>NZ_CP101823.1:0-2400000 GCF_024498175.1 Haloplanus salinarum
GCGATCGGACGCTCTTCGTCGGCCTCTCCCGTCTCGGCGCCGACGCCGTGGCGGTCGACGGCCCGACGACGGTGACGCTGCGGACGAACGTCACTCACGACCGACGACGGCTGTCGGGCGGCGGTATCGGTATCGCCGTCGAAACCCGGACTCCGGCGGTCTGGGAGCGTCACTTCGCCGAACTGGGGGCGACCACGACGCGCCGATCCTTCGACGACGACGGCGTGCCAAGCGTCGTCGCGCGCTTCCCCGACGTCCGTGACGCGTACGTGTTCGTCCACGACCTGAACCTGGAGGTGGGCCGGTGACCGACCGCGGGCTCGTCCCCGTCGTCGGCAAGACGCTGGAGGCGCTGTTGGTCCTGCTCTACGTCGCCTCGCTGGTGGCCACCCTCCACGGCGGGGTCGTCCCCGACTACCGGACCGCGGCCGCTGCGGAGGTGAGCGACCGCACCCTCGCGACGACCGCCGCGCGCATCGAGGCGTCGGTCCCACCGCCGAGTAGCGGCGCCGCGGTGTCCCGGCGTGTCGACCTCCCGGCCGCCATCGACGGCGCCGTCTACCGGCTGCGGGTCGAGAACCGCACGCTCGTCCTCGACCATCCCGATCCGACCCTCTCGGGGCGTCTCCGGCTGTCGCTGCCGCGGCGGGTCGCCACGGTCGAGGGGTCGTGGTCGAGCGACGAGCGGGCGACGCTCAGGATTCGCGGCGACGGCAGTCGCCTCCGGGTGATCCTCGCGTGAGGGGACAGACCAACCTCTTCGCGCTCGTCGTCGCCCTCGTCCTGCTGACGGGGGCGACCGTCGTCGGCGTGAGCCTCGCCGACGCCGCGCTCGCGGGCGCCGACCGCGAACCCATCGAGCGACACGCGGCGGCCGCCACCGCCGACCGACTGACCGCCGCCGACTCGCCGGTCACGACCCGGGCGAACGTGCTCAACGCCTCGCGGGTCGCAGCCCTGAACGCGAGCCGGCTCCGCGAACTGGCGCCCACCGCCGGGGCGGGTGACGTTCGGGTCGCGCTAGACGACCGCACCGTCGTCGAGTGGGGTGCGCCGGGCGGCGGGTGGACGGTCCGCCGGTCGGTCGTCGTCCGTTCGCGGGCGGAACCGCGGCTGATCCGGGCCAATCTCTCCCGGCGGTCGACGGTCACCGTCCCCGGCGGCGTCGACCGGGCCACCGTCACCCTCGACCCCGGGCCGAACACCACTCTCCGGTCCGTCCGGGCGAACGACCGCGTCGTCCTCCACGACGGCAGCGGGCTGAACACCACGGCGACGGTCCACCTCGACCGGTACGAACCGACGACACTCCGGGTCGACGCCGGGGCGAACGCGACCGGCCGGGTCGCGGTGACCTACCGCCCGCGAATCGTCGACGACCGCGTCCTCACGGTGACCGTCGATGCGTAGGGGACAGCTCTCGCTGTCGGTGGTCGAGGCCGCCGTCGGCGTCGTCCTCGTCGTCGGCGTCGCCGCGGGGTTCACCGCCGGCGTCGCTCCCGCGCCCTCGGCGGAACCGCAACTCGACGCCTTGGCCCGCGACACGGCGACCCTCTTGGGCTCGGAACCTGCCCCCGGGACCGGCGACGCGTGGCTCGTCGCGCTCGCCCGCTCCTCGGCGTCGTTCGACCGCCTCCGTCCCGACGCCCGGGAGCGGGCCGCCCGCGCGCTCCCCGCGGACGTGGCCTTCCGGATCAGCACGCCACACGGGACGGTCGGCTACCCGCGCCCGCCGCGAACGACCGTCGGGTCGACGACGGTGCCGACGCGTCACGGCCCGGTCACCGTCAGGGTGTGGTACGGATGAGTCGCCGCCGCGGTCAACTCGTCTTGCTCGCAGCCGCCGTCGTCGTCACCGCCCTCGTGCCGATGCTGCTCGCGTACGCCCAGCTGGGCTACGTCGGCGACGCGGCCGCCCCGTCCGACGACCGCGTCGGGACGACGCTGGTCGACGGCAAGCGTGCCCTCGAACGGACGGTCGCCGAGGCCACCGGTGCGGTGTCGAACGGCACCGCGGCGGACCAGCACCGGAAGGCGGCCGACCTCGCAGTCACCTGGGTCGACGCGACGGCTGCGGCCGTCGAGTCCACGGGGACGGCCCAGGGGGTAACCGTCGACGTAGCCCGCAACGCGAGCGCGGCACGACGGTGGGCGAGGGTGCGCTGTCCCCGCGGCCCGGACCGCGCCTTCGGCGCCTGCGTCGCCAACGGCGGCGTGATCACACAGACCAGAGCGGACACCACCGCCCTCGTCGCCGTCGCCGTCGACGTGTCCGTCCGCGGCCCGGACGGAACCGCTCGCGCGACGTTCGTGGTCCGTGGGGTCCGTGGTGCCGTGTCCGTCGGCCGGACCGAGCCGTGACGGGACGTCCGCGCGAGCAGTCGATGAAAGAAAAATTGAATATATCCGCGATAATAGTCTATATACGAATATTTTGAATCTCATTAGAAAAACGAACGTGCGAAATACTTTTGTTTCTGTGGTATATTGTCAATAATAGATATGATAGAGACGACACTCTCCGCCGCCGACCTTCGATCGCCGCCCACCGTCCCGCCCGCGATGCCAGTCACCGAGGCGGCCGAGTACCTCCGCCGTCCCGAGGTGTCGGTGTTGCCCGTCCTGGACGACGGATCCGTCGTCGGCGTCGTCACCGCCTCCGACCTGGTGGCGATGGTCGCCGAGACGGACGGTCGCCCGTCCGTTCGGACGATCATGTCGTCGCCGGTGACGACGGTCACCCCGGAGACGACGGTGGACGAGGCGGCGACACGGATGCGGACCGCCGGTGTCAAACACCTGCCCGTCGTGGACGACGAGGGGTACCGGGGCGTGTTGTCGGCCGCCGACCTGGCGCCCTACCTCCCGCGACACCACCTCGATATCGAGTGGCGGGACGACCCGCTGTCCATCGAGTCGGACGGCGGCCGGGAACACCCCCCGGACGACCGGCGCGCCGACTCTATTATGTGACTCCGGCCACTCCCTCGACGTATGGAGTTCAGCCTCCCGGTCGCGCTCGGTACCGTCATCGCCATCGTCGTCCTCGGCGTCGCCGGCCTCGTCGCCGGCGGGATGATGGCCCTGCGGACGACGCTGATGATGGTAGCCCCCTCGATGCTCGTGTTCGGACTGCTCGCGTTCGGAATCGGCGTCAAACACGGCGAATTCCGGGCGACGCGGTAGACCGACCATTCATATCCGTCGAGTCGAACGTCCGCCCGTGCCTGGTGTGGATTCGCGGTTCCTCTCGGCGGCGACGGTGATCGGCGTCCTCGGCTGTGTCGCGGCGGCGGCGACGCCCCTCGTCGCGGGCGCGTCGCCGGCCTTCACCGGTAGCGTGGTCACGAGCGGCGTCCTCGGCGTCGTCTTCGCCGCTCGGAACGTCCAACTCCTGCGGGCACGGGGCCGCGTGAGCCTCCCGCCCGCGGTGCTCACGACCCTGTTCGGCGGCTGGTTCATGCTCGCGCCGCTGCTGTACGACGTCGGCTTCCTGTCCACCGCCGGCACGCAGCTATCGGGCCTTCTCGTCGCCACCTTCGGAACCTACGCGGTCGTCGCGGCACTCGCCGGCGAGTGACCGCACGGCCCCGCTAGCGCCGGATGGCCGCCCCCGCCGGCGCCTCGCGTCGCATGCTCCCGTCCATCGAGCCGCCGGCGTCGGTGGCGAGGATCGGATCGAACGGCGTTTCGGCGGGGTCGTCCTCCGGCGAGAGGTAGCCGGCCGCGAAGCCGGTCGAGACCGTCCCGCCGCCGAGGTTCACGTCGAACTCGGCGACGACGTCGCCGTCGTTGCTCTCGGTGTCGCCCCGCACCTGGAGGGTGTACTCGCCGGCGGGGACCTCGACGTAGCCGGACTCGCCGTAGGCGACGCCGTCGAAGAGCGCGTCGCCGTTCGACGCCAGGGTCACGTCGACGGCGGGGGCGTCGGGCGAGGCGTGGACCAGTCGTATCCGAGCCATGTCGTCCGCCGGTGTGGCGTTGTCGTCCGTCAGGACGAGCGGTTCGAAGGGGCGATCGACCGTCCCACCGACCTCGCCGGCCGCCGCGACCGTGTAGTCGGTGTCGGCCTCGACGGTGACCGCGCCCTCGAAGACGGTCGTTCCGTCGGCACCGGCGGGGGTGATCCGCAACTGCCTGTCGCCGGCCGGAACTTCGAGGTAGTCGCTGACCGTGCCGAAGCTCACGCCCTCGAGGACGGCGCTCCCGTCGGCGTAGACGTCGACCCTGGGGGCGTTGGGCGAGAGGTGAGCGACCCGGAGGTTCGCGGTCCCGTCCGACGGCTGGGTCACTTCCAGCATCCCGCCCTGCGTGTCGCGGGCGACCAACAGGTCGAAGGGCGTGTCGGCGGACTCGTCGTCGGGCGAGAGGTAGCCGGCCGCGAAGCCGGTGTACACCTCGCCGCCGTCGACTTCGATCGTGAACTCGGCGACGACGTCGCCGTCGTTGGCCTCCGTATCGCCCCGGATCTGGAGGGTGTACTCGCCGGCGGGGACCTCGACGTAGCCGGATTCGCCGTAGGCGACGCCGTCGAAGAGCGCGTCGCCGTTCGACGCCAGGGTCACGTCGACGGCGGGGGCGTCGGGCGAGGCGTGGACCAGCCGCACCCGCGCCGTGTCGTCGGCGGGCGTGCTGTTGTCGTCCTCCAGGACGAGCGGCTCGAAGGGCTGGTCGGCCATGTCGCCGACCTCGCCCGCCGCCGCGACCGTGTAGTCGGCGTCGGCCTCGACCGGGACGGCGCCCTCGAAGACGGTCGTTCCCCCGTCGCCGGCGGGGGTGATCCGCAACTGCCTGTCGCCGGCCGGAACTTCGAGGTAGTCGCTGACCGTGCCGAAGCTCACACCCTCGAGGACGGCGCTCCCGTCGGCGTAGACGTCCACGTCGGGCGCGTCGGGCGAGAGGTGAGCGACCCGGAGGTTCGCCGTCTCGGTTTCGGTCTCGGTTTCGGTCTCGGTCTCCGTCGGCGTCGCGGTTTCGGTCGGTGTCGCGGTTTCGGTTTCGGTCTCGGTTTCGGTCGGTGTCGCGGTCGCGTCCCCGCCGTTCCCGCCACAGCCGGCGAGGGCGGTCGTCGCGACGGTCCCGAGTCCGAGGAGTACGTGTCGTCGTGTCGTGTCCGAAGGGTTCGTCATCGTCCGGTCGTGGGGTGGTCTGACAGATGAATAACTACTTTCGTGACTGGGACTAGAATCTCGCCAAAATCCGGCTCCAATCGCCGGATGTCGTCGCCGGTCGGCGAAATCGGATCGATCCCGAATCCGGTCGGATTTGCGTCCGAGTTTGCACAATCACTAAGCCCGGTCGTCAGAGTTAGTCGTCGTATGCCACGCCCCCAGGCCGAACCGACCACGCTTCCCGTCGCGAGCCCCGGCCGCGGGCGGGCCCGCGTCGGATCTTCCCGTTCCGGTCTCGGCCTCGGTCCCGCACTCGCGACGTTCGATCCGCCCCGCGGTGCCGTCCCGGACCGGCGTGTTATTTGTGACTCCCCTTTGAACGCCCGTGTGTATGGAGGTGGTGCTCTGGCAGGTTCTCGCCGCGACGCGGGGCGGTCCCAACCGCGCGCGCATCCTCCGTGCCCTCGACGAGCGTCCCCGGAACGCCAACCGCCTCGCCGAGGACCTCGACCTCGCGTACAACACCGTCAGACACCACCTCGACGTCCTGGAGGAACACGACATCGTCACCAGCGGCGACGAGAGCTACGGGACGGTCTATCTGCCGAGCGACCGCACCCGAACCCACTGGGACACCGTCGAGGAAATACTCACCAAACTCCGAGAATGATCCGTGACCGAGCCACCACACGAGCGGGAGCGTCGACCGACGGGGGAGAGCGATGAGCCTGATGGTCGACGTGGCGCGGGTCGCCGCCGGGGTCAATATCGTCCTGTTGCTCGGCCTGCTGACCGTCTGGATCCGCAACTACCGCGAGGTTCCGGGGTCGATCCTCCGGGGGCTCATCCTGTTCGGATCCCTCCTCCTCGCCGAGAACGTCGTGGCGCTGTACTTCTACTTCAATGCCCCGGCGATGCCGCCCCTGGCGGTCGAGGTCATGATGGTCCTTCAGGTGTTGGAATCCGTCGGCATCGCCGTCCTGTTCTACACGACCTGGCAGTGACTCCACGTCGGCGACACGGTTTTGCCGATCCGTTCCGTTCCCCGGACGAAATGTCAACTCCCCGGACCGCCCCGATCCTCGTCGCCGCGCTGGTGCTCCTGAGCGGCTGTTCGGGAGTGCTCCCCGGCGACGGGACACCGACCGAAACGTCGACCCCGACCGACCGCCCGTCGTCGACGCCGACGGCGGCGCCGACCGAAACCGAGGCCGAAGCGACCTACACCCAGACCCCGCATACGGGCTGTCAGCCCGGAGCCATCGAGAAGAACGGCACCTGTCAGGCCGTCACGTCCGGCGGCAACGCCGACATCTTCGACGCCGAGAACCTCTCGGCGATCACCTCCGAGCGGACGACGGTCGACGGCACGCCCGGCTACCTCGCCCGGCCGGCCGACGACGGCGAGTACCCCGCCGTCGTCATGATCCACGAGTGGTGGGGACTCAACGAGAACATCGAACACATGGCCGACATCCTCGCCGGCCACGGCTACGTCGTCTTCGCGGTCGACCTCTACGACGGCGAGGTGGCGGCCAACTCCTCCGAGGCGGCGCGGCTGTCCGGCCAGGTGCGCGAGAACCCCGACGTCGCCGTCTCGAAGATGAGCCGTGCGGTGTCGGGGCTGCGCGAGCGGTCCGACACCACCGACCGGGTCGCCAGCCTCGGCTGGTGTTTCGGCGGCGGCCAGAGCCTCCAGTTGAGCCTGAGCGACGCCGACCTGAACGCGACGGTGATCTACTACGGGACGCTGGCGACGAACGAGTCCACCCTCCAACGCGTCGACGGCCCCGTCCTCGGGGTCTTCGGCTCCGAGGACCAGGTGGTCGGCATCGAGAACGTCCGCGAGTTCGACCGGACGCTCGGCGAAGTCGGCGTCGAGCGCGAAATCTACGTCTACGAGGGTGCGGGCCACGCCTTCGCCAACCCGAGCGGCGAGAGCTTCCACCCGAACGACACCCGCGACGCCTGGGGGAAGACCCTGACGTTCCTCGACGAGAACCTGCGGACGAACGAGTCGGCGACCTGACCGCCGATCAGGCCACGAGCGCCGAGAGCATCGACACCACGTGGTCGCGCTCGTCGGCGTTGACCGTGTGACCCATCCCCTCGTAGAGCCGCGTGGTCACGTCGCCGTTCAGGCGCTCGAAGGTCGTCGCCGACTCGCGGACCCGCTCAGCGGGGATGTGCGGGTCGACGTCGCTACAGCCGACAAAGACCGGCGTGTCGGCCAGGTCGCCCTCGTAGTCCACGGGGTCGATCCGCTCGCCGATGAGGCCGCCGCTGAGCGCCGCCACCCCGCCGTACCGTCGCGGGTTTCGGGCGACGAACTCGCTGGCGAGACAGGCCCCCTGCGAGAAGCCCAGAAGGAGGACGCGCTCGGTCGGGATGCCGGCATCGTTCGCCTCGCTCACGGCGTCGCCGACGGCGTCCAGCCCGGACGACCGCCCGGGTTCGTTCGACTCGACGGGGGCGGTGAAGGGGTTCGGATACCAGGTGTTGCCGGCGGCCTGCGGGGCGAGGTAGGCCACGCCCTCGACGCCGAACTCCTCGCCCATCCGGAGGATGCTCCTGGCGGTCGCCCCTCGGCCGTGGACGAGGACGGCCGCCGCGGACGCCTCCGAGAGCGGCGTCCCCCCCGTCACGAGCGGCTGGCTTCCGTGCGGTTCGCTCACGTCGCGTCCCCCCGCCCGTCCGCTCGGTCGCGTCGGTGGCTTCGCATGGCCCGAGGGTAGGCCCGCCACGGATATATGCGTTCCCTGACCCGCGTGATACCGGGTTGTGTCGGCGTCACCGGACGTGGGCCGCCGGGCTATTGTAACTGTGTACCGGTGGTTCGCCGGAGTCTTGGCGAACCACCGGTAACGACTTACGATAAACAGGATGAAACCCGTCGGCCCGGAACGGACGGTATGACCGACGACGACTACGCCGAGCGCCTGCGCGAGAACCGCGCCGAGAAGGACCGCGCCTTCGCCGAGGCCCGCGCGTCGCCGCTCCCCCCGGAGCGCCGCGACGATTTCGACGGTCTCGACTACTTCGACCCCGACCCCGACTACCGCGTGGAGGCGACCGTGACCGTCCACGACGACCCCGAACCGGTCGAGATGGAGACGAGCGACGACCGTACCGTGCGCTACCTCCGGGTCGCCACCCTGACCTTCGACCTCGCCGGCGACACCCGATCGCTGCACGCCTACCGACAGGAGGGAGCCGACCGCGACGATCTGTTCGTCCCCTTCCGCGACAAGACGACCGGTCAGCAGACCTACCACGGCGGCCGGTACATGGAGCTCAGCCCCGAGGGGACGGTGAGCGACGGCGACCGGGTTCCCCTCGATTTCAACCTGGCGTACACCCCGTTCTGTGCGTTCAGCGACGCGTTCTCCTGTCCGCTCCCGCCCGAGGAGAACTGGCTGGAGACGACGATTCCGGCCGGCGAGCGGGCGCCGGACCGCTAGGCGGCCAGCCCGCGGTTCAGCGTCGCCGACCCGTCGGCGTCGATCACGACATCCAGTTGGTTGAACGGCTCGGTGGCCCGAAACGACCGGTCGATCCGGGCCTCGCCGTCGACGTCGGCGGTCACCCGATAGCGGCCGCGCCGCCACGGCGTTTCGCCCACCTCGGACGCCGCGCCGGCCGCCACCGTCACCGCGTTCTCCACGACCGTCCGGTCCCCGCGGACGACGCGGACGGTCACTCGGTGGGCGACGTCGTCGCGGTTGACCGCCAGCGCGGTGATCCGGTCGCCCCGCCCGCCGGTACAGCCCGCTCCCGCGAGGGCTCCGAGCAGTCCGACGAGCAGTCGACGGCGTCGCACCCGCGTCGCTGCGGTCCGGACGCCGAAAAAACCCCTGCAGCCGGTATCACTCGACGATCGGTAACTCGACGGCGAAGACGGCGCCCGTCGGCTCGTTGTCCGCGACCCGGATGGCGCCGCCGTAGCGCTCGACGAGCGTCTCGACTAGGTACAGGCCGAGACCGGTACCCTCGCTGTCGAGCCCCGTCTCGCCCTCCTCGAAGATGGCCTCTTTCCGGTCGTCCGGGATGCCCGGGCCGTTGTCGGCGATCCGAACGACGATCCGGCCGTCGGATCGACGCGCGTCGACCGTCACCTCGCGGACCGCGGCGTCGTTGTGTTCGATGGCGTTCGTGAGCAGGTTCCGGAACACCGAGCCGAGCATTTCGTCGCCGCTGACGGTCGCGTCGGGAATCGACCCCTCGGTCGTGACCACGGCGTCCGTGTAGGCGGACCTGACCTCCTCGATCTGATCGATGAGCGGACGCCTGACGCCCATCGACGCCGTCTCCGTGTCGGCCGTGAGCATCACCTCGGCCACGTCGCCGGCCGTCTCCGTAATCTCGACGGCGTCGCGTGCGCTCCTGACGACCCGCTCGACGTGATCCGAGCGGTCACCGTCGACGAACCGCCGCAGCGACTCCGCGTAGCCGAGCACCACCTGCAGGTCGTTGCGGATGTCGTGTCGAACCACCTGGTTCAGGATCTCGAGGTTGTCCCGCTGTCGCTCCAGTCGTTCCTCGTACCGGCGGCGCTCGGTGACGTCGCGGACCACGCAGATATACCGCCCGTCCGACAGCGGACTCAGGGAGAGTTTCTGCGGAAAGCGACTGCCGTCGGCGCGCACGCCCGTGGCCTCGCCGCGCCACTCCTCGCCCTCCGCCAGCGACGGGAGGATCGTCGACTCGAACCGGTCGATCTCCGCCTCGTCGTAGTGGGTTCGCCAAGAATTTCCGACGATCGCCGCGGGGTCGTCGTACCCGTAGACATCCGCGTGGGCCCGGTTGGCGTAGACGTACTCGTCGCCGTCGAGGATCGCCATGCCGTCCATCGACGCCTCCATCGCCTCGGCCTGGTCGATCACCTCCCGCGCCCGCTTTCGCTCCGTCATGTCGACGTAGAGCGCGTGCGTGCCGACGATGTCGCCCTCGGTGTTCCGCCGCGGCGTCGCCTGCAACAGCGTCTCCAGTCGCTCGCCGGACCGCGTGCAAAGCGTCCGCTCGGCGGTGACGAACTCGCCGGCGAGCGCACGCTCGTAGCCGCCCTGTTCGAGGCGTTTCGTCGCCTCGTCGGTGTACACGTCGGCCAGCGGCCGGCCACGGAGTTCGTCGCGCGACCGTTCGACCTTGTCGGCGAACCGCCGGTTGCAGTCCTCGACGACCGGTCCGGTCGCGGTGTCCTCCGTCAGGGCGATCATCACCGGTGCGTCCTCGAACAGGTCCCGGTACTGGGCCTCGTACCGCTCACGGAGCCGGATGCGGTGGAAGGCCTGGGCGATGGTTTCGCCCAGATCACCCAACAGCGCAGTCTCCGCGTCGTCGAACGCGCGGGTCCGATCGGCGTAGACGTTCAACACGCCGTACAGCGTTCCCTCGTGGACCAGGGGGATCGCGGCGCTGGAGCGGTACCGCCGCTCCGTCGCGTCCGCCCGCCACGGTTCGTATCCCGGCTCTTCCGGGATGTTCTGGGCGACCTGGAGTTCCCGCGTCCGGACCGCTCGTCCCGTTGGCCCCTCGGCGAGTTCGCTGCCGTCGGCCGTGATCTCTATCGCGTCGAGATACCCCATCTCGACGCCCGCCGAGGCCCGGGGCACCACCTCGTCGGCCGTCCCGTCGTGGTCGCCGATCCAGGCGAACACGTACGGGTCCGCGTCGACGAGGGCCTCACAGACCCCCCGATCGACCGCCTCGGTCGTCCGTGCCCGAACGAGTTTCGACTGGATCGACCGGACCAGGTCGACGACACGCTCCGGTCCTCGGTCCCGCGACGTCGCGTTCGTCCCGTCTATCGCGGCGTGTACGCGCTCCGCGAGGGCGTCGATCGACGTGCCATCCGCGACGTAGTCGGTGACGCCGGCACCGATCGCCTCGCTCGCGAGCGTCTCAGACCCCTCGGCTGGATGGAGGACGAACGCCCGGTCGCCGTCGGCCGTCCGAACCCGCTCGAGGAGGTCGAGCCAGCGGGCGTCCGGGAGACGGGCGGCCGAGACGACACAGTCGGCCGGCCACGCCGAGAGCAGATCGAGCGCCTCCTCGACCCTCGACGCCGCGCGCACTTCGACGCGATCGGTCGCGTTCGAGAGGACGTCGGCCATTCCCGCCCGTGTCTCCCCCTCGACGTACAGCACGTGCCCCGGATCCGACATACCTCGAGAATGACGCGTCCGGTGTTTAATCTACCGTCCACGGGATCCGGACGGTCGGCTCCCGTCCGGCGGTCGATACGCGGCGTCGGAGCCGGGATCCGGTTATGCCGATCCCTCGCCGTCCCCGACTAACCGCGTCACCGTCTCCTCCGTCGTCTCGACTTGCCGGTACTGCTGGGCCGTGATATCGCTCACCTCGACGAGTCGCTCTTCGAGTGTCGCCAGTTCGTCGACGGCTTGGTCGACGGTCGCCGCGACCTCCTCGGTGCTCGATGCGTGGTCGTCCGTCGCGTCGGCGACTTCCGCCGCCCCGGTCGCGGTCTCGTCGATCGCTCGTCGGATCTCGGAGAGTGCGTCGACGGTCGCCCCGACCGCGTCGATGGCGCCGGCGATTTCCTCGGTCGTTTCGTCGAGTTCCCGGGCGGTGCGCTCGGTCGCACCGACGACCTCGGTTATCATCTCCTCGATCTCGCTCGCCCGGGTCTGGGACTCCCCGGCGAGGGTCTTGACCTCGTCGGCGACGACGGCGAAGCCCTCGCCGGCTTCACCCGCCCGCGCCGCCTCGATACTGGCGTTCAGCGCCAGTAGGTTCGTCTGGTCGGCGATGTCGTTGATCACGTCGATGATCTCCCGCATCTCGTCGGCCTGCGCGGTGAGATCGTCGATCGTCGCCCTGGCGCCGTCGGCCGACTCCCTGACCGCGTCCATGCTGTCGATGGCCCGTTCGGCCGTGTCGGCGCCCTCCTCGGCGCGGGAGCGGGCACGTTGGGCTGCCTGGCTGACCTGCTCGGTGCTGGCCGCGATCTCCTCGACCGTCGCCGACTGTTCGGACACCTCGTCGGCGACCTGTTCCATGCGCTCGGTCTGTTCCTCGGCGAACGCCTCCACGTCGTCCGTGATCTCGACCGTATCGTCGATTCCGTCGGCCACGTCGGCCAGTGCCGCCTGTACGTCCCCGCTGACCTGCCGCTGTAGCCGTTCGAGTTCGCGTTGCTGTTCGACGTGTTCGGACACGTCCGCGGCGACTTCGAACGCACCGGCGACCGCGCCGTCCGGCCCACACAGCGGCACGCCGTACGTCTGGAAGATGGCGTCGGTCGTCGGGACCTCCCTGATCCCGTCCTCCTGGATCGTCTCACCGGTCCGCGCGACCGTCTCCGCGAGCGTCTCCTCCGCGTTCTCGGTCCCGATGACGTCGTACGCGTTCTCCCCGAGCGCCTCCGACCGCGGGATGTCGAGTTCGCGTTCGAGCGTCTCGTTCCAGTGGGTGAGCGTTCCATCCGGCGTCGTGACCAGCACCCCCTCGGGGAACCTGCCGACGAGTTGGCAGAACAGCGATCGCCAGAAGTTCCGCTCCCGCCGGAGACGCTCCGTCTCGTCGGTCGCGGTGGCTCCCGACGCGTCGACGTACGCCTCCCACAGGTCGTCCGCACGATGCTGCTCTTCCCCGTGTTCCGTCCCGGCCGTTCGGCTCATGAATCGGGTTCAGTTTCGGTGGAGGTTTCAATTCGTTCCTTCAATTATATAGATTGATAACGCGGATCGCGGTCGTTTCGGGAGGAATACATCACGATTTATTTCCATGTGTCAAATTCACGTCCGGTCCCCGGGCCGGCACCCTCGACCCGGGGAGCGGCGACGCGAGCCGTGGCAACGCATACGCCGCTCCGGACCGTAGGCGTCGACATGCCGACCGTCCGATTCCGCGGCCGTCCGATCGACTGCGAGACGGGCACGCTTCTCAGGACCGTCCTCCGGGATGCCGGACTCACCCCACACAACGGGCTCGCCGACCGGCTGAACTGCGGCGGGATCGGCACCTGTGGCACCTGTGCCGTCGCCGTCGAGGGGCCGACGAACGAGCCGACCACCCGGGAGCGCCGCCGGCTCGCCTTCCCGCCCCACGAGCCCGACGACGGGCTGCGACTCGCCTGTCAGACCCGCGTTCGGGGTGACCTCGACGTGACCAAACACGAGGGATTCTGGGGACAGCACGTCGACGCGGCCGGCGACTAACACGGATCGAATCGGTGCCGGCGGTCGCCAACTCCCGTGGCGACGACCGCCGGGACCCGGGGACGACGACCCGTCCGACGCTAGATCAGTCGCTCTGTCAGGTCGTCCGTGACGTCGACGGTCGCCGCGCTCCCGCCGATGTCGGCGGTGCGCGGGGCGTCGTTGTCGGCCAGCTGGGCGGCGACGGCGTCGTGGAGCGCGTCGGCGACGGCGTCCTCGCCGAGGTGGTCGAACATGAGCGCTCCCGAGAGCACCGTCGCCAGCGGGTTGGCGACCCCCTCACCCATGATGTCGAAGGCGCTGCCGTGGACGGGTTCGAACATCGACGGGTAGGTGCGGTCGGGGTTGATGTTCGTCGACGGCGCCAGCCCGAGGCTTCCGCTGATGATCCCGCCGATGTCGGTGAGGATGTCGCCGAAGAGGTTCGAGGCCACCACCACGTCGAACTCGTCGGGGCGGCGCACGAAGTCCATGCTCGCGGCGTCGACCAGCAGACGCTCGACTTCGACGTCGGGGTACTCCTCGCTCACCTCCTCGACGATGTCGTCCCAGAACACCATGCTGTGGGCCTGGGCGTTCGACTTCGTGACGTTCGTCAGCTTGCCGTCCCGTTCGCTCGCGGCCTCGAACGCCGGCCGGACGACCGCCTCGGTCGCCTCGCGGGTGAACACCGACGCCTGCACCGCCACCTCGTTCTCGAAGCCCCGGTGTTCGCGCCCGCCCACGTCCGCGTACTCCCCCTCGGTGTTCTGCCGGTAGACCACGAGGTCGATGTCGCCGTCCGTGTAGCCCTTCAGGGGACTGTCGACGCCCTCGAACAGGTACGAGGGGCGCTTACAGACGTGCTGGTTGAACCCCTTGGTGATCGGGAGGCGGAGCCCCCGGAGCGTGACGTGATCCGGGACGTCGGGGTGGCCGACGGCCCCGAGGAGGATGGCGTCGAAGGACTCCAGCCGGTCCAGGCCGTCGTCGGGCATGAGCGCCCCCTCGTCGAGGTAGCGCTGACTCCCCCAGTCGAACCACGTCGTCGACACGTCGACCCCGTGGGCCGCGGCGACGTCGACCAGCAACGGCTCGACCGCCTCCACTACCTCGTTCCCGATGCCGTCACCGGGAATGACCGCGATGTCGTAGGACATGGGCGTGCGTCACCGGGCACGGGCATAAATCGCCCGCTACCCGCCGGCGGCGCAGTTGTTCGGCCCGAGTTCGAGTTCGAAGGCGGTCCCGTCGTCGACGGTTTCGGTCCCCAGGTTGATCCCGACGATCCGCGCGGCGTTCGCGGGTTCGGCCCCGCCCCGCGTCGTCCGCTCGACGAACGTCGCCTCGTCCTCCGCGAAGGCGTCCAGCCGGGTCCGCAGGTCGCCGAGGCGAGCGACGGCCGGGTCCGACGCCACGCCGGCATCGGCGTGCCCGGGCGCGACGAGAACGTCGTCGGGGAAGCGCGCGAGACGATCGGTGAGCGTCGCGTACAGCGTCCGGGCCTGCGTCTGGGGGTCGGCGCCCTCCTGCAGGTCGGGGCGGGCGACGCCGTCGAGAAAGAGGCTGTCACCGGTCAGGAGCGCGTCCGTGTCGCCCGCCGAACCGACGGCGAAGCCGGTCATCCCCGTCGTGTGTCCCGGCAGGGCCACCGCCGTCATCCCCGTCTCGCCGACGGGGAGGCGGTCGCCGTCCCGCACCGTCTCGACGTCGGCGGCGTCGGCGACGCCGCGGTCGACCGCTCCTCGGGGCACCACGGGCGTCGCGCCCGTCGCCGCCGCGAGGGCCCGCACCCCGCTCACGTGGTCGGCGTGGACGTGCGTGTCGACGGCGTAGGTCAGGTCGACCCCCAGGTCGGCCGCGTCGGCCCGGTAGCGGTCGACGAACGCGCGCAACGGGTCGACGACAGCCATCTCGCCGTCCGCGACGACGGCGTATCCGAGGCAGCCGCTCGCGGGCCGGCTGTACTGGTGGAGGGTCGCCGCGCCCTCGGCGACGACCGTGCGGTCGTACAACCGCGCCCACCCCTCCATACCGTCGGCGAGGTTCCGGGCGTCGACGCCGGCGGCCGCGAGCCCGTCGGCCACCTCGGCGCTCGCCGCGCCGTGCGGACAGACGACGACCACCGGCTCCCGCACGTCGGCGGGCAGGAGGTCGGTCGCGTCGCCGGCGACGCCCGCGGCGACGAACTTCACGTACGGAACGTGGACACGGGTGAGCGACGGCGCCTCGATACGCCAGCGTTCGACCTCCGCGCGGTCCCGCACGTCGAGCAGCGTCACGGGGTCGCCGGCGGCGAGGCGTTCCCGGAGCGCCGCCGCCGAGAGCGACTCCGCGGTGTCGGTCGTCATCGGCGTCGTTACGTCCCCGACGGCGTTAAACGTGGGGTCGGGGTTCATGAGCGTCGCCGCCCTACGGGCCACCATGGACGGGAACACGCTGGCCGAGACGGTGCGGGAGAACCGCGCGACCGAACTGGATCGACTCGGCTCAGAGAAGGCGCTGGTGGCGTCGACGGCGGCCCGACTCGACCGGGCGTCGGTGCTCGCGGCGACGCTGGACGCCGAGCGTCGCGCCGCCGCGACCTTCGAGGCGTGGGCGGCAGACGAGGGGGACGACGCGGCTCGCGCGGCGTTCGAACGGGTCGCGAGCCGGGAGCGTGACCACGCCGAGCGCGTCCGTGGTCTGCTGGACGACGCCGACGGCGAACCGGACGCGGACCCGGAACCCGACCCGCTCCACGCCCACCTCCGTGACCTCGATTCGACCGCCGAACGGGTCGCCGCGGGGCTCGTCGCCCGCCCGCTGGTGAGCGAGCGATCGCTGCTGCAGGTGGTGAACTTCTTCGTCAACGAGGCCGACGAGCGGGCCGCCGACACCGTCCGGGACCTGCGCTCCGAGACGCGGGACCTGGTCGACGACGGGGCCGCGCTCCTCGATACCTGCTGTGCGGACGACGACGACTGGGACCGGGCCCGCGAGGCCGCCGACCGCACCGTCGCCGTCGCCTACGCCGAGTACGAGGACCGACTGACCGAGATGGGTGTCGACCCGAAGCCGGTCTGCTGACGGCTCACCTATATTTCCACGACTGTCGAACTAGAATAAGACGATGGTTTAATATAGTTATTTGTTAACAGTATACACGATTCGGCACTCATGAGCCTCTCGCGCCTCGACGGGGTGACGGTTCCGGAGATTGCCACCACCATTCGCAACGCCGGCGTCGCGGGGGCGGGCGGGAGCGGGTTCCCCACGTACGCGAAGTGGCGGCGGCTGGACGACGTCGATCACCTCTTGGTCAACGCCCAGGAGAGCGAACCCGTCTACCACATGGACACCTGGTTGGGCCGCGAGCGTGCGTCCGGGCTCGCGGCCCTGTTCGACGCGCTGCTGGGGACGGCCCTGGAGACGGTCGTCGTCGCCCCGAAGCTGACCGACCGCGACCGACTCCGCCCGCTCGAAACCGCCACGGACGCCACCGTTTACCTGCCCGACGACCTGCCCCTCGACCCCGAGGCGGCGTCCGGCGTCGTGTTCGCGTACACCGAGGACCGGTACCAGTACGGCATGGAGCAGGTCCTCCTCCGGACCGTCGACGGGACGGTCCTCGCGGGTGACGACCTGCCGATGGACCACGGCTGGATCGTCCAGAACGTCGAGACGCTGGCGAACCTCCGGCGCGCCCTCGATTCGGGCACGCCGGTCACCCGGAAGTACGTCCACGTCGCCGGCGACGTCCCCCGTCACCGCTTTCTCGACGTCCCCGTGGGGACGCCGGCGGCCCACCTGCTCGACGCCGCGGGCATCCCCATCGACGCCGTCCCGGACGACCGGGTGTTGTTGGAGGGCGGCCCCGGGTGGTGTTTCCGGACCGACGGCCCGCCCGAGACGTTCGCCGTCTCGAAGCGGACGAACGGCGTCCTGCTCGTGGACCGGGAGACGGTCGCCGCACACACGCTGGGCGAGGGACGCATCGACCTCCTCGACGCCCGCGACTGGGACGGCGACCACGAGGCGACGCCCTCGGCGCTCGACCCCGACGCAGTCCGGGTACCGCTGGTCGCCAACCCGTCGCTCGGTCCCGTCGCCGCGGCCGACCCCATCGTCGCGTCGGGCGACCGGGTCGAGCGCGGCGAGATGATCGCCACGCCGGGCGAGGCCATCAGCAACGCTCACCACGCCACCCTCGACGGCACGGTCACGGCCGTGGAGGCCCGCCACGTCACGATCCGGGCGGGTGCGGCCGACGACCGTAGTCGCGATTGAAAGTCATCGCACAGCCGATCGCACGTCGTTCCGCGATCGGCCGTGTAACCGGTTTCAATCGCGACTATCGGGATCGAGCGACACGACCGTATCGGAGCGGAGCCACGCCCGGGCGTCCCGGCGGTCACAGACGACGAACTCGTCGCCGTCCTCGTATCCGGCGTACCGATCGAGGGCCGGCGGTCCGGGGTCGCGGTCGGAGCGAGCCGAACGGGATTCCATCCCCGGGCGCTCGACGCGGCGCCGACTTCAGTCACGCGGTTTCCGCTCGTCCTCACCCCGACAGCCGCGACCGGGCGAACCCCGCGAACGCCCGGAGCTTCGAGGGGCGCCGGATCCGCTCCATCTCCGCCTCGGTCAACTCGAAGTCGAACACCTCGCGGTTCGCCCGGAGGTGCTCGCGCGTCGTCGCCTTGGGGACCGTGCGGACGCCCTCGTGTTGGATGACCCACCGGATCGCCACCTGGGCCGCGGTCTTGTCGTACCGTCGGCCCACGGCCGCGAGGACGTCGTCGTGGAGGACCCCGCCGTGACAGAGCGGGCTGTACGCCGTCACCAACACGTCGTGCCGGCGGCAGTACGACAGCAGGCTGCGCTGGTCCCAGTAGGGGTTGAACTGGACCTGGTTCGCGAAGATGGGCACCTCGGAACGCGACCGCGCCCGGTCGAGCAGGCGGACGTCGAAGTTCGAGACGCCGACGTGGCGGACGCGCCCCTCGGCCACCAGGTCGGCCATCGCGTCGAGCGTCTCCCCGAGCGGCGTCGCCCCCGGGAGTCGAACGGGCGAGAACGGCGGCTTGGCGTTCGGCCAGTGGATCAGGAGACAGTCGAGGTAGTCGGTATCGAGACGCCGACAGCTCTCGGTGACCGACCGACGGACCGACTCCCGATCCCGGTTCCCGCCGTCGAGTTTCGTCGTCAGGAAGACGTCCTCGCGGTCGACCGCACTCCCCCGGATCGCAGCCCCTACCCGTCGTTCGTTGCCGTAGGCCTGTGCCGTGTCGACGTGTCGATACCCCAGTTCGAGCGCCGTCTCGACGGCCCGCCGACAGTCGTCGCCGCGCAGGCGCCACGTGCCGAGACCGACCGTCGGCACCTCGACACCGCGGGCGGTCACGGTCTCTCCTGTCATACGGTCACACGGGACTCGCGACGCGTAAGACTGCCGACCGTACGTGGAGCGGACTCGTCCCTCCGGGCGGTGGACCGCCGGCCCCGTTCCGCGGCGGCACGGTCAGTCGTCGTCCGACGGCTCGTAGATACAGACGCGGTCGGTGGTGATCGTCATCGGGTGGTCGTAGAGGACGAACGTCGTCCGGATGGGGGTCGCCTGCGATTCGTGGTGGAGGTTGCGGAGGGCGTCGACGTTTACGATCTCGTGAAAGGGGGTGTCCCGCTCCATCACGTCGATCCCGACACGATCGAAGGCCCTGGCGATCGCCATCTCGAGGGGCTCGTCGTCGTCGCGTTCGTACTCCGCGACCTCCCGTCGATCGATAGAATTCTGCGACTGTGGACTCACTAGCGGGACTCCGTTGTCAGGAATCGACATTCGACCCGTATCAAAGCCCCGATTTTTTCCGGCGGCAACGAATCGAGCGTTTATGCGGGCCCGTTCCTACGTGTCCCCATGCGGCTCCACTGGCACCGGACGGACCTCCGGCCGTCCGACAACCTGGCCCTGGTGACGGGAGACGACCCGATACTGCCGGTTTACGTCTTCGATCCGCGAGTGCTGACCCACGCCGCGCCGCCTCGGGTGGCGTTCGTTCGTGAGAGTCTCGCAACCCTTCGCGAGTGGTATCGCGCCCGCGAGAGCGACCTTCTGATCGTCCGCGGCGAGGCGCCCGCCGAACTCCCCCGTCTCGCCGACGAGTACGACGCCGGGACGGTGTCGTGGGCGCAGGCCTACTCCGGGCTGGGCCGCCGGCGCGACGACCGGGTCGCCGACCGCCTCGCCGCCGACGGCGTCGACCACCGGATCGTCGACGATCACCTCCTCCACGAACCGGGGTCGATCACCACCAACGACGGGGATCCCTACGCCGTCTACAGTTACTTCTGGAAGAAGTGGCGCGACCGCGAGAAGGCGTCGTCGGTGGCGGCCCCGGGCGCGGATCGGCTCGTCGACCCGGGTGTCGAGACGCCGATCCCGACCCTCGACGACCTCGGTTTCGACGACCCGGAGGCGACGATCCCCCCCGGCGGCTACGAGACGGCGCGGCACCGCCTCAACGAGTTCTGCTCGGGACCGATCTACGACTACGGGTCGGCGCGGGACCGCCCGGCGGCCGACGCCACCTCCCGCCTCTCGGCGCATCTGACCCACGGCACCGTCGGCGTCCGGACGGTTCACGACCGGGTCGTCCGCGCTCGCGAGGAGGCCCCGGACGAGGACGCCCGCGAGGCCGTCGAGACGTTCCGCGGCGAACTCGCCTGGCGGGAGTTCTACCACCACGTCCTCTATTTCGATCCCCAGGTAGTGACCGAGAACTACCGCGACTACGAGAACGACATCGAGTGGCGGACCGACCCCGCGGAGCTCCGGGCCTGGAAGGACGGCGAGACGGGGTACCCCATCGTCGACGCGGGGATGCGCCAGCTCCGCGAGGAGGCGTACATGCACAACCGCGTCCGCATGATCGTCGCCTCCTTCCTCACGAAGGACCTCCTGATCGACTGGCGCGAGGGGTACGACTGGTTCCGGCGGAAACTCGTCGATCACAACCCCGCGAACGACAACGGCGGCTGGCAGTGGGCGGCCTCGACCGGCACCGACGCCCAGCCCTACTTCCGCATCTTCAACCCCATGACCCAGGGCGAGCGCCACGACCCCGACGCCGAATACATCCGGAAGTACGTCCCCGAACTCCGCGGGGTCGACCCCGACCTGATCCACGACTGGCACGAACTGTCGCCGACACAGCGCCGCCGGACGGCACCGGAGTATCCGGCCCCCGTCGTCGACCACAGCGAACGCCGGGAGCGAGCGCTCGCGATGTTCGAGCGGGCCCGCGGCGAACACGAGGACTGACGGTCGCCGCCGCGACGCCGACCCGTCGTCCTCCCCCGCCCTTTTTGTCCTGGCGCGCGAGCGTTCGGCACCGATGACCAGCGACGACGACCCGACGGTACCCATCGTCTGCCCGGACTGCGAGACGACGACGCGGGTGCCGCTCACGGCGGTTGCCGACGCGGTCGCGAGTCACAACGAGAACGTCCACGACGGCGAGGAGGTGGCGGCGGTCGACCCCGCGGTCGTCGACCGCCTCGCCGACCTCGTCGCCGAGGACATGGGCCTGCTCGACGACACCGAGTGAACGGTCGTCGGCCGAACCCGATCGGGACGCCGGCCACGTCCCCGAACAGGTTCGGGGGAACGCTCGGGGCGACCCGGTGCCATCGTCCACGTGGACGATGTTCGATTCCGATTCGCCTACGCGACGGTCGGTCGTACTGTCGACGAGCGCACTCGCCCTCGGTGGTCTCACCGCGCTGGCCGGGTGTAGCGGCGGCGGTGGTGGCGGCGGTGGTGGCGACGGCGGCGGTGGTGGCGGCGGTGGTGGCGGCGGTGGTGACGGTGGCGGTGGCGAGGACACCGCGACCGATTCCGGCGGCGGTGGCGAGGACACCGCGACCGATTCCGGCGGCGGTGGCGACGCCGGCGACGGCGGCGCGGGCGCCGAACTCCAGGAGTGGTTCTCCAACGTCGACAACTACGAGTCGGTCGTCGACGAGACGGGGAGCGATCAGGTCACCGTGAGCGTCGGCGCGCAGGGCAACGGTGGCGCCTTCGCGTTCGATCCGGCGGCGATCCGGGTCTCGGCCGGGACGACGGTCCTCTGGGAGTGGACCGGGCAGGGCGCCCAGCACAACGTCGCCGACGAGGGCGGCGCCTTCGAGAGCGACCTCACCGCCGAGGAGGGGTTCACCTTCGAACACACCTTCGAGGAGGCCGGAACCTACCGCTACGCCTGTACGCCCCACCGGTCGCTGGGGATGAAAGGCGCCGTCGTCGTCGAGTGAGCGGGTCACGCCGGGGGTCGTGTGCGCGTGGCTCACAGCCGAATCGCACTCTTTTACCCGACGGCCCTCCGAGGGGACACATGAGCGACACCCAGGCCCGCGAGCGCATCACGGTCTACTCGGATTACGTCTGTCCCTTCTGTTATCTGGGTCGACAGTCCCTCGATCGGTATCAGACCGAGCGGGCGGAGCCGCTGGCCGTCGACTGGCAACCCTTCGACCTCCGCGCGGGGAAACGCGACGCCGACGGCACGATCGATCACTCCGTCGACGACGGGAAAGGCGACGACTACTACGCCCAGGCGCGGGAGAACGTCCGCCGCCTCGGCGAGGAGTACGACGTCGACCTGGCACAGGAGATCGCGACCGACGTCGACTCCCGCCCCGCCCAAGCCGTCTCCTACCGCGTGAAGGAGACGGAGGACTACGAGACGTGGCTGGCCTTCGACCGGGCGGTCTTCGAGGCGCTGTGGACCGACGGTCGGGACATCGGGGAGGCGGACGTCCTGGTCGACTGCGCCGAGGCCGCCGACCTCGATCCGGCCGTCGTCCGGTCGGCGCTGGCCGACGACGACCTCTTCGCCCGGGTCGACGAACAGTTCGAGGCCGCCCAGAAACGCGGGATCACCGGCGTGCCGACGTTCGCGTACGACGGGCACGCGGCGCGCGGTGCGGTCCCGCCCGAACAGCTCCGGCGGCTGGTCGAGGGTAACTGACCCCCAACCTATTCCCCGCCGCATCCCCGAGTGTCGACGATGGTCGAGGGAGAGACGAGCCGACGCCGCTTCCTCCGTGCGGGCGGTCTCGCGCTGGCCGCGGGGCTCGCCGGCTGTGGCGCGTCGGCGCCGACGGGTGACGACGGTGCGGCATCGACGGACACCAGTCCCTACACCCGGGTCTACCGCGACACTATCGACTCGGTCCTCCTGGTCGAGACCGGATCGGGGAGCGGGACGGGCTTCGTCTACGACGGCACCCACGTCGTCACGAACGCCCACGTCGTCGGCGACGCGACGGCGGTCGACCTCCGGACGAGCGGGGGCGACTGGTACGAGGGCGAGGTCGTCGGTACCGACCCGAACAGCGACCTGGCGGCCGTCGCCGTCGAGGGCCTGCCCGAGTCGACGGTACCGCTCGCGTTCGCGTCGGAGCCGGCGGTCATCGGTCAGGAGGTGGTCGCCATCGGCAACCCGTTCGACCTCGACGGCTCGGTCACGACCGGCGTCGTCAGCGGCACCGACCGCTCGATCCCCGCGCCGACGGGCTTCAACATCCCCGACGCCATCCAGACCGACGCGGCGGTCAACCCGGGCAACAGCGGCGGGCCGCTGGTCGCGCTGGACGGCTCGGTGGTCGCCGTCATCAACTCCGGCGGCGGCGACAACATCGCGTTCGGCATCTCGGCGGCCCTCGCCCGGCGGGTGCTTCCGGAACTGATCGAGACCGGCTCGTTCGAACACTCCTTCCTCGGGGCGGCGCTGGCGCCGGTCACGCCGACGCTCGCCGAGGCCAACGACCTCGCGGAGCCGCGCGGACTGCTCGTGGTGCAGGTGATGCCCGACGGGCCCGCCGAGGGGATCCTCCGGCCGAGCGACCCCGAGGTGGTCGACGGCGAGCGCGTCCCCGTCGGCGGCGACGTGTTGCTGTCCATCGAGGGGACGACCACGGACACGCCGGAGGCGTTGGGAAGCTACCTCGCCCTGGAGACCGACCCCGGCGACGCCGTCTCGCTGACGATCCTGCGGGACGGGAGCGAGCGGACCGTCGAGGTGGAACTCGGCACCCGTCCCAACAGCCCCTCCTGAGACGGGCGACCGTTCCCGGTTCGCGGGGAGCGCCACTCGTGATCGACGTCCGGCCACTCCGCCCCGGCTCCATCGGTTGATAATTGGGCCGTACCACTCATAAGTCACCCCGCCCACGGCTCCGAACGAGGACGGTCCCCGATGCAACGCACAGTCGTCGTCGCCGTCGCCCTCGCGCTCCTCACGAGCGCCGGCGTCGCGGCCCTCGGGGCGCCCGTCGCGGCCCAGACCGACGGATCCCCGGCGGTGCACGTCACCGCCGACGGATCGCCGCTCGACCTCGGCGAGGTCCACCACACGTCGAGCGACCCGTGGCTGACGGTGAGCGCGACGGCCCCGGCCGGGGAGACGGTCAGCCTGGTGGAGATCAGGGTCGACGGCGAGACGAGACACGCCTTCGAGCCGTCGACCCGGGAGGTCGAGGAGAACGTGGTCCTCGACCTGCGAAACGGCGACCACCGGATCTCGGTCGTCGTCAGGGGCGGGGGTGTCACGACCCACTCGGCGACGGTGGTCCGCGACGACCGCGCCCCCTCGGTGACGTTCGCGTCGCCCCTTCAGGGCGCGCCGACCGGCTACGAGACCAAGACCCTGGATCGTCTCGGCACGACGACACCGGTGTTCGTCGTCGACGGCGACGCAGTCAGCACGCTCACGGAGGTACCGGACCGCACCGTCTCCAACTCCACGCTGACGGTGGCGGGGACCATCGACGACCACTCCGATATCCGGGCGGTTCGGATCGACCACGCCTACGAGTACGCCCCCGTCGGCGGGCGGGAGGACGGCGGCGAGGACTTCACATTCGACCCGGTCGACCGAGCGCCGATCCACCCCAGCGTCGAGGTGCCGACCGGCGACGTCGACGGCGACGGGTTCCCGGACCGACTCGACAGGCACTTCCTCCCCTCGCCGGGCGATTCGTTCAACGAGACGCTGACGCTCGCGCTCGGTGAGAACTACCTCCGGATCACCGTCGAGGACGTCCTCGGCAACGTGGCCGTCTACCACGTCGTCGTCGCCGTCGACGACGGGACGGCGCCGACGGTGAACGTGACCCGCGTCCGCTACCGGTCGCCCACGCGTCTCCACGTCGAGGGGACGGTCAGCGACGCCGTGCAGGTCCACGACGTCTGGATCGAGGACACCATCCTGACGCTCGACGAGATCGAAGCGGACGTCGACGCCGACGAACTCGACGGGATGGACGTCTGTGCGGCCGCGGACGTGCTGGATTTCGAGGGCGACGACGAACTCTGTACGGTCTATCCCGGCGGGACCGTCCACGTGAAAGACGACGACTCACTCGTCGTCCGTCACCGGATGGTGTTCCGGCGGCCGACGGTTCCGGACGCCGACCGGAAGCGTATCGACTTCGATACGACGGTGTATCACCCGCCCGGCGCCGACAACGTCACGATCGGCGCGAACGACACCGCGCTCAACGAGCGACTCCGGAGCGACGCGCTGTCGACGTATCTCGCCCCGAACGTCACCATCAGCGACCGCCGGACTGGATACGTGGAGGGACGGACCGTCTCGGTCGGCGGCCGGATCACGGGCGGCCAGCCCGCCGACGCGAGCGTCGAGACGCTCGACCCCGACACCGAGCGGCTGGTCGACGTTCGGCCGGTCGAGATCGGTCCCGACGGGCGGTTCGCCACCCGACTGGACGGCCTCGAGGAGGAGACGCGCGTCCGGGTTCGCGTCCGCGACGCCAGCGGCGTGGAGTACCTCAACTCGACGACGGTGACCGCCCCGGCCGACGAGCCGGCGCCGCCACCCGACACGAACGACGGCGACGACGGCGACAGCGAGGCTGCCCGGACGGGAACGCCCGCCGCGGCCGACGACGACGGAGCCGGCGGGTTCCGCATCCCGCTCTTGGGCGTCGTCGTTCCCCTAGGACCGCTCGGCGCCAGCGTCAGCGTCCCGGTGCCGTTCCTCGGCCCGTTCGACCTCCCCCTCGCGCCGGTCGGCGTCCTGGCCCTGCTCGCCGGCGTCGGCGCCGTCGCCCGACGCCGGTGATCAGCGGGGGAACCGGAGCAGACAGACCACGAAGAGACAGGCCGCAAGCAGCGAGCCACCGCCAGCGGCCACCCGTAGCGGGAACGCGGAGACGATACCGACTGCGATGCCCCCGAAGAGCGCGAGGCCCATCGCCGCGAGCAGGTAGTCGACGTCCCGGGGCGTCGCCAGGGCCGACCGCACGATTCGATCGCTCATCTTGGTAATTACATCTAATTAGACGTGTGTGTATCTTTCGGATCGGCGGCGCTCGGGCCCCGAACCGGTTCGTGGCGGTCGGTCGTGGGCCGAAGGGCTAAGGTCGTGGGCCGCCTGCTTCGGTCCGATGTCGCACTCGGAGCCACCGGCCGACGCCGATCCGGATCGCTGGACGCTGACCGTCGACGGCGCCGTCGCCGACCCGCTGTCGGTGTCCGCGGCGGCCCTCGCGGCCGACGACGCGATGCGGTCGTCGACGGCCTGCGCGGGGGAGACGGCGACGGAGCGGGCGTGGCAGGGGGTCAGGGTCGGGACGCTCGTCGACCGGGCGGCCCCCGACGCGGCGGCGGCCCACGCGCTGGTGCACTCCGTGGATCCCGAGTACGCCTGTGGCTTCGCCCTCGACCGCCTCCGGTCGGCGCTGCTCGCGGTCCGGCTGGACGGCGAGCCGATCCCGGCGGAGCGGGGCGGCCCCGTCCGCCTCCTGGTGCCCGACGCCGACTGCTGGGAGCGGGTGAAGTGGGTCACCCGGATCGACGTGTTGACCGACCCGCCGGGCGAGGCCGACACCGCCCGGGACCGCGTGCCGGCCGACGGCTGATAGGGAGTATCGGCAGTCATCATGGATTCTCGCCGGGGCGGTCCGGCGAGAATTCATGGATAGTTACGATAGCCCCTATGAGGTCGACATGGTCGGCTCGCGAACCGCGACGGCCGCCGTCGGCCTGGTCGCCAGCCTCGCCCTGAGCGTCGCCGCGTGGTACTACTTCGAGACGCTCCTCGTGTTCCTCCTCCTGCCGTTCGTTCCCGTGCTCCTTCGCGGCTCGGACGACCCGCCCGCCGACGAGTGCCCGGCCTGTGGGTTCGTCACCCGCGACCCGGCCGTCGACTACTGTCCCCGGGACGGGACGCGCCTCGAACCCCGGGCGGACGACGGCTGATCGACGGGGCGACCGCATCTTTATGCACCTCTCGGTTCAATGGGGTGATGACAGGGTCATGGGGGGTACGCACAGCGGCCAGCCGAGCGACGAACGATCCGTCGATCGGTCGGCCACGACGTTACTGTTGTCCGGTTCGGGCGGGAGCGGCGCGCTCGATCGGCTGGACGTGACACCCGACGCGGCGGAGGTACTGGTGGTGTCCGCCGAGCGCTCGGCGACGGCCGTCGTCGACGAGTGGCGGACGGCTCACCGAACGCTCCCGGCGGCGTTCGGGCTGATCTCTTTCGGGGAGTTCGCCCGCTCGGCCGCCACGGCGGAGGACGACGACGCGCCGTCGCGCCGGTCGCTCCCCGGACACGACGTCACGGTGACCACGATGTCCGATCCCGGGAACCTCCAGCGACTCGGGACGGCGGTCACGCTCTATCTCGACGACTGGGCCGACACCGACCGCGAGACGGTCGTCTACGTCGACGACCTCGGCCCGTTCGTCGAGGCGGGCGACCTCGAACCGACGTTTCAGTTCCTCCACCTGCTGAGCCAGACGGTCACGGGCATCGACGCCACGCTGGTCGTCCGCGCCGACGCGTCGACGACCGACGAGCGGACGGTCGACACGCTCCGGCCGCTGTTCGACAGGGTGCTCGACGACGACGTGGCGCCACCGGCCCTCGATACCCACACGCTCCACGAACTGCTCCGCAACCCCCGGCGGCGGTTCGTGCTCCGCTCGCTGTTCGAGGACGACGAGGCGACCCTCGACCGGCTGGCCTCGCGGCTGGCGACCTGGGAGAACGGAACCGACGACCCCACCGACGCGGAGCGAACCCGGGCGTTCACGGCGCTGGCCTCGGTCCACGTGCCGCGGCTGGCCGAAGCCGGGCTGGTGGTGTTCGACCGCTCCGAGAAACGGGTGACGCTCTCCGACGTCGCGCGCGGCACCGAGCGACTCGAAGAACACCTGAACGGGTCGTTCGACGGCTGACTACGCGGTCGGGTCGACGCACACCTCGCCGTCGCCGGTCACCGTCACCCGGCAGCCGGCGAGTTCGAACGTGAGCGTCCCGCCCACACGGGACGTCCCGTCGGGGAGGCGGCCGAAGATGCGGTTCAGCGCGTCCGGCTGGACGACCGCGTTGAGGTCGACCTCCGTCGGATCCTTCTCGGTCACTTCGAGCACCGCGTGGACGACGGTGACGCTCAGTTCGACGTCGCTCGTCTCGTGGTAGTCGACGACGTAGGCTCCCGTCTCGGGATCGTACGTTCCGGTCGTGTCGGGGAGAGAGTTGCCTTGCATGGTGGTCCGTCCGTCGCTGCCGTTCCCTATGTCGCCCGATGGTATAGCTGTGGGTGATCCCGGCATTCCGTTCCGCGGACCGGCGGTACGGCACTCAGTCGTCGAGGGCGTCGGTCAGCCCCCACTCCTCGGCGCGGGCGCGGGCCTCCGCCCGGGCCTGCTCGCGGATGGCCTCGATCCCGGCCTCGTCCTCGAGGAACGTCGCGACGGCGTCGGCGTCGTCGCCGAGGCGTTCGTCCGGCGCCGCCTCCCGCGTGCGGGTCACGAGGTCGCGGTCGGCGGTCAGTCGCTCGGCGGGGAGTCCCGGCGGGACCCGGAGGTCGTCGGCCCCGTGGGCCTCGGCCAGGTCCGTCCGGTCGAGTTCGTAGAGGTCGACGCTGTAGGGTCCCGGCCCCGCGAGGTCGTTCAGGGCGTCCGCCCCGCCGCGGTCGGTGTCGGTGCAGTACGCGAGGGTGGGAATCCCCGCCTCGAAGGTGAGCACGCCGCGGGTCTCGTCGTCGAGCAGGACCGCGTCCTGTGGCTCGAAGACGGCGTAGCCCGTGAGGCGTCGGTCGAGGGCGGTCGAAAGCGTCGTCCCGGGGTCGTCGACGACGCGTGACCGGAGCAGGTCGCCGCGTGGGATCCTCATCGGCCGACGGTCACACTTCCTCCGGGACGACCGCGCTCCTGAAACGATCCGCCACGTCGCCGCTCCCGCTCGCCCCGTCGCGCACGTCGAGTCGCTTCGCCGCCTCGCGGAAGGCCCGCGACGCGGGCGTGTCCGGCGCGTGGGCCAACAGCGGCTCCCCCGCCGTTCGGGCCGCGCGGGCGGCGTCGCTCTCCGGGATCACCCCGAGCGTCTCGCCGCCGAAGTAGCGCTCGGCCCGCTCGGCCACCCGTTCGATCCCCGCCTCGTCGCGGACGCGGTTGAACAGCGTCCCCGCCGTCTCCGTGCCGTAGGACCGGGCGTACTCCTGGACCTTCAGGCCGTCCGAGAGCGCGGGGATCGTCGGCTGGAGGACGATCACCGTCCGATCCGCGAGCACCACGGGGAGGACGGCGCTCTTCGAGCCGAGCGCCGCAGGCGAGTCCAGCAGAAGGACGTCGGTGTCGGCGGCCAGCTCCGCCACCACGTCCCGGAGGCGTTCGGGGTCGGCCGCTCGGAACGCCGCCAGCTCCGTCCCGCAGGGGACGACCTTCATCCCGAATCGCTCGTACACCGCGTCGTCGACGGAGACCTCCTTTCCCTCGATCAACAGGTCGTGCAGGGTCGTCGGCGCGTCGTCGAGGCCGGCGTGAAAGAGCAGGTTCGCCATCCCCGTGTCCGCGTCGACGACGGTCACGTCGTGGTCCGCGGCGAGCGCCATGCCGAGCGCGAGCGTGCTCGTCGTCTTCCCCGTCCCGCCCTTGCCGCTCGCCACGGCGAACGCCTCGACCATCGGCGACGAGTTGCGCACCTCCCCGGTTAAACGTTCGGTCGCCGTCAGCGGTCGTCGAGGCCGACGACCCCGAGGTCGACGGGGTCGACCAGCGCCGCCGCCCGGTCGTACGGCGACGGTGCGTCGCCGGCGTCGGTCCGCTCGGGGCGCTCCCGGTCCCGCCCGGCGTAGAGGCCGTCGACGAACGCCTCCCGGACCGCCCGGTTCGCGAACAGGCCGTGGAGGTAGGTGCCGAGGACCCGCCCCGCCGTCGCGCCGAGCTCGGCGCCCGTCCGGCCGTCGGGCGCGTCGAAGGGGGTCCCGACCGCCCCCGTCGCTCGCGTCTCGCCCGCGTGGATCTCGTACCCCTCGATGCGCCCCGCGGCGCCGGCGAGCGGCCCCGTCCCGTCGATTTGCCACGTCGCCGGCTCCACCCGCTTGTCCGCGGAGAACCGCGTGACTACGGGCAGGAGCCCGAGTCCCGGCACCGTCTCGCGCTCGCCCGTCCCCTCGATCGCGGCCCCCTCCATCCGCTCGCCGAGGAACTGGTAGCCGCCACAGAGGCCGACCACCGGCCCCGTGACCGCCCGCAAGCGCTCGGCCAGGTTCGCCTCCCGGGCCGCCAGCAGGTCGTCGACCGTGTTCTTCGTCCCCGGCAACACCGCGGCGTCGGCCGGGCGTCCCCCGGCCCCGACCGCCGAGAGGTCGGCGTCGAGCGGCGTGTAGACGACCCGGACGCCCGGCACCGCGGCGAGCGGTTCGAGGTCCGTCGCGTTCGAGAGATGCGGGAGGCGCGGCACGGCGACGGTCGCCGTCCGGCCGGTCTCGACGCCGTCGTCGTCGCCGACGACCCCCCGTTCGTCCCGCGCCGGCAGGGCGAGGCTGTCCTCTTCGGGAAGTCCGGGGTCGTCGTACGGGAGGACCGCGAGGACGGGCACGCCGGTCCGTTCCTCGACCGTCTCGACTCCGTCGGCGAGCAGCGAGCGGTCGCCCCGGAACTTCGTGATCACGACCCCCGCCACCCGTTCCCGGAGGTCCTCGGGCAGGAGGTCGAGGGTGCCGACGATGGCGGCGAAGACGCCGCCGCGCTCGACGTCCGCGACGAGTATCACGTCGGCGTCGGCGATCCGCGCCGTCTCGACGTTCGCCAGGTCGCGGTGGTGGAGGTTGATCTCGGCGATCGATCCCGCACCCTCCGCGATCACCACGTCGGCGTCGGTCGCCAGCCGGTCGTGGGCCGCGACGACCGCCTCGCGGGCCCGGTCCCACCACTCGTCGTAGTAGTCGGTCGCCGGCACGTCGGCGACGGCCTCGCCGTCGATCACCAGCTGTGACTCGCCGTCGCCGCGGGGCTTCAACAGGACCGGGTTGTGGTCGGTCGTCGGCCGTACCCGCGCGGCGCGGGCCTGGACGTACTGCGAGACACCCACCTCGCCGAACCCCTCGCCGTCGGCCCGTGGCACCGCGCGGGCGTTGTTGGACATGTTCTGGGCCTTGAACGGCGCCACGTCGTAGCCGGCGTCCGCCAGGCGCCGACAGAGCCCCGCCGCCACCGTCGACTTGCCGACGTGACTCGCCGTGCCCGCCACGAGGAGCGTCCGGGCGCGGTCGCTCACGCCGACCCCCGCTCCCGGCGGTCGCTCGAACCGTGGTCGTCCAGCGCCTCGGCACCCCTGGGCGTCACCGTGGTGGCGTTGGTCGACTCCGCCCACGCCGGCCGCGTCACCGTCACCGGGCCGGGCGTGATGCGTATCGTCGACTCCACCCGGACCGACGGGTCGTTCGTCGGTGTGTACTCCCGGTGGATCACGCGAACCAGCCCCTCCTCGTCGACGACGGCTCGCCCCGTCATCTCGGTCGCACCCCGCCACGGCTCGCCCGCGATGACGACGGTGACGACGTCGGTCCCGCCGCGCTCGCCGGTGGCGACGACGCGGGAGCTGCCGACGTCGAGGAACCACTGCACGTACCGTCGCGTCCGGTCGACGTACCGGTTCGGCGTCCCCGTGTCGGACACCATCAGCAACCGGAACTCGGCGCTCTCGGGTGTGTCACGACCGTCGATCGGGCGCACGTGCCGCGCCGTCCCGTTGGCGTACGCCGACACGTCCGCGACGTGGATCGTCGCGTGTTCGAGCGTCCCGAGCGTCCGCACCCGCGACCGGTAGTGATCCGGTTCGGCGACGGCGACCCGCTCGACCGCGACGCCCCGCAACTCGCCGTCCACGTACTCCCGGTGGACGATCCGGAGTCGGTACGACCGATCGGTCAGCGCGGCGGCGTGGGCGTCCGCCAGCGCCGACGCGTTCTGGATGCCGTCGTCGCCGTCGACGCCCGGCGGCGTCGAGCCACTCGTCTCCGGCTGCCGGCCGACGGTCGGGCTCGAGGAGTCGTTCCGGTCGTCGGCGCCCAGGGTCGCTCCCGCGGCCGGGGTCGTCGGCGCCGTCGGGTTCCCGCCGCCGGGGTCGGTGACCCCCACGCCCGCGACGGCCACGATCCCGCCGACGACGACGACGGCCAGCCCCACGACGACCCACCGCGGGACGGCCGATCGCTCGCCGTCGTCGTCCGCCCTCGCGTTCCCCGTCGGGTTTCCGTCGGCGGGCGACCCCTCGCTTCCCGTGCCCGGTTCCCGTGCGGTGACCCCGCTTCGCCCGCCTTCCCGTGGGGACGACGACCCCGTCTCGGTCTCCGGTCGGTCGGCTGTCGGGGATCGATCGAACTCCGGGTCGGCGGTGTCGTCGTCACCGGGATCGCCCGCCGACGCGGCTATCTCCGTCGGCGTCCGGCCGAAGAAGCGCCGGCACAGCCGGGTCCGCGCGTCCTCGTCGAGGGCGTACCTCACCTGCTCGTGGAGGCGGTCGGCGTCGAGGGTCGTCGGAACCCGCCGCCGCTCGGACGCGTTCGGTGGCGTCACCAGGACGTGCTCGTCGCCGTCGCGCTCGGCGGCCCACCCGCGGGCCTCGTACACCGCCGCGACGAAGGCGGCGCGCTCCGCGGTGTCGAGACCGTCGAGCAGGTCACGGAAGGCCGCGAGCGGGATCATACCGTTCGCTAGGTACAGATCCCCAAAACCGTTCGGCTAGAACTCCGTCCCCTTTCGCGCGCGCTGGCCGGCGTCGATGGGGTGGCGCTCCTTGCGGACCTCGCTCACCAGGTCGACGTGGTCGTCGAGATACGCGGGGCGCTCGTGGCCGCCGGTACAGACCAGTTCCAGGTTCGCCGGCTTCGAGTCGAGCAGGCCGACCACCTCCGCGGGGTCGATCAGCCCCCGGTTGGCCGCGTACAGCACTTCGTCCAGGATCAGCATGTGGATCCCGGCTTCGGGGTCGCCGTCGAGCGCCAGGGGTTCGGTGAGGTCGGCGTCGGCGGCCGACGCCAGCAGGTCGCGAGCGCGCTCGAGGCCGCCCCGGGCCTTCGCGGCGTGGTCGTCGTCGTCGCTCCCGTCGGCGAAGCCGTGCCAGCCGTAGTGGCCCGTGTGCTCGTACGAGAAGCCGTCGATCTGCTCGATGGCCCCGTACTCGCCGCGGACGTCCTCGACGCTCGCCGCGCCGCCTTTCATGAACTGGAGCAGGTGGACGCGGTAGCCGTGGCCCGCAGCGCGCGCGCCCATGCCGATGGCGGCCGTCGTCTTGCCCTTGCCGTCGCCCCACCACGCTTGGACGAGGCCGAACTCCGCCGGCGCACGGGGTTCGACCCCGCGGTGGCTGTCGTCGGTCATTCCTCGCCCCTCGGCGGCCGTCGGCCTTCAATGGTGAGGGTCGACACCGCCGCCCGCTCGTCGGTGCGGACGCCGGACTCGGGCGGCCCGTACTCCCCGTCGGGATACCGGGACGCGAGGCTGGCGTCCACCGCGTCCCGGACGCAGGCGCGGGCCGCCGAACCAACCGGCGTCGCGCTCCCGGAGAAGGCGGCGGCCTCGCCCGTCGGGTCGCAGGCGGCGACGACGGCGTCGGTCGTCGTCCCCGGGACGCCCACCCGTTCGAGCAGCGTCGCCGCCTTCGCCTCCGCGGCGACGGTCAGCAGGTTCGCGAGCGCCCCCGGTGCGAGCGAGCGGGCCGTCCCGACGACGACGTTCACCGTTCCGGGGCCGTCCGGGCCGGCGGTGTCGTCGCCGCCCTCGGGGATCGTCGACCCCGTGTCGCCCCCGACCGGGAGCGCCGCGGGGTTCGACACGCCGGCCGTGGCGACGGCCTCCACGGATCCCAGTCGCGCCCGGCGGGCGTGCCGCTGGGCGACGCCCGTCAGCAACGCCGGCCCGCCCGCACCGTCGAACCCCGCGGCGTCGAGGCGCTCCGCGACGTAGGTAGCGAGGTCTGTCCGCTCCCAGCCCTCTGGGACGGTCACGTTGTACGCCGCGGGCGCGGTCCGCTCGCCGCCGTCGTGGCCGGTCGAGAGCCACCGGGTTCCCGGCCGGGCGAGGCGAGCGACGCCGTCGCGGACGGTAGTCTCGAACACGGTTCGGCTACCTCCGTGACCCGGAAAAGCGCTCCGGCGGGACCGCTTGCTCCCCGAACCGGGGTTTGATATCGCCATATATGGTTTATGCATGCCGATCGGTGCCGTCGGCGGATCCGCCGGTTCACCGGGGCGGCCGCTACGAACCGGATTCTCGCGGTTTCGCGGGTCGGCTCACAGGGCGTCGAGGAGGCGGTCGTTCTCGTCCGGGCGCCGGACTGCGACGCGGACGTGGGAGTCGAGGCCGCGGAAGGTGGTGGCGTCGCGAAGGACGATGCCGTCCTCGCGAGCGGCCGCCATCACGCTCTCCACGGATCGGTCGCCGACGTCCAAGAGGAGGAAGGGGGAGTCGGAGGGCCACACCTCGTATGCGGGTTCGAGGGCGTCGATCATGCGCGCCCGTTCGTTGCGTACCCGGTCGCGCGTCTCGGCGACGAACTTCGTCCGGTGGAGGCAGTAGGTCCCGACGTCGGCCGCGGGGGTGGAGAGTCCCCAGGCGGGGCGGGCGGCGTCGAGGCGCTCCCGCAGGTCGCCGGTCGCGACGGCCATGCCGGCCCGGAGGCCGGGCAGGCCGAACATCTTGGTCAGCGACCGTGCGACGACGACGCCGGGTTCGCCCGCGAGCGTCCGGTGGTCGGTGAAATCCAGGAACGCCTCGTCGACGAGCAGGACGGTGTCGGCGGCGCGACACTCCTGGGCGTACGCCCGGAGGTCGGCCCGGGGGTAGGCGTCGCCGGTCGGGTTGTTCGGGTTGCAGACGACGATCATCCGGTAGGGTTCGGGGTCGGTCCGGAGGAGGCGGTCGTGGTCGACGAACGCCGGCTCCGCACCCTGCAGGCGGACCTCGCGTTCGTACTCGCCGAAACTCGGCTTCGGGAGGAGGGCGGCGTCGTCCGGGTCGAGCGTCACTTCGACGGCGAGTCGCAGGGCTTCGCTCCCCCCGGCCGTGGGCACGACCGACAGCGGCTCGCATCCCAGATACTCGCCGGCGGCGGTCCGGAAGGCACAGTAGTCGTCGCTCGGATAGCGGGTCGCCGCCCCGTAGGCCGACTCGTAGACGCCGGCGACGCCGCGTGGCCGCTCGGGGTTGGTGTTGGCGCTGAAATCCAGCAGCGTCGGATCCGACGCTCCGCCGTGGGGGACACGCTCCACGTCGGCGACGGCGTCAGGGTCCATGGCGAGGGCTAATACGCTCCACTACCTCAAGCGTTCCGTCCGCGACGGTATCGAGCGCGCCCGTCCGCTCGGCCAGGAGGAGCGCCCCGCCCATCCCCGCACCCTCCTTGGCCTCGCCGTCGGCGTACCGGGCGAGCGCGTCGTCCCGCCCCCCGAACCCGGGATCGGTGACGACCGTCTCGCAGTCCAGGTCGGCGGCCAGGGAAAGGTCGGCGTCGGCGGCGACGTAGCTCGTCGACGCGAGCGTCAGCGGGTCGGCGACGCCCGCGTGTCGCACCAGCGCCGCCGCCGCGAGCAGCTGCGTCCCGCCCCCGAGGATCACGTCCGTCCCCGACTCCAGGGCGCCGGCGGTCAGCCCGGCGACGACGGCGAGCACCGGATCGCCCACGAAGCGGACGGCGAGTTCCGGCCGGTAGGCCGCCTCGCCGGGTTCCAGGTCGCTCGCCTCGAACGCCGCCTCGATCACCTCCGTTTTCAGCGCCAGCGGGTTCTCGGGCAGCGACGAGGAGACGACGGCGCCGCCCTCCGACGCGGCGTCGACGCCGAGCGCCCGAAGGACGCCGAGTGCGGTCGTGGTCCCGCCGGGGATGGTCTCGCCGACGACGAGTTCGTCGTCGGGGAGGTTCCGACCCAGCTTTCGGGCGGCCACCCACGCCCCCGGCGCGGTCGGGACGGGATCGGCCTCCCGCACGTCGCGACCGGGTTTCGCGCCGACGCCGACCGTCGGCGCCCCGGTCGGTTTCGCGAGGCCCGCGTCGACGACGAGCGTCTCGAAGCCCACGCGCTCGCGGACCGCGCGGGTGACGGCCGCCGGTGTCGGACACCCCGTCGGACTCACGGGGACGACCGGCGCGCGGACCAGGTGGCCGTACTCGATCAGTTCCGCGTCGGCGCTCGGCGTGTGGGCCCGCAGGTCGGCGTCGGCGCCGGCGGCGCTGATCCCATCGATCCGGGCGGTTCCGGTCGTGCCCGCGACGAGGACGAGGCGGGTCACGACAGCGCCTCCGCGACCTGCAGGTCGGCGCGGCGGTTCACGTTCACGGCGAGTCGAGGATCGGCAGCGGCGTATATGTCGTCGTCGGTTCCCGCGACGACGTTGACGCCGGCGGGTGCCAGCCGCCGGTCGCCGTGGTCGAAGGCCGTGTCGACGCTCACCCCCAGCCGCCGTTTCAGGGCGACCGGCACGGCGACCGTCAGCGAGCGGACCCTGTCACCGCCCTCCGCGACGGCGAGGACGCGGTTCACCGCCGATCCGGTCAGAAGCGGGAGGTCGGCGGCGACGGTCAGCACCGGCCGCCCCACCCGGTCGAGCGCGGTGTCGAGGTCCGCGACGTAGCCCTCGCCCGGCGTCTCGACGACGCGGGCGTCGGCCGCCCGCAGGTGGTCGCGGGTCGCGGACGCCAGCGGCGAGACGGCCAGATGGACCCGCTCGACCCGGCTGGTCGCGAGCGCCCCGCGCACGCGGTCGACCATGGGCGTCCCGGCCACCGCGACGAGTGGCTTCTCCGCGTCGCCGCCGAGACGGGTCCCCTCGCCGCCACACATCACCAGAGCGTCCACGCCACCACCCCCGCGTGGAGCGCCGCGACCCGCCCGAGTTCGTTCGCCGCGCCGAGGGCGTCGCCGGTGACGCCGCCGAGGGTCGCCGTCGCCCACCGGCCGACGAGGAGCGCGGCGGCCGGCCCGGCGAGCAGTGCCGCGACGAGCGCCGGCGTGCTCCCGGGCGGCGCAGCGAGGGCCGCGGGGACGGCGACGGCGACCGTCGGCAGGAGTGCGGCCGCCGAGACGTCGCCGACGACCGCCGACCCGAGGCCTTCGTGGCCGGGCTCTCCCAGCGCCGCGAGCGTCGCCATGCCCGCCTTGGCGCTCACCTCCGCGGCGAGGGCGAGACGAAGGGCGGCCCGTGGGCCGGCGCCCGCGACGCCGAGGCCGCCGAGTCCGAGGGCGACGAGCGTCACCCCCAGCGCGAGCGCGCCGCCGACGCCGGTTTCGGCGTCCTTCAGGGCCGCCCGACGGTCGGTCGCCGGGCCGTGAGCCGCGGCGGCGTCGCCGCAGTCGGCGAGCCCGTCGGCGTGGGTCACCCCGGTGAGCAAGTAGAGCGCGACGAGGTACCCGGCGACGGCGGTGGGGATCGGTATCGGCGCGAGGAAGGGGAGGGCGGCGAGGCCGCCGACCACGTAGCCGGCGACGACGAAGGCCGCGGGGGTGGCGCGGAAGGCGTCCCAGGCGGCCTCGTCGCCGCCGACGGGCAGGCGCGTCAGGAAGGCGAGCGCCCCCCGGATCGCCGTCAGCACGGCGGGAGCACCCCCGGAACCGGCCACGCTCCCGGTCCCGTCGTCGCCCACGCCGCCGATACCGCTACCCCGACCCCGAAGGCCAGCCACCCCGCGCGGGCGACGACGGCGACGCCCCGGTCGGCGTCGGCCCGCGTCGGGAGCGGGTCGTCGCCCCCGGATCCGCCGCCGTCGAGTCGGTACGTCCCGGGTTTCTCCAGGCGCACCCCCAGCAGGACCGCGAGCGTCGCCATCGGCCACCCGGCGTTCGGCGACGCGGGTCGCCGTGCCAGCGGCCGGGCCGCCCGGAGCGCCCCGGGACGACCCCCGGCGACGGCGAGGAGGGCGGCGCTCGCGCGTGCGGGCGCCCACATCACCAGGTCGTCGAGGTGGGCCGGCGCCCAGCCCATGGGGTGAGATCGGTAGCCGAACGTCGAGTCGAGCGTGTTGACGGCCTTGACCCACGCGGCGGCCGCGGCCGCGAGCGGCAGCGAGAGGGGGGCGAGGAGGGCGAACCCGGCGAGCGGCGCGACGAGGCCGTCCGCGAGGTTCTCGGCCGCGCTCTCGACGGCGGCGCTGCGCACCTCGCCGGCCGAGAGGTGGGTCGCGTCCCGTCCCGCGAGCGCCCGCAGGCGCTCCCTGGCGGCGGGGAGGTCGCCCCCGCTCGCGGCGACGACGGCCCGCGCTTCGTCGAGCAACATCCGACGGCTGGTGCAGACGAAACAGACGAGGCCGGCGGCGACCCCGCCGGCGAGCGGGTCGACGCGGGCGGCGAGGGCGACGCCGGCGGCGACGGCCGCGGCGGCGGCGAGGGGGACGGCGAGCGAGACGCCGAGGCCGACGAGTCGGGGATGGGTCCAGTTCCGGTCGAGGGGAGCGAGGCCCCGTCCCAGCCAGGCGACGGGGTGGACGGCGGCCGGCGGCTCCGCGATCAGGCGGTCGAGCCCCGCGGCGAGGGCGACGCTCCCCGCGGCGACGAGGGTCACGGTCCGGCCTCCAGTCGGTCGCCGAGGGCCGCGAGCGGCGTCTCGCCGACGTCGACGAAGGTGCCACCGAGGGTCTCGACTCCGCCGTCGGTCGCCGGGTCGTCGCCGACGTGGACGAGCGAGGCGGGGTCGACGCCGCCGAGTTCGCCCGCGAGCGTCTCGAAGGGGGTCGGGTGGGGCTTGCGGAAACCACAGGCGGCGCTGGTGACGACTGCGTCGAACCGCCCCCGGAGGTCGGCGCGCACGAGCGTCCGGGGGACGAGTTCCGGGACGCTACAGTTCGAACAGAGGCCCACGGGGCCGCGCGTCTCGGCGGCCGCGAGGGCGGCCGCGACCCCGTCGCGTCGGGTCACTGCGGGGTCGAAGGCGGCGACGACGGCGCGTCTGACGACGCCGTCCGACGGGGCGACGCCCCGACTCCGGAGCGCGGCGGCGACGTGGGCGGGGAGGGGAACCTCCGCGGCGTCGGGCGCGTCCAGGTGGGGCGTGCGGTAGGCGTCGCCCCAGTCCTCGGGCACGATGACGCCGCGGTCCCGGAGTTCGGCGGCGACGGCGGCGGCCGGATCGGCCGGCGTCGACGCCGTCACGAGCGTCCCGAAGAGGTCGAAGGAGACTGTCACGGCGTGGTCTCCCGAACGGTCGGCGCGGAGGCACTTGACCCCCGCGGTCGCACGGAAGGGTTAGGTCGCCGGCGCTACGAGTGGGACCGTGACCGTCGCCCGACTGCTCGGCATCGAGACGCCCGCCGACGCCGCCGACTGGTACGCGGCCGGTCGCGCCTACACCCACCGGGTCGCGGCGGGGATGGATTTCGACGACGCCGACGCCGTCGACGGCGACGGGGTGACCGCGGCGCTCCGTACCGACCCGGCGACGCTGTCGAACCGCGAGGCCGAGTCCGTCGTCGGCGTCCTGGTCGGCGACGCCGTCTTCGCCGAGCCGTTCTGCGAGTGGATGCCGACGTGGTACGAACTCGGCCTGTGGCCGGCTGCCAGACTCCTCGAACGTCGGCTTCGAGGGGTCGCCCGCGAGGTCGCCGCGACCGCGGGGCTGACCGTCGCCCTGCCCCGGTTCCCGCGGCCGCGGGACGCCCTCGTCGCGGGCCGGTCGCCGCTCGCGGGCGTCACGGGCCTCCGGGAGCGGTTCGCCCTCGCGGCCGCGGTGACCCACCTCGAGTGGTTCGCCCACGCCGCGGCCGCCGACGGGGTCGCGGTGCCGCGGGACTTCCTCGCCCGGGCGCGGCGGGAGACGCTCGACCACTACGCCGGGTCGCGCGGACCGCTCTCGCCCCGGGTTCGGCGCTTCCAGCGGCTCCTGTTCACCGACGGGGACTGGGTGCGGGCGGTCGACGACGCCTACGGGCTCGACAGTTGGGTGTTCGGCCGCTGGGCGCGGTGGCTGGACGCCGAACGGGACCGGCTCGCCGTCGCGACCGACGACTGACAGACAGACGTCAGACACGTCCAAGGTTTCAAATAACCCGCCGCCGTGTCTGGGAACGATGAGCAAGATCACGTTCCGCGCCGACGACGACCTCGTCGAGCGTCTGGAGGAGTTCGACGCCTCCAAGAGCGAGGTGATGCGCGACGCCCTGCGCACCTACCTCGACGAGGCGGAGCGTGGCCACGGAGCGGGTGGGGACGACGACGCTGCGAGCGATCCCACGATGGCGTTGCTGGAGACGCTGCTCGCCGACGGTGCGTTCGCACCGCGTGACCCGCCGTCGATCAACGTAAACGTCACCGTCGACGGCGTGTCCGCCGATCCGTCGGACGTGTCGGTCGAACGCGAGTCCGAGACGACGGCGCGTAAGACGCAACGGGAGCGCGCGGCCGACGACCCCGACCCGTCGGCGCCGTCGACGGGATCGCGTAAAACGTGTTCCCAGTGTGGCGAGGATATGTCCGCTGGGCACGTCTACTGCCCGAACTGCGGCGAGAAGGGTGCGCACCGCGTCTTCTGTGACTGCGGTGACGAGATCCGTTCGGACTGGGCGTTCTGTCCGAGCTGTGGCCGCCGAACGCCGGCAGCGGACGTGTTGGACCGTGCGTAATCCGATTCTCCCTCCCGTTTACGACCGTCGGACCACTCTGTCTTACAACGGCCGTTAATTTTATAAGGTATTGGTCTGTTGGTACGTTCGCGTAAGACGGTCGTCTTACAGACCGGCCGCTCCGGAGGTAGCGGGCCTCAGTCGGGCGGTTCGAGCCTGTAAGACAGTGCGCGGGGTGATGCCCCTTCCGTCTTACCGGGGGAATGCAAACATGGAGCGTGTGACACTACGAATTCCGAAGCAGCAGATCGAGGAGGTCGAACAGATGGTCGAGACGGGAGAGTTCCCGAACCGAAGCGAGGCCATCCGCTCGGCGGTCCGCGAGATGCTCAACGAACAGAGCGAGTCCCGCGACGACAAACGCAACCGCAACCGCAGCTGGGCGAAGGTGTGACGATGCAGAGCTTCGTCCAAGACGCCATCGAACACGAGGAAGCCGAGGACCGCGGCGCCGACGACGACGACGAGTTCGGCAACCCGCGGATCGTCATCGTCGGCGCCGGCGGTGCCGGTAACAACACGGTCAACCGACTGTACAACATCGGCGTCGACGGCGCCGAGACGGTCGCGATCAACACCGACAAACAGCACCTGAAGATGATCGAGGCCGACACGAAGATCCTCGTCGGCAAGTCGCTCACGCAGGGGCTGGGTGCCGGTGGCGACCCCTCGATGGGCGAGCGTGCGACCGAGATGGCCCAAGGGACGATCAAGGAGGTCCTCGACGAGGCGGACCTCGTGTTCGTCACCGCCGGGATGGGCGGCGGGACCGGGACCGGTGCCGCGCCCGTCGTCTCCAAGATCGCCAAGGAACAGGGTGCCATCGTCGTCGGCATGGTGTCGACGCCGTTCAACGTCGAGCGCGCCCGCACGGTCAAAGCCGAGGAGGGACTCGAGAAACTCCGCGGCGAGGCCGACTCGATCATCGTCCTCGACAACAACCGCCTGCTCGATTACGTCCCGAACCTGCCTATCGGCAAAGCGTTCTCGGTGATGGACCAGATCATCGCCGAGACGGTCAAGGGTATCAGCGAGACCATCACCCAGCCCTCGCTCATCAACCTGGACTACGCGGACATGTCCACGATCATGAACCAGGGCGGCGTCGCGGTGATGCTCGTCGGCGAGACCCAGGACAAGAACAAGACCCAGGAGGTCGTCAGCGACGCGATGAACCACCCGCTGTTGGACGTGGACTACCGCGGCGCGTCCGGCGGGCTCGTCCACATCACCGGTGGACCGGACCTCACGCTGAAGGAGGCCGAAGGTATCGCGAACAATATCACCGAGCGACTGGAGGCGAGCGCCAACGTCATCTGGGGCGCGCGCATCCAGGAGGAGTACAAGGGCAAGGTACGGGTCATGGCCATCATGACCGGCGTCCAGAGCGCCCAGGTGCTCGGTCCGTCGACCCAGCGGCAGGCGGAGAAGTCCCGCCGGAGTCTCAACGGCGAGGACGTTTCGGAATTCGACGCGAGCGAGAACGTCGGCCAGGAGCAAGGATCCTGGTCGGACGGCGGTCGCGATCAGGTCGACCAGCGTAACGGCGTCGACGTGATCCGGTAGCGACCGCGAAGCTCCGTTCGTCTTCGACGCGACCAGCGACCGCGTCTTACAGTTGTTCGAGGCGAAAGCCCACGGCTTTAGCCGTGGGATGAAGCCGACACGGTGGGGGGACAATCCACGGGCCACCAGCCAGCCGGGAGTTGTGTCCCGAATCGTTAAGTTTGGCCCTCCCGTACTGTGTTGTGACGGCGTTCCCCGGTTGTGGCACGGGGTCTTCGACCCCAACGGACGCTTCGCGTCCACAGCCCGCCGGGTAAGAAAGCCGAACCCAGTCCACGGCGTAACACGCGAGGTGACGCGACCCGTGGTACCCAGTTGGCTGAATACCCGACCGTGGAGGCCCGAACCGGTATTCGGGCCGTCGAAGCGCCCGGCGCGTCCGGGTGGGAAGGCCCGTTTGGCCGGGCTGTACGCGCTGGAAAGCACGTTCGGGGTCGTAACCGAACGGCCACCGTCGAACGCCCCACGCGAAAGCGTACTTGAGGGCCGAGGAAACGCGCAACCTTGAACTCCCCTTCGGGGAATCCCACGGCTGAAGCCGTGGGAGGAGGTCAAACCGCTTCGATCGACTCGACCAGCCGGCACTTCCGACAGATCCTGCCGCCCGTGCTCGACCCACAGCGGTCGCACTCGCCGAGGTCGGCCCCGTCGTCATCGCGGTACCGTTCGGCGGCCAACTCGGCGAGTTCCTCGTAGCCCGCCATGATCGAGTGTCGCGTCCCGGGGTGGTCCTCCTCCATGCCGAGCAACAGCTCCTGGATCTCGCCCCGATAGGCCTCGCTCGCGTGCGGACACTCCGTGATGTGGGCGGGGAGGTCCGCCAGGTGGGCGTACAGCGCCACCTCCTTCTCGGGCACGTCCCGCAGGGGCTTGGCCCGGGGGACGAAGTGTGCCGTCTCGGCCCGCCGGTCGAACGGCCCGAGGCTCGCGTCGAAATGTTTGGCCATCTGTTTCAGATCCCCCTCGAAGAAGTTCATCAGCGCCGTCTGGGCCTCGTCGTCGAGATTGTGGCCCGTCAGCAGTTTGTCGGCATCGAGTTCGTCGGCGTACGACTCCAGGAGGTCGCGGCGGAACACGCCGCAGTACGCGCAGGCGGCCATGTCCTCGGGGTCCTTCTCGACCACGTCGTCCATGCGGACGCCGAGTTCGTCGGCGTACGACACCACCTCGTGACGGAGGTCGAGCTCCGCCGTCAGCGCCCGGGAGGCGTCGAGGCTCTCGTCGCGATACCCCTCGATCCCCTCGTGGATCGAGAGGGCGACGAGTTCGACGCGAGGGTCGCGGCCGAACGTCTCGGCCAGGAGGTGCGTCAGGACGACGCTGTCCTTGCCGCCGGAGAGGCCGATCACCCACGTCTCCGGATCCTCGGGCGAGGCGTCCGCCGGGAGGAGGCCGTCCTCACGGACCCGACGGCGCACCCGCTTCTCGACCGAGGCGCGAAAGTGGTCGTCACAGAGGTGGGCCCCCGAGTAGGCCGCGTGCATCACCGCCTCGCGGCCGCACCTGTCACAGTCCATCGCCGCCACGTTGCCGGCCGGCCCGTATCACGGTTTCGTCTCCGCCAGAACGGTTTTGGCCGGGCGGCCGCAAACGGGGACGATGGACCGAGACGCGGCGCTCGATCGGGTGGCCGAAATCGTCGACTGCGTGGACCAGGCTGCGGCCGACGGACCGACCGACGGCGACGATCCCGCGCTCCTCCCGGTGCCCGTCCGCGAGGTGTGGGTGTACGGCGACGTCGCCCTCGGCCTCGACCCCCTCGACCGCCTCGACGTGTACGTCACCAAGGACCTCCTCATGCGCGGCGACGCCGACCGCGCGGCCGACTTCGAGGAACGGTTCGGCGTCGCCGGCGTCGGCAAGACCGTCGACGCCGATTGGGCCGCGGCGTATCCGGAGCACCTCCGGGCGAACGACGGCGGGCACGCGGCACCCGAGCGCTGTCTCGCCGCCCACCTCGTCGACGACGACGAACCCATCCACCTGGAGGTGTGCAACGCCTCCTTCACCGACAACGTCACCCAGCGGCTGAAGGGGGCGATGGCCCGGGAGGCCTACGGCGAGATCCTCGATCCGCGGGGGGTCTGTCTGTGGGCCGACGGCCGCCGCGACGACGACGCGATGGCGAAACTCCGCGGCGGGGAACTCGCCTTCCCGACGCTCCCGGGGGCCCTGGAGATGCTCGGGCTGGACGAGTCCACCGCCACCGAGGCCGCCGACGCGATGCGCGCCCGCCGCGCCGAGCGGACGGGACGGACCGTCCGCGGCGACGTGGTGTGAGCGAACGGGTGACGCCGGCGGCTCCACGCGGGACGGCGGCGTCACGCGACCGCGACCCGCCCCGCGGCGACGGTCAGGGCACGGGGGTGCTGGCCACCCCCTCCTATTTGAACTCTCGCGCCGCCGGCGCCCGTCCGACGGTCACGTCGAAGGGTACCACCTCGGCTCGACGGTAGGTACCCGCCTGCATCGCCTCGACTACCTCCCGTCCCATCGTCCGCCACGCCGACCGGAGGTCGTCGTACTCGTCGCCGACCGCCCGCTGGAGTTCCGTCTCGTGGTCGGCCAGCCCCGCCCCCGTCGCCTTCCGCGTCGCGTCCCGCAGGTCGCCCTCGTCGTACGGCGGTTCGATCACCTTCCGGTGGTAATGTCTCCGGGTGGTCACGTCGACGAGGCCCGCGGCCTCGAAGGCGTCGACCGCCCGCTCGCCGAGCGCGACGTCCGTGCCGACCCCCGCGAGGTACGCCTCCCGGACCCGGCGTTCGAGTTCGACCTCGCGGTCCACCGTCGACTCGACCGCCACGTCGGCGTTGTCGGGTTCGACGGCGGCCACGTGGTCGGTCGCGACGCGGCGGAACTCCCGGAGCGTCGCGGCCGGATCGGGTAGGTTCACGAGCAGCGCCTGACACGTCACGAGGTCGAACGCCCCGTCGGCGACCGGCAGGCGTTCGGCGTCGCCGGCGACGACCGGGCACTCGGTCTCCGCGCGGGCGACGGCCAGGAGTTCGGGGTCGGCGTCGAGGCCAACCACCTCGCCGCCGGACTCCTCGGCGAGCACCCGCGTGAGTTCGCCCGTCCCGCAGCCGACATCGAGGATCCGTTCCCGGTCGGACAGGGCGAGTGCGTCCAGCGCCTCCCGCGAGGACCACAGCCCCGCCCGCGTCCGCCGGAGGTAGTCGGCCGAGAATCTGCGCACGCCGGCCCTACCTCCTCGGTCCCCAAAAGTCAGTCGTCATCGCGGGCGGCGAGCGCCCCGCCGAGGAGGGCGGCGAGCGCCGCCGGCACGCCGAACCCCGGCGCGGTGCCCGCCGTCGGCGTGGCCGTCGCCGTCGGCGTTTCGGTCGGGGTGGGTGTGGCCGTCGCCGTTCCGGTGGTCGTCGTGGTCGCCTCGCTACCCGGGACCAGCGTCGCCACCACCCCAGCGTGGTCGGACGGCCAGAGCCGGTCGCCGTCGGCGGAGACGCGGGCGGTCGGATCGGCGCCCACGCGGCGCACGTCGCTCGCCCGCAGTCCGCCCCGGACGAGCACGTGATCGATCCGCGAGTCGAGCGACGGCTCGGCGTTCCGGAGGTCGGCCGCGTGACAGCAGGTCGCGCCCGCGTCGCCGACGTCGTCGAACGATTCCACGAGGCGGTCGTACGCCGTCGTCGACGCCCCGGGGCCGCTGTTGATGTCGCCGACGAGGACCGCGGGATCCGATCGGTCGGCGAGGGTGTCGAGCGTCTCCGTCGCCTGTGCCGCCCGCGTCTCGGCCGACGCCGATTCGAGGTGCGTGGTACAGACCGTCAGCCGGTGGCCGTCGACCGTCGCGTCGGCGACGGCGTAGCCGCGTTCGATCGTCACCTCCCGGTCCGAGCGCGACAGCGAGAGCGCGGCGTCGAAGGTGTCCGCCGTCGCGCCGTTCGTCTCGACCGACTCCCGCGCGAGCAACAGGTCGCGGTCGGTCAGCCGCACCGTCCGCTCTTCGCCGTCCACCGTCGCCGGCACCGTGAGGTCGGCCCCGGCCGTCGCCGCGACGACCCGGTAGGGTTGCCCGCGGGCCGCGAGCCGCGAGAGGAGCGTCTCCCGGAAGTCGTAGCGTACGTCGGTCGCGTCGCCGCCCGGCGGTCCCGTCCGGACCAGCGCCGCCTCCTGTATCCCGACCAGCGCCGGTTCGGCCCGGGCGAGTTCCGCGGCGACCGCGTCCAGTCGCGCCGCGACCTGGCTGCGGTCGACCGCCGCGAGGAGTTCGCCCGCCGTCTCGCGGACCGCGTCCGGCCCTTCCGCGGCGGCCCCGAGGAGTCGAAAGAGGTCGGCGCCCAGATAGCAGTTGCGCGTGGCGACGGTCACGCCGTCCGTGGTGGCGGCCCGCCCCGTTCCGGCGCCCGTTCCGAGTCCGACCGCGACGCCGGCGGCGCCGACGCCGGCCCGGAGCGCCGTCCGTCGAGAAACGTCGTCCATTCGTCGCGTCGTAGGGACGGTCCGCCCAAAAGCGGTCCGGCCTACGCCCCGTTCCGGAGGTCGCGCACCCGCTCGATGTTCCACGCGAAGCCTTTGCCGTCCTCGGTGGGCGTCTCCAGCACGAACGGCAGGTCGGTCAGATCGGGGTGGGTGACGATCCGGCGCATGCCGTCGACGCCGATCAGCCCCTCGCCGACGTGGGCGTGTTCGTCCTTGTTCGTCCCGCAGGCGTGTTTGGAGTCGTTGAGGTGGAGACAGTGGAGGTGTTCGAGGCCGACCACGTCGTCGAACTCGTCGACGACGTCGTCGACGCCCGCGGGCGTCGAGAGGTCGTACCCCGCGGCGAAGGCGTGAGCCGTGTCCAGACAGACCCCTAGGTCGTGGCGGCTCTCCGCCAGCACCGTCGCGAGGTGTTCGAACTCGCCGCCGAGTTTCGTCCCGCTGCCCGCGTCGCTCTCCACGAGGACGGTCACGTCCCCGGGCACGTCGAGTTCGTCGAGGGCGCTCACGGCGTTGTCGAGGCCGCCGTCGACGCCCGCACCCGTGTGAGCGCCCAGGTGGACGTTCACGTACTCGATGCCCAGTTTCGACGCGGCGTCGACCTCGGCCTGCATACTGTCGATGGACTTCTCGCGCAGGTCCGCTTTGGGGGTACAGAGGTTGACGAGGTACGAGGAGTGGATCACCCAGGGGCCGTCGAGGTGCTGGGCGGTCCCCTCGCGGAAGGCCGCCGCCTCGTCGTCGCCGACGTTCGGGTCCTGCCAGACCTGCGGCGAGTGGGTGAAGATCTGTCCGCAGTTGCCGTCGACTTCGCGCTGGTTGTCGACCGCGTTGTCGACACCGCCAGCGATGGATACGTGTGCTCCGACTCGCATACCGGAGCGAGGACACCGGCGCGCAAAGGCGCTTCGAATCGGTAGGCGAACGGTTTTGTCACCCCCGCCCGAACGCGGCCCTATGGCACGGGAAGAGCCGGTCGCAGTGGGGGAGACGGCCCCGGACGTCGGCGCGATGCTCGTCCGTCCGGACGGGACCGTCGAGGAGACGACGCTGGGGGCGCTCACCGACGACCGTCCGGTGTTGCTCAGCTTCTACACCGTCGACTTCAGCCCCGACTGCATCGACGAGTGGTGTTCGTTCCGCGATTTCGACTGGTTCTCCAGCGGCGAACACGTCCAGGTGGTCGGCGCCAGCAAGTCGAGCGCCGGCCTCCACCGGCGCTTCATCGACTACCTCGGGCTGAACTTCCCGCTCTTTGCCGACACCGACCTCGAACTGTCCGACGCCTTCGGGGTCACCTACCGCGCCCTCGGGATCACCCGTCGGTCGCGACGCTCCTGTTTCCTCCTCGATTCCGACCGGCGGGTGCGGTATCGGTGGCTGAGCGATCACTGGCTCGATCCGACCCGCGACAAACCGCCCGTCGACGCGATCCACGACGCCGTCACCGAGGAACTCGACGTCTCCGGCCCCGAGACGTTCGTGTTCTGCGGGTCCCTACCGCTGACCCGGCCGCCGCCTCGTCCACGTCTCGGCGCCGTACTTCTCCGCCGCCAGTTCGCGGCCCCGCGACAGTTCCGCGTCCGTCCATGCGCCCGTCTCGGCGTCCGCCCACTCCCGGAGCGACGACTCGACGGCCGCCACCGCCGTCGCCCGGTCGACGTCGGCGTGGTCCGCGATGCCGGTCACGCGCTCGCGGAACGTCTCGGCGTCGGCGCCCGGGTCCGCGAAGACCGAGAGGTGTCGCTCCGGGGACACCGCGTAGGTGAGCGATCCGTGCTGGACGACGGCATCGGCCCGGCGGTGCTGGGCGTTGCCGCTCACCTTCCGGGGGCCGTCCGCCCCCGGCACGACCACGTCGTGAGCGGGGTGGAGTTCCCGCAGGTAGCAGGCGGGCTCGTGGACCGCCGGCCGTCCGGTCTCCGCGAACCGCGCGGGGACGCCGAGGCGGTCGAAGGCGTCGAGGATCGGCGTACAGAGGCGACGGTAGGATTCGACCAGGTCCCCGGGGAGTTCCCCGTCGGGCGCGACGATGGTGTAGGAGATGTCGCCGTGGGCGTCGTGGTAGATGCCGCCGCCGCCCGTGGGACGGCGGGTGACGCCGATCCCCTCGCGCTCGCAGTGGGCCCAGTCGACGGTGTCGGGGTCCTGGTGGTAGCCGAGCGAGAGCGTCCCCGGCTCCCACCGGTAGACCCGGAGGGTCCGGGGACCGCCCGCTGCGGCCGTCTCGGCTGCCACCTCGTCGAGTGCCATGTTCATCGGGCCCGACCACGCCTCCTCGCGGATCAGGCGCCACTCGCGGTCGGCGAGGGCGTCGCTCGCGTCCATACCCCGCCGTTCGTGGCGGGGCCCAAAGGTTCCGTGGTCGGTGTCGTCGTCGAACCGGATCAGGCCGACGCCGCGTCCGCCGTCTCCGGGCGGTACTCGCCGAGGAGCGACTCGACCGCCCGCCAGTCGACCGGCGGAGCGTGGTCGTCGAGCGCGGCCTCGAAGTCGGTCATCCGGTCGCCGTAGCGGTCCCGCCACCCGGCCGATCCCTCGTCGGAGCGGTCGTCGATCGACCGCCATCGGTCCTCGAGGTTCGTGAGACGACCGTCGAGGGCGGCGAGGCCCTCGGCGTCGACGGCGCCGTGGGCGTCGTCCGGACCGGGGTCGGGCCAGTCCCGGAGGTCGTCGACTTCCGCACGGAGGTCGTCGAGCAGGAGTCGGGACACCCGGTGTCTGAGGGCGGCGTCGAACCGGACGGTCGCGGGTTCGACGTCCGCACCCACGTCCCCGGCCGTGAGCGCGTCGAGGGTCCTCGCCACGGCGTCGACGACGTCCGCCACCGCGTCGACGTCGTCGTCGAGGGCGTCCAGCCGACGGTCGGGGTTCCGGACCCACGCCTCGAACTCCTCGGCGTCGACGCCGAGTTCGTCGGCGGTGTGCTGGGCGGAATTGGCCGCTGCGTGGAGCCGACGGGTCTCGACGGCCGTCTCGTAGATGGCGCCGGATTCGTTCGCGAGGTCGACGACCGACTGCAGTCGGTCGCCGAGGTCGTCGACGCGAGACGTGACCGCCGCGTGCCGCCGCTCGAAGTCGTCGAGACGCTCGGCCACGCTGTCGAGGTGATCGACCGCGGCGGCGGCCTCGCGGGCGTCGTCGATCAGCATTCCGGCGTTCTCCACGCGGGTTTCGGGGGTGGATACCACCTTCGAGACGTGAGCGAGCGCGTCATCGACCGCTTCGCGACGAACCGTTCCCTCCTCGGTCACCCGTTTCAGCGCCGTCCGAACCGCGTCGGGGTCGTCGCCGGTCCTGGCGACGACGTCGTCCACGGCCGCGTCCAGCGACAGCCCGTCGAGCGAGTCGTCGTGATCGGTCACAGGTCACGTTTTCGCCGAGGCGTCGTTATAATCTTCAGTATTAGCACCTCAGAGGACTATTTTTGCATATATAGCCGAGTGATTGGTACACTGTATCATGGGGGTGGCATCTACCCCTCATATAAACGACCTTTACCGGAACTCCGGGAAATTCAGGTGATGTCTGACAACAGCGGAGATCAGCGTGATCGCTTTTCGCGACGGACGTTCATCGCGACGACTGGCGTCGTCGGCATGGCTGGGCTGGCCGGCTGTGGCGGGCAGTCCGGTGGCGGCGAGGGCGGCGACGGCGACGACGGCGGCGAGTCCGACCCCGATCCCACCGCTACCGAAACCGAGTCGGGCATGTCCGGCGAGAGTGCGGGGACGGAGTCGAGCGGCGAGGGCCCGAACACCTCGTTGCTCAACGCCGAGGGATCGTCGACCGTCTACCCGATTTCGAACACGGGTAGTTCCTACTGGAACTCCAACGCGCCGCCGAGCGACGGCGAGTACTGGGGGTCGAACTCGGAGAGTACCGTGCCCGGCTGGAGCCAGCTCGGCGAGCCGGACATGCTCCTCGCGGACTACTTCGCCTCGAAGTTCGGCTTCGAGCCGACTGAGCAGCGCTCCAGCCCGCCGTTCCAGACGACGATCGGTCTGAGCCACTCGGGGACCGGCTGTGAGGCCGTCACGGAGGGTCTGGTCGACATCGGCAACTCCTCGGGGCCGATCACGGCGGAACTCGACTGGAGCGAGGAGCAGGCCCAGAACACGGTCGTCGACAACGTCGTCGGTCGCGACGGCCAGCCGGTCGTCGTCAGTTCGGACGTCGTCGACGCCGGCGTCACCCAACTGACCGGCGAGCAGGTCCGCGGCATCTACCAGGACGAGATCACCAACTGGAGCGAGATCGAAGGGATCGACTACGACCAGGAGATCTACGCCATCGGCCGCGCCGAGGGCTCCGGGACGGACACCTCGTTCCGCCTGAACATGCTCGGCAGCGCCGACGCCTCGATGTCGGGCGTCGACACGCGCTTCGGGCAGAACCAGCAGGTCGCGCAGGCCGTCTCCCAGAACGAGGGCGCCATCGCGTACATGGCGCTGGCGTTCACCAGCGAGACGGTTACCCCCATCGCCATCAATTTCGACGGCACGCTCTACGAGCCGGACCGCGACGCCGAGAACACCATCTTCGACAGCGAGTACCCGCTCAACCGCGACCTGCACATGTACACGCTGATCGAGGACTCCAACCCGGACGGTGGCGGGTACGACGCCCGCGAGGCCGCCTTCATCAACATGTTCCTCAACGAGTTCGGGCAGACCGTCTTCGTCGAGGGGAACAACTACATCCCGCTGCCGACGAGCGACCTGCAAGCCATGAAAGAGCAGGTTTCGCCCCTCGCCACCGAAGACCTCATCATGCCCTAATCCGGCGGACCGTCCGGAGCGGCTCGCCGTCGGCGACCACCGAACGTCCGTTTCTATGACACCTTCGGAAACACTCCCACGCACGAACCATGGCATCGGCAACACGTAGCGAGCGACTGAACGCGGCCGCCGGACGGCAGGTCCAGCGGGTTCGTGATTTCGCCGACGACACCGAACCCGCGGCGCTGGTCGTCGTCACGATCATCGCCCTCTCCCTGCTGACGGCGTTCGTCGGGTTCCTCGCGGTTTCGGACCTGACGATCCTGCCGTTCGTCGTGTTCGTCGTGGCGGCGGGGTACGGCTGGATGCGACACCAAGAGGAGACGGCGCTGGTGTTGACGCTGACGATGACCGTCTCGACGCTGTTGATCCTCGGGCTGATCATCGTGTTCATCTTCCGGGAGTCGCTTCCGGTCCTCCAGTACGAGAGCGCGACCGTGTTCGGCGTGAGCGTGCCGGGACTTCGGATGTTCATCCAGCCCAACTGGGACGCGGTGTCGCCGCCGATCCGGTACTCGATGGTGCCGATGATCCACGGGACGGTGATGGTGACCGTCGTCGCGACGGCGGTCGCCGGGCCGCTGGGCGTCGCCGCCGCGCTCTTTCTCTCGGAGATCGCACCCGACGTCGTCCGGGAGTTCGTCAAGCCGGGCGTCGAAATCCTCGCTGGCATCCCCTCCATCGTCTACGGCTTCATCGGCTTCACGATCCTCAGCCCGTGGGCGTCGGATCAGTTCCGAACCACCGGACAGGGGAGTTACCTCTTCGTCGGCATCGTCGTCGGGCTGATGGCGCTCCCGACGGTCGTCTCCGTCGCCGAGGACGCCCTCAGTAGCGTCCCCGAGTCGATGAAGAGCGGATCGCTCGCCGTCGGAACGACCGACTGGCAGACCATGACCTCGATCACCCTCCCCGCGGCGTTCTCGGGCGTCTCCGCCGCGGTCCTCCTCGGCGTCGGACGTGCCATCGGCGAGACGATGGCCGCGACGGTCATGCTCCGTGGCGTCCCGCGGCTCACCGAACCGCTCGTGAACGTCTTCTACGGCCAGGAGACGCTCACGTCGCTCATCGCCCGCAACTACGGCGAGGCGGACGGGCTCCAGATGGACGCCCTGTTCGTCGCCGGCGTGATCCTCTTCGTCACGGTGCTCGTCATCTCCATCGGCGCACAGTACATCGAGTGGCGGATGCGCAGCAAGCTGGGAGGTGAAGCCTGATGGCGGGTGCGACCCGGTCGCGGCTGGTCGAGGGCGACACGTCGGCGACCGACGCGGTCGCCGGCGCGACGGTCGGCCTCTCGGCGGTCCTGTTCGCGCTCGCGGTGGCGGCGATGTTCGAGTGGGTGAGTCTCACCGGGACGGTCGCCGGCGTGTCGACGGTGACGCTACTCGGCGGGCTGTTGGTCGGTCTCGGCGTCGCCGTGTCCACCTTCGGCCTCGGCTCGTGGTTCGGCTACGTCGAGACCGAACCGGACGCGAGCGCCGGCCTGATCGCGAGCGTCGGCGCGGCGGTGCCGTGGTTCGTCGTCGGGGGCGGCGTCGTCTCCCAGACCCTCGGGTTCGGTACCGTCGGCGGCGTCGTCGGAGCCGTCATCGCCGGCGGCCTGGGCTTCGTCGGAACCGCCGTCCCCCGTGAGGACGTGGGCTCGACGGTGCCCCTCGGCGCCCTGCTCGCGTTCGTCGGCGCCGTCTTCCTCACCGGGACGATCGGGCCGGCGTGGCTGTGGGACCTCGGCTGGGAGCAGCAGGCCTCGATCACGGCCGAGTTCCTCGTCCCGGTCGCGACGCTGTTTTGCGCCCTCTACGGCGGCTGGGCCGCGGCCAAGGCCTACGGCCGGTTCGGTGCACGCGGCCGACACATGGGCGCGTACGTCCTCGTCTACCTCAACGCGCTGTCCATCGTCGCCTTCCTCTTTATCCTCATCGCCTTCGTCGTCGTCCAGGGACTCCCCGGCCTGCTCACCGGCGTCCGGGTCGGTGCCGGCGTCGGCCCGCAGGTGTTCGGGTCGTTCGAGCTGCCGGTGTACGTCCCGTTCGTGATGAACGGCGTCGCGCTCCTGAACGACTTCCAGGGCGTCCTCCCGGCGATCGTGGGGACGGTCTGGCTGGTCGTCGGCGCGGTGCTGTTTGCGGTGCCGCTGGGCGTCGGCGCGGCGGTCTTTCTCACCGAGTACGCCGAACGCGGCCGGTTCACTCAGGCCGTCGAGGTGTCGACCAACGGCCTCTGGAGCACGCCGAGCATCGTCTTCGGGCTGTTCGGGTTCGCCTTTCTCGTGCCGCGCTTCGGCAACCGGAAGTCGCTGCTGGCCGGGATGCTCACGCTCGGGTTCATGCTCCTCCCGCTGGTGCTCATCACGAGCCGGGAGGCGATGCTCTCGGTCCCCGACGAGTACCGCGACGCGAGCGCGGCGCTCGGCGTCCCGAAGTGGCAGACGATCCGTAGCGTCGTCCTCCCGGCCGCGTTACCGGGCGTCGTCACGGGGGTCATCCTCGGCGTCGGCCGGATCGCGGGCGAGACGGCGCCGATCCTGCTGACGATGGCAGGCGGGACGTTCGTCCCCGGGGGACAGACGGTCGACGTCATCGGCGGCTTCGAGTTCACCGGCTCGCCGCCCTTCGTCGCCAACCCCGAACTCCTGCAGGCGACCTCGGCGCTCCCCTACCAGCTGTACGCCCTCATCACCGCGGGCGTCGGCCTGGGGAGTAACGTCTCCGATCCCGGCGGCTTCCGCTGGGCGACGGCGCTCGTCCTGCTCGTCGTCGTCCTCTCCTTCTACGCGATCGGCATCGGCGCGCGCTACTACTTCCGACAGCGACTCAGCCACGAATAACGATGAGCGATTCACAACAGACCCAACAGAGCAAGACGCGAACCAGGACGACGGGCAGCGATCAACCCCTCGAAACCACCAGCGGCGAGACGGTCGAGGAGACCAGAGCGGAGTGGGTGGAGTACGACTTCCAAGGGGAGGCGAAGATGGTCGCCGAGGACCTCGACGTCTACTACGGCGACGACCACGCCCTCAAGGGCGTCTCGATGGAGATCCCCGCGGAGAGCGTCACCGCGCTCATCGGCCCCTCGGGGTGTGGGAAATCGACGTATCTCCGCTGTCTCAACCGGATGAACGACCGGATCAACGCCGCCAACGTCGACGGGTCGGTCCGGCTCGACGGGAAGGAGATCTACCAGGACGGCGTCAACTTGGTCGAACTCCGCAAACGGGTCGGCATGGTGTTCCAGTCGCCGAACCCGTTCCCGAAGTCGATCCGGGACAACATCGCCTACGGTCCGCGGAAACACGGCGATATCAACACCGGACTGCTGGCCCGCGTGCTCGGCCGCGACGACGGCGAGGAGGAGCGCGAACTCGTCGAGCGGGCGCTCAAACAGGCCGCCCTCTGGGACGAGGTGCACGACCGGCTGGACGACAACGCCCTCGGCCTCTCGGGTGGCCAGCAACAGCGGCTCTGTATCGCCCGGTGTCTCTCCGTCGACCCCGAGGTCATCCTGATGGACGAGCCGGCGTCGGCGCTCGATCCGATCGCGACCGCGAAGATCGAGGATCTCATCCACGACCTCGCGGAGGAGTACACCGTCATCATCGTCACCCACAACATGCAGCAGGCGGCCCGCATCTCGGATCAGACCGCCGTCTTCCTCACCGGCGGCAAGCTCGTCGAGTACGACGACACCGACCGGATCTTCGAGGACCCGCAGAGTCAGCGCGTCGAGGACTACATCTCCGGCAAGTTCGGGTGAACCGTGCCCCGAGACGAGTTCCAGCAGTCGCTCGCGGACCTGCGCGCCGAGGTGCTGTCGATGAGCGACCTCGTCGGCGACCGACTCGACCGCGCGCTGGCCGCCCTGGAGACAGTCGACGAGGCGACCGCCCGGGAGGTAATCGAGGGCGACGACGCCGTCGACCGACGGTATCTGGAACTGGAGTCGACGTGCATCCAGCTGTTCGCCCGGCAACAGCCGGTCGCGGGTGATCTCCGCTTCGTCGCCGCCTCGTTCAAGATCCTCACCGACCTCGAACGCGTCGCCGACCTCGCGGTCAACCTCGCACAGTACACCCTCGAAGCGGACCGGAAGCGGTTCGCGGAGGTCGACCTCTCGGCCATCGGCGACCTCGCCAGCGGGATGCTCGACGACGCCATGACCGCCTACCGGACCGACGACGCGGCCCTGTGTCGCGAGGTGGCCGCCCGGGACGACGAACTCGACTCGCTGTGCCAACGCGCGAGCGAGCGGGTGGTCCGGGACCTCATCGAACGCGAGGTGTCGGACGGCGACGGCTGGGCGGTCGAACGGCTGCTCGACGACGTCTCGCGGCTCCTGTTGATCGTCCGCGACCTGGAACGGGTCGGCGACCACGCGGTCAACGTCGCCGCACGCACCCTCTACATGATCGAGAGTGACCCGGAACTCGTCTGAGACGGCGGCGGAGGCGACGATGGAGACGCGCAAACTCCAGAAGATCGGCGGCTCGACGTACTCGGTGTCGCTCCCCAAGGAGTGGGCGACCGAACACCACCTGGAGGCGGGGATGCCGATCCACCTCTACCCCCACACCGACGGCTCGCTCGTCGTCCGGAGCGCGGCGCGGGACGGCGGTCCGCTCGCAGCCGTGGAACTGACGCCCCCGAACGCCGACGCCGCGACCCTGCGGCGGACGCTGGCGGCGGCCTACGCCGTCGGCTACGACGCCGTCACCATCCACGCGCCCGACGGGGCGTCCTTCGGCGCCGACGAGCACCGTGCCCTCCGCGGGATCGCCGACCGACTGGTGGGGTTGTCGGTCGCCGAGGCGACCGGGGAGCGGCTCGTCGTCGAGACCCTCCTCGACACCGGCGAGGTGTCCATCCAGCAGTCGGTGATCCAGCTCCAGTTCACCGCCCTCTCGATGCACCGGACCGCCGCGGAGTCACTCACGGCCCCCGACGAGGTGGAGCGACTCGCCGACCGCGACGACGGGGTCGACCGCCTGTTTCGCATGCTCACCCGTCACCTCAACCGCTCGCTCGTCGACTTCGCGGAGGTCGACCACCTCGGCGTCGGCCGCGCGGCGCTGTTCGATTACTACCTCGTCGCCCGCCAACTGGAGCGGGTGGCGGACCACGCGGTCGACGTCGCCGCCGTCGTGGACCGCGCCGACGAACTCCCGCCCGCGGCGGTCCGCGACGACCTCGCGGACCTCGCCGCGCGGTCCCGGGACGTGGTCGAGGCGGCCACGACCGCAGTCGTCGAATCGTCGAGCGAGCGCGCGTACGCGGTGCTCGACCGCAAGGACGCCCTCGTCGACGACGTCCGTGCCCTCGACCGGGCGCTCTTCGAGCGGTCGCCGCCCGGTGCCTACGCCGTCTCGCGGATCCTCGCCGCCCTCGTCCGCACCGCGGCCTGTGGAGGCAACGTCGCCCGCGTGGCGCTCCGGACGAGCGTCCGGCCCGACGGTCGCCGACGTCGCTCGTCGCACGGCTGAGCGACGCCCGGCGGTCGGGTGTGCGACCCTACCCCCGGCGGGGTGGGTTCGGCGCCCGGACCGTCGAGACGTACGCCGCGAGGTCGGTCGCCGTGACGATACCGATGGGCGCCCCGCCGTCGACGACCGGCAGGTGGTAGTGGCCCGTCTCGACCATCCGATCGGCGGCCGCCTCGACGCTGTCGGCCGCAGCGACCGTGACGACGTCCGTGCTCATGACGTCCGAAACGGGCGTCTCGGGCCCGTACGACGCCTCACCCGCGACGATCCGCACGACGTCGGTCACGGTCAGGATCCCGTCGAGACGGCCCTGCTCGACGACGACGACCGAGCCGACGTCGTGTTCGATCAACAGTCCCGCCGCGGCCCGTAGTGCGGTGCCACCGTCGACGGTGTGAACCGGCGCCGACATGAGGCTTCCGACGAACACGTCTTCCATCAGTCGTGGTACGCGGTGACGTACGATAAGGGTGCCGTGGCCAGCGGGCGGGCCGGGGCCCGGTCGCCGACGGGATCGGTTTCGGGCGCGTCGCCCGGGGTGTCGATTCCCGTGCTCGGCGGACAGCCGGCGGTCTCACTCCTCCGGGATGGAGTAGAGGTGGTAGGCCGCCGTGCCGACGACCACCGCGGCGGAGAACTCGGTGACGCCGACGACGAGGAACGCCTCGCGGAAGGTGAGTCCCATGGATTCGAGCGTCGGCAACGCGAACAGTCCGATCACGGCTACCGCCACGCCGACGACGAGGCCGACGACGGCCAGACGGTTCAACGAGGCGGGGTAGTCGTTCCCGGTGGTGTTGGCTAGCATCCGTTCGACAGTCCGGCTTCTCGGCGGTGCGGTACCGTCGGAAAAAACCGCTGTGGTTCGCGTGCGGTCATTCTGCCGACTGTACGTCGTCCGAGATACCGCCACGTCGGGACGGGTATCTCGAACCGGTCACGGCTGACTCAGTCGCCCGTGGCTGCCGTCCCCTCGCCGGCGGACGGTTCGGGGGCCTCGACGTCGCCGAAGATGGCGCGACTCCGGAGCAGCAGGAGGCCGAACCCGACCTTCGCGCTCACGTCGAGGATCATGAACAGCAGCGTCTCGACGCTCAGGGGGACGACGCCGACGCCCTCGCTCCCGACGAGCCACACCACCGGATAGGCCGACCAGAGGATGATGGTCAGGTTCCGGAGTATCATGAACGTCGAGGCGACGTCCTCGCGCATCTCGTTTGCCTTCGCGGTGAACCCGAAGAACAGCACGTACAGGATGTACAGCATCGCGGCCGTGCTGATCGCCCACCAGATGAACCGGTACTGGTAGACCTGGGTCAGCGCGCCGATGAGACCGGTGCCGATCATGATGCCGTCGGCCCCGACCAACGCGAGGATGGTGCCCTGGTCGGCGTCGACTAGCAGGGCGAGGTCGAGCAACAGCAACGGCGTAGTGAACAGCCAGTCGGCGTACCGCGCCCAGTAGATCGGGTGTTCCTCACCGCCGAACGGCACCATCGTGAGTCCGTACCCCAGCAGCATCGAGAGGTACATCGTGAACGCGATGGCGGGGATCAGCGTCGTGATCGCGTAGAACTTCTTGGCACCTGGATCTTCCACGCCCATCCCCCGCATCATGAAGTACAGGGTACCGAGGCCCATCAGTGCGGTCCCGAGCGCGAGCCAGATCCACTCCGGCCGGGACGTGATCTGTCCCATCTGTAGTGCCACGTTCGACATCGTTGGTATTGCTCCCGACATACACGTTGATGGTGTGACCCTTCGAGGGTAACTCTGGGTCCCAAACAGTACGGTATCCCGCGCCGGCGTCTCGCGCCCCGACACGTCGGTCGGGCCCGAACGCGGGACCGTGCCCAACTGATGCGTGTCGAGGGCGGTCCCCGCCCGTCACCACTCGAACAGGACGTAGAACTCGTGGTCGTTCCGACAGACGAGCGACCGCGCCTTCCAGCGCTCGTCCTCGGCTGCCGGCCGCTCCGCCGCGGTGACGGACTTCACGGTCGACCCTCGCGGAAGCCCCATCTTCACCGCCGACCCGCAACGCGGGCACTGGAACTCGGTGATTGGCACCGGTCGGAGACACAACGGGGTGCGGGTTAAGGATTCCTCCGGTTCCGAAGATACGATACCCACACAGTTTGGTTCACTTTTGATTGATCGGTCGACCGTACCTCGATCCATGAACACCGAATCCCGGTTCGGGTGGACGGCCCCGGCCTCGACGGGAGGGACGCCGCTGACCGTCTCGTGGGCGGCGCTGGCCGTGTTGACCGTCGCCTTCGCCGCCCTGCGGGTGGGCGACGTCCGGATTCCCCTGCGGGTGCAGGCTGGCGTCTACCTGCTGGGGATGGTGGCGATGAACCTCCCACACGGCGGGTACGAACACGTCTCGAACCTCCGTCGGCGGGCGCTCTCGTTCCAGGGCCGATACGTCGCCGTCTACCTGGCGCTGATCGGCCTCTTCGCCGGCCTGTTTTTCCTCGCACCGGTCGCGGGGCTGGCCGTCGCGGTGAGCGTCGCCGTGGCGAAAGGCGGGTTCGGCGACGTGCAGGCGATGCGGGCGCTGTACGGCACTTCGCACGTCCGCTCGCGACCACAGCGCTGGCTCGCCGCCGCCGTCCGCGGCGGCGCGGTGATGGCCGTCCCCATGGTGTTCTGGCCGGGGACGTTCTACGCGTTCAGCACGGTCATGGTGAACATCTTCGATCCCGGCGCCCTGTCGGCCATGGCCGGCGACTTCGGGACCCGCCGGCTCCTCCTCGGTGGCGGCTACGGCGCGGCGCTCCTGGCCCACCTCGCGCTCGGCTACCGCCGGTCGACCGGCGACGGGGCCTTCCTCGCCGACGCGGCCGAGACGCTCCTGCTCGTGGCGTACTTCGCGGTCGTCCCGGTCGTCGTCGCCGTCGGCCTCTACTTCCCCCTCTGGTACTCCGCCCGGCAGGTCGCCCGGAGCGCCGCCGTCGACGACGCGCTCGAGCCGGCTCCGACGACCGGTCCCCTCGGCGCCCTCGACGCCGACGACCCCGAGCGCGTCGCGCTGGCCTCTTGGGGCGTCCTCGTCGCCGGCAGCCTCGCGACCTTTGGCCTCGCGGCCGCGCTGTGGACGGCGTCGCCACAACCGCTCGGCGGCGCCGGCCTCCTCGTCGGCCTCGTCGCGTTCTGGAGTATCTTCATCAGCATCGTCGCCCTGCCACACGTCGTCGTCGGCGCGTGGCTGGACCGAGAGCGCGGCATCTGGTACGTGCCATGATCGACGACACCCCCCTCGCCGACGAGACGGTCACCGTCGTCGGCGGCGGCGTCGCTGGCCTCTCCGCCGCCTGCTATCTCGCCGACGCCGGGGCCGACGTGACGGTCCTGGAGAAGAACGACCGCCTCGGCGGCGTCACCAACCGCCTCGCCGTCGACGGCTTCACCTTCGACACCGGGCCGTCCTGGTATCTGATGCCCGAGACGTTCGACCGCTTTTTCGGCCACTTCGGCCGCGAGGCCGCCGACTACTACGACCTCGAACGGCTCGACCCCCAGTACCGGGTGTTCTTCAAGGACGGCGACCGGATCGACGTGCCGGCCGGTCGGGACCGAATCCGGCGCGTCTTCGAGTCCTACGAGGCCGGCGCGGGCGACGTCCTCGACGAGTATCTCGCGGGCGCCCGGCGGACCTACGAGATCGGGATGGACGAGTTCGTCTACACCGACCGCTCGCGCCTCCGCGATCTGGTCGACCCCGGCATCGTCCGGGCGGCGCCGGCGCTTTCCCACCTCGGGTCGATGCACGACCACGTCGCGGCCCACTTCGACGAGCCGAAGCTCCAGCGCCTCCTCGAGTATACGCTCGTCTTCCTCGGCAGTTCGCCCCACGACGCGCCGTCGCTGTACAACCTGATGGCCTACGTCGACTTCGAGGGCGGCGTCTACTACCCCGAGGGTGGGATGTACGCCCTCGTCGAGGCGCTCGTCTCGCTCGGGCGGGACCTCGGCGTCGACTACCGGACCGACGCCGAGGTGACCGCCCTCGCCCCGACCGACGACGGGATCCGCGTCGCCGGCCCGACGACCCACCGCGCGGACCGCGTGGTCGCGAACGCCAACCCGGCCCACGTCGAGCGCGACCTGCTCTCGCCGGCCGACCGGGGACGGGACCCCGACTACTGGGACTCGCGGACCTACGGCCCGTCGGCGCTCATGCTCTATCTCGGCGTCGAGGGCGACGTCGACCCGCTCGAACACCACACGCTCGTCCTCCCGACCGACTGGGACGACCACTTCGAGCGCATCTTCGACGACCCCGCCTGGCCCGAGGACCCCGCCTACTACCTGTCGGTGGCGTCGCGGACCGACCCGGACGTGGCGCCCGAGGGCCACCACGCCGTCGTCGTCCTCGTTCCCCTCGCGCCCGGCCTCGACGACGACCCCGACCGCGTGTCGGCCTTCCGCGACGCCGTTCTCGCCGACCTCGCGGCCGTGACGGGCGTCGACCTCCGGGACCGTATCGTGGTCGAGCGCTCGGCCTGTGTCTCCGAGTTCGCCGACCGCTACCACACGCCGGGTGGCACCGCCCTCGGCCTCGCCCACACGCTCGACCAGACCGGGCCGCTCCGACCCTCGCATCACGCGCCGGGGGTCGACGGCCTCTACTACGCCGGCGCGTTCACGTCGCCGGGCGTCGGCCTCCCGATGGCCGTCGTCAGCGGCGAACACGCCGCCGACGCCGCCGCCCGCGACGCCAGCCGGTCGCGGGACATATTACCGAACCTCTCATGAGTGACACGGCCCAGAACACCGCCATGGAACCGGACTTGCCGACGATCGATGTCCTGTTCGTCGGCGACGAACCGTCCGAAGCGCCGTCGGCCGACGCCCTCGACGCGGCCGCCGAGCGCTTCGAGGTGACTCACATCGCGGATTTCGTCGACGCGCGCGAGCGGGTCGACGGGACGGACGTCGACTGCGTCGTCGTGACCCACCACCCCGACGGCTTCGACGGCCTCGCCTTCCTCGAGGCCGTGCGCCGGGAACACGCCGAACTCCCCGTGGTGCTCGTGCCCGTCGCCGTCGACGCCGAGACGGCGCGCCGGGCGGTCGCGGCGAACGTGACCGAACTCGTGCCCGCGGCGGAGGCGGACACGCTCGATGCGGTCGCCGAGGCCGTCGAGACGAACGCCAACGTCTCGGCGGACAACCCCGTCCGGATGCCAATCTCCGATCTCACCGTCGAGGCACAGCACCGGTTGAAGGAGCGTGCGCTCGACGAGGCACCCATCGGGATCACCATCTCCGACGCGACCCACCCCGACGATCCGCTGATCTACGTGAACGACTCCTTCGAGGGGATGACCGGCTACCCGCCCGAGGAGATCCTCGGCGCCAACCACCGGTTCCTCCAGGGACCGGAGACCGACCCCGATCGGGTGGCGGAACTCGCGGAGGGCATCGCCAACGACCAGGACACGCGGGTCGTCCTCCGGAACTACACCCGCGAGGGGGCGCTGTTCTGGAACCAGGTCGACGTCAGCCCCATCTTCGACGAGGACGGCGAGGTGACCCACTACGTCGGCTTCCAGATGGACGTCACCGAGCGGAAGGCCGCCCAACAGCAACTGGAGACCGAACGCGAGGCGCTCGACCGACTGCTCGAACGGGTGAACGGCCTCATCAACGACGTGACGGAGGCGCTCGTGCGCGCCGACTGCCGGGAGGAGATCGAACGCCTCGTCACCGAGCGGATGGGGACGGACGACGAGTACGCGGGCGCGTGGCTCGGCCGCTACGACGCGACCGACGACCGGGTGACCGTCGTCCAGCGGGCGGGGATCGACGAGGGCGTCCTCGCGGAGTCGCTCGACGTGACCGCCGACACGCCCGACGCCCGCACCCTCCGGGCGGTCGTCGAGGAACAGGAGTCCCGGACCGTCGAGGAGCCGACCGGCTCCCTGGAAGGGATCGAGGGGACGTGCGTGCTCGTCCCCTTGACCTACCGCGGGACGACCTACGGCGTTCTGGGTGTCCTCCACGACGGGGAGTTGGGCGACGGGCGCGAGCGGGTCGTCCTCGAATCGCTCGGGCGGAGCGTCGGCACCTCGATCAACGACGTGTTGACCAAGCGGACGATCACCACCGACACCGTCCTCAAGATCGGGGTGGATCTCGCCGACTACGACATCTTCCTCGTCGACCTCGCCCGTACGCTCGACGCGCGGTTCGAACACGAGGCGACCGTCATCGACGACGATCAGGGCGTCCTCACCATCGTCAGCACCGAGCACGACGACCTCGACGAGTTGTTCGAGACGGCCGCCGACCACCCCGACGTCCTCGACATGGAGACGCTCGCGACGAGCGACGAGCGCAGCGTGGTGCAGTTCCGCCTCTCGAACTCGCCGCTCGTCGACGTCCTCTCGGAGGTGGGGAGCCGCGTGACCGCGATGAGCGCCGACTCGACGGGGCTGGAACTGGAGTTCCGCGTGGGCACCGAGCGGGCCGCGAGTCGCGTCCTCGATACGCTCCGGGAGCGATACGACCACGTCGAACTCACCGCCTACCACGAGGACGAACCCGACGCGACCCCCCACCGCTTCCGGGAGAAGCTCCGGAGCGAACTCACCGACCGCCAGCTGACGGCGCTGAAGAAAGCCTACGTCAGCGGCTACTTCGAGTGGCCCCGCCGCGTCGAGGGCACCCAGCTCGCCGAGTCGATGGACATCGTCCCCTCGACGTACCACCAGCACCTCCAGGCGGCGAAACGGAAGCTGGTCGAGACGTTCTTCGAGGAGTGAGCCGCCCCGTTCCCGCGGTCAGGCTTCGAGGAACGTCTTCAGGTTCTCCAGCGTCGCCTTCGCCTCCCGCTCGTTGTACGCCTTGGCGATGGGCGCGAGCAGCGAATCGACGACCGTGTCGGGGAGTTCGTACTCGGCCTCGTACCTGAGGTCGGTCGTCCCGTCCTCGTCGTCGAGTTCGTACCTGATCGTCCCGTCGATGGCCCCCGAGAGGCGCTGGACGAGTCGTCCGTTCGGCGACCGCTCCACGTCCTCGACCTGCCCCACGAGTTCGATGCCGGCGAGCGTGTAGCGGTACCCCGCCCGCTTGCCGCCACCGGGGAGTGCCTCGATGTCCTCGATGTCGACGAGGCTGGGCGTGACCTTCACGTGGTTCCGCGGGTCATCGAGAAACGAGAACACCGCTGCGGGCGGGGCGTCGATCCTGATCCGTTTCTCCACCGTGAACATGGTCCAGTCCGTTCGATTACCCCAACGGCTTCCCACGGCGTAACCATGTCCCCCAAACAGTTGGGCGTCCCCGCGGATACCCACACGAGTTGGGATCGGTCCTTTGGGGCTCGACCCCCTGTGTTCGCGCCATGACGACCCGCCTCACGCTCGTCGATCCGGAGGGCGCGGCGGACGGCCCCGCGGCCGGCGCCGTCCGGTTCGCGCCGGCCACGCGCCGGCGCGTCGGCGTCGACGTCGGCGAGACGGTTCGCGTCGAGGGCGCCGCGGCGACGGCAGCGACCGTCGGCGAGGACGCCCCCGACCTGTCGACCGGGTCGGTCCTCGCCGGCGCGGCGGTCCGCCGGAACGCCGACGCCGACGCCGGAACGTCGGTCACCGTCGCGCCCGTCGATCCCGTCCGGGCACGCCGCGTCGCCGTCGCTCCGAACGCGTTCTCGCTCGAAGGCGACGCCGACGCGCTGTCGCGGGCACTCGCCGGCCGCGTCCTGACGACCGGGGACCGGATCGAGGCCGACCTGTTCGGCGGGAGCGTCACCGTCTCGCTGACCGTCGTCGACCTCGATCCCGCGGGGCCGGCCGTGGTGACCGACGGGACGACCGTCGCCGTGCGCGACCCCGACGACCGGCAGTTCCCGGGCGACGCGGTCGATCCCGACCCCGCGGCCGTCGGCGGCCTCGACGACGAACAGGCGACCCTCCGGCGTCTCGTCGCCGCGCCGCGTTCGGCGTCGACGGGGATCCGCTCGCCCGCGGGCGTCCTCGTCCACGGCCCCTCGGGCGTGGGGAAGACGCGGCTGATCCGGCGGGTCGCCGCCGCGGCCGACCTGTCGATCCACGGGATCGACCCTGCGGACTGCGAGCGCCGCGATCCGCTCGCGGCGGCGCTGCGTGCCGCCGCCGACGATGCGCCGGCGATCCTCCACGTCCCCGACCTCGCGGCCGCCGCGCCGAACCCGGACCGGGCGGGCCGCGACCGCCGCCGCTCGCGTCTCGGGTGGCTCCTCGACCGCGTCCGCGAACTGCAGGACGATCTGGTGGTGGTCGGGGAGGCCACCCACGCCGACGCGGTCGACCCCGCGCTCAGGCGCGGGGGGCGATTCGACGCCGAACTCCGGGTGCCGGTGCCCGATCCGGACGCGCGCCGGGAGATCCTAGCGATCCACGCCGCGACCCTCGACCTCGCCCCCGACGTCGACCTGGCGGCGGTCGCGGCCCGCACGCACGGCTACACGGGGGCCGACTTGGAGGCGGTCCTCGTCGACGCCGCGACCCGGGCCGCCGCCGGGGCCGACGACGGGACCGCGGACCCGCGCCCGACGGTGACGGCCGCCCACGTCGCCGCCGCCCTCGACGCCGTCGATCCGACGACGCTCCGCGAGGTGACCGTCGAGCGCCCGTCGCTCACCTACCGCGACGTCGGGGGGCTAGCGGCGGCGAAACGGGAGGTGATCCGCACCGTCGAATGGCCGCTTCGCTACCCGGACCTGTTCGAGCGCCTCGCCGTCGACGCCCCCACTGGCGTCCTGCTCTACGGGCCGCCGGGCACCGGGAAGACGATGCTGGCCAAGGCCGTCGCGAACTCGACGGACGCGAACTTCCTCGCGGTCGACGGGCCTGAGCTGATGGACCGCTACGTCGGCGAGAGCGAACGCGGCGTCCGGGAGGTGTTCGAGCGGGCCCGCCGGGTCGCGCCCACGGTCGTCTTCCTCGACGAGGTCGACTCCCTCGCGCCGGCCCGCGCCGACGCCGACACCGGGGCGGCCGAACGGGTCGTGTCGCAGTTGCTGACGGAACTCGACGGCCTCTCGCCGCGGGGGTCGGTTGCGGTGCTCGCGGCGACGAACCGCCCGGACGCGGTCGATCCGGCCCTCCTCCGACCCGGTCGCATCGAGAAGCGGGTCGCGGTCCCCCGGCCGGACGCCGATGCCCGCGCCGACATCCTCGCCATCCACCTCACCGACGTGCCCACCCGTGACGTCGACGTCGCGGCCGTCGCCCGGCGCGCGACCGGATACACGGGGAGCGACCTGGCGGCCCTCGTCCGCGAGGCGGCCCTGCTCGCCATGGAGGACCACCTCCGGGCGGACGACCGGCCCGACGACGCCGTCGACGACGTCGTCGTCGAGGGGACACACCTCGAACGGGCGCTCGCGGCCACGGAGCCCTCGGTCGACCCCGACTGACCGGTTTGGGACGGCGTTCAAGGGGCGGCGGTCCAACCCCCCTGTATGGAGCAACGGACCCTCGTCGTCGGCGTCCACGGCGTCATCGCGCTCGGACTGGTTGCATTCGGGGCGTACCGCGTCTCGCGCGGGGCGGTCGTCCCCGGCGTGCTCAACGTGGTCATGGCGGCCGTCGTGGTGGCCGTGGGTCAGTACGTCGCCGACCTCGCCTGACGCCGGTCACTCCGCCGGCGTGCCGGGTGCGGCCTCGCCCTCCGGCGCGTCAGCGTCTGCGCCCGCGAGCGCCGGACTGCGGAGCACGAGCAGTCCGAACCCGACCTTCGCGACGGTGTCGAGGAGGAGGAACCCGGCCGCCTCGGCCGTCGGCGACACCAGGCCGAGGCCGGTGCCGACGAGCCACCAGACGGGGTAGACCGTCCACGACGCCCCGATCAGGACCCGGAGCGCGGCGAACGTCGACCGGGTCGCCTCGTCCCGGTCGCGGGCCTCCCGCCCGAGGGCGACGACGACGAAGTAAAGCACACAGAGGAAGGCGACGGTGCTGACTCCCCACCAGACGTACCGGTAGGTCGGGACGCCGGACAGCGTGGCCGCCACCCCCGTCACGATCATGAACACGTCGGCCGCGACGGCGCCGAACAGCGTCTCGCCGTCCGCCCCGACGAACAGACCGAGGCCGATCAACAGCAAGGGCGTGGTGAACAGCCAGTCGGCGTACCGCGCCCAGTGGAGGCGCAGGGTGCCGCCCCGGACCGCCACCTCGGCCACGCCGACGCCGAGCGCCATGGCCAGGTACGCCCCACAGGCGACGGCCGGCACGAGCGCCGCGACGACGTGGACGCCTCTCGCGCGCGGGTCCTCGACCCCGCGTCCACGGACCGCGACGTACAGCGCCGCGAGCCCCATCACGGCCGTGCCGACGGCGAACCAGCCCGCGCCCGCGACGGGCGACACCGGCGTGTCGAACATCCGTTCACCTAGTTGCCGTCGGACGGGTTAGTGGCCACCCCAAACTCATGGGTGTGTGAGCGCGCGGACGCGCCCGAACCCGCGGATACCTGCGGCCCGGCCGCCGTCCCGAGGGAGGGTCGGGACCGGCTGGATCCGGCCTGATCGGCGGTGACGGGGCGAACTAGCTTGGCTCGTAATTGAAGCCGCGTGGCACGTACGACGAGGTATGACCGACGACACCGAGACCGAGGTCGAGACGGAGGCCGACGCCGAGGGGACCGAACAGGTCGTCGACCGGACGGACGAGGAGGTCGTGGTCGACCTCGACTCCGCGACCGCCCACGAGGAACGCGTCGACCAGTTACAGGAGACCGTCGAGGACCAGCAGGAACGCATCGAGGAACTGGAGGACCTCCTGCTCGATCTGTCGGTGCGTGCCGCCGACGACCGGGGGATGGGCGTCTGCCCCGAGTGTCACGGCCCGGTCGAGAAGGTCCGTCGCTGGTTCGGGCCGACGACCATCGAGTGTCGGCGGTGCGGGAAGTCGTTCCACGAGTACTGACGCCACTCCCGGGACTCGCCGGCCCCGGGCGGACCCGCGGTCGGTGCGGGCGGCAACCAAACTGTGTTGGTACACTTTTGAGGCAGGGGGAGTGTGTAGTCCGAACCAAGGGGCCCACCCGGCCCGATACAGATGACCGACCTGGAATCCATCCGCCGGAGCAAGGCCGTCCAGCGCCACACGGGGCTGACCTTCCACCTCGCGACGCGGCTGTTGCCGGAGCGCGTCCGTCACCCGACGTACGTCCTGTACGCGTTCTTCCGGACCGCCGACGAGGTGGTCGACGCGCCCGATCCGGGCCCGCCGGCCGAACAGCGCCACGAACTCGAACGCATGCGGGCGGCCGCCCTCGGCGAGCGCGAGACGGACGACCCGGTGTTGGCGGCCGTCGCGGACCTCCGGGCGCGTCACGGTATCGCTCGCGAAGAGATCGACACGTTCGTCGACTCGATGCTGATGGACGTCGAGAAGGCCCGCTACGGGACCTTCGCGGAACTCGAGACGTATCTCCGTGGGTCGTCGGTCGCGGTCGGGCACATGATGCTCGACGTGATGGATCCCGCCGAGGCCGAGCGGGCGCGCCCACACGCCGCCGCCCTCGGCGAGGCCTTCCAGCTCACGAACTTCCTCCGTGACGTCCGCGAGGACGTCCGCGAGTACGACCGGATCTACCTCCCCGAGGCGACGCTCCGCGCCCACGGGGCGTCCCACGCGGACGTCGAGGCGCTCGACCCGACCGACGGCGTCCGCGCGGCGATCCGTGCGGAGCTTCGCCGGACCGAACGGCGCTACCACCGCGGCGTCGACGGCATTCGGTATCTCCCCCCGGACTGTCAGTTCCCGGTGCTGGCGGCCGCGGTGATGTACGCGGACCAACACCGCCTCGTCCGCGAGCGGGGGTGCGACGTGCTCTCGGCCCGGCCGACGTTGACGCTGCGGCGGCGGCTCTCGCTCGTCGCGCGGGCGTGGGTCCGCTGGCAGTTCGAGAGCGACCCCCTCCGGGTGTTCTACCGCGTGACCGACCTCGACCCGCCGGCGGACGTCGACGCCGGCGCGGTCGGCAGGAACGCCGTCCCCGGGCCGTCGCGCTCGGACCGGCCCCACAGGGGGTGATCGCCGTGCTACCGCCCGTCACCTCCTCGTATCTCGCCTACCTGGCCGTCACCGTCGGCGTCCCCCTCCTCGTCGTCGCGGTGCTCGCGCGCGTCCGCGGCGGGCTCCACACCCCGACCGACGCGCTCGGGGTCGTGATCCTCATGGGCATCGCCTTCGCCTACACGTTCGCGTGGGACGCCTACCTCATCGAACGCGGCGTCTGGTGGTACGGTGACGGGGTCGTCACCGACCGGGTTCGCGGCGTGCCGCTGGGCGAACTCTCCTTTTTCCTCCTGCAGACGGCGCTCACCGGGCTCTGGCTCTACGCGCTCGATCCCTCGCCCGATCCCTCGCGACCGGCGGCCGTCCGGTCGCGGCCGGTCGGCCTCCTCGTCCTCGCCGTCGCCGAGGCGGTCGGCCTGGCGCTGTTTTACACCACGCAGGGCTACTATCTCGGATACATCCTCCTGTGGGCCTGTCCGATCCTCGGGTTCCTCTGGGTGCTCGGCGGCCCCGTCCTCTGGCGGTGTCGCCGGACGGTCGCGGCGGCGATACTCGTCCCCACGGCCTACCTCTGGGTCGTCGACCGGGTCGCCATCGGAGCCGGCCTCTGGACCATCTCGTCGACCTACTCCACCGGCGTCCACGTCGCCGGCCTCCCGGTCGAGGAGATGGCGTTTTTCCTCGTCACGAACACCCTCGTCGTCTTCGGACTGATCCTCTATCGGTGGGTGCTCGCCCGGGCGGAGCGCCACGGCCTCGTCGGGGGGATTCGTGGCTTGGTTCCCCGCGCTGGAGTCGGGAGCGGCGACGGCCGGTAACCCGAACCGTCGGTCGGTATCAATCGTGATTCTGCCGAGCGGTGGTTTATCATCCTCCCGCGGTTGGTGTTCGCCGATGTCGGTCAACAAAACCACGTCGGGGGAGCGACCCGCGACGGGGCTCGAACCCGAGCCAGCCGTGGACGACGAGGTGGAGCGGCTCCGCTACGAACGCGACTACTGGCGCGGTCTCTTCGAACAGGTGATCGGGGAGTACCCGAAGATGGGGTTCGTCCTCGACACCGAGGACAGACTGGCGTATCACAACCCGGAGGCCGAGGCGATGACCGGGTTCGACCAGGCCGACGTCCTCGGCGAGCGCGTCTACGACGCCTATCCGATCTCCGAGGACGACGAGACGTTCGCCCAGACGGTCGCCCGTGAGGGTGAGGCGCGGACCGAAACGGGGTACCGCCGCATCCCGACCGCCGACGGGGAGCGGTGGGTCCGGTCCAGCGGGGTGCCGCTCCGGGACCCCGCGGGCGAACTCGTCGGCGCGCTGGAGACGACGACGGACGTCACCGAACTCGTCGAGCAACAGCGGACGATCACCGAGATACAGTCGCAGGTCTCCGAGGAGGTGGCCACGAAGGCCGAGCAGGCCACCGAGACGACCGAACGCGTCGACGAGGCCATCGAGAACGCCCGGTCGCTGGCCGAAGAGCAGGCCGACAACATGTCGGAGGTGGCCGAGGAGGTCGGCGCCCTGTCGGCGACCGTCGAGGAGGTCGCCGCGTCCGCCGAGGACATCAACGAGCGCGCCAAGGAGGCGGAGCAACTCGCGGTGGAGAGCACCGAAGCCGGTACCGCGGCCATCGAGCGCATGGAGGGCGTGGCCGAGCGGAGCGACGAGGTCGCCGATCGCACCCACAACCTCGCCGAACAGGTCGCGGCCATCGAGGAGATCATCGACGTGATCAACGACATCGCCGAACAGACCAACATCCTCGCGCTCAACGCGAACATCGAGGCCGCCCGCGCCGGCGAGGCGGGCGACGGCTTCTCCGTGGTCGCGAACGAGGTGAAGTCCCTCGCGACCGAGGTGCAGTCCGAGGCCGAGCGCATCGAGGACATCATCCACCGGACGCGCGAGGAGGCCGAGGGGACCATCGACAGCATCGACGCCGTCACCGAGGAGATTCACGAGGGGACCGACACCATCCGCGATCTGGTCGACAACCAGGAGGCCATCGTCGAGGTGGTCGACGCCACCTCGACGGGGATGGAGGACATCGCCGAGGCGACCGACGACCAGGCAGTTCGCACCGAGGAGGTCGCGAGCATGGTCGACACCGCGGCCGATCGGTCCCAGCGCGTCTCCGAGGAGATCGTCACCATCTCCGACGCGAACGCGGAACAGGCGGCGTTCGTCTCCGACATCACGGTCGCCATCGAGCGACTCGAGTCGACCGTCGAGCAACTGGACACGAGCAACACCGAGGAAGCCGTCGTCGTCGACCGCGACGACGTCTGACCGTCGCCCACGGGCCACGCTTTTCGACCACAGGGTTATCGCCTTAGAGAACTGAAATATCGTATGGGGGACACCAAGAGTGGCCGAGACGAACAGGCAGACGACGAGGAGCAGCGCCAACGGGAGCGCGAACTGGCCGAGGCACTGGACCGCGGAAACGAACCCGAACCGGTCGATCCGGGGACACTCGTGGACCTCGAAGCCGGCCTCGACGACCTCGAGTACCCGGCGACGGGGACCGACCTCGTGGCGGCGGTCGGTGAGTACGAGGTGCCGACGAGCGACGGGACCTACGCCCTCGCGGATCTGATTCCCGACACGGAAGCGGAGACGTTCGACTCGCCCGCCGCCGTCAGCGTCCGGGTCAAGCGACCGACGGTCGCCGCGGCGATGACGCGGATCATCGAGGCGAGCCGGGACGTCTCCGGACTGGAGTTCGGCGCCTCACAGCGCGCCGCCTACGAGAAGACGTTCCGGGCGCTCCGGGCGGTCGACACCCTCGACGACGACGAGGGGGTCGTGGCGATCACCGACTGGATCGTCGACCGGATCGAGGCGACGGACGACCTTCCCGGGTCCCGGGCCGTCCGCAGGCGGGCGGCGAAGTACGCCCGGGCGAACGACTACTCGGTCAGCGCCGACGAGTGGCTCGGCATCTAACCCCTCGAGGAGTTCCGAAGGTAAGGAACAATGCACAGGTTGAGCGCCGACTGTTCATCAATCTGAAATAGGTCTGGCACTCCGATTCACGACTGAATTAAATGTATTTAATAGTTTAAATACACTATATGCTCGTCAGCCATGCCAGACGAGTTCCTGAGATGTGCCGGAAGTCTGGATAAGTTACTGGGATACAGAAGAGTCGATCTCGCCAAGGAGGTATCTGAAAACAGTCACCAGGCTATTTGTGCAAAACGCATCCGATGAAATATCTGCTCAGTAAACTTGCGGAATGACCGACGAATAAACTTCCAGGTTAGAGTGATATCCGCACTGGTATAAAATATAAGACGCGTATTCACCACTTCTTGTGTAGCTGACGGGCTATACTGTCTGAACTGAGAGAGAGTCGGTAGGTTCGGTGTTTAACATTCCTCCGTGTGATAACTGAGCCACATGCCAGATGATTCGGACATCGAGAGAGATAGAGCAATTGCTGGCGAGTTGAGAAACGTTTACGAAGCGATCTTCCGTGAGATGAGTGACGCAGTCTTTTTGATCGACGTTGAGCAATCAGATGAAGACTACACGTTTACTTACCGGCGAAATAACGCCTCACATCGGGAGCAATCTGGCCTTTCTGAAGACGAACTACGCGGACAGACCCCACAGGAACTTCTTGCCGACGAACAGGGCACTGTTGTCGCAGAGAACTATCAAGAGTGCGTTGAAAAGGGAGAAACCATCGAGTACGAAGAGAAATTAGAGTTACCTGGTGGGACGAGTGACTGGCAGACAAAACTCACCCCGATCACCGACTCCGGCCAAGTCACCCAAATCGTCGGCGTCGCTCGGGACATAACAGGAAAAAAAGAGCAAGAACGGCAGCTAAAGCGCATCCATCGGCGGTTTGAGACTGTCATGGAAACCATGTCCGCTGCGGTCTTCCTGAAAGATGCCGACGGCCAGTATCTCATGATGAATCAGGCGTGCCGTGAACTGTTCAACGCAGGAGACCAGGACATCGTCGGCTTGACCGACGACGACCTCGTTCCGCCAGATACCGCTGAGCAAGCCAGAACCGACGACCAACGGGTCTTCGAGAACGGCGAGGTGATCGAGGTAGAGGAGACAGTCCCAACAACTGCCGGGAACACTGTTCGGTTGACGCGAAAATCACCTGTGTACGACGAAGATGGTGAGATTGTGGCTCTCTGTGGCGTCTCGACTGACATCACCGAACGCAAACAGGCCAAACAGCAACTCGAAGAGAGCAAAGAACGGGTCACAGAACAGAATACCGCACTGGAATCGTTGGCTCAGATTATAACCGATACAGAGCGAACAGTCGACCAGCAGATAACTGACCTGCTCGATCTGGGAACGACGTATCTTGATCTCGATGTCGGAATCCTCTCGGAGATCGACGGTTCTGAGTACACGGTCCGGAACGTCGTTGACCCTTCGAAAGGCATCAGCCCCGGAGATTCGTTCGACCTCACCGATACGTATTGTTCGTTGGTCTATGATGCTGACAGCCCCGTCTCATTTCACAGCGCAACTGATGGTGGTGTCAAAGACCATCCGGCGTATGAAAAGCAAGGGATCGAGTCCTACATCGGGGTTCCAGTCTTCGTCGAGGACCAACGGTATGGTACCCTGAATTTCTCCCGACCTGAGTCTCGTGAGGAAGCAATCACAGACGCTGAGGAGTCCTTCGTCCGGATTATGGCACAGTGGATGGGGACGGAACTCAATCGCCAGCAACGTGAAGAGGAACTTGAACGGACCAGCAAGTTCCTGCAAGAGACACAGGCAGTCGCAAAGGTTGGTGGATGGGAGGTTAGCTTGCAATCCGAGCGGATGCGATGGTCCGACGAATTGTATCGCATCCACGGACTGCCACTGGATGCGAACCCGACACCTGAAGAGGGGATCGAGTTCTATCATCCGGAGGATAGAGACACTATCAGAGAAGCCTTCGACAGACTCACTACTGAAGGCGAACCGTACGACCTGGAGCTGCGGATTGTCACCGCAGACGACGAGGTCCGCTGGGTCCGCACGCGCGGAGAGCCACGCTACGAGAATGACGAAATCGTCGCCGTTCACGGGACGTTCCAAGACATCACCGAGCGAAAAGAACGTGAACAAGAACTCCGGCGACAGAACAGCCGACTCAACGAGTTTGCAAGCGTGGTCTCGCATGACCTCCGCAACCCACTCAACGTCGCCCAAGCGCGGGCGACTATTCTGCAACAACGAGCTGACGACGAGTTACAGGAGCACCTCACTCCGCTCGTAAATTCGCTGGACCGAATGGAGAGTATCATCGAAGATACGCTGACGCTTGCTCGGCAGGGTGAGACCGTCGGTGACATCGACACGATATCGCTCGTCGACTTGGTCGGCAAATGTTGGGCAGGGGTAGAGACAGCCGAGGCGACGCTCGAAATTGAGGAGGAGTTTGCGATACGTGGTGACCGTGACCGGCTCCGACACGTGTTCGAGAACCTGTTCCGTAATGCAGTAGAACACGGTGGTGAAGATGTGACAGTCTGGGTTGGACGCGCTGCTGAGGACTGTATCTACGTCGAAGATGATGGACCGGGAATACCAGCGGATGACCACGACGCGGTCTTTGAACCAGGTCACACGTCTGCAACTGATGGAATGGGCTTCGGTCTCACGATTGTCAAGCGCATTGCAGAGGCCCACGGCTGGGAGGTAGCGATTACCGACGGACGATACGGCGGTGCTCGATTCGAGTTCGATACTACTGGAGTGCCCGATGAGTAATTCTTATTAACCGGCTACTACGGCAGTTCCGAAGACCACGGAATCATTGCGTTGTGGCCTCTCTGAATGGATTCTGAGTGGGCTGTTCCGGCAAAATTGCTTTTGATCCTCTGCATGTTTCACCGGTCTCCTGATGGATTTCATAGATGTCAACGCTCGCATGGTATGTGAGGTCGCGTTAACTTTGGCATCGATTCCACCAGACAGCGAGGGCTTGGAGCCACGATTCTGCTGTCGTCGGCTCCACGTGGCTGAACGTATTTGAAAACGAAGAGGTTCGTCGTTTTATCTCACGAAAGAGACGTTCGACGGCATTCCGATTGCCATGGTGTTCGTATCTGCAATCGAGGCCGTGTCGATCGAGGGCAGTTTGGAGCCATTGAGCATCGTCGACGAGAAACACGGCGGTTTCGACGTCGTGTTTCTCGCGTAATTCGCTCAGGAAGATTTCGGTTAAGCCAGTCGTATACGTGCTAAAAAGCCGTATGTGAAGGAATGTGTTTGTTTCAGGATCGATGGCGGCGTACAGCCAGTATTGCTGATCGTTGATTCGAATCACGGTTTCGTCAAGCGCAACGTGATTCGGGCTCGCACCGCCTTCGGGCTGTAGATCGGCCTTCTGCACCCAGTTGTGGACGGCCGTTCGAGAGCGTTCGACACCCAACCTTTCAAGAATCGAGATGGTATTCGAAAGTGATAGTCCAGCCACGTGCATCTGAATACCGAGCCGCATCGCGAACTCGGGTGTCCGCTGACGCTCCACAAAATCTAATTCGATCCAGTCGCTACAGTCGCTGAGGCGTGTGATTTCGGGCATAGACACTCAGAAATCAGCACGCCTCACTCTTCACGCTTAACTTGACACGACTACATTGGCGACACTGAACCCTTCTCGGAAACTAGCGACGGTGGCTCACCACTGAGCAACCTACTTGATGACATACGGGAAGAAGAGGCTATCGACGAACCGGAGCGGGTTGATGCACCGACAGTGCCGTTTGAGACGAATCTGGAGTTCGTGGAGACCGACCCACAAGACGACGCAGAGATGAAACATCAGATCGGCCGTCTGATGGCGAAGTACAAGCGTCGGTGGGGGATCGAGAACGGCTTCAAGAAACTGAAGACGTTCCTCGCGGAGACGAAGTCACCAGACCACCGCTATCGGTACTTCAACTTCGCGTTCGCCTGCGTACTGTACAACTGTTGGCGGCTTGTGGACATCCTGGTCCAGTTGGAGATGGACGGTGAGATTTCCGATGAACCTGCGATCACGGCGAACTCGTTCTTAACGCTGGCGAAGAAAAGCTACGGACTCGACCCACCCGACTAACCCTACCGTTCCTCACAGGCTTGTTAATTCGTGAGCGGCAGCGCTGTCCTGAGCCCGACTTCTGACGGTACTTTGTGATGGATACTCGATAATTTTCTCAGAAACATACTCTTGGATACTCTGCGGAGATAATTACATTCCAATTAACCTGAAAATTGTGCATCATAGAGCCATATTCGGAGGATCAGAACCCCTCCGTTTCCTATCGCGATATACGATTTAGAACGCCGACGCGGGGGGCTTTTGTCCCTCGCGCGCGCAGTCGGGGTATGGTCGAAAACGTGGCCCGCGTCGTGGCCGAACTCGACCCCGAGGACATCTATCTCCTCTCGGGCGTCGAGCAGGGGATGCGGTTCAGCGAGTGGGTCAACCGCGGGAAACTCCCCGACTACGCGGATCTGACGGCCGAGGAGGTGGACTACCGGCTGGATCGGTGCATGAAACGCGACCTGATCGAGCGCCGGACCATCCAGTACGAGGGGTACCAGCTCACCTTCGAGGGGTACGACGTGCTCGCCTTGCACACCTTCGCGGAGCGCGACACCGTCGAGGGGGTGGGAGCGCCGCTCGGCGTGGGCAAGGAAAGCGACGTGTACGAGGTGCAGTCCTATCGACCGTTGGCCCTGAAGTTCCACCGCGAGGGATACACCAACTTCCGGGAGGTGAACCGCGAACGCGAGTACACCGCCGACCGGGACCACGTCTCGTGGCTCTACACCGCCCGCAAGGCGGCCGAACGGGAGTACGAGGCCCTGGAGACGCTTTATCCGGACGTGTCGGTTCCGCGTCCGATCGACCACAACCGTCACGCCATCGTGATGGCGAAGTTCGACGGCATCGAACTCTCGCGGGCGAAACTCGACGACGAGCAGGTCGTGGGGGTCCTCGATCTGATCCTGGGGGAGGTGACGACCGCCCACGGGGCGGGGCTGATCCACGGGGACCTCTCCGAGCACAACGTCGCCGTCGCGTCCTCGGGGATCACGATCTTCGACTGGCCGCAGTCGGTGTCGACCGACCACGCCAACGCCGCCGAACTCCTCGAACGCGACGTCTCCAACCTGATCGGCTTCTTCGCGCGGAAGTATCCCGCCGTCGTCCCCGACGTCGACGCCGCGGCCGTCGCCGAGGCCGTCGCCGCCGACGCGTTCGAGTCGGTTCGCGAGTTCGCGACGAGTCGAAGTTCTTAAGCGCGACCGAGCGGTAGCACCGGCAACTCGCTGGTAGACGGGCCTCCAGCGGGCACCCGACTCGTCGGGACGACATGTGGCTCGCCAGCCGGCGACGCTGAATCGCAAGCGCCCGTGGTGAAATCATGGCACGAAGCTTCTACTCCCACATCCGGGACGCGTGGCAGGACCCCGACGAAGGGGCCCTCGCCGAACTGCAGTGGCAACGAAAGCAGGAGTGGCGCGACCAGGGCGCCATCGAGCGCATCGAGCGCCCGACCCGCCTCGACAAGGCGCGGAACCTGGGCTACAAGGCCAAACAGGGCATCGTCGTGGTTCGGACCTCGGTCCGCAAGGGCGGGGCCCGCAAGCGGCGGTTCAAGGCCGGCCGACGCTCGAAGCGCCAGGGCGTCAACCGGATCGGCCGCCGCAAGAGCATCCAGCGCATCGCCGAGGAGCGCACCTCGCGGAAGTACCCCAACCTCCGCGTGCTCAACTCCTACTGGGTCGGGGAGGACGGCTCCCAGAAGTGGCACGAAGTGATCCTCGTGGACCCGGAGCATCCCGCGATCCAGGCCGACGACGATCTTAACTGGATCTGCGACGACTCCCACAAGGGCCGTGCGTTCCGCGGCAAGACCAGCGCCGGCAGCAAGGGCCGCGGCCAGCGCAAGCGCGGCAAGGGGACCGAACACACCCGGCCGAGCATCGGCGGCGACCGACGCCGCGGCAAGTAACGCCGTTCTCCGTTCTCCGTTTATCGCGCCGCCCACCCCAGGGGCCGTCCACAGCCGATAAATCACATGTCGCGATATTCAATAACCGTCGCGGACGCCGACCCCAACCGTCGGCGCTATCGTGGGCGTCCCGTTTCGCCCGGAAACCGTCGACGCCGATACGCCGTTGAATGAAATACGGATCTCGGAACGGAAACCGAACGAGGTTCGGAAACCCGCGTCCTCGCAAACGTTTACTTACGTGACGCAAGTCGCATGGAACGATGTCCAAGGACTTCCCCTTGCCGGACGACCTCCCAGTACCGGAAGACGACGGGGCGGCCGACCACCTCCAGGGGATGGAGATGCCCGTCGTCTCGTTGGAATCGACCGACGGAACGGTGGTCGATCTCAGAGCGCTCCCGCCCCGCACCGTCGTCTACGTCTATCCGCTGACGGGACGGCCGGATCGGGACGTGATCCCGGAAGGGTGGGACGACGTTCCGGGGGCCCGCGGCTGTACGCCCGAATCACGCGGGTTTCGCGCTCGGTACGACGAACTCCGGGACGAGGGCATCGGAGAAGTCTTCGGGCTGTCGACGCAGTCGACTGCGTACCAGCGTGAGGCCCGCGACCGTTTGGACCTCCCCTTCGAGATGCTCAGCGATGCCGACCGGGCGCTGGCGAGCGCACTCGAACTCCCGACGTTCACCATCGAGGGGGACGAGTACCTGAAGCGGCTGACGCTGGTCGTCACCGACGGACGCGTCGAACGCGTCTTCTATCCGATCTTCCCGCCGGACGAACACGCGAGCGACGTCCTCGAATGGGTGAGCGGAGCGTCCCGATAGACGGAGCGGCGCGTGTTCCGCCGGCCGACCCGTTCGCCCGTCGGGAGGGTTCGTACCGTCCCGGGACGCCGGGACCCCGTCCTACATAGCACACAATAGGGCTCTTAGCGGATTACTTGTGAGTCCACCGGCGTCCACCGATCGTGCCAGGATCGTCCCCGATATTCCCGACCAACCCGTTCGGACGCTCGAACGCTCCCGGACCCGCGGCGGACGGTCCTCGTGAGGTGGGCCGATGAGCGACCCCCACCTCTCGGCGCCCGACTACTACCTGAACCGGGAGCTCTCGGAACTCGCCTTTCAGGCACGCGTCCTCCACGAGGGAACCGACGAGCGCAATCCGCCGCTCGAACGGCTCCGGTTTCTCGCCTTCTTCACGAAGAACACCGACGAGTTCTTCATGAAACGCGTCGGCGGACTCAAACAGCAGATCGACGCGGGCGTGACCGAGACGACGCCCGACGGCCGAACGCCGGAAGAGCAGTGGCGCGAGGTGCTCGACACCGCACGACCGCTCTTTCGGCAGCAGTCCGAATACTGGCGGACGACCCTCGAACCGGCGCTCGCGGACGCGGGGATCGAGATCCGCGACCCCGACACCCTCCCGGCGGACGAGCGCGATCACCTACGGACGTATTTCGAGGAGTCCATCCTGCCGACCCTGACGCCGCTCGCGTTCGATCCGGCGCATCCCTTCCCCTTCATCTCGAACCTCTCCCTTTCCCTCGCCGTGCTTTCGTCGGACGATTCCGACGAGCCGACGTTCACCCGTATCAAGATCCCGTCGAACCAGCCCCGACTGATCGAAGTCCCCGACGGGAGCGATCGGTACGTCCTCATCGAGGACCTCATCGAGAGCAACCTCGACCTCCTGCTTCCCGACCTCGACATCCGCGACGTGTCCAAGTTCAAGGTGACCCGCAACGCCGAGGTACGGCGCAACGAGGAGGTCGCCGAGGACCTCATCGACATGGTCGAGGAGGTCCTCGAACAGCGCCGCTTCGCGACGGTCGTCCGGCTGGAGGTCGACGCCGACATGCCCGAGGAGTCGGTCTCGATCCTCAAGGAACACCTCGACGTGGACGACCGGGAAGTGTTCCACCGCGAGGGGCCGATCGACTTCGAGGACTTCTTCGAACTCGTCGAACTGGACCGTCCCGAGCTCAAGCTTCCCCCGTGGACGCCGCAGGCACATCCACGCCTGGGGCCGGTGACCGGGGACGTCCGGGACGAGCCGACGGACATCTTCGACGAGGTACGGGCGGGGGACGTTCTGGTCCATCACCCCTATCACTCCTTCGAGGGGACGGTACAGCGGTTCCTCGACGCGGCGGCGACCGACCCCGACGTGCTCGCGGTGAAGGCGGCCATCTACCGGACCGCGAGCGATTCGAAGGTGATCCAGAGCCTCATCGACGCCGCAGACAACGGCAAGCAGGTGGCGGTGATGGTCGAGCTCAAGGCCCGGTTCGACGAGAAGAACAACCTCGAATGGGTTCGGCAGCTCGAAGAGGAGGGCATCCACGTCGCCTACGGCACCGTCGGACTGAAGACACACACCAAGACGGCGCTCGTGGTTCGACAGGAGGCCGATGGCGTCCGACTCTACTCCCACGTCGGCACGGGGAACTACCACTCGGAGACGGCCAAGGGCTACTCGGATCTGGGGCTGTTGACCGCCGATCGGGACGTCGGCCACGACCTCACGAAGGTGTTCAACTTCTTCACTGGCCCCACCCTCGACGACCGGTTCCGGAAGCTCCTCATCGCCCCGGTGACGATGCGCGAGCGGTTCACGGAGATGGTCAGGCGGGAGGCCGAGCACGCTCGCCAGGGGCGCCGGGCCCGGATGGTCGTGAAGGTAAACGGGCTCGAGGATCCGGCGATGGTCGAAGAGCTCTATCGCGCCTCGATGGCCGGGGTCGAAATCGACCTGATCGTACGGGACATCTGTCGGCTTCGCCCCGGTATCGAGGGGGTGAGCGAGAACGTCACCGTCCACTCCATCGTCGGGCGGTTCCTGGAACACGCCCGCGTCTTCTACTTCGAGAACGCGGGCTCCCCCGAGTGGTATATCGGATCGGCCGACTGGATGACGCGGAACCTCGACCATCGGGTCGAGGCCGTCACGCCCGTCGAGGCCGTCTCGCTGCGGGAACAGCTTCGGTTCGTCTTGGAGGCGTCGCTGGCGGACAACCGCCGCCGGTGGGTGATGCGAAGCGACGGCAGCTACGAGCAGGTTACGCCGGGCGACGAGCCGGTGCGGGACGTTCAGGAGCTCCTGATGGCAGTCACGGAGGCCGCCCTCGAACGCGGCCACGGAGCGGGCCTGGAGACCGACACCGAACCGATCGCGGGCGACCTCCTCGTCACGGACGTCGATTCGAACGACGCCGCATCCGGAGCCACGGACACGGGCGACGACCCCACCGACGCCGAGGAGTTCCAGTCGGAAGCTGACGACGCCGGCGAGGGCCAGTCGGGTGGCGGGAACGGCTCCGTGTTCGAGGCCCACGCCGACCGCTGGTACCGCCCCGACAGCGAGACGTACGACTGGGCGGTTCGAACGGCGGAGGGATCACGTCGATACTTCGAGACGCGCGACGGGGCACGGGAGCGGCTCCGGTCGGAGTACGAGTGAGTCACCGTCGGCCGTAGTCCGTCCCCCGCCTGTCGCCCGCCCGACGGCCGGATCCGACGCTCTCAGACCGGGGTGACGATCTTCGCGTCGTCCCGCTCCCGGTGGGTCGTCGTCCCGTCGACGGTCACGAAGGCGTCGCGGCGGTAGTCGTACGCGGTCAGCGGCCCGCCGTAGACACACCCGGTATCGAGGCCGACGGCGTGTGGCCGGTCGACCGGTCGGTCGTGCACGGTGTGGCCGAAGAACACGCGGAACGGGCCGTCGTAGCTCTCGTACCAGAACGGCCCCTCGTAGCCGTCACCGTGCGGGGAGCGCATCGTCAACAGCTCCTCGGCGGTGTGCGCGGCGAGCGGTCGCTCGGGGTCGACGCCCCCGTGGACGACCAGCGCGTCGGCGAAGGAGACGGCGACGGGCAGCGACGCGAAGTACGCCCGGTCCCCCTCGCGGAGCCAGTCGGGGGACTTCTCGCCGCGGACGATCTTCCCCTCGTTGTTCCCGCGGACACTGAGCAACCGGTCGTCGGCGCGGACGAGGTCGACGACGCCGGGGCTGTCCGGGCCCTTCCGGACGAGGTCGCCGACGAAGACGACGAGGTCGTCGTCGCCCAGTTCCAGTGTCGCGAGGAGCGACTCCAGCGCCAGCCGGCTCCCGTGGACGTCGCCGACGACGTAGATATCGTGATAGCGGTCCGCGTCGATCCGTTCGTGGTGCGGTTCGACCGCGTCGTCGAACTGGGGTATCGCGTGCATTGGCGGAGTCTCCAGGGGTGGGTGTCCGCTCACACCCCACCCGGTCGTGGCCGACACCAAGAACTGGCGGAGTTAAGCGGTTGCTAATAGACGACTATACGGCTATGTATCGCAGCCTTCGATACCGTTCGCACAACCCGACGGAGTGGGTGCGGTCGGGTGTGCAGGACTCTCGAACGCTACGATAGGTCCCTTCGGGGTGTCGGTCCCGGGCGGCGTCGCCCCGGCAGTAGCCCCCCGTGAGCGACAAACGATTAGTATGCGGAGCGCCGACGGTGAATCCATGTCACAGACCACTGCCACGGCCGTCCGGCGGGCCGACACGTCGGTCGGAGTGTAACGTGTCCGAGACCGACCTCCCGTCCGTCTACGGTGGCGAGACCCTCCACGTCCACCTCGATACGGGCGAGTCCGAGACCGAACCGATCGACCCCGGGGACGCCCGCCGTTTCCTCGGGGGGAACGGCTTCGCGGTGAAGGCTGTCCACGACCACGTGCCGAGCGACGCCGACCCCCTCGACCCCGAGAACATCCTCGCGTTCACCGTCGGTCCGATGAACGGGACGCCGTTCCAGTCGACGAGTCGGGGCGTCGTCGGCTTCGTCAGCCCACAGACCGACGGCTTCTTCGACAGCACCTTCGGCGGTACGTTCCCCCGCGCCCAGAAGACGACCGGCTTCGAGTCCGTCGTCCTCCACGACGCCGCCGCGGACCTCTCCTATGTCCGGATCGGCGAGGACGGCGCCGAGGTGGTGCCGGCGCCGGACCTCGCGGGCCTGGACACCTACGAGACGTGTGCCGAAGTGGGCGACCGGATCGCCGCCGACGACGGCGTCGACGCCGAGGACGTCCACGTCATCGCCGCCGGGCCGGCCGGCGAGAACCTCGTGCGTTTCGCCTGTCTGCTCCACGACTCCGAGATGCGTGAAGGCGTCGCCGGCCGCGGCGGCGCCGGCGCCGTCCTCGGCTCGAAGAACGTCAAGGCCGTCGCCATCGAGGAGGGCGACTTCCGCCCCGACCCCGCCGCCGACGGCGAGCTCCGCGACCTCGTGGGCGGTCGGATGGGGCCCCTGATGGCCGAGACGGAGATGCTCCAGAACTACGGCACCAGCGGCCTCGTCAACCCGATCAACGAGATGGGGAAGCTCGGCCGGCGGAACAACCGGGTCGAACAGGCTTCCCGTGAGGAGGCCGAGGCGATCAGCGGCGAGCGCATCCGCGAGGAGTACGTCACCGAGGACACTACGTGTGCGAACTGCGCGGTCGCCTGCGGCAAACACGTCACCGTCGAGAGCGAGGGCGTCACCGACGGGAAGATCCCCGAGTTCGAGAGCCTCTTCGGCACGGCGACGATGACCGACGTCTTCGACGTCGAGCGCGTCATGAAGGCAAACGACCTCTGTGACCGCCTGGGGATGGACACCATCTCCTGGGGAGTCTCGGTCGCCTTCGCCCGCGAGTGTTACGACGAGGGACTCCTGACCGACGACGACTCCCCGTATCTCGACTTCGGCGACGCGGACGGGCTGGTCGAGCTCGCGCGGCGGACGGCCCACCGCGAGGGGTTCGGCGACCGCCTCGCCGAGGGGTCGTTCCGCCTCGCGGCCGAACTGGACGACGAGGCGGAACACTACCTCCACGGCGTCAAGGGCTTGGAGTTCGCCGCGCACTCGCCCCGCGGCCTGAAGGGGATGAGCATCGGCTACGCCACGGCCACCCGCGGCGGCTCGCACCACGACACCCGCCCCACGCTCCAGTACGACGGCGAACACGCCGAGACCACCGAGGGAACCCCCGAGTTCGCCGCCCGCATCCAGCATTTCACCGCCCTCGGCGACTCGCTCACCCAGTGCCGGTTCGTGAGCGAGGGCGGCTGGGGGAAACGCGTCACCGACCGCTACCGGGACGCGATCAACGCCGCGACCGGGTGGGACCTCTCGACCGACGACGTCGAGGGGATCGGCGAGCGCATCTACAACCTCGAACGCCTCGTCAACGTCGAACGCGGCGTCGCTCGCCGCGAGACGGACACCCTCTCCCACCGGGTGATGCACGAACCCATCCCCGAGGGGCCGAGCGAGGGGATGTACTGCCCGCCCGAGGAACTCGACCGGATGTTGGACGAGTATTACGACTTCCGCGGCTGGGACGACGACGGCGTCCCCACGGCCGCGCGACTCGACAGCCTCGGTATCGGCGAGTACGCGGACTGAGGCGCTCCGCTCATCCGTTCGCGCCGCGGTAGCCGACCAGCACCCACGTCCCGACGGCGACGGCGGCCGCGACGAGCACGAAGACCCAGAAGGCGACCCAGGCCCCCGCGCCGGGACTGCCGGTCCACACCCCGGCGGCGACCCCGGCTAGGCCGGCGAGCACGAACGGCGCCAGGAAGGGAAAGTCGGTCCAGGAACCGCCGGCGTTGCGGTACTCGACGGCGTATCCCCAGACGTTGCCGACGGTGAACTGGAAGATGACGAGCCCGAACAGCCCCGAGACGAGGGCGCGCACCGCCGCCACGCCGGTGACCTCGTCGGCGCGCGACAGCGAGACGCCGATGCCGGCGAGGAGGACGACGACCATCAGGGCGTGCCAGGGACGGAGTCGGTCGCGGAGGGCCATGGGCCCGACTCGCCCGCGGAGGCAAAGAGGCCACCGGCGGATCTCGCCGCCGGACACGGTTTTCTTGCCAACCCGGGTCGTTGGCCCGACCGGAGCCCTCCGATGAACCGGGATCGACTCCTCGCGGCCACCCCTCTCCTCGCGGCGACGTTGTGGGGCGGAATGTACGTCGTCAGCAAGTGGGGGTTCGACGCCATCCCGCCGTTGACGCTCGTCTTCCTGCGGGTCGCCCTCGGCGCGGCGGCGCTGTATCCGATCGTTCGGCTGACGACGCCCACGCGCTCCTTTTCCCGCCGGGAGTGGTGGCGGCTGGCCGGCCTCGCCGTCTGGCTGACGGCCGCCCTGTCCACGCAGTTCGTCGGCACCGAGTTGACGAACGCGAGTTACGGGTCGCTGTTGACCGTCTCGACGCCCGTGTTCATCCTCGCGCTCGGCGTGACCGCCCTCGACGAACGGCTCACACGGCACAAGGCCGGCGGCACCCTCCTCGCGGTCGCCGGGACCCTCGTCGTCCTCTCCGGCGGGGGTGAGGGCGGGGGCGTCGTCCCCTCGTTCACCGACGGGGTCGTCTTCGGGGTTGCGCTGTTGCTCGTCTCGTCGTTCTGTTTCGCCGCCTTCACCGCCTTCGGCAAGCCGCTCGTCCGGCGGTACTCGGCGCTCGAAACCGTGACCTACGCGACCGTCCTCTCCGTTCCCCTGTTCGGGCTGCTGGTCCCCCTCGACGTCGTGTGGCGGCCGGCCGCCCTCGCGTCCGTGCCGATCACCCTCCCCGTCGTCGGGGCCGTCCTCTACCTCGGGCTCCTCAGCACCGCGGCCGCGTGGTACTGCTGGTACAAAGGCATGGAGTACGCGGACGCAAGCAGCGTCGGCGTCTTCTTTTTCGCCCAACCCGTCGTCGGCATCCTCCTCGGGGTCGTCCTCCTCGGCGAGTCGATCGGTCCCGGCTTCTTCGTCGGCGGGACCCTCCTCGCCGCCGGCGTCTACGTCGTGAACCGCGCCGACGAGCCGTCGGACTCGGCCGCGCCCGACGCCGCGTGAACGCGCCGATACGGTCGCTATCGCGACGTGTCGGTCGCACTTCGCCCGTCGCACACGGACGGCACGGATTTATCCACCTCGACAACCGAGGGGGCAGTATGAGTGGGCTCTCGCTCGACGCCACGCAGCTCGACCGGTACTCCAGACACATCATTATGGACGAGGTCGGCCCCGAGGGACAGAAGCGACTGCTGGATTCGAGCGCGCTCGTCGTCGGCGCCGGCGGGCTCGGCGCGCCGGTCATCCAGTACCTCGCGGCCGCGGGCGTCGGCCACATCGGCGTCGTCGACGACGACGTGGTCGAGCGCTCGAACCTCCAGCGTCAGGTGATCCACGGCGACGCCGACGTCGGCCGGCCGAAAGTCGAGAGCGCGCGGGACTTCGTCGCGACGCTCAACCCCGACGTCGACGTCGACACCCACGAGACTCGCCTCGACCGCTCGAACGCCGACCTGATCGAAGGTCACGACGTGGTCGTCGACGCCTCCGACAACTTCCCGACGCGCTATCTCGTCAACGACCGCGCCCGACTCGCCGGGGTTCCCGTCTCCCACGGCGCCATCTACAAGTTCGAGGGACAGGTCACGACCCTGCATCCCGACGGCCCCTGCTATCGGTGTCTCTTCCGCGAGGCGCCCGAACCGGGGACGGTCCCCGACTGTGCGACCACGGGCGTCCTCGGCGTCCTCCCCGGTACCGTCGGCTGTATCCAGGCCACCGAGGCCGTGAAGCTCCTGCTCGACGCCGGGGACCCGCTGGTCGGCCGGATGCTCTTCTACGACGCCATGGACATGACCTTCGACACCGTCCCCTACGCCGAGGATCCGGACTGTCCGGTCTGTGGCGAGGACCCCATCGACTCCATCGAGGACGTGGAGTACGTCGACGGCTGTGGCATCGGCGCCGGCGCGGACTGATTCCGGCCGTCCCGTCGCCCGGATGAGCCGAACGAAATCCTTTAGCGCCCGCGCGGAGCAGTTGGACGTGCGGGACCGTGGGTTAGCTTGGTATACTTCGGGCCTTGGGTGCCCGTGACCCCGGTTCGAATCCGGGCGGTCCCACTCCCACTTTTTGTTCGGTCACTCCGTTCCCTCGCAAAAACGTGGGGAAAAACCGCACGGCAGGATTCGAAGCAGGGAGTGGAGCGAAGGGGACCTCGCGGACGACCAACGGGAGTCCGCGACGGTCCCACCCCCACTTTCTGCTCGGCCACTTCGTCGCGGTGTGTCGCACCGGCTTCCCGAGGGGACGGAGTAGGCCGTGATCCGCGAGAACCGTCCATCGGCTGGTGCCGTGTGGTTGGGAAACCCAATTAGCTCGTGGTCGGCGGTTCCACCCACCCATCCGCCGTCGACCCCTCCACGATAGCGACACCCCGACGACTACCCGAAAAAGGGGAGCACACGACTGATCACGAACCAGATCAGGACGCCCACGACGGCCAGAAACGTCAGTATGCTTATAATGTCGCCGATCAGTTTGACGGGATCCATAGGCGAGCGAAATCCCGGACGGCAAATAACCGTTTGGGAGATGGACGCCCCGGTCCGTCGCCGCCGTCGTTCGCACCGCTCCGGTCGCCGGAGCGCAAAGGGTTAGTCACCCCCGTCCGACCCACGGGACGATGCCCTCCACCCGTTCGCTCGCCCGCGTCGGGAGCGCCGCCGTTCCCGTCGTCGCCGCGCTCTCGCTCGCGGGTCTCGCCGCCGCACAGTCTCCCGTCGCCGACGCCGACATCGGCGCCAGGCTCGCCGCCCGGTTCGTCGGCGGCTTCCTCGTCAACCTCGTGCTCGCCGGACTGCTCGTCCTCCTCGCGCCGTCGTACGCCCGACGGACCGTCGGCGCCATCCGGGACGACCCCGGGAGCGCCTTCCTGTGGGGACTGCTCGTCGGCATCGCCCTCCCCATCGGCCTCGTGTTGCTGGCGCTCACGATCATCGGCCTGCTGATCACCATCCCGGGACTGATCGGGGTGGCCATCCTCGGCGTCGTCGGCAACGCGGTCGCAGTCTGCTGGATCGGGGGATTCCTGACCGGCGGCGACGTCGACGGCGCGGCCGTCGGCGCCGGCGCCCTGGTGTTCGCCGTCGTCGCGGTGATCCCCCTCGTCGGCAACCTCGCGACGACCCTGCTCGGCTTTTTCGGCCTCGGCGTCGTCGGCCGGGACCTCTACACGTCGTGGCAGGGGTAGGGCGCGACGACCGTCGGAGCTTTTGTGTCCGGACGGCGAGCCCCCGGTATGCGCTCACGGACGGTCACCGGCGGCGACGGCGTCGACATCCACGTCGAGGAACGCGGCCCGGAGGACGGGCGGCCGCTCCTCCTGATCCACGGGTTCTCCCAGTGTCGGCTGGCGTGGACCCCCCAGTTCGAGTCGCCGCTCGCCGAGGAGTACCGCCTCGTCGCGATGGACCTCCGTGGACACGGCGAGTCCGGGACGCCGGCGGAGTACGCCGACTCGCGGCTCTGGGCCGACGACGTCCGCGCGGTGATCGAGGGACTCGAACTCGTCGATCCAGTGCTCGTCGGGTGGTCCTACGGCGGCCTCGTCGTCTCCGATTACCTCGCCATCCACGGGGACGACGCCCTCGCCGGCGTCGTCCTCGTCGGCGCCATCACGGAGAAGGGAACACCCGACGCCGACCGGTTCGCCGGCGAGGAGTTCGTCGCTCTGGGCCCGGGTCTGGAATCGACCGACGCCGAGCGGAGCGTCGCGGCGCTCGATTCCTTCGTCCGCCTCTGTGTCGAGGGTGACCTCGACGACGCGACCCGGTATCGGATGCTCGGGTACAACGCTGCGGTGCCGCCACACGTCAGGGCCGCCCTCCAAGGGCGCACCGTCGACCACGAGGCGACGCTGCCGTCGGTGGAGACGCCGGTCCTGTTGCTCCACGGCGAGGTGGACCCCGTGGTTCGGCCGGCGGCCGCGCGGAAACACGTCGGCCTGTTCCCGAACGCGCGGCTGATCACCTACGACGGCGTCGGGCACTCCCCCTTCCTCGAGGCCCCCGACCGGTTCGAGGCCGACCTCCGGACCTTCCTCGCGGACCTGTAATCAGTCGGGATCACCGAGCCGCGGGTTGCCCGCGACGACTGCCTCGCCGAGGCGTCTGAGGTCCTCCGTCTCGGGGTAGAACGCCTCGAAGGCGGCGACGAACTCGCGGGCGCGCTCCCGCGGCACCGCGTCGGCGCGGGCCGAAAGCAGGGGTTCCGAGTCGACGAACAGGCGGACGCGGGGCGACGGATCGGCGGGACCGGTCGCCTCGACGCGGAGGCCGTCCCCGCGTTCGAACACCGTCTTCGACGGCGCGGGCCGGTGGCGCCACGCCGGGGGCAGGTCGACCCCCTCGTGGAGGTCGGCCAGGAACGTCCCGAAGACGTCTTCGCACCCCCGGCAGAGGAGGTACGCCCCTCGCGAGACGACTCGGTCGCCGACGAGACTCGCCAGGTCGACCAGCCCCGTCTCGGCGGCCGCGCGATCACAGAACCCGCAGGCGCCGCCGAGGGGTTCGGTCACCGACCAGTGGCGCGTGAGTTCGACCACCTCGGGCCGGCAGTCCGCACAGACGAAGGCCGTCGCGGGCACCGCCGCGTCCGGATCGACCCGGTGGAGCCGCCGAAGCCGCCCGTGGCGACGCGCCGTCGACGGGCGGAAATGCGTCCCACAGCAGTGACACCGCCTGACGGGCTGCATGTCGGATCCTCGCCCCCTGACCGATATAACGGTTTCCCGCGTCGTCGGACGGGCGTCGGACCCTCGCGGAGCAAACGTGAAGTGATCGGGGGGTTTCGACGCGGACGAATGACAGATCAGGACACCGCGTTCACGCCCGAGGCGGCCGTCGACCACTGTCGACGCCACGGTGTCGTCCCCGAGGGGGCGGCGGCCACGGCGCGCTCGCTCGGCGGCGGCGTCTCCAATCACGTCTACGAGGTGACGTGGGAGGACGGCTGTGTCGTCGTGAAGCGTCCGCTCCCGAACCTCGCCGTCGAGGAGGACTGGCCGGCCGACGTCGACCGCGTCCACAACGAGGCGGCGGCGATCCGCACCTACGCGTCGGTCCTCGCGGACGCCGACCTCGCGGCCCGCGTCCCCGGCGTCGTGAGCGAGACGGACGACCACGTCGTCGCCATCGAGTGTGCGCCCGCGGACGCGACGATGTGGAAGGCGGAACTGCTCGACGGCCGGGTCGACGCCGCCGTCGCCGCCGCCGTCGGCGAGGTCCTCGGCACCGTCCACGACGCCGTGGCCGACGACCCGGCGGTCCGCGAGACGTTCGCCGACAAGCGCCCCTTCGATCAGTTGCGCGTCGACCCTTACCACCGCGCGACGGCCCGGCGTCATCCCGACGTGGCCGACGCCATCCGGACGGAGATCGACCGCATCATGGACGTCTCCCGCACCCTCGTCCACGGCGACTACAGCCCCAAGAACGTCCTCGTCGACCGCCGTTCGGGGGCCGTTCCCTGGGTTCTCGACTTCGAGGTGGCCCACTGGGGCGACCCCGCCTTCGACACCGCGTTCATGTGCAACCACCTCTACATCAAGTCGATCTACAACCACGGCGCGCACGAGGCGTACGCGGACGCGGCCGCCCGGTTCTGGGACGCCTACGACGCCGCCGTCGCGTGGGACATCGAACACGAGACGGTGCGGGAACTCGCGGTGTTGATGCTCGCCCGCGTCGACGGCAAGTCGCCCGTCGAGTACGTCGAACGCGAGGCGGTCGCCGACGCGCTCCGCCGGGTGGCGAAGGCGACGCTCCGCGGCGAGGCGGCGACGCTCGACGAGTTCGCGGCGTTGGCCCGCGAGGAGGCGGCGGCGCTATGACCGACATCGTCGGCGTCGACGCGTGGGAGGTGCTCGACTCGCGGGGCGACCCCACGGTCCGCGTCCGGGTCGACACCGCCGACGGGTCGGGGACGTTCACCGTCCCCGCCGGGGCCAGCACGGGCGCCCACGAGGCCGTCGAGCGACGCGACGGCGGCGACCGCTACGGCGGGCGGGGCGTCCGCGAGGCCGTCGCGGCGGTCCGCGACGAACTCGAACCGGTTGCGGTCGGGCGACCAGTGACCGACCAGCGGGGCGTCGACGAGGCGCTCGCCGACCGCGACGGCACCGCGGACCTGTCCCGCCTCGGCGCCAACGCCGTCCTCGGCGTCTCGGGCGCCGTCGCCCGCGCCGCGGCCGCCGCGACCGACCGCCCGCTCTACGAATCGCTGGCCCCGTCGCCGGGGCCGGGATCCATCCCGCTTCCCATGATCAACGTGCTCAGCGGCGGCCTCCACGCCGCGGCCGACCTGCCGATCCAGGACTTCCTGATCGTGCCAACGGGCGCCGAGACGTACCCCGAGGCCCTGGAGACGGCGTGGGCGGTCCGCCGGGCGGCCGCGAAACGGCTCGGCGACGGCGAGCACCCGCCGTCGGTCGCCGACGAGGGCGGCTTCGTCCCCGACGTGGCCGACGCCGACGCCGCCTTCGAGACCCTCGCCGGCGCCGTCCGCGACGCCGGGTTCGAGCCCGCCCGCGACGACGTGGCGTTCGCGGTGGACGTCGCGGCGACGCATTTCCACGACCCCGACCGCGACCGGTATGCGCTCGGCGACACAGCGGTCGATCGCGGGGCGATGATCGACCGCGTGGCTTCGTGGGTCGGCGACTACCCCCTCGTCTCGGTCGAGGACCCGCTGGCCGAGGACGACTGGAAAGGGTGGGCGCGGCTGGCCGACCGCGTCGGCGACCGCGTCCAGTTGCTCGGCGACGACCTGCTGGCGACGAACCCCGACCGTCTGGAGCGGGCGGTCGACGGCGGCGTCGCCAACGCGGTCCTCGTCAAGCCGAACCAGGCGGGGACCATCACCCGGGCGCGGCGGGTCCTCGAACGCGCGCAGGCGGCCGGGTGGGCGCCCGTCGTCTCCGCCCGATCCGGCGAGACCTGTGATTCGACCATCGCCGACCTCGCCGTCGCCTGCGACGCGGGACAGATCAAGATCGGATCGCTCGCCCGGTCGGAACGCCTCGCGAAGTACAACCGACTGCTCGGGATCGACCGATCGTCCGACGGCGGCTTCGCCGGCGCGGCGGCGCTCGCGCCGTAGCCGGTCCCATCCGGCCGCCGCGGGACGGCTACCGTGTGCGCCGGGACCGGCGTCCCCCCTGTGGGTACCGCGCGAGCGGTCGAGGCACCCCGTCGCCGATCCCGACGCACTCACCGGCCGTCCCGCGGCGGGCCCCCCGTACACCGTCGTCCGGTGTACGCTCACGACTCCACGTCGGGGGATGTTGGATATTTTGCCGTTACTCGCGTTACGACCGTTACTTAGAAGCGGCGCCGCCGCGTCGGCATCGGCGAATGAACGTCGCCGAGCGCGTCCACGTGATGCCGTTCGGGTTCGAACACGACCGGATCGTCGAACCCGCACGAGAGTACCGCGCCGACCGCGTGATCCTGCTGGACTGGCTCGCTCCGGACGTCGAACGCCCGTCGTACCACGACGACGTGCTCGCGGCGCTGGCGGCGGCCGGCATCGAGACCGAGCGCCGCGACTGCGAGCTGTTCGACCTCTACGACTCCATCGCGACGGTCGCCGAGATCGCAACCGCCGAGGCCACCCCCGACGGCGAGGACGACGTCGCCAACGAGGTGTACGTGAACCTCGCGACGGGGAGCAAGATCACCGCCATCGGCGGCATGATCGCGTGTATGGTGACCGAGGCCGCCCACCCCTACTACGTCCGCGCGGAGCGGTACGCCTCGGGGACGGAGCCGGTGGGCTACGGGATGGAACTCGCCGTCGACCTGCCGACCTACCCGATGGACCGCCCCGACGACCAGCAGGTCGCCGTGCTGTGCCGGCTCGCCGACGAGGGACCGCACTCGAAGAAGGCGTTGATCCGCTTCGGCGCCGACCGGGAACTGCCCTTCATCCGGGACTGCGACCGGCCGTTCGACGGGTCGGGGAAGCCGACCAAGCAGTCCTACGCACGGCTCAGGAGACACGTCGTCGATCCGCTCCAGGAACGGGGGTTCGTGGCCGTCGAACCCGCCGGAACCGCTCGGCGCGTGCGGACGACCGAGGCCGGCCGGAACGCAGCCCGGGCCTTCGGCTACGTCCGTGACACCTGATCGTCCAGGCTCTCGACGACCGGCTGGAGTCGGTCGTCGTCGTCGAAGAACTCGATCAGCGTCGCCGTGCTGTACGCGAGTTCGTACGCCGGCCGTCCCTTGCCGACGGGCGACCGCTCGCCCGCGTCCGCCGTCTCGACGTGTCCCTCGGCGTCGAGTTCGTTGAGCGCGCGGGTCACGTCCGCCTCGGAGACGGTACCGACCACGCCGTCGACGGCTGCGGCCTCCTCGCCGCAGACGCGGCTGATCTCACCCGCGTGAGCCGGCGTCCGTCCCGTCTCGGACAGGCGTGCGATACCGAGCAGGGTGAGGCGCTGGACGAGCGTCGTCGCGTGGAGCTGGTCGGTCATACGTGTCAACTGAACGGCCAGCGTCAAAACCGTACCTCATTCGTCCACGGGCGACACGTCCGCGATCGACAGGACGATCCGGATCCCCTCCCGGTAGTCCGCGTCGATGCTCGCCCCCCAGCCGTGGACCTGTGCGAGCGTGCGCACCAGGGGAAGGGCGGTCCCGACGGCGCCGTGGGCCGCCGCGTCGCCGTAGTCGAAGTACCGATCCGAATCGTCGCCGGGCGGATCGCCGTCGCCCGTGATCGTCACCTCGCCGTCGTGGCGGGCGACCGTCACCGTCGTCGCGCCGTTGTCGACGAGGAACTCGAAGGCCCGCTGGAGGAGCACTTCGAAGCGCGTCGGGTCCGCCTCGACCGACGGGGTCCCCTCGACGGTCAGCGACGCGGCCTCGTGTTCGACGTCCGCCCAGGCTGTCCGCGCCGTCTCGGCGACGTCGACGGTGGTGGTATCGGCCATCGTCTGCCCGTACTGTGCGAGCGTCGCGAAGTCGTTCATCAGGCGGGTGGTCCGGTCGGTCGTGTCGGTGGCCGTCCGGAGCGCGCCGCGTGCGTCCTCGACGGATCCGTCCTCGAGCCGGTCGATGGCCCATCGGACGTTCCCCTGGATGATCGTCACCGCGTTCCGGAGTTCGTGGCGCATCCCCGTCGAGAGGTCCTCGAGTTGCCGGTCGTGGCGTTCGAGTTCGCGCCGCTGGCGTTCGATCCGGGTCACGTCGGTGAAGACGACGATCCGCGAGAGCGACCCTTGGCCGATGTCGAAGTCGTTCTCGCTCACCACGTAATGTCGGCGCTCGCCGTCGACGTCGACGTCGACCACGCCGCGGTCGTCGTCCAGCGCCGCCGCCACCGACGGGAGCGACTCGATGGGCTCGCCGGCCGCGTCGTCGAGGGCGGGAAACAGCCGGCGGGCCGCCCCGTTGAACTCGCGGATGCGGCGGTCGTCGTCGAGGAAGACGGTCGCCCCCTCGACGCCGCCGGTGAGCTGGACCGCGAAAAAGCGGTCCTCGAAGACGAACAGGACGCCGACCGCGAAGGCCGCCACTCCGAGGGGCGCGTGGATCATGTCGATCAACAGCGGCGACGCGAACCCGAGGATGTCGAGCACGACCGGTGCGCCCGCGAGCGCGACCAGGACTGCGAGCGATCGGGTGTCGTAGTCCGCTTCGACGAACGCCTCGAACAGGGCGAACATGCCGACGGCCGCGAGCGTATACGAGAGGCCGGTTACGATCCAGTGAAAGAGGCCCTGCTGGATCGCCAGATGCGGGAACGGCTCCGTGACGAAGCCCGTGGTGAAATAGAGGTGATGGATGGGGTTGGTGACCTTCACGGCGACGACGACGAGATAGAGGGCGATCCCCGCGCGGCGGTACGCCCGCTGTCGGTGGTAGGTGCGGCCGGTGTACGCCGAACAGAAGTAGAGCCACGCGAAGACGGTGCTGAACCCGAAGATGAGTCCGACCAGATACACCACCGTCTTCGGGCCGCGGCCGGGCAGGACCAGCAGGCTCGCGTGGCTGGCGGCCCAGGCCCCGCTCGTGGCGAGCAGGACCACGAGCCCGCGGCGCGTCTCGGCGTCCTCGATCCGTCGAGCGCGGACGGTGCCGGCGACACAGCCGGCGGTCGCCACGACGAACAGCAGCGTGTACGCGACGGCCGACGACGGTTCGAGGGCCAACGGTCTGTCGGATCCCTGGGCACGCCCCGTTACCAACCCTTCGGTTCCATCGCTACGCTCGTGGCATGAGTCACCCACTCACGGAAGCCTTATGCGTCGAGGGGGCCTCCGTATGGATGCAATGGCAACTGGTACGGTCGATTTCTTCAACGACACTGGCGGTTACGGCTTTATCGAGACTGAGGACGCGGACGACGACGTGTTCTTCCACATGGAGGACGTTGGCGGTCCGGACCTCGAAGAAGGACAGGAACTCGAATTCGAGATCGAGGACTCCCCCAAGGGTCCGCGCGCGACCAACGTCGTTCGCCTGTAAGGCGACGGACGTCACTTCTCGCCGATCTCCACGATTTTTGCGTGACCACGACACCCAGCGGCGGCGCCGATTCTCAGCCCTGAGAAGGCGGGCGGCACGTTGAAACCCCTGGGCGCCGTCGGCTCGACAGAGTGACTGCTATGGACGCGCCCGGCCGTTCCGCACTCGTCGCCCTGGTCGTCGCGGCCGGCGTCGTCGGCTTCCTCCCCGCCGCCGGCGTCGTCGGCGCGACGTCGCCGGCGATCACCGTCACCGTCGACGGCTCGCCCGTCGACGACGGCAACGAGACGGTGGTCAACGACGACCCGCCCATCGGCGTCAGCGTGGACGCGGATCGGTCCATCGACGTCGTCTCGGTTCGCGTCGACGGTACCACCGAGCGGCGCTACACGCCCAACGGCTCCACGCTCGACGAGACGTTCCACCTCGGCCTCGCGAGCGGCGAACACAATATCTCGGTCGTGGTGAAGACCGAGGAGGTCACGACCCACGAGGTGACGGTGATCAAGGACGCCCAACGGCCCTACGTCGCCTACACAGCACCGTTCGAGACGGACACCTACGAGCCCCCGCCGGAGCGCGTGACGGTGAACCGGTCGCGGGTCACGCTCGCGGGGAATTTCAGCGATCTGACGGGGGTCACACACCTCCTCATCAACCGCTCGACCGAGTACGACACCGGCGCGGGCACGCGGACCGACCGCGCCGTCTACGAGGCGCGAACGCCGAACGAGTCGTTCTCCCAGTCGGTATTCCTCGGGGTGGGCGACAACACCGTGACCGCGCGCTACTACGACGAACTCAACCACGTCCGCGTCCATCGGGTGACCATCACGGTCCAGGACACCGCGCCGCCGACGCTGTCGAACCTGTCGGTGGTCCGGACGGCCCCGGAGACCCTCCGGGTGCGGGGGAGTGCGACGGACAACGGGCAGATCCGGAGCGTCTCGCTCACGCCCGCGAACGTCGACGACACCACGTACCTGCTCAACCCGGGAGTCGGCGAACCGAACCCCGCGCGCCAGCGGACGACCTTCGCGTCGAACGTCACGCTCCACCCCGGTGTCAACAGCGTCGTCCTACGGGCGACCGACACGGCGGGCAACACCGTCGAACGGACCGTCTCCGTCAGGCGGACCGTCGTTCCCGAACTCCGTCTCGACCGCGGGGGGACCCGGTACGTCAACGGTAGCACCGTCGTCGCCAGGGGGGTGGCGACCGACGGCGAAATCGTCTCCGCCACCCTCGAAACCGTCGACGCCGACACCGGCGAGGTGGTCGACATCGTCTCCCTCCACGACGGCGACATCGTGACCGACCTCGACTTCGAGCGCCACCTCGACGCCCCCGAGAGCCGGCACACGACGGTTCGACTCCGCGTCATCGACTCCTCGGGAACCGAACACGTCACCACGCTGGACCGGACGCTGACCGTCGAGACACCGACGGCGACGCCGACGGTGACGCCGAGGCCCTCGACCACGTCCTCCCCGCCGCCCGAATCGACGGCGACGCCGGTGCCGACGGCCACCCCGGACGGATCGAACGCGAGCGGCCTGACCGTCCCCGTTATCGGCGTGACGATACCGGTGCCGTCCGTCCTCGGCACGTCCGTCTCGCTGCCGGTCCCCGTCGTCGGGCCGTTCGACGTTCCGATCCTCCCCGTGGCCGCGCTGCTTGCCGTCGGACTGGGCGTCGTCGGTCGCCGCCGCTGACCGACGAACCGCCACCCGGCCCGGCATCCGCCACAGTAGTTTTCAGACGGCGGCGGCTATCGCCGACGAGGTGATGCCATCCCGCCGGAATCGCCCTCCACGATCACCCTGCATCTGACCGACTCGCGGACGACGGTCGAGCCGCGACACTGTACGCGCATCACCCCGGTTCCCGAAGCATCGGCCGTCGTCGTCGTCGCCCTCGCAGGGTCGCCGGTTCGGTGGCTCGACGACTGGGAGGCCATGCCCGACACCGACATCGACCGCGCGACGTTCGTCGTCGACGACGCCACCTCGTGGGTGGCCGGCGACCCCCGCGACCGTCTCGACGCCGCAGCGTCGCCGGACACCGACGTCCGCGTCCGGACTCTCGCGTCACCCGGCAACCTCACCGACGTCGGGGTCACGCTGACGGAGGTGCTGGAGCGACAGCCAGCCGGGCCGACCCTCCTCTGTTTCCAGTCGCTGACGGTGCTGTTGCAGTACGCGCCGCTCGACGAGGTGTACCAGTTCCTCCACACGCTCGAGACACACGTCGAGCGGACCGACACGGCGGCGCACTTCCACCTCCAGAGGGCGCCCACGACGAGGAGGCGGTCGACACCCTGCGGCCCGTCTTCGATCGGGTCCACGGGGACTCCTGAGACGCCCGGCGGGAGCCGATCGACTCATACGGTTTATTGTAACTGTTTACCGGTGGTTCGCCGAACTGTTCCGGTGAACCACCGGTAGTGACTTACGATAAACAGTATCACACGTGGCGCCGTCGGTCAGACGGCCGCGACGTAGCCGAAGTAGCCGCCGCCGAGGACGAGGCCGACGCCGACGGCCCGGACCAGGTACAGCCAGCGGTCGGACGGGTCCCCGTCGGTGCCGTAGCCGCCGCCCCGGTCGTGGGGACGACGGCCGACGGTGTGGACCCGGATCACGGCGCCGGGGGCGACCAGACAGAGTGCGCCGAGCAGGAGGCCGAGGATCGCCGCCAGGAGCGTCCGGACGTCTACCATCTACGATCGGAGACGTTCGATCCGCTTCTCGACCGGCGGGTGCGTCGAGAGGAGGCTCGCCAGTCCCCCGCCGTCGCCGAAGATACACAGCGCGTTCACCTGGTCGTCGACGCCGGCGTCCTCCCGGCGCTCGGCGCTTCGGCTGATCTTCTCCAGGGCGCTGGCGAGCGGTTCGCCGCTCCCGACCTCGCGGGCCGCGTCGGCGTCGGCGACGTACTCGCGGTACCGCGAGATGGCGAAGACGAACACCATCACCAACATCTGCGTGAGCTGGCCGACGACGATGGCGAGGAAGAAGTCCGCGAGGTCGTTGTCGCCGGTCAGGAGGACGGCCCACTGGGCGACGATGGCGACGATGGAGGCGACGCCCTGCCCGAGCACCATCATCACCACGTCGCGGTTGCGGATGTGGGCGAGTTCGTGGGCCAGGACGCCCTCCACTTCGTCCGGTTCGAGCGTCCGCAGGAGCTCCTGGCTCACGACGACGGTCCCGGCGCCCTTCCGGCCGACGGCGAAGGCGTTGGGGACGCCCATCCGGGCGATCATGAGCCGCGGCTTGTCGATGCCCATATCGCGGGAGAGCGATTCGACCCGGCGGTGGATCTCGGTGTAGCGGTCCTCGGGCAGGTCCTCGGCGCCGACGCTCCGGAGCGCCATCCACTTCCCGAGCTTGTACTGGACGCCGACGAAGGCGACGCTCCCGACGACTACCAGCGGGAACACGTCGGTCCCGAACATCCCCATCAGGACGACGGCGGCGATGCCGTAGAAGGCAAAGAGGATCGATCCGACGATCGCCATCCGCAGTTTCAGTCCGACGTGACGCATATCCGACCGTCGCGCCTGCGACTACAAAGGCTCGGCGGTTCGGCGTGTCACGCAACCGCACGGTCGCGCGGCTCGACCGCCCCCCGGCGTCCGGTCGACAGTGTGGATGTCTGACGTACATTTATACGTCCGGCGACGCCTGGTAGGTGCATGAGCAACAGGGTGGAGGAGCTCGAATCGCAGGTCGCGGAACTGCAGGCCGCCGTCGACGGTCTCACCGAGGAACTCGTCGAGACACGGGAACGGCTGCGACAGCTCGAAGCCGAGGAGGGCGTCGAGCGAACGCGGGCCCCGGAGCGCCGGGAGTCCGAATCCAGCCCGAGCCCCGACTCCGAGCCCGCCGACGCGTCGGCCGACCCGGCCGACGCCGCCGACGCCGACGACGGGGCCGCCGGCGCCGAAACCGGGACCGACCCCGAGACGGACGACGACGGCTCCGATTCGGACGGGAACGACATCATCGTCGCCTGATCGGGGCCGACCCCCATGCACATCTCCGAGCTCGTACTCGACGACTTCAAGAGCTTCGGCCGGAAGACGCGCATCCCCTTCTACGAGGACTTCACCGTCATTACCGGCCCGAACGGCTCCGGCAAGAGCAACATCATCGACGGGGTGCTCTTCGCGCTGGGGCTCGCGCGAACGCGGGGCATCCGGGCCGAGAAGCTCACGGACCTCATCTACAACCCCGGCCACGAGGACGACACGGACCGGTCGGGTCCCCGCGAGGCGAGCGTCACGGTCGTCCTCGACAACGCCGACGGGACGCTCGACCGCTCGCAGGTGGTCAACGCCGCCGGCACCGAGGACGTGGGTGACGTCGACGAGATTTCCGTCAAGCGCCGGGTCAAGGAGACCGAGGACAACTACTACTCCTACTACTACCTCAACGGCCGGTCGGTCAACCTCTCGGACATCCGGGATCTGCTGGCCCAGGCGGGGGTGACACCCGAGGGGTACAACGTCGTCATGCAGGGCGACGTGACCGAGATCATCAACATGTCGGCGGGTCAGCGTCGGGGTATCGTCGACGAGATCGCGGGCGTCGCCGAGTTCGACGCGAAAAAGGAGGACGCCTTCGGGGAGCTGGAGACCGTCGAGGAGCGCATCGACGAGGCGGACCTCCGGATCGAGGAGAAGGAGGACCGCCTCGACCAGCTGGAGGACGAACGCGAGACGGCTCTCGAATACAAATCGCTCCGCGAGGAGAAAGCGGAGTACGAGGGCTACCTGAAGGCGGCCGAACTGGAGGAAAAGCGGACCGCCCTGGAGCGCACCGAGAAGCGGGTCGAGGCGACCGAACAGGAGCTCGCGGACCGACGGGCCACCCTCGAGGAGCGCGAGGCCACGGTCGAAAAGCTGGAGGCCGAACTCGACGACCTCACCCGTGAGATCGAGCGCAAGGGCGAGGACGAACAGCTCCGGATCAAAGGCGAGATCGAGGAGATCAAAGGCGAGATCGGTCGCCTCGAAGCCACCATCGAGAACCAGGAGGAGAAGATCGAGGACGCGGAGCAGGACCGCCGCGAGGCCTTCGTCACCCTCGATCGGAAGACCGAGAAACTCGACGACCTCGAGGCGGAGAAGCGGTCGATCAAAGTCGAGAAGGCGTCGGTGAAAGGCGACATCGAGGAGCAGGAGGCGGCCCTCGCGGAGGTCGAGGCCGAAATCGAGAGCGTCGACACGGAGTTCGACGAACTCAAGGAGGAACTCGCCGACCGCAAGGCGGAACTGGAGGAGCTGAAGACCGAGCGCAACGACGCCCAGCGGGAGAAGGATCGGCTCCTCGACGAGGCTCGCCGCCGGTCCAACCGCATCAGCGAGGCCCAGTCGGAGCTGGAGGCGGTCCACGAGCGGCTCCCGGAGCTGAAAGCCGAGCGCTCGGATCTGCACGGCGAACTCGACCGCGCGGAGAAGAACCGCGAGAAGATCGAGTCGGCCATCGAGGAGCTACGCACGGAGAAGGCCGACCTGCAGGACGAACTCGACGGAATCGAGGAGGACCTCCGCTCGAAACAGAACGAGTACGCGGAGCTCGAAGCGCGCGCGAGCCGCGACGGCGACGACTCCTGGCCGCGGTCGGTGACGACGGTCCTGAACGCGGGCATCGACGGCGTCCACGGCGCGGTCGGCCAACTGGGAAGCGTCGGTGCCGAGTACGCCACCGCCTGCGAGACGGCCGCCGGGGGGCGGCTGGCGAACGTCGTCGTCGACGACGACGGCGTCGGATCGTCCTGTATCGACTACCTCAAGTCCCGGTCGGCGGGACGGGCGACCTTCCTCCCGATCACCGAGATGGACCGGCGGGGACTTCCCTCGAAGCCCGCCCATCCGGGCGTCGTCGACTTCGCGCGGAACCTCGTCGACTACGACGACCGCTACGCCGGCGTCTTCTCCTACGTCCTCGGGTCGACGCTCGTCGTCGAGGACATGGACACCGCCCGCGACCTGATGGGTGACTACCGGATGGTGACCCTCGACGGCGACCTCGTCGAGAAAAGCGGCGCGATGACCGGCGGCTCCGGCGGCGGCTCGCGGTACTCCTTCACGAAAAGCGGGAAGGGAAAGCTCGAACGGCTGGCCGAGGGGATCGAGTCGCTGGAGGACGACCGCCGGGCGCTTCGCGAGGAGATCCGGGACGTGGAGTCACGCCTCGACGACGCCCGCGACCGGAAGGCCGACGCCACCGAACGGATCCACGAGGTCGAGAGCGACATCGAGGACGTCGAGGGCGACATCGCGGCGGCGGAGGCGGAGATCGAGGAACTGGAGGCCGAACTCGACGACCTCCGGAGCGAACGCGAGGAGGTCGACGAGCGGATGAACGATCACGAGGACCGCATCGACCACCTCGACGACGAGATCGAGTCGGTCGAGGCCGAAATCGCGGACCTCGAAGCGGAACTCGCCGACTCCCGCGTCCCCGAACTCACCGAGCGCAAGGAGGGAATCGAGGACGACATCGCGGACCTGGAGGGGCGGATGGACGACCTCGACGCCCGCCTCGACCAGACGGATCTGGAGATCGAGTACACCGAGGAGGACATCGAGGAGCTCGAAGCAACCATCGAGACGGCGAAAGCGCGCAAGAGCGAGGCCGAGGACGCCATCGCGGACGCGGAGGCGGAGATCGAGGACCGCGAGGCGACCCTCGAGGAGAAGCGCGCGGCCATCGAGGAACTGGAGGACGAACTCGCGGACCTGAAAGCCGAGCGCCGGGACCTGCAGCGGGACCTCCGGGAGGCGGGCACGGAACGCGACGAGGCGCGCGAGCGGGTGACGGCCGTCGAGTCGACGCTCGCCGACCTCGAGGACGACGTCGAGCGCCTGAACTGGGAGATCGACGAACTCGAAAGCGAGGTCGGGGCGTACGACCCCGAGGAGATCCCGGACCACGACGAGGTGGAAGAAACCGTCGAACGCTTGGAAGCGGAGATGGCGGCGCTCGAACCCGTGAACATGCTCGCCATCGACGAGTACGACGAGGTGGAAGCCGAACTCGACGACCTGCGGGAACGTCGCGACACGCTCGTCGACGAGCGCGACGCCATCGAGGAGCGCATCGAGGGCTACGAAGCGAGAAAGAAGGAGACGTTCATGGAGGCGTTCGACGCCATCGACGCCCACTTCCAGGACATCTTCGAGCGGCTCTCGGCGGGGACGGGCGAACTCCACCTGGAGAACGAGGACGACCCCTTCGAGGGCGGCCTGACGATGAAGGCCCAGCCCGGCGACAAGCCCATTCAACGCTTGGACGCGATGAGCGGCGGCGAGAAGTCGCTGACCGCGCTCGCCTTCATCTTCGCCATCCAGCGACACAACCCGGCGCCCTTCTACGCGCTGGACGAGGTGGACGCCTTCCTCGACGCCGCCAACGCCGAGCGGGTGGGCGAGATGGTCGACGATCTGGCCGGCGAGGCACAGTTCGTCGTCGTCTCGCACCGCTCGGCCCTGCTGGATCGCTCCGAGCGCGCCATCGGCGTCACCATGCAGGGCGACAACGTGAGCGCGGTCACGGGCATCCAACTCGACGGCGACGCCGACCCGGAGGTGACCGCGGATGACTGAGGACCACCTCCCCAACGACGTCTCCCTCTCCGACACCGACGACGACGAGGTGGAGCCGGTCGAACTCCTCGTCCAGTTGGCCGAGGAGGGGGAGATCGACCCCTGGGACGTCGACATCGTCGACGCGACCGACGCCTTCCTCGACCGCCTCGACGGGACGGACCTGCGCACGTCGGGGCGGGCGCTGTTCTACGCGAGCGTCCTCCTGCGGATGAAAAGCGACGCCCTGCTCGGTCACGGGGCGGACCCGGAGCCGGAACCGGAGCCGTGGGAAGTGGCGATGGAGGGCGGCGATCCGGAGCTGGACGGCCCGGATCCGATCGACGCTCTGGAGACCGAACTCGACCGGCGGCTGGAGCGGAAACACGCCCGGGGGTCGCCGGAGACGCTCGACGAACTCGTGCGCGAACTCCGCGAGGCGGAGCGGAACTCGTGGTGGAAGGAGTCACGGTCGTACGACACCTCGGCGTCGCCGGGGGGGTACGACCGCGGGACGCAGACCCTCGACTACCGGGCGGCCGACGACCTCCGCGAGGGGGGTGAGCCGACCGAGGGCGACGTGACGGCCAACACCCACACCGAGGACATCGAGACGACCATCGAGTCGGTGCGCGACGCTCTGCGGACCCACTACGACGCCGGCCGCGCGGAGGTGCTGTTCGCGGAGGTTCGCGAGACCGGCGGGGCACCGGTCGACACCTTCCTCGCCCTGCTCTTTCTGGCCAACCGGGGGGCGATCAAGCTCCGACAGGACGACCTGTTCGGCGACCTCTGGATCCGGGACCCGTCGGCGCCGACGGTCGGCGACGAAGCCGTGGCGGACTGAGGGTCTCGGGACCGGCGAGACGCCCGGCGGAGACTCACGGTTTCGAGCCGTTGGACGACGAAGCCGTGGCGGACTGAGGGCGTCTCGGGACCGGCGAGACGGACGGCGGAGACTCACGGTTTCGAGCCGTTGGACGACGAAGCCGTGGCGGACTGATACTGTTTATTGTAAGTCATTACCGGTGGTTCGCCGAGACGGTCCGGCGAACCACCGGCAACCAGTTACAATAATCCGTATGAGGGCGTCGCTCTACTCCCGCACCGGGAGCGTATCCGTGACGACCAGGACGATGAACAGTCCGAGGACCGCGAGCAGGAACACCGCGACACGCACGTCGAGCAACAGGTCGGCGAGGGCGACGAGGCCGGTCTCGTGGGCGAGTTCGATCGTCTCGCGTTTGGCGACCGGGTACGGGGGGATGTGGACCGCCGTCAGGACCGTGACGACGGCGACGAGCAACCAGTCGAGACCGTCTCTATCGCGCATTCGTCCGGAGTGGGACGGCCGGTGGCTTAAACGTCGCGGCCCGATTATCAGACGAGCAGTCCGGATTCGAGCAGCGCGATCAGCACCGTCAGGATCGGGACGCTCAGGAGCGTCGTGACGAGGACGGTCGTGCTGACGTACTCGGCGACGGAGAGGCCGTTGCCGGCGGATTCGCCGCCGAACTCGACGACCAAGAGGAGGGGGGTGATGGCGGCCGGCGTCGCACATTCGAGAACGAACGTGCGCGCGACGGTGGTGTTCTGGAAGCCGACCAGGAGCGCGATGCCGGCGCCGACGAGGGGGGCGACGCCCATCTTCAGGACCGTCGCCTTGCCGACGCTCGACAGCGCCGCACCGTAGTCGGTGTCGGAGAGTTGGATACCGAGGATCAGGAGCATCATCGGAATGGAGGCGTTGCCGACGAGTTCGAGCGTCGCCATCGCGGTGCTGCCGGCGGGGGGGACGACGCCGAGATAGCGTGCGAGGAGGGCGGCGGCGACGGCGTAGACGAGCGGGATCTTGAGCGCGCGCTTCATGCCGCCGAGCCCGCGTGTGCCGCCGCTCCGCTGGGCGACGTAGATGCCACCGGTGTAGAGCAGGACCGACTGGACGGTCAGGTAGATGACGGCAGTGCTGCGGCCCTCGGGGCCGAACGCGAACTCCGAGAGCGGGATGCCGTAGTTGCCGGAGTTGGGGAAGGCACTCACGAGGACGAGCGCGCTCAGGACGGGTTCGGACTCGCCGGTGAGGCGGCCAACGACCTCCGCGAGGACGACCATCGTGACCAGGTAGGCCGCGGTGGCGACGCCGATGCGGGCGAGCGTCGATCCCCCGAAGGTCGCCGTGGCGATGCTGTGGAAGATGAGCGCGGGGACGAAGACGTACACCGTGATGGTGTTGAGCGGGCCGATGTCGATATCGCGGAGGCGCCCGATGAGTACCCCCACACCCGCGAGGGTGATGATCGGAAGGATCGCGGTCGCGAAAATCGAGAGCAGCGAACTCACGTGGCCTCCCCCCGATGCGGTCGGCGGTGCCGGCGGCGGTGGGCCGTCGGAGTCGTCCGGGACACGTTACGCGAGTCGCCAGGCGTCGCCCGCGGACTCGACGACGCCGCGGCGCTCCATCTCCGCGAGCACCTCGTCGAGGCGGTCGGGCTGGGCGATCTCCATCTCGATGCGCCGGACGTCGTGGTAGTCGGCGAGGGACGACCGGATGTCGTCGCGCTCGAAGCTGTCGTCGTCGGCTCGCTCCATGACGCCCTCGATCAGGTCGATCATGTCCTCGATGAAGTTCCACGGGTAGACGATCCAGGCCCACTCGTCGAGGCGTTCGCCGACGAAGTCGGGTTCGAACTCGCTGGTGTGGAGGAGTTGGAGGGTCGCGGTCCGCACCGCGTCGGGGTCGCGGCCGGCGACGTACTCGTGGGCGTGGCGGAGCGACTCGCCGGTGTCGGCGATGTCGTCGACGATCAGGACGTCCTTGCCCTCGACGCTCCCTTCGGGCATCGGGTAGCGCACCTCGGGGTCGGCGCCCTTGGCCGCGGTGCCGACGTAGTGTTCCATCTTCAGGCTGGTGAGGTCGTCGAGGCCGAGGAAGTCACAGCAACACCGGCCCGCGAACCAGCCGCCGCGGGCGAGCGCGACGATCACGTCGGGGTCGAACTCCGCGGCCCGCACTTCGTCGGCCACGTCCCGGCAGAGGCCGTAGATGTACTCCCAGTTGGTGATCGTACAGGTGAACTCGTCCGGGAGGTCGCTCATGGCGGCGACTCCGACGCCCGGGGTGTAAGGGTTTACGGGACGCGGTGGGGCAACAGGGTCTTGTCGCCCGCGGTGCAGGTCCGTGGCATGGACACGTACCGGACCCTGTTGATCGACGCGTTCGCCGCCGAACCGCTCGCGGGCAACGCGGCCGGACTCGTCCCCGACGCCGACGGGCTCACCGACGACCGGATGCGGGCCGTCGCCCGTGAACTCGGGGCGAGCGAGACGGCCTTCCTCACGCCCGACGCGGACGACGCGGACCGCCGGATCCGCTATTTCACGCCGACCCAGGAGGTGGACCTCTGTGGACACGCGACCGTCGCGGCCCTCGCCTTCCTCCACGAGGAGGGCGCCCTCGACGCCGGCGAGGGGTCGCTCCGGACGAACGTCGGCGTCCTCGACGTCGCGGTGACGGACGACGGCGTCGCCTGGATGACACAGGACGACCCGTCGGTCGAGACGGTCGATCTGGATTACGACCGCGCGGGCGAGGCGCTCGGGATCGATCCGGCGGCACTCCGCGACGTGGGGGCGGACCTCCCCGCCGCCGTCGCCTCGACCGGCCTCCCCTTCCTGACCGTCCCGGTGAACTTCCTCGAACACCTCGGGAACGCCGACCCCGACATGGACGCGCTCGACGCGCTCGCGGCCGATCACGGCGCCACGGGCGTCTACGCGTTCACCTTCGATACGCTCGACGCGGACTCGACGCTCCACGCGCGGATGTTCGCGCCGGGGGCCGGCGTCCCGGAGGACCCGGTGACGGGCACCGCGAGCGGCGCCTGCGGGGCCTACCTCCGTGCCGTCGACGCCTTCGACGACCTGCCGGACGAGATGCGTTTCGAGCAGGGCCACTTCGTGGACCGGCCGGGGCTGGTCCGGGTGCGGGTCGACGAGGACGTCCGCGTGGGCGGGCGTGCGGTGACGGCGCTCGACGGGTCGCTCGCGGTTCCGTCGACCGACGACGACGACATCCTGGAGGCGTAGTCGCGCCCGGGATCGACGGATCGAACCGAAATGCCGAAAACGGGGCTGTGAGTGGCTCAATCGGCAGTTAAGCCGTCCGGATCGGACGGCCGTAGTTGCACGGTTCGAAACCTTCTTTACGCCACTGGCGGGATTCGTGCGTACGAAATGGCTGTAGCTTGGCTGGAGGACGTGCGGTCTACCGACCTGGGGACGGTCGGTGGGAAGGCGGCTTCGCTCGGCGAACTTACCGAGGCTGGGTTGCCCGTGCCGCCGGGATTCGTCGTCACGGCCGGCACCTATCGGACGTTCATCGAGGAAGCCGGTATCGACGAGGAACTGTTCGGGGCAGTCGACGTCGACAGCGAGGACTCGTCGGCGCTCGCGGCGGCACACGAACGCGCCCACGAACTCATCATGGAGACGGAGGTTCCCGAGTCGGTACGCGAGGAGATCCTCGACGCCTACCGGACGGTCGGTGACGGCGAGGCGTTCGTCGCCGTCCGTTCGTCGGCGACGGCGGAGGACCTTCCGGACGCCTCCTTCGCCGGGCAACAGGAGACGTTCCTCAACGTCACCGAGGCGGACCTCATCGAGCGCGTCAAGGAGTGTTGGGCGTCGCTGTTCTCCCAGCGCGCCATCTACTACCGGAACCAGCAGGGGTTCCCCCACGACGAGGTCGACATCGCGGTGGTCGTCCAGCAGATGGTCGACGCCGAGAAGAGCGGCGTGATGTTCACCAGCCACCCCTCGACGGGCGATCCGCGGATCATCATCGAGGCGGCGTGGGGGCTGGGCGAGGCGGTCGTCTCCGGCGCCGTCTCCCCCGACAACTACGTCGTCGACCGGACGACGAGCGAAGTCGAGACGGCGACGGTCGCCACGAAGAAGGTGATGCACGTCAAAGACGAGGCGACCGGCGAGACGGTCGAACGCGACGTGCCCGAGGACAAGCGGGACCAGCGCGTGCTCACCCAGCCCGAAATCGAGCGGCTGGTCGAACTCGGCGAGACGGTCGAGGACCACTACGGCGAGCCACAGGACGTCGAGTGGGCGGTCGTCGACGGCGAGGTGTACATGCTCCAGTCCCGTCCGATCACGACCATCGACGAGGGCGAGGCGGCCGAGGAGGACGAAGACGACGAGGGGGACGGCGACCACCTGCTCTCCGGACTCGGCGCCAGTCCGGGCACCGTCAGCGGCCCCGTCCGGGTCGTCACGAAACTCGATCACCTGGATCAGGTGAGTCAGGGCGACGTCATCGTCACCGAGATGACGATGCCCGACATGGTCCCCGCGATGAAGCGGGCGGCCGCCATCGTCACCGACGAAGGCGGGATGACCTCCCACGCGGCCATCGTCTCCCGCGAACTCGGCGTCCCGGCGGTCGTCGGCTCGGGGAGCGCGACGCGGGTCCTCGAGGACGGCCAGGTCGTCACCGTCGACGGCGAGATGGGGACGGTTCACGAGGGACGTCTCTCGGGGACGGCGGAGGCGGACGTGCCGGCCGCCAACCCCGGGACCGACGACGACTCGGCGCCTGCGGCGGCGACGCCCAACCCCGTGACCGCCACCGAGGTGAAGGTGAACGTCTCCATCCCCGACGCGGCCGAGCGGGCGGCGGCGACCGGTGCCGACGGCGTCGGGCTCCTGCGGATCGAACACCTCGTCCTCTCGCTCGGGAAGACGCCGGAGCGGTACATCGAGGACGAGGGTTCGGAGGCCTACGTCTCGGAGCTCACGGACGGTATCCGACAGGTGGCCGAGGCGTTCTACCCCCGGCCCGTCCGGGTTCGCACCCTCGACGCCCCGACCGACGAGTTCCGACAGCTCGAGGGCGGCGACGAGGAACCCCACGAACACAACCCGATGCTCGGCTACCGGGGCATCCGGCGCAGCCTCGACCGCCCCGAGGTGTTCGAACACGAACTGGAGGCGTTCAAGCGCCTCTACGAGATGGGCTACGAGAACCTGGAGATCATGTTCCCCCTCGTCAACGACGGTGAGGACGTGGCCAGCGCCCGGGCCCACATGGAGGCGGTCGGCATCGACCCCGACAAACGCGAGTGGGGTGTGATGATCGAGACGCCCGCTAGCGCCATCGGCGCCGACGACATCGTCGACGAGGGCGTCGACTTCGTCTCGTTCGGGACGAACGACCTCACACAGTACACGCTCGCGGTCGACCGCAACAACGAGCACGTCTCGGACCGGTTCGACGAACTCCATCCCGCGGTGCTCGAACTGATCGGCGACACCATCGACGTCTGCCGGGCGGCGGACGTCGACACGAGCATCTGTGGACAGGCCGGCTCCCATCCCGACATGGTCGAGTTCCTCGTCCGCAAGGGGATCACCTCGATCAGCGCCAACATCGACGCCGTCGGCGACGTCCTGGAGACGGTCGATACGGTCGAAGAGCGCATGATCCTCGACGCGGTGCGTTGACATCCTCCCCGCCCTAAAGGGCGAGGATTCCCCGAAGGGGATATTCAGGTTGCGCGTTTCCTCGGGGTTCAAGTACGCTTTCGCGTGACCCGTCAACGGTCACCGTCCAGTTGTGACCAAGGACGTGCTTTTCAGCGCGTATAGCTCTGTCAATTGGGCCTTCCTCCCCGCAATCTGCGGGCGTCAACGGCGTGGAACGTAGTTCCACGGGCAATCGGGCGTAGCCCGATGACGACGACTGGCTATTCAACCAGCGAGGTAGCACGGTTCGCGTCAGCCGAACTGCTACGCCGTGCATGGTTCACCCTCCCGTTGTGCGATATTCTCCGAAGCGTTCAGGTCGGCGTGTCGTCCACGGCCACACTCCGAACACCAAAAGTGGTCACCATCACGGGTTCCCAGCGAACCACACGCCGAACACTCCTGACTGGTGTGGTACGCATCGATCTTCTCGACACGAATACCAGCGCGTTCAGCTTTGTACGTGATGAACTGCTGGAGTTGGTGGAAATGCCACGAGTGGACACCCGACCACGAACTGTTCTCACGGATGCCTTCGAGGTCTTCCATCCGAATGACGGGATTCTCGAACTGTTCCGCGAACGTGAGAAGACGACGGGAGAGTTTGTGGTTCAAGTGCTTGATTCGACGCTGTTCTTTGTCACCCACACGGTAACGTGCGCGAAGCGCACCCGCTTCTGATAGCGAATCGCGTAGGGAACGATATTTGCGTCGAACGTACTTCGCCTCACCACCCGATACCAGCATCGACTCACCTTCGCCGTAGGCAGTCACGGCGAGGATGTGTCGTTCACCAAATCGACACCGATGGGCGTCTCGCCCGACGTATCGGCGTCGTACTCGATATTGAACGTACAATACCAGTCGTCTCCGCGACGGTAGACCTGTAGACGAGTCTTGTCGGCGTCACCTTCGACCAGTCGATCTACTGGATTGGCAATGTCGTCGTACACCTCTATCGGGGCGTACCACCATTGGGAGACGCACGGGAAGCCAACGACGACCGTGCCGTTCTCGGTCGTATCGAGTTCCCAGTTCTGGTTGTTGATGGCGAACGGCTGACTCTCTCGGTAGCGAACCGCTCCGTCCTTATTATGGTCGGATTTTGCCTCCCGGATGGCTTGGTTCTGGATTGCCGAGTAGAGGTCGTTGTCGATGCTGGCCGTGGTCACGGATTTGCCGAAGTCGCCGTTCTCCCATCCGTCGATACAGAATTGCTTGGTGTCACGGTAGAGTCGAGTGGCGTGTTGCCACTCTTTGCGCCGTGAGAGGGATGGATTGTGGAACTTCGCGGTGACAGTCACCGTGACCTTACAACCGTAATCAGATGTGTTATTTTAAGCATCTGTTGGAATATCAGGCCGTGCTATCGTCGGTGGATTGTGTCATCAACTGTCGGATTCATCCCCGTCCTGAAGGGCGGGGCTTTCTCCTCACACTTCCGTAACGACCCGCGGTCGAACCTGAAAGACTTACGTCGGCCCCCTCCGAGGGTGAGGTGTGGACCCGTTCGTCCCCCTGCTCTCGGTCGACCTCCTCGGGTTCGAGTGGCTGTCGCGGTTGGTCCGCTCGGCGACCGGATGGGGCGGACTCGTCATCATCTTCGTCTACTCGTTTCTCATCGCCTTCGCGCTCCCGGGAGTCAGCGAAGTCGTCCTGCTCGCACCCCTCGATCTGGGCCTGCCGACCGAGCTACGACTGGCGCTGATCATCCTCGTCTCGGCGCTCGGCAAGGCCGCGGGCAGCGTCTTCGCCTTCCACCTCGGCCAGGAGGCCAAGGAGTCCGGACCGCTGATCCGCTGGCTCCGGCGCTCCCGGTTCGACGTGATCGCGTGGTCGGAGCGACGCACGGTGGAAATCGCCCGCCGCTGGGGCTACGCCGGCCTCGCGCTCGCGCTCTCGGTGCCTTTCTTCCCCGACACGCTCTCCATCTACGCCTTCGCGGTGCTGGAGGAGGATTACGTCCGCTTCGCCGCCGCGACGTTCGCGGGGAGTGTCGGCCGACTACTCGTCACGCTGGCGCTGAGCGCGGGCGTGGTGGCGGTGATCTGAGGGCTACTGCAACGCCGCGGGCGGGCCGCCGGGCAACCGGTCCCGGTCGTGTCCCTCGGTGAAGTCGATGTCGGGGCCCGTCGGCACCAGTCGTTTGGGGTTCACGTCACCGTGGCTGACGTAGTAGTGCCGGACGATGTGGTCCACGTTGACGGTGCGCTCGATGCCGGGCGTGGTGTAGAGGTCCTTCGTGTAGCCCCAGAGGTTGTCGTACTCGTGGATGGCCCGGCGGTTACACTTGAAGTGAGTGTGGTAGACGTGATCGAAGCGCACGAGCGTCGCGAACATCGCGAGGTCGGCCTCCGTGAGTCGGTCGCCGGCGAGGTAGCGCTGGTCCGCCAGCAGGTCGTCGTACCGATCGAGCGCGTCGAACAGTTCGTCGACGGCGCGGTCGTAGGCCGCCTGCGAGTCGGCGAAGCCGGCGCGGTAGACGCCGTTGTTGATCGGGTCGTAGACGTCCTCGATCAGGCGGTCGACCTCGTCGCGGTAGCCCTCGGGGTAGAGGTCCACGTCCCGGGTCGCCAGCTCGTCGCCCGCGACGTCTAACATCCGCATGATCTCCGCGGACTCGTTGTTGACGATGGTCTCCCGCTCCCGGTCCCAGAGGACGGGCACGGTCACCCGTCCCGTGTAGTTCGGGTCGGCGCGGACGTAGATATCCCGGAGGTACTCCTCGTCGTACAACGGGTCGGGTTGGGCCTCGGAGAACTCCCAGCCCTGGTCGTAGCGCTCGGGCTGGACCAGCGACAGGGAGATGGCGTCGTCCAGTCCCTTGAGCGCGCGGGTCATGGCGGCCCGGTGTGCCCAGGGACACGCCCGGCAGATGTAGAGATGGTAGCGTCCGGCCTCGACCGGGAAGGCCTCGTCCGGACCGATCCGGTCGCGGAACGTCGTCGTCTGGCGCTGGAACTCGCCGTCGTCGGTGGCGTAGTCGGTGCCGACCCACTCGCCGTCCACGAGGCCACTCATCGTGGCATCACCGTAGCGGTCATCGACCGGGATAGGGCGTCGACCGCGAAAAGGGTTGGGCGGTTCGGCGCGGTCGCAAAGTATAACCACCACCCGATGATACTACTGAGTGGTATGTCTTCGTACGAGCAGTTCAGTCAGGTCGGCGAGGCGGACGTAACCCGGGCGATCGGTCAGGAGTGGACCGAGGAGTTCATGGACTTCTCGGACTCCGACGTCCTGATCGTCGGCGGCGGTCCCTCGGGGCTGATGGCGGCGAAGGAGCTCTCCGAGCGGGGCGTGAAGACGATGGTCGTCGAGAAGAACAACTACCTCGGCGGCGGGTTCTGGCTCGGCGGCTTCCTGATGAACAAGGTGACCGTCCGGGACCCGGCCCAGGACGTCCTAGAGGACCTCGACGTGGATTACAAGCCCGCCCAGGACACCGAGGGGCTGTACGTCGCCAACGGGCCCGAGGCGTGTTCGGGACTGATCAAGGCCGCGTGTGACGCCGGCGCCAAGATGCAGAACATGACGGAGTTCACCGACATCGTGATCCGCGAGGATCACCGCGTCGGCGGCATCGTCATGAACTGGACGCCGGTTCACGCGCTGCCCCGGGAGATCACCTGCGTCGACCCCATCGCCGTCGAGGCGGACCTGGTCATCGACGCGACGGGCCACGACGCCGTCGCCATCTCCAAACTCGACGAGCGCGGCGTCCTCGACGCGCCGGGCATCCAGCACGCCAAGGAGCACAACACGGGCATGGACCAGACCGGCGACGACTCCTACGGGGCGCCGGGCCACGACTCGCCGGGCCACGACTCGATGTGGGTCGGCGAGAGCGAGGACGCGGTCGTCGAACACACGGGCTTGGTCCACGACGGCCTGATCGCGACGGGGATGGCCGTCGCCACCACCTACGGCCTGCCGCGCATGGGCCCGACCTTCGGCGCCATGCTCGTCTCGGGGAAGCGCGCCGCCCAGGCCGCCATCGACGAACTCGGCGTCGACGCGCCGGACGTCGAACTCACGTCGCGGGCGCCCGCCGACGACTGATCGGGCGTCCCGATGGTCGACACCGTCACGCTCTATCGCGCCCCGACGACGCCCGCGGACGCCGACGCCATCGCGGACTGGCTCCGCGACCGGATCGACGCCGAGGTGCGGGTGCGCGACCGGCTGCTGTCGACTGCTGCGGACGACGACCTCCCCGAGGAACTGGCGGCCGCCCGCGTCACCGACCCCTACGAGCGGGCGACGGGCAACACGATGCTCGGCATCGTCCGGTACGAGGAGCGAGCGCTCGACGATCCGGAGCGGGCCGGGGGCGTCGTCTACGACGGGCTGGCGGTCCAGCGGGCGCTGAACGCTCGCCTCCCCGGGGAGCGGGGGCTGGATCACCTGCATCTCCCCCTCCTCGACCGCGTGATCGGCACCTGGGGCGACCACGACGGCCGCTGGCACAAGCGGGTGGCCGTCCTCGGCCAGCCCGCCCTGCTCTCTGTCCCGGGCCTCTACGAGGCGCCGGCCAAGCCCGAGGCCTACTACGAGGCGAAGAGCAAACACGCCCTGATGACGGGCGACGCGCCGCCCCGCGAGGTGCTGGAGGCCGAAATCGAGGGCGACTTCCTCGTCGCCGACGACCCGCGGACGACCGAGGCGCTGAAGGGGTACGCCCTCGCTGCGGTCGACCTCCTGGAGACGGGGACGGCCTTCTGTGACGACGAGCGGTGTCGCCTCCACGACGCCCACCGCCAGCCGGGGGTCGTGCGGGCACAGCTACGCGATCCACCCCTCTGCGAGCGACACGCGGCCCGGTACGGGTAGTCACCGCCCGCCGGCGCTCAGGTAGGCGAACCCGCCCATCCGCGTCCCGTGGGAGGTCGAGGGGCAGCGTTCGAGGAGCGTCCGGTGTGCGCCCGCGACCCGGCGGTCGAGGACCCGCGCGGGCGGGTCGTCGTGGTGGTCGCGGGTGCCCGGCGGCGCCGTCGTGGCGACGACGACGCCGAACAGCGGGTTCAGCGGGCGTCCGGGGAGCCGGTGGCTCCGAGCGAGATCCAGGAGCGCGATCCGCGAGGGGTCGAGACCGTCGAGCCACCCGTCGACCGTCGCCGCGGGGTCGGGGAGCATCCCCACGAGGAACGTCGCGAGGACGGCGTCGGCGCCGTCGAGCGGGAGGCGCGTGGCGTCGCCCCGGCAGACGGCCACGTTCGTCCACCCCTCGCGGGCGACGAGGGCCCGGGCCCGTCGCACCGCACCGGGCGCGAAGTCGACGCCGACGACTGTGCCCTCGGGACCGACCCGGTCGCGGAGGAGCAACAGGTTCGCCCCCGTCCCGCAGCCGACGTCGACGACGGTGTCGCCGGGGGAGAGGTCGAGCCGCGCGACGGCGGCCCGGCGGAGGCGACGGATCCCGGGCGCCCGGCGCGCGAGGCGGTCGTAGACGCCGGCCCACCGGGAGTAGAAGGTCTGGGCGGCCGCCGCGCGGTCGGGGTCGGGCGTCGTCATTCCTGGCAGTGGTCCCGGACGATCCGGGCCACCGTGGGGGCGTCGGCCCCGAGGACGTAGGTGATCGGCTCGATGCCGAAGCCGCCGGTCTGGTAGAGGACGAAGGGCGCGTCGGGGTCGGCCTCGCGGACGGCCTCGACGACGCCCGGCCGGGCCGCCTCGTCGTCGTGTGTGTCGTCCCCAGATCGATCGTCTTCGACGTCGAACTCGACGGTCGGATACCCGGCCGCGTGCAGGCCCTCGATCAGGGCGGGATCGTAGCGGAGGTTGAGGGCGCCCCGGACGGCGGCGCCGGCGGCGCGTGCCGACAGCAACACCGAGGCGACGTGTTCGCTGACGCCGAACTCGGGGTCAGAGGGCACCGTCGCGGTGCCGCGGACGTCGAAGATGCGGCCGGGGACCGCCGCCACGTCCTCCACGTCCGCGGCGTCGGGCAGACACTCCACCAAGTTCGAGCCGACGTTCGGCACGAAGCCGGCAAAGCCCGAGGTGTTCCGAAGGATCCGGAGTCCCCGCCGCACCGACGACCGGACCTCCTCGGTCGTCCGTACGGTGCTCTCGGGGTCGTGGACGTCGAAGTCGCCGCCGTGTTCGCGGAGTTCGGGCATGGCCTCGCGGTGGCGCTCGGCCAGGAGGTCGCCGTCCTCGAGTTGGCGGATCAGCACTTCGACCTCGACGAGCGCCTGGACGCGACTCATGTCGCCGGTCGCCAGCCCGGCGCCGACCCGTTCGACGAGGTCACGGACCCGCTCGTCGGCGCTGATGGCGTCGCTCGTCGCCACCTCGCCGTGGGCGTACTTCGAGACGGCCGACTGGGAGATGCCGAGCGCCTCGGCCACCTCGCGCTGGGTGAACCCTCGGTCCCGGAGATCCGCCGCGAGCATCGAGCGGACGGTCGGGAGGAACTCCTCGACGACTACCTCCTCGACGAACTTCATGACTCGAACTCGGGGTCGTCCCCGATGCGAGAGGCCTGGGGGCCACGCTGGTCCTGGTACTTCGAGCCGCGGTCGCTGCCGTAGGGCCGGTCGGCCGGCGAGGAGAGTTCGGTGAAGACGAGTTGGGAGACGCGCATGCCGGGCGTGAGCGCGACGGGTGCGGTCCCGAGGTTCGACAGTTCGAGGGTCACCTGGCCGCGGTAGCCGGGGTCGACGAAGCCCGCGGTGGCGTGGACGACGACAGCGAGGCGGCCGAGCGAGGAGCGCCCCTCGACGTTGGCGACGAGGTCGGAAGGCATCTCGATGCGCTCCCGGGTCGTCCCGAGGACGAAGTCGCCGGGGTGGAGGATGAACTCCTCGCCGTCCGGGACGACCGTCTCGGCGATGTAGTCGCTGACTTCCCCCTCGTGAGTGGGGTGGATACAGGGGATGTTCGTCCGCTGGAACTCGAGGAACTCCGAGCCCAGTCGGAGGTCGACGCTGGCGGGTTGGACCTGCTGGTCGACGTCGTCCAGCGGGTCGATCACGAGGTCACCCTCGCGGAGTCGAGCGAGGATGTCGGTGTCCGAGAGGATCATACATAGGCCGTAGCGCCGAGCGGTAAAATCCCCCCGGTCGGCGGGACGCCCCCTCCGGGCGTCCGGCGACCGACGCGCCTGACCTGACGGGATCGTGAGGTAAACGGCAACGCTTTTTTGAGACGGTTCGAAACCGCTTGGGTATGTCTGATGAGGTCAAACGGGGACTGGAGGGCGTCGTAGTCTCCGAGTCCCGGCTGAGCTACATCGACGGCGACGCCGGCGAGTTGGGCTACCGCGGGTACGCCATCGAGGACTTCGCACGCCGGGCGAGCTACGAGGAGGTGCTGTCGCTGCTCTGGAACGGCGAGTGGCCGACCCGCTCGGAACGCGACGCCTTCGCCGCCCGACTGGCCGACCAGCGGAACCTCGATCCCGACGTCTACGACCTCATCGCGAACCTCGCGGAGCGGGAAGTGGACCCGATGGCGATGCTGCGGACGGTGCTCTCCGCGCTCTCGGCGTACGACGAGGACGCCGACGCCGCGCCCGACGACCGCGAGGCCAACATGGCCAAGGGCTGTCGGATCACCGCCAAACTACCGACGGTCCTGGCGGCGTTCGCCCGGCTTCGCGACGGCGACGACCCCGTCGACCCCCGGTCGGATCTGGATCACGCCGCGAACTTCCTCTACATGCTGAACGACGAGGAGCCCGACGAGGTGGCCATCGAGACGTTCGACACCGCGCTCGTCCTGCACGCCGACCACGGTCTGAACGCGTCGACGTTCTCCGCGCTGGTGACGACCTCCACCATGTCCGACCTGCACAGCGGCGTCACCAGCGCCGTCGGGACGCTCGCCGGCCCGCTCCACGGCGGCGCCAACCAGAACGTCATGCGGATGTTACAGGAGATCGACGACAGCGGGAAGGGGCCCCGCGAGTGGATCGAGGACGCGGTCGACGGCGGCGAACGCATCCCCGGCTTCGGTCACCGCGTCTACAACGTCCGCGACCCGCGGGCGGCCATCCTCGAGACGTACTCCGAACGTCTGGGCGAGACGGTCGGGGACCCGCGGTGGTACGAGTACTCCGTCGCCATCGAGGAGTACATGGCCGAGGAGAAGGGACTCGCGCCCAACGTCGACTTCTACTCGGCGTCGATGTACTACCAGATGGGCATCCCGGTCGACCTGTACACCCCCATCTTCGCCCTGTCGCGCGTCGGCGGCTGGATCGCCCACATGCTCGAACAGTACGAGGACAGTCGCCTGATCCGGCCCCGTGCGCACTACGTCGGCGACCGCAACCGCGAGTTCGTTCCCATCGAGGAGCGATAGCCGAACGGCCGACCCCCGTGTCACCATGGACGTCTTCGTCTACGGCCGCCTCACCGAACCGGCCCGGGTGTCGTCGGTGGTGGACTCCTTCGTCTTCGTCGGGGCGGCGATCCTGGAGGGCTGTCACCCGGTCGCCGGTCGGTATCCGACGCTCGCGCCCGGTGGTGAGACGGCGGGTCGACTCCTCCGGACGGACGCCCTCGACGCCCTCGACGCCTACGAGGGTGTCGACCGGGGCCTCTACGTCCGCGTCGCGGTCCCCCGAACCGACGGCGGGACGGCCGCCGTCTACGTCGGCGATCCGGCGCCCCTCGACGTCGAGTCGTCGGTGACGTGGCCCGGAACGGGCCCCTTCGCCGACCGGGTCCGTCGATACGTCGCCGACGGCGGGGCGGTCGTCCGGCCGCGCCCGTGATCCACTCGCGGCGCCGGTCGGTCGTCTGTGGCGCCCCGGCCCCGTGTAGTCGGTTACTTTCACTTTCACCGCGCCTTCATGATGTTTATATGTCTCCCCGGTGTTGGTCGAATCGCACGTCACACGCGTGCATTCCCCTTTCGAAACCCGTGAGCGACGGCCCCAGCCGTACATAAACCGTTAACCACCACCGTCAGGTATGGGCGGTATGCTCACCCACGACGACGTCCTCGACGCTCGGGAGCGGGTGTCGACGGTCGCTCGGCACACGCCGCTCGAGTACTCGTATGCCTTCTCCGAGATGACCGGCGCCGACGTGCATCTGAAACTGGAGAACTTCCAGCGCACGGGCGCGTTCAAGATCCGCGGGGCCATGAACCGGATCGAGACGCTGTCGACGGCCGACCAGGAGGCGGGGGTCGTGACCGCGAGCGCCGGGAACCACGCCCAGGGCGTGGCGCTGGCGGCGACCCGGGCGGGCGTCGACTCGAAGATCGTCATGCCGGAACACGCGCCGGTCTCGAAGGTGAAAGCGACCGAGCGCTACGGGGGCGAGGTCGTTCTCCACGGCGCGGACTACAGCGAGGCCCAGGCCGAGGCCCACCGGATCGAGGAGGTGGAGGGGCGGACGTACGTCCACGCCTTCGACGACGAAACCGTGATGGCCGGCCAGGGCACCATCGGCCTCGAAATCGTCGAGGACTGTCCGGACCTCGATACGGTCATCGTTCCCATCGGCGGCGGCGGCCTGATCTCGGGTATCGCCACGGCGGTGAAGGCCCACGACCCGGACGTCCGCGTGATCGGCGTCCAGGCCGAGGGGGCCTCCAGCGCGGCCGAATCGATCCGGCGGGGGGAGATCTACGAGCGCGACGCCGTCGACACCATCGCCGACGGGATCGCCACCCGTCGGATCGGCGACCGCACCTTCGAGGTGATCAAAGAGCGCGTCGACGAGGTGGTGACCGTCGACGACGAGTCCATCGCCATCGCCCTGACCTACCTGCTCGAACGCGAGAAGGCGCTCGCGGAGGGGGCGGGTGCCATCTCCCTCGCTGCCCTCCTCTCCGACGCCATCGAGTACGAGGACGGCGAGACTATCGTCCCGGCGCTGTGTGGCGGGAACATCGACCTGAACGTGTTGACGACGGTGGTGATGCGGGGGCTGGTGGCGACCGGGCGGTACCTCCGGTTCCGGACGATCCTGAAGGACCAGCCGGGCGCGCTGGTGGCGCTCGGAGAGATCATCGCCGACCACCGCGCGAACATCACGGCCTTCCACCACGACCGCACCTCCCGGGACGTGGCGATGAACGACGCGCGCGTCGAACTCGAAGTCGAGACCCGGGGACCGGAGCACGTCGACGAACTCCTCGCGGCGCTCCGCGACGAGGGCTACGAGGTCGAAATCGTCAACGGCTACCAGATGTCGGTGTAGGCGCGGCGGTTCCTGCCGCCGATGTGTACCTTTAACCGGTCGCCGACCGACCACCCGGGCGTGAAACGAACCATCAGCACCGACGACGCCCCGGCCGCCGTGGGCGCGTACAGTCAGGCGACGACCAACGGCTCGCTCCTGTTCACCGCGGGACAGCTCCCGCTGACGACGGACGGCGACCTGCTCGACGACGAGAGCGTGGCGACCCAGACCGAGCAGTGTCTCGACAACGTGCTGGCCATCCTCGCGGACGAGGGCGCCGACGCGAGCGACCTGCTGAAGGTCACCATCTTCCTCGACGACATCGACGATTTCGACGAGATGAACGAGACGTACGCGACGTACTTCGACGCGGACCCGCCGGCCCGGAGCGCCGTGGAGGTGGGGAACGTGCCCAAGGGCGCGGCCCTCGAAATCGAGGCCATCGCCGACCTGGAGTGACGACCCAGCGCACGTCGAGTCTCCTGTGGGGGCTGGTGGGGGCGCTCGCCTTCCTCGTCCTCGCGCAGGGGTACCGACTCCTCCTCGGCCCGCTGGGCCCCGGGCCGCTCGCCCTCGGCGCCGTCGCCCTCCTCGTCGGTGCCGTGGCCACGGGCCTCACCCACGTCCTCGAACCGCGGATGCGGGGAAAGGAAAGGAGTTAAAGTCCCGAGCGGTTACTCGTAACTGCGTGCCGGGATGGCCGAGTGGTAAGGCGCACGCCTGGAAAGCGTGTTCCCTCTGGGATCCAGGGTTCAAATCCCTGTCCCGGCGCTTTTTCAATCCCGAAGTGGCGACCACCCCTCAGGACATCGCGTCGCGTGGCATCACTAGGTCGCCGCCACACTCCGGACACCGCGTGAACGACCCCGTTACGCCCGTCGTCGTCCGGAACTCGGCGTAGTCACAGTCGGTACAGACCGCCTCGGCGACGTATCTCCGGACGCCCGCTGGCTCCTCCGGTCCGACCTCGGTTCGCCCCTCTTTTAGAGACATGGTAACACTTCTCACTCGAGGGGCTTAAAACGCACGCCGTACTCGACGGTCGATCGGTCCACGATCGGTCGGTGATTAGAGAATCGAGCCACCGTTCGATCAGTACTGCACCGGCTCGGAATCGGAGAAAGGTTCATGTGTCGTGGGCTCCTTCCCTTGCATGACAATGCCTGACACGAAAAGTGGTCGCGAACGAAACGGCCGGAACAAGCGCGCCCAGCTCCGGCAGCAGCTGTACGAGCAGGAGCTCGAAACCCTCGACGAGGACGCGGAGCTTCCCGAGTTCGGCGAGGACGAGGCCGCGGTCGACGAACCGTAAGGCCCGGGTCGGCGCTCTTTTCAGTCCCCCGACCCAACCGGTGTTCGTGCCACCCCGTGCGAACTACGCGACGATGTACGTCGGTGCGCAACTCGCGCCCGAGGGGCGGGAACTCGACCTCGACTGGGCCGAGAACGTCGGCAACGGGACGCCACGCCACGAGTTCCACGTGCCGACCGACGAGGCCTTCGACGGCTACGTCGGTATCCAGGCCTTCGACGTCGGCGACTACGGCCACGAGATCCGGATCAACGGCGACCGGATGAGCGGCTTCGACATCCCGCCCAACGACGGCTGGCAGTACTGGGTCGACACGTTCGGCGACGCCGTCGACCTTGTGGCCGGTACCAACGACCTCCGTGTCGTCCGTGCCGACGACTCGACGGACGCCTTCGCCGTCGGGACCGTCACCGTCCACTGGAAGGAACCCGCCGACGACTGAGCGACCCTCGCGTATTTAAAACCGCCGCGTCGTCCAGTCGAACGCCTCGTCCTGACTCGTGATAACAGTTGACAAGACACACGTCGGGTCGCTCCCGTCTCCGGATCTCTTCCGATTCGTCGCCGAACGGTTCGCGCTTCGTCGTGACTCACAACCCTTATTTTTATATAGAAGGACAAACAATCGTTCGGTGAACCATGAGTCAGCGAATGCAGCAGGGTCAGCCGATGATCATTATGGGCGAGGACGCCCAGCGCGTCAAGGACAAGGACGCCCAGGAGTACAACATTTCGGCGGCCCGAGCGGTCGCGGAGTCGGTACGGTCCACGCTCGGACCCAAGGGGATGGACAAGATGCTCGTCGACTCGATGGGCAGCGTCACCATCACCAACGACGGGGTCACCATCCTCCAGGAGATGGATATCGACAACCCGACGGCCGAGATGATCGTCGAAGTCGCCGAGACACAGGAGGACGAGGCCGGCGACGGGACGACGACGGCCGTCGCCATCGCGGGCGAACTCCTGAAGAACGCCGAGGAACTCCTCGATCAGGATATCCACCCGACGGCGATCATCAAGGGCTTCAACATGGCCGCCACGGAGGCCCGCGAGCAGGTCGACGATATCGCCGAGCAGGTCGACCCCACCGACGAGGACCTCCTGCGGAAGGTCGCCGAGACGTCGATGACGGGCAAGAGCTCCGAACTCGACAAGGACCTTCTGGCTCGCCTCGTGGTCGAGGCGGTCCGGGCCGTCACCGTCGAGGCCGACGACGGCAGCCACGTCGTCGACCTGGAGTTCGTCGAGATCGAGACCCAGACCGGCCGCTCGGCCTCCGAGTCCGAGCTCCTCAACGGCGCGGTCATCGACAAGGACCCCGTCAACGACGACATGCCCGTCGAGTTCGACTCGGCGGACGTGCTCCTGCTGAACGATCCCATCGAGGTCGAGGAGACCGACGCCGACACGTCGGTCAACATCGACAACCCCGACCAGCTCCAGCAGTTCCTCGACAGCGAGGAGAAACAGCTCCGCCAGAAGGTCGATCAGATCGTCGCGACGGGCGCCGACGTGGTGTTCTGTCAGAAGGGCATCGACGACCTCGCCCAGTACCTGCTGGCCAAGGAGGGCATCCTGGCGGTCCGCCGGACGAAGAAATCCGACATGGGCTTCCTCCAAGAGATCCTCGGCGCCGAGATCGTCTCCGATCTCGACGCCGCGACCGACGCCCACCTCGGCACCGGTCGGATCAGCCGCGACGCCGAGGCCGGCCTGTTCTACGTCGAGGGCGACGACGCCCACGGCGTGACGCTCCTGCTGCGTGGCTCGACCGAGCACGTCGTCGACGAACTCGAACGCGGCGTTCAGGACGCCCTCGACGTGGTGTCCACCACCGCGGCCGACGGGCGCGTGCTCCCCGGCGGCGGCGCCGTCGAGGTCGAACTCGCGAGCCGCCTGCGTGACTACGCTGACAGCGTCAGCGGCCGCGAGCAGCTCGCCGTCGAGGCCTTTGCCGACGCCATCGAAGTCGTCCCGCGCGCGCTCGCCAGTAACGCTGGCCTCGACAGCATCGACACGCTCGTCGACCTGCGTGCCGCCCACGAGTCGGGCGACACCCGTGCCGGCCTCAACGTCTTCACCGGCGACGTGGTCGACACCCTCGACGCGGGCGTCGTCGAACCCGCCCACTCCAAGGAGCAGGCGCTCACCTCGGCCAGCGAGGCCGCGAACCTGGTCCTGAAGATCGACGACATCATCGCCGCGGGCGACCTCTCGACCTCGGGCGACGAGGACGAGGGCGGTGCCGGCGGCGGCATGGGCGGCATGGGCGGCATGGGCGGCGCGATGTGACGCCCGGTCACCGCCCCACTGCCGTCGACCGCTGAACGCTGACTGTACCCCCCGCACGCTCCGTTCCCGTTTTCCCCCGTTCCCGTCACAAAGCCCTTGATCCCACCCCCGGTAGCCCATGGTATGCCCTCCGGGAGACGTGCCGTCCTCGCGAGCATCGGCACCGCAGCGATCGGCCTGTCCGGCTGTCTCGGCGGCGGATCCCCCGCCGAACCGACGCGAACGTCGACCGCCACGCCGACCGAAACGCCCGCGGGCGACGCCGCCACGCTCGGCGACGCCGTCGCCGTCGACGGCGCGACCGTCACCGTCTCGGACCTCGTGACCGCCCACTCGGTCCGCTATCTGAGCGCGCCGGACGCCATGGACGTCCACCCGGCGGACGGCGACCAGTTCGTCTTCGTCGCCGTGGCCGCCGACGGGTCGGGAACGCCGCCGGCGCCGGACCGGTTCGGGCTCGTCGCCGAGGACGCCCGCTACGGATCGGGAATCGAGTATCTCGGACCCGCCCGCGTCGCCGCGCCCGTGACCGGGCGGCGGTACGGCGAGTCGAACCCCGAGGGGTTCCTCGGCTTCCGGGTTCCCGCGCCCTTGGACGCCGAGTCGGTCGCGGTGGTCCTGGGGAGCGACGGTCCCGAGCGGACGGATACGCCACCGGACCCCGGCGACGTCGTCGCCGAATGGACCGTTCCCCCGGCGGCGGTCGACCCACTCCGCTCGCCACCACCCGCCTTCTCGGCGGCCGCCGACGTGCCCGAGTCCGTTCCGGCGGACGAGCCGATCCCCGTCACGATCGACGTGACCAACGAGGGCGACGGCCCCGGCGTCTTCCGCGCGGCGATCAACCAACAAGGGCCGCTCTACGGCGCCGAGGGGATCGATCGGTCGCTCGCGGCCGGCGAGTCCGCGACCCACGGGACGACCGTCGACTACTACCTCGACGACGACGCGGCGCCCGGACGCGTCCGGTTCGCCGTGGTCGGCCCCGACCTCTCGGAGCTCTTCGAGGTGACCCTCGACGGCGGCGGGACGCCCGCGGGGACGGGGACGACCACCGGCGCGACCCACTGACCCGCCCCGCGAAACCGGTAACTCCACGGATACGTTAGGGGCGACCATGGAGACCCTGCTTCTGGACGGCGAGACGGTTGCCGACAACGCACCGATGGACGCCCTCGTCGACGCGGTCGAGGCCGCCTTCGCGGCCTACGAGCGCGGCGACGCGACGATGCCGCCGAAGTCGTACGTCGACCTCCCGCAGTACGACGGCGACTTCCGGTCGATGCCCGCCTACCTCGACGCGGGCGACTGGGACGCCGCGGGCGTGAAGTGGGTGAACTCCCACCCGCACAACGGGGAGCGCCACGGCCTCCCGACGGTCATGGGGACGATGATCTACTCCGACCCCGAGACGGCGGTGCCCCTCTCGATCATGGACGGCACGGCGCTCACGACCCGGCGGACCGGCGCGGCCGCCGCCGTCGCCACCGACCACCTCGCGGTCGAGGGGGCGTCCTCCCTCGGACTGGTCGGGGCGGGCGTGCAGGCCCACGCCCAACTCGACGCCATCGCGACGGTCCGACCGATCGGGACCGTCGTCGTCGCCGACGCCGACGCGGAGCGCGCGCGGGCCTTCGTCGACGCCGTGAGCGATCGGTTCGACGCCCGCGTGGGCACCATCGCCGAGGCGGCGGCCTGTGACGTCCTCTCGACGGTGACGCCCGTCCGCGACCCCATCGTCGCCGCCGACGCCGTCGGCGAGCGGACCCACGTCAACGCCGTCGGCGCCGACGCCCCGGGCAAACACGAACTCGCCGACGACCTGCTGGCGGCCGCGACGCTCGTCGTCGACGACCACGCGCAGTGTACCCACTCCGGCGAAATCAACGTCTCCTACGGGACCGGCCGGCTCACGGACGCCGACATCCACGCCGAACTCGGCGAGGTGGTGACGGGGGCGAAGCCGGGACGAACGCCCGAGGACGGGGTCACCGTCTTCGACAGCACGGGCCTCGCCATCCAGGACGTGGCGGCGGCCCACGTCGTCTACGAACGGGCCACGGCCGCGGGCGCCGGCACGCGGTTCGACCTGCTCGGCCTCGCGACGGAGTGACGCGCCGGTGGCCCGGCCGCGACGTTACTCCAGGTGGATCGCGGGCCGGAAGGGGACGGCGTCGCCGGCCTTGTCGCCGGGGTCCGGCGGGTCGGCGTCCTCGTCGTAGACCCGCACCTCGGCGCCGAACTCGCGTTCGAGGAAGGGAACGGCCGTCTCGTAGGTCGCCCGCTCGTCGAGGTCGTCCATGGCGTCGACCGTCGCGTCGTCCAGATCGCGGACGAGTTCGACGAGTTCGCCCGCGAGGTCGTTCACCGCGTCGCCCCGTTCGCGGAGGTCGGGGTCGCTCATCGCCTCGCTCATCACCGCACCCACGTCCGGTCCGGCCTCGACGACGGCGTCGAAGACCTTCCACTTCCAGTCGGCGGCGGCGTACACCCGGACGACCTCGGGATCGGTCCCGGTCACGTCGACGATGTCGTGGACGTCCTCGGTGAGGCGTTCGATCCGTTCCTCCTGTAGCTCCACCGCCCGGTTCTCCAGGTCTGGATCGACCTCGGGCCACGGGGCGTCCTCGGCGGGCCGGCCGGTCAGCCGCTCGTGGAGTTCGTTCGCCATGAAGGGGACAAAGGGCGCGAGGAGGCGCAGCCGCGTCTCCAGAGCGTGCCGGAGCGTCCACCGGGCGCCGGGTCGGTCCCGGTCGGCGCGGCGGCGGTACCACCGGAGCGACTCCTCGAAGTCGTAGAAGGCGGCCTGACTGGCCGTCCGCGTCTCCGATCGCTCCATCGCCTCGGTCACCTCGCGGACGGTCCGCTGGAGCTTCGACAGGAGCCACCGGTCGACGTGTTCGAGGGCCGGCCGCTCGTCGTCGAACGTCGACGTCGGCTCCTCGGGGAGCAGCTCGGTCGCCCGGTTCCAGAACCGCTCCAGCTGGTCGCGGACGCTCTCGACCTGGTCGGCACGCCAGTCGTAGTCCTGCCACGGCTCCGCGGAGTTGAGCAGGAAAAATCGCACCGTGTCGGCGCCGTAGGCCTGGATTGCCTCGTCCGGCAGGACGACGTGTCCCTTCGAGGAGGACATCTTCCGCCCCTCCAGCAGGCCCATGCCCATGATGACGATGCCCCCGGGCCACTGCGGTTCGTCGAACAGTTCGGCGTGGTGGAACAGGTAGAACGTGAGGTGATTCGAGATGAGGTCGTTCGCCGAGAAGCGGTAGTCGACGGGATACCAGTGGAGCCACTCCTCACGCAGGTCGAGGGCGCGCGGATCGGGGTCGTCGACGGCCTCCGGGCCGTAGAAGAGGGCGTCGAAGAAGTCGCGGTCGAGGTCATCGACCGGAATCTCCCGCAGGCGGGGCGCGATGGTGTAGTACGCCATGTAGACCGTCGAGTCCGAGAGGGGCTCGATGACGAAGTCGTCGTCCCACGGCAGCCGTGTCCCCAGCCCGTAGTTGCGGATGCAGGGCCACTCGTTGAGCCAGTCGATGGTGTGGTCGTACTCCCCGCGGGTGTTCTCGGGGATACACTCCATGTTCTCGACGACCCGCTTGGTCGCTTCCTTCCAGTCCGCGTCGTTGTAGCTGAGGAACCAGGTGTCCTGCTCGGCCACCTCGACGTCGCCGCCACAGCGACAGATCACCTCCTCCGAGAACTCGTACATGGTGTCGAAGTGGCCCGCCTCGACACCCGCCTCGCGGTATTCCTCCCGCACGTCCTCGATGACCTCGCCCGCGAACTCCCCGTAGTCGTCGTGGAGGCGACCGGCGTGGAACTCGCGGTTGTAGAGTTCCTTCGTCACCGCCTCCAGTTCGGGGTCGTTCGACGAGGTGACGTCGGCCGACTCGACGGCGTCGCGGGCCGGCACGTCGCCGTAGCCCTCGACGTCGAGGATGGGCACCGGATCGATGGCCGCGACGGCGTCGGGGTCGACGCCGTGCCGCTCCATGCGCTCGGCGTCGGCCTTCGCCTCCTCCAGCGCCAGGTAGTCGTCCGGGGAGTGGGCGGGCACCGACATGACGACGCCCGTCGCGTTGTCCGGGTCGACGAACGTCGCGGGCAGGACCGGCACCGCGTCGCCGGTCACGGGGTTGGTGACCGACTGCCCGACGAGCTCCGACCCCGGGAACCGCTCGGTGACGTCCACCTCGTGAGCCTGGAGGCGGAGCTTCTCGGTAGCCGCCTCCGAGACCAGCCACGTCTCGCCGTCGACCGTCGCCCGGACGTACGTGGCGTCGGGCTCGACGTAGGCGTTCGTGACCCCACGGACCGTCTCGGGGCGCAGCGTCGCCATCGGCACCACCGCGTCGTCGAGGCCGAAGCGGATGAGGGTGTACTCCTGGTACTCCGCCTCCTCGCCCTCCAGCAGGTCGTGGGTGGTCACCGGCTGCTGTTCGTTGGTGCAGTATTTGACCGGGTGGAGGCCCTTCTCCAGTCGGTCCCGGTCACGGAGGGTCTCGTACTGCCACGTGACGAACTTCGAGTAGCGCTCGTCGTTGGTGGTGAACTCTCGGCGCCAGTCGATGGACAGCCCCAGCGACTTCATTCCCCGCTTGTAATGTTCCTCGATGAAGTAGCGGGCGTAGCCCATCGGCGTCTCCAGGTCCTGCAGGGTGTCCTCGGGGACGTCGTAGGTGTCCCGGAGCACCGACAACTGCTCCTCCTCACCTTTCTTCAGGCGCTCGACGGCGCCGATGATCGGCGTGCCGGTGACGTGCCAGGCGATGGGAAAGAGGACGTTGTCGCCCCGCTGTCGCCGGTACCGGGCGTACACGTCCGGGACGGTGTACGTCCGGACGTGGCCCATGTGCATCCCGCCGCTCGGATACGGATAGGGAACGGTGATGAACGTCGGCTCGTCGTCCGCGTCGCTGGGGTCGGCCTCGTACCGGCCCGTCTCGGCCCAGCGCTCCCGCCAGCGCTCCTCGATGTCCTGCGGGTCGTAGTCCATACCCCGGATCAAGTCCCCCCGACCTAAAATAACTCCTATACCGCCGGCGGAAACGACTCGTTTCCGACGCTATCATCGTCGAGAGTCGCCGGTAAGTGTCCGTTAGAACCGCGCCGAACGGCGGTAAGCGAACATTATCTATCCGTGTGGCCCGTGACCGACGGGGGTGGGCACACTCGTGAACCGATCGTCCTTCGGACGGGTCCTCGGAGTGGCCGTCCTCGTGAGCTTCGCCGTCGCGTTGCTCGGCATCTGGCTCGGCGAGTTGGGTGGTCGGCCGTGGCGATCACCGGCCGCCGTCGTCGCCGCCCCCGCCGGGCTGGTCGTCCTCCTCGCCGTCGCGGCCGGGTGGCTCCTGTGGAGCGACCTCGACGGGCGGATCGCCCTCCACGTTCCCGCCGCGGCCCTCGCCGGGACGCTCGCCTTCGGCGGGTTCGCCTGGTGGGTCGTCCTCGACACTCTCGTCACGGTCGCCGGCGTGCGATCGATGCTTGTCGTCCTGAACGTCGCCAGCGCCGGCGGCGCGGTTGGCGTCGTCGTCGGCCTGTTCACCGCGAGACAGGCGGCGTCGATCCGATCGCTCCGGCACGCCCGGGACGAGTACCGCGACCTCTTCGACGGTATCGGCGATACGGTGCTCGTCCACGACACCCGGGGACGGATCCTCGCCGCCAACGAGGGTGCGGTCGACCGGCTCGGCTACGACGCCGCCGCCCTGCGTCGTCGGTCCGCCGACGACTTGGAGGGCGAGGGCGGCGCCGACGGTCGGTACGTCGCGGCCGACGACCGCATCGTCTACGAGACGGTCCACGAAACCGCCGACGGCGAGACGATTCCGGTCGAGATCAGCGCCCGACTCGTCCGGTACCACGACGCACCGGCGATCCTCGCGGTCGCCCGGGACATCAGCGAACGCCGGGCCTCCGAGCGGGCGCTCGCACGCACCCGGGACCAGCTCCGCGCGCTCAACCGCGTCCTCCGTCACGACATCCGCAACGACATGCAGATCGTCCTCGGCCTCGCGGAACTCCTCGAGGAACACGTCGACGAGGCCGGACAGGATTCGCTCGACACCATCGTCGCCACGGGCGAACACGTCGTCGAACTCACGCGGAGTTCCCGGGACCTCGCCCGGACGGTGGCCGGCGAGACGGAACTCCCGCTGGAGCCGGTGTCGCTCCCCGAGACGATCCAGGCGGAACTCGACCGGCGGCGCGAGGCGTTCGCCGACGCCACGCTGTCCGTCGAGGGCGAGATTCCGGACGTGACGGTCCGGGCGAACGACCTGCTCACCTCGGTGTTCCGGAACCTGCTGAACAACGCCGTCCAGCACAGCGACCGCGAGGAGCCGACCGTCACCGTCTCCGCCGACCTCTTGCGTGGCGACCCCCGTGTCCGCGTCCGCGTCGCCGACGACGGGCCGGGCATCCCGCCGGAACTGGACGGCGACGTCTTCGGCAAGGGGGAGAAAGGACTCGACAGCACGGGGACGGGGCTGGGACTCTACCTCGTTCAGTCGCTCGTCGATCACTACGGCGGCGACGTGTGGGTCGAACCGAACGATCCCCGCGGCACCGTCGTTGTGGTCGAACTCCCGGTCGTCGAGGACTGACCGGTCGACGACGGGGATCGGCCGGCGGACGCGCGGCGGCTCCGAGGCGCCCGTGGCCGCTCAGACCACGTGGCGGGTGTCGTAGGAGCCGAGGCGGCGAACCCACCCCTTCTCCGCGATGCCCTCGACCTCCTCGACGGCCGCCCGCGCGTGGTCCTCGTACAGGCCGGCCTCGAAGTCGATGTGGAAGAGGTAGTCGCCGAGGCGGTCGCCCGTCGGTCGGGACTCCACACGCGAGAGGTTGATGTCGCGGTCGGCGAAGGCCTCCAGCAGCTCCAGCAGGAGGCCGGGGTAGTTGGCGTTCGGGTTGACGATGATCGTCGACTTCCCGCCGGCCTCGGTGCGCTCCTCGGCGGGCGAGATGGCGAAAAACCGGGTCGCGTTCGAACTCCGGTCCTGGATGTCCTCGGCGAGGACCTGCAGGTCGGCGTCGGCGTTGTCGGGGTGGGCGATGGCGGCGACCGTCGGATCCTCGCGGGCGTGTTCGACGCCGCGGGCGGTGCTCGCGACGGCCTCCAGGCTCACCTCGGGGTACTCGGATTCGAGGAAGGTGCGACACTGGGCGAGCGCTTGCGAGTGGCTGGCGACCACCTCGAACGACTCGCTCTGGGCGAGCAGGGCGTGACGAATGGGGGTGACCACCTCCTCGACGACGCCGATGTCGTAGTCGGACAGCGCGTCGAGCGTCTCGGTAACGCTCCCCTCGATGCTGTTCTCGATGGGGACGACGCCGCGGCGGTACTCGCCGTCGGCGACGGACTCGACGATGGCCGTCACGGATTCACTGAACGTCACCTCGTCGGCGACCGCCCGCGCGGCGCGGTGGGAGTAGGTCCCCGCCGGGCCGAGCGTGATGGCTTCCATGGATCGAGGGTCGCGTGGCGCGGTGAAAAACGCGTCGGACCGGTCAGGCCGCCCGCTCGAACCGCAGGACGAAGACGGTGCCGCGGGGGTCGTTGTCCTCGATCCACACGTCGCCGCCGTACTGGTCGACGAGCGTGTACACTAGGTAGAGTCCCAGCCCCGTCCCCTCGCTGTCGATGCCCTTCTCGCCCTTGCCGAAGACCGTCTCCTTGCGGTCGTCGGGAATCCCCGACCCGTCGTCGGCGACGCGGACGGTCACCGCGTCGTCCTCGGCGGACGCGGAGACGGTGACGGTGGGGTCGTCGCGGTCGCTGTGCTGGACGGCGTTGTTCAGCAGGTTCCGGAACACCGACCCCAGCATGTCGTTCGCGACCACCTCGACCAGCGGGACGTTCCCGCGGGTCCGGATCGTCGCCTCGGGGTAGCTCGACTGTGCCTCCCGGATCTCCTGATCGAGCACGTACGAGAGGTGGATCGGTTCGAGCGTCGGGTCGGTCTCCGAGACGAGCGTCTCCATCAGATCCCCCATCACGTCCGTCAGCTCGATCACGTGATCCGTCCGGCTCCGGATCGTCTCCAGTTGGGGGCGGTGGCCCCCCGTCACGACGTTGTCGAGCAGGTCGGTCATCCCCTGGACGAGCTGCATGTCGTTGCGGATGTCGTGGCGGACGATCCGGTTGAGGAGTTCGAGACGCTCGTTTTGTTCCTCCAACACCTGCCGGTACTCGCGGGCCTCGGTCACGTCCTTGATCGCGCCGTCGAGGTACGGCTCGCCGTCGACGGGGGAACACCGACAGACGGTGACCAACCCCCAGAACGACTCCCCGTCGAGCGTCCGGAGCTCGAGTTTCTCGGTGACGACGTTCGTCTCGGCGATGGTGTCGAAGAAGCGCCGCCGGTCGTCCCCGTCGGCGTAGATGTCGGCCACTGGCGTCGAGAGCAGATCCGCCTTCGAGTCGGCGTCGAACAGGTCGACCATCGTCGGGTTGGCTTCGAGGAAGGTCCCCTCGGGGTCGTCGTGGGCTCGGAAGATGCCCGTGGGGACGTGTTCGACCAACTCCTCGAACCGGCCGAGTTCGTCCTGGCGGTGCTTCCGGTCGGTCACGTCACGGGCGGTGGCGAGGACGCGGGTCCCGCCGTCACGCTCGACACGCGACGCGGAGAGTTCGGCCCAGACGGTCCCGCCGTCGCGCCGCTCCAGCGGCCACTCGACGGTCGCCGTGCCGTCCCCGGGATCGACGGCTCGCGACTCGGAACGTCGTTCGTCCGCCAGGAGGTCCTCGACGTGCCGGCCGACGAGACGCTCCCGGTCGAAGCCGGTCAGGGCCGCGAACCGAGCGTTGACGGCGCGAATCACCCCGGTCTCGGGGTCGTACACCACGACGCCGTCCGGGATGCCTTCGAGGAAGTCGCCGGCGCCGGTTTCGGTGGTCACCGTCCGTTCGTTCACGTTCCCCCGTTTCGGCGAGGTCTGTATAAATACACGGCGCCGATTATCACCGCAGAGAACAGACGTCGACGAAGTTCCGCAGGATCGTCAGCCCCGTCTCACCGCTTTTCTCGGGGTGGAACTGGGTCCCGAAGACGGTCCCGTCCTCGCTGGCGATAACCGCGGGGAACGTCCGTCCGTGGTCGGTCGTGGCGACGACCGCCCCGTCGTCGTCCGGGACGGCGTAGTAGGAGTGGACGAAGTAGGCGTGTTCGCCGTCGACGGATCCGCCGCGGTCGCTCCCCTCGACGCCCGTGACCAGCGGGTGGGACCGCTCGACCGACAGCTCGTTCCAGCCCATGTGGGGGATGGTCTGCCCCTCGTCGAACCGGACGTTGCGTCCGGGGACGAAATCGAGGCCGACGACGTCGCCCTCGCCGGCGTGGTCGGCCTCCTCGCTCGACGTGAGGAGCATCTGCATCCCCAGACAGATGCCGAAGACGGGCTGGTCACGGGCGACGGCATCCGCGAGCGCCTCGCGGTACGGCCCGGCGTTCTCCATCCCCTCGCGGAAGGCGCCGACCCCCGGCAACACGATGCCGTCGGCGGCGGCGAAGTCGCCGGGGTCGTCGGTGATGGTCACGGCCGCGCCGGCGCGTTCCAGACCGCGCGTCGCCGACCGGAGGTTGCCGAGGCCGTAGTCGACGATGACTACGTCCGCCAGCGCCTCCGACGGCGGTTCGGACAGGCTCATACCGACACTCGGTGGCCAGGGGGCAAGTGGTTTTCCGTTGCGTCGACGCTCATAGCGAGTATCGTAACTGTCCATAGGTTCTCGCGGGGATGATCCGGCGAGAACCTATGACGACTTCCGATGATCGCTATCAGTAGTCGCCGAGCCGCGCCTGGTCGCCGCTCCCGGCGCCCACGAGGTCGGCCGCCCGCGCGATGGCGTCCTCGAACGCCCCGCGCTGGCTCCGATCGTACAGCGTCGCCGCCGGGTGCAGGCAGAGCAACACGCGCCGGGGAGTTCCGCCGAGGCGGACGTCGACGACCGATCCCGCCTCCTCCGTCACCGCCACCGACCGGTCCAGCAGGCGCTCGCCGGGCACCTTCCCGAGCGTGACGATCAGGTCCGGATCGACCGCCTCGACCTCCCGCCCCAGGAACCCCGCGCAGTTGTCGAGTTCGTCGACGTGTGGATCCCGGTTCTCGGGCGGCCGACACCGCACACAGTTGGTGATGCGCACGTCCGCCCGCGCCAGCCCGGCGTCCCGGAGAGCGTCGTCCAGCACCGATCCCGAGCGCCCCACGAACGGCTCCCCCCGCTCGTCCTCGTCGGCGCCCGGCGCCTCGCCGACGAACAGCAGGCCGGCGTCGGCCGGCCCCGTTCCGTTGACGATGCGACTCCGCGACTCGACGAGCGCCGGACACCGCTCACAGGCACACACGTCCGGCCCCTCCGTCTCGACCATAGCGGGTGCCCGTGGGCCGGCGGCTTAAGTCCCCCCGTCCGCCCGGAACCGGCGAGCGGCCCGGGCGGCCAGCCGCGCCACCCGGAGCGGCTCCGGGCGGCCGCCGGACGGCGTGAACGCCCGCACCGCCTCGGCGGCCGCCGCGTCGTCGACGCCGACGGCCCGGACGTACACCGTCTCGTCGTTCACGTCGACTCGCCGCCGCGGCGGCAGGTCGCGGTACGTCCGGAGCCGCCGGTCGAGCGCGTCGCCGGAGAACTGTTCGCGGAGCGCGGGTTCGAGCCCGGGGCTGGCCTCGAACGACACGGAGAGCACGGGGCGGCCCACCCGCTCGTGGAGCGCCGACAGGTCCACGACGTTGAACCATGCGGGTGCGACCCCCGCGACGAGGAGGACGCGCACGTCCTCCCGATCCAGCGTCGTCCAGAGATCCGCGATGGCCTCGGTGGCGTCGGTGCCGCCGACGGCACACGATCCGAAGGCGAACCCGTCGGTGACCCGGTCGCGACGGCAGACGACACCGCAGAGCACGCTCCGATCGTCGTCGGAAAAAGATTCGGCGACTCCGAGCGCCCGCGCGCCGGCTTTCACTCGTCTTTGATCTCTTTGAGCCGGTCGATCAGCTCGTCGTTCGACGCCCCGATCTCGAACTCCACCGACCCCCGGTGGTCGTTCTCGGACGTCTCGACGCCCTCGTTGTCGTCGAGGTCGGCGTCTAACTCCTGGTTCTCCTGTTCGGATTCATCGTAGCTCCCGAAGCCCATACGTGTACGTCTACCAGACGCACGACCAAAAAAGATTTGCAGGGGGCGGTCGTCACTCACCGGCCGGTTTTTGTCGCTGTGCGCGGAAGACGGCGGTATGGACGTCCACAACGTCACCGCGGACGCCGAGGAGTTCACCTGCAACGCGTACCTGGTCACCGGCGAGCGTCCGGCGCTGGTGGACGCGGGGACGATGCCGGGCGTCGTCGACGTTATCGCCGACCACGTCGACGACCTGGATCGGGTGGTGCTCACCCACCAGCACCACGACCACGTCGGCGAACTCGACGCCGTCCTCGACGCCTTCGACGCCGACCTGTACGCCCACGCCGACCACCCCCGGCGGACCCACGCACTCGCCGACGGGGACGGGGTGGCCTTGGGCGAGGAGTCCTTCGACGTCGTCCACACGCCGGGTCACGCCGACGACCACGTCTCGCTCGTGGGCGAGCGCACCCTGTTCAGCGGCGACGTCGTCGTCTACAACGACGGCGCCTTCGACGACGGGAGCTTCGGGCGCACCGACAGCCCCGGACAGTCACGCGAACGGCTCATCGAGAGCCTGGAGGCGCTTCTGGAGCGACTCCCCGACTCGGTGACGGCGATGTACGCCGGGCACGGCGACCCCGTCCCCGACGACGAGAGCGTCCGGGCGGTGATCGAACGGGCGCTCGCGCGGGCCGAGCGCCGGGAACCGAAGTACGACTGACGGGCGCGATGGGGGACGAACGGAAAAAGCCGACGGCGACGGTTCAGGCGCTGCGGCGCTCTTTGGCCTTCGGTCGAAGCTTCTTGTACCCGCACTTCCGGCAGCTCTCGGCCCGGGCGGCGTTGCGCGCGTTACACCGCATGCAGATCTGTTTTTCGAGCATCCGCTTTTCCGCTTCCTCGAACTTAGCCATGGGGCGGAGTTTTCGGCCGACCGGCATAACCCTTGCGAGTGCCCCCGAGCGATGGTCGGGACAACGCAAGCGTTTAGACGGCCGGTGGAGTAGTCCGGGGTATGGCGAACTGTCCGCTCGCCGACGACTGCCCCAGTTTCTCGGAGCGCATCCAGGGCATGGGGTGCCAGCACTACGGTGACCGCGGGGGCGCCGAGTGGTGTAACCACTACGATATGCCCATCTCCGACCTGAAACAGCAGCCGGTGAAACCCGGCGAGGAACTCGTCGTCGAGGTGACCGACATCCACGAGAGCGGCGCGGGCGTCGGCCGCACCGAGGACGGCTTCATCGTCCTGGTCGACGGGACCCTCCCGCCGTCCCGGGCGCGGGTACGCATCGACCGCGTGAAGGCCAACCACGCCACGGCCGACGAGGTCGAACGGCTTCCCACGGATCCCGAGGAGGAGGCGGACGAGGAGGGCGAGGACGCCGTCGACGCCGAGACGGAGTCGACGGCCGACGACGGCGGCGACTCGGGTCGCCCGGAGCAACTCGGCAGTCGCGACAACTTCTGGGGCGGGTGAGCGTCGGCGCCGACGCGGCGTCGCGAGCGGACAGCCCGAAGTGTAGCTTTTAGGGCCCCAAGGCATACGTCGAGGCATGGACGACGACCCGGACGCGGACGCGCTGCTCGAACGCGCCGGATTCGACCCGCAGGAGAGCGTGCTGACGCGTCGGCAGGCGGAGGTGCTCGCGCTTCGCGAGCGTGACGTGCGCCAGTCCACCATCGCGGACCTGCTCGGTACCTCCCGTGCGAACGTCTCGAGCATCGAGTCGAGCGCACGCAAGAACGTGGCGAAAGCACGGGAGACGGTCGCGTTCGCCGAGGCGCTCACCGCGCCGGTTCGCGTCGAAGTCGACGAACACACCGACCTCTACAACGTCCCGAAACTCGTCTACGACGCCTGTGACGCCGCGGGGGTGAAGGTCAACCACACGGCGCCGGACCTGATGAAACTCGTCAGCGACGAGGCCGGCGACGCGGTGCAGGGTCGCGAGGTGCAGGCACCGCTCCTGGTCGGCGTCACCACCGACGGGACCGTTCGCGTCCGCCAGTCGAAGCGCTAGAACTCGCCTTCTGCGTCCAGTTCGGCGACCAGTTCCCGGACGCGCTGTGCCGCCGCCGTCGGCACCACGAGTATCCGGTCGTCGTAGGCGACGACTGCCAGGTCGTCGACGCCCACCAGCGAGACGTGGACGTCGTCGCCGGCGACGACGTTGTTCGTCGCGTCGACGGCCCGCACCGACGCGTCACCGGCGACGACCGTCCCGTCTCCGTCGGCCGGGAGGATCCGCCGCAGGGCGTCCCACGACCCCAGGTCGTCCCACGCGATATCGAGGGGGACGACGGCGACGTCCGTGGCACGTTCGAACACCGCGTAGTCGACGCTCACGGGGTCGACCGCCGCGAACCCGGCCTCGGGGTCGCCCCGGTCGAGCGCGTCGATCAGGGGGGAAAGCGGTGCGTCCGCCGCCCCCGCCGCTTCCCGGAATGCCGCGGGCGTCCACGCGAAGATACCCGCGTTCCAGTAGTACCCCGCCTCGACGTATCGCCGCGCCGTCTCGGCGTCGGGTTTCTCGTGAAAGGCGGCCACCTCCGCGTACGCCCCCCGATCGGGACCGGGTTCGACGTAGCCGTAGCCGGTGTCCGGCCGGTCGGGTTCCACGCCGAAGGTGACGAGCGACCCCGTCCGGGCCGCGACCCGCGCCCCGCGCTGGGCCGTCGGTTCGAACTCCCCCTCGACGTGGTGGTCGCTCGGGAGGGCGAGCACCACGGGGTCGTCGAACCGCTCGGCGACGCGGTGGGTAGCGTAGGCGAGCGCCGGCCCGGTGTCCTTGCCGGCGGGTTCGACGAGGACCGACGCTTCGGGGACCGCCTCCCGGACGGCGTCGGCGAACGCCGGGCGGGTCGAGACGACCACCTCGTCGGCGAAGTCGGCACGGGCGACGGTGCGTTCGAGGAGCGTCCCCTCGCCCCCCAACGCGAGCAACTGCTTCGGGCGGTGGCGACGACTCGCGGGGTAGAGCCGTGACCCGACACCCCCGGCGAGCACCACCGCGACGAGCGGTCGGTCCATACTGGGCCGGTCGGCGCCTCCGGGCAAAAGCGCTCCGACGGGCGGCCTCACCACGTCTCGACGATACCTTCGCGGACGTCCTCCGCACAGCCCTCGCAGTCGGGATGGCCCGCCTCGAAACACTCGGGGCGCCCCTCGTCGTCGACGGCGACGGCGCGCCGTTCGGCCTCCCGACGGCAGACGATACGGACGCGCCCCGCCTCGTCCCGGGGCAGGTCGGCCGCTGTCCGGCCATCGCGGTAGGCCCGCCGTGCCTCCCCGTAGCGGCGGCCGGCCGAGCGGAACGCCGTCCGCACGAACCGTTCCAGTCGGTCGTCCATACACCCGCTTGCGGCGGCCGCCTCAAAGACCCGTCGCCGGGGGAGAACCCCGAGCGGTCCACTTTCACCCCGGTCACGGAACTTTTTATATCGTCGCGCACCAACCGGCGTGTGCCTCCCCACGAGAACAGACCGGAGGCGAGTGAGACCATGACCGATTTGCATACCCACGCGGAGGATATCGTAGCGCAGTTCTCGGATCACCTCGATCTGGACGTCGACGAGGTCGAGGAGCGACTCGACAACCTCGTCAACGAGTACCGGGTCCCGGTGGACGAGGCCCGGCGAAGCGTCGTGAACAGTTACCTCGACGAGGCGGACCTGGACCGCGACGCGCTGGGCGGTGGGGGCGGCAACGCCTCCGTCGGCCTCGCCGAGATCGACCAGGACGAACAGTGGCTCGACGTGACCGCCGAGGTCGTCGAACTCTGGGAGGCCCGGAGCGACTCCGTCGCCCAGGTCGGCCTGCTCGGCGACGAGACGGGCACCACCAAGTTCGTCGCCTTCGAGACCTCCGACCTGCCCGCACTGGAGGAAGGGACGGTCTACCGGCTGGAGAACCTGGTGACCGACGAGTACCAGGGCAACTTCTCGGTGAAGCTCAACCGGACGACCACGATCACCGAGGTCGACGAGGAGATCGAGGTCGGCGACGACGCCGAGACCGTCGAGGGGGCGCTGGTCGACATCCAGAGCGGCAGCGGCCTCATCAAGCGCTGTCCCGAAGACGACTGTACGCGCGTCCTCCAGAACGGCCGGTGTTCGGAACACGGCGACGTCGAGGGCGAGTTCGACCTGCGGATCAAGGGCGTCCTCGACGACGGCGAGGCGGTCCACGAGGTCATCTTCGACCGCGAGGCCACCGAGTCGCTCACCGGTACGACCCTCGAAGAAGCGAAGGACATGGCGATGGACGCCCTCGACACCACCGTCGTCGCCGAGGAGATGCGCGCGGACACGCTCGGTCGGTACTACCGGGTGAGCGGCCCGCAGTTCGGCCGGTACGTGCTGGTCGACGACTTCGAGCGGCTGAGCGATCCGATCGACGCCGAGGCGGCCCTCATCGAAGCGAGGTCGATCTGACATGAGCCAGGCACCCACCCGCGAAGTCGCGCGCCGCGTCTTCGCCCGCGAGTTCAACGACGCGAGTCACACGTTCAAGGAGTCCGAGGACGAACGCGCCCCCGTCTACCTCCTGCTCCCGACCGGCGAACGCGCGAACCGCGTGTTCCTCGTCGGGACGCTCACCGAGAAGGAGGACGTCGGCGAGGGCGACGAGTACTGGCGGGGTCGGATCGTCGACCCGACGGGCACCTTCTTCGTCTACGCCGGGCAGTACCAGCCCGACGCCGCCTCGACGCTCCGGGACCTCGAACCCCCGGCGTACGTCGCCGTCGTCGGCAAACCGCGCACCTACGAGACCGACGACGGGAGCGTCAACGTCTCGGTGCGGCCCGAATCCATCACCCCCGTCGACGCCACCACGCGGGACCGCTGGGTGGCCGAGACGGCGACCCGGACGCTCGAACGCGTCGCCGCCTTCGACGACGAGGGCGACGAGTACGCCCGGATGGCCCGCGAGCAGTACGACCTCGCGGTCGACGAGTACCGCGAGGTGGCGCTCGCGGCTCTCGAAGGGCTCGACGAGTCAGACGAACTGGCCGACGACGACGCCGATGTCCCCGCCGAGCACTGACCACGGATCGGTGCCGGCGAGGCCCCTCGTCTGACAAACCGTTAAGTGAGTCGCCGTCGAAGTCGGGGTGACGATGGGCAACAAGAACAAGACCATCTCGTTTCGCGTCAACGAGGACGCGTTCGAGACCCTGCGCGAGATCGCCGAGGAGCGCGACCTCTCGCTTTCGGCGGTGTTTCGCGACTACGTCGACATGCTCGTTGCCCACGACGGCCAGGTCCGGGTCGTCCCCGAACACGAGTTCGACGCCGCGACGGACGACGGCGCCGATTTCCCGCCGACCGTCGAGGTGCCAAAGAGCTTCGTCCGCGAGCACGAACGCCTCGAACTCGAAGCCGAACACCTCCGGGAACAACTCGACGAGCACAAACGCTACGTCAACCACCTGCGGGAACGCCTGGAGGAGAGCGAGGAAGACGTCATCCAACTCGAAGACCTGGACGGCGAGCGCGACGAACCGTCCTACCGGTTAGGCTGACAGGGTCCGACGCGCCTTGCGGGCGCGTGATTCCATCTCGTCGTCGCCCTCGACGGCGGCCAACGACTCCACCGCCTCCAGCCGCCGCACCGCCCGATCCAGGAAGGAGAGGACGTCCCCCGGATAGGCGTAGAGCATGTACTCGTCGCTCATCACGTCGACGATGGCGTCCGGCCCGAGTCCCTGGGCCCGAAGCTCCAGCAGGTAGCGGACGAACTGTCGCTCCGGATAGCCCGTATAGAGGTCGTCGGGGTCCTCGCAGTCGAGGAAGTCGGTCGCGAAATCGAGCAGTCGGTCGCGGGTCGCGTCGTCGAGTTTCGAGAGGCCGTCGCCGCTGTAGAGCACCTCCATCGTCGCCCCCTTGAACGCCCCCTTGGGGATGGACGTATCCAGCTGGGAGACGATCTGGCGGTGGTTCTTCAGATAGACCTTGTCGGTGATGGCCACGACCGTCCCGTAGGCGGCTACGAAACTAAAGCGTCCCGACTCCGGGCGTGGGGACGGGACTCACCCCCGTCACGAGTCGTAACCTACTTCACTCACAGCACAGTACCGTAATCCGTGTCCGGGTTGGGGTAGTGGTTATCCTTCAGCCTTGTGGAGGCTGAGACGCGGGTTCGATTCTCGCACCCGGACTTTCTGTCTGCGAACGAACGTGAGCAGACGAACGTCCATCGTAAGAGAATCGAATCAGGGAACGGAGCGAGCGAACGCGAGCGGAGTGACCGTGGTTCGATTCTCGCACCCGGACTTTCCGCGGAACGCAGTGACGAAGTAAGCCGGAAGGCGAGCACTCGGGGAGTGAAGCGAGCGGAACGACCGTGGTTCGATTCTCGCACCCGGACTTTCTGTCTGCGAACGAACGTGAGCAGACGAACGTCCGTCGTAAGAGAATCGAATCAGGGAACGGAGCGAGCGAACGCGAGCGGAGTGACCGTGGTTCGATTCTCGCACCCGGACCTTCTCGCGACGAACGTGGGGAGCGGACGGTCACCCGAGACCCGAATCGTCCGCCAGTTTGCCCCGTGAACGAACCCGCACAGCGGCGGCGCCCGTCCGCCTTCGACGCACACACTAGTCGACTGGCCAACATCTTTATCCGCCGACAGTCGTATCGGTCGGGAGGCGTGGTACCACACGCCACGATCGACGAAAACACCCATGTCAGAACACGATCCATCACCGATCCGACGACGCGTGACGCGGCGGGGTCTGCTCCGATCGGCGGTCGCCGGGGGTGTCGCGACCGGCGGTCTCGCGACGTCGGTCACGGCACAGGGGAACGGGAACGGCGACGGTACTTCGAAGGGCTTCCCGCCGGACGGGATCACCGAGTACGGCGACGCGGTCGACCTCGGCGAGGGACGGGTGCGGCCGTTCACGACCGAGACGCCGTCGGGAGAGCCGAAGTACCACGGCGTGGAGTTCGATCGGTCGGCACTGGAGGGACTGCCGAGCGCGGCGGAACTGGACGAAGACGAGGGGACCTACGACGACAAGTACGGGCCGAACGGCGAGGCACTGGAGGTCCATCGGAAGCAGTCGCTGGAGTTTTTCGTCCCCTTCCCGGACGCGGCGGAGACGCCGTTTACCTTCCTCGGGCTCAACTGGAACCCGGACGGCCACCCGGGCGGCAAGGGGGCGTGGCTGGTTCCACACTTCGACGTCCACTTCCACATGCTCGATACGGGAACGGTCGACGCCATCGAGGGGCCAGCCCTCCCGCCGTACGACGACCCCGAGGCGACGGGGGAGATTCCGGCCGAGCGGATCCCCGATGGCTACGTCCGTTCGCCGGAGCCGGTCGCCGACGAACGCTACATCACGGACATGGGCGAACACACGGCCCCGAGGGACGCGCCGGAACTCCCGGACGGCCCCGACGACGACGGGAACCCGGACCGGTTCACGGCCACGCTGATCCAGGGGTTCGTCGGCGTCGGCGCGAGCGACGCCGACCCGCGGCTGGCGTTCGTCGAACCGATGCTCACCCGCGAGTACCTGCGTGACCTCGACGGCACCGACGTGTTCGACGTGCCACAGCCGGAGGTCTACCCCCACGACGAGCGCCACCCGCGGACGTACGCCATCCGCGACGTCCCCTCGGCGGAGACGGTCTGTGTCGTGCTCCAGGAGTTCGAGCCCGTCGACTGATTCGGATTCGTGTGACCGTTCACCGGTGGTTCGCCAGGACAGTCCGGCGACCCACCGGTACCGACTCGATCAACCGTATGCGGGGACAGCGCCGAGACACGACACCACGATTTTTGACCCCGGGCGGTGGATGGGGCGATACGCATGGACGAACGTCGCGCTATCGTCGCCCTCTTCGGTCTCCTCGTCACCGCCGTCATCGCCTACATGGCGTATCGGTTCGTCGCCGCCCTCACCGTCGCCGTGTTCATCTACTACTCGACCCGGCGGTTCTACCGGGCCCTCGGACGGCTTCGACTCCCCAAGCGGGTCCGGGCGGTGACCGTGATACTCCTGCTTGCACTCCCCTTGCTCCTGTTGCTCAGCTACACCCTCGTCCTCCTGGTCACCGAGACTCGTCGGTTCGTCGACACGTATCCGGTCATCGAGACGGCCGCCGCGAACGTGGCGTGGCTGGAGGGGCTGGAGGACCTGCCCAGCCTCTCCTTCGAGAGCGTCGTCGAGGCGTACCGTGCCGGACGGTTCGACGCGATCATCGACTTCCTCGTGGAGAACGCCGCCCTCCTGACGAGCGCCATCACGGGCTTTTTCCTCAACCTGTTCATCGTCATCGTCGTCAGCTACTACCTCCTGATCGACGGCTCGAAGTTCTACGGCTGGCTGGAACGGTTCGACGACGACGCCATCGTCCGGGAGTTCCTGGAGGCGGCGGACCGCGAACTCGAGGCCATCCTCTTTGGCAACCTCCTGAACGTCATCGCCATCGCCCTCATCGGTGTCGGCGCGTTCAAGGGGTACAACGCGCTCGCGCCCGCGGCGGTCCAGGTGCCGTATCCGGCGCTCGCGGGCGTGCTCACGGGCGTCGCGAGCCTCATCCCGGTCGTCGGGATGAAGATCGTCTACGTCCCCATCACCGCCGCGATGTCGATCCCCCTCGTCCTCGACTCCGAGTACTCCCTGCTCGTGTACGTCGCCGCCTTCCTGGCCGTGGCGGTCGTCGTCGTCGACACCATCCCGGACCTCGTGCTCCGGCCGTATCTCAGCGGCGAGCGTACCCACGTCGGTCTGCTGATGCTCGCGTACATCTTCGGCCCGGTCATCTTCGGTTTCTACGGGCTCTTTTTCGCCCCCGTCGTCCTCGCACTTGGGGTGACTTTCGCCCACACGGCACTTCCCCGACTGCTCGGCGGCGACGACGCCGTCGACGCCACGCTGCCGCCGGACCAGCGTCGCCTCGACGAGTTCTGAGCGGCCGTCGCTCACCGCCGTGCGAAGTCGGCGTCGTTCGACAGGCGGTCGAATCCCGTCTCGCCGCCGGACGCCGTCCCCCGGGTCCGGATGATGTCGAACGCCGTCATCAGGTCCGAACGGGAGATGAGGCCGACGAGGGTCCCGGCGTCGTCGACGACGGGCAGCCGACCGACACCCTCCCGTTGCATCGTCGAGATGGCGTCCATCGCGTCCGCGCCCGGCGCGATGGTCACCAGGTCGGTCGCCATCACGTCCTCGACGCGGTAGGCGTCCCGTTCCACGTCGCGAACCTCGCGCGTGTCGTCGAGCGTGACCATCCCCACGAGGCTCCCCGCGCGCAACACCGGATAGCCCGTGTGGCGCTCGCGGAACATCCGATCCGTGAGCGCCGACAGCGAGGTGTCGGCCGTGACGGTGTCCAGATCCGCCGCGGGCGTCATGACGTCGGCGACGGTGACGTCCTGGAACGCCGCCTTCATCACCGTCTGCTGGGCCTCGCTCGACGCGCCGATGTAGATGAAGAAGGCGAGCGCGATCAGAAAGAGGTTGGCGAACAGGCCGACGATGGCGAGGACGACGGCGAACAGTTTGCCCACCTCGGCGGCGATCTGGGTGGCCTGGGCGTGCGGGCGGGTCCGTGCGAGCAGTGCCCGGAGGACGCGCCCGCCGTCCATCGGGAACCCGGGGAGCATGTTGAAGACCGCCAGCGCCACGTTCGTCATGGCGAGATACGCCAGGACGAACTGGACGGTCGGGAGGCTCCCGGGGACGACGAGGAAGGCCAGATAGGAGAGGACGCCGAGGGCGATGCTGACGAGCGGTCCGGCGACGGCGATGGTGAACTCCTGTTTCCAGTTCTCGGGCATCTCCGCGAATCGCGCGACGCCGCCGAACAGCCAGAGGGTGATCGAGTCGATCTCGTAGCCGTACTGCATGGCGACCAGGGAGTGACCGAACTCGTGGAGGAGGACACAGACGAACAGGCCGGTGGCCGCCGCGGCGCCGAGGAGCCACGGGACGGATCCCACGGTGAGCGTATCGACGGGCATCGCGGCCCCGAGGACGTCGTTGAGGACGGTGACCAGGTTCCCCACGTCGGCCCCGATCAGCCAGGCGAACAGCGGGAGGACCAGGAGGAAGGTCAGATCGAGTTTGATCGGAATGCCGAACGCGCTTCCGATGCGGATACCGCGCATACGACACGTTGCGAGGGGACGGACTTAACTCTTGTAAGCCCCCGATCACGGCGTCCGACCGTTCTCCATGTATCGGTTTCTCACACCGACGTTCCGATCGGCATATGTCGATATTATAAACCGTTAATGGTCGATCGTCGCTCCGTCCATCCGATGTTCCACGACCGAGACGAACTGCCACCGTCGGCGTCCCGTCGCTCCTTCCTGGCCGGTGCCGGTACGGTCGCCGGACTGTCCGCCGTCGGTCGGGTCGGTGCGGTCGACGCCGACGAGCAGCGAGTACGACAACTCGACACTGGAACGAACGAATCCATGAGCTACATCTCCGACATCGATCAGCACGACGACTTTCCGAACACGATCACCGCGGTTTCGGTCGCACAGATGAACAGCCGCGAGAAGTACGAATACCGCGAGGATCCACACCGGATCATCCTCGATCGGACCCTCCACAGCGAGGTTCGCTACCCCGGCGACTACGGGTTCATCCCGCGGACGGCCATGGGCGACGGCGACCCGCTCGACGTCCTGGTCATGCTCCACTCGTCGCTGTTCCCCGGCTGTGTCCTCGACGTGCGACCGGTCGCCGTGGTTCGGATGACCGACGCGGGCGAGAACGACGACAAGATCGTCGGCGTCCCCGCCGACGATCCGCGGTGGGCACACGTCTCCGAGGTCGACGACATCCCCGAACACACCCGCGAGGAGATCGCGGAGTTCTTCCGGACCTACAAGAACCTCGAACCGGACGGCGACATCGTCGTCGGCGGGTACGACGACAGCGAGGCTGCCCGGGGGATCATCTCCGACGCCAACACCCGGTTCCACGAACGGGGCTGACGACCCGGGGAACGGGCGGTCGGGATCCCGTCCGGTCGGCGGTCGTCGACGCCAAACGCTTAGTCGTGGGGCCACCTACGCACCCGCATGAGTGAAGGGTCGACGACGCCGGTGCTCAAGCGAAGCGACGAGATCACGTACGAACCCGTCGACGCCGCCGACGGCCTCTCGAAGGGCGTCCTGCTCGACGAGGCGGACGGTGCGCCGAACTTCGCGATCCGTCGGTTCACCCTCGATCCCGGCGCCGAGGTGCCGAAACACACCAACGCGGTCGAACACGAACAGTACGTCCTCTCGGGGGAGTACGTGGTCGGAATCGACGGCGAGGAACACGTCGTCTCGGCGGGCGATACCCTCCTGATCCCCGCCGGCGTCCCCCACTGGTACCGCAACGAGAGCAACGAGACCGGCGCGTTCGTCTGTGCCGTCCCCAACGGCGACGACACCATCGAACTCGTCGACTGATACGGAGTACCGTAACTGTTCACCGGTGGTTCGCGGGGACAGTCCGGCGAACCACCGGTACTGACTTACAATAACCAGTATGGGGCACGCGGGCCGCCGCGAACGGGACACGTGTGGAGTCGAACGGCTGAAATACCCGGTCCACGTAGCCGGATTCGTGTCACGGCAGGTCGGACGCGTCGAGACGCTCTTCCTCCACGGTCGCGACGGCGACTTCCTGGTCGCCGTCACGCGCGACGGTGAACGTGTGTTTCGGGCGGTCCTCGAACTGAAGGAGACGGACGCCGGTCCGCGCCCGGGTCGCTTCCGGCTCAAACGCGGATCGACCGAGGAGCCACGCGACCCGAGCCAGTTCGTCGAACTCGCGCGCCGCGCCGAGCGCATCCGCATCTCCCAGCAGACGTCGCCCGCGGACCGCGAGCGTCTGGAGGCGATGCTCGACGGCTACCAACTGGACGCCCTGACGGTCCGAACCTGCCGATACTGTGCCTCGGCCGGGCGTTACTCGCCGATCACGGAGGACACCGCGATCAAGGCCGACCGGGATTACATCTGCCCGGACTGTGCGAAGCAGGAGCTCGACGGCGAACTCGCCTACGCCGGCGGCCTGACCGGCGCCGCACAGGACCGACTCGAGGACCTCCTGTTGGAGGTACAGGACCTCGACCGCATCACCGACCTCCTGCAGGGCGAACTCGATCCCGACCTCACGAAGTTCGACGAGATCGGGGCCACGGTCGAGGACGTCGACCCCGTCGCCACCGCCGACCTCGACCTCCACCCGAAGCTGAAATCCCAGGTGACGGACCGGTTCGAGACGCTCCTCCCGGTCCAGAGCCTCTCGGTACGCAACGGCCTGCTCGACGGCGACGACCAGCTCGTCGTGAGCGCGACGGCGACGGGCAAGACGCTCGTGGGCGAACTCGCCGGCGTCGACCGCGCGCTGAAGGGGAAGGGGAAGCTCCTCTTTCTGGTCCCCCTGGTCGCCCTCGCCAACCAGAAAGAGGAGAACTTCGAGGAGCGGTACGGCGACCTCGTCGACGTGACGATCCGGGTCGGCGGGAGCCGCGTCACCGACGACGGCACCCGCTTCGACCCCTCGGCGGACGTGGTCGTCGGCACCTACGAGGGGATCGACCACGCGCTCCGGACCGGGAAGGACCTCGGCGACGTCGGTACGGTCGTCATCGACGAGGTCCACACCCTGAAGGAGGGCGAACGCGGCCACCGCCTCGACGGGATGATCTCCCGGCTCAAACACTACTGCGAGGACCGGGCGTCGACCGGCGGCGACTACGCGGGCGCCCAGTGGATCTACCTCTCGGCGACGGTCGGCAACCCCGAGTGGCTCGCCGAGCGCCTCCGGGCCCGCCTCATCGAGTTCGAGGAGCGGCCGGTCCCCATCGAGCGACACCTCACCTTCGCGGACGCTCAGGAGAAGGTGCGGATCGAGAACCGGCTGGTGCGCCGGGCGTTCGACAGCAAGTCCTCGAAGGGGTATCGGGGACAGACCATCATCTTCACCAACTCCCGGCGGCGCTGTCACGAGATATCCCGGAAGCTGGAGTACGACTCGGCGCCGTACCACGCCGGCCTCGACTACGGGCAGCGCAAGCGCGTCGAGCGCCAGTTCGGGAACCAGGACCTCGCGGCCGTCGTCACGACGGCGGCGCTGGCCGCCGGCGTCGACTTCCCCGCCTCACAGGTCGTCTTCGACACCCTCGCGATGGGTATCGAGTGGCTCTCGGTCCAGGAGTTCGAGCAGATGCTCGGGCGGGCCGGCCGCCCCGACTACCACGACCAGGGCGTCGTCTACCTCCTGGTCGAGCCCGACTGCGCCTACCACAACAGCATGGAGATGACCGAAGACGAGGTGGCGTTCAAGCTGTTGAAAGGGGAGATGGAGGACGTCCGCACCGTCTACGACCTCTCGGCGGCCGCCGAGGAGACGCTGGCGAACATCGCCGTCGCGGGCAAGGGCGCAAAACGCCTCAACGACCGGATGCTCGGCGACGTGCCGACGACCCAGGCGGTCGGCAAACTGCTCGAGTGGGACTTCATCGACGGGCTGACGCCGACGCCCCTGGGGCGGGCGGTGACCCGCCACTTCCTCGCGCCCGACGACGCCTTCGCCATCCTCGACCGCATCCGCAAGGGGATGGATCCCCACGAAATCGTCGCCGAACTGGAACTCCGCGACGAGGACTAGACGCGGTAGGACTCCATCCGGTCCACCCAGTCGGCCGGTAACGGCCGCGAGCCGCCGCCGTCGGAGTCGACGTACACCTGGACCGTCTCGGCCGTCGCGGCCACCCGGTCGCCGACCCGGACCTCGTACCCCATCGTGACGCTCGATTTCCCGATATCGCGGACGCCCATGGCGACGGTCACCGTGTCGTCGAGTTCGATCTGACTCCGGTAGTCGATTTCGAGGTTGACGAGGACGGTGTCGATGTCGTCGAGGCCGACGCCGAGGACGTCGGCGTAGTAGTCGACCCGGGCCTGTTCGAGGTAGGTGGCGTAGACGGCGTTGTTGACGTGGTGCATGGCGTCAACGTCGCGAAAGCGCACCCGTATCTCCGTCTCGTACTCGAAGGTGGACATACGGTGCCCGTGGACGAGCGCCCATTTGTGCCTATCGGCTGGGGCGGCCGGAGGTTACTGCACCTCTCCGTCCTCCGTGTGGTCGACGTCACCGACCAGCACATCGTCCCCGTCGACGACGGTCACGGTCGACGGCGACGATGGGACACGGCCTCGCGGTCGGTCGCGGCGGCGTCGCCGACGGTGCGGGCTTTCCCGAGTACGACGACGACCGGGGGCCGTGAGCCGGCGGCGCAACGAGCGCTTGGCGGCGGTGCGGCGGGCGCTCGCGGCCGACTAGCGCATCTCGTCGAGGTGGTCGAAGGCCTCGGCGTCGGCGGTCAGCCAGTGGGTGAGCCGCTCCACCTCGCTCGCGTCCGGCGGATAGAGCGTTCGCCGGTCCGCGGAGCCCTCGTAGGTGACGACGACCGACCGGAGACGCCCCTCCGCATCCCTCTCCACCTCGGTCGTGGCGCCGTCGGAGCCTGTGGTGTTCGACATGACGCGTTCGTCGATCGGCCGCGCCGACGGTTAATCGCTGCTATGTTGGCTCCGTCCCCGCCGGTATCCCTCGATACCGTCCGTACGACAACGGATCCCAATGGAGCGGCCGTGTTTCCGCGCGGAACGACACGTGGCTGAACCACCCGAACGCACTCACCCCATCGCGGCGAAGGTCCACCCGTCGGTCGCGCTGAACGCGAGTTTCTTCAAATACCGATACGAAAGCTTCAGCGATGGGATTGGCCGAAATAGACTCCGGAATCGTATTCGGGTCGATTACGATGGTTACCTGGGGGATTTGGACGGTTTTGGGAAACGCCGCGTCGGAGTCCATCGATCCGCGGACCGCCGCCGCGATCTCGTATCTCGTCGCGGGTCTGCTCGCACTCGGATTCCTCGTCGTTTCGGATGCATCGCTCGCCGTGACGGCGAGAGGGGGGCTGCTTGCCGGTGTGGCCGGGTTGTTCACCGGAGCCGGCCTCATCTCGATGTACATCGGATTCTCCCAGGGGTCGGCGACGATGGTCGCCACGCTCGGTGCCATGTATTTCGTCGTCGCGGCCATCATCAGTATGACCGTTCTCGGGGACGAGGTTACGATCACGAAATGTATCGGAATCGCGTTCGCAGGTCTCAGTATCGTCCTGATCACCCGGTAGGGGTACCGGTGCACTGATACGGATTATTGTAACTGGTTGCCAGTGGTTCGCCGAGACGGTCCGGCGAACCACCGGTACTGACTTACAATAAACAGTATGAGGCGTACTCGACGACGGTGAGACGGATCACGGCGGTGCCCAGCCGACGGGTTCGGCCGGCGGGGCCTCACGACGGCCGCTTGCGGGCGAGGACGGTCCGGTCGAACGAGCACACGAGTCGGTCGCCGACGTGGGCCTCGACGTGCATCGTGACTACACCACGGTCGCCGTCGCTCGTCTCGCGCTTGTCGGTCACGGTGGTCCGTGCCCGGAGCGTGTCGCCGACGTAGACCGGCGCCGGATGCTCCACGTCGTCGTACGCGAGGTTGGCGACGATGGTGCCGTCGGTCGTGTCGGGGATGGACAGCCCCACCGCGAGGCTCATCGTATAGAGGCCGTTGACGATCCGCTCGCCGAACTCGGTCTCCGCCGCGAACTCGGCGTCGAGGTGGAGCGGCTGCTGGTTCATCGTCAGGTCACAGAAGCGCTGGTTGTCGCTCTCGGTGACCGTTCGCCGCTTGTCGTGTTCGTAGGTCGTTCCGACCGCGAACTCCTCGTAGTAACGCCCCGTCATGGGGGTCCCGTGGGCCGCGACGGACAAAAGGAGCGGTCCCGGTCACGCCGTCGCGCGACGCCGCGACCCGCCGCCGGGCCGCGGGGCGCCGATCTCCCGGTCAGAGCACCGTCCCGTGTTTCTTCTCCGGACGCTCCTTCTCGACCGTCTCGTAGAACCCGAAGCGGCCGACCAACTCCTCGCGCAGCGTACTCGGCGGCACGAGCTCGTCGATCACCACCTCGCTGGCCATCCGGTGGACGTCGATCCCCTCGCGGTACTCCTCGCGGAGTTCCGCCTCCCGTCGCTCGCGCTCCGCGGGATCGTCGATGTCGGCGAGCTTGCGGGCGTAGACGGCGTTGATCGCCGCCTCGGGACCCATGATGCCGATCTCGGCGCCCGGGAGCGCCAGCGTCGACTCGGTGTCGTAGGCCGGTCCCGACATCGCGTAGATGCCCGCGCCGTAGGCCTTCCGCACCACCACGCACTGTTTCGGCACCGTCGCCGCCGAGGTGGCGTAGATCATCTTCTTGCCCGCCTCCAGGATCCCCTCCTTCTCGACGCTCGATCCGGCCATGAACCCCGGCGTGTCACAGAGGTAGAGCAGGGGGATCCCGTAGGCGTCGCAGGTCCAGACGAACTCGGCGGCCTTCTCGGCGGCGTCGGGGAAGATGGCGCCCGCACGCCTCGCCGGCTGGTTGGCGACGACCCCGACCGGCCGGCCATCCAGACGGGCGAAGGCGGTGACGATCTCCGCGCCGTACTCCGATTTCAGCTCCAGCACCGACCCCTCGTCGGCGAGGCGGTCGAGCAGGTCCCGGACGTCGTAGGCCTTCCGCGGCGCCTCGGGCACCACGGCGTCGATACCGTCCGGCGACTTTGCCGGATCGCGGCCCTCGGTCCGCGGCGGATCGGCGTCGGCGTTGTCCGGGAGGTAAGCGAACAGTCGCGCAACGAGCGATCGGGCCTCGGACTCGTCGGCGGCGACCAGGTCCGCGCTCCCCGACTCGGCGGCGTGGACCCCGGGCCCGCCCAGTTCGTCCATGCTGATCTCCTCGCCGGTGACCATCTCGACCATGCGCGGCGAGGCGATGGCCATCGCCGACCCCTCGACCATGACCGTGAAGTCGGCGAAGACGGGGGTGTAGGCGGCGCCCGCGATACAGGGTCCGTACAGCACGCAGACCTGTGGCACCGCCCCCGAGAGCCGCGAGTGGTTGTAGTAGAACTTCCCGATCCCCTCGCGGTTGGCGAAAAAGCCCGTCTGCTGGTCGATCCGGCCCCCCGAGGAGTCCATCAGGTAGAGCACCGGCCGCCCCGTCTTGAGCGCCCGCTCCTGCATTCGGAGGAACTTCTCGACGCCCTTCTCGGCCATCGACCCCGCCTTGACCGTGTAGTCGTTGGCCATGAAGTGGACCGCCCGCCCCTCGAAGGTGGCGGCGCCGGTGATGAGGCCGTCCGCGGGGAGGCGGTCGCCGTCCCCCTCACCCGGGGCCGACGGGTGCCACGCGTCGAAGTTGGCGAACTTCCCGTCCTCGAAGGTGAGCCCCTCGGGGAACCAGCGGTCGAGGCGGTCGCGGACGAACAGCTTTCCGGCCTCCCGCTGTCGCTGTCGGTACGCCTCCGGTCCCCCGTCGAGGATATCCTCGATTTCGGCCCACAGAGCCGCCTCGCGGTCGGTCGGCCCCGCCGCGTCGTCGCCGTCCCGTCCCGTCCCGTCGGGCGGGTCGCTCTCGGCCACCGGCTCCCCGTCTCGGTCGGCGAACACGCGGACCCGCTCGCCGAACCGGGCCGCGAGCGCCCTGGCGATGGCTTCCGCCTCCGCGGCCGTCGTCCCGGCGACGCGAACGTCCATCTCAGTACGACCTCGGGAAGCCGATCTCGGTCGCGATGTGGTTGTACGCCATCTGCTGGGTGACGGGCGCGAGGCGGGTGAGGTTGATCTCGCGCCACCACCGCTCGACGTCGTACTCCCTGGCGTACCCCCACCCGCCGAAGGCCTGCATGGCGTGGTAGACGGCGTCGATGCCCGCCTCCACCGCCGCGGCCTTCGCGACGTTGGCCTCGTAGCCGCAGTCCTCGCCACGGTCGAACAGCCACGACGCCTTCCGTCGCATCAGGCGCGCCGTCTCGACGCCCGTGTAGGCCTTCGTGATCGGGAAGGAGACGCCCTGGTGGGTGCCGATGGGCGCGCCGAACACCTCGCGCTCGTTGGCGTAGTCGACGGCCTTCGAGACGGCGAGTTCGGCGACGCCCGTCGCGCCGGCCGCGAACCCGATCCGTTCGGGGTTGAGCGTCTCGACCAGGTGCCACCAGCCGGCGTCCTCCTCGCCCAGCAGCGCCGTCTCGGGCACGTGGACGTCCTCGACGAACACCTCGCAGGACTTCGAGTAGTTGAGGGCGTGTTTGGGGATGGGCGACACCTCGATTCCGGGGTCGTCCATGTCGACGACGAAGAGGCTCAGCCCCTCGGTTGGTTTCGCCACCTCCTCGCGCGGCGTCGTGCGGGTGACGAGGATCATGTCGTCGGCGCGGTCGGCGAAGGTGATCCAGGCCTTCTTGCCGTTCAGGACGTACCCGTCGCCGTCGCGTTCGGCGCGCGTGCCGACGTTCAGCGTGTTCGTCCCCGCGTCGGGTTCGGTGATGGCGACGGAGAAGAGCCGGTCGCCCGCCGCCAGGTCGGGCAGGGACGCCTCCTTCTGGGCCTCGGTGCCCGACTCCCGGAGCGCGACGGCGGCCATGCCCGCGGTGACGACCAGATACCAGGTGCCGGCCATCCCACAGCCCTCGGCACACAGCGTCTCCATCGCCAGCCCCATCTCCTGGAGGCCCATGCCGGCGCCGCCGTACTCCTCGGGGACCAACAGCCCGTGGAAGCCCGCCTCGCCGAGTTCGTCCCAGAAGTCGGCGGCGAACTCGCCCGCTTGCTCGCGTTCGCGCCAGTACTCGGGGCCGTACTCGGCCGCGATGTCCTCGGCCGTCGATCGGATCAGCGCGTGTTCGGGTGGCGCTTCGAAGTCCATACGTCCGTTTCGGGGATCCGCAACCTATACTCTTGCCACGGGGTGACACGTGTCGGGGTCACAGGTCCGCGAGTTGCGAGCCGTTCAGCGCGAACTTGGCGTCGTCGCCGCCGCTCGGGACGATGGGATAGACGTCCTCCTCCGGAGCGACGTGTGCGTCCACGATCGACGGGCCGTCGTACTCGAGCGCCGCCCGAAGCGTCTCGGCCACCTCGTCGTCCGTCTCGAGGCGGAAGCCCTTGGCGCCGAACGCCTCCGCGAGCGTGTCGAACTCCGGAACCCAGGAGTACTCCGAGGCCATCCGGCGGCCGTCGAAGAAGGCGTCCTGCCACTGCCGGACCATTCCGATCGCCGCGTTGTTGAGGACGACCACCGTGACGTCGAGGTCCTCCCGGACCGCGACGGCGAGTTCCTGGACCGACATCAGGAAGGAGCCGTCGCCCTCGAAGCAGACGACCGACCGGTCGTCGGCCGCGGCGAGGCGCGCGCCGATGGCCGCCGGGAGTCCGTACCCCATCGTCCCCAACCCGTGGGAGGAGACCCACGTCCGGGGGTGCCGGAACGTCCAGTACTGCATCGCCCACATCTGGTGTTGGCCGACACCCGTCGTGACGATCGCGTCTTCGGGCGTCAGCGCGTCCGTCGCCTCGACGACGAACTGCGGTTTCAGGGGGCCGTCCTCGGCGGTCCTGTAGTCCATCGCGTACTCGTCTCTCCACTCCTCGCACGCCGTACGCCACGCGGCCGCGTCGGGCGACCGGGGCGTCGCATCGCGGAGTTGGTCGAGCACCGTCGCCGCGTCGCCGACGAGCGGGTGGTCCGCGTGCACGTTCTTGTCGATCTCCGCGGGGTCGATGTCGACGTGGACCACCGTCGCTCCCGGTGCGAACGTCTCGACGCCGCCGGTGAGTCGGTCGTCGAAGCGCGTCCCGACGGCGAGCAACACGTCGCAGTGCTGGAGGGCCATGTTGGCGTAGCCGGTGCCGTGCATGCCCGCGACGCCCATCGAGAGGGCGTGATCCTCGGGGAACGAGCCGAGTCCCGGCATCGTCGTCACGACCGGCAGGCCGAACTCGGTCGCCACCGCCCGGAGTTCACCCCACGCCTCGCCCTTGATCACGCCGCCGCCGGCGAGGACGACGGGACGCTCGGCGCCCGCGAGGGCGGCCGCGGCCGCGTCGACCCGGGCGCCGTCGGCCGCATCGGGCACCTCGACGTGGGCGGGGCGTGGGGGGTCGCCGGGCGTCCACTCGGCGGGTGCCTGCGTGACGTCTTTCGGGAGGTCGACCAGCGTCGGCCCCGGCCGGCCGTCGCGGGCGAGCGCGAACGCCTCGCCGACGTCGTCACCCACCGTATCGGGATCGGTCGCGAAGTAGTTCGTCTTCGTGATCGGTTCGGTCACGCCCGTCGTGTCCGTCTCCTGGAAGGCGTCCTTGCCGACTAGCGTCGACGGGGCCTGCCCGGTCAGGGCGACCACCGGATCGGAGTCCATGTCGGCGTCGGCCAGCCCGGTGACGAGGTTGGTGGCGCCGGGGCCGGAGGTGGCCAGACAGACCCCCGGCGTGCCGGTGACGGTGCCGTAGGCGTCGGCGGCGTGGGCCGCGGACTGTTCGTGGCCCATGACGACGTGTTCGATGTCGGCGTGATACAGGGCGTCGTAGACGGGCATGATGGCCCCGCCCTGTACCCCGAACGCGTGGTCGACGCCGGCGGCTTCGAGCGCCGCGACGACGGCGTCGGCACCGCTCGTGATCGGTCGCGTGGCTGTGGTCGATTCCTCCGCTGGGTCTTGCTGGACTGAAACGTGTTCTGTCATGTGGGTCGTGTGGCGACGGCGTCACGGTGGCGCGGCGACGCCGATGGTCGGGGGTCGTTGCGGACGGGACGGATTCGAGGAGAGAGGATGTTGTGGGGCTACTGAGCCCCGATAATCGCGACGATGGACACACCACTGTCGGCCGGCGGCCGTCCGGGTGTGGTGGACCGTGTCATCTGTCAACTCACATGGCTGGCGCAGGTATTAAGCTTCCGCTCGGCGCGGCGCCGGCCCCAGTCTTTTGCCCCCCCAACGAGGCCATGGGCGAGGATCACTCCGGCGATACGCTGCGCGCTCGCGCCGGCGAGAGCCGAACCAAACTCCGGTTCCTGCTGGAGGCCGACCGTCGCCTCATCGTCGCGGGGCTGGTCGTCGTGGCGTTTCTCGTCTTGCTCGTGACCGGCACCTATCTCCCGGGTGCGGAGGGGACCCTCCGCGAGAGCGACTCGATCGACACCCTCTTCCAGGGCTTACTCACCGCGACGATCACCGGTGTGACGCTGGTGTTGACGCTCAACCAACTCGTGCTCTCCCAGGAACTGGGGCCCCTCGGCGACCAGCGCGACCGGATGCGTGGTGCCCTCGACTTCCGCGAGGACACCGCCGAGATGCTCGGCGCCCCGGTCAGTCCCGCCTGCCCCTCGGAGTTCCTGCGTGCGCTCGTCGAACTCGCCGGCCAGCGCGCCAGGGCCCTCGGCGAGACGGTCGAAGACGGTGACGACGGCTACGACGCGGTGCGTAATCTCACCGAAGGCCTGACCGAGAACGCGACGTAGGTCGCCGACGACCTGCACGGCGCCCAGTTCGGCGGGTTCGACGTGCTCTCGGCGGTGCTGGACTTCAACTACTCGTGGAAGCTGTTCACCGCCCAGCGTATCCGCAACCGCTACGACGTCTCCGACGAGACCCGCGACGCGCTTGACCGGTTCGTCGACACGCTCGAACTGTTCGGCCCCGCGCGCGAACACTTCAAGACGCTCTACTTCCAGTGGGAACTCATCGACCTCTCGGAGAGCATCTTCGCGGTCACGATTCCCGCACTGCTCGTCGCGGCCTGCATGATCGCCTTCTTCGATCCGACGAGCTACCCCGGCGTTCTGGTGCCGGTCGTCGCCCTGGCCACCACGGTGTCGGTACTCCCCTTTCTCGTCTTGCTGGTCTACGTCATCCGCATCGCGACGGTGGCGAAACACACGCTCTCGATCGGTCCGTTCATCCTGCAGGAGGCGGAGGGAATCGAGGAGGTGTCGTGGGCCGACGACGAGTCCCGTTAGCCTTTAGCCACCAACGGTGCAACCCCGCAGAATGACTACGCAGGCGCTCCAGTACCGTGATCTCGCGGTCGTCACCGGGCTGGAGGTTCACACCAGTTCGAGACCGGCACGAATTTGCTCCGTGGCTGTTCGACCGAGGCGGCCGTGAAGGGTCAGTCGTTGTCAATCTCCAGCGTACCCGAGTCGGTTTCGTCGCCGTTGATTCCGACGGTGACGGCGTAGTCACCCGCGCCGTCGGGGTTATCCACCTCCTCGAACTCCACGATCAACGCGTCGCCGCCCTCCAGGTTGTAGTTCCCCGATAGCTCGATCGTGATCGTGTTCCCGCCGTCGGAGACTTTCACCCCGTCGTCGGGTGGACAACACTCCACGTCGTCGGTCGCGTCGACCTCGATGTCGCCGTCGCGATCCTCGTCGATCCCGACGGTCTCGATGTCCTCGCGTTCGTCCACCCCCGTGACGCTCGCCGATCCGTCGGGATATTCGACGACCACGCTGTTCAGGGAGTTGCCGGCAGCGTCGGCACCCGTCGCGATAGTGTAGTTCACCACGTGCACCGTGTTTTCGTCCGGATCGTCGTCGCGCGCCCAGATCAGTTCGGATCGGTAGCTGTCGTTCCACCCCCCAGCTCCCCGGTCGTCGGTCAGATCGCCCACCTGATCGCGCTCACGGTCGAAGTCGGCCATCTGCGTCGCCCCGGCGGCGAACATCGAGGCCAGCAGGAGGGTGATGACGATCACGACGACCGTCCCCACGAGCGGGGAGATCCCTCGGCGGTTCATCGTCCTGACTTGGGGGCCCCATCGGCAACAAAGCCACGATCGGTTCTCAGTAGTGAAAACGAACCGCTCTCCACCGGCCTGTCCTGCGCGACAGCGACTGTCCGACGAGTCCCGTTAGCCTTTAGCCACCGCCGGTACAACCCCGCACAATGACTGCGCAGGCGCTCCAGCAACGTGATCTCGCGGTCGTCATCGGGCTGGAGGTCCACGTCCAGCTCGAGACCGACACGAAGATCTTCTGTGGCTGTTCGACCGAGTCGGCCGACGACGAGGGGCCCAACACCCGGACCTGTCCCGTCTGTCTGGGCCTGCCCGGTGCCCTCCCGGTCCTCAACGAGGCGGCCGTCGAGGCCGCGGTGAAGGTGGGGAAGGCGCTCGACGCCGAGGTCGCCGAGGAGACCCGGTTCCACCGCAAGAACTACTACTACCCCGACCTGCCGAAGAACTTCCAGATCACGCAGTACGACGCACCGATCTGTGCCGACGGCTCCCTGGAGGTGAGCGTCGAGGACGAGCGCCGCGAGGTCGGCATCGGCCGTGCGCACCTCGAGGAGGACCCCGGGAGCCTCCAGCACGAGGGCGGCAACATCGAGACGGCCGAGCACACGCTCGTCGACTACAACCGCGCGGGCACGCCGCTGATGGAAATCGTCACCGAGCCCGACTTCCGGGGGCCGGCCGAGGTCCGGGCTTTCCTCGCGAAACTGGAGGAGGTCCTGGAGTACCTCGGCGTCTTCGACGCCTCGCGCGACGGCAGCCTCCGGATCGACGCCAACATCTCGCTGGTCCCGGCCGACGAGATGGACGGCGACGGCGACGTCGACGAGGCGGCGCTCGAAGCGGCCAACCGCACCGAGGTGAAGAACATCTCCAGTCACAAGGGCGCGGAGCAGGCACTGGCCTACGAGGTGACCCGCCAGAAGAACGCCGTCGAGCGCGGGCGAGAGATCGAACAGGAGACGCGCCACTGGGACGAGAGCCGGGGGATCACCGTCTCCATGCGCTCGAAGGAGGAGGAGAAGGACTACCGCTACTTCCGCGAGGCGGACCTCCCGCCCCTGCAGGTCGCGGACTGGAAGGAGCGGATTCCGATCCCGGAGCTGCCGGACGCGCGCCGCGAGCGCTTCCGCGAGGAGTACGGGCTCGACCCCGAGGCGGCGTCGAAGCTCACGTCGACCAAGGAGGTGGCCGACTTCTTCGAGACCGTCGCGGACCGCTTCGATCCCGGCCTCGCGGCGACGTGGGTCGCCGACGACCTGCTGGGCGAACTCAACTACCGCGACATGCGGGTCACGGACGTCGAGGGGCGACTCGACGAGTTCGCCCGCCTGATCGAACTCGTCGACGCCGACGAGATCACGGAGAAGAACGCCCGCGAGGTGGTGTTGCGGACGATGCTCGACGAGGGCGAGGACCCGGACACCGTCGTCGAGCGCGAGGGACTGGGCAAGGCGGGCGACGACGCCGTCGCCGCCGCCGTCGACGCGGCCATCGAGGAGAACCCCGACGCCGTCGAGGACTACCACGACGGCGAGGGTGGCGCCCTCAACTTCCTCGTCGGGCAGGTGATGAGCAAGACCGGCGGGAGCGCCGACCCCGGGACGGTCAACGGCCTGCTCCGCGAGCGCCTGGACGAGTGAGCGGCCGCGGGGGCGCTCCGTGTCCCCAGTTCACACCACTCACGTCCGGTGATTACGCCCCACGAAAGCTTTAGGCGTGCCCTCGGCGTACGGCAGGTCGATGAAACGCGGCCCCGAGTTGATCGTCACGGAGAAGGACAACGCCGCCCGTCGCATCGCGGACATCCTGAGCGACGGGAGCGCGGAGAGCGACCGCGTCAACGGCGTCAACGTCTACAAGTGGGGTGGCAAGCGCTGTATCGGCCTGTCCGGGCACGTCGTCGGCGTCGACTTCCCGCCGGAGTACGGCGACTGGCGCGACGTCGAGCCGGTCGAACTCGTGAGCGCGGACGTCGAGAAACGGCCGACCCAGGAGAACATCGTCGCGGCGCTCCGGCGGCTGGCACGCGACGCCTCGCGGATCCACATCGCGACCGACTACGACCGCGAGGGCGAACTCATCGGGAAGGAGGCGTACGAACTCGTCCGCGAGGTCAACGAGGCGGCGCCAGTCGATCGGGTGCGGTTCTCCTCGATCACCGACCGCGAGGTGCAGGAGGCGTTCGCCGACCCCGACGACCTCGATTTCGACCTCGCGGCCGCGGGCGAGGCCCGGCAGATCATCGATCTGATGTGGGGCGCCTCGCTCACGCGCTTTCTCTCCCTGTCGGCCCGGCAACTCGGCGACGACTTCATCTCCGTCGGCCGGGTCCAGGGTCCGACGCTGAAGCTGATCGTCGATCGGGAACGCGAGATCGACGCCTTCGATCCCGAGGACTACTGGGAACTGTTCGCCGCCCTCACGAAGGACTCGGAGACCTTCGAGGCGCAGTACTTCTACCTCGATGCGGACGACAACGAGGCCGAGCGCGTCTGGGAAGAGGCGCGGGCCGACGCGGTCGACCGGACCCTGTCGGCGGCGTCGACGGCGACCGTCGACGAGGTGCGCCGGCGCACCCGGACCGACGATCCGCCGGCGCCGTTCAACACGACGCAGTTCATCCGCGCCGCGAGCGGGATCGACTACTCCGCCCAGCGCGCGATGAGCATCGCCGAGGACCTCTACACCGCGGGCTACGTCACCTACCCCCGGACGGACAACACGGTCTATCCCGAAGACTTGGAGCCGCGGGACCTGCTCGACGCGCTGTCGGACGGCCCCCGGTTCGGCGACGACGCCGCCGACCTGCTCGACGCCGACGAGATCACGCCCACGGCCGGCGACGAGGAGACGACCGACCATCCGCCGATCCACCCGACCGACGAACTCCCCTCGCCCTCGGACCTCTCGGAGGACGAGTGGGAGGTGTACGAACTCGTCGTCCGCCGCTTCCTGGCCACCGTCGCGGACGCGGCGACCTGGGAACACCTGCGCGTCGTCGCGGCCGTCGACGGCGACGACAAGGACCTCCGCCTGAAAGCCAACGGCAAGCGCCTCGTCGATCCGGGCTACCACGCCGTCTATCCCTACCGCTCGACGACGGAGAACTACGTCCCCGACGTCGCCGAGGGTGAGGAACTCGCGGTGACCGAGGCGCGCCTCGAAGCCAAGCAGACCCAGCCGCCGCGCCGGTACGGGCAGTCCCGACTCATCGAGACCATGGAGGACATGGGCATCGGGACGAAGGCGACGCGACACGACGTGATCCAGAAGCTGTACGACCGGGGGTACATCGAGGGCGATCCGCCCCGGCCGACCCGGCTAGCCCGAGGGGTCGTCGAGGCCTCCGAGGAGTTCGCCGACCGCATCGTCAGCGAGGAGATGACCGCCCGACTGGAGGAGGACATGCAGGCCATCGCCCGCGGCGAGGCCGACCTGGACGAGGTGACCGACGAGTCGCGGGAGATCCTCGAACGCGTGTTCGACCGCCTCGAGGACTCCCGGGAGGCGCTCGGCGATCACCTCCGCGAGTCGCTGAAGGCCGACAAGACCGTCGGGCGGTGTCCGGAGTGTGGCGCGGACCTCGTGATCCGGCGGAGCCGCGGGGGCTCCTATTTCGTCGGCTGTGACGGCTACCCCGACTGCGAGTATACGCTCCCGCTCCCCTCGACGGGCAAGCCCATCCTCCTCGACGACGTCTGCGGGGAGCACGGCCTCCACGACGTGAAGATGCTCGCCGGGCGGAAGACGTTCGTCCACGGCTGTCCGCTGTGTGCGGCCGAGGCCGCCGACGAGGAACCCGACCTGATCGTCGGGCCGTGTCCGGAGTGTGGCGCGGACCACGACGGCGAACTCGCGGTCAAGCGCCTCCGCTCCGGCGGCCGACTCGTCGGCTGTACGCGCTACCCCGACTGCGAGTACTCCCTCCCGATGCCTCGCCGTGGCGAGGTCGAACGCGTCGGGGAGACCTGCGAGGAACACGGCCTCCCGGGCCTGCGGATCACCTACGAGGATGCTGACCGCGAGCCGTGGGATCTGGGCTGTCCGATCTGTAACTACCGGGAGTACCAGGCCCGGCAGGCGGGGACGGAACTGGAGGCCATCGACGGCATCGGCGAGAAGACCGCCGAGAAGCTGAAGGCCGCGGGCGTCGAGGACGTCGCCGGCCTGAAGGCCGCCGAACCGGACGCGCTGGCCGACGAGATCGACGGCGTCGGCGAGGATACCGTACGAAACTGGCAGGCCGACGCGGACTGACCGTCCGTGGCCGACGGCGGACGAGCGCCACGAGTCGGACCCTTTTTATCGTCTCCGCGGAGTAACCACCTGCAATGACCACGCCGTGGGACGAGTGGGACCACGTCCTCAAGATCGACCCCGACAAGGACCTCGTCGCGGGTGAGACGTTCGAGGACGTCTGTGCCACCGGAACCGACGCCATCGAGATCGGCGGGACGACGGGGATGACCAAAGAGAAGATGGAGACGGTCGTCGACGCCTGCGCGAAGTACGGCGTGCCGCTCTATCAGGAGCCGTCGAACCCCGCGGTCGTCATCGACGACGCCGCGCTCGATGGCTACCTGATCCCGACGGTGTTCAACGCCGGTGACAGCTTCTGGGTCACCGGCGCCCACAAGGAGTGGGTGCGCATCGAGAACGGTCTCGACTGGAGTCGCACCCACACCGAGGCCTACATCGTCCTCAACCCCGACTCCTCCGTTGCGGAGTACACCGACGCCGACTGCGACCAGTCGCCCGACGACGTGGCCGCCTACGCCGCCGTCGCGGAGAAACTGTTCGGCCAGGAGATCGTCTACATCGAGTACTCGGGCACCTTCGGCGACCCCGAGACGGTCGCGGCCGCGAACGAGGCGCTCGACGACGCGACCCTGTTTTACGGTGGCGGCATCGACGACTACGACGCCGCACGGGAGATGAGCCAGCACGCCGACGTGGTCGTCGTCGGCGACCTGCTTCACGACGAGGGCTGTGCGGCCGTCCGCGAGACGGTCGAGGGCGCGAAGGCGGCCGACGCCGACGCGGAGTGAGCCGGGGACGCCACCGCCGCGGTCGCCCCGTGGTTTTATTCGCCCGCCACCGAACCCCGCGTGCATGGAGATCACCGACGTGCGGGTCGAACGGATCGAGGTACCGCTGGAGCGACCGCTCGGCGTCTCACGTGGGCGTTCGATGTCGGCCCGCGGGGCGGCCTTCGTCGTCGTCGAGACGGACGCGGGCATCACGGGGATCGGCGAGGGCGTGGGACCGGAGTCGTACATCGTCGAGCGCATCGTCGAGGAGAAGTACGCCCCGCGGCTGATCGGCGAGGACCCCCTCGATATCCAGCGGCTCTGGGAGTCGATGGTGACCGACACCGTGTACAAGGACCTGAAGGGGCAGGGACTGTCCGCGGCCAGCGGTGTCGACATCGCGCTCTGGGACATCGCGGGCAAGCACCACGGCGTGCCCGTCTACCGCCTGCTCGGTGGTCCCGTCGGCGGCGACCTCAAACCGTACGCGAGCGACCTGTTCTGGCAGGACCCCGAGACGATGGCCGAGCGGGCGGGCTCGTACGTCGACCGCGGGTTCGCGGGCGTCAAGACCCACCTCGGACGGGGGATCGACGCCGACGAGGAGCGGGTGGCGGCGATGCGGGACGCCATCGGCGACGCCGAACTGATGGTGGACATGAACTGCGGGTACGACCGCCCGGACGCCCGGCGCGTCGGGCGGATGCTCGAAGACTACGACGTCTACTGGTACGAGGAGCCGCTCTCGCCGTACGACGTGGACGGGCTCGCGGCCCTGCAGGAGGAACTCGCCGTCCCGCTGGCCGCCGGCGAGAACGAGTACACGAAGTGGGGCTTCCGTGACCTGTTCGAGGCGGACGCAGTCGACTACGCGATGCCCGACGTGATGCGTTGTGGCGGCATCACCGAGGCGACGAAGGTCTGTGCGCTCGCGGAGGCCCACGGGACGGTCGTCTCCCCCCACTGTTTCACCACCGGCGTCGGCCTCGCGGCGACGATGCACGTCGTCGCGGCGTCGCCGGCCTGCGAGTGGCTGGAGTTCGACCCGACCGACTTCCCCGTGTACGAGGCGCTGTTCGAGACGCCGCCCGAGCTGGAGGACGGCCGCATCGCCCTCCCCGAGGAGCCCGGACTCGGCGTCTCGCTCGACGAGGACGTGATCGGCGAGTTCCGCGTCGACTGATACTGTTTATCGTAAGTCATTACCGGTGGTTCGCCAGAACAGTTCGGCGAACCACCGGTACACAGTTACAATAACCGTATGAGCGGGCGTGGCCGCGAGCGGCCGTCGCCGCCCCGGTCGACGGGACGGCCGTACGATGCCCCGGACGAGCGACCGAAAACGGCCGCGTTTAAGGTACGGGGACCGATACGGGTGGGTATGGAAAACCGAACGCACACGGCCGACGTGGCCGCCGGCGAGACGGCGACCGTCGCCGGCTGGGTCCACGAGATCCGCGACCTCGGCGGCATCGCCTTCCTGATCCTCCGGGACCGCACCGGCAAGCTCCAGATCAAGTTCGAGAAAGACGAGATGGACGAGGACCTCGTCGAGACGGGGCTGGACGTCCACCGCGAGAGCGTCGTGACCGTCACCGGCGCCGTCGAGGAGGAGCCGCGGGCGCCGACGGGCCTGGAGATGGTCCCCGACTCCCTCGACGTGTTGGCCGGCGCCGACCCCGAACTCCCGCTCGACCCCTCGGGGAAGGTCGACGCCGAACTCCCGACCCGGCTCGACAACCGCACCCTCGACCTCCGCAAGCCCGAGGTGAAGGCCATCTTCGAGATCCGGAGCGAGATCCTGCGGTCGGTGCGGGAGTACTTCCGCTCGGTCGGGAGCACGGAGATCAACACGCCGAAGATCGTCGCCACCGGCACGGAGGGCGGCACGGAACTGTTCCCGATCACCTACTTCGGGCAGGAGGCCTTCATGAACCAGTCGCCACAGCTGTTCAAACAGCTGATGGTCGGCAGTGGCCTCGAACGCGTCTTCGAGATCGGTCCCATCTTCCGCGCCGAGGAGCACAACACGCCCCGCCACCTCAACGAGGCGACGATGATCGACTTCGAGTCGGCTTTCGTCGACCACCACGAGGCGATGGACGTCTGTGAGGGGACGCTCAAGGCCGCCTACGAGGGCGTCGCCGAGAACTGCGCCGAGGAACTCGAACTGCTGGGTTACGACGACTTCGCGGTCCCCGAGGACGACTTCCCGCGGCTCACCTACGAGGAGGCCATCGAGCGGGTCAACGCCACGGGCGAACTCGACGAACAGTTCGTCTGGGGCGACGACCTGCCGACCGAGGCCGAGAAGGCGCTCGGCTCGGACGTCGGCGGCCACTACTTCATCACCGACTGGCCCTCCGAGATCAAGCCGTTCTACATCCAGGACTACGACGACGACCCGCAGCTCTCGAAGGGCTTCGACCTGATGCACCCGCGGATGGAGCTCGTCTCGGGCGGGCAGCGCGAACACCGCTACGACGAACTCGTCGCCGGCTTCGAACAGCAGGGTCTCGACCCCGAGCAGTTCGACTACTACACCCGGATGTTCCGCTACGGGATGCCGCCCCACGCCGGGTGGGCCTACGGCGTCGAGCGGCTGGTGATGACGATGCTGGATCTGGACAACATCCGCGAGGCTGTCCTGTTCCCGCGAGACAGGCAGCGTCTGAGCCCGTAGGGCGACCCCCGCTCCGCCGATCGAATCATCGCTCGAATCCTCCGTGACGGTCGCGGCGCCGTTCCGACAGGGCTTAACGACCCCCGGCCCGTCGTCGGTGACATGAGCGAACAGTCGCGGGGGGCCGACGCGACGGCGTTCGTCCCCGGTCACGTCACCGGCTTCTTCAGCCCGTATCCGGACGACGACCCCGAACGGGCGGGGTCGCGCGGGGCGGGGGTGACCCTCTCGGACGGCGTCCGCGTGACGGTGCAGCCGGCCGACGACGCGCCGCGGATCACCCTCGACGGCGAGGACTGTCCGATGGCGGCCGTGGAGACGGTGCTCTCGGCGCTCGACGTCGCCGACCGGGCGCGGGTTATCGCGGAGGGCGACCTCCCGCTCGGGACGGGGTTCGGCGTCTCGGGGGCGATGGCCCTCGGGACGGCGCTCGCGGCCAACCGCGCCTTCGGGTGCGAGCGGTCGACGAACGCCCTCGTGACCCTCGCCCACCGGGCGGAGGTGGTCGCGGGGACCGGCCTCGGCGACGTGGTTGCACAGGCCCGCGGCGGGGTGCCGATCCGTCTCGACCCCGGCGCGCCCGCGCACGGTCGACTCGACGCCGTCCCGGAGCGGGCGCGCGTGGAGTACCTCACGCTGGGTGACCTCTCGACGGCGGCGGTCCTCGCCGGCGACACCGACCGGCTGGTGACCGCGGGCGAGGCGGCCCTCTCGCGGCTGGTGGATCGGCCGACCCTGTCGACGCTGCTCGACGAATCGCGGCGCTTCGCCGACGAGACGGGGCTGGTGACCGACCGACTCGCAGAGGTCCTCTCGGCCGTCGACGACGCCGGCGGGCGGGCTTCCATGGCGATGCTCGGGGAGACGGTGTTCGCACTCGGGTCGGGGCTCTCCGACGCGGGCTACGACGCGACGGTCTGTCGGACCTACGACGCGGGTGCGCACCTCGCCGACGACTGATCGGGGCGCTTTTGTTCGGGCCGGCGTATCGGACGCGCATGGTCGAGGCCGAGATTCCGGCGGATCACCCCCGTCACGACTCGCTGGTGACCCGCCACCGCGTCGAGGCGGGCGTCGAGAAGGGCATCACCAGCCGGCAGGGCCTCATCGCACAGGGTCGTGGCGAGGCCTTCGACTACCTGCTCGGCGAGCGGACCATCCCCTCGGCGGACGCGGCGGCGCGGGCGGCTGCTGCCCACCTCCTGCTCGCCGATCATCCCGTCGTCGCCGTGAACGGCAACGCGGCGGCGCTCGTCCCCGCGGAACTGGTCGACCTCGCCGACGCCGTCGGGGCCGACCTGGAGGTGAACCTGTTCAACCGGACGGACGAGCGGATACGGGCCATCGCCGACCACCTCCGCGAGCACGGCGCACGCGAGGTGAAGGGGATGGCCGCCGACGCCCGCATCCCGAACCTGGCCCACGAGCGCGCGAAAGTCGACGCGGACGGTATCGCCGACGCCGACGTCGTGTTGGTGCCGCTGGAGGACGGCGACCGCGCCGCGGCCCTCGCCGACCTCGGGAAGGTCGAACTCGTGATCGATCTGAACCCGCTGTCGCGGTCGGCGCAGGTCGCGGACGTCCCGATCGTCGACAACATCCTGCGTGCGGTCCCGCGGATCACGGCACACGCCCGCGACCTGGCCGACGCCGACCGGGCCGAACTGGAACGGCTCGTCGCGGAGTTCGACCCGGACGCGACGCTCGCCGCCGCCGAGCGCGCCATCCGGGGCGGCGACTTGGACTATAGTAGCGGTTGAAATCATCGCACATCCGATCGTACGCAGTCCGGCGATCGGATGTGTAAACAGTTTCAACCGCTACTATAGAACCCGCTGACGAAGACGGCGAGCCACTGGCGCGGATCGGGCCGTCGACGGACCTCCACCCGTTCGATCCACTTCACCCACTGGAAGCCGCGGCGATCCGGGGCGACGAGACGGAGCGGGTAGCCGTGGCCGTGGTCGAGCCGTTCGCCGGAGAGATGCGTCGCCAGCAGGGCCTCCCGGGCCTCCGGCAGCGGGAGGCTCCACCGGTAGCCCGTCACCGAGTGGACCGTCACCCACGCGGCGTCGGCCGTCGGCTCCGCGGCGTCGACGAGCGTGCCGAGGTCGAGCCCCCGCCAGTCGCGCTCGGCGTACCACCCGCTCGTACAGTCGAGGAGCGCCCGCCGTTCCGTGGCAGGTTGCAGGTCGTCGACGCCGAGTGCCAGCGGGCGGGCGACCCGTCCGTCGACGGTCAGCGTCCACGCCGCCGGCTCGACGGGCGCCGGGTCGTCCACCACCCAGCTCGTGACCGGGAGGTCGCTCCCGGCGTCGAGTTCGCGCGACCCGGTGAACCGCCGGGACGCGGCGGGCGTTTCCAGCAGGGCCGCGAGCCGTCGCAGAATCCACGCCGTCGCGCCGCCGGCGGCCACAAGCGCCGCGTACTGGAGCGCGACCCGGCGGTCCCGGACGTCCCGGCCCCGGAGCGGGCGAAAGCGCGACCGCAGGTGCACCAACAGGAGAGGTCCGACAAGCAGGCCGAACAGGATGTGGAGGTTGAGGAGCGTCCAGACACCGAGCGGCGCGGTGACGCCCAGGGCCCACCCGACGCCCGTCGCGCCGGCGGCCACGGCGACGGCCGCGAGACAGACGGAGAGTGGCGTGGCGCGGTCCCAGGCCCGCCGGTCGCGGACGCGGCCGGCGACCCGGCGGAACTTCGCGGCGAGGAGCGGGAGGAGCGACAGCCCGGCGACGGCGTGGATCCAGAAGACGGCGGCGTCCGACGGGTGGCCGAGCCAGAAGCTCGTGACGCCGGTCGCGACGGCGACGCCGACGGCGGCGAACAGCGACCAGTCGACGATCCGCGGGGGTGGAGCGAGTTCGCCGGGGACCGACACCATGTGTGACGGTACCGTCCACCGGGCAAAAACCCGTCGCGCTACCGGGCGTCGTCGATGGCGCGTTCGAGCCGATCGAGTCCCGTCTCCAGACGGTCGAGGCTGTTGGCGAAGCTCAGGCGGACGTGGCCGTCGCCCGCCTCGCCGAACCCGTCGCCGGGCGCGAGGACGACGCCGTACTCCCGGAGCAGGTGCTCCGCCATCTCCAGGCTCGTCCCCGGCAGGTCCGGATCGAGGAAGGCGTAGAACGCGCCCTCCGGTCGGGGACAGGTCAGGCCGTCGATGGTCGCGACCCGGTCGACGACGTAGTCGCGGCGCTCGCGGAAGGCGTCGTACATGTCGGCGGCGGCGTCCTGGGGCCCGGTCAGGGCCGCGAGGGCGGCGTGCTGGCTCACGCTCGACGCACAGGAGGTGGTCGACTCGTGGATCTTCGTCGCCTGATCGACGATGTCGGTCGTCCCCGCGAGCCACCCCACCCGCCACCCGGTCATGGCGTAGCGCTTCGAACAGGAGTTGACCGTGAGGACGTTCTCGGGGTGGCCGGTCATGGCGGCGACACCCTGGGGGTCGCGCCCGTAGGAGAGGCCGAGGTACACCTCGTCGGCGACGACGTAGGCGTCGTGCTCGGCGGCGGCGTCGACGACGGCGTTGACGGCGTCGGCGTCGTACGTCCGTCCCGTGGGGTTGTTGGGCGAACAGAGGATCACGAGCGCCGTGTCGGGGCCGATGGCGTCGACGAGGCGGTCGGCGTCGAGGGCGAACCCGTCGTCGGCGGGCATCGGGACCGGCGTGGGGACGCCGTCGGCCATCCGAACCTGAACCCAGTAGTTGGGGAATCCGGGCGTCGGGAAGACGACCTCCTCACCGGGCGAGACGGTACAGAGGGCGGCGAGGTGCAGCGCCTCCATCCCGCCCGCGGTGACGATCACCTCGTCGGGGGCGACTTGGACGCCGTAGTCGTCGGCCATGTGGTCGGCGATGGCCGCTCTGAGCTCCGGGTTGCCGGCGTTGGTGGTGTAGCTCGTGTGGCCGTCCCGCGCGGCCGTGCAGGCGGCGTCGACGACGTGTTCGGGCGTCTCGAAGTCGGGAATGCCGACCTCCAGTCGCACGAGGTCGTCGTCCATCTCCTCGGCGATGTCGAACATGTAGCGGATGCTGGAACGCTCGACGGCACGGACGCGGTCGGTGGGTCCGAGTGTCATAGTCGGCGGTGGCCGGGCGGGCGCAAAAGGCGTTCGATCCCCGTCAGCTACATCCCCCCGCGGCGTCGACTCCCTCCATGGCATCCCGACCGCACTTCTTCGGCGTCTACCACTGGCGCGAACGCCTCCCCCGAATCGCCGCCGCGGCGGTTCTCCTCTGGGCCGCCGTCGTCGCCTACCGGCGCGGGGGGCGGACGCTCCGGGCCGTCGCCGTCGGCGTCGCGGCGGGCGCGCTCTACCGCGGCGGCGACGCCGCCCGCCGCCTCTGTTCGCCGGCCCCGTGGGCGCTCGACCGCGCCAAGTACGACGCGCTGGGGTCGATCCTGTCGCTCGAGGACGCCGACCGCGTCCTCGACGTGGGGTGTGGCTCCGGGCGGTCGATCGTCGGCCTCGCGCCATCCCTCCCCGACGGCACGACGGTGGTCGGCCTCGACCCCTTCGACGACCGGGTGATCCTCGGCAACGGCCCGGCGCTGGCGCGACACAACGGGGCGCTCGCGGGCGTCGACGTGTCGCCGGTCGCGGGCGACGCCGCCCGCCTGCCCCTCGCGGACGGGTCGGTCGACGCCGTCACCGCCTGTCGGGTCCTCCACGACGTCCCCGAGGAGCGGCGGGCGGCGGCGTTCGCGGAACTCCGACGGGTGTGTGCCGACGACGGCGTCGTCGGCCTGCTGGAACTGCCGATCACGCCCGACGGCGTCGACGACCACGTGGCGTACTGGCGGGGGTGTCTCGAGGACGCGGGGCTGACCGTCGAACGCGTGGCGACCGTCGAACGGCCGACGCGGGAAGGGACGTACGTCGCCGTCGCGGCGACGCCGGCGTGACCCTCGACACCGGATACACCCCCCCGGGGTGACGTGATCGTCGTCGGCTATCCCGCCGTCGACAACCCCGAGGACCCCGGCGAGTACGAGGTCGAGGTACGACTGAACGGCGAGCGGACCGCCACCGGGACGGTCACCATCGAGTAGCCGCCGACGCTCGTGGGGCGGCCCGAACGGGGCCGACGCGTCGTCCGGAACCGGCGGGCTTTAGGCGCCCATCGCCGACTACACGCGTATGAGCCACGAGGAGTTCCCCACGGATCGACCGGCGGTGGTGACCTGTGGGTTGCCCTACGCCAACGGCGACCTCCACATCGGCCACCTGCGAACGTACGTCGGCGGGGACGTCTACGCCCGCGCCCTGCGCAAACTGGGACAGGAGACGGCCTTCGTCTCCGGATCGGACATGCACGGGACGCCCGTCGCGGTCAACGCCGAGGAGGCGGGCGTCTCCCCGGAGGAGTTCGCCCTGGAGTGGCACGAGACCTACGCGGAGACGTTCCCGAAGTTCGGCGTCGAGTTCGACAACTACGGTCACACCCACGACGAGACGAACGTCGAACTGACGACCGAGATCGTGCGGGCGCTGGCGGACAACGGCCACGTCTACGAGAAGGAGATCATGGTGGCCTACGACCCCGCCGAGGAGCAGTCGCTCCCGGACCGATACGTCGAGGGGACCTGCCCGTACTGCGGGGAGCGGGCCCGCGGCGACGAGTGCGACGAGGGCTGTGGCCGTCACCTCGAACCCGGGGAGATCGAGGACCCCGAAAGCACCATCACCGGCAACCCCGCGGAGTACCGCGAGCAGACCCACAAGTTCTTCCGCGTCTCGGCGTTCCAGGACTACCTCGCCGAGTTCATCGACCGCCTCGAGGGGACGGCGAACGCGAAGAACCAGCCCCGGGAGTGGATCGAAGGGGAGCTCCGCGACTGGTGTATCACCCGCGACATGGACTGGGGGATCGACTACCCGGAGGGCGAGGAGCCACGCTCCTCGGAAAACCGGATGCAGTCCGGTGATGGCGAGGGAGCGGACGATCTGGTCCTCTACGTCTGGGTCGACGCCCCCATCGAGTACGTCTCCTCGACGAAGCAGTACACCGAGCGCGTCGGCGCCGACGTCTTCGACTGGGAGGACGCCTGGAAGGGCGACGGGGAGGTGGTCCACGTCATCGGTCGCGACATCATTCAGCACCACACCGTCTTCTGGCCCGCGATGTTGCGGGGCGCCGACTACGGCGAACCCCGCGCCGTGATGGCGAGCGGGTTCATCACGCTCAACGGCCAGGGCTTCTCCACCTCGCGCAACCGCGCCGTCTGGGCCGACGAGTACCTCGACGAGGGCTTCCACCCGGACCTCCTGCGGTACTACCTCGCCACCAACGGCGGCTTCCAGCAGGACGTGGACTTCTCGTGGGAGCGGTTCCGCGAGCGCGTCAACAACGAACTCGTCGGGACGGTCGGCAACTTCGCCTACCGATCGCTGCTCTTCGCCCACCGCGAGTTCGGCGGGACGCCCGACGCCGACCTCTCGGCCGAGGTGCGCGAACGCATCGAGGACGCCGTCGACGAGTTCGCCGCCGCAGTCAACGACTACTCGGTACGGAAGGCGGGCGACGCCGCCGTCTCGCTCGCGGCCTTCGGCAACGAGTACATCCAGCAAAACGAGCCGTGGAACCTCGTCGACGACGACCCCGAGCGGGCGGCACAGGTGCTCCGGGACTGCGTGCAGGTGTCGAAGGCCGTGGCCGTCCTCTTCGCGCCGGTCGCGCCCGGCACCTGCGACCGCCTGTGGTCGCAGGTCGGCGGCGAGGGGTCGGTCCACGACGTGACCGTCGACGCCGCGCTCGAACCGCCGGCCGCCGAGTTCGACGCCCCCGACGAACTCTACGAGAAGATCCCCGAGGAGCGCGTCGAGGAACTCAACGCGAAACTCGAAGCGCGCGTCGAGGAGGCCGAGGGCGAGGACGACGGCGACGACGAGGGCGAGGACGACGGCGACGCCGCGGTCGACCTCGATCCCCTCGAATCCGAGCGGATCGGCTTCGACGAGTTCCAGGACCTCGACATGCGGGTCGGCGAGATCCTGGCGGCCGAGGGGATCGAGGGAGCGGACGACCTCGCGCGACTCGTCGTCGACATCGGCGTCGAGGAGCGACAGATCGTCGCGGGCATCAAGCAACTCCACGACCTCGACTCCCTGCCCGGGACGCGAGTGGTCGTGCTGGCGAACCTGGAGCCGGCGGAACTGTTCGGCGTCGAATCCAACGGGATGGTGCTCGCCGCGGGCGAGGGGGCGGACCTCCTGACGACGCTCGAGGACGCCGACCCCGGCGAGCGGGTGCGGTAGGCGACCGCGGTCGGTGCCGACCGGCTTTTTCACCCACCCCGTCGAAGGGAGCGGTATGCGACGGGCAAAGATCGTCTGTACACTGGGCCCCGCCTCCGACGACCGGGCGACGATCCGCGAACTCGCGGACGCCGGGATGGCCGTGGCCCGCCTCAACGCGAGTCACGGCACCCACGAGGACCGGGCGGCGCTGATCGAGCGGGTCCACGAGGTCGACGCCGCCATCGACGACCCGCTCTCGGTGATGCTCGACCTCCAGGGTCCGGAGGTCCGGACGGCCCCCCTCGACGACCCCATTCACCTGGAGACCGACTCGACGGTCCGGTTCGTCGAGGGCGACGCGGCGACACCCGAGGAGATCGGGCTCTCCTACGCCCTCGGCGCGGTCGACCCGGACGACCGCATCCTCCTCGACGACGGCCGGATCGAGGCGCGCGTGACGGCCGTCGACGGCGACGTCGTGACCGCCCGCGTCGTCTCCGGGGGCGAACTCGGGAGCCGCAAGGGGGTGAACGTCCCCGGCGTCGACCTCGATCTGGACGTGGTGACCGAGCGCGACCGCCGGGACATCGAGGTCGCCGTCGAACGGGGCGCGGACTTCGTCGCGGCGAGTTTCGTCCGCGACGCCGCCGACGTCCTCGCCGTGACCGACGCCATCGAGAACGCTGGCGGCGACATCCCGGTCGTCGCGAAGGTCGAGCGGGCGGGGGCGGTCGACAACGTCGACGAGATCGTCGCGGCGTCCTACGGCGTGATGGTCGCCCGGGGCGACCTCGGCGTGGAGTGCCCGCTCGAAGACGTGCCGATGGTGCAAAAACGGATCATCGGGACCGCCCAGGACGCGGGCGTTCCCGTCATCACCGCGACGGAGATGCTGGACTCGATGGTCTCGGCCCGGCGGCCGACCCGGGCGGAGGCCTCGGACGTGGCGAACGCGGTGCTCGACGGCACCGACGCGGTGATGCTCTCGGGCGAGACGGCCATCGGCGACCACCCCGTCCGGGTCGTCGAAACGATGGACCGCATCGTCCGGGAGGTCGAAGGGAGCGCGGAGTACGACGAGACGACCGAGGGGCGAGTGCCCGCGGCCGCCGAGGAGTCCCAGACGGAGGCGCTGGCGCGCGCGGCGCGGTATCTCGCCCGCGACCTCGGGGCGGCGGCCATCGTCGCCGTCTCCGAGTCGGGCTATACGGCCCGCGCGACGGCGAAGTTCCGACCGAGCGTCCCCGTCGTCGCGACGACGCCGCGGGATCGGGTCCGCCGCCAACTCGCGCTCTCGTGGGGTGTCGACTCCCAGTACGCCGCCTACCGCGACGACATCGAGGGGATGATCGACGCGGCGGTCGACGCCGCCATCGACGCCGGCGCCGCCGAGAGCGGCGACACCGTGGTCGTCCTCACGGGGATGATGACGGAACTGGAGGGGACGAACACGACGAACACCCTGAAGGTCCACGTCGCCTCCGAGACGGTCGCGACGGGCCGGAACGTCGTCAACGGGCGGGTCGCCGGCCCCGTCTTCCGCTGTCCGGACGGCGACCTCTCGAACGCCCCCGAGGGTGCCATCGTCGTCCTGCCGGCCACCTTCGACGGCCAGTTCGCGGGCGACACCGGTCGCATCGGCGGGATCGTCGACGCCCGGCCGGGGATGACGAGCTACGCCGCCGTGATCGCTCGGGAGCGCGGCGTGCCGATGGTCAGCGGGGCGCCGCTCCCGGACGAGGTCGCCGACGGCACGACCGTGACGGTCAACGCCGACCGGGGTGTCGTGTACGAGGGCGACGTGACGCCGCGCGAACACCAGCGGTGAGCCGCCGCGGGTCGGTATCCCTTTCAGTGACCGGCCGCTACCGACGGGCATGAGCGCCGTTCCGGAGGAGGACCGCGAGGACGACGAGTCGCAATGGCGGTTCGCCCTCGACGAGGTGGGCGAGGACGCCGAACCCGACGCGCCGGACCCCATCGAACCGGAGACGCCGTCCCTGGAGAACGCCGCCTTCGTCCTCCTCGGGGTAGCCCTCTCGATCCTGCTCTTCTATGCGGCCCTCGCCGGGCTGTGACTGTGGCCGGCGGGGCCGGTAGTATAAACGCCCGCGGCTCAAAGGCGAGGACATGGTCGTCGCCACGAGCGTCCTGCAGGCGGGGATCGAACTCGGTCCCCAGACCCTTCCACTCCTCCTGGTGATCGCGGGGCTCGGCCTGTCCATCGCGGAGGCGATGGCACCGGGTGCACACTTCGCGGTCCTGGGTGTCGCCTTGCTCGGGGCCGGCATCGTCGGCCTGTTGCTGGGACCGATCGCCGGGCCGCTCGTCCTCGCAGTCCTCGTTCTCGTCTTCGGGGGCCTGGCGCTCGCGGGCTACCGCCGGTTCGACCTCTACGGGGGCGCGGGCTCCGGGCGGACGAGCGACTCCAACTCGCTCCGTGGCCGGACGGGACGCGTGACCGAACGGGTGACCGAGGGGTCGGGGGAAGTGAAACTCGACCGCGGCGGCTTCAACCCCAACTACAGCGCCCGCGCGCTCGACGGCGAGATTCCCGTCGGCGCGGAGGTGCTGGTGGTCGACCCCGGCGGCGGGAACGTGCTCACCGTCGCCTCGCTGGACGAGATGGAAGACGACATCGACGCCGAACTCGCCAGGGAGCGAGCCGCGACGGCGGCGGAAGCGGACGACGGGGAGTCAACCGGCGAGGAGGAGTCGGAACGGGCCTGACCGTGGCGTTTAAACCGACGCCGGTCCGAACGGAACGTAATGGCTTTTGAGGAGCTGCTGAGCGATCCGGTGATCCAGAAGTACCTCCACGAACTCGTCGGGCCGACGGGGATGCCGGTCGCCGCCGCGCCGCCGGACGGGGAGGTGACGGACGAGGAACTCGCCGAGGAGTTGGGGTTGGAACTGAACGACGTGCGCCGTGCCCTGTTTATCCTCTACGAGAACGACCTCGCCAGCTACCGCCGCGTCCGCGACGAGGACTCGGGGTGGCTCACCTACCTCTGGACGTTCCAGTACGAGAACATTCCGGAGAACTTGGAGGAGGAGATGCACCGGCTGCTCGACGCCCTGGAGGAGCGTCTCGAGTACGAGCGAACCCACGAGTTCTACCTCTCGGAGCCCGCGGGCATCCGCTTCGAGTTCAGCGAGGCCATGGAGTTCGACTTCCAGTGCCCGGAGACGGGCGCGCCGCTCGAACCGATGGACAACGACGACCTCGTCGAGGCGACCGAACGCCGGATCGAGGAACTCCAAGGCGAACTCAACGTGGAAGTCACCCGCTGATGGTCGTCCTCGCAACCAAGTGTTACGTCGAGGGGTCGGCTCGCGAGCGGGCGCTCGACGGGATGGACGCGCTGGTCGACAACGCGGTCGGCGACCTGGACGTGGAGTGGGAGGTCGGCGTCCGCCACGACGACTTCGTCTCGGTGACGATCACGGGCGACGACGCGGTGGCCGCGCGCAACGCCCTCGGCGAGGAGTGGGGGGCGATCGGTACGGGCTTCGAGGACGGCGAGACCTACGTCGGGACGCTCGAATCCTGGGACGACGAAGGGGTCGTCCTCGACGCGGGCGAGCGGGTCCGGATCCCGGCCGACGAACTCGGCCTCGGCCCGGGGTCGCCGTCACAGATTCGGGACCGGTTCGGTCTCGTCCAGCACCTTCCCCTGCGCTTTACCGCGGGCGATCCGCCGCGGCTGGCCGACGCCGAACGCGACCGGCTGTTCGAGTGGACCCGCGGCGACAACGGCCGACTGAACGTCAACAGCGCGACGCGGGGCGAGGTGCGGGCGACGATCAACCGCGCCGGGCACGCCCGCGACATCGTCACCGTCGAACGGCTCGGGTTGCTCGAACAGAGCGTCGTCTGTGCCGAGGGAACCGACCCGCCGGGGCTGCTCGCCAGCGTCGGCGAGTACCTCCCCGCGGAGCTGAAGTGTGTCATCCCCTGATCGATGAACCGCCGCCAGTTGCTCCCGCTGATCGGGCTCGTGGCGCTGGTCGTCACCTCGGGCTGTGCCGGCTTCTTCGGCTCCCAACCCATCTCCAACGAGCAACTGGACGAGGAGCCACCGGCCCCGTACGTCTGGGACAACGAGGTGAACGCCCACATCACGATCACCGAGAACGCGCGGTTCCAGGCGGTCTACCGGCTCGACGACGAGCGGATGGAGCTGTTCCGCCGCGACGGCTTCGGCGGTCGGAACGCCATCCCCGTCTCGGCCGTCCGCTATCGCTACCCCAACGGGACGGTGATCACGGGGACGGAACTCGTCGCCCGCGGCGGGTCGATCAACCGCTCGCGCGAGCGGGTGTCGGTCGTCCTCCCCGACGACGCCCCGAGCGACGGCGGCGGCCGCCTCGCCTTCACCTCCTCCAGTACGCCCAAGCGGTTCAGCCTCCCGACGTTCGTCAACGGCTCGTACGCCGTCGTGTTGCCCCCGAACCGCCGGGTCGAGGTGTTCCCGTTCGGGACGGTCAATCCGCGCGGCTACGAGGTAGAGACCGACGGCGACCGGCGGATCATCCGCTGGGATGGCGTGGAGGCCGACTCCGTCTCGGTGCAGTTCTACCTGCAGCGCGACCTGCTGATCTTCGGCGGGGCCGCGGCCGGCCTGACCGTCGTCGGCATCGCGGGCGCGCTCTACTACAAACGACGGATCGACGAACTCCGCGAACGGCGGGAGGAACTCGGCCTCGACGTCGAGACCGAGGACGACGAGTTCCGCGACGACCCGCCGCCCGGGATGGGGTAGCCGTCGCGAGCCTTTTCACCTCGCCCCGTCTACGGCGCCACATGCGAGTCGCGGTCGTCACCGTCGGCGACGAACTGCTCTCCGGGGACACGGTCGATACGAACGCCTCGTGGCTGTGTGACCGGCTCGACGACCGCGGGGTGTCCGTCGAGCGGATCACGACCGTCCCCGACCGGGTCGCCGACATCGCCCGCGTGGTCAACGAGTACCGCGCGGAGTACGACGCGGTCATCGTCACGGGCGGCGTGGGCCCGACCCACGACGACGTGACCATGGACGGCGTCGCGGCGGCGTTCGGTCGGGCGGTCGTCCCCAACGAGGCGGCCGCGGCGTGGATCGCCGACCACGGCGACTACTCGGCCGACGACCTGACCGAGGGGACGACCCACCTCCCCGAGGGCGCCCGCCTGCTCCGGAACCCGGAGGGGGTGGCACCGGGGGCCGCCCTCGAGTCGGTGTACGTCCTGCCCGGGGTCCCCGCCGAGATGAAGGCGATGTTCGAGACGGTCGCCGGGGAGTTCACCGGCGAGCGGGGATACGTCGAGGAGGTCCACACGACCGAACCGGAGAGCGCACTCATCGACCGTCTCGACGGGGTGCAGGAACGGTTCGACGTCTCGATCGGGAGCTACCCCGGCGACTCGGTCCGGTTGAAGGTGATCGCTGCCGACGCGGCGACGGCCCGCGACGCGGCCGACTGGCTCCGCGAGCGCGTCGATCTAGCGACGGAGGTAGAGCAACCAGAGCAGGGTGACGGCGAGACTGGCCAGTAGTACCACCGCGCCGGTCGCCTCGATGGGGAGCGGTTCCCCGGACTGTAGCGGGAGCATGGTCGCCCCTATCGCCGGCAGTCGCTTAAACGTTCGTCACGCCGCCCGCGTGGGGAGACTTTTGCCCGTCCCGACGTAGCACACACCATGCGACTCGGGTTCCTGGTCAATCCCATCGCGGGCATGGGCGGACGGGTCGGCCTCAAAGGCACGGACGGGAAAGTCGAGGAGGCGCGCGCCCGGGGTGCCGACCCGCGCTCGCCGGACCGGGCGCGACGGGCGCTCGACGCCCTTCACGACCGCCGTCCCGACGCGACGGTCCTGACCTGGGGCGCGCCGATGGGTGCCGACCTGGCCCGCGAGGTCGGTTTCGACCCCGAGGTCCTCGGCGCTCCCGCGGGCGCGGAGACGACGGCCGCGGACACCCGCGAGGCCGTCGCTGCGTTCGTCGACGCGGGCGTCGACCTCGTCTGCTTCGTCGGGGGCGACGGCACCGCCGCTGACGTCGCCGACGCCCTCGAGGGGACGGACACGCCGATGCTCGGCATCCCCGGCGGCGTGAAGGTTTACTCGTCGGTGTTCGCCGTCTCGCCGGAGGACGCCGCCGACGTGATCGACACCTTCGAGCGGACCGAGCGCCGGGAGGTGATGGACATCGACGAGGACGCGTACCGCGAGGGGTCGGTCGACCCCGAACTCCGGGCGGTCGCCCGGGTGCCGGTCGGCGAGAACCTGCAGTCCTCGAAGCAGACGGGGAGCGGCAACGTCGAATCCCTGGCCGAGGGGTTCGCCGACGGCGTCGAACCCGGCGTGACATACGTCTTCGGCCCCGGGAGCACGGTCGGCGCCATCGAGGACGCGCTCGGATTCGAGGGGTCACCACTCGGCGTGGATGTGTGGCGCGACGGCGAGGTGCTGGCCACGGACGCCACCGAGTCGGAGATCCTCGACGCCCTCGGCGAACGCAACGTGATCGTCGTCTCGCCCATCGGCGGACAGGGGTTCGTCTTCGGGCGCGGGAACCCACAGCTCTCCCCGGCGGTCATCCGTCGCTGCGACGTCGAGGTCGTCGCCTCCCGGTCGAAACTCGACGACATCGGACGGCTTCGGGTCGACACCGACGACCCCGAACTCGACGCGGAACTGCGGGGCTGGACCCAGGTCCGGGTCGGCCGGTTCGAACGGCGGCTGATGGAGATCGCCTAAAACCACCGCACATCAACGCCTTTGGTCACGTATAATGGTGCATAGTGAAGATTAAGGTCGTTGGGGGCAGTACCTGTGGTATGGAAACACGGAAAGTCCAACGGCTGGGGCCGTCGACGCTGGCGATGACGCTCCCGGCGGAGTGGGCCAAGGAACACGACGTCGAGAAGGGCGACGAGGTGTCGCTCCGTATGGGTGGGAAGGGGACGCTGACGGTGCTGCCGGAGTCGGCGAGCACCGAGGGATCGACGGCGACCATCCACGCCGACAACCTCGACGCGGGGGCGCTCGAACGCGCCATCGTCGCCCAGTACGTACTCGGGCGGCGCGTCATTCACATCCAGAAGTCGGAGGGCGCCCTCGACAGCGAGCACATCAACGCCGTCTACCGCGCCGAGACGCAGTTGATGGGCCTCGGCGTCATCGAGGAGACGCCAGAGCGGATCGCGATCCGCTGTTCGGTCGACCCCGAGGACTTCACCCTCGACAACCTCCTCGAACGGCTGGAGAACACGGGGAGCACCATGCGCGGCGAGTCGGTCAAGGCGCTGGCCCACGGCAACGCCGACCTGGCCGAACGGGCGCTGAACCGCGAGCGCCAGGCGAACAAGATCTTCGTCCTCCTGCTTCGCCTGATCTTCATGGCGTACCAGAACCCCAACCTCGCCCGCGCGGTCGGCCTCGAGTCCGGCTTCCCCCTCATCGGCTACCGGTCGGTGGCGAAGAACCTGGAACTCACCGCCGACAACGCCGAGGACATCGGCAACATCGCGCTGGACGCGAAGAACAACACCATCGACGTCGACGGTTCGACGATGCGGGCGATCCGCGAGTTCACGGATCAGGTCGACGAGATCACCGTCACCGCCGTCGAGGCCGTCGTCGAACGCGACTACGACAAGGCCATCGCCGTCGGGCGGATGTTCGAGGAGATCAGCGACCGGGAGATGGAGCTGATCCGGAGCCTCCCCGACATGCCGAAGGTCGAACTCCTGCGGACCCGCGAGGTGCTGGTGAGCCTCCAGCAGACCGCACAGTACGCCATGCGCAACGCCGAAATCGCGGCGAACCTCGCGCTCAACGAGGAGTCCGAACACGTCACCATCGAGTAGTCACCGAACCGCGGCCGCCCCGCGCGGCGACCGCACGTCGAGCAGGCCGTCGTCGTCGGTCGGCGGCGGGGTCGGCGTGGGCGCCGGTGTCTCCGTAGGTCCCGGCGTCGCCGTGTCCGTCGGCGTCGCCGCATCCGTGGGCTCCGGCGTCGCCGTCTCCGTGTCCCCACCGTCCAGCAGGCCATCGTCCGTGGGCGTGGGCGTCCCCTCGTCGTCCGTGGGCGTGGGCGTCGGCGTCGCTTCGCCGTCCACGCCCGTCCCCTCCTCGTTGTCGAAGATGTCCGTCTCGATGGTCTCGGTGTAGGTCAGCGGCGCCAGCGGGATATCGACGGTGCCGGTCGGCAGTTCGACCCGCGCCGCGAAGTCGATCCGTAGCTCGGTCCGCTGGTCGTTCTCCAGGTGGGTGACCCACCACTCGTCGATGTTGCCGTTGTCGAGGGTCGTCGTCGCCCGGATGGTGCGGGTCGACTCCGGCGGGACCGTCCCGTGGCCCTCCGTCGCGCCGGTTCCCATCTCCACGCCGTTCATCGTCGCCCGATAGCTCAGCTCGGAAATCGGGACGGGGTACGGGTTGGGGTTGTAGACGACGAATCGCATGTCGATCTCCGTCGCCGAGGAGTCGACCGTCCCCCACTGGGCGCTCGTCTCCTCGATGTAGAGGACCGGTTCGCCGTTGGGCCCCTCGTCGCCGACGGGGCGGCGTTCGGTGGAGTCGAACGCCGAGATGATGTCCGTCTCGATGGTGCGGGTGACCTTCGGCGCGCCGAAGGAGGCGCCGAGCGCCGACGAGTGGACGTCCGCGTTGACGGCGAGTTCCGTCCGCTCGCCGTTGTTGAGGTGGCTCACCCACCACGCGGGGATGCGCTCGTTCGCGAGGTAGGTCGTCATCGGCACCGTCGACTCCCCGCTGGGGAGCGCGAGTCCCTCCTTGACGCCGGTCGCCATCCGGATGCCGTTCATGTCGATGGCGTAGTCGACGGTGAGGCCCCCGAGGCTGGCGCCGACGGGGTTGGGATTTTGCACCGTCAGGTCGCTCTCGACGACGGTCGTCGTCTCGTTGACGCCGCCGAACCGGTTGTCGACCCCCGAGACGGTGGGCTGTCCGAGGACGAAGAACGCGACCCCCGCGAGTAGAAGCACGACCACGACGCCGACGGCGATGGTCCCCCTCGATGGCATACGGCGTGGGTCGGGCGGCCGGGACATACGGCTTGTGGCTTCCGCCGTCGACGCCGCCGAATCGCCCACGAGACTTTTTAACCCCTCGCTCGTAACCCAAACCGCTCCGAATGTCTCGACACGCAGCCAGACCTCCCGGTGACAACACCGACCTCGACTGGTGCCACGAGGCGGTCCAAGGCGTCTCCAGAACGTTCGCGTTGACCGTCGACGTACTCGACGAACCGATGGCGTCGTACATCTGTGTCGGCTATCTCCTCTGTCGCGTTCCCGACACCGTCGAGGACGCCGATCACATCCCGCCGGCCGAACAGGCGCGGCTGCTGCACGAGTACGACCGCGTCCTCGACCCGGCGGCCGACACCGACGCCGAGGCGTTCCGCGCCTCGGTCGACGAGTGGCTCCCGGCACCCGACGAGCGAACCGACGACTGGGAGGTCGTCGCCAGCACCCCGCGGATCGTCCGCACGTTCGAGGGGCTCCCCGACGACGTGCGCGAGGCGGTCACCCCGCCGGCCCGCGAACTCGTCCAGGGGATGGCGATGTTCGTCGAGCGCTACGCCGACGAGGGTGGACTCCGCATCCAGTCCCGCGAGGAACTGGAGGAGTACTGTTACTACGCCGCCGGCACCGTCGGTACCCTCGTGACGAACCTGGTGGCCCGCGGGAACCTCAGCGAGGGGCGTCGCGCACGCCTCTACGACACCGCCGAGGAGTTCGGGCTCCTACTCCAACTGGTCAACGTCGCCAAGGACGTCTACGACGACTACACCGAGGAGGACAACGTCTACCTGCCGGCGGAGTGGCTGGCCGCCGAGGGCGTCCCACAGGAGGAGGTCGTCGCTCCCGAACACGAATCCGGGGCGGCGGCGGTCGTCCGCCGCACCGCGCGCCACGCCCGCTCCTTTCTCGACGACGCCCAGACGTACCTTGAGACGGTGCCGACGACGGACGGCAACACCGTCGCGGCGTGGGCCATCCCCTTCCTGCTCGCGGTCGGGACCCTCCGCGAACTCCTCGCTCGCCCGGAGGACGCCCTCTCCGATACCGGCGTGAAGGTCTCGCGCCAGGAGGTGTTCGCCGTCGTCACCGAGATGACGGGCGCCTCGTCCGGGTCGCTCGAGGACCTCCGCGAGGATATCGCCGGGGAGCCCTACCACCGGGCGCGTGGCGGGGCCGACTGATCCCGTCAGGTGACGACCGCGTACGTCATGAGGAACCCGAAGTAGAGCACCACGAGCGCGCCGAGCGCGAGCAGTCTGAACCGCTGTAGCTTCTCCTCCTCCCGCTCGCGGGCGTCGTCGAACGCCGCCCGCTCGGTCGCCGACAGGTCGCCTGGATGGTCGAGGCCGCGGTGGAGCGCGAGATACTCCTCGTCGGCGAACGGGCGGCCACAGCGCTCGCAGGCGTGGGCGGTCGCGTCGGGCGGGACGTCGGTGTCGGCGTTGTCGGTCACGGTCACGAGGCGATGAAGGGGGGTGCGACGTACGGTTCGGCGACGATCCAGAGGCTGAGCATGGTGTAACAGACCATAACGGCGGTCACGCCGTACTGACTGCGGACGGCTTGGAGCCGCGAGGGGAACAGTTCGTAGGCCGTCGCGTGGGCGACCCAGACGGCCAGCAGGTGGCCGAGGAGGACGAAGGCGAACTCCAGGCCGCCGAACCAGCCGGGGAGGCCGGCGAGCTGTGGGGGCGACGGCGGCGGCGAGAGCGGCGCGGCGGCGACGGCGACGAACGTCGGCCCGAGGACCAGCACCGATACGAGGTTGTGGGCGAGGTGGTAGCCAGCGGCGATGGGGAGCAAGGACGGGGCGAAGCGCCGCGCCAGTTCCCCGACCGAGAGGTAGGTGTCGGCGCGTCGTCGCCCCACCCGTGCCGCCGCCCGATAGGCCAGGTAGAACAGCCCGGCGCCGACGAGGTACGCAGCGAGGTAGGCGGCGAGCGGCGGGACCCCCACGCCGGCGACGGCGCGGACGCCGGCCGCCCAGGGACCGGTCGCGACGAACCCGTCGTAAGTGGTGACGAAAAGCAGGGCGACGACGAAGGCCACGTCCCCGGCGCCGTCGAGTCGCGTGTCGGGGAGGTCGCTCCCGGGGAGTCGAAGCCGGAGGCGACCGTCGGCGATGCCGAGCGGCGCGAGGCGGCCGTAGAGTCGGAACGCCCGCGAGAGCGGGTCGACGGACCCGAACCATCGATCCGGGCCGAAGACGACGGCGCCCACGAGCGTCACCGCGGTGTATCCGGCGAGCGCCGTCGCGAGGAGTCGTGCGTCGTCCGCCAGCGGCGCCGTGACCTCGACCCACACTAAGAGGAGGAGGGCGGCGACGCTCGGCCACGCGCCCAGCCTGTCGGGGTAGGGGCGGTCGAGGGTCGGGAGACGCTCCGCCACCGTCCGGAAGGGGTTCAACGCCGGCCAGGTGTTCCCGAGCAGATACGTCGAGGCGACGTAGCCGCCCCACCAGCCGACCCAGACGACGAGCACCGCGAGGTTGCGGACGCCCGTCGCGTCCTCGAGGATCCCGACGCCGAACGTGACGGCGAGGACGGCGACCCCCAGGGTGCCGGCGAGGCCGTGACCCACCCGTCCCGGGGTCGGGAGCGGCCGCGCCCAGTCGTGGATCGCCGCGACCAGGCGGCGGTCGGTGACGAAACTGGCGAGGAGAAAGGAGACGCCGACGACGCCGCCGCCGGTCAGCAGGAACAGCCAGGTGGGGACGGCGACGGGGTCGCGCGTCGCGCCACGGAGGCCGCCGCTGTGGGCGGCGGCGCGGCCCACGCCGGCCGAGAGCCACCAGGCGACGCCGAGCACGGCCGCGACCGTCGGCACCCACCGCCGCCGTCGCTGGCGTCGTCGCCGTCGTGGTTCCACGGCCATCGGTCGACAGTTGGGGTGTCCCCGACGAGTAGCTTCCGGAACCGACTCGGCCGCGTGGCGGGTCCGGTTGGGAGGATTTTTGGTAGTCGAATCGCAACGGGGGGGTATGAGTACGGATCACGGCGGGGACGACCATGGACATCACCTCCCGGCAGTCGAGGACTGGCCCCGGGGGTTCGGCGAGGCGAGTTGGTGGCCCTTCATCACGGCCCTGGGTGCGGGCGGCATCTACCTGGGTGCGGCCCTCTTCATCGTCTCGGGCGGGTCCGAATCGACCATCGACCCCATGCTCGCCCCGCTCGCGACGTCGGCGAGCGTCGGCGCCTTCCTCTTTGGCCTGTACGGCTGGATCTATCACGCCTTCGTCACCGAGTTCTGGTCCAGCGGCGCCGACGAGACGAGCGCGTCGGCCCTTCGCTGGGGGATGATCGCCTTCCTCGGGTCCGAAATCGCCACCTTCGGCGGGGTGTTCACGTACTACTTTTTCATCCGCGCGGGCACGTGGCCGCCCGGCGAACTCCCGCACCTGACCGGATCGCTCGTCATCATCAACACGGCCATCCTGGTGGCGTCGAGTCTCACGCTCCACTGGGCCCACGTCGCCATCCGTAACGACGACCGCCGGAAGTTCGCGCTCGGCCTCCTGTCGACGCTCATCTTGGGACTGGTCTTCATCGGCGGGCAGGTCTACGAGTACTACGAGTTCATCGTCCACACCGAGTTTACGGTCACCTCCGGACTGTTCGGGTCGGCCTTCTACGGACTGACCGGCCTCCACGGTCTCCACGTCTCGCTCGGCGGCGTACTCCTCGCCATCGTCACGATCCGCGCGCTGGCCGGCCAGTACTCCGCCGAACGGCACGTCTCGGTCAGCACCGTCTCGATGTACTGGCACTTCGTCGACGTGGTCTGGATCTTCCTCGTCGTCATCCTCTATCTCGGCGGGTCGGTCGGCGCCTGATCGGCGTCCCCCGCCGTAAATTTATGTAGCCACACGCGACAGCTATTGCCATGGAGGATTTCGAGCAACTCGTGTCGTCGCTCACGCCCCGGGAGGAGAACGACGAGATCAAACTCTACCAGAACACCGTCTCGGTGGCGTGTCCGGTGTGTGAGGAGCCGTTCGACGACCTCGTGGCCTGCAAGAAGACCGAAACCAGCCTCGAACAGATCGAACCGCTCGACATCTGCGTCACGGTCCACGAGGGCAGTCCGCTGCTTTTCACCCACAAACACTGACCGCGCGACCGATCCCCCCGCCGTCGGCACCGCGGTTAAGGGGACGGCCACCGACCCCGTGGTATGGCACGGGAAGTGACCCACACCGCGACGGGACCGAAGATCATCACGCCGGCGGACATCGACGAGGAGAAAGGCGACGTGGCGGTCTGTCTCTGCGGCCTGAGCGAGGAGTACCCCTTCTGTGACGGCTCCCACAAGCGGGCGGAGGGGGAGGATCCGGACGAACGCTACAAGTACGTCGACGGGGAGCGCCGTCGGGTCGCCGTCGAGTTCCGCGACGAGTAGCGCCGCCGGGGCGTCGGCGCCGTCGCCGCCGGTTGCCGGAAAGTATTTGCATCGCTCGGGGGCATATTCGATAATGGACAGCGAGATTCTGGACGCGGTGACCGAGTGGGGAGCTCGCCCCGTCTCCGACGGCGTTGCCGGGTTGTACGACCTCGCTGACGAGGAGTTCTCGGGGGCCGTCACCGACGGTACTGCCTGGACGTTCGTCCTCAACGGTCGGTATCTGGGAGTGTTCGACGGCGACGTCCACGACTTCGAGGACGCGTCGCTGACGGCCTACACCGCCCCCGACGTCTCCCTCCCGCTCCTCTATGCGATGCGGGCCCGCGGCGGCCAAACCCGCGGTCAGTATTACTCCAACGAGACGCCGCTGACCGAGATCGACGAGACGCTCTCCTCGGGGAACTTCGTCGGCTACGTCGAACTCTCGGAGAACGTCCTCTCCGGGGATTACTACGTCGTCTACTACGGCGGTCGGTCGCTCCCGGTCGCCTACGTTGGCAACAGCCGACGCCTCCTGACGGGCGACGAGGCGTTCGAACGCGCGGCCGACGAGGTGGGCATCTACTCGGTCGTCGACGCCGACGTCGACATCGTCGAGTTGCCGGAACCGGACCCGCGCGAGACGGACGACGCCGGCGCGGGCGCCGGTGCCGGTGGGGCGGCCGGTGCCGCGGCCACCACGACCGACGCCGCCGGGGCGGACGCGCCCGCCGACGCCGCGGACGACGTCGCGTTCGACGACGTCGACACCGGCGACGGGACGACCCCCGCCGGAACGGGTCCCGACGACGCCGCGGACGGCGCCTTCGCCGACGCGACGACGGATCACCGGTCGGCGGACGCGGACGCTGCGGACGAGGCCGATACCGACGCGCCGACCCCCGACTGGGCGACGCCGGAGGTGGCCACCGACGACGCGGACGACGAGGCCACAGGGGAGGAGACGGCCGCCGGCGTGGACACGAACGCCGACGCGGCCCCGGAGGACGAGGAGACGGACGCCGAGGCGGACGCGAACGCCGACGCGGCCCCGGAGGGTGGGACCTCCGCCGCGGCCGACGGGGCCGACGAGCCTGCCGCGGACGACGCGGCGTCGGCGATGGACGCGGGGACGGTGACCACCGAGGACGTGGCGCTGGAGCCGGCGACAAACGAGGAAGCCGGGGATCCGACGGACGGGGACGGAACGGCCGACGAGGCGGCCGACGCGGACGCGACGGGCGACGGTGCGACGGACGCCGAACCGACGGGGGCCGACGAGGCCACCGACGCGGACGCGACGGACGACGGGACCGCCGACGGGGTGACGGCCGACCAGGTCGCCCGGTTGCGACACGAACTCGAGGCCGTCCGCGAGGCGAAATCGGAGGTCGAGGCCGAGCGCGACCGGATCGCGAGCGAGCGCGACGAGCACCGCGCCGCGGTCGAGCGTCTGCAGGAGCGCGTGGCCGAGTTGGAGGCCGAGATCGAACGTCTGGAGGACGACGACGCCGCGGCCGTGGCCACAGACCGGACGCTCACGCCCGCGGAGGCGCTCGCGGGGACGAACCTGTTCGTCCGGTACGAGGACAAGACCGCGGGGACGCTCGAACGCGCCGCACAGGGTCGGATCGACGCGTCGACGCTCCGCGACAACCTCCGGATCGACCACCACACCGAGTTCGAGACGGAGGGCTTGGCCGTCGACGGCCGGCCGTTCGAGGCGTTCCTCCGCGGGACGACCGAACACCGGTTCGTCGAGTGGCTGTTGACCGCGCTGACCTACGAGATCAGGCAGACCGACACGCGGGCGGGGCTCTCGAAGCTGTACGAGGCCATCGAGCGGATCGACCGCATCGACCTCGGCGGCGAGGTCGACGTGTCGGCAGAGACCCGTCCGGAGGCGACGTCCGAGTCCTTCGACGTGGTCTTCCGGGACAAGATGGGCGATCCGCTGTTCGTCGCCGCCATCGAGGATGATCGTGACCCGACCACGGCCTCGGCCGTCGAGGAACTGATCGAGAGCGCGAGTCGCGTGAGCGAGACGGCGACGACGCTCGCGGGTGCCTTCTTCGTCTCGACGAGCTTCTTCGAGTCGGCGGCGATGAAAGCCGTGGTCGATGCCACCCGTGGCGGCCTGTTCAGTCGGAGCTCTCGACGGAGTTACGTAAAGCTCTCACGGAAGTCGGGGTTCCACCTGTGCTTGGTCGAGGCGCGAGACGACGATCTCTTTTTGACCGTACCGGACCTCTAACTCTGGATCTCGGCCGTCTCTTCGATCTTCATCGAGTCGAGTTTGTCGACGATGGAGTCGATCTTCTCGTCGAGTTCGTCGACGAAGTCGGCGGTGTCCTCGGTGGTGATCGCTCCCTGGCTCGACGGCTCGATGAGGTTCTCCTCCTCGAGGACTCGCAGGGAGTACCGGACCTTGTGATGCGGGTAACCCGTCTCGTTGGACATCTTCACGATCCCGATGGGTTCGTTGCCGATGACCATCTTCAACACCTGAAGATGGCGTTCCAGCATATCGACTTCTTTTTCGAGCCTGTCTATCATGACACTTGTTAACTTGTCGTAGCGGGTTTTAAAAGTTGCTGTGAGACCCGGCGGCTCGGAAGCGGACGCTCTCAGGTGCGCGTTGGGAGTAGTTAACGCTTCGGGTCGCGGCCGGCGTCCCCGCGTCTCGGTCGGCGTGAGCGTATCGTAATCGGTTTAGCGAGGGGGATGGAATCCCCGATCGGACATGACTGTCACCATCGTCGGATCCCAGCTCGGAGACGAGGGCAAAGGTGCCCTCGTCGACCTGTGGGGTGGGAACGCCGACATCGTGGTCCGGTACCAAGGCGGGGACAACGCCGGCCACACCGTCGTCGAGGATGGCGAGGAGTACAAGCTGTCGCTGGTGCCGAGCGGTGCCGTCCGCGGGAAGACGGGGGTCCTCGGCAACGGCTGTGTCGTCAACCCGCGCACGCTGTTCGAGGAAATCGACACCCTCCGGGAGCGGGGACTCGACCCCGACGTCCGCGTCGCGCGCCGTGCACACGTCATCATGCCGTACCACCGCGTCCTCGACGGCATCGAGGAGGACGTCAAAAGCGACGACGACCTGGCGGCCGGCACCACGGGTCGTGGCATCGGCCCCACCTACGAGGACAAGGTCGGCCGCCGCGGCATCCGGGTCGGCGACCTGCTCGACCCCGAGGTGCTCCGCGACCGACTGGAGTACGTCGTCCCCCAGAAGCGCGCGCTCGTCGAGGAGGTGTTCGGCCTGGAGGCCGGCGAGGAGTTCGACGTTGAGGCGCTCCACGAGGAGTTCGCCGACGTCGGCCGCCGCCTCGCCGCGGAGGACATGACGGTGAACGCCGGCGACTTCCTCGCGCGCCGACTCGACGACGGCGCGGAGTTGCTGTTCGAGGGTGCACAGGGGACCTCCATCGACATCGATCACGGTATCTACCCCTACGTGACCTCCTCGAACCCGACCGCCGGTGGGGCGTCGACGGGGTCGGGTGTGGGTCCGACCGTCGTCGGGCGCGGCGAGGTGGTCGGCATCGTGAAGGCCTACCTCTCCCGCGTGGGCACCGGGCCCCTGCCGACGGAACTCGACGGCGACGACGAGGACCTCGCGGACTACATCCGCGAGAAGGGTGGCGAGTTCGGCACCGTCACCGGCCGACCGCGCCGCATCGGCTGGCTCGACGTGCCCATGCTCCGCCACGCGGCCCGGACCAGCGGGTTCACGGGCATCGCCGTCAACCACCTGGACGTACTGGCCGGCCTGGACGAGGTGAAGGTCGGCGACGCCTACGACATCGACGGCGAGCGCTTGGAGACGATGCCGGCGACGACCGAGCGCTGGGCGGAGTGCGAGCCGATCCTGAAGGCGTTCGAGCCCTGGCCGGAGGTCGACTGGACCGCCGTCGCCGACGACGGATACGACGCCCTCCCCGCGAACGCCCGCACGTATCTGGAGTATCTGAGCGACGAGGTCGGCGTCCCCATCTACGCCGTCGGCGTCGGCCCGGACCGCGCGGACACGGTCGAACTCGTCGATCCGTTCGAATAGCGGCCCGTCGCACGGTCGGCGACGGTGCAGGAGGCCTTTGACCTCCTGCGACGAGTCCCACTCATGCGCCGTTCCCTCCGCTATGCGACCGCCACCCTCGCCGCCGCCGTCGTCACCGCCTTTGCCGCCTCCACCACCGGATCGTTCAGCCTCCCGCTCATGTCGGTCCCTATCGTCTACGGCCCGACAACATCAATCATCCTGGCTCACCGAGCTACGTGGGTCGAACTGACCCGACAAGCCGACCCGTCACGAAAACTCGGAGCCATCGGCGGTGGGGTCGGTGCCTTCGCCCTCGGGGCGCTGATGCGGGTCTCCATCCCGGTCGGGATGACCGCGTTCGGCCTGTTCGTGTTCGGCATGGCCATCGCCATCGCCGACGTGTCGACGCTCGACCGGTAAGAGCGAGCCTCGACGCGGCACCGGAACACGGCCTCACCGGGGCAACGGTTTTATCGCCACCTCGCGCACGTACACGTATGGTGACCACGACCGAGCGGGACGGTATGACGTGGTACGAGTGTGAGAGCTGTGGGATGTTGTTCGACGACCGGGACGACGCCAGACAGCACGAGGACAACTGCGACAGCGACAGCGCCGACCCCTCCTATCTCCAGTAACTAGTCTCCCGCGACCAGTTCGTAGGACTCCTCGCCCCAGTCGTCCTCGACGAAGACGAACACGCGGCCGCGCGCCGTCGACAGGTCGGCCTGCACCCGACACCGCATCCCGTCGGGCGTGCCGACGGTCACGCCCGGGAATATCTCCTCGGTCTCCCCGCCGTCGAGGACGATCCGACCGACGCCCGTCGATTCGAGGATGTCCTCGTGGGTCTTGCGGTCGTTGACGTACATCAACACGCCCTCGGTCCCGTCGGGGTCGGTCACGAGGACGTGGACCGCCTTGCCGGGGGCCGCCGAGAGCGTCTCCGTTACCTTCTCCGGGACGCCGCGGTAGAACGCCGTCCGACCGTCGAGGTACTCCACTTCGACGCCCCCCTCTTCGAGGGTCACCGGAAGCGTACTCGGAGCGACGTCGGTGCGGATGGTCATACCGTCCGTACTGTGCGCCCGGGCAAAAACGTCGCGTCACGTCCCCGCCGCGTCGAGGGCCGCCGCCGCGATCAGGCGAACGCCCGCGAGACGCTCTCGTCGGTCGATTCGGCGCTGATCTTCTCCCACGCGGAGACGAAGTCGTCCATGTAGATCTCGGTCCGGTCGTCGCGGATGGCGAACATCCCGGCCTCGGTACAGATCGCCTTGATATCCGCACCGGACGCGTCGGTCGCCACGTCGGCCAGTTCCACGAAGTCCACGTCGTCCGCGACGTTCATGTTGCGGGTGTGGATCTTGAAGATGATCTCGCGGCCCGCGTGGTCGGGTTTCGGCACCTCGATGAGGCGGTCGAACCGGCCGGGACGCAGGATCGCGGGATCGAGCATGTCGAAGCGGTTGGTCGCCGCGATGATGCGGACGTCGCCCCGCTCCTCGAAGCCGTCCATCTCCGAGAGCAGTTGCATCATCGTCCGCTGGACCTCGGCGTCGCCGGAGGTCTTCGAGTCCGTCCGCTTCGACGCGATGGCGTCGATCTCGTCGATGAAGAGGACGGCGGGCTCGTTCTCGCGGGCCACCTCGAAGAGGTCCCGGACGAGCTTCGCTCCCTCGCCGATGAACTTGTGGACGAGCTCGGAGCCGGCCATCTTGATGAAGGTCGCGTCGGTCTGGTTGGCGACGGCCTTCGCGAGCATCGTCTTCCCGGTGCCCGGCGGCCCGTGGAGGAGCACGCCCGACGGGGGGTCGATGCCCACCTGCTCGAACATCTCGGGGCGGTCGAGGGGCATCTCGACCGTCTCGCGGACCTCCTGCATCTGTGTTTCCAGGCCGCCGATGTCCTCGTAGGTCACGTCGGGACTGTGGTCGACCTGCATGACGCGGGCCCGCACGTCGGTCTCCTTGTCGAGACGCTTGACGACGGACAGCGAGTTGTTCACCGCCACCCGCGAGTCGGGCTCCAGGTCCGTCCGCATCTCCTCGGTGACCTCCGTCAGGGCCTCCTGGTTGTTGCCGTGCTGTTTGATGATGACGCCCTCGTCGGTCAGTTCCTGCACCGTCGCGACGAACAGCGGCGACTGCTTGAGCTTCTTGTTCTCGTGGGTCAGCCGCTCCAGTTTCTGCTGGTACTTGTTGTTCTCCGCGTTCGCGTCCAGCAGCTTGTCGCGCATCTCCTCGTTTTGCCCCTCCAACACGTCCAGCCGCTCGCGGAGGGCCTCTATTTTTTCCTGCTGCGACGCCGCCTCCTCGTCGTACGGGAGGTCGACATCGTCCACAGTGTCGGTCATCGTCCCGTTTAAGGCGCAGACTCATAAGAGACTTCGGGTGGGCGCGGCCTTCGCCGTGACTCGGCCCCGAATCGACCCGGACCTCCGCCAATATATTACTATGAAAAATAATATTCGATAGCAAATATTATTATCCTGTATGCCCCATCGAGAGGTAAGATGAGTACGACCGAGACAGTCGCTCCGGACGCGGAATCGGATCGGTGGGCGGACGTCCGCGATCTCCCACCGAGCGCGAAGCTCGTCGCGAAGGTACTGGACTACAACGAGACGCTGAGCCAGAGTCAGCTAGCCGAGGAGACGCTCCTCCCGCCGCGGACGGTTCGCTACGCGCTCACGCGACTGGAGGACGCCGGCGTCGTCGAGTCCCGGTTCTCCTTTTCCGACGCCCGCAAGCGGCTCTACTCCCTGAAGGTTTAAGTCCGAACGGGCGACCACCGCCAGCCGTGACCGACGACGTCCGCGACGCGCTTCGCTCCCTGGCGACCGACGAACCCCCCGCCCCGGCCGCGACGGTCGACGAGGCCGTCTCGGCGCTCGACGACGTGCGCGCCCTGGCGGCGTTCGTCGACGACGGCGGGATCGACCGGCTCCGCCGCGCCGTCGCGGCCGCGGAACGGGAGGGGGCGGAGAGGACTGCTCGCCGGGGGCGGCGGGCGCTCGCGACCATCGATCGCTGTCGGACGGCGGCCGCCGACCACTTTCGCTCCGGTCGCGGAACGGTTTTGAGTGCCGACGATCAACCTCCCGAGCGATGACACGGGTGATCCACACCGGCGACACCCACGTCGGTTACCGTCAGTACCACTCGCCGGAGCGCCGGCAGGACTTCCTCGACGCCTTCGAGGCGGTGATCGACGACGCCGTCGACTCACAGTCGACGGGCAATCGGACGGGGTCCGACGGGACGGTCGACGCCGTGATCCACGCCGGCGACCTCTTTCACGACCGCCGTCCGGACCTCCCCGACCTCCTCGGCGTCCTCTCCGCGCTCCGCCGCCTGGCGGCCGCCGACGTGCCCTTCCTCGCCGTCGTCGGCAACCACGAGGCGACCCGCGGGGAGCAGTGGCTCGATCTCTTCTCGGATCTCGGGCTGGCGACCCGCCTCGGCGCCGAGCCGACGGTCGTCGGCGACACGGCGTTCTACGGGCTCGATCACGTCCCTCGGTCCCGCCGCGACGAACTCGACTACGACTTCGCCCCCCACGACGCCGACGCGGCCGCTCTGGTGGGCCACGGCCTGTTCACCCCCTTCCCGCACGCCGACTGGGACACCGAGACGGTACTCGACGAGGCGACGGTCGACTTCGACGCCGTGTTGCTCGGCGACAACCACGTCGCCGACACCGCCCGCGTCGACGGGACGTGGGTGACGTACTGCGGCTCGACCGAGCGGGCCAGCGCCGACGAACGCGACGCCCGCGGCTACAACCTCGTGGAGTTCGGATCCGACGCGGGCGGCGACGCGACCGTCGACGTCCGCCGGCGCTCGCTCGACACCCGCCCGTTCGTCTTCGTCGACGTGGAACTCGCCGCGGGCGAGGGGGTCGATCGGGTCCGCGAGCAGGTGCGCCAGCACGACCTGACCGACGCCGTCGTCGTGGTGTCGATCACCGGCGAGGGCGACCCCGTCACCCCCGCCGCAGTCGAGGAGGCGGCGCTCTCGGCGGGCGCCCTCCTCGCTCGTGTCACCGACCACCGTGCCGTGGGCGGCGATACCGACGCGACCGATACCGACGTGGAGTTCGGCGACCCCGACGCCGCCGTCCGGGAGCGCGTCCGCGAGATGGACCTCTCCCCGACCGCCCGCCGTCTCGACGAGACGGTGCGGGACGGCGCGCTCCCGGACTCGAACGTCCGCGACCGGGTCGCCTCGCTCGTCGACGACGCCGTCGCGGAGGGATCACTCGCCGACGCCGCGGACGCCGAGGACGCCGACGCCGAGACGAACGCCGCGGACGCACGGAACGGTGCGTCCGACGACCAGGTCTCCATGGAGGACTTCCAGTGAGGTTCGATCGGATCCGCCTGCGGAACTTCCGTCCCTACGCCGACGCTGACCTCGACCTCCGGGACGGCGTGACGGTGATCCACGGGCTCAACGGAAGCGGGAAGTCGTCGTTGCTGGAGGCGTGTTTCTTCGCGCTCTACGGGTCCAAGGCGCTGGAGGGGACGCTCGACGAGGTGGTGCGAAACGGGGAGACGGAGGCCGAAATCGACCTGTGGTTCACCCACGACGACGCCGCGTACCACGTCCACCGTCGACTCCGGCAGTCCGGCGACCGGACCTCGACGGCGGACTGTACCCTCGACGGCCCCGACGTGACCGTCGAGGGCGCACGCGACGTCCGCGGGTTCGTCGCCGACCTGCTCCGCATGGACGCCGAGGCGTTCGTCAACTGCGCGTACGTCCGGCAGGGCGAGGTGAATCAGCTCATCAACGCCTCCCCCGACCAGCGACGGGACGTCATCGACGACCTCCTGCAACTGGGGCGGCTGGAGGAGTACCGGGAGCGCGCCGCGACCGCCCGCTTGGGCGTCGAGGACGTCCGCTCGGGCAAGCGGGGTGAACTCGAGAAGGTGGAGTCACAGATCGAGGCGAAGGAGGACCGGAACCTCCACGCCCGTCTCGACGACTTGGAGGGCGAGCTCGCCGACGTGACCGAGCGGATCGAACACTACGAGCGACAGCGCGAGAAGGCCGAGCGGACGAGAAGCGAGGCGACTGCGATCCTCGAGGAACACGAGGCAAAGCGGGAGCGACTCGACGCCATCGAGGGCGACATCGCGGACCTCGAGACGGCGATCACGGAGGCCGAGGACGAACGCGAGTCGATCCGGGAGTCGATCCGCGAGGCGCGCGAACGGATCGCCGACCTCGAAGCCGACCTCGAGGAGCGCCGCGACGCCGCGGGGCTCGACGAGGCGACGGCGTCGGCGGTCGAACGTCGGCGGGCGGAACTGGACGATAGCGAGGAGTCGATCCGCGAGGCCAAGAGCGAAGCGAACGCGTCGGCGACGGGGCTGCGAAACCAGGCGACGAACCTCGCGGAGAAGGCCGACGACTTGGCCGACCGAGCCGACCGCGCCGAGAAGCGGGCCGCGGAGCTACGCGAGGCGGCGGAGGCGGCCACGAATGCGGCCACGGACCACGAGGAACGGATCGAGGACCTCGACGCCGAGGCGACCGACCTGCGCGCCCGGTTCGAGGACGCGCCGGTCGATCGAGGCGAGGCCGCCGACCGACGGTCGGCGCTCCGTGACCGCCGCGCGGAGCTCCGGGAGCGGATCGCGGAACTCGAGGCCAAACGCGAGGCGGCCGCGGAGCGGGTCGCCGAGGCGGAGGAACTACTGGCGGCCGGCAAGTGTCCCGAGTGTGGACAGCCGGTCGAGGAGTCGCCACACGCCGACCGGATCGAGACGGACCGCGAACGGGTCGCGGAGCTGGACGCGGAACTGGAGTCCGCCCGCGAACGGGTCGCGGAGCTCGACGACCGGATCGAGATCCTCTCCGATCTCGCCGAGGCCGAAACGCGCCTCGACGAACTCGCCGAGGAGCGCGAACGCCTCGCCGAGCGGGCGGCCGAGAAGCGGGACGAGGCGGCGGACCGACGGGAGGAGGCCGAGGAGCACGAGTCGGAGGCGGCCGACCTGCGCGAGCGGGCGGAAGAGACTCGGGAGGTCGCGGCCGAGAAACGCGAGGAGGCCGCCGAGGCCGAGGAACGCGTCGAGGAGTCGACCGCCGAACTGGAGGCCCTCGCCGAGACGCGGGCGGCGGTCGACGCCGTGGCGTCGCGGCTGGACCGTATCGCGGACCACGAGGACGAGATCGAGCGCCTGCGCGGCGAGGCGGAGCGGATCGAGGAGACGAACGACGAGCGTCGGGAACGGCTGGCCGAGAAGCGGGAGCGCCGCGACGAGTTGCGCGAGGCGGTCGACGGGGAGGCCATCGAGGCGGCCCGGGAGAACAAGGAGAAAGCCGAGGAGTACCTCGCGGAGGTCGACGAGGAACTCGATCGGCTGGCGTCGACCCGCGACGACCTGCAGACGAAGATCGGTGGGGTGCGGAACGAACTCGACGCGCTGGAGTCGCTCCGAGCGGAGCGCGACGCCCTCGCCGAGCGGGTGGCAGCCCTGGACGACCTCCACGCGGAGGCCGAACGGCTGGAAGCCATGTACGGTGACCTGCGCGCGGAGCTCCGCCAGCGGAACGTCGAGACGCTGGAACGCCTCCTGAACGAGACGTTCGACCTCGTCTACGGCAACGACGCCTACGCGCACCTGCGGCTCGACGGCGACTACGAACTCTCGGTGGTCCAGAAGGACGGGAGCGAACTCGACCCCGCCCAGCTGTCGGGCGGCGAGCGTGCGCTGTTCAACCTCAGCCTCCGGTGTGCCATCTACCGACTGCTGGCCGAGGGCATCGACGGCGCGGCGCCGATGCCGCCGCTCATCCTCGACGAACCGACGGTCTTCCTCGATGCGGGCCACGTCTCGCGGTTGGTCGACCTCGTCGAGGAGATGCGCGAGATGGGCGTGGCTCAGATCGTGATCGTCAGCCACGACGAGGAACTCGTCGGCGCCGCCGACGACCTCGTCCGGGTCGAGAAGGACCCCCGGACCAACCGGTCGACGGTGTCGCGGTCGCATCCGGCCGCCATCCCCGAGGAGTGATCCGGACCGTCGGCCCCGGGTAGCGGCGATCGGTTCACTCCGTCCCGCGGAGGGTCCGCACCGCCTCGCGGGTCGTCTCGGTCGCCTCGTAGCCGCGCTCGCCGGCGACCTGCGTCCCGGCGACCAGCCCGGCCGCCCGGAACTCGGCGAGCAGACCGTGAAGGTCGCTCTCACAGAGGTCGTAGGCGTCGAGGAGCGTCCGGGCGGCGACGGGGCCGCGGTCCACGAGTTCGACGAGGAGGCCGAGCGCCCGGTCGTTCGGCACCGCGGTGAGGACGCGCCGGGCCGGCGTGGGGATCCCCTCGGCGGCGGTCCGGAGTGGCTCGGTTTCGGCGTCGGCGTGTAGATCGGCGTTGGGCAGGTAGCGCTCGGTGCCCGTCGCCGGATCGCGGACGAGACTCGACTCCGCCGATCGCTTCACGAGCAGGTACCGGTTGCCCTCGTCGTCCCGGACGCTTCGCATGGTCCACACGAGGCGATCGGTGGGGTTAGGGGTTGTGTTCGTCGGCGTCCGTCCCGTCGTCGTCGTCGCTCCGTCGCCGGAAGGTCCGATAGTGGTGATAGACGCGCAGTCCGGCCACGGCGCCGATCAGGACGAGGACGAGGCCGGTCCGCCACTCTCCCCGGAACCCAACGAGCATGGGGGCGAAGGCGAGACAGAACACCGCCACGTTGGCCATGAGGACGCTCCGCCAGAACAGTCCCCGAACCTCGGGGTCGATGTCGCTCGGATCGACGTCCGGGGTCGGAGCGGTCGGCGCGGTCGGTGGATCGGGGCCGAGGTCCTCCGCACGCAGCTCGGCGGGCGCTTTCTCGGCGTCGTCGTCCCACGCGTCGTCGTCGCCCCACGGATCGGACGGCACGCTCTCAGAGAGCGAGCGCGGCGACAAAAGGGGTTCGCTTGCCGGATTCAGGCGAGTTCGTAGATGGGCACCGCCGTCGACGACTCCACCCACGCGAGCGGGTTCTCCGCGTCGTACAGTACCGTTCCGTCCTCGACCTCGTACGCCTCGACGGTGTCGATCCCGTCGTGATCCGGACGGCGTTCGTCCGCACTGTCCCACCGGCCTGCGTCGACGTGGTCGGACATCGTCACGCCGCTTGGTAAGAAATCACATGGTATATGTCTTTCCGTCGTGGCAGCGTTTCCGCGGCGGAGTGGCTGGGTTTTTATCCGGAAGTCCCGAAGTGAGCGGCATGGAACAGGCGGAGCTTACGGGCTCTTGGGGAGCCGACGACGCCGACAGGCCCGAGGCGGAGGCGATGGCCGTCGCCGGCGACGTCAGCCAGTCGGTCACCGAAGTCGTCGACGCGGCGGACCTGAAGTTTCCGGACCCCGAGGGGGCGGTCGACCTCGCGGTCACCCAGGTCGACTACACGGTCGAGGGACAAGGTGCCGACGAGTACCCCGTGGTGCACGTGTTCGGCCGGACGCCGGACGGCGACGCCGAACACGTCCGCGTCCTCGGGTTCGAGCCGTACTTCTACGCGCCGACGGCGAGCCTCGACGACGACGACCTTGACCGCGACGTGATCACGCGCACGGAGACGGGTTACGAGAGCATCCGTGGCGAGGACCTGACGAAGATCTGTACCCGGACGCCCCGCGACGTGGGGGCGATCCGCGACGAGTTCGACCACTACGAGGCGGACATCCTCTTTCCCAACCGGCTGTTGATCGACAAGGACATCGGGAGCGGGGTTCGCGTCCCCGTCCGCCGGCTGGAGAGCGGGGCGATCCAGGTGCCACACGACGAACTCGAACCCGTCGACGTCCCCACGGATCTGCGGGTGAACACCTTCGACATCGAGGTGGACGACCGCTCCGGGTTCCCCGAGGACGGGGAGGAGGCCATCGTCTGTCTCACGAGTCACGACTCCCGCCGCGACGAGTACGTCGCGTGGCTGTACGAGGCACCGGTGGGGTCGGGCGTGGCCCCCGCGGCGCTGGACGACTACGACGGTCTGGAGGACGACGTGACCGCCGAGATCAGGGCCTTCGAGTCCGAGGCGGCGATGCTCGATGCCTTCCTCGGCTACATCGAGGAGACGAACCCGGACGTGCTCACGGGGTGGAACTTCGAGGACTTCGACGCCCCCTACCTCATCGACCGGCTGGAGACGCTGGGCAAGCGACCGGACGTGGACCACGACCTGAACCCCGACCGCCTCTCGCGGATCGGCGAGGTGTGGCGAAGCGACTGGGGCGGCCCCACGATCAAGGGACGGGCCGTCTTCGACCTGCTCTACGCCTACAAGCGGACCCAGTTCACCGAACTGGAGTCCTACCGGCTGGACGCAGTCGGCGAGATGGAACTGGGCGCGGGCAAGGAACGCTATCCGGGCGACATCGGCGACCTCTGGGAGGACGACCCCGAGCGACTGCTGGAGTACAACCTCCGGGACGTGGAACTCTGTGTCGAACTCGACCGCAAGCGCGACATCATCTCCTTCTGGGACGAGGTGCGGACGTTCGTCGGCTGTAAGTTGGAGGACGCGCCGACGCCGGGCGACGCCGTCGACGTCTACGTCCTCCACAAGGTCCACGGCGACTTCGCGCTCCCCTCGAAGGGGCGAGCCGACGCCGAGGACTACGAGGGCGGTGCCGTCTTCGACCCGATCACGGGGATCAAGGAGAACGTCAGCGTACTGGACTTGAAATGTTTCAGTGCGGATACGGACGTCCTGACTCCGGACGGTGAGCGAAACATCGCCGAACTGGAGGTCGGCGATCCGATATACACGCTGAATCCGGACACGTTTGAGTGTGAGGTCAACCCCGTCGAGGAAACCCACCAGTACGAGAACCGGTTCGGTGAGCTCCACCACCTCTCGGGCAACACCCACGATCTGAAAGTCACCGAGAACCACCGGTTCCTCTACTCGAAAGAGCGCGGCTGGGACGACCAGCGGCCGTCCGACTTCACCTTCGACGAGTACCGAGAGATCCCGGAGAACGAACGGTTCGCGTTCCCACAGCACGAGCCGATGGACGGTCGATCACCCGAAACCTTCGATCTGATCGACGAGGTCGAGGGAGGACAGGTCGTCGTCTATACCGACGACGATCTCCGATCGTTCAGAGCCACACTCCCCGAGGACGTCACCACCTCGATGGAACTCGTGCACGGTTCATCGTCGACGATGGGGATCCAGAAGGCGGTCGGCAAGTACCTGATTCCCGTCGAGACGTACCGTACCCACCGTTCCCTCGTCGACCGACACGCGGACGAGGTGTTTCTCAAATACGGGAAACAGCACTGCGAGACGCCACTATCCTTCGAGATGGACGACTGGCTGGCGCTCGTTGGCTGGTTCGTCACTGAGGGGAGCGTTGACCACGCTGGGGGACGCATCACGATTCACCAGGAAGGCCGGACGGAGCGGGAGGCGATTCGAGACCTACTCGACCGGTTGGGTATCGATCACAACGTCGACGAGCGGGGAATCAACGTTTCGAACCGGTATCTTCTAGAGTGGTTCGCCGACAACTGCGGCGAGGGATACACCGACAAGCAGCTCCCCGAGTGGGTGTTCGACTTGGACGGCGAGCTCCTGTCGCGGCTCCTCGATACGATGATTCGAGGCGATGGGCGGTACACCGATTCCGGCCTGGCCAAATTCTGGACGAAGAGTGACGAACTCAAAGCCGGCATCGTCGATGTCGCGGTCCGATGTGGGCACAAGCCGACGGTCTCTAAGCAGGCGGACGGGACTTGGTACGTTTCCGCCGGCAAGCGCGGTTCGTTCAAGAAGGCGACGAACGCGACGGTCGAGGATCACGACGGCGACGTGTACTGCGTTACTGCGGCCGACAACCACGTGGTCTTGGCCGGTCGTAACGGGAACTACCAGTGGGTCGGCCAGTCGCTCTACCCGATGTGCATGGTGACGATCAACGCGTCGCCCGAGACGAAAGTCGACCCCGAGGACTACGACGACGACACCTACCACGCACCCAACGGGACCCACTTCCGGAAGGAACCGGACGGCGTCATCCGGGAGATGGTCGACGAGTTGCTCGAAGAGCGCGAACAGAAGAAAGCCGAGCGCAACGACCACGACCCCGACAGTCAGGCCTACGAGCAGTACGACCGGCAGCAACAAGCTGTCAAGGTCATTATGAACTGTTTCACGTCCGACACCGACGTGTTGACGCCCGACGGCGTCCGAAATATCCGGGATCTCGAGGTCGGTGACGAGGTGTACTCGCTCGACCCCGAGACGCTGCGGATGGAAGTCAAGCCCGTTACCGAGACGCACGCGTATCCGAACTACCGGGGCGACCTCGTCGACATCGAGACGAGCAAAATCGACTTCAGCGTCACGCCGAACCACCGGATGCTCGTCCGGAAGGACGATACGAACGGCGAGTCGTGGGAGGACTTCCGATTCGTCGAGGCCGGCGATCTGAACGAGTCGTCACACTACGAACTACCGCACGGTTGGGAGGGTCCGGACGGTGGGCGACTGGAGACGGTCGATCTAACCGAGTTGCTGGACGGCGACTACGAGGTGTGGGCGAACAACGACGTACACGGACACACCCTCGCCGCCGAAGTCGGCCACTACCCGGACAAGATGGAGAAACAGGGTTCCGATGGGACGGGTTACGTCTTCTCGGCGACCGAGTTCGAGGAGCACCGCGAGTATCTGAACGAGTGCTGTTCCGAGTTCTACGTTCACGCCGAACGGGGCCGGAAGTGGATTCCGCGCTTTTACGATGGCGACGACTTCCTCGAACTGCTCGCGTGGTACGTCACCGAAGGGTCGGTGTACACGTCCGAAGACAAGCAGTTCGGGGAGCAGTTCAGAGGTAGTGCCACGACGATCAAGCTTGCACAGGAGGCGGTTGCCGACGGCGGCGAGGGTGACGGCCACACCGCAATCGGCGAGTTGCTGGACCGACTCAGCTTCGACTACTACGTCGACGACCGGAGCTACCAGGTCACCTCACGATTGCTCGGCCGGTGGCTCGAAGATACGTGTGGCAAGAACAGCTTCGAGAAACGGATTCCCGAATTCGTCTTCGAGGCCAGCCGCGAGCAGAAGGAGCGATTCCTCGACACGCTCATCGCAGGCGACGGCGACCGGCAGGTGAACAGTTGGCGATACACCACGTCGAGCGAACGACTCCGAGACGACGTGTTGCGCCTCTGTGCGCACGTCGGGCTGACCGCCAGCTACAACCGCGACAGCGGATCGTGGCGCATCTACTGCACCGAGGACGCAAAGAACAGTTTCCGGATGCACCGGTCGGGAGGTCAGAGTACCGCCGACGATGGTGCGTACTGTGTCACCGTCGCGGACAACAATACGCTCCTCGCGGGCCGGAACGGTAGATTCCAGTTCGTCGGGCAATCGCTCTACGGCGTTCTGGGGTGGGACCGCTTCCGCCTCTACGACCGGGAGATGGGCGCGGCCGTCACCGCCACCGGACGGGACGTCATCGAACACACCCAGTCCGCGGCCAACGACGTGGGCTACGAGGTGGCCTACGGCGACACGGACAGCGTCATGTTGGAACTCGGGGAGGACGTGGAGTCCGAGGACGTCCCCGACGAGGTTCGGGAGGCCCACCCCGAGATGAGCGAGTCGGAACTCCGACAGGTCGCCGGCGCCATCGAGACGGGGTACGAACTCGAGGAGTCGATCAACGACTCCTACGACGAGTTCGCGCTGGAGGAACTCAACGCCCACGAACACCGCTTCCAGATCGAGTTCGAGAAGCTTTACAGACGCTTTTTCCAGGCAGGGAAGAAGAAACGCTACGCGGGCCACATCGTCTGGAAGGAGGGGAAACACGTCGACGACATCGACATCACGGGTTTCGAGTACAAGCGCTCGGACATCGCCCCGATCACCAAGGAGGTCCAGCGACGCGTCATCGAGATGATCGTCACGGGCGAGGACGTCGACGACGTCGAGGAGTACGTCCACGACGTCATCGAGGACTTCGAGGCCGGAAACGTCGACCTCGACGACGTGGGCATCCCGGGCGGCATCGGCAAGCGACTGACCGCCTACGACACCGACACCGCGCAGGTCCGGGGGGCGAAGTACGCCAACCACCTGCTCGGCACCAACTTCCAGCGCGGCAGCAAGCCCAAGCGACTGTACCTGAAGAAGGTCCACCCCGAGTTCTTCCGACGGCTGGAGGCCGATGAGGGGTTCGACCCGCAGACCGATCCGCTCTACGGCGAGTTCAAGCGTGATCCGGACGTGATCTGCTTCGAGTACGCCGATCAGATCCCGGACGCCTTCGAAGTCGACTGGGACAAGATGCTCGAAAAGACGCTCAAGGGGCCGATCGCCCGGGTCATCGAGGCGCTCGGCCTCTCGTGGGACGAGGTGAAAAGCGGCCAGCGACAGACCGGTCTCGGCCAGTTCTGAAAGCTGATTTCTACATCTCGAAACAATAGTTACTGTTGTCGGAACTCGAAGGGGGAGAATGCGTAAGCATTATGCGTGTTACACCCCAGTCACTCGATAGGGACATGGCAACATTACAGATCAACAACCTTCACGCGAAAGTCGCAGAAGAGGACGGCGAGAGTATCCTTCGTGGCGTCGATCTCACGGTCGAATCGGGCGAGATTCACGCCCTGATGGGACCGAACGGCTCGGGTAAGTCGACGACCGCGAAGGTGATCGCCGGCCACCCGGCCTACGAGGTCACCGAGGGCGAGATCACGCTCGTCCTCGACGACGAGGACCTGGCCGACGTCGACGAGGAGGTACCCCCCGAGAAGCGCGAGTGGGACCTGCTCGATCTCGAACCGAACGAGCGCGCCGCGCTCGGCATCTTCCTCGGGTTCCAGTATCCGGCGGAAATCGAGGGCGTCACGATGACGAACTTCCTCCGACAGGCGCTCAACGCCAAACACGAGGAGCGCGAGGAACTGTTCGAGGACGAGGACGACGAGGCAACCGAGGACGAGGACGACGCCGGCTACGACACCTCCCCGATGGAGGGTGAGGCCGACGACGGCGAGATCGGTGTCGCCGAGTTCCAGCAGCTCCTGAAGGAGAAGATGGAGCTGCTGGACATGGACGAGAAGTTCGCACAGCGCTACCTCAACGCCGGGTTCTCCGGCGGCGAGAAGAAACAGAACGAGGTGCTCCAGGCGGCGATCCTCGAGCCGTCGGTCGCGGTGCTCGACGAGATCGACTCGGGCCTGGACATCGACCGCCTGCAGGACGTCTCCAAGGGGATCAACGCCCTCCGTGACGAGCAAGGCACCGGGGTCCTCCAGATCACGCACTACCAGCGGATCCTCGATTACGTCGAGCCCGACCACGTCCACGTGATGATCGACGGCGAGATCGCCGAGAGCGGCGGTGCGGATCTGGCCCGGAAGCTCGAGGACGAAGGCTACGACTGGGTCCGCGAGCAGGTCTACGGGACAGCGTAATACGGCTACACCCACAACACAACACCATGAGCTCAGATCAAGACCATCTCAAAGAGACGGACACCGAGGCTCGCTTCGAGTTCAAGAAGGAGGAGCGCTCCTCCTTCCAGGCCGACAAGGGCCTGACCGAGGAGACGATCCGCGTCATCTCGGAGGACAAGGGCGAACCAGAATGGATGCTGAAACGCCGGCTCCGGGCCCTGGAACAGTTCCAGGAGATGCCCATGCCGACCGACTGGCCGGGCCAGCCCGACCTCTCCGAGGTCGACGTGGACGAAATCGTCCCGTACATCCGCCCGGACGTCGAGACGCGCGAGAGCGTCGACGACTGGACGGACCTGCCGGACGACATCAAGGACACCTTCGACAAACTCGGCATCCCCGAGGCCGAGAAGAACGCCCTCTCGGGCGTCGGCGCCCAGTACGAGTCCGAAGTCGTCTACCAGAACATGCAGGAGCAGTGGGAGGACAAAGGCGTCATCTTCTGTAACATGGACGAGGCCCTTCGGGAGCACGAGGAACTCGTCCGCGAGCACTTCATGACGAAGTGCGTGCCGCCGAGCGACAACAAGTTCGCGGCGCTCCACGGCGCCATCTGGTCCGGCGGCTCGTTCGTCTACGTCCCCGAGGACACCGTCGTCGAGATGCCGGTCCAGGCGTACTTCCGGATGAACTCCGAGGGGATGGGCCAGTTCGAGCACACGCTCATCATCGCCGAGGAGAACTCGGAGGTCCACTACATCGAGGGTTGCAGTGCCCCGAAATACTCCGCGTTCAACCTCCACTCCGGCGGCGTCGAGGTGTTCGTCGACGATGGTGCCCACGTCCAGTACTCCACGGTGCAGAACTGGTCGAAGAACACCTACAACCTGAACACCAAGCGCGCCCTCGTCGAGGGCGACGGTCGCATGGAGTGGATTTCGGGATCGATGGGGTCGAAGGCGACGATGCTGTACCCCTCGACGGTGCTCAAGGGTCGCGGCGCCTCCGACAACCACATCACCATCGCCTTCGCGGGCGAGGGGCAAAACATCGACACCGGGGCGAAGGTGTACCACAACGCCCCGGAGACGAAATCGACCATCGAGTCGAAGAGCGTCGCGAAAGACGGTGGCCGCACCAACTACCGCGGCCTGGTCCACATCGCCGACGGCGCGTCGGACTCCTCGACCAGCGTCGAGTGTGACGCGCTGATGTTCGACAACGAGTCCACCAGCGACACCATGCCGTACATGGAGATCAACGAGTCCGCCGTCGACGTGGCTCACGAGGCGACGGTCGGAAAGATCGGTGACGAGGACGTCTTCTACCTCCAGAGCCGTGGCCTGGACGACGACGACGCCAAGCAGATGATCGTCTCCGGCTTCATCGAGCCGATCACGGAGGAACTACCGATCGAGTACGCGGTCGAACTCAACCGTCTCGTCGAACTCGAGATGGAGGGGAGTCTCGGATAATCATGAGTGCGCAGGTACCAGCGGACCTCTCGGAAGCGACGGTCCACGAGATAGCCGACAGCCGCGACGAGCCGGACTGGCTCCGCGAGACGCGCCTGAAGGCGCTCAAGGCCCTCGACCACCTCGAGATGCCCGACGTCATCCAGACGCCCGGGCGTCGGTGGACCGACCTCGAACAGCTCGATTTCGCCGAACTGGCGGACCCGCTGACCCAGTCCGACGACACCGAACGGCTCACCGACGAGGGCGTCGAGGTGCTCTCCTTCGACGACGCGGTGGCGGAACACCCCACGCTCCTCGAAGCGAAGTTCGGCTCGATCATCGACCCCGAGACCGACTACCTGACGGCGCTGTCGGTGGCGCTGTTCACCACCGGCACGTTCGTCTACGTGCCCGAGGGCGTCGACGCCGAGGACGTGACGATCCGGACCGACATGAACTCCCGGTCGCTGTTCAGTCACACCCTCGTCGTCACCGAGGACTCCTCGTCGGTGACGATCCTCGAACGGATCGACTCCGGCGACGACGTCGACGGCGCGCGCTACTACAGCAACCTCGTCGAGGTCGACGCCGGCGAGAACAGCTACGTCCAGTACGGCTCGCTCCAGACGCTCGACGAGGACACCTACAACGTCACGCGCAAGCGCGGCGACGCGGGCGTCTACTCGACCATCGACTGGATCGAGGGCAACATCGGCTCGCGGCTCACCCGCTCGGACATCGAGACGGAGCTCAACGGCGACAGCTCCGAGAGCCAGATCGTCGGGGCCTTCTTCGGCCACGACGACCAGCACTTCGACGTGAACGCGCGGGTTTGGCACCAGGCCGAGCACACGACGGCCGACCTCGTCACCCGCGGCGTCCTCGACGACACCGCCCGATCGGTGTACGAGGGCGTCCAGGACGTGGGTCGCGAGGCGTGGGACACCAACTCCTACCAGCGCGAGAACACGCTCATGCTGAGCGACGACAGCGAGGCCGACGCCTCGCCGAAGCTCATCATCAACAACCACGACACCGAGGCCTCCCACTCCGCGACGGTCGGACAGGTCGACCAGGAGGACCTGTTCTACCTCACCTCGCGGACGATTCCCGAGCGGCAGGCACGGAACACCCTCGTCGAGGGCTTTTTCGTCCCCGTCCTCGAGGAGATCGAGGTCGAGGAGCTCCGCGAGGACCTCGAAGCGGAGATCACGGCTCGCCTGCGCGAGTAGGCGGTCACGGGCCGCAGGGAACGCCTTAAGTTCCCCTCGCCCCGATTGCTTCGTATGATCGTCCCGACCACACACGTTCGGAGGTGGCAGCCGTTCCGATGAGCGTCAGCCATCGGGTCGGCTCCGACCACCAGCTCGCCCGCCTCCTCCAGATCGGGATCGTCCTCGAGGAGGTCGTCGAGGCGCGGGCACACCACCACTACCAGTCGCTCGGCGCCGACCGGGAGCTCGACCCCGAAATCGAGACCTTGCTGGCCGACGCAGCCGAGGAGTCGGCCGCACACCGGGAGCGACTGGAGGACGTGATCGCCGACCTCGACGCGGAGTCGATCCCGTTCGAGGACATCGAGACGCTCGTCGAGGCCCAGTACGCCCAGACCAAACCGGACGATTTCGACGGCGTCCTCTACGATCAGCTCTGTAACGAGGAGACGGCGTACAAGTTCTACGACGACCTCGTGTCGGCCATCGAGGCCAGCGACGCGCGGTTCTCGGTGGATCGGGACCGACTCCTCGACACCCTGCGAGCCATCCGGCAGGACGAGGCCGACGGCGTCGAAGACGTAACGAAGATCATGGAGACACGCGATTAGCGATGAACACGGCAGACCAGTACCTCAAGGCGATCTACCTGATCCAGGAGATGGAAGACGGCCCGGCGGCGACGGGGACGCTCGCGGACATGCTCGACGTGAGCCCCGCCAGCGCCAACGAGATGATCGGCAAACTCGAGAGCCGGGACCTCGCGGAACACGAGAAGTACAAGGGGGTTCGCCTCACCGACGAGGGGATCGCTCGCGCCCGCGACGCGATCCAGACGTACTGCATCATCGAGCGGTTCCTCGCGAACGTCCTCGACGTCGAGGAGTTCCGCGCCGAGGCCCGTGAGCTCGAGGCCGTCATCGACGACACGGTGGCCGACCGCCTCGACACCATCATCAACCGCAACCCCAACTGTCCGGACTGCTTCGACGCCGAAACCGACGCCTGTCGGGAACTCGAAATCGAGTGCGAGCGCCCGGCGGACTGACGGAACGGCTGGATTTATACCGCGTGACCGTCGAGACGGGAACGCCGTGGTCCCACGGTGAGGGTGCAGGGCACCCGAGTCTCGCGGGACGAACGGAGTGCAGTCCCGTGGTGTAGTGGCCAATCATCTGGGCCTTTGGAGCCCAGGACGGCGGTTCGAATCCGCCCGGGACTATTTTTCAATGAAGAATACAGAGAAAATAATTCCGGCGCCGGTCACTACGCATCTTCGTCCGTCCGGAACTCGAACCGCGCACCGCCCTCGCGGCCCTCGGTGACGGAGACGGTCCAGCCGTGTGCGTCGGCGATCCGTTCGACGATGGCCAGTCCGAAGCCGGTGCCGTCCGAGGCGGTCGTGAACCCGCGCTCGAAGACGTCGTCGCGTTCGTCCGGCGGGATGCCGGGGCCGTCGTCCTCGACGGCGAAGCCGGGGGAGAAATCGAGCGGGCTGACCCACACGTGGAGGCCGTCGTCGGGATCATCAGTGGAGCCGTGTTCGACGCTGTCACCGGCTTCGCCGGTTTCCCGAGGGATCTCCGATCCCTCGCTGTCGCCGGACTGCGTCCGGCTGCTCGTGGAGCCATGCTCCACGCTGTTCCGAAACAGGTTGGCGAGCAGTTCCCGGAGCTGGTCGGGGTCGGCGTCGACCGCGATGTCCTGTACCGACAGTTCGGCGTCCGGAGCGTCGATGCCCGTCCACGCCTCGGTCGCGGCACTCTCCAGGGAGACGGGTTCGGGGTCGATCACTCGCTGTCCGTGTTCGGCCATCGTCAGCAGGTCCTCGATCAGCGTCTCCATCCGATCGACGGTGTCGCCGATGCTCGCACAGAGGTCGTTGACGGCCGCGGCGTCGACGGTGTCCGCGGGACCGTCTGCCGCCGACTCCCGGTCGACGGTCGCGCGGAACTGCTTGAGTTCGGCGTCGAGTGCGGCGAGCGGGTTCCGGAGGTCGTGGGCCACCGTCTCGCCGTACTGCTTGAGTCGGTCGTTCTGTGCCTCCAGTTCGCGTTCGTAGGCCTTGAGTTCGCTCACGTCGCGGTTGATCGCGACGAAGCCGGTGATCTCGCCGTCGTCGTCGCTGATCGGGGCGATGGTCTGGTCGACGACGTACTCGCTCCCGTCCTTGCGTTCGTTGACGACCTCGCCCTGCCAGACGTCGCCGTCGCGGATCGTCTCCCAGAGGTCGTGGTAGAACGCCTCGTCGTGTGTCCCCGACTGGAGCAGCGCGGGCGTCTGCCCGATGGCCTCCGCCGCCGAGTAGCCGGTGACGGACTCGAAGGCGTCGTTGACGTACTCGATCCGGCCCTCGGCGTCGGTGATGAGGACGCTGTGTCCCGCGTGGGCCACCGCGCTCCGGAAGCGTTCGAGGTCACGCTCCTGTCGCTTGCGCTCGGTCGCGTCCCGGACCGTGTTCACCTGGTAGGGTTCGCCGTCGATGCGCACCCGCGAGGTGACGACCTCGACGGGAACGCACTCGTCGGTGTCGAGACGTCCGATCCGCGTGTCGTAGATGCGCCGCTCGCCGTCCTCGAACGACGACCAGTACGCCGGGAACCGCGACCGATCGAGCCGCGGATCCAGCGAGCACATGTGGTGTTCCCGGAGTTCGTCGCGATCCGTCCCGAACTGCTCGGCGAGGCGTTCGTTGACGTACGTCGCGTAGCCGTCGGCGTCGTAGGTTCCGATGCCGATCCCCGCCTGGTCGATGGCGCGCTTGAGGAACGTCAGGTTCAGTTCGCGCTCCTTGCGCGCCGTGATGTCGCGGTTGATCGCGACGTAGCCGATGGCCTCATCGTCACCGTCGCCGTCGTCGTCGCTGATCGGGGCGATGGTCTGGTCGATGACGTACTCGCTCCCGTCCTTGCGTTCGTTGACGACCTCGCCCTGCCAGACGTCGCCGTCGCGGATCGTCTCCCAGAGGTCGCGGTAGAACGCCTCGTCGTGTGTCCCCGACTGGAGCAGCGCCGGACTGCGACCGAGCGCCTCCGACTCCGTGTAGCCGGTGACGGACTCGAAGGCGTCGTTGACGTAGGTGATCCGGCCGTCGGCGTCGGTGAGCAACACGACGTGGCCGGCGTGTTCGACGGCGCTCCGGAACTGGCGGTTGCGGCGCTCGCGCCGGGCCCGGGTCTCGGCGCGTTCGGTGGCGTCGGCAACGAGGGACCCCGCCGTCGTCAGGGCCTCGGTCGTCCGCTCGTCGAGCGCGTCCGCCCGGTGCGTGGCCACGTGGAGCACGCCCGTTACCGTCCCGTCGTCGCGGAGGGGGACGGCCGCGGTCGCACCGCCCTCGTCGCCCGGTGTGTCCCCGCCGCCACGCTCGACGGCGACCTCGCCGGTCCGGATCGCCCGTCCCGTCGCCCCCGCGTCGGCCGGGACCTCGTCCCCGGAGTAACCCGCGTCGTCGCCGGCCGCCGCTCGACGCGTGACGACGTCCCGTTCGGGGTCGTGGTCGCCGATCCAGACGGCGGCGTACGGGCCGGCGTCCGCGACGGCCTCGCAGACGCGTCGGTCGACCTCGCTCCGGGTCTCCGCCGCGGCGAGCGCTCGGCCGACGGCCTCGACGAGCCGATACGCCCGCTCGGCGCTCGCGGCCCGCCGCGCCGCCCGTTGTCGCTCGACGGCGCCGTCCACCCGGTCGGCGAGCGATTTCGCGTCCGGGTCCGTCAGGACGACGGACCGATCGTCGGCGAGCCCGTCGGCCTCCGTCGCCGCGACGACGAGTACCGGCAGGTCGCCGACCGCCGCCCGCACCGCCGTCAGGGACGCGTCGTCCTCGACGACGACACAGTCGAACGCGGCCTCGGCGAGTCGGACGCTCGCGTCCGCGGCGTTCGTCACCGTCTCGACCGTACAGTCGGTCCACGGTTCGAACCGGACCGTCGGCGACTCGTCGACGACGTGGAGGACGCGACCCGGTTCGGTCGTTCCGCTCATGGCGTCCGATTGGCCAGGTGCGGTAAATAACCCCTGAACGTTCTCAACGACTGGCGACGATCCGGCGAACCGCGACGGCCGCCGGTCACCACCGTTTTGCGTCGGGCGGGCGAACGCTCCCCGATGGAACGGCTCCCCCGCGACCTCGCCGTCTGTGGCACGTTCGCGTTGGTGTCGGGGCTGGTGCTGTGGCCGCCCGGTGCCGTCTACTGGACCGCCGTTGCGACGGTCGTCGGCGAGGCCCCGACGATCGGACTGGTCCTCCTCGTGGCTGTCGCCCTCGGCGCCGCCTTCGGTCGCGTGACCCGGATCGGCGTCCCCCGGTTCCTGGGCGGCGGCGTCCCGGCCTACGTCGTCGGCATGGTGGCGATCCGTCTCGTCGTCGCTCCCGACAGTCCGGCGCACCTGCTCTGGTACGCCGGCCTACTTGCCTGTCTCGGCGGCGGCGTCGCGCTCGATCGGTACGTCCGGCACGCGTCGGCGACCCCCTGATCGGGGAGAGACGTCGAACTCACAGCGCGCGCTCGATATACCGGTTGACGGCGTGCACGCGGTCCTGGCGGAACGTCCACACGGCCTCCCACGCGTCGTCGCCGACCCGTTCGGCCACGAGCGCCGCCGACCGTGCGTCCCCGTCGTCCGTGTGGTGGACGACGAACCAGGAGGAGCGAAACTCCCCGGTGTAGCCCGCGTGGACGACGCCTGGGAACGACTCCGGCGGCACCCAGTCCGGGACGCCGTAGACGTGGACGTCGACGTCGGCCGTCCCGAGCCGTCGGTACACCTCTCGGGTGCCCCGCTCGTCGTCGAGTCTGGACAGTCGCTGGAACGACGACCGCAGCCGCCCGGCGCCGTGCTCCCAGGCGAGTCGCTCGATGTACCGCGATATCGCGATGAGCGGCAGCTTCTCCGAGTGAGCCGCCGGGTAGCCACGGACCCTGAACGGCGTCTCCGCCAGCCCTTCGAGGACCGCCGGCATCGTCACGTCCTCGAGTGCCCTCGTCCCGGTCACGTAGAGGTCGGAGTTGACCAGGAGCAACTCCTCTTCGAGTGCCTGCAGCGGCGACGAGGCGATCACCTCCCGGTCGTCGTCGAGGAGCAACACCACGTCCGCCTCGGCGTCGGGAACGTCCAGTTCCTCGACGTCGACGTGCTGTTCGGCGAACAGCTCCTCCAGCATTTCCTGGATCGGTCGCGGACGGGTCCGATTCACGACCGCCAGCGACCGATCGGCGACCGGTCCCCGCTCGATGAACGACGCGAGTGAGTCCGGCGGGTCGATCATCCGTCGTCGCGTCCGGCCAGCGGGTGGATACCGTTCGTCCTCCGGTGCGTGTCCGTCGACGGGCACGGCCAGTTGCCCGCCCCGCAATCAGTCGGTCCGTGGGTCGTCACGGGGTGCCTCCTGACACTCTTCGAGGTGTTCGGGGAGGGTTTCGACGCGGTTCCCACAGAACGGGCATTGGGTTCGCATGTGGGTTCTCAGGGAACATTGCTCACGATGCGGTTTGAGACTCCCGATCAAATTATCGGATCTGGTAACCAGGGACCGAAGTCCCCGCAGTCGGCGCCGGGACCGTCCCCGGACCGCGACGCGTCTACGGGCGCTTGAGCGCGCCGTCCTCGTCGAAGAGGCTGTGGCTGTCCTTGGGTTCGCCGGGGTACTCCCGGGCGGCGTCGGGGTCGAACGTCACGCCCAGGCCCGGTTCGTCGGGCACCTCGATGCTTCCGTCCTCGACGGTGAAGTCGTGGTCGATGATTTCGTCGGCCCAGTCGACGTCGCGGCTCATGTGTTCGAGGACTTCGAGGTTCTCGATCCCCGCACACAGGTGCACCGAGGCGGCCGTACTGACTCCCGCGTTCGGGTTGTGAGGCGCGACCGTCATGTACCGGGATTTCGCCATCGACGCCGCGTGTTGGACCTCCTGGAGGCTCCCGTAGTTCGTCACGTCGGGCTGGACGATGTCACAGGCCTGCTTGCGGACGACGTCCTCCATCGTCTCGTTGTTGTAGATGCGTTCGCCGGTGGCGACGGGCATGTCGACGTGTTGGGTGACGTCGGCCATCACCTCGCGGTCCTCGAGTTCGACCGGCTCCTCGAGGAACATGATGTCGTACTCGGAGAGCGCCTCGGCGACTTCGATGGCGCCCCGACGGGTGAACCGGCCGTGGCAGTCGAGGCCGATGCCGACGTCCCAGCCGACGGCGTCGCGCACGGCCTCGAGGAGGTCGGCCACCTCGTCGAGCTGGTCGTCGGTGAGCGAGTACTCGTAGTGGGCGAAGGGATCGCACTTCAGGGCCGGATACCCGGCGTCGATGGCCTTCTTCGCGTGGTGGGCGTAGTTCTCGGGCGTGCGCTCGCCGATGTGCCAGCCGTTCGCGTAGACGGGAATCTCGTCACGGACCTTGCCCCCGAGGAGTTTCCAGACGGGTTCGCCGTAGTGTTTGCCGGCGATGTCCCACAGGGCGATGTCGACGGCCGCGGCTACGGCGTTGATGAGTTTTCCGCCGCGCCAGGCGAAGGGATAGCGGCGGAGTTTCCGGCTGATCCCCTTCCGGTTCAGCGGGTCCTCGCCGATCACGTAATGTTTGTGCGCCTCGGCGGTGGCCTCCAGCGCAGCGGTCAGCCCCTCCCCGCTCAGAGCCTCGCCGACGCCCGTAATCCCGGTGTCGGTGGTGACTTGGACGAAAAACCAGTTGCGCCAGTCCGCGTCGACGACGAACGTCTCCACGTCAGTGACTCGCATACCCGATGACGACCGAAGACGATGATACCTTTTTCGGTCGCCCGCCGGCGGTCGTCCGCGTTCCGACGGCGTGGGACAAAGTTTATCCCCGGTGCGGGGGTGGGTAGGCCCATTCACACCATGACCGATATCCGAGGGATCGTCCCCCCACTCGTGACGCCGTTCGCCGAGGACGGCAGTATCGCCGACGACCGACTCCGCGACCACGTCGACTTCCTGATCGAGGCCGGCGTCCACGGCCTCTTTCCCGGCGCCTCGATCGGCGAACTGTCGAACCTGAACACCGACGAACTCGAACGGGTGACGGCCACCGTCGTCGACCGGGCCGACGGGTCGGTTCCGGTCTACGCCGGCGTCGGCGCCAGCGGGACGCTCGAAGCCGTCGAACGCACGCGGCGGGCGGACGCCGCCGGGGCCGACGGCCTCGTCGCGATCACCCCCTTCTTCCTCGAAACGGACCAGGAGGGACTGTACGACCATTACGCCCGTATCGCCGACGCGACCGACCTCCCGATCCTCCTCTATCACCTCCCCGACATGACGGGACAGACCTTCGCGGTCGACACCGTGGCCGACCTGGCCACCGCCTTCGACAACGTGGTCGGCCTGAAGGACAGCAGCGGCGACCTCACGTGGGGCTCCCGCATCATCGGGAACACGCCCGACGAGTTCGTCTACCTCCAAGGGCTCGGCTCGTTGCTCCTGCCCAGTCTGGTGCTCGGGGCCGACGGCGGCGTCACCGGCACCGCCAACGTCGCGCCGGAGCCCTTGCTCGACGTCTACGAGGCCTACCGTGCCGGCGACCTCGACCGCGCCCGGACGACGCAGGTCGAGACGGTCACGCCGCTCGCCGACGCGCTCATGGGCGGGACCTTCCCCGCCGCGTTCAAGCAGGGCGCACGGCTCGCCGGGCGGGATCTGGGCGTTCCGCGACCCCCCATCCAACGCCTCTCCGAGTCCGAACGGACGGAGCTGCACGAGGTCATGGACGAACTCGACCTCCTCGCGTCGGGGTAGCCGCCCGCTCGCCCCCACGATTGATGTCCCTGGCGGCGAGAGGCCGAACCGATGTCCGTACCGTCACTGACCCTGCCGAGCGGAGACGAACTGCCGGTCGTCGGCCTCGGGACATGGGACCTCGACGACGACGCCGTCCGCGGGTCCGTCCGCGCCGCCCTCGACGGCGAGTACACGCACGTCGACACGGCCGAGGGCTACCACAACGAGGCCGCCATCGGCGACGTGCTGGCCGACTACGAGCGCGAGGACCTGTTTCTCACCTCGAAGGTCCTCCCCAAGAACCTCAACTACGGGAACGTCGTCCGGGCCTGCGAGCGAACCCTCGATCGGCTCGGCACCGACTACCTCGACCTGTACCTGATCCACTGGCCGAACCCGGCCATTTCGCTGCGCGAGACGCTCGACGCCATGGAGACGCTCCACGACCGGGGGAAGATCCGGAACGTCGGCGTGTCGAACTTCACCGGCTACCAACTCAGTAACGCGCTGCACGTTAGCGACGTCCCCATCGCCGTCAACCAGATCGAGTTCAACCCGCAGTTCCAGCGACACGACCTCGTCGAGTACTGCCAGTCCGAGGGCGTCGTCGTCGAGGCCGCCGCCCCGCTCGCTCGGACGGCCTGTCTCGACGACGAGACCATCCTCGAACTCGCCGAGGCGTACGACCGGACGCCCGCACAGATCGTGCTCCGGTGGGCCGTCGAGAAGGATATCGTCGTCCTCCCCAAGTCGAGTTCGGCCGCTCACGTCGCGGAGAATATCGACCTCTTCGGGTGGGAACTGGACCCCGCGGACCACCGCCGGATCGACGAACTCGACCGAGGGGAGCCGGTCTACGACACCCTCACGCGGGACTGGTCGCGGGACGTCTACGGCGTGCCGAAATAACGAGGGCGCCGACCGACTATCGCTTCTCGACTGCCCGCTTCTCCCAGTCCTTCTCGAAGAGGTTGATCGTGTGGACCTTGTCCTCGGTGTAGGCGTGTTCCGCGATGACGTCGTGGTCGAGCTCGATCCCGAAGCCCGGGCCCTCGGGCACCTGGACGTAGCCGTCCTCGACCTCCAGCGGGTCGACGAGCAGGTTGTCGACCCAGTCCACGTCGTAGGTCTGGAACATCTCCTGGATCATGAAGTTCGGCGTCGAGGTACAGAAGTGAGAGTAGATGGCCCCCGCGACCGGCCCCTGGGGGTTGTGTGGCGCGATGCTGACGTGGTCGGCCTCCGCGAGGCCCGCGATCTTCTTGCCCTCGGTGATCCCGCCGGTGTTCATCAGGTCCGGCTGGAAGACGTCGACGTCCGTCCGGGTGACGAGGTCGAAGAAGTCGTGTTTGGTCATGTGGCGCTCGCCGGTCGCGACCGGGATCGGCGACTTGTCGGCCACCTCGGCGAGGCTGTTGATCGAGTCCGGCGGACACGGCTCCTCGAACCACGTCGGGTCGAACTCGTCGAGTTCGCGGGCGATGTCGACGGCCTGCCCGGCGGTGAACCGGCCGTGACACTCGATGAGCAGGTCCACGTCGGGGCCGACCGCCTCGCGCACCGCGCGGACGATGTCGACCGAGTGGTTGAGGTCCTTCTTCGACATGCGCTGCCACGCCGTGCCGAACGGGTCGAACTTCATCGCGTCGTAGCCGTCGTCGACGACGCGCTCGGCGGCCTCCGCGAAGCCTTCGGGCTCGCCGTCCGTGTCCGTGTACCAGCCGTTGGCGTAGGCCCGGAGTTCGTCGCCGTGGACCTTCCCGCCGAGCAGTTCGTAGACCGGCTTATCGAGGAGTTTCCCTTTGATGTCCCAGCAGGCCATGTCGACCGCGGAACAGACCGTCGTGTTCACGACGCCCTTCGAGAACCACTCGTCGCGGTACATCTCCAGCCAGATCTGCTCGGTGTCGAAGGGGTCCTTCCCGACGAAGTAGTTCGACATCTCGTCGATGGCCTTGGCGACCGTCCGTGGCTTGTCGTGGGTCGTCGCCTCGGCGATGCCGGTGACGCCGGCGTCCGTCTCCACCTCGACGAACACCCACGGTTTCCAGGGGTTCGCGACCAGATACGTCTCTACTCCGGAGATACTTACGTCTGACATGTGCATACGGCTCCCGAAGGAACGTGCTTAAGCGTACCGATGCGACCAATCCCGCCGCCGTCGGCCGTCGACACGAACGTATATGACGGTCGCCGCGCATCGGACGGTCGTGCCGGACGAACACCACAGCGCGGCCGTCGACTACGAACCCATATCGGTCGACGGAAAGACGGTCGTCGTCGTCGGCGGAACGAGCGGTATCGGCCGAGCGATCACCCTCGCCCTCGCCATCGAGGGAGCGAACGTCGTTCCGACGAGTCGAACCGAGGAGCGGGTCGCCGCCACCGCGGCGGCGGCTCGGGAACGCGGCGCGGCGGCGCTCGAACATACCTGTGACGTGACCGACCGCGACTCGCTCGACGCGCTCGCGGACGCGGCCGTCGAGCGGTTCGGTACCGTCGACGCCGTCGTCAACTCCCCCGGCGCCATCGCCCGCGCGTCCGTCGCCGACGTGACCGACGACGAGTGGGCGCGCGTCCTCGACGTCCAGCTCACCGGCGTCCACCGGACCGTCCAGACGTTCCTCGACCGGGCCGACCTGGAGAGCGTCGTCAACGTCGCGTCGCTGTCCTCGGCGCTCGGCATCGAGGACTTGGCCGCCTACTCGGCGGCCAAGGGTGGCATCGACGGCTACACGCACGCGGCCGCGAAGGACCTCGGCCCCGACGTGCGGGTCAACGCCGTCCGGCCGGGGTTCGTCGCCACCCCACAGACCGCCGACGCCTACGCCGAGGGGAGCCACCGGTACGAACGCATCGTCGAGCGGGCGTCGATCGGTCGGATCGGCCGCCCCGCGGACATCGCCGGCGCCGTCGTCTACCTCCTCAGCCCCGCCGCGTCGTACGTCACCGGCGAGACCATCACCGTCGACGGCGGGTTCACCCCGAGCGCCTTCTGACCGGGGGCCGGGAGTCACCCGTCGCCGCCCGAGGTGCACACTTTTGTCGCTCGCTCGTGAGCGTGGGGTATGGATCCCGACGAACTCGACGACAGCATCGCCTTCGTCACCGGCGCCAGTTCCGGCATCGGCCGCGCCGCGGCCCACCGACTCGCCGAGGCGGGGGCGCACGTCGCCCTCGCGGCGCGCCGCGAGGAGCGCCTCGAATCGATCGCCGACGCCATCCGCGCGGACCACGACCGGGAGGCGCTCGTCGTCCCGACGGACGTTCGCGACCCCGAGCAGGTCCGGTCGGCGGTGACCGAAACCGCCGACACGTTCGGCGGCATCGATGTCGTCGTCGTCAACGCGGGCCTCGGGGTCGACAAGGACGTCGAGTCGCTCTCGGACGAGGAGTACGGACTGATGACCGAGGTGAACGTCAACGGGACCTTCTACACCGCCCAGGCGGCGCTTCCACACCTCCGCGCGTCCGACGGCAACCTGATCTTCCTCGGGAGCTTTTCGGGCCAACACCCCCGCCCCTACAACCCGGTGTACGCCGCGACGAAGTGGTGGGTCCGCGGGTTCGCCCTGAGCCTCGAGGGCGCCGTCGGCGACGACGGCGTGGCCGTCACCGTCGTCAATCCCACCGAGGTGCGAACCGAGTTCGGGTCGGAGACCGACGATCCGCTCGCGGAGCGCTACGACCCGGGCGAGGTGACCGAACCCGCGGACGTGGCCGACGCCATCGCCTTCGCGGCGGCCCAGCGCCCGCCGAACACCGTGAGCGAACTCGACCTCTACCGCCGCGACAAGTTCTCGCATTTCTGAGATCCGTCCCCGTATCGGGATGCCGCCCCCGAGTCGTCCCGCAAATTTATGGCACTGACCCGGGATGACGAGGTATGTCGCCGACGATCACGAAAATCGAGAGCACGGAGTTCTCCTATCCGCTGGAGGACGTCGGACAGAACCCGGACGGATTCAGCCTCGTCTACGACCCCGGCGAGACGACCCACCGGAAGCAGTTCGCGCTCCGGATCCACACGGATACGGGGATCACGGGGACGTACGTGGGGGGGAACTCGCCGGCGGCGGCCCAGATCAACACGTTCGCGGACTACCTGATCGGGAAGGATCCACTGAAGCGCGAGAAACACTGGTCGGAGATCAAGCGGGCGCTGCGGAAGTACGACCGGATGGGGATGGGTCCCGTCGACATCGCCCTCTGGGACTTCGCGGGCAAGTACTACGACGCGCCGATCCACGAACTCCTCGGCACCTACCGGACGCGCCTGCCCGCCTACGCCTCCACCTACGAGGCCGACGAGAACGGCGGCCTCGACTCCCCGGAGGCGTACGCCGACTTCGCCGAGGAGTGTCTGGACCTCGGCTACCCCGCCTTCAAGATGCACGTCTGGGGGTCCGACGAGTGGCGCGACATCGACCGGGAGATCGAGACGGTCCGGACGCTCGGCGAGCGCGTCGGCGACGAGATGGACCTGATGCTCGATCCGGCCTGTCAGTACGAGACCTTCGCCGACGCGCTGAAGGTGGGTCGTGCCTGTGACGAGGCGGGCTTCTTCTGGTACGAGGATCCGTACCGCGACGGCGGCATCTCCCAGCACGCTCACCGGAAGCTCCGGGAGAAACTCGATACGCCCATCCTCCAGACCGAACACGTCCGCGGGCTCGAACCCCACTCCGATTTCGTCCAGGCCGACGCGACCGACTTCGTCCGCGCCGATCCGGAGTACGACGCGGGCATCACCGGCGCCATGAAGATCGCACGCATGACCGAGGCGTTCGGTCTGGACGTGGAGTTCCACGCGCCCGGCCCGGCCCAGCGACACTGCATGGCCGCGACCCGTAACACCAACTACTACGAACTCGCCCTGGTCCACCCCGAGGTGCCGAACCCGATCCCGCCCGTCTACGAGGGCGGCTACTCGGACTACCTCGAAACCGTCGACGAGGACGGCACCGTCTCGGTGCCCGACGGCCCCGGTCTGGGCGTCGAGTACGACTGGGACTACATCGAGGACAACAGCACGGGCTCCCTGCACGTCTACGACTGATATTCGTTGTAAGTCATTACCGGTCGTTCGCCGGACTGTCCTGACGAACGACCGGGACACGGTTACAATAATCCGTACGAGTTCGGTCGCTCCCCCACCGCGGGGATCGACGTCCCGTTTCAGTCCTTCGCCTTCGCCTTCACGTACGTGACGGGACACGGGGCGTTCAGCAACACGTCCTGGGCCGTACTGCCGAAGACCGCCTTGCCGACCGCCGAGCGCGTCCGCCCCGAGACGACGACGCGGTCGCTCTCGGTCCGTTCGGCGATGCCGATGATCCCGTCGCTGATGTCGCCGACGACGCCTTTCACCTCGTAGTCGACGCCGTGTTCGTCGAAGACCTGCTCGAAGTGTCGGACCGACTCGTGGCGCTCCAGCACCTCGTCGACCTCCGTCTCGGCGAGGTCGGACATCCCGAGGTCCTCGGCGATTTCCTGGAACTGGTCCGGCGTGAAGACGTGTGTGATCACGACCGTGGCGTCGGCCGGCTTCGCGACCTGTACGACCGTCTCCGATAACTCGTCGAGGCGATTCTTGTCGTTCGGACCGACGGTGAGGAGTACCGTCTCCAGTGGCTCGAACATCGACCGTGGGTACGCGCATGGAGTTGAAAAACCCCACCGCTGTGCGGTCGCCGGTTCCGGTGACCGAGACGTCCCGGGATCCGTGCCGGCTCCGGTCGCCTGCAGTCCCTCGGTTGTCGTCGCCCTCGGAAGGTATACTTATTACGCGGTCGCCGGACTTCGGGGGTATGGCGCTGACGATCACGAAAATCGAGAGCACGGAGTTCTCCTATCCGCTGGAGGACGTCGGGACCGACGAACACGGGTTCAACCTCGTCTACGACCCCGGCGAGACGACCCACCGGAAGCTGTTCGGCCTGCGGATCCACACGGACGCGGGCGTCACGGGGGAGTACGTGGGGGGGAACTCGCCGGGAGCGGCCCAGATCAACACGTTCGCGGACTACCTGATCGGGAAGGACCCGCTCCAGCGCGAGAAACACTGGTCGGAGATCAAGCGCGCGCTCCGGAAGTACGACCGGATGGGAATGGGTCCCGTCGACATCGCCCTCTGGGATCTGGCGGGCAAACACTACGACGCGCCGATCCACGAACTCCTCGGCACCTACCGGGAGCGGATTCCGGCCTACGCCTCGACGTATCACGGCGACGAGGTGGGGGGGCTCGACTCCCCGGAAGCCTTCGCCGACTTCGCCGAAGAGTGTCGCGACGCCGGCTTCGACGGGTTCAAGATCCACGGCTGGGGCGGCGGCGACGACACCCGCGACCTCCGGCGCGAGATCGAGGCGGTCCACGCCGTCGGCGACCGCGTCGGCGACGAGATGGACCTCATGCACGACCCGGCCTGTGAACTGGAGACGTTCGCCGACGCCCTAAAACTCGGCCGCGCGCTCGACGAGGAGGGCTTCTTCTGGTACGAGGACCCGTTCCGCGACGGCGGCATCTCCCAGCACGCTCACCGCAAACTCGGCGAGAAACTCGATACGCCCATCCTCCAGACCGAACACGTCCGTGGCCTGGAGATGAAATCCGACTTCGCGGCCGGCGACGCGACCGACTTCCTGCGGGCCGATCCGGAGTACGACGCGGGCATCACCGGCGCGATGAAGGTGGCCCGGATGGCCGAGGCGTTCGGCCTGGACGTGGAGTTCCACGCGCCGGGCCCGGCCCAGCGACACTGCATCGCCGCCACCCGCAACACCAACTACTACGAGATGGCGCTCGTCCACCCCGAGTGTCAGAACACCCAACCCCCCGTCTACGAGGGCGGCTACTCCGACATGATCGACGCCGTCGACGACGACGGGACCGTTCCCGTCCCCGACGGCCCCGGTCTGGGCGTCGAGTACGACTGGGACTACATCGAGGACAACAGCACGGGCTCCCTGCACGTCTACGAGTGACGTCGCGGTCGACCGTCGACCGCCGACGATGTATTTATCTATCGTGGTCACCGACCGTTGGCATATGACGGTCGGACCCGACGCAGTACACGAACTCATCGTCGAGTCCGGGTGGTCCTATCCCGTGTCCTCGCGACGGCTCGAGCGGAACATGCCACTGGAGAACATCACCCTCGACGAGGACGGTAACTCCATGATGCTCGCGGAGTTCCTGAACGAGGCCGACGTCGAACGCTTCGAGAGTCGGGAGGACCTCGAACGGAAGCTCCAGCCGGTCTGCGAGGCCGAGAGCGCGGCCCGCCAGACGAGCATCGTCGGGCGACTCAAGCGGACCTTCCTGGGATGAACAAACTCCGGACGGTCACGTGGGGCGGCGGTGGTCTCGTGATCCTGGCGGCTATCTGGGCGACGCTTCATTACGGCGGCCCCGGGCGGTTCCTGCCGACGGCCGCCATCGGCCTCGTCGCGGCCACGCTCCCCTTCGGCATCGCCTACTCCAAGAGCGCGGTCACGTCGCTCCGGCGGCGGTTCGCCGACGTCGACGAAGGGATCAGCGCCGAGACGGGGTCGATCTTCGTCTCGCGGTCCACCGTCGACGACCCGGTCGACTGCCTCGAATCCATCGTCGACGCGGTCCGATCCGACGCCAACGCCGACGACGTGGAGCGTGAGTCCTTCCAGGAGGGGCCGGGATTGATGGTGATGTACACCGGCTTTCACAACTCCTTCGTCCGGATCACCGAGGCCGGCCGGGTCGTCGTCACCGGCACCTCCGAACACACCCACGACCTCGCGGACACCGTCGCCGAGGCGTACTCCCTCTCCTTCGACCGGACGCGGAACAACCCCTTCTCGGGCATGGAGCCGATCCGGGGCGCCCCGCGGGTGTTCCTCGGCGTCTTCGTGATCGTCCTCCTGCTCGTGGGACTCGGCACCGTCGGCGCCGCCGCGTACCCGTCGGACGCGTACAACCCCGCCGAGCGGACGGTCATCACCGGCATCGACGCCCGGGGGGACCTCGATCCCGGAACCAGCCGGGCCGAGACGCGCCTGTCGAAGGCGGCGTTTCTGGTCGCCATCGTCGACGAGGAAGCCCAGGAGGTGACGTGGGTGCAAAACGATAGCGAGCGCGTCACCGAACACGGGCGGCAGGCGTTGCGGGTCTCCCGCGACGCGGAGGCGCTCCTGGCCGCGGCGCGCGACGACTCGCTCACGCCGGCCCAGGCCGAGCGGGCGACCCGGGTGGAACGGCGGCTGGTCGACGCGCGGATGGCCGTCGCGGCGGCGATGACCGAACGGGTGGAGAACGACTCGGTGAACGAAACCGCCGACATGCGGCGGGTCGTCGAACGACTGCGGGCGACGGACGAGCGGTCGACGGCGTCCTGACATCCTCCCACGGCTAAAGCCGTGGGGTTCCCCCACCGGAGGTTGCACCCACGGACACCGAGGGGTTCGCAGGTTCGTCGTCACGCGGGACGATGACCTGCGTTTCGGGCTCTGCCAGTACAGTCCCCGCTTCAGACAGCGGTTTCGAGAACTTGCCCGCGGCTCGGTTGCCGATGTTTAGCGAACCGTTCTTGTCGTCCAGCCCCCACTCGGGACACTCGAAGCGTCCCTGCGTTGCTCGGACGCCTTCGCTGTCACAGCGGCTGCACGTCTGCGACGTGTCGTATTCGTCGATCAACTCCACGCCGATGCCTGCGTCTTGACATCCTCCCCGCCCTAAAGGGCGGGGATTCCCCGAAGGGGATATTCAGGTTGCGCGTTTCCTCGGGCCTCAAGTACGCTTTCGCGTGGGCCGTCGAAGGTCGCCGTCCAGTTGTGACCACGGACGTGCTTTCCAGCGCGTGTAGCCCTGTCAATTGGGCCTTCCTCCCCGCAATCTGCGGGCGTCAACGGCGTGGAACGTAGTTCCACGGGCAATCGGGCGTAGCCCGATGACGACGGCTGGCTATTCAACCAGCGAGGTAGCACGGTTCGCGTCAGCCGAACTGTTACGCCGTGCATGGTTCACCCTCCCGTTGTGCGATATTCTCCGAAGCGTTCAGGTCGGCGTGTCGTCCACGGCCACACTCCGTACACGAAAAGTGGTCGCCATCACGGGTTCCCATCGAACCACACGCCGAACACCGCTGGCTGGTATGGTACGCATCGACCTTTTCAACGCGAACACCAGCGCGTTCGGCTTTGTACGTAATGAACTGTTGGAGTTGGTGGAAGTGCCACGAGTGGACGCCCGACCACGAACTGTTCTCGCGGATGCCTTCGAGATCTTCCATCCGAATGACGGGGTTCTCGAACTGTTCCGCGAACGTGATGAGGCGACGGGAGAGTTTGTGGTTCATGTCTTTGATCCGACGCTGTTCTTTGTCACCCACGCGGTTGCGTGCGCGAAGCGCACCCGCTTTCGATAGCGACTCGCGTAGGGAACGATATTTGCGTCGAACGTACTTCGCCTCACCACCAGACACCAGCATCGACTCGTCCTCATCGTAGGCGGTCACAGCGAGGATGTGTCGTTCACCAATATCGACACCGATGGGCGTCTCGCCCGACGTATCGGCGTCGTACTCGATATTGAACGTACAATACCAGTCGTCTCCGCGACGGTAGACCTGTAGACGAGTCTTGTCGGCGTCACCTTCGACTAGTCGGTCTACTGGATTGGCAATGTCGTCGTACACCTCTATCGGGGTGTACCACCATTGAGAGACGCATGGGAAGCCGACGACGACCGTGCCGTTCTCAGTCGTGTCGATTTCCCAGTTCTGGTTGTTGACGGCGAACGGCTGACTCTCTCGGTAGCGAACCTCTCCGTCCTTATTATGGTCGGATTTTGCCTCCCGGATGGCTTGGTTCTGGATTGCCGAGTAGAGGTCGTTGTCGATGCTAGCCGTGGTCACGGATTTGCCAAAGTCGCCGTTCTCCCATCCGTCGATACAAAATTGCTTGGTGTCACGGTAGAGGCGAGTGGCGTGTTGCCACTCTTTGCGCCGTGAGAGGGATGGATTGTGGAACTTCGCGGTGACGGCCACCGTGACCATTACATTTGTAATTAGGTATGCTGTCTTAAGCATCTATTGGAATATCAGGCTGTGCTATCGTCGGTGGATTGTGTCGTCGTTTGTCGGATTCATCCCCGCCCTGAAGGGCGGGGCTTTCTCCTCGCACTTCCGTAAAAAAGACGTCGGGGGGTCGTCAGTCGGCGGTCGTGTCGGACTGCTCCGCGGTCGCGCTGACGTCCGTGTCGGGGAAGCCGTGGACGAGCGCCTCGCCGGACGCGCTGTCGAACAGGTGGATGTCGTCCTCGTCGAAGGTGAGCCGGACCGTCTCCCCCTCGGTCGGTTCGACCTCCGAGGGCGTCCGGACGCGGAACTCCTCGCCGGCGAGGTCCAGATAGATGAAGTTGTCCGAGCCGACGACTTCGACGACGTCGACGGTCGTCTCGATGCTCTTTGCCGTCGGCGCGTCGGGGTCGATCCGGACGTTCTCGGGGCGGATGCCGAACTCGACCTCGGTGGTGCTGGAGTCGAGGGGCTGGAGCAGTCGACTGCTCACCTCGTAGTCGAAGTCGTCGCCGACGAGCCGGCCGGAGCCGTCCGATTCGAGTTCCAGGTCGACGTCGACGAAGTTCATCGACGGCGAGCCGATGAAGTTCGCGACGAAGCGGTTCACCGGCTCGTGGTAGACCTCCTTCGGTGCGCCGACCTGCTGGAGCGTCCCCTGATCGAGGATGACGATGCGGTCGGCCATCGTCATCGCCTCCTCCTGGTCGTGGGTGACGTAGACGGTCGTGATCCCGACCTCGGAGTGGATCCGGGAGAGCTCGGTCCGCATGTGTTTGCGGAGCTTCGCGTCGAGGTTCGAGAGCGGTTCGTCGAAGAGGAACACGGAGGGCTCGCGGACGATGGCCCGACCGGTCGCGACGCGTTGCTGCTGGCCGCCGGACAGCGAGGACGGCTTCTTGTCGAGCAGGTCCTCGATGCCCATCATCTCGGCGGCCTCCTGCACGCGGCGATCGATCTCCTCGTCGTCGAGGTCCGTACTCAGGTGGAGGCCGTAGGCCATGTTCTGCCGCACCGTCTTGTGCGGGTACAGCGCGTACGACTGGAACACCATCGCGATGTCCCGATCCTTCGGCGATTTCTCGTTGATCCGTTCGTTCGCCAGCCGGATCTCCCCGTCGGTGACCGTCTCCAGGCCGGCGATCATGCGGAGCGTCGTCGACTTCCCACAGCCGGAGGGGCCGACGACGACGATGAACTCGCCGTCCTTGATGTCCAGATTGAGCTCTTCGACCGCGACGATGGTCTCGGCGCTCGTGTCGAATACTTTCGTTACGTCGTCTAGTTCGAGGCGTGCCATGGTTGTTGTAGTCGGATTCGATGTCGCACCATTTATTATTTGGCTCTCGGTTCGTCGTGGCGTTTCCGGTGAACGGGCCGTAGCGGCCCGAGATCAGCTATCCGGGCGTCCCTCCCAGGCCCTCACCGACGTACCGTCGCGACAGGCCGTAGAAGATCACCGGCGGGGCGACGAGCAGGACGAGCGACGCCATCAGCACGTTCCACTCCCGGAGCACGTCGCTCCCGAGGATGTAGTAGATGGCGACCGTCGCCGTCCTGACCTCGGTGTCGGTCGTGAGCACGAACACCCAGAGGAAGTTGTTCCACGCGGTCAGGAAGGCAAAGAGCGCCGCCGCCGCGACGGCCGGCAGGCTCAGCGGCAACACGACCCTGAGGAAGGCCGTGAGTTCGTTGTGGCCGTCGATGAGCGCCGCCTCCTCGATGCTCTCGGGGATGCCCTGCCTGAAGAACCCCTGGAGCAGCCAGATGTTCTGTGGCAGGACGAAAATCGAGAGGGCGATGATCACACCCACGAGGGTGTTCACCAGGTCGAGGAAGTAGAACACCTCGTAGACCGGAATCGTCAGCACGATCCACGGGAACATGATCGTGAACACGGCGGTGTAGAACAGCGCCTTCCGGCCCGGGAAGTCGAGTCGGGCGAAGGCGTAGGCCCCCGGGATCGCGAAGAACAGCGAGATGACCGTCGCGGCCACGGAGACGATGATGCTGTTCCGGAAGAACGTCACGAAGGCGAACCGGTCCCAGATCTGTGTGTACGATTCGAGTGTGAGCTTACTGAGCGCCGGGATGAACCCCGTATCGGGGCTGATCGCGGCGATGTTCGTCAGGAACGACGTCCGGATCACCCAGTAGTACGGGACGATGGCGAACAGCGCGAAGGCGGCGATGCCGGCGTACAGGAGCGCGCGGTTTCGTTTGGTGTCGTTGAGCATGGTTAGACGTACAGGTTCTCCTCTTCGCTGATCGCCTTCACGTAGATGACGGCGGCGGTCATCGACAGCAGGACCATCGCCATGCCGACGGTGTACGCGCGGGCGAAGTTGTTGTTGACGAACGCGACGCGATACGTGAGGATGCTGAGGAGCATCGTCCGGGTCCCCGGACCGCCGCCGGTCAGGGCGAACGGCTGGGAGAACTCGGCGATGTTCCAGGCGGTCCGCAGCGAGAGGATGACGATGGTCGGGATCAGGAGCCGGGGCACCGTCACGTCACGGAACCGCTGGAGGCGGTTGGCGCCGGACTGGGCCGCCGCCTCGTACTGTTCGCTCGGGATGCTCGCGATGGCGGCCGCGTAGATGATCGCCGAGTAGGCGTAGTCGTGCCACGTCTGGGCGACGATCAGCGAGATGAACGGCCAGACCCCCGTCGCGAGGAAGGCCGGGGCGTCGACGCCGAAGACGGCGAGCGCCTTGGCCATGAAGCCGAAGTTGTTGTCGAGGAACCACATCCAGACCACACCGCCGGCCAGCGGCGCGGCGAAGTACGGCGACATGATCAGGGCCCCGACCCAGTCTTTGGCCGCTTCGCCCAACTCGTTCAACAACAGTGCGGCGAGCAGTCCCAGTCCGAGCTGGAGGAACGTCGTCCCGGCGACGAACGCGATGGACCAGCCGAACGCGTAGACGAACAGGTCGTTCGTCACGAGCCACTGGTAGTTCGCCAGGCCGATGAACTGGCCCGGTTCGCCCAGCCTGGTGTCGGTGAAGGTCATCGTGACCCCACGGACCATGGGATAGTAGAACAGTGCCGTGAACGCGAGGAACGTGGGTATGATGAAGACGTACCCCGTCCAGTTCTCCCGGAGTCGATCCGTGAGTGTCCGCTCGTCGAGCCCGTACTGCTCACGGATCTCCTCTCGGGTGCGTCCTTGTCTCTGTGCCATGGTCTCACTGACCAATATAATCGTGATAAAAGTTTCCGTCCGCGCCGCAGGGGGTCCCGACGGCGGGTGTCGATCACCCGACGTGACGGGGATCGCCGTTCAGTTGTTCTCTTCTTCGAGTCGGGTCAGCACCCGCTCGCGGACGATCGAGGGCGTCTCCTGGACGCCGTGCTGGCCGGCGATGGCCTGGCTGATCGTCTCGTTGATGTCGGTCCAGCGGATCGGGTCGGTCGGCCAGACGTCCCACGGGCCGCCCGTGTTGCTGTACTGGTCGCCGTACTCGACCTGGTTGGTGAGCGACTGCTCGAAGTTCTGCGGGAGGTCGTACTCGTCACGGAGCGCCTCGAGCTTGGGGTCGAGTCCCGGGATGGCCTCGTAGTACTCGCCCCACGCGGGGAGGACGAAGTCGTTGTCCTCGAGCAGGTAGCGACCGAGCGCGAAGGCCCCTTCCTTCTGCTGGTCGCTCACGCCGTCGAAGATGGTGTGGCACTGCTCCAGTCCCCAGACGTGACCGCCGTGTTGACCCGAGTGGCCGCTGAGGTCGTCGATGCCGATGGCGTCGCCGAAGTCCTCGTCGAGCTGCGGGTCGGGCAGCAGCATGAAGTCGCCCTCGCCGTCGTTCCAGCCGATGCTGGCGTTCTCGTCGACGGAGTACCACCGGTTCGCCGTCGCCAGCGCGTACGTGAAGGAGGCGACCTGCCCGCTGAGCATCAGCGCCGGGATGTCCTCGTCGCCGCGCGTGGCGGCCTCGGCGCTACTGAACTCGTTGGCGAGAGTGATACACGCCTTGATCATGCCGTCGGTCTTCTGTCGGTCCTCCTCCATCTCCTCGTTGTTGATCACGACGGTCGGGTCGGTCCCCTCGCCGCGGATCCACGGGTCCGTCCCGTCGGTGTAGGCCGTTCGCGCGTAGCCCCAGTAGGACTCGAGGTCGCCCGGGACGCCCGTCTCCTCGTAGGCGATGATGTCCTGTTCCTCGTCGATGGTCTGGAGGACATCGTAGAACTGGCTCCAGGTCTTCAGCTCCTCCATCGGATCCTCGACGCCCGCCTGCGAGAACGTCTTCGGCCGGATGCCGAGGTTGCTGTTGGTGTTGCGGATGGCACCCAGCGACCAGTAGTTGCCGCGGAACTCGGCGACCTGCTGGCCTGCCGTCGTCAGGTCGTCCGGGAGGGTGTCGGTCCCTTCCATGAACGAGGCGTGGTCGACGAGCTGGTCGTTCCGGAAGAACTGGAGGCCGAGGCCGCCGGACTCCGCCAGCGCCGGCGGGTTCCCGCTCTGCACGCGGGAGGTGAGGGACTGCTGAACGTCGCCGTACGACGCCGTCTGGAGGTTGACCTCGTAGCCGTCGTTCTTGGACGCGAAGTCCTCCATCGAGTCCTGGAAGTGGCGCTGGATGTCGCCGTTCTCCACGGCGTTCGCGGAGAGGAAGTCGACGGTGACGGTTTCGCTCCCACCGCTGTCGTCGCCGCCGTCGCCGCCGTCTCCACCGTCGCCGCCGTCGCCGCCATCTCCACCGTCGCCGCCATCGCCGCCGTCGCCGCCGTCGCCGCCGTCTCCACCGCCGCCACCGCCACAACCGGCGAGCGCGCCCATGGCACCGACACTCGCCGCACCCGTCGTGATCTTCACGAAGTCACGTCGGCTCGTCTCTTCGTCATCGGTGTCCAGACTTACCCCGCTGGACCCGTCTTCCGTGTCTCGGGTTGACATACGCCTACTCTTGCTGACCCGTGATATAAATAATTAACCACTCCATTTCGACGCCCGGACGGGGATCTCTCTCTTCGTCACGCGATTTCACGGAGAGGGATGGGACTGGCGCCCTGAGGGACGCCCACAGTCACCGTTCCGCCGAACGTTTATCCTCCCTTGGTGGGGAGAGACGGACGCGTCGTGGACCCTCGGACGACGACCGTCGTCCGCCCACGAACTCACCCATGTCCGACCGATTCCGCCCAGTGTCCCCCTCGCATGGGCGCGTGACCCTGGCGCTGACGTTCGGCTTCGTACTCGCGTACCGCGTCGAACAGAACGTCGCGTACGTCCTCGGTATCTCGCCCCGACAACTCGTCACGCTCGATACGTTCCCGGCGAACGCGCTCACGCAGGTGTTCGCCCCCCTGCTCCACGCGAGCGGCGACCACCTCGTCGCGACGCTCGTGTGGGTCGTTCCCTTCGGCTACTTCCTCGAACGGCGCCGCCCCTGGCAGGACTACGTCGGCTTCGTCGTCGTCGCGGGCTTTCTCACGACGACGCTCGTCCCGGCCCTGTTCGTCGTCGGCGGCGTGGCGCCCGGACTGGGTATCGGCGGGAGTGGCGTCGCCCACGCGCTCGTCGGCCGCGAGGCCACGGCCCGACTCCGAGAACTCCCCCGATGGCGGTCGCTCCCGCGCGTCGAGTGGGGTATCGCCGCCGTCGCGACGGTCGGACTGGGGGTGACCCTCCTGGGCCTCGCCGACCCGCCGGCCGGCACGAGCGTCGTCGGCCACGCGACCGGGTTGGTGGTTGGTGTCGTCGCCGGGGTCGGTGAACGGTACGTGTCGGCGACGCCCGACCGGTCGGCGGGGTGAGGAGCCGGCGCCCCCGACGACGGTGGTCCAGCCGGTACTGACTTGCAAGCCCCGACGGTACATAGGGCCATGCAGACGCTCATTCTGGCGGCTGGCCAGGGGACCCGCATGCGGCCGCTGACCGAACGGTGGCCGAAACCGATGCTCCCGGTCGCCGGGCGGCCACTCGTTGCGCATACGGCGGCTGCGGCGGTGCAGGCGGGGGCCTCGCGGTTGGTGTTCGTCGTGGGTTACGAGGCAGAGGCCGTTCGCGCCCGCTTCGGGACGGAGTTCGAGGGCGTCCCCGTGGACTACGCCGTACAGGACGTCCAGCGTGGGACGGCCGACGCCGTGCGGGTCGGAGCGGCCGAACTCGACGACGGCCCCTTCGCCGTCCTGAACGGCGACAACCTCTACGATCCGGAGTCGCTCGCCGACCTCTTCGACCGTGGCCCGAGCGTCGGCTCCTACCGCGTCGCGAACCCGAGCGCCTACGGCGTCCTCGACGTCACGGAGGGACGGGTCACGGACGTCGTCGAGAAGCCCGAGACGCCGCCCTCGGAGGTGATCAACACCGGTGCGTACGTCTTCCCCGCGGCGGCCCGGGAGTGGCTCGACGTCGAGAGTAGCGACCGCGGGGAACGCGAGCTGACGGACGTCCTCGGCCGCGTCTGTCGGGAACGGACGGTGACGGCAGTCACGCTGGATCGCTGGCTCGACGTGGGTCGACCGTGGGAACTGCTGGCGGCCAACGAGTGGAAACTCGGGGAGTGCTCCCGACGGATCCAGGGTGAGGTCCACGAGGACGCGGACCTCCGCGGCGGCGTCGTGGTCGAGTCGGGAGCGACCGTCGATTCGGGAGTCGTCATCGAGGGCCCGGCGCTCGTCCAGGACGGCGCGACCGTCGGGCCGAACGCCTACGTCCGCGGCGCGACCCTGCTCGGTCCGGAGACGACGGTCGGCCACGCCGTCGAAGTGAAGAACAGCGTCCTGATGCGCGGCGCGACGGTCGGTCACCTCTCGTACGTGGGCGACAGCATCCTCGGACGTGACGTGAACTTCGGTGCCGGCACGACGGTCGCGAACCTCCGTCACGACGAAGCGCCCGTCACCTGCGAGGTGAAAGGCGAGCGCGTGTCCACGGGGCGACGGAAGTTCGGCGTCGTCTGTGGCGACGACGTGAAAACGGGGATCGACACGAGTTTGAACGCCGGCGTGTCGCTCGCCGCCGGCGCCACGACCGCACCGAACGAAACGGTCGTGGACTCGGTCACCCGCGACTGACGTCGCGGACGTCCCCTCGGCCGTCGTCGCTCGGGCCCGTCGGGGCTGCCGGCAGTACGTATATACTCCATCCACCACGCTAGTCGGCCATGCGTACGGTTCCCGTTCCGCTCGTCCCCCGCCGCCTTCGGTATCTCGGGGCCGGTGGGGTCGCCGCCGCGTTGCTTTAGTTCTCCGTCCTTGGCCTTCCCCCGTCGTCGCCACGCCCGAGTCCGTTCTGGGACAAGCAACTGCACGTCCTCGGGTACGCCGGCTTCGCACTCGCGTTGGCGTACGCGACTGCCCACCTTCGGGATCGCCTCTGGATCCGGATCGCGCTCGTCCTCGCCGTCGCCGTCGGCTACGGGGTCGCGATCGAACTCCTGTAGGGGCTACATCCCGACCGACACCTCTCGGCCGCCGACGCGCTGGCGAACGTCGCCGGCGCACTGCTCGCGAGTGGCTGGTTTCTCCTCGAATCGCGGATCCGATACCGCCGTCTCCGGCGGCTTCCCTCTCCGTAGCGCGAACTGCCATCCGTCGGGCGGGTCCGAGACGCCGACGGCGGCTCGCCCCCACGAGCGGCGTTCTCCCGAACGGCCCGCGTCACTCGACGGTGACGCTCTTCGCGAGGTTCCGCGGCTTGTCGATCGACCGTCCCTTCTCGTTCGCGACGTGGTACGCGAACAGTTGGAGGACGACGTTCGCGACCACCGGCTCCAAGGGGCCACACGCCGGAATCTCGAAGACGGTGTCGACGTCGGTGGTGAGCGTCGGTTCGCTCGTGACGCCGACGACGGGCGCGCCGCGTGATTCGACTTCCTTGACGTTGTGGACGGTCTTCTCGGCCGCCGTCCCGTCGGTGAGGATGGCGATGACCGGCGTCTCGGGCGTCACCAGTGCCAGTGGGCCGTGTTTCAGTTCGCCGGCGGCGAAGCCCTCCGCGTGATCGTACGAGATTTCCTTGAGTTTGAGGGCGCTCTCGAGCGCGACCGGGTAGCCGGTCCGCCTGCCGATGTAGAAAAAGGCCTCGCTGTCGGCGTAGGTCTCGGCGGCGCGTTCGATCGTGGGTTCCCGATCCAACACCTGCTGGACCGCGCCGGGGAGGTCCCGGAGGCTCTCGAGGAACTCCGTCGTGGCCTGTGACGAGAGGGTCCCGCGCACCTGTCCCAGATGCACCGTGAGGAGCGTGGCCGTCGCGACTTGGGAGACGAACGTCTTGGTCGCCGCGACGCCGATCTCCGGACCGGCGCGAATGAAGATCGTGTCGTCGGCCTCCCGAGTGACGGTGCTCCCGAGCGTGTTCGTGAGCGCGAGCGTGCGTGCGCCCGCTCCCGCGGCCTCGCGGAGTGCGGAGAGCGTATCGGCCGTCTCGCCGCTCTGCGTGATGGCGAGCACGAGCGTGCGCCACGGATCGCGCTCCCCGTTGAACTCGTATTCGCTGGCGATGTGGACGGTAACCCGGACGCCGGCGTACGTTTCGAGCAGTTCCTTCGCGTAGAGACCGGCGTGATACGAGGTCCCACAGGCGACGATCTGCACCTCCTCGACGGACTGGAGATACTCCGTGGGCAGGTCGACGTCGAGGTCGACGTCGATGGCGAGGTCGTCGATTCGTCCGGAGATGGTCTGTCGGAGCGCGCGCGGTTGTTCGTGGATCTCCTTGAGCATGTAATGCTCGTAGCCACTCTTGCCGGCGGCCTCGGCGTCCCAGTCGAGGGTGTCGGTCGGTCTGTCGACGGACTCTCCGCCGTTGTAGATCGTGACGTCATCCGCCGTCAGGTGGGCGATATCCCCCGATTCGAGGTACGTGACCCGGTCCGTATGCTCGACGAACGCGGTCGCGTCGCTCCCGATGAACGTCGCGTCGTCGCCGTGACCGATCAACAGGGGGCTATCCTCGCGTGCGACGACGATGCCGTCGTGACCGGCCGCCGTCGCGGCGATGGCGTAGCTTCCGTCGAGTCGCTGGGTCGCCCGCTGCACCGCGCTCAGCAGGGAGACGTCGTCGGCGAGCTGTTCCTCGACGAGATGTGGAATCACTTCGGTGTCGGTCTCGCTCCGGAAGACGTGTTGCTCGCTGAGTTCCGTCTTGAGGGCGTCGTAGTTCTCGATGATGCCGTTGTGGACGACGGCCACCTCGCCGGTACAGTCCGTGTGGGGGTGGGCGTTCGTCTCCGTGGGTTCCCCGTGAGTGCTCCACCGCGTGTGTCCGATCCCGGCCGTGGCGTCGGCCGACCGTGGCGCCGTGAGTTCGTCGACCTGCCCCGCCGTCTTGGCGAGGGTGAGCGTCTCGCCGGTGAGTGCGATACCCGCCGAGTCGTAGCCGCGATATTCGAGGTTCTCGAGCCCCTGGTGGACGATCCGTCCCGTGTCGTCCGAGCCGACGCAGCCGACGATCCCACACATACGATCAGCCCCGCTGTACGTGGCTGCCGTCCTCGACACGCCCCGACACGTAGGTTCCGCCGTCGAGCGTGGCGGTGTTTCCGACGATGGTTCCCGGCGTGATCGTCACGTTGCCCCCGCCAGCGACGTTGTCCCCGATCAATCCCCCGAGCGTGACGTCGCGGTGGACGTCCTCCGAAAGGACGACGTCGGCACGGCCGCCTTCGACCGTCGTGTTCGGGCCCAGTGTCGTGTTTGCGCCGACGATGCAATCTGTCATCACAGTACCACTCTTGATTGTCACATCAGTTAAAAGAATCGTATTTTTCAGTATCGCGCCGGCGCCGATACTAACGTTGTCGCCGAGGCTGACGCCGCTCAACACGGCCGCCTGTGGATGGACGACCGCGTTCTCCCCGATGGCCGTGGAATCCGCGACCACCGCCGAGGCGTCGATCGTCGCACTCTCGGGGATCGCGTCCGGCGATCGCTCCGTCCCGAGGAGTGCGTCGTTGCCCGCGAGGAGGTCCCACGGCGCCGAGACGTCCAGCCACGTCCCCTGATAGCGAACGGCTTCGAGTCGCCGCTCGTCGATGAACGTCCCCAACGCCTCCGTCAGCGCCCGTTCGCCGTGTGCCTCGATACGGCGAATCGCGGCGAAGATCTCGGGGCCGAAGGCGTAGACGCCGGCGTTGATGTAGTCCGATTTCGCGCGGTCGGGGTGTGGCTGTTCCTCCAGTCCGACGACCGTCCGGCCGTCGAGTTCGACGACCCCGTACCGACTCGGCTGTTCGATGCGGGTGATCGCCATGACCGGATCGTTGGTCTCCCGCTGGCGCTCGACGACCGCGTCGACGACCGTCGCGTCGATGACCCGGTCGCCGTTCAACGCGACGAACGACTCGCCGAGATGCGATTCCGCCTGTAACAGTGCGTGTCCGGTCCCGAGTTGTGGGTCCTGGACGACGTACGAGATATCCAAGTCGCCGTAGCTGTCCTCGAAGTGACTCTGGATGCGATCACGATTCGAGCCGACGACGATCAGTACCTCGGTGATCGCCGTCCGGGTGAGCGCGTCGACGATGTGCTCCAGGATGGGCCGATTCGCGACCGGGAGCATGGGCTTCGGACGGTTCTCCGTGAGCGGCCAGAGCCGCCGTCCCTTCCCCGCGGCGAGTACGACTGCTTTCATATCCACTGATCGTCACGATACGACATAGGCTTTTGCCGGCCGCGGCGGCGGGCTGCAGCCGTTTCGCTCGTTTCGAGCCACTGGTCGGCTGGTGGACGTGACCGACGTGGGTATGATCCCCGCCGGTCGGTGGCGCCATCGTCGCCATTCCGGTCGCGGGACCGGTGAGACCGGACGTCGATCCACCGGCGTGAGGGGAGTCCTCGTGGCTCGACCTCCCGACCGGCTTGCATTCGACCGTCGCGACTCCCTCCACACGCCGCCCCGGGCGATGGGGACGGCGGCGGATCGGGTCCGACAGCGGACCGACCGCCCTCGATGGGCGCGATGACAGCCGTCGGGCACGCCGAGACGGTCGCCGTCGTATCGAGGAACGGGCCACGGCTCCAGCCGCGGGAGCGCTCCCGGCGGATATCACGCGGCGTGAGGCGCTACACCTTTTACGTGCCGTGGCGATAGTCCATCCGATATGAACGCTGTCGTGCTCGCGGCCGGCGAGGGGACGCGACTCCGCCCACTCACCGAGGACAAACCCAAGGGGATGGTCGAAGTGGACGGGAAGCCGATCCTGACGCACTGTTTCGAACAGCTGGCCGAACTCGGTGCCGACGAACTCGTCGTCGTCGTCGGGTACCGCAAGCAGGACATCATCGAGCACTACGGCGACGAATTCGAGGGCGTTCCGATCACGTACGCGCACCAGCGCGAACAGAAGGGACTGGCCCACGCGCTACTGACGGTCGAAGAGCACGTCGATGACGACTTCATGCTCATGCTCGGCGACAACATCTTCCAGGCGAACCTCGAGGACGTCGTCCGCCGTCAACGCGAAAACCGCGCCGATGCCGCGTTCCTCGTCGAGGAGGTCGACTGGGACGAAGCCAGCCGATACGGGGTCTGTGATACGAACAAGTACGGCGAGATCACCGACGTCGTCGAGAAACCCGAGGATCCACCCTCGAACCTCGTGATGACGGGCTTCTACACGTTCTCGCCCGCGATCTTCCACGCCTGCCATCTCGTCCAGCCGTCGAACCGCGGCGAATACGAGATCTCGGAGGCGATCGACCTGCTGATTCAGAGCGGTCGGACGATCGACGCCATTGGGCTCGAGGGATGGCGCGTGGACATCGGCTACCCGGAAGACCGAGACGAAGCCGAAAGACGGCTCGCCGACGACAATGACGTCTCCGAGTGATCCTCCGACCGCCCCACCGTGACGAATCGACCGATGGTGTCTTGACACTTCGTTTCGATGTCGTCCGTGATGCGAATCCTCCGCGTCGCCCAGAAACTCTACCCCGAGGTGCCCGGCGGCGGCACCTACCACGTTCACGCGATGAGTCGCGATCAGGCTGCGATGGGGCACGACGTGACCGTGTTGACCGTCGGGACTGAATCCGACCGTCCCCACGTCGAGGAGCGCGAGGGGTATACGGTCGTCCGGTATTTCCCGACGGTCTCGCTTCTCGGGAACGATATCTCGGCCGGTCTCGCGCGTCACCTCGCCGGGATCGACACGACCGAGTTCGACGTGTGCCACGCCCACTCGCATCTCTACTTCTCGACGAACCTCGCGGCGCTGAAGCGGTGGATCGGTGGGCTTCCACTCGCGATTACCAACCACGGGCTCTACTCCCAGAACGCACCGCAGTGGGTCTTCGACGCCTACCTCCGGACGCTCGGCCGGTGGACGTTCGATCGGGCCGACGCCGTCTTCTGTTACACCGACACCGACCGCGAACGGGTGCGCGACCTCGGCGTCGACGCCCGGATCGAGGTGGTGCCCAACGGCATCGACACCGGACGATTCAGGCCCGACGGCCCCGGAGGCGACCGGATCGATCACGACGGCCCGGTCGTACTGTTCGTCGGCCGGCTGGTCGAGGGGAAGCGGCCGGCCGACGCCGTACGGGCGCTCGCCCGCGTCCGGGACGCCCACCCCGACGCCGCGCTCTACCTGTGTGGCGAGGGGCCGCGACGGGACGACCTCGTCGCGCTCGCGGCAGAACTGGGGATTCGCGAGGCCGTCTCCTTCTGCGGACAGGTGCCCTACGACGACATGCCGGCCGTCTATCGGAGCGCCGACGCGCTCGTCCTGCCGAGTCGGGCCGAGGGACTCCCCCGGACCGTGATGGAGGCGATGGCGACCGGCGTCCCCGTCGTGTCGAGCGACCTACCGCAGGTGCGGGAGCTGGTGTCGAGCGGGGGGTACACGGTCGAGTTGGGCGACGTCGAGGGGTTCGCCGAGCGGATCGATGCGTGTCTGGAGGGACAGTATCCGGCGGGTGGGCGCGAACGGATCGTGGCGGAGCACTCGTGGAGCGACACCGTAGAGCGGACGACGACGGTGTTGGAGAGGATTCGTCGGTCTCGGTGAACGCTCACGCAGCGGATCGGGACCGATCGGGACTGTCGATCGCCCCTCACCGATGTTCGTCGATCCATTCACAGAACGCCTCGAACTCCTCCGCGCCGGCATCGTCGGCGATATCGTGGAGTGTTCCGATACTGATCGAGTCGTGAGCCGGCACGGTCACGACGCGGGCGTCCGTGTCCTCGTGGCCCTCCGGCGGGTCCCAGCGGAGGATCAAGTGGTCGCCCGTGGTGCGGACGTGCCGAAAGCCACCGACGTTCACGAGTACCTTGTACACGTCCTCGCCCGAGAAGTCCCGCGTTACCATCGCTACTGTAACACGTCCGGGAGGTCGTCGGCTTGCGTCCGAGCGACCTCCGGATCGACGCCGAGGTCGCGGATCTCGGCGTCGGTCGGCGGCCGACCACCGTCGCCATCCACCGCCTCGACGACCGCGTCGAGATTCTCGAGTGCAACGCTCCGACTCTCGCCCTGTGCCGTCACGCCAGCACCGAGATCACGAGCCGTCCACTGTCCGTTCGGATTCTGCAGCAGTCGGATTTCCCGGCCGGTCGCGTCCTCATCGCCCGAGTCGGCTCGTGCCATAGACGACGGTAGTTCGCCGAAACGCAAAACGTTTCGGACGGTGTGTCCGTCTCGGGATCGGGACATCCCGACCCACGATTACCCGCGGACAGGTGCCGTACGACGGGATCCCCGCCGTCTACCGCGGCGCCGACTCATCCATTTTGCCGAGCCGAGGGCGTCCCCCGGACCGTGATGGAGGCGATGGCGACGGGCGTGCCCGTGGTGGCGAGCGACTTGTCGCAGATGCGGGATCTGGTGTCGAGCGGGGGGTACACGGTCGAGGTGGGTGACGTCGAGGGGTTCGCCGACCGAATCGAGGCGTGTCTGGACGGCGAGTATCCGGATGGGGGGCGGGCGCGGATCGTCGAGGAGCACGGGTGGGAGGAGACGGTCGAGCGGACGACCGAGGTGTTGGACGGGCTTCGTGAGGGGTGAGCGTCACTGGAGGTAGCCGAGATCCTCCAGTCGCTCTTTCGTGTCGTCGGTCATGTCGACCGTGCCCGAAACGTCCGCGTGCTCGAACGAGTCCAGCCAGTCGTCGAGCGTCGACGATAGTCGACTGACCTGCTCGGGATTGTCGTCGGACAGATCGGTTCGTTCCTCCGGATCATCGACTACGTCGTATAGTTCGGTCGAGCCATCCGATCCCCGGATCAACTTCCACTCGTCGTCGCGGATCGCCCGGAGCGAGCGGTCGTAGCGGCGCACGTCGTCGGGGAGAGTCCCGACCCGTTTCTCCAACGCGTCCATCGACGGCTGTGGGGCGAGGTATTCGCAGATGGCGAACTCGCGCGGATCGGCGTCGGCGTCGGGATGGAACGACCGTCCCTGTGCCTGTTCCCTGAATTCGGGTGCGTCGACGCCCGCGGCGTCCAACAGCGTCGGTCCGAGATCGGTCAACTGGACGAGGTCGTCGACCGTCCCGCCGCCCGTGAAGGGGCCGCCGTGGATGACGAGTGGCACGTGTAGTAGGGTGTCGTACAGGCAGTACTGGTGATCCATCAGCCCGTGATCGCCGATGTTCTCGCCGTGGTCCGCGGTGACGACGAAGATCGTATCCTCCCACTCCCCGGCCGCTTCGAGGTGGCGGCGGAGTTCGCCGATCCGGTCGTCGAGGTACGCGATCTCGGCGCGATACAGGGCACGCAGGATCTCGAAGTCGCGGTCGGTCATCTCGACCGTGTCCGCAATGTAACCCCACGCGTCCTGTGGCACGTCCATCGCCTCCTCGAACGTGACGCCGTCGGGCAAGAACCGCTCGGCGTGTTCCCGTGGCGGCCGGTATTCGAGGTGCGGTTCGAGGTAGTTGACGAACAGGAAGAACGGGCGGTCGTCGGTTCGATCCGCGAGCCAGTCGGCGATCCACTCGTTCGTTCGCTTCGCGCCGTCGTCGCCGCGGTTGCGCAGGAACTGGCCGTAGACGGCGTTGGCGAGGTTGGTCAGGGGGTTGCCGTCGAAGAGTCGGCGCACGACGGCGCGGAGCTTGTCGGTTCCCTCCTCGGTGCGTGCGATCTCGCCGAGGTCCGTGTCGGTCTGGACGTACTGCCAAGTCTTCACGAACGTCTCGAACCCGCGGGCGAAGCCGAACTCCTCGCTGATCCAGGTGTTGTTCGAGACAGCGACGGTCTCGTAGTCGGCCACAGCGAAGGTCTCGGCCAGCGTTTGGGGCTCGTCGGAGAGTCGCTTGTGGCCCGCGTGAGCGCCGTGTTTGGAGGGGTCGGTGGCGGTGAAGAGGGAGGCGTGGGAGGGGAGGGTCCAGGGAGCCTTCGCGATAGCCGTGTCGGCAGAGACCCCCGACCCGGCTATCTCGACTAACTCCGGCGTGATCGTGCTCCGTTTCGCAAGATCAACCGCTGACACTCGTGCCGTATCCAGGACCAACAGGACGACGTTCGTCATTTGTATCCGAGGGCCTTCAGGCGCTCTTCGACCCCGCTCGACTCGTCCAATTCCGGAATTTCGACGTTCTCCGAGGTCCGTTCTATCTTCTCGAATCGTTCGTCGAGCACCTGCTGGAATCGCTCCATTACGTCCGGATGGTCCTCGGATACGTCCCGGGTCTCGTCGGGATCGGTTTCGAGATCGTACAGATATCGCTCTTTCTCTTTCCCGTCGAAGAGGAACTTCCAGCGGTCGGTTCGGAATCCGAATCGGAGCGCGTCGTCGCCGCGCATCTCCTTCTCGGTCACGATCACGTCGAACGATGGCGATTCCCCGTCCCGGATCAGCGGTAGTAACGACTCTCCGACCATCCGTCTCCGCATCTCCTCGGAGAGAGTCGCGCCAGCGAAATCGAGTGCAGTCGGCAGGATGTCCACACAGCGGACGGATTCGTCGACCGTCCGCCCCTGCGAAATTCCTGCCATCTCGGGGAACCTGATGATGAGCGGAACGTGCGTGAGAACGTCGTACGGCAGGTTGCTGTGTCCGTAGTCGTCGTGTTCGTAGAACTCGTCGCCGTGATCGCCGACGATGGCGACGGTCGTGTTCTCCAGATCGCCGTTACGGTCGAGTTCGCCAAGGAAGCGACCCAGTTCGGCGTCCAAGTACTCCACCTCCAGCCGGTAGTTCCTCCACAGTTCCTCGTGTTCCGCCTCGGTTACCTCGTGCGGCGAGTTCACCGCGGCCTTTCGCCACAGCTGCTCGGCCCGGAACTTGTTCCGATAGGTAAAGTCGTCGCCCGGCAGGTACGGCCCGTGGACGTCCATGTACTGCGTCCAGAGGAACCACGGCTCCGCGGTCTCGGCGATCCAGTCGGCGAGTTGTGCGTCGATAGTCGATGCCGGGAGATACGGCGTCCGGCTGAGGATACGGACGAATTTGTTCAGATACCGAAGCACGTCGTCCGGCAACGCTTCGAGGACGCCGTCGGGATCGTAGGGCAGGATGTTCTCCTCGAACGTGTCGAATCCCCGGTGGAAGTTGCGGAGTCGGGAGACGTTCGGATTCGAGTGAATCGCGCCCGTGGTGTAACCGTTGTTCTTGAACTCCTCCGCGAACGTCGGCTGCGTGTCTTCGAGATACCAGTGGCCGCCGTATTCGAGCGGGTAACGCCCCGTGAGCATGGCGGTCATCGCCGGGGCGGTGCTGATACCCTGGGAGAAGCAGTTGGAGAAGACGATTCCGTCGTCGGCGAGTGCGTCGAGATTCGGCGTTTCGAAGGCGTCGTCGCCGAAGACGGCATCGTATCGGAGTGAGTCGACGACTAGGAAGAGTACATTCGGTGAATCGCCCGGCGTGTCCTGATCGTTGTCTACTGGTGATTCTGTCATATCTCCACCGTCTTGTCAGATGGATTTATTGGTTGGCTGTCTAAATCTTTGCACGTGTCGGATCACATATGAAAATATCGGCGTGTGGCATATGTGGCGCCTCGAAACTGACGGCGGTCGTCTCGCATGCCGAACCTGATATTTTAATAATATCATGTGATAACTAACCAGTCGTGTACGGCCTCTCCCAACTCAAAACGGTCGTTAAACACCCACGGTGGTTGTACCGGGAGCCATACCGGATATACAACCACGCCCGACAGGGAGTCCCGTATTATCGCGCCGGTGTAGATATCTTCGAGCAAGACTGGGATAACTTGGTAATTCTCGACGCGGCACGATACGACGAATTCAGTAGACATCTGGACGAAGCCGGCTTCGTTGATGGAGAGTTGCACAAGTATACATCCAGGGGTGCCACGTCGTCGGAGTTCATCCGAGGGAATTTCACCGACCGAGAACTACACGATACCGTCTACGTCTCGGTGAATCCTCACTACGCCCGTCTGCGTGACGAATTGAACTGTTCGGTCCACGACTACATTCCACTACACAACAACGAGTATCGGGATGCCATCGATGGTCTGACGACCCAACCACGAACGGTTACCGAACAGGGAATCGCTGCTTCCGAAACGTACCCCAACAAACGCTTGATCGTACACTATCTCCAGCCCCATCAGCCGTATTTAGGGAGTACGGCACAATCGAACCTCGACCACGGTCACGGGCTGATCGATACGATTCGCAAGAACAGCATCACCGACGACGAGTTGCGAATGTATTACCGCGAGAACCTAGATCTGGTCCTCGAAAGTGTTCTGACGCTACTGGACGAACTCGTCGGGCGAACTGTCATCACCGCCGATCACGGCGAGTTGCTAGGTGAGTCCGTTCCCCCGCTCGGCGTTCACGAATACGGACACTTCGCCGGAATGTACGTTCCGGAGTTGTTGGAGATACCGTGGTTCGTGGTGTCGGCTCGCTCCGAGAAAGTTATCACCTCCGAGGTGCCAGCGACCGAGGAGGATATCGATATGGATGAGGTGAAGAGCCATCTCCAAGATCTAGGATACCGCACCTAATTTACGACGAAGGGGATGGTTTCGAGTTCTTTCCAGCACGCCGAGTGTCAATCGCTCGGAACGGCCGAAGGTATGCTTTCATCGTCATTTATCGTCATCCGGAGTGCGTATCCGGTCGCCCCCGCTAACAGGAACGTGTCCGTAGAGAATCCGAAAAATGTGACGGATCCGAACAGGTCGGCGATCATAAACGTAACAAGCAGGCCGACAATCGTCAGTTCGTTGACCGAAACGGCAGTCCGGAGGCAGTTCAGCGCCCCCAGTTGAATCCGAAGGTAGGCGAGTAACCCGAGGACGCCGGTGTTGAGAAGCATTCGCAGGTAGCCGTTGTGTGGTCCGGATGGGGTGCGTCCAACGATATATGGTTCAAGCAGTTGGGACATGTTCCCTGCGCCGTATCCGAAGAGTAACGCTCTCGGGCTCTGTGAGACCGCTTCGACAGCAGCGATCCACAACGGCACGCGATTGTTGAGGTCGTATGTCGCGAGTGCGGTCGGTCCTGGGAGTATGTTGAATACGATCCCGAACACGACTAGGCTCCCGACTGCTCCGATGGCTACAACCGGAACGCTCGCCAGTGCCCCCCAGTATCGCTGTGCGAATACGACTGCAAATCCACCTGTGAGCCCTAGGAGTATGGAGCGATTCTCTGCGAGTACGATCACTACGAGACAAAGCGCTAGTCCGGCTGCAGCAACTCTGCGACGCTTTCCGCGTATCGTCTGTGGAACTAACCCCCAGACGCCTGCTCCTGCGATAACACCGAGCGACTGGGGATTCTGGAAGATGGATTTGATGACGAAACCCGATCCTGGTTTCCAGCGAAACGCCGGAAACGGCGCCAACAGGAGCGCGAGGACACTCATCGACAGCCCGACGACACCGAGACTGAGCAGGAACGACCGTTTTGGAATCGCCTCCGGGAGGAGGATCACGAGTACGACCGCTGAGAGTACGTAGGCAGGTACGCGGAGCAGCCCTGGTAGATTGGGATTCAACGCAAGATGACTTCCGTAGAGGACGAGCAGCGTTGTAAGTGCCAGTAACGTTCCGCGGTGAATGCGGAATTCGGATTTGTGCTGTACGCAAAGCGTGCCGACATAGACGAACGCCGTTAGGCACAGTGTCTGTGAGAGTAACGGCGGTGCGAAGGGCGTGTAGAGGAGTAACGTTGTGAGAAGAAGTCCTCCTACAGCGACTTCCCGTAGCGTCGTGTTCACAATATATCTTGTTGCCTGATGGATAATAATTGGTTCTCCTTGACAGTCGTTCACAAGGAGGGCGCTAATTCTCGATAAAGGTCAGCGTATTTATCAACTGTCTGTCGGATCGAGAACCGGTGTATCGCCCGTTTGTATCCTTGTTCCGCAAGTTCCTGACGAAGTTCCGGATTTTCGAGGAGGCGAACGACTGCGGTTGCTATCGCCGACGGGTCTTCGGGCTTGACGAGCAGTCCGGTGTCCCCGATGACCTCGTCGAACGCGGGGATGGTCGTACCGACGACCGGCCGCTTGGCGATCATCGCCTCGGCGACCGTGAGGCCGAACCCCTCCCACAGCGAGGGAAAGACGGCAACGTCGAAGTTCGGGAGGAAGGGATACACCTCTGGGACGTACCCCGTGAAGTGAATATCCTCGTCGTATCCCGTCTCTCTTGCCGCCGTCTCCAGCTCCTCACGTAGCGGTCCATCCCCTAAGATGAGGAGCTTCGCGTCCTCGCGTTCTTGCTTTATTTCTGGGAAGGATTGGATTATATACGAGAACCCCTTCTGTTCCAGATGTTTTCCCACTGTTCCGATAATACAATCCGATGGGGAGAAGGGCGTGTACTGGTCAAGGACCTCGTCGGAGCGATCGAACGTCGCTGTTATCGCATCCACGTCGACCCCGTTGTGGATGGTTCTCCGCTTCGTCGTATCGCCGAGGAGCCATTCCTCCCAATCCGAATACGAGTCGGACACTGCACCGGTGACGCCGACGACGACATCGGCGAGCGGTAAACTCACCCCGTTTACCGTTCGCGTGAATCTCGAATACCCCGAGTGAACGTTGTGTTCGACGCTGACGATGTGAGGGATTCTACTTGCCCGTCCAGCAGTTCGCCCCCACACGCCCGAAATCGGCGAATTGGTGTGCAGGATGTCGTGTGTCGACCGGCGGAGATGCCCGATCAGGCGATAGAACGCACCGAGGTCGTAGTTCGACGAGGCGCCGAGGTCGACGACGGTCGTGCCGTGTTGCTCCAGCTCCTCCCGAAACGTTCCCTCGCCGAACATGTAGTAGACGGTCGTCTCGAACTCCGAGTCAGGGAGGTGGCGACAGATGTCGAAGAGCAGTTGTTGGGCTCCGCCGTGTTCCTTGTTCAGGTTCCCGATGATGAATGCAATGTCGATCAATGGAATCGATCTTAGTATCTGTCAGATGAACACGGCAATCAACTTTTCGCAAAACTGAGGCCGCGTGTTTGGCTGCACGTTCTTTTCGACACCGATGATTTCCCATTAGTGAGGTAAGATTTTTAGCGCGTGTAGTCTACACGACGACAAAATGTCTGATCCGCTCGTCTCCGTTGTTATCCCAGCATATAATCGCCCCCGGAAACTCGAACGTGCGCTCCAAAGCGTCCTCGATCAACAGTATTCTGCGATTGAAATTATTGTCGTTGACGATTACTCCTCTCCCCCGATTCGTGAAGTTCTAACAGTCGAAGATCTCCCGTCTTCCTCGATCCAAATCATCCGACACGATGAGAACAGAGGCGGAAGCGCTGCTCGCAATACGGGGATTGATGCTGCTGAGGGGGAATACATTGCTTTCCTTGATGACGATGATGAGTGGAGGAAAACAAAGATTGATCAGCAAGTGAGAGTATTTCAATCAGCATCAGAAGAGCTTGGTCTGGTCTATACTGGTATTGAACAGAGAGATTCAGGCGGAAAAATAAACGGAGTGACGAGACCAGAAACTCCCAGAAATATCAAAAAGCGTCTCTTGCTTGACGACTTCATCGGGACCTTTTCATCTATAATGGTCCGCAGCGAAGTCCCCGAGGCAGTCGGAAAGTTGGATGAGAGATTTCCCTCATGGCAAGATTGGGAGTTCTATATCCGTGTTGTACAGTCGTACGAGGTCCGCGCTATTCCAGACCCACTGGTGATTCGGCATAATGAGGGCGAGCAGATCAGCGACAACTTCGAACGAAAGAAAAACACGACAGTACCGTTACTAATAGACAAATACCGTCCACTCGCTGATGAATATGGGTGGACATTTAAAAGGAAGTGGCTAGCAAATCTGAACTTTCGTCTTGGCTACTCCGCACTCTCAAACGCCAAATACGACGAAGGAAAACGGTTCTTGCGCCGCTCGATTCGTATGAACCCGTTCGCAGTTGAGCCATACCTGTATCTCGTCTTTGCTGTTGGTGGCAAAAGGACGTATGAACCGGCAAGGCGATTGAGGCGCGCCCTTGTTCGGAAGCTGAATTAATACTATGGTGTTCAGAAGACAGTGGCAGAAAGTCCCGTTAGCTCAACCTGCATTTTTATGTGCTGACTAATTATATCTGTACGTCATGTCGTATCGGGCAAAAATAGTCAGTCAACTAAAGAAGATACGATCTAAATTGTACTCTGGATGGGTCCGCCGTGCGATCCGTCAAACGGGGCTTAATAAACCACTTTCATATCTATATTGGCATCTTCTACATTTAATCTCTGATGATATTATTGAACATCGTATCCTAGATATCTCCGTAGAATTTCATACGACCACCCTCCACGAATATCTACGATTTCGTGATCTTGTTGGTGAACGAGCCATTCTGGAAGATGTTTTGATATCTATTCAAAAAGATGATATTTTTTACGATGTTGGCGCTAACGTTGGAACATATACGTGCTTTGTGGCATCTAAACTCGAATCTGGTCAAGTTATTTCATTTGAACCTGTCACTTCGAATACAAACCGACTCCGTCAAAATCTCGAATTGAATGGTCTTAGTGCAGAGACTGTGCAGGTCGCGCTTTCGGATACCAATGACACTGTTGAGTTTATGCTTTCAGATGATGCGACCGGGGCTGGTGAACATGCCATTGCGACGGACAGTGGTGGACAGACGATCGAGGTTGAAACATCTCAGGGTGACTCTCTAATTAAAAGATACGGATTACCAAAGCCAACGGTCGTGAAGATTGACGTAGAAGGGGCCGAGCACTTAGTACTCCAAGGTCTTCAAACGACACTCCGTGATAATTGCCGTTTGGTGTATGTGGAGGTACATCCAGAGAAAATATCTGATTTTGGCGGATCTGAATCGGATGTTCGTTCTTTGCTCACTCAGTGTGGGTTTGAAATTTCAGAGATGGGGCAACGGGGCAATCAAATTTTCTTACGTGCACATAAACAAGACGTTTAGTATCTCGTTTATAATCCGGAATAACGTTCATCCGTTCGAAATTTATCATGTCTGATCATGGTTTCCGCGGCATCCTCGCCAGCGCCTCCGTCGTCGGGGCGGGAATGCTCTTCTCGAAGGCGATCACCCTCTTCGCGGAGATCGCGGTCGCCCGCGAACTGGCCACCGCGGAGTTCGGTGCCGCGATTTTCGCGTACACTATCTTGCTCACGATCGGAGGCATCGCGCTCATCGGCATCCCGGAGGGCTTCACCTACTACCTCTCCATTCTGGACGAACGCGGCGACACCGAGTCCGCGTTTCGGATCGTCGTGTCGGGGGTCGTCATCCTTGCCGTCGTCCTCGGTACTAGCGTCTTCACGATATACGCCATCCCGTTCGCGCTCGTCGAACCGTTCGGCGTCTCACGCGCTCAGTGGGGGTGGCTCGAGTTACTGGCGCCGCTCGCTATCGCCTATCCCGTCTCACAACTCTCGTTCGGAATCATGCGCGGCTACGACCGCTCCCTGCCGAAAGTGCTCTCCGACGACGTACTGAACAAACTCATCGCGTTCGGCGCGCTCGGCGTCGCTATCTGGCAGAACGCCGGGATGCTGATCTTTCTGTCGTTCTATCTCGGACAATATCTTTTGAGTAGTCTATTCGCCGGCGGCTACGCGATCTACCTCCTCAAAACGAAGCTCACGCGAGTCACCGCCCTCGACCGATTCGGCGAGGACGCTCGTCGACTCTTCTCGTACTCGTGGCCGCTTGCGTTCAAGAACGCGACGCGTCGGCTGCTCGGTAATACCGATATCGTGCTCGTCGGCGCCTTGCTCGCGTCCTCTGCCGTCGGCTACTACCGAGTCGGATACGTCATCTCTCAACTCGGGATGATCGCGTTGGTTTCGATCACGTATCTGTTTACGCCGCGTATGGCTCGTCGGTACGATAACGACGATCGGGAGGGGATGGAGTATCTGTACCGTCGAGCGACGAAATGGAGTACGCTTCTCGCCTTTCCCCTTCTTCTCACGATGATATACTATCCAACTGAACTCATCGAACTGTTCTTCGGGGCGGAATACGCCCCCGGTTCCGTCGTTCTGATCATCCTCGCCGTTGATGTTCTCTTTCGGACCGGAATGGGAACGGCAGCAGCGGTTCTCCGGGCAATCGACCGTACGCGCGTCGATTTCGTCGTAACCGCGGTAACGACGATCGCGAACGTGGGGTTGAGCTACGTGCTCATTCGAGAATTGGGCGTCGTCGGCGCTGCCGTCGGTACGTTCTTGAGCATACTCTTCATGAATACCGTCCAGATTTTCTTGGTTTACTCGTTCGTTTCCATTCACCCGTTTTCGAAACGGTACATCACAGGGACGGTGAGTTTGGGTGTCGTGAGCGTCCTGATTTTCCTCTTGATCGATTCTACCATCGGCGATATGACGATCGGACGAATCAACCTCTCCGTCACGATGGTGCTCTTTGCAGCCGTATTCGTTACTGCCGAGATTCTACTCGCTTGGTTCGGCGGGCTACTCATACGGAGCGAAAAGGACGCAATACACGAAGCCGTACGCGGACTGTCGTCTCGTATTCCCTGATTTCCTGGCTGTAAGAATGTTGAAAAATAAATAGGATGGCCCAAAAGATAGGGGTATGTCGGCGTCACCGCCAAACGTACTCCTCCTCTCACTCGACAGTCTCCGTGCCGATCACCTCCCGACCGCCGGATACGCCCGCGATACCGCTCCAGCGCTCACCGAATTCGCCGACCGCTCGGACGTGACCGTCTTCGAGAACGCGTTCGCGACGACGGCGTGGACGCTCCCCTCACACACGTCACTCTTTACCGGACTCCCGACGATCCGACACGGGCTCTACGACAAAGGACTCCGTATCGACCCGGAACACACGCTCGCAGCTCACCTCTCGAATGCGGGCTACGACACGGTTGCCTTCTTGAACAACGGCTGGTTGACGAACGGCGGCGTCACCGACGCGTTCGACGAGGTCATCGAGATATTCAACCAAGATATCTCGTCCGGATTCGTCGAACGGAATCTCAACCGACTGGAGATGCTGTTCTCCATGCAGGATAGCGGTGCTGACGACTCGATTCGGCGTTTTCGGAAGCGGCTCGACGGCCCGTCCGGTTCCCGCGACGAATCGCCGTTTTTCGCGTTCTTTCACCTGATGGAACCACACTACCTGTACAATCCGAGGCGGCCGTATCACAAACAGTACGTCGGCCAGTCGGTCATGCGGTTGCTGATCAAACAGCGCGAGATATACACGCAACGTGGCAAGTACTTCGCCGGGGAAACGTCGATCTCACCGAAACAGATGCGCGGATTCGTCGATCTCTACGACTCCGAAATCCGGTATCTGGACGACAGAATCTCCACTCTGTTCGACGATCTCCGACGCGCCGACGAGTTCGACAACTCGCTCATCGTCGTCGTGGGCGACCACGGCGAACTGTTCGGTGAGCACGACCTCATCGGCCACCACTTCTCCCTCGCAGACGAGCTGCTTCACGTCCCGCTGTTCGTGAAGTGGCCTCACGGCACGAATCCGCTCGCCGCGACCCGATCGAACGCCTCCGTCAGTCTCTCGAACGTGTTCAAGACGGTCCTTGACGTTGCTGGGGTCGAGCCGTCGACTGACTTCGACCGAGTATCCTTGCAGGAGCAACACGCGAACGACAACCGGCGGATCTTTGCCCACTACCGAGCTCCCGAATCCATGCTGGAATCGTTCCGTGACCAGGTCGCACGTCCCTTCTCGTACGACGACGAGTACGATACCGAACTATCGCTCGTTCGTGACGGCACGGACACATTGGTCGTCGCCGGCGACGACGTTCGACTGTACGACCTCTCGACGGATGCGGGCGAAACGAATGATCTGAGCGACGACCGACCCGAGAGAGTTGCCGAGTTGCGAACCGTGCTTGACGAGCATCTGTCCCAAGAACCCCTCGCGACCCAGTCGACGGACGGTTTCAGTGAAGGAGTTCAACAGCAACTCGAAGACCTTGGATACATCTAACGGATGTCAGACCAACGTTCGTCCAGGAGTTCGTCTCACGCCGTCTCACGCCTGCGGAAATATTATATCAATTGATAGTTTTCTGTACAACGATGCCAAACGGTGATCCGTCGTGAACCTAATCGACGACAACGGCAACCTCTTCGGCCTTGTCAACCTCGTCGACGCCCTCGTCGTCCTCGTCGCCCTCGCCGTCGTCGTCGCGGGCGTCGCGTTCGTCCTCTCGTCCGGTTCCGACGACACCGCCTCCGCCACCGCCACCCGTTACGCCACCCTCGACCTCGGCACCCAGCCGGCCTACGTCGCCACCCTGATCACCGAAGGCGACACGATCCGGCCCGACGACGCGGAGAACCTCACCATCACCGACGTCTACGCCACGGCGGCGGACGACGGTCGTCACCTCTACGCCCGCGTCCGAATCAACGGCACGCTCGATGGCGAGGACACCGTCACCTACGGCGGCGACCCCCTCCGCGTCGGTCGCGATCTGGATCTCACGACCCCCGACTACGCCGCCGGCGGCACCATCACCGCCGTCGACGCAGCGACCCCTGACCTCCCCGTCGGCGAGACGGACGTCCTCCTGCGGACGACGGTCTCGGCCGCCAACGTCGACGCGATCCGACGCGGCGACGAGTACCGGATCGACGGTCGGACGGTCGGGACGGTGCGGTCGGTCGAGGCCTATCGAACCGGCGAACCGGGGCGGGTGACCGCCCACGTCGGCGTCACGTACCGCACCTACCGCGCGAGCGACGGGCAGCGGTTCGCCGGTGCGCCCGTCCGGGAGGGGGTGAGCCTCCCGCTGGAGACGGACGCCTACGCCTTCGAGGGCGAGGTGGTCCGCGTGGGCGCCACGGAGCCACGCGGCGAGCGAGCGACCCGCACCGTCCGACTGGAGATCGAAAACGCCGACCCCGATCTGGCCGACGGGCTCCGGAGCGGATTGGCCGAGCGCGTCCGCGACGAGACGGTCGCCGAACTCACGAGCGTCGCCGTCGAGCCGGCGACGATGGTACTCACGAGTCAAGACGGGGACGTCTACCGCCGGGATCACCCCGTCGAGGAGGACGTGACGCTGACCGCCGATCTGCGGGTGCGCGAGACGAACGCCGGGCTCCGGTTCAAGGGCGAGACGCTCCGACAGGGCCGAACGATCGCCCTCGACTTCGGGACCGTGACCGTCGAGGCGACGGTCGTGGAGGTGCGATAAGATGAGCCACTCCGACGACGCCGAGTCGCGACTCGCCGCCGCGGTCGCCGACTCGCGGATCGTCGCGACCCTCGACGACCGCCTCGCCGGGGTCGGTCGAGGGGAACGGACCGAACGTCTCGCCGCGCGGACGCGCCGCGTCGTGACCGACTCTTTCGTCTACCGCTGGCTCACCGCCGAGCCCGACCCCGAAGTGATCGTGATCGACCTCCGGGAGACGTACACCGTCGGCCCGTTCGTCGCGGTCGTGGACCGCTTGGTCGAGGGATTCGACGCGGCGGCCACGTCCTCCGGAGCGGTCGCGCTCGCCCGCGGCCTGCTCGGGGAGTTCCGTGCGGCGCCGGTCCGACTGCTCGGCGCCGCCGTCGCACTCGGCTGTGCGGGCGGACTCCTCGCGGGGGCGGTGCTGGGGGCGCTCGGCGTCGTGTCGACCGCGGTCCTCGTGGCGCTCGCGGTCGCCGGACTCGCGGGCACGCGCGTCACCGCGTCGTGGGCCGACCTCGTCGAGTCGCGGGTGGGGCGACTCGTCGCCGCCGCGCTCGAACCACCCGACACCGGTGACGACGGCTCGGTGGATGTGGACGAACGGAAGCCACCGGAGTGAGCGCGTTCCCGTACTCGCACCGCCGACACGACCAAAATCGACGCCCTGCCGGCAGTATCGGGTCGGAATCGTGGGATCGACACGTCCGGGACGCCGTCCGCCTCGGTGGGGAGTATCTCGTCGCCGGCTACTGGGACGGACGGTTTCGCGTCCCCGTCGCTCGCCGCCGGCCGCTCAGGAGTTCAACACGAGCGGCTCGTACCACTCCCGATTCGCCCGGTACCATTCGACGAACTTCCCGACGCCTTCGCGAATCGTATGGCTGGGCTCGTAGTCCAACAGGGTCCGCGCTTTCGTGGTGTCGGCGTGGGTGTGGTCGGCGTCGGCGTCGTGGCGGTCGGCGAACTGCAAGTCGAGGTCGGGGTCGATCCGGTCCCGTACCTCCGCAGCGAGCGTCCTGATCTCGATGTTGTCGGTGCTCCCGATGTTCAGCGCCTCGCCATCGGCGGCGTCCGTCGCCAGGAGCGTCAGATTCGCCTCGACCACGTCGTCGATGTAGGTGAAATCGCGTGTCTGGGTGCCGTCGCCGTAGACGACGGGCGGCTTCCCGTTCATGCATCGCGAGACGAAGTTGGTGATCGCCATGTTGGGTCGCATCCGCGGGCCATAGACGGTGAAATAGCGAAGCGCAACGACCGGCAGGTCGTACACCTCGGCGTACGCGCAGGCGTAGCGCTCGCTCGCCAGCTTGGATGCGCCGTAGGGACTCACGGGCGTCGTCGGGTGGTCCTCGTCGTAGGGGAGGTAGCGCGGTTTGCCGTACACGGAGGAGGAACTCGCGACGACGACGCGTTCGACATCGTGGTCGCGTGCCGCATCGAGGACGTTCAGCGTGCCGTCGACGTTCACCGCGTCGTAGAGCCGCGGGTCCGCGACACTCGACCGGACGCCCGCGCGGGCGGCCTGATGGAAGACGTAGTCTGCGTCGGCCACGAGGCCGGTGACGAGTTCCTCGTCCCGGATGTCGCCTTCGACGAACTCGTAGCTGCCTCCGCCCTCGGCCGCTTCCCGGCCCACAGCGACGTTTCGCTCCTTGAGCCCCGTATCGTAGAACTCGTTCAGGTTGTCGAGGACGACGACGTCGTGTCCCTTTTCGACGAACCGTTCCGCGAGGTGTCCACCGATGAACCCTGCGCCCCCAGTGACCAGTGTCTGCATCGTTCTCCTCATCCTCGAATAGTAGCAAAAGCCTGTTGCTGATCTGGCGAATCGCGCCCGTTGATCGCCGTACGGATCGACGGGGGTCGGCTGGGCCGTTCCCACCACCTGCCGGGCGAGCGGACGCCCCCGCTCCCCGTCGACGGATCGGATTGTCACCCGTGGTGTGAACGTGTCTCCGACGTTGACCGGCACCTCGTACGACAGGCCGGCGTCGAGACACGAAACGCCGCGGACTACCGGCCCTCGCCGCTGCGGCGGTCGGCCGACAGTCCGGAACACTCGGACCGTCGACCGCCTCACTCCCCATCGCGGTTCTCCCCCTCTCGGGCCCCGCTACTCGCGCAGCGCCCGCGCCTGTACGCGTCCGGGTTCGGCGACGGTAAAGCGGTCGCCGACGACCGCGTGTTCGATCACCCGGGGATACCGAAACGAGGCGGCGTGGTGGCCGAGCGCGCCCGGATCGGCGCCGAACCCGCGCCACATGTCGTAGTGGGTCGGGAGGAGTCGGTCGAGTTCGAGTTGGGTGGCCGCCTCGACGATCTGATTTTCGTCCATGTACCAGCGGTTCCGTTCGACCGTGTCGGTCTCGGGGTCGTAGGTGTTCGCGACGGAGCCGAACGCGAGGGCGCCGACATCGACGTCGAACGAGTCGGCGACGGTCCCGAAGGCCTCCGGCGCCGGCCGACTGTCGCCGCCGTGGAAGAAGGTCCCCGAGTCGTGTTCGACCACGTAGCCCACCTCCGCGATGGCGTCCGGGTCGTTGGCCGCCACCGCGTGGATCGTGAGGTCGCCGACGGTGAACGTGCGTCCGGGTTCGACGACGTGTTTCCGCTCGTTCGGCACCCGCATCTCCCCGTCGTAGTCGGGCTCCTCGTACGCCGCCGTGGTCGCGTACACGTCCGCACCCAACTCCTCGACGAGCGGGCCGTACGACGGCGGATGCATGTGATCGATGTGTTCGTGGGTCGCCAACACCGCGTCACACTCGGTCGCGTCGGCGGGATCGAGGGGGACGGGGATCATGCGGACGAGGTTCGGCGGATCGCCGTCGCCGAAGTACGGGTCGATGTAGACGGTGGCCTCGGGGGACCGGAGGACGAACCCGTTGCAGCCGAGATACCACAGGATCAGTTCGTCGGGGTCGGTCCCCTCGATCTCCTCGCGGACGAACCAGTCGCCCCACGTGGCGTGAATCATACGCCGAACACCACGACTGCGGGGATAATTCCTTTGACGATCCCACCGCCCACGTGGACGACGGATCCCCACTGACACGACTGCTATCCCACGGATTGTGCCGCGCTCGGCACGTGGAATCCCCTCTCGATCGTGTGTTCGGCGGTTCGCGTGCCACACGGTCGCCGACCGTACGGCCGACCGATACGACACATTATTCACCCCGCGGGGTACGATGGCGTGCATGGTCAACGAGGAGTTGGTTACCGGCGTCCGTACCGTCTGTGACGTCGTCGAAACCGCTCTCGGTCCGTTCGGGGCGAACAAACTGCTGATACAGCGGGACGGCACGGTGACGGCGACCGCCTCGTCGACGGAGCTACTCGATCGATTCGACGTGTCCGATCCGGCCGTCACGCTCCTGGACACCGCCGCGTCGGACTTCCACGACGCCTACGGCGACGGCACGGGGACCGTCGTGACGCTGGTCGGTGCCCTCCTCCGGGAGGCGGACCGCCTCGTCGAACGCGGCCTCCACCCGACGGCGATCGAACGCGGGTTCCGCGAGGGGCTGGACGTCGCGCTCGACGCGGTCGACGGCGCGGCCCACCCGCTCTCGGCGTACGAACCGGACGACGTCGCCAGGACCGCCCTCACGGCGACCCGGAACCCCGCGGTCCGGCGGTCCGTCTCGGCACAGGTCGCCGACGCCGTCGCCGAGGCGGGCCCCGAGGCACGCGACCGGGTTCAGGTCGTCTCCCGAACCGGTGGCGCGACGGCCGAGACGGACCTCGTGTCGGGGGTCGTGATCGAGCGGGGGCCGGTCCTCGAATCCATGCCCCGATCCCAACACGGGACGGGGATCGCCGTCCTCTCCTCGACGGTCGACGTGCCACACGCGGGGAGTCAACTCGGCCGTGTCAGCCGCCGCGTCACGCTCGACGCCGACTCCTTCGAGGACCGCGAGGCGCTGCGCGAGCGCGAGTCCGAGGCGTTCGACGAGCGGCTGGCGGCGGCGGTCGACGCCGGCTGTGGCGTCGTGATCACCGAGCGGGCGATCAACGAGCGCGTCGAGTCGGCGCTCGCCGCGGCGGGGATCCTCGGCGTCCACCGGGTCGACGCCGACGTCGTCGACCGCGTGGCGCGGGCGACCGGCGCGACGGTCGTCCCGACGCTCGAGCAGGTGTCGGCGGCGACGCTCGGCACGGGCGACGTCGACGTCCGGCGCAAGGCCGGCCGGGACATGACGTTCGTCACGTCCGACGCCGGCGAGCCGACCCACACCCTGTTCTGTCGGGCGCCCGACCCGCGGACGGTCCGTGCCTTCGAGCGCTCGGTCGAGGCCGCCATCGCCGCGACGGCCGCGGCCACCCGCGACGGGCGTGTCGTCCCCGGCGGCGGGGCCATCGAGGCGACCGCCGCGCGCGCCGTCGACCGGGCGGCCCGGTCGCTCTCCGGCCGCCAACAACTCGCCGCCGACGGCTTCGGGAACGCCCTGCTCTCCGTCCCCCGGGCGCTCGCGGCCACCGCCGGCGTCGACGCGGGGCAGGCGGAGGTCCGGCTGCGCGTCGCCCGCACCGAGGGCCGCGACGCGGTCGGGATCGACGTCCTCGCGGGGACGACCGCGGACGTCCTCGGGGAGTCGCCGGTCGTCGAACCCGCGTCGCTGAAGGCGGCCGTGTTGACGACCGCCGCCGAGGCGGCGATCCAACTGATCCGGATCGACGAGCGACTCGACGCGACCGACCTCGGCGACGAGGAGGAGATAGAGCCCGAGACCGAGTCGGCCGACGCCGACGCCGACGCCGAGGCGGCCCGCGACGGCGCCCCGTAACCGGCGACGACGGGCGGCCGACCGACGACTACTCGCGTTCCGGGCGCGGGGTGTAGCTGTACAGTTCGACGTTCGGATACAGTACCGAGTCGATCGTGAGCAGTTGCTCGACGATGGCGGCCGCCGTCTCGACCGCCTGGGAGAACACCCGTCGCGGTTCGACGATTCCGGCCGTCCACGCGTCGATCGGCTCGCCCGTCTCGGCGCTCAGTCCCGTCGCCGTGGGGCCCGACGCGTGCGCCGACCGCAGGTCGGTCACGGCGGTGACGGGGTCGTAGCCCGCGTTGCGGGCGAGGGTGGCCGGGAGTCGTTCGAGGGCGTCGGCGAAGGCGCGGACGGCGAGTTGCTCGCGGCCGCTCACCGACGTCGCGCCCTCGCGGAGCGAGGCGGCGACCGCCGCGGCCGGCGCGCCCGCCCCCGGCAACACCTGGCCGTCGATGGCGGCCGTGGCGACGGTCTCGAACGCGTCCTCGACCGCCGTCTTCCGCCGCTGTACCTCCGCCTGGGTCGCCCCGCCGGTGACGAGGGTGGCGACGGGACCCGGACAGCCGTCGAAGACGGTCCAGACCTCGTCGCCGGCCCGTCGCTCCTCGACCCGCTCGGCCCGCCCCAGGTGATCCGGCGTGAGGTCGTCGAGGTTCGAGACGACCGTCCCGCCGGTCGCCGTCGCGAGCCGGTAGACGTCCTCTTTGGGGTAGGTGGCCTTGTCCACGACCGAAAGGCCCGCCCGCTCGAACGCCGTGACGACCGATTCGTCGAGCTTCTCCTGTGAGACCACGACGTCGACGCCGCCTTCGACGAGGCGCTCGGCCGCGGCGTCGATACGGGCCGCCAACTCGGTCCGGTAGCGGGTCGCCGCCTGCGGCGAGGAGAGGTGAACTCCCTCGCCGCCGTCGAGGACGCTCGCGGTCTCCTCGAAGTCGATCTCCCGGTCGACGATGGCCACCCGGGCGTCCGTGATCGGTTCCGTGACGCCCCGGCCGGTCGGACCGGCGTCCGCCGGACGGGACAACACCAGTCCGTCGTCGGTCCGCGTCTCGACGCCGGGCGCCGCGAGCACCTTCGCGTGGTCGGTGTTGACCCAGTCGCCGTCGCCCGCGTCGCCGAGCCGGCGGACGGTCGCGGCGACGCGCGCGGACAGGTCCCGGCGTACGTCCCGGTCGAGCGCCGTCGTCATCGTCGTCGCGGCGACGTCGGCGAGTGTCTCCTCGTCGTCGGCGTCGACGGGGCGGGCGAGTTCGTCGAGCACTTCGCCGGCGTGCGAGCGGGCGATGCCGTACCCGACGATGACGCTACTGGGCGCGAGTCCCCGCTCGACGAGGTCGAACCCCTCGTCCATCAGCGCCCCCGCGAGCAGGACCGATGCCGTCGTCCCGTCGTGCAGTCGGTTCCGCATCCCGTCGACGCCGTCGACGAACAGCGCCGCGACCGGATGTCCGAACCCGTCGCCGCTCTCGATGGCTTCGAAGAGCCGTCCGGCGTCGTCGATCCGGCGTAGGTCGTCCCGGTTCCGTCGGTCCGTCGTGCCGACGAGTTTCTCCATCCCCGTCGGTCCGTACGTCGACTCGACGAGCGTCACCGTCGCGTCGACGGCTCCCCGGACGTACTCGCGGGCGTCCTCGTCGCGGAGCGTCCAGTCGTTCCGATCCCGGTCGTCGAGGCGGGCGTCGTCGCTTCGCTGAACGGCCATACCGGCCTCTCGCCGTCGACGGTGATTAATTGTCGGTGTCTAGCTCGACGCCGCAGCCGAGACCCGCACCACCTGCTTGCCGACGTTGTCGCCGCTGAACAGGCCGAGGAAGGCCTCGGGGGCGTGTTCCAGCCCCTCGACGACCGTCTCGCGGTGTTGCAGGTCGCCGGCCGCCACCCACTCCCGGAGGCGCTGGGACGCCCGCTCGAAGCGGGGCGCGAAGTCGCTCACCAGGAGCCCCTGCACCGTCGCCCGCGGCGCGATGAGTTGGGGAAGCTTCCGCGGCCCCGTCGGCACCGTCTCGTCGTTGTAGTGGGCGATCTGTCCGCAGACGGCGACGCGGGCGTCGACGGTGAGGCGCGTGAACACCGCGTCGGTGATCGGTCCCCCCACGTTGTCGAAGTAGACGTCCACCCCGTCGGGCGCGGCGTCGTCGAGGGCCGCCCGGTAGTCGTCGGTCTCGGCGTAGTTGATCGCCGCGTCGAAACCCAGGTCGTCGACGAGCCAGTCGACCTTCTCGTCGGTGCCGGCGAAGCCGACGACGCGACAGCCCTGGAGCGCCGCGAGTTGGCCGACCGTCGACCCGACGGCGCCCGCGGCCCCGGAGACGACGACCGTCTCGCCCGCCCGCGGTTCGGCCACGTCGAACAGGCCGAAGTAGGCCGTCCGCCCCGGCATCCCGAGGACGCCGAGGTACGCCGGGAGGCCGGCGACCGACGGATCCACGTCGGTCGCGTCGTCGGCGTCGAGGACGGCGTAGTCGGCCCACGACCCGCGACCCGCGACGATATCTCCGGGTCCGTACCGGTCGCTCCCGCTCTCGACCACCTCGCCGACGACGCCGCCCGAGAGCGGGTCGCCGACGGCCCACGGCTCCGCGTACGACGCCGTGTCACGCATCCGGCCGCGCATGTACGGGTCGACCGAGAGGTAGCGCACGCGCACCAGGAGTTCGCCGGGGTTCGGCGTCGGTCGCTCGCCCTCCCGCAGGTCGAAACAGTCGGCGTCCGGTTCGCCCGTGGGTCGCTTCGCCAGGTGCCACCGTCGGTTCGTCTCTCGCATGGGTGGACTTCGGGGCCGTGACGGAGATACCTTCCGTCCGCCGGCTCACTCCCGCATCGGCGACTGCGACAGCGCGACGGTGTCCCCGTCGGAGAGCGTCGCGTCCGCGTCGGCGTGGCTCCCGTTCACCAGCACGACCAGCCCGCCGGTGAACGACGACGCGTCGCCGATATCGAGAGCCGCGAGCAGGTCGGCGACCGTCGCGCCCCCATCGAGGGTACGCGGGCCGTCGCCGTCGTCGACTGCCGCCGCCACCTCGCCGTAACACCGAACGTCGACGCGCATGGCTCGGGCTGTGCGCTCGGCGGACAAAAGTCGTCCGACGACGGGGACACCTACAAGACGGCTCGGGGCGTGGTGCCGACGATGGAGGTTCACTTCGACTTCTTCGGCCCGATGCGGGAGGCCGTCGGCCGCAAGCGCGTCACCCGCACGTTCGACGAGGCGCCGACCGTCGGCGCGGCGCTGGAATCGCTCCGCGAGTCGTTCGACGGACTGGACGACTACCTCCGGGCGACGGACGGCTCCCGGCGGGCGACGGTGACCGTCGACGGCCGGAACGTCCGGCAACTGGACGGCGACGGGACGGTCCTTTCGGACGGCGCCGTGGTGCGGCTCGCGCCGCCGGTCGTCGGGGGTTAGTCCGCCGTCGACGACCGGGTGGCGGCGTACTCGGCGACGACGTCGTCGGAGACGGTGCCGTCCGGGTTCCAGCCGCGGAGGTCGTAATACTCCTCGACCGCCTCCTCCATCCCGGGGATGTCGTAGGGGAGGGTGTCGGCCTCGCGGTCCATCCCGCGCTCGTTGTTGAAGTGTCGTTCGAGTTCGACCGTCCGGGCGCCGACCTCCTGGAGTTCCTCGTAGTCACACTCGAAGAGCGCCTCCAGTGTCTCCTCGGTCACGTGGTCGGTGCCGCCGGCGAACGCACAGACGATCCCCGAGTCGCGGAAGGCGGCGTGGTTCTCGCGGCGCATCACGAGCTCCGGCTTGCCCTCCAGGGTCTCGGGGTCGACCTCGCCGTCGTACTCCACGCGGAGGGTGGTGGAGTACATGTGGTCGCCGCCGCGGTTCGCGACGGCGTAGCTGAGCGCCTGCCCGTAGAGGACGCGGCCGTCGTGGGCGGCGAACTCCATGTCCTTGACCGTGTAGTTCCGGACGCCGAGTTCGTCGGCCGCGCGGGAGACGCCTTCGGCGAGGAGGTCGCCGACCCCCTCGCGGGTGGCGATCCGTTCGATCGTCTCGTGGATCAGGTCGGCGTTGCCGAACTCGTCCTCGGCGGCGAGGTACGCGGCGACGGCGTTGCCACAGGAGATGGTGTCCAGCCCATAGACGTCACAGAGCTCGTTCGACTGCATCACGTCGACGATGTCGCCGACTTCGCAGTTGCTCCCGAAGGAGAACACCGTCTCGAACTCGGGGCCCTCCGTCTCCAGCCCCGTCGCCTCGTCGCGGGTCGGGAGCTTGCAGGCGAAGGCACACATCGAACACGACCCCTTCTTGTATTTCTTCTCCTCGACGGCGTCGCCGCCGATCTCCCCGGCGTCTTCGAAGTGGTACTTCTCGAAGTACCGCGTCGGCAAGGAGAAGTTGTCGTTGATGAACTCCGTGCCGCCGGTGGTTCCCTGCCGGCGCATCAGGTCGTCGGAGGTGGCCGCCGCGCTGTGGACCTCCTGCTGGACGTCCTCCGGCAGGGCCACGTCGGGTTCGCTGTCCCCCTCGAAGGTGATGGCCTTGACGTTCTTCGAGCCGAGGACCGCCCCCATCCCGCCCCGACCGAACGCGCGACTCTCGTAGGTCATCACGCAGGCAAAGCGGACGCGGTTCTCCCCCGCCGGGCCGATGCAGGCGATGTTCTCGGCGTCGAGGTCCCGCTCGCGCTTGACGTATTCGGTCACTTCGGGTACCGTCGCACCCGCCAGCTCCGGCGCTTCGGCGAACTCGACGCCCTCGTCGGTCACGTGGAGGACGAGGAGTTCGTCGGACGCGCCGGTGATCTCGACGGCCGGATGGCCCGTCGCGACGAAGTTCCGCGAGAGGTACCCCCCGGCGTTCGTCGACAGGAGGCCGTCGGTCAGCGGCGAGAGGCCCGTGCAGTTCATCCGTCCGGTGAACGACATCCCCGACTGCTGGAGCGGGCCGGTCGCGAAGTAGATCCGGTTCTCCGGCCCGAACGGGTCGGCGTCGAACGGGATCCGGTCGTGTGCCAGTTTCGTACAGAGTCCCCGTCCCCCGACGAACGACGACAGTTCCGTCGTGACGTCGACGGCCGTCGCCTCCTGTGTTCCGACGTCGATGCTGAGCAGTGGTCCCTTCGCGTGATTCATTACCAACTCCTCTAGCGTCGGTGGCAAAAAGTGTGTAGGCTCGACTGTGGCCCCCGGTTCCGTCAGCGTTCGATGTCCGTCTTCCCGCCCTCCTCGACGAGGGCGCGAACCTCCGCCGGCGAGACGCGGGCCATGTCGCCCTCGACGGTCCGCTTCAGGGCGGCGGTCGCCGCCCCGTAGGCCATCGCGTCGGGGACGGGAGTGCCGTCCAGCCGTTCGGCGAGGAAGCCGCTGGCGAAGGCGTCGCCGGAGCCGAGCGGGTCGACGGTGTCGGCCGGGAACGTCCCCTGCCGGCTGACGGTCCCGTCGTGGACGGCGATGGCGCCCTCCTCGCCGAGCGTGACGACCACCGTCTCGAAGCCGTACTCGGCGGCCAGGTCGCGGGCCATCCGCTCGGCGTCGCCGTCGAGCGCGAGCACCTCGCGGGCGTCACGTTCGGCGACGAACAGGACGTCGACCGACGGGAACAGGCCGGCGAGCGTCTCCCGGGCCGTCTCCGGGGTCCACAGTTTGTCCCGGTGGTTGACGTCGAAGGCGGTCGTGACGCCGGCGTCCCGCGCCGTCTCGAGGAGGGTGCCGGTCGTCTCAGCCAGACCCTCGGAGAGCGCCGGCGTGATGCCCGTGGTGAAAAACACCTCGGCGTCGCGGATCCGGTCGAGGGGCGCGTCGGCGGGCGTGGCCTCCCTGATCGGCGCCCCCTCGCGGTCGTAGATGACGTCGCGGCCGCGGGGCATCCCCCCGCGCTCGAAGTAGTAGGTGCCGACGCGACCCGTCTCCGTCCACGTGACCAGGGGTTCGACCCCCTCGCCGCGGAGCGCGTAGGCGATTCGCTCGCCCAGGTCGGTCGCGGGCAACAGCGACGCCCACGCCGCCTCGACGCCGAGGTTGGCGGCCCCCACCGCGACGTTGCTCTCGGCGCCGCCGACGTGGACGTCGAGGCGGTCGACACGCGAGAGCCGGTGGCCCCGGGGCGGCGTGAGACGCAGCATCGTTTCGCCGAACGTGACGAGTTCCGACATACACGGTTGCAAACCCCTGTGGGGGTTAATACCGGTGGTTCCGCCCCCGGCCTACAGCACGTCGAGTTCGCGGAGTTCGGACCGGAGCGCCGCCCGCTCGTCGTCGTCCATCGTCCGGAGCGGGGCCCGGAGGCCGCCGACGTCGAACTCGAGGTCACGCAGCGACAGCGCGGTCTTCACCCCGGCCATGTACGGCCCGCGTTTCAGCGCCGACCTGACGGCGAACACCCGCGACTGGAGGCGTCGTGCCTCCGACTCCCTGCCCGCGTCGTAGGCGTCGTACAGGTCGACGACGAGTTGGGGGAAGACGTTGGCGACGGCGCTCACCATCCCCGCACAGCCGACCGCAAGTCCCGTGAACAGAAGCGAATCCGACCCCGCGAGGAAGGTCAACTCTGGGTGGGCATCGATGGCCTGTGCGAGCCAGGGGACGTCCTTCGAGGAGTCCTTGACGCCGGCGACGCCGTCGAGGGTCGCGAGGCGGCCGAGGGTCGCGAGCGACAGTTCGTTGCCCGTCTTGCTCGGGATGTGGTAGACGTACACCGGGACGTCGACCGCCTCGGCGACCGCCCGGTAATGCTCGACCGCGGCGTCGCCGTCCAGCGGGTAGTAGTACGGCGTGACGACGACGACGCCGTCGGCGCCGGTCGCCGCCGCGTGCTCGGCGTTGGCGACCGTCTCCCGTGTGCTCTCGGCGCCCACGCCCGCGATGACGGGCACGTCGACGGCGTCCACTACCGTCTCGACGACGGCCCGACGCTCGTCGCCGGTCAACAGCGGGAACTCGCCGTTCGTCCCCAGGGGAAAGACCGCGCGGGCCCCGCCGTCGACGACGAACCGTGCGTGTGCGGCGGTCGCGTCGTGATCCACGGCCCCGTCGTCGTCGAAGGCCGTCACCGTCGGCGGGACGACGCCACGAAGGTCGAGCGGGTCCCCCGTCCCCGGATTCGGCGCTGAGTCCGTCATACGCCCCGTTCGGTCCGGCCCCGTGAAAAAGACGCCGACCGCTCACTCGGGTACTGTCCGGATCGAACGGTACGACTGTGACCACCTCGCTACCCCGGACTCCAGCGACTCGGGGCGTTCGGGGTGTTCCTACCCTCACTTACGTCTCCGAACACTACCGCTCACTCGAGTTCGGCGATGCGGTCGAGCGCGAGGACCGTCCGGAGCATCTCGGCGGCGTCGCCGCGGTCGAACACGAGGTCGTCGGTCGAGCGGACGTGATCGAGCACGTCGGCCGAGGCGTGGTCCGGCGCGGCGGCGACGCCCGCGTCGTGTTCGTCGACCCACTCCATCACCCGCAGATCGCTCTTGCTGTCGCCCATCACGAGCGCGAACGGGTCGTCGACGCCGAGGACGTCGAGCGCGGCCTCGACGCCGACGACCTTGTTGAGTTCGCGACTGCCGACCTCGGCCGCGTCGGCCTCGTAGTAGGCCACGTCGATCCGCTCGAAGAGCGCCGACAGCGGCCCCGGGACGGCCGTCGCGTCCGCGTCGGGTCGTGCGTCGCTCGCCGCGAGCACCCGATCGATCTCCGGGTCCGCCGCGGCGTAGTGGACCCGCGCCCACCCGTTCGGCTCGACGTCCACGTCGGCGACGTTCGCGACGGCCTCCTCCAGCAGGTCGAGGAGGTAGACCAGTCCCTCGTCGATCACCTCGCGGGCCCGGTCGCTTCCGGTCTCGAAGTTCGGCTTGAGCGTGACGTTGAACTCGTTGCCCTGGAGGTGACAGCCGTGGCGGAGGCGTTCGGGGGCCGCCGAGAGGACCCGGGATCGGATCTCCCGGAACGTCGTTTGGATGTCGTCGTCGAGTTCCTCGTAGAGCAATCGCTTCGTCCGGGCGCCGTGCCCGGGCGTGAACACGCCCGTCCCGGCCTCGTAGACGACGCTCACCGACCCCGAGTGGACGAGTTCGTTCCCCAACCCCTGGATGAGAAAGCCCTTGACGTTCTCCAGGGTCTGGCCCGTGCAGATGACGATGGGGACGCCCGCGTCGTGAAACCGGGTGAGGAGGTGGAGCGTCTCCCGCGGAATCTCGTTGTCGGTGCGGCCGGCCGAGCGGAGCGTCTCGTCGACGTCGAGGACGAGGACGTTCACCGCCCGCCCGTACGCCGAGTGGAGGTCGAGGCCGGTGAAGGCCTGCTCCCGGGTCGCGAGGCTCGCCAGTTCCGCGAACGTCTCCCCGCCGGCCGCGTACGCGGACCTGATCTCCTCCCGCATCGCACGGAGCTCCTCCGCGGCGCTCCGCCAGTGTTCGAGGGCGACCGGCGAGTCGACCGGGGGAAACAGGTCGACGAACTCCCGGTAACTGCGCAGTCGCTCCGTGTCGAACTCCTCGTACAGCCGGTACAGTTGGTCGTAGCGTTCCATGGCTTGGTCGGATCGCGTCGGGCCGAATCGGCGCCGCGTACTCCGTCGAGGTATTAACTCGAAAACCGATAAATCTTTTTCGACAGCAACCCAGGGGACGAGCATGCGAGCCATCGGCATCGAGTCCGGCGGCGACCGACCGCGACTGTTCGACGTGGACCGCCCGGAGCCGGCGCCGGGCGAGGTGCTCGTTCGGACGCTCCGGGTCGGCGTCGACGGGACCGACCACGAGGTGATCGCCGGCGATCACGGCGGCTTCCCCGCCGACGAGGAGCGACTCGTCCTCGGGCACGAGGCGGTCGGCGTCGTCGTGGATCCCACCACCACCGACTTCGAGCGCGGCGACGTCGTGACCCCGATGGTGCGTCGGCCCCCGCCCGGCGGAACCAACGCCTACTTCGAGCGCGCCGAACCCGACATGGCCCCGCCGTCGGCGTGTGTCGAGCGGGGTATCGACGGCGCACACGGCTTCATGAGCGAGTACTTCACGAGTCCCGCGCCGTTCCTGATTCCGGTCCCCGAGGCCCACGCGGCGTGGGGCTTTCTGGCCGAGCCGATCAGTGTTCTGGAGAAGGCACTCGACCTGGCGCGGGTGTCCCGGTCGTCGTTCACCTGGGAGCCCGAGACGGCGCTGGTGCTCGGCAACGGCGCGCTCGGCCTGCTGGCGGTCGCCCTCCTCGCCCCCGAGATGGACGTCTACTGTCTGGGCCGGCGCGACCGTCCCGATCCGACGATCGACCTCCTCGAGTCGCTGGACGCGACCTACGTCGACGCCCGCGAGACGCCGGTCGGGAAGGTGCCGACCGCTCACGAGCCGGTCGACCTGGTCGTCGAAGCGACGGGCGCGCCACGACACGCGGTCGAGTCGGTCGACGCGCTCGCCCCCAACGGCGTCGCCGCGCTGCTCGGTCTCCCCGGCTCCCAGGAACTCACCGTCGACGCCGGGCGGTTCCACGAGGACCTCGTGATGCACAACAAGGCGGTCGTCGGGAGCGTCAACGCCGGGCCCACCCATTTCCACGCGGCCGTCGACCGGCTCGAGACGCTCCCCGCGTGGTTCTTCGATCGGTACGTGACCGACCTCGTGCCGGTCGATCGGTTCGAGGCGGCGTTCGGTCCCGACACGACGATAAAGGCGGCCGTGGAGTTCGATACCGTATGAAGAACGTCGACGACCTCATCGAGAGCGCGGGGGAACTGTCCGAGCGCGGTTTCTCGAAGGGCGAAATCGCCGACGAGTTGAACGTCTCCCGGGAGACGGCCAGGTGGCTCGTCGAGCGGACGGGCGGCGCCGGCCCGTCGGCGCCGCCGGCGCCCACCGACGCCGGCGGCCCACACGACATCCACGTCGACTGGAGCGCCATCGGGCGCGACTCGGCCCGGCTGACCTACGTCGCGAAGGCGATGGCCGACCTCCTCTCGAAGCAGGGCGACGCGGTCGACCTGACGGTCGGTATCGAGAAGGCCGGCGGCCCGCTGGCGACGGTCGTCGCCCAGGAACTCGACACGGACGTCGCGGCGTACGCCCCCCGGAAACACCAGTGGGAGGAAGGCGACCTCGGGGAGTTCGAGGGAACGTTCTCCCGGAACTTCGCGGACATCCGCGACCGGGCGTGTTACGTCGTCGACGACACCATCACCAGCGGGACGACCATGACCGAGACGGTCGAGGCGATCCGCGAACGGGGCGGCGAACCGGTGGCCTGCGTCGTCCTCGTCGACAAGCAGGGGACCGACGCCATCGACGGCGTACCGGTCTACTCGCTGGTGCAGGCGATCCGCGTCGGCGACGACACATGACCGGACCGTCGTCGGTCGTGGACCGACTGGCTCGCGACGCGCCGGGGTGGTTGCCGTGACGGACGACGACCTGCGCCGGACGCTCGCCGCCGTGGGGGAGACGTTCGACCTCGGGGAGTACGAGATCGAGGCGTACGTGACGGTGCTCGAACACGGGCAGTTGACGGCGGCCGAGGTCGCCGAGCGGACCGACATCCCCCAGCCACGCGTCTACGACACCGTGCGGAGCCTGGCCGATCACGGCTTCGTGGAGGTACACGAGTCCCGGCCGATGCGGATCGTGGCGGTCGACCCGACGGAGGCGTTCGACGACGTGCGGACGACCCTCGCCGACCTGGTGGAGGCGCTCGAACGCCGGTACACCGCCCCCAGCCGCGGCACCGAGGCGGCGTCGCTCGTCAAGTCCCGGCCGACGATCCTCCGATATCTGGAGGACGTGATCACGGCCGCGGAGTACGAACTGCTGGTCTCGCTGACGCCCGACCTCTTCTCGCGGTTCGAGGACGCACTCGCCGAGCGACGCGCCGAGGGCGTCGCCGTCGACCTCCTGCTCTCGCCGGCCGCCGAGGTTCCCGGGGCCGACGCGTACGACTACACGGACGTGGCGTCGAGCGTCCGCGCCCGACGGGGCGTGACGACGCCGGTCGCCGCCGTCGCCGACGGCGAGTACTCAATCTACACTGCGCGCGAGGCGGTCGGATCCGGCCCGGCGGGGTACGGCGTCGTGTTCAACCGCTCGGAGCTGGGGTCGCTGGTGTCGGGATTCCTGAACACCGTCGTCTGGGGGTCGGCCACGACGCTGGTCGAACGGACCGACGACCGCCCCTCCCCGCGGCGGTACGCCTCGCTCCGGCGCTGTGTCAACGACCTTGGCGACCGGAACGGTCCCCACCACGTCACGGTCCGGGGGCGGGACGTGGAGACGGGCGAGCCACGGACCGTCGAGGGCCGGATCGTCGACGTCGCCGGCGACCGCAGCCGGATGACCGCGTCGCTCACGGTCCGCACCGACGACGGCGACGTCGCCGTCGGCGGCCAGGCCGCGGCCTTCGAGGACGTCGAGGCGACCGAACTCGTCGTGGCGCGGGACGAACCGCCGGGTCGCTGAAGCCGGCGGTCCCGCGATCCGTCCGGGCGCGGTCAGTCCCCCGGCGTCTTCGACGTGTGCTCGACGCCGGTGATCTCGAAGCGGGCCCCGCCGTCGGCACCCTCCGTGACGGAGACGCTCCAGCCGTGTGCGGTGGCGATGCCCTCGACGATCCGGAGACCGAGTCCCGTCCCGTCGTGTGACGTCGAGTAGCCCGCCTCGAACACCGCCTCGTGGTCCGCTTCCGGGATCCCAGGACCGTCGTCCGCGACGTAGAACCCACCCTCGCAGTCGCCGACGGTGACGGTGACCGTGGCGTCGTGTGGCTCGCTGTTGCCGGCTTCTCGAGGGATCGGAGATCCCTCGCGGTCTCCGGACTGCGTCCGGCTGCTCGTGGAACCGTGTTCCACGCTGTCGTCGGCCTTCGGTCGACTGCTCGTGGAACCGTGTTCCACGCTGTCGTCGGCCTTCGGTCGACTGCTCGTGGAGCCATGCTCGACGGAGTTCCGGATCAGGTTCTCGATCAGTTGCCGGAGGCGACTGCGGTCGGCGACGATCCTCCCGTCGGTCCGGACGTCGAGGGTGGCGGCGTCCGTCTCGACGGTCTCCCAGCAGGTTCGGACCAGCGTCGCCAGGTCGATGGGTTCCATCTCCCCGACTTCGGTGCCCTCCCGGGCGAGCGTCAGGAGGTCCTCGATCAGCGTCTCCATCCGTTCGAGCGACCGCCGGACTGGCGGCAGACGCTCGCTGTCACAGTCCTCGGCCAGGAGTTCGAGTTGGCCCGTGGCCACGTTCAGCGGGCTCCGGAGGTCGTGTGAGAGGACGCTCGCGAAGGACTCCAGGTGGTCGTTCCGCCCGGCGAGTTCCCGCTCGCGGGCGCGGAGCTGTTCCCGGCGGTACACCTGTTCGAGCGCCGTGGTGAGGCTACTGGCCAGGATCTTCCCGAGGACCAGATCCCGCTGGTCGAAGGCGCCGGCAGTCGTCGATCCCGCGATCAGGATGCCGTCCTCGCCGAGTGGCAGGTAGAGTTCGCTCCGGAGCGTGGAGTCGGAGTCGTAGACGTCCGGGTCGTCGTGGACGTCGTCGACCGCGAACGCCTCCCCCCGCTCGTAGCTGCGCCACGCGATACTCTCGCCCGCGGCGAACGTCGGCGGCTCGCCGATGATCTCGCCGAGGGCGTCCGTGTACGCGATGGGGACGAGCCCCGCCTCGTCGTCGAGGAGGTGGACCGAGTTCGCGTCGAGTCCGAGGAGGTCCCGTGCGGTCTCGACGCCGATCTCGGCGATCCGTTCCCGCGTCTCGGCGGCCATCAGCTCCCGCGTCGTCTCGTTCAGGGCTTCGAGTCGGCGCTCGCGCCGGGCGCTCTCGGTGACGTCCCGATACACCCAGAGGTGGCCGTCGCCGTCGGGCAGGCCGATCCGCCGGTAGTTCCGGGCGAACGTCCGGCCGTCACGGAGGGTGAGCGACTCGTCGCGGGCGTCGTCATCGCCCGTCACCGCCGCCTCGATGCCGTCGACGAACCCCTCGGAGTCCTCGAACATGGCGCTGACCGCCTCCGCGAGTCGCTCGCAGTCCTCGCCGACCGCCTCGGCGGGCGTCCCCTGCATCCCGAACAGATCGAACAGCTGTTCGTTGGTCTTCAGGACGTTGCGGTTCTCGTCCTCCGCGAGCACGCCGACCGGGAGGGTGTCGACGAGCGCCGAGAGGAGGGTGTTCGTCCGTTCCAGCGCCCGCCGGTTGCGCTTGCGCTCGCTGGTCTCGCGTGTCGAGATGATGATCGACACCACCTCGCCGTCGTCGTCCGTGACGGGGCGGAAGACGCCCGTGATCGAGTACGGGTTGCCGTTCGGTCCCGTGAGTTCGAGGTCGAACTCGACGTACTCCCCGGCGGCGGCGCGGCCGATCCACGCCTCGATCCGCGACGCGGTGTTGCCCCCCTCGTCGAACCACGGCGTCCGCGAGAAGCGCCGCCCGACCACGTCGGCGCGGTCGGCGTCCACGTAGGCCAGCGCCGTCCGGTTGATGTCGAGCACCGTCCCGTCGGTGTCGAGTAGCCCGACGAGGATGTTCGGATCCTCGAAGACCGCCCTGTACCGTCGCTCCTTGCGTTCGAGTTCCGCCTCGCGTTCCTTGTACGCGGTGATGTCCCGGGAGATGCCGACCGCCCGCCGGTCCGGTGCCCCGTCGGTGTCGACGGTGGCCCTGAGCCAGCGGTGGCCGCCAGTCTCGGGGTCGGGCGTCGTCCGGTATTCGATCTCGCCACGCTCCCGATCCCCGTCGATCACCTCCCGATGGAAACGCCGGAACGCGGCCCGGTCCTCCGGATGGACGACGGTCTCGCAGTGGTCCTCCCACGTCGGCACCTCCGCGGGTCGGTGGTCGAAGAACTGCTCGTACGCGCCGTGGCGGACGACGGCCCCGGTGTCGAGGTCGATCTCGAAGACGACCGACTGCGTCCGGTCGAGTGCGAGTTGCATCCGCTCCCGTGCCCGTTCGAGTTCGTGCTTTCGCTGCTCGCGTTCGGTGACGTCGACCGCGATACCGAGGACCGCCCCCTCGTCGCCGTCCGTGAGGTCGTACGGCAACAGTCGGGGTTCGAGGACGCGCGTCCGCCCCGCGGCGTCGGGGAGTTCGACGTCGGTCACGCGCTTCGGTTCCCCCGTCCGCAGGACCTCCTCGACGTCGCCCCGAACCCGTTCGGCCGCCTCCGCGCCGAGGACCTCGTCGACGGTGGCGCCCTCGATTTCGTCCACCGTGGTGTCGTGAAACGCCGCGAGGGTCTCGTTCGCGAGCAGGTACGTCCCCCCGCGGTCCACGACGAACAGGAAGTGCGGCAGCGAGTCGACGATCTCCCGCAGGCGGCGTTCGCTGCGCTCGACCAGTCGCTGCGAGCGGTCGTGTCCGACGGCGTTGACGATCCGGTTGGCCAGGACGGCGTACTGGTCGGTGCCCGCCTCCTTCTGGAGGTAGTCGGTCACGCCCGCGGAGATGGCGTCGCTCGCGACCTCCTCGCTGCCCTTGCCCGTAAAGAGGACGAACGGAAGCGAGGGCTCGGTCTCGCGGACGGTCTCCAGGAACTCGATCCCGTTCCGGCCGGGCATGTCGTAATCCGAGACCACACAGTCGTACGCGCCCGCCCGGAGCCGTTCGAGGGCCTCGTCGACGTCGTCCGCCGTCTCGACGGTCAGTCGGTCGCTCTCGCGTTCCAGAAACGTCGCGGTCAGTTCGGCGAAATCGGGGTCGTCGTCGACGTGCAGGACGCGAACGGGATCGGGGGGGTCCCAGCTCATCGGCGGCCGTACGACGAACGGGCGAATAACCGTTCGGATGCGAGTATCAGGGTTGAAAACCCCGCGTCGCCCCGTCCCACCAACCTATATCCCGGCGCCACGCGCAGGCTCAGGGGATGGCTCCCTACGAGGCCTTCGACGAGAACGTGGAAGTCCACGGACGGACGATCCTCAGCGTCGTCGACGACGCGCTCGCCCGGTTCGCCGAGTCCTATCGGGAGGCGGCACGCGACGCCCTCGCGGAACACGGCATCGACGATCCGTCGCCGGACGAGTGGTACCCACAGCAAGCCTGGTTGGACACGTTCGAGGTCATCGCGTCTGAGCTGGAACCGCACATCCTCGACCGCGTCGGCGAACAGATCCCCGACGTGGCCGAGTGGCCGGACGACCCCGGTTCGGTCCCCGAGGGACTCCGCGCCATCGACGACGCCTACCGACGGAATCACCGCGGCGGCGACATCGGATCCTATCGGTTCGAGGCGGTCGGCGACCGGGAGGCCGAGGTGACCTGTCGGAACCCCTACCCCTGCCCGTTCGACCGGGGACTGATCCGTGCCGTCGCCCGGAACCACGCTCCCGTCGAGTCGTTCGTCTTCGTCGAGGAACGGGGCGACCGGTGTCGCCGCGACGGCGACGACGCCTGTGTCTTCACCGTGTCCTGGTAGTCAGTCGCGCTCGTAGGCCTCGATGGCGTCGATCAGCTCCTCGACCGAGTGGTCCATCGCGAGTTCGAGAAGCGTCTCGAACTCGTCGTAGGTGGTCGCCAGGTCCTCGATGTGTGCGCGTGTCGCCGTGTCGCCGTCGTCGACGCGGGACAGGGACCGGTCGAGCGTCCGTCGCGTCGACCCCATCTCCCGGGCGACGTGTTGCTGGAGGACGTCCCGGACGACGAACCACAGATCCGTCTCGGGTTCGAACCGGACGCGCCGTCCCCCGCCGCCCGAGGAGCGTCGGCGGATCAGCCCGATCCGCGTGAGTCGCCGGGTCACGTTGCTGATCGTCGACTTCGCGTACCCCGTCTCCTCGACCAGCTCCGGGATCGAAAGCGGTTCGGCCGCGAAATAGAGGACGCCGTACACCCGTCCCGCGCTCCGACTCAGTCCGTACACCTCGGCCGACCGCTCCATCGACTCGATGACTTCCTCCCGAGCGGCCGCCGACCCGTCCCCGCTCATCGTCGCCCCCCGCCGGCTGGGGTGTCGGTCCACCGTTCGTTCACGGCCGTACGTGACGAACCGTAAGTATTAAACTGTTCGGTCTGTTCGTTCGGAATGAGCCGAACAAACAGAATAGACGGCTCACTCCCCCGCACCGACGCCGGACCCCCTCCCCCGTGGTCCGTGCGACACACGCTTCGGCCCACTCGCTCCCCGCAGATGCACCACACGTCACCCCGCACGCGTCCCCGCTGTGATCGTCTCGTCGACCACGCCACGAGCGGTTCCCTTCCCGTGGTCCTTGCCGTCGTCTCGGCGCTCGCCCTCCTCCACCCCGTCGCTCCGGTCGTCGGCCTCCTCCTCGCTGCCGGCCACCTCGGGCGCAGCCACCGCGTGTGACACCGCGGTGCGCTCGTCACCGTTCGTGGCGTTCCGGATTCCGACGTTCTATATGGGCTGACAGTTTGTCCCCCGTATGGATCCACATCTGGTGGCCGTCGTCGTGGGCATCCTTCAGGGGGTGTTCGAGTGGCTCCCCATCTCCAGCGAAGGGAACGTCGCCATCGCGTTGACCGCACTGGGCGAACGTCCGGACGTCGCCGTCTCCTACGCCCTCTTTCTCCACCTCGGGACGGCCGTCTCGGCGACGGTGTACTACCGGGAGGAGGTGCGGACGGCGCTGGCGTCGTGGTCCGACGTCCGAGTCGGCGACGCGTTCGACGGCGAGACGGCGACGCTCTCGTTCGTCGTCCTCGCCACCGCCGCCGCGTCCGCCGTCGGCCTCGTCGCCCTCGCCGTCCTCGACGCCGTCGTCTCCGAACTCACCGGCGGCGCCTTCGTCGCCCTCGTCGGCGCGTTGCTCGTCGCGACCGGGTTACTCCAGCGGTTCGCCGGTGCCTACGCCCTGGCGACCCGGTCCACCCCCGACGCCGTCGACGCCGTCCTCGTCGGCGGCCTGCAGGGACTCGCCATCCTCCCCGGCGTCTCCCGGTCGGGGACGACCACGAGCGCGCTCCTCCTCCGGGGACACGAGGGCGCGGCCGCCTTCCGGCTGTCCTTCCTCCTCAGCATCCCCGCCGCCCTCATCGGCGGCGGCGTCGGCGTCGTCCGCACGGGCGGCGTGGCCGTCTCTCCCACGGCGGGGCTCGTCGCACTCGCCGTCGCCGCCGTCGTCGGCTACGCCACCATCGACCTGTTGATGCGGGTGGTCCGCCACGTGCCCGTCTGGATACTCTGTGTCGGGCTCGGCGGGTTGGCCATCCTCGGCGGTCTGGCCGTTTAACCGTCGATTAAGCGCCGTTGGCGGTTCGGAACGCACACCCTGTAGCTCGGTAGGACCGGATTACCTTCTCCGATGGATCGGCCGTCCCCTCGGGTGTGATGTATTAACAAGTAACTAACCAAATAGATGTGCGTCCACGCCACTGGTAATGCTCTCCGGGTGGCGATACCGGCTCGTCAGTGGGGTTGGGGCCACGGCGCTCGCGGCGGGGAGTGTCGCCGCCGCGAACCACCCGATCGCGCAGCGACTGGCGGTGGTGGTTCCGGTGTTCGACCGCTTGCCGTCGACGACACTCTCCAACGGCGACCTCTCGCTCGCCATCGCGACGACGCTGTTCGTCGTGCTCGGTGCCCTCGTCCCGCTGTTCAAGCCGCGCCCGCGACGCGTGCTCGATACGATCCTGCTCGTCGAGAAGCGGGTGGCCCTCGCCGCCGTCGCCCTCGCCGCGGTCGGCTACTTCGATTACACCTACCGCCTCCCGCGGACGACGCTCGTCCTCACGACGATCGGCCTGGGCGTCGTCCTGCCGGCGTGGTTCGTCGCGGTCCGCCGGAGTCCACGGGTCGACCCCGAACGGACGGTCGTCGTCGGCGACGATCCGGAATCCATCGACGAGGTGGTCCGCGAGACGGACGTTCCGGTCGTCGGCTACGTCGCTCCGTCGATGCTCGCGAACCCGCGTCGCTCCGCCCCCGTCACCGACGGGGGGACGGCGTCGGCGACCGACGGCGGGTTGACGCCGGATTCGAAGTGTCTCGGCGGGCTCTCCCGACTCGACGAGGTGCTGATCCGCCACGACGCCGACGCCGCGCTGCTCGCGTTCTCCCACCCCGACCGCGGGGAGTTCTTCGGCGCGCTCGATACGTGTTTCGCGGTCGGCGTCCCGGCGATGGTTCACGACCAACACGCCGACGCCGTGTTGACGACCGGTGTCGAACGCGACGAGTTCGTGGCTATCGACCTCGAACCCTGGGACCTCCAGGAGCGCCTGCTCAAGCGTGCGTTCGACATCTGCTTCGCGACGGTCGCGTTGCTCGCCCTCGCGCCCCTCCTGCTCCTCATCGCCGCTGCGATCAAACTCGACAGCCCCGGCCCGGTCCTCTACAGTCAGGAGCGGACGGCCGAGTTCGGCGACACGTTCACCGTCTACAAGTTCCGGAGCATGATCCCGGACGCCGAATCCGACACCGGTGCCGTCCTCAGCGCCGAAGACGACGGCGAGGTGGATCCGCGCGTGACGCGTGTCGGGCGTCTCCTCCGGGAGACCCACCTCGACGAGGTTCCCCAGCTCTGGTCCATCCTCGTCGGCGACATGAGCGTCGTCGGCCCACGGCCAGAGCGGCCGGAACTCGACGACGACATCCAGCAGAGCGTTCACACGTGGCAACAGCGCTGGTTCGTCCGCCCCGGTCTGACGGGGCTCGCCCAGATCAACGACGTGGCGAGCACGGAACCCTCGGAGAAGCTCCGGTACGACGTGGCCTACATCCGGAATCAGTCGTTCTGGTTCGATCTGCGCATCCTCCTGCGTCAACTCTGGATGGTCGCCGAAGACGCTGTCGGGTTCCTCCGATGACGATGTCAACTGACGGAAGAGTTAACGCACGACCTGCCGAACCGCCGTACACGCACACCCCATGACTGCTCTCGGTCCCACCGATCGTTCCGTACTCGTGACTGGCGGCGCGGGGTTCATCGGAAGCCACCTCGCCGACGCGCTCGTCGACGACAATGACGTGTGCGTCCTCGACGACCTCTCGCGCGGGTCGCGCGACGCGGTCCCCGACGCCGCCGAGTTCGTCGAGGGCGACGTTCGTGATGCGACGACGGTGGAACGCGTCTGTGCGGACGTGGACGTCGTGTTCCACCAGGCGGCCAACATCAGCGTCGAGCGTTCCGTCGAGGCTCCGGTCGAGACCCACCGGGTGAACGTCGACGGCACCCTCAACGTCCTCGAAGCGGTGCGGGACGCGGACGCCCGCGTCGTGTTCGCGTCCAGCGCCGCCGTCTACGGCGAACCGTCGAGGGTGCCGGTCGCCGAATCACAGCGGAAGTCCCCGTCGTCGCCGTACGGCGCGGAGAAGCTCTCCGCGGACCGGTACGTGCGGCTGTACGCGTCACTCTACGATCTGGAGACCGTCGCGCTCCGCTATTTCAACGTCTACGGGCCGGGGGGAATCGCGACCGACTACAGCGGCGTCATCGACGCCTTCCTCTCGCGTGCGCGCAGGGACGAGGATCTGCCCGTCCACGGCGACGGGACCCAGACCCGGGATTTCGTCCACGTCTCAGACGTCGTGCAGGCGAACCTCCGTGCCGCCGTCACGGACCACGTCGGGGAGGCGTACAACGTCGGCACCGGGGGGAGCGTGACGATCGATCGGCTGGCGAATCTGATCGTCGACGTGACCGACTCGGCGTCGGACGTCGTCCACACGTCGCCCCGCCCCGGCGACATCGACGAGAGCGAGGCGGACATCGGCCGTGCGCGTGACCGACTCGGGTACCGTCCACGAATCACGCTCCGCGACGGCCTAGAAACGCTCGTGGGAACGACGACATGAGGACGACACAGCCTCGGACGGTCGGAACACGGGTGGTTTCCGATGACTGATCACTCCGAGGGGACGGACGAAGGCGGTACAGTATCCGGAGACGGCCGTCGGATTCGCGTTCGAACCGCCCTCGTTCTCGCCCTCCTGCTCGTCGTCCTCGTCCGCCTGCCCACGATCCAGGCGGTCTTCCGCGACGACTGGGTCGTCCTCGTCTCGAACGATCCCTACGCCTACCGGTACCTGGCGGATCAAGCGTTGCTCGACGGCCCGCTCCCGTCGCTTCCGGACCGGGCGGTCCAGGGGGAACCGCTCCTCGTCGCGACGCTCGCGGTGGCGACGTGGCCCTTCGGCGCGGGAACGTGGGGCTCGGGGTTCGTCGTCGCGTGGTACCCCGTCGTCGCTGCCGTCGCCACGGCGGCCTTCGTCTACGGCGCCGCCACGCGACTCACCGACGACGTCCGCGTCGGCCTCGCCTCCGCCGGGCTCCTGGCCGTCACGCCGGCGCACGCCTACCGGACCGCGCTCGGCGTCGCCGACCACCACGCCTTCGATTTCGTGTGGCTCGCGTTGACCGCGCTGGCCGTGATCGAACTGCTCACGCGGGGGGAGCGTGACCGCCGCACGTGGCTCGCCGCGGCCGCCCTCGCCGTCGCGGTGGCGGGACAGTCGCTCTCCTGGGAGGCCGCACCGCTCCTCCTGTTCCCGCTCGTTCCGGGGCTCGCACTCGCGGCGCTGGTGGAGATCCGACGGCCGGGTCCCGAGCGGCTGGTGCCGGTCGCCGCCGGCCTCGTCGGGGGCGCGGCGCTCGCCCACTTGGTTCACGTCCTGCTCGGCTGGCAGTACGCGGCCGTCGTCTACGCGCTCGACCTGCTGGCGCTGGGGAGCGTGGGTCTGGTGGCGCTCGTCGTCGCCGTCCGCCGACTCGACGGCTCGTGGACGTGGCTCCTGGCCGCCGAGGCGGGTCTCGGTGTCGCCGCCGCCGTCGCCGTCCGGTCGACTCGGCCGCTCGTGACCGAACTGCAGTCCGGTGTCGCCTTCTTCTCCTCGACGCAGGCGGCCGAACTCACGGGCGTCGGTGCCAACTACGGGGCGGTCGGCGTCCTCGTCCTCCTCGGGTTCGCGTCCGTGCTCGCCGCGCCGATGCTTCCCCTCGCGGTCACGTGGGGGTGGCGACGGCTCGAACCCAGCTGGTTCGTCGTCGGCGTCTACACCGTTCACTTCGGCGTGTTGGCGGCGCTCCAGCGGCGGTTCGCCGGCGAACTCGCGCCCTTCGCGGCCATCCTCGGCGGCGTCGGGTTCGTGATGCTCGCGTCGTGGTTCGACCTCGTGCGGGCACCCGCGCCCCGGCGAACCGAGGGTGACACCGTCTCCCCGGCCGTCGCCGCCGACGGCGGTGACGGCGCCGACCTCGCCGTCCCGGACCGGACGCGCGTGGCACTGCTCGGCGGCCTCGCGGGCGTCGCCGTCGGAGCCGGCGGGCTCTACTCCGCGCTGATCGACCGACGCCTCGTCATCGACGACGCGACCTACGAGGCGGCCCGGTGGATTGCCGGTTACGTCGACGACCACGACGTCGCGTATCCGGAGAGCTACGTCCTCAGCAAGTGGGGGCGAAACCGCGTCTACAACTACTTCGTGAACGGGGAGGCGGCGTCGTACGGCTACGCGCGACGCCACTACGAGGACTTCCTGTTCTCGAACGCGAACACCGAGGCCGACTGGTACGCGGAGTTCGACGGGCGTGTCGGATTCGTCGTCACCCGCGACTTGCCCCACCTCGGGCTGATCGCCTCGTCGACGGTTCAGTCGACGCTCCACGACCGGTTCGGGAGCGCCGAGATCCGCAGTATCAGCGGTGTCGGCCACTTCCGAGCCGTCTTCGCCACCGACGATGGGGCGCGGAAGGTGTTCCGGCCCGTCCCCGGCGCGACCGTCCGCGGGCCGGCACCGACCGGCGAGGACGACGTCCGTCTCGCCACCGAGGTGTCGATTCCGGGTGCCGACTTCGAGTACGTCCGCCGGGCACCGGTAACGGACGGGACCTTCGAGGCGACGGTCGCCTATCCGGGCACGTACCGGATCGGCGGCGGCGAGGAGAGCGTCGAAATCACGGAGCGCATGGTCAGCTCGGGGGAACGCGCCACCGTCGAGCGCTGACACCGCCGAGAAACGACGGCCATACGGCCGTTAACGGGCGATTATCTATGAGCGAGCGTGGTGTGAGTACGACCGACTCATGTCCTTCAGTGACCGAGTACACCACCTCCGACAGCCAGAGTACACCGGTGAGAACCGCTGTGTTCCGTGCACGGTGGTCAACCTCGCTATCGCGGCCCTGCTCGGTGGTCTCGTGGCGATGGTCTCCCCGCCGCTGGCAGTCGCCGTGTTCGCGGGCTCAGTCGCTGCGATCTATCTCCGGGGCTATCTGGTTCCGGGGACGCCGACGCTGACGAAACGATACCTCCCCGACGCCGTGTTGAAACTGTTCGACAAGCACGACCCCGACCCGCTGGCGATCGCCGACGAGGCGGACATCGAGTCGTTCCTCATCGAAGTCGACGCCGTCGAGGAGTGTCGGGACGGGACCGACCTCTGTCTCACGGAGGCGTTCCGGACGGCTTGGAACGAGCGCATCCACCGACTCCGCGAACGCGGCGACGAGGACGAGGGGATCGCCGCCCTGTTCGAGGGCCTGGACATCGACGCCGAACGGGTGCGGGTCGAGTCCTACGGCGACGCCTACGAGGCCTATATCGACGACACGCGCGTGGGCCAGTGGGAGTCGCGGGCGGCCTACCTCGCCGACCTGGCGGCGGAGGGCGAACTCCGCGACCGCCATGCGGGCTGGCACCGTCTCGGGTTCGACGCACGGACGGAGGTGCTCGGCTCCCTGCGACTGTGGCTGGAGCGCTGCCCGTCCTGTGACGGTCCGGTGACGCTCGGCGAGGATACGGTGGAGTCCTGCTGTCGCTCCATCGACGTGATCGCGGCCACCTGTGAGGACTGTGAAGCGCGGGTCTTCGAGGCGCAGTTCTCGCCCGAGGCGATGGCCGCGGACTGAGCGGATATCCCTACTCCTGCTCGTCGAGGATGTACTGGAAGTACGGCGTCATCGCGTCGCGGGCCTCGTCCCACCGGCGCATGTCGTGGAGTTCGACCCCGAGGGCGTAGCGCGTCGGTTCGGGGCCGAACCCGGCCTGTCCGTGGCGGGGCTTCTCGGGATAGGCTGGGTTCCCGAGGGCCGCACGGAGTTCGAGCATCTGGGCCTGCATCATCGGCGACCAGTAGTCCTCGCCGGTCTTGTGGTTTATCCAGGCAGTCGTCGTCAGTTCGGCGTACCGCGGATCGATGTCGGCGACCTCCGCCCGGCGTTCGAAGGCGTCCTCCATCGGGGACCAGTCGGCCGCTTCGAGGCGTTCGGGATCCAGGCTACCGTTGACGCGGCAGGATTCCTCGATTTCGTCTTTGACCCAGAGGGCGTCCACGTAGCCGAGGGCCGCCCGAACCGCCTCGGTCTCGTCCAAATCCGGAAACTGGAGGGCGTCGACGGCGCCGAACGCTTTGATCGACGCTTCACGCCGGCGCTGGTCGTGATGAATGAATCCGTTACAGAGCTGTTCGGCCATGTAGGACGCCGACCGTTCGACGTCTTCGGGAAGTGACGGCAGTTGTGCTTGGGTGGGGGGAGTTTCTTTCATTTACGTCTCCGACTCTGATGGACTCGGCGATAAGTTTACCCACGAAATTCTCACCTGTGATATCGCGGGTAACCATCTCCGGTTGATTCGCTCGCTTTTCGGCTCTATGAGCCCCATTGACATACGATCTATTCAGCTTTTCGCTATCACGTTCGATATTTAAACCCGGAAAAACGTTATAAATCTCACAGGAGTTGTTGGAGATAGAGCCAGCGGCGGGACCAGAACTGGTAGAGCGTCGAGGCGGCGATGGCGAGGAGGAAAAACGACGCCCAGAGGAGCGGATCGACGGCGGACACGAGGGGCGTGTCGGTCGACGCGAGTACGATCGTGAGCAAGGAGAGCGTGCCGACGGCACGATAGTACGTCGCCCAGGTGACGCCGTAGCGTGTGACTACTTCCATATACAGGTCCACCTGTCGGGCCGGTTTCCGAAGGATGATCGTCTTCCGGTCGCTGTCGTAGTCGACGATGCCCGCGTCGTCCAGTTTCGGCAGATGGGTCTGGTGGAGCGAGACGTAGACGCTGTCGCGGATGTTACTCGGTGGTGGTGATTCGTCGGTCTCGATCTCGGCGATGTGGACTGCCAGATCCCGGAGCGACACCTCGCGTCCCCGATCCTGGAGACACTTGATGACGTTTCGCCGTCGGTCATTCCGAAGGATGTCGTGGATGTCCGTTTCGGGAAGTACGTCGTCCGTCTTGAGTAGTCCGATGTTCATGGGTGGCGCCCGGGTTCACATGCACCAACACGACAGGGGGGCATAATTATCAGTATCTTAATCGATCGAAGGCTGAGTCTGTGAACGACGTTAATTCCCGGTTAGGTGTCCTTACCACTGGGAAAATTCTGGGGTTTCAGGGCCTCTAGAACGTTAACAACTGATTAACGCCCCCATCAGGGGGGCACGGGCGCTCCCGTGGCCCCGCGCCGGACGTTCGGCCTCAGTAACCGTGGCTTTACTCGCGTTAGTCCGACGTTATGTGAGCGAATTGGCGATTAGCTATGATAGTGGGTGGTATGTGATCCATGTGAGTCACCCACACCGGTTCACGACGACGGTTCGACTCCGTCGGTGGGCATCCCCTCACGGGGGGAACAAAAAATGACGGACGAACGATTCGACATCTCACGGCGGAAGGCCCTCGCGGCCTTGGGGACGATCGGCGTCGCCTCGGCCGGTGCGGGGCTCGGGACCAGCGCGTACTTCTCCGATCAGGAGACGTTCGAGAACAACCAGCTCGTGGCCGGCACGCTCGACGTGGGTGTTGGTTACTCGGCGCATTACTCTGACTGGATGGCAAACGAGGAGGGGACCCCGGAAGACGAAAACGTCGACAGTCTCCGGATGTGGGATGGGCCGATAAATACGACCGGTGGTTCGGGCGATCTTACGGGCGACGAGGTCGGGCTTCCCGCGGACGACGCGTGGCTAATCGCCGTCGGAGACGAAGATGATGCCGAAGAGTTCCTCGACAATACCGAGTACCAGTCGTTCAACGACGACGGACTGGACGACTGTCCGCTTGACGATGGTGAGCAGGCTGACGACGCAGAGGCTCCGGTGATCAATCTCGAGGACGTGAAGCCGGGCGACTTCGGTGAGGTTACGTTCGACTTCAGAATCTGTGACAACCCCGGCTTCGTGTGGCTAAACGGCCAACTCGAATCCGCCGCGGAGAACGGTCTCACCGAACCCGAAGCCGACGATCCGCAGGAGGATGGCGACGCAGATTCGACCGACCCGGAAGACGTCGAACTCCTCGACGTCGTCCAAACGGCTGTCTGGGTCGACGATGGGGACAACTATCAGGACGGTGAGGAAGAGCCGCTGGCCGTTCAATCCTTGCGCGACCTCTTGATGGATCTCGACGACGATGGCAACCGGGCTGGAGTTCCCCTCGCTGGAAACACCTCCCCGGAGGAAGGCGGTGCTGCGGCCGACGCCCGAAACTGCTTCGCGGGCGACGAGAAGCACTCGTTCGTCTTCGCGTGGTGGGTTCCGATCGACCACGGCAACCAGATCCAGAGCGATCAAGCTTCGTTCCGACTCGGCCTCTACACCGAACAGTGCCGCCACAACGACGGCAGCGGCATGAACAACGAAGGGCTCGAGGACGAGGTCGACGACGACCAGGAGACGTCGACCCCGGCTCCCTCGTAGTCGCACGCGATCCAGACCCACTCGGAGACGGCGTTTCCCCGCGCCGACGGCGGTTCGACTCCGCCGGTGGGCATCCCCGGATGGGGAGTGACACCATGACGGACGGCGAATTCGACATCTCACGGCGGAAGGCGCTGGCCGCGCTCGGCACGATCGGCGTCGCCTCGGCAGGGGCCGGACTCGGCACGAGTGCGTACTTCAGCGACCAGGAAACGTTCGAGAACAACCGGCTCGTGGCCGGCGAGCTGGACCTGAAGATGGACTGGGAGGAGCACTACTCCGACTGGTCCGCGGACGAGAACGACAATCCGGACGACGGGTCCCTCGACATCCGGATGGAGGAACCGGAGAACTCGGGCGACTACACGCGATATCCCGCCGGTGTGGAGGACGAGACCGAAGGGCTCCATTCCCTCTGGGTTGCGAACGGCGACGTGCCGCAGTTCCAGGACAACACCGCCATCGAGGCGTTCCCCGACGACGACGACGACGGCATCGCCAGTTACGGTGACTTGGTGGACAACAACGCCAGCGACGAGGGCTTCCCCGGCAACGACGAGAACGATCTCTCGCCGACAGCCTGCGATATCCTGGCGGACGTCGGCGACGACGACGGTGGACTCAGCTCCGATTCGCGGACGAACGCCACCATCGACGGACAGACGACCAGCCCCGGCGATCCGCTGATCAACTTACAGGACGTGAAGCCGGGTGACTTCGGCGAGGTCACGTTCAGTACGCACCTCTGTGACAACGACGGCTACCTCTGGATGAACGCTCCGGGTGGTCTCACGGCGGACGAGACCGGAACGACTGAGCCCGAAGCCGACGATCCGGAGGAAGGAGAGGGCGTCGAACTCGTGGACACAGTGCAGACGGCACTCTGGTACGACAATAACTGTGATAACGTCCCACAGGAGGACCCGGAGCCGGTCGATGTAATCGCAATCGCGGACACTTCGGCGTCGATCAGTGACGAAGATCCGGACAACCAGCTCGAACTACTGACACAGGGGGCGAACGCGTTCGTCGAAGAGCTGCCGAACGGTACGTTACCGAGCGGCTCACGAGCAGGCGAGGAAATCGTCCGGATCGGCCTGATGTCGTTCGCTGGCGGTGAGGACATCGATACCCCCGTGTCTCTTGAGGCGACCGTCGGACCTGTCGATCAGTTCCTCGACGGCGACGGAAACGGGATCGCAGGTGACTTTCTCCCCGACGAGACGGCGGGTAACACGCCAATGGCCGGCGCCCTCGATATCGCTCGGGGGATCCTCAATGATCCCTCGCTCGATGGCGTCCGCGAATCCGACGTCGACAAGAAGATTCTCCTCGTCACTGACGGTGCCCCGAACTACAGCTACGGGATCATCGAAACCGGTCTACCAAACGCGGGCGAGGAAGGCGTCCAGTACGGCGTTGATTACAACGGTACGTCGATATACTCCGAGAAGTTCGTCGAAGGAATCCATCCGGAGAACGACGATGGCGACGGCGGAACGCCCGGTCTTGGCAACGACCCGTTCGAGGGTTCGGACGACTTCCCCGATGGTGGCGAGGAGTCCACGTCGTCTGACCAAGAACGCTACGAGACGTGGCAGATCGCCAGCGAGGGATCGGACTACGGCTTCACCGCAATCAACGGCGACACCACAAACGACGACGACGGGATGGAGATACTCGTGGCCGGCATCGCGAACGAAGATGTGGGCCTCGGCGATGCACTCGACTCCTATCTCCAGATGCGTATCGCATCGACGCCGAGCCAGTTCTACGACACCAATTTCAGCGCCGATATTAGGGATACTGCCCGTCAGATCGCTCGCGACGTCGCTGCGGGCGGCGCCGGCGGCGAGGAGTACATCTTCCGGGGAGAGACGCTCGCGGACGCCATCGATCGCCTCTCCGACGGGAACGGCATCCCGCTCGACGGCGACCGGACCACCGAAGGCCGGCAGTGTTTCGACGCCTCCGCGACCCACTGCTTCGGCTTCTCGTGGTGGGTGCCGATCGATCACGGCAACGAGATACAGAGCGACGCCGCCTCCTTCGACATCGGCTTCTACACCGAGCAGTGCCGCCACAACGACGGCAGCGGCATGAACAACGAGGAGGTCACGCCCGCGGAAACCGACGCCTGAACCACCGCCCGCTCCCCATCCCACCCCGCGCCGGTCGCGGGAGTCACGCGGTGACTCCCCGGCGGTTCGACTCCGCCGGCGGGCCTCGATGCCACTCGATTCAGTCAGTCGGCGGCGACTCCTCGCCGCGGTCGGGGGCGTTGGCGCCCTCTATCTCGGCGCCGACAGAGCCGGTGCTATCCTCGGCGACCCGGTGGAGCTGAATCAGCGGACGGTCAACGGAACGTACGCCCGGGAACACGAGTTCACGGACGCGCCGCCGCGGATCGCGCTCTCGTGGCGCGAGGTGGTGAACGGCCAGGTCCGGGAGGACACCACGGACGACGTGGCCGAGACGGGTGGCGTGGGGTTGATCGTCGACGAGGCGGTGATGCCGGGCGACAGCGGGGCGGTGACGATGCGGGCGGAGCTACTCGAACGGGACACGGAGACCCAGGACGCGGAGCTGTACCTGGTCTACCGACTCACCGAGACGGCGGAGAACGGCATCAACGACCCCGAGCGTGAGGCCGGGGACACCTCGCCGAACGACGGCGAACTCGATGACTACACCGAGATCAGCGTCTGGATCGACGACGGCCTTCTCGGAGGAGACGGTGAGTTGAGTACGCTGCCGGTCATCGGGGACGACCCCGTCGCTTCGGGGACGCTCGCGGAAGTCGACACCTCGCAACTGGACGGCGACCCGCAGGCGAACACGGGGGGATACCAGCTCTCCGTCGACGGCGAGACGTGTCTCTCGCCAGGCGCCACGGTGTACGTCTCCTTCGAGTGGCACATTCCCGAGACCGTCGGCAACATCATCCAGGGGGATTCGGCGGTCTTCCAACTCGGCTTCGATCCGAGGCCGTGCCCGGGGGGCTAACCATGCTGATCCGTGGAGTTAATGACCAATTAGCGGGGTCCGTGCGGGTGAACGAAACCGGCTGTGCCGGTCGATTCGGTGCCTCTGACTCCGGAACGAGCCATCGCTGGGTCACTCCTTCGTTACGTTCCGTTCAGGGACGGCTTACCCGCGCCCGTGTCGTGTCAAACGAGCGGATAACTAAGACCGTTACAGGGGAGGATAGTAGTGATGGACACGACGGGGGAGACCGACGGGGGATCGAGTCACTTCGGGAGGTGCCTTCGATGATCGCCACGCATCGACACACTCCGGTTCCGAGCGCGAGGTGGCGGCGATGAACGTGCGTTCGCTGAGCGATCGGAACACGCTCCGGCTGGCGATGAACGTCCTCGGCGTGCTGATCATCGTCGCCATCGTGGTGCCCTTTATCGTGTACGCGGTGCCGGGCGTGGTCGGCGCCGACCACGGGCTGGTCGTCCTGTCCGGCAGCATGGAGCCGAAGATGAGTCCCGGTGACGCGGTCATCGTCCGCGAAGTTCCGCCGTCGGAGATCGAAACGGGGGACGTCATCACCTTCCAGCGGGAGGGCTCCGACACGCCGACGACCCACCGCGTGATCGAGATCCAGCAGACGGAGGAGGGCACCGCCTACGTTACCAAGGGTGACGCCAACGAGGACCCCGATAGGGGGACCGTTGCACACAGCCGCGTGGTCGGCGAGGTGATCTTCGTGATCCCGCTTCTCGGTCACGTGGTCCAGTTCGCGAACACCCAGGTCGGGTTCCTCGCGCTCGTGCTCACCCCGATGGTGTTGTTCGTCCTCTCGGAACTCTGGGAGCTGGCGAAGTCGGTCCGTGAGCCGGACACGCCGGCCGCGACGACGGCGACCGACGAGCCGTCGGTCACGTCGGCGTCCTCGACGGCCGCTGGCGCCGACGTCGGAACGGGCGCGACCGGTGACACCGACGAGGAGAGCGGCGGGTTCACACTCACCCGTTCGAGCCTCCAACTGATCTTGCTCCTGTTGGTGCTGTACGCCCCGTACAGCGCCTACGTTGCGTACACGATCCGGGAGGCGTGGGCGATCACCGCTGCGACCGGAACCGTGATCGCGCTCCTGTTCTGTCTGGTGATCTATCTGGCTAGTCGCGGCGCGGGAAGTGACTCGAAGCCGACGGTGGCCCGATCGACCGACGGCATCGTCCGCCACGGAGAACTCCCGGCACGGATCGGCGAACGGACGACGGTTCCGCTGGATTCGATCGAGTCGCTTGTCCAGATGGCGCTCGACCGCGACAACTGGGTCATCTACGACGAGGACGAGGACACGTACTACGTGGCTCGGGACGACGCGCTGTACCTGCACCGCACCTCCCCCGAGACGGACGGCGGGGTGACGGTGGAGGCGGCCGGTACCGAGGACGACCGGGTGTCGACCGACGAGTCGACGACTGGAGGTGGCGGTTCGTGACCGACGATCGCTTCCTCTCGCGCCGGCAACTCCTCTGGGCGGCAGCGACCGTCGGAGCTGCGGCGTCGACTGGGGGTGGCACGGCCGCGGTGTTCAAGGACTCCAACCGCTTCGAAGCGACGTTAACCGCGGGCACGCTCGATCTGACGACGTCCTGGTCCAGCGGTGATGGGAGCGACTCCTCGTTCGAGGTGTCGAGCAACGAAGGCTCGCAACGGATCGATATCGCCCTCTCCGGCAACCCCTCGTACGTCTGGTTCGGGACGAAATGCAAGGAGTGTACCGCGGTCGAGGAGGAACTGTCCGTCCGCTTCGGGGTCGACCGCGACGGCTCCATCGAGTGGCTCGACGGGTTCGACGGAACCGCGGACGGCTACCTGTCGCTCCGCGAGGCGCGGGATCGATTCGTCGACGGCGTCCTTCTCGGCGAGTTCGATCCGAGTAGCGACGCCGCGCTCCTCGTGGAGTGGACGACCGAGGAGGGGGTCACCGACGAGTACTCCGCCACGTTCGGGTTCGACTTCTACGCTACCCAGCGACGTCACGTGATGGATCCGTCGACGGTCGAACCGCCGTGGGGCTGCGATCGGACCTGCGGCGCGGAGACCGCCGGGCTGCCGGCGATCAGTTGGGTGTCGTTCTGTGGCGATCCGGACTTCGACCGCGAGTTCACCCCCGAGCGGAGCGACGACGAACGGACCCTGTTGCTCGAGACGGACGACTACACCGTCCCCGACGACGTCGAGCGGATCGGTGTCAAGTACGGGACGTACATCGACGTCTTCGAACACACGGGACAGGAGGCGGTTGAGGTCGGGACCGACGACGCCGTGGCGACCTTCGAACAGACCGGCGGCAACGAATACACGAACGTCGACACCGGCGAGGACGGCGACTGGGACAGCAGTAGCTTCTGCAACGGGCTGGGCGGCTGCAAGTACGAGTTCCCGGACCGCACGCCGGGCGGGTGGGAGGACTGCCGGGAGGCGTCGTCCGACGCCTCCCGACAGTCGTTGCTGCCCGGTCCGTTCGGAGGTGATCGTTGACCATGTCATCGCTCGACCAACCCGGATTCGACTGGACAGCCGTGGTCGCACTCGTCGCCATGTTCGTGGTCGTCGCCTCCGCGACCGGCGCGGGGACGTACACGGTGTTGTCCGACGACGAGAACGTCTCGGCGAACGTGACGATCCAACCCAACGTCCAACACGGGATGGTCGAGGTCACCCCCGTCCAGTGTTCACCGACTATCAGATCCGACGATCCCTCGAAAGTGGACATAACGAACGTCGAGGTCCTCGGCTCCGAGGAGGTGGCCGAGCGGGAGACCTGTGCGCGCATCACGTTCTGGCTCAGCCCGTCGCTGTTCGAGGGAACGAACCAATCGCCCGACGACGCCGCCCTGATGCACAAACACGACGGCGGTTGGTGGAAACTCAACACGACGGTCTCGTCGACCGATCTCGGACTCCTGTCCTTCTCGGCGTTGACCGACAAGTTCAGTCCGTTCGCGGTGGCCGTCCCGACCGGACCGGCCACCACCGTCCAGAACGGGACGACGATCAACGAGACGACGATCAACGGGACGACGAACACCACGGTCAACTCCACGACGGCCGACGAGCCGGTCAACGGGACGACGGCGAACGCGACGCCGACCGACGGGACGGCGAACGAAACGGGATCGAACGACCCCGTGCAGAACTCGTCAACGACGGGCTCCGAGAACGGGTCCGCACCGACGGACAACACGTCCGAAACCGGGGCAGCTGGCAGCTCCGGTGCCCCGAGTGGTTCCGACGACAGCGACACCGACGCCGGTACGCCGAGCGACGATGGCTCGGCGGACGACAACGACGAGTCGGCGAGTGATGAGTCGGAGACCGACGACGGTGATTCGACGGACGAGGACTCCGACAGCGAGGACTCCGACAGCGAGGACTCCGAGAGTGAGGACTCAGACAGCGAGGACTCCGACAGCGAGGACGAGTCCGACAGCGACGACGACTCCGACAGCGACGACGACTCCGACAGCGACGACGACTCCGATAGTGAGGACGGCTCCGACAGCGAGGACTCCGAGAGTGAAGACGATGACTCGACGGACGAGTCCGACAGCGAGGACTCCGACAGCGAGGACTCCGACAGCGAGGACTCCGACAGCGAGGACTCCGACAGCGAGGACGAGTCCGACAGCGAGGACCCCGACAGCGAGGACTCCGACAGCGACGACGACTCCGACAGCGAGGATTCCGACAGCGAGGACTCCGACAGCGACGACGACTCCGACAGCGAGGATTCCGACAGCGAGGACTCCGACAGCGACGACGACTCCGATAGTGAGGACGGTGACTCGACGGACGACTCCGACAGCGAGGACTCCGACAGCGAGGACTCCGAGAGTGAAGACGATGACTCGACGGACGAGTCCGACAGCGACGACGACTCCGACAGCGACGACGACTCCGATAGCGAGGACGGTGACTCGACGGACGACTCCGACAGCGACGACGAGTCCGACAGCAAGGACGGTGACTCGACGGACGACTCCGACAGTGACGACGGATCGTCGAGCGACGAGTCCGACACCGGTGGCGACGGGTCGTCGAGTGACGATTCGAGTTCGGATACCGACGACGGCGGCGACTCCAGCGGTGACACTTCCGGCGACTCGACGAGCGGGGATTCGTCCAGCGACGGCGGTGACTCGACGAGCGGTGGAGACGACACCTCGAGCGGTGATTCGTCGGACGGCGACTCGAGCGGCGATTCGTCGAGCGGTGGCTCGTCCAGTGACGGCGGCGATTCGTCCGGCGGCAGTGACTCGTCGTCCGGCGGCAGTGACTCGTCGTCCGGCGGCTCGGATGGTGGCTCGTCCAGTGACGGCGGCGATTCGTCCGGCGGCAGTGACTCGTCGTCCGGCGGCTCGGATGGTGGCTCGTCAAGTGGCGGCGGCGATTCGTCCGGCGGCTCGGATGGTGGCTCGTCCGGATCGGACGGTAGTTCCTCGGAGGATGGATCCGGATAACGATGGCGTCCGGTGGTCGCGAACTGTCTCGGGTCGTCAATCGGTTCGTCGGCGCCCTCCGTGGCTCTTCCCGACCGCTGTGGACGATGCCCGCCGCCGCGCTCGGGTTCTGGATCGTCAGGGTCCCCGGGATGCGGCCGCGGGCGCCGAAGCGAAACGTGCTCGTCTCGCTCGTCTATCTCTACGCGCTCGTCGTCCTGGTTTCGATCGGAGTGATCTGACTGTCGTAACGCCTAATAGTCGAACAGTCTTTTTTTCGACAATGAGATACACACGAACGCAACGGAGGTGGGACCGTGGGGGTTGAGATCAAGGAGTCGGCCGTCTCCGACGAGGAGTTCGCGGAGATGAAGCAGTTCGTCTCGGACTACCTCGTGGCGAGCGTCGAGAACGAGCGCGACGGCGGGCGGATGCGGTGGTATCCGTGGCACAGCGCCGAGTATCGCTTCAACCACACGCTGAACGTGGTGGACCTGGCGACGGAGATCGCCGACCGCGAGGGTGCCGATATCGACGTCGTTCGCGTCGCCGCGCTCTTTCACGACATCGCGAAACTCGAAGCCGAACAGGAGCGCCACGCCGACGAGGGGGCTCGCGTCGCCCGCGAGTATCTCGCCACGCACGGCGACTACCCCCAGTCGTTCGTCGATCAGGTGACACAGTCGATCCGCGAACACTCCTATCAGGGCCCACTTTCGGACGTCTCCCTGGAGACGCGGTGTCTCATCGAGGGCGATATCCTCGACAAAGTCGGCGCCAACGGCACCGTATTGATGCTTCTCCGCATGGGTTACGAGTCGCGCACGCATATGGACGCCGGCGAGATGATCGACCGCGTCCTCGAACGCGGCCGCGACGCCGCACGGCGCGTCGAGAGCGACGCCGCGGAGGGAATCGCCCACCAGCGGCTCAAGCGGGTGAAGTGGTTCCGCGAGTGGCTCAGCGAGGAGATTCCCGGACTCGAAGGGCGAAGCGACGACGACGAATCGTAACCGACCGGATCAGTCGTCGCCGGTCTGGGCCGTTCCCGCACCGATCTCGCCGCTTCCGGCCGCCGCCGCCGGTTCTGGGAGTTCGTTGCGCACGTCCTCGCGGCTCTCCTCGGCGATGACCTCCGCGTAGGCGTCCGGCATCACCTTCGTGAAGTTCCGTACCTCCACGCCCCAGTCGTCGAGCAGCGCGGTCGCACGGTCGCTGTCGGTGTACTCCGCGTGGTTCTCGACGAGCCGGCGCAGCATCGCCTCGTCGGCGTCCTCCAGGTCGTGGTGGATGGTCACCATGCCCGTGTTGGCGCGCTCCTCGAAGTCGCTCTCGGGGTCGTAGACGTAGGCGACGCCGCCGGACATCCCGGCGGCAAAGTTCCGCCCGGTGTCGCCGAGGACGGCGACGACGCCGCCGGTCATGTACTCACAGCCGTGGTCGCCCACGCCCTCGACGACGGCCTTCACGCCGCTGTTGCGGACGGCGAAGCGCTCGCCGGCCAGTCCGTTGACGTAGAGTTCGCCCTGCGTGGCGCCGTAGAGGGCGACGTTGCCGACGAGGATGTTCTCCTCGGGTTCGTAGGTGGCCGTCTCGGGCGTCCGGACGATCACCTTGCCACCCGAGAGGCCCTTGCCGACGTAGTCGTTGGCGGCGCCGACGAGTTCCATCGTCACGCCGTTCGCGAGGAAGGCGCCGAAGCTCTGCCCGGCGATGCCATCGAACGTACAGGAGATGGTGTCCTCGGGGAGACCGCTCTCGCCGTAGCGTCGCGAGATGCGGTTCGATAGCATGGCACCCACCGCGCGGTCCCCGTTCGAGATGTCCCGTCGCAGGTGGAGTGGCTCCCCCTCCTCGATGGCGTCGGTCGCCGCCCCGATCAGGTCGCGGTCGAGGTGGGTCTCGACGTCCGCGTGTTTCTGCTCGCGGGTCTTCCGGCGCTCGCCGCCCTCGGGTTCGGCGATGATGGCCGAGAGGTCGAGATGCTTGGCCTTGGGGTGGTCGCTCTCGACCTGTTCGAGGAGCCCCGGCCGGCCGATCATCTCCTCGACCGTCCGGAACCCGAGGTCGGCCATGATCTCCCGCAGCTCCTCCGCGAGGAAGACCATGTAGTTGATGACGTGATCCGGCTGTCCGGAGAACCGCTCCCGGAGGTCCTCGTCCTGCGTGGCGACGCCGGTCGGGCAGTTGTTGGTGTGACAGATCCGCGCCATCACACAGCCCGACGTGATGAGGCTGGCCGTCCCGAAGACGTACTCCTCGGCGCCGAGCAGCGCCGCGACGGCGACGTCGCGGCCCGTCATCAGGCCGCCGTCGGTCGAGACGCGGATCCGGTCGCGCAGTCCCGTCGCGCGGAGCATCTGGTTGGCCTCGGCGACGCCGAGCTCCCAGGGGAGACCGGCGTTCTTGATCGACGTCTTCGGCGAGGCGCCGGTGCCGCCGGAGTGGCCCGAGATGTGGACCACGTCGGCGTTGGCCTTGGCGACGCCGGCCGCGATGGTACCGATGCCCGCCTCGGCGACGAGTTTCACGTTGATGTCGGCCTCGGGGTTGGCCGTCTTCAGGTCGTGGATCAGCTGTTTGAGGTCCTCGATGGAGTAGATGTCGTGTAGCGGCGGCGGCGAGATGAGCCCGACCCCCGGCGTGGAGTAGCGCACGTGCGCGATCATCTCGTTGACCTTCTTGCCGGGGAGGTGACCGCCCTCGCCGGGCTTGGACCCCTGTGCCATCTTGATCTGGAGCTCATCGGCCGACGAGAGGTAGTTCGAGGTGACGCCGAAGCGGCCGGAGGCGACCTGCTTGATGTTGCACTCCTTCTCGGTGTCGAACCGCTCGGGCGGCTCGCCACCCTCGCCCGTGTTCGACTTCCCGCCGATGCGGTTCATGGCGATGGAGTTGGTCTCGTGGGCCTCCGGCGAGAGCGAGCCGAGCGACATGGCGGCCGTCGAGAACCGCTCGACGATCTCGTGGACCGGCTGTACCTCGTCGAGCGGGACCGGGTCGCGGTCGCTGTCGAACTCGAGGAGTCCGCGCAGGGTCTGGAGGTTCTCCTGCTGGTCGTTGATCAGCTCGGCGAACTCCTGGTACTTCTCGTAGCTCCCCGAGCGGACCGCCTGCTGGAGGGTTCCCACGGTCTTCGGGTTCCACTGGTGATGGATCCCGTTCGAGCGGTGTTCGTACTCGCCCTGGCGTTCGAGGTCCGGGTCGTCCTCGAAGGCGACAGCGTGACGCGTCTCCAGGTCTTCCTCGATCTCTTCGATGCCGATCCCCTCGGTGCGGATCTCCGTCCCCTCGAAGTACTCGCGGACGAAATCGGAGGAGAGGCCGACGGCCTCGAAGATCTGGGCGCCCTGGTAGCTCTCGACCGTCGAGATGCCCATCTTCGCCATCGTCTTCAGGAGGCCGTCCTCGAGGGCCTTCTTGTAGTGGGCGATGGCCTCGGATTCGTCGGCGCCGTCCGGTCCGGCGACGATGTCCGAGATGCTCTGGTAGGCGAGGTAGGGGTTGACGGCGTCGGCGCCGTAGCCGACCAGCGTCGCGAGGTGGTGGACCTCCCGCGGATCGCCGGATTCGACGACGAGGCCGGCGTGGTTACGGAGCCCGTTCCGGACCAGCGCGTGGTGGACCCCGCCGGTCGCGAGCAGACTCGGGATCGGAACGCGGTCCGTCCCGGTGTTGCGATCCGAGAGGACGACGATGTCTGCGCCGTCCTCGATGGCCTCGCGGGCGTCACGACGCAGGCGTTCGACCGCCGTCCGCAGGTCGCTGCCCTCCTCGTAGGTCATGTCGACGACGGCCGAGTCGAACTCCCCGTCGAGGTCCGTGATCGCGGCGGTCTGGGCGTCGGTCAGCACCGGCGAGTCGACCACCAGCTGTCGGGCGTGTTCCGGCGTCTCGTCGAGCAGGTTTCGCTGGGGTCCCAGCCGGGACTCCAGGCTCGTCACGAGCTCCTCGCGGATGTAGTCGATCGGCGGGTTCGACACCTGCGCGAACAGCTGTTTGAAGTAGGTGAACAGCGGCCGGTTGAAATCCGAGAGCACGGACAGCGGCGTGTCGTCGCCCATCGAGCCGACGGGGTCCTTGCCGTCCTCGGCCATCGGCTCGATGAGGTGGTCCAACTGGTCGTGCGTGTAACCGAAGGCCGACTGATGGGCGCGAAGCGACTCGACGCGGTCGCGGGGCTCGAAGTCGTCGTTCGCTTCCGGCGCGAGGTGGCGCTGTTCGCGCTCGACCCACTCGCCGTACTTCTCGTCGGTCAGGTCGTCGAACACCTCGTCGTCGGGGATGACGCGCCCCTCCTCGGGGTCGGCGACGAGCAGTTGCCCGGGTTGGAGCCGGTGTCGTTCCTCGATGTCGGCGGGGTCGATGTCGAGCGCGCCGGCCTCGCTGGCCATGATGAGGCGCCCGTCCTCGGTCACGTCGTATCGGCAGGGGCGGAGCCCGTTGCGGTCGAGGGCGGCGGCGATCCGGTCACCGTCGGTGCCGACGACCAGCGCCGGACCGTCCCACGGCTCGACGAGGCTCGCGTGGTAGTCGTAGAAGTCCTTGCGCTCCTGGCTCATCTCCTCGTCCTTGCGGAACGCCTCGGGGATGAGCATCCGGAGCGCGTGGGGCAGGTCGCGCCCGCCCTGCACGAGCAGTTCGAGGGCGTTGTCGACGGAGGCGGTGTCGCTCTGGTTGGGATCGTTGATGATCGGCTTCAGCGTCTCGAGGTCCTCGCCGAAGTCCGGGTGTTCGAGGTCCGTCTCCCGGGCGCGCATCCAGTTGATGTTCCCCCGGATGGTGTTGAACTCGCCGTTGTGGATGATGTTCCGGTAGGGGTGTGCGAGGTGCCACGCGCCGAGCGTGTTCGTCGAGAACCGTGCGTGGACGAGTACCAGCGTGGATTTGACGCGCTCGTCGACGAGATCCGGGTAGTACGTCGGGAGCTGTGTGGCCTTGAGCAGTCCCTTGTAGACCAGCGTCTCGCGGTCGAGCGAGCAGATGTAGAACCGGCCGGCGCCTGCCGAGTCGAGTTCCTCGATGGCGTTCTCGACGGCGCGTCGGGCCACGTAGAGCGTGCGGTCGAACGCGTCTTCGTCCATCCCCTCGGTCGGGCGGACGAACGGCTGCTGGACGTAGGGCTCGGAGTCGAGGGCCGTCTGTCCGAGTTCGTGATTGTCGGTCGGGACGTCACGCCAGTGGAACACCTCCAGGCCGTGTTCGGCGAGCGTCCGCTCGAAGATGGTCATCAGCCCCTGCCGGGCCGCCCCGTCCTGGGGCATGAACACCGACCCGACCGCGTAGGGATCGGACAGGTCGGCGTCGACGACGGCCTCGAAGAACTCGTCCGGTCGCTGGATCATGATGCCGGCGCCGTCGCCGGTTGCCTCCTCCGCCCCGGTCGTCCCGCGGTGTTCGAGGTTGATGAGCAGGTCGATGCCGTCGGCGACCGTCTGGTGGGAGTCGCCATCCTCCAAATCGAGGACGACGCCTACACCACAGTTCGATCGCTCGTCCGTGGGGTTCGCCAGCCCCCGCTGATCGGCGTGGGCGTCTCTCCGCGGCTTGGTCATACGACACATACCACGTTCCAACTTATTAGCCTGTTCCTGTTAGTGTAAGGCTTCATTAGTCACATACAAGGTAATATATACCATATTAATTCCACTGTATACCTAAGCGGATAAAAATAACGAACGATCGTGGTCGATACTCCCTGGCCGAAACTCACCGCGGACGTCACACGCACGGGCGGACGTCGATCAGGATGGTCGCCGTCCCGGCCTCGAAACGGTTAGCCGGCGATATCAGTACGAGCGGGCGAAGTAGGCGGTTTCGACGGCGTCGTCGTCACAGAGCGCGCAGGTCTCGCCGTCGTGGATCGGGTCGGTGTCGCTCTCGCTGCCCTCGAAGGGCACGAGGACGATTTCGGCGGCCACCTGCTCTTTGATCTTCGCCTCGCAGTCCTCGTCGCCACACCACGGCGCCTTGACGTACCCGCCGTGCTGGCCGATCGTACCGAGGATTTCGGCCCGGTCGGACGCTTCGCGGACGTTCTCGGTCAGGTTCTCCTCGGCGGCGGCGTAGAGCTTGGCGTGGACGGTGTCGAGGTGGTCCCGAACGGTACCCACGATGCCCTCCCGGTCGGCCTCGGCGGACTCGCCGTCCGGTCGGTGGACGAGGGTCGTCGTCCCCTCCTCGACCTCGTTGGGACCGATTTCGATCCGTACCGGGACTCCCTTCAGCTCCCACTCGTTGAACTTGAAGCCGGGGTTGTGCTCGTCGCGGTCGTCGAGTTCGACGCGGACGCCCGCCGCTCGGAGGTCGTCGGCGATGCCCTCGGCGTACGCCAGCACGTCGTCTTTCGTCTCCTCCTGCCAGATGGGAACGATCACGACCTGTTCCGGCGCCATCGCGGGCGGCAGGACGAGCCCCTGGTCGTCGCTGTGGGTCATGACGAGCGCCCCGAGCGCCCGCCAGGACAGCCCCCACGAGGTAGTGTGGGCGACCCGCTCGTCCTCGTTCTCGTCGGTGAACGTGATGTCGAACGCCTCGGCGAAGCTCTGACCGAGGTAGTGGCTGGTCGCGCCCTGGACCGACTTGCCGTCCGGCATCAGCGCCTCGACGGTCGTCGTGGTGTCCGCCCCGGGGAACTTGTCGTGTTCGGGCTTCTTCCCGCGGAGGACCGGCATCGCGAGGACGTCCTCGTACACCTCCTCGTACTGGTCGAGGCGGGTGATCGTCTCGGACCAGGCGCTCTCCTCGGTTGCGTGGGCGGTGTGGCCCTCCTGCCAGAGGAACTCTTTGGTGCGGAAGAACGGCTTCGTCTCGGTGGCCTCCCACCGGATCACGCTACACCACTGGTTGACGCGCATGGGGAGGTCCCGGTAGCTCCGGATCCACTGACTCAGATACGGCGCGATGATGCTCTCGCTCGTCGGCCGGACGGCGAGCCGTTCCTCCAGTTCCTCGTAGCCGCCCTGTGTGACCCACGCCACCTCGGGGTCGAACCCCTCGACCACGTCCTTCTCGCGTTCGAGGTACGACTCGGGGATCAACATCGGGAAGTAGGCGTTCTGCACGCCGGTCGCCTTGAAGCGGGCGTCGAGTTCGTTCCGGATGGACTCCCAGAGCGCGTACCCGCGCGGGCGCGTCACGATGAAGCCGCTCATGCCCTCGGGGCCGTAGTTCGCCAGGCCCGCCTTGCGCACCACCTCGGCGTACCACTCGCCGGTGCTGTGTTCCTTCGACTCGGTGATCCCGAGTTCCTGATCGTCGCTCATTACCGGGAGGTGACGGAGATACGGCTTAAAACGTGCGGAGCGTCGGCGACTACCCGTGTTCGGCCTTGCACTCCTCGGCGTACGCGTCGGCCAACCGCGTCGGCTCCGGGAGCTTGTAGCCGTCACAGAGCGCCGCGACGAGGTCGACGGCCGTCCCCGCGCTCACGCGGTGGCCCGGGCTCACGTACAGCGGGTTGATGACCGGGTTCGAGTCGTACTGCCGCGACTGGTAGGCGTAGCCGACGACGGTCCCGTCCGGCGCGTCGAGGTCGGCGTCGGCGACGACCGGCGCCCGCCAGCCCGCCGGTCGCCCGTCCACGTCGGCCTCGATCCGGCCACAGAGCAGGTTCTTCGCGACGCCGACGCTCGGCACGTCGAGGACGACGCCGAGATGCGTCGCGAGGCCGGCCTGCCGGTAGTGGATGCGTCCGCTCCCGTCGAAAAGGACGACGTCGGGAGTCGCCTCCAGCCGCTCGAACGCCGCGAGTATCGGGCCGCCCTCGCGGAAGGAGAGCAGTCCCGGGACGTACGGCACCGACAGGTCGGTCACCGCGTGGACGCGTTCGACCACTGTCCCGCCCCGGAGACAGACGACGGCGCTGACCGCCCGGTCGTCGAGAAAGGCCTGATCCACCCCGGCGACCACGGGCCGGTCGCCGGCGAGGGTCGCGTCGTCCGCGAGCGAGACGGCCGCCGGATCGGACTCCAGGTCGTCCGCGAACCGCGCCGCGTCCGCGACACGCCGCTGGAGCGCCTCCATCTCCGCACGGGACTGCGAGGGGTCGGGGACGAACTCGGGGCGGACGGGGGTCACGGCCGCGTCACCGCCGTCCCGGACCGCCGGGGCCGCCCGGACCGCCGGGGCCGCCCGGTCCGCCGGGGCCACCGGGCCCTCGTCCGCCCCCGAAGGTCAACTGATCGGGGACGTTCCGCGGGCGTTTGAGTCGCTTGCCGTAGGCGAGTCCGATCACGAGGCCGATCAGGTGTGCGAGGTGGGCGACGTTGCCCTGCCCGACCGACGACGCGGACTGCGGCGAGAGGAAAAAGAGCACGGAGATGACGGCGAACCCGGCCGTGAACAGCCACAGCGGGATGGGGATGATGAAATAGAGGTAGATCCGCAGCCCGGGGTTGAGCACCGTGAGAACCCCGAGGACGGCGAAGATGGCGCCACTGGCTCCGACGACGCTCACGACGCCCGTCGGGCCGAGCGAGCCGAGGAGGATGCTGACCCCGACGAACCCGAGCCCGGCGAGGGCGCCGCTGAGCAGGAACAGGGCGGCGAAGCGTTTCGACCCGGCGTACCGCTCGACGAGCGGGCCGAAGAAGTACAGCACGATGCTGTTGCCGGCGATGTGATAGAGGCCACCGTGGGCGAAGACGGAAGTGATCCACGTCCAGACGTAGGCGAGGTGGTCCGACCGGAGGACGAACAACGACGCCATCACCTCCCGGCCGAACACGCCCCCGATCAGCAACTGGAGCGCGAAGGTGACCCACATGAGCGCGAGAAACAGGTACGCCACGTTCCCCCGGAAGTAACCGAGCAGGCCGCCGGTGCCCGTCACCGACCCGTCGAGGCTGGGAAGCCTGTCGAGGACGCTCCCGCTCCCCCCGCTCTCGGCTCGAACGCTGTCGTCGAAGCCGCTATCGAACACACCGTCCGGGTCGTTCCACTCGTCCAACCCGGGACAGTCGTGGTTCTCCGGGAGTCGGTGTTCCGAGCAGAACGTCCCGCCACAGCGCCGACACTGGTACGGCAGGTTCTCGTGACTGCCGCACTCGTCGCACTGAGCCATTACCCCTGCGTAGTGGCGGGGTCGATAAAAATGGGGGCGGTCGCCGATCCGCCCGCGGGGTGCTCAGTGCGTCGCGTCGGCCGGCCGACGCGACGCCGACTGGGCGTCGTCGTCCCCGTCGTAGTTCGACGGCACGACGGTCACGTGACTGAGCCCGGGATGGCTGGTGTCGCTCATACGAGTCCGTACGGGACTCGTGCCCAAAAGATTACCCATGCGCATAATTCATGCGCGGGACTGGGTGGATAACCGACGGGAATCAGTTCAGGCGAACTTCTCGTCGTAGAGGTCGATGGCGTGTTCGATGGCGTCTTTCGCGGCGGCCTTGTCCTCCCAGCCCAGCGTCTCGACTTCCTTGCCCTCCTCGAGGTTCTTGTAGGTCGAGAAGAACTCGTCGATCTCGTCGAGGGTCTGCTGGGGGATGTCGTCGAGGTCCCGGTAGTGGTCGAACCGCGGGTCCTCGGTCGGGACGGCGATGACCTTGTCGTCCTGTTCGCCGTCGTCGTCCATCTTCATGAGGGCGATGGGCCGCGCTTCGACGATGCACCCGGGGAACGTTCCGTCCTCGACGAGGACGAGGACGTCGAAGGGGTCCTCGTCGTCGTAGTACGACTGGGGAATGAACCCGTAGTCGCTCGGGTAGTGGACGTTGCTGTGGAGGACTCGGTCGAGGACGACGCCGGGCACGTCCTTGTCGTACTCGTACTTGTTCCGCTCGCCCTTGAGACACTCGACGACGGCGGTGATCGTCTCGGGCGGGTTCGGGCCGGGTTCCAGGTCTTCCCACAGGTTTACCATAGTGATAGGACGGCCGAACCGCCAAATAGGCCTTTCGGGACGACACACGGCAACACGAATGAAAAAGTACATGAACGGCCATCACCGAGTCCACGTGACAGGTGCGAGCGGTCGACGCAGTCCCGGCCCGTTCGTATCTCTCCGGGCAACGACGTGCGACCGACGGCGACCGGGCAGTCGCCGTCACGAGCCGGTCGAATACTTACATGTTCGATTAGACACATGTCCTAAATCGGTAATGTCGGATTCCGGCGCTACGAGCCCTAATTCTCACATTCAAGAACGAGTTGAGAAGGGTTAAATATCTCCGTGACATGTCTTCAAGTATGTCAGAGGCACAAGCAGTAAGTAGCAGCCCCGGTATCGTTCGTGATCTGACTGCGTTTCAGCACAACATCCTCGTCATCCTCTCCGAGGAACCCATGTACGGGCTGGCGATCAAGCGCCAGCTCGAGGATTACTACGGGACCGAAGTGAACCACGGGCGTCTCTACCCCAACCTCGACAACCTCGTCGAGATGGACCTGGTCGAGAAGAGCGAACTCGACAAGCGGACGAACCAGTACGAACTGACCGAGGAGGGCCACGAGGCGGTCCTGACCCGGATGGACTGGGTGCTCTCGAAATTCGTCACGGACGAGGACCGGGCGGACTCGGTCCGTGACCTCATCGACGCGCAGAACTGAACTCGGGCATCTCGGTTTCCGTCACGGCGTAAACGTGTTCGAGCGACCGCTCCACTGCGTCGCGTTGCTCGTCGCTCGGCCACGCGTTCCGCGGGAAATACTCCGTCAGGAACTCCCGTAGCTCCGCCGCCGTCGCCGTCTCCACCCGCCGGGCGTAGTGGTTGCCCATGAAATCGGCGAACGCCCTCGCGTTGGCCGCGTGTACTTCGTCCGCCCGCTCGCGCACGCGCTCGACTACCTCGGCGTTGTGGCGCTCCACCGACTCCCACTCCGAGGCGTCGCCGCTCCCGGACAGCGGAATCTCGACCGCGCGGTCGGTGTCCTCGATGCGCTCGATCCGCGCCGTCTCACCCTCCAGCCACTCGGCAGGGTGGAGGACGAGCGTGTCGTCGTCCTCCCGGATGCGGGCGGTGTAGTCGAACGCCGCGAGGCGCTCGTCCCGGTCGCGCTCGTAGGCGGCCGCCTCGTTCTCGTCGACCGCCCGGCGGGCCAGGCGGGTGAGCCGTTCGGCTTCGTCGCGTACCTCCCGTGGCAGATCAGTCATCGTCGAGTGCCTCGTTCGCCAGTCGGTCGGCCCGGTCGTTTATCTCCCGCGGAACGTGTTCCAGCGACCAGCGGTCGAACCCGGCGAGCAACTCCCGGACCGTCACCCGCCGCTCCCGGAGGCCGGGGTCGTTCGCGTCCCACTCCCCCCGCACCTGCTTGACGATCAACTCCGAGTCGCCGCGGACGTCGACCGCCTCGAAGCCGTGGTCCCGGGCCACCTCCAGCGCGCGGATCAGCGCCTCGTACTCGGCACGGTTGTTCGTCGTCTCGCCGATGGTCTCGCCGCCCTCGTCGACGATTCCGTCCCCCGAGACGATGACCCACCCGACGGCGGCCGGTCCGGGGTTGCCGCGGCTCGCCCCGTCGAAGTAGACGTGCGCCCGGCCGCCGGCCGTCGAGAGCAGCGCGGTCAGGTCGGTTGGCCGGGCCCCCTGGACGACGACGCTGTCGTCGTAGGCGACGGCCACCGCGTCGCCGCGTTCGGCCCGCCAGCGCTCGTGGTCGGTGTTCCCCGCCTCGACGGCGACGCCGGCCTCCTCCAGCCGGCTGCGCGCCGTCTCGGGGTCACAGTCGATGGTCGGCATCGGGCCCACTTCGGACGACCCACTCAAATGCGATTCGTTCCGTCCGGGCCCCGACGGTCCGCGCCCTCGACCGTCGGTCCGGCACCTATTTCCGACCCTCGTGACCAGCCTCGGCCATGGTCCCCGACGACGACGCCACCCTCCGAACCGTCCAGACGGATCCCGACCGACGCGTTTCGTACGCCGAGTACGGCGATTCCGACGGCGTTCCGGTCCTGTTCCTCCACGGCACGCCGGGATCGCACGTCCTCGGTGGCCTCCTGGCCGCGTCGGCGGAGCGGGCGGGAGTCCGCCTTCTCGCCCCCGACCGTCCCGGCTACGCTCGCTCGACGCCGTGGCCGACGCGGACCCTGGCCGACACCGGCGCCTTCCTCACGCCCGTCCTCGACGACGCCGGCGTCGAGACGGCCGGCGTGGTCGGCTTCTCGGGTGGCGGCCCCCACGCCCTCGCCCTCGCGGCAACCCACCCGGACCGCGTCGACGCCGTCGACGTGGTCGCGGGGGCGCCGCCGCCCTCTCTGGCGTCTCCCCCGCCGGCACCACAGCGACTCCTGAGCGCCCTCGCCCGCGTCTCGCCCCGATTCCTCCACGGCCTCCTCGGCGTGCAGGCGTGGGCCGCGGACCGGCTCCCGCCACGGATCGTCGTCTCGCAGTATACGACGGATCCGAGCGACCTGCCACCGGGCGTCGCCGAGCGCGTCCACCGGGACTTCGTGACCGCCCTCGACGACCACCGGCGGGGCGCAGTCACCGAACTCGCCTTGCTCGCCCGGGAGTGGGACCTGCCCCTCGACGACGTCGACGTGCCGGTCCACTGCCGACACGGGGACCGGGACGCGAACGCGCCCATCGCGGGCGCGAGACGACTGTGTGATCGCCTCCCGACCGCCGATCTGACCGTCGTCGAGGGTGCCGATCACCTTCCGACGCTCCTTCGGTGTCGCGCGTCCGTGCTCGACCGATACGCCGAGGAGTGACGGCCGTACCGGCCCGCTGGAGGGCCACGACCGGGTCGTGGCGGCCGTTCGGTCGCCATCCGTCACCGACCAAGGGTTTAAGTAACCGCCAACTACGAGTATAAAAACGCGATGACACGGCCCACCCGCCAGCGGGAAGACCGAACGCGATGGCAGGGCGAGAAAGAGGAGGAAACCGACGACGCGGACGTCGATCTCGACGATCTCGATCCCGAGGACCTCGTCAGGACGGCGGATGGCGAACTGATTCACGAGGAGACCGGCCTCATCATCGAGGAAGAGCAGATCGATCCCGGGCCGGAGTGGCGGGCGTTCAACCACCAGGAACGCCAGGAGAAATCGCGGGTGGGAGCCCCAACCACCCAGACGATGCACGACAAGGGACTGACGACGACCATCGACTGGAAGGACAAGGACGCCTACGGGCGTTCGATCTCCTCGCGGAAGCGCTCGCAGATGCACCGGCTGCGGAAGTGGCAGGAGCGCATCCGGACGAAGGACGCGGGCGAGCGCAATCTGCAGTTCGCGCTGAGCGAGATCGACCGGATGGCCTCGGCGCTGGGCGTTCCCCGCTCGGTACGCGAGGTGGCCTCGGTGATCTATCGACGCGCGCTCAACGAGGACCTCATCCGCGGGCGTTCGATCGAGGGCGTCGCCACCGCCGCCCTCTATGCCGCCTGCCGGAAGGAGGGGATCCCCCGGTCGCTGGAGGAGATCTCCGAGGTCTCGCGGGTCGAACGCAAGGAGATCGGTCGGACCTACCGCTACATCTCCCAGGAGCTCGGCCTGGAGATGAAACCCGTCGACCCCAAGAAGTACGTTCCGCGGTTCTGTTCGGAGCTCGAACTCAGCGAGGAGGTCCAGTCGAAGGCCAACGAGATCATCGAGACGACCGCCGAGAAGGGCCTGCTGTCGGGCAAGTCGCCGACCGGTTACGCCGCCGCGGCCATCTACGCCGCCTCCCTGCTCTGCAACGAGAAGAAGACCCAGCGCGAAGTCGCCGACGTCGCCCAGGTCACCGAGGTCACCATCCGCAACCGCTACCAGGAACAGATCGAAGCGATGGGCATCCACAGTTAGGCTCCCGTCGGCCGTTCCCGGACGCCGACCCGGCCGACCGACAGCCGACAGTGTCAAACCTCCGTCGCCGCTATCGATCCCATGCGCCTCGACGACTTCATCGACATCGAGGCGAACGAACGCGCCGAGCGACGGCGCCTCGCCAAGGAGAAGTCCTACGAGATCCTGGATCACGTCGAGAGCGTCGCCGACCGGGTCGAACGCACCGTCTCGGGTGACTCGGTCGTCGGCAGCGTCTCCCCTTCCATCTTCGTCGGCCGGTCGAACTACCCCGAGGTGTCGACCGGCATCCTCTCGCCCGTCGGCAACGAGGGCGACGCCGGCCGCTTCGTCACCAGCGGCGCGTGGTACGACGAGGACGTCGACCTGACGGAGGTGTTCCGCCGGCGGACGAGCCTCCTGAACTCCCGCCGGTCCGCGTCGGTCGACGTCGCGGACACCTGGGAGGGGTTCGTCGGCGTCGGCCGCGAAGTCGCCATCGCCGACCGGCCGGTCGACGTGGAGATCGGTCTCGACGCCGATCCCACCGTCGACTTCGACGCCGACGGCGCCTCGCCCCCGACCGGGCCCAGCGCCCCGGCCCGCTCGGCGTCGCTCGGCGAGAACCCCCACATTCCCCGCGCGGTCGAGAAGACCCTGGAGGACGACGACTGGCGCGCCGAGGGGGCGATCAACTACCTCTACCGCCGCGGGTTCGACGTCTACGAGGTGAACACCATTCTCTCGGCGGGGGCGCTGGGGCGGGCGGAGAACCGCCGGCTCGTCCCGACCCGCTGGTCGATCACCGCCGTCGACGACACCGTCGGGGGGTTCCTTCGCGGCTCGCTCCGGGACGCGCCGAGCGTCGACGGGGTGGAGATCCACCGCAACGAGTTCCTCGGCAACGCCTACTGGGTGATCCTCGCGCCCGGACAGTGGGAGTACGAACTCGTCGAGCTGAAGGCGCCGGGGAGCGTCTGGAACCCCGACCCCGAGGCGGGGATGTGGCTCGCGGCCGACCGCGAGGGCTACGAGGGACGGACCGGCTACGTCGAGGAGACGGCGGGGGCGTACCACGCGGCGCGGCTGGCGGCCCTCGAACACCTGGACGAGCGGGGCCGGACCGCGAAATGTCTCGTCCTCCGGCACGTCTCCGACGACTACTGGGGTCCCGCCGGCGTCTGGCAGGTCCGCGAGGGGGTCCGCCACGCCTTCGAGGGCGAACACGCCACCGCCGAGACCCTCGCGGACGCGGTGCGGGGCGTCGTCGACTACCTCCCCGCGTCGCTCGCCGACCTCCGGCGCAAGTCGGCGATGGTCGCGGGCCTCCAGACGACGCTCGATCGGTTCTGACCTCCGTTCACCACCGCCAGAACGACGGCGTGAAGACGACGAGCACCGAGAGCACCTCCAGACGGCCGATCCACATCAGGAAGACCATGTAGAGTTTGGCGGCGTCGGAGAACGGCAGGAAGCTGTTCATCGGCCCGACGACGCCGAATCCCGGGCCGACGTTCCCCAGCGTGGCGATGGCGACGCTCATCGCGTCCAGTCCCGACAACGACACCGCGGGCGTCCGGAAGCTGTCGAGATAGATGACGACGGTCGAGAGGCCGAACAACAGGAGAAAGAGGAGAACGAACACGAAGACGTCGCGGATCGTCCCCTCGTCGACGGCCTCCCCCTCCAGCCGCAGGGGTCTGACGGCCTCGGGGTGGACGGACGTGAACAGCGATCGGCCGATCGACCGCTTGACGAGCACCCACCGAACGATCTTGATCGAGCCGGCGGCCGACCCCGCGGAGCCGCCGAGGAAGTACGCGAAAAGCAGGATCGTCTGGGCGGAGGCGTCCCACGTGTTGACGTCCATACTCGCGTACCCGGTGGTCGTGACGATGGCGATCACCTGGAAGAGCCCCTGGCGGAGGGCGCCCTCGACGTTCCCCGGGATCACGCCGACCGCGGACGGCGTCTCCGCGAGCCCGACGCCCAGGTAGAGGACGGCCGAGACGACCGCCCCGAAACCGGCCATGGCGAGCAGGTACGATCGGAACTCCGTGTTGTCGAGCAGCCGGCGGGGTTCCCCTTTCAGGACGTACCAGAACAGGGCGAAGTTGGTCCCCGCGACGATCATGAAGGGCATCATCGCCCACTGGACGGCGGGGGCGAACGCCTCGGCGCTCCGGGCCTCGGGCGAGAAGCCACCGGTCGGCAGCGTCGTCAGCGCGTGCGCGACGGCGTTGAAGAGGTCCATGTTCGGCGCGACGCCGACCAGAGACAGGCCGTAGTAGACCGCCGCGGCGACGAGGGTCACCCCGGCGTAGATGCCCCACAACGCGCGTGCGGTCTCCTGAATCCGTGGCGTCAGCTTCTCCAGTTCGAGCCCCGGCGCCTCGTTGTCGATGATCTGGGCCCCACCGACCGACAGCTTCGGCAGGATGGCGATCATCAGAACGAGGATGCCCATCCCGCCGAGCCACTGGGTGAGTTGGCGCCACAGCAACATCGCGTGTCCGTGTCGCTCGACGGAGATTTCGCCGAGCACGGTCGCTCCGGTCGTCGTGAACCCGCTCATGCTCTCGAAGAGTGCGTTGACCGGGTTCGCGACCGTTCCGGTCCCGGCGACGAGGTAGGGGACCGTCCCGACCAACGGGACGGCCAGCCACGCCAGGCTCACGAGCAGGAACGCCTCGCGGTTGCCCAACTCGCCGTCGCTGCGTACCCGTTCCAGGAGCGCCCCACCGCCCACCATGACGACGCTCGTCGCGACGAAGGGGAGCGGGTCCTCGCCGTAGTAGAGCGCCGCCGCGAACGGGAACGTCGGCGCGACGCCGATGTACTTGAGGACCGTTCCGACGTAGGCAACGGTCGCCCGGTAGTCGATGTACGTACGCCGCGAACGAGCCATTCGTCCCCAACTATCGCGTGGCACGGATGACCGTTTCGGCGCGTGGTCGCGTCGCCGGCGGTGACCGGGGCGGTAACGGCGCGGCGAGCGCCGCGAATTTAGGGCGCGGCGAGCGCCGCGGGTTTACAGCGCGGCGAACGCGGCGTCGACCATCTCGCCCGTCCCGGCGACGATGTCCGCCATCTCCTCGTCGTCCGGCGCGAGGCCAGCCAGCCGCCCGATCCGCATGATGCTGACGTGGTAGACGACCTGGACGCCCGGTTCCCGCTCCCAGACGACGACGTTGCACGGGAACAGCGCGCCCATCCGGCCGTCGCTGGCGTCGAGGACGCGGTCCGCCATCGCGGGGTTGCACGCCCCGAGCACGTAGTATGGGTCCCGGTCGGCGTCCACCTTCTCGTTGAGGAGGTCCGACGGCGAGAACTCGACGGGGACGCCGAACCCCGCCGCCTCGAACGTCTCCCGGACGTGTTCGACGGCCGCCTCGTGCTCCATCTCCAGGGTCGCTCGCTTCTCCCCGACGTCCGACGCGTCGAGCGTCGAGGGATCGATCGGAAGGGACATGCCCGTAGCAACGGGCGCCGTCGGAATAAATGCGCCCGTCGCTCTCCCGTGGGCTGCGGACCGGGCGGTCGCCGTTACGGTGTCGACGAACGCCGCCGTGACGGACACGTTTATTTTGGAGATGGGATTATCCCCTCGCATGGAGACGGTCCGCGTCCTCGACGTCGGCGTCGGCGTCGCGGACGCCGTCTCGGATCGCTGGGTCGACGCCGTCCCCGTCGCCACGCTAACGGCCGCCCTCGACGGAGTCGGCGCCGGCGCCGACGTCGACGGCGTCGTGACCGCCCTCGACCTCCCGGACGGCGACGGGGTGGCGCTGACCCGCGCCGTCCGCGAACGGGACCCGTCGCTTCCCGTCGTCGTGGTCGCCGACACGGGGAGCGAGGCGGCCGCGAGCGACGCCATCGCCGCCGGCGTGACCGACTACGTCCCGCGGTCGGCGGACGCCGACCTCGGCGCCCGCATCGCCGCGGCCGTCCGGGACGCCCCCGAGCGGGCGACCCGCCGGCCGGGTGCACTCCGGGCGTTCCCCGACGCGTGGTTCGTCGTCGACGCGGCGGGGCGGGTATCGGACGCGCGGGCGGGCCACGACGCGGCGGCCGTCCTCCCCGACGACCCGACGGCGATGTGTGGCCGGGCCCTCGCGGACGTCTTTCCGGCATCGGCCGCCGAGACGCTCGACGCGGCGACGACGTGTGTCCTGCAGACGGGCGAGGTGCGCACCGTCGAGTACCGCCTGCCCACGTCGTCCGGCGACGAGTGGGTCGAGGCGCGCGTCGCCACGGCCGACGGGACGCGCGCCGCCGTCGCCGCCCGCCCGATCACCGAGCGAAAGCGTGAACTGGACGAACTCCGCCGCAAGCAGGCACACCTCTCGCAGGCACAGGAGGTGGCCCGGATCGGAAGCTGGTACCGACATTTCCCGTCCGAGGAGCTCTGGTGGTCGGACATCGTCTACGACATCTTCGGCCGGTCCCGCGAGGAGACGCCGACCCACGAGACGGTCCTGTCCTCTGTCCACCCGGACGACCGGGACCACGTTGAGGACCGCTGGAACGCCGCGCTGGCGGGTGAGCCCTACGACATCGAACACCGGATCCTCGTCGACGGGGAGACACGCTGGGTCCGCGAGCGGGCCGAGCTCTCCTTTTCCGACGACGGCGACCCGGTCGATGCCCTCGGCGTCGTCCACGACGTCACCGACCGCAAGGAGTACGAGCGGCGACTGGAGACGACGAACGAACGCCTGGACGTGCTCCATCGCGTCGCGCGTCACGACATCCGCAACCGGATGAACGTCGTCCTGGGCTGTGCGTCGGAGCTTCGGTACGTCCTCGACGCCGACCCGGCGACGTCGCGGATGCTCGACCGCATCGAGGAGGCGGCCCGTGAACTCCTCGAAATCAGCACACAGCTCCGGGACGCCGACCGGGTCGTCGCCTCCGACGCCGACCGCGAACCGATCGACGTGGCGTCGCTGGCCCGCGACCTGGCCGCCGAGTTCGCGGGGGAAGATCCGACCGTCGAGTGGTACACCGCCATCCCCGACTCGCTTCCGGTGCGGGCGACGCCCGCGCTCGCCGTCGCGATCATGAACGTCTTCGAGAACGCCGTCGAACACAACGAGGGGGACCCCCGGCGCGTGGCCGTCGTCGTCTCGGAACGGGACGACGACCGGGTCGAGGTCCGCGTCGTCGACGACGGCCCCGGACTGCCGGCCGTGGAACGGGAATTGCTCGTCGGCGACCGCGAACCCACGCAGGTGGCTCACTCGAGCGGCCTCGGCCTGTGGATCACACGCTGGATCGTCGGCAACGCGGGCGGCTCCCTCGACGTTCACGACGGCCGGAACGGGGGAACGGTCGTCACCATCGACCTGCCGCCAGAGACCCCGTAACTACAGCGGGACGGGGAGCCACGACAGCAGGCGCACGACCGTCGCCGTCGGGACGATGGGTGGGTTGAGCACCAGCCAATCGAGCAGGGCGAGCCCGCCCCCGTGGGCCACGACGGAGGGGAGGATCGACTCGCTCCGGTAGTCGACGGCGCCGAAGAGCACGTCCGCCGGCGCGGACAGCAGGAGTTCTATCGGCGGCTTGTGGACGTGATGGAAGGCGTAGACGACGGGGCTGATGAAGACGCTCTTGATCCCGAGTTCGCGGACGCCGACACAGAGCAACCCCCGGTAGTACGTCTCCGCGGCGGCGGCGACGACGAACTGGGCGGCGGCGTGGGGCAGGAACGTCGCGAGCGCGGTGTCGGTCGCCCACATCGGATAGTACGCTCGGATCGTCGGCAGCGACGACCCCACGACGTAGAAGGGGATGACGACGAGGGCGAGCGCCACGGTGTTGCGGAGCACGCGCCGGTCGACGTGCCATCCGATGTCGCGACCGCGGCCGACCGCCAGCGCGCAGGGCAGACAGACGAACAGCGTCACGTCCCGAACCAGCCTGGCGGGCAGGCTGGTGGACGGCACGCTCCAGAGCGACCAGAGAACCGAGAGACAGAGACCGGCGAGCAGCGACGTCCGCACCCAGGAGAGCCGGGGGCGGTTCACCTCACTTCTCGGCCGTGGCGACCGGCCCCGTCCCGATCACCGAGCGGACCGCGGACAGGAACGTCTGTCGCGTATCGAAGTAGGTTTCGTCGACGTCGTCGAGCACCGAATCGAGCGTCCGTGGCCCGTCGGGGGTCCGGATCGTCGCCGACCCCTCCTTCCGTCGCACGTTGCTCGCCTCCTGTGGCCAGGTGAGCCGGGAGGCCACCCGTGCCAGCGGCGCCCCCTCGACCGGCTCGCCCTCGCCGAGTTCGACCGCCGGCTCCGTGTCGTCCTCGTCCTCTGCCATGGACCACGGTACTCCCGCCCGGGAGTTAATCCCTTCGAACCGCCCGGAACCGTTCGCACCAGCGACACGCCGTCACACGCCCGTCTGACGTAGGGTTTTGTGGGTGGGCGGCGTAGCTCAGCCCATGACCAGTCTCGGGGAGGTCTACCACGGGGATGACCGGAGCGGTCCGAGTCTCCGGCAGATCTACGCGGGGGCGAGCCTCTTTCTCGTTGGCATCGTCCTCGTCGTGGCTGGAATCATCGTCGCTACGACCGACGTGTTACTGGGCGGCGGAACCACCCTCCTCGACGTGCGCGAGTACGGCGGCATCCTCGCCGGCCTCGGCGTGCCCGCCGTCTTCCTCGGCATCTCGGCGGTCCTCCCCGCGGAGCGCTCGACGCGTGCCGCCGCGGGCATCGGGGCCAGCGTCGCCGTCCTCGGCGTCGCGCTGTTCTCCCACGCCTACCCCTGCCGGTGGTCCGGCGCCAACTGCGCCCCCGGCATGGTCGACCTGACGCTCCCGACAGCCGGCGTCTACTTCCTCGGCGCGCTCACCACCTTCTGGTGTCTGTTCGTCGGCATCGCCAACTTCAAGACGCGCAACGACCCCGGCGGCACCGTCACCATGGAGGTGACCCGACAGGGAGAGACGAAGGTGATCGAGGTGGACCGCTCGACGTCGCGTGGCGGGGTCGGCCTCGGCGGGAGCGCCTCCGGCCCGACGGCCACCGTCGGCGCCGAGGTGAGCGACGGCGGCGCCGACGAGGACGACATCCGCGAAGTCGCCACCGTCTCCTCCGGTTCTGAGTCGACGGGGACGTCGAGTCCCCAGTCGCCGCCGTCGCCGTCCGGTCCGACCGACGCCACCGACGAGACTTGGAAGTCGACGGCCGCGACCGACGCGACCACCGACGCCGCCGACCGCTACTGTGGCAACTGCGAACACTTCGAGTACGTCCGCACCGAGCGCGGCATCCAGCCCTACTGTGGCTACCACGACGGTGTCATGGCCGATATGGACGCCTGCGAGGACTGGCGCAGTCGCTAGCTCGGGGGTCTCACCCGCTCCGATCCTCCAGCCGTCGCCGCACGTCCGCCCAGTGGCTGCCCTTCCAGAAGTGGCCGCCACACCGCTCGCACCGCCAGACGTCGGTCTCGGCGGGGTCGGGCGCGTCCGCCGGCGCCGTCGCCGACGCGGCGACGGGGTCGAGCGGGCCGTTACACCGCCCGCACCGTCGCGGCCGCTCGGGGAGCGAGAGCGACACCCCCGCCTCGCGGAGTTCCCGCAGCTGCTTCTCGACGTCCCGTGCCGTGAGTCGGATCGCCCCCTCGGTCCGCGCGGCGAGGTCGGCGTCCCGGGTGAGCAGCCGCCGGTCCTCGCGCTCGGCGAGTTTCCGGACGGCGTCGTCGGCCTCGACCCCCCGATCGAGGGCGTAGGCGGTGTCGTACCCACACATCCGGAGGTACGTCGCCAGTTTGCCGAGCATCGCGTCACAGAGGAACCGCATCCTCAGTCGAGGAACGCCGACAGCGTCCCGACCGGGGCGGCGTTCACCACGTCGTCGGCCTCGGCCCACCCCCGGCGAACGGTGTGGACGCCGTACCGTCGATAGTCCAGTTCGTCGACCCCGTGGGCGTCGGTGTCGACGACGATCGGTGCCCCGGCCTCGACGGCGGTCCTGACCGCCGCGTCGTTCAGGTCGAGGCGATGGGGGTTGGCGTTCACCTCCAGGGCCGTGTCGGCGTCGGCGGCCGCCGCGGCCAGTCGGTCGAGGTCCGGATCGAGCCCCGGTCGGTCGTTGATGAGGCGGCCGGTCGGGTGGCCGAGGACGTCCGTCTCGGGGTGTTCGACCGCGGCGACGAGCCGATCCGTCGCCGTCTCCCGATCCTGGCCGAGCCCGCTGTGGGGCGAGGCGATCACCAAGTCGAGTTCGGCGAGGACGTCATCGCCGACCGAGAGGTCGCCGTCGGCGTCGACGTTGGCCTCGACGCCGTGGAACACCTCGACGTCGGCGTCGGCGGCCGCGTCCGCGACGGCCGCGGTCTGCTCGCGCAGGTCGTCGTCGTCGAGGCCGACGCCCCCGACCATCCCCGGGCCGGTCGCGTGGTCCGTGATGGCGACGTAGTCGTCGCCGCGTTCGGCCGCGGCCGCGATCATCGTCCCGATCGACTCGGTCCCGTCGGACCAGTCGGTGTGGACGTGGAGGTCACCCCGGACGTCGCCGGGTTCGATTAGGGTCGGGAGGCGGCCCTCCCGGGCGGCCTCGATCTCTCCCCGATCCTCGCGGAGCTCCGGCGGGATGGGCGGGAGGTCGAGCGCCTCGTACATCTCGGCCTCGGTCGCGCCGCCGATCCGCCGGCCGGTGCGCTGGCCCTCCTCCCCCTCGTCGGCGACGTCCCCGACGTCGAAGACGCCGTACTCGTTTATCTTCAGGTCGCGCTCGATGGCGAGGTTCCGGAGGTGGACGTTGTGGTCCTTGCTCCCGGTGAAATACTGGAGCGCCGAACCGAACTCGTCGGGGACGACCACCCGACAGTCCACGCGGAGGCCCCGGGCCCGGACGCTCGCTTTCGTCGTCCCCGACTCGATCACGTCGTCGACGGCCGCCCAGTCGAGGAAGGCGTCGACGGCCGCGGGGGCGTCCTCGCTCGCCACCAACACGTCGACGTCGCCGATAGTCTCGCGCCACCGGCGGAGCGACCCCGCGACATCGGCGCGCTCGATCGGTGCCGCTCGGCGGAGGCGGTCGAGGACCGTCTCCGCGACCGGGCGGGCGTCGCCGAGGAGTTCCCGCTCCTGGGCCTGGCGGGCGAAGGGGACGTTCTCGAGGATGTTCGCCTCGGTCTTGGCGCCGAACCCCGACACCTCGCGGAGCTCGCCTGCCTCCGCCGCGGCCTCCAGTTCGTCGAGGGTCGTGATCCCGAGCGCCTCGTGGAGCGTGCCGACCGTCTTCGGGCCGACGCCCTCGACGCTCGTCAACGCCGCCATGTCGACGGGGAGTTCCTCGCGGAGTTCGGCCAGTTCCTCGATGTCGCCGGTTTCGACGTACTCGACGATCTTATCGGCCAGCGCCTCGCCGACGCCGTCGATCCGCTCGACGGCGTCCCGGCCCTCCGCCACGAGGTCCTCGATCGGGGTCGGGTGCTCGCGGACGTTCTCGGCGGCGCGACGGTAGCTCCGGGGTTTGTACTCGACGCCCTCGGCTTCGAGCAGGTCGGCCATCTCCTCGAACCGGGTCGCCACCTCCGCGTTCAGGCTCACGGGCGCCCCCGGGTGTTGTGGCTCGTGTCCTCGTTCCCGAGCGCCTTCCGCAGGAACTTCATCCACCGCTTGCGGTCCGCGGCCTCCTGGGCCTCGGCCTCGCGTTCGAGGTCCGCCGGGCCGAGCGCTTCGAGGGCGTTGAGTGCGCGGTCGATGCCGACGATGCTCTCGGCCAGCCGCTCGCCCTCGGCGTAGCTCACCTCGCCGTCCTCGATGCGCTGGAGTCGTTCGAGTCGTTCGCGACGGAGGTTCCGCTTCGCTCGCTCGACCCGCTCGCGTTCGCCCGTCGGCACCGTCTCGCGGCGCTTGATCTCGAAGACGAACTCCTGGAGGTCCACCTCCTCGCCCTGCACCTCGATGGTCTCGGGGATGGCCGCGCCCACCGTCGCGGCCTCGCGGTTGACGCGTTCGAGGAGTTGCTTGCGCTCGAACTCTTTCACGCCGGAACGTTCGTGGGCCGCTCACTTCGCTCCTTCGCCCGCGTCGGTGTAGGGGTCCTCGATGTCCGGGTCGCCGCCGAGGGCGACCCCCACCCGCCGGGTGACCAGGTCGAACACGAGGACGACCGGCAGGAGGAGGCGGCCGACGATCCACACCGGCCGTGCCGTCCTGAGCGACCACTCCTCCGCGTTCCCCAGCCCGTACGCCTTCGGGATGATCTCACCGAACACGAGGACGACGCTGCTGGCGACGACCGTCGTCAGGGCGACGGCGACGCCGCCGGAGAACCGTCCAGCGAGGAGGACGGCCAGGATGCTGGAGATGGCGACGTTGACGACGTTGTTGCCCACGAGCAGCGTCACGAGGAGGCGGTGTGGATCGCCCCGGAGCCGGGCGAGCAGCGACGCCCGGCGGTCGGTGGCGGCGCGTTCGTCGAGCTACGACCCCGACAGCGAGAAGACGGCGATTTCGGTACTGGAGAAGAAGGCACTCGCCGCGAGCAGGCCGATCAGCGCGACGACGCTCAGCACCGTCGAGTCGAGCGCGGTCATGCCCCCCGTCGTGTCAGTGTCGGCAAAAAGGCCCGGGCCGGCAGACAGAAAGTTCTTGAGCACGGCCCGACCATCCCCGGCAAATGGATCGGCCCCGCGACGCCGCCGGCGTCGAGGTCAGCGTCGTCCTCCCCGCCTACAACGAGGAGCGGACCATCGAGGACACCGTCGAGACGACCCTCTCGACGCTCGCCTCCTTCCTCCCGCCCGGCTCCTTCGAGGTGCTCGTCGCCGAGGACGGCTGTGACGACCGCACGCCGGAGATCGCGGACCGACTCGCCGCCGCCGACGACCGCGTCCGCCACGTCCACAGCGACGAACGGCTCGGCCGCGGCGGCGCGCTCGAACGCGCCTTCGCCGCCGCCGCCGGCGAGACGCTCGTCTACTTCGACACCGACCTCGCGACGGACATGGGGCATCTGTCCGAACTGGTCGAGCGGGTCCGCTCCGGCGAGGCGGACGTGGCGACCGGTTCACGGTGGATGCCCGGCCAGGTCGCCGACCGCCCGGCCAAACGCGGCGTCCCCTCCCGGGTGTACAACGGGCTGGTTCGCCTGTTCCTCCGCTCGCCGCTCCGCGACCACCAGTGTGGGTTCAAGGCGCTCAGCCGCGAGGCCTTCGAGCGCCTCCACGACCGCGTCGAGGACGAACACTGGTTCTGGGACACGGAACTGCTGGTCCGCGCCCAGCGGGCCGGCCTGGAGGTGGCGGAGTTCCCCGTCGAGTGGGAGCCGAAAGGCGACACGAAAGTCGACCTCGTGCGTGACGTCTTCGGGATGGGGAGTCAGATCCTCCGGCTCTGGTGGCAAGTGTCGGTGAGTCCCCGCATCACCCGTCGGGTGAGCGTCGGCGCCGGCGCACTCCTGACCGTCCTCGCGCTCGCGCTCATGACGCTGTACCTCGATCCGGGGGCCGTGTTGGCGGAACTGGAGGACGCGGACCTCGGACTGGTCGCGCTCGCCGGCGTCGTCTACCTCCTCTCCTGGCCGCTCCGCGGCGGCCGCTACCGCGACATCCTCGCCGAACTCGGCTACCACGAGCGCCTCGGCTTCCTGACCGGTGCGGTGTTCATCAGCCAGACCGGCAACCTAGTCTTTCCCCTCCGCGCGGGCGACGGCGTGCGTGCGTACGTGATGAAGGCCCGGCGGGACATCCCGTACCCGACCGGGTTCGCCTCGCTGGCCGTCGAACGGGTGTTCGACCTGCTGACCATCACGGTCCTGGGCGGCGCGGTCCTCGTCGGCTACGTCCTCACCGGCGCGACCGAGTCGGTGGTGGCGACGCTCTCCGGGAGCGTCCCCGGCATCGACCCGCGGAGCGCCCGGACGGCCCTGACGGTGGCGGCGGGGGTCGCCGCGGCGGCCGTCCTCGCTACCGCGGCCATCGTCGTCTCCGCCCGCCGCGACGGCAACCTGATCCGGCGGCTGCTCTCCCGCGTCAGCTCCGACTCCTACGCCGACTACGTGGCGGGCGTCCTCGAATCGTTCGTCGGCGGCGTGCAGACCGTCGCCGCCGACCGCGGCGCCTTCGCCCGGGTCGGCGCGAGCAGCCTCGCAATCTGGGGGCTGGACGTGGTGACCGCCATCCTCGTCCTCGCGGCCTTCGACGTCGCGCTGGCGACGCCGACGCTCGTCGCCGTCGGCTTCTTCGCGGTCAGCGTCGGCAACCTCGCGAAGGTGTTGCCGCTCTCGCCCGGCGGCATCGGGCTCTACGAGGCGGCCTTCACCCTCCTCGTCGCGGGGCTGACACCCGTGACCGGGCCGACCGCCTTCGGCGCGGCGATCCTGGACCACGCCGTCAAGAACCTCGTCACCGTCGCCGGGGGCGTCGTCTCGATGCTCGCGCTCAACGTCTCCTTGACGACGGCCGTCGACGAGACGGGCGCCGGGGATCCCGATCCGGAGCCGGAGGTGGAGTGACGCCTCACCCCTCGTGAAACAGGTCGGCCAGGCGGTCGATCCCGTCGAGCAGGTTCGGGCTCGGCTGGTTCAAGAGCGCGTCGTCGACGACGTGGACCGCGGGGTCGACGTCCCAGTCGCGGTCGGTGATCGTCGCGGGGTCGACGTCCGTCCCCCGGCCACAGAGGTGGAGAACGGCGTGGTCGGGGTCGGCCGCCTCCACCTCCGCACGGGCGACGGGCCGGGAGCGCTCGCCCGGGTCGACGAAGGGGTAGCGACCGCCGGCGGCGGCGACGGCCTCGGGCACCCAGTTGCCGGCGGCCATCGGCGGCTCCGCCCACTCCTCGCAGTAGACGGTCGGCCGCGTCGCGGGCGCCCGGTCGCGGAGGCGGGCCAGTCGCTCGCGGCTGTCGGCGGCGAGTGTCGCGCCCGCGTCGGGGCGGCCGACGGCCCGGCCGAGTTCGGCGAACCCCTCGACGACGCCGTCGAGCGTCGTGGCGTCGGCGTGGTGGACCGCCAGCCCGCGGTCCCGGATCGCGTCCCGGACGTCGGCTTGCAGGGCGTCGCCGGTGCAGACGAGGTCCGGATCGAGGGCGTCCAGACGGTCGAGGTCGGGGTTCAGCCAGCCGCCGAGGACCGCCGGATCGGCGTCGACGCCGGCCAGTTCCCGCGGGCAGTGGCTCGTGACGCCGACGAGGCGGTCGGCGACGCCGAGTTCGCGGAGCGTCGCCGTGGCGGCCGGCGCGAGCGAGACGATGCGGCGGGGCACGGTCGATCCACGGGAGCGACGCATATGAACGCCGCGCCGCGACCGACACCGATACCTGCCGGGGGCGGCGACGTGGAGGCGATGCGGACCACACACGAACTCCACGTCGGCGACGCGGCCGCGATGGACGCGGTTGCCGACGGGTCGATCCCGCTGGTCGTCACCTCGCCACCCTACCCCATGATCGAACTCTGGGACGACCTCTTCGCGGCGCGGGATCCCGACGTGGACGCGGCGCTCGCCGCGGGCGACGGCGACGCCGCCTTCGAACTCATGCACGCCCAACTCGACGCCGTCTGGGACGAACTCGACCGCGTCCTGGCGCCCGGGGGCATCGCCTGCATCAACGTCGGCGACGCGACCCGATCCATCGGCGGGGAGTTCCAGCAGTTCCCGAACCACGCACGGATCGTCGACGCCCTGCGTTCCCGGGGACTGACCCCGCTTCCCGACGTACTCTGGCGCAAGCCGACCAACAGCCTCGCGAAGTTCATGGGATCGGGAACCCTCCCGCCGAACGCCTACGTCACCCTCGAACACGAGTACGTCCTCCTCTTCCGGAAGGGTGGGACCCGCTCGTTCCCGCCCGGCGACGACACCCGGTACGAGAGTGCCTTCTTCTGGGAGGAGCGCAACCGGTGGTTCTCGGACCTGTGGGAGGTGCGCGGCGAGGAACAGGGCGCGAACGGGGCGACCGAGCGGCGGGAGCGCTCGGCGGCGTTCCCAGTCGAGATACCGCTCCGCCTGATCCGGATGTTCTCGGTGCGGGGTGATCGGGTGCTCGATCCCTTCGCGGGGACGGGGACGACGGCGCTCGCGGCCATGCTCGCCGCCCGCGACTCGGTCGGCTACGACCTCGACGGCGACCTCTTCACCGCGCTCGACGACCGGGTGGACGGCCTGCCCGAACGTTCGCGACGGCGCGTCGACGAGCGCCTGACGCGCCACCGGGCGGCGATGGCCGACAGGGAGGGCGGGTACGAGGCCGAACATTACGACTTCCGCGTCGTCACGAAGGCCGAGCGGCGGATTCGGCTGTACGCCGTCTCCGCGGTGGAAGCGGGGACACGGACCGACGGCCGGCGCTACCGGGTGGACCACGACCCCGTCGACGGGAACGACTTTGTTCCGGGTCACGAAGGGTAGTCCATGGAGTTCGACTCGCTGATCCTCGCGGCGGCGACGGCCGACCTCGACGACGAACCCGCGGCCCGCCCCCACGCCGACGCCGTGGAGTTCCGGATGGACCTCGCGACGGACCCACTGGCCGCTCTGGACGCCTACGACGGGGACCTGCCGATCATCGCGACGAACCGCGATCCGGCCGAGGGCGGCGAGGCCGAGGGCTCGGAACGGGAGCGTCTCGACGTCCTGGAGACGGCGAGCGGCTACGACGCGGTGGAAGCGATCGACGTCGAGGTGTCGAGCCTCCGGGGCTCGCCCGGTTCGACCGTGGCGGCGACGGCACGCGACCGCGGGGTCGCGGTCGTCGCCTCGGTCCACGACTTCGAGGGGACGCCCTCGGAGTCGCGGCTGGACGACCTGCTCGCGACGGCGGCTGAGTTGGGCGACGTGGGGAAGGCGGCGGTGACGGCCACCGACCGGAACGACGCCCTGACGGTCCTGTCGGCCACCCACGCGGCGACGGCCCGCGGCGACCGGGTGGCGACGATGGCGATGGGCGAGGCCGGACGGCACACCCGTGCGGTCGCCCCCCTCTACGGCTCGAAGATCGGATACGCACCGGTCGACCCCGCCGAGGCCACCGCGCCGGGGCAGTACGACCTGGCGACGCTTTCGACGCTGATCGAACGACTCGGCGGCCGGTGATGCCGGCCGAGAGTATAAACGAGTGGCGCGCCGAGTGCGGAAGGAGATGATCGACGTGGAACGGCGGACCCTCGTCGCCGTCGCGATCAGCGTCTGTGGCGCCGCCGTCGGCGTCGCCGGGGCGGGCCACGCCTATCTCCGGGAGTGGGGACGTGCGTTCGCGTGGTTCTCCTTCGTCCTCGGGACGGGGTTGATCCTCGTCGCGGCCTTCGCGGACCCGGAGACGGCGACGCTTTCGACGCTGCCGCTCCGGGTGACCGGACCGATCGTCGCGCTCCTCGCGATGAACACGGCCGATACGTACGCCGTCGCGCGCCGGGAGCGGGGACCGACGGCCGTCGACGCCGACGGGCCGACCGTCCCGTGTCCGTCCTGTGGTCGGGAACTGGACCCGGATCTCTCCTTCTGTCCGTGGTGTGCCGGGTCGCGAACCGAGGAGGAGTGACTACGTCCGCAGGAAGTAGACCTGCTTGCGGGCGTCCTTGAAGCTGTACCGGGAGCTGACGATGTCGGACTCCTCCAGCCGGTTCAGCGCGTACCGAACCGTCCGGTCGGGGAGCAGCGACTCCTCGGCGAGTTGGCCCTGCGACAGCGGCGAGTCGCTCTCTAGCACCTTGGCGACGAGTTTCGCACTCGGGGGGAGTTCCCGAAGCCGCTCGCGGTATTCGCTGGTGGTCAGCCGGTCGTCGCCGACGGAGTCTGCCGCAGTGGTGCTCATACCCGTTCCTCCCCGTCGGTAGTGGTAAAGGTTATCTCTATATGCGTGCATATTCCGGAGATACCTTATATGACATTGTTTACCACGGACGACGGTCGCGCCCGCATCCAGTACGGTTTTAATCTTCGGGCAAAGAGACGCGGGACGTGAAAGGAGAGGAGTGGTACCAGACGGACGAAGTCGCCCAGGCGTACGAAGCCAAGCGCTTCTCGCGCGGCGGGCGACTGATCGACCGCCGGGAGAAACGGGCCGTCCTCGAGGCGCTGAGCCCCATCGAGGATCGGCGGGTGCTCGAGATCGCCTGCGGGACGGGGCGGTTCACCGTCATGCTGGCCGAGCGCGGGGCGGACATCGTCGGTCTGGACATCTCCTCGGCGATGCTGGCACAGGGGCGGGAGAAGGCCCGGGCGGCGGACGTCGCCGATCACATCGAGTTCCTGCGCGGCGACGCGGCGCGACTCCCCTTCCCGGACGATCACTTCGACACCGTCTTCGCGATGCGCTTTTTCCACCTCGCCGACACGCCGGCGAAGTTCCTCGCGGAGATGTGTCGCGTCTCGAAAGAGCAAGTGTTCTTCGATACGTTCAACGACCGCAGTACGCGGGTCCTCTACAACTGGCTGCTCCCGATGGGTTCGCGGCTCTACGGCCGCGAGGAGGTCGAACGACTCATCGACGGGGCGGGACTGGAACTCGCCGACGCGAACCACGACTTCGTCCTTCCCTACGGGTTCTACCGGAAGATCCCCAACCAGTTGGCCGGCGCCTTCCGGTCCGCGGACACCGCCGTCGGCGACACGCCGATCGGCGACCACCTCGCCTCGGTCTCCTACTGGAACGCCCACGTCTGATACCGATTATTGTAACTGTTCACCGGTGGTTCGCCGGACCGTCCTGGTGAACCACCGGTACTGACTTACGATAAACAGTATGAGCCGAGTGGGAATCGTTATGGTCTCGGAGGCGGTGTGACCGGATATGGAGCTCTCGGTAGTGATACCGACACTCAACGGCCGGGACCACCTCGCGGCGGGCCTCGACACCCTCGCGGCCCTCGTCCCGGACGCGGAGATCGTCGTCGTCAACGGGCCGTCGACGGACGGCACTACCGGGATGGTTCGCGACCGCGACGACGTAGACGTCCTCGTCGAGGTGTCGACCCGCACCGAGAACGTCGCCCGCAACGCCGGTCTGGAGGCCGCCACCGGCGACGTCGTCGCCTTTCTCCGTTACGACCTCGTGGTCGAGTCGTCGTGGCTCGACGGCCTGCGCGACGGCCTGGCCGACGCGCCGGTCGTCACCGGCCCCACCCACCGGACCCTCGGCGGCGGGATGACGACCGAGGAGTCCGAGCGCCGAACGGTCGGTTCCCGCGAGGTGACGTACTTCAACGGCGGCAACGTCGCGTTCCGGCGACGGGTCGTCGACGCGCTCGACGGCTTCGACGAGTACCTCGAAACCGGCGGCGACCGCGACGCCGCCCACCGACTGGCAGCCCTCGACTACGACGTCGCCTGGCGTCCCGGGATGGGCGTCCGGCGGGAGTACTCCGCCGACGGCGGCGTCGCCACCGACGACCGCGGCGCCGAGTTCCGGGCGCTGGCCTACCGCCTCGTGAAGAACTACGGGGTCCGGCCGGCCGTGGCGACCGGCACGACCCGCCGCGCCGTCCGGGACGCCGTCTCGGCGGGCCGGGACGTCCTCCGCGGTGACCTCGACCCGACCGAGTGGTTCGCCACCGGCCGCGCCGTCGTCGGCGGCGTCGCCCGCGGCGCCGCGGACGGGCTGATCGCCCGCGTCAAGGATCGGTCACCCGCCCGCAACCCCCACGGCGTCTCGGATCGCTCCGACCGCGCCGTCGCGCGATACGACTGGCGCTGAGTCCTCGGGCGCTCGATCAGGCGATACGGACCGCGTCGCCGGCCCCGAGGCCGAACCGTTCGTCCCCCCGTCCCCGGTTCACGTCACACTCCACGTAGCCGTGGCTGCCGACGGTGACGAGCGGATCGCCCGGGGCGACCGACGCGAACGTCTCCACGGCGGGCACTCGGTCGCCGTTCACCGTCACCGTCTCCCGGCCGTCGAGGAACGTTCCGGGGACGTTCGTGACGACGTTCCCGAAGTCGTCGACAGCGAGGACCTCCCCCGACGCGTCGCCGGCCTCGACGGTCGCCTCGGGCAGGTCCACGGTCGTCGGGTCGGCCGGCGACAGGCGCTCGTGGGCGTCGAGTGCACCGATCCCTCGCGACCTGACGACGTCGTGGACGGTCGCCGCGAGCGGCGCGAACACGTCCCGGCCGTGGAACGTACTGGAGGCCGGGTCGCCGGGGTCGGCGTGGAACCAGTCGACCCCGTCGTCGTCGGCGATCCGCCGCGCGGCGGGGACCAGGAGGCCGTTGTCCGGGCCGACGAACGCGTGGCCGTTCGCCCGGCCGACCAGGACGCCCCGGTCGGTGCCGACGCCGGGATCGACCACCGCGAGGTGGGTCGCCGGCGGGAAGGTCGGCAGGGTCTCCCGGAGCCAGAACGCCGACTCCCGGACGGCACCCCGGGGCAGGTCGTGGGTCACGTCGACGAGGCGGGCGCCGCTCCGCCGGCAGATGACCCCCCGCATCGCGGCGGGGTACGGCGAGCCGAAATCGGAGGCGAGCGTGATCATGCGCCGTTGGCGTCGGTCTCGCTCAGGCGCTGGATCCGCTCGATGCCGTCGACCTCCTCGATCACCTCGACCACCGGATCGGGGACGAGGTGGCGCCACTCGCCATCCTCGACCATCCGTTCCCGGAGCTCCGCGCCCTCCAGCACGTCGCGGTTGAACATGGGCGACTGGCGGACCTCGACGCCGGCTTCGCCGAACAGCTGGATGACCAGCGGGTTGTTGGAGTACGCCACGTCGAAAGAGGGGGACATGCTCTGGACGTGACTCACCCAGACGGAGTTCCGGTCGAGGTCCTCGATGGGGACGACGTAGCTCGTACAGTCGAACTCCGCGACGGACTTCGTGACCATCATCACGCGTTCGCCGGCGGTGAAGGGGTTGCGACGCGAGTGGGAGTGGCCGGCGGAGCCGATCCCGAGGACGACTTCGTCCACCTCCGCGACGATCTCTCGGACCATTCGATGGTGGCCGTCGTGGTACGGCTGGAACCGGCCGATGTAGAACCCCCGCATGGTGACGACGTGCACACGCGCGTTTATAAAATCGACGAGTCGGCGAACGGGCCGTATTTCGTCCGCAGACGGATTGTCGCGCCGGATCCCCGTACTTCGTCGCTGAGATTGGGGGGAGAAAGTATATCAGTTGCGCACCCTTCAAATCTATCAACGACACCGTTCTATGAACGACGACACGAACACGGACGAGCGCCCCCCCGACGACGAGGAGCGCGGTTCCTCGGACGGTCGGACTGCGTCCGACGACGGCGAGGGATCGGAGATCCCTCGGGAAGCCGGCAAAGCCGGCGACGGCGAGGAGCAACGCTCCTCGGGCAACCGGACGCAGTCCGGTGACAGCGAGGACCGGGTCGATCCGGATCCCTCCCGTAACGAGTCCGGCGGGGCCGACGACTGGGAAGACGACGTCCCTGTCCCGACCGATGGACCGGGATCCGGCAACGGTCAGGCCGACGCGCCGACCGACGAGTCGGACGAGCGGTCCATCGACGACCTCGGCAGCGACGTCGAGATCGACGCCGAAATCGACGAGGATGCCGAGGAGAGCCTCCTCGGTGGCCTTCAGATCGATTCGACCGCCGAGATCAAGGTCCCCGATCGCCTCGTCGATCAGGTGATCGGGCAGGAACACGCCCGCGACGTCGTCATGAAGGCGGCCAAACAGCGCCGCCACGTCATGATGATCGGCTCGCCCGGGACGGGCAAGTCGATGCTCGCGAAGGCGATGAGCGAACTGCTTCCGAAGGAGGAACTGCAGGACGTTCTCGTCTACCACAACCCCGACGACGGCAACGAACCGAAGGTACGAACGGTTCCCTCGGGGAAGGGCGATCAGATCGTCGAGGCCCACAAGGAGGAGGCCCGCAAGCGCAACCAGATGCGCTCCTTCCTGATGTGGATCATCATCGCCATCGTGCTGGGGTACTCCCTCATCATCGCCGGCAACATCCTGCTCGGCATTCTCGCGGCGGGGATCATCTACCTCGCCTTCCGCTACGGCTCCCGTGGCTCGGACGCGATGATCCCGAACCTCATCGTGAACACCGCGGACCAGCAGACGGCGCCCTTCGAGGACGCCACCGGTGCTCACGCCGGCGCGCTCCTGGGCGACGTCCGCCACGACCCGTTCCAGTCCGGCGGCATGGAGACGCCGTCCCACGACCGCGTCGAACCCGGTGCCATCCACAAGGCCAACAAGGGCGTGCTGTTCATCGACGAGATCAACACGCTCGACGTCAGGAGCCAACAGCACCTCATGACGGCGATCCAGGAGGGCGAGTTCGGCATCACCGGCCAGTCCGAGCGCTCCTCGGGCGCGATGGTCCAGACCGAGCCCGTCCCCTGTGATTTCGTCATGATCGCCGCGGGGAACCTCGACGCCATGGAGAACATGCACCCCGCGCTCCGCTCGCGGATCAAGGGGTACGGCTACGAGGTGTACATGGACGACACCATCGAGGACACCCCGGAGATGCGTCGGAAGTACGCCCGCTTCATCGCTCAGGAAGTGGAGAAGGACGGCCGCCTGCCCCACTTCACCGACGACGCCATCGGCGAGGTCATCCTCGAGGCGCGTCGCCGTGCGGGCCGGAAGGGCCACCTCACGCTCAAACTCCGGAACCTCGGCGGACTGGTCCGTGTCGCGGGTGACATCGCCCGTGCCGAGGACGCCGAGTACACGACCCGGGAGCATATCCTGCAGGCGAAGGGTCGTTCCCGGAGCATCGAACAGCAGCTCGCGGACGACTACATCCAGCGGCGCAAGGACTACGAACTCCAGGTCAGCGACGGCTACGTCACGGGTCGCGTCAACGGCCTGGCCGTCATGGGCGAGGACTCCGGTATCGTCCTCCCGGTGATGGCCGAGGTGACGCCCTCCCAGGGGCCGGGCGAGGTCATCGCCACCGGCCAACTGAAGGAGATGGCCCAGGAGGCGGTGTCGAACGTCTCGGCCATCATCAAGAAGTTCTCCGACGAGGACATCACCCAGAAGGACATCCACATCCAGTTCGTGCAGGCGGGCGAGGGCGGCGTCGACGGCGACTCCGCCTCCATCACCGTCGCCACCGCGGTCATCAGCGCCCTCGAAGGCGTGGGTGTCGACCAGTCGCTGGCGATGACCGGATCGCTCTCGGTCCGGGGCGACGTGCTCCCCGTCGGCGGCGTCACCCACAAGATCGAGGCCGCCGCCAAGACCGGCTGTGACCGGGTCATCATCCCCGAGGCGAACATGCAGGACGTGATGATCGAAGACGAGTACGAGGAGATGATCGAGATCATCCCGGTCAGCCACATCAGCGAGGTCCTCGACGTCGCGCTCGAAGGCGAACCCGAGAAGGACTCGCTGGTCGACCGTCTCAAGACGATCACGGGCTCCGCGCTCGACAAGCAGAGCGTCAGTCAGGGCCCGAGCAGCCCTAGCCCGCAGTAGACGTGCCCGAGTGGGCGGCGTTCGCCGGCTTCGTCGGCGTCGTCCTCGTGGGCCTGCTCGTTCTCGCTCGCGCCTCCGCCGACACGCTCGGTGCGCCCGAGTTTCCCGCGACCCTCACCGACCGCGTCGTCGAGGCGCCGACCGACCCGCCGCCCAGCGCGACCCTCCGCAGACCCACCGCGCCCTCGACGCCGACGTTGCTCGCGAACGTCGTCCTCTCGCAGGGCGCCTTCGCGTCGCTTCTGGTGGTCGGCGCGTGGCTGACGGGGGTCCCGGCCGCGGCCGTCGGCCTCGCGGCCGACGCGTTCGCGCGGTCCGACATACTGGGCGGCATCGCCCTCGGCGTCGCGCTCCACGTCGTCAACGCCGTCGGCTCGCGGCTGACCGACCGGTTCGAACTCGGCGATCCCGAGCGACTCAGGCGGGCGATGACCCCCGAGACGACCGTGGGCTGGGTGGGGCTCCTGGGAGTCGTCCTGCCGCTCGTCGCCGGGTTCGAGGAACTCCTCTTCCGGGGCGTCCTGATCGGCGCCTTCGCGACGGGATTCGAACTCTCCCCGTGGCTGCTCGCTGGCCTCTCCTCGGTCGCGTTCGCCCTCGGCCACGGCGCCCAGGGCCGACTCGGTATCGTCGTCTCCGGCGCGCTCGGGTTCGTCCTCGCCGTCGCCTTCGTGCTGACCGACAGCCTGGTGACCGTCGTGATCGCCCACTACTTGGTGAACACGCTGGAGTTCGTCGGCGGCGGTCGGTAGCCGTCGGTCGCGCGGTCAGGCCTCGACGTCGCGGAGGCGCTCCGCGACCGCCGGCGGCGTCGCGCCCGGTCCCTCGATCCGGTGGTCGGGGATGAAGAGGGGTACCGGGTTCTCCCGAAGCGCGGCGCGGACGGCCTCGAGATCGTCCGCCTCGTCGTCGAGGCCGGCCAGTCGCGCCAGCCGCGACACACTGACCGTCTCCCCGTAGGGGACGTTGCGCGCCGCCTCGAGCACCGTCCGTTGCTCGGTCGGGACGGTGAGCGCCACCTCGACGTCGTCGAAGTGGTCCTCGGCCCCATCGAGGTAGGCGAACACGCGATCGAGCAGCGGGTGGTCCGGATCGGCGTCCGCCGGCACCGTCTCGGGGAACGAGACGCTGATCACGCGGTCGCCGGCCAGCCCCACCTGGATCGCCCGCCCGAGCGTCGGCGCGTCGCGTGCGTAGAGTCCTTCCATGGTCGATCGGAGGGCAGCGCGGCCCATATGGGTTGCCGTCGGCGGGCGCCGCCGCCGCCGTGGGACGCAAGCCTTATGTGCAAATACGTCCGTTAGTGTACAATGATGGACGCTAATGGTGAAGAACTGGCGCCCGCGGTGCGGTCGATCCTGTCGGCCGCCCGCGACCGGGGCGGCGGCGAGGAGCGCGTGTCGGTCGAGGCCCGATCCGTCCCGGCGGCCTTCGCGGCCGCCGAGGCCGACGGCCGGGTGCCGGTGATCGCGGAGGTGAAACCGACCAGTCCGACGACCGACGGTCGGCGGGACGACGACCCGGTCGACCTCGCGCGAGCGATGGTCGACGGCGGCGCGGCGGCGCTGTCGGTGTTGACCGAACCCGAGCATTTCGGCGGGTCGCCGGCGTCACTGGAGCGGATCCGGGCGGCGGTCGACGTGCCAGTGCTTCGCAAGGACTTTATCCTGACCGAGGCCCAACTCGACGTCGTGGAGTCGGACGTCGTCCTGCTGATCGCGCGGTTCGTCGACGACCTGCCCGCCCTCGTCGCGGCGGCACGGGAGCGTGGCTTCCAGCCGCTGGTCGAGGTCCACACGCGGGCGGAACTCGACCGGGCGACCTCGGCGGGTGCGGACCTGATCGGGATCAACAACCGCGACCTGGCGCGACTCGAAGTCGACCTCGACACCTTCGAGTCCCTGGCGCCCTCGGTTCCCGACGACGTGACGCTGATCGCCGAGAGCGGTATCGCGTCGGTCGCGGACGTCCGGCGGATGCGCGAGGCGGGTGCCGACGCCCTGCTGATCGGGAGTGCGATCATGGACGGTGACGTGACAGCGAACGTGCGGCGATTGACTTCAGCATGAGTTCTCACACAGGCAAGTTCGACGAGTACGGTGGACAGTACGTTCCCGAGGCGTTGATGCCCGCCATCGAGGAACTGGAAGACGCGTACGAGCGGTACGTCCTCGACAACGAGGACGGATTCATGGACGAGTTCCGGCAGCGGCTGGCCGACTTCGGCGGCCGGCCCACGCCGCTTCAGCGCGCGGATCGGCTCTCGGAGCGCTACGACGCCGAGGTGTACCTCAAACGCGAGGACCTGCTCCACGGCGGCGCCCACAAACTCAACAACGCGCTCGGTCAGGTCCTCCTCGCGAAGTACATGGGGAAAGACCGGATCATCGCGGAGACGGGCGCCGGGCAACACGGCACCGCCACGGCGATGGCGTGTGCCCACTTGGGGATGCCCTGCGAGGTGTACATGGGCCGCCGGGACATCAACCGCCAGCGCCCCAACGTCTTCCGGATGCGCCTCAACGGCGCCGAGGTGACCCCGGTGACCGTCGGCCGCGGCACGCTGAAGGAGGCCATCAGCGAGACGATGCGCGACTGGGCGGAGAACGTCGAGGACACCCACTACGTCATCGGCTCGGTCGTCGGTCCCCACCCCTTCCCGGCGATGGTCCGTGATTTCCAGCGCGTGATCTCCGAGGAGGCACGCGAGCAGACCCGGGAGAAGGCGGGTCGCCTCCCCGACTCGGTGCTCACCTGCGCGGGCGGCGGGTCGAACACCATGGGCCTGTTCGCCGAGTTCGTCGACGACGAGTCGGTCGACCTCTACGCCGTCGAGGCCGGCGGCAGCAGTCTGGAGGTCGACGAAGCGGAGGGCGTCGCCCCCAACTCGGCGACGCTCTCGACGGGCACGGAGGGCATCCTCCACGGCTCCCGCACCCGCATCCTGCAGGACGGGGACGGACAGATCATGGAGTCCCACAGCGTCTCGGCCGGCCTCGACTACGCCGGCGTCGGCCCCGAACTCGCCGCCCTCGTCGACCGGGACCGGGTCACCGCCGTCAACGTCGGCGACGACGGCGCGCTCGCGGGCTTCCATCGCCTCTCGCAACTCGAGGGGATCATCCCCGCGCTCGAATCCGCTCACGCCCTCGGCTACGTCGAGGACCACCACGAGGAGTTGGGCGAGGTGATCCTCGTCAACGTCTCGGGTCGCGGCGACAAGGACCTCGAAACCGTCCTCGAGGAGACCCACGACCGCGACATCGAGGGCGCCCCGGACATGGACACCTTCGAGTCGACGGGGGGGTTCTGATGAGCCGCATCGCCGAGGCGTTCGCTGACGGCCCCGCGTTCGTCCCCTACCTCGCGGCCGGCGACCCCGACTACGAGTCCTCGCTCGCCTACGTCGAGGCGCTGGAACGCGGCGGCGCCGACGTCATCGAACTCGGGCTTCCCTTCTCCGAACCCATCGCCGAGGGGCCGACAATCCAGAGCGCCATCGTCCGCGCCCTGGAGGCCGGTATGACGCCCACCCGCTACTTCGAGTTCGTCGAGGACCTCGCCGTCGACGTGCCGCTGGTCTGTATGACCTACTACAACCTGATCTACCAGTTCGGCGAGGGCGGCGGCCCCGACGACTTCGTCCGCCGGGCCGCCGAGGCGGGCATCGACGGCTTCGTCGTCCCCGACCTGCCGGCCGAGGAGGCCGAACCGCTCCGCGAGGCCTGCGACGAACACGGCTGTGAACTCGTCTTCATCGTCGCGCCGACGACCCGGGGCGAACGTCTGGAGCGCATCATGTCCCAGGTGTCGGGCTACGTCTACGTGCAGGCGCGACTCGGGACGACCGGCGCCCGCACGAACCTCTCGGATCGGGCCGCGGAGAGCCTGGAACGGGTCGCCGAGTGGGACGTCCCGAAGGCCGTCGGCTTCGGCATCTCGACGGGCGAGCACGCCCAGCGTGTCGTCGAGGCGGGTGCCGACGGCGTCATCGTCGGCTCCGCGCTCGTCGATATCGTCGCCCAGGGCGTCGAGCGCGGCGATCCGGCGGTGACCGTCGCGAGCCGCCTGGAGGGCAAGGCCCGCGAACTCAAGGCGGGTGCGCTCCGCGGGGCGTCGGGGAACGAACGTCCGCATCCGGAACGTACATAAGCGCCACTGGTACAGGGTAACATATCGATGAACACGGGAACACGAGCGCGCCTCCGGCGTATCTCGACGGACGACCGCTACCTGATCGTCCCCATGGACCACGGCGTCACGATGGGGCCGGTCAAGGGACTGGTCGACATCGAATCGACCATCGACGCGGTCACGGACGGCGGGGCTGACGCCGTCCTCACGCAGAAGGGCATCGCCCCCCGCGTCCACGACAGCAAGAACGGATCGGGCTACATCGTCCACCTCAACGGCTCGACGAACATCGGCCCGGACGAGTCCGACAAGCGCCGCACCGGTACGGTCGAGGCGGCACTCCGGGCCGGCGCCGACGCCGTCTCCTTCCACATCAACGTCGGCTCCGAGTACGAACCGGAGCAGATGACCGACCTCGCACGGGTGACCGAACGCGCCGACGAACTCGGCGTGCCGACGCTCGCGATGGCCTACGCCCGCGGCCCCGATATCGAGGAGGACGACCCCGAGGCGCTGGCCCACGCCGTCCGTCTCGCGGAGGAACTCGGGGCTGACGTGGTCAAGACCGGCTACAGCGGCGACGGCGACAGCTTCGCCCCCGTCTGTGCGGGGTCGCGCCTGCCGGTGGTCATCGCCGGCGGGAGCCGCGGCACCGACCGTCAGACCGTCGAGATGGTCCGGGGCGCGATGGACGGCGGCGCCGCCGGCGTCTCGATGGGTCGCTCCATCTTCCAGCACGACGACCCCGGCGCCATCACGCGCGCCATCGCCGCGGTCATCCACGACGACGCGAACGTCGACGAGGCGCTCCGGCGCGGCGGTCTGCTCGAAGCCTAGCCCCCAGTCGCCACGTTGAAGCCCGGTCCCGTTCTGGTGGGGGTAATGACACGCAGCGTGTGGTTGAAAGCCGACGGGACGGTCGGCGACTGGGAGTCACGAACGGAACGCATCACCGCCGGCCTCGAGGCCGGCGTCGACTGGGTGCTCGTCGACGAGACGGACGTGGCGCGGGTCCGCGAACTCGGCGACGTGAACGTGGCGGCCTTCCGCTCGGACGCGGACCTCGTCGAGGACGCCGAGGACGAGGGCGCCGTCGCCGACGCCTACGTCGTGGGCAAGAACGGCGAGGGCGACGGCACGGTCGACCTCCCGCCGGACCTCTCGGGTTCGGCCGACCTCTCGACGCTTCGCCGCGACGACGGGTCGACGCGGGGCGCCTACGTCCGCATCCTCGGCAAGGAGTACGAGACGTTCGCGGAGGCGGCCGCCGAGGACGCCGACTACACCTTCGTCGTCGGCGAGGACTGGACGATCATCCCCCTCGAGAACCTCATCGCCCGCATCGGCGAGGAGACGGAACTGATCGCCGGCGTCACGACCGCCGAGGAGGCCCAGACGGCCTTCGAGACGCTAGAGATCGGTGCCGACGGCGTCCTGCTGGACTCGGGCGACCCGGACGAGATCCGCGAGACCTGCGAGGTCCGCGACGCCGCCGACCGCGAACACCTCGACCTGGAGTACGCCGAAGTGACCGACGTCGAGCGGACGGGCATGGCCGACCGCGTCTGTGTCGATACCGGCTCGCTCATGGAGGGATCCGAGGGGATGCTGGTCGGGTCGATGTCCCGCGGGCTCTTTTTCGTCCACGCGGAGACCGCCGAGTCGCCCTACGTCGCCTCGCGGCCCTTCCGGGTGAACGCCGGCGCCGTCCACGCGTACGTCCGTACGCCCGGCGGCGGGACGCAGTACCTCTCCGAGCTGGCGAGCGGCGACGAGGTGCAGGTGGTCGACGTCGAGGGCGACACCCGCGAGGCCGTCGTCGGGCGCGTCAAGATCGAAAAGCGGCCCATGTTCCGCGTGGAGGCCGAAGTCGAGACCGAGGAGGGCGTCGACCGCGTCGAGACGCTGCTCCAGAACGCCGAGACGATCAAGGTCCACACCCGCGAGGGGCGGACCGCCGTCACCGACCTCGACGCCGGCGACGAGATCCTCCTCCACTACGGCGACGGGGCGCGCCACTTCGGCGAGACCGTCGAGGAGAGCATCATCGAGAAGTGACGCCGTGACGGTCACGCGGGTCCCGGTTCCGACGGACACCTCGGCCCCCGGCGGTCGGACGAACGCCTACCTCCTCGACGGGCCGGCCGGCGCGGTCCTCGTCGACCCGGCCGGGCGCACCGACGACCTCGACGCCGCCGTCGCCGACCGCGAGGTGACTCACGTCGCGGTCACGCACGCCCACCCCGACCACGTCGGCGGCGTCGCCGCGTACGCCGCCGAGACGGGCGCGACCGTCTGGGCCCGCCGCGGGCGCGAGGCGCGGTTCGAGGCCGCGACGGGCCGCGCCCCCGACCGCACGTTCGCCGAGGGTGACCGCGTCGGCGACGCGACCGTCCTCGACACGCCGGGGCACGCCCCCGACCACGTCGCCTTCGCGACCGGCGCCGGCGTCGTCTCCGGCGACCTCGCCGTCGCCACCGGGAGCGTCGCCGTCGCCGCCCCCGAGGGCGACCTGCGGGCGTACCTCGTTGCCCTCCGTCGACTCCTCGCCCGCGACCCGCTCCGCCTCTACCCGGGACACGGCCCGGTGATCGACGATCCGCGGGCGACCCTGACCCGACTCTACTTCCATCGCCTCGACCGCGAGCGACGGATCGAACGCGCCGTCCGCGCCGGCGCCGAGTCGGTCGACGCGGTGGTGAGCGCGGCCTACGACCGCGAACTCGGCGACTACCGGGACCTCGCGGCCGCCACCGTCCGTGCCCACCTCGACAAACTCGCCGTCGAGGGCCGGGTTCGGTTCGACGCCGGGACCGACCGGGTCGCCCCCCGGTAGCGACGACGTTTTTCCCCTCCATCCCCCAGCGGGGGTATGAACCCGCTCGAAACCGAACTCGAACGGGCGCGGGCCCTCGACGTGAGCGACCTCGCCGACGCCATCGAGTCCATCGGCTTCGAGTGTACCCGGTGTGGCGCGTGCTGTAAGGCGGACGACGACGACCCACACACCGCGACGGTGTTCCCCGACGAGGTGCGGGATCTGCAGGCGGCGACCGACTACGACTGGCGCGACGTGGCGCGGCCGATGCCCTACGGGCTCTCCGAGGGGCCGGACGGCCCCGAGGGCGAGACCTTCGAGTGGGCTCTGGCGACCGACGCCTGCGGGGACTGTACGTTCTACGAGGAGCGCGAGGGCGAGGGGCGGTGTACCGTCCACGGGGACCGGCCGCTGATCTGCGAGACCTACCCGTTCAGCGTCGCGCTCGGCGGGACGAGCCAACCGATGGGCGAGGCCGTCGACGAGGCGGGGATGGTCCGCGCCCACGAGTGCGAGGGTCTCGGCCGCGACGTCTCGCGTGCGGACGCCGAGGATCTGGCCGCGGCGCTCAAGGAACGGGCGATCCGCGAACTGACGGAAGCCATCGACGTCCGCGACGCCTACACCCCGGTCGAGACCGGGCCGGGCGAGGTCGTCGTCCACGACTCCGAAGGGGCGAAAACGCCCGACGGACGGTCTCGATGACGGCGATACACCTTTAACGATTCCGCCACAGAACCGCATGGAGGTTTAGATTGTGGAGATCTCAGATAAACTGCTGTGTCTGTTCAGCGAGCGCGTACGGGCGGAGGACGACACGTACGTGATCGAGGTACCGCAACGCGAGATCGAGACGGGGTCGATCGACCCCGACGAGACCTACCGTGTCGCACTCATCTCTCGGGAGCGAACGGAGTCGGCCGAAGACGAGGACTCGTCGACCGACGCGCCGTCGTCGGAACCCCAGCCACCCGTCGAGAGTGGCGAGATCCGGTACGTCGAGATCGAGGACATCGGCAAACAGGGCGACGGCATCGCACGGGTCGAGCGCGGCTACGTCATCATCGTCCCCGGGGCCGAGATCGGCGAACGCGTCAAGATCGAGATCACCGAGGTCAAGTCGAACTTCGCGGTCGGCGAGATCATCGACGAGGACTTCTAGGCCGACACAAGGCCCTTGTCGCCGCACGGTCGAGAGTCCCGTGTGTACCGACGTGCCCTCCTCTCTACCGGTCCGGCGCTCGCGACGGCCGGCTGTTCCGGCTTCGGCTTCGGCTTCGGCACCGACTGTTCCCGCGGTGCCAGCCTCCGACTGCGACCCGTGACCGACGCCGAGATCGCGGAGCGGGCGAGCGAGCCACTCGACACCTTCTCGCCGCCCGAACGGACCGCCGTTCGAGCCGCCCGGCGCGACGAATCGCCGACGATCACCGCCGAAGGCACTCCCTTCTCCGGCTCCGGCGTCGAGTACGTCGTCGTGGACGGCGCGTACGTCGCCGTCGAGACGCCCGTCGTCGCCACGACCGAACGCACCGGCTACCGCTTCACGCTCGACACCGACGGTGCGACGGCCGACGGCGCGGAACGCCGGATCGCGGCGTTCGACGACCTGCCCGCCGTCGACCGGGCCGCGCTCTACGCGGGACTGGGCTTCCCGCGCACCCAGGAGATCGAGCGCTTCGACCGCGCCCGCGCCGTCGGCCTCGGCGGCGTCCTCACGTACCCGGACGACGAGGCCGAGGCGCGGTCCGAACTCGTCCCCGACCCCGCGTACGACGTCCTCCGGATCGGTGGTCGCGCGTTCCGGTTCGGTCTGGAGGGCCGGGAGTCGGTCACCGTCGAAACCCGGCGGATCGAGGTGCGCGAACTCGCGGACGGCCCCGGGGGGTTCGCGTCCGTCGTCCTCGATCGGTACGGAACCGACCTCGACGGCCTCTCGCCCGAACAGCGTGAGATCGTCGAGACGGCCATCGACGACGAGTACGAAGAGTGTGCGCCCTACTCCGAGGCCTACGCCGGCGTCCAGCGGGCGCTCGGTCGGCCGCCGACCCGGGTGACGGGCGACGGCGACGGCGTCGCGACGACGCCCGACGCCGACACCCCGGAGCGGGTCGACTACGCCAACTACGAGGCCCGGTGGTACGCCGTCGACCTCGGGGAGTACGTCGTCTAGTCGGCCGACTCCGCGACCGAGGCGAACGCCGAGAGGTCGACCCCGAGTTCGCGGTCCAGATCCGCAATCGAGCCGTAGGGTCGGTTGACGACGATGTCGCCCGCGGTCGACTGACCGACCCCCGGCAGCAGTTCGAGTTCGTCCATCGACGCCGCGTTGGGGTCGAGCGGGTGGGGGACGCCGGTCACCGACCGGTAGCCGTGATCCACCACGGCGACGTCGAGGGTCGTCCCCAGTTCGCGTTCGCCGGGGACGGCCACGAGCAGTGGGTAGGTGCCGAGCTGTCGGCCGAAGGTCTTGCCGTCCTGGTGGTACTCCAGGTGGACGTCGGGCAGGACCGTCCCCGCGGGCACGACCCGGCGGAGCATCGGGCGGTCGATCTCCTCGCGCACCTCGCGTTTGTACTCCGTGAACAGTTCCTTGTGGTCGCGGGCGATGTCCGCCCCCGTGTCGCTCATCTCCGTCCCCGCGAAGGCCATCACCTGCCGGATGTTGATCCGGCGGAGCATCAGCCCCTCGTCGTAGACGCGCTGGAGGAAGCGCTTGTTGTGCTCGAAGGTCTCCCGGCGCTCGCCTTGGAGGCCGTGGACGAGGTTGATCCCCGGGAGGAGCTTCGGCAGGCGATCCGCCGCCGACTCGCCGACGGTGGGTGCGTCGTCGGGGTCGTCGCCCGGCCGCCAGCCCGCCTCCTCGTTGACGACGCGAACCGCCTCCAGACACTCGTCGGCCGAGACGAGCAGGTTGTTCTCCTCGCGGACGACGGGATCGGCCGATTCGAGGCCGAAGGCCGCGGTGTCGCCCGCCGTGTTGTGTTCGGCGATGATCCGGATCGCCTCCCGTGACTTCTCGGGATAGTCGACGATGGTGACCGGGTTCATGTTGTCGAGGTGGAGCGTCTCCAGGTCGGGGGCGACATCCCGGATGCCCGCGTAGAGCCGGCGGAGCGCGTCGGGGTTCGGCGCCTCGCCGTCGCCGCCGAACGCGAGGATGTCGGCCTGGCGGCCCAGGCGGAAGTGCCGCACGCCGCGCTCGTACAGCGCCTCGACCTCGCGGACGACCGACTCGGCCGACCGGAAGCCCGGATCGCCGTACAGCGGTTCGGTGCAGAAGGAACAGCGGTACGCGCAGCCGCGGGAGGTTTCGAGTTCGGCGATCAGGTAGTCCGGATGATTGGGGTGGTCCTCGACGACGAACGCCCCCTTCGCGGCCCAGCGGTCCAGTTCCTCGTTGTCGCGCATGCGGTCGCCGAAGCCCTCCAATCCGCTTTCGACGAGGTCGTGGGCCGCCGCCTCGACGTCGCCCTTGGCGACGAAGTCGTAGTCGAGATCCTTGCGCTCCATCTCCTGGGCGCCGGCGTTCTCCTCGCCGACGCCGAAGCGGACGGGCCCGCCCATCAGCGTCGTCCCGTCGGCGGTCCAGGCCAGTTCCCGCACCTCGTCGGGTTCGGCGGGCGTCCCGCCGACGTACTTCCCGGGGACGGTCATGCCGCCGAGGTAGATCACCAGGTCGGCGTCGGCGACGTCGGCCCACTTCCGCCGCTCGTCGCGGAGTTCGTCGATGGTGTGGTACGTGATCGATCCGGCGGGCACGCCGGCATCGACCAGCGCCCCCGCGGTGAAGCGGGGGTACGTCGAGACGTACGGCGGGACCCCGAAGTGTGCGGGTTCGTCGACGTAGCCGTCGACGACGGTGACGGTGAGATCAGCGGGGTCGGTCATAGGGGCGAGTTGGCGGCCGACGCGTAAAACCGTGTTCGTGTCCGGCGCCGGATTTAAGGCGTCACTCGCGGGTGATATTCCTCATGCGACTCGTGTCGGATCGGGTGCAGTTCGGGGTGGCGACGGTCGTGGCGGTGGTGGGGTGGCTCGCGGTCACGTTGATCTTCGATTTACGCCCGTTCATGCCGATGCTCGCCGCCGGCTTCTCGTCCGTCTCTGGGTCGCTTTCGACTGGCGCCGGTCCCTGCGGGGCGCCGTTACCCTCTCCTGTGTCCTGCTCGGCCTCTTGGTGATTCTGTCTTCCTTCCTGTATCGTCCATCCACCTTCTTTTATACGTCTCCGAGTGCCGAATCCCTAGTCGTCCTCGCGGCGACGGAGAAGGCCGACCGCCACGAGTCGGTGCTCTACCTCCGGGACGCGTTCCGGGACCTGGCCGACCGCTGATCGCCGGCCCGCCCCCGCCTCCACGCCACTTATGCCGGTCGCGGCACTACCTCCGGCCATGCCCGCCACGAAGGAGCTCGAGTGTACCAGCGACGACTGTGAACTCGACATGTTCGAGAACCACTACACCTACGACATCGCCGACGACCACACCGTCGCCGACCTCTCCTGTCCGCTCTGTGGGGGGACCGACTGTCTGGAAGAGATCGAACTATGACCGGGTTCAAGGAGTTCGGCAAGTCGGCGGCGAACGCCGTCCTCGAACGGGTGGGACGTGGCGTCGGGAAGGTCCAGGAGCGCCGACCGCTCTCCTACGACGTGCTCGAATCCGAGGACGCCTACCTCGTCGTCTTCGACGCGCCGGGCGTCACCCGGAGCGACGTGCAGGTGCGCTACGTCGAGGGCGAGGTGCAGGTTCGTCTCGACCGGTTCCGCGACTTCCACGAGGGCTTCGAGATGCGGTTCCCGGGGCGGGGCCTCTCGCTCGACGGTCGTGCGCGCCTGCCGCCGGACGCCGACGTCGACGCCGGCGAGGCGTCGGCGACGCTGAGCGACAGCGGAACGCTCCGCGTCGAGGTGCCGAAGCGGGCACACGGGACGGACGTGGCGGTCCGGTCGGAGGCGGAGGCGGAGGAAACGGACGCCGCCGACGAAACGGACGCCGCCGGCGAAACGGACGAAGCCGACGGAGCGGACGCCGCCGACGAAACGGACGAAGCCGACGAAACGGACGCCGCCGACGAAACGGACGACGCAGAGGACGAGTGAGGGTCGGCGGTCAGACCGGAAAGTCGGCGTCGGGGCCGACGACCCGGTCGACGTCGGGTGGCATCTCCCAGTCGGTCGCGAGTTCCAGCAACTGGACGAGCATCCGGCCGGTCGCGCCCCAGACGGTGTAGTCGTCGACCCGGAAGAAGTGGAGACGGATCTCCCCGTAGTGGGGATGATCCCGGCGTTCGGATGCGTAGTTGTCGAGATCGGTGAGCTCCGCGACCGGTAGGATCGCGATTTCGGCGACCTCCCGTTCGTCGGGGACGTACGTGCGATCCGGCACCCGCGAGACGAACGGGCGGACGGCGTACTCGCTGACGGTCGGGATGTCGTCGAGACGGCCGACGACGTCGATCTCGCCGGGTTCGAGACCGATCTCCTCGTTGGCCTCGCGACGGGCGGTCGCCTCGAGGTCGGCGTCGCTCGGTTCGCGACCGCCGCCGGGGAAACTCATCTGTCCCGCGTGCTCGCCGAGGTGGTCGGCGCGCTTGGTGAACAGGAGGGCGTCGCCGTCGCTCCGGTCGACGACGGGCGCGACGACCGCGGCCTCGCGCCCGGCGCCGTCGATGGTCTGCGGGGCGTGGTCGGCGACGGCTGACAGGTCCATGCGCATGGTGATGGGTCGTGTGGTGTGTCTCTATCGTGGGTTCCGGCTGCTCACCCCCACCTACGCCCGGAGGGGTGGTTTCAGTTGTGGTTCGCCGCCGCGTCGTCGAGACGAGCGCGGACGTCGCCGACGTCCACCCCGCCCCACGTCTCCAGATCGTAGCTCACGTCGAGGAGCCGTTCGATCCGCTCGGCGTCGCCGTCGTCGACCGCACCGGCGGCGTCGGCACGCAACCGACGCTCCGCGGCCTCGACGAGCGACTCCCGGTCCGGCTCCCGGTCGGGGATATCGAGGATGTGTGGCAGATCCTCGGCCCCCTCGGGGAGCGCGGGGAACGCCGCGGGCCCCGGCGCGAGCAGCGGCGGCTCGTCCCCTTCGCGTTCGAGGGCGACGAGGTAGTAGTTCTCGACGGCGGCGTCGACGGCGTCGGTCGCCGCGTCGTCGTCGACCGTCTCCCCACGCTTGAAAGCGAGTTCGCCGAGCGCGCACTCGAGTTCCGCGCGGGTCACCGCCCCGAAGAGGTCCGCGACGCCGGCGAGTTCGTCGCCGGTGTCGGTCGGGATCATCGGGCCGCCTCCAGGTCGGCCTCGGCGGCTTCCGCCACGGTCGCCGGCGATATCGGCGCGTCGGCCCACGCCGGGAGCCGGCGGTCCGGTCCCGGTGGTTCGATGGCCGCCGCGTAGGTCTCCACCTGTTCGAGTTCGTCCCCCCGGTCGTACCCGAGCCCGTTGAACCCTGCGTCGAGTTCGTAGCTCCGGACGAGCGAGCGGGCGGCCTCGCAGTAGCGGTCGGGCAGCGACCCGTAGTCGGGATCGACGCCGTGGTCGGCGACCGCTCGGAAGAGCGCCGCGCCGACGTGGCGGCTCATATCCGAGAGGCCGGTCGGGCCGCTCACCGCACGGTGGTCGTGTTCGTACGTCCCGAGGTCGACCTGTGCGCTCCCCGCGAAGCCGGCGTGTTCGAAGGCGTCACCGAGGGTCCCGACTTCGAGCCCCCACGACCGCTGGGTGCGCAGGCGCTCCGCCAGCGCCGTCGTCGCCGCGAATTCCCCGGCCAGCGCGTACCGAAACGACGCCAGGTACCGCAACACGGCCGCGTCCCGTCTCCCCTGGAGCGCACGCACCAGCGGGACGAAAAAGAGCCGGAACAGGCGGCCGTAGAGCCGGCCGTTCTCGACCCGCGCGTAGTATCCCTTCGAGAAGTCGTAGCCCTCGGCGAGCGGGTAGAGGAGGCGAGCCACGTCCGCCCGGGAGTAGCTCTTCGTGTCGGCGTCGTGGACGACGACGTACTTCCCGTCGAGGGCCTGTCCCAGTCCAAGCCAGACGTCCCGGCCCTTCCCGGCCTCGCCGTCGAGGCCGTGGTCGTCGAGCAGCCCCTCCAGTCGCGGCCCGTTGCACCAGAGGACCGACAGCGTGAGGTCGTAGTCGGCGAGCCAGTCCGCAAAGGGGCCGACCCGGTCGCCCGGCGCTCGGAGCGGGACGACGACCCGCGCCGGATCGACCCGCTCCAGTTCCGAGAGGACGCGATCAGGTGCCAGCCCGGCGTACTCGCGTTCGGTCATCGGGACGACCACCGTCGCCCGGTCCGTCGGCGCCGCCGGCGTCGGGTCGGTCAGGTCGTGGAGCGTCGTCACGCGTTCCTGGACGTACTCCATCACCCGCGTCTCGGAACGGCGTGGACAAAAGCCCGCGGGTGTCGTGACACCCACGGGGTGGCCGGATCGTTTTTTAAACAGGGGACTCCAAGGTTGGGACATGAAATCGACCCGGAAGGGGCTCCGTGACGGCGAACTCGTCAAGGACACCTACGAGCGGCTCACCTGCGCGGAGTGCGAGAAGGTGTTGAAAAAGCGGGACGATCCGGACGAGGTGTTCGCCGTCCGGTCCTGTCCCGAGTGTGGGCGGGAGTGGAAGGACCTGCGGTAGTCACGCGGTCCTCGCCCCCCGTTCCGGATCGATCCCCTGCCGACTCCCTCACTCGAAGACGGCGTCGAACGCTCGCGCACCGAGCGGATCGAACGTACCCGCGGCGACGTTCTCGGCGACGTGGTCCCGATCGCTCGTCCCGACGAGCGCACAGGTCACGCCGGGAGCGCTCCGTGCGAAGTTGATCGCCCGCTGGGCGGGCGTGTCGCCGCCCAGTTCGGCGTCGACGCCCGCCGGCAGTCCGCGCACCAGGTCGCCCTGTGCGAGGCTGGCGCTGGTGAAGACGTCGACGTCGAGTGCGTGTGCCACCGACAGGGCCGACCGTCGCTCCCCCTCGAACTCGTGGGCCGGCGTCGTGAACGCGTCCGCCATGACGGCGCTGAAGGGCAGTTGGATCGCCACGAACCCACACTCCTCCCGCCCGACCGTCTCCGCGGCGCGGCGAGCGCGTTCGATCACCGTCGGGAGCGACAGGTGGCTGTCGTGGTCCGGCGGTCGGCGGAACGCCTCCCAGGTCGCCACGCCGTACCCCCCGATGTCGCCGTCATCGACCCGTCGTTCCAGCCGTTCGAACGTCGCTTCGAGCTGGTCGTACACCCCTTCGCGCGAGCGGATCCGGAGCTGTGTCTCGGGGTTGTGGACGTAGTAGCAGTCGACCGTCTCGACGCCGAGTCGGTCGAGCGAACGGTCGACCATCGTGTCGACGAACTCGGGGGCGATGCAGTGCTGGCCGGCCGCGAGGTCCGCGGGGTCGACCGGGCCGTCGTCCACGAACCGCTCCCTGAGGTAGCCGGCCGGGTCGTCGGGTCGGGCGCCGTCGAAGGGGAGGAACCCCCCCTTGGTCGCGACGACGACGGTCGATCGGTCGACGTCGGCCCGCTCCAGCGCCTGCCCGACCACGCGCTCGCTCCGCCCGCACCGGTAGTTCGACGCGGTGTCGACGACGTTGCACCCGCCCTCCAGGCCGGCGACCAGCGCCCGCTCGTACTCCCCGTCGACGGTCTCGGTCGGATCGCCGAGATAGGTGCCGAGACCGACGCTCGAGACGACGCCGGGGCCGAACCGGCGGAAGTAGGTCCGGCCGAAATCGTCGCCGAAGCGGTCCCGATACCCCCAGGTGCCGCGTGCAGTCGCCATGCGCCCGCTACGCGCGACCGGAACAAAAGGGGCGGGCCATCACACGTCGCCTTCGAGCGCCCGCCGCAGGCGGTCGGTGAGCGTCGCCCGTCGCGCCGGCCAGACGAAGTCGCCGTCGTCGATGGGTACCTGCCCCCCGCCCATGCGGGCGTGGCCGCCGCCCGTCGCACCGGGGACGTCGTTCAGTGCGGCTTTGATGGCCCGGCCCATGTGGACCCGGTCGTCCCGGGACCGTCCGGAGAGATAGAGCGTGCCGTTGCGGATGCCACAGACGATGGCGGCGGTGACCCCTTCGAGGCGGATGAGTTCGTCGGCCGCCTGCGGGATCGCGTCCACGTTCGAGACGGTCCCGACGTCGCTGATCGCGAAGGCACCGCTGACCTCGCGCTCCTCGATGGCGGTCGCCTTGATCTCCAACACCTCCGCGCTCACCTGGGGGTTCGCGATGCGGTCGAGCAGGTTCTCGTCGACGCCCGGCGACAGGTAGGAACTCGCGTCGAAGTCGGCCGGAATGGTCCCGTTCGTGAGTCGTCCGGTGTCGGTGAGGACGCCGAAAAAGAGGCCGGTCGCCACCCGCGAGGGCACCACGTACGACGCGTCCACCTCGCTCTCGTGGTTATCGGGTGGGATCGGTGTCGCGTCGAGGTCCCGGAAGTACTCCGCGATCACGCTCGAACAGGCGCCGTACTCGGTCCGGACGTCGGTGAACGAGTCGCCGCGGCCGTCGCCGGGGTGGTGGTCGATGACCGCGAGCGGTCGAACCCCCTCCGCGCCCGTGAACCCCCGCGGGCGGTTGTGATCGACGAGGATGACCGCCTCCGAGTCGAGATCATCCACCCGCTCGATCGGTTCGAGATCAACGTCCAGCACGTTCCGGAACGTGCGGTTCTCCTGGTGGCGGATCTGCCCCGGGAACCGGATGGTCGCTTCCGTGTCCACCTGTTCGGCGAGCGAGGCGACGCCCATCGCCGCCGCCATCGCGTCCGGGTCCGGGTTCGGATGCGTGAGCACCACCACGTCGTCGCGGTCGGACAGCAGGGATGCGAACCGGACGCCGGCGGACCGGGTGAGGCGATGGAGGAGGTATCCCCCGCCGACTAGCACGGCGACGACGACCAGTAGTGTGGCCAGCAACTCCGGGTGGGACCGCGCGAACGCCACCGCTCGCTCGACGACCTCCGCGGGTGCGACCGACATACCCTCTCCGACAGAGTCGAATGACAAGAGTATTCTCCTATTGTGTCGGATCGCTCCCGACTCGATCCGGGGGACCGTTCACTCCCCGCGGAACGCCCGAATCGCCGGCCGGAAGCCGTCCCGAACGGTCGGATAGCGGAAATCGTAGCCGAGTTCGTGGAGTCGGTCGTTGGCACACCGCTTGTTGGCCCGGGCGCGACGGCTCACCGACCCTTCCGCCGCCGCCCGCTCCGCGACGGTCCACTTCTCGGGCGGCGAGACGCCACACTCCTCGGCCAGCCAGTCGGCGAACTCCCACTTCGAGACCGGCTCGTCGTCGACGGCGAGTACCACCTCGCCGCGGGCCACGTCCGCCGTCAGGAGGTGGGCCACGGCGCCCGCCGCGTCGTCACCGTGGATCGAGTTGAGGTAGCCGTCGGTCACCGGGCCGTCGAGGTAGCGGTCCATCCGGTACCGATCCGGACCGTAGAGCCCGCCGAATCTGACGACCGTCCCGTCGATTCCCCGGTCGGCCGCCTCCGATAGGGCGATCCGCTCGGCCTCCAGCAGGACGCGCTGTCGCTCCGTGGCCGGGTCGGGCGTCGTCGACTCGTCGACCCAGTCGCCCTCGTGATCGCCGTACACGCCGGTGCTCGACGTGTACACCAGTCGATCCGGTGACGACGCACGGTCGCCGAAGGTCTCGACGACCGTTCGTAGCCCGTCGACGTACGCCGTCCGTGCGGCGTCGGCGCCGCGACCGCCCGCGCTCGCGGCGTACACCAGCCAGTCGGCATCGGGGACCGACGCGAGCGACGCCGCGTCCGTCAGGTCGGCACGGACTGCCTCGAATCCCGCGTCCTCGATGGCAGCGAGGCCGTCGTCCGAGCGGCGGACACCGACCACGTCGTGACCCGCGTCGGTCAGCCGGCGGCCGAGGCGGAGCCCGACGTATCCACACCCGAGGATGGCGACTCGCACGGCGATCAGGGGCCCGACCGCCCCGCCACGTAGCCGTGGATCGATGCGAGTTCGTCGAGCGTCATCCGGATCCGACCCTCGATCGCTTGTTGGATCTCCTGACCCGAGAGGTCGAGGTCGACGTTCGAGGCGATGGTGTCGACGTCGAGGACACCCGTCGTCATCCCCATCAGCAGGTAGTCGCGGACCTCTTGGACGATCACGTCCGCGTCCCGGCCCTCGGAGTCGACTGCGAGGATGGCCGCCGCTTCCGACAGCGTCATCGACGGCGACTCCCCACTCGCGAGCGCGGCGACCGACTCGGTCGGGAGGTCGGCCGCCGTGGCGACCCGTTCGATCCCCTGGGCATCGATTACGGCACGGAGTTCGGCGTCGTAGGCCTCGCGGAGTTGTTGTGGCGACAGCGTCTCGGGTTCGTCGACCGCTTCGTGGAGCATACGTTCGATGGGCGCCCCGTGATCAAAAGGCTTCACTCCGAGGCGGGACAGGCGTCGGCCGCCCAGGACGTACAACCGGGATCCGGCCAGCTTCCCCCTCGCTCGTCGGCGTCGCCGTCGACGTCGCCCACGCCGTTCCGGTACGGGGGAACCGCGACGGCGACGACCGTCCGCGTCCGGAAGTCGATCCGCTCGTCGCGGCCGAGCCGTTCGTCCCGTCCGTCGCCGTCCACGTCCAGTCGGACGGTCGAGCCGTCGCGGACGTACCGGCTCGCTCCCCCGGGCGTCGGCGCACCACGCCGGGTTCGAAGCGTGAACCGCGCGTAGGCGCCCCGCACCTGCACCTCCCAGACGTTGACCGTCGCGTACCAGTACCCCGGAACGGGGGCGACCGGGATCCCGGCGGGTACCGCGCCGAGCGTCTCGTTCAAGCGCCCGCGGGCCAGCCGCTCCGTCGCCGCCTCGCTCGCCCGCTCCAGCGACCGGTCTCGCATCCGAGTCAGCGTCTCCGACACCAGGTCCTCCGCGACGGTCGTCGTGTCGGTTCGCAGGCTGTCGGCGACCGCCGTGTCGAGTCGCCGCTCCAGTCGATCCACACGCTCCGGTTGCGGGGACGCAGCCCTGCGGTCCGCGGCGACGGCTATCGCCCCGGCGAGCGAGCCGTTGGCCGCGGCGAGCGCCCGTCGCCCGGGATCCGGCCACCGATCGAAGGCGGCCGCGACCGCCGCCTCGGCCTCGGGCCGGGTGAGCCGCGTGCCGTTCCGGACGGCGCGGCGCGCCCGCCCCCGCAATCCGTCGAGCGACGCCGCGACGGCCCGCGAGAGCGCCCGCCGTCGGTCGCGAACGGAGCCGTTCGCGACCGGTTCGGACGCGACGAGAACCCGTGCGGCGGTCCGAAGCCTGACCCGCGACGGATCGGCCGTCACCGACGCCGACACCGCGTCCGCGGCGTCGCCGTACGGCGCCGCGAACAGGTTGACGTTCCTCGTCGCGAGGGGACGGTACGGACGCGACGGCGGCACGCCCCGCGCCCGTTCGTGACTCACCGACTCGACGGTGAGGTACGCGGGCGAACCGTCGGGGACGACGCCGACGGGACCGCCGGGCGGACTGCCGGCGATCCGATCCCGTGGACTCACGACCGGCGTCCGCCGCGTTTCGACGATCCGCCGGAGGGTCCGTGGCGATTCGACGCCCACGCGCCCGAGGACGTCGCCGAACGTCTCCCGTGTCCGTTCGTGCGTCCGCGCACGCCGTTCCAGTCGGTCGATCGTCGCATCGAGCAACGCCACCCGCGCGTTGACGCGGGCCCGGTCCGCCGCTCCCCGATACTGCTCCGGTGGGTCGACCAACGCCGCCCGCCGCTCGCGGAGCGTGGCCGCCAGTTTCGCCGGCGGGTTGACCGTGTAGGTCGCCACTCGGCCCGCACGAACCTCGACCGAGCGGTCCGCGAGCTGCTCCCGAAGCCGCGTCAGGTCGTCGTACGTCCACGACCGGAGGTCGGACGGCCGATCACCGTACACCGCCGCCTCGGTCGTGCCGAGGCTCGCGTTGGCGACGGCCGCCGCCACGGCGTCCCGTCCGCCCTGTCGCTCCACCAGCCGTGTCTCCACCTTCTCGGGTACGTCCGCGAGGTTCGGCCCGTCGAGTGCTCCGCCGCGCTCGAAGCGCGGCGCAGTCGGGCGGTCGGGCGCCGAGCCGTTCGGCGCGTAGGACCCCACGACGGCCACGCCGACCCGGTAGCGCTCGGTCCACGTCCCGCCCGTCGTTAGCGTGTCGTTGCCGCGCTCCCAGGTCCACCTGATCCGCCGGTCGAGGACCACGTGCCGGGAGAACGAGTCGAACTGTCGTTCGCCGTCCCCGGCCGTCGGCGCCATCCCGACGCTCGACTGCACCTCCGGGTCGGTCGAGACGCTCGTGTCGGTCAGGCGCCACTCCGGGCCGGGTGGGTCCGGCTCCGGCCGCGGTTCGTGGTAGGTTCGATCGCGGCTCGTCCGGAGCGCCGCCTCGACGCGGTAGGCGGCACGGAGCGCGGCGTCGAGCGACCGGTTCGAAGGCACCGACTCGATCCGTAGCCCCGCCAACGCACGTCCGGCCAGCGGCCCCACGTCGACGTCGAGCCGGCGGTCCGGCGAGGGGGCCGACGCTCCACGGCGGCCGGGAAGTTCCCCCGACATGTTCGCCCGCCGGTTCGGCCGCGGGAGGACGCGTTTCGCCCGCTGCCCGTCGACCGACGACGCCGCCGTCACGTCCTCGACGCCGAGTTCCAGCGTCGCCCGTCGCATCGCCCGGCGTCCGGCGGGGTCGCTCCGCCCGAACACCGCCCGCTGGGTTTCGAGCAACGCCCCGTTGGTCGTCGTCTCCACGTGTCGGGTGCCGACGACGTTGGCGATGGGGAGACCCCCGTACTGGGCGTACCCCCGTGCCCAGGCGACCGGGTAGAGCCGTGCGGTCAGCCGTCGGCCCAGCCCCGGGCCCTCCAGCGGACGCCGGTTCAGCCGCGTCTCGAAGGCCGACGCACGGTCGTGGAGCGCGAGGACGGGTGTCGAGACGGTCACGGTCCGGGTTCGATTCTCCCGGGCGACGAGACGCTCCCCGTCACGAACCGTCAGCGTCAGGTTCCGCACCGTCACCCGGAGCGCCGTTCCGTTCTCGACGCGGGTCACCGTCACTTGATCCATGGCGCGGCGGAGTTCCGCCGGCGTCGTGGCCGCGGGAACCGACGCGACGGCCGTCACCGACCCCCGCCGGTAGCGGGTCGCGTCCAAGCGCTCGCGCAGACGGAGGTAGATCCGGAGCCGGAGCGCGTCACGGAACGGACGCCGGTCGGAAAGCAGCCGCCCGTACGGCGTCGCGGCGGGGTCGGTGACGGGCTCGGCGGCGGCCGCCCGCGCCGCCTCGCCGACGGCCGATCGCAGGGCCGCCGTCGACCCGGCCGACGCGCGGTCCATCGCCGCTGCGGCCCCGCGGTCCACCCGGCTCGGTCCCTGCGTGGTCACCGCCGCCGCGTACGTCGACGCCCCGACCAGCAACAGGACGCCGAGCAGGGCAAAGGGGACGCGCGCCCGCCGATCCTCGGCCAACCGGGTCACGGCCACGTCCTCACGACGATTCGTACGCGGCCGACGCCGACGCGTTCGGCGGCCGCCGACGCGGACGCGTTCGAGCCACGCAGGTCCCGGGCCACCCGCTCGGAGAGCGCGGCGGCGAGGCGGTCGTTCGCGTCGTCGACGTCGCCGTCGGCCGGGGTCGCGCGTCCGTCGGCGCCGAATCGACGCTCGGCGAGCCGATACCGGTGGCGGACGAGCGAAGACGCCCGTCCGCCGGCCGCCTGACGGGTCCGCGTCGGCGGGAACAGTCCATCGACGACTCCGGCCGCGACGGCGTCGGCGACGCCCGCCATGCCGTTCGTCGCCGCGGCCGTCCGCGCGTCGGCCCGCGTCGCGGGGAGGCCACTCGGCACCGTGAGCGTCGCCGCGTGGACCGACACGTCCGGCGGTGGCCGACTCCCGACGGCGATCCGTCCGGTCACCGACGCGTTCGGATACGGTCGCCAGACCGCAGTGATCCGCGTGTTGTTGGTCCGAGCGGCCGCTTCGACGGCCCGGACGACGGCTCGAGAGAGGCCCGCCCGCTCGTGTGACAACGGCCGGCCGCCGACTGTCAGTTCCCCCACCGCCGCCCGCGCCAGGAGTTCCGCCAGCGTCCCGTGGGCCGTCCGGCCGAACGCGTCGTCGTCCTCCGTCCCCTCGACGTCGGTTAGTTCGGTCCGCGGCGTGAGCGTGTAGTTCACGGTCGCCGTCGACGTCGCCAACGTCGACGCGACGTCGGCCGCGCGTCCCTCGCCCGCCGGCTCCCGCGGCGTCGCCGTCGTCACCGTCACCACCGCGGCGCTGATCAACAGCAGGCAGAACACTCCGTCGAGGACGGTACTCGTCACGACCACACCTCCACGCGGACGCGCCCGGGTCGCACCCGTCCCGGGCCCAGACGGACGCCCACGGACCGACTCGCCGCGTCGGTCGTCGCGCCCGGCGACGGGGTCGCCCCCGCGTGCCACCGCCGGCCGGCCGCGGCGACGGTCACGTTCACCCGGTATCCGTCCGGGCCGGCGCGGTGGGCCCGCGCCGTCCGTGTCGGGTCGGCGACCCCGCCGGTCACGAGGACGTCGGTGACCCGGTCGAGGGTCGGTCCGGCGAGTTCCCGTTCGTCGCGGCGCTCGGCGCCGACGTCGTCGAGCGCGACGGCGTACGCCGAGACGGCGCTCGACACCGCCAGCAGGACCGCGAGGGCGGCGACCGGTTCGACCTGCCCCCTAGCCGACGAGCGTGACATCACACCCCTCCCAGACGACGCGTCGGACGAGCAGTGGGCCGTCGACCGGCCGCCACCGCGCGGCGCGGTCGCGTGCGCTCGCCGCGGCGTCACAGAGCGCCTCGGGCGAGTCGAAACGCGACGACGGCGGCGCCCCCCGGAGGACGTCGGTCAGCGCCGCCGCTCGCGCCGCTGGCGTCACCGGACCGAACGCGAACGTCGCGTGAGTGGTGCCGGCGTCGTTCCGGAGGCCGAGTCGGTTCGGCGCGATTCGAACCGCCCGCGCGTCGAGCGGGTGTTCGGCCGTGACGGGGGCCGAGGCGCTCGCCGCCCGGTCGACCGTGTCGGCGGCGTCGGCCGCGGCCGGCGGCGGAGCGGTCGGCAACGATGCGCCGACGCCGAACAGCGCGGCGCTCGCCAGCGATAGCCCGAGCCAGGTGTACCACGCGTCGACCGGAACGTCGAACATGGCACGCGGTGGCCGCGTCACCGCACTTGAACCTTCACAGGAAGACGCCGGCCCCGACGTACGCCGCGAGGTAAGCGACGGTCGCGAGCCAGAGCGCGGCGCCGACGCGGTAGCCGACGAGCGTCCGGTCGAGTCCGTGTGTCAGTCCCGTCGAGAGGGTCGTGAGCGCGGCCGCGAGCCAGAGCACGTACGCACCCACCGCGACGCCCAGGGAGCCGGTCGGGAGGGGCGCGGCACCGAACCCGGCGCTCGTCCCGGTGTGTGCGACGCGGGCCGAGAGGGCCACCGTCGCGCCGCCGACCAGTGGACCGAAGACGGCTGCGGTGTTGGCGAGCGTGTCGGTCACCTTCGAAAGCTGCCGCCGGGCCGTGCGCTCCACCCGGCCGAGTTCCTCGACGTGTTCCGCCGTCGCGACCAACGCCTCGCCCGCCGGCTCCCCCTCGGTCGCCGCGAGGCCGACGAGGGTCACCATCTCCTCGGTTCGACGGCTCGGCAGGTCGTTCGAGGGTCCTCCGTCGCCACGAAAGGCGGCCGTCACCGTGAGGCCCAGCCGCCGCTGTCGGCGTACCGCCTCGTCGAGCAGGTCGCCGGTCGAACCCTCGATCCGTCGTGCCGCCCCGTCGAGCGCCGACTCGACGGCCTCTCCGGCTGCTACCCGTCGGCCGATCAGATACAGCGCGTCGTCGAGCTCCGACTCGACCGCGCGCACCCGCTTTCTGACCTCGTTGGCGGCGTGAAAGCGGACCACGAGCACAGTGCCGACGCCGAGTCCGACCCCGGCTATCGGGGCCGCCCACGGTGCCACCACCCGCGTGGCGACGACGCCGCCGCCCGCGCCGGCCACGACGCCCGCCGCGAGTGCGGGCACGGGACCGTCGGGCGTCTCGGGATGGGACGCGTCGATCCGCGGCGGCGGGAAGGCGACCGGGCGGCGGGCAAGCAGCCACGCCCCGGCCCCGACCATGACGACCGGGAGGACGACGTCGTAGAGGGCGACGATCACGGCCAACGGGATGCGTGCGCCCGTCGCCCGCGCCGCGGGAAGCACACCTACGAGGGCCAGCGGGAGCAGGACGCCGAAGGCGTACAGCCCCGTGACGGGGCCGCGGATCTCGCTCGCGAACGCCGCCAGCTCCTCCCGGGCGCCGTCGAGCGCCGCCGAAACGGCTCGGTCGAGGTGGCGCTCCCGTTCGTCGGGGGGCGCCGCCGCCGCGGCCTCTAAGCGCGAGACCGCACGCGAGAGCGCCGGGAAGGACTCGCTCCATTCCTCGTCGAAGCCGTCGAACCCGTTCCGGGGCGTGCCCGCGGCCCGTGCCACGTGGCCGTCGAGGCTGCGGGCGAGCACGCCGCGTCCGGTCCGTGCGGCGAACGCGGCCGCCCGTTCGACCGTCGGATCGATCCGCAGGCACATCGCCGCCCGGCCGACGAGCGCCGCGGCCGACCCGAGCGCCCGCGTCCGTGCCAGACGCGCCGCCAGTCGGGGGCCGCGGTTCGCGGCGAGGGGGACGCCGGCGCCGACGGCGACGCCCGTAGCCGCGGCCACGACCCCCCATCGTGGCGTCGTCGCGACGCCCACCACCACTCCGAGGACCGCGACGACGACACCGACGAGCGTCCCCGCGACCCGCGCTGCCCGTTCGAGCGCCGGGGCGTCGACGGGCGCACGGAGGTACGCGAGCGCCCCCTCGAGGGCCGGATCGGCGGGCGTGGGCCACGGCCATCGCTGGGCGAGGGTCTCGACGACCACCGTGCCTTCGATCATTCGGCCACCCGTTCCCGGTGGACCGCGTCGACCGCCGCCGGATCGGTTCGCTCCGTCCCCGCGAGGTTGGCGAGCAGCGAGGCCCGTTCGTCGATGACGCCGAGCACGTCGGCGTAGGACTCGCCCGGCCGCGCCAGCGACGCGACGAGACGGCTGTTTCCACGGTCGACGACGCCGGTCGCCTCGGTGCCGTCCCCGACGGGTTCGAACAGCGATTCGAACGCGACGCCGTCCCCGGTGTCGCGCACTTCCTCGACGCTCGAAACGGTGCGTCGCTCGCCGGCCGAGAGCGTGACGAGGAAGTCCGTCGCCCCAAAGGAGGACGCGGGGACCTCGAGGTCGGACACCACCCGTTCGAACACCGCGTCGGCGCCGTCGCCGTGGATCGTACCGAGGACGGCACTGCTCGCGGCCCCGACGCGCATCGCCTCGTAGAGCGTCGCCGCCTCCTCGCCCCGAACCTCGCCGACGACCAGCGCCCCCTCGCCGAGGCGGAGCGCGGTCCGAAGCGCCTCAGTCGGCGAGAGCGCCGGACCGTCGCCGGACTCGACGCGGACGGTCTGGACGTCCCGGCCGGCCTCTTGGAGTCTCGCCGCCGGAAGTTCGGGCGTGTCCTCGACGACGACGGCGCGCGTCGACGGCGGGAGTTCCCACAGGAGCGCCGAGAGGAGCGTCGTCTTCCCGGCACCACGCGGTCCGGCGATCAGCCCCGCGCCGGCGCGCTCGACGGCGACCGAGCAGAGCGCCGCGGCGTCGACCGGGAGCGTCCCGTTGGCGACGAGCGCCGGGAGCGTCCACGCCTCCCGTCCGCCGGTGCGAAAGACGAACGCGTAACCGTCGCTCGCCGGGTCGGCGACGCCGGCCACGCGGACCCGCCCGTTACGGGTTCGTGTCGTCGCGTCGAGGGTCGGCGCCGCCCGCGAGAAGGCACGTCCGCTCTCCCGTCGGAACCGGGAGGCCAGCGCTTCGGCCCCGCGACGGGTCAGGTGGACGTTCGTCGGCACCCGCTCGCCGTCGACGGCGACGCGAACCGGGTTGTCGGTGACCGGCGCCGTCACCAGCACCTCAGACACTCGCGGATCGGCGAACAGGTCCTCCAAGACGCCGTGCCCGCGGGTGTGGCGCCGGAGAACGCGCTCCACCGTCGCCACCGACATCGATCCGTCGGCCGGCGCCACCGTCCGGACGGCACGCGAAACCGCCGCCGCGTCGTCCCCGGTCGTCGTGTCGGCGAGCCGGTCGTACGCGTCGGCGAGCGTCGTCAGTTCCGCCGCGTCCAGCCTCCACCCCGGCGGATCGAGCAGGTAGCGGTCGCTCGCCTCCGTGCGGTACCGCCGCACCGTCGCGCCCGTGCCGAGTTCGCGGCGAGCGACCAGCGTCGCGTCGCGTGGCGGGCACCGATCCAGGCGCGTGTCGGCGACCGTCGGTCCCGTCCGCGCCCCGAACGCCGCCTCGTAGCCGTCGACCCGGTCGGCGCCGGCGGCCAACCCCGTACTCGCGGCCAGCGTCGACGCGGGACCCGCGCGGCCGGTCGCGGCTCGGGCCGCCCCCAGCGGGTCGCGACGTGCCCGCTCGGCCAGTCGTTCGTCGTGGACGGCCACCCGGGCGGCGAACCGACCCGCCGCGACCAACAACCCGACCGCTCCGTCGTCGTACACCCGTTCGCGGCCACCCGCCCTGACGTGGACGGCGTCGACCCCACTGCCCGCGAGCGCGTCGACGACCGTCGCTCGACAGTCGGGGCTCGCGACCAGGTCACCCCTCGCTGGACAGCCGTCGGCCGCCACGACGAGCGTGCCGGACCGGTCGGGGTCGTTTCCGCGGGGCGACCGAACCGCCGGGTCGCAGCCACAGCCGTCGTCAGTCTCGTCGTCCCCCTCCCGCAGTCGGTCCAGTAGACGCATGGGACGCCGTGGCCCCCCGATCACTCTTGAACCTCGGCCTCACCCTCGGGCGATCACGACTCCGACGCCCCGGTCCCGGACGAGCGAGACGACGAGCCGGTGTCGCCCCGGTCGTTCGAGGACGACCGGTCCCGCTGGCGTCCGGAGGTCGATTCCTCGGAGTGTCGTCCAGCGTGGCGGCCGGCCGTCGAGTCGGTAGCCGACGCGGTCCTCATCCCCCTCGATTCGCAGGCTCGCCCCCGCGGCGCTCCAGGAACGGGCCGGGAGGGAAACACGGACGATGCGTCGTGCGCCCGATACCGACGGGCGGGTGGGATCCTCGTGGGCGCGCAGCGAGTGGACCGTCCGTTCGATCCGGTCGGTGACGCCGTCGAGGTGTGTCGCCGTCCGCGACCGGCGAGCCTCGTCGATACCCGGGACGACGGCGGCGAACAGGGCGACCGACAGCAGGACCGCGAGGACCGCGCGGATCACAGCAGTCGGCGGATCCGGTCGGCGAGCGTCGCGTCCGTCGTTTCGTCCTCTTCCGCCGACGCGTCCGGTCCCGTCGCCAGTTCCGTCCGGGCGGTGTCGGCCGCCGCCGCGGCGAGCGTCGAGGCGGACCGATTGCCCGCCTCCGCACGTCTTCCTGCGGCCGAACGGCAGCGTCCTTCGTCGTTCCGACCCGCGTCGGCGTCCGGGCCGGATCCGCCGGCGCGACGGCCCCGTTCGCCGTCGGCGTTCGTGGCGGACGCGCCGTTCGCGACGCCGTCGGCCGGACGTTCGCCGTCACGCAGTGGACGGGCCATCCCCCGCCCGCTCGCGCTGTCTCGTCCCGACACCCGAGCGGCGGTGTCGCCGCCGCCCCGTCCCGAATCGGTCCCTGTCGTCCGTCCACCGTCCGTCGTCTCCCGGAGTTCGGCTTCGAGCCGTTCGACCCGGGCGATTGCGGCGTTCGCCCGACGCTCGACCGCCTCGTCGACGGCGTCGACGCCGCCGGCAAAGCCCCGGAGGGCTTGGACCGCCGCCTCCAGTTCCGTCACCCGGTCGTCCACGGCTTCGACGGTGGCCTCGACGTCGTCGAGGCGTTCCTCCAGTTCCGCCGCCTGGGGGAGGCCGTCCCAGTCGGTGGTCCGTCCGTCGGTGAGCGCCCGTTCCAGCGCGTCGACACGTTGCTCCAGGGTGTCGCTCATGGCCCGCGGTGGGCGCGGCATCCTTCCTAAAGTCTCGGCCGTTGGGGACGGGACGCCGTCGGGCCCGTGCCCGTGTCGTGTCGGCGGACCGGCGGCCTGCACGCTCCGAGACTCGTCGATGAATTGAAGGTCCGCAAGACGCACGTCGGACGCATGAAGTCCGTCCTGATCGGTGTCGGACAGGCCGGCGGCAAGGTCGTCGACGCCCTGTCCGATTTCGACGCGCGGAACGGGTTCGGTGCGGTCACCGGTTCCCTCGCGGTCAACAGCGCCCGCTCCGACCTGCAGTCCCTCCCTCTCGATACGGTCCTGATCGGCGGGGCCGAGGTGAACGGCCACGGGGTCGGCGGTGACAACGAACTCGGCACGAAAGTGATGCGAGACGACGTACAGGAGGTGCTCGGCGCCATCGACGGCCGGGTGACCGCCCGCGCCGAGGCCATCTTCGTCGTCGCCGGCCTCGGCGGCGGCACCGGGAGCGGCGGCGCCCCCTACCTCGTCAAGGAGCTCCAACGGATCTACGACGTGCCGGTCTACGGCCTCGGGATCCTCCCGGGCCGTGACGAGGGGGCGCTCTACCAGGTGAACGCCGGGCGGTCGCTGAAGACGCTGACCCGGGAGGCCGACGCGACCCTGCTGGTCGACAACGACGCCTGGCGATCAGCCGGCGAGAGCCTCGAATCGGGCTACGAGGCGATCAACGAACGCATCGCCCGTCGGGTCGGCCTGTTGCTCGCGGCCGGCGAGTCCGTCGACGGCGTCGGCGAGTCCGTCGTCGACAGCTCCGAGGTCATCAACACCCTCCGTGAAACGGGCGTCGCGACGCTCGGCTACGCCGCCGCCGAGTCGTCGTCGGACGCGGCAGCGAACGTGAACGTTGTCACGAGCACCACACGTCGGGCGATCCGGTCGGGGCTGAGCCTCCCCGATACGACCAGCGCCGAACGCGGACTGCTGGTCGTCGCCGGCCGTCCCGAGACCATCTCCCGGAAGGGCGTGGAGCGCGCCCGCTCCTGGCTGGAGACCGAACTCGACACGATGGAGGTTCGCGGCGGCGACTTCCCGCTCTCGGACGACCGCCTCGCGGCGCTCGTCCTGCTCGGCGGGGTGGCGGACTCCGACCGCCTCGACGACTTCCTCGAACGGGCACGGCGGGCCGTCGAGGAGGAAAACGAGCGGGACGACGAGGACGCCGCGTCGGCGCTCGAAGACGAACGGATCGACGGGCTCCTCTAGGCTATTTCGACGTGACGAGGCTGCCGCCGTCGAAGTCGGTGCGTCCGTAGTCGACGTCCATCAGGTCGAGGATGGTCGGCGCGATGTCGAACAGGTCCGCGTCCGTCACCGACGCCGAGGGGTCGTCGACGAAGAGCGTCGCGTTGTCGAAGCTGTGCATGCCGTTCCGGGGGCCGACGCCGAACACCTCGTCGTGGCCCTTGAACCCGGACTTGAGGTCGAACCCGTGGTTGGGGATGGCCACGAGGTCCGGCGCGATGTCGTCGTGGTCCCCCCGGAAGGCGTCCTCCTTCTCGACGACGCGTTCGCAGACCGGGTTCCCGTCCGGCCCCTCCAGGTCCTCCAGTGCCGTCTTCAGTTCGTCGCGGGTCGACTCGTACTCCTCCTGGGGTACCGAACCGCGCGGTTCCCGCCCCTCGAGGTTGATGTAGAAGCGCCCGGGGATGAGCGAGTACGCGCGGGACTCCTCGGCGATGTCGGTCAGGTCGTCGTGGTCGTCGTCCTCGAAGGAGAGCCAGCCCTCCTCCTGGAGCCACGCGTTGCAGTGCACCTCGTAATCGAGGGAGGTGAACCCGTGGTCGCTGGCGACGACGAGCGTCACGTCGTCGTCGAGTCCCTCGCGGATCTGCCCGATGTAGTCGTCGACCTTCCGGTAGAACTCCATGAACGCCTCCTCGTTCGGGCCGTCGCGCTCGTAATCCTTGAACAGGAAGTGGTTGACCCGGTCGGTGGTCATGAAGACGCCGAAAAACAGGTCCCAGTCGTCGCGTTCGAGGTAGTGAGAGAAGGCCTCGAAGCGCGTGTCGATGGTGTCGTGGGCGTCCTCCACGAAATCGCTTTTGTCCTCCCTGTGTCCGAGTTTGGCGTTCACGTCGATGGCGTAGTCGATAGACTGCAGGTAGTCCCGGAGTTCGTCGGGGTGGGCCGCCTTGTCGACGCCGGGCGAGAGGAAGCCCGACACCATCCGCGTGACGTTCCGCTGTGGCGGGAACGTGACGGGGACGTTCAACACCGTCGCGGTGCGATCCTGTTCCTCCAGCCGGTCCCAGATGCGCGGTGCCTGCACGTCCTGTCCCATCGGGACGTAGGTGTCGTAGGAGCCGGCTTCGCGGTCCTGAAAGCCGTAAACCCCCGTCTCGCCGGGGTTGACGCCGGTCGTGAGCGCCGGCCAACAGGCACTCGACTCCGGCGGCACGATGCTGTCGATGGCGCCCGCGCTCCCCTCCGACGCCAGCGCCGCGAAGTTGGGGAACTCCTCGGGATGGTCGTCGAGAAGGCTAAACGGCACCCCGTCGATGCCGATGAACGCGACACGCGGGTGGTCCTCTCCGCGCAGTCTATCGAACAGACCCATACCACCGCATATCCGGGACGCCAATAAGAACCTTCGTTTCCGGCGGGTACGGGCGGTTTCTGCGACACGGTGCTGTGCCCCGTCGACGTCCGACGCCTGTTAGGTAACCGTACCTCCCCGTCCGCTCAGGGGCCACTTCGACCCCCGTGGTGGTCGGATAATCGGCAGACGGGACGGTGTTAACCGTCCGTACCAAACCCCCTATTATCGACGGTCCCCACCGTACGGGTATGAGCACGAGTGCCGCCGGCAACGACCTCACCGACAAACAGCGTCGCATCCTCGCGTACCTGCGTGAACACGCCACGGACGAGACGTACTTCAAGTCCCGACTCATCGCGTCGGAACTCGGCATGACTGCCAAGGAGGTCGGGGCGAACATGACCGCTATCCGAACCGGCGAGTTCGACGTGACCGTCGAGAAGTGGGGGTACTCCTCGGGGACGACCTGGAAGGTCGACGTTTAGGGATCGTACCGGACCAGGTCGTCGGCCTCGGCCGCGAACGCGCGTACCTCGGCGTCGAAGGAGTCCGCGTACCGCACCAGGAGCGTGATGATCGTCTCCGGGCGCGCGACGACGTAGCCGTCGTCACGGGCGAGCAGTCCGGCGTCCACGAGCTCCGAGGCGTACGTGCTCACCGTCGCCCGCGACACCCCGATGGCGTCGGCCACCGCGCTTCCGGTCGCGTCGGGGTGACGAAGTAGCGTCAGCAACATCCCCCGGGGAGTCTCCCGGCGCAGGTAGCCGAGCGCCACCTGCTCGAACGTCGAGAACCGGCCGGCGACGAAGAAGCGACGGTAGTCGCCGTCGCGCCGCGAGACGATGGCGGGGTCCTCGGACCGCCGGCCGGCCGCGTCGCCGTCGTCCAGCAGTCGGCGCAGGTGGTGTTGTGTCTCCCCCGTCCCCAACTGTAGGTCGTCGCGGAGTTTCGAGAAGTGCGCTCCGGGAGTCGTGCTCACGTAGCCGAGGATGGCGTCCCGAACGTCGGAGCCGTCGGCCGACGACCGCGCGGCCGCCTCGCCGCTCCCCAGTCCAGCGAGCGGCGTCGCCGCTCCCAGCGCGGCGAACCGCCGCAACGTGGAGCGTTTGTCCTCGTCGACTCCCCGGTCCCCGTTGGGCATCCACTCGCACACTCGGCTGCTGGCGACTAAAGGGTACCGCCCCGGCGGTCAGCGGGTCATTCCGTCTCGGGTTCGGGCTCCGCCCCCGAGCCGGCGACCTCCGCGTCCTCGGCGTCCTCGACCACCTCGTCCGGGCTCTTGATGTCGGTCCCCGCGCCCGACTTGATCGCTTCGGCCTCCTGCTCCAGCTCCTCGATGTCCATCTCCGCGGCCTCGTCGATCTGGCCGAGGATCTCCTCGATGTCGTCGAGGCCGATCAGCTCGCGGGTCTCCGCGTCGAAGTCGAGCGAGTCGAGGCCCTCGGTGTCCTGAACGTCGCTGCCGGTCAACTGCTTGCCGTACCGGCCGACCAGCGACGTGAGTTCCTGCGGGAGGACGAACGTCGTCGACTCGCCCTGACCGATGCCCTCCAGCGTCTCCATCCCCTTCTCGATGATGGCGCGCTCGCCCATCGACTCGGCGGATTTCGCGCGCAGCACGGTCGAGATGGCGTCACCCTGCGCTTCGAGGATCTGGCTCTGTTTCTCACCCTGGGCGCGGATGATGTTCGACTGCTTTTCCCCCTGGGCGGTCTCGACGGCGCTCCGCCGTTCCCCCTGGGCTTCGAGGATCATCGCCCGGCGGCGACGCTCCGCGGAGGTCTGCTGTTCCATCGCCTGCTGGACGTCCTTCGAGGGGTTCACTTCCCGCACTTCGACGGACTCGACCCGGACGCCCCACTCGTCGGTCGGCTCGTCGAGTTCCTTCCGGATGCGGGCGTTGATCTCCTGACGTTTGTTCAGCGTGTCGTCGAGTTCCATGTCGCCGAGCACCGCGCGCAGGGTCGTCTGGGCGAGGTTCGACACCGCCATCTTGTAGTCGTCGACCTCGAGGAACGCCTTCTTGGCGTCCATCACCTTGATGTAGACGACGGCGTCGGCGGTCACCGGCGAGTTGTCGCGGGTGATCGCCTCCTGGCGCGGCACGTCGAGGGTCTGGGTCCGCATGTCGAAGGCGTAGGTCCGTGAGACGAACGGAGGGATGAACGTGATCCCCGGTTCGAGCAGTCGGCGGTACTCGCCGAACACGGTGAGTGCTTTCTTTTCGTAGGCGTCCACGATCTCGACCATCTGGTAGACCGTGACGATGGCGAGCAACAGGACGAGCACGCCGACGAGGAGCGGTCCGAGGCCTGGGATCAACTGCAGTGCGACGGGGGCCATGGCATCGAGTTGGGGTGACGTCGGCAAAAGGGTTCGCACGGTACCCCTCGACACCCATCGAAGCGATTAAATCCGGACTGTCCGAAGCGACGCCCATGCAACAGCTCATCGTCAGGGGCGACCCCGGCATCCGCAAGGACGCCGTCATCGAGTACGACGGCGAGGAGCAGGTCTGTTTCTCGATCCAGCGGCAGGGCGACTACCACGGCCCCGACGAGGTACAGCTCTGGTGTACCATCGGCACGCCCGACGAGCGGGAGGCTTTCGCGAAGCGCCAGTATGTCCCCCACTGGCTCGACGTCGACTCCGTCGACGCCGACGCCCTCGACGTGGTCTCTCGGGGTCGCGACTGATCAGGCGACGCCCAGTTCCGCCGAGTCGATCCGGTAGATCGTCACCGCCTGGTTCTCGAACACCGGCGTCACCCCCGAGACGTCGGTGAAGGACACCTCGCCGTAGCGCTCTCGCTCGGCCGGCCCGACCCAGACGTAGTCGACGCCGTAGCGTTCGAGCACGGCGACCGTCCGCTCGGGCGGCCCGGTGTAGGCGTCGTCGACGGCCCGGACCCGCGTGAGGTACGGCTCCCGGCCGCGATAGCCGACCTCGTGGTGCCAGCCCGCGACGGTCGGGACGCCGGTGAGGCTGGCCGCCGGGCTCGACTGCCAGCCGTACATCCCGGGCGGCGCCGGCGAGTCGCGCTCCGGCCCGGGGTACCGGCTCGTCGCCGGCGCCGACAGCAGGGTCGGCTGTCCCGACAGGCCGTCGACGTAGGCGATGGCGCGGGCCTCCTCGGGGTGTTCCCGCTCGACGAATCGGGTGGCCTCGAGCGTCGGCTCGGCCGCCCCGTCGAAGTGCGCGGAGAGCGCCAGCCCCGCGTAGGGCACCGTCGCGAGGACGACGACGACGGCGAGCCCCGCGCGCAGCCAGCGGCTGCGGGTCCCGGGCACCGAGACGCCGCCGGGCCACCGGACGAACGCCGGCAGGGCGACGCCGGCGGCGACCCCCCACAGCACCCACACCTGCGCGTACGTCTTGAACACCGTGTTCATCCGGAGGGGGCCGGCGAGTTCACGGACGTACACGAGTTCGACGAGGCCGACCAGCCCCGCGCCGGCGACGATCAACACCGTCTCGAACCCGACCGGACGGTCGGTGCGGCAGGCGGCCCAGCCGAAGATCAGGAGGGGGCCGACGACCAGGGCGACGGCGAGGTCGGCGGTCAGCGCGAGGACGCCGAGGGCGACGAGGCCGACCAGCGGCGCCAGCACCCGGTCGACGGACAGCCGATCCAGCAGGTACGCGAGGAAGACGGCGACGAAGGCGCCGTGGACCAGGAGGAGCGCCGGGAGGCTGGAGCGCTCCGCGGCCGGCAGGAGCGCCACCGACCGGCCGCCGGCAGCCCCGAGCAGGAAGGGGAGCGCGAGGAGGCCGCCGAGGGCGCCGGCGACCCCGGCGACGGCGAGGGCGCCCGCGAGGTGCTCGAGTTCGGCCGTCGCCGGGTCGGCGTCGCGGGCGGCACGCCACCGGGCCACCCGCGCCGAGAGGACGCTCCACGGCTCGGCGCGTCCGAGCGCGAGCGCGAGGAAGAGCAGGCCGAAGAGGGAGGGAAAACTCCAGGTGTCGACGACGGCCTGGAACCCCGCCAGGATCGGCACGGCGACGAACGCGAGGACGCGACGCCGCCGCAGGTCGGCGGCCGGCGTCCGGTAGAGCGCGAACGCGAGTGCGGCACCCAACAGGAGGAAGGGCGTGCCCATCATGTGGGCGTGGAGGTCGCCGTTCAGCCAGCCGAAGAGGGGAAACTCGTTGATCGTCCCCGGGATGACGCGGCTGGCGGTCCAGTAGGAGAAGGAGTCCAGCCCGGCGAGGACGGCGTCGGTCGAGTAGCGAGTCCGGGCGGCGACGACGCCAGCGACGTCGGCCCGCAGGGGGGCGGGGAGTGCGCCGACGAGGAGGCGGGACGCCGTGACGAGGTTGCTCGCGAGGCCGACGAAGAAGGCAGCGGCGAGACCCGCGAGCCGCCACGATTCGGCCCGTTCGCGGGCGATGGCGCCGGCGAGGCCGTACGCCGCGGTGACCAGCGTGGCGTAGAAGCCCGCGAGCGAGAGGTTGTAGGCGTAGCGGGGGGCGGTGCCCGTGAGGTCGGCGAGCGTCGCCGTCAGGAGGTGGCCGCCGTAGTAGTAGGCGACCGGTTCGCCCGCGAACCACATATCCTGGGGCGGGAGCCGAGTCGTGCGGTCGAGCGACTTCAGCAGGCCGAAATCGAGGAACTTCTCGCCGCCGACGGGGTAGACCGCCGGGTCGACCGCCCGGACGGCGAGCAGGAGGGCGAAGGCGACCACGAAGACGGCCGCTGCCGCCCGCCACTCGCGTCCGGGACGGACGCCGTCGGCGAGTTCGAGTCGGCGGTCGGCGAACGCGTCGCGGTCCAGCCCCGCGAGTAGGGCGAGACCGGCGAGAACGGCGACGGCGGCGGCGAGGGTCAGAGGGGTGAACGCGAGGTGGCCGAGCCAGTAGACGGTGATTCCGAGGACGGCAAGCGCCGTCGGGAGGCTCAGCCCGACCCCGCGGCCGGGGAGCGTCGAGAACAGGCGGGCGGCGAGCGGGCGGCCGAGCGCCGCGAGGACGCCGTAGAGGACCAGCCAGCGGAGGACGAGCCCGTACTCCATCTACCCGGAGTCGAGTCAGCGACGATAAACCGTTTGTGGTGTGGGCCGGGAGTCGAAGTCGTTCGCTTTTTTACGCCCGTCGCGAAAGGGCTCCCCATGTCCCGATCCGTCGGGGTGGTGATCCCCGCCTACCACCCGGACGTCGACCGTCTCGAACGCTACGTCGACGCCCTCCGAGAGACGGTCGCTCCCGAAACGATTCGCGTCGAACTCGACGCCCCCGGCCCCGGCGTGCTGGACCGGATCGACGCCCTTCCGGTCACCGTCGGCGAGTCGCCCTCCCGCCGGGGCAAGGGTGCGGCGATCACCGCCGGGTTCGAGGCGCTCTCGACGGACGTGGTGGCCTTCGCCGACGCCGACGGCAGTACGCCCGCGACGTCCGTCGCCGACGTGATCCGGCCGGTCGCGACGGGCGAGACCGACCTCGCCGCCGGGTCGCGCCGACACCCCGACGCGACCGTCGAGTCCCACCAGACGGTTGCGCGCCGGTACCTCGGCGACGGCTTCGCGTGGCTGGCCCGCCGGCTCCTCGACGTCCACCTCTACGACTACCAGTGTGGCGCGAAGGCGCTGACGCGGGAGGCCTGGACGCGGATCCGGCCCCACCTCCACGAACCCGGCTTCGCGTGGGATATCGAACTACTGGCCGTCGCCGACGCGGTCGATTGCCGGATCGCCGAGGTGCCGGTCGTCTGGGAGGATCGTCCGGAGTCGACCGTCTCCCCCGTCGGCACGACGCTCCGGCTGGCGCGGGGACTCCTCGTCGCCCGCCACCGGGCGCGCCTCCTCCGGAACGACCGCCTGCACGAGATGCTCGACCGGTCACGGGACTCGGCGCCCGCACTCGTCGACCGGGATCACCGATGAACGGCGGCTTGGGCAAACTGGAGGAGCTCTATTCCGGGATCCGGTTCGGACAGTTCGCCTCCGTGGGCGCGGTGGGCGCCACCGCCGAGACGGTCGTCGTCGCGGTCCTGACGGCCGGATACGGCGTCCTCCCGCAGCTGGCCAAGGCCGTCGGGGCCGAGGTGTCGATCACGCTGATGTTCCTGATCAACGACCGGTGGACCTTCGCGGAGGCCGGGGCGGCCGGGTGGCTCCCCCGCGGCCGCCGCTACCTGAAATCCCACCTGGTGCGAGCGGGCGGCCTGTTCGTCGGGTTCGCCGTCCTGACGGCGCTGACGTCGTGGACGGACGTCACGCTCGTCGTCGCCGGCGCGGACCTCTGGCCGACGGTGGCCAACGCCATCGGCATCGGCTGTGGGATGCTACTCAACTACCTCACCGAGGGGCTGTTCACGTGGCGTGTCGGTGCCGACTGATCGCCGTCACCGTCCCCCGGCGGTCGCCGACCGGCGTGCCGTCGACCGGCGGACCCGACTTCCGACGGTGCGTATGGGGCGCCGAGAATCCCCGTCCGGCACGCGAATCACAACCCTTAATGCCGCGACCGGACTCGAATTCGATAGCGGGATGGGATAGCCAGGAGATTCCGCCGGGCTCATAACCCGGAGATCGGTAGTTCAAATCTACCTCCCGCTATTTTTGGCCGGCACCTGCGACCGAGGAACGGACGCCGCGCGCCGATTCCATCCCCATCGTCCGCTCGAAGGCCCAGTACGGGTTCTTCGCCGACAGGGTTCCCGCCAACTCCCGCGGAGCCCGTCTCTAAACGGCGTTTCAGAGGTACTGGTACGTCTCGTAGATCCGATCCACGTCGTGGGACGGACACAGTGCGAAGCCGTACCCGGAGGGAGTTCTCGACGACATTCGGGCTGATCCAACAGACAGAACTCTGATCGTTATGACGTGTTTACCGGCTTCGGTGCGGGTGTAGGCTTTATTTGGACGGTCCCCTCCCGCCCCGGTCGAGTCTTTCCTTCCCCCCTCCGAAGACCATCGCGGGTCGGGGCGTCGACCGAATCGCGTCACCGGAGTTCGTACACCGACGACCCCGCGGCGACGAACACGCGGTCCTCGACGAGCGCCAGGCCGCCGACGCCCGGCGTCTCGAACCGGTGGGTCCACAGCCGCTCGCCCCCGGCGCGGTCGTAGGCCCGCACCACGCCGGCGACGACGTCGCCGTCCTCCCGGTCCTCGCCCGCGACGACGAGCGTGTCGCCGCCGACGGCGGGGGCGACGGCGTGCCACCCGACCGCGTCGCGCCAGTCGGCCTCGCCGGTCCGCAGGTCGAGCGCCGCGACGAGTCCGGCCCGTCGGTCGTCGGTGCCGGCGGCGACGTAGCCGCGAGCGCCGACGACGGCCGGCGTGGCGACGTCGACGCCGAGCGGCCGGGGTTCCCACAGGGACTCGCCGGAGTCGGCGTCCAGGGCGGCGACCACGCCGCCGCCCTCCGCGTAGGTGCCGACGACGAGGCGCCCGTCGGCGACGGCGGGGGCGTGGACGAAGCCGGATACGGGGCCGGCGCTCCAGGCCCGTTGCGGCCCCGGCCGGAGGTACCGGTCGCGGCCCGTGCGCTCCGCGTAGGCGACGGTTCCATCGAGGGGCGCGTCCGCGGCGTACAGCCGGCCGTCGACGAGGGCGGGCATCGCACCGTCGACCTGCCAGCGTCGGCCACCGCCGGCGTCGATGCCGTGGAGCGTCCCGCTCCCGGTGCCGAGGTACACCTCGTCCGCACCGACCGTCAGGCCACGGGGGTCGTCGGTGTCGACCGGGCTGCGAGAGGTCTCTTGCAGGTCGGCGCCGTCGTAGCCGACGACGGCTACGGGATCGGTGGCGGTGCCCGAGTCGAGGCTGACCGCGTGGAGGCGGCCGTCGGGGCCGAACCCGGCGCGGGGCGTCGCGGCCTCGACGGTGCGGGCCGCCGTGCCGTCCTCGCGGGCGTAGGCCGCGAGCCCCGACCCGTAGACGACGACGTGGTCGGGGCCGACGAGCGGCGAGAGCGAGGGGCGTCCGGCAGCCGTCGGGAGCGCGGTGAACTCGCGGCGCGCGGGTCGCTCCCGCGGCGGCGTCGCGCTCGGGTTGTGCGCGGTGTTCGCGGGGTCGTACCGGCGGAGCGGCCACGTTCCGGGGGCTGGCGTCCAAGTGTCGAACGTCGCCGCGGCCGCACCGCGGTGCAGGCGGTAAGCGCCGTAGCCGCCGACCGCGAGGGCGACGCTTCCCCCGAGGAGTCGGCGGCGCGTGATGGAGGGCATCGGACCGTACGTCCCACTCGGGGACAAAAAAGGTGGGACAGTCGTCGCGTGCCGGGAGCCGAGTCAGAGCGTCACGTCCGGCTGCTCGGCCGTCGTCCGTCCCGCCCGGAAGCTACGGAGGCCGGCGGCGACGGAGAGCAGGAGCGCGAACGGGGCGACCGCTACCCCACCGGCCGTGGGCGTGAGCACGGCGACGACGGCGGCCGTTCCGGCGAGCGACCACACCAGCCACCGGCGGCGGCTCCAGAGCGCGTAGCCCGCGAGCAGCGAACAGCCGAGGACGAGCACCGCCCACGCGAGGGGACGCGCCAGCGGGGCGTACGGCGGGACAGCCCGTCCGACGGCGACGACTGCGTGCAGGCGGTCGACGGCGGCGGGGAGCGCCCCCCGGTCGCCGAGGAGCGTCAGCGAGCCGACAACGCCCGCGAGGACGGCGAGTGCGTCGACGAGGGGGGCGATACGCCTGACGGTGGCGGGGACCGTGGAGGGGAGGGGGGACCGGGCGGACATGGATAGGGGTGCGACCGGTAGCGACAAAAGTCCTTGCCGGCGTCGTCGGTCAGAACTCCACGTTCGACGACGAGGCTGGGCCGCCGTCGTCGAGCGATCCGGTCGTGACGAAGGCGTAGTCGTCGTCGGTCAGGTAGACGGCCCCGTCGTCGACGGTCACGTCGACGGCTTCGAGGGTGGCGCCCTCACAGGGACCGAACGTGCAGTAGCCGGAGTCGGCCTCGAAGTAGGCGCCGTGGTTCGCACAGACGAGTTCGCCGTCGCGCATCGGGGCTCCGGAGCCCTTGTCCAGGCGCACGTCCAACAGGTGTCGACAGTAGTTCAGCCAGCCGCGCACCTCCCCGTCGGCGACGCGGACCAGCACCGCCTCGCGCTCCTCGCCGGTGTCGAGACGACGGAGGGTGACGAGGAAGGTGGTGTCGTCGGGGACCGAATCGAGCGACGTCATCCGTCGGTCGGCGTCCATCGACTCCGGATATCGACCGCCGGAATTTATACCTCACGTCGCCGGGACGGCGTCAGCCACGGGTCGCCGCGACACGCTCCGCGAACAGTCGGGAGAGCAGGTCGGTGACGGGGCCGCCGCCGACGGCGACGCCGTCGAGTCGGGCGACCGGACGGACGCCCGCGCTGGGTTCCGCGACGAAGGCCTCCTCGGCCTCGCGGACGTCGGCGGGCGTGTAGCTGCCGGTCACGACGGGGAGGTCCTCCGCCGCGGCGAGTTCGCGGACGACCGACCGGGTGCCGGTCCGGGCCGGTCGGTCGCCGAGCGCCGGCAGTCGGACGGCGTCGCCGTCGACGAAAAGGGGGTCGCTCGCCGTCCCGCCCACGACGTGTCCCTCTGCGTCGAGCAGGAGGGCTTCGTCCGCCGGGCCGCCGTCGGGGGGCGCCGCCCGCCGGAGTTCGGCCTGTGCGCGGACCGCGTCGAGTCGGTTGTGCGTGAGCGGCGCCGCCGGCACCGCGTCGGGCGCGATGGCGCGGGTGCGGACGGTCTGGAGGGTCAGCGGCGCCGCCTCGGTCCCCGCGTCCGCCGACGGGGCCGGCGTCGCCGTCACGACCACGGTCGGGTCGGGGTCGGCCGGGGGGCGTAGGCGGTCGGCGTCCGGCAACACGGAGCCGGCCCTCCGGCCGTCGCCGTCCGCCGTGTTCCCGTCCCCGATTTCGCGTCCGGCGCCCCCGCGACCACGCGTGATCGAGACCCGAACCAGCGCGTCGTCGAGCCCGGCGGCGGCGAGCGTCTCCTCGACGCGCGCACGGAGGGTGGCGGCGTCGACGCCGGGGTCGAACCCGTGGCGCTCGCAGGCGCCGAACAGGCGGTCGACGTGGGGTCGCCACGCGAAGGGCGTCCCGTCGTAGACCCGCAGGGTGTCGGTCACGGCGTCGCCGAGAGCGACCCCGCGGTCGTCGAGCGGGAGCGTCGCGTCGTCGGGGTCGACGAGGCGGCCGTCGACGTGGTACATCGCCGGTCAGCGGTCCTTCGCGCGGTCGATCCAGCGGCCGACCCGCTTCGCCGAGAGGTCGACCTTCGGCGCGAGTTCCTCGGCGTCCGCGGCCGCGAGGTCGGCCACCGACTCCACGCCGGCCGCCGAGAGCCGTTCGGCGTAGGCGGGACCGATGCCCTTGATGACCTCGACCGATTCCCCGGTCGTCGCCGGCTCCCCGTCGTGTTCGCCGGTCGTCTCGCCGGCGGATTCGGCCGCCGCCGTGTCGAGTTCCGTCTCGGTGTCGCTCGCGTCGGGCCCTGCCGCCTCGGCGGGTTCGGCGGCGTCGGCGTCCTCGTCGACCAGCGAGTCCGTCGACGCCGCGGCCTCCGTCCCGGCGGCGGCCTCGTCGGCGGAGTCCGTGCCCTTGACGGCCGCTTCGGAATCGGTCTCTACCCGGTCGCGTTCGACGCTGACGGTCGTCTCCCGTGGCTCGTCGTTCGACGACGACCCGTCCAGTCCGAGCAGCGACAGCAGCGTGTCCAGAATTCCCATTGAAGACACGTATGGCCGCCCGATATTTAAAAACCGGCGAGGCGGTCAGAGGCGTGATCTGAGCGCGTCGTTCATCGCGCCGACGGGCGCGTCCCGACCGGTCCAGCGCTCGAAGGCGGCGACGCCCTGGAACAGGAGCATCCACGCGCCGTCGATGGTCGTCGCACCCGCCTCGGCAGCCGTCCGGAGCAGGCGCGTCTCGATCGGCGAGTACACCGCGTCGAGGACGGCCAGGTCGGCGTGGAGCAGGGCCGCCGGCACCGGGGTGGCGTCCTCCTCCATCCCGACGCTCGTCGCGTTGACCAGCAGATCGGCCGCGGGCACTCGGTCCCCGAGGGTGTCCAGTCCGCCCGCCGTCACGGTGGCGTCCGGGTCGCCCGCCCGGACGTCGGCCGCGAGTTCCGCCGCTCGCTCGACGGTCCGGTTCGCGACGTGGACCGCCTCGCAGGCCTCGGCGAGGGTGATGGCGACGGCGCGGCCGGCGCCGCCGGCGCCCACGACGACGGCTTCGGCGCCGGCGAGCGGGACGCCGTGGTGTTCGAAGGCGCGGCGGACGCCCGCGGCGTCGGTGTTGTATCCGCGGGGCGGCGACGTGGAGAAGTCGACGGTGTTGACCGCGCCGATCCGTGCCGCGAGGTCGTCCGGGTCGACGTGTTCGAGGACGTCCTGCTTGAACGGGATGGTGACATTGAGGCCGTCGATGCCGAGTGCCGCCGCCCCGTCGAGGGCGCGGGCGACGTCGTCGGGGGCGGGTTCGAACGTGACGTAGCGGGCGTCCATGTCGAGTTCGCGGTAGGCCGCCTCGTGCATCGGCGGCGAGAGCGAGTGGCCGACCGGGTTGCCGATCAGTCCGTAGACGTGCATCGGCGACGGCTTCGTCGCGGGGGGAGAAAAGCCCCCGCGTCCGACGCGCCAGCACGGCCGCCGATTTATTGGGTCACCCCCGCGTACGTCCGCCCGGTATGTCAACCGCACCGCGGTTCGAACTGTATCAGGACAAGGCCGGCGAGTGGCGGTGGCGACTCGTCGTCGCCAACGGGAACATCATCGCCGACAGCGGCGAGGGGTACGCGTCGAAACAGGGGGCAAAACGGGGCATCGGGAGCGTAAAATCGAGCGCCCCCGAGGCAGCGGTCGTGGCGACGGACGCGGAGTGATACCGTCGACTGGCTCCGGTTCGACCGATTCGCCGCCCCGAACCCGGCTCTCTCGGCCTGAAACGGCTGAATTCGGCGCCGAGCGGATCCCTACCGAACGTTCACACGGTTCCCCGCTTCTCGCCGCATCGGCCGTCGAGGGCGCTTCTACCTCCGGATATCGGGCGTGTCGCGGACAACTTGTGTTTTATTAGCCGGGGGCGTGGTATCGACAGACACGACTCCATGATTCGGACACCCGACACGGGACGTCCCGTCGCGTCCCGGGATGGCGGAGGCGAACCATGAACCGACAGGCTTTCGGTGCGCTCGGCGGCGCGTTCGCACTGACGCTCCCGTGGATCGTCAGTTACCTGACTGGGACGGCCCACGGGTTCTCGACCGGGGTGACGGTCCTCGTGAGCGGGCTCTCGGTACTCGGCGCGTCCTTCCTGCTCGCGTGGGGAGCCGAAACCGCGGAGAAGGACGTCCCCCGGGCCTTCGCCATCGCCGTCCTCGCGGTGCTGGCGGTCGCCCCGGAGTACGCGGTCGACGCGCTGTACGCCTGGAACGCCGGCGTGTTCGCGGGGACGGAACGCGGGGTCGAGGCGGGCAACCTCGCCGTCGCCAACATGACCGGTGCGAACCGCATCCTCATCGGCATCGGCTGGGCCGGCGTCGCCCTCTTTACCGTCTTCCGCCACGGATCGGCGGAGGACCCCGCGGTGAGAAGCCGGGACGGCTTTCTCGCCGACGCCGTCTCGCTGGACCGCGACATCGGCCTCGAAATCGTCTTCCTCTTTCTCGCCACGCTGTGGGCCTTCCTCGTCCCCCTCGGCGGCGGGATCGACATCCTCGACATGGCGGTTCTCGTGGGACTCTACGTCGCGTACATCGCCATCGTCCTCAAGGGCGACGTCGAGGCCGACGAGGCACACGTGGGCGTGCCGGCCTACCTCCAGACGTTCCCGAAACCCTACCGCGCGGCGACGGTCCTCGGCCTCTTTGCCTACTCAGGGTTGATGATCTTCACCGCCGTCGAGCCGTTCGCTCACGGGCTCGAACAACTGGGGCAGAGCATCGGCGTCCCCTCCTTCTTCATGATCCAGTGGATCGCCCCCCTGGCCTCCGAGTCGCCGGAACTCATCGTCGTCGTCTATCTGGTGAACAAGGCGCGGTCGACCGCGGGATTCAACGCGCTCATCTCCTCGAAGCTCAACCAGTGGACACTCCTGATCGGGACGCTCGTTCTGGTCTACTCCCTCGCACTCGGCCAGTACGGCGCGCTCCCGTTCGACCAGAAGCAGTCCGGCGAGATCTGGCTGACCGCCGCGCAGTCCTTCTTCGCCATCTCCCTCCTGATCAACTTCGAGATATCGGTCCGCGAGGCCGTCGTGTTGCTCGTCCTCTTCCTCTCGCAGGTGCTCTCCGAGTTCCTGCTCATCCGGGGGGTCCTCGTGATTCCCATCTCCGATTACGAACTCCTACTCGTGTTCACGGGCATCTACCTCGTCCTCGGGACGGGGCTGTTCGTCGCCCGGCGGCGGGCGCTCAAGGGGATCCTCACACAGACCGCCGGGACGGTGAGAAATGCCTTTTCGACCGGCAGCGACCGACCACGGGGGGCAGACTGATATGTTCGATACGATCCTGATCGCGGTCGACGGCAGCGACTGTGCGCACAGAGCGGCCAAACACGGCCTCGAACTCGCGGCCCGGTACGACGCCGCGGTCGACGTCGTCACCGTCTACGGCGGCGAGACCGAGCGGGGGAACGCGACCCTCGACGAGGCCACCGACCTGGCGGCCGACGTGGGCGTGACCGTCGAGACGGACCTGCTCTCGGGCAAGCCGGCCGGGGCCATCGCCGAGTACGCGGCGGAACGGGGGACGGACCTCGTCGTCGTCGGGCGCCGTGGGCGCTCCGGCGTCCGGGCGCGACTGCTCGGGAGCGTCACCGAACGCGTCCTGCGCCGCAGTCCCGCGCCCGTGCTGACCGTCCCACCCGGCGACGTCGACGACGGGACGGGAGCCGCCTACGGGGACGTCCTCGTGACCACCGACGGCAGCGAGGTGGCCGCGGAGGCGGCCCCCTACGGTGCCGATCTGGCCCGTCGCTTCGGCGCGGCGTTCCACGCGCTCAACGTGGTGGACGTCCAGGCCGAGGCCGGCGTCTTCGACGCCGGCGGGGTCGACAGCGAGTACATCGAGCGCCTCGAAACGCGGGGGCATCAGGCGGTCGACGAACTCGTCGCGGCGGTCGACGTCTCGGATCTCGACGTCCGACGGTCGGTCGTCCGCGGGCGGCCACACGAGGCCATCGACGAGTACGTCCGCGAGGACGACGTCGACTTGGTCGTCATGTCCTCCGAGGGGCAGTCGAACCTCGCCGGCCAGCAACTGGGGACCGTCGCGGGGCGCGTCCTGCGGACGGTCGACCGGCCGGTTCTGGTCGTCACCGCGAACTGATTCGCGCCAGGGGACTGTCGCCGGCGACTGCGCCGGTGGCGACGACCGACGGTCCGGCCGGGGGACCGGCCGGGACCGATCCGGTTTTGGGGATCGACGGCGAGGTTCCGCCGTGATCGCCATCGTCGTCAGCCGCGCCGACAGCGCCTCCGAACGCATCGGCGAAGCCTTGCTTGATCTCGCCGACTGGACCGAACGACGCGACGAGCGCCGCCCCGACGGCGAGGGGGGCGGCACCTACTACCACACCGAGGGCTTCGAACTGCGGACCTTCGACGACCTGCACATCCACCTCGACCGCCCGGACGCCGCCTTCGACGACCCCGACCTCCTGGTCGTCGTCTCCCGGCACTCGGGGGAGACGGGGCCGCTCCTGACCGCCCACTTCACCGGCAACTTCGGCGAGGCGGAGTACGGCGGGACGGCCGGGGCGTTCGCCCGGGCCTGCCCCAACGCGGCGGCCGTCGCCGTCTCGGCGCTCGAAGCACACGCCCCGCCGGCGTACGAGGTGGGCACCGAATGCACCCACCACGGCCCGACGGCCGTGGGCGTCCCCTCGATGTTCGTCGAACTCGGGAGCGACGAGGCCCAGTGGTCCGATCCGGCGGGGGCCCGCGCCGTCGCGCGGGCCGTCCTCGACCTGCGCGGTGTCGACGCCGACCGCGAGAAACAGATCGCGGGCTTCGGCGGCGGCCACTACGCGCCGCGGTTCGGCCGAATCGTCCGCGAGACGGCGTGGGCGGTGGGTCACGTCGCCGCCGACTGGGGCCTGGAGGCGATGGGCAACCCCGCGGCGAACCGCGAGGTCCTCCGCCGAGCGGTCGAGGAAAGCGGCGCCGACCACGTCCTCGTCGAGGGCGGGCGCTCGGGACTCGCGGACGTCCTCGCCGACCTGGGCTACCGGGTCGTGACCGAGACGTGGCTCCGGGAGACGAGCGCCCATCCCCTCCCGGTCGTCGCCGCCGTCGAGGAGCGACTCGACCCCGTGGCCGAGGGACTCCGGTTCGGCGAGGTGGTGCCGCGGGTCGAGGGCGACGCGGCCGACGCCGTCGTCGTCGCGGCCCTGCCGACGGAACTGGTCGACGCCGCGAGCGCCGTCGACATCGAGGCGACGCGGGCCGCCGTCGCCGACGTCGCCGTCGCCTTCGAGACGACCGAGGGTGGGACGCGGCCCCGGGGACAGGTCGCCCTGTCGGCCGACGACCCCGGGGCGGCCGCCGAGGCGCTGACCGACGCGTTGGCGGCGATCCTGCGGACGGACTACGACGACGTGAGCCGGCGGGACGGCGAGGTGGTCGCCCGGACGGAGACGTTCGACCCGGCGGCCGCGCGCACCCTCGGCGTCCCCGAGGGGCCGGCGTTCGGGCGCCTCGCCGACGGCGAGGCCGTCGAGGTGGACGGCGAGCGGATCGATCCCGACGTCGTCCGCACCGAGCAGGTGGACCGTTTCCCCGTCGTCGCGCCGCCGGAATAGTTTCTAATCTGATCATTGTCTGACGCACGCGTGACGCGTTCAACACGTCGATTCCGCGGAGCGTCAGACGCGTGCGTGACAACGGGCGGAAAGATAATGTGGCTGCCTTCGAAACGCGTTGGCGTACTATGGACTCCATCGTGGAGGATGCAATCGAGGAAGCCGAGGAGCCGGGGGATGGGGCCGCGGCCGACGTCAGTGCCGACCGGGAGCCCGCGACCGACACGTCCGCCGACACGGAGAACCGAACCGGGAAGATGACCGACGAGGAACTGGAAGACGTCCTGAAGGACCTCCAGACGGACATCACCGTCGTCGGCTGTGGGGGCGCCGGCGGCAACACGGTCAACCGGATGGCCGAGGAGGGGATCAAGGGCGCGAACCTCGTCGCCGCCAACACCGACGTCCAACACCTCGTCGACGTGGAGGCCGACACGAAGATCCTGATGGGTGAGGAGAAGACCGGCGGGCGGGGGGCGGGGTCGCTCCCGCAGGTCGGCGAGGAGGCCGCCATCGAGAGCCAGGAGGACATCTACGGCGCCATCGAGGGTTCCGACATGGTGTTCGTCACCGCCGGGCTGGGCGGGGGTACCGGCACCGGGTCGGCGCCCGTCGTCGCGGAGGCGGCCCGCGAGTCCGGCGCGCTCACCATCGCCATCGTGACCACGCCCTTCACCGCCGAGGGCGAGGTCCGGCGGACCAACGCCGAGGCGGGCCTGGAACGACTGCGCGACGTGGCCGACACCGTCATCGTCGTGCCCAACGACCGCCTGCTCGACTCCGTCGGGAAGCTTCCGGTCCGGCAGGCGTTCAAGGTATCCGACGAGGTGCTCATGCGCTCGGTGAAGGGGATCACCGAACTCATCACCAAGCCCGGGCTGGTCAACCTGGACTTCGCCGACGTGAAGACGGTCATGGAGAAAGGCGGCGTCGCCATGATCGGCCTCGGCGAGAGCGACTCCGAGCAGAAGGCTCAGGACTCGGTGCGCTCCGCCCTGCGATCGCCCCTGCTCGACGTCGACATCTCCGGGGCCAACTCGGCGCTCGTCAACGTCACCGGCGGCACCGACATGGCCATCGAGGAGGCCGAGGGCGTCGTCGAGGAGATCTACGACCGGATCGACCCCGACGCCCGCATCATCTGGGGCACCTCCATCGACGAGGAACTCGACGGGAAGATGCGGACGATGATCGTCGTCACGGGCGTCGAGTCGCCACAGATCTACGGCCGCGGCGACGACGCGCCCGCGCCGGAGCCGACGAGCGGCGGTGGCGACGACATCGACTACGTGGAGTAGCCGCCGACCGCGCTCGGCTTATCAATAGATAGAAAAAGCCGGCTCGCATATCGCCCGGTATGGACGTCAAATACGATCTCTCAAGCTACGTCCGCGTGCTCAAGATGGCGAGCACGCCGTCGTGGAACGAATTCTCGCAGATCGCCAAGGTCGCGGGGGCGGGAATCTTTCTCGTCGGCCTCCTCGGATTCGTCATCTTCGCGGTCATGACCTTCATCCCCGGAGGCGGGTAGCATGGGTATCTTCGCCGTCAAGACCACCGCGAGCCAGGAGCGCACGGTCGCGGACATGATCGCCAGCCGCGAGGAGGACGAGGTGCACGCGGTGCTGGCACCCGACTCCCTGACGAGTTACGTGATGGTCGAGGCGGACAACAGCGCCGTCCTCGAACGCGTCATGGACGAGATTCCCCACGCCCGATCGATCGTTCCCGGCACCTCCTCGCTCACCGAGGTGGAACATTTCCTCTCGCCCACCCCGGACGTCGAGGGCATCGCCGAGGGCGACATCGTCGAACTCATCGCCGGCCCGTTCAAAGGCGAGAAGGCCCGCGTCCAGCGGATCGACGAGGGCAAGGACCAGGTGACCGTCGAACTGTACGAGGCGACGGTGCCCATCCCCGTCACCGTCCGCGGCGACCAGATCCGCGTCCTCGACTCGGACGAACGGTAACGCACTCCTTTCATCGAGTCGACACTCCGTCTTCCGAATAGCAACCCCTAACTGCGCCGTCCGTTCAGGTGTTCCCGTGACGTCGGCAGGGCCGACCCGGATCGACATGCACGTGAAGGTGCTCGACGAGGACGTCGTCGAGCGGGCGAAAGCCCGCGACATCGACGCACTCGTCTACGCGCCACATTTCACGCGCCTCCCGACCATCCGCGAGCGGGCCGCGCGGTTTTCGGACGACGAACTCCTGGTCGTGCCCGCACGGGAGGTGTTCACCGGACCGTGGTACGCCCGCCGCCACCTCCTCGCCATCGGCCTCGAGGATCCGGTCCCCGATTTCGTCAGTTTCGAGGGGGCGCTGGCGGCCTTCGACCGACAGGACGCCGCCGTCCTCGTGCCTCACCCCGAGATGCTGAACGTCAGTTGCTCCCGGGCGGAGGTGGCCGCCCACGCCGACGCCGTCCACGCCGTCGAGACGTACAACGCGAAATGTCTGCCGCCACAGAACCGGCGGTGTCGGGCGGTCGCCCGCGAGACCGGCCTCCCGGGGTTCGGATCGTCGTACGCCCACCTCCGGCGGACCGTCGGCGAGGTGTGGACGAGGTTCGAGGATCCCCTCGACTCGGAGGCGGCCCTCGTCGAGGCGCTGCGGACGGGGGCGCCGCGGCGCGTCGTCCACCGGGGCGGCGCCGACCACCACCTTCGCGGCCTCGCGGAGTTCGCTCACCTCGGCGTCGAGAACACGTGGGGGAAGCTGGATCGACTCTTCCTCTCGGGCACCGAGCCGACCCACCCCCGACACATCGCGTACGACGGTCGGTTCGACGACGTGGCCGTCTACTGACCGGTCACGCCAGGAGGGCGTTCATCGTGGCCGCCGTCTCCCCCAGGGGCACCACGTAGACGTGCACGGCCGCGAGGACGGCGATCTCGAGTCCCGTGACGACGACCGTCACGAGGTCCGCGTACTTGCTGCTGGTCGTCACGCCGCTGGGGAGTCCCCACTCCTGGCTCGTCAGCGGGTAGAAGAGGGCGATCCCTCGACGGCTCCCGACCACGTCGAGGAGGTAGTGGGTCGCGATGCCGATCCAGACGAACTGGAGGTTCCCGAAGACGACGGGGAAGGCGGCGACGACCCCCAGGACGAACAGGTTGTGGAGCGTCTTGCGGTGCTTGCCGAAAGCGGTGTCGACGTCGGGGAAGAGCGCCCCGAGGACCACGGGCACGGAGAGTTCGGCGATCGTTTCGGCGACGGCGAGTGCGTCGGCCGCCGTGAGCGCCGTCGGCGCCGCGAGGACGACCCCCAAGCCGACGCTCAACAGCGCGGCGTTGAGCACGTGTCCTTTCTTGTTCACGTCGGCGACTTTGGCGCCCCCCGACACAAGCGTGTCGGCACGGGAGAGCGAAAGAAGGATTTGACGCCCGTCCGGAGGGCGGGCATGGACTACGACACGCCGCTGTTCTTTCACGTCATGCAGTACGCGGCCGCCGCCGACCGCGACGTGATCGACCTGGTGAGCGGGGGGCCGGACTGGGAGCCGCCGGCCCCCCTCCGTGAGGGCCTCCGGGAGTTCGCCGACGCCGACCCCGCGGAGTTTCAGTATCCGCCGAGCGACGGCCTGCGCGCCCTCCGGGAGGAGATCGCCGCCCGCCGTGGCGTCGACGTCGACCGCGTGGTCGTCACGAACGGTGCGGGCGAGGCGAACTACCTCGCGATGGCGGGCGCGCTCGAACGCGACGCCGGCAACGAGATACTGCTGACCGATCCCGTCTACCCCTACTACCCGGGCAAGGCGCGGATGCTCGGGGCGGACGTGCGTCTCGTCCCCGTCGCCGAGGACGGCGGCCTCGACGTGGCGGCGATGCGCGAGGCGGCGAGTGCCGACACCGCCGCCGTCCTCGTCAACACGCCCAACAACCCGACCGGGGCGGTCTACGACGCCGACACGATGGCCGCGGTCGCCGACCTCGCGGCCGAGCACGACGCCGTCCTGATCTCCGACGAGGTGTACGACCACTACGACTTCTCCGGACGCTTCGAGAGCGCCCTGTCGGTCGACGGCGACCGCGCGGTCGTCACCAACTCCTTCTCGAAGTCGATGGCAGTGACCGGCCTCCGGGTGGGGTACGGGATCTTCCCCCCGGAACTCGCCGACGCCGCCCGCACGCGACACATGCTCGTGAACGTGACGGGCGCCCGCCCCTCGCAGGCCGCCGTCCTCCGGGCGCTCCGGGAGACCGGCCCCGAGTATTACGAGGCCTCGCGTGACCTGTTGCGCGAGCGCATCGACGCCTTCACCGACGCACTGGACGCCGCGGGCGCGGAGTACGTCGTCCCGGAGGGTGCGTTCTACGTCTTCGCTCGCTTCGAGGGGTTCCCCGGCACCTTGGAGAACGTCGAACGCCTCGTCGACGAGGCGGGCGTCGCCTGCATGCCCGGCGACACGTTCGGGAGCTACGACGAGTGGGTCCGCTTCGCGCTCGTCAGCCCGCGGGCCGAGGAGGCCGCCGAACGCCTGGCCGACTACGACGGGTTCTAGGCGGTGGCCTAACAGACGACGACGCTCGCACGATAGTAGGTTCCCTCGTGGACGACGACGTCGACGTCGTGCCACGCGTAGTCGAAGCCCTCCACGCTCCCGTTTCGCGCGCGGTCGAACGTCTCGCGCTGTGCGGCCGTGAGGTTCCCGTAGGCGACGGCCGAGCCGCGATCCGCGGGCTCCGCGTCGAGTTCGTAGACGGTCAGCGCCGGCGGACAGTCCGTGTTGGCGGTGGGACTCGGCGTCAGCGTCGGCGTCGGCGTCGGCGTCGGCATCGAGGGCGCGGTCGGCCCCGCACCGAGACAGCCGGCGGTCGCGAGCGAGACCACCGCCACGGCGGCGAGGACGGTTCGCCCGGGGGGACGGTCGGACATGCGCGATCGGTGCGCCGCCCACCGGGAACTGTCTTCCCCGTATCGACGGGTACAGGTGTCCGGACCGTCTCGGGCCGGACATGAGCGAACTCGACGTGGAGCCGGTCGACGAGGTCGACGAGGACGACGGTCCCGCGCGGATCGGCGTCGAGGCGGCGACCGACCTCCCCGAGACCGTGGACGCGCCGGAGTACGTCCTCTACGGCGGGAAAGGCGGCGTCGGCAAGACGACGATGGCGGCGGCGACGGCGCTCGCCTCGGCCGCCACGGGGACGGCGACGCTCGTCGTCTCGACCGACCCCGCCCACTCCCTGTCGGACACTCTCGACGTCGACATCCCCGCGACGCCGACGCGCATCCGTGACGAGGATCCGCTGTGGGCCGCGGAGATCGACCCCGAGGCGGCCATGGAGGAGGGACTGTTCGGCGCGGGCGGCATCGGCGTCGGCGAGGACGGGGACGACGACGACGTCGGCGCCGGCGCGCCGCTCGGCGGCCTCGGCGAACTCGGCGAGGCGCTGGGCGACGACGCCGTCGACCCGCTGATGGGCGGCTCGATGCCCGGCGCGGACGAGGCGGCGGCGATGCGCCAGTTGCTGGAGTATCTGGACGACCCCCGGTTCGACCGGGTGGTGATCGACACGGCGCCGACGGGCCACACCCTGCGACTGCTCGAACTGCCCGAGGTGCTCGACTCGATGGTCGGGCGCCTGCTCTCGATGCGCGAGAAGTTCTCGGGGATGATGGAGGGGTTCAAGGGGATGTTCGGCGTCGGCGGCGACGACCCCGACGCGCCGGACCTGGACGAACTCGGCGACCGGATCGAACGCCTCCGGGCCGTCCTGCAGGACCCCGCCCGGACCGACTTCCGGGTCGTGATGGTGCCCGAGGAGATGAGCGTCGTCGAGTCCGAGCGCCTCGTCCGCCGACTCGACGAGTTCTCCATCCCCGTGCGGACCGTCGTGGTCAACCGGGTGATGGAGGACTTGGCGGACGTGGCCGACGTCGACCCCGAGTGGGTCGTCTCGCCGAACCTGGAGGACTGCGAGTTCTGTCAGCGCCGGTGGGACGTCCAACAGCGGGCGCTCCGCCGGGCGAGCGACCTCTTTCGCGACCACGACGTGAAGCGCGTCCCCCTGCTCGCCGACGAGGTGCGCGGCGAGCGGGCGCTCCGCGTCGTCGCGGCGTGTCTACGCTAGCCGGTCCAGAAGCGAGAAGGCCCGGTCGCGAAGGCGGTCGGGGACGAACCGCCCGAGGACGCTCACCCGGGCGAGCGTGCCGACCGGGACGCGGCTGGCGGGCTTGGTCGCGCTCGCGGCGTTCAGCACCTCCTCGGCGACGCGTTCTGGCTGGACGGCGCCCGGCCCCCCGCCGCCGATGGCCTGCGTGTCCTCGAAGACGTCGTAGAAGTCCTCGTAGGCGCCGGAGCGCTCGACGCCCTCGATTTCCGCCTCGGCCCGGTCGGTAAAGTCCGTGTCGACGGGCCCGGGTTCGATCAGGACGGCGTCGACGCCGTACTCGTCGACCTCCGCCCGGAGGGCGTCGGTCATGGCTTCGAGGGCGAACTTCGATCCGGCGTAGACGCCGCCGCCGGGAAAGGAGAGGCGGCCGGCGACGCTGGAGACGTTGACGACCGTCCCCTCGCGGCGCCGCCGCATGTGCGGGAGGACCGCCCGCGTCAGCCGGTGGGCGCCGTAGACGTTCACGTCGAACTGTCGGTGGACGGCCTCGACGGGCACGTCCTCGATGGGCCCGAACTGGGCGTAGCCGGCGTTGTTGACGAGGCAGTCGATCCGTCCGTGGTCGTCGAGGATCCGGTCGACGACCCGATCCACGTCGTCGTCCTCGGTCACGTCGAGCGTCGCGACGGTACAGCCGCGGTCGCCGAGTCGCTCGACGTCGGCGGGGTTGCGCGCCGTGGCGTACACCTCCCAGTCCGCGTCGAGGAAGGCCTCGGCGGTCGCACGGCCGATACCGGACGAACAGCCCGTGATGAGGACGGTCTTCGGTTGCACACGCCATCCCTCGGCCCGACGGCAGTTAACTCATTCCCGCGCCACCGCGAACGGACTGGCCCCCTCGGTCCACTCCCACCCCGGGAGCCGGGTCTGGAACCCCGCGGCGAGGGCGGCGTCCAAGTCGTCGGCCCCCGCGACCCCCTCGGTGTGGGTCGTCACGTCCGCGAAGTGGAACGTGGCCTGGGCGAGCAGGGAGAAAGGCTGTCCGCCGGCGACGGCCGCGGCGAGTTCCCGCCCGAGCACTTCGTCGACGACGAAGCCCGGATAGTCGCCGGTCACGTCGAGGTCACGGAGGAGGGCGACGTAGGCCGCGACGTTGACCGCGCGGGCGCCGTCCCCGAAGACGACGGCCACCTCCTCGCGGTACTCGTCCCGGCCGACGTGGCCGACGTCGACGCCGAAGCAGTCGCCGAGGCGGTCCCGCGTCTCGTTGATCAGCGGGACCACCGCCCCGCGCTCTCGCACCCACTCGTACTCGCGTTCCACGGCGGCCGGGGTGAGTTCCATACCGCTACTCCGGCGCCGAACGCCTTCGATTTTGCGAAGGCTTTTATAATGCCCGGCTGATAGGGTGACGCAAGCGGGTTTTCGCTGCCTCTTCCCGCAGCCGAGCACCTCCCGTACGGAACGTACCTATGCGATTCGGCACGACCACCATCGTCCGACGCCGACCGTCCACGCGGACGCCGTCGCGGGCCGAGGATCGAACGGGAACGACCGTGCGGAGGGCTCTCACCCGGTACATATGAGCTCCGTAGACAAGCAACTCGAGGAACTGAAAGCAGAGATCGAGGACGAACTACCGCCCGGAATCTCCGTCTCCGACGTCAAATACGAGGGGCCGGAACTGGTCGTCTACACGCGCGACCCGAAGGATTTCGCCAGCAACGGCGATCTCATCCGCAAACTGGCGAGCAAACTCCGGAAGCGAATCACGGTGCGCCCGGACCCCGACGTGCTGATGGAGGTCCGCGAGGCCCGCGAGCGGATCCAGGACGTGATCCCCGAGGACGCCGGCGTGACCGACCTCGACTTCCACGCCGACACCGGCGAGGTCGTCATCGAGGCCGAGAAACCCGGGATGGTGATCGGGCGTCACGGCTCGACGCTCCGTGAGATCACGAAGGAGATCGGCTGGACGCCCGAGGTGGTCCGTACCCCGCCCATCGAGTCCTCGACGGTCTCGAACGTCCGGAACTTCCTCAAGCAGGAACGCGAGGAGCGCCGCGACATCCTCGAACGCGTCGGCCGGCAGATCCACCGCGAGGAGATGGCCGACGACCAGTGGGTGCGTATCACCACCCTCGGCTGCTGTCGGGAGGTCGGCCGCGCGAGTTTCATCCTCTCGACCGCCGAGACGCGCGTCCTGATCGACTGCGGCGACAAGCCCGGCGCCGAGGGCGAGGTGCCCTACCTCCAGGTGCCAGAAGCGGCCCCCCTCAACTCCATCGACGCGGTCGTGCTCACCCACGCCCACCTCGATCACTCCGCGCTGATCCCCCTCCTGTTCAAATACGGCTACGACGGCCCCATCTACTGCACCGAACCCACCCGGGACCTGATGGGCTTGCTCACGCTCGACTACCTCGACGTGGCCGTCAAGGAGGGCCGCACCCCGCCCTACGAGAGCGAGATGGTCCGTGAGGCGATCAAACACACCGTCCCCCTCGAGTACGGCGACGTGACCGACATCGCGCCGGACGTGAAGCTCACCTTCCACAACGCCGGACACATCCTCGGCTCGGCCGTCTCCCACTTCCACATCGGCGACGGCCTCTACAACGTCGCCTTCTCGGGCGACATCCACTACGAGGATACGCGCCTGTTCAACGGCGCCATCAACGACTTCCCGCGGGTCGAGACGCTCGTCCTCGAATCCACCTACGGCGGCCGCAACGACTACCAGACCGACCAGGAGGACTCCGAGCGCAACCTGCTCCGGATCATCAACGAGACCCACGAGAAAGGCGGCAAGGTCGTCATCCCGGCGTTCGCAGTCGGTCGATCACAGGAGATCATGCTCGTGTTGGAGGAGGCCATGCGGAGCGGAAAGATCCCCGAGATGCCCGTCCACCTCGACGGGATGATCTGGGAGGCGACGGCCATCCACACCACCTACCCCGAGTACCTCCGGGACGACCTCAGAGACAGAATTTTCCACGAGGACGAGAACCCCTTCCTCGCCGAGGAGTTCAACCACATCGACGCCGGCGAGGACGAACGCCAGGAGGTATCCGACGGCGACCCGGCGATCATCCTCTCCACCTCGGGGATGGTCACCGGCGGCCCGATCATGTCCTGGCTTCGCCACCTCGGTCCGGATCCGGACTCCACGCTCGTGTTCGTCGGCTACCAGGCACAGGGAACCCTCGGCCGGCGCATCCAGAACGGCTGGGACGAGATTCCGATGAACGACCGCGAACGCGGCGGCCGCGGCAACACCCTCTCGCTGAACATGGGCGTCGAGACGGTCGACGGCTTCTCCGGCCACGCCGACCGGCAGGGCTTGGAGAACTTCGTCAAGACGATGAACCCGCGCCCGGAGAAGGTGCTCTGTGTCCACGGCGACGAACGCTCCGTGCAGGACCTCTCCTCCGCGCTCTACCACGACTACAACATGCGGACGTTCGCGCCGAAGAACCTGGAGACGTTCCGCTTCAAGTAGCTGCGGACCGCGATGCACGCGATCACCCCCCACCTCCACGTCGGCGACCGGGCGGACGCTCGGGACGTCGAGTCGATGCTCGACGCGGGCGTCACCGCCGTTCTGCGACTGACACACGGCGCACCTCCAGCGTACCCCGATTCGGTGACCCTCGTCGAGCGCCCACTCGTCGACGGCCCCCAAAACGATCCCTCGAACGTTCGGGACGCCGTCGATCGGCTGACGACGTTGCTCGACGCCGACGAGACCGTTCTCGTCCACTGCTCGGCGGGGAGTTCCCGGAGCGTGGCCGTGGCCGCGGCCGCGCTCGCTCGACTGAACGGGACCGACGTCGAGACGGCGCTCGAGCGTCTGCGCTCGGTACACCCCGATGCCGAGCCACACCCTGCGCTGGTGGACAACGCCCGCCGTGTCGTGGAGTGAGCCTCAGCCGTCGGAGTCGGCCGGATCGACCACCGTCCCCGCTCCGGAATCGACGCCGACACGGTCACAGCGGTCGGCGAGCGGGCACGCCTCCGGACCGTCGAGACACGACGGGTTTCTGGCCGAACAGTACTCCCGCCCGAACTGGATCATGGCGGTGTGACCGAAGCCGCACTTCTCGGTCGGCACCGCCGCCTCCAGGGCCGCCCGCACTCCCTCGTGATCCGCGTCGGGCGGCGCCAGGCCCATCCGGCGGGCGATGCGGTGGACGTGGGTGTCGACGGGGAAGACGCCGCCCCGCCCGCCCGAGAAGAGAAGGACGCAGTCGGCGGTCTTCGGCCCCACCCCGCGCAGCTCCAGCAGTCGCTCGCGCACCGCCTCGGGGTCGCCCTCGCGGACGAAGGAATCGAACGCAGCGGCGTCGCCGAAGTCGGCGAGGACCGCCTCGGCGGCCTCCTGGATGACCCGCGATTTCTGGTTGTAGAGCCCGGCCGGCTGGATGACCTCGGCGACGACGTCGCGGTCGGCGGCCGCGAGCGTCGCCGCGAGGTCGCCCTCGCCGCCGTACCGTTCGATCAGGGCGTCGAAGGCCGGTTGGCTGGCGACGTCGCTCGTGTTCTGGCTCAGGATCGTGCGGACGAGACAGGGGAAGGCGTCGCGGCCACCGTAGGCCTTCTGCCAGTAGATGTCGCCGAGCGCGTCGACGACCGCCTCGGCCCGCGTCTCCGGATCCCCGGTGGCGAAGCGGGCCTCGCTCCCGCCGTCGGTGCCGCCGCTGATGTTCTCGACGGGTTCGTCGGGCATGGGCGTCCGTTGGCGGCCGATCGGAAAAAGCGCGGCGTCACTCGACGGTCAGCGTCAGGGTAGGGTCGGCGCCGTCCGCGAGGGCGGCGACCATCCCGCGGTCCAGGTCGGCCGCGGCGGCGTCGGCGGCGACGGCGACGGTGCGGTCGTCGACGTAGGTGCTCGTCCGGACGACGGCGCTCCGGTCGCTGTCGAAGGTGAGGTCGGGGTGCCCGCGGGCGCGCACCTCCTGGGTCGCCCCGTCGACGTCGAGGGTCAGGGTGATCGTCGCCGCGGGGTCCCGGCAGGCTTCGGCGAAGTCGGTATCGAAGTCGGCGGGCGCCCGGTCGGCCTCGATACCGACGATGCAGTCGCCGGCGGGGGTCAACCAGTCGTCGGTCGTCACCTCGAAGGTGGTGTCGTGGGTCGCGGCGACGTGTTCGTGGCCGCGGGCGTGTACGACCTCTCGCATGGCGGGTCGTCGCCGGCGAGCCCGTTTAGCGGTGACGGTCACTCCCTGACGACGGTCACCGTCACCGCGCCACAGGCACACTCGTAGGCCCGGCGCTCGCCCCCCTCGGTCCGCATCGCCACCATCAGGGCGTCGTCGTCAAGGGGTCGATCACAGCCGGCCGCCTCGCAGGTACTCGTGAGGTTCTCGAGCATATCCGGTGGTAGTCGGGCGACCGACATGAATCCGCGCCGTCCCCACGGTGAAACTGAAACTGGAGCGGTATTGATGGGGGGTTCTTTATATACTCCGCCGAGGACGTTGTGAACGGTTCACACGGCCGGTACAGCGGCTTGTGGTACCGTTTCGCACCCCTTCAGCCACCGAAGTGTTTATGTATATGTCGGCTGTATACGTTGTTACCAACGCGTCTCCGGCGCGTGGCGGTATCGCTCGCAGAATGATCGGGAACTCTTATCCACGGTTGATTGCGGGACGACCAGCCGTCAGTCCGCCCGGAGCGGTGGTATCGAGGTTTCAACAATGGTAACAACAGAAGAAGTACTCGACGAATTCGACGTTGCGGCGCTCGAAGAGGAGAACAACGTCGAACTCACCGACGACCAGCTCGAAAACGACTCGAAGGGACAGCTCATCAAACTCGCCGGCCAGCTTCGCGACCGGCGTAACGAACTCAACCAGATGGCCTCGGAGCGGGCCTCGAAGCGCGACGACCTGAACGCCAAGACCCGCGAGAAGGTCGACGAGGCTCAGGAACATCGCGAGAAGCGCGACGAGCTCAACGAGCAGGTCCAGGAACACAAGGAGAGCCGCAACGAGCTCAACGCCAAGGCCAACGAGCTCTTCGACGAGGTCGAGGAGATGAAACAGGACCTCGAACTCGGCGACGGCAAGGACCTCGAGGAGCTCGAAGAGGAGATCGAGCAACTCGAGTTCCGCCAGCAGACCGAGGTCCTCAGTGCCGAGGACGAGCGCGAACTCATCGAGAAGATCGAGGACAAGCGCGAGGAGTACCAGCAGCGAAAGGAGAAACTCGACGACGCGAGCGAGCTCGACGAGCTCGTCGCGGAGGCCGAGGAGGTCCGCTCCGAGGCGTCCCAGCACCACCAGAAGGTGACCGAGCTCGCGGACAAGGCCCAGGAACACCACAACCAGATGATCGAGGCCTACCGCGAGGCCGACGAGATCCGCGACAAGGCCGACGAGATGCACGAGCTCTTCGTCGAGGCCCAGGAGGCAGCTGACCGCCACCACGAGGACTTCGTCCGCGTCCAGAAGCGCCTGCGCGAACTCGACAAGGAAGAGGAGCAGGAACAGCAGGACGAGCGCGAGGCCGAGCGCGAGGCCGCCAAGGAGGAGGCCGAGGAGATCTACCAGAAGTTCAAGGAAGGCGAGACCCTCGACACCGAGGACCTGATGAAGCTGCAGAAGACGGGTCTCCTGTAGACCGGATACGCCGACGCAGGTGTTTTTATGCCGATCCGTTCCCCAGCAGTGCGTATGGTGACAGAACGTGAGTGAGGACGACGTCGGTCGGGGCGCGATCGTGATCGTCGGTGGGATCGTCGCGGCGGTCCTCGGGTTCCTGATCTTCGTGGTCCTCCCGGGATCGCTCGCGGATCTCCTCGGCCTGCTGGTGACCGTCGGCGTCGTGATCCTCGGGACGCGTGCCGCCGGGGATCTGGCCGACTCGGTCTTCCCGGATTACAACGCCGCGGAGGTCGCAGTCGAGGGACCGATCACCCGCGACGGAGCGACGCCCGGGCCGATCCCCGGCGGGTCCGTGGGCACCACGGCCGACGACGTGGTCGAACAGATCGAACGTGCCGACGAGGACGACGCCGCCGAGGCGTTGCTGGTGAAACTCGACACGCCGGGCGGGGAGGTGGTGCCGAGCGACGACATCCGGCGGGCGGCCGCCGACTTCGACGGGCCGACCGTCGCCTACGCGACCGACGTCTGTGCCAGCGGCGGCTACTGGATCGCCAGCGGCTGTGACGAACTCTGGGCGCGGCAGGCGAGCATCGTCGGGAGCATCGGCGTCATCGGCTCCCGGGTGAACGTCTCCGAGTTGGCCGACGAGTTGGGCGTTTCCTACGAGCGCTTCGCGGCGGGCGAGTACAAGGACGCGGGGATGCCCCTGAAGGAACTCTCGGCGGACGAACGCGAGTACCTCCAGGGCATCATCGACGGCTTCTACGAGGACTTCGTCGAGCGCGTCGCCGAGGGCCGAGGGATGGACCCCGAGGCGATCCGGGACACCGAGGCCCGCATCTACCTCGGCGACGACGCCCACGAGTTGGGTCTGGTCGACGAACTCGGCGACCGGGACGATATCGAGGAGCACGTCGCGGATCTGATCGATACGGAGGTGTCGGTCCGCGAGTTCGAACCCGAGCGGGGGTTGGCGGACCGGCTCCGTGGCGGCGCGGCGGCCGTCGCCTACGCCTTCGGCGCCGGTGTGGCTGGCACCGTGGCCGACGACGAACGGGGCTTCCGGCTCCGCTTCTGACCGGTCGGGGACGGGAGATATTTATCCCCGTGGATAGTTCTCACGACCGTGACGACGCTCGTCCTGTGTGTCGACCGCGCCGACGACATCGGGCGGACGGTCGGCGTGTCGATGCCCGTCGACGGGTGGGACGCGGTGCAGTCGCTGGTGACGGAGGTGGGCCTCGCGGACCCCGAGGACTCGACGGTCAACTGCCTGCTGGAGGCGCTGCGTGTCACGCGTGACCTCCGGAGCGACGGCGAGGACGCCCTCGTCGCCGTCGTCTCGGGATCCGGCGACACCGCGGTCGGTGCCGACCGCTCGGTGGCCGCACAGGTCGACGAACTCCTCGACCGCCACGACCCGGACTCGGCGATCATCGTCACCGACAGCGCCGACGACGAACGTCTCGTTCCCATCGTGGAGAGCCGCCTGCCGGTCGACTCCGTCGACCGAGTCGTCGTCAGGCAGGCCCGCGACATCGAATCCACGTACTACCTCCTCAAGCAGTTCCTCGCCGACGAGGAACTCCGATCGACCGTGTTGGTCCCGCTCGGCGTCGGCTTGCTCCTCCTGCCGGTGTTGCTCGTGCGGTTCTCGTTGCCCGTGGCGCTCGCGGGGCTCGCCTCCCTGCTCGGCGCCGCGGTGCTGTACAAGGGGCTCGCCATCGACACGTACATCGCGCGGCTCCCGGACCGAACCCGGGACGCGCTCTACTCCGGACAGGTGTCGGTCGTCACCTACGCCGTCGCCGGCGGCCTCGCTCTCGTCGGCGCCTTCCTCGGCGCGCTGGCCGTCGAGACGACGGCGGAGGGCGTCGTCGTTCCAGTCATGCAGTTCGCGTACAGCGCCATCCCGTGGCTGGCGCTGGCGGCGCTCACGGCCAGCGCCGGCCGTCTCCTCGACGAACTCATCGACTCGGACCGCGTGCCGCGACCGTATCTGAACCTCCCCTTCGGCGTCGTCGCCCTCGGCCTCGTCGTCCGTGGATTCGCGGGGTACTTCCTCGAACGCGAGGGCGTCCTCGGGAACCTGCGGCTGTTCGGACTCACGGTCCCGGCCACCGAACGGCTCGCGCTCTTCGTCGTCTCGGCCATCGTCGTCTCGCTCGTCGGCGTGCGGGTGGCCGCGAACGTCGCCGATCATCCCGAGGAGGAGGCCGACGTCGACGCGGCCGAGCGCTCGTAACGGCGGTCGTCGCGTCTACCAGGGGGCGAAGTCGGGATCGACCATCCGCTCCCGGCGGTCGATGCCGTCGATCCGCGCCACGTCCTCGTCGTCGAGGTCGAGCGTCCGCGACGCCCAGTTGTCGCGGACGTGCTCCTCGCCGGTCGCCTTCGGGATGGCGGTCACGTCCTTCTCGCGGAGCCAGGCGAGCGACACCTGCGCCTCGCTGACGCCGTGTTTCTCCGCGACCGCCTGGATCTCCGGGACGTCGAACACCTCGCCGCGGGCCAGCGGCGAGTAGGCGACCACCTCGATCCCGTGGTCGGCACAGTGGGCGCGCAGTTCCTCCTGTGGGAGCAGCGGGTGACACTCGATCTGGTTGGCGAAGATGGGGGCGTCGGCAGTCTCGACGGCCTCGGTCACCTGCGCCGGCTCGAAGTTGCTGATCCCGATCCGGTCGATCAGGCCGTCGTCGTACAGGTCGTCGAAGGCGCCGAGGGTCTCGGCGGGGTCGTACGCCCGGGCCGGCCAGTGGACGTAGAGCAGGTCGACGGCGTCCACGCCGAGTTTCTCCAAACTCCGTTCGGTCGTCTCCCGGACGTCCGCCGGCGCGAGGTTGTCGATCCACACTTTCGTCGCCAGGAACACGTCCTCGCGGGGGACCGACGCCCGTGCGATTCCGTCCCCGACCTCCGCCTCGTTGTCGTAGGCCTGTGCGGTGTCGACGTGGCGGTAGCCCATCTCCAGGGCCGTCGCCACCGTCCCCGCACACTCCTCGGGATCGGTGTTCTGCCACGTTCCGAGGCCGAGGACTGGCATTCCCTTCGACCGTTGCACGTCGCTGGAGGATCGAGACATACGCGAACGGAGGGTGGAGACGCCGAAAGGAGTTGTGGAAGGGCCGGTTCGTGCCGGTACCGTCGTCCCGCGTCGTCGAACGCTTCCCGTGTGGCCGTTCGGGTGTCGGAGGCTACGGTCCGGCCAGACGTTCGCGGGCGAACTTGCCGAGCAGGGGGATGTCGCCGAGATGGAGGAGCTTCAGCATCGCGCGGACGTTGCCCGCGTTGGCCTTCGCCAGCGTGTCGCTCCCGGTGCCCTTGAGGTCCGTCATCAGCGTGTCGTACCGTTCGTTGGACGCGAGATAGAGGAGTTCGGTCATCAGCAGCCGTTCGCGCATCCGGGGGGCGACCTCGCTGTGCCACAGCTTGCTGTAGACGGACATCGCCTCCGCCGAGGTGTCGGGGTCGGCCTCGGTGAAACAGCGGTCGGCGGTGATGGCGGCCATCCGCCCCGACTTCATCCCCTTGTGGATGCCCTCGCCCCAGAGCGGATCGATCGTCGGCACGGCGTCGCCGATGGCCATGAAGCCGTCCGTACAGAGCTGTCCGGGCATCTGGATGTGAGCCGAGCCGCGGTGTTGCTGTTTCTCGGAGATGCGTTCGGCGTCGGCAAAGCGCGGGTCGGCATCGAGCCAGTGGTTGAAGTAGTCGTCGATGCTCGCCCCGTCGCGGCCGTAGCGCTCGTGGCTCTCGTTTTGGATGTAACAGAGGCCGACCTTCGCGGTGTCGCCGCCGGTGTGGAAGATCCAGGAGTAGCCACCGGGGGCGTACTCGTGGTCCAAGCGGAGCATCATCGTGTCGGTCAGGTCGGCGTAGTTCGGGTGGTCGACGTCCACGCCGGACATCTCCCACTCGATCCCGATGGCCTGCTGTTCCCGCCGCAGGTCGCTCACCCCGAGTTCCTTGGCGAGGGGCGCGGCCGGCCCCGTCGCGTCGACGACGATGTCGGCGTACGCCTCCTCGCCGCCCGCGTACCGGACCCCGGCGATGTCGCCGTCCTCCATGATCGCTCCGTTCGCGCGGGCGTCGAACCGGTAGGTCGCCCCCTCCGATCGGCCCTCCCGGACCAGCCACTGCTTGAACTCCGCGAACTCCAGGACTGCACCGGGCTGGTGCTGGACGTAGTGGTGGTTCGGCGACTCCAACACCACGTCGTCGGTGTAGTTCATCACCACCTCGTCGGGCACGCCGAAGGAGGCCATCATCGAGGGGAAGGTCCCGGCGGTCGACTTGTTGCTCTGGCGGGGGAAGGTGTCCTCGGGTTCGGCTTCGAGGACGAGAACGTCGTAGTCCCGCTGAGCGAGGTCGCGCGCACACTGGGCCCCGGCAGGCCCCGCGCCGGCGACGATCACGTCGAAACGGTCGGACATATGTTTCCCTACCGGGAGAGCGTAATCAGTCTTGCTGAACCGGACGAGAGCGATACGTCGGGTGCTCTCGCCGACCGTTCTCGCTTCCCGGTGCCGGTCGATCAGACGTCGCCGTCGCAGACGTTTTCCAACACGTCCCGGAGCGCGTCACGGAGGTAGAGCGTCGACTCGTAACGATCCTCCCGTTCGGTCGCCAGCGCGGTCAGGACGACGTCGTCGACGGCCTCGGGGACGTCCGCGAGGTCGCTTGGCGGTGCAGGCCTCTCGGTCCGGGGCCATCCGGCGTCACCGCGGAACGGCGGTCGTCCGGTGGACAGTTCGTAACAGATCGCGCCCAGTTGGTAGACATCGGTGACCGTATCGACCGGGGAATCGTCGTCGAACTGCTCGGGCGCGGCGTACGTCGGCGTGTACTCCGCCCGCTCCCGCGCCCCGTCGAGCAGCCGCCGGGAGAGCCCCCAGTCGGCCACCTTCGGGACGTCCCACCCGTCCTCGACCGACCGGAAGAGCACGTTCGCCGGTTTCAGATCGAGATGGGCGACGCCGTGCCGGTGGGCGTGGTGGACACCCCGCGTCGTCGCGAGGGCGGTCCAGAGCGCCTGTGTCGTCGACAGTTCCCCCGCCCGGTCGCTCAGATCCCCGCCCTTCATGAACTCCATCGCGATCCACGGCACCGGCCGCTCGCCCCAGTCGACGACGCCGACGACGTGGTCGTGATCGTCGAGCCCCGCCCACGTCCGTGCCTCCTCGACGAACCGTTCGCCGATCTCAGCGTGGAGGGTCCCCGAGAACCGCGGTTCCTTGAGCGCGACCGTCAGGTTGCCCCCCTCGACCGTCGCCTCGTAGACGTCGGCGCGGCCACCCCGGCCGATCCGGTCGCCCCGCACGAGCGCCCCGTAGTCGAGGCTCCGGTCGGGCGCCCGAGGGACCTCCTCGGGTGGGCCGCGCTCCGCCGTCCCCGACCCGTCGCTCACGACGACCGTCGCCGGCCGTTCGACCCGTCCGTCCCGCGCGTAGCCGACGCGACGGACCTCGAGGATCGCCCCCTCCGGACGCGTGGACTCCACCGTCGTGCCCGCACTGTGCCGATCGGGGTCCAGCGACGTCCCCGGGTCGGGGTCGACGAGCGCGACGCCGATCCCTTCGAGCGCGCTGTCGATCCGTCGACGCGTGGAGCGAACCCACCCGTGGAGCCGGTCGACGGTCCCCGGATCGCCGTCGACCGCCCGGTCGATGTCGTCGGCGACCGCGACCACGTCGTCGGCGATCGTCCCGGTCACCTCCCCGGCCGTCAGCCGGTCGAGCTTCCGACGCGTCGCGCGCAACCCCTCCTGGATCCGTCCGGGGCCGTCGGCGTCGGCGGCGAGCGCCCGCGTCAGGTCGTCGCGGACGTCGAGGAGGCGTTCGACCTCGTCGCCCGTCGGCGACCGGTCGACACGGCGGGGGGCCACCTCCCCGTCCCGTCCGTCACCGTCGACGCCCTCGGCGTCGGCCGTCCCCGCGCCGTCGGTGTTCGCGTCGCCGTCCCCCTCGTCCGCCGCCGCGAACGCCCGGAACTCGGCCGTCTCGGCGGCGCCGTCCGTCTCGGCCGTCGACGAGACGGTCAGGATACCGTCCGCGTCGACCGCGAACTCGATCCCGACCTCGGGGGTGCCCGCCGGCGCCCGCGGAACCTCCGGGACGGTGAACTCGCCGATCGGTTCCGGGTCGTCCTCGCCGCGCAGGACCCGCACCCGGACGGACGTCCGGTCGTCCTCGTCCGTGGTGACCGTCTTCGACTCCCGGCAGGGGAGCGGCGTCCCCGCCTCGACGAGCGTGTCGACCCCGCCAGCCGCCGTCTCGACGCCGAGGGCGGCCGGCAGGAGCGGTGGCCGGGTTATCCCGGGCACGTCGCCGGTGTGAACGCGGTTCGTCGGGAGCGGTTCGTGGGCGTACGCCGGCCTGTAGGCGGCGATCGGCTCCGGATCGTCCGGCGGGACGTCGGGAAGGTCCGAGTCGTCCAGCCGGACGTCGGGAGGGTGGTCCAGGTAGTCCGGCAACTCCCCGAACAGGACCCACCGACTCCAGGCGATCGCCGAGTCGGTGAGTCGCGGTCCCTCCCCGATCGAGAGGCCGCCCAGCGTCTCCCCGTCCGCACTCTCGGCGCCGACGTTGACGACCTCGCGGCCGACGTCGACGCGAACGTCGATCCGGGGCTCTCCGGCCGGCGCGTCCGGGATACCCGTCGCCACGAAATCGCCGAGGTCGACGCCGTCGGCCACGCCGGGGCCTCCCTCGCGTATCCGAATCCGGGCCTCGCGCTGTCCGTCGACCGTCGTCGTGAACGTCTTCGACCTGTCGGTGGGGATCGACGTGTCCCCCTCGACGATCGGCTCGAAGTCCTCGTCGTCGACCGCGACGCCGATCGGACGCGGACGCTGATCGATCAGGACGACGTCGTCGACCGGTCCGGCGAGGATCCCGCCCTGGACCGCGGCTCCGAACGCGCCGGCGACGGCCGGATCGACGCCGGTCGAGGGGACCAGATCGACGGCCGCTTCGATCGCCTCCCGAACCGCGGGCATCCGCGTCGCACCCCCGACGAGGACGACGTCGTCGACGTCGGTAGGCGCGACCCCGGCCGCGTCGAGGACGGCTTCGATCCGCTCGACGAGACGGTCGCGGAGTTCGGCGGTCATCCCGTCGAGTTGCTCCCGTGTCAGGGTCTCCTCCAGGTCGAGCGGGCCGTCGTCGGTGAAGGTGACGTACGGCAGGCTGATCTCGTATCGGTCGCGGGCGGTGAGGTCGGTCCGGGCGTCGGCCGCCGCCTCGATCAGCCGTCGCCGGGACCCTGCGTCGTCCCGGAGGTCGACGCCGTGGTCGGCGTCGAACCGCTCCGCGAGGTGGTCGACGACCGCCCGGTCCCAGTCGTCGCCGCCGAGGTCGCTCCCGTCGGTCGCCTCGGCGATGTACGCACCGCGGTCGACTTCGAGGACGCCCACGTCGAACGTTCCGCCGCCGAGGTCACAGACGAGTACGTTCGGTTCGGTCCCGTGGCTCGGCTTCGCGGCCATCGCGGCCGCGGACGTCGCGAGGAGGATCCGCTCGGTCCGGAGGCCGGCGAGCGAAACCGCGTCTCTCAGACGCCGTCGGTACGCCGACGTCGCACGGTTCGGGACCGTGAGGACCACGCCGCGCGGCGTCGACTCGTCGCCGTCCGTCGCCGCGGGGACCGCCGTCGCGACGACCGCCGCCGCGAGCGTCTCCGGCGGGTAGGAGACGCCGTCGACGACGAGCGCGTCGCCCGTCCGGAGGCGATCGACGAGGTCGGTCGCCCGCCGCTCGGGGTCGATCGTCGCGGCGGTGGCTCGTTTCCCGGCCAGTAGCGTCCCGTCGTCGCCGACCGCGACGACGGTCGGGGTCGCCTCGCGACCCTCCGCGTTCGTGACCGGCCGGGGACGGTCGCCGTCGTAGACGGCACAGCGGGTCGTCGTCGTGCCGAAATCGAGTCCGATGAAACTTCCCTGCAGGGACGGTGACACGGTCAGAAGGGGAGCGGTCGGCCGTGTTACTTCTTGGGTGGGTCGGCCGCCTCAGTAGAACTCGCGGACGAGGTCCATCGCGTCCTCGGGCGCGCCGTCGGGGATGTCGGACATGTCCGCATCGACGCCGTGGCTCCGCTCGTAGGGCACCGACTCCTCGTCCCGGTAGAGGACGCCCTGGTACTCCTTGCCCGGATCGAGGATGCGCGAGCGGGCGTCGTCGTAGCTCGTCGGATCGTGGTCGGTGTCCGCGAGGTCGACGATGTGATCGCGGAAGTAGTCGTAGGTGTCCACGTCGTTGAACGTCACGCAGGGGGAGAACACGTTGACGAAGCCGAAGCCGTCGTGTTCGACGGCCTGTTTGACGATTTCGGCGTGGCGCTGGGCGTCCGTCGAGAACGACTGCGCGATGAAGGTACCGCTGGCGGCGAGCGCGAGCGCCAGCGGGTTGACCGGCGGTTGCTGGGGCCCCTCGGGCGTGGTCGACGTCTCGAAGTCCTCGCGACTGGTCGGCGAGGCCTGCCCCTTGGTGAGCCCGTAGATGCGGTTGTCCATGACCACGTAGGTCATGTCGATGTTGCGGCGGACGGCGTGGATGAAGTGCCCGGCGCCGATGGAGTAGCCGTCGCCGTCGCCGCCCGCGACCATCACCTCGACGTCGGGGTTGGCGAGTTTGACCCCGGCGCCGACCGGGAGCGCCCGGCCGTGGACGCCGTGGAGGGCGTAGGAACGCATGTACGTCCCGATCTTGCCGGAACAGCCGATGCCGGCGACGACGAACGTCTCGTCGGGGCTGTTGCCGGTTTCGGCGAGCGCTTTCATCATCCCGTTCATCGTCCCGAAGTCGCCGCATCCGGGACACCAGGTCGGCTGTGCGTCGGACTTGAAGTCGGTGAATCGAACGTTGGAACTCATGCGGTGGCCTCCTCGGCTCCTTCGTCGGTCGCTAACACGTCCGCGATCCGCTCGGCGAGTTCGTCCGCCTTGAATCGGACGCCGTCGTACTTGTTGATGCGGGTGACCCGCGTCAGCGTGTCGTGTTCGATCAGGTCCGCGAACTGCCCGGTCGCGTTACACTCGACGACGATGGTCTCCTCGGCGGCGTCGACGGCGTCCGTCAGGTCCGGCCGCGGGAAGACGTAGGGCACCGAGAGATAGCGGGCCTCGATCCCCTCCTCGTCGAGGAAGGACTTGGCCTCGATCAGCGCCCCCTCGTTCGATCCCCACGAGAGCACGAGCGTGTCGGCGTCGGGGTCGCCGAACTCGCGTGGCTCGAACGGTTCGCGCTCCCGGGCCGTCTCGACTTTCCGGGTCCGCTTGTCGACCTGGCGGACGCGCATGTCGGTGTCCTCCGTCCGGCGACCGAGTTCGTCGTGTTCGAGGCCGGTGGACATGTGGACGCCGCCCTCGGTCCCCGGGAAGGCGCGAGGACTGATCCCGTCCTCGGTGAGGGCGTGGGGTTTGAACCGCCCCGACTCGTCTTGCCACTCGCCGACCGTCCCCTCGTCGACGACCTTGCCGCGCTCGATTTCGACGGCGTCCATGTCGAACTCCTCGGGCGGGTAGGTCTGTTCGGTGACCGCAAGCGAGAGGTCGGCGGTCAGGTAGACGGGAAGCTGGTACTTCTCCGCGAGGTTGAACGCCTCGACGGTCTTGTGGAAACACTCGGCGATGGTCGTCGGCGCGAGGACGAACCGCGGCACCTCGCCGTGGCCGCCGTAGAGCATCGCGTTCAGGTCGCCCTGCTCCTGTTTGGTCGGCATCCCGGTCGAGGGTCCCGAGCGCATCACGTTACAGATGACCAGCGGCGTCTCGCTGGTGGCGACCAGGCCGAACGTCTCGGCCATGAGGTCGATTCCGGGCCCGGAGGTGGCAGTCATCGAACGGGCGCCGGCGCGCGCGGCGCCGAGGGCCATGTTGATGGCCGAGAGTTCGTCCTCGGCCTGGACGACGTGGCCGCCGTACTGTTCGATCCGTCCGGTGAGGTACTCCATCACGTCCGTCGCGGGGGTGATCGGATAGCCGGCGTAGAACCGACAGCCGGCGGCGATGGCACCCATCCCGATGGCCTCGTCGCCGTTCAGGAGGACGTAGTTCTCGTCGGTGCACTCCAGTTCGAACCCGAACGCCTCGTCGTAGTTCTCGAGGACGTACTCCCGGCCCTTTCGGGCGGCGGCCTTGTTGTTCTCGACGATGGCGGCCCCCTTGTCGCCGAACCGCTTCTCGAGGGCGCTGTCGAGGTTCTCGATCGGGAACTCACTCACTGCGCACGCGGCCCCGAGCGCGACGACGTTCCGCATGATCGCGCCGCCGGCCTCCTCGGCGAGGGCCTGCAGCGGCACGTCCAGGCCGATCATCCCCTCGGGGATCTCGACGTCCTCCATCGTCGTCCGGTCCCCGTCGTAGATGATGACGCTGCCCTCGTGGAGTTCGTCGAGGTTCTCGTCGATCGTCCGCTGGGTGAGCGCGATGAGTACGTCCAGACGGTCGACGACGCTCTGAACCTGGTCTACGGACGTGCGGACCTTGTACGCCGTGTACCCGCCCCGGATGCGGGACGCGAAGTCCTTGGAGGTGAACACGTGCCGACCGGCCCTCGAGAGCGCCTGGGCGAAGATTTTCCCGGTGGAGTCGATGCCGTCACCCGCTTCTCCACCGATCGCCCAGTTGAAGTCCGCAGGCATGCTGTGTGGGACGTATCCCCGGATCGGTCAAAAGCCTTCTGAATGGTTCGGGTTCCCGCAATACCAGCCGCGCGCGGGCCGATGCGTCCGCGTTCTCGGCGCCGAACCGACCGCCGGGGCCGGCGTCCACACTGACGCCGGACGCTATGGCGTAGGTTTATCACGAATGATTGGAAAGTCTATTCTGACATATGTCCGAGGAAGACATCGAACTGGAGGCGAGGCTCGAAGAGCAGGCGACGTTCGAGCCCTCGGATTCGTTCGTCGAGCAGGCGAACGTATCGGATCCCAGTGTATACGAGGAGTTCGACGAGAACTGGCCGAACTGTTGGCAGGCGGCGGCCGAACTCCTCGACTGGGACGAGGAGTACGATCAGGTGCTCGACGACTCGAACCCGCCCTTCTACGAGTGGTTCACCGACGGCACGCTGAACGCGTCGACCAACTGTCTCGACCGCCACCTCGACGAGCGCGGCGACGAACCGGCCATCGAGTGGGTCGGCGAACCCGTCGACGAGGACGACCGGACGTTCACCTACGCGGAGCTCCACCGCGAGGTCAACGAGTGTGCGGCGGCGCTTCGGGACCTCGGCGTCGGCGAGGACGACGTCGTGACGATGTACATGCCGATGATCCCCGAGCTCCCCATCGCCATGCTGGCGTGTGCGCGGATCGGCGCGCCCCACAGTGTGGTGTTCGCGGGCTTCTCGGCGGATGCGCTGGCGACCCGGATGAACGCCGCGGACTCGGAGTACTTGATCACCTGCGACGGGTACTATCGCCGTGGCGACCCCCTCGATCACCTCTCGAAGGCCAACGAGGGCCTCGCGGGCGTCGACCACGAAGTGTCCGACGTGGTCGTGGCCGAGCGGCTCCGCGACGGCGACGGCTTCGGCCACGGCCTGGCGGCCAACCAGCACACCTACGACGGCCTCGTCGCCGACCACGAGGGGGCGACCGTCGACCCCGTCAAGCGGGACGCCGAGGACATGCTGTTCCTGATGTACACTTCGGGGACGACGGGCCAGCCGAAGGGGGTCAAACACACCACCGGTGGCTACCTCGCGTGGACCGCCTGGACTTCGCAGGCGGTGCTCGACATCAAGCCCGAGGACACCTACTTCTGTTCGGCCGACATCGGCTGGATCACCGGCCACTCCTACATCGTCTACGGCCCGCTCGCGCTCGGGACGACGACGATGATGTACGAGGGGACGCCGGACCACCCCGATCGGGACCGCCTCTGGGAGATCGTCGAGGAGTACGAGGCCACCCAGCTCTACACCGCACCCACCGCCATCCGCGCGTTCATGAAGTGGGGCGGGGAGTACCCCGACCGACACGACCTCTCCAGCCTCCGGCTGCTGGGCACCGTCGGCGAGCCCATCAACCCGCGGGCCTGGAAGTGGTACTACAAACACATCGGGAACGAGGAGTGTCCCATCGTGGACACCTGGTGGCAGACCGAGACGGGCGGCATGATGGTCACCACCCTCCCGGGCGTCAAGACGATGAAGCCCGGCTCCGCCGGGCCGCCCCTCCCGGGCGTCGACGCCCAGGTCGTCGACACGAACGGCGATCCGGTCGAAGCCGGGCGCGCCGGCTACCTCACCGTTCGGAAGCCGTGGCCCGGGATGCTCCGAACGCTGTACAAGAACGACGAGCGGTACATCGAGGAGTACTGGGCCGAGTACTCCGACACCGACAGCTCGGACCCCGAGGACTGGGTGTACTTCCCGGAGGACGGCGCCAAACTCGACGAGGACGGCTACATCACCGTCCTCGGTCGCGTCGACGACGTGCTCAACGTCTCGGGCCACCGCCTCGGGACCATGGAGATCGAGTCCGCCATCGTCGGCGTCGAGGGCGTCGCCGAGGCCGCGGTCGTCGGCGGCGACCACGAGGTGAAAGGCGAGGCCGTCTACGCCTACGTCATCACCGAGGACGGGTACGAGGAGGACGACGCGCTCCGCGACCGCATCGTCCAGGCCGTCGAGGACGCCATCGGCCCCATCGCCCGCCCCGAGCGCGTGGTCTTCTCGCCGGACCTGCCCAAAACCCGGTCGGGCAAGATCATGCGCCGTCTGCTGGAGGATATCGCCAACGAGGCCGAACTGGGCGACACCTCGACGCTCCGTAACCCCGACATCGTCGAGGACATCCAAGGCAAGATCAGCGGCGACTGATCGGTCGTCGCGACCGGTCGATCCCGCTCCGAGGCCCCCGCTTACCCCGCGTTTCGTCGCGACTCCCGCCAGATCGTCGCCAGTTCGTACACGAAGACCCCGGCGACCAGCGCCAGCGATCCCCAGATCAGGACCGCGAAGCCGAGCGCGGAGAGGGTCACCGTCGCTCACCCCCCGAGCCGTCGGTCGCCTCGTCGTCGAGGCGTCGGATCGTCCGGTCGAGCCGGTCGAGGTCGAACCGCTCGTCGCCGACGCGAGCGGCCACGACGGTCAGGGCCGTCGAAAGGGCGGCGGCGCCGATAAAGGAGCGGAAGTAGGTGGCCGCCGGCAGCCCGGAGAGCGGCAGGACACCGCGGGCGGGCGGGAAGAGGGCCAGTCCGACGACGAGGGCAACCAGACTCGCCGTCAGGGCGCCGGCGGACGTTGCACGCCGCGAGAAGAGGCCGTGCAGGAGCGGGATGAAGGTGGCCGCCGCGAGCAGGTCGGCGAGGAGAAAGAGCGTGAGCACGGAGTAGCCCTGCGCGCCGACGACCGTCGCGGCCGCGGCGACGACGACGGTCACGCCGCGGGCGGTCGCGGTGAGGCGGTCCCCCGAGAGGTCGAGGAGCCGCGGAAGATCCGCGGTGACGACGCTCGCGATGGCGTTGAACAGCGTGTCGGCGCTGGAGACCACGAGCAGGACGGCCAGGACGGCGACGGCGACGACGGCCGCGTCGGGGAGCACCTCGGTCACGACGAGGAAAAAGGAGACGCTGGCGTCCCCTGGCGCCTCGACGAGGCCGAGGCCGACGGCGATGGGGCCGAACACGCCCGCCAGGAGGACCATCGGGACGACGGCGACGGCGGCGACGAGGAAGGACCGACGGAGCGTCCCCTCGTCGCTCGCGGCGTAGACCCGCTGCCACCACGCCTGGTTCAGCATCTCGGCGCCGACGACGGCGACGACGACGTAGGCCCCGAACTCCAGGCCGGTGGCCGACCCGACGGTCAGGAGTTCGGGCGCGCTGTCGACGACGGCGGCGTGGGCGGCGTCGGTCCCACCCAGCGCGAGCACCGTGACGACGACGCTCACCATCAGGAGCGGGAGGATGAGCACGGTCTGGACGGTGTCGGTGACGATGCTCGCACGGAGGCCGCCGTAGCCGGTGTACGCGAGGACGGTGACGCCGACGACGGTCGCGGTCTGCCAGCCGGGCACCCCCGCGACGAGCGAGAGCGCGCTCGCGATGCCGGTGAACTCCGCGGCGAGGAAGACGAACATGTAGGCGACGCTGACGACGAGGACGTACGCGTACATCGCCGTCCCGTAGCGGGCGTAGGCGTACTCGGTGAGGCTGTGGCCGCGGGGGAGGAGTTGCCGGATGCGGGGGCCGACGACGGCGAAGGCGGCGAGCGCGAGCGCCGACCCGGCCGCGTAGCCGGCGACGGCCGTGATTCCGCCGAAGGCCGCGCCGGCCTCCGCGGGACTGAACAGGATCCACGCCCCCATGCTCGAGGCGACGAGCGTCGCGGTCAGCGTCCCGCCGCCGGCCGAGTTCCGGGCGGTGAGGTAGTCCTCGACGGTCTCGATGCGCCCCCGGGCGTACCACGCGCCGAACGCCGCGAAGGCGAGCAGGACGACGGTCAGCAGTCCGAGCAGCGCCGTCGTGGTCACCACGGTGATTCCTCCGTTCGCGTCGGTCGTGCCATACTCCCGGCTGGACGGCCGACGAAATAATACTTTGTGATATAACCGGGTAATCGCCGCTAGAGGTAGCTGGCGTCCCACCGGGTCGGCTTGCGTCGGTTCTCGCAGTCGTTACAGACGACACGGCCCATCGTGTCCATCGAGACGGCGAAGCTATCGCAGTTGCCACAGAGGTAGCCGTACCGCTCCGAGCGGTCCCGGTCGAGGTACACCGAGTAGAACGGGCCGTCGGCACCGCGGACGCTCTCCTCGAGGGCGACGTACACCTGCCGGCCGTCGGGGAGCGTCGCCGCCTCGGAGAGCACCTGTCGGCCGCCGGCACCCGGGAACTTGGAGTAGAGCATCTCGACGAACGGCTCGCCGCCGATCTCGACGGTCCGTTCGCCGATCCGCTCGAAGTCCTCGTTCTCGTAGAAGTCGGTCCCCGCCTCGTTGGCGGACAGCACGCGCCCCTCGATGCGGCCGACGCCGTGTTCGAGCAGGCGCTGTTCGAGCGTCTCCAGCAGCCGGTCGCCGATCCCGACGCCGCGGCTGTCGGGTTCGACGTGGAGCCAGTCGATCTCGCCGACGGTCTCGCGCCGTTCGACGACGTAACTCTGGGCGAACCCGACGAGCCGACCGTCGTCGTCCGCGACGAGGAACTCGGTGTCCGGATCGTCGAGGTCGTCGGTGAGCGTCCCCTCGTCGTACCACCGCTCGACGGCCTGTGCGATGATTTCGTCCTCCAGTGCGTGGCCGTACGACGCGGCGAGGGAGTGGTGTGCGACGGTTCTGATCCCTTCGATGTCCTCAGCCCGTGCCTCGCGAATGTCCATGTTGAAACTGTGTACGGTGACGCTCCTTAAAGTGTCTCGGTGAGCGTGACGGGAGTGTCGAGGAACGCCGGCCCGTCCTGTCGCCCTTTTGATGATGGCTCGGAACGATCACGCTCAGTTCGAGCACGGGTCGTCGGCGACGTCCGGCAGCGTCGTCACCTCGCGGTCGGGGTGTGCGCCGATGGCCTCCGGCGGGTCGCGCCGACGGTTCACCCACGTCGTCGCCATGCCCGCGTTGCCGGCGCCGGCGACGTCCCAGGCGTTCGAGGAGACGAGTCGACAGTCGTCGAGCGGTCGGTCGAGGGTCTCGGCGGCGTGTTCGTACACCGAAGGGTCGGGCTTGAAGGTCCGTACCCCGTGGGCGCTGACGATTCCGTCGAGGTGAGACCGAAGCCCAGCGTTCTCCGCGAGCCGTTCCAGCATCGCGGGGTTGCCGTTCGAGAGAACCACCACCTCGTGGCCGGCCGTCGACAGGCGGTCGAGGGTCTCCGCCGCTCCCGGGAACGGCTCCAGATGGTCGTACGTCTCGCGGATGCGTTCGCGGGTCGACGCGTCGGGATCGAGGTCGAACTGGGCCAGCGCGTACTCGAGCGCGTGGCCGGTGATCTCCCAGAACGGCTCGTAGTCGTCCATCTGTGCGCTCTGGTAGGAGTACTGGAGCTGTTTGCGGCGCCACACCTCGTCGACCGCCGCCACCAGCCGGTCCGCGACGTCGAGTTCCTCGCCCAGGCGGGCGCGCACGCTACTCGTATCACACAGGGTTCCGTACATGTCGAAGCAGATGCCGGCCATGTCCGGTGGATAGGGGCGATTCGCTTGTATTCGTTCCCCCGCTCGATGGTGCACGAAGACGAACGGATCGGCGTCGATCAGTGCCGCGTCGTCGACGACGGTATTGCCTCTTCGTGGCCGATTCGAATCCATACCGTCCCCGAGCCCGACATTTTATGACGATTGTATGATTGTATCGGACAGTGATGCCAGGGCCAGCCGACGACGACCGGATCCCGGAGGCGGTCGCCCCGCACACGTTGTCGGACTTCGGGTATGGCGACCTGGAGAAAGGGAAGCGGATTGGCACGGGGGGCGACGCGGACGTGTACCGTGCGACCCTCGACCAGGACGGCTATACGTACCCGATCGCAGTCAAGGAACCGCGATTCGAAGGTACGATTCGGAAGCGCGTCTTCCAGAGGTTCGAAACGGAGGCAGAGACGTGGGAAAGCCTAAACCACCACGAAAACGTCGTCTCCGTCTACACGTGGGGTGCGGAACCACTCCCGTGGCTCGCCCTGGAGTTCATGGACGGTGGGACGCTCGAAGCACAGCTCGGATCGATCGACGTCGCCGAGGCACTGTGGCTCTCCGGCCGTATCGCCGAGGGGATTCGATACGGCCATCGTCACGGTGTCGCCCACCTCGACATCAAACCCACGAACGTGCTGTTGCGGGATACGCCGGAGGGCAAGTGGGACTATCCGAAGGTCAGCGATTGGGGCTGGCCAAGATGCTACTGGACCACTCCAATAGCATCGAGGGAATCTCACCGACGTATGCCGCGCCGGAACAGTTCGACGCCGAGGAGTACGGAAGCCCCGACGATATCACCGACATCTACCAACTGGGGACGCTAGTGTACGCGTTGGTGGCGGGTGAGCCGCCGTTTTCCGGATCGTCGACGGCCGTCATGCAGGGTGTTCTACGGGAGGACCCGGACCCGCCGTCGACGGTCAATCCCGAGGTACCGGCGGCCGTCGACGAGGCCGTGCTGAAGGCGCTGGCAAAGGACAAAGCCGATCGGTACGACGGGGTCCTCACTTTCAGGAAGGAACTGGATCGGCTCTTTGCGGAACACGTCTCGGACGACGTGGTCGGCGGGAACCCCCCGACAGCGTCCCCGGCACCCGAACCGACGGATCGGACGACCGAGAGGGATGCCGAAACGGTGGCAGACAGCACCGAAACGGTTGCCACCGGCTCCCGGACTGGGTCGCGGTCAGCAGTCGACCAGGACGAGGGTTCGCCGGCCTCCGCTACACGACACGGGACGGGGTCGGACGGCGCTCCGCTGGTGTCGCGCCGATCCGTACTCGGCCTCCTGAGTGTGGGCGTGCTGGGAGGGGGTGGCGTGATGGTCACCCGAATCACCGGCGACGACGAACCCTCTTCGTCGGGGTCGGCCCCACTCGGGGGTAGCGGTGACGGTGGCGGCGGATCGGAGTATTCCGAACTCGGCAACTACCCCATCGAAGGCGACACAGCGACGTTCGGGTTCACCGTGCCCCAGTCCGGGCCCTACGCCGCTGAGGGGGAGGACGAACTCCGGGGGTACGAGCTCGCGGTCGATCACCTCAACAACGGCGGCGGCTGGGTCGACTCCCGGTTCGACGACCTCTCCGGTGACGGCGTCCTCGACTATCGGATCGATTCGGTGAGCGGAGACACGGAGACGGACGCCGACACCGCGCGCCAGTGGGCGGCGCGGATGATCCGGCGTGACGACGCGATCATGGTGAGCGGTGGCTCGTCCTCGGCGGTGACCATCGCGGTCCAGGACCTGTGCCAGCAGGAACGGACCGTGTTCATGGGGTGTCTGACCCACTCGAACTACACGACTGGACGGGACTGCTTGCGTTACGGCTTCCGCGAGATGTTCAACGTGCACATGACGGGACAGGCGCTGGCGCCGGTCCTCCGTGACGAGTACGGCGAGGGGCTGCAGTTCTACCAGCTCTACGCCGACTACAGCTGGGGACGGACCCAGCAGGAGTCGATGAACCAGTTCCTCTCCGAGACGGCCGGGTGGAAGCAGGTCGACTCGGTGGCGACGCCGCTCGGCACCAGCGACTACTCCTCGTACCTCTCGGAGGCATCGAACTCCGGGGCGGACGTCCTCGTGCTCAACCACTACGGACTGGACGGCGCGACGTCGGTCAGTCAGGCGGTCGACGCCGGTCTCGCCGAGGACATGGAACTCGTCGTCCCGTTATACAACCGGCCGATGGCCGAGGCCGCGGGTGCCGCCATCGAGGGCGTCTTCGGCACCGTCGCGTGGGACGCCCAGATCGACAACACGCCGTCCCAGGAGTTCCTCCAAGCGTTCCAGGACGAGTACGACCGCGTCCCCTCCGGCGTGGCACACCTCGCCTACGCCCAGACGCTCCAGTACGCGGCGGCCGTCGAGCGCGCCGGCACCTTCTACCCGCCCGAGGTCATCCGCCAACTCGAGGACTACGAGTACGACAACATCGGCATGGGCTCCGAGACGATGCGCGCGTGCGACCACCAGGCCCAGCGTGCCGTTCCGGTCGTCCGCGGCCTCCCGGAGTCCGAACAGCGGACGGGGCAGTACTACGAGCTCATCGACCTGACCAGCCGCGACGAACTCGGCTACGGCTGTGACGAAGGCCCGGCCGCGGAGTGCGAACTCGGCGAGTACGGCGACGAGTAGTCGTCGCGCTGTCCCCCGTCGAACACGACCGACCGATACGCAACACAACGCCGGTCACTAGACGGGTCGGGCCCGACGCCGGGGAATCCTGGAGTTTCACATCGAATCTAGGACGCCGCGTGACGGTCGTGACCGGCGGGGAGTCGCCGCCAGATGCGTCTAGTCGTCGGTGTCGCCGGCCACCATCACCGGCCGGTCGGCGTTCAGAATCACCGACTGCGTGACGCTCCCGAACAGCGCCTTGCCCGTCGGCGACCGCTTCCGTCCGGCGACGACGATCAGGTTCGCGTCCTCGCTTTCCGCCACGTCGAGGATCTGCTCGGCGGGGTCGCCGCTGGACTCGGTCACCGTCACCTCGACTCCTTCCCCTTCGAGATACTCGGTCGCCTCGCGGACGGACCCGATCTGGGGGGCCGAGGCCCCGGTCGGGTTGTCCGTGAAGCTGTGGATGATGGTGACCCGGGCGTCCGAGCCGGCACCCGGCAGGTCGGCGACGGCCTGCGCACACGCGATCGCCCGCTCCTCGTTGTCGTCGACACCCATAACGGCGTGGTACATATTCGGTCTTGGAGCGGCCAGGTCCTAAGTGTCTTCCCTCGAATCCGCCTGCCGGGAAACGTAGGCGACGAGCGCGAGCGGGAGGCCGAGTGCGACCGCCACGGTCACGACGCCGTACACCGCGAAGCCGGCGCCGTTCGGCGGGAGCGGAACGAGAAAGAAGAGTCGGGGCGGTTCGCCCATGTCGACGACCTCGCCGAGGACGACCCCGAGGGCGCCGGCTATCGCCACGATGACGACGTAGAGGTACAACACGAACCGGCGGCCGTTCAGGGGCGTCTGCGTCCCGGACACGATCCAGGCTAAGGGAACCGGCCGATTAGCGCTTTCCCTTCGGACCGATGGTCATTTGCCCGCACGCACCGTTGGACCCCGTATGAGCAACACGGACCTCCTCGGGATCGTCCTCGGTTCGGTCGCACTCCTGATGTTCGTCACCGGAATCCTGCTTGCGACCTGACGGAGAACGGCGCCGTCCTTACTCCTCGGTGCCGCCGTCGGCGACGACCTCCTCGTCGCCGCCGTCCGCGATGGCCGTCTCCTGTTTGTCCTCGAACCACTGCCACTCGTTGGTGTACATGCCGTCGTCGCGGAGGTTCCACGGGTCGCCGTCCTGCACCTTGGGACCCTCGAGCCACGAGACGACGAAGTTGTACGTCCAGACGAGGCCGCCGACGAACATCAGCACCGCCCCGAGCGTGGCGAGTTGGTGGAAGGTGGCGAACTGGGGGAGGTACGTGGCGTACCGGCGCGGCATTCCGCCGTAGCCCAGCACGATCATGGCGAGGAAGGTGATGTTCGAGCCGATCATCCACGTCCAGAAGTGGATCTTCCCGAGCCGGCGCTGGTACATCCGACCGGTGAACATCGGGAACCAGTAGTAGAGCCCGGCGAAGCCGGCGAAGGCGATGGCGCCCATGACGACGTAGTGGAAGTGACCGACGACGTAGTAGGTGTCGTGAAGCACCAGGTCGACGGGGATGGAAGCGAGGAAGACGCCCGTGACGCCCCCGAGGATGAAGTTCGAGACGAACCCGACACAGAACAGCATCGGAGTCGTCAGCCGGACCTTCCCGTTCCACATCGTGGTGATCCAGTTGAACGTCTTGACCGCCGAGGGGATGGCGATAGCCATCGACACCGCCATGAACGAGGCACGCAGGCGGGGATCCATCCCCGTCGCGAACATGTGGTGTGCCCAGACACCGAACGAGAGCACGCCGATGGCGAGCGTGGAGTAGACGACGAACTTGAACCCGAACAGCCGCCGCCCCGCGAAGCGCGGGAGGACGTAGCTGACGATGCCCATGGGCGGGAGGACGAGGATGTAGACTTCGGGGTGTCCGAAGAACCAGAACAGGTGTTGCCAGAGCATCGTGCCGCCGGCCTCGATGGCGAAGAAGCTCGTGCCGAGGTTACGATCCAGCAGGAGCATCACGAGCGCGCTCCCGAGCAGCGGGAAGGCAAAGAGGATGAGCCCCGACTGGGTGAGGATGGTCCACGAGAAGATGTCGAGGTTGGCCCAGGTCACCTCCTCGGCGCGTTCGGTGATGATGGTCGCGATGAAGTTGATCGACCCCATCGTCGCCGAGACGCCGGTGAGGTGGAGGCCGAGGATCATCAGGTCGACGCCCGCGTTGGCCTGATTCCCGCCGCCGACGCCGGCCGAAAGCGGCGTGTAGAGCGTCCAGGCGGTCTGGGCGGGGATCACGTCACCGAGCGGGAAGAACCCGGCCCAGATGAGCAGGGCGCCCGGCGGGAGCAGCCAGAACGCGATGGCGTTGATCCGCGGGAACGCCATGTCGTCCGCCCCGATCAGGAGCGGCACGAGGTAGTTCGCGAACGCCGCGATGATGGGCGTTCCGAACAGGAACAGCATGGTGATGCCGTGACTGGTCAGCAGGGAGTTGTAAAACGAGTTCGAGATGAGCGTCATCCCGGGGTCGAGCAACTCGATCCGCATGACCATGATCATCAGGCCGCCGACGACGAAGGCGAGGACGCCGTAGGCGCCGTAGAGGAGCCCGATGTCCTTGTGGTCGACGGTTGTCAGCCAGCGACTGAGTCCCGTCGGTTTCTCCCGTGAGACGTATCCCGACTCGCCGGCCGCACCGCCGCTCCCGAGCGGCGTGTACGACCGCCAGTCTTCGATCCGCGCGAGCCACGCGGCGATGATCACGAGGAAGAACCCCATGAGCACCGTCAACGTTAACTGTCCGGTGATCTGCATGGAAGTTGCTCAGGAACGCAGGGTTAAGAAATATTCGGGTGCGGTTCTCGACGGATCCGCCGCCGTGGGTATGATTCCGGCCCGCCTACTCCTCGTGTTCGTCCTCGATCGGCTCCGCCCCGTCGACCGTCGCCGCCCCGGGCATGTACACCGGGCTGGTCTTCTCCGTCGACGCGATCGCCTTCCCCGAGAGGTAGGTCAGAATCGCGAGCAGGGCGAAGGGTGCGCCCAGTAGCACGTACTGGAGAATGCGCTCGGTCGACCCCAGGGTGAATGGGTTGTATAGGCTGTAGCCGACGATGAAAAAGAAGAGGATGAACAGTGGGATGAAATTCACCGTCAGATCGAGCATCGTGTCCCGATCGAACACTTTCGTCGACATGGCTCATCAAAAATACCGGCCGAACAAATAGGTTTCCATCCGCTGGGAACGGCGTCGACGCGGTGGCCGACGGTCGCTCAGATCGGTTCCCGCTCGGGGACGAACAGTTCCCCGGCCACGCCGGCGGCGGCGAGGATGGCGCCCGCGGCGATGACGGCGTAGCCGCGGGTCACGAGTGCGACGTCGGTGAAGGCGAGGACCCCGCCCACGGCGAACAGGAGGACGGCGAAGACCGCAAGCGGCCGCCAGGCCGTCTCGGCGTAGCCCGCCTCGCGGATCATTCCGGTGAGGCTCCCACAGAACAGGAGCAGTCCCGCCACGGCGACGACGAACACGTCGAACAGGATGCCGAGTTCCGCGATGGGGATGCCGAGCGCGACGAAGGGCGGCCAGGGGCTCGCCATCCGGTACTGGTCACTCAGCCCCGGTTGCTCGTCCATGCCCGCCCGTTTGCGGTCGAGGGTAGAAAACGCTTCGACCCGTCGCCGTCCGCTATCTCGGACGTCGGCGTTCGCCCGCGTCACGCGAGGTTGATCCCGTGCCGGGCGAGAAATCGCCCGACAGCCTTGATCTCGACCGGACTGCCGACGATCCGACACACGGCGTCGTCCGTCGCGAAGACGGTGACGGCGAACTCGGACTCTAGCGTCTCCCTGAGTCCGGAGAGCTCCTCGCAGGGGAGGACGATCTGTGTGCTGTCTCGCAGCCGCTCGGGATCCGGCATCGGTAGCTACCCGACACGTCTCCGTACCCCAGTATAACCGTGTCGAAGTTCTATCACTTGGCGTGGGGACGTCGAAGGAACAGGTTTTTCGACGCCGCCGGCCGAGTGGCGGGTAATGGGTCTGGAGGAGGAGATCGAGGACCTCCGCGAGGAGATCGCCGAGACGCCGTACAACAAATCCACCGAGCAGCACATCGGTCGGCTGAAGGCGAAACTGGCGGAGAAAAAGGAGAAACTCGAACGGCAGGCCTCCTCGGGTGGCGGCGGCGGCTACGCCGTCGAGAAGACCGGCGACGCCACCGTCGGCCTCGTCGGTTTCCCCAGCGTCGGCAAGTCCACCCTGCTCAACGCCCTCACCAACGCCGAAAGCGAGGTCGGCGAGTACGAGTTCACCACCCTCGACGTGAACCCGGGGATGCTCAAACACAACGGCGCCAACATCCAGATCCTCGACGTGCCGGGGCTGATCGAGGGAGCCGCCGGCGGCCGCGGTGGCGGACAGGAGGTGTTGTCGGTCGTGCGGACGACCGACCTCGTCGTCTTCCTCCTCTCGGTGTTCGAGATTCAGCACTACGACCGCCTCCGCGAGGAACTGTACGCCAACAAGGTCCGCCTCGACACGTCGCCGCCGAACCTCTCGATCAACAAGACCGGCAAGGGTGGCCTCCGGGTCACCACTACGGACGACGTGAGCCTCGACGAGGGGACGATCAAGAGCGTCCTGCGGGAACACGGCTACGTCAACGCCGACGTGACGATCCGGGGTGACTGCTCCATCGACGAACTCATCGACGGCATCCAGGACAACCGGGTCTACCTCCCCTCCATCGTCGCGGTCAACAAGGCCGACCTGATCGACAAGGACTACCTCCCGACCGTGGAGGAAGCACTCCGCGACCACGGCCTCGACCCCGACGACGTGGTCTTCATCAGCGCCGAGGACGGACGCGGTCTCGACGCGCTCAAAGAGGAGATCTGGGACGCACTGGGCCTGATCCGCGTGTACATGGACAAGCCGGGCCGCGGCGTCGACTACGAGGAACCGCTCGTCCTGCGCGACGGGGAACACACCGTCGACGACGCGCTCTCGAAACTCGGCGGGACCCTCGACGAGCGGTTCCGCTTCGCCCGCGTCACCGGCCCCAGCGCGCAACACGACGAACAGCAGGTCGGCCGCGACCACGAACTTCAGGACGAGGACGTGATGCGCGTCGTCGCCCGACGATAGTGCCCGCGTCCCCGACCCGCCGACTCGGCGCCATCCTCGCGCTCCTCGCGGTGCCGTGGTCGGTCCAGACCTTCGCCGGCGGGCGTCCGCCGACGTTCGTGTTCCCGTGGGGACTGGCCAACGTCGATCCCGTCGGCGTCACTTTCCTCTGGGACTTCCTCCTCCGTTACACGCGCGGTCTGCCACCGTACATCACCGCCTGGCCGCTCTCGGTCGCGTGTTACCTCCTCGCGCTCACGAGCGCCGCCGCGGGCTGCCGCGGCCGCGAGGATCGCCGGGTGACTGCCGGCCTCCTCGTCGCCGCCGGCGTGGCGCAGTTGACCCTCGCCCGCGGCTTCTCGGTCCAGCCCGGACGGGTCGCCTGGCCGCTCGGAACCGTCGCCTGCTGGGCGGTCGCCTGGTGGTACTACGCACGGCCGTTCCTCGCGTCCGGCGGGAACGGCTGATCGCGACCCGCCGGTTGCGGTACGCTTTTCGCCCCGCCGGTCCACCCGTCGGATATGGACGGAACGCTCGATCACGTCATGATGCGAGTCGCGGATCTCGACGACTCGCTGGAGTGGTATCAGTCCACCCTCGACTACGAGGAGAAGGACCGCTGGGAGGCCGATGACTTCACCATCGTCTACCTCGGTCCCGAGGACATGCACGAGGAGGGGGCGATGCTGGAGCTCACGCACAACCACGACGGCGGGCCCACGGAGATGGGCGACGCGTGGGGGCACATCGCCGTTCGCGTCGAGGACGTCTACGACGCCTACGAGGAACTGATGGACGCCGGCGTCGAGGATTACCGCGACCCCGACTCCTGTGGCGGGAGTTACGCGTTCGTGACGGATCCCGACGGCCACGAGGTGGAGCTGGTCGAACGGGACCAGGGCGCCCGGTGGAGCCTGGATCACACCATGATCCGCGTCGAGGACGCCGACGAGGCTCTGGGCTTCTGGACCCGGAAGTTCGAACACGTCCCGACGGGTCGCTGGGAGGCCGGTACCTTCGCCAACTACTTCACCAAGCCCGCGGGCGCGGCGCCGGAGGCGATGGCGGTCGAGCTCACCTACAACTACGACGGGCGGAGCTACGACATGGGCGACGGCTGGGGACATCTCTGTGTCCGCGTCGACGACCTGCACGAGGACTGGGAGCAACTGATGGAACGCGAGGCGGCTGACTATCGCGACCCCGCCTCCTGTGACGACATGTACGCGTTCACGACGGACCAGGACGGTCACGAGATCGAACTCATCGAGCGCGAGAGCCTGTCGCCGCCGCTGTTTCCCGAGTGATCGGCGGCCGGTCCCGGAACCCGGGCCGAGGGCCCCCAGGGGCCGGCTGCCCGCCGTCGCGGCGAGCGGACACCGAACGGGTTTTAACGCCCGACGCGAAATCCTCGGTAAGGTAGATTATCTATGCAGATGCCACGCCGATTCAACACGTACTGCCCGCACTGCAACGGGCACTTCGAGCACGAGGTCGAGAAAGTGCGTCGCGGTCGCGAGACGGGGATGAAGTGGATCGACCGCCAGCGCGAGCGCAACACGTCCACCATCGGCAACGCCGGGAAGTTCTCGAAGGTGCCGGGTGGCGACAAGCCCACCAAGAAGACCAACCTGAAGTACCGCTGTTCCGAGTGTGGCAAGGCTCACATGCGCGAGGGATGGCGCGCGGGTCGACTGGAGTTCCAGGAATGACGGGGAACTTCGTCACCGTCGAGTGCGCCGACTGTGGCAACGAACAGACCGTCTTCGACAAGGTGTCGACGACGGTGAACTGCGCGGTCTGCGGGAGCACGCTCGCCCGCCCGACGGGCGGCCACGCCGCCTTCGAGGGCGAGGTCACCGGCACCGTCGAGGCACGCTGACACCATGAAGTACAGTGGCTGGCCCGAACCGGGTGAACTCGTCGTCGGCAAGGTCGACGAGATAACCGACTTCGGCGTGTTCGTCGACCTCGAGGAGTACGAGGACAAGCGCGGGCTCGCACACATCAGCGAGGTCGCCAGCGGCTGGATCAAGAACGTCCGCGACCACGTCCGCGAGGGACAGACGGTCGTCGCGAAGGTGCTCGACGTCGACGAGGGGTCCCAGCAGATCGACCTCTCGATCAAGGACGTCAACGAGCACCAGCACAAGGAGAAGATTCAGGAGTGGAAAAACGAGCAGAAGGCCGACAAGTGGATGACACTCGCCCTCGGCGAGGACGTCGCCGACGAGGAGTACCGGCGGGTCGCCGACGCGCTCCTCGCGGAGTTCGAGAGCCTCTACGACGCCTTCGAGTCGGCGGCCATCCACGGCACCGAGGCCCTCGACGACGTCGACCTCGACGACGACGACGTCGAGACGGTCGTCTCCACGGCCCGCGAGAACGTCTCGGTCCCCTACGTCAACGTCACGGGCTACGTCGACCTGGAGTGTCCGAACGGGGACGGCGTCGACCACATCAAGGAGGCGCTGCAGGCCGCGGAAGGCAACGGCGACGTGAGCGACGAGATCGAACTGTCGGTCTCCTACGTCGGGTCGCCGGAGTACCGTATCCAGGTGCAGGCCCCCGACTACAAGCGGGCGGAGTCGGAACTCGAAGCCAGCGCCGAGCGCGCCCGCGAGGCAATCACGACGGCGGGCGGCACGGCACGGTACCACCGCGAGCGCGAGACCGACGACGAATGACCGCTCCGATCGCGTGCCGGAGCCGGCACACGCTCACCGATGCCGGTGCCCGGACGCGAACGGGAGCATGAAGGCGGACATCCGGGTGTGTGGCTCGTGGGAGCGTGCCCACGACCGCCCGGTGTACACGCTCGACGAGACCTGTCCGGAGTGCGGCGCCGAGGCGGTCAACAGCGCGCCCGCGCCGTTCGATCCTGCGGACCCGTACGGGGAGTACCGACGCGCTCTTAAGCGCCGCGAACGCGAATAGGCGGTATGGACGCCATCGAGATCGAGACGGTCGCGGAGGCGACGCCGTCGGACCCGGTGTTGATCGAGGGGCTCCCCGGCGTCGGCCACGTTGGCAAACTCGCCGCGGAGTACCTGCTGGAGGAGTTCGAGAGCGAACTCGTCCGCCGCGTCTACGCCGACGAGTTCCCGCCGCAGGTGAGCATCGACGACGAGGGTGTCGCCGAACTGGTCTGTGCCGAGTTCCACGCCGTCGAGACCGAGGGCCGCGACCTGCTCGTCCTCACCGGCGACCACCAGGCCGGGAGCAACGCCGGCCACTACCACCTCACCGAGGCGTTCCTCGACGTCGCCACGGAGCTCGGGACCGACCGGCTCTTCGCCCTCGGCGGCGTCCCCACCGGCGAACTCATCGAGGAGTACCACGTCCTCGGCGCGGTGACCGACGCCGACCTGAAGGGGGACCTGACGGACGCGGGCGTCGAGTTCCGCGACGACGAGCCCGCCGGCGGCATCGTCGGCGTCAGCGGCCTGTTGCTGGGGCTCGGCCGCCGTCGCGGCCTCGACGCCGCCTGCCTGATGGGCGAGACCAGCGGCTACTTGGTCGATCCCAAGAGTGCCCGGGCCGTCCTCGAAGTGCTGGAGTCGGTCCTCGGGTTCGAACTCGACTACGAGTCCCTGGAGGACCGGGCCGAGGAGATGGAGGAGGTCGTCGGCAAGATCCAGGAGATGCAAAACCAGAGCGCCCAGGTGCCGACCGACGACGACCTCCGGTATATCGGCTGAGCGGGTCGCCGCCGTCGGGAAACTCTTTACCGCGCGACTCCAACAGGGGGGCGTGCCTCTGGAGTGGGTGTCCCTGCTGCCGACGTGGCTGGTCGCCGGGGTCGCCATGGGCGTCGCCGTCGCCCTCCTGATCGCGGGCATCTTCGTCGCCGGGGATCGGCTCTTCCCCACCCCGTCGCCGGATCGGCGCCGCCGGATCGACGGGACCGACCGCCGTCGCGCGGAGATCCGGACCTACCTCGACACCGTCGGCGAGCGGTACGTCGAGGATGCGTCGGTCCACGCGGAGACGGTCGCTTTCTACCTGCCCGAACGGGCGGTCGCCATCACCTTCGATCCGCAGGCGTACTTCGCCATCGACGGGACGGACACACACGCCGTCCTCTGTGAGCACGAGATGCCCGCGTCGGCGCTCGGTCGGCGACTCCCCTTCGACGTGCCCGAGGCCGGACGCCGGCGGTCGACGGCGGGAGGCGAGTCGGTCGGCGCCGCGTTCTCGCGGCTCGGCCTCCAGCCGACGGCCGACGCCGAGGAGGTCCGAGCGGCGTATCGACGGCGCGTGAAGGACGTCCACCCCGATCAGGGCGGGGACAGCGAGTCCTTCCGTCGCCTCCGCGAGGCCTACGCGACGGCCAAAGAGCACGCTGACTAGCGTCACCGCTTTGGCCGTCGGGTCCCACCGGGCGAGCGTGCCCCCCTCGACTCCGCCGACGCAGGGCCGTGCGGTCCACCTCCCGTCGGCCGCGGCGCTCGTCGTCGCCGACCTCCACGTCGGCCGGGCCGCGGCGTCGAACGCCGGTCCCCTGCTCGACGAGCGCGCGGACCTCCGGGAGCGCCTCGCCGCGGTCGTCGCGGCGACCGATCCGGAGACGGTCGTTCTCGCGGGCGACCTGCTCCACCGGTTCGGGACGCCGCGGGCGCGGGCGGTCGGGACGCTCCGGACGCTCGCGGGGCGGATCCGGGCGGCCGGTGCCCGCCCCGTCGCCGTCGCGGGCAACCACGACGGCGGCCTCGACGACGCGTGGCCGGGGCCGGTCCACGACGCCTACCGACTCGCCGACGGAACCGTCGTCTGTCACGGTCACGAGGCGCCCGCGACCGACGCCGCGCGGTACGTCTGCGGGCACGTCCACCCGGCGCTGACGGTCGAGGGCGACAAGCGCGACTGCTTTCTCTGGACCGAGTCGGGGTACCGCGACCGGCCGACGCTCGTGCTCCCGGCGTTCTCGGCGGTCGCCGCCGGCGTCCGGGTCGAGCGACGTGACGACGTCGACTCGCCGCTGGTGTCGACCCTCGACGCGGCCCGTCCCGGCGTGGTCGCCGACGGGGAGACGCTGTGGTTTCCCCCACTTTCCGACCTGCGCCCCCACCTCCGGCGGCGATAGGATTTACTCGGCGGAGGTTCTCGACCGAGGTATGCAAGGACGGTCACGGCCACGGCGAAGAGCCGCCCCCCGCGTCGCCCGACGGCGCCCCGGGGAACGAGGACGTGGGCGGGGGTGGGGTGATTGACCGTGGACTACGAGGACGCCGACTTCGTCCGGGTGCTGGACGAGGACGGCGTCCCGGTCGACGAGGACGCGATTCCGGATCTGGACGACGGGACGCTCCTCGACATGTACCGCGACATGCGCCTGACCCGTCACTTCGACGAGCGGGCGATCAACATCCAGCGGCAGGGCCGACTCGGCACCTTCGCCTCGTGTGCGGGGCAGGAGGGCGCGCAGGTGGGCTCGACGTACGCCCTCGCCGACGACGACTGGATCCTCTATCAGTACCGCGAACACGGCGCGGTGGTCGTCCGCGACCTGGACGCCGGCTACCTGTCGTACTGGATGGGCCACGAGTCGGGCAACGCGACCCTCGCGGACAAACACGTCTTCCCGCTGAACATCACCATCGCCGACCACCTGCCCCACGCGGTCGGGATGTCGTGGGCGTCGAAGCTGAAAGGCGACGACCGTGCGGCGGTCGTCCACTTCGGCGACGGCGCCACGAGCGAGGGCGACTTCCACGAGGCGATGAACTTCGCGGGCGTGTTCGACACCCCGACGGTCTTCTTCTGTAACAACAACGGCTGGGCCATCTCCCATCCGGTCGAGCGCCAGACGGCGAGCGACACCATCGCGGAGAAGGCGGCGGCCTACGGCATGGAGGGCGTCCGCGTCGACGGGATGGATCCGCTCGCGTGTTACACGGTGACGAAGGAGGCCGTCGAGCGGGCCCGCGACCCCGACGACGACGAGACGCGCCCGACGCTGATCGAGGCCGTCACCTACCGCTACGGCGCCCACACGACCGCGGACGATCCGACCGTCTACCGCGACGAGGAGGAAGTCGAGCGTTGGAAGGACCGCGACCCGCTGGACCGGTTCGCGGCCTTCCTCCGTCGGACCGGCCGCCTGGACGACGACCGGGACGACGAGATCAGGGCGGGAGTCGAGGACCACGTCGCGGCGGTCGTCGAGGCGGCGGCCGAGGTGGAGGCCGACCCGGCCTCCATGTTCGATCACGCCTACGGCGACCTGCCGCCGGCACTCCGCCAGCAGCGCGCGGGCTTTCTCGACATCCTGGACCGCTACGGCGACGAGGCGTTCGTGCGGGACTGATCGTCGGGGTCGCCGTCCTCCTCGCCGTCCGCGAGCCGACGCTCGACCCGTTCGAACGCCTCGCGGGTGGCCCGGACCTCCTCGATCAACTCGGCCAGCTGGTCCGCGCTCGCGGGCCGGTCGCCGCCCTCGCCCTCGCCGCCCTCTCGCTCCGTCCGCTGGCGCTTCAACTCGGTGATGCGGTCGCGGACGGCGGGGGCGTCCGGGATGCCGTCGAAGGATATCTCGGCGCCGCTGCTGCCGGCCGTGCTGATCGAGATGGAGCCGTAGTCGAACTGCTTGCCCCAGAAGCTCCGGTTGAACTCCGTGTTCTGGATGCGGTCGAGGTCGACCGTCTCGATGTTGGTCGAGAAGATGCCCTGCTTGACGTACAGCGACTGGGTGGTGACCACGTACTCGGTGTTCTGGATCCGGAAGTAGGCGAAGGGCACCCCGAGGAGGATCAGGAAGCCGATCAACACGACGGTCAACACGAGGCCGGTCGCGATGGTGCCGTAGAGCGTCTCGAAGGCCGGCTGGCCGGTCCAGACGACCTCCTCGTCGGGGTCGAGCGAGAGCCACTCGGGCGGGGGTCCGTCGTCGACCGACGCCTCGCTCATCCGTCGCTCACCTCCCGGTCCAGGCGGTCGGCCGCCGCGCGCAGCGCGCCGAACTCGGTCAGGAGCGTATCGGCCGTCGCGGCGTCCAGTCCGGCCCCCGCGGGTCCCGACGACGCCGCGGCGAGCCCGCTTCCCCTCTCCGCGCCCACCAGCCGTCGGAGTTCGTCGCGGAGGGTCTCGGGGTCGTCGAGGTCGGTGAACCGGAGGTCGACGCCGTCGGTGCCCGCGGTGCTGATCGAGACGGCCCCGTAGTCGAAGAGGCGCCCCCAGACGTCCTTGTGGAGGGCGGTGCGCTCGACGTCCGCGAGGCCGACGCGCGTGACGCTCGTCGACAGGACGCCCCGCTTGCGGTAGCAGTTCCGGTCGGTGAGGACGTACTCGACGTTGACCGTCCGCAGGTAGCGCCACGCGACCCCGGCGACCGCCGGGAGCGCGAGGAGGACGGCACCGCCGACGACGACCGGCGTGGACAGGACGAGCGTCCGGCCGGCGAGGACCGCGCCGGCCGCGAGGAGAGCGATCCAGAGGGTCGCCGCGACGACCGCCGGCAGGACGCGACGCACCCGCGGCGCGCCCTCCCAGACGACCGTCTCGCCGGTGTCGAGCGAGAACCAATCGGGACGAGAGGCCATACGCGGCGTTCTCCGGCGAGGCTTGTAAACGTTGGTCGCGGGTTTCGGGCCGAGACACGCCCGGGGTCTCCCCGTTCTTTCGGACCCGCAGTCACACCCCCGATAGCGCCGCTGCTGCGGCCTCCCGCCCGCTCCGCATCGCCCCCTGAATCGACGACCACGCCGTGTAATCCCCGGCGAGGTAGACGGGACCCGACGGGTCGTCGACGGCCGGCAGGTCGTCGTGGACGCCCGGCGGCTGGGCGAACTGGGCGAACTCGATCCGGTCGGTGTGGACGTGTTCCAGCCCGCCGAACCGCCGCTCGGGGTACCACGCCGCGAGCGCCTCGCGGGTCGCCTCGACGAGCGCCTCGTCGGCCGTATCGAGCGCGTCGTCGCCGAGGAAGGTGGCACAGAGCAGTCGGCGGTCGTCGGGGGCGTAACTCGGCGCCACCGCGGAGAGCGGGACGACGGCGTTCGGCCGGTCGTCGGCCGCGTTCAGGTGGATCTTCCGCGCGTCGTCGAGGGCGGGTCCGTCGGGCAGGGAGAGATACGCCGTGACGGACGGCCGGGCGGCCGTGGGAACCGACGGCACGCCGGTCAGACGCTTTGCCGTCCGCGGGTCGGTGGCGACGACGGCGGCGTCGGCCTCGACGGTTCGGCGCTCGGTTTCGACGGTCACCCCGCCGCCGTCGGCCGTGACCGCGGCGACGGGCTCCTCGCGGTGGACCGTCGCCCCGGTCTCGCGGGCCCGCGTCGCCAACTGTTCGGGGACGGCGGCCATCCCCGCCGCCGGGAGGGCGATCAGCCCCTCGCTCATCGCCTTGAAGGTGTACTCGAAGACGCGCTTGGACGTCGAGAGCGACCGGTCGAGCATGATGCCGCCGTAGAAGGGCGCGACGAAGTTGTCGAGGTAGTCCGTGGAGAAGCCCCAGTCGCGGAGGTACTCGTCGATGGGGGCGTCGGGGCTCCCGAAGATGGCCGCCTCGTCGCGCCCGCCGACGTGCTGGCGGAGGGCGAGCGTCCGGAGCTTGTCGGTCGTCGTCACCTCGCGGTTGAACAGGGTGTCGGTGAGCGAGAGGGGGTCGCGCAGGGGATCCGAGAGCGTCGACCGCTCGCCGGGGCGGGCGATGACGGCGCCCGGCGAGAACGACTGCAGATCGAGCGCGGCGAGGTCGAGTTCCTCCCGGACGGCCGGATAGGCGGTGAAGAGGACCTGGAAGCCCCGGTCGAGGGTGAAGCCGTCCCGGCGGCGGGTCCGGACCCGGCCGCCCACCTCCTCGCGGCGTTCGAACACGGTGACGTCGGCGCCGGCGTCGGCGAGGTGTCGCGCGGCGACGAGCCCCGCCAGTCCGGCGCCCGCGACGGCGACCGACGGTGTGTCGTCCATACCGATCGGTCGGCCGGCGGGGGTAAAGAAGCCATGCCCATGGACAGGGATTTGCCCCTCCGGTCGCAACCGCCGGCATGGACACCCCCGAACGGCTCCTCGGGCTCGATTGCACGGCAACCGGCGAACGGTACGACCCCGGCCACGTCGGCCGGAGCGACGCCGGCGCACCGCTCGATCCCGTCTACGACCTCGACGCCGTCGATCCCGCGGCCCTGCCGGCCGATCCGGGATCGATGTGGGACTACGACGCGCTCCTGCCAGTCGACGCCGGGGACGCCGTCTCGGCCGCCGAGGGAGCGACGCCGCTGCTCGACGCGCCCGACCTCGCCGCGGACCTCGGCGTCGGATCGGTCCGTCTCAAGGACGAGGGCCGGAACCCGACGGGGACGGTCCTCGACCGGGGGCTCTCGGTCGCGGTGACGATGGCCGACCGGCGGGGGGCGGACCTGCTGGCGCTCGCGGCCGCGGGCAACGCCGGCCAGTCCGCCGCGGCCTACGCCGGCCGCGCCGGCATCGACTGTTACGCCTACCTCCCCTCGCGGGCCCCCTTCCCGAACAAGGCGATGGTGAACGTCCACGGTGCGGACATGCGCGTGACCGGCGGGCGCTACTCCGACGCGCTCGCCGCCCTCCACGACGACCTGGCCCGCGAGTGGTACTCGCTCCAGGAGTTCACGACGCCGTACCGCCACGACGGCTACCGGACGCTGGCCTACGAAGTGGCCGGCGCGCGCGACTGGACGGCACCCGACGCCGTCGTCGTCGGCGTCGGCACCGGCGAGACGTTGGTGGGGATCGAACGCGGCTTCCGCGACCTCGTCGCCCTCGGCTTGACCGACCGAGTGCCCCGAATCCACGCCGTCCAGGCCGAGGGCTGTGCGCCCCTCGTCGACGCCCACGACGACGACGGCGGGATCAGTGCGGTCGAGTATCCCGACACCATCTGCGGCGAACTCGAAATCCCCGAGCCCGCGGGTGGCGCCCTTGCCCTCGACGCCCTCGCCGCGAGCGGCGGCGAGGCAGTCGCCGTCGCCGACGAGGACCTCCTGGAGAGCGCGGTGGCGCTGACACAGCGACTCGGGACCGAAGTGGGCGCGACGGGCGGCGCCGCGGCCGCCGGCGCTTGGGCGCTCGCCGAGCGGGGGGAACTCGACGACGACGGGACGGTGGTGCTTGTCAACGCCGACGCCGGCGTGAAGACGGCCGACCTGCTCCGGAGCCACCTGATGGGCCAGGGCGTCTGAGAGTTCCCACCCGCCCACTCCGATATTCGGCGCGACAGGTTTATAGATTAGACGCGTCTAAATCGGGCCGAGTAGATGTTGAGCGACGTCATGGAGGACTATCTCAAGGCGATCTATCGGCTCCAGTCGGAGGGGGGGACGCCGGTCGCCACCTCCGCCATCGCCGACGAGGTCGGCAAGACGGCGCCGACCGTGACCAGCATGGTCGAGAAGCTCGCCGAGCGGGACCTGCTGGAACGCGAGAAGTACAAGGGCGTCGAACTGACCCCCGAGGGCGAGACGGTCGCTCTGGAGGTGATCCGTCACCACCGGCTGCTCGAAGCCTACCTCGCCGAGCACCTCGATTACTCGTGGACGGACGTCCACGCGGAGGCGGACGCGCTCGAACACCACATCTCCGAGGAGTTCGAGCGCCGGGTCGCCGAGGCGCTCGGCGATCCGGAGGTCGACCCGCACGGCGATCCGATCCCCGGGGCGGACCTGCATCCGCTCGACGGCGACGAGACCACGCCCCTGACCGACCACGACCCGGGCGCGCGGGTGGTCGTCGAGCGGGTCCGTGACCGCGACGAGGCGGAACTCGCCTACCTCGACGACGCGGGCGTCCGCCCGGGGACGGAACTCGAAGTCGTCGACGTCGCCCCCTTCGGTATGGTGACCGTCCGGATCGGCGACGGCGAACAGAGCCTCCCCGAGGGCGTCGCCCGGACCATCCGGGTGCGGCCGGTCGACGCGGACGCCGGCGATGGCTCCGACCGGGACGAACTCGAGGGGGTGAGCGGTGCGTGACGGGCTGGCTGGAGATCCTCACCGTCGCCTTCGTCGCCCAGCTCGTGGTGTTGCCCGGTGAGAAGGTGCAGTTCATCATCGCGGGGCTCTCGACCCGGTACAACCCGCTGGTGGTCGTGAGCGCGGCGGGCGCGGCCTTCGCGGGGTGGACCGCCCTCGAGATCCTGTTCGGCGAGGCGCTCCAGCGCGCCCTGCCGCCGCTCGTGCTCGAGCTCTTCACCGCCGGCCTGTTTCTGGTCTTCGCCGTCCTGCTCTACCGCTCCGCGCCCGAGGGCGGCGACCCCGAGCACGTCGACGCCGCGACGACCGACGGCGGGGTGACCTCGCTGTCGACGGAGTTCGAGCCACGGGTGTTCGGCCGGGAACTGCCCGACGCACTCGGCGGGTTCGTCCCCATCTTCGCGATGATGGCGGTCGGCGAGTTCGGCGACAAGACCCAACTGGTCACCATCGGCCTCGCCGCGCAGTACGGCGCCCACCCGGCCATCTGGGCCGGCGAGATGCTCGCCATCATCCCGGTGAGCCTCGCCAACGCCTTCTTCTTCCATAAGTTCTCCCACCGACTGGATCTCCGGAAGGCCCACTACTTCTCGGCGGGTCTCTTTGCCTTCTTTGCGGCGGACACCGTCCTGAGCATCGCCACCGGGTTCTCCGTCTGGGAGACGATCGTCGAGGCGGCGTCGACGGCCGTTCTGGCGCTGTTCTGACACGGCCGACAGGAGAAAACGCCAGCGTTTTTCTCGACGCCGCCGAGGCTCGACCCGTGCCGAACCCCCTCCCGTCGCTCCTAGCCGGCGTCGTCTTCGGCCTCGCGCTCGCGGCGCCGCCGGGACCGATGAACGCCGTCATCGCCGAGGAGTCCGTCAACAACGGCTGGGTCGCGGGCGCCCGGACCGGACTGGGCGCGATGACCGCCGACGCCGTCTTCCTCGTCTGCTCGTTGCTCGGCGTCGTCGCCTTCGTCGAGCGGTTCCCCACCGTCCGCGCCGCCATGGTTGGCGTCGGGGGCGTGCTCATGCTCTACTTCGCGTACGGGGCCGCCGCGGACGCCACCGGCGGGGTGGACGCGGTCCCGACCGACGGCGCCGCGACCCGCGCGACCACCGGCTTCCGGAAGGCGTTCGTCCTCGCGCTCACCAACCCCTACCAGATCCTGTTCTGGCTGACCATCGGCGTCGGGCTACTCGAACCCGGCCGGCTGGACGTCTTCGCGTACACGCCATACGTCGGCGGGGACCTCACGGGCCTGCTCGTGGTGCGGACCGGGAGCCCGGCGCTCATCGTCGGCTTCTTCCTCGGGATCACCGTCTGGATCACGGGCTTTCCCGCCGCACTCCGGGCGGCCCAGCGGCGGGTCGACGCCTTCGCCCCGGTCGTCGCCGGCGCCAGCGCCCTCGTCCTCGCCGGGTTCGGCGTGGTCTTCCTCGTCGACGCCGTCCGGACGCTCGCGTAGGACTCACCCCGTCGAGGACTCGTCGCCGTATCTCGCGAACTCCACCAGGTTGTCGTCCGGATCACGGACGTACACCGACGTGAGCGTCCCGACGGCCCCCGTCCGTTCGACCGGGCCCGCGACGATGTCGATCCCCCGGTCGCGCAGCTGTTCGATCACCGTCGGGATGGGCGTCTCCGTCAGGAGACAGAAGTCCCCGGCTCCGGGCGTCGGCGCCGCGGCCACGTGGTCGACGTCGTTGTCGACAGGGTGGAGGTTGATCTTCTGTGCGCCGAACCGCACCGCCTTCCGGCCGTCACCGAAGGTTCGGACCTCGGCGCCCAGATCCGCGTAGAACTCGCAGGTCCGTTCGACGTCCTCGACGGTGAGGACGAAGTGATCGATCCCGGTCAGCGTCGGTCGGTCGTCGGATTGGCGTGCCATGGGTTCCCTCCCGACGCCAACGGCATAACTGTCGCGCGCCGCCGGACCAAGCGTATTAGTCGCCCGCCCCCCGAGGGGAGGCATGGATCCGGATCGCTCCGCCCTCGATGCGGCCCTCGGCGACTGCGACGGCTACCTCGTCGACGCCGACGGCGCCGACTCGACCCAGCGGTATCTCTCGGGCTTCGACGCGCCCGACCCCTTCGTCACCTGCTACACTCCCGACGGCGTCCACCTCCTCGTCTCGGGGCTGGAGTACGGTCGCGCACGGACCGACGCCCGGGCCGACACCGTCTCGCGGCTCTCGGCGTACGACTACCGCGACCGGGTGAGCGAGGTCGGTCCCGTCGCCGGCCGGGCCGCCGTGGTGGCCGACTTCCTCGCCGACAGGGACGTGGCGTCGGTGACCGTCCCCGCGCGCTTCCCGCTCGGCACCGCCGACGGCCTGCGCGAGGCCGGCGTGACCGTTCGCGTCGACGACGACGACGCGGTGACCCGCATCCGCGCCGTCAAGACCGACGCCGAACTCGACCACGTCCGCCGGGCCCAGCGGGCGAACGAGCGGGCGATGGCGACCGCCGAGTCGCTGATCGAGTCGGCGACGGTCGTCGACGGCGTCCTCCACCGCGACGGCGACCCGCTGACCAGCGAGGCCGTCCGCCGGGCCATCGAGCGGACGCTGCTCGACGAGGGCTGTGCACTCGACGAAACCATCGTCGCCTGCGGGGCCGACGCGGCCGACCCACACGAGCGGGGGTCCGGCCCGCTGCGCGCCGACGAACCCATCGTCGTCGACATCTTCCCCCGGGACAAGGAGACGCGCTATCACGCCGACATGACGCGGACGTTCCTGCGGGGCGAGCCGGACCCCCGGCTCCGGGAGTGGTTCGCGTTGACCGACGAGGCCCGGCGGGCGGCGCTCGACGCCGTCGAACCCGGCGTCACGGGGGAGGCGGTCCACGACGCCGCCTGCGAGGTCTACGAGGCGGCCGACGTCCCGACGCTCCGGACCGACCCGTCGACCGAAACGGGGTTCATTCACAGCACCGGCCACGGCGTCGGCCTCGACGTCCACGAACTGCCGCGGATCGCCCCCGACGGCGACGAACTCGAACCGGGGAACGTGATCACGATCGAACCGGGGCTGTACGACCCACAGGTGGGCGGCGTCCGCATCGAGGACCTCGTCGTGGTCACCGCGGACGGCGCGGAGAACCTGACGGAGTACCCGGTCGAACTGATCGTCTGATCGCAAAGCACTTCCTTGCGGTGGATCCAGAGCCCGTGTGAACTGGCGGTACCGCCACACGGTTCTCGCGCTCTGTACGCTCGCGTTCACGTCGACGATGCTGGCGCGACTGGTCATCAGCCCGGTCGTCCCGGACGTGACCGGCCACTTCGGCGTCTCGACCGGAGCGGTCGGGCTCGCGCTCTCGGGGATGTGGGCCGCCTACGCACTCACCCAGTTCCCGTCGGGGGTTCTCGGCGACCGCTTCGGCGAGCGACGGGTGATCCTCGCCGCCGTGGGCATCACCGCCGCGGCCAGTCTGTCGCTCTCCCTCTCGCCCACCTTCGCCGTCTTCGCCGTCCTGACCGTCGTTCTCGGCGCCGGTGCCGGCCTCCACTACAGCGTCGCCACCACCCTGCTCACCAAGGAGTTCGACGACATCGGCCGGGCCATCGGCGTCCACGTCGCCGGTGGGCCGCTAGCGGGGCTGATCGCGCCCGTTGTCGCCACCGCCGTCGCCGTCCGCTTCGGCTGGCGGGCCGCCATCGCCGTCGGCGCCGCCGTTGCCCTCCCCGCGTTCGTGGCCTTCGCCTGGCGGGTCGAGCGGACGACGCCCGACCACCCCGACGAGCCGATGCGCGACCGGATGGCGGTCCGGCCGTTGCTCGAGTTGCTCTCCCGCCCGTCCATCGCGTTCACGACGCTCGTGGCCGGCATCGGCGCCTTCTCCTGGCAGGCGACCGCCTCCTTTCTCCCCACCTTCCTCGTCGCCTTTCGGAGCCTCCCCGAGACGACCGCCGGCCTGCTCTTCTCGGCGTACTTCGTCGTCAACGGGCTGGCCCAGCCGACGACCGGGTGGGTGTCCGACCGGATCGGCCGCGACGGCGCCGCGGCGGTGACGATGGCCCTCGGCGTCGTCGGGTACGCTCTGCTCGTCGCCGGGCCGCGGATCGCGCTCCTCCCCGCCGTCGTCTGTGTCGGCGTCGCGATGACGTGGGGGGCGCCCCTCCAGTCCCGCTTCTTCGACAAGTTCGAGGCCGACGAGCGCGGCGCCGCCTTCGGCCTCGTCCGCACCGCGTACATGGTGATCGGGTCGACCGGGAGCGTCGTCGTCGGCGTCCTCTCGGACGTGAGCGGGTGGGCGGCCGCCTACGGCCTGCTCGTGGGCGTGACGGGGGTGGCGCTCGTGGCCCTGCTGGCCAACCGGGCGTTCCGGCTGGGACTGTGAGCCCTCCCCGCGACCGCCCGCACCGAACCCCTTTTGATCGGTGAGGAGGAAGCACGGCGCATGGAGCTGTTGGTGGTCGGCGCGGGCGAGATGGGCCGCTGGGTCGCCCGGACCGTCGACCGACCCGTCGCCCTCGCCGACGTCGACGCCGCGGCCGCGGAGCGGGCCGCCGCGACCCTCGGCTCGGACGTTCGGGCGGTGTCGACCGACACGACCGAAACGTTCGCGGCCGTCTGTCTGGCCGTCCCCATCTCCGCCGTCGACGCGGCCGTCGAGCGGTACGCCCCCCGCGCCGAGCGCGCGATGTGTGACGTCACCGGCGTGATGGCCGCACCGGTGACGGCGATGCGGGTGGCCCTGCCCGACCGCGAGCGCGTGTCGATGCATCCGCTCTTCGCCGCGTCGAACGCGCCCGGGAACGTGGCCGTCGTCGCCGACGCCCCCGGTCCCGTGACCGACGCCATCCGGGCCGACGTCGCCGCCGCCGGCAACCACACCTTCGAGACGACCGTCGAGGAACACGACGCCGCCATGGAGACGGTTCAGGCGGGGGCCCACACCGCCGTCCTCGCGTACGCCCTCGCCGCGGCCGACGTCCGCGAGGAGTTCGCGACGCCCGTCTCCGCGGCGATGGACGACCTCGTGGCGACGGTGACCGGCGGCACCCCCCACGTCTACCGCGAGATCCAGGAGACGTTCGACGGCGCCGACGCCGTCGCGGCGGCCGCCCGGCGGGTCGCGGACGCCGAGGGCGAGGCGTTCGAGGACCTCTACCGCGAGGCCGGCGAATGATCGACCGCGAGGCCGTCCGCTCGAACGCGAAGTACCTCCGACAGGTGCGGCCGATCGATCCCGACGAGATCGCCGACTACGTCGACGGCCGACCGCATCCGGCGGCCGTCCGCCGGGTGCTCCGGGAGGAGGCCTACGACCTCGGCCTGTTCGAGCGCGAGGACGGCACCTTCGTCCCCGCGTCCGAGGACCCCGTCCCGGCGACCGACTGGGCGCCGACCCACCTCCCCGACCGGTACGTCGAGACCGTCGAGGACCTGCTGGTCGCCCGTTACGGCGCGAACTGGCACCGTGGCGGGACCGGTGACCGCCTGCGGGAGGTGATCCGGCGGCTGAAGGACGACTACTACCGCGGGAACCCCGTCGAGTACGACGCGGAGGTCGCGCTCGGCTACGCCCTCTATCACCTCCCCGACTACTACGCCGCCGTCGGCTACCCCCTCGGCGACCTGGTCGAGCGGTCGCTGCTCCCGCGTCGCCTCCGCGTCCTCGACGTCGGCGCGGGGGTCGGCGGCCCGGCGCTCGGCCTCCTCGATTACCTCCCCGACGACGCCGTCGTGGACTACCACGCCGTCGAGCCGAGCGCCGCGGCCGACGTCCTCGATACCCTGCTCGACGGAACCCGGCGCAACGTCCGGACGACGATCCACCGCGACCGGATCGAGGACTTCGCGTTCGGGGACGCCCCCTACGACCTGATCCTCGCGGCGAACGTCCTGAGTGAACTCGACGACCCGGTCGCCGCCGTCGACCGCTGTCTGGCGGCCCTCGCCGACGACGGCACCCTCCTCGCGCTCTCGCCGGCCGACCTCGAAACCAGCACGGGCCTCCGACGGGTCGAACGCGCCGTCGCCGACGACGGGGCCACGACCGTCTACGCCCCCACCCTTCGGCTGTGGCCCGGCGCCGCCCCCTCCGACCGCGGCTGGTCGTTCGACGAGCGGCCGCCGGTCGGGGCGCCCCGGCCACAGCGTCGCCTCGACGACGCCGGCACGGATGCCGGCACGTTCACCAACGAGACGGTGAAGTTCTCCTATACGCTCCTCCGGCGGGACGGGACGCGCCGGGTGGACGTCCGTGCCGACGCCGCCCGCCACGCCCGGATGGCCGACATGGAACGCCACGTCACCGAGCGGATCGACCTGCTGGCGGTGAAGCTCAGCCGGAACCTCGCCGACGACGGCAACCCCCTGTTCAAGGTCGGGGACGGGAGCGAGCGCCTCGAACACTACGCGGTGTTGACGCGCGAGTCGGGGCTGAACCGTCCGCTCCGGGACGCCGACTACGGGGCCGTCCTCCGGTTCGAGAACGCCCTCGCGCTCTGGAACGACGACGAGGGGGCGTACAACCTCGTCGTCGACGACGAGGCGGTCGTCGACCCGGTGGCGTAGGGTTCGATTCGCCGTGCCGCCCTCGCCCGCCGCCTGGGCCGGAGCGCCTAACTCGGCGGCTCCCCCAGGGGAGGGCATGGACGAGCCACACGTTCTCCTGACGAACGACGACGGCATCGACTCCGTGGGGTTCCGGGCGCTCTACGATGCGCTCTCGACGTTCGCCGAGGTGACGGCCGTCGCCCCGAATGGCGACCAGAGCGCGGTCGGACGAGCCATGTCGCGGGAGGTCGACGTCGAGACACACGACCTCGGCTACGCCATCCACGGGACGCCCGCGGACTGCACCGTCGTCGGCCTGGAGGCGCTCTGTCCCGACGTGGACATGGTGATCGCTGGCTGTAACCGCGGAGCCAACCTCGGCGCGTACGTCCTCGGACGCTCGGGCACCGTCAGCGCCGCCGTCGAGGCCGCCTTCTTCGACGTGCCCGCCCTCGCCGTCTCGCTGTACGTCCCCGGCGCGGACGGCGAGTGGCAACACGCCGCCGACGAGACGCGGGACTACCGCAACGCCACCGAGGTGACGACGTACCTCGTCGACCACGCCCTCGGCGCCGGCGTCTTCGAACAGGCCGACTACCTGAACGTCAACGTGCCCATCCACGAACCCGGCGACGACCTCGCACCCATCGAGATCACCGAACCGTCGAGGCTCTACGACATGCGCGCCGAACGCGACGGCGACCGGATCAGCCTCACCGACAACGTCTGGGCGCGGATGCACGAGGGGACCCTCCCCGATCCCCAGGGGACCGACCGCCGGGCCATCGTCGAGGGCCGGGTCAGCGTCTCGCCCCTCACGGCGCCACACACCTCCGAGCACCACGAGGCGCTCGACGCCCTCGCGGAGACCTACCGGTAACTCCTTTGCTCGACCGCTCGCAACCGACGGGCGATGGATGACGCCTTCGTCGACCTGCTGAACCGGAACCTGGAGCACGCCGCGGCGTTCGCGGATCGGTTCGACGACGTTCAGGACGTCCAGCGCCCGCCGGTCGTCACCGTCTGTTGTTCCGACTCCCGGGTCCTCCAGGACCACATCTGGGGGAACGACCGACCGGGCCACCTCTTTACCTGTGGCAACATCGGCAACCGCGTCGTCGAGCGCACCGACGCGGGCGAAGTGGTCTCGGGCGACGTGCTCTACCCGATCGCACACACGGGGACCGAAACCGTCGTCGTCGTGGGACACACGGGCTGTGGGGCCGTGACCGCGGCCTACGACGATCTGACCGACGGCGTCGACGAACCGCCGGGGATCGCGCGCTGTCTCGACCTGCTGGAGCCACATCTGGAGGCGGGCATCGACGCGCTCCCCGACGACCTGGGTCGGGCGGCCGCCATCGACCGCCTCGTCGAGTACAACGTCGACCGGCAGGTCGACGTCCTCGTCCGGAGCGCCGACGTCCCGGCCGCCGTCGACGTGCTCGGCGTCGTCTACGACTTCCGGGACGTCTACGCCGGCCGGCGGGGCGAGGTCCACGTGATCAACGTCGACGGCGAGCGTGACCCCGCGGCGCTGCGGGCGGCCCATCCCGCCATCGAGGAACGGATCGCGCGGCTGTGGACGTACTGACCGCGACCCGTCGCGGCGCGCTCGGGACAAGCGCCGCCCCGGCCGTCGCAGCGGTCGTCCTACCGGCTCTCGCGCTGCTCCACCTTGTTCAAATGGATAAAATTCACCATACGGAGTGGAGAACCGAACGACCGATCAATCGTGCCAAGCGTGACGAAAATGCACACCCCTCACCGTTCTCGTGAAAACAGCAGTCGCAATTCTACGCGATGAGGTCGCTCGGTTCGGTGGCTCCGCTTTCGAGTAGTTCGCCGTCGAACGTAGCGAGCGTGGCGTCGAGGTCGTCGGCCAGAGCGAGGAGAACGCAATCGAGTGTGTACAGCAGCGTGTCCTGTTGCAGACTGTACGCGGAGATCTGGTCGCTGATTTCTGGTGCGTAAATCTCGACTTGCGTGTAAATGTCGGAGAGTACGTCCTCGACTTTGTCCTGTTCGACTTGCTTTTTTTTCGTCATTACCGACCGAATCTCCATGAGATTCAGGATGGACGTACAGAAGTCGTGATCCTGATTGAGAAACTCCGTCGCAACGTCTCCTCGGGCGGGTTCGTCGGTCAAACTGGCGATGAAGCCGTTCGTATCAACCAGGACTTTCATCGACGCTCGCGCACGTCTCGAACCGCTTCGACAGAGTCGATATCGACATCTGCCAGCCGTCCGGAGAGTACATCTCCGAGTTTGGCCGGTGTGCCGTCAGCCTCGTCACCGGAGTTAGCCCAGTCGGGCGGAGTCGCATAACTTCCCATAGATCCGAATAGGACTAACTGACATAAATCCCTTCGGACAGTACGTGAAGTAAAACCGTTTGTTTGGTAGAGAGCATTCCACCGGCTGGGTCACTCGGTTCAGGGGGTCCGAGACGGGGTAGCATCTTCCGATTGCCCATCGAGCCCAAAATTCGCAAGGTGGCGTCAAGAAGCGACGAACTAACCCACTAATATGCGGCTATAAGCATTGTAACAGCCGCTCTGCCGGTTATCGACTCTCCCTTTGCTCTACTTTGTTCAGCTCGATCAACAGCCGGAAGATGGCCTTCACGAGGTTCGCGTCGACGTCGAAGTGTTCGGCGTTCTCGCCCGCCCGCTCCATCACGCGGGCCTCCTGTGACTCGTCGGTCGTCGGGAGGTCCCGCTCCTCTTTCACCTCGGCGACCGTGCCCGCGACGTAGGTCCGGCGGGCGATGAGTTCGACGAGTTCGCGGTCGATCCCCTCGATCTCCTCGCGGAGTTCCGCGAGGGACATCTCCTCGGTCGCGTCGTTCATTCGATCACCCGTGCGCCGTCCGTTCGTGTCGTCGTCATCCATGTGTCTCCGGTCCGTTGATTCCAGCGTTCGCACACCTGTTCCAGTTCCTCGCGGTCGCCCACGGCGACGACGCTCGGTCCCGTCCCCGAGAGCGAGACGCCCGCGGCGTGGGGCATCGCCTCGACCGCCGGTTCGGTCGGGAACTCGAGGGCGGCCGAGAACGCGAGTCCGTTGACGGTCATCGCCGCGCCGTAGCGCCCGTCGAGCGCCAGGTCGGCGACGAGGCGGGCCATCGGCGCCACCCGCGCGCACCGCTCCACGTCGGCGTCGGCCGAGAAGGCCCGCGCCGCCGGCGTCCACACGAGGACGTCCCACTCGACGGCCTCGCGAGCGAGCAGGTCGTCCGCGTCGTTGTCGGTGACGGTGACGCCGCCGAGCATGCTCGCGCTCGCGTCGTCGAACGCGCCGGTGACGGTGACGCCGGCGTCGCGGGCGGCCTCGACGCCGATCCGACAGGCCGCCTCGCGGTCGAGCGGGGCGTCCGTCGCGTCCGCCGCGGCGGGTGGCTCCGCGCCTCCCGCGGACCGTGACTCCGCGCCTCCCGCGGACCGTGGCTCCGCGCCTCCCGCGGACCGTGGCTCCGCGCCCTCCACCGGCACGTCGAGCGCCGACAGCGTCGCGAGCACCGTCGCGTTCGCGGCGGCGCTCGAACTCTTCAGCCCCGCGGCCATCGGCACCTCGCTCTCGGTGCGGACGTGACCGCCCTCGCCGTCGCCGAACCGCTCGACGACGCGCTCGACGGCGCGGCGGATCAGACGGGTGTCGGCGTCCGGTACCCCCGCAATCTCGCCGTCGACGGTCCCGGAGTCGTCGAGTTCGACCCGGGCGGTCGTCTCCGCGTCGATGGCGAAGGCCGATCCCATCCCCGTCGACAGGGCGTTCAGGATCGTCCCCGCCCCGAGTGCGGCGGCCTCGCCGTACATACCGAAGCCCCCGCGGAGCGGACAGTTATGTGTGCCGGTCTCACCGGACGAACCGACATCCCAGCAGTCCCGCCACCCCGCCCGTGGCCGCCGTGGCGACCCCCGCGAGCAGGAGCGGGCCGACGGCGCCCACGAGCGGGTACGTCTGGTCGGTTCCGGGCCCCGAGACGAGGGCGACCCCCGCGAGGCCCGCCCCGGCCAGCACGAAGAAGCCGACGAGCGAGCCGCCGGCGGCGACGGCGCCGGCCGTGCCGTCGTCGACGAACCGCGATCCGGAGAGCAGTCCGACCGTCGCGGCCAGGACCGGCCCGGCGAAAAACAGCGTCACCGTGGTCTGCAGGGCCGAGAGCGCCACGAAGACGGGGCCGAACGTCTCCGGGGCGTTGCCGGTCGCCCCCGTGACGAACTGGGTCCGCGCCCAGTCGGTGCCGACGAAGCCGACGACGCCGAGGGCGACGCCGACGGCGGCGAAAGCGGTGACGATCAGGGCGACCTGTCGGCGCGCGACGGGGCGGGTCGACTGCCGGGACACGTCAGGGTCTCCACAGCCACAGCCTGTCCAGCGGCTCGGTCCAGTCGACGCGCTCCTCCCACGCCACCTCGGAGGGCGCGGCGACGAGGACGAACGGCCCCGCCCTGATCAGGAAGGCGTAGGTCACGTCACCGTCGGCCTCGTAGTACACCCGATCCCACCGATCCCGGCCGAACGAGTAGCTCCCCTCGCGACTGACCGCGGTGTCGTAGAGGCGCTCGGCGGCCTCCCCGGCCGCTGCCACGTCCTCGTACCGTTGGACGAACAGGGACGTGTGATCGTAGTCGAGGGGCTCGAGGTCGGTCGGTTGCTCCGCCTCGTCCGGGACGGCGTAGCTCACCACGTACGCGAACCCGGTGCGACCGGTCGCCTCGCCCACCGATCCGAACTGCGTCCGCTGGCGGGCCAGCAGCTCCGCCCCCTCGTTCGTATCGTTCGCGTCGTCGTCGCCGAAGGGGTCGCGTTCGACGTACCGTGGGCCGCCGTAGGCGTACCCCGCGTATCCCGACGAGTGGTAGACCTCGAACAGGCCCGGATCCGCCTCGTCGTCGTCCGTCTCGTCCTCGCCGTCCTCCTCGTCAGGCGTGTCGTCGTGGAGGTGTCGGTAGAGCCGCGCGTCGACCTGCCGGTCCGAGAGGACGCGGCGGACGAACAGGTCGCTTCGGATCCCCCTGAGGTAGTCGTAGAGCCGTTCGAGTTCCACGTCGACCCGGTCGAGATCCCCCCGGCCCCCGAACCGGCGGATCGTCTCGACGTGGGCGTCGACCTCGTCGCGCATCTGTCCGGGGAGACCGAAATGTCCCCCGAGTTCCGCCTCCGCGGTCGCGACGGCCTGGTCGGTCGCCCGCCGGACGAGTTCGAGGTTGCCGGCGTCGAACTCCGAGGAGTCCCGGACCCGCTGGACGGTCGCCATCGCGTTGCCGAGGACGCGCCGATAGGTTTCGATCGCGTCGTCGTACTCGGTCGCGAACCACTCGATCTCCCCGTACGCCCGTTCGACTTCGGTCGCGAGCTGCCGGTTCGGAACCGACGGCTCGGTCTGCTGTGCCGGCTCGTCTCCGTCGTCGGTCGCCGGGCCAGCCGTCTCGGCGTCGACCAGCGCCTCGTCGACCGCGGTTTCGGTCCCGGCGGCCGTCTCGGGGTAGTCGACGTTCGATCGTCCGGCGGACAGACAGCCGCCGAGCCCGACCGCCGTCCCGGCCAGCAGCGCCCGCCGAGTCCACTCCATGACCGCGACAAGGGAGCCCCCCGGTAAATAATGTCCGGCCCCGGTATCGAACGTGAGAGCGGCCCGGCCCAGCCGACAGACTCAACGGGGATCGGTGCCGACCGCGAGCCATGGGTACGCCACTGGCGTCGCGCGAGGCGCAGGCCACCGAGGTGGTCGACCGACTCTCCGCGGAGTATCCCGACGCGACCATCTCGCTGAACTACACGAACCGGTTGGAGTTGCTCGTCGCCGTCGTCCTGTCGGCGCAGTGTACCGACGAGCGGGTCAACGAGGTGACGGCCGACCTCTTCGAGACGTACACCGACGCGGCGGACTACGCCGCGGCCGACGAGGACGAACTCGCCGACGACATCTACGGCATCACCTTCCACAACAACAAGGCGGGTTATCTGAAGTCCATGGGCGAGACGCTCGTCGCGGAACACGACGGCGAGGTACCGGACACGATGGCCGAACTCACCGACCTCTCGGGTGTCGGGCGCAAGACGGCGAACGTGGTCCTCCAACACGGTCACGACGTCGTGGAGGGAATCGTCGTCGACACGCACGTCCAGCGGCTCTCCCGACGGCTCGGCCTCACGACCGAGGAGACGCCGGAACGGATCGAGGCGGACCTGATGGACCTGGTGCCCGAGTCGGACTGGCAGCAGTTGACACACCTGCTCATCAGCCACGGGCGGGCGACCTGTGACGCACGGAACCCGGACTGCGAGGACTGCGTCCTCGAGGACGTCTGTCCGTCCTCGAAGTTGGATTCGGACGTCGACCTCGCGAGCGGCGAGGCGTGGTAGCGTAACGTCCGCGTCTCACACGCTACAGGACGTGCAACTGGAAATACCGGAGGACGCCGACGAGGTAGGCTCCGAGCCAGAAGAGGACGTAGCCGAAGACGCCGACGCGGAGGCGCCCGCGCCACGCGCTCATGTTCTCGTGGAGGTCGTTCAGATCGACGTCCTGATCGGGGTCGCGATAGAGATCGGCCGCGTATTTGGCCTGAAAGATGCGGACGATACCCGTCATCGCGAACGCGAGCATCGCGTAGGCCTGGAGGCCGAGGACCGCGTGGAGAACTGCCAACCCGCCGAACTGGTCCATCAGCCGCGGCGCCATCCAGCCGACCACGGGCACCGTCGTCAACACCAGCCCGACCGAGATGTACTTCAGGTGCCTCGTCAACACGCTCCACGTCACCGTGTCGTTGTCCAACACGATCCACGCGCCGTAGAGGTAGAAGGGGAGGCTCGCGGTCACGGCGAGGCCGGCGAGGGTCGCCACCGTCGCGTCCCGTACCATCGTCGACCGTTGGGATGGGGTGGTTAAAACGGACCCGGCTCGGGGGAGAGGTCGGAAAGCGTATGCCACTCGGGACCCAATGCGAACCGATGGCTGAACCGTCACCGTCGTCGACCGACGGGTCCGACGACGCACCCGAGGACGTGCCGGCCACGGCCGACTCCGGCGGGGACGACCCGACGGCGGGGGATACGGACGTCGAGGCTCTCCGCCGCGAGGTCGAAGAGAAGTACGACTTCGAGGACTTCGGCCCCAGCGACATGGCGAAGATGAGCGCCGAGGAGTGGGAGGCGGCGTTCGATCCCGAGACGTGGATCGTCGGCGCGGAACTGCTCGACCGGGTGGAGGCTGACCTCAAGAGCCGGATCGCCACCCGCGAGGTGTTCGCCGTCCTCGAACGCTACGAGGACGAGGGCGAGGAGCGACTGGTCGCCTACTCCGACGAGGGGTACGCCATCGTCGGCCCCGACGGGAGCGTCGAGGGACGGGGGACGGTCCTCCGGGACGTGAAACCGACGGTGGCGCTGTGTTCGATGGACTCCTACGAGGTGCCCGACGCTCCCGACGACGTCTCCCTGCCAGCCCCCGACGACGTACCGGAAGGGACGGGTCAACTGGGGAACAACCTCCTCCAGGTGGTCGCGCTCGCCCAACTGCTGACGGGGATCGGACTGATCGGCGCCTGGCTGTTCACCGACGCCGTCCCCGCGCCGGGCGGGTACGTCAACCTCGTGCCGCCGCTCATGGGGCTGATCTTCGTCGGCATCGGCGTCTTCCTCTTTGCGGTCGTCGCCAATGCCCGGCTCTCGGATCGCTTCCGGGCCGAGGAGTTCCGCGACCGGCTGCGTGCGACCGGCGTCGACGACGGCGACCGGCCCGATTTCCTCCCGCCGCTGGAGGGGTCGGAGACGGCGCCGTCGCGGGGGTCGACCGCCGGCGACGAGGCCGGCGAATCCGGCTGACGACCGCTGGGGAGTCGGTGGGTTTAAGCGCGTTCCATCCTCAGTTTCGACCGTATGAAGAGGCGGGATTTCCTGAGAGTGGCCGGTGGGTCCGCCGCCGCCGGAACGGCCGCCGCGACGGCGACGCCAGCCGCCGCACAGGCGTCGTTCGACGGGTGGATGAGCGACGTGGGCAACTACAGCGAGGTGGCCGACGCGACCGGCCAGGACGAGGTGACGATCACCGTCGGCGCCCAGGGCAACGGCGGGAACTTCGGGTTCGACCCCGCGGCCGTTCAGGTCGACCCCGGGACGACCGTCGTCTGGGAGTGGAACGGCGAGGGCGGTCAGCACAACGTCGTCGCCGAGGAGGGCGGCGACTTCGAGAGCGAGCTCACCGCCGAAGCCGGCTTCACCTTCGAACAGACCTTCGAGGAGGCGACAGTCGCCAAGTACTACTGCCAGCCCCACCGCGGCCTCGGCATGAAAGGCGTCGTCGTCGTCGGCGAGATGCCCGGTGGCGGTGGCGGCGGTGGCGGCGAAGGCGGCGGCGAGGGCAGCGGCGAGGTCGACCTCCACACCCTCGGCGTCCCGATTCAGGCCCACTGGGTGGGCGGCGCGACGATGCTCGGCATCATCGTCTCGCTCGTGTTCACCTTCTACGTCCTGAAGTACGGCGAGTCGCCGAACACCGGAACCGGGAGGGGAGAGTAGATGTCGTCCAGCGGCAGTACCTACGGCGACATCCACCGGTACGAACCGGCCCGGGAGAGCACGGCCGCGGCCATCGCCATCGTCCTCCTGACGGTCATCGAGGTGGTGTTCGTGTTCATGTTCGCCTACGGCCTCGTGAGCGGGTGGGGCCTGACCGAGACGGGCAACATGTTCCTCGGCGCCATCCTAGCCGTCATCTTCGTCGACCTCGCGTTCATCCTCGCGCTGTACCGTAAGGAGTTCCTCCCCGACGTCGTCATCGTCAAGAAGCGACGCCGGAAGTGGGAGGACCTCTACATCCGCGAGGAGGACGTCGACGGGGAGGCCCTCGGCGACGGCGCGTGGGACACCGTCAAACGCGCAGTGTACCCCTACTACAAGCGATAACCCATGAGCTTAGAAAAGAAAGACGAGATGGACCACGAGGGGTGGATGAAACGGAAGGACCTGACCCCCGTGGAAGCCACCTTCCTGACGGCGCTGATCTGGATGGACAAGCGGCTCCGCATCGTCGACTACCTGGAGCTGCTGGAGAACCTGTACTACAAGGTCAACCTCCAGATGCCGAAGAGTCACACGGAACAGTACGACCTGGACAACAAGTTCTGGTACTGGTACCCGCTGTACGCGCTGGGGTCGTTCTCGACGCTCGCGTACATCGTCGCCGCCGTCAGCGGCGCGTTGCTCGGGTTCTACTACGCCCCGGCACAGGCGGGCGACCCCAGTACGGCGTACAACTCGATCACGTTCATCATGACCGACCTCCAGTTCGGGTTCATGCTGCGGTCCATCCACCGGTGGTCGGCACAGGTGATGGTCGCGGCCGTGTTCCTCCACATGCTCCGCGTGTACTTCACGGGCGCGTACAAGGAACCGCGGGAACTCAACTGGCTGCTGGGCATCGTCCTCATCAGCCTGACGATGGTGTTCGGGTACACCGGTTATCTGCTCCCGTGGGATCAGCTGGCCTTCTGGGCCGGCCAGATCGGCGTCGAGATGTCGCTGTCGATCCCGCTCGCCGGCGAGTGGATCGCCCAACTGCTGTTCGGCGGCTTCACGCTCAGTCAGGCGACGCTCCAGCGGATGTACATCCTGCACGTGTTCCTGCTCCCATTCGTCGTGACGACGCTGATCGCCATCCACATCGGTATCGTCTGGGTGCAGGGCATCGCGGAACCCCACTGATCATGACCGAGACAGATTCCACCACGGACGACGCGGACGCTCGCACCGACGGCGGCGGCCCGGGGATCGTCGCCCCGGACGACGAGACGCCGACGTGGCGCGAGCGAAAGGAACGGACGACGGGCCTCTCGCGGCTCACCTACGAGTATTTCGAGCGCGCACGGCGCGAGGACCAGGACCTGCGGACCGAGTCCGACTACGTCGAGCGTGACGTGCTCGCCTTCCCGACGTGGCCCCACGAGACGGTCCGGAACCTCTCCATCGCGGCCTTCTTTACCGGGATGATCTTCTTCCTCTCGGCGACGATGCCACCACACATCGGCTCGCCGGCCAACCCGAGTTCGACCCCCGCCATCATCCTGCCGGACTGGTATCTCTACTGGTCCTTTGGCCTGCTGAAGCTCGGCCCGCTGAACCCCGACCTCGCCATCCTCGGCGGGCAGAAACTCACGGCCGACCGCACCTACGGGGTGCTGGCGAACGTCGTCGTCGTCGGCGTCATCGCCATCGTACCCTTCCTGAACAAGGGTTCCGCGCGGCGTCCCGTCGAACAGCCGTTCTGGTCGGCCGTCGGCGTCGGCGGCGTCGTCTTCGCGCTGACCATCAGCCTGCTGGCGATCAAGAACCTGATGCCGATGAACGTCCACCTGCTCTTCGATCTGACCTTCCTCCTCCCCATCGTGGCGACGACGGTCACCTACGCCGTTCTGAAGACGATGCGCGAAGGGTACATGTACGACCTCAACCGTCGGTACTACCGGCTTCGGCCGCCGAAGTGACCGACGGTCGATGACCGATTCTTCGGACGACGAGGCGAGCGGCGAGTCCGCCGACGTCGACGGACCCACGACCACCGAGGGCGGCCGCCGCGACGTGGTCGTCCCCATGCGCCTCTACAAGACGGTCACCGTCTTCTCGACGCTCATCGCCGTCGCCGGTGTCGTTTTCGGGTTCGTCCTGCTCGACGCGGCGACGATCAGGCTCAGCCTCCTGCGACGTCTCCTGATCGGACTGCTCGGTGCTCTCGGCGTCACGCCGCCGTCGACGGTACTGAGCGCGGTCCTCGCCGTCGCGGGGCTCGTCTCCATCACCGTCGGCGCCGGCGTGTACGTTCTCGGGACGCGGTTTCGCGCCCGCGGAATGGGAAACCCTCAAGAGGACGCCGACGAATCCTCAGATAATGGCTGACGAATTCATCAAGGGGCTCGGCATCTTCACCGGCGCCGGCCTCGGCTGGATCGTGCTCGCCGGCTGGTACCGCACGCCGAGTTTCGAGAGCACCCGACAGCTCGTGAGCCCGGTGTCGCCCACCCCGGCGAACGCGGACCTGTTCAACCTGCTTGCGATCGGGCTGATGGACGTGCTCTTCTGGTTCGCGCTCCTCGGCCCGCTGGCGTTCTGGGTTCTGCTCCCCGCCGCCAGACAGACGCGCAAGGCGGTCGAAGATCGGCGGAACGCCTGAAAGCGGGACGCGAGCGACGGCGCTCTTTTCGACGACCGACGGAACCGGCTTCGGTGCTCGGGCGTCACGACGCCGGAATCCGGTGAAAAAAGCCGACCCGTCGTCGTACGGATTATTGTACCTGTTCTCCGGTGGTTCGCCGGGACAGTCCGGCGAACCACCGGTACTGACTTACAATGAACAGTATCAGACGATGGCGCTCCAGACGGGTTCGATGACGACGAACAGGCTCTGGTAGCCTGCGTACAGCAGGGCGAGCAGCGACGCCGCGACGGCGCCCTTGGGGCGTTCGAAGGTCATGTCGTTTCGGGCCTCGACCTGCCGGGACTCGAACTCGAAGAAGTCGGTCAGGAGCAGGCCGACGGCGATGACCGACATGACCATCCCGCCGTGCGGCTCGACGAGCAGGAACACGAACGAGGCGAGGACGAGCAGGATGGTCGACAGCGAGTGGGGGAGGTACCGGCTCAGTTCATCGGCACCGTCATCGACCTGCGCGGCATGGACGGAGTGGGCCCGAATCCGCGTGAGCATGTTCACCACCACCAGCGCCAGCACCACGTGCGCGATGTACGGTTCGAGCGCGTCGAGAGCGCCGACCGGGACGACGAACTGTAGCGGTTGCATGGTTCAAACTGGGCCGGTGACTCATTAGAACTTTTCCGTTCCTATCCGGTATCGGTGCCGACGCCGGGGCCATCGGGGCCGCGGCCGACGTCCGCGGTCACCAGGTCGACCGAGCCGACGCGTTCGATCCGGAGGTCGACCCCGGCGTCGACGGTGTCGCGGCGGACGCCGTCGGCGAAGAGCGCGACCGCCCCCTCGCGTTCAACCGACAGGTCGAGTCCCGTCCCCGGGTCGACGACGCGGTGGTCCGGCGCCGTCGAGAACGGCGAAATCGGGACGACGGCGACGCCCGCGCCGGCTTCGAGGACCGCCCCACCCGCCGCGGCGGCGTAGCCGTCGCTGCCGAGCGGCGTCGCGACGACCATCCCGTCGGCCCGGACGGTATCGAGGCGCGTCCCTCCCGCCGCGACGGCGTACTCCGAGATGCTCGCCGGGGCGTCGGTGACGAGGGCGACGTCCCGGAGCGCGCGGGCGACGACGGCCCCGTCGCGACGAACGCCGAGGACGGGATGTGACTCGCGACGGCCGTCGCCCGCGACCAGCGCGGCGAGTGCACCCGACAGAGCCGGACGGGCGACGCGGTGTCGACCCCCCGCGGTCGTCACGGGGAGGACGGGCGCGTCCGGCGGATCGGCCGTGACCGAGCGGACGGCGTCGTCGCCGACGGCCACGACGACGTCCGCGTGTCGGTCCCCGTCCTCGGCGACGAGCGACGCCCCGGCGACGCCCACCGCCGCCGCGACGGTCCCGTCGTCGCCCCTGACGGCGACGTTCACTGCCCGCACCCGTCCCGGTTCTCCGGCCGTCCCCTGCCGGGTCGCTCCGCGCGAGGCGTCCGCTCCATGCGAGACACCTCGACCCACGACGGTAAAAAGCCCGTGCGATTCAGAACGGCCAGTCGCCGGTCGCGCGCATGCCGGCCGCGAGGTCCTCGCGCTCCAGGTCGGCGGCGACGCCCTCGGGCGACCGGCGGTCGATCCGGTCGGCGTCCGCGAGGGCGGCGACGACGCCCGTCACGAGGATGGCCCCCTCCCGCAGCGTCCGTCGTTCGAGTTTGTCGAGCGTGTCCGCGCGGGTGTGTCCCCAGCCCCGTCCCCGGTCGTCGCCCTCGCTCGAGACGAGGAGCGCGGGGAACCCGCGCGCGACGAAGGGCCAGTGGTCGCTGTGTGGGTGCTGGCTCGGGCGGACGGAGACGGGGTGGCCGAAGCGGTCGGCGACGTCCCTGACCGCGTCGCCGAGCGCCTGGAAGCCGTGGGTGTACCACTGGAGCGTCCGGCCGCGACAGACGCCGTCGCAGTTGACCAGCGCCTGGACGGCGTCGGGGTCGATCCGTTCGGCCTCGCGTTTCGACCCCCGGAGGCCGACCTCCTCGGCGCCGAAACAGACGATCCGGACCCGCCGGGAGAGGTCGGCGTCGCGCGCGAGGAGTGCGCGCACCACCTCGAGGACGGTGGCCGTGCCCGCGGCGTTGTCGACGGCGCCCTCGGCGATGTCGTGGGCGTCGACGTGGCTGGTCAGGTGGACCGCACGGTCGGTGTCGGGGCCGATATCGGCACGGACGACGCCGCTCGTGGCGTCGGGTGTCTCGCAGTCGACACGGACGGTGACGCGCTCGCCCTCGTGTCGGCGGACGAGCCGCGTGCCGACCTCCCGGCTGACGCCGACCGCGGGGATGGGGCCGAGCGGCGTGTCGTCGGTGCCGACGCTGCCCGTGGGCGCCAGACAGCCGGGCGTGTCGTTGCGGAAGACGAAGGCGGCGGCGCCGGCCTCGGCGGCGCGGTAGTACTTCTCGCGGCGGTGGACGAACCGGTCGTAGTGGTCCGGAACCGTCGAGGAGGCGACGACGACCGCGCCGTCGAGGTCGGTCTCGAAGTCCGCGGGCAGGCCGTCACCACAGTCGACGAGGCGGCCGGTCGCGGCGCCGGCGGGACTCCGCGGCAGGGCGATCGACTCCGTCTCGCCACTCGGCGTCTCGATCCCGCTCGATCCCCGAACCCACCCCTGGACGTCGAACGTCTCGACGTGTGCGTCCCGGGCGCCGAGGTCGGCGAGGGCGTCGCGGGTCGCGGTCAGCGCTTCGCGCTCGCCGGGACTCCCGGCCATCCGGTCGCCGATGTCGGCCAGTCGCTCCAGATGCGACCACCCGACGTCGCTCGTGAACGTCTCGCCGATCCAGCCGTGCATGCGCGCACCTGTTCCCCCGGGCGACTAACCGTTTCGGTCCGGCGGGTCCGTCCGGACACCCGAACGTCGAACGTCGATCCAGCGGGTGACAGTCGTCGAAGCGAAACCGTCGATACGGTGCGGTAGCGGCGCCGAATCCGGCAGGTCTTTATCTGCTCGTGCGCCTATGTCACGGCATGACAGGCGTTCGAGTCGCCGGCGTCGGGTTGACGCAGTTCGGCCGACAGCCGGAGCGTACCGGTCGCGATCTGTTCGCCGAGGCCGCCCTCGCGGCGCGCGAGGACGCCGGCGTCCCCGGGGACGAAATCGAGGAGATCAACTACGGGAACTTCATGGGCTCGCTGGCCGAGCGCCAGGGCCACCAGGCACCGCTGATGGCGGAGATGGTCGGGGTGAACTGCCCGGCGACCCGGTACGAGGAGGCGTGTGCCTCCGCCGGCGTGGCGGTCCGCGAGGCCGTCCGCACGGTCCGCTCGGGCGAGGCCGACGTGGTGCTCGCCGGCGGCTGTGAGCGCATGACCAACCTCTCGACGGCGGCCGTCACCGAGGGGCTGGCGACCGCCGCCGACGACCTCTACGAGATCAGGGCGGGGATCACCTTCCCCAGCGCGTACGCCCTGATGGCGCGGGCCTACTTCGATCGGTTCGGCGGGTCGCGCGAGGACCTCGCCCACGTCGCCGTGAAGAACCACGACAACGCCCTCCCCAACGAGTACGCCCAGTTCCACCGCGAGATCACGGTCGAGGAGGCGCTCGACGCACCGATGGTGGCCGACCCGCTCGGCCTCCTCGACGCCTGTCCCGTGACCGACGGCGCGAGCGCCGTCGTGTTCGTCAGCGAGGAGTACGCCGAGGCGAACGACCTCGACGCACCGGTGTCGGTGACCGGATCCGGACAGGGCGGCGACAACCTCGCCCTCCAGTCCCGCGAGCACCTCGCGGTCACGCCGGCGACGGAGCGCGCCGCGAGCGAGGCGTACGCCGAGGCGGGCCGCGAACCCGCCGACGTGGACCTCGTCGAGGTCCACGACTGCTTCACCATCGCCGAAGTGATGGCCATCGAGGGGCTCGGCTTCTACGAGACGGGCGAGGGCATCGGCGCCGCGCGCCGCGGCGAGACGACGGCGACCGGCGACCGCCCCGTGAACCTCTCCGGGGGGCTGAAGGCCAAGGGCCACCCGGTCGGCGCCACCGGCGGCAGTCAGATCGCCGAGATGACCCGGCTCCTCCGGGGCGATCACCCCAACAGCGACCACGTCTCGGACGCGACGGTCGGCGTCACCCACAACGCGGGCGGGACGGTGGCCTCCGCCGTCGTCCACGTCCTGGAGGTGGACCGATGACCGACGAGAACGCGGGGTACGACGAGTGGCTCGAAGCCATCGACGACGGCGAGGGCTACTCCCTGGTCTGTCCCTCGGGACACGGCTCGCTCCCGCCCCGGCGGGTGTGTCCCGACTGTGGCTCCCCGGACCTCGACCGAACGCCGCTGCCGGAGACGGGCACCGTCGAGACGTTCACGGTGTGTTACGTCGCCGCCCCGGACTTCGCCGACGAGGAGCCGTACGCCACCGCCATCGCCGACTTCGGCGACGTGCGCCTCACGGGCGTCGTCCGCGGGGTCGACCCCGAGGACGTGTCCGTCGGGACCGTCGTCGAACCGGCCATCGGAACCAACGAGACGACCGGGGACGACCTGCTAGTGTTGCGGACGCGCTGATCAGACGGCCGAAACGACCGTCTCGACGAACTCCTCGGGATACTCGACGTGTGGCAGGAGTTTCGCGTGATCGAACACGACCAGCCGCGCGTCGGCCGCCTCGGCCAACTCCCGCCCCCGCGACAGCGGCGGGAGCGTCGCGTCGCGTCCCCAGACGACGGTCACTGGCGCGTCCGCGTCCCGGAGGGTCGCATCGAGGTCGAGCGACGAGTTGCAGTCGCCGGCGACGAAGGAGGCGACGGCAAAGCGGGCGTTCGGCTGGTGGGTGGTTCGCCACTGGTAGTCGGTCCACTCGGCGGACACCACGTCCGGATCGGCGTAGGCGTGGTCGGCGTTGAAATACCGGATCGAGGGTTTGGAGACCAGCGCGTCGAACAGCGCCGTCCCGACGACCGGCGCACGCAGGAGTTCGCGGAGCCACGCCTTCGGCGGATCCGGACCGCCGACGGTCGTCGGACAGACGAGGACGAGCGATTCGACGTCGACGCCGGGCGTCAGCGCCCGGGCGACGTAGGCACCGGAGAGCGACGACGCGACGACCGCCGGCGCGTCGAACTCGTCGAGGAAGTCGGCGACGAAGTCCTCGTAGAGCGCCGCGGAGTAGCGAAGCGGCGGCCGATCCGAGCGGCCGAACCCCGGCAGGTCGGGGGCGACGACGTGGTGTGTCTCCGCGAGCGTCCCGAACACCTCGCGGAACTCGCCGCTCGAGCCGGCGGCGTTGATCCCGTGTAGACAGACCAGGTCCGGGTCGTCGGGGTCGCCGGCCTCCGCGTAGGCGACGTCCATCCCCCGCCAGCTGTACGTCCGCTCGGTCGCGTCGAGGGCGGGTTCGAGTTCGCCCGCCGCGTCCCGGAGGACGCGGTCGGTGACGGCGGTCGCCGCCCCCAGTCCGAGGAGGGCACCCCCGAGGCGTCTGAGCTTCATACCCGCCCTTCGGACGCGGTGCCCTTATACCGGCCGGCTGCCGGTCCCGGGCCGTCACCAACTTCGCATCCCGGCTTCGAGGAGGAAGACGACCGCCTCCTGTGAGAGGAGCAGGGCGCCGTAGGCCACCGCGGGCAACAGGAGGGAGTCGGTCCGGTCGTAGCCGTCCGCGGCCGTCCAGAGGACGGCGACCTGGGTGGTGCCGTACAGCAGTACCGCGACCGAGTCCGTCGCCGCCACCCAGGAGACGACGACGAGGCCGAGGACCGCGGTGAGGGGGAGGTACGCGAGGAACGCCAACGCGTCGCTGTCGACGGACTCGGCGGCGTGCAGGGCGAGCCAGAGCGTCCCGACGAACGTGACCGCGAGCGCGAGTTTCCCCGGCCGCGGGAAGGCGGTCAGCCCCGCGGGTGCCCCGGTCAGCACGACCGCCGCCAGCACGGTCGTCAGGACGGCCGCCCGCCGGCCGTCGACGACGCGCTCGAACGTCCCCTGGACGAGCAGTTGGCAGACGACGGTGAGCGAGCAGGCGCCGACGACGACGCCCGGACCGAGCAGCGCCAGGAACGTCGTCGCGGGCGTGCCGGCGCTCCACGCCGAGGTCGTGAGCGCGTTGTACGGGACGCCGGTGGCGTCGCCGACCAGTTTCGTGCAGGCGACGAGCCCCGGCGGGAGCAGGAGTGCCAGGGCGAGGCGCCGTCGGTCGCGCCCCGTCGGCAGCGCCAGCCCCACGTCGACGCCGCGGAGGGCCGCGTACGCGCCGGCGTACGCCACGAGACCGGCGGGGAGGAGCGCGCCCGTGAGGGGGCCATCCCCGCCGACGGGGACTGCGTTCGACACCGCCGGCCCCAGGACCGTCACGATCCGTCGCCAGAGGTGGACGCCCAGCAGTGCGAGGACGACCGCCGCGAGTTCCGTCGCGAGTGGGTGGTCGCCGAACCACGGCGTCGCCGAACGGAGGGACATATCCGGCTCTCGTCGTGCGGTGATTTCATCCTATCGGAGACGACCACCGGAGTCACTCGGCCGGGTCGTCGCGCTCGCGACGCTCGCGGACGCAGTCGGCGAGGGGGTCGAGGAGCCGGTCGACGACGGTGTAGGGGTCGGTCTCGCGGGCGCGCACCTCGTCGACGAGCGTCGCCATCCCGCCGTGGCGATCGATCTCCTCCTCCAAGAGATCGGCCGCGTCGGACCGGAGTAGCCGCCGGATCTCCTCGGCGGTGCGGGTCCGCGCGCGCCGGTCGAGTTCGCCGGTCGACCGGAGGTGGTCGTAGTGGGCGTCGAGGGCGTCGATCAGCGCCGCGACCCCCTCGCCCTCGGTCGCGACGGTCTCGACGATGCGGGGATCCCACCCCTCGTCCTCGTCCCCGTCGCTCCCGTCGGCCGTCGTGCCCGCGCCGTGGTGGCCGGCACCCGCCGTCGTCCCGTCGCGCATGTGGAGCATCTCCCGGAGGTCCGAGACGGTGGTCGCGGCGCCGTCCATGTCGGCCTTGTTGACGACGAACACGTCGCCGATCTCGAGGATGCCGGCCTTGAGCATCTGGACGTCGTCGCCGCTGCCGGGTTGGACGAGGACGACCACGCTGTCGGCGGTCCGGACGACGTCGACCTCGTTCTGGCCGGCGCCGACCGTCTCGACGACGATCCGGTCCTTGCCGAAGGCGTCGAGGGCCTTGACGGCGTCGGCGGTGGCCGTCGAGAGCCCGCCCAGCTGGCCGCGGGCGCTCATCGACCGGAAGAAGACGTCCATGTCGCCGACGTTCGAGGCCATCCGGATGCGGTCGCCGAGGACCGCCCCGCCCGTGTACGGCGAGGAGGGATCGACCGCGATGACGCCGACGGTGAGCCCGCGGTCCCGGTAGGTCTTCGCGAGTTTGTCGACCAGCGTGGACTTACCGGCGCCCGGGCTGCCGGTGACGCCGATCACCTCCGCGTCGCCCGTGTGGGTGTGAAGCGCCGAGACGATGTCGCGGTAGCCGGGAGCGCGGTCCTCGATCTTCGAGATGGTGCGGGCGAGCGCTCGGTGGTCGCCGTCGAGGACGTCGGCGACCAGTTCCGGCTCCTCGGCGTCGGCCTCGCTCATCGGTGCGGGACGTTGTCGCGGACGAAGTCGATGGTGTCCTGCATCGGCGTCCCCGGGCCGAACACCTCGGCGACGCCCGCCGCCATCAGGTCCTCGCGGTCCTCGTCGGGGACGATCCCGCCGACGATGACGAGGGTGTCCTCGAAGGCGCCGTACTCCTTCAGCCCCTCGATCACCGTCGGCACCAGCGTGTTGTGCGCGCCCGAGAGGATGGAGATGCCGAGGACGTCCACGTCCTCCTGGACCGCCGCCTGGACGATCTCCTCCGGCGCGCGGTGGAGGCCGGAGTAGATGACCTCGAAGCCGGCGTCCCGGAACGCCCGGGCGATGACGTGGGCGCCCCGGTCGTGGCCGTCGAGACCGACCTTGGCGACGAGACACCGGATGGTCCGCTGTTCCTGCCCTGCGCTCATGTGTTACCGTTCGGCGCACGGGCGTTTGACTCTAACGGAGCCCCCGTGCCGGCGGCCGACGACGACCCGCGCCGTCCGTCTCAGTCGGTCGCCTCGCGCACCAGGAGCGCAACCCCCGTGATCGAGACGGCCACCCCGAGGAGGATCAGACCGAGGTATCCCACGGCGATCGATCCGATGTCCACGATGGCCGCGTGGTACTCGCTGGTCACGTGTGCGAACAGCAGTAGCGTCCCCACGATACTGATCGATACGCCCGCCAGGTTCGTCCACAGTCCTAGGCTTGCCACACTACCACCTCGTTCGACTCGGCACGTACGGCGGTCGGAGCGGCTTGATTTTCGCTCCGTCCCCGCCAGCCCCCGAGCGCGAAAGCCGAACCTACCGGCGTACTCCGGTCTGGAGCAACGCGAGACGCCGACGGGCCCGGTCGCTCTCCGATCCACCGTTCACCGTCGGACGGTTCGTTACTCGTGTAATCACAACATAGCTTTCCGTGAAACGTGAGGGGTTGAAAGGGGAACCACCGCATCCCTTCGGACAGTGAACGATTTCGACGGGGTGATGCGCGCTATCGGACGGTCGCCGCCGCCGGATACTGATCGAACTCCGTGACGCGGAGCCCCTGGACCCGTTCGCCGGTGTGGAAGACGACCGGGAACGAACGATCCCACTCCATCACGTCCACCTCCCGCTCCTGGAGGAGATGGACCTCGTCACGTGGGACCGGGAGACCGGGACCGTGCGACGAGGGGACGATTTCGAGGCGGTCGACCCCGTCCTCGCGGCGCTTGCGGCCCGACGTGACGCGTTGCCCCACGGCTACCTTCCGGACGAGGCCGACGAGCGCGCGGGCGACGCCGGCGTCGACCCGGTCGGATAGACCGCTCGGGATGTTCAGGTATCCCTCTCAACGGCGTCGAGTCGCCACGTGAAGATCGCTTTCAGCACGGCGACCAGACTGTTTGCCTCGCCTTCGCCCCAGATGGCGGTCTCAGAGCGCGCGTCGGAGGGGCTCGCGTCCACCCCGTTGACGAGCGCGCTCACGAGCGTCTTCTCCCCGTCGATCATCATGAGCCGGGCGGCCGGCGTCTCCGACCAGACCCACAGCGACTCGAACATCGTCGCCCCGGGGATCTCGTCTTGAATACGCTCCTGGACGTCCGCCGAAACGCCGCCGAGCTTGATCGAGACGTCCCGTTCCGCGGCGCCGCTCAGCGCCTCGATCAGGCCGTCGGTGAGCAACTCCCCGACCGTCATGTAGACGATCTCCGACTCCGCGTCGCCGAAAAACTCCACGACCCGTTCCGTGACTGCGGGCTGGCCGTCGACCGTCCAGACGCCGCGCTGTGAGTCCCGCCGCTCGATCGGTTCCAGTTCGGTCAGTGCGGTCCGCAGGACGTCCGTCCGGTGTCGGAGTTCGTGTTCGAAGGACCGGCTCGCGGTTTCGGCGGAGATGGCCCAGAACCGTTTGGGCGAGGACTGCTGGACGTCGACGAGTCCCCGGTCGTGGAGTTCGTCGATGGCGTCGTACACGCGGGTTCGTGGCACTTCGGACGCCTCACTGACGTCTCTGGCCGTCCCGGTGCCGAGGCTGGCGAGCGCGACGAACGTCCGTGCGGCGTACGAACTCAAGCCGAACTGTTCGAGTTGCTCGATGGCGGCGGACTGCGGGTCTTGGCTGGGGTCGGTGGTCATCGATGAGGGGGTTTCGTCGAACGCCGCCACGTGCGGTGGCCGGTCGGCACGCCGCGGCGAGTGGGTGCGACACTTCGTCTCGGGTGTGACGTATGCGCCCAACCGGAATATAGATGTTGTGATCAAACGGGTGAATATTCGTAACAGGGCGATACGGTCCATCGAGTGACACGTTATCGGCCGAAACGATGTTGTAATTTTTCGGATCACAACCAGTTCCTTCCATTCGTCCATCGGGTTGCGTACGGTCGCGTTTCGAACTCGTCGCCGATACGCGGGGCTCCCAGAGTCACGATATGAGTAACAAAATCTATCCGTAACCCCATCCTAACTAACACTCTGAAAACGCTCAGATCGGACAGTTGGGACACAATGAACGTATCCGAAAACATAGAAGAAGCGATCGAAGCACTCCAGCAACTCGGGCTGAAGGAGTACGAGGCACGGTGTTACGTGGGGTTGTCTCAGTTAGAGACCGGCACGGCGAAGAGACTCAGCGAGATGACCGAAGTGCCCCGGACGCGGGTGTACGACGCGATCCGCGTGCTGGAAGCACAGGGGCTGGTCCAGATTCAGCATTCGAATCCACAGCAGTTCCGCGCCGTCTCGCTGGACGAGGCGACCGAGACGCTCCGCGACCAGTACGAGGCCCGCGTCGAACGCCTGCACGACGCCCTCGAAACGGTCGAAATCGTCGACAGCGACGACGAGGAACCGGTCCAGCAGGTGTGGGCGATGGCCGGAAACGACGCGATCGAAAACCGGACTGAAGAGCTCATCGAGACGGCCACCGACGAAATCGTCCTCGTCATCGGCGACGAATCGCTGCTGACCGAGGACCTCGTCGCCACCCTCAACGAGGTCGGGAACGGCGTCGAGTTGCTCATCGGTGCCCTGACCGAACCGCTCCAGGAACGGATTCAGGCCGCCGTCCCCGACGCCACGACGTTCATCTCCGGACTGGAGTGGTTACACGGTGCGACCGGTAGCCAGGACGAGACCGCGATCGGCCGTCTGTTGCTGGTCGACCGCTCGACGATCCTCGTCAGTTCCATCATGCCGGATTCGAAGGCCGAACAGGCCATCTTCGGGGAGGGGTTCGGGAACGGCCTCGTCGTGATCGCCCGCCGACTCATGGCACAGGGACTCCTAACCCAGCGCGATCCCGCCGTCTGACACCGTCCGGGGCGACGTTCTACCCGGCAGTGCGCACGCTCGCTCGTCACCCGGTCGCCGATTCGTCACCGAGGTCCGCCTCGACGATCTCGGCGTCGCGTCGGTCGCGGGTCCGGGGATCGATCGGGTGGAGCGTGAGGTACTCCCCGTTGTCGACCGTGACCCGGCACCTGCTGTAGACGAACGTGAGACTGCCACCCGGCCGGGGGGTTCCGTCGTGTCGGGGACCGAACAGGGCGTCCAGCGCGTCCGGATCGAGTACGTCAGTGAGCGGCCGCATCGACCGTGGGTCGCGGCCTTCGACCGCACTCACCGCACGCACCACGGCCGTACTCGTCGACTCGTTCGGTCCGATGTCGTACTCCATGCTGTCCCAACGCGGTAGACGCTGAAAACGCGTCCGAATTTCACCCAGATTATCAAAACAATGTTCGAATCCGACGGAAGGGCGGTGTTTGTCGACACGGAACCCCTGGGACGACGCGTGAGCTGAACCCACGGCCGTGTCTCGGTGGCACCCCCTTCGAGTCCGTCGTCGAACCTCGGTGGCGCGGAGCCGTTCACGACCCCGGTCGAGCGGTTCGGGGATCACTTCGGCGCGAGCGCGAGGGGAAGTGATCCGGCCACGGTCCCGGGGACCGGGCTGGTGGTGATGCGACCGGCGTGAGGCCATCCTCGGTGTGCTCGTCCTGCTCGCGACCACCACCCCCTCGGGGCGAACTGGCGACCGTCGGAGTCGACGGCGTCGCCGACTGCGACGTCCCGGGCCCCTCGAGTGCCGGGTCGGCGGTGACCACCGATTCTAGGGTGGCGATGCCCGCGGCGACGTGGGTGAGACCGACGGTCAGCGCCGACGGCCGAAGCGACGGGGCACCGATCCAGCGGCCCGCGGCCGCCGCGACGAGCACGCCGAACCGAACGGCGGTTCCGCCACCCACCATCGCGTGTCGTGGATGACGTTCACGGGGAGACACAGCCGTCGATGGGACCCGCCGCGAGCGACGCGTCCCGCCGCCAATCAATCGGCCAGCAGGGACGTCGCCGGGAAATCCTCGAACGTGCCGTCGGTGAACACCGTCACCCGCCCGTTCTCCTCGCTCAGCGTGATGGCGGCGATCACCTCCTCGCGGATCGAGGTTTCCAGCGCGCTCATGTGACGGGCGCCCATCCACCCCGCGTGGGGAAGCTCGTCGGTCCGTCGGCGCTCGCCGGGCGAGAGCTGATCGACTCGCACCATCCCCTCCGCGATGGTACCGTCGCGGTGAACGACGACCGCGCCGTCGCGGGACAACGCCACCGTCCGTGCGGTCTCGAGGAACGTGTCGGTCTCGGCGAAGACGGTGGCACAGTTCTCGACCGGCCAGCGGTTCGTGCCTATCGGAGCCACGAACTCGGTCATGGAACCCTCCTCGACGATGAGATCGAGGACGTGGCCGCGAAGTACGGCGAGATGAGCCTGATCAAAGCCAGCATCGAACTCCAGGAACACGACGAACGGTCCCGAGGCGTGCCGCTGGTGCTCGCACGGATTCGACTGACGACCGACCGGGGTTACTTCACGGCCCACGGGGAGGGGTACGGTGCGTCACACGCGCTCGGACTGGCCGCGAACAAAGCCGAGCGGCAGATCCTCAAGGGGAAGACCTGCCGTCGGCCGAAGAAGCCGTCCGACGACCGAGCGGCGGAACACCTCTACGGGTGGTGGCTCGGCGGGTGACGGCTTCGGGACCCGCAGGGCAGTGAGCTCGGGACGACATCGGTGACCGGGTGGGCGACGTCGACCCGCCAGACTGTCACTGAGATGATGAGAATGATGAATCGAGTGAGTGTGATGAATTAACACGATGAGTATTCTGGAGCCGATATGCCGAAGTGTGACAACTGCGAGTCCGTCGTGACGGAGCAGTACGTTCGCGTGTTTTCACCGACCCACCTCGACACCGTGCGGGTCTGTCCGCGGTGTGAGGACTTGGTCCGGGACGGGAGCGAGGCCCGCGCTGCGCGCTCGAAGCGGTAGTCCCTTCCTGCCGCCGATCCGGACGCCCGCTCGACCCGCACGACCGGGCCGACACCGTCAGGGGCGCTCGCCCGCGATGTCGGCCCGCGGCCGGCGACCGGCGGGCGGCGAATCCCCCCGACGCTACCGGTGGGCCTGCCGGATCTCTCCCGTAGCCCGAGCATGACAATGACGCTGTGGACGCGGTAGTGGGCTATGGAATCGGAGGCTCTCGAGCGCCGGTGTGACGGGGGGTCCCGTCGTCGACCGGCCGCGGATACACGGCGTACTCGCTCGCTAAGAACGCCGACGCGGGGATGCCCCACTTCGAGAGCAGGTGTTCGCCGTACACGGCGGCGTGATAGGAGGTGCCACAGACGACGAAGTGGACGTTCGAGACGTCGGCGAACGCCCCCTCGGGCCGGAGACGAACCTCGGCGCCGGAACGATCACGGCGAACCTCCGACACGACGGGAACCCCATCGCTGCCGGGGCCGAGGGCCACTCGACCGGCGGTCGGAAGTTCGGTGCCGTCCTGGGGTCTGGAACCAAGACGGGCGTCACCACCAGTTTACAGCCCGGAACCGCCCTGCCGACCGATTTCTGGACCGCTCCGGTCGGGGCCGTCCATCCGGACCGGTGAACGCGCGGTGAGCGCGGCGTGAAACGGACGGTCCCGACCGCTACGGCGTCGCGACACGCATCGAGGCGAAAATCGACGAGTTCGTCCGGCAGACGCGGCGGTGAATCCCGCCGCCGACGGCGCGGTGGCCGTCAGTCCCCGTCGGCGTCGTTCATGAACGCGAACGCGATTCCCTTCGCCGACTCCAGGTCGGCGGCGGTGCCGAGGTCACCGCCGACCCCCGACCGGTGGATGGCGTACTCCCAGACGTTGTCGCCGTCGATGACCTCGTTGATGTACACCGCGCGTCCGGTATCCTCCTGTCGGTAGAGAACCGTGGTGTAGTCCCGGCCCATCAGTTCGTCGTGTGTCGTCCGCTCGGTCTCCAGCGTCCAATCCGTCGGGAGGGAACGCTCGGCCGTCACGCTCCGTCACCGCCCTGGTCGGCGTCCGCGGCGTTCGGAACGCCGTCCTTGACCGCCTTGGCCTGTTGCTCTAGCTCCTCTACGTCCATCTCTGCTGCCTGGTCGATCTCGCCGAGGATCTCCTTGATGTCGTCGAGGCCGACGAGTTCGCGCGTCTCGGCGTCGAAATCCAGGCTGTCCAACTGCTGTCCGTCGGCCGCGACGTCGCTTCCGGTGAGGTGCTTGCCGTAGCGACCCACCAGCGAGGTGAGTTCCTGCGGGAGGACGAACGTCGTCGACTCACCCTGCCCGATCCCCTCCAGCGTATCCATTCCCTTGTCGATGATCGCCCGCTCCCCCATCGACTCCGCGGACTTCGCGCGCAGTACCGTCGAGATGGCGTCGCCCTGGGCTTCGAGGATCTGGCTCTGTTTCTCGCCTTGGGCTCCGATGATGTTCGACTGCTTGTCTCCCTCGGCCTTCTCGACCGCACTCCGGCGTTCGCCCTGGGCTTCGAGGATCGTCGCCCGCCGCCGCCGCTCCGCGCCGGTCTGCTGTTCCATCGCGTGCTGGACTTCCTGGCTGGGGTTGACCTCGCGGACCTCGACCGACTCGACGCGGATCCCCCAGTCGTCGGTCGGTTCGTCGAGTTCCTTCCGGATGCGAGCGTTGATCTCCTGGCGCTTGTTCAGCGTGTCGTCGAGTTCCAGGTCGCCGATGACCGCCCGGAGCGTGGTCTGGGCGAGGTTCGAGACCGCGGTCTTGTAGTCCTCGACCTCGAGGAACGCCTTCTTCGCGTCCATCACGCGGAGGTAGACGACGGCGTCGGCCGTGACGGGGGAGTTGTCCCGCGTGATCGCCTCCTGTTGGGGCACGTCCATCGTCTGTGTCCGCATGTCGAACCGGTACGTGCGCGAGACGAACGGCGGAACGAAGTTGATGCCCGGTTCGAGCAAGCCGCGATACTCGCCGAACACGGTGAGTGCCCGTTTGTCGTAGGCGTCGACGATCCGGACCATCTGCCAGACCGTCACGATCGCTAGCCCGAGCACCAGCAGGCCAACGATCCCGAACAGCGGGACGTCGAGCTGCATCGGGAGCGGATGAAGCATACACCAGCCGGTTCTCGCCGCGACCGCATCAAGCAACGAGGTTTTCACACTAATCCGATTTTTACTTATCCGAGTAACACGACGAGCACGGCCCGCTCACCGGCGCTGGACCTCGAATCGGGGCCCCACATTTATAATGAGTGCCATGGTAACGAAAGCCATGCACCGTTCCAGACCGACGGCTAGCGAGTTGGCCGCCGCCGTCACGAGCATCGTGTTGACCATCGTCTCCGTCGCGACGGGCGGGCTCGACCGGCCGACGAGCGACGCGACGCTCCGATCGACGGCCCCGACTCGCTCCCTGCCGACCGGCTGTCCGCTCCGCTCCGCCGACACCGCGTGGGGGGGTGCGTCGGCATGAGCCTGCTCGGCAAGATTCTCTCCATCTTCGGCGGGGGCTCCAGCGACGAGGCGTCGACGTCGTCGAAATCGGAACCGGACTCGGAGCCCGAACCGGAACCGGACTTGGAGGCCGAACCGGAACCGGACTCGGAGGCCGAACCGGAACCGGACTCGGAGGCCGAACCCGAAGCCGAGGAAGCGGAGGCCGAACCCGAAGCCGAGGAAGCGGAGGCCGAACCCGAAGCCGAGGGGGAAGAGGAGGGCGACGAGAACGTCCCGACGAAGAGCGTCGCGACGGCCGCCGACCCGCGGCGCGCCGAGGACGAACCCAACACGGTGGGGAACCGCGCGGCCAACCCCGAGGATCACGAGGCGGAAGGGGCCGAAGCGGAGGAGGCCGAAGCGGAGGAGGCCGAAGCCGAGGAGGCCGAAGCCGAGGAGGAAGAGGAGGGCGACGACGTCCCGACGAAGACCGTCGCCACGGCGGCCGACCCGCGGCGCAGCGAGGACGAACCGAACACGGTGGGGAACCGCGCGGCCAACCCCGAGGATCACGAGGCGGAAGGAGCCGAAGCGGAGGAGGCCGAAGCGGAGGAGGCCGAAGCCGAAGAGGAAGAGGAGGGCGACGACGACGTGCCGACGAAGACCGTCGCCACGGCGGCCGACCCGCGGCGCAGCGAGGACGAACCGAACACGGTGGAGAACCGCGCGGTCAACCCCGACGACCAACGGGCGACGTAGGCGGCGGGCTACGTCGCCTCGGTTCCGGTTCCGAGGTGTTCGTCCAGAAAGTCCACGATGGCGGTGTAGGCCTCGATCCGGTTTTCCAGTTTCGTGAAGCCGTGCCCCTCGTCCTCGAAGATCAGTTCGCGGACGGGGACGCCGGCCTCCCGGGCCCCTTCGACGATCCGGTGGGCCTCGCTTACGGGCACGCGCGGGTCGTTCTCGCCGTGGAGGACGAAGAGGGGGGCGGCGATGTCGTCGACGTTGTGGACGGGGCTGATCGACTCCAGTAGGTCGCGGTCCTCGTCGAGCGACCCGTATTCGGCCTCGCGGAGTTCGCGCCGCCAGTCCCCGGTGTTCTCGAGGAACGTCACGAAGTTGGCGATGCCGACGATGTCGACGCCGGCCGCCCAGACGTCGGGATACTCGGTGAGCGCGGCGAGGGTCATGAAGCCGCCGTAGGAGGCACCCATCACCGCGATACGGTCCGGGTCCACGGCGGGGTGGTCGTGGAGCCATTCGACGCCGGCCTTCAGGTCCGCGACCGCGTCCATGCGCTTTTCGACGTCGTCGAGGTGGGTGTAGGCCTTGCCGTAGCCCGTCGAGCCGCGGACGTTCGGTTCGAAGACGGCGTAGCCCCGGGAGAGGAGATACTGTTTCACCCGGCCGAAGGAGGGTCGGCGCTGCGATTCGGGGCCGCCGTGGACGTCGACGACGACGGGCGTCTCGCCGTGCCCGGTGTCGGTCTCGGGGAGGGAGAAGAAGGCGGGCACCTCCAGTCCGTCGACGGAGGGGTAGTGGACGAGTTCCGGGGCGACGAAGGAGTCACGCGGGATGCCCGCGGTGGAGGCCCGGGTCCAGCGCTCGACCGTCCCGCTTGTCACGTCGACGACGTAGACGTTGGCGGTGTCGTCGCTTCGGGTGACGGTCAGCGCGAAGCGGTCCCCGTTCGGGCCGAAACTCACGCCGCCGGCGACGGACTCCGGGAGGTCGGGGGTCGGGAAGTGATCCAGCCGGCCGGGCGCGACGAGCTCGCCCACGCCGAGTTCCGTGTAGCCGTCGACGTTGCGGGAGTAGACCACGCGCCGGGAGTCCTCGTCGACCGCGACGCCGTCGACGTTCCACTCGTCGTCGGCGAGGGCCGTGGTCGCGTCGCCGGCGTCGGCGGCCACGACGGACGACAGGTCGCCGGTCGCGAGGTCGATCCGGGCCAGCGAGAGCGTGTCACCGTCGCGGTCGGTGGCGAGGTAGACGTTCTCGCCGTCGGGTCCCCAGGTCGCGCTCAGGTGCCGGATCGTCCCCTCGTGGGGCGTCAGGTGGCGGCGCGTTCCCGTCCCGACGTCGAGGACGTAGACGTCTTGGTCGAAACTGGAGTGGGACTCGACGAGGAGGAGGCGGTCGCCGTCGGGGCTCCAGCCGGCGACGGAGAGCCAGCCGGCGCCCTCGTGAACGCGCTCGGCGTCCGCGCCGGTCGCGTCACGATCCTGGACGTAGATGTCGAACACCGCGTCGTCGCGGCGGTTGGAGGCGAAGGCGAAGCGGTCGCCGTCGGGACTCCAGCCCCCGAACCAGTGTTTCGCGTCGGGATGTCGGGTCAGATCGATGATTTCGCCGGTCGCGACGTCGAGGCGGTAGAGCGCCTCGCGTTCGTCGCCGCCCCGGTCCCGGCCGACGATCAGTTCGGGACGTTCGGGCGACCAGGAGGCGAAGGTGACGCGGTCGTCGAAGAAGGTCCGCTGCTCGGGCCAGGCGCCGGGCGCCGAGAGCGTCCATACCTGCGGAACGCCGGTGGTGTCCATGAGGAAGGCGAGTCGGTCGCCGTCCGGACCGACGGAGGCGCCGTGGGCGCTCCGCACGTTGAGGTACCGCTCGATGTCGAACATACCGGGCGTTGGTCGGGCGTGACCAAACCCCTTCCCCCGGCGAGCGCTCCCTCGGCCCCGTGGGCGGCCTCGATTCATCGCACGCGAGCGAACAAGAACTGATATACTACTGGTATGAATCGGTAGGAACGTAGATGGTCTACCGGTTCCAGTGTCGGCAGTGTCCCTTCACGATCTGGTCGACGAGCCGAGACACGATCGGTGACGCTGTTGGCACCCACATCCTCGGACACCACCGCGAGCGGGTGACCAAACAGGATTTCCGGATCCGGTGGAGCTGCCCTCACTGTGAACGGAGCGGCCAGCACCACGACCGCGACGCCGGGATCGAGCGCTTCGAGCGGCACCTGTTCGAACACGTCGAGTCGTCCGTGGAGTCGGGAGTCCACGTCGCGGACGAATTCGACCGAACCGGTGGCGTGTTGGTCCGTGCCCCGCGTGGGAGCGACGGCCTCGACAACGCCCGAGTCCACTTTCTCTCCCCCGGAGATATCGTCCTGTTCGTGACGACGGCCCCCGCCGAACGGATTCGGCTGATCGACGATGCGCTCCGGGAGTGGCCGAGACGGACGATCATCCTCACGACCAAGCCCGATCCCCTCGGCGACGTCTCGGATCTCGACCTCTCGGAGGGGTCGCTGGAAGTCGTCCGTCTCGACAGTCGACTCGGCCTCTCCGAGGTCGGCGAGACGATTTCGCGGATCGTCGGCGAGTACGAAGACGTCGGCGGGAAGATAGCCGCCGAATTCGACATCCTTCCCGAACTCGTCGAGAAGTTCGACCTGCAAACGGTTTTCAAGTTCCTCCACGTCCTCGCCGTGCGCTTCGACCGGGCCGATGCACTCTCTCACTATCACGTCGACCCGCGAGCGCAGTCGAAGTCGACGATCAACGTCCTCGATCAGGTGTTCGACCTCTCGATCGAGGCCGACGACCGGCGGTTCATCGCCGGGCCACATTCCGAACTCGACTGAGTCGGCGATCCGGGGCGCGTCGTGGGGCACTCACGGCTCTCGGTCGGCATCGTCGTGGTTGGCCGTGTAATCCGACGGATCGCGGACGTACGTATAATCGACGGCGTTGGTCACGACCTCTCCCGAGAGGCTCCCTCCGATCTCGTCGAGTACCGCCTCCGCGCGCTCGGCGACGTCCGACGGCACGTCCTCGTCGTGAACGAGGATCTGGAGCCGGCGTTCGAGCTTTTCACTCTCGAGTTCGGCCAGACTGCTCGCCGCGAGCCGGGCCGTTCGGTCGTCCGGGTCGCCGAGTGCGGCGATCAGGCAGTCGTACACCGCATCGCGCCGATCCGCGTCCGGATCGTCGGCGTCGGCCACCCGACCCAGGAGCCACGCTGCGTTGTGTCTCACGTCCGTCCGTCGGCTCTCGTCGAGCATGTCGATCACGTGGGGGACCACCGTCAGCGTGTCCGCGTTCGAGAGCCGGTCGGCGACGGCCTCACGGACCTCCTGCCGTCGTTCCGCCGGGGCGTCGACGAACAACTGGACGAGCGACAGGAGCGCCGCACGCTGTACCGGTGCGGTATCGTCGACCAACGCTCGAAGCAGGACGTCGATGGGTTCGAGGGTCGCAAACTGACCGAGTTCCTCGATTGCGGCCCGTCGGAGCGATTCCTCGTCGGCCTGGACGACCGGCGCGAGCGACCTGAGTGCGGCCTCGCTCCCGATGGCACCCAGGGCCCGCACCGCCTCCTCACGGACGCGGCGCCTGTCATCGTCGAGGCGATTCCGGAGGGCCCCGACACACCGTTCGTCACCGATCCACCCACAGGACTGCACGGCACGGGCACGTACCCGTGGAGACGGATCGGTCGTCGCCGCCACGAGCGCGGACAGTGATCGCTCCCCACCCATCCGTCCGAGTGCGGTCGCCGCGACCATGCGGAACTCCGGATAGTCGGCGTCGAGCCACTCCTCGAGGAGCCTCGCCGTCGCTCGTTCCGCAGCCGTATCGGATCGCGTCCCCTCCTCGGGTTCGATGTCGAACTCGCCCATCTCGTGGACGAGCCGTTCGAGCGTGTCCGGGCCGTGTCGGTACAGTGCGTCGATCGCTCGCGCACGGACGCTCCGGTCGTCGTCCTCTCGGACCGCCTGAATGAGGGCACGGATGACCTCCTGGGTGTCGCCGTCGTTCCGCGTCGTCTCCTCGGCGAAGTCGCCCAGCATCTCCGCGGCCCGTCGCCGGACGACCGGACGCGATCCGCGTCGGAGATACGCGACCAGCTCCGTCGTGTTCGACTCCCGTGCGAGTTCGTAGAGAAACGCCGTATCCGCCTCGGATCGGTCTTCCACCATCCTTGTCGTCCTCCCCGAGCCGTCGTCCGGGCTCCAGGGACTCCGGTTTGCTGTACGGGATGGAGAATAAAGTTGTTTCGCGCCGGGGGCGGCACCCCGATCCGGGATCAGTCCAGCAGTCCCTCGGTTTTCAGCGCCGCCATCACGTCGTCGACGAGTTCGTCGACCGATTCGTAGGGGAACTCCTGGTGGCCGTCGAGGTTGGCCGCGAGTTCCATCGCGGAGAAGGACACGTCCCCGGCCTCGAACCGGGTGCCCGGGCCGTCGGGGAGCGTCGGGACGAGATCCATCTGGTCGGTCACGGGGAAGTCGGCGCCCTCGAACGCCGAGCGAAACTGCTTGCGGAGTTCGGCTTCGGTGTCGTCGTTCATGGGAATTCGTGGACGTATCTGGCGGATAAGCGTTCCGAAAGCCGGGACGGCCGTCAGAAGAGCCCGTAGTCCGTCACGAGTTCCCGATAGCGATCGACGTACCGGTCGAGGACGGCGTCGTGGTCGTAGGCGGCGTAATCCTCGTTGACCGTCCAGCGCTCGGTCTCGGTCGCGGCGACGATCTCCTCGGCGAGTTCCTGTGGACTGGTCACCAGCGAACTCCGGGGGTCGGCCTCGACGAGTTCGTGGGCGGCGGAGTCGGCCTGGTACTCGACGACGCCCACGCACCCACAGGCGAGCGCCCGCAGGAGGTCGGTCGCGAACGGCTCCCAGGTGGCCGTCTGGGCGAAGACGTGCGCTCCCTTGAGGATCGGGACCTGTTCGGCCGGGGCGAGGTCGCCGAGGAACTCGACCCGGTCGTCGATCCGGAGGTCGCTGGCCATCCGTTCGGCGTCCGCCCGTGCGGGACCGTCGCCGATGATCGCCGCCCGCCACTCCCATCCGCGGAGTTCCGCCAGCGCGAGCAGGAACTCCTCGACGTTCGCGTGCTCGTCGAGGCGGCGGGCGTACACCAGGTCCGCCCGATCGTCGACCGGCGCGTCGCGGATGCCGGCCACGTCGACGCTGTCGGGGAGCACCTCGACGGCGTCGGCGGCGGCGCCACACTCCCGGGCCGTCGTCGCGACGGTCTCGGAGGGAACGAGGAGGGTGTTCGGGGATCGGGCGGCCCAGTGGCGACGCCAGGAGCGTTCGGCCCCGCGTTCCGGTGGATCCCACCACTCCGCGACGACGGGCACCCGTCGGAGGCGGCCGGCGGCCTTCGCGGCCGGCACTGCGAGGGCGGGATCCGTGGCGACGTGGATCACCTCCGGCCGGACGCCGTTGAGGACGAACGGGAGCTTCGCGACGAACGTCGACGGGGAGCGGTCGGTCGTCACGCGGCGATAGGAGACGCCGTCGAAGTCGAAGGCGGCGTGGTCGCCACCCCACCACTGCGTACAGACGACGGACACCTCGTGGCCCCGGGACGCGAGGCGTTCGGCGACCGCCCGCGTCCGACGGGCGTACCAGTGGTCCACGTGGTGGGCCGTCGTCATCGTCACGAACGCGACGTGCACGTGCCGGCCCACGGAGCCGGTGACCAAAAATCCCCTCCGTCGCCGGGCAGTCCGCGATATCTCGCCGCCCCGTTCCCGCGGGCCGGGAACCGACACGTGGGTTGAGGGGTCGGGCGACCGGACGGCCGACCATGTACGACGACGTCCTGGTTCCGACCGACGGGAGCGAGGCGGCCGTGACGGCACTCGACCACGCACTCGGCGTGGCCGAGCGGTTCGACGCGACCGTCCACGGGCTCTACGTCGTCGAGACGGACGCCCTCGCCCACGAGGCGCCGACGCTGTCGCTCGACGACCTGCACGAGACGCTCCGTGCCGAGGGCGAGACGGTCCTCGACGACCTGCAGGCGCGGGCGACCGACCGCGGGGTCGACGTCACGGCGACGGCCGTCGAGGGCGTCGCCGAGAACGTGATCGTCGAGTGCACACGGGAGCGGGGGATCGACCTCGTGGTGATGGGGACCCACGGCCGCCACGGGGCGGAGCCGTATCCGGTCGGCAGCGTCACCGGCCGGGTCGTCCGCCAGGTCGACGCACCGGTGCTCGTGGTGGGCGGCGCGTAGCCGGCGTGTGCGGCCGCGACGAACGTCCGTCGCTCGTCGGCGGTTCGTGGCCGGCTACGTAACGCCCGCGGCGACCGCGACGAACTCCCAGCTATAGACGTGGTTGAGGAGCAGGTACGCGAGGACGCCGAGCGTGAGCGAGAGGATCCACGATCCGGCGGCGATGCGGCCGACGCGGGCGTGAGCCGTGTCGCGGAGTTCGTTCGGCGTGTGTGTCAGGCCGAGGACGATGGCGTAGAGGACGACGGGCACGGAGACGATGGAGAGGAGGATGTGGATCGCGAGCATCGCGAGGTACGCGAAGTAGGGAAGCTGTGGCCCGACGAACTCCTTGGTGCCGCCGCCACCGATCTTCGTCAGGTAGATGACGAGAAACAGGAGGATGAGACCGAACGCCGTCGACATCGCGGCGGCGTGTTTCTTCACCTCGTCGCGGCGGATCCACCGCCACCCGGCGATCAGACAGAGGGTCGCCGCGGTGTTGACGACGGCGATGGCGTCGGAGAGGGCATTTACCTGTGCGAGCGAGAGGTCGGGGAAGACCGATTCGGGGACGACACCCGCGAACGTGCCCACGACGAGGGTGTAGCCCACGACCGACAACACCGCGGTGGCGGCGGCGGGATGTTCCTTCACCGGACCGCTTGCGCTGGCCGTTGCCATGGTCGACGGTCGGACCGGATCGGCTTGCCTCTTCCGTTCCTACCCGATCACGTCGGTCACGGTGACGGCCTCGCGGGCGGCCGCCTCGCTGATGCCGTCGCCGAGGATGGTGTACCGGTCGCGGATGCGGTGGGCGGTCGTCAGCGCCTCGATCACCGTCTCGTCGTCGAAGCCGAGCTCGTCCGCGGTGGTCGGCGCGCCGATGACCGAGAGGGCGTCGCGGATGTCGCGCCACATCCCCCGCTCGCCCTCGTGGAGGTAGGCGACGATGATGGCGCCGACGCCGACCTGGTGGCCGTGGAGCGCGCGGCCGGGCGCGATACGGTCGAGTCGGTGCGAGAAGAGGTGTTCGGCGCCGCTGGCGGGCCGTGACGACCCGGCGATCGACATCGCGACACCCGAGGAGACCAGCGCCTTCATCACCACCCACGCGGACTCCTCGAGGCCCTCCTTGATCGAGCCCGCGTTCTCGACGAGCAACTCGGCGGTCATCCGCGACAGCGCGCCCGCGTACTCGGAGTAGGGCACGTCCTGGAGCCGGTAGGCGAGTTGCCAGTCCTCGACCGCGGTGTAGTTGGAGACGATGTCGGCACAGCCCGCGGTAGTGAGTTCCCAGGGGCCGGCGGCGATCACCTCGGTGTCGGCGACGACGGCGAGCGGCGGGTCCGCCGCGACGCTGTGACGGGTGTCGCCCTCGGGGATGGAGGAGCGCCCGCTGACGATGCCGTCGTGACTGGCCGCGGTGGGGACCGACACGAGTCCCAAGCCGAGGCGGTCGGCGGCCATCTTCGCGGTGTCGATCGGCTTCCCGCCGCCGAGCCCCACGAGGTAGGTCGTCTCGGCCGCCCGCGCCCGCTCGGTGACGCGTTCGACCGCGTCGAACCCCGCCGCCTCGACGGCGACCGTGGCGGGGTCCTCGCCGAGTTGGGCGCGGACGCGGTCGCCGACGAGGCGGTTCGGCGTCGGGCTCGTGACGACCAGCGGCCGGCCGGCGACCGCGAGGTCGTCGACCACGGCCCCGAGGTCGTCGAGGACGCCGTGGCCCACGACGACGTTTCGGGGCAGCTTGATCCACGTCGACTTCTCGAACATGGGCCTCCTACTTCGCGGAACCATTTAGAAGATGAGGTCCGCGCGGTACTTCGATCCCGCTCCGCCGTCGGAAGTTCTCGTCCCATCGAGCCGGGCTCGGACGGGACGGCGCCACCCTGGAACGATCACGGAGCGGGATCAGACGGTGGACTCGGACGGCTCGTCGCCCGGCCACGGAAACAGCAGGTCCGCGGCCAGTGCCCCGACGACCTGTTGGAGGACGTAGTAGACCACGACGACGACCGTCGCGGCCGGCATCCCGAGGACGTCCACGACGAGCAGGCTGACGCCGAGGTTCTTCAGGCTCCCGGAGAAGAACACCGCGGAGCGAACGCCCGGAGCGAGTCCACAGAGGAGACAGAGTCCGACGCTCGCGACGAAGCCGACGAGGAGGAGGGTCGCCGTCGTCACCGACAGGAGCGGCAGGTCCGCCGTCACCCGCCCGGGGTCGACCCCGGCGACGCCGGCGTACACGAGGACGGCGATCGACGCGCGCGCACCGGCATCGAGCTGGGACGCCGAGAGCGCGTCGTCCGGCACGACCACCCGCAGACCCACACCCCCACCGACGATGAACAGGAGGTTCGACACCACCGAACCGGGGGACAACGCCACCGTGGAGCCGACGAGCGCCGACAGCACCGGCGGCGTGACCACGGGCGAGAGCACGATCGACGTAACCGCGACGAGGGCGGCGAGTTCGACGTCGCCGTCCGAGAGTCGCGTCCAGACGATCGAACTGCCCGCCGTGATCGGCACGGCACTGACGACGTACAGTCCGACCCGGTGTTCCGGCGTCGCCAGGACGGGACCGAGGAGGAACGCTCCCGCCGGGAGCACCGCATAGGAGACGGCGAGACCGACCGTGAGGGCACGAAGCGGGACGCCCGACGCGAGGGAACGCGGATCGACGTCACGGAGGGAGATATACACGAGAAAGGCGACGATGGGGAGGGTGAACGAACCGACGCCGGCGAGTTGCGGGAACCACGTTCCCAGCGCCGCCGCGGCGACGACGAGCACGACGTTGCGACCCCGGGCGAGTAGCGTTCGCGGCGTCATCGGGCGTGTGCCGCCCCGGGGTGGGAACTCACCTTCTCCCGCCCGTTCCGCCGGGTGGGTCGCCGACCCCCGTTTTTCCACTCACCGAGACGGTCGCGGGAATCCGAACTGTACCGCACATAGTTAGATGAAATGGGGAATTTCACGATTGCACGTCACATTATTGGGCGAACGCATGGACGTTTGTATATATTTCGACCGTCTCCGACGAAACAAACAGTTAGATTTAGACGTACGACCATAGTTATCGGCTAACGATGGTTGATAGCTCCATTTCGAGGAGAAAAGTACTGCAAACGGTCGGTGGATCGGTCAGCGTCGGTGCCTTGGCGGGCTGTGCGGGTGGCGGCGGTGGCGGTAGCGAGGGCGACGGTGGCGAGATGACGACGACCGCACAGGCGTCCCAGGACCAGGACTCCTACACGTTGAATCTCGCGGAGTCGGCCACCCAGGAGAGCGCCCACTACCGTGGGACCGAGTTGCTCGCGGAGACCATCGAGGAGAACTCGGACGGCCGGATCAGCGTCGACGTCGTCTGTTGTCAGAACGCCGGCGGTCCGCCGGAGATCACGAGTTCCGTCAACTCCGGAACGCTCGATATGGGCGTCTCGGCGGTGAACAACCTCGCGAACCTGACTGACGCGTGGCTGTTCGTCCAACTCCCGTACCTCTGGTCGGACCACGAGAACCTCTACGGCTTCTGGAGCGAGAACTACGGCGACGGCGGACGTGGGGAGGTCGTCGAACGGGTCCACGAGGCCGTCTACGAGGACCTCCCGAACATCGAGATCCTGGACTACTGGGGGAGCAACGGCGGGAGCATGCGTCACATGCACTTCTCGGACGACTCCACGCCGGTCGTCCCGACCGACGGGAGCGGCCAGGGGATCCGGGTGACCGAATCCCCCATCGAAGGCTCGACCGTCGGGAACTGGAACTTCAGTTCGACGCCCGTCGCGTGGTCCGAGACGACGTCGGCGATGCAACAGGGCGTCGTCCAGGGCATCCACATCCACTACTGGTGGCTGTACGCCTCGGGGATGTTCGAGGAGATCAACTACACCGTCGAAACACAGACCCAGGACAGTCCGGCGATCCTGCACATCAACTCCGACTCGTGGGGCCGGCTTCCCAGCGACCTCCAGGAGGTGGTCACGTCGTCGGTCGCGGAGGTCACGCCCCAGCAGATCGAGATGGACCTGGAACAGGGTGCCGAGGCCAAGCGCATGATACAGGAGGAGAACTCGGAGATCGAGATCTACAGCCCGACGGACAGCGAACTCGAGGAGTGGCAGCAGGTCACCGAGCCGACCTACGACGAATGGCTCGGGGAGGACGGCGTTCCCGAGGAGTTCGTCACGAGCGCCCTCGAGTTCCAGGACCACGACGTCCCGGGCGTGGAGCTGTAATCCCCGCCGTCCCCCTCCGAGCCCGAACGACATGATGGCCCCCTCGACTCCCGTGCTCCCCCCATGAGTACGGATACGCGCGTCAAGACCGGACTCCAGCAGAGCCTCGGGCGGATAGAGCCGGGTATCGACCAGGTCGAGCGATGGCTTCGGCTGGTACTCAAGTGGGCGTCGATCTGTGGATTGATCGGTATCGCCGTCGCGATCAACCTCAACGTCGTCGCGCGGTACGCCTTCGGGTTCTCCTTCGGCTGGGCGAACCCGCTGTCGGTGGTCCTCGACCTCTACGTCACGTACGTCGGCGGTGCGGTCGCGTACTACGTCGGCGATCACGTGAGCGTATCGTATCTCTACCGGAAGTTCTCCGATCGGGTCAGGCGCTCGCTCACGATGATCAACAACGGCCTGATCCTCGTCCTCGGCGTCGCGATGCTGTGGTTCGGCTCGCAGCTCGCCTTGAACCAGTCGAGTAGCCAGCACGCGCTGCTCGGCGTCTCGCTGTTCTGGACCCAACTCCCACTCGCGGTCGGCGGGCTGTACGTCTCGGTCGAGTCGACACGGCGGATCGTCGAGGCGGCCGGGGAGGATCTGGAGGCGAACTCGGTGGGTGCGATCGGCACCTTTCTGGCGTTCTCGGCCGTCGCACTGGCGCTGTACGCGGTGGGCCTCCCGTTGCCTCGGAACGCCGTCCTGGAGGTCGGGCTGGTGTTCGTCGCGTTGATCGCCATGATCCTGCTGAACGTGCCGGTCGCCTTCGGGATGGCGCTCAGCACGCTCCTCTTTCTCCTCGTGTTCCCGAACTCGCTCGATATCCTCCAGCCCCTGTTGGTCGTCCAGCAGATGGGCCAGGCCATCGGCGGCTTCTCCATCCTGGCGATTCCGATGTTCATTTACGCCGGTCGCCTGATGACCGCGACCGGGATCACGCGGCGCATCATCGACTTCGCGAACCTCCTCGTCGGCCGACTGCGGGCGGGGCTGTCACACGTCAACGTCGTGACCAGCATGCTCTTTGCCGGCATCTCGGGGTCGGCGGTGGCCGACACGGCGGCCGTCGGGAGCGTGCTCATCCCCGCAATGAAAGAGGAGGGATACGACAGCGGGTACGCCTCCGCGATCACTTGCTCGTCTTCGATCATCGGCCCCATCATTCCCCCGAGCATCATCATGATCGTCTTCGCTATCACCATCCCCGAGGTGGGTGTGAGTGCCCTGTTCATCGCCGGGGTGGTCCCGGGGATTCTCTTCGGTCTCGGGCTGATGGTAGCGACGTACGCCATCGGTTGGCGAACCGACTGGGAGCGCGTCCCCGAGGTCGACAGCGCGGACCGTCCCTCGGCCGGCGAGGCGCTGTCGATCACCCGGGATGCCCTGCTCGCGCTCGTCATGCCGGTCATCATCGTCGGGGGGATCCTCTCGGGGGTGTTCACCCCGACGGAGGCGGGCGCGGTGGCGGTCGGCTACACCCTCCTCGTCGGCGTGTTCGTCTACGACGAGATGGATCTGGAGAGCTTCGTCGAGGCGTCGTACAGCACCGTCACGATGGCGGGGGTGACGCTGTTCATCATCGGCGCTGCCCGACCAATCACGTATCTCATGGCGATCAAGTCCGTGCCCGAGGCCGTCGGGAGCGCCCTGTTCGCCTTGACCCAGCACCCGACGGCGTTGATCCTGCTGATCGTGGGAATCCTCGCCGTCCTGGCGATGTTCATCGAATCGATCGCCAACATCCTCCTCTGGGCGCCGGTGTTCACGCCGCTCGTCGTCCGGGTCGGTGGCGACCCGCTCCATTTCGCCGTCGTGATGATCATGACGCTGGCGATGGGGATGATCACGCCACCGTTGGGGGTGACCCTGTTCGTCGCGGCGCCGATCGCCGACACCGACATCGAGACGATAACCAAGAACCTGGTGTGGTTCTTCCTCGTCGAGGCCGTCGTGTTGCTGTCGGTGATCCTGTTCCCGGAGATCGCCCTCTGGCTCCCCCGGGCGCTGGGGTACGCGTGATCGCACCCCCTGTCGCACCGACCCGTCCCCGCTTCGGGGTCGTCGCCGCCGTGGATCCGTCGTCGGTCGGTACGCTGATACGGCGGCCGTCCGACCGTGGCATATGGACGTGGAACTCACGCGGTCGCGCGTCGGCGGCCGGGCGCGCGCCCCTCCGTCGAAGAGCTACACACACCGGGCGATCCTCGCGGCGGGGTACAGCGACGGTGCCGCCGTCGCCGATCCGCTGGTGAGCGCGGACACGCGCGCGACGATGCGGACCGTCGAGGCGTTCGGCGGCCGCGTCGACCGTGCGACCGGCGACCGCCGCCTCGACGTCGAGGGGTTCGACGGCCGCCCCGGCGTCCCCGAGGACGTGATCGACTGCGCCAACAGCGGGACGACGATGCGGCTCGCGACGGCGTGTGCGGCCCTCGCCGACGGATTGACGGTGCTGACCGGCGACGGCTCGCTCCGCTCGCGGCCCCAGGGACCGCTGCTCGACGCCGTCGAGCAACTGGACGGCCGCGCGGAGAGCACCCGCGACAACGGGCAGGCGCCGCTCGTCGTCGGCGGCGGCGTCGACGGCGGCACGGTGTCGATTCCGGGCGACGTCTCCTCGCAGTACGTCACGGCGCTGTTGATGGCTGGTGCCGTGACCGAGGCGGGGATCACCATCGACCTGGAGACGGAGCTGAAGTCGGCGCCCTACGTCGACATCACGCTCGAAGTGCTGGCGGCCTTCGGGATCGAGGCCACGGAGACGGCCGACGGCTACCGGGTGCCCGGCGGGCAGGCGTACGGCCGGGACGCAGCCTACGCGGTACCCGGCGACTTCTCGTCGATGTCGTACCTGCTGGCCGCGGGGGCGGTCGCCGGCGGCGACGACGGGGTCGTCGTCGAGGGTGCCCGGCCGAGCGCCCAGGGCGACAGCGCCATCGTCGACGTGCTGGAGCGGATGGGTGCGGACGTGACCTGGGACCGGGAGGCCGGCGAGATCACGGTCCGGGAGAGCGACCTCTCGGGGGTCGAGGTGGCGGTGGGCGACACCCCCGACTTGCTACCGACGATCGCCGTCCTCGGGGCCGTCGCGGACGGCGAGACGCGAATCGTCGACTGCGAGCACGTCCGGTACAAGGAGACCGACCGCGTGAGCGCGATGGCGACGGAACTGGAGAAGCTGGGTGCCGCCGTGACCGAGGAACACGACGTGCTGACGGTCCACGGCGGCGACTCGCGACTCCGCGGGGCGACCGTCGCGGGCCACGACGACCACCGGATCGTGATGGCGCTGTCGGTGGCGGGACTGGTCGCCGGGGGCACGACGACCGTCGAGGGTGCCGACCACGTCGACATCTCCTTCCCGGGGTTCTTCGACGTGCTTTATGATCTCGGGGCCGAACTGGAGGAGCATGAACGGTAACCGATTCGGTCGTCTGTTCCAGCTGACGACCTACGGCGAGAGCCACGGCGACGCGATGGGGGTCGTCGTCTCCGGCTGTCCCGCCGGGGTCGAACTCTCCACCGAGGACATCCAGCGCGACCTGGACCGACGCAAGCCCGGGCAGTCGATGATCACGACCAGCCGCGGCGAACCGGACGAGGTGCGCATCCAGAGCGGCCTGCAGGACGGCTACACGACGGGGACGCCGCTGGGGATGGTCATCGAGAACAAGGACGCCCGCTCGGGCAAATACGAGCCGTTCGTCACCGCGCCGCGCCCGAGCCACGGCGATTTCACTTACTCCGCGAAGTTCGGCACGCGCAACTGGGGCGGCGGCGGGCGGTCCTCGGCCCGGGAGACGGTGAACTGGGTCGCCGCCGGCGCCGTCGCCAAGCGGGTGCTCGAGGCCTCGGACCACGACGTGCGGATCAAGGCCCACGTCAGTCAGATCGGCGACGTCGAGGCCCCCGAGGTGACCTTCGAGGAGATGCTGGAACACAGCGAGGAAAACGAGGTGCGGTGTGCCCACCCCGAGACGGCCGAGGAGATGCGCGAGGTGGCCGACCAGCACCAGACGGCCGGCGACTCCATCGGCGGCGCCATCTACTTCGAGTGTCGGGGCGTCCCCCGGGGACTCGGTGCGCCACGGTTCGACGGGGTCCCCGCCCGACTCGCGCAGGCGATGTACTCCATCCCGGCCGTCAACGACTTCGAGTACGGTATCGGTCGCGAGGCGCGGACGACGACGGGGGGCGAGTACAACGAGGACTGGGAGTTCGACGGGAACGGCGACCCGACGCCCGTCGGCAACGACCACGGCGGGGTCCAGGGCGGCATCACCACCGGTCAGCCGATCTACGGCGAGGTGACCTGGCATCCCCCTGTGTCCATCCCGAAATCCCAGCGGACCGTCGACTGGGAGACGCGCGAGGAAAAGGAGATACAGGTCGTGGGCCGGCACGACCCGGTCCTGCCGCCGCGGGCCGTCCCCGTCGTCGAGGCGATGCTCTACTGTACGGTACTGGATTTCATGCTCCTCGGCGGTCGGATCAATCCCGACCGGATCGACGACCGGCCGGGCGAGTACGACACCGACTACCACCCACGGAGCCCCGAAAACGTCGACGACTGAGACGGCGGCTGCGCGCTCGAAGCCGGGACTGGCGGCGGTGGGATTCCTACGTTCGTGGGATTCGAGGCGCGCTCGATTTCACGGTTGATAATACTCCGTGGTCTATATCACCCGCCTGTCCGATCCACGGATAGAGATGGTCGCCGACGTCCCACAGTCGAGCATCCGCGACTTCTTCGCCGATCTGGCGGACGCGTCGGCGTCGCTCGTCACGGTCAACCGAACCCGCCCGGAGCCCGTTCGGGACCTTCTGGCGGACGCCTTCGCCACGCAGTCGGTGGAGCTGTCGGAGCGGACGCTCCCCACGGATGGCGACGACCTACTGGCGCTGCGCAAGGACGGTGAAATCGCCGCGATCTCGTCGCTCGATCGGGTGATGCAGTCGTACCTGCTCGTGAACGCCGACCAGTTCAGGACGAGTACGCGGGCGTTCGACGACGACGTCCCCGCGGTGTTGACGAACCTGGACGAGACGTTGTTCGACCTCCGGGGGTATCCGGCCTCCAACAAGGAGAAACTCCTCCTGGTGTTGATCTCGCGGCATATCGAACGGATGGCCTACGAGGCCGGCGAGGGGACCATCCGGTCGACCTTCCAGCGGCTCTCCCGCCTCGTGGACGAGTTCGGCACCCGGCAGGTGTACGAGCGCCTCTCAGGACGGACGCTCGACGTCCACGTCTACGGCGTGCCCGACGAGTCGCCGACGTGGCTCGACGCGACGATCCACCGCGGCACCAGCGACGAGTACCGCAACTCGTGGTGTGTGGTGTACCGCCCGGCGAACGGGGCGACCGCCGACGGTCCGCGGTCGGCGGCGCTGGTCGCCAACCAGTACGAACCGAACCGCTGGCGGGGGTTCTGGACGTACGATCCGGAGCGCGTCGCGCGGATCGACGACTACCTCGAACGCGCCTTCTGATCGCCGCGAGATCGGCCCGCACGGGTAGTTTCATCGGTTCCGGTTCGCAGGTCGGTCACGGGATGACGATCAACCAACGACTAGGCGGAACTGCTCGATGCGGTCGAGTCCCTGCGGGCGGACGTCGTATCGGCATAGTGTCCACGATCTGATACGACCGCGATCGGATATCGTGACGGGGACGAGCGCATCGCCCGGGCCCCGGGCGGACGATTCCCGACCGAGGATCCGGTCGACGTTCCGAATCGCCCGGTCTTACATCATTTTTGCTTGGTAACGTATAGCAAAGGCTTTAGTCGAGCCGTGGTCAATTCTTTCGGTAGTGGCCCCCTGCGGGCCGTGATGTGAATATGACTGATCACGAACTCATGTGGCGGATCGCTGGTGGGTCGGGCGACGGTATCGCATCGACCAGCCAGAACTTCGCCAAGGCCCTGATGCGAGCGGGGCTCCACGTCTTTACGCATCGACACTATCCGTCGCGGATTCGCGGCGGTCACACGTACACCGAGGTACGAGCCAAGCCCGAGCCGGTACGCTCCCGGGGTGACGGGTTCAATTGCCTGCTCGCGCTGGGTGACTCGTTCGCACGCAACCCCCAGGAGGGCGCCTACTACGGCGACGAGGAGGTGAAGCCGCTCTCGGAGAACCTCGACGAACTCAACGAGGGCGGGGTCATCGTCTACGACACCGGCCTGTTGGACAGCGACGACATCCCCAACTTCGACCAGCGGGTCGAGGAGAACGACTGGCACGTCTACCCGCTCAACCTGCGCGAGATCGCACGGGACCACGGACGGGAGGTCATGCGGAACACCGCCGGCGTCGGGGCGACGGCCGCCCTCCTCGGCATCGACCTCCAGTACTTCGAGGAGCTGATGGCCGAGTCGATGCCCGAGGACATCCTCGAACCCAACACGGAGATCCTCCATTACACCCACGACATGGTGAAAGAGGAGTTCGAGTTCACCCACGACCTCCGGGTCCCCGAGGGCAACCACGACGAGGAACAGGTGTTGCTCTCCGGGAGCGACACCATCGCCTACGGTGCCCTCGACGAGGGCTGTCGGTTCATCGCGGGCTACCCGATGACGCCGTGGACCGAGGTGTTCACCATCATGTCCCAGGCCCTGCCGGAGGTCGGCGGCATCTCCGAACAGGTCGAAGACGAAATCGCGGCCGCCGCGCTCGCGCTCGGGGCCTCCCACGCCGGCGTCAAGGCGATGTCCGGATCCTCCGGCGGCGGCTTCGCGCTGATGTCGGAGCCACTGGGACTGGCGGAGATGTCCGAGACGCCCGTGGTGCTGGTCGAGGCGATGCGTGCCGGCCCCTCGACGGGCCTGCCGACCAAGCCCGAACAGGCCGACCTCGAACACGTGCTCTACACCAGCCAGGGTGACTCGAACCGCGTCGTGCTGGCGCCGGGGACGGTCGCCGAGGCTTACGAGCAGTCGCGGCTTGCCTTCCAGCTCGCCTACGGCTACAACATCCCGGTGATCCTGCTGTACGACCAGAAGCTCGGGGGCGAACTGATGAACGTGCCCGCGAGCCACTTCGACCGCGAGCCGAACCCCGACCTTGGTGCGGTGACCACCGAGGAGGAACTGGAGGAGGCTCCCCACGGTCCCGGCGGGAAGTTCCACCGCTACCGCTACGACGCCGAGGACGGCGTCAGTCCGCGGTCGATCCCCGGGCAGAAGGGCGGTCACTTCCTCGTCACTGGCAACGAACACAACCCGGCCGGCCACATCGACGAGGACCCCACCAACCGGGTCACGCAGGTCGAGCGCCGGATGTCGAAACTCGATGGCGTCCGTGAGTTCCTCGACGACAAGAACACGCAGACGTACATGGGCCCGGAGGGGGCCGACTACGGTCTCATCACCTTCGGGAGCCAGCAGGGCACCGTCCGGGAGGCGGTCGACCGCCTCAACGAGGCCGGCCACTCGGTGAAGGGGATCGGCGTCAGCGACATGATGCCTTACCCCGTCGAGGAGATGACCGAGTTCCTGGAGAGCGTCGACGAGGCGCTGGTCGTCGAGATGAACGCCTCCGGACAGTTCCGGGGGCTGACCCAGAAGGAGCTCGGCCGGTTCGGCGACAAGCTCTCCAGCCTCCTGAAGTACAACGGCGAACCGTTCGAACCCGCCGAGATCGTCGCGGGCTTCGAAGCGAGCATCGAGGGGCAGGACGTCCCCGACCAGCAGACGACCTACGTCCCGGCGGCAGGTGACTAACCCATGAGTGCATTCTCAGCCATCGGTGAGGACCGCGAGATCGACCGCGAAGAGTTCACGCCCACCCTCGAACCACAGGCGACGTGGTGTCCGGGTTGTGGCGACTTCGGCGTCCTGAAGGCGCTGAAACAGGCCATGCCCGAGGTCGGCCGCAACCCCGACGAGGTACTGCTCGTCACCGGGATCGGCTGTTCGGGCAAGCTCAACAGCTACTTCGAGAGCTACGGCTATCACTCGATTCACGGGCGCTCGCTCCCCATCGCGCGGGCGGCGAAACTCGCCAACCCCGAACTCGAAGTGATCGCCGCCGGCGGCGACGGCGACGGCTACGGGATCGGCGGGAACCACTTCATGCACACCGCCCGCGAGAACCACGACATGACCTACATCGTCTTCAACAACGAGATCTTCGGCCTCACGAAGGGGCAGACCTCGCCCACGTCGCCGAAGGGCCACAAGTCGAAGACCCAGCCCCACGGGAGCGCCAAGGATCCGATCCGCCCGCTGTCGCTGGCGCTGACCTCCGGGGCCTCCTACGTCGCGCGGACGGCGGCGGTCAACCCGAACCAGGCCAAGGAGATCCTCGTCGAGGCGATGCAACACGACGGGTTCGCCCACGTCGACTTCCTCACCCAGTGTCCGACCTGGAACAAGGACGCCCGGCAGTACGTCCCCTACATCGACGTCAACGACAACGACGACTACGACTTCGATCCGACGAACAAGGAGGAGGCCGCCGCGATGGCCACCGAGGCCGAGCAGTCGCTCTACGAGGGCGAGGTGCTCACGGGTCGGTTCTACGTCGACGCCGACCGTCCCTCCTACTCCGAGGAGAAGCAGGCCATCGGCGAGATGCCCGAGGAGCCCCTCGCCGAGCGGTACTTCGACGACGACTACGAGTGGGAGCGGACCCACGACCTGCTTCTCGACCGACACAAGTAACGTTCCCTTCGGGGTGAGCAACCCGTTTTCTCCTTCGCAACATATTTTTTCCGTGGACCGAAAGACACGTTCATGGGAACGACAGCTACGGAACGTCGCATCCTCTCCGTACTCGAGGAGGACGCCCAAGCCTCCTACGGGGAGATCGCGGACCGCGCCGGCGTCTCGAAACCGACGGTCCGGAAGTACATCCAACAGATGGAAGACGAAGGGGTCATCGTCGGCTACTCCGCCGAGGTCGATCCCAAGAAACTCTCGGGGCAGTCCATCGCCATCGTCGGTATCGAGGTCGAGAGCGAGCGCTACGTCGAGGTGACGCGGGCGCTGAAGTCGTTGGACGCCGTCGAAGCCCTCTACACCTCTTCCGGGGACCACATGCTGATGGCGGAGGTGCGCGCGCCCGACGGCGACGCCCTCGGCGAGGTCATCAACGACGATATCCTCGACCTCGACGGCATCACGGCCACACACCCGTCTTTCCTGCAGGAACGGTTGAAGTGAGGGCGACGGGCCGGATCCGGCCGAATCGGGCGGAATCTTGAGGGGCCTCGGCGACCGAGCGTGACCATGGCCGGCGGCGGGACGCTCCCGAGCGTGACCGACGACGGCGACGACCGCATCGTCTGCCACGTCGACGTCGACTGCTTCTACGCCTCCTGTGAGCGGCTGCGCGACCCCGACCTGCGGGGCGAACCCGTCGTCGTCGGGATGGGGTACGAGGCGGGCGAGCCCCACGGCGCCGTCGCGACGGCGAGCTACGAGGCCCGCGAGTACGGCGTCGAGAGCGCCCAACCCATCTCGCAGGCGCTCGAACGGCTGCCACGCATGGCGCGCGCCCGCCAGGACCCCGACCTCGACCCGGCCGACGCCGGCCACTACCGCCCGGTCGACCTGGAGTACTACCGCGAGGTGGCCGCGGAGATCAAGGAAATCCTCCGGGAGTGTGCGGACCGGATCCGCGAGGTGAGCGTCGACGAAGCGTACCTCGACGTGACCGAGCGGACGGCCTGGACCGTCGCGGACGGCCGCCCGCTGGCGGAGGGGTACGCCCGGCATATCAAAGACCGGATCGCCCGGGAGGTGGGCGTGCCCGCCAGCGTCGGCGTCGCTCCCAACATGAGCGCCGCGAAGGTGGCGAGCGATCACGACAAGCCCGACGGACTCGTGGTGGTCGAACCCGGCGAGGTGCGTGACTTCTTCGCCCCGCTTCCGGTCTCGGCGGTCCACGGCGTCGGGCCGGTGACGGCCCGGGAGTTGCGGGACCTGGGCGTCGAGACGGCCGGCGACCTCGCGGCGGCCGACCCCGGACGGCTCCGGGCGGCGTTCGGCGAGCGGGGAGCGACGCTCCACGACCGGGCGCGCGGACGCGACGACCGCGAGGTGACGCCGAAGGGGCGGCCCAAGAGCCTCTCGCGGGAGTCGGCGTTCACGGAGGCGACCGACGACCCCGAGCGACAGCGGGAGACGGTCGTCGGGCTGGCGGCCGACGTGGCCGACCGGGCCGCGGGGAAGGACGCGCTCTATCGGACCATCGGGATCAAGGTGGTGACACCCCCCTACGACGTGAACACGCGCGAGCGGTCGCTCCCCGGACCGGTCGCGGACGCCGACCTGGTTCGGGAGGTGGCGCTCGACCTCCTCGGGGAGTTCGTGGGCGAGCCGATCCGCAAACTCGGCGTGCGGGTGTCGAACCTGCAGTTCGCGGCCGCGGAACAGGCGCGTCTCGACGGGTGGGACGGCCCGCCGGGGACGGACGGGGACGAGGCGGGGACCGACACCGGGACCGAGGACGACGCCGACACCGACGCGAACGGCCAGTCGTCGCTCGCCGACTTCGACGCGTAGCGGCCGGCATCGGACGCCCGTCTGACGCGGAACTATGGGGGGCGGGACCCTCTCACACGTCGATGACGGAGACGGAAACCATCACGGTCGCGGACGTGAGCGAGGGTCCCGGCGGCGACGCCGACGCCGACCCCGGGACGCCGGTCTCGCTCCCGGTGGTGGAACTGCTCACCGGTCGTGGGTTCGTCACCGGGAAGTCGGGGTCGGGGAAGTCCAACACCGCGTCGGTGCTGGTCGAGAACCTGCTCGAAAACAACTTCCCGGTCCTCGTGGTCGACACTGACGGGGAGTACTACGGCCTGAAAGAGGAGTTCGAACTCCTGCACGCCGGCGCCGACGACGAGTGTGACATCCAGGTCAGCCCGGAACACGCCGAGAAGATCGCGTCGCTGGCGCTGGAGGGGAACGTCCCCATCATCCTCGACGTCTCGGGCTACCTCGACGAGGGCGAGGCCAAGGAGCTCCTGCTCTCGGTCGCCCGTCACCTGTTCGCCAAGGAGAAGAAGCTGAAAAAGCCCTTCCTGATGCTGATCGAGGAGGTCCACGAGTACATCCCCGAGGGCGGCGGGCTCGACGAGACGGGGAAGATGCTGATCAAGATCGGCAAGCGGGGGCGGAAACACGGCCTCGGCATCGTCGGCATCAGCCAGCGGCCGGCCGACGTGAAGAAGGACTTCATCACGCAGTGCGACTGGCTGGTGTGGCACCGGCTCACGTGGAACAACGACACCAACGTCGTGAGTCGGATCATCGACGCCGAACACGCGAACGCCGTCGAGGACCTCGGGGACGGCGAGGCGTTCCTGATGACCGACTGGAGCGAGTCGGTGCGGCGGGTGCAGTTCCACCGCAAGCGGACCTTCGACGCGGGGGCGACGCCCGGCCTCGACGACTTCGAGCGCCCGGAGCTCAAGTCGATCAGCGACGACCTGGTCGCCGACCTCCGCGAGATCAGCGACGAACAGGAGCGCCGGGAGAGCGAACTCGCCGACCTGCGACAGGAACTGGAGCGGAAAGAGCGGCGCATCGAGGAACTCGAAGCGGACCTAGAGGAGGCCCGCGACCTCTCCCGGATGGCCGACCAGTTCGCGCAGGCGATGCTCCAGAAGGCCGAGGCGCCCTACCGCGGCGGCGACGGGCGGAACCTCGCTCGGTCTCGCGACCTCCCGCCGGATCAGGCCGAACTCCCGGCGTACGAACCCGACGACTCGTCGGACGACGGGACCGAGGAGGCGACCGACGGGGACCGCGAGGCGAGCGACACGGCCGACGCCGAGGGCGGGGCGTACCCCACCATCGAACCGACCGACTGGCCGACGCCCGGCCTCGTTCCGGAGGTCGAGGGCGTGGACGAGGGAGCAACGGCCGACGACGGGAGCGAGGGTGACGCCGACCGCGGGGACGCAACCGCCGGCGCCTCCGCGGCGGCGCAGGCGGACGTGACCATCGGGGCGGCGGGCGACGCCGACGCGACGACGGACACGGGCGAGGGGTCGGGGACCGTCGACGCGACGGACGCCGCCGAGGGAGCGGTGAGGGCCGACGCCGGGGCGGACGCGGCGGCGAGCGGTCCGGAACCCGGCACCCGCGAGGCGGTCGTCGCCACGCTCCGTCGGCGGATCGAGGACCTGCCGTCGCTCTCCCGCGAGATGCTGGCCCACTACCGCGAGGCGGGGCAGGCCGATCCGGTCGACGCCCACGTCGCCGCGGGGGGAACGCCGAAGCAGACCCTCGCGTACGGGCGGAACCGCCCGCTCCGCCGGGCCGGGCTGATCGAACACGTCGAACAGGACACGTACCGCTACGCCCTCCCCGACCGGGTGGCCGAGCGGTTCGACGGCCACCTCGACGGGGCTGCGCTGGCGTCCGTCCAGCGGGCGGTCGAAGAGTCCTTCGTCGACGAGGCGGGGCTCGGCGGCAAGACGGTCGAGCCGCGGGAGGCCGACGCGGACGGCGACGGCCGCCCGGAGCACGACGTCCCGGACGAAGAACGGACGGACGTGGAGATGCTCCCGGACGACGAGACGGTCGAACCGGACGACGGGTTCGTCACCGAAGACGTGGCAATCATCGACGACGCGGACGACGACGACGGGAACGGGCCGAGCGACGACGCGGACGACGGCGGGAACGGGCCGAGCGACGACGCGGACGACGACGACGGGAACGGGCCGAGCGACGACGCGGACGACGGCGGCGACACGGGTCCCACGAGCGCCGCCGAGGAGGACACCGGCGGCGTTGAGATCCTCTAAACTCCGGAAACCAGGTTTTCGAGCGCGGCCGTCGGATCGTCGGCCTTGGCGACACCGCTGGCGAGGAGGACCCCCTCGACGCCGAGGTCGGCGGCCGCGGCCAAGTCGTCGCCGGTCGAGACGCCGGCACCGCAGTACACCGCGACGTCGGGGTCGACGGCGTCGGCGGCGGCGACGGCCCCCTCGACGATGCCGGGGTCGGCGGTGGCCACGGAGACGTCGCCGCCGATGAGCGCCGGGGGTTCGACCGCGACGGCGTCGGGGCCGAGCGCCGCCGCCGCGGCCACCTGTTCGGGGTTGTTGGCACAGACGACGGTCGACAGGCCGGCGCGCTCGGCGGCGTCGAGGGCGCCGTCGACGTCCGCGAGCCGGAGGCGGCGTTCGGAGTGGTTGAGGAGGGTGCCGGTCGCGCCGGCGTCGGCGACCGCCTCGGCGAGCGCGTGGCCGGTGTGGCTCCCGTGGTCGACGGGCGCGACGTGTTGGGCCCACGTCTCGACGCCCGTCGCCGCGACGCGGTCGATATGGGCGGCCTGGGGGGCGACGGCGATGCGGACGCCGTGTGCGTCGGCCACCGTCCGGGCCGCCTCGGCGACGGCGACCGGGTCACAGGGGTACGCCTTCAGGTTGACGAGGACGAACATATCCGGGATGGGGGTGCGGGTGGGGAAAAAACGTGGCTATCCGTCGTCGGCGACCGCCTCGGCGACGGCCTCGACCGTCTCGACGGACACGTCGTACTCCTCGGCGAGCGTCTGGGCGCGGGCGGCCGAGAGCGCCGGTCGGTCGTCCGGGTGGTGGTCGTGGACCGGTTCGGGACGGCCGTCCCGCACCTCCAGGTTCACGGCGTCCCAGCGGGCGTAGTGGCCCATGGCGTCGAAGTAGGCCTTCGTCGCGCGGCGCTCGTCGCGGTCGAACTCCGCGGTCAGGAGCGTCTCCTCGCCGACCGCCGGCCCGGCCTTCACGATGCCGGCGGGGTTGACGAGCATGCTCCCGCCGTTGCCGACGCCGAATCCGATCTCGCCCTCCTCGAACCCCTCGGGGACGTCGTCGCTCATGTAGGCCGAACAGGAGGCGACGAAGGACTGCGTCTCGAAGGCGTACTCCCGGACGGCGGGGTAGATGTCGCAGGTGTCCCGCGCCGCGGCGGAGTCGGCCCGCGTCTTGTCGCCGGGGTGGCCGTGCTGTTCCCAGAAGCCGGGCCAGACGGCCGCGTGGATCTCCTCGCCGTCGGCACACAGCGCCGCCTTCGACAGCGTCATGTGGTTCTCGTAGCAGACGAGGCCGCCGAGCCGGCCCACGTCGGTGTCGTGGGTGGTGAGATGTTCGGGGTCGCCCCGGCCCCAGATGGTCCGCTCGTCGTGGGTGGGCATGAGCTTCCGGTGCCGGCGGACGAGTTCGCCCGACCGATCGAAGAAAAAGAGCGAGTTGTAGAGCGTCTCGCTCCCGCGGCGGTCGTCGACCTCGTTGGTGCCGAGCACGAGGTGGCAGTTCGCGTCGGCGACGGCTTCGCCGATGGTCTCGACGGCGTCGTCGTCGACGTGGAGGCTGTTGGCGCCCAGGTCGACCATCAGGTCGGTCCACCGGGCGATGGAGGTACTACGTCGCCAGTAGGGGTAGCCAGGGAAGTACGTCTCCGGGAAGACGAGGACGTCGACGCCGCGGTCGCCGGCGCGTTCGATCCATCGGCAGGTCTTATCGAGGGTTCCCTCGGCGTCGTGGTACTCCGGTTCGATCTGTGCGGCACCGAGCGTGAACGTCTCGGCCACGTCACGGGGCATGGCCGGGGTGTCGGCCCCGACCACCATAGTCGTCTAGTCCTTTCGCTTGACCACGTCGCCGAGGGTGGTCGTCGTCGAGGAGCCACCGGACCACTCGGCGTCCCCGTCGTCGTTCCCCTCCGACAGCGAGATATCGAGTTCGCGTTCGAGTTCCGTCTGCACCTCGTCGCTCGGGAGCACGTCGCCCCGTTCGAGTTTGCGGATGAGGCTCGCCTTCTCGTTGAGTTCGTTCGCCAACTCCTCCTGACTCAGGCCGCGGTCCTCCCGAGCCGAGCGGATGCGCTCGTCGTAGTCGGTGGCGACCTGGTCCATGTCGTCGAACATGTCGCGACGGCGGGAGGAGCCGCCACCGCCGCCGCCGGTCGAACTCGAACCGTCGGACGACGAGGACGACGAGGACGACGATGACGAGGTGGAGTACTTCGTCGAGGCGGAACTCCCCGAGTCGGTCCGCACCTCGGTTCCGAAGTCCGTACACTCGTCACAGAGGTCCAGTTCCGCCCCTTCGACTTTCGTCGTCGTGAGGGATGAGCTTTCGGCACCGCACATTTCACACTGGGGCATACTCGAACGTTGCGGACGCCCCGGGATAAAAGGTGCGCCCCGCCGGAGCGGTGCTGTTCAGATTAGTTGATTCCATGCGAAGGCGAACGATCTAAGCCACTCGTTTGCAGTTTCTGCTTCGGCGTTGCTGAAACAGTTCGAGAAACTGGTAGTTCTGCGTTTTACTTCACGAAAACACGTTCAACGCTGTTCCGATTTCCATGGCGTTCGTATCTGAAATCGAGGCCGTGGCGACGGCACGCGTCGTTCAGGGGTTTCGCACCGTCGACGAGAAACACCGCGTCGTCAACGTCGTGTTTCTCGCGTAATTCGCGAAAGAACGAGTAAGCGATAACGTTCGTTCTCGTCGGTTCGAGCTTTGTATGGAGTAATTCGTTCGTCTCCGGATCGACCGCGGCGTACAGCCAATACTGCTCATCGTTGAGTCGGATCACCGTTTCATCAACCGCAACGTGATCCGGGCATCGACCCTCTTCGGGCTGTAGATCGGCTTTGTGGACCCAGTTGTGAACGGTAGATCGTGCCCTCTCAACACCGAATATTTCAAGAATAGAGACAGTATTCGAAAGTGATAGTCCAGCAAGATGGAGCTGAATACTGAGCTTCATCAACAGCCGCGGTGTTGCTTCTCGTTCCACAAAACCTAACTCGATTCGGTCGATACACCCGTTGAGGCTAGCGTTTTCGGGCATGAACAACTTAGAAAACGCTACGCCTCACCTTTCAATCCTTATCTGAACACGAGGGCCGGAGCGGTCGATCAGGTCCCGAGGTCGCGCCACGCGCCCCAGAACCGTTGGAGCGCCGTCAGATGCCCCACGACGGCGAAGAGGACGAGCAGCCAGCCGACCACGGAGAGGGGGCCGAGTGGGTCGGTCACGACGGCGGCGACGACGCCCATGACGCCCACGAGCGCGAGGCGGTCGGCCCGCCCGACGAGGCCGCCGTACTCCCGCCCCAGTCCGACCGCCTGGATCTGCGTGCCGAGATACGACGTCATCAGGACGCCGGTGACGGCGAGCAGTCCCAGGCCGTACCGGTCGACGCCCGCGGCCAGCCCCACCACGAGGACGATGTCGGCGTAGCGGTCGAGGACGTGATCCAGCAGGTCGCCAGCCCGGGAGTCGACGTTCTGCGTGCGGGCGAGCGCGCCGTCGAGCAGGTCGAGCCAGCCGTTCGCCAGGACACAGAGGGCCCCGAGGAGGTAGCCGAGCGGCGTGGCGAGATAGAAGCCGCCGGCGGCCGCGAGCGCGAACCCGAAGGCGACGACGCTGACGCCGTCGGGCGTGAGGCCGATCCGGTCGGCGGCGGCGACCATCGGATCGAGAAGGAGTTCGGCGACGGGACGCAGGCGGTCGAGGGTCATAGGTAGTCGATGAAGTCCACGTCACCCGCGCTGGGTTCCCGGTTGCCGGCGATCACCGCCTCGATTTCGGCCGCCACCTCGGCTGGCGTCCGGTCGGTCGTATCGACCTCGTAGACGTTTTCGACCCCGTGACGCTCGACGGCCTCGGAGAGGATCACGTCGAGGGCCTCGCTCTCCGCGTTCTCCGTGGCCTCCTCCTCGCTCGCGCCCCGTTCGCGTAGGCGCTCTTCCAGCGTGTCGGGGTGACACCTGAGCACGACCACCCGGTCGGCGTCGAGGTGGTGGGCCAGGTGTGACTCGGCGACGCCGGTCCAGTCGCCGACCGCCTCGCGGACCGCCTCTAAGTCGGCCACCAGCGAGTCGCGGTCCGCGTCGCGCTCGGTCCACAGCCCAGCCTCCCGGATCAGGTCGTTGAGGTGGATCACCGTGACGTCGAGTAGCGTCGTCGCCGACGTCTTGCCGGTGCCGGGGGTCCCGGTGACGGCGACGCGTCCCTCGCTCATGCCCGCACCTCGGTCAGCACGTCGTTGATGATCTCGACGGCCCGTCGGGTCCCCTCGCGGGTGCCACACGAGACGCGGACACATTCGGGCAGGCCGAAACTCGAACAGTCGCGGACGATGACGCCCCGCCGCTGGGTGGCGTCGGCGACGGCGCCGGCATCACCCACCTCCGCGAGGACGAAGTTCCCGCCGCTCTCCCAGGTCGGCGCGTCGAGGTGGTCGCGGAGGTAGTCCCGCGCCCAGCGGGCCGTCTCGACGGTCCGTTCGAGGTGCTCGTCGTCGTCGAGGGCGGCCAGCGCGGCCCGGCACCCGACCTCGCTGGCGGCGAAGGGGGTGTTGACCCGAGCGTAGGCCTCGCCCCACGCCTCGGGGACGACGCCGTAGCCGACCCGCAGGCCCGCGAGGCCGTAGGCCTTCGAGAACGTCCGCGTGACCGCGAGGTTGTCGTGGGTGTCGAGGAGGTCGATGGCCGAGGGGGCGTCGGTGTACTCGGCGTAAGCCTCGTCGACGACCAACAGCGTGTGGTCCTCGACCGCCTCCGCGAGGTCGACGATGGCCGCCCGCGAGAACTCGGCGCCCGTCGGGTTGTGGGGCGTGGTGAGGTAGACGATCCGTTCGCCGTCGTAGGCGTCGAGGACGGTGTCGGGGGTCTGGGCGAAGTCGTCGGCCTTCGCGAGGTCGTAGGTCGCCACCTCGCCGTGGTGATAGCGGGCGCTCATCCGGTAGTACGAGAAGCCGGGTTCGGGCGCGAGCACCCGGTCGCCGGGGTCGAGGAAGGCCCGGGAGAGGTAATCGAGCGCGCCGTCGGCGCCCGGCGTCACCCAGACCTGTTCGGGCGTGACGTCCCAGCGAGCCGCCAGTTTCTCCGCGAGGTCGGTGTGGGACGCCTTGGGGTAGACGCCGACGTTCGGCGCCGTCTCGCGGATCGCCTCGACGGCCGCCGGACTCGGGCCGTGGGGGTTCTCGTTCGAGGAGAGCTTCGTGAGGTCGTCGGGGTCCATCCCCAACTCGCGGGCGACCTCCTCGGCGCCGCGACCGGGGACGTACGGCGAGAGATCGGAGAGATCCCGTGGTTGCATGGTCGGAGGATGCGGGCGCCGACGCTTAAGCGTGGCCAATGGGTCGCGCGAACGGGTCAGCGATCGCCCCCCTCGATCGCCTCGACGCCGTCGTGGACCACTTCCAGCGTCTCCGTCGCGACGGCCGGACCCTCGGCCACCAACTCGGGGCCCCGCCACCGAACCGGTGTGGCGCCGAGACAGCGCCACCCCCGTCCGCGGGTTCCCGAAGCGTCGAGGAGATACACACTGACGTCCCGCGGCTCGATCGCTCCCTCGATCCAGTCGCGGAGCCAGGTCCACAGCCGTCGGTCGTCGGTGACCCCGCGCCGGAGCGAGAGGTGTGGAGACGCGGCGTCGTGCGGGTCGGCGTCCCCGTCCCCGGTCGCGACGCGCACCGACAACCCCCGGATCTCGCTGAACCCCATCGGTTCCAGGCCGTCGATCGCCACGTCGAAGCGGTGGCGCGTGTAGGGGTCGACGGGGCGGTCGCTCATCGCTCCGTCGGGCGGGTCGCGTTCCCCCTGCCCCGGCGCCGGCCGCCGTCCGTCTCCTCCCCGCCGCCGTCGACCCGTTCGTACGCCTCGAACACGACTTCGAGCGCCTCGACGGCGACCGCCGACCGCTCGGCGTCGAGGGTCGGCGCCTCGTACCGGGACGGCCACGCGCGGCCGAACTCCCACCGTGCGCCCGGGGCCCCCTCGCGGTCGAGGAGGACGACCGCGACGGAGCGACGCGCCGTCTCCACCTTCCCGTCCTCGACGAGGCGCCGCCATTCGGCGAGCGCGACGGAGTCCTCGGTGACCCCCGACTCCAGGACCAACGGCCGGAACTCGTTCAGCCCGGCGAGTTTCCGAGCCGTCGGCGGATCGTTTCCCTCGCGGTACTCGACGACGCCCGTCGACGCCGACGGGAGGCGACAGACGTTGAACCCCGCTTTGGCGATCCCGTCGATCTCGACGAGAAACCGGAACGAGCGAAACGGCCCGTGTCGGTCAGGCATCGGCCCTCCGTGCGCTCCCGTGAGTGTTGGTATCGGTAGACATACGACAGCCACCCACACGTTCACTGCTATTGAAGCTTTCCGCGAGGCCTCAGAGCCACCCGTCGAGGCGGTCGGCGAGCCGACAGGAGAGCGCCGCGATGGTGAGCGTCGGGTTCATCGCGCCGCCGGTGGGGAAGACGCTGCTGCCGGCGATCCAGAGGTTGTCGAGGTCGTGGGTCCGGCAGTCGGGCGCGACGACGCTCTCGGCGGGGTCGGTGCCCATCCGCGTCGTCCCCATGTGGTGGAAGGCGGGGCCGGTCGCGTCGGGACCGACCACCCAGTCGATTTCGGCGTCGAGTTCCTCCAGGATGGCCACCTGCACCTCGTTCGCCCGCTCGATGGCCGCGCGGGTCCGCTGGCCGATCGACCACCGGACCTCGGGGACCGGGTTGCCGTGGTCGTCGGTCGTCGAGCGGTCGAGCGTGATCCGGTTCTCGGCGTCGGGGAACTGCTCGACGAGGCCGCCGACCGCGAGGTGGGTGCCGTAGGATTCCCGCAGCGATTCGAGGAGGGCGTCGCCCCAGTCGTCGGCGTCGAGCGCCTGGGTCACGGGCGAGGGGCCGGCGTAGTTGAGGAACTCCAGTTTGACGCCCGGGAGGGGGTCCGTACCGTCGTAGAGGGCGTGACACTCGGTGGTGTTGAACCCCACGTGGTTCTGCCGAGTTTCGCGGTCGATCCGGCCGCCGGCGCCGGCGAAGCAGTGGTCCATGAAGTACCGCCCGACGAGACCCGAGGAGTTGGCGAGGCCGTCGGGGTAGGACTCGGAGGCCGAGAGCAGGAGGAGGCGGACGTTCTCGACGCCGCCGCAGGCGAGGACGACCGCCCGGGCGTCCTGTCGGTGTTCGGTCCCGTCCGGGGTGGCGTAGACGGCGGCCTCGACACGCTCCCCGGCGTCGTCGTGGACGAGTCGCTGAACCGGCGCGCGGTCGATCACCCGGGCGCCGGCCGCCTCCGCGCGGGCGACGTGGCGCTCGGCGGTGTATTTCGCGCCCGAGGGACAGACCGGCTTGCAGGTGCCGTAGCCGACACACGCCGACGCGCCGTCGTAGGGTTCGGAGTTGCGGGCGTTCGGCACCGAGTGGGTGGGGAGGCCGAGCGACTCACAGGCCTCGGCGAAGATGGCGTCGCTGTGGGAGGGCGGGAACGCGGGGAGGGGGAACGGCTCCTCGCGGGGCGGGGCGAAGGGGTTGTCGTCGGCGCCGGCCACGCCGAGTTCGCGTTCGGCCTCGGCGTAGTGCGGGCGCAGGTCGGCGTAGTCGAGGGGCCAGTCGGCCCCGACGCCGTGTCGGGACCGCATCGCGAAGTCGCGTTCGTGCAGGCGCATCACCATCCCCTGCCAGTGGAGCGTCGACCCGCCGACGCCTTTCACCCGCGCAGCGTTCAGCGGGTAGTCCCGCGGCCCCTCGGTGGCGTAGGCGTCGCGCTCCCCGCCCATGCCCCAGAGCCCCTCGACGCCGGGTCGCAGGTGGGCGTCGAGTTGCTCCTCGCGGTCCGCGAGGTCGAACCGCGGTCCGGCGTCGAGGACGACGACGTCGTGGCCCGCCTCCGCGAGGCGGGCGGCGACGATGGCGCCCGCGGGGCCGGCGCCGACGACGCAGGCGTCCGCGCGCGGCGCTGGCGTTCGATCGGCCGCCGCGTCAGCCATGGTCCTCCATCCCGGCCCGGCGGTAGCTCTCGGTTCCGCCGGGGTGACCGATCGGGTTCTCGATGCCGACCAGTCGACCGCCGGTGGGCGACGCGTAGAAGGCATAGAGCAGTTCGTTGACGACGTAGAAGCGAACCCGGCCGGGGATCCCGCCGTTCGGGTCCGGATCGCTCGCGTCGACCCGGAGGTCCCTGAGCATGCCGTCGAGGGTCCCGGGGTCGAGTTCCGTCAGGGGCGTGTCGAACCAGTCGCGGGCCGTGGCGTCCAGTTCCGCGGCCGCGTCCACCACGCCGGCCCGTCGTTCGTCGTCGTCGGCCACCCGGCCGGATACGTACGTCTCGACGAAGTCGTCGACGCCCGTCGCGGCGTCGGGATACACCACCTCCGCGACGGCGACGAGCGTCGCGAGGGCGTCCTCGGGGACGTCGGCGTCGGCGGCCGTCGCATCCGCGGACTGATCGTCGTCGAGGAGCGTGCGTCCGACGGCGACCGCTCCGCCGGTCGCCGCCAGCGCCGCGACCGCGTCCCGCCTGGTCAGGTCCATCGGGACGGGAATTAGGCAGGCCTAAATTTATGGCTTGCCTTCCACTCTCGCGGACTGTGGCTCAGTCCCGTCGAACGGTAAACGAGAGGGTTTCGACGCCCTCGACCTCGACTTCCACCTCGTCGCCGTCGGCGAGGCCGCCGACGCCCGAGGGGGTCCCCGTCGAGATAACGTCGCCCGGTTCGAGGGTCATGTACGTCGAGATCTCCTCGATCAGCTCCGGCACCGTGAAGATGAGCTGTGAGATGTCGGAGTCCTGTTTCGTCTCGCCGTTGACACGGAGTTTCACCTCGGCTTCCTCTGGCAGGTGTTCGGGGTCGGCCACCACGGGGCCGAGCGGGGCGCCGCCGTCGAAGGCCTTGCCGCGCACCCAGTTTTGCTCCTGGCGCTGGTCGTCGCGGTTGGAGATATCACAGACGACGGTGTACCCCGCGATCACCGACTCGGCGTCGGCGGCGTCGACGTTCCGGCACTGCTCGCCGATGACGACGCCGAGTTCGGCCTCCCAGTCCACCTGCTCTTTGCCCGCGGGCAGGGTGATCGTATCGCCGTGGGCGGCCACGGTGTTCGGGGGCTTCAGGAAGAGCATCGGTCGGTCCGGGATCTCCATCCCCGTCTCCTCGGCGTGATCGGCGTAGTTGAGTCCGATACAGACGATCTTCGACGGTTCGCAGGGCGGGAGGACGTCGACCTCGTCGAGGGCGTAGGTTTCGTCGGCGAAGCTGACCGCGTCGCCGTGCCACTCGCCGGTGCGGACCATCCCTGCGGGGTCGCGGAATCTGACCTGTCGCATGGAGGGCGCTCGCCGGCCGACGGAATAAGCCTTCCCCGTTCGATCGGTGGGTAAGATTGACGGTCGCTTCCCGACAACTCCCCGACGCAATGGAACTCACTTGGCACGGCCACTCCACGTGGTACGTCACGGTCGACGACACGTCGCTGTTGATCGACCCCTTCTTCGACAACCCGCACACGTCGCTCGATCCGGCCGACGTCCCGGCACCCGACTACGTCCTGTTGACCCACGGCCACGCCGACCACGTCGCCGACGTGGGCGCGTTCCCGGACGCGACGGTCGTCGGAACGCCGGAGCTGACCGGCTGGGTCGCCGACGAACACGGCGCCGGGGACACGATCGGGATGAACCTCGGCGGCACCGTCGAGTGTGGCGACGCCTACGTGACGATGCACCGCGCGGATCACACCAACGGGATGATGACCGACTACGAGTACAGCGCCGGCACCCCAGCCGGGTACGTCGTCGGCGACACCGAGCCGACCCAGGAGACCGACGAGGACGCCTTCGCGTTCTACCACGCGGGCGACACCGGCCTGATGACCGAGATGCGCGACGTGATCGGGCCGTTCCTCGAACCCGACGCCGCGGCCCTGCCGGTGGGCGATCACTTCACGATGGGCCCGTCACAGGGCGCCATCGCCGCCGACTGGCTCGACGTGGACCACGTCTTCCCGATGCATTACGACACCTTCCCGCCGATCGAGATCGACGTGAGCCGGTTCGAGCGCGAGGTCGCGGCGACCGGCTCCGACGCCGACGTCCACGTCCTCGACGGCGACGAGAGTCACACGTTCGAACGGCCGTACGGCGACGGGTGAGCCCCGCCCGGATCCGGGGAGGGATAGTATTTAGACGCGGCGGCGCCTTTCGGGCGGTGGCATGAGCGATATCGAGACCATCACCGTCAGCGAGGAGGGCTTCGCCTGCGTCAACCAAGTCGGCGACTTCGAGTTCACCGTCGACGCGACCGACGAGGAGGGGCCGAACCCGAACGCGGCGCTCGTGGCGACGTACGCCTCCTGTTTCCTGCCCGCGTTCCGCGTGGGCAGCCAGCAGCGGGATCACGACGACCTAGGCAAGATCCAGATCGACGCGGACGCCGAACTGGACGACGAGGACGACCTCGCGTCCATCGAATTTGCGGTCCACGTCGCCGCCGACCTCTCCGACGAGGAGTTCGACGAGATCGTCGCCCGCGCGGAGGACATCTGTCACGTCCACGCGGCGCTCCGAGAGGGCCTCCAAGCCGATATCGAAGTGTACGGCGACGCCTTCTGAACGGCGCCGCCGCTGGCCGTACGGTGTGGTGACGCGGAGGAGTTCCGTCAGCGGCGGTACCAGCGGTAGCTCATCGCGCGCCCGTCGACGATCACGACCTCCCGATCGTTCGTCGCCGGCGGGCGTTCGGTATCGTCGTCATCGTCGTCCGGCCGCTCCCGGAAGACGTACGGGCTGTCGTTCGGTGGCATATGTCGTGGTAACGTGCCACACGCAAATAAAGCTGCGTCAGACACGGCGCGAATCGCCCGTTTCGGCGCCCGCCGAGACCGCGGGTCGACGACGGCTCCGTCGCCCGGCGGGCGTCGAATCGTCGCTTCCGGGTCCGCATCAGCCGAGGATCCGGTCGACGTCGGCCAGCGAGTCGAGGACGTAATCCGGCGAGACGTCGCTCTCGGCGATGTCGTCGTCGTCGCTGACGCCGGTGCGGACGAGCGCCGTGGTCATGCCCGCACGCTCGCCGAGGGCGATGTCGGTGTCGAGGCGGTCGCCGACGACCAGACACGACGAGGGCGACACTCCGAGGCTGTCGCGGACGATGCGAAGCGCCGGCTCGGAGGGCTTGCCGAGGACCACGTCCGGTTCGCGGCCGACGACGCCGGCGACGGCGTTGATGATGGCACCCGACCCGGGGAGGTCGCCGCCGGCCGCGGGGATCAGCATGTCCGGATCGGTGCCGACGAGTGGCACGTCGTCGTCCTCGCAGGCCCGGAGCGCGGCACAGAGGCGGTCGTAGTCGAACGACCGATCGATCGAGAGGACGACGGTCTCGGCGCGGGAGGCCTCGTCGACGACGGTCAGTCCTGCGTCGGTCAACTGCTCGACGAGCGCCGGTTCGCCGACGACGAAGAGCGCGTCGTCGGCGTGGCGGTCGGTGAGGTAGGTGGTCGTGACCGTCCCGGCAGTGACGATCTCGTCGGCGTCGACGTCGAACCCCGCCCGACCCAGGCGTTCGGCGTACGCCGGCGGCCGCTTCGTCGGATTGTTCGAGACGAACAGCCGCCGACAGCCCGCGGCGGCCAGTCGGTCGAGGCCCTCCGCCGCGCCGGGGATCGGCTCGTCGCCGCGCACCACGGTCCCGTCCACGTCGAGGACGACGCCACGATAGGTCATCACGCGGGGTTGGAACCCGAGGCAGTTGAACTTCGCGCTCGGCCTGAACGCCGTTAACGATCCGTTAGGTGTCACAAGGCGTCATTAGCTAATGGGATACCCCTAGTGGACTGGCGTAACCAGAAGGGACGACCGATCGTCCCGATCCGGGAGAGCAATCATGGACGGTAACTTCGAACTCACGAGACGGCGGGCCCTCGCGGCCATCGGAAGTATCGGCGTCGCGTCGGCGGGCGCCGGTTTGGGAACGAGCGCGTACTTCAGCGATCAGGAGACGTTCGAGAACAACCAGCTCACCGCGGGAACGCTGGACATGAAGGTGGCGGCGACCGAGCACTACTCGGACTGGTCCCCCGACGAGGCGGAGTACGCCGGGATGGCGTCCGACGAGGCAGCGACGGACATTCGCCTCCCACCGGGTGGGGACCAAGCCGACGCCCGGGACATCGCGATCGACGTCGACGGCGACAACTACGCGAACTTCTTCGACGCCATCTCGACCGACGGGGACGGCGACCCGTACAACCGTGTCAACGGCGGCGTGTCGGCGGCGACCGACGGCCTCTGTGGCACCGAGAGCGACGCCGACGGCCCGGTGATCATCGACATCTCGGACGTGAAGCCCGGTGACTTCGGGGGCGCGCAGTTCGCGTTCGAGCTGTGTGACAACCCCGGATACGTCTGGCTCACCGGTGGGCTGGACTCGGCGAACGAGAACGGCGTCACCGAACCGGAGGCCGACGACCCCGACGAGGAGAGCGGCGTCGTCGAACTCCTCGACGCGATTCAGGTGACCTATAGCGTCGGCCCGATCAACGGCGACCCGTCGGGCTTCGAGGACACCGACGCGGGCTTCCAGCCCGTCGAACAGTACACTCTCCGCGAGTTCTTGGCGACCCTCGACGGCGACGGCATCGCGCTGGACGGGGATATCGACGCCGAGGTCGGCGGCGGGACCGGCGAGCAAGGCTGTTTCGCCGGCAGCCTCGACGACGGATCGGCGGTTCACCAAGTGAGCGTCGTCTGGTGGCTGCCGATCGACCACGGCAATCAGGTGCAGTCCGACTCCGCGACCTTCGAACTGGGCTTCTACACCGAGCAGTGCCGCCACAACGCGGGCGAAACCGACCTCGTCGCGTACTACCCGTTCGAGAACAGCGCCGACGACCTGAGCGGGAACGGGTACGACGGGTCGAACAGCGGCGACGTGTCGTACACGAGCGGGCAGGTCGGACGGGCGGCGTCGTTCGATGACGGAGACGCCGTTACAGTCACCCATGACGGATCGCTCACCGACCTCGCGGACTTTACCGCGTCGGCGTGGTTCCGATCGACAGAAGACGGTCGGAGGGATCAGGTCGTGTTCGGAATCCGGCAGGGATACGAAATCGTCTTCGATTCGGCCGGAGGACGAACTTCGTCCGACAATTCGCTATGGTGGGCCATCGATAACGGTACCGGCGACTGGGCCGTCAACGACACCGGTGCGGGCCCCCTCACGCTCGGCGAGTGGCATCACGCTGTACTCGTACAGGATACCGATGACGACGAGGTTCGAGTCTACGTCGACGGGTCACTAATCGTCACCGACGATGGGACTGGGGCGGTCAACTCGACGACGGGTGATCTCGGGATCGGATCTCGCGGCGATGGGTTCGGGCAGTTCGTGGGCGATGTCGATGACGTCCGCATCTACTCCCGGGCCCTCTCGGCGAGCGAGGTGCAGTCCATCTACGATTCGGCCTGACCCCCCCTCACGGAACCAAAGAGCCATTTGGACGCCGCCCTACCTTCCGGTACCGTGACGAACACGCAGCTGACACTCGTTCAGATCGACAACTACGGGCCGTGGACGGTGACGCCGGAACCGCGCCGCGAGATGGACCTCCAGACGCTCCAGTCGCGCCTCTTCGCCGACATCGCGCAGTTCGTCGGCTACCGGGGCGGATACGCCTTCTTCACCCGATTCGACAACATGGTCGCGGTGACGAACGGCTTGGACGCGGCCGACCACGAACTCCTTCAGGAGTCGATGGGGAACCGCTATCCGGTCACTCTCAGCCTCGGCGTCGGCGTCGACCCGAACCCGGCAGTCGCGCTGGAGCGGGCGACCGAGGGCCTCCAGGGTGCCGGAAGCGCACAGGACGGCGACCGGCGCGAGGTCCTCGTCGGCGAACCGATCGACGACGGGAGCGACGACGTATCCATCGCCCACTTCGACGTGAACGACGCGACCGAGAAGTACACCGACCGACTCAACGAGTTCGACTCCTTCATCCAGATCGAACAGGGGTACGCGACGCTGATGCGCTACCTCCGCGAGGAACACGGTGGACTCTCCTTTTTCGTCGGCGGCGACAACATCATCGCCGTCACGCCCGAGATGACGTCCGACGACTACCGGAACGCCATCGACCACGTCGAGGAGGCCGTCGGCGTCGACCTCAAGGTCGGTGTCGGCCGTGGCGCCTCCGCTCACGAGGCGGGGATGGCGGCGAAACACGCCCTGGAGGAGTGTCGCCACCGTGGGACCGCGGTCGAGCGCGGCGACGTGACGGCGGACGGCGACGGCGAGTAGGTTACGCCTCGATGACGGCTTCGCCCACGTCGAAGTTCTGGGCTTCGAGCGCCTCTTCCATCGCCGTCAGCAGGCAGGCGACGTTCTGTCGACGCGCGGAGTAGCCCATGCACCCGATCCGCCAGACGTCGCCTTCGAGGGCACCGAGACCGCTCGCGATCTCGATGTCGTACTCCTCCATCAGGAACTCGATGACGGCGGTGTCGTCGACGCCGTCCGGCACCTCGATGGTGTTCAGGCTGGGCAGCCAGTACTCCTTCTCGGCCGCGGGTTCGAGGCCGAGTTGCTGGAGCCCCTCCCGGAGTTCGCCCGCGACCTCGCGGTGGCGCTCCCAGCGGTTCTCCAGGCCCTCCTCGGCCACGAGGCGAAGCGCCTCGCGGAGCCCGTAGAAGTTCGTGGTCGGGGCGGTGTGGTGGTAGTTACGCTCGTCGCCCCAGTACTCCATGACGAGGTCGAGGTCGAGATACCAGGAGCCGGTGTCGGTCTCCCGGTTCAACACCTTCTCGCGGGCGCGGTCGTTCATCGTCAGCGGCGTCGCCCCGGGGGTACAGGAGAGACATTTCTGGGGGCTGCCGTAGGCGGCGTCGATGCCCCACTCGTCGAGGTGGAGTTCGACGCCCGAGAGGGACGTGACACAGTCCGCGAGCACGAGCGCGTCGTGGTCGTGGGCGATGTCGGTCAGCTCCGGGACGTTGGGCTGGCGAACACCCGTGCTGGTCTCGGCGTGGATGAACCCGAAGACGTCGGGCTGGTGTTCGTCGAAAGCGTCGGCCACGTCCGCCGGCTGGAGCGGCTCGCCCCAGGGGGCGTCGACGGTCACCACGTCGCCGCCCGCACGGCGAGCGAGTTTCCCCATGCGGTCGCCGAAGTACCCGTTCGTGGGGACCAGCATCGTATCGCCCGGCTCGACGAGGTTGCCGATGGCCGTCTCCATCGCGGCCGTGCCCGTCCCGCTCGTGGCCAGCGTCCACTCGTTGTCCGTCTGGAACGTGTACCGCAGCAGCTCCTGGATGTCGTCCATGATCTCCAGGAAGGCCGGGTCCATGTACCCGAGCGCCTGCGTCGACATCGCGCGCAGGACACGTGGGGCGATCATGCTCGGGCCGGGACCCATCAAGATCCGTGACGGCGTGTCGAATTCGCTCGTGTCAGGTGGGCTCTTCATACCGGACCCGAAGGGCGAGCGGAATAAAAACCTGGGTGTTCGTGGCAATACATCGTCGAAGTTCGATTCGACGATTGCTACATGCAGACGTTTCACGTGGTGGCAGGTGTCATCCCCACCGCGCCCACGCGAACCGCCAGCCGAGCGTCAGAACCGCCACGACGACGTAGGCGCCGATCAGCGAGGCGAGGAAGTAAAGCGCCAGTCGCACGGGCGGCATGGTCTCCGCGGAGACGGCGGCGCTGACGCTGTAGGCGAGAGCGAGCGCGTGATGGTACCAGTCGAACGGCCAGGCCGACTCGCCGCCGTCCGTCGGGTCCGGAAACGACTCCCCGTCCGGTGGTGCGGACATACGTCCGCGTCGACGGCCCGCGTGAAAAGCGGCGGGGCCACGCGTCCGACGCGACCTCCCACAGGAACTTTGGCGACGCCGCGCCAGCGCCTCCCTATGGACCGCCGCGCGTTCCTCGCTGCCCTCCACGCCGCTCTGCTCCCTACCGGCTGTCTGACCGCGCCCGACGGTGGCGGCGACGCCTCGACTACCCCCGATGGATCGACGGCGACGCCCGAGGGCGACCGTACCTCGTCCACCCCCGATTCCGACCGGATCGCCATCGTCGTCACCAACGGCCGTGACGCCACCCTCGACGTCACGCTGACTGTCACGAGCGACGGCGACCGCGTGTACCGCGGGACCGTCGCCGTCGGCGCGGGCGCGCGACGGACCGTCGACCCCGGCATCGATCGGACGGGTGCGTACGAACTGACCGTGGCGCTCCCCGACGGGAGCGAGTCCGTTCGCCCCTTCGACGTCGAGGAGTACGACCGCCGGACGGGGGCGAACCTGATCGTCGAAATCGGCGAGCGGATTCGGATCCTGATGGAGGAGTGATCGACCGGCGGTTCGTCGTCGCTATTCCATTCGAGACTGATCCGAGGTTGGGGGGGTTGTGAACTCCTCCTCTGGAAGAGATATCTGTTCCACTCCTCTCGGTAGTCCGGTGATAACGTAGACGATCAGGGGACGTAAAGTGCAAAAATAGTAATATTTATAAATATGATCTAATTAACATGTAGCCATGAGTGAACTTGAAACCACAAAAGAGTTCACAGGAGAAATGGGATTTACGTTCTTTGTCGCGGCCTTTTGTTGTCTACCGTACGGAATTTATAATTACTATTCAAACAGGGAAGAGAGAGTGATCTGCCCGGAGTGCAGGGAGACGGCCGACATGCAGGCATCGACGTGCCCTAATTGTCAGGAAGATCTAGATCAGTACAAATAATGGATAATGGAAAACCCGCTAAAGAAACTGGTTAGAAAGGTCGGAAAAGAGGACCCGCTGCTGCTAGCGCATCATCCTACCTGCGAGTATTATTCCCATCATGTGGTCGAATTATACGGACAGAAGCTCTGTATGGGCTGCTTCATTGTGTATCCCGTTGGCTTTGTCTCCTTATTCGCTCTAATCGTATTGCGTTTGACTGTATTCAGCGAACAAATAGCGAATACAACGACACTCTCGTTGTATATGATCGGATTTCTGCTCATTTCACCAAAGGTTTTACTCAAAATCATCCCCGGGCGGCGAACGAGCTGGCAGAGAATATTGACAAAGGCTACATTAGCCGTCGGTTTGGCGTTTGTCACTCTTCCCTTCGTTTTCAGGCCGAGTGAGCGGGTCCTCACCCTGTGTTTGTTTTTCGGCTTCCTCATCCCCTACGTCGGGTACAAGGCCTGGACAGCGACTGACGACTGTGAGGGCTGCCCAGAAGCCGACGATTTCCCTAATTGCTCTGGCATGTCCTTCGATGGGACCTATACGTACTCCACAGACGATCAGGACCGGTAAAAATCACTCACTCCCGCTTAGCAACTCTGGGATCCACTATAGTAGCGATTGAAACTGTTTGCACAGCCGACCGTACGCAGTACTGGGATCGGCTGTGTGATGACTTTCAATCGCTACTATAGTTAGCAGTGGACACGTCAGGAAGAGAGCCGTGCGTACGTTTGGACGGCGCCGAACCGCTCGGCGAGCGGATGGCCCGCGACCTCCACCTCGACGAGGCGTTCGAGGAAGTCATGGAGAAACGCGGGCGGGCCGACATGCCCCCCGAGAAGGAGCTTCTGATAGGGACGCTCATCCTCGCCGGCACGGTCGTGCTCTCGAAGACCGACCTGCCGGCGCAGGCCCTCTCGGAGGTGGGCGGGGACGCTTGACCGGGCAAAAGAGCGGATGATGCGCGAGGCGATGGGACAGGTGACGCCCTCGGAGACCCCCCGTCGCCCAGGCCTTCGCCGACGTCATCGCGAACATCGAGGCCCGGCAGATGGCCGCGGTCTCCCGACTCGCCGAGGCCGCCGACGTCGACGGGGCCTACCTGGTCGCTCCTCAAGACGTCAAGCTTCCCGAAGCCATCAAACTCCTCGCGACGACCGGCCGCGGCAAGGTCCCGTCCATCCGGATCACCCAACGACTCCAAGAGATCGACGAGGCAGTCATCTCCCGAAACAACGCGAACCTGCTCGGCGGTTTCGGGAGCGACCGTGATCGTGGGAAGCTCGACGCCGAGTACCCTGTAGAGGTGCACAACCCCGAGGCCGACCAAGTGCCGAACCTCCCCGCCGAACTCCATCACCCCGAGGACGGTCCCGTCCCCTGCAGAAGACCGAGGTTGACGGCGTGGTCCGGTCGAGCGAGTGGACCTATCGACCGACGAGGGCGAGATGGAACGGCTGGACTCGGCGAGCATCGAGATGACGGCTAAACACTACGGCGGGAGTGACCAGAAACTCCGCCATCCCTTCGACTCATGACCGAACCCAAAGAACCGATCACGCTGTACGGATCGAAGGCCGCCCGATTCAGGGAGATACGGGATCAACTCGAAGACGAGTACGGCGTTCGGCCGACGAACCCGGAGGGGGTGTTCGAACTCATCAAGAAGTGGGACGGGCCGACCTGAGTCAGTCCCAGACCGTCTCGACTTCGGATTCCTGTATGACCCCGTCCGAGGTGATGATCGCGTCCGTTTCCTGGGCTCGGTCGCTGGCGACGATCATGCCGTCGTGAATACTGAACTCGTCGACCATTGCGGCGTACTCGAGGAGTTCGGCGTCGTTGACGGGCGCGATAGAAATCGGCCCTTCACCGACTAACGCCTGCCGCGTTTCCTCCGGCGTTCCGGTGAGTGTGACCCCGCGGACATCCCCGTCCCGAGAGACGGCGTAGAGAACTTCTGCGAGGGCCGTGCTCGGCGCTTGAATCACCGTCTCTCCGGCTTCCGCTTCGGCGAATATCCGATCCGCTCTGGGCGGAAGCGAATCGACGAGATACACCAACAACGCGACCGCGTCGGCCGTGTACGTCGCCACGATTAGGCTTCCTCGTAGTTGCGGTCACGGCGCTCGCGGACGCGCTGTTCGAGTTCCTCCGCAACGGCTTCGCGTTCTTCTTCGGAGGTGTCGTCAGGCAGGAGCATCCCGCGTCCCGACGTGCGCGTGCGCTTCTTGACGACGATACCCTCCTCCGTATCCATCCAGACGACCTCGTCGCCCGGTTCGAGGTCGTACTTCTCGCGCAGTTCTTTCGGGATCGTCGTCTGTCCCTTCTCGGTGACGCGCGTCGACTTGCTCATACTCGGTAATACTCGTCGTAATACCTTAGCTGTTAGGTGAATCCTCATAGAACCTATTCCGTTCTAAGAGAGTCTTGCGCGGTCGATTACAAGCGAACGTCCATTTGGTCGGAGCGTCGCATGGGAGAACTTGCAGACAGCTTCGACACGCTCGCGGACTCGGACATGTGGACCGACATCGGCATCCTGTTCGGGTCGTTCCTCGCGGGCACGGTCGTACGGAACCTGATCGAACCGCACTCGCCGTGGGATCTCCCCGACGAGGTGTACGGTGTGGCTATCGTACTCGGCGCCGGCTACCTCCCCGAGGGGACGAACATAGCCCGAATGGGCGGTGGTCTCTACACCGTCGACAAGCTCGCCGAACGGCTCGACCTGAAACAGCGCGTCACCTCCGTCGGTGACGGGGGCGGTAACTGATGGTCGAGATCTTCGTCGTGGAGGGAGAAACCAGCGACGTCGTCGAGACCGAGACCAACACCCCCCCGGGGTGATGACGCCCATCGCCAAGATCACACCGTACCGGGGCACCTTCTTGCGCCTGCTCAACCGCGTGGCCAAGGGCTCCGAGCAGGGCGTCCCGATCTACGCCAAGCTCCGAGACAGCAACGGCGACCTGCTCGCCGTCTCGACGAAGCTTCAGTTCGAGATCTCGCCCGCGGGGACCGACGAGCAGGTCGACGATCGGACGGGGGGCGAGTGATGCTGGTCCCCTGTCCCGATCCCGACGACGCCCCGTTCAACGAGACGGTGAGCGCCACACTCGCGCCGGGGCAGAAGCTCACGGCCGAGTTCACGCCCGAACAGAGCGAGACCCCGATGTACCTGCCGATCCTCGCGGTCTCGAAGTACAAGACCTTCAAGATAGGAATGGGGTTGGAGGGATTTGAACCCCCGATCGACTGATATCTCCGGTTGCGCCTCGGTACTCCAGAGGGTCGTCGTCGCGCGGCGATGATCAGTCGCGCGCTCGGTATATCAGCTGGAGTGTCGTCACCGGGCGTGGCCTCTGGAGTCAGTCGCCATGCCGGGCTTGGCCACAACCCCTCGCTACTTCGTTACCCGAAGGACCGTAAAGGGATTTCGGTTATCGGTCGGCGTCGGACCAGTCGCAGTCCTGACACTTGTAGCCCGTGATGAGTTCGGTAACCGTGGGCATATACGAGACGGCGAGGACGTCGCCCCCGCACTCCGGACACGCCCTGTCGGCGTCCTCGATGCCGTCGGCTTCCATCGGTCGTTCGCCCTCGATCAGTTCGGCCAGTCGCTCGGGGGTCACCATGCGGCCCTGGACTACGCGGTTTGACATACGTCGACGGTGGGCGTGGAGACGGGTAAGCCCTGTGTACCGGCAGTCGGCGGGCGGGGACAGTCGCCGCCGACCCGGCGGCGACCCCCCGCGTCGACGACCGGTAGCTTTTGGTACTATGGAGTGGTATGGATGGATACGTACACCACCGATATGCACGGGGTAACACTCGGTCAACACGGCGGCGAGGTGGGGTGGCTGTGACAGCACCGTACAACTACGACGGGATGCTCGATCTGGGGCCGGAGTCGGGGTCGACGTACGTCTGCTCCAGGTGCGAAACGACGTTCGAGGAAGACCTCTGTCTCTGCCCGGTCTGTGGAACGCTCACCGTCGAGCGGCGCTCGCGGTCCGCGGACTCCTGATACTGTTCGCGGTGAGTCATTACCGGTGGCTCGACGGACTGTCCTGGCGAACCAGGGGGACACAGTTACAGTACCCCGACCCCGTCGGCGACGCGTGAGCACGCTGGGCGGGAGAAATAACTTTGAGGGAGCCGTCGTTATGGGTGGGTAGCCGGTTCGATTCGGCCATCACATGAGCTCACCACCCTGCGTCCTCGTCGTCGAAGACGAAATCGAGTTGGCCGAACTGTTCGCCGAGTGGCTCTCGGAGGACTACGAGGTGCGCGTGGCGACAAGTGGGGAGGAGGCCCTCGAACGGGCCGACGAGGACGTCGACGTGGTGTTGCTGGATCGACTGATGCCCGGGCTCTCGGGCGACGAAGTGCTCGAACGGATTCGCGACCAGGACCTCTCGGTCAGGGTCGCGATGGTGACTGCCGTCGAGCCCGACTTCGACGTCCTCGAGATGGGGTTCGACGACTACGTGGTCAAACCCCTCTTTCGGGAGGACGTGCGCCGACTCGTCCGTGGGCTCCTCGAACGCAACGAGTACGACCGTACCCTCTCGACGCTCTTTGCCCTCGCGTCGAAACTGTCGGCCCTCGAATCCCACAAGACCGAGGACGAACTGGCCGAGAGCGAGGAGTACGCCCGGCTCAAGGACGACTTCGAGCAAACACGGGACCGGATCGCGGAGCTGGAATCCGGGATGACCGAGAACGACTTCGAGGCGGTGTTTTACGACTTCGACCGGGTGGATCTGTAGTCCGATCCCGCCCGTCTCCCCACGCCGCACCCACGAGACGGACGCCCTGCCCGTCGTCGCCGATCCGCGGTCTCGCAAATCGCCCGCCTGGGACGACCACGCCGTCCTCCTTTCGATGATCGTACCAATCGAACTTTGTTTCGCGACGTTGACAGCCGAGTGTATGATACGAGCCGAATTCGGTGTCCGCACGTCCCCGTCGACGCCGCCGACCGACCCGCGGCCGGTCGAGTCGGCGCGTACAGTGCATGGACGAACTCTCGACTCGAACGACACGGAGGGTGTGCGATGAGCGTGAGCAACACCACGGCTGGCGAGTCGTTGGTCGACCTCTCGAAGAGCCCGCTCGGCTACGTCGCCATCGTGTTGGCCGTCGTGACGGGCGTGATCCACCTCTTCCTGGCGCCGCAGGTGATCGGATTCAGTCGGACGCTGGCCATCCTCTTTGCCCTCAACGGCTTGGGCTTTCTGGGTGGGATCGCGATCTACCTAACCCGCTACTGGCGTCGGGAACTGTACCTCGTCGCCGCACTCTATGCCCTCGCGACGGTCGTCGCCCTGTTCGTCTTCCAAGGGTTCGGCGTCGACGCGTTCTACCAGGGAGGTAGTTTGAACCCGATGGCGGTCATCGCCAAGGGTGCCGAAGCGGTGTTGGCCATCGTCACCGGCTACCTCTATACGAGCACGGGGTGACCCCGGCCGTCAGGGTTCCGGCCCGTCGAACACCTTTCCGGGGTTCATGATCCCTGCGGGATCTAGCGCCTCCTTGATCGAGCGCATCGCGTCGACGGCCGCCTCGCCGTGTTCGGCGACGAGGTAGTCCTGTTTGCCGAGGCCGATGCCGTGCTCGCCGGTCGACGTGCCGCCGACTTCGATGGCGTGTTCGACGATCCGCCGCGAGACGTCCTTGCCGTGGGCCACGTCCTCGGGGTCGTCCGGATCGATCATGACCGTGTAGTGGAGGTTGCCGTCGCCGGCGTGGCCGAAACAGGAGATGAGAAAGTCCTCCCGCTCGCCGAGCTCTTTCACGTACCGAACGAGGTCGGGATACTCGCTGATGGGGACGGTCACGTCGCCGGGGGTGAGCGGCGAGAGGTCGTCGTCGTAGGGCTCCAAGGCCTCCGCGAGTTCCCGGCGCGCCGCCCACAGCTCGTCCATCCCGTGTTCGTTTTCGGCCACCTCGAACTCGGTCACCCCGTGGGCCTCGAAGATGGTCCGACAGAACTCGATCTCCTCCTCGATGCCGTGATCGGCGTGGAACTCCACGAACACCATCGGCACGTCCGGGAGGTCGGTGTCGAGGTGGGCGTTCGACATGGCGGCGCTCAGGCGGTCGATCAGTTCGATCTTCGCCACGTCGACCCCGGACCGGACGGCGTCGAAGACGGCCTCCGCGGCGTCGTCGAGCGTCTCGAAGTGGGCTCGGCCGCCCCTGACCTGCTGGGGGCGTCCGGCCAACTGGATCGTCACGCGCGTGATGACGCCCAGCGTCCCCTCGCTGCCGACGATCAGGTCACCTAGGTCGTAGCCCGAGGAGGTCTTGGCCGCCTTGCTCCCGGTCGTGATGACCTCGCCGGTCGGCAGGACGACTTCCATGCCGAGCACCCAGTCGCTCACCTCGCCGTACTTGACGGTCTTCATACCGCTGGCGTCGTTGGCGAGCATCCCGCCGATGGTCGAGATGGCGCCCGAGGAGGGGAGCGCCGGGAGGAACAGGCCGTGTTTCGCCACCGCCTCGTTCACGTCGTCGCCGAGGATTCCCGGCTGGACGTCGATCTGCAGGTCGTCCGGGCGGACGTCGAGGACGGCGTCCATCCGGTTCATATCGAGGGTGATGCCGCCCTCGACGGGGACGGCGTTGCCCTCCAGGCTCGTCCCGGCGGCGTAGGGGGTGACGGGGACGCCGTGTTCGGTCGCCGCACGCAGGACAGCGGCGATGTCGTCGGTCGACTCGGGCCAGACGACGACGTCGGGGCGGACGCCGTCCTCGCGTGCGGTCCCCCAGTCGTGGGAGCGTTCCTCCCGGTCCGCGTCGCCGACCGAGATCTGATCCGCCGCCAGACCCAGGTCGTCGACGAACGTGGTATCGTGTTGCATACTCCCAGTCAGCGGGAGCCCGAGTATTAGACCTGTTGCTCGACGACGGGAACCGGCGGCTATCAGCGCGGAGAATCGGCCACTCGGCTTTTATGCGCCGCGTGTCTTCTCTCCCCAATGTCGCGGCCACGCACCCCCTGGCTGTACCGGTTCGTGCGGGACCGGCAGTCACAGGCCGAGCCGCTCGGGGTGATCCTCGTGATCGGTCTCGTCCTCGTCTCGACGACGGTGGTCGTCACGTTCGGCTTCACCGCCATCGAGGACGTCCAGTCGCGGTCGGAGATCGACCGCGCCGAGAACGGCATGACGCTTTTGGACTCCCGACTGTCGACCGTCGCGCTCGGCGATTCGGAGCGTCAGTCCGTCGACCTCCCCACGTCGAACGGGGGGTACACCGTCGACGAGGACGCGGGAACCATCAAGATCGTCCACCGGAACTACGACGGGAGCAACGACGTCGAGCTGGTGTCGAACACGTCCCTCGGGGCCATCGTCTACCGAAACGAGAACGGCGACGACGCCATCGCCTACCAGGGCGGCGGCGTGTGGCGGCGGTACGACGACGGCTCGACCCGCATGGTCTCGCCGCCGGAGTTTCACTACCGCGAGGGGTCGCTCACCTTCCCGCTCGTCCGCATCCGGGGGAACGGCAGCGCCGCGGGCCGGACCACCGTCGGCGCCAGTACCACGGAGACCAGCACCTCGCTCTATCCCCGCAACGAGACGTACCCGGACGGGACCGAGTACCGGAACCCGGTCGAGAACGGGACCGTGGCGGTCACCATCTGGAGCGAGTACGCCGAGGCGTGGGGGTCGTACTTCGAGACTCGGACCGACGGCAACGTCTCCTATCCGGCACCCAACCAGGTGACGGTCGAACTGATCAGCATCGGCACCCTCGGGGACTTCCAGATGCCACCGGAGACACAGGGGATCACGGTCCGCGGGATGGACGCCGGCCACTCCCTCGACGACTTCTCCTTTACCATCCGCCCGCAGGACACCGAGGAGTCCTCGTTCTCGAACCTCGATTGGTCGTTCTACGCCAAGCAGGGCCAGCGGGAGTTCGAGATTCACGTCGGCGGTAACGGCGTGAACAGCTGTAACGAGGACGTGGCGCTGTCGATCTACTACAGCGACGACGGCGGCGATACCCACCACGGCTGGTACAGCGACAGCTACCTGGAGACGGAGTGTGGCGAGGTGAACGGGAAACCCGCCGACGGCGACGAGATCTGGGTCGACGTCGATCTCACGCCCGAAAACTCGACGGACATGACCTTCCAGAAGGTGAAAAACGACAACGTCCACTTCAAATCCGGCTCGAAGACGCTCGCGAGCGACGCCAAATTCGAGGAGCACTCCCCCGACCCGAACGTCACCTACTCGTCGGGCAACACCGAGAACTTGACGCTCGTCACCAGACATTACTTCGCCCAGATGGGTCCCGACTTCGACCTCGTCGTCGCCGACGGGAACAACGCGGGGATCGGCGAATCCGGCTCCTCGGGCTACATCTACTACGGGGGCAGCGGCAAAGTCGTTACCTACCTCCACATCACGGAACACAACGTGACGGCCACGGTCGGCTGATCAGTCGATCGAGGTACGGATCGTGGTCCGGCTGATCCGGAGGTCGTCGGTCCGGAACGTACAGCTGACCGTCCCGTTGCCGGCGAGGGGGTCACAGGGCGTGGCCGCAGGTGACATCCCGTCGAGTTCGTCGTCGAGATACCGCTTCCAGGCCGCCGCCCGTCGGGGTTCGGTGTCGACGGTGAGCGTGACGTTCCCGGTCGGTTGCTCGTGGGCCAACACCGCCGTGGTACCCCTGACCCCGCGCACGAGGACGGTCGTCGAGCCGGACCGGCGCTGGACGTCGCCGGTCCGGGATTCGAGCGCGACGTAGTGGATCACGGTCCGGTCCTCGTCGAAGTAAAAGGGCGGTTCGCGACGCATCGCGGCTCCGCCCCGATCGACTCGGATCACCGCACCCATCTCGTAGACGACGCCGCTGTCGAGGCTCTCGCCCGAACGGCCGAACGTGATCGACCGGCTCTCGACGGTGCCCGGAACCGAGCCGTTCTCCAGTGTGACCTCGGAGTCCGAGGTGTCCCCGAGTGTCAGCGTCGTCTCCGCGAGTTTGATCTCGGTCGCCCGCGAGGGCGCCCCGCCGTGGACGATATCGCCGTGGTTGTCGGCGAGCACCTCGAAGGCCCGCTCCCCGTTGTCGATCCGCTCGGCGTTGCGGGCGTCCTGGAGGCTCCCGAGGCCGACTACGCTCACCAGCCCCACGGAGGCCGTGATGAGCGAGAACACGAGGACGAAACTCAACACGTCGCTGACGGCTCGGTCGGTCATTCCGCGTCCCGCACCTCCAGCGTCCCCGAATCGTAGACGATCACGACCGGGCCGCCAGCGAGGCTGGTCTCGGCGACGGGGAGGCGCGACCGGAACCGAACCCGGATCGTCACGCCCGTCACGCTCGTGTTCAACACGAGCCGATGGATCCCCGCGTCGGCGGTGTCGGTCACCTCGATCAGATAGGATCCGCCGGCGACGCGGCTGGGCAGGTCGACCCGGAGCCGGAGTTCACACGACGGACAGTCCGCGAGTCGCCCCGCGCTCGTCACCTCCTCGGCGAGCGTCTGTCCGATCACCTCGAGTTCGGTCCGCGCCGACTGGTCGCGCTGGCTCTCCATCAGCCCGCCCCCGGCGACGATCAACCCCGAGATGAGGACGGCGGCGATGCCGAGCGACAGGACGTAGCCGAGCGCCGTCGAACTCCCCCGGCGGTCCGACCGGAGGGTCACGGCGGACACCCCCCGCCGCCGTCGGGGCTGTGGATCTCCGAGACGGTCCGACGGTTCTCTGGCGTCGCGCCGTCGACCGCCGTCGCGTTGATCGCGTACGCCGTACTGTTGGACAGCCCCGTGAAGGTGACGTCGCCGTCGGAGGTGGTGTAGTTCGAGGGCGAAACTTCCGTCGACCCGTCGGAGACGTTGTAGAGACCGACCGCGACGTAGTCGAAGTCGCCGTTCGGATCCGTCACGTTCCAGTTCACCCGGAGCGACGTCGAGGTGTTGGTCACGTCGTATCGCTCGAAGGTGGGATCGGTCGGCGGCCCGCCGACCTCGCCGGGGGCCGTCCGCACCGTCCGCCGGTAGTCGATGTCCGGGCTCGCGACCGAGACGTTCGCCGTCGCGGCGTACACCGCCGGTGACGTGTACGGCCCGCCGGCGTCGCTGTCGTTGTACGTCGGCGGCGACGGGGGCGCACACTGACCGGGGTAGTTCTGCGTGTCGACCGCCGACCGGATTCCGGCCTCGTACCGGTCGACCACGAGCGAGTACGTCCCCGTCGCGTCGGTTCCGTTCGCTATCGAGACGTTCACCTCGTCGTCGAACGGGAGCGTCGTCAGCGGACGGCACCGCTCGCCGTCGACCCGTGCGGCCGTCAGGTCGACCCAGTTGCGTCCGCCGCCGAGCGAGCACGCCTCGCTCTCGCCCTCGACGCGGAGTTCGTTCGCGGTCCCGTCGAGGACGACGTCCCGCGCCGTGCCGTCGTCGACGACGATCCGGACAACGTCGTCGGTTTCGACGTGCAGTCGGGCGTTGCGCACCCGCGCGTCCGTCACGACCGTCCAGTTGCCCCTCGAGTCGTTCTCGGGTGTCAGCGTCGAGGTGGCGTTGTCGTCGGCGATGCGCGTCCCCCGGCTGACGGTCCGCCGCTCGACGTCGGTCGCCAGGCTATCGGTCGCCGACTGGTTTCCGAGGGTCCGTATGGCGACGCCGGTGACGTTTCGGTAGTCGTCGCGGCGGGTCCCGAAGTCGGACGCGTCCCCGCGGTTGACGTGTTCGATGGCGTCGCCGAGCACGTCGACGGCCACGAAGCGGAACGTCGTCGCCTTCTCGACGTCCGTGTTCGTCTGTCGGGTCGCCAGGTTCTCCGTGTAGATGACCGAGTTGAGCAGCAGGCTGAGCGAGAGGAACACGACCGCGAGGGTGAGCGCGCCGACCAGCAGTAGTTGGGCGCGGTCGCTCGATCCGTCCATCGGGAGGCTCACATCCGCCATACGACCACCTCCACCCTGACGACGTTGTACAGGCCGGTGTCCGACCTCGACGGGACGAAGTTGCCGTAGGTGCTCGACCCGTTGACGGTGGTGTCCGTCGCCGTCCCGTTCGCGTCGTACAGCGGGTCGTCGTCGTAGAGCGCCAGCGACGTCGTGGCCGTGGCGGCGTTGTCGCTGGGTTCGCCCCGGTAGATGAACCGCTCCCGGGCGACGGTTCCCGTATCGCCGGTGTAGGTGACGTAGACGTTGAACGCGACGCCGCGGGACTGGAACGTATCGAGGAGCATGCGCCCGAGACGCGTCTCGTTGACCTCGGCGTCCGTCGTGTAGGCCCCGGCGGAGACGCCGTGTAACGTCCCGTTCGTGTCGTCCCAGTGGACGACGGCGGCCTTGAGCGCACCCGTCTCGCGGGCCGTATCGAGCACCCCCACCGCCGACGACTGCTGTTGGTTCTCGATGTGTTGGCTCGACGTGCTCGCGGACAGCGGGGTGACCGCGGTCACCTGCAGCGCGAAGACGACGCTCGCGAGCAGGATCATCCCCGCCGTGACGGCTTCGAGCGTGTGTGCCTGTGCGCGCACTGTCACCACATCCTGACGACGACCGTCGCGGTGGTTCCGTCGACGTGGACGACCCGCCGACCGATCACCGACGCGCCGCTCGACGGGACGGGTTCGCCCGCGTTCAGTGCGACGCCCCCGGTGCAGTCGTCGGTGTCGCTCACCGTGACGTGTTGACCGTCGGTACAGACCGGGTTCTGCGAGCCGCCGTTCGGGTCTCCGCCGACGACGGTGACGTTCACGTGGTGCCCCTCGGTGAGGCCGACCTGCTCGGAGAGCGGGTCCGAATCGTCGAACGGACAGGTGCCGGTAGGGTCGGTGTCCGTGTCGTTGAACAGGTAGATAGTGCACTCCCGGTCCAGCGTGGTGGTGTCGTCGCCGCCGTCGAGCAGGTCGTGGACGACCGTGTCGGCGATCCGGTCGACGCTCGCGAGTTCCTCCTGGGGGCCCTCGGCGAACGGCTGGAAGATGCCGGGGACGAAGGCCACCACGAAGGCGACGGTGACGAGGAAGACGCTCGTCCCGATGGCGAAATCGATGGTCGTCTGTCCGCGCCCGTTCATCCGACCACCAGCCAGACCGCCAGCGCGATCGTCTGCAGGATCACCACGAACTTGATTCCGGCCATCAGCTTCGCCGTCCGGATGTACCCGCTGATGATCCCCGAGAGGATGGCCTGCAGGGTCACGGCGTGGAAGAACAGCAGCGAGAGGAGCTGCACGTCGATGCCGCCGCCGAACTGCTGAGAGCCGCCACCGCCGCCACCCGAGGCCTGCTCGGTCAGCCCCGCCATCACGTCGAGGAACTGGGTCTTCAGGATGGCCATCACGCCCAGCAGGGTGAGATACGTCATCAGGATGATCGCCACCTGCATGCGGGTCCGGGACCGACGTTCGCGTTCGATGTCGTCCTGGTTCTCGCTGGCCTGTGCCGCGGTGGTCAGGACCTGCGTGATCTGACTGGAGGCCTCCTGGGCCTTGCTGATGAGCTTCACCGTCCGGGCCAGCCGCGGGACGTGATATTTGTTGTTGAACTCCACGAGCGCGTTGCGGAGGCTCATCCCGTAGTTCACCTTGGCGTAGACGACGTCGAACTCGTCGGCGAGTTTGCCCGACGACGTCTCCGCGACGGTGTCGACCGACTCCAGCAGCGTCTGTCCGGTGTCGTTCGCGCTCGACAGCTTCCGCAGGTTGTCCGAGAGTTTGCCGGTGATCGCCGCCCGCGTGCGGACGTTCCACTCGTGGAAGACGCCGAGCGGGATCAAGGTCAGGTAGAGCGGCACGTAGATCCAGACGAAGGTCCCCCACACCGGTGCCTGTACCATGCCACCCCACGTCGTCGGGGCCGCACCGCTCACCCCGGCGAAGGCGAGCAACACCAGCGCCGCGGGGGCGGTCAACAGGAGCGTGAACTGCGGGTGGTCACGGAAGAAGTGGTGTGGCTGCCGCAGCAGCTGTTTCGTCCGGAAGGTGCCCTCGCGGGACTTGATGCGGTCGAAGATCCCGAACTCGCCGACGTATCGCTCGATCAGCCCGAGGTGAAAGAGGCCGTCGTCGCCGGTCTCCTGGACCCGGTCGCTCCCGTCCGACGGGTCGAGGTATCCGTCGCCCGGTTCGTCCTGTTTCACCGTCGAGACCAACACCAGGAACATGACGCCGGTGATCGGGATCAGGCCGTACACCGTCGCGTACAGCATGAACGACTGAGCCTCCCCGAGCATGCTCATGATGACGAGGATGATGATCAACAGGAGCGGGAACAGCGAGAGGGTCATGTACATCTCGCCGAACAGTTCGAGGGTGTCGAGGGTGACCTCCTGTTGCTGTTTGGCCGTCCGCATGTGTTTGTCCTTCTTATCGGAGAGGAAGGCCTGCATGTTCCCCCCGGAGTTGACGATGGAGAGCATGTCCGTCAGGAACTGCGAGAGGTCGTCGCTGGGCGTCTCCGCGGCCTGCTCCTGGATGGCGTTCCGGTAGTCGGTGCCGAAGTACTCCGTCTCCTGGACGATACTCTGGAACTCCCGGGCCACTTCGCCGTAGGTGTCGTCGGCGCGGGCCATCGCCTGCAGGATCTCCAACTGGTTCAGCCCCCCGACCGACAGCGCGTACATGAACGAGATGGAGTCCGAGAGCAGCATGTTGATCTCCCGCTTCCGGCCCGAGGCCCGCGAGTAGGGGATGCCGACGAGGGTGCCGAACCCGGTGACGAACCCGATGGAGCCCATCACGAGCCCGACGATGCCGATGGCGAGCGGGACCTTCACCTGCTCGATGAGCCTGACGACCGTCTCGTTGGGGATCCGCGCCCCCGTCGAGAACAGGTCCGGGGAGACGATTCCGAGGGCAAAGAGGCTGTAGCCGACGAAGGTTCCCAGGAGCCACAGCACGAGGCCGAGAAGGACGCCGACCGCGAGGGCCCGCGAGAGGTAGAGTTCGACCGTCGTGGACATCCGCGCCTGGGCCAGTTTCGTCTCCACGTCGTCGACGAAGTCGCCGTCCTCGTCGAACAGCCGCTGGAAGAGGGGGTAAAACAGGTCGCCGAGGCTGTCGATGCTCCGATCCAGCCCGGTTCCGGTGTCGAGGCTCACGTCAGCCCTCCCCGTCCGCGTCGGTCACGTCGCCGAACCCCCAGTCGTCGATGTCGGCCTCGCTCTCGTCGGCCTCGCTTTCGTCGGCCTCGTCCGGCGACGATTCCGGATCGAGGTCGACGCCGGGATCCGGGTCGGGATTCGAGTCCTCATCCGGATCGAGGTCGGGATCCGGGTCGGGATTCGAGTCCTCATCCGGATCGAGGTCGGGATCCGGGTCGGGATTCGAGTCCTCATCCGGATCGAGGTCGGGATCCGGGTCGGGATTCGAGTCCTCATCCGGATCGAGGTCGACGTCTGGGTCCGGGTCGATCGACACCTCGTCGTCGGTCCCAACGTCCGTCACCGGGTCCGTGTCGGACCCGGCGGGCGACTCCCACCCCTCGTCGTCCGACGATTCGAACGAGATGCCGAACTCCTCGTCGGGGTCGTCCGCGAACGGGCTCGCTCCCTCGTCGCCGGCGTCGTCCACGTCGAACTGGGCGTCCACCTCGTCCCCGACACCGTCTTCGGAGTCGGCTTCGCTCCCCGTCTCGGTCGCCGCGTCGGTCGGTTCGGCCGTCACGTCCGCGGCTCGGTCCATCCCCACCAGCGCCGTGTCGACCCCGTCGACGTCCTCGCCGCGGTACTCGTCGAGCAGTTCCGTCTCCGCGCGGTCGAGGATGTCGGCACACAGCGCCAGTGCCTCCTCGCTCGGGTCCGGTCGGGGCACCATCGCCTCCTTCTCGGGGTCGATGTCGATCAGGACGGACTCCATCTCGCGGAGGTCCTCCAGGCTGCGTTCGAGTCGATCCTCGGCCATCAAGCCGAGGATCGTCTCCTCGTCGTTGATGAACGCCTGGACCGTGGCGGCCACCTGCGTGTACGTGTTGAGTCCGTTCTCGATGAGGTACGCCAGGACGACCTGCCGTTTGAAGATTTCCTCCTCGAGGGTCTCCCGAGTCCACCCGCGGTCGAAGCGGATCTCCTCCAAGGTGTTGGAGTCGCTCATGCGGAGGAACTCGTCGGTCTCGGCCTGCCACTGGTAGACGTCCTGCACGTTGATCTCGTCGTTCTCGGCGTCGTAGAAGTTGATCTCGGTGAGGTTCTTGTTCCGGCGGACCTTCCGCCCCTCGACTCTGGTCTGGGTCTGGATCGACACCAGATCGAGCGCCGTGAACATCGTCTTCGAGACGTTGATCGGCTCGGTCGTGAACCGCTTGAGTACCTCACCCACGCTGTCGGCGTGGAACGTCGTCAGCGTGGTGTGCCCGGTCGACATGACCTGGAAGAGGGTCCGGCCCTCCTCGCCACGGATCTCGCCCATGACGATGTACTCCGGGCGCTGGCGGAGCGCGGCCTCCAGCAGGTCGAACTCGTCGACTTCGCCCTGTTCGTCGTCGGAGAACGAGGGCCGGGTGACGGAGGCGACCCAGTTGCGCTGGGGCAACTCCACCTCGCGGGTGTCCTCGATGGAGACGATCTTGGAGTTCGAGGGGATGAAAAGCGAGACGGCGTTCAGGCTGGTCGTCTTCCCCGATGCCGTCCCGCCGGCGAAGATCAGCGACTTGTTGTTCTCGATGGCGAGCCACAGGTACGCCATCTCCTCCAGCGAGAACGTCTTCCAGTTGATGAGGTCGACGGGCGTGAACGGGACGTCCTTGAACTGGCGGATGGTGTAGTTGGTGCCGTGGTCGGACACCTCCTTCCCGAGGGTCAACTGGGCGCGGGACCCGTCGGGGAGGGTCGCGTCCACCTGCGGACGGCGCTTGCTGATCCCCTTGCCGGACCGCTGGGCGAGCTTGACGACGAAGTCGTCGAGTTCGTTCTCGCCGTGGTAGACGTTGGAGATGATCTGCTCGTAGTCGCTGTGGTAGACGAAGACGGGCGAGTTGTAGCCGTCACACGAGATGTCCTCGACGTTGATGTCGTGTTTGATGGCGTCGATCCGTTCGTAGCCGATGAAGTCCCGCTTGAGATAGTACAGGAGCTTCTCGACCTGATACTCCGAGAGGTCGTTCGCGTCCTCGGCCATGACGGCTGGTTCGGGGCGGGCCCTGATGCCGCGGAGCTCCTCGTCGGTGTCGCTTCCGGGCTGCCAGCCCAGCCGTGACAGGAGCCGGCCGGCGGTGCCGTCGCCGCTCTCGACGCCGAGTTGGCTGGCGATGGTGTCGAGCAGGCCCGTCCCCGACGTGCGCGCGTAGAGGTCGTACCGTTCGAGCAGGGCGAACGTCTCGTCGCGGATGACCCGTTCGCGCTCGTCCAAGCCGCCGGCGACGCCCACGTCGGCGTACTTGATCGCGTTCTGGAGCTTGGCCGTCAGAAACTCGACCAGATCCTCCTCGATGGGCGTGGTGTGGGGTTGGATCACGTAGTACTTCTGCTCGTTTTCCTTCAGCGAGCGGAAGATGACGACGTAAGCGTACGGCTTGTTCACCCAGTATCGGTCCACCTCGACGAAGTGTGTCTTCTTCTCGAGGGGGACCGTCTTCTCCATGTCGTACCGGTTCGCGATGGTCGTCGTTCCGAACTCGTCGCTGAAGAAGGCGTCCTCGTCGATCTCCTCGTCGACCGACACCGTCCGCTCGTCGACGACCGCGTCCAACTCCGCCGCGACGTCCGCGGCCCCCGACAGCACCCGTTCCGTCTCCGCGGGGTCGAACCCGAGCGTGTCGGTCGGATCGAACGGGGCCGGCTCCCCGGACCCGTCGGTCGGCGGATTGCCGTTCGCGTCGTAGTAGAACTCCTCCTTGTAATCCTCCCACGACCAGAGATCCTTGACGACCGGCGGCCCGTCCCCCTGCACCCGCGAGACGGCGGCGTCGAGCCGTGTCGCGGCCTCCTCGCCCGCGGCGAGCAGCGCGGATAACCGCTCGATGTCGACCGTCTCGCGGTCCGGGTCGACGGTCGCCGCGCCGTCGAGCTCCCCCGACTCGGAGCTCTCGGCGTCGTCGATAGCCATTGACCGTTTCAGGGACTTCACGAATATAAACTCTGTTGGCCGATCTAGTCGGCTGATAATCGGAGTACCCCACGGCGTCGGCGTCGGGGCAACCTCGAATGTTTTTTGAAGGGGCCTCGCTTAGCGAACGCCACGACACCATGACATTCAGTCGCAGGAAGATCGTCGCGGCCGCTGCCGGGCTCGTTGGTTCACTCGCCGGCTGTTCGGGGGGTTCGGACGGCGGCGACGGTGCGGAGGAGACGGACACGGCGACGGCCACGGCGACGGCCACCGAGACGCCGACCGCCACCGCGACGTCGACGCCCTCCGGTCCACCCGAAGACGCGCCGGAGTTCACGATCAACAACGAGAACAAGACGTTCATCCCGATGGTCGCCGAGGTGGAGCCGGGAACCGTCGTCAGGTGGACCACCGAGAGCCTCAGCTCGCACAGCGTCACCTCCATGTCGCCGTCGAGTTCGGAGAGCGGTCGGCGGGCGTGGAACCCCGAGGTGGCCTCGGACTGGGAGCTGGACGAGGACCTCGGCTCCGAGCCGGTCACCCACTACTTCCCCGAACCGGGAGTCTACGAGTACAAGTGCGACTACGACTTCGGCCACATCGGCGGCTGTGCGGCCGTCGTCGTCGGCGATCAGGAGTACGACCAGGAGATGCTGCCCTGCGAACCGCAGTAATCTAGGGCGCAGGGGACCGGTCACCGGTGCCGGTCCGCACGCACTTTTATCACTCATTCGACCGTTCCCCCAAGTGTCATCCGTATGAGTGGGCTCGATCGTATCGCGAACGTGACCGGTGAGGTGGGGGAACGCGACGCGGCGGCGGCGACCGTTCGGGCCGGGGTCGTCCTATCCGAGATGCTCCGGACGACGCTCGGGCCGACCGGCCGCGACAAGATGCTCGTCGGCGACGGGACGGTCGTCCTGACGAACGACGGAGCGAGCATCGTCGACCGGATGGAGATCGAGTCGCCGGCGGCACGGATCGTGGCCGACGTGGCGCGCGCCCAGAGCGGCGAAGTCGGCGACGGGGCGACGTCGGCGATCGTCCTCGCGGGGGCGCTGCTGGACGAGGCGAGTTCGCTGCTCGACGACGGGTTCCACCCGACGACGGTCGTCGACGGCTACCGGACGGCGGCGGCCCGAGCGGGCACGGTTCTCGACGACGTGGCGTGGACGCCCGATCCTGACGACGGATCGACGCGCCGGAACGTCGTGGCGACGTCGATCACCGGCCGCTGGGACGAGGCGCGGACGGCGTTTCTCTCCGACCTCGCGGTGCGGGCGTTCGACGCCGTCCGCGGGTCGTCGGGGCGGCGGCTGTCGAACGTGACGATCCACGGCGTCGCGGGCGGGGGGACGACCGACTCCGAACTGCTCGACGGCCTGGTCGTCGACACCGACGCCTCCTCGACGAGCCTCTCGGAGGTCGCCGCGCCGGTGCCACAGCGCGTCGACGACGCCCGCGTCGCCGTCGTCGACGACGAACTCACGATCCAGTCGCCGGACGCCGTCTCCCGGTACTCGTTCGAGGATGTGGGTGATCTCGAACGGGCACAGGCGTTCGAGACGGGGGAGTACCGCCGGTACGTCGAGGCGCTGTCCGCACACGACGTGGACGTGCTGTTCTGCCAGAAGTCCGTCGACGACCGGCTGCGAACCATGCTCGCGCGCGAGGGTGTGCTGGTCTTCGAGCGGACCCGACAGGACGAGGTCCACAAACTGGAGCGGGCGACCGGCGCCCGCCCGGTGATGCGTCTCGACGCGCTCGACACGGCGTCGGTCGGCCGGGCGGACGCGGTCGAACGGGTCACTCTCGGCGACGGCGCGTTCGTGATCGTCCGCGAGTCGACGTCGTCGCAGGTGTCGGTGCTGCTCCGCGGCGGGACGGACCACGTCGTCGACGAGACGGAGCGCATCGTGGTCGACGCCGTCGGCCTGCTCGACGAGTTCGACGCGCGGCCGCGACTCGTCGCCGGCGGCGGCGCCGTGGAGGTGGCGCTCGCGACGGACGTTCGGAGATACGGCCGGCGCATCGGGGACCGCGAAGCCGTCGCGGTCGAAGCGTTCGCGGACGCGCTGGAGACGATCCCCGTCTCGCTGGCGCGGAACGCCGGCCTGGACCCGATCGACAGCCTGCTGGAACTCCGGCGACGGCACGCGGACGACGAGACGCGGATCGGCGTCGACGGCGAGGCGGGCGGGATCGCCGACGTGTCCGACCGGGGCGTCGTCGAACCCGCTCGCCTCAAGCGGCGCGTGGTCGCCAACGCGACCGACGCCGCCGCACTCCTCCTCCGGATCGACGGGATCATCGAGACGGGGCCGTCGGAGGACGGGAGCGGCGGCCACGATCACGACCACGACCACGACGGACCCCACGCCGGCGGCGAGTTCGAGACCGATCCGCACGGCTACCCTTGGGCGATCGGCCACTGAAAAACGCGGCCGCGATCAGGACGGCCGGGCGGACGTGCCGCGGGACTGGCTCTCGACGTCGCCGAGGTCGTCCGGATCGATGGAGAAGTCGAACGCCGCCTGCGGGATGGAGACGGTGACGCAGGTGTTCGGCAGGTCGACGATGCCGGCGATGCGGCTCTCGACAGGGATGGTGCTGAGCGCGAAGTATGCCTGCTCGCCGGTGTAGCCGAAGTTCTCCAGGTAGTGGATGGCGTCGAGGCACGCCCGGCGCATGCCGACGTTGGCGTTCTTGTAGTGCTGGGTGCCGTCCTCGTCGACGGAGTAGCCCTCGAAGGTGACGTACTCGCTGAACTGCGGTTCGACGTTGCCCGGCTTGAAGATGGCGTGGTCGAGGCCGAACTGTTCCTGCCCCCCTTTGATGAGGTCGACCCGGAAGTCGATCCAGCCCGCCATCTCGATGGCGCCACAGAACGTGATTTCGCCGTCACCCTGCGAGAAGTGGATGTCGCCGGTGATGAAGTTCGCCCCCTCGACGAAGACGGGGAGGTAGACGCGGGAGCCGCGGCTGAGGTTCTTGATGTCGCAGTTGCCCGCGTTCTCCCGGGGCGGGATGGTTCGGGCGGCCTCCTGACTCGCCTGCTCCAGTTCCTCGCCCTCCATCGACCCGAGCATGGCGTCTTTGGGCTCCGGCGGGAGCGCCAGCGGGGGTTGCTCCTCGCGGGTCTCGTGGTTGACGGCCGTCTCGACGTCCGGGCCGTCGTCGATGAGTTTCCGCTCCCGGCGGTTCCACTCCTCCAGCAGTTCGTGCGATGGCGCCGTCCCGAGGATGCCGGGGTGGGTCAGCCCGGCGAAGTCGACGCCGGGGACGTGCCGCGACCGGGTGTAGACGCCGTCGAGTTCCCAGATGGCCTTGCGCGCCTCGGGGAAGTGATCGGTGAGGAAGCCGCCGCCGTTCTCCAGGTCGAAGATGCCGGTGAACCCCCACTCGTGGTCCGGGAAGGCGCCGATATCGAGGATGTCGACGACGAGGACGTCGCCGGGTTCGGCGCCGTTCACCTCGATCGGACCGCTCAGGTGGTGGTTCGGCGCGAGTTCCATGTCCCGGATGTCGTTCGCGCTGTCGTCGTTGACGACCTGGCCACCCGTCCAATCGAGACACTCCACGCGGAACTTCTCGCCGGGTTCGACGCTCGCCGCGGGCGGCGTGTCCGGGTGCCACCGGTTGACGATGGGGTCGGGCTGTTCGTCGGGGGGTGCGTCGGTGTCGACCTCGAACACTGTTTCGGGCATGGTCCGTTCAAAAAATTATAATTAATCAATATATACTTTGGCATCGTTTCAACTGATAATCATTTACGGGCGGCTGTCCGAGGGCGAAATTTAAGCACTGCCGACACGTTTTTCGGGGGGATGACGGAGGAAGAGCGAACCGACGCCGAGGCGCGGATCGACCTCTACGGGGCGGTCTGGACGCTGTTTCGCGACCGACCCTTCGACGCCGAGACGCTCGGACGGCGGCTCGTCGAGCGGGGGGACCACAAGGTGGTCGCCGGGAGCGACGAGCCGGCGGCGTCGCTGGCGCGGTTGGTCGAGGCGGGCGTGCTGGAGTCGACGCCGGAGGGCTACCGCGTGGTCGTCGAGCCGAACGCGGCCGCGGACGCGCTGGCGGCGGACGAGCCGCTGTCGACGGAGGCGGCTCGTCGACGCGTCCTGTCGTCGTTGACGGCGTCGGCGTCGGACGAGTCGGGGACGCTCGTCCGGGAGGGGGAACGGTACGCAGTCGTCGAACTCGGGGTCGAGGAGTCGGTTGAGGCGGCGGCCGACCGGGCGGTCGCCGCCGTCGACGCGGACCACCGGGGCGTCGTCGTCGCGACGCCGGGGACGAACGCCGACAGCGCCCAGCGGCTCGCCGACCGGCTGATCGAGACGCGCTCGTGGGCGAAGGCCGGATCGACCGTCGTGGAGGGCGACGACGCCGCCGACGAACTCGTCTTCCGGCTGTATCTGGACGCTCCGGGGGGCGTCTGACGGTCGTCGACACCCGTCACAGGGACGCGGCCGCGAACGCCAGCCCGATGCCCGCGAGCGCCCCCAGCAGGTTCGCGGCGGCGTACCACGCGGCGAGGCGTCGGTCGCCGTCCTCCCAGAGCCGGACGGTGTCGACCGAGAAGGAGGAAAACGTCGTGTAGGAGCCGCAGGCGCCGGTACCGACGAGGAGGAGGACGTCGGTGCCGGCACCGAGGGACGTGACCAGCGCGAGGACGAAGGAGCCGACGACGTTGACGGTGAAGGTTCCGTAGGGGAACCGCCGGTCGCCGGTGACGCCGCCGACGTACTGGTTCGTGGCGTACCGCAGGACCGCCCCGACGGCCGCACCCGCGCCGATCAGGTAGGCGGGTGTCACCATTCGCCGACCGCCTCCAGCGACCGCGCGAGTCGTCGGCCGACGAGAACGGCGGCGAAGCCGGACGCGTAACTCGCCGCCACGTAACCGGCGCCGACGAACGTCGGCGACTGGACGGCCTCGAGGGCGAACGTGCTGTAGGTGGTAAACGAGGAGAGAAAGCCGGTTCCGGCGACGATGCTCGTCTCCTCGCTGAGGACGCCGACGAGTTCGGCCTCGTAGGTCAGGAAGCCGAGCGCGAGACAGCCGAGGACGTTCGCCGCGAACGTGCCGCCGAGTCCGGGCACGACCAGCGAGAGGAGGTGACGGAGGTTCGCGCCGGCGAACCCGCCGACTGCGATGAGAAAGACGAGTTCGACCGTCCGGAGGCGCGCTGCCGTATCCCGTGCCATCGTTCCGTCCCAGTTCGAGCTACCGATCCGGAGTTCGCGGCCCCTCGGTATAAGTGCGACGCCCCGACGCGCGTTTGTAACCGCCCGGAGTAAATGTTGTTTCAATGTAGTATCTATGCAGTAAATTATGGAAAAATTATAAGTCCCGGTTCGGTGACGTATAACTGTCATGCGTCCAATCAGTCAACACGGCCGAACTGCGGGGATCGGAGACGATGGCGCTCTATAGCGTCCTCGGGATGGGCCTCCTGTTCGTGGGGGGCGTCCTGTTCGTCAACGGGCTGTGGTTGCTGGGACACGGATCGGACAGGGACGTGGCGACGTTCAACCTCCTGACCGGGTTGATTACGTTCCTGATCGTCCTCTGGTGGGGATTCGGCGGCGACGCCTCGGAGGGGACGCCGTTCAACGCGGCGGGAACCCTGTTGTTCTCGATGACGTATCTCTGGATCGCGGCGAACGCGTACCGCGGCGTGGAGGACCAGCGCTCCTTTGGCTGGTACTGCTTTTTCGTCGCGCTCACGGCGCTGCCGACGGCGTATCTCGTCTTCCTCGGCGGTGACCTCGGTCTCACCGGTCTCTGGCTACTCTGGGCGGTGCTCTGGGCCGCGTTCTTCCTCCTACTGGGCCTCGAGCGCGACGAACTCACCGAACCGGTCGGCTGGTTCACCGCCGCGACGGGCGTCGCCACCGCCGTCGGCGGCTACCTGATGGCCGCCGGATTCTGGCCCTGGGCCTGACCGCATTTTATTTCTGATATGTAATATGAATACAAACGTCAGTTGGTCTGATTTGTTACAATAACGTTAAGTCATTTTCCGAGACATTTCTTCCCGGGTTTAACGACCCCTGGTACCAATGCCCGAAGTAAAATTCGAAGTCGACACGGACAGTCCGCCGGACGAGCAACCCGGAGCCAACCCGTTCAACCGGTGGCATCCGGACATCCCCGCGGCGGTGGAAGTCGACGACGGCGAGACGGCGCGCCTCGAGGCCCTCGACTGGACGGGAGGGCAGATCACCGACAACGACGACCCCAACGAGGTACGGGACGTCGACCTCAATCAGGTCCACTATCTCGCCGGCCCCGTCCACGTCAACGGCGCCGAACCCGGCGACCTCCTGAAAGTCGAGTTCCTCGATATGGGGCCGCTCAACGGCCGCTCGGAGTTCGGCTTCACCGGCACCTTCTCCCAGCAGAACGGCGGCGGCTTCCTCACCGACCACTTCTCCGACGCCGCCAAGTCGATCTGGGACCTCGACGGCTACACCGTCTCCTCCCGACACATTCCCGACGTCCGATACGAGGGGAAGATCCACCCCGGACTCGCCGGCTGTGCCCCGAGTCAGGAACTCCTCGAACGGTGGAACGAACGCGAACAGGAACTCATCGACAAACACGAGGCGGATCCCGAGTCCATCCAGAACCATCCGACCGGCGAGGAAGTGCCCGGGGTCGCCAACCCGCCGACCAAAGACGGCGCCCTGATGGGCGAGATGGATTCCGAGGAGGCCGATGCGGCCGCCGAGGAGGCCGCCCGGACCGTGCCGCCCCGCGAACACGGCGGCAACCACGACATCAAGGACCTCTCCATCGGATCGACCGTCTACTTCCCCGTCTACGTCGAGGGCGGGAAGTTCGGCATCGGCGACTTCCACGCCTCGCAGGGCGATGGCGAGATCACCTTCTGTGGCGCCATCGAGATGGCCGCCTACATCGATCTCAAGTTCGAAGTCGTCAAGAACGGGATGGAGGACCACGGCGTCACCCACCCCATCTTCGAACCGGGTCACCGCGGCCCCAACTTCGAGGACTACGTCACCTTCTGTGGCTACTCGGTCACCGAGGACGGCGAACAGCATTACATCGACTCCCATACGGCCTACCGGCGGGCCTGCCTCCAGGCCATCGACTACCTGAAGAAGTTCGGGTACACCGGTCAGCAGGCCCTCCACATCCTCGGGACGGTGCCCATCGAAGGCCGGCAGAGCGGCGTCGTCGACGTGCCCAACGCCTGCTCGACGCTCGCGCTCCCGACCGGCGCCTTCGAGTTCGACCTCTCGCCGGGCAGCCTCGGCAACGCCGAGGACCGCGGCGACCTCGTCGTCACCGACGACCCGCTCGGCTGATCGAGTGCGGAGGATCGACGCTCACCCGTCCGGGTCCCGATCCTCCATCGCCTCGTGGACGGCCGCGGTGAGTGCCCTGATGTCCGGACGCGACGCGTCGTCCTCCGACCGATCGGTTTCGTGATACCGCGCTCCCGCACGAAGTGCCAACTGTACCACGTCGTTCGTGTTCAGGATCGACTCGCCGGCACGGTCGTTCAGATCGTCCCGGATCCGGCTCAACAGCTCGCGGGTGTCGTTCGACAGCGTCACCGAGACACGCACCGCGTGTGGTGTCTCGTCGTGGAGTCGCGTCGCCTGCCGCGCGACGGCGTCGTCGTGATCGTCCATGTTCCGTCCGTCGCGAGGAAGCGTCTAATGTATTGCCCCGGCTGGTACGGAACGGTGGCGTACCGAAATCGATGGAATCAGTTGTTCGTGCTGGGTTCGGTCTCGTCGTCCGCCGTGGCCGTCTCCTCGGTCGTGGTCGTCGAGGAGTCGCCGCTCGAGGGATCGGCGCCCTCCTGGAGTTCCTCCTCGATCTCCTCGCGCCCGCGTTTGAACTCGCCCATCGCCTGGCCGGTCGAGCGAGCCAGCTTGGGGATCTTGTTCGCCCCGAACAGCAAGACGAGGACGAAGAGGACGATGAGCAACTCCGGCCCGCCGGGCAACCCGGGGAACAGTGGGACGATTGGGTCGTGCATCACTACCTCGGGGTAGCCGATTGGCGATTATAGGCTTTTTGGACCGGTCAGTCCGACTCGACACCCCGACGACCCAGTCCGGCCGTCCGGCCGGATCGCCGCAGCCGACAGTATAATAGCCGCCACCGACGAACGGGGACCATGGTCGACATCGGCGACGAGGCTCCCGATTTCACTGCGCCGCTCGCGAACGGTGACGTCGAGACGTTCACTCTCTCGGAGCACCTCGACGAGTCACCCATCGTCCTCGCGTTCTTCCCCGCGGCGTTCACCCCCACTTGCACCAGCGAGATGTGTTCGTTCCGCGATCACATGGCCGAGTTCGAGGCCATCGACGCGACGGTGTACGGCATCAGCGTCGACCTCCCCTACACCCTCAACGAGTTCCGCGAGCGGAACGACCTGAACTTCGGGCTCATCAGCGACGAGCGCCGGGAGCTGATCGACGCCTACGGCGTGGCGTCGTCGTTCTCCCCGCTCGAGATGCGCGTCGCCCGGCGGGCGGTGTTCGTCGTCGACGGCGACGGTACCGTCACGTATCGGTGGGTCGGGGACAACCCCAAACAGGAGCCGGATTACGAGGCGGTCCGCGAGGCGGCGGCCGAGACGGCCTGATACTGTTTATTGTACGTCAGTACCGGTGGTTCGCCGGACTGTCCTGGCGAACCACCGGTAAACAGTTACAATAGTCCGTACGAGACCGACCGCGCGCTTTTGTGACTCGGGAGTGCACGGTGACTATGGGCACCGACGACGCCGACACCGACGACGCCGACGGCCGGAAGTACGATCCGGACGCGTCACACGCCTTCCCGGACGGGAAACTGAACCGGGTCCTCCCGGCCCTCGTCGAGGACCCCGAGGTGCGGACGTATCTCGACGCTCAGAACGTCAACGCCGTCACGCGCAAGGGGTACAACGATCACGGTCCGAAACACATCCAGATCGTCCGCAACCGCGCCCTCCGGCTGTACGAACTCCTGAAACGGGCCGGCGTGGCGTTCAACGGGGCGACGGATCAGGGGCTGTCCGAGGCGGACGAACCGGTGATCGTCGCGCTCGCGGCCACGCTCCACGATGTGGGACACGTCGTCCACCGCGACCGGCACCCTTACTACTCCATCCCGCTCGCCGCGGACCTCCTCGACCGGTTCCTGCCCGAGTTCTACGACACCGAGGCGGCGGTCCGCGTGAAAGCCGAGACGCTCCACGCCATCCTCTGTCACCACACCGAGGAGGACCCGCTCACCCGCGAGGCGGGAGTCATCCGCGTCGCCGACGCCCTCGACATGGAGCGTGGCCGCTCCCGCATCCCCTACGAGAAGGGCGGCCGCGGGATCAACACCCTCTCGAGTCGGGCGATCCGCGACGTCTCGCTACGGGAGGGCGACGACAGGGCGGTCCTGGTCGAAATCGAGATGGTGAACGCCGCGGGCGTCTACCAGGTCGACAACCTGCTCAAGGCGAAACTGGAGGACTCGACGCTGGAGGATCACGTCCGCATCGTCGCCATCAACACCAAAGAGGAGAGCGGGCTGGTCGAACGGATCGAACTCTAGTCCGAGACGACCGTCTCGTCGACGCCGGCGAGTTCGAGCGAGCCACCGAGGGTCCGGTTCGGGTAGGGGATGTTGATATCCTCCTCGTCGAACCGCTCTTTGACGCCCGTGACGTACTCGCCACGGGTCTTGACGAAGTCGGAGCGGCTGGGGTCGTCGATCCAGACCCGCGATTTGAGCACGACCGACGAGTCGCCGAGTTCGGTCAGCCGCACCGACGGCGCGGGGTCTTCGAGGATGTCGGGGTGGGCGTGGGCCTCCTCGAGGATGATCTCGTTCGCCCGCTCGATGTCGTCGTCGTAGCCGATGCCGAAGGGGACCTGCAGGCGGAGCTGCCCCTTGGCGACGGGGTTCTTGATGACGCCGTCGGTGAGGTGGGAGTTGGGGACCGTCAGGAGTTCGTTGTCGAAGGTCCGCACCCGCGATACACGGAAGCTGATGTCCTCGACGATGCCCGAGTTGCCGTCCCACTCGATCCAGTCGCCGATCTTGAACGGCTTGTCGGTGAAGATGAAGACGCCGGCGACGAAGTTGGCGATGACGTCCTGCATGGCGAAGCCGATGGCCAGGGTCGCGGCCGCCGCGACCGTCGCCAGCGACTGCAGGAAGTCGCCGTAGCCGGCCATGCCGAACGCGACGGCGACCCCCGCGAACACCACCACCAGGAGCGTGAGCTTCCGGAGCGGCCGGCGGGCGTGTCGCTCCAGCCCTCGATTCTCCATGAGACGGTCCACCAGCGGGAGGACCACCGCGCGTCCGATCACGTAGACGGCGACGAGGACGACGACGAAGATGACCGCCGAACCGATGGCGTCGGCGTACGGCACGCCGTTCCGACCGAGGAACTCCGCGAGTGCGCCGTTCTGGAGCGGAACCGCGGCCCCGGTCATCGGTGCAGCACGGCCGTGTTGCCCCGCGTCTCGACGACGGCCGCGTTCGTCCGCTCCGCGAGGTCGGTCGCCAGCGACTCGACGTCGGTTCCGCCCTGGGCCGAGCGCAGGAACTTCACTTTCACCAGCTCCTCCCCCTTCAGTTGGTCGTCACACTCGTCGACGACGGTGTCGACGCCCCCCTTGCCGACCCACAGGGTCACGTCGAGGTCGTGGGCCCGCTTGCGCAACGCTTGCGTATCCATACCCGCAACTGACTCCGAATCGGTTTGAAACTTTATATTAACGACCCGGAAACCGCGTCGACGGCGCGGGAACCGACGGAATCGGCGCCGCCACGGCGCTCACTCGTATGGGTAGCGGGCCGTCGCGCCACAGTCACACCGGACGACCACGTGCCCGTCCGCCAGCCGGACGCGGGCGTTCCGCCCCGGTCGGAGGTAGGCGTCACACGCGTCACAGGTGAACCGCCGGAACGATCGGGGGAGCGTGAGGCGGTTGCGCTCGGCGATCCGCCGGGCGAGGCGGACGTACCGCCGGGCGCGGTCGGGGTCGTCCGCCGCGACCGCCTCCCGAGCGAGCGCGGCCAGCCGGTCGATCCGTTCCTCGGCGATGCCCATACTCGAATCCGGCCGGGCGGTGGCAAAGGCCTTCCGACAGACCGGTAGCGTGAAAACCGTCACCGCGCAATCGACCCCCGTGCGGGTGTTGAACTACCTCGAACTGGCGGACCGACTCGATCGGAGCGGGATCGGGACCGCGGCCGACCAGCAGCGCGCGGCCCTGGCGACGACCGACGTGTCGGTGCTCACGTCGCCGTGGACCGGCGGATCGCCGCCGCGAGCCCTCGGTGCGGCGCTCCGCGGCGGCGACGTCTTCCGGTCGTACGACGTCGCGCACTGCAACATGATCGGGCCGGGATCGATCGCGGTGGCCCGCCACGCGAAGCGGACCGGGACGCCGCTGGTGCTCCACGCCCACGTCACGCGCGAGGACTTCGCCGAGAGCTTCCGGGGGTCGACCCACCTCGCCCGCCCGCTCGGGCGCTACCTCCGGTGGTTCTACTCGCAGGCCGACCTCGTGCTCTGTCCCAGCGCCTACACGAAGCGAATCCTGGAGTCGTACCCCGTACGGGCGCCGATCCGGCCGATCACCAACGGTGTCGACGTCGACTCCCTCTCCGGCTTCGAGTCCCTCCGCGGGGAGTACCGCGACCGCTTCGACCTGGAGGGCCTGGTCGTCTTCTCCGTCGGCAACGTCTTCGAGCGCAAGGGGCTCACTACCTTCTGCCGCCTCGCCGAGGCGACCGACTACGAGTTCGCGTGGTTCGGCCCCTACGACACGGGGCCACAGGCCTCCGAGACGGTCCGGCGCTGGGTGCGGAACCCCCCGGAGAACGTCACGTTCACGGGCTGGGTCGACGACAAGCGCGGCGCCTTCGCCGCCGGCGACGTCTACTGCTTCCCGACGAAGGCGGAGAACCAGGGTATCGCCGTCCTGGAGGCGATGGCCTGCGGGAAGCCGGTCGTCCTCCGCGACATCCCCGTCTTCGATGAGTTCTACACCCACGAACACGACTGCCTGAAATGTTCGACCCGGGCGGAGTTCCGCGCGGCGCTGGACCGACTGGCCGACGACCCGGACCTGCGGGCGCGCCTCGGCGAGAACGCGGCGGAGACGGCGGCCGAACACTCCCTGGAGCGGGTTGGCGAGAAACTCGTCGACGCCTACGACGAAGTCACAAGCGATTAACCCCTGCTTGCCGAACCGCCGGCAATGCGTTCGGTCGCCGCCTTCACCGATACCTATCTGCCCACGGTCAACGGCGTCACCTACACGGTCCAGACCTGGCGCGACTGCTGGGGCGACCGCGGCGGCCGCATGGACGTGGTGTACCCGCGGACCGACGGCTACGCCGCCCGAGCCGGCGAGTATCCGGTCCGGAGCCTCCCCTTTCCATTCTACCCCGGATTCCGCCTCGGCGTCCCCTGGATCCCACGCCGGGTTCGCGACGTCGACGTCGTCCACGCGCACACGCCCTTCGCGGTGGGCTTGGCGGGCCTCCGCCTCGCCGCCCGACACGACCGACCGCTGGTCGCCTCGTATCACACGCCGACCGCGGAGTACGCCGACTACGTCGCGCCGAGCGAGACGGTCGAGGCGCTCGTCGAACGGGTGAGCGAGCGGTACGAACGGTGGTTCCTCGACCGGGCCGACGCCGTCGTCGCGCCGAGCGAGGCGACCGCCACCCACCTCGTCGACGAGGTCGGCGTCGCCACGCCGGTGACGGTCGTGCCGAACGGCATCGACACGGAGCGGTTCCGCCCGGTCGATCCGGCGTCCTTCCTGTCCCGCCACGACCTCGACGACGCCGGCACGCTGATCGGCTACACCGGGCGACACGGCTACGAGAAGCGCCTTGGGGACCTCGTCGACGCCGCGGCGGACCTGGAGGCGACCGTCGTCTTCGGCGGCGACGGCCCGGCCCGTGCCGACCTCGAAGCCCGCGCGGCCGAGCGGGGCGTCGACGCCCGATTCCTCGGCTTCCTGGACCGCGAGGAACTCCCCGCGTTCTACAGCGCCCTCGACGCCTTCGTCTTCCCGAGTCCGGTCGAGACACAGGGGCTCGTCGCGCTGGAGGCAAACGCCTGTGGCACGCCGGTCGTGGGGGCGGACGACGGCGCCCTCGCCAACACCGTCGTGGACGGCGAGACCGGCTATCACTTCGAGACGGGCGACGTCGCGGCGCTCCGCCGGGCGGTTCGGCGGACCCTCGACGAGCGAGACCGACTCGGGGAGACGTGTCTCGTGGTGCGGGACCGACACGCGGTCGACCGAGCGGTCGACCGCCTCGCCGAGGTCTACGACCGCGTGAGCTGATACTGTTTATTGTAAGTCAGTACCGGTGGTTCGCCGGACTGTCCTGGCGAACCACCGGTAAACAGTTACAATGATCCGTATGAGAACGGGCCGCGGTCAGTCGTCTTCGAGCGCCTGTGCGATCCGCTGGAGCTGTCGGGTGGCGTCGCGCACCTCGTCCCTGAGCTGTCGGACCTCGCGGACGAGCTCTTCGTTCCCCACCGACTCCTCCTCGCCGCGGCCGCCACCCATGCCGGGCGGGCCACCGCCGCCGCCGCCCATCCCCGGCGGACCGCCGCCCATGCCGGGCGGGCCACCACCGCCGCCGCCCATCATGCCGCTCATCATCTGTGCGAAGGGGTTGCCGCCCTCGCCGCCGCCCATCATCTCCTCGGGGTCGGGACGCTCGCCCTCCTCGCGTTCCTCGGCGCGGCGTTCGCGGATCTCCTCGACGCGCTCGCGGAAGGACTTCTCCTCGCCGTCGCCCTCGCCGCCCTCCACGTCGCCGGTTTCGCCGTCCGCAGTCTCGGACTCGTCGCCAGTGTCGTCTGCCATGCGACCGAGTTCACGAGCCATGCCGAAAAGGGTTGCCGTCTTCGGAACGATGCCGCCGCGATCGGTCGCCGGCTTCCGTCGGCCGGACGACGACCGTGTCACCGTCCAGTCGCCGTCTCACGACGCTCCCTACTCCTCGCCCCCGTCGCCGTCGTCCCCGCGCTCCCGGACGGTCATGACCGGCACGTCGGAACGCCGGAGGACCCGCTCGGTGACGCTCCCGAGGAGGCCGCGTTTCAGTCCGGTCCGACCGTGGGTCCCCATGACGACGAGGTCGACGTCGTGTTCGTCGACGTAGGTGCCGATCGCTTCGTGGGGGACGCCGACCCGAATCGCCTCGACAACGGGCACGTCCGCGGCCGACGCCCGGGCACGGACCGAGTCGAGCGGTCGTCGGTCCGACGCCTCGACCAGGTCGCGCGCCGCTTCGCGGTCCACGTCGGCGTCGATCGGACTCATCCGCACGTCGACGACGTAGAGGGCGTGCACGGTCGCCCCGTAGGTCCGTGCGATCCCGACCGCGTGGTCGGCGGCGGCCGCCGCGGCGTCGCTTCCGTCCGTGGGGACGAGCACTCGTTCGTACACGGCCGTCACTCCGACCGCAGGGGGCTTGAGTGTACGGTGTCCGCGGCGTAACGTATAGGGGCGCTTCGACCGGTGGTACGGACGATGCCCTCCACCCCCGCTGCCGACGATCCGGCGGCCGTCGAGGCGACCGACCTCCGGAAACGCTACGGCGACGAACTCGCCGTCGACGGCGTGTCGCTGTCCATCCCCGCCGGCACCGTCTACGGCTTTCTCGGCCCAAACGGGGCCGGGAAGACGACGACGATGCGGCTGTTGACCGGTCTCGCGAGGCCCACCGACGGCGAGGCCCGCGTCCGAGGGACGTCCGTCACCGACCGCCGCGGGCTGGTCTCTCACATCGGCTACCTCCCTGAGACGCCGCCGCTCCACGAGGAGTTCAGCGGGCGCGAGCAACTCGACTACGTCGCCGACCTCCGGGACATCCCGCCGTCGACGGCCGACGAGCGGATCGACGCCTACCTCGACCGCTTCGAGTTGCGTGACGACGCCGCGAAACGGATCGGCTCCTACTCCAAGGGGATGAAACGGAAGACGGCGTTCGTCCAGAGCGTCCTCCACGACCCGGACGTGCTCTTCCTGGACGAACCGACCAGCGGCCTCGATCCACGGGCGGCGCGCCGGATCCGCGAGTCGATCACCGACTTCGCCGACGACGGGACGACCGTCTTCCTCTCGACGCATATCCTCCCCGTGGTCGAGGCGGTGGCCGACACGGTGGGCGTCCTCTACGAGGGGCGACTCGTCGCCGAGGGCCCGCCGGCCGACCTGACCGACCGCGCGGCCGCCGGGGCCGTCGGGTCGGGGACCCTGGAGGACGCTTTCCTCGCCGTCACCGGTGACGACGGCGAGGGCGACGGATGAGCCACCGCCGTGACCTCCGTCACGGCCGTCGCATCGGGCGCGCGGAGTTCGTCCGCTCCGTGCGCGGATACACGCGGGATGCCCGGCGGCTCCTCGGTCTCGCCGTGGCCGTCCTGTTTTTCGGCGGCCAACTCGTCTTCGCCCTGCCGGCTGCCTACGCGCTCGGCCGGAGCGTGCGAACCGCGGCCGCGGTGCCGTATCTCGACCCCGTGGCGACCCTCCTTCCCGTCGGACTCCTGGCGCTTTCGACGCTGCGAACGATGGAGCGTCTCGGCGGCGCCGAGGCCGAGGACCTCCTCCTGACGACGGTCCAGCCGCGAGCGGTGGTGATCGGCCTCGTCGTCGCCGAAATCGGCCGTCTGACGCTCTGGTTCGGCCTTCCCATCGCGGCGCTGGTGGTGGCGTTCGCCGCCGGACTGGGCGCGCCGACGCTCCCCTTGACCGTCGGCGCCGTCTTTCTCCCCTTGCTCGCCTGTACCGCGGTCTGTGGATACGCGCTGGGGATCACGGGGCTCCGCGTCCTCCGGCGGATGCCGACGCTCAGGCGCCTGCTGAAAGCGGGCGCAGTCGTCGGGGTCGTCGGCCTCTTCGTCCTCTCGCAGGTCGCCGCTCACTCCGTCGTCGAGGGCGACGTCTCGGTCGCCACCCTCCTGGACCGCCTCTCGGTTCCCGTCCTGACCGACTACCTCACGCTCGCGTTCGTCGGCACGCCGCTTGCCGGCGGGGTGCCGCCGGCGGCCGTCGCCGTCCTCGTCGGGTTGCTCGCGGCGACGCCAGTCGGCCTCGCGGCCGCCGAGCGAAGCGCCCGCGCGCTCTGGTTCGGGGACGACGACCGCGGCTCCGCGGCGTCGGCGACGGCCGCCGGCACCCGCGGGGGGTTCGCCCCGCCGCGGCCGTTCGCCTGGCGGCCGGCAGGGCGGATCGCCTGGGGTCACCTCCTGCGTGCAGTCCGACATCCACAGGAGTTCTCGCACCTGCTCATGCTCGTCTTCCTCGCCGGGCCGGCGCTGGGGTCGCTGGTCAGCGGCCACGACGGCGGCGCCCTCGCGTCGCTGCTCGCGGGCACGGGGACGGCCGTCGGCGTCTACCTCGCGGGCGCGACGTTCGGCCTGAACCCCCTGGGTGACGACCGCCCGCAACTCCCGCTACTGCTGCTCGTCGAGACGCCGCCACGAACCCTCCTCCGTGGTCGAACCGCGGCCGGGCTCGCCGTCGGCCTGCCCGTCGCCGTCGGTCTCCCCCTCGGTACCGTCGCCCTCGGGACGCCACCGACCGTCGCCCTCGGATACGCGGCCCTCGGCCTGGTCCTCGCGCCCGCCGCCGCGGGGCTCGCCGTCGGCCTCGGCTGTGCGTATCCCATCTACGAGGCGCGGGAGCTGTGGGGTGCCGAAACGGTCGCCCCGTCGACGCTCGTGTTGCTCGGCTACTCCCTCGTCGTCCTCGGCGGGACGTCGACGTGGCTGGTGCTGGTCGGGGCCGGCCTCGCGGCCGGAGTACCCTCGCCGCTCCTCCTGGGCGGGGGCGGGGTGCTCGCCCTCCTGACGGGCGTGCCGTCGGTCCTCTCCTACCGGTACGCGCGGAACCGGTACCGCGGATACACCCTCTGAGGCCTACCGTATCGTTCAGTGGTACCATGGCCCAAAGGGTCAATAGCACCGATTACTGATATACCGACGGAAAGGCCAATGACGGAGACGATCCGGGTTCTACTCGTCGACGACTCGTCGGACCTCGCGTCGGTCGCCGCGGAGTTGCTGGCGCGCGAGGACGACCGGTTCGACGTCTCGACCGAGACGGACCCCTCGGCGGTCGTCGACCGGGTCGAGGCGGAACCCGTCGACTGTCTCGTCTGTGATTACGGCATGCCGGGGATGGACGGCCTCGACGTCCTCCGGGCGGTCCGGGAGCGGTGGCCCGACCTCCCCTTCGTCCTCTTTACCGGCAAGGGAAGCGAGGAGATAGCGAGCGAGGCCATCTCCGCGGGAGCGACCGACTACGTGCGGAAAGGGACGGCCGCCGACAACTACGCCCTACTCGCCAACCGGGTGGCACAGGCGGTGGCGAAACGCCGGAGCAGTCGGCGGGCCGCGCGGCTCGAAGCCCTCCGCGACCTCGCGCGCGACGTGAACGGGGCGCTGGTCCGAGCCGACGACCAGGCGGCCGCGGAGCGGGCGGTCTGTGACCGGCTCGTCGCGACCGATCCCTACACCGTGGCGTGGATCGGCTCGGTCGACGTCGCCGAGGGGTCGACGACGGTCCGGACGGCGGTCGGCGAGCCGGTCGACGCCGTCGACCACCGCCGCGAGCCGGTCCGTCGGGCGGCGACGACCCGCGAGCCGGCGGTCGCGACCGATCCCGACCGTTCCGACCCGGAGACGGTCGCCGCCGTCCCCCTCGACGTCGACGAGGACCGGTACGGCCTCCTCGTGGCCGGTGCGGCGGCCCCGGACGCCATCGACGGGTTCGAACTCGACTTCCTCGCGGAGCTGGGCGAGGACGTGGCGAGCGCGCTCGAACGCCTGCGCATCCGCGCGGAGCTGTCGGAGTCCGAGGCGAAGTACCGGCGACTGGTCGAACAGAACCTCGTCGGCGTCTACCTCATCCAGGACGGCGAGTTCGAGTACGTCAACCCGCGTCTCGCCGCGATGTTCGGCTACACTCAGGAGGAGTTGCTGACGGAGCTGACGCCGTCCGACGTGGTGATCGAGGCGGACCGGGAGAAACTCCGTCGGAACCTCGAACGCCGGGAGTCCGGCGACGTCGACGACCTGCGGTACACGCTCCGGGGCGAGCGGAAGGACGGCTCCGAAATCGAGTTCGAGGTCCACGGCGGGCGCATCGACTACCGAGGCGAGCCGGCGATCATGGGGACCCTCCTCGATGTGACCGAACAGCGCCGCCACCAGCGCGAACTCGAACGGTCGCGAACCGAATACCGCGAACTGTTCGAGGGGTTCCCCGACGCCGTCTTCGTCCGCGAACCCGGCGACACCTTCCGGATCGTCAGCGACATCGCCGTCGACCGACTGGGCTACGACCGCGAGGAACTCCTGTCGATGAAGCCGATCGACATCGACCCGAACCTGGATCCGGACGACGAGGACGACCGCTTCGACGCCCTCTCGGACGACGGATCGCTCCGGTTCGACACCGTCCACGAGACGAAGGCCGGCGACCGGATCCCCGTCGCGGTCAACTCCACGCTGATCCCCTACCGGGGCGACGAGGCGATCCTGTCGACCGCCCGTGATATCAGCGAGCGGGTGGCCCGCGAGGAGGAACTGCGACGGCAGCGCGACCGCATGGAGGGGATAGCGAGCGTCGTCTCACACGACCTTCGGAACCCGCTCAACGTCGCCGCCGGTCGGATCGAGGCGGTACGCAGGGCGTGTGACTGCGATCACGACGACCTCGACGGCGCGTTGGACGCGCTCGACCGCATGAACCGCCTGATCGACGACCTGCTGACGCTCACCGGCCGGCACGACGTCGACCCGTCGCCGGTGTCGCTGTCGTCGACGGTCGACCGCGCCTGGCGGAACGTGGCGACCGACGGCGCGACCCTGCGGTGCGAGGTCGACGGAACGATCCGGGCCGACGGGAGTCGCCTAGAACAGGTCTTCGAGAACCTGTTTCGTAACTCCGTCGAGCACGGCTCCTCCGAGCGGGGCGACGGCGCGACCGCCGACCCGGACCTGACGGTCACCGTCGGCGAGTTACCCGACGGGTTCTACGTCGCCGACGACGGGTCGGGCATCCCGACGGCGGACCGGGAACGGATCTTCGAGTCCGGGTACTCCACGGACCAGGGAGGGACGGGGCTCGGGCTCTCCATCGTCCAGGACGTGATCGAAGCGCACGACTGGGAGATACGGGTCACGTCCGGTTCGGAGGGCGGTGCGCGCTTCGAGATCACCGGCGTCGAAGGCGTCGAGTAGGGGTGGTCGATCAGGCCGTCTCGAACTCCTCGCCGTAGTCGCCCCCGTACCTGATGAAGAAGTACGCGAGTGCGAGCACGGAGACCAGTCCGCTCGTCAGCGCCACGACCAGGGCCTTGGCGCTGTCGGGGACGGCGGGACCGGTGGCGCCGCCACCGCCGCCTCCGCCACCGCCACCGCCGCCTCCGCCACCGCCGGAGTCGGGCATCGACCCGACGACGACGACGCCTTTCATGCCGAGCGCCCGGTGGGGCTGACAGAAGTACTTCACGACGCCCTCCTCTTCGAGCGTCTGTTCGAAGGTGGAGCCGGCTTCGGCGGTGAGTTCGCTCTCGAAGTCGCCGCCTTCCTCGGCGACGACGTTGTGCTGGCCGCCTTCGCCGTTCCACTCCCAGACGACGGTCGTCCCGGGGTCGATCTGCACGGCGGGCGGTCCGAAGGCGAAGGCCCCGCCGTTGCCCTCGGCGCCGACCGTGATCGTCACCTCGTCCTGGCCGGTCGCGTCGGCCACCTCGCTGTAGTTGCCCACGTCGCTCATCCACCCGTCGAACGACGGCTGTGCCGTCGCGGTTCCGGCGGCGGTCGCCGTCGCCGCGGCGCCCACGACGGCGGTCAGAAACCCGCGCCGCGAGGCGGAACGTTGGCTACCCATACCGGAGGGTAGCGACCCATCCTACGAAAACCTGACTATCCCGGTCGGACCCGTCGGGTTCTCGACGGCCGGGAGCGGACCCCCACGCTTACGGTGTCCTCGTGCGGACTCCTTCCCATGACGAAACGACTGCTCGTTCCGGTCGACGGCTCGGACCCCGCCGACACCGCACTCGAGTTCGCGCTGGAGGAGTATCCCGACGCCGACATCACCGCCCTCTCGGTCACCGACCCCACGGACGTGGGGTACGGGTCGGTCGAGGCGGCGCCGAGCACCTTCGAACATCTGCAACGGACCGCCGAGGAGCGGACCGAGGCGGTCCTCGAGGCGGCGCGCGAGACGGCGTCCGAACGGGGGATCGAGTTGGCGACGGAGACGGTGATCGGGATGCCCTCGCGGGCGATCGTCGAGTGGGCGGAGAACAACGAGATCGACGGCATCGTCATCGGCAGTCACGGCCGCGAGGGCGTCACACGGGTCCTGCTCGGGAGCGTCGCGGAGTCGGTCGTCCGCCGGTCGCCCGTCCCGGTGACGGTCGTCCGCTAACCTTCGGTCGAGTCCACCGCGCCGCCGCCCGGGAGGTCCCTGAACGCGACCGTGAAGTCGGTGTCGTCGAACTCCTCGACGGCCGAGTCGAGTTCGCGCTCGATGGTGTCGAGTTGCCGAACCAGCTTCTGGTACTCCTCGCTCTCGTCGAGTTCGTGGGGCGTCTTCGCCGCTTCGAGTGTCACTTTCTTCTCGACGAGCTGGAACTTGCGCTGGAGCTGATCGTCGTAGGAGTTCCGGACGACCATCCGTTCGACGGTCTCCATGATTTGTGGCTGGTCGACGGGTTTCACGAGGTAGTCGTCGATCTCCATGTCGACGATCTCGAATCCCGGATCGACCGCCGTCACCATGACGATCCGGACGTCGTACCCTCGTTCGGTCACCGCCTCGACGACCGCGTCGCCCGAGCGCCCGGGCATCCGGCGGTCGAGCAACATCACGTCGACGTCGTCGTCGAGTGTCTCCAATGCCTCGTCGCCGTCGTAGGCCGTCCGCGCCTCGGCGAACTCGTCGACCCAGTAGGCGTATAGGTCCGCCAGAGACTGCTCGTCGTCTACGATGAGCACCGTCGCGTCCGAGAGTTCGGCTGTCATGTTCGTACTCCTTGATGTCGGGGGTCACACGGTCGACCGGAGGCGGTGTCGCGAGACGCCGTCCACCCCGCCGGTTCGGACCGTCCATCGTTGCCGCAGGCCGTGGGCACGACGCCGGCGGTCGGGTGCCGGACGTTCGGTCCGCGGGTCTTCGTCATACCGGTCCGACTGGGCGTACAAGTACCTATTGGCCGAATTATCTCCGCTGATTCCGATTTCGGGGCCGCCGGCCGGCCCGGGACGGCGCTACGCATCGACGACGGTCGGGCGGACCCAGATGACGAAGTCCCCGTCGCGCTTGATCACGCCCCTGACCGCCTCGTCCTGATCACCGGGTGCGGATTCGATGTCGTTTCGGGCGACTTCGACCACTTGGTCGACTTCGTCGACGATCCAGCCGACCGACTTCCCGTCGGCCGTCCGTTCGGGGTCGAAGACGATGATCCGCTTGCGGGCCCCGTCGTCGTCGATGCCGAACACGACCTTCGGGTCGACGATGGTCGTCGTGTTTCCCCGGAGGTCCATCACGCCCTCCACGTGGCTCGCCGAATTCGGGATAACCGTGAGATCGTTCACGTCCACGATCTCGGCGACGTGGCCGATGTCGACGCAGTAGGTCTCGCTCCCGAGTTCGAACTCTAGAAGCTGTACCGTTCGCGACCGGGTCGCCGTCTCGCTCATGGGTTCGCCTCCGGCCCGTCCTGGTCGACGGCCCCGGTTCCGTCGCGTCTCTCCATACTCGTACGGTCGGGAAATCTCCCGTTAAACGTACTGGTCGAATTATCCTACGTGATAACCGTGCCGGTGTATTTATCTCGTCGCTGTGGAAAGGTCGGGCAACGAATGATCGGACAACTCCCCCCGGAAGACACCGGGTTGCGGTCGTCGGCTCCGGCGTGCGGACGGCTCGACGGAGGGGTCGGACGACGATGAGCGGCGCGAACCCACGGGCCGTCGTCGTCGACGATTCCCACTTCATGCGCACCCTGCTGTCCGACATGCTTGAGGACGGCGGGCTGACCGTCGTCGACACCGCCGCCAACGGTGCCGAGGCCGTGGCCGCCGTCCGCGACCACGGTCCCGACGTGGTGACGATGGACCTCCAGATGCCCGAAGTCGACGGACTGGAGGCCGTCGAGCGCATCATGGCCGAGCGCCCGACGCCGATCCTCATGCTGAGCGCACACACGGCCGACGGCGCCGACGTGACCTTCGAGGCGCTGGAGAAGGGCGCGGTCGACTTCTTCACCAAGCCGGGCGGCGAGGTGAGCACCCGGATGTCGGGCAAGGAAGAGCAGTTGGTCCGCAAGGTGAAAGCCGTGGCCGAGGCCGACGTCGGCGGCGGGCGATCCGGGCCGACGACGGTGTCGGGGACGACCACCGGAGCGAGCGACGACGGCGGCGTCGCCACCGCGGACCGGGAGTTCGGGGAGGGCGGCACCGTGGTCATCGCCTCCTCGACTGGCGGCCCGACAGTCGTCGAGGGCGTGGTCGGATCGCTGCCCCGGGACGCCGACCTGCGGGTGCTCGTCGTCCAGCACATGCCCGACGCGTTCACCTCGCGGTTCGCCGACCGACTCGACGCCGCGAGCGAGTACGACGTCTCCGAAGCCACCGGCGGGGATCGGATCGGAGGCGGCGAAGTGCTCGTGGCACCCGGCGGCAAACACCTCGTCGTCGCGGGGGCCGGCGGCGGCCGACTGCGCACCCGCCTGACCGAGGACCCGCCGGAACACGGCGTCCGGCCGGCCGCCGACGTGACGATGCGCTCCGCGGCCGACGCCGTCGACGAATCGCTAGTCGGCGTCGTCCTCACGGGCATGGGCGCCGACGGTGCCGCCGGCGTGCAGGCCATCCACGACGCCGGCGGCCGCGTCATCGCCCAGGACGAGGCATCCTCGGCGGTGTTCGGGATGCCCAAGCGGGCAATCGAGCGTGGCTGTGTCGACGACGTGTTGGCCGCCGGAGAGATTCCCGGCGGAATCCTCGATGCCGTCAAGCTGGAGGTTAACCCATGACAGAAGAGTACGTCCAGGCGTTCGTCCACGAGAGCGAAGAGCAGTTGACCGACCTGAACAACTCGCTGCTGGCACTGGAGTCCGATCCGGACGACCAGGAAGCGATGGACGACATCTTCCGGACCGCCCACACCCTGAAGGGGAACTTCGGGGCGATGGGCTACGACGACGCCAGCGACCTGGCCCACGCCATCGAGGACCTCCTTGACGAGCTCCGCGAGGGCGCGATGGAGGTGACTCCCGAGGTGATGGACCTGGTGTTCGCCGGCGTCGACCGACTCGAACTCGCCGTCGAATCCATCGACGAGGACGGCACCGTCGACGTCGAGACGGCGGACCTAGAGGACGACATCCGGACCGTCCTCGAGGAGGGGGCCGCCGGGAGTGGCGACGCCGGGGACGACACCGGCGGGGAAGACGATGCCGACGGCGGGGACGCCGCGGACGGGGACGCCGACCAGGTCGACACGTTCGACGTCCGCATCGAGGTCGGCGAGTCGGAGATGGAAGGCGTCGACGGGATGCTCGTCCTCGAAGCCGTCCGTGAGGAGTTCGATCTGGTGTCGACGACGCCCGGGACCGAGGCCATCGAGGACGGCGAGTACGAGGGAGGGTTCGACCTCGTCGTCGCCTCGACGACCGCCGACGAACTGCGCTCGACGCTCGACCGGGTCTCGGCCATCGAGGACGCCGAGATCGTACAGGCGGGGACCGAGACGGCCGACGACGACGGTACGGACGACGACGCGGCCGACGACGACGGTACGGACGACGACGCGGCCGACGGCGACGACGCGGACGACGACGCGGCCGACGGCGACGACGCGGACGACGACGCGGGCGACGAGGCGGCCGACGGCGACGACGCGGGCGACGAGGCGGCCGACGGCGACGCGGGAAGCGCCAACGGCTCCTCCCGCGAGATCAGTTCCGTCCGCGTCGATGTGGACCAGCTGGACGACCTGCACGGGCTGGTCGAACAGCTCGTCACCAGCCGGATCAAGCTCCGGCGTGCCGTCGACGACGGCGACGTGGGGAGCGCGACGGACACGCTCGGCGAACTCGACAAGATCACCGGCAACCTCCAGAACACGGTGATGGATATGCGGCTGATCCCGATGCGGAAGGTGATCAGCAAGTTCCCGCGCCTGGTCCGTGACCTGGCCCGCGAACAGGAGAAGGAGATCGACTTCCGGATGGAGGGACAGGACATCGAACTCGACCGGACGATCCTCACGGAGATCAGCGATCCGCTGATGCACATCCTCCGGAACGCCGTCGACCACGGCATCGAACCGCCCGCGGAGCGCGAGCGGGCGGGCAAGGACCGCGAGGGCGCCATCGAACTCCGGGCGAGTCGCGAGCGCGACCACGTCACCATCACCGTCGAGGACGACGGCCGCGGGCTGGACGTGGACGAACTCCGGGAGAAGGCCCTGGAGAAGGGCGTCCGCTCGGAGGCGGAGCTCGATTCGATGGAGGATTCGGAGGTGTACGACTTGGTCTTCCACCCCGGGTTCTCCACCGCCGACGAGGTGACGGACGTGAGCGGCCGTGGCGTCGGCATGGACGTGGTCCACAGCACGGTCAAGCAGCTCGACGGCTCGGTGAACGTCGAGAGCGAGTACGGCGAGGGGACGACCGTCACCCTCCGGCTCCCGGTAACCGTCGCCATCGTCAAGGTGCTGTTCGTCGAGGTCGGCGACGAGGAGTACGGCATCCCCATCAAGAACATCGACGAGGTGAGCCGGGTGCCCACGGTCAAGACGATCAACGAGGAGCCGATGATCGAACACGACGACGACATCTACCCGGTGGTCGACCTGGCGGACGAACTCGCCGTCCCCGGCGAGACGAAAAACGGCGACGGCATGTTGCTCCGCATCCGGAAGTCGGAGCGCCGCGCCGCGCTTCGTTGTGACGCCGTGAACAAACAGGAGGAGGTGGTCGTCAAACCGCTCGAAGGGGTCCTCAGTGGGATTCCGGGGCTCAGCGGGACGGCGGTCCTCGGCGACGGCAACATCGTCCCCATCCTCGACGTGGTGACGCTGTAAGCCGATGAGTTCGAACTCCGCGGACAGCGAGGCCTTCGAGCGCCTCCTCGCGCATCTGGAGCGACAGCTGGACTTCGAGTCTTCCTACTACAACGAGTCGTACCTGGACCGGCGGATCTCGGCGCGCATGCGGCGCCGGGACGTCGACTCCTACGACGCCTACCTGGACCTCGTGCGGTCCGACCCGGAGGAACCGACGGCGCTGCTCGACTCGCTGAGCATCAACGTGACCAGCTTCTACCGTAACCCGGAGGCCTGGGAACCGATCCGGGAGGTGCTCCGCGAGGTGACGAGCGGCCGCGGCCGGGCGACCGTCTGGAGCGCGCCCTGCTCGGACGGCCGCGAGCCCTACTCGGTCGCGATGCTCGCGCTCGACGACGACGAGGTGTCGACCCGGCGCCTGGACATCGTCGGGAGCGACATCAACGCCGACGTGCTGGAGCGGGCCCGTGAGGGGATCTATCAGACCACCAAGACCCGCGACGTGGCCGAGGAGCTCGAACCGCTCGACGACGCCGCGTCCTACGTCGACCGCGACGGCGACCAGTTCGCCGTCCGCGACGAGGTGAAAGACCTCGTCACCTTCGAACAACACGACCTGATCGCCGACGAACCGAAACGGAACGTCGACCTCGTACTCTGTCGGAACCTCCTCATCTATATCAACGCGGAATCCAAACGTGCGGTCGTGGACACCGTGCTCTCGTCGCTTCGCGACGGCGGCTACCTCGTCATCGGGATGACCGAGACGCTGCCGCGCGAGAGCCGACCGCAGGTCGAAACGGTGGACAAACGAAGACGGGTGTATCGACGGACCTGACAATGTCTCTCTACCAGCTCGAAAAGGACGAGGACGTCGACTCCCTGCTCGATCACCTCAAGCTCAGCGACTCCCCGACGATCCGGACGCGGGCCGCGGAGATACTGGGCGACGTCGTCGGCGACGAACCGCAGGCCGTCGACGCGCTGGTGAACGCCGCCCGGACGGACGACGACGAGGACGTCCGGGGGGCCGCCATCGACGCCCTCGACGCCATCGGGCCCGACGCCATCGAGCGACTGATCGCCGAGATGGCCGGCGTCGACACCGACGGTGGCGCCGACTGGGTGCGCGCCGAGGCGTTCGTCGAGACGCTGTCGGCCGACCGCCCGGAGCTCCGGATGGCGGCGGCGAACGCGCTCCGGCGCCTCGCCGACCCCGGGACGCTCCCGGCGCTGGTCGACACGCTCGACGACCCGAACCCTGGGGTGCGGGCCCGCGTGGCGCGGGCCTGCGGGAGCGTCGGCGACGAGCGGGCGGCCGACGCGTTGGCCGCACGGCTCGACGACCCCGCGAGCCGCGTGCGCCGCGAGGCGGCCGACGCCCTGGCGGCCATCGGCACCGAACGGGCCCTCTCGCCCCTGCTCGACGCCACCACGGACGAGAACGAGGAGGTGCGGTACGCGGCGGTCATGGCCCTCGGTGGCTACCAGGGGCCGGAGGCCATCGACCCGCTGATCTCGGCGCTGGACGACGACGTCGGCGTGGTTCGGCGGGCGGCGGTCTTCTCGATCATCGAACTGCTCGCGGCGGCCCCGACCGAGCAGAGCCACCGTATCCGTGAGACGGTCGTCGACCGCCTCGAATCGGCCGATCGGAGCGTCGTCAACCCGCTCGTCGAACTCCTCACGGAGAGCGACCAGCCACGCGAGCGGCGGAACGCAGCGTGGCTCCTCGGGCGCGTGGCCGACGAGACGGGCCGCGCCGACGCAGTCGAGGCCCTGGTCGACGCCCTCGACGCCGACGACGGGACGACCGCCCAGTTCGCCGCGACCAGCCTCGTCGAACTGGGCGGCCGGAGCGTCGAGGACGCGCTCCTCGACCTGCTCGAAGACGGCGAGGTGGCCGACGCCGCCCGATCGAAGGCGGTGTTCGTCCTCGGGAAGGTCGGCGGCGAACGCGCCCGCGACGAACTCGAGGCGCTGCTCGACCGGAGCGACGACGAGGAGGTCCGCAAACAGGTCTTCTCGGCGCTGTCCAAACTCGGAGGGCGACGCTGAATGAGCGAAGGGGAGCGAAAGATCGTCGACACGCGCGGGAAGTTCACGATGGTCGTCAAGGACGGCCGGGAACTGAACGACGCGGAGTGGACCGGCGGTCGCATCCTCCTCTCGAACAAGCGGCTGATCCTGGCCCGATCGGACGGTAAGCGGACGATCCCGCTGAAGCAGATTCGGAGCCTCGAAGGCCGTAACGACGTGAATCAGCTCGTCGCGAAGGTCTCCGGCTACGTCAGCCTCCAGCTTTCGACCGGCGACGTGTTGCTCGTCTCCGCCGAGGATCCCGAGTCGTTCGAGCGCATGCTCTATCGTGCGCTGCTCGACCGGACGGTCGTCCTCGCGCGCCACCCCGCGGTCGAGGGCGGCGTGGTCACGGACGTCGAGTGGGAGAAAGCGCGCCTGAAGATCGGCGAGGGTTCGGTCGACATCGCCATCGCCGACGGCTCGTTCGTCGAAATCGACCTCGACGACATCGGCTCGATGGAGGCCAACGAGCGGTCGGTCAAGGGCGAGGACCGTCGGGTGCTGGAGGTCGAACACAGTCAGGAGGGCACGAGCGTCCAGACGTACATCTCCGGCACCACCCGCCGGTGTTCGATCCTCGAGACGCTCCTGCGGAAAGGGGAGAGCCGGAGCGAGATCGGCGTCGACCTCACCGAGCGACAGAACGAGGTGTTGATGGCGCTTTACTCAGGCGTCTCACCGTTCGAGATCCCCGACTTCCTCGGGATGGACGTCGACGAGGTCGAGGAGGTGTTCGACCGCCTGATCGAACTCGAGGTGATCGAGGAGATCCGCACCCGACGGGAGGTCGCGCTCAACGCCCGCGGCCGCAACATCGCCAGCGAGGCGATGAACGACCAGTAGTCATAGGGGTTATCGTAACTGTCCATAGGTTCTCGCCGGGACGACCCGGCGAGAACCTATGATGACTTCCGATAATTCCTATCAGTTGTTGACCTCTTCGAGCCGGCTGTTCACGACGACCCGCCCCTTGGGCGTCAGTTCGGTCCCCTCGTCGCCGTCGACGACGAGTTCCTTCTCCCGGAGGCCGTTGAGGACCATCGTCGTCTGGCTCGCGTCGGCGGCGACCACCTCCAGCGGGTCGACGCCCTCGCCCGCCGAGTAGATGGCGAGCAACACCTGCACCTCCTCGTCGGAGAGCGACACGTCCGAGAGCGACTCGACGATGTCGCTGTACTCCAGCCGGAGGTAGCGGCCGAGGAGGTTCATCACCCGATCGGAGGAGAGTGCGACCACGGAGACGAGCGAGGTGGTGCGCGGCACGTGGCTGACCGACAGCGCCGGCCGCGACTCGCCGCCGAGCGTCCGGCGCTCCTTCTCGAAGTTCGTCACCGTCGCCAGGTCGATGGTGAACGAGCCGTCGCCGCTGTCGAAGCTGAGCGTCCCGTCGTTGACGGTGAGTCGCGCCTGTTTGGCCGGCGAATCGACGACCCGTCCGCCGCGCCGGGCGGGATGTTCGACCGTCACTTCCCGGCCGTTCAGGTGGGCCTTGAAGAGGACGGTGGCGAACTTCTCGATGGTGTCCCCGTCGCCCTCGACGACGGCCATCCGGCGGCCGCTGTCCGTGTTGTAGGCGATGGTGACGGTGTCGCTGAAGAACCCCCGCATCTCGGGCGGGACGTGCCCCACTGACACGTCGAACATCGCTCCCATGGGGATGGTCACCTTGTCGTCCTCGCCGGCCAGGACGAGCCGTTTGGGGCTCAGCATGATCCGGCCCCGGACCGGTTCGCTCCGGTCCATGTCCGTCAGGTAGAACCGGCCGACGAAGTCGGCGATGACGCGTTCGCTCACGCCGCCACCTCCGACGGTCGGTCACACATCCAGGAGTCCCCCCACGACGGACATGGTCAAGACGGCGACGAGACAGCCGATCCAGGTGAGCATGACGAAATGTAGGAGCGCGTTGGCCTTGTGCCCACCGTCGACGGTGCGGATGATGAGCGCGGAGAGCACGGCGTTGATCATCACGACCCCGAGTAGCAGGAACTGGATGACCGGGAGGTCGTACACCTCGGTGTGGATGAGCTGGGCGGCGCTGAACTGCGAGGAGGTGGAGAGATCGAGCGACATGCCGGCGAGGATGTCGACAATTTTGAACCCGATGAAGAAGGCGAAGGAGGAGGCCGCGGTGATCCCGTACAACAGGCCGATCATCGTGACCGTGGCCTGTTGGCGCTGTTGTCGGAGCTGGTTGACGTGGTTCATGTTCTCGCTGATGAGTTCGCCGAGCTGTTTGGGTTCGCCCCCCATCTGTCTGCCGACGAGATACATCTCGCTGAACTTCTGGATGAGGTACGAGCGCGTGTTGGCGGTGAAATACTCCCAGGCTCGGTCGGGTTCCAGCCGCATGTTCAGCCGCTTGAACAGGTCGTCGACGTCGCCGGTGAGCGGCCCGAAGTCCTTCTTCCGGAGGGTCTTGAGCACGGCCGTGGTGGTGGACTGTTTCGCCGTCTCGCTCGCCCCGAGCGCCCGGATGAAACTCGGGAACTCGTCGTCGCGGGCCTTGATCCGCTCCTCCTGGATCCGGAACACGACCCCCGGAATGGCGAGTGGCGTGACCGGGATGGCCATGTAGATGGGTCGCGGCAGGGACGCCACGGGGAGCAGGTCGGTTATTCCCGGCCCGATCCGGAACAGGTCACCCGCGACGAGGGCGATCAGCACCATCGAGAGCAGTCCGCCGGCGGCGAGGCTGGCGATCATCGACCACTCGCCGTCCGGGCGGATCTCGTCGGGGTAGTACCAGATCGGGTCGTACGGCGACATCGTCCGGATGACGAGGAAGAAGCCGATCTGGATGAACGCGTAGAGCACGATGACGGCACCGACGGTCATCGTCGGGTTCGTCCCCGTGAGGATGGGCAGGACGATGGCGAACACGAGCGCGAAGGTCATCGAGAGCACCATCGACATGTAGAGGTCCTTCATGACCTCCAAGTTGTCGAGGGTGCTCTCGTACATCGTCACGTAGTTCTGGATCATCACCTGCTGTTCGCTGAGGAGGAACTCGCTGAGTTCCTGGCCGGCGTTGACGGTGTAGGCGAGCCGTTCGAAGAAGTCCGCGAGCGGATCGCTGGGGATCTGCCGCGCCCGTCGCCGGCAGGCGTCGTCGAGGCTCTGGTTCCACGTGTCGACGAGTTCGACCACCCGGCCGACCTCGGTCGCCAGCGCGCCGTACTCCTCCTCCTCGGCCAGTTTGCGGAACACCTCCATGCGGTCGATGTTCGTCGTCGACAGCACCGTCATGTGTGTCATCATGAGGTGGTACTGGTTCTCCATCTCGACGCGCTCCTGACTGACGAGCAGTTTCGGGTAGGCGACGGCCGCCACGAGGACGAGGCCGCCGAGGAGGGGCACGGGGAGCCGCACCGACAGCGGCAACTCGACGAAGACGGCGACGGCGACGGTGCCGAGGAAAAACAGCGCCGACGGGAGCACGATGAACAGGAGGTACCGCGACAGCTCCATGTCCATCCGGTGGTAGGCGTCGACGATGGACGCGAGCGTCTCGGAGGCGGTGATCTCCGTGTCGTTCGTCGCGGCTGGTTCGGATGCCATTATCGGTGGATATCGAAGGGGAGTCCCTCGACGCCGTCACGCTGGAACGACTCGATGGCCTCGTTGACCTCGTGGTAGCCGAGGATGTTCTCCTCGATCATGCGCTCGATCAGTCGCGCCCGGAAGTCGAGGTCGTCGTAGATCTCCCGAGTGTCGGCGTAGCCGAGCAGGGTCGCGATCTGCTCTTCGAGCACGTAGGAGTTGTTCATCCCTTGGAAGACGATTTCGTCCTCGACGGGGTCCCAGCTGAACACCTGGCGGGTGACGACCCCGTCCATCTCCTTGGAGTAGCCCTCGATCTCCTGGACGCTCGTCACCCGGCGCAACACGTCGTCACCCTGCTTGACGCGGTTCTGGAACAGCGCCACGTCGGCGTTGTCCATGAACGGCTCGGGGACGTTGATCGGATCGCCGGTGAACCGCTGGATCATCGAGACGATGTCGGAGGCGTGGAAGGTCAGCATGACCGGGTGCCCGGTCTGGGCGGCCTGGAACGCCATCCGCCCCTCCTCCCCACGGACCTCGCCCACGATGATGTAGTCGGGACGGGATCGCAACGCCGCGGCGACGAGGTCGAACATGTCCACGTCCGAGTCCTCCTCGCCGCCGCCCTCGCGGGTGAGGAGCTGTTGCCACGTGTCGTGTGGCGGGAGCACCTCGGCGGTGTCCTCCGCGGTGTAGATCTTCGAGTCGCGGGGGATGAACGACATGATCGTGTTGAGCGTCGTCGTCTTCCCCGACGCCGTCTCGCCGACGACGAACACCGTCTGTTCGTTCTCCAGACAGAGCCAGAGGTAGGCGACGAGCTTCGGCGAGAGCGTCCCCCACTTGGTGATCTGGTTGATCGAGAGCGGCGTCTCGTCGCCCTGGCGGATGGTGAGGCTCGGCCCCTGGACGCTCACGTCGTCGGAGTAGATGACGTTCAGGCGGGAGCCGTCGGGGAGCGTCGAGTCGACGATGGGGTTCGAGTCCGAGACGGGGTCGCCGATGCGCTCGCCCATACTCCGGATCCAGGAGTCGAACTGCTCCGGCGTGCCGAAGTCGACGGTGGTCTCGATCAGGCCGTACGTGCCGTGGTCGACGTAACACTGGTGGGGGCCGATGACGTGGATGTCCTCGTTGGCCGGGTCGCGCATCACCGGTTCGAGCGGTCCCAGCCCGACGATGTCGCGGTTGAGCCGGTAGCGGATGTTCTCGTAGGTCTGCTCGCTGACGCGGTAGTCGCCGAGGCCGAGGAACCGTTTGAGGCGGTCGATCCAGTAGCGGAGGCCGCTCCGGTCCCGGTCGATGGTCGTCGTCTCCTGGAGCAACTCCTCGATCCGGTCGTCGTACTCCGACTCCTCCTCCGGGACGGCCTTGCTGACGCTGCGGTCCAGCAACTCGTCCCGGATCTTCCCGAACAGGCTCCGCTCCTCGCCCGAGAGGGAGGGCTCGATGGCGTAATACTTCATATCCTGACCCAGGTCGCCGTAGATGTGACAGTAGATCGGCCCCCCGATGGGATAGAGGACGTTCGGACGGCTGGTCTCGTACTCTCCCGACGGCTCGTCGATGAGTAGCGGGAACTCGCCGGTGATCTGCTTGAACTTCTTCAGGTGATCGCGGAGGTGGGGCCGCTGGGCCGCGATCTGTTTGAGTTCGTCCGATGGGGTGGCGGTTCCGAGTTCAGTCATGGTTCAGGCGACGCTCCGGCTCTCGATGACGATTCCCGTCCCGGAGCGGACGGAGTACCCGATGCTGTCTCCGACCTGCTGTCCCATGCCGGCGAACCGTTTGACCGCGATCTGACGGCGGACGTCGTTGCCGACCTCCACCATCTCCAGTTCGAGGAAGACGTCGGCGATGGAGCGGAACGGACCGATCGCCTCCTCGTCGACCGTCGACGGGTCGACGGTCAGGACGATGACCTTTCCCTGGGAGATCACGTCGCGGAAGAACCCGATGATCTCCAGGGCCGCCTGTCGCTCCTCGTTTTGCCTGACCAGCGCCTCGAACTTCGGGTCGTTGCGGAGGATGGCGTCGAACGTGTCGATCACGATCACGTCCGAGTCCCACATCGTCTCGGCGTTCATCAGGCGCTTGAGCAGTTCCTTCCGCTCGCCCTCCCCCTCGTCCGAGAGGCGACCGCCGGTGTCGAAGTCGGCGTGGAGAAAGAGGACGTTCTCGTCCAGCAGGTGATCGACCATGTCGTAGGACAGCGAGTGCATCTGGTCGATGAACCCCCGGACCGTCAGCTCCGTCGAGAGGAAGGTCACCGAGTGTCCCTCCTCGCAGAACCCGTACGTGAATCGCTGGGAGAGGGCGCTCTTGCCCGCCCCGTAGTCGCCCTCGGCGAGGACGATGCTCCCCCGTGGGATGCCGCCGCCGAGTTCCTTGTTGAGGCGGTCGTGATCCTCCAGTCCGAGCGAGAGTAAGTTCGATCCTGTCTGACTCATACGCGGAAGGCAAACACCTCCTCGTCGCCGTTGACGATGATCTTCGCGCGATGGTCGCCGCTCGACAGGTCCGCCCCGCCGATCTCGAGGCGAACGACGTTGTTCGGTCGCCACTCCTCGCCGTCGACAACCGTCACCGTGACGTTCGTGCGGTATTGGCCGTCGACCAGTATCTCGATGAACTGGCTGTCGGCGGGGATGTCCGCCGTCCCGGTGTTTTTCACCAGCAGCGTCACGGTGTTCGTGGAGTTGTTGTAGACGGGGCTGCCGGCGTCGCTGATGATCTCGATGTCCGTCCGCACCTCCTCGGAGACCTCGAGGCTCTGATCGTCGATGCTCTGGCTGAGTCGGGAGATGCCTTGGGTGAACGTTCCGGCCACGCCGGCGGCGATGACCAGACTCGCGATGAACAGGATCAGATGCGAGGCCGAAACGCTCGCCATCAGAGCACCTCCACGTCGGCCACACCCGGACCGGTGACGATCTTGACCCGGGTCGGTCGGTCGGAAAGCGACACTTCGAGGTGGAGCCGTTCGCCCGGCAGCCACAGGTCCGTCGACGCGTCGCCGTCGACGTTCCGGGCCGTGAAGTTGTCCCGGTAGTCGTTGTCCACCAGGAGGTCGACGGCCCCGACCGAAAGCCCCGTCGAGCCCTCGTTGTCGACGTCGACGATCAACGTCCCGTTGCCGGCGTCGTACGTGACGTTCGCGATGTCGAGGGCCGTGTTCTGGCGTTCGAGCGCCTCGTCGTCGACGTCCGTTCGGGCGTCGCTCACGCGTTCGAAGCCGTTGGCCGACGCCGTGTAAGCCGTCGAGAAGGCGAGGAAGATGCCGACGAACACGATGGCCGCCGACCCACTGACGCTAAAGCCCAAACGGAACACCCCCGCCGCCGCTCCAGCACTCGAAGACGATCGAATCCGCCGTCGAGCCGGTGAGCCGGCTGATGTATCGGAGGCTGGCCACGTGGTGGTCGATGGAAAGCTCCGACGGCGCCCCCGTCACCTCGTCGTCGACGTCTCCGAACCCGTCGAGGAAATCGTGTAGGTCGTCGGCCGCGTCCTCGCCGACCCACTGAATCCGCCGGTAATACTCCACGGCCCGTGCGGCGTCCGCCACGCCGCCCTCCTCGACGAGGTATTCGAGCCACTCCATCACGAGCAGGTCGCTCACGTAGCCCGGTGGCAACCCATCGAGGTAGGGCTTCGTGACCGCCGCCTCCGAGCCGTTCATCAGCGTGTTGGCGGCGAACTGGAGGTCACCGGCGCCGTCGGCGTTGGCCGCCGCCTCGGCCGCCCGCTCGGCGGCTTGCGCGTCGGCCTGGGCGGTCGGTTCGTCGTCCGGAGCGTCCGGCGACCCCGGCGCCGTCGGGGTCGGCTCCGGCTCCGGTTCGGGCTCCGCGACCGGCTCCTCGCCATCGTCCTCGCCGAAGTCCTCGTCCACGCCGCCGAAGTCGGCGTCGTCACCGAAGTCCTCGCCGACGTCGCCGAAGTCGTCGTCCACGTCACCGAAACCATCGTCCGCGTCCCCGTTCGTCGGCTCCTCGGCGAACTCCTCGTCGAAGGCGTCGTCCGCGTCCCCGTTCGTCGGCTCCTCGGCGAAGGCGTCGTCCGCGTCCCCGTTCGTCGGCTCGTCGTCCGCCCACTCGGCGTCGCCGCTCTCGTATTCGTCTTTCAGTTCCTCGAACGATTTGCCGGAGTCGTCGTCGGAGTCGTCGGAATCCTCGGCCATGGTTGTCTCGGTGGTCGGCGCGTCGTCGGTCGGTTGCTCGAAGTCGTCGTCGAAGTCGCCTTCGTCCTCGTCGAGGAAGTCGTCGTCGAAGAACTCCTCCGCGTCGGCACCGGCGATGTCGTCGTCTAGATCCTCCTCTTCCTCGTCGTCGCCATCGTCGAACAGTCCGAGGGACCCGCCGCCCCCGCCGTCGAAGCCGCCGCCACCCTGGGCGTCGTCGACGAACGGATTGACGCCACGGGTGACCATCTCGTAGATGTCGAGCAGTTTGCGAACGTTCTCCTCGACGTCCTCGACGGTGTTGCTGATCTCCTCGTTCTCGCTCCGGATGGTGCTCACCGTCGAGGAGAGGCTGGCGACCTCGTTTTCCATTTCGTCGATCCGCCCCTCGAGTTCGGCGGTCGCGGCACCGCCGTCGTCCCCCTCCTCGAACCCGAGTTCGTCGTCGAAGCTGTCGTCCCCGAACTCGTCGTCGCCGAACCCGCCGAGGTCGTCGTCCTCCTCCTCGAAGAGCATGTCGTCGTCGCCGTCGCCGTCGCTCTCGGGCGCCTCGTCGTCCCCGCCCAAGAAGCGCTCTAGGAGCTCCATCCGACACCTCCCGCGGTCCGGGCCGTCGAACCCATTCTAACGCGTAATATATTGATCTCGCGTACTTTAACCGTTCCCCTTCAGTTATCAATATTGATACGTGTGTGACGCGCGTCTGTCAGAGCTGACGCTCGTCGCCGGCGCTTTTGACCACGAGGACACCGGTATCGCCGCGGAAGCGCAGCGACCGCCCCGAGTCGCCGCCGACGTCCGCGGCGACGACGGGAATACCGAGCCGTTCGAGGGTCGCTCGACCCACCGCGACGTTGCGCTCGCCGATGGATTGCTCCTGGCTGTCGAACTCGAACATGGCGCTCCCGCCGGCCAGCTTGGCCGTGATGTCGTCGACGGAGCTTCCCTCTCGGCGCATCTCGTCCACCACCGCGGCGATGCCCGTGTCGGCGAACTTCGCGACCTCGTCCGCGTCGCCGGGGGCGGTCGGTAACATCGTGTGTGCCAGGCCGGCGACCCCTGCCGACTCGTCGAAGAGGCCGACACCGAGACAGGAACCGAGCCCGCTCGTCGTCAACACGGCGCCGTCGCCGGTGACCGCGAAGTCGGCGATGCCGACGCGTCGGCGGGTCTTCCCCGAGTCCGCTTCCCGGCCGTACGTCTTCATCTCAGAGTTCCCGTCCCCGGTTCATATCAGAACAACGACTCTTGATCGGCTTCGAGTTGGTCGCTTCGCTCGACCAGCAGCGAGTCGAGTGCCTCCTTGAGTTTCCGCTCGTCGGGGATGGCGTAGAGTTCGCAGTTGAACTCGCCTTCGGGGGTGACCACCGTCGAGTCCATGAGGAAGGCGTACTCCTGGGACCGGCCGAGGCGGCCGGCGATGGGGCTGAGGATGGCCCTCCCCATGTCGTGGACCAGTTCGGGGGGCGTGTGGTCGATGCTCGTCTGGAGGACGTTCGCCCACCCGTCGATGAACCCGCTGGTCATGATGTTACCGAGTTCCTCGATGGCGCTTTCCCCCATCTCGCCGAGCGGTTCGTCGAGCTCCATCGGCACCGTCGCGTCGACGATGGTGCGGGCCGACGGCTCGTCGAAGAGGATCGCGAGGTATCCGCCCGGTGTCCCCTTGAACTCCATAACCGTCCCGACGTACACCTCGTCTCTGGCCGTGTTGGGGACGTCCTCGATGGGGACGAAGCTGAGCCGGCTCACGTCCACGTCCGTCTCGATGCCGGTCATCGAGGAGACGTTCTCGGCCGCCCGCTCGGCACCCTGTCGGGTCATCTCGTCGAAGACGGTCAGCTTGTCCATCGGGATCGCGTCCTCGTGGTCGTCGCTGGCGGCGAGCATATCGGCGAAGGCGCTGTACTCCGGGAGCATGTAGATGTAGGCGTCGATCTCCTGATCGACGGCCGTCATCTGGCTCTCGAAGACGAAGACGTGTTCCTCGTCGGCCCGGTCCAGGGCGCCGTCCGGAAGCACGTCGGTCCCCGCACGCTCGACGTAGTTCGGCGGGCTCATGTCCACGCTCGTCCCGAGGTAGTCGGCCCACCCGTCGACGAACCCGCCCATCATGATGTTGCCGATTTCGTTGATCCCGCTCCGAGCCATCTCGTCGAACTCGTCGTCATCGCCGGCCGACGCCCCCGGAACCAGGACGTCGACGATGCTCGCGGCGCTCTCGCGGTCGAAGGCGAGCGCCGTCTCCCCCGACAGGCCGCCGCCGAGACCGATCTGGACGCCCACGAACTCCGTTCCCCCGAAGACGTCCTCCACGTCCTGTTTCGACATCAGCGTGACGTTGGTCACGTCGACGTACGTCTCGATCCCCGTCATCTGGGTCAGCGACGCCGCGGCGTGTTCCGCCCCCTCCTGTGCGAGGCGGTTGTACGTGCCGAGCGACTGGATATCGACACGCATGATCAGGCCACGACGTCGTCGATGGCTTCGAGCACGTTCGGTTTCTGGAACGGTTTCGTGATGTAGCCGTCCGCACCGGCCTTGACGGCGTTTTTCATCTTCTCCTCCTGGCCGACGCTGGTACACATGATCACGTTCGCGTCCGGATCGCTGCCGGTGATCTCGCTCGTCGCCTCGATTCCGTCACGGATCGGCATCACGATGTCCATCATGACTAAGTCCGGATCGTGTTCACGGTAGAGTTCGACCGCCTCGACCCCGTTTTCCGCCTCATCGACGATCTCGAAGTTCTCCTCGAGGATCTCACGCAGGAGATTACGCATGAAATCCGAGTCGTCGACGATGAGTACTTTCGGTGGCATCTGTCCCGTGAATTCGGGAGTCGCTAAATAAATACTCGGACGCGATTCTCAGCGCTGATACGGGATCGGGCTCAGTCCTCGGACAGCGTGACGGCTTCCTCGTCGGAGACGGCCTCGATCAGGTCGCCGATGGAGTCCTCGCGGTCCAGCTCGTACCGCTTCAGGAGGCCGGTGAGGGTCCCGACCGGGTAGCGGACGGAGACGTTCGACTCGGCCAGCAGGATGCCGAGCACCTCCTCGACTGGGGTGCCGCCGCCGACGTGCTGGGCGTACCAGATCAGCAGCGACTCGAAGCTGGTGACGACGTCGTTCGAGACGACCTGGTGGCGGCTGACCCCGTCGTCGAACTTCGCCGTCGCGTGAAAGCCGTACTGGGCGTCGATGCCTCGGAAGTGGTCTTCGAGCCATCGGTTGACGTCCATCTCGGTGAGTTCGGGGTCCTCGCTCTCCGTCCCGTCCTCGCTCTCCGCTCCGGTCTTTCGGGCGTCGATGGCGTCCGCCCGGCGCTGTGCGGCCTCGTCACTCATCGACTCTCCCGTGGAGACGAGAAAGCGCCCGTCGTCGAGTTCGGAGACGTTGTCGTGTCGCGTGAGGTCGAGTTCCTCCTCGGTGATCACCTTCCCGCGTTCCGAGACGGAATCGTCTGGATCCGATGGCATACCCTGTGCAGTGTTTCCACTTGCGGTGCGTGAAAATATAAAGATTCGGTGCCGCGCCGCGAGGGTCGAACGGGGTTACAGTTCGACCGACTCTTCGCCGGCGAGCGACTGGGGCACCTGGATGCGGATGATGCTCGTGGCACCGCTCTCGGTGTTGATCCGGAGGGTGGCCGTCTCACCCGGCCCCAGCGGACCGTTGCTGAACTGGTCGTTGTAGTCGAGTGCGGTCATGTTGATGGTGACGACCAGCCGGTCGGTCCGACTGTTGAGGATCAACCCGGATCCGCGGCTCTCGTTGAGAGAGTCGTCGTCGTCCTGGAGCGCCCGGGTCCGGTCGTCGGGACCGATCGCCCCGCTCCGGTTGATCGCCGTATCGTTGGTGAACGCGAAGCGATCGGTGCCGTTCGGGCCGACCAGTTCGAAGGTGGTCGCGCTCATATTGATGTCGCTCGCGCCCGGGGCCTTCTGGACCACCAGCGACACCTCGTTCACCGCCCGAGACGTGTTGTCGAGCGACGTGTTCGCCTGCGACTCGGTCAGGGTGACGTTGTCGCTCGTGTTGTAGTACGAGACGTTGCCGGTCTTCGACACCGGTTCGAGGCGGTCGGTGACCTGTGCGCTGCTCTGTTGTCCGGTCTGTTCTGACTGGGTCTGGAGGAAGCCGGCCGTGTTGATGAGGACGCCGGCCGCGATCGCCGCGACCAAGACCATCGCGATGAACACGATGAGCGTCCCGATACCGACCTGCCCCCGCTCTCGTTCTTCGAACATGTGTTGTGGTCCCCGAGGCGACGGTGTCCCGGGTTCTACACGCCAGTTGTCGAACCGCCGTGTTAAACCTATAGACCAAAATATCACGGCTGAAATCCGGGGGCGGCGAGCCGGTGGCTGTCGGAGTTGGGAAAAACGAAAAGCGTCGCGGATTACAGTTCGACCGACTCTTCGCCGGAGAGGGACTGTGGCACCTGGATGCGGATGATGCTGGTGGCGCCGCTCTCGGTGTTGATGCGGATCGTCGCCGTCTCACCGACCTTCAGCGGACCGCCGGCGAACATCTCGTTTTGCGCGAGTTCGGTCATGTTGAGCGAGACGACGAGTCGGTCGGTGCGGCTGTTCAGGATGAGGCCGTCACCCTGCGACTCGTTGAGGGAGTCGTCGTCGTCCTGGAGCGCCCGGGTCCGGTCGTCGGGACCGGTCGCCCCGCTCCGGTTGACGACGCTCTCGTTGGTGAACGCGAAGCGGTCGGTGCCGTTCGGACCGACCCGTTCGAAGGTGGTGGCGCTCATGTTGATGTCGCTCGCGCCCGGGGCCTTCTGGACCACCAGCGACACCTCGTTCACGGCCAGGTACGTGTCGCTCCGCGACAGGTTCTGCCTGGATTCGTTCACGATCACGTCGTCGCTCTGGTTGTACACCGAGACGTTGCCGGTCTTCGACACCGGTTCGAGGCGGTCGGTGACCTGTGCGCTGCTCTGTTGTCCGGTCTGTTCTGACTGGGTCTGGAGGAAGCCGGCCGTGTTGATGAGGACGCCGGCCGCGATCGCCGCGACCAGGACCATCGCGATGAACACGATGAGCGTCCCGATACCGACCTGCCCCCGCTCTCGTTCTTCGAACATGTGTTGTGACCCCCGGGACTATGCTGTCCTGGGTTCTACACGCCGGTTGTCGAACGGCCGTGTTAAACCTATAGACCAAAATATCACGGCTGAAATCCGGCGACTGCGAGCCGACGGCTGGTCGGTGGGTGGAAAACGAAGAAGGCGACGCGGGCTTAGAGTTCGACCGACTCTTCGCCGGAGAGGGACTGTGGCACCTGGATGCGGATGATGCTGGTGGCGCCGCTCTCGGTGTTGACGCGGATCGTCGCCGTCTCACCGGCTTCGAGCGGACTGTTGACGAACGGATCGGTGTTGGCCGTCTCGTTGAGGTCGAGCGTCACGACCAGCCGGTCGGTCCGACTGTTCAGGATCAACCCGCTCCCTTGAGACTCGTTGAGGGAGTCGTCGTCGTCCTGAAGCGCCCGGGTCCGATCGTCGGGACCGGTCGCCCCGCTCCGGTTGACGACGCTCTCGTTGGTGAACGCGAAGCGGTCGGTGCCGTCGGGTCCGACGAACTCGAAGGTGGTGGCGCTCATGTTGATGTCGCTCGCGCCCGGGGACTTCTGGACCACCAGCGACACCTCGTTCACCACGAGCGACTGATTCTCCTTCGAGAGGTTCGACGCCGAGTCGGACACTATCTCGGTATCCTCACTCGAATTACTGGCGTACGTGCTGTTGTACACCGAGACGTTGCCGGTCTTCGACACCGGTTCGAGGCGGTCGGTGACCTGTGCGCTGCTCTGTTGTCCGGTCTGTTCTGACTGGGTCTGGAGGAAGCCGGCCGTGTTGATGAGGACGCCGGCCGCGATCGCCGCGACCAGGACCATCGCGATGAACACGATGAGCGTCCCGATACCGACCTGCCCCCGCTCTCGTTCTTCGAACATGTTGATGTGTAACCCGGGGTCGTGGGTCCCGCGGGCTCTGCTTGAACGTACTCGAAGGTAGTGATAAAGGTACGTTCCCAGATATCAGCGGTGAAAATGAACGCCTGAACCGGTCGAATCCCCAGAAACGCCCCCACGGTCGCCACGGCTCAGTCGTAGATGATGAGGCTGTACACGACGAAGATGAACCCGAGGGAGGCGAGGCCGTTGTTGACCAAGAGTAGGGAGCGGACGCCGTTGAAGTCGTTGATGAACGCGCTGATCGCCGTCGCGATCGCCGCGGCGGCGATCAGGCTGAAGCCGAGTGACACGTGGATCATGGCGCGGCGGGTCGTCTGGAGGTAGGCCTTGATGGCCATCCCGACCATCGTCAGCCCGGAGACCACCAACACCGCCGTGGCGGCGAAGTAGAGGGATTCGACGACTAACATTGTCTCGACCGAGTCTTGGTGTATCCGGTTATAAATCTGGCCGTGATATTCTCAGGTATGATAGACACTCCCGAGAGCGACCGTCCGCCACGCGTATGACAGTACGATTTATTGTTCAGGGCCGTATCTAAACTGATAACGAATGGACGGAACCGAGATGTTGCGGGTTCTGGGCAACGAGTACAACCCCCAAATACTGAGTTTCGCACACGAACCACGCTCGGCCCAAGAGCTCAGCGACGAACTCGACGTACCGATCGCCACCTGCTACCGCCGTATCGAGGAACTCACCGACGCGAACCTCCTCGAACACCACGACCGGGTGCTGTCGGACGAGCGACGACGAGTCAACGTCTACCGGCGGAACATCGAGGAGGTCGTCGTGAACTTCTCGGAGGGGGAGGTCTCGGTCGACGTCGAGGAGCGACGACAGGTCACGAACCGACTCGACGAGGCCTGGCGGACGCTCTCGGAGTGATCACTCGCCCGGGAACGAATCGTTGCCCCCGCCCATCATCGAGAACCCCGCCGCCCGTTCGTGGACGGTGATGCCACCCTCGTCGATGTCCATCGGGAAGATATCCGTCTCGATGTCCTGTTTTCGCATCTTGGCGACCCAGATATACCGGTTGACCCCCGACTCCGTCGGGGTCTGGATCAGGTAGATGTTCCCGTCGGTTAGGAAGTTCTCCAGCCCGATGTCCTGTTCCGGGAACACGGCGGACTGCTCGGCGATGAGCAGCGAGGTCAACCCGTTGGCTTTCAGGATATCCGAGAACTTCAGCAGGTACGTCCGCTTCTCCTGTTCGTCCTCGAAGAACAGTTCGAACATCGTCAGCGAGTCGAGGACGAGCCGTTCGTACTCCGTCTCCTCGAACGCCGCCAACAACCGGTCGAGCGTCGAGTTGAAGTCGTTGTGTCGCAACAGCTCCTGTTTGTCGTAGATGAGGATCTGATCGTCCTCCACGAGCTCCCGCCAGTCCGCGAAGCCGATGGATTCGGCCGCCTGGGCGATGTCCTCGGCGTTCTCCTCGAACGAGAGGTAGATCCCCTTCTCGTCGAACTTGGTCACGCCGTTGTAGATGTACTGCAACCCGAGGATGCTCTTCCCGGTCCCCGGGTTCCCGCTGATCAGTACCGTCGCGTTGTCGACGATGCCGCCGCTCAGTATCGAGTCCAACCCCTCGATTCCCGTTCGCGTCAGGTCAGTCATTGCGGTACAGTTACGCGGACTGACTGAAATAAATTCGCAACGCTGGCGGCCCACCGAATCGTCGGCCCGCTCCCGCCGATTTTCACCTCTGAGAACCCGGACGCAACCTATTTGACGCCGCCGGGACACTCTCCGTCGATGAGGCTTTCCACCGGCGTGGACGGTTTCGACGAACTCGTCGACGGGGGACTCCTCCGGAATCGGTTGTACATCCTCAGCGGACCGCCGGGAAGCGGGAAGACGACGTTTTCCTCGCAGTTCGTCACCGAGGGGGTGCGTGCCGGCGAGAAATGTCTCTATCTGAGCATGCACGAGACCGAGGAGGAGTTGGTCCACGACATGAGCGCCTACCAGTTCGGCTTCGAGAAGGCGGCTCACTCGGGCAAACTCCAGTTCCGGAACGTCTTCGACTCCAACGCCAAGCGACTGTTGAAGGGACCGGGCGGCAACGACTTCTCCTCGGGCGTGAAGAACATGACGAACCGGCTCGTCAGCTTCATCAACTCCCGGGAGATCGACCGGCTGGTCATCGACTCGACGATGATCCTGCAGTATTTCTACCCCGACAACCACGAGGCGTTCGTCCAGTTTCTCACGTCGCTGAAGCGCGTCGACGCGACCACCCTGCTCATCTCCGAGATGACCGATCCCACGTCCTACGCCGACGAGCATTACCTCGCCCACGGCGTCATCTTCATGCACAACTACCTGGAGGGCGGGGGAATGCACCGCGGGGTCCAGATCGTCAAGATGCGGGGGACCAGCATCGACAGCAACATCCACGCCATCGAGTTCGAGGACGACGGACTCCACGTCCGTCCGGAACAGCAGATTCAGGCCTGATATGTACGAATCCGAGTTCGACACCGAGTGGGACGACCTCGACAAGGCGGACGCGCTCGAACGCGCGTTCGCCCTTGGTGTCGCTCGAAGTCTCGGCGAACCGAACCGCGAGGAGTACCGGCGCGTGTGTGACGCCGCCGATACGACCTACGAGCGGAGCCTGATCGAACTGTCCTACGAGGAGGGGCGACGCAAGGCGTCCGGCCGGACCGCCGCGGAGTCGACGACAGTGTGGGAGGAACTCGTCGTCGACACCGACGACGTCGACGTGTCGCCCGGCAACGAGGATCCGCGCGGCTCGCCGGACGGGCCGCCGGGGATGTTCTCGCGGCCGGATCCGACCGCCGTGCCGGAGGACGGACTCGACCGGGTTCGACTGCCGGAGTTCCTCCGACGGCGCTGAACGCGGTCCGTCCGTCGTCCCGTTCGCCGGTCCATCGCCGTCCTCGACCGCCTGACGACTCATACGGATTACTGTAACTGTGTACCGGTGGTTCGCCGGACCACGCTGGCGAACCACCGGTAACGACGTACAATAAACAGTATCAGGCGTCGGAGCGCATGAGTTCGCCCGGCTCCGTCCAGATGACGAACTCACCGTCCTCGTCGCGTTTGACCACGCCGTTGATCCACGGTTCGTCGACCGGCGATTCCTTGACCTCCGCCAGCGAGACGGTCGAGACGCGCCGGACGCCGTCGACCGCCCACCCGACGCTCCACTCGTCGTCCATCTGCGCCGAGTCGAAGACGACGATCAGGTCGCCGTCGTCCTCTTCCTCCGCGGCCAGCGTCTCCTTGGGATCGATGACCGTCGTGATGTCGCCACGCAGGTCGATCACCCCCTCCACGAACGGCGGTGCGTTCGGGATCCGTGTGACCGTCCCCCGCTCGACGATCTGTTCGATGAATGAGATGTCCAGGCAGTACCGCTCGTCGCCGAGGACGAACTCCAGGACCGAGATGGTCTCCTCGTCGGCCGTCCCGCCCTCGTCCCGGCCGTCGTCGGTTTCGACGTCGTCGGGACCGTCGCCGAACGATGGTACCGACTCGACGCCGGTGCCCCCGTCGTCGTCCGAGGGCCCGGCCACGTCGAGTTCGCTCAGGGAGGTTTCGATCCGGTCGTCGAGTTCCGCCTCGTCGGCCCCGTCCGCCGCCTCGGCGACTTCGGCCGCCGAGGGGCCGTTCTCTTCGCTCATTCCCATCCCCCGTCTCGCCGGCCGTTCTCGCGTGCGCGCTCCGAGCGCGTCGTTGTCGATTCCCGCGTCATGTGTTCGTTGCACCGTCGTTCACGCCACCCCGTAATAAGTTCCGTCGTCGGGTTCTCAGGACTGATACTCCACGCACCTCCGGCCGTCTCATACTGTTTATTGTGAGTCATTACCGGTGGTTCGCCGAGGCGGTCCGGCGAACCACCGGCAACCAGTCACAATGATCCGTATCAGTCCGTCGCCGGGTCGGCGTCGCCGAGCGCCAGGTCGCTTCCGGGGCCGGTCGCGACGTACCGGTCCCAGAGGACGAGCGTCGTCGGGAGGACGAGGATCGACGACAGGTACGAGTAGAGGACGCTCAGTGCGATCAGCAGGCCGAACTGGCCGAGGATCGGCGAGATGGCGAGCCACAGCACGCCGAGGCCGGAGACGGTCGTCAGCATGCTCCCGGTGAGGGCGCCGCCGGTCCCGCGGACGGTTTCGATAAGGGCGTCGTCGACGTCCGTCGCCCCGTCGTACTCCTCGACGAACCGGTGGAGGAGGTGCGCCGAGTAGTCGATACCGAGGCCGATGGCGATGGAGAGGCTCGTCCCGGTGAGGACGTTGAAGGGGATGTCGAGATAGCGCATCGTCGAGGCGAGGGCGGCGACGGTGACGGCGATTGGGAGGACGTTCACCAGCCCCAGCGAGGGGCGCCCCTCCAGGACCGCGTACACCAGGATCAGGAAGGCGGCCGCGGCGACCAGCGCGATGACGAGACTGCGGAACGCCGACTCGCCGATCACGTCGGACACCGCCTTCAGAACGATGACGCCGCCGGTGGCCGTCGCTTCGAAGCGGACCCGGTCGGCCACCTGTCGGGTGTCCTCGGTGACCGCCTCCTGTGAGGCGTCGGCCTCGACGGAGTAGACGATCCGGGCGCTCGTGTAGTCGTCGGTGATGTAGTTCAGCGCCCGGTCGCGCGCCGGCGAGTCGAGCAGCGCGGCGTAGATAGCCCGGAGGTTGTCGTCGGGGATGCCGTTGTCGTTCCGGTCGTTCCGCGCGACCAGTGCCGCGAACTCGGGGTCCCGCTCTGCCCGACTCCGAATGACGGTCACGATGCTCGTCTCCCGGGCGTGACCGCCGTCGGCGACGAAACTCGACGGCGGGTCCTCGCCAGCCCTCCAGAGCGCTTCGAGGGCGTAGTCCTGGTGTAAGGGCCCCTCGACGTAGACGGTCGTGGTGTCCTCCTCGCCGGTCTGGAAGTTCCGCTCCAGGAAGTTCGTCGTCTCGGTGACGGTGTAGTCCCCGGGGCGGAACGGCTCCGGAACGTATTCGAGATACGCCGGCGGTTCCTCGGGCGGGAGGAAGTCGTCCTCCGTGAACCGGCTGTCGACGCCGGCGCCGTACTGGCCCATCACCGCCGTCGACACGAGGATGACGACGAGGAATAGCCGGGGGGCTCCGCGGGCGATGTAGACGCCGACGGGCAGGACGCGGCCGAGCAGCGATTGCTCGGAGCCGAGCGCGGCCGAGCCGAACTCGGGAACGCCGAGGCGCTCGCGCCAGCGGTCGGCGAACACCTTCGTCGCCGGCAGGAAGACGCCGAACACGAAGAAGGTGAAGACGATGCCGACGGCGGCGACGATGCCGAGTTCGCGGATCGAGCTCAGACCGCTGCTCAGGTTGGCCGCGAAGCCGAGGACGGTCGTCCCCGTGACGATGAAGAAGGCGACGACGAGCTGGTCGGTGGCGATCCGCATCGCCTCGCGGACGCTCACGTCGCCCACGTGCTCCTCGCGGTAGCGGTTGATCGCGTGAATGCCGAAGTCGATGCCCACTGCCAACAGTAGGGGTGGGATGGCGACCAGCAACTGAGAGAAGGCGATGCCCGCGAGGCCCATGAAGCCGAACGTCCAGAGCATCGCCATGCCGAGCGAGACGAGTCCGAGCAGGAGGTCGACCGGATCGCGGTAGGCGACGATCAGGAAGAGGAGGATGAGCGCGAGCGCCGCCGGAATCACCAGCCCGAGCGAGTCGTTGATGACGTTGCCCAGTTCCTCGCTCGTGATGCCGCTCCCGAAGACGGTGATGTCACCGCCCACCGACGAGACGATATACTCCGCGCGGAGTTGGATCGACGTGAGGGGGCTCGACCCGCTCGTCCCTGGCCCCTCGCTCGCCCCGCCGGGGAGGCGGTGGGAGACGGTACCGATGGTCGCCGACGCCGACGCCGATCGGGCGTTGTAATCGTCGCTGAGGAGGGCCCGCAGCCCGGGATCGTCGGCGACGGTCATCCGCACCGCGCGATCGATCTCGCCGGGCGTCGATCGTTCGACGGCCCTGATCTCGTCCTCGATGGAATCCGCCGACGGGTCGAGGGTCCGCGCGACGGCGCGGGCGACGCTCGTCGTCCGCTCGACGTTGAGGTCCGGCTTGTCGGCGAGGCGTCGTTGGGCCTCCAGCATCCGCAACAGTTCGGGCTTCGAGAGGACGTTCGCCCCCGACTGGATCAACTGCGTCGTCCCGGAGTCGTCGCCGAAGGTGACGCGCTCGAAGTTGTCGTTGACCGCCTGCAGCGCCTGCTCGGCGGGGACGTCCTCGGTAAACTGGTCGGTGCCGGAGTCGGTGCCGCCCCCGCCCAAGCCGAGGACGAACAGCCCGGAGACGAGCAGGAACAGGAGGATGACGCGACCGGGACGGTCGACGATCCACGAATCGAGGGTGTCGACGAACCGCTGGGAGTCGACCCGGATGTCGTCGATACTCGGTGCCACGTGTCGGTCAGGCGCTCCCGTCCTCGCTCTCGGCGTCGGTGCGCCGCCGCCGGTAGACGAACAGCCCTACGCCCACGACCGCGAGGGCGCTGACGGTGATGGGAAGGAATGGCAGGCCCCCGCTCTGTCGCCGTTCGACCGTCACCGGCACCTGATAGGTCCGCGACACCTCCGTGTCGCCGTCCGGGAGTTCGTACTGGAAGTCGAGCGAGACGGGGTACTGCTTCTCGAGGGCGTTCCCGCTCGTGCTCAGGCCGATGGTGATCGTCGCCGTCTCGCCGGGATCGAGCGCGGAGACGATGCCCTCGTCGTCGTCGCTCGCCAGCGGCGACTGGACGAACGCCTTCGCCTCGATGTCACGTAACGGTTCGTCGCCGTGGTTGGTCACGCGGATGTCGAGGGTCGTGGTCCCGCCCGCGACGACGGTCCGGTTGGTCGCCTCGACGCGGAACCGGTCGCGCTGGGGCTCGATCCGGAGGCGGTTTTCGAGCGTGTCGCTCCGGCGGACGTCGCCACGCTGGTTACGGTAGCGGACGCTCACGTTGAACTGTTGGGTGCTCGCGCTCGCGCCGTCGCTCACGGACACGTCGAAGTCGAAGGTGCCGGTCTCGTCGGGTTCGAGGGTTTCGAGCGCGTACTCGTTCGATTCGATCACGACGTTCGGGTTCGACGACGAGAGAACGACGACGGGTTGGCGGGCGGTGTCCGGGCCGCGGTTGACGACGGTGCCGGCGAACTGCCCGTCCTCGCCGACCCGCAGGGATGCGTTCGTCTCCCGGAGTGCGAAGGACTGCTCGCGGTCGGGACGGAGCCCCACCGCCACCGGGTTCGAGGAGCGCGCGATGCCGTCCGTATCCTCGTACTCGACGGTCGCGCTCAGGCTGTAGTTCCTGAGCGCCGCGTCGTCGCCGACGTCGACGGTGTACTCGACCGTCTCGTTCGTGCCGGGATCCCACTCCCCGACGTACCCCGTCGAGGAGGTGGAGCCGCTGAAGGTGAGTTCGTCCGTCGACGAGGAGAGGACGACGCTCGCGTCGCGGGCGGTCCGCGTCCCGTGGTTGCGGAGTTCGACGGCGAGGGTTCCGGTGTCGCCGACCTGTGTCGTCGTCTCGGTGTCGACCACCTCGAACTGCGCCTGGTCGCGCACCCGGAGCGTGACGTATTGGGTCTCCTCGCGGGTGAGGTCGTTGTACTCGGGGGAGCCCACGGAGCTGTACTCGACGCTCACGGTGTAGGCGTAGGAGACGGTGACGGGGATCCGGTATCGCCCGGGGTCGGCGTCCTCGGGGACGGTGATCGATATCGGGCCGGCCGTGGTGGTGCCGCGGGGAACCTCCCCGACGGCGACCCGGCCGGTGTTGATTTCGAACGGGGTGTCGCCGCTCTCGACGTCGACGGCGACGCCGCGGGCGGTGGTGACTCGCTCTTCGTACTCCGCCGGTCCGCCGCGACTCAGACGGCCGTCGTTCGAGAGGACCAGATCGAGCTCCGTCTGCGTTCCCGGTTCGACTTCCGCCGTCGAGCTGTAGACGTCGATGGTCGGGCGACCGATCACGGTCCCTGACGAGGACTGACCGGCCACGACGCCCGTCGCAGCGACGGCGGCGACGACGACGAGGGCGGCGAGGAGGACGTTGCGGTGTGGGGCGTGCATGGATGGGTGGTCGGTTGATAGCTCGGAGGGCCGGCTGCCGACGGGGCTGATCGCCCGCCGACGTGTCGAAACGTCACCTGAGAGGTGGAGGGAACGAGTTATATAACTTGTGAATGAACGTTCAGTCACCGTGGCGTTCGACTCCCCCTTCGGCTCCCCCGCGGACACGCGTACTTCGATCATGCGCGCCACCTACGACGCGTTGATCGAACACGGGTACGAGAACCTGACCATCCAGCGGATCGGGGACGAGTTCCCGAAGAGCAAGTCGCTCATCTACCGGCATTACGACGGCAAGGACGACGTCCTGGTCGCGTTGCTGGAGTTCCTGCTCGATCACCTCAAATCACAGATGCCACAGCCGACGACGGCGGACGCACACGACTGTCTCCGGAACGTGCTCGATTTCGTGCTCGCACCCGACCTCGACGCGGAGCGAGCCGAGCTCACGAACGTGATGGTGGAACTCCGGGGACAGTCGCCGCACAACCGGGTGTTCCGGGAGTACTTCTCGGCCAACGACCGCACCTTCCGACGCGGCCTCGCGGACATCGTGGAACGCGGTATCGAGGAGGGGGTCTATCGCTCGGTCGATCCGGAACCCGTCGCCGAGTTCGTCCTGACGACGATGAGCGGTGCGACGGTCCGCCGGGCGACGACGGAGGACGTCGCCGACGTCGCGGCCGTACGTCGGGAACTGGATGCGTATCTCGAAGCGCGGCTACTGCGGGCGGAGGAGAGCGGACTCAGTCGACGATGACTCGCCCGGTGCCGTCGACGTGGACCGTGTGATCGTCGTACTCGAATGTGAGACTCCGGTTGGCTCGCTCCGCCGGTGTCCCGGCGAAAAAGGCCTCTAGGGCGTCGGGGTCGACGTACTCCGCGAGAGGGTCGAGTTCGGTTGCCGAGCAATCCTCGACGTCGCTAAGAGCGGCCTGCACGGTGTGGCTCACCGGTTCGCGTCGATCCCAGTCGACCTCCGACCGGTGAAGGGCCGAATCCGACCGCATCCGTGCACTTTCGTCGCTCGTCGCTGACATACCTTTATCTTCGGGTAGTAGTATTTAACGCTACTGGCGAGATTATCAACCGTGATACTCGAACCTCCGTCGTGGGGCAACAACACTCATCCGGCGGGGCACCGAACGTCGGGTCGACTCGCCATGATACCCGAGGCGTTCGCCGCGTCGACCGTCCCGACACGCTCGCACACATGGAAATCCTGATCCTCGGGGCCGGTAGCCTCGGGAGTCTCATCGGCGGGCTGTTGGCCCGCGCCCACGACGTGACGCTCGTCGGCCGGGACCCGCACGTCGCGGCGGTCCGGGACGCAGGCCTCCGGATCACGGGCGTCGAGACGCTCACGACCCATCCCGCGGCGACGACCGACGCGTCGGGCGCGAGCGCGGACCTCGCGCTCGTGACGGTCAAGGCCTACGACACGCCCGGCGCGGCCGACGCGCTGGCGACCTGTGACGTGGACGCGGTCTGCTCGCTCCAGAACGGGATGGGCAACGAGGAGCGCCTCGCCGCGGGCCTCGACGTCCCGGTGCTCGCGGGGACGACCACCTACGGGGCACGGCTCGCCGATCCCGGTCACGTGGAGTGGCTCGGCCGTGGGCGGGTGACGGTCGGCCCCTGGCGGCCGGTCGACGCCGTCGCTCGCAGCGAGCGCGTGGCTGCGGCCTTCCGCGCGGCCGACATCGACGCCGCGGCGACGACCGACGTGCGTCGCCGACTCTGGGAGAAACTGGCGGTCAACGCGGCGATCAACCCCGTCACGGCGCTGGCCCGCGTCGAGAACGGGGCGTTGACCCCGCCGGGGGCGCTGGCCGAGGTGGCGACGGCCGCCGGGACGGAGACGGCCCGGGTCGCGCGCGCCGACGGGGTCGACCTGTCGACGGCGACGGTACACGAGGCCGTCGAGGACGTCGTCCGCGGGACGGCGCGGAACCGCTCGTCGATGCACCAGGACGTGGCCGGGGGTCGCCGGACGGAGGTCGAAGCGATCAACGGCTACGTGGTCGACCGGGCCGCGGCGGCCGGGGAGTCCGTGCCGGTCAACCGGACGCTCGCGGCGCTGATCCGGGGCTGGGAGGCCGGCGCGGGGCTCCGCTAAGGGGTATCGTTAATTCCCCGGCGGCCGAGTCGGACGACGATGCCAACGGTACAGGAGATCAGGCAGGCGTCGGCGGACGAGGAACCGCTGACGATGCTGACGGCCTACGACGCGCCGACGGCCGAACTCGTCGACGCGGCCGGGATCGACATGATCCTGGTCGGCGACAGCATGGGCAACGCCGTGCTCGGGTACGACTCGACGCTCCCCGTGACGATGGACGACGTGGCGGGCCACACCGGCGCCGTGGTACGGGCCACCGAGGACGCGCTCGTCGTCGCGGACATGCCGTTTCTGAGCTACGGCGCGACCGACGACGCGGGGATCGAGAACGCCGGACGACTCGTCAAGGAGGCGGGTGCGAACGCCGTCAAGATCGAGTCGGGCCCGCACACCGTCGAGTTGACCGAACGCCTCGTCCAACTGGGGATCCCGGTGATGGCCCACCTCGGGTTGACGCCCCAACGTCTCAACCAGGTCGGCGGCTACACCAGACAGGGGACCACCGAGGCCGACGCCCGGGAGATCAAGGACCTCGCGCGGCGCCACGAGGAGGCGGGCGCCTTCTCGCTGGTGCTCGAACACGTCCCCTCGGAGCTGGCTGCCGAGGTGACCGCCGACCTCGACGTCCCGGTGATCGGCATCGGGGCCGGGCCGGAGACGGACGGCCAGGTGCTCGTGTTGACCGACGTCATCGGCCTCTCGGCGTCGCCCCCGCCGTTCGCCGAATCCTTCGGCGACGTGCGTGGCGAGATAGCGGACGCGGTGGCGTCGTACCGCGAGGCCGTCGAGGACGGCGACTTTCCGGACTAGTCGCCCCGGATCGCCGAGGCCAGGAGCGGGCGCATCATGCCGACCACGGGCGCTTCGGCGCTGTCGGTCCAGATAGCCCGGTGTTTGCGGACGCCGGGCAGGTCCGTCGTGGCGTCGGCGCTGACGAGGAGCGCGTTGCCGTCGACCATACAGACGCTCGTGACGGCGCCGGCGTCGATCGGGACGGCGTCCCACCACGTCCAGGTCTCGACCACCTCGGCGCCGTCGACGGCGTCGGTCAGTCGCTCCCGGATCGCCCCGTCGGGTGACCCGATCACCACCTCGACGTCCCGGTCGACGGCGTCGTCGAGCGCGTCGATCAGGTCGTCCCCGAGGAGGGCGTCGACGGCGACAGCCAGCAACACCTCGTCGTCGGCGTCGCCGACGAGCGTCGCGAGCCGCTCCGAGACGGCCGTCTCGCCTTCCATCGTCCAGACTTCGCCGGCGCTCGACGAGCGATCCGGCGATCCGAGGCGGGGCAGGACCGCCCCGAGGGTGTCGAGGCGGCTCCGACACTCCTGTTCCAGCAGTTCGACCGACTCGCGCGGCGAAACCGCGCGGAACCGTCGCGGCTTCGACTCCTGGACGCTGACGAGACCCCGGTCCTGGAGGGTGTCCATGCTGTCGTAGATCCGCGCGCGCGGCACGTCAGCGACTTCGCTCACCTCCTTCGCCGTGCCCTCGCGCAGGCGCGCAAGCGCCACGAAACATTTCGCCTCGTACTCGGTGAGTTCGAACGTCCGGAGCGTCTCCACTGCCTCCTCGACGAGCGAGTCGATGCCGGCGTCCGAAGATGTGGTTTTGGTCACGACGGGCGTCTCCTGTGTCGCTCCCGCGTTAGGATGACACCACCAAAAAGAGTCGGGTCCGACGGGCGCCGCTTGTGTACCGTCGGCACACTCTGTTTCTATTGGAATCAAAACACAGGAGAAACTATTAAGATACTACCAAACGTAGGGGTAGGTGAGAGGAGCGGACCGCGGCCACGTGCCGCCATCGACAATCATGAGCCACCAGCCCCACTCCCTCCGAGAGGCCGGCGGGGAACAGCACGAGACGACCGACGTCGAGACCGAAGAACGCGTCGACGAGTTCGCCTGTCCGGAGTGTGACGCGGCGCTCGTCGCCGACGAGGCACACGGCGAGACGGTGTGTGAGTCCTGCGGTCTCGTGGTCGAGGAAGACGAGATCGACCACGGGCCGGAGTGGCGTGCCTTCGACTCCAACGAGCGAGCGGAGAAGAGCCGTGTCGGCGCACCGACGACGAAACTCCTCCACGACGACGGTCTCTCCTCGGTCATCGACTGGCAGGACCGGGACGCGAAGGGGCGGACCATCGACGGGAGTAAGCGTCGCAAGCTACAGCGACTCCGGACTTGGGACGAGCGGTTCCGTTCGAAGAGCGCCCAGGAGCGCAACCTGAAGCAGGCGCTCGGCGAGATCGACCGGATGTCGTCGGCGCTGGGGTTGCCCGAGAACGTCCGCGAGACCGCGAGCGTCGTCTACCGCCGCGCGCTCGAGGACGACCTGCTCCGCGGTCGCTCCATCGAGGCGATGGCGACGGCGTCGCTGTACGCCGCCGCCCGCCAGGCCTCGGTTCCGCGGAGTCTCGACGAGTTCGAACCCGTCAGCCGGGTCGAGCGCAAGGAGTTCTCTCGAGCCTACCGCTACATCGTCCGCGAACTCGGCCTCGCCATCGAACCCGCCAACCCCCTCGAATACCTCCCGCGCTTTGCCTCCGATCTCGACCTCGACGGCGAGACGAAGACGCGTGCACGTTCGCTCCTCGAGGAAGGCATGGAGAGCGGCGTCCACAGCGGCAAGAGCCCGGTCGGCCTCGCGGCGGCCGCGCTCTACGCCGCCTCCATCCTCGAAGGGGAGAAAGTGACCCAGAAGGAGGTGTGTTCGGTGAGCGACGTCTCGGAGGTGACGGTCCGCAACCGGTACACCGAACTGCTGGAAGCCGGCACCGACCCCGATGCGGCCCGCGCCGCCTAGGGGCGGATCGCCGTCTTTTGACCCGTGACCGCCAGCGCCGACTTCAGGCGTCCGGCGGCCCCGTCGGCCTCCGCCACGTTCTCCATCAGCACCGTCTCGCTCGGGAACAGATCCTCGCCGACGACGAGGCCGTTATCGCGGGCGGTCGATCCCGTCATCGTGAGGTAGACGCCGAGACCAACGTCCGCGATGGCGGCCTCCTCCTCCGCGGTCGCGTCGGGGTACTGGAACGTCACGTCCTCCAGCGCCCTCGTCCCGAGGACCGCCCGCACGAGGCGTTCGTAGCGCGGCGAGATACAGAGCGGGCCGGCGTAGTCCGTGACGAAGTCCCGATCGAGGTCGGTCCCCGGCGGGAGGGTTTCCGGGGTCGCCAGCAGGGTGTGATACACCGTATCGCCGAGGCCGCTCACGATCCGTACGTCGGTGTCGCGGGGGTCGATCCGCGCGTTCACGTCGGCGATGGTCGCCACGCCCGTCTCGTCGAGCGTGACCACCTCCTCCAACACCAGGTCGGCGCTGTCGAACCCGAGGCCGAACTCGTGGGTCCGGAGCGCCCGGAACGGCTCTTCGCGGCCGATCAACTCCACGGTGACGCCGTCGACCGGCACGGTCGCGCTGTCGAAGACGATCCGCCGCGGTTTCCCCTCGCGGTCGTCTCGGAGCAGGGTGTACTCCGGGTGTGTCGGTTCCGAGAGGTCGGAGTAGGCCGCCAGCCGCTCGTACACGTCGCGCTCGGCCGTCGCCTCGCCCTTGGTGACCGCCTTCTCGTAACGGAGCGTCGACGACACGTCGTCGGCCAGGTCGTCGGCGTCGGCGACGGCGGCGAACCGTTCGAGAACCGCCTCCAGCGGGCGCCCCTTGCGTGGAACGGCGACCCGAACCGTCTCGGTCATTACCGGATCGATGCGGCCGCGGGCTTTACCGATTGCGCTTTTCGCGTCACTCCTCGCCGGTGCCGAACGCGTTGCTGAGGCGGTCCCGGAACGACCGCAGGTCCGCCAGTTCCGACCGGATCTCCTCGATGTCGTCCTCGACGTCCTCGACGGCGGACAGCCCCTCGTCCAGACGCTCCAGGCGCGACTCGATCCGGTCGAGGTCGTCCCCGACCGCCTCCAGTCGCTCGTCCGTCTCCGCAACGGCGTCGGCCGTCTCCGTCACGTCCTCACGGAGGGCGGCGCGGTCGTCGGCGGCCGCCGACAGCGACGCGTCGAGGTCGTCGACCCGGTCGTGCAATTCGGCCAGGTCCTCGCTCACGTCGCCGAGTACCTCCTCGGCGGTCCCGTTCTCGTCGAGGAAGTCGGCGAGCGCGTCGCGGTAGGCCAGCACGTCCTCCACCTGGGACTGGAGCCGACTCACCCGGACGTCGACGCTCGTCGGCACCTCGCCCTCGAAGGCCTCGCGGAGGACCGCCATGTCGTCGTCGTCGACCGATCCCTCGCGAATCTCCGCGGCGAGGGCCGACGCGACCGATCCGGGCGCTGCCGCGGGCCCAGTGTCGGCCGTCGCGTCCGTCCCGTCGTCGGCCGTCGCGTCCGTCCCGTCGTCGGCCGTCGCGTCCGTCCCGTCGTCGGCCGTCGCGTCCGCCCCGTCGTCGGCCGTTGCCGGTGTCGGCTGCTCCTCGGGCGTGTCGTCGTCGGGCGTCTCGTCCCCTGCCCGCGGATCGAGCGCCGCCGCGGCGTCGGCGGATCCCACCGCTTCCGGTTCGTCGTCGTCCGCCTCGTCCGGCGCCTCGGCATCCTCCGCCTCGCTCCCGTCCGTGCTTCCCGCGTCGACGGCGTCCACCGACTCGTCCCGGTCGCGCATGGCGGCGGAGAGGTCGTCGTCGGTCGAGCGGGGCGTGAGATCGTCGTCGGTCGAGCGGGGCGTGACCTCGTCGTCGGTCGAGCGGGGCGTGACCTCGTCGTCGGTCGAGCGGGGCGTGACCTCGTCGTCGAGGAGCGGCTCCGGCGTCGAATCGTCCGCCTCCTCGGTGTCCTCCGGGGCTGAGAGGTCGGTCGTTCCCTCCCCGGAGAGGGCGTCGCGGACGACCTGTGTCGTCTCGCGACCGAGGACGTCGTCGCTTCCCGCGTCGCCGTCCGCGTCCTCTTCGGCGTCGCCCGTGTCGACGTCCATCAGTTCGACCGTCGGTTCCTCGAGGAAGGCCTCCGCCTCGTCGGGGTCGTCGATGCGGATACCGTACACCGTGAGCACGGATTCACCGGGTTCGAGCGTTCGCTCGTAGGCGACCCGGTGGTCGCGGTAGGCCGTCCAGTTGTCGCTGTCGTAGTCCGGGTGGAAGCCGACGCCCTCCATCGCGAACGACTCGGGGATTCGGTCGACGAGTCGGATTCTGGTCGGGTCGTCGGCGAGCGATTCGATCTCGAAGGCAATGGCCGGAACTGGAAACCGATCGGCCTCGAAGTCCTTCCCCACGCGGACTTCCCCCGTCGACACGGACACCGGGGTCTCGGGGTCTGAGTCGTTCGCCATGCGCCATACCTTTCCCAGTAGTAGCATAAAACAACCGGCGGCGAATTTCATCGACGTGACATCCTCGCCGGCGACTCGGCGAACGTCCCGAGGCGTTCCCAGCCACCGGGGGCAGTCACCGCCGTTTATATCCTCGACGGGTCAACGTCGATACATGAACGGACGAACGAACGGGTGCACGACGGCACGACGATCGACCGGGGGCAAGTAGCCGATGTACGACTCCATCCTGGTTCCGACCGACGGCAGTGCCGGTGCCGAGACGGCGGCCGAGCACGCTTTCTCGCTCGCCGCCGCCTTCGACGCCGAGGTGACCGTCCTCAGCGTCGTCGACGCGGGACCGGTCGGGGACGCGGTCGCCGACCGGCGGGAGGCACTGGAGCAGGCAGCCCAGGAGTCCGTCGAGGCGGTCGCGCGGAACGCCGACGACGAGCTGCCGGTCCGCACGGCGGTCAAGCGGGGCCGTCCGTACGAGACGATCCGCGAGTACATCGACCACGCGGGAATCGACCTCGTCACGATGGGGACGCACGGTCGAACGGGGCTCGACCGCCTGTTGCTCGGGAGCGTCGCCGAGCGCGTCGTCCGGACGAGTCCGGTGCCGGTGCTCACGGCCCGTGCCGACGACGGTGATGCCGACGGCGCCGTCGCCGGCGTCGACTCGACGTACGAGTCGGTGTTGGTGCCGACCGACGGAAGCGAGGCGGCGACGGCGGCGGTCGAACACGCCCTCGCCGTCGCGGAACGGTACGACGCGACCGTTCACGTGCTCTCGGTGGTCGACATGGAGGCGCTGGCCGGCGCCTCGAGTGTCGGCATGAGCGTCCCCGACGTCGCTCAGGACTTGGAGGCGGAGCACGAAGCGGCCGCCGAAACGATCGCGGACCGGTGTGAGCGCCGGGGGATCGAGGTGGAGATACGGGTCGAACAGGGCACACCCCACCGAGCCATCGACCGGTACGTCGACGAGAGGGGCATCGATCTCGTGACGATGGGCACCCACGGGCGGACGGGACTCGACCGCCTGTTGCTCGGGAGCGTGACCGACCGCGTGATCCGAACGAGTTCGGTGCCGGTGCTCACGGTGCGATGATCTATAGTAGCGATTGAAAGTCATTACACAGCCGATCGCAGTACTGCGTACGGTCGGCTGTGCAAACAGTTTCAATCGCTACTATAGAGGTCGATCCGGTCGCCGATCTCGACGACGTCCAGCCGGTCCGGGTGGTCGAACCCCCGCGCGTGGTGGTGGAGGACCGTCGGATCGGCGGTGAGACGCTTCCACATGTCCCAGTGGCTCGGCACCAGTCGGTCGAGTTCGAGGTCGTTCGCCGCGCGGATCACGTCGTTCTCGTCGGCGTACCACTGCGTCCGTTTCGGCTCCCGTGTCTCCTTGTCGGGGAGCATCCCCACCGAACCGAACGCGAGGACGCCGAGGTCGAGGTCGAACCGGTCCGCGAGTTCGGGGAAAGAGTCGGCGGGACGGGTGTCGCCGCCGTGGAAGACCGTCCCCGCGTCGCTCTCGATCACGTAGCCGACGGGGTGCTCGGCGTCGGGGTCGTTCACCGGGACGACGTGGACGGTGAACTCCCCGACCTCGAACCGGTCGCCCTCGGCGACGGTGACGAACTGGTCCGCGACGACGCCCCACTCCTCGGTCCAGGTCTCGCCCTCGACGACGGCCATGCTCGCGTCCGGCGCGTAGTAGTCGGCACCGGTCGCGGACAGGATCGGCGCTTGCGTCGGCCCGTGGACGTGATCGGAGTGCTCGTGCGTGGCGAGCACCGCGTCGGCCTCGACGACGTCCGTCGGATCGAAGGGGACGGGGATCATCCGCACCGTCCGTGGCGGGTCGCCGATGCCGAGGTACGGATCGATGAAGAGGGTCGTCCCGTCCGCGCCCTTCAGGACGAACCCGTTACAGCCCAGATACCAGACCGCGACCGTGTCCGGATCGGCCTCGGCCACGGCGGCCGGCAGCCAGTCTCCCCAGTCGCTCTCGCCCAGTTCGTGTGCCATATCCGCCCTCGGGTCGGTCGCGGGCTAAGCGTTGTGGTCGGCCGCGTCTCGCCCCCGGCTGTCGATCGTTCGGCGTTCTCGGGAAACGGTTATGTGTCGCCCTCGAAACCGTGGTGACGATGGGATCGTCGGACCCCTCGAACACGGGGCCGCGGGGCTACGCCTTCGAGGATATCGAAGTACTCGATCGTATCGGCGCGGGCGGGACCGCCGACGTCTACCGGGCGCGGATCGACGGCGTCGAGGGGGACCGCCGGATCGCACTCAAGACGCCGCGCCTCTCCGATTACGAGACCGTCGAGGCTTCCTTCTTCGACGACTTCGTCGAGGAGGCGAGCATCTGGAACCGGCTCGACGACCACGAGGGCATCGTCGACGTACTGGACTGGGGGACGGAGCCGTACCCCTGGATCGCGATGGAGTACATGGACGCCGGTCACCTGGGCGACCGTGCGCCCGACCTCCCCCTCGAACGGCGGGTCGACCTCTTCGCCGACGTCTGTGACGCCGTGTTTCACGCCCACAGACACGGGATCACCCACGGCGACATCAAGCCCGAGAACGTCCTGCTCACGCGGTCGGACGGGGAACTGGTCCCGAAGGTCGGGGACTGGGGGTTGGCGACGGTCCTGCTCGAACACTCGCGGTCGCGGGACGGGTTGACGATGGCGTACTCCGCACCGGAACAGATCGATCCCGACACACACGGCCGAACCGACGACCGTACGGACATCTACCAGCTCAGCGCCGTCGCGTACGAACTGTTCACGGGATCGACGCCGTTCGACGCGGCGGGCACCGGGGAACTCGTCCACCGGATCCTGCACGACCGGCCGACACCGCCGTCCGAGCGGGCCGACGTTCCCGCGCCCCTCGACGACGCGATCCTCACGGGGCTCGAACGGGACCGGGAGGACCGCTACGAGACGGTCCTGTACCTCCGCGACGCCGTCGAAGAGGCGATGTCGGCGGGCCGGACGACGCCGGACGGGACGGCGACCGACGACCGATCCGGACCGGCGGACGACCCCGACGACACCGAGGACGACGCCGGACGCAGCGTCGGCGGCGGACCGGCGACCGAACCGGACGTAGGAACGACGGCCGACGCCACCTCGACGACCGACGGGCGGACGGTGACCGAGTCGGCCACCTCCGACGAGGGTCGGGGGCCGTCCGATCCGACCGAAACCGGTACCGTGACACTCGACGCGGCGAGCGACGACGCGCAGTCCGGTGGACTGATCGCCCGGCTCCACCGACCGGTCGAGTCGCTGGCGACCGGTCGCGGCGTCGCTGCCAGCGTCGCGTTCGCCGTTCACTACCCCCGGTCGATCGACCGGCGAACCCTGCGCAACTGGTGGGCGGTCGTGCTCGCGTCGACACTGGTGGTTCCGGCACCGCTCGTGATGGGGTTCGTCCTGGAGGCGATCCGCGGGGCGGCCGACGGCCGCGCACTGGAGTTTCGGCTGGGCGACGGGGCCTGGGCGGACCACTACCGACGCGGACTGGTGGGGTACGCACTCCCTCTCGGGCCCTTCCTGTTGTTCGCGGCCGTCGCCGAGCCGGGCGGCGCCGCCGCCAGCGCCACGACCGCCGAAGGGCTCGCGGCCACCCTGACGCTCGTCTCCTGGGTGCTCCTCCCGGGTCTGCTCTCGACGTACGCCACGGGGGGACTCTCGGCGCTCGCAACCCAGGCCCACTGGCGGGGGTACGCGACGCGGCACTACGTCGGGACGTTCGCGGGCACCCTCCTCGTGGGAGTGATCGCCTACTTCGTCGCGACGGGTCTCGCCCTCACCATCGTCGGCATCGTCGTCGCGTATCTGTACCCCATGGTCGCGGTCGGTGGGTTCCTGGGCCGACGCGTCCGCCCCGCCGACTGAGCGGAGCCGTTTTGTCCGTGGGCGCGCGAGAGCCGCCATGACTCGCGACGAACTCCCGCGGCTCCGGACGGTCGCGGACTACCAGTTCGGGGCCGGCGCCGGCCGGGCGCTCTTCCCGCCCGACGAGGCGCCGACGGTGACGCGCTCGACGAGCGGTCGCCCCCGGCAGGTCCGCGTCGACGCCGGTCGACTCGTCTCCTACGGCACCGACGGCCGGTTCACGCTCGGCCTCGAGGGTGGCCGACGGCTGGTCGACGCGCTCCCCGATCCGGAGGCACGCGTCGTCGTCGGCTCCGAGAGCGAGCCGTTCGTCCGCGACGGCAAGAACGTCTTCGCGAAGTTCGTCCGGGCCGTCGACGACGACGTACGCCCGCGCGACGAGGTGGCAGTGGTCCACGACGACGGCGACCTGCTGGCCGTGGGCCGGGCGGAACTCGCTGCCGACGCCATGCGCGACTTCGAGACGGGGATGGCGGTGAAGGTGCGCGCCGGCGCCGATTAGAGGTACGGCGCCAGGCCGAGCGCCCGCACGAGCGACACGCCCGCGAGAGTCGATCCGAGGAGGTAGCCGCCGATGGCGCCGCCGTTCAGGAGCGGCAGACCGGCGTGAGCCCGTCCCTTCATCACCGCCCACAGCAGGACGCCGAGCCCGAGGAAGGTCCCAACCATCGCCAGGAGCGCGGGGAGGTTGAGCGCGGGGAGGGCGGCCACGCCGAGCGACGGCGCCGGCGAGAAGAAGGCGCCGCTCGCGACCATCACCGTCGGCATCACGGCGTCGCCGAGGCCGATGAAGAAGGCGTTCCGTTCGCCCTCGGCGCCGTCCGCATCGCCGCTCCCCTCGCCGTCCGCCGCCACCGGATCGTCGTCCTCGTGGACCTCGTTCGCGCCGCCGAAGTCGTCGTCGAGCAGCGAGTACGAGAGCGTGAGCGGGACGACGAGGATGACGGGCACGCGGAGGTCCATCACGCCCTCGGCGAGGCTGAGCATGTGGCGGGTCCCGTAGACGCTGATGGCGTCGTACACCGCGAGCACGGACAGGAGAACGATGGCGGGCAGGAGGCCGAAACTGATGCCGAACAGGGCGCCGGCGCCGATGCCCATCACCACGCCGGCGCCGTCGATGACGTACCACTCGGGGTAGACCAGCAACGCGACGGCGACGCCGACCGAGAGGGCGACCGCGAGGACGTTGACGGCGCCGACGACGACCAGCGGCGGGGTGACGACGCCGAAGACGTACCACGAGACGAGGGCACTGGAGAGGACGACGACCGCCCGGACAGCCCGCTCGAAGGCGTACTTGAAGGCCGCGAGCATCGCCCCTGTGGCGACGAGGATGGCGGCGAAGTAGACGAGGCTGTTGGTCGGGTCGGAGGGGTCCTCGACGGCCTGATAGCCGGCCGTCTCGAACGGGCCGACCATCGCCAGCGCGCCGACCTGGACGAGCAAGAACAGCGCCGCGGCGACGGCGACGCCACGGGCCTCGCGTGCGTTCATGCTCGTCCGTTGGTCGGGGGGTGGTTTGGTGGTTGCGACTCTCCGTCCGATCCCGTGTCGTGGGCGGGTCCGCGGGTCGACGGCCGATCCGCCCAGTCGATACGGTCAACACCGTGGGCCCCCTATTCCCGCCGATGTCCTCCCTCGCGGAAGCCCTCCGGTTCGTCACTCGTCGGATCGCTCGACTGCGTGGCCGGTCGCCACGGTCGCTCGGCGGCGGCGCACTCATCGCCCTGGCGGTGATCGCCGCCGTCGGCTGGTATTTCCGTCCGTGGCTGCACGGCATCGTCTACGCGATATACACGACGCCGATCCTCCCCGTCGCCCTGCTCGTCGCCGGCCTCGTGGTGTACGGCCTCCACCAGCGAACGACCCTGGTCGGCCCACAGGTCGCGCTCGCCGTGTTCCTGCTCGTCCTCGTCGTCGGGAGCGGAGTCGCGGGGTTGCTGGCCGGCGAACGGCTCGGCAAATCGACCCTCGAGTCGGCGACGACGGCCGACTCGCTCGCCGAGACCGACTCGGGGATGCCGCGTGTCGTCCCGAAAAGCGTCGCCGCGCGGTACGCCTCGAACACGCTCAACTTCCCCCAGTACCGGATCACCGGAAGCGAAGTGACCGTCGACGACGGAACGCCCTACTGGTCGTACGCACTCGCGCCGGACGGGACGTACAACCACTTCACCAAGCGACAGCACGGGACCGTCCTCATCGACATGACCGAGCAGAACGCCGAGGTGCGGACGATCACCGGCGACTTGGAGCGCGGCATCGGGCCGGCGTTTTACAACAACTACCGGTTCGAACTGCTCAAGCGCGGCCAGTATCTCGTCGACTACGGCGACCCGTTCATGGTCGTCAAAGATGGCGAGCAGTACATCGCGGTCCCGTACACGACGCCGACCTTCCACTGGGCGCCGCTCCCGTACACGACGCCGGAGTGGGGTGGGGTCGCGCTGATCGACGGCGACGGCAACGTCGAGGACCTCAGCCCCGAGGAGGCGCGTCGCCACCCGGCGCTCGAAGAGCAGAAGCTCTACCCGTTCGCCCTCGCCCGCAAAAAGGTCGCGACGACGAAATACCGGCGCGGGATCGTCAACACGTTCACGAGCCACGAAGACGAAATCGAGGTGGCACCCGTTCCGGGCGCGGACAACGACCAACCGTTCTTGGTGTTCACCGAAGACGGGCCGGAGTACGTCGTCGCGGTCGAACCGTACGGCGAGGCCCAGGGGCTCAAGGAGATCTGGACCGTCGACAGCCGGACCGGCGACTACGAGGTGTACACCCCCGACCAGTCGCTGTTCGGCGCCAGGAAGGCGACCGACTACGTTCGGCAGGCGGCACGGACGACCGACTGGAACCGGTTCACCCCCTCGGAGCCAGTCCCCGTCGTCGTGGACGGGCAACTCTACTGGCAGGTTCGTGTCGTTCCTGGCGATAGCAGTGGTATCGCGTACATCGCGTTCGTCCACGCCCGGTCGAGCGACGTGCAGGAGGTCTCGACGACCCGCGAGGTCGTCGCGTTCCTCGACGGCGACGTCGGCGCCGCCGACGACGGCTCGACGGAGGGGCGCCGTCCCTCGCTGATCGTCCAGCGCGTCGCGCCGAACGGCACCGTCGTCGGGACGCTTGCGGTCTACGGCAACGAATCCGTCCGGGTCGTGCAAGGTACTGCGACGGCGACGAACGGGACGGCGACGAACGGGACGGCGACGAACGGGACGGCGACGAACGGGACGGCGACGAACGGGACGGCGACCGCGGCGGCCTGACGCTCGGTGCCGGGCCGCCGCGGGGTGTGGCCGTGACGACCCGGGGCTAGCGCGTGTACAGTTTCTCGCCGAGGAGGTCGGGCAACCGGATGCGGTCGTCGGGCGAGACGGCGAGGTAGGGGCGGTCGACGGGCCCGAAGACGTCGACGACGCGACCCACGCCCGAGAGCGACTCGTCGACGGCCATCGTGCCGATGTCGGGTGCGTCGTCGCCGTCGTCGCCGTCGTCGGGGCGGACGATGGCGAGACCCTGTGCGGTCCGGGTGACGGTGCCGAGACGGCGCACGGTCAGTCCCGTAGGATCGCCACGTAGGCCGCGACGGCCTGGACGAGGTCGGTCTTCGAGGCGTCGTCCGCCCCCTTGACGAGCACCCGGCCGCGGGGTTCGTACTCCCGAGGGTAGGTCTTGTCACGTTCGATGACCGCGTCGTAGCCGACCTGCTGGACGGACTCGGCGATCTCGTCGACCGTCGGGTCGTCGATCGCCTCGTCGAGGGGGACGCGCCGCCCTTCGGCGCGACTCTTCGTCGCGTCCAGGTAGGCCGGCCAGATGACGTTCTCCACCATACGGACACGCCGCGGGCCGACCCTAATACGGTTTTGGATGGGGGCGGTGATCTTCACCCGGAGCGTCCCCCGGCCCGGGCGGATCGGCCGGGTCCCGGAGGCCGGCTCGCTCCCCGTCGTACAACAAGCCTTTACCCACTGTAAGCAGGGTTTAGTGTATGCACGTCGGCGTTCGGACGGGCGCGTGGGTCGGCGGGTTGTCCGCCACGCTCGTGGCCGTGGCGCTCGTCAGTTCCGCCGTCGGCCCGGTCACCATCGGCGTCGGGAGCGTCGCCGACATCGCGCTCGCGGCCCTCCTCGGTGGGACCAGCGACGCCCCGACGACCCACCGGACCATCGTCCTCTCGATCCGGATGCCCCGGATCGCCCTGGGTGCCGTCGTCGGCTTCGCGCTCGCGGCCGCGGGGACGGTCATGCAGGGCTTCTTCCGGAACCCCATGGCCGACCCCTCCATCGTCGGCGTCTCCGCGGGGGCGGCCACCGGCGCCGTCGCCGCCATCGTCGCGCCCGTCTCGGTGCCTTTCGGCCTGCCCGCCGCCGCCTTCGCCGGCGCCCTGCTCGCCGCCTTCGGCGTCTACCTCATCGCGAGCGAGGGCGGCCGGACGCCCGTCGAGACGCTGTTGCTCGCCGGTATCGCGGTCCAGACGTTCCTCGGGGCGGTCGTCTCCTTTCTCCTCGTCAACGCGGGTCGTGACCTCCGGGAGGCCATCTACTGGCTGATGGGCCACCTCCACGACAGCACGTGGACCGAGGCGACCGTCGCCGCGGCCGTCGTCGTCCCCGGCTTCTTCGCCCTGCTCGCCTACGCGCGCGACCTGAACGTCCTCCTCCTCGGCGAGGAGGACGCCCACTCGCTGGGCATCGAGGTCGAGCGCACGAAGCGACTCCTCCTCGCCGTCTCGAGTCTCCTGACCGCGGCCGCCGTCGCCGTCGCCGGCGTCATCGGCTTCGTCGGCCTCGTCGTCCCGCACGTCATGCGGCTGCTCGTCGGTCCCGATCACCGCATCCTCCTCCCCACGAGCGCGCTGGCCGGCGCCGCCTTCCTCGTCGCCACGGACACGATTGCCCGCTCCGGCACCGCCGAGGTTCCGGTCGGCATCGTCACCGCCGCCGTCGGCGCCCCTTTCTTCCTCTACCTGCTCCGAAACCGCGAGGTGAACGCGCCGTGACCGACCCCGCAATCGCCGTCGACGACGTCGTCGTCGAGTTCGGGGGCGTGACCGTCCTCGACGGGGTGTCGACGACCGTCCCCTCGGGAACCTTCGTCGGTCTCGTCGGCCCCAACGGCGCGGGGAAGACGACGCTGCTCCGGACGATCACCGGCGCGCTCGACCCCACCGCGGGGAGCGTCGCGGTGACCGGTGAGCGACTCGCAGACCGCTCCTCCCGCGCGGCGAGTCGTCTCGTGGCGACCGTCCCCCAGTCCACCGCCTCGACGTTCGCGTTCGACGTGCGCCGGATCGTGGCGATGGGCCGGACACCCCACGTGGACCGACTCGGCTCGCCCACCCCCGCCGACCGGCGGGCGGTCGCGACGGCGATGGAACGGACCGACGTCACCGACTTCGCCGACCGCCCGGTGACCGAGGTCAGCGGCGGCGAGCGCCAGCGGGTGTTCCTCGCCCGCGCGCTCGCCCAGGACACGCCCGTCCTCCTCCTCGACGAGCCGACATCGGACCTCGACGTGAACCACCAGGTGCGGACGCTGGAACTCGTCGCGGCCCTCGTCGAGGAGGGGCGGACCGTCGTCGCCGCCATCCACGACCTCGACCTGGCGGCGCGGTACTGCGACGAACTCCGGCTGCTCGCGGACGGCCGGATCCGGGCCGCCGGCCCGCCCGAGTCGGTCCTCACCGACGCGACCGTCGAGGCCGCGTTCGACACCCGGGCGACGGTCGTCGACCACCCCGTCACCGGCACGGCGTCGGTGACCGCGTTCGCCGGCGTGGACGCGGGCGACGCCGCCGGTCGCGTCCACGTCGTCGGCGGCGGCGGCGCGGCCACGCCCCTCCTCCACCGCCTCGACGCCGCCGGCTTCGACCTCTCGGTCGGCCCCGTCGGCGCGGCCGACCGCGACGCCGAGACGGCGCGGGCCCTCGACGCCGACCCCGTGACCGTCCCGCCGTACGCGTCCGTTGACGACGCGACCCGCGCCACCGTCGCCGAGCGCGTCCGCCGTGCCGACGCCACCGTGGTCGCTCCCGTCGCCGTCGCCGACGGCAACCTCCCCGCACTCCGGGTCGCCGGCGAAACCACGTCGCTCGTCGTCGTCGACGGCGGCCCCTTCGAGGCGCGCAACCACGCCGGTGCCGCCGGCCGACGGGTGGACGCGACGCTCCGGGAGCGTGGCCACGTGGTCGCCGCCGCCGACCTCGTCGACGCCGTTCGGACTGCGGTCGCCGCCGACGGCGACGGCGTCCGCTCCCAGTACGGGAGCGTCGACTCCGACGGCCCCCGCCCCTGATCGGGCCGAAACGCCACCCTTACTCCCGCCGGGGACGATCCCTCGGCATGGAACGGCCGTGCGTTCGCGTCCCACGCGAGGCTGGCGAGCGAACCCGTCGAGCCCTTGCCGACGCCGACCTCGTCGACGAGGATCACGAAATCGTCGTCGACGACGACGTCATCTATCTCCCCGTGACCGACCCCGAGTCGCTGTCGGGCGACTACGAAGTGGTGTACCGCGACGTCCCCGCACACGACCGCCAGCGGACGCCAGCCGACCTGCTGGGGTTCGATCCCTCCTACGAGCGTCTCGGGGACGTGGCCATCCTCGATACGGACGACTCCGAACGCGCCGACCGGATCGCCCAGGCCATCCTCGAGTCGGATCTGCCGGTCCGGGCCGTGATCGACCGCGCCTCGAAAGTGAAAGGCGACCTCCGGGTGCGCGACTGGACCGTCCTCGCGACCGACCCCGACGACGGGGACGACCGCCCGGCGACGGAAACCGTCCACCGCGAGTACGGCTTCGAGTACCTGCTCGACCTCGCGGCGGTCTACTTCTCGCCACGCCTGGCCACCGAGCGCCACCGCGTCACCGAATCCGTCGCGGCCGACGAACGCGCCGTCGACATGTTCGCCGGCGTCGGCCCCTTCGTCGTTCCGATGGCCGCCCGTGGAGCGACCGTCGTGGGCGTCGACCTCAACCCCGCCGCCGTCGAGTACCTCCGCGAGAACGCGCGCCGGAACGGCGTCGCGGACCGCGTAACCGCCGTCGAGGGCGACGTGCGGGACGTCGCCGCCGACTACGCCGGCTGGGCCGACCGGATCGTGATGAACCTCCCCCACAGCGCCGACGACTTCCTCGACGCCGCCGTCACCCTCGCCGGCGACGACTGCGTCATCCACTACTACGACATCCAACACGAGGACGACCCCTTCGGCCCGGGCGAGGCGGCCATCCGCGACGCCGCCGAACCCGCGGGCTACGACGTCGAGGTGCTGACCCGACACGTGGTCCGGTCGTACGCGCCACACGAACTCAACGTCTGTCTCGACGTGCGACTGTCCCGGTGAGGGCAGGCCGTTTCGGAACCCTTATTTGAGTCATGGCAGTACGGTGGAGTGCGCGCCGGTGTAGCTCAGACTGGCAGAGCGATTCCTTCGTAAGGAATAGGCCGAGGGTTCAAATCCCTCCACCGGCTTTCTGCTGCGAACGACGTGAGCAGCGAAAGCTGTGACGGAACTGCCTGGACCCTCACCCCTCCCGCCGCCACAGCCACACGGGCACGGCCACGGCGAGGGCGACGACGGCCGGCCAGACGTCGGTACTCGCATAGAGGTTACCGGCCGGGGGGAGCCACGTCGACAGCGGGAAGAGGTAGGGCGGCGCGACGCCGTCGACGCGGATCACGAAGGCGTCCAGAAACAGATGACTGACGCCGCCGGCCGCGAGGGCGGCGAAGGCGGTCCGGCGGTCACGGGAGCGGATCGTCAGCGCGCCCACCCCGGCGAGGACGAGGGCGCCCCCGAGCGTGTGGAGGCCCCAGGCGGAGTACGGAACGCCGGCGACCACGCCGGTGCTGCGGTCCAGCACGACGGCGAGTTTCATCGCGTCGGGGGCGACGCTCCCGACCGTCACGACCGGGACGTAGCGGTCGTCGAGCCGTCCGGCGTCGGCGACGACGGCCGCGAGCACGTAGGCGACGAGCGCGTGCGTGAGCAGGTCGGGCATCAGTCGTCCCCCCGAGGAACGAACCGGAGTCGGTCGCGGTCGACGCGCCAGCGCCGGAGGAAGGCGCCGGCCGCGAGGGCGATGCCCAAAACGGAGACGCCGTACATGTAGCGTCGGTCGCCCGGCGTCTGGACGTGATACGTCCGGGTCTCCATGCGGTGGCCCGGACGGAGTTCGCCGTAGACCTGGATCCGATCCCCGACGTCGACCGCCGAGGGCGGCGGTGCGGAGAGTTCCAGGCGGAGGCCGTCGACGGCGACGACGACGGAGCCGTCGCGCTCGTCCGCGACGACGGGCCAGAGGTGGACCCGCTCGCCGACGTGCGCGTCGTAGTTCGCGTCGATAGCGCCGGCATCGGGGTAGACGGGGGTGCCGTTGAACTGGGCGCCGAACCCGACGGCGAGCGCGAGGAGGAGCAGACAGAGCCCCAGACCGGTGGCGACCCGTCGCATGGGCGTACCGACGCGGGTGTGGTACAACTACGTTGTGGAGTCGGAGGGGAGTCAGTCACCCGACCGTGATCCCGCGCGCTCGACCAGCCCGGCTGCCCGCCCGAGTTCCGCGGCGACGACGTGGCGTTCGAGGAGGCAGACGCCGGCGACGACGATACAGAAGCCGACGGCCGTCGCGAGCGTGACCGGTTCGCCGAGCAGGAGCCACCCGGTGAGCGCGGCGACGATGGGGACCACGTACGCCACCAGGTTCGTCCGCACGGGACCGATTCGCCTGATGAGGACGAAGTAGATGGGGTAGGCTACCGCCGTCGACGGGATGGCGACCACCAACACAGCGAGCACGAGGGTCATCGTCGGCTCGGTCCGAAGCGCGGCCGCGGTTTCGCCGGCGGCGACGCTCCAGACGTGCAGGAGAGCGGCGCCGAGACCCATCGCCCAGGCGGTCAGCGGGATGCTGGCCATCGTCGCGTCGATGCGGCGCATGAGCACGCTCCCGAGGGCGATGATCGCCGCGGCGGCGAGGACGTACAGTTGACCGATCGTCGACCCCGACGCGAGGGTCTCGGGCGAGGGCTGGACGATGACGACGACGCCGAGCAGGCCGAGGAGGATGCCGACGGCCCCGCGGAGGTCGAGCCGTTGGCCGAGCAGGACGAACGCGACGGCAGGTGAGAGGATCGGATTGAGACCGTACATCACCGACGCGGCGGCGGGCGTGATAGCTCGCTGGCCGAGAAAGAGCAGGCCGTTGTTCGCAGCGACGATGGTCACCGCACCGACGGCGATGGCCACGACGTCGGCGCGGCTCCGCGGATACCACGCCGCGAAGCGCCACGCCGCGTAGGCGAGGAGGAGCGGCGCGGCGACGTCGAATCGGAGGGCGGCAAAGAGGAGTGGTGGGACCTCCGCCAGCCCGGCCTTGATCGCGACGAACGAACAGCCGAACAGTCCCCCGAGGAGGACGAACAGACCGGCGTTCCGGTAGCGGCCGACGGGCACGCTTGCCGGTCGTTCGTCGGCGGGCATGGGTGTGTCGATCCGTCGACGTGGCGGCGACGGGGACTTCACCCTGCGACGACTTCGTGGAGTCGTGACCGACGACCGAGAGCGCTGGAACGAGAAGTACAGCACGGACGAGGCGTTCGACCTGCCGGATCACCCCATTCCCGCCCTCGAACGCCTGATCGACGCGTTCCCGACGGGGCGTGCACTCGACGTGGCGACGGGGACGGGGCGAAACGCCCGGTTTCTCGCCCGACGGGGGTACGACGTCGACGCCGTGGATGTCTCCGACGAGGCGCTCGACCGGGCCGCCAGCGCGGCCGACGCCGAGGGCGTCGACGGCGTGACCTGGATCCGCAGTGACATCGCCGACTACACGTTCGAACCCTCGACCTACGACGTGATCACGGTGAGTTTCTTCGCCGCACTGGAACACCTTCCGGAGATCAAGGAGGCGCTGTCGCCGGGCGGGGTGCTGGTCTACGAGCACCACCTTCGGTCGAGCGATCCGATCGACATCGGCCCGTCGAGCGACCGCTACCGCTACCGGGCGAACGACCTGCTCCGTGCGTGTCTCGATCTGACGATCCTGGAGTACCGCGAGCGGACGCGACTCGACGACGAGGGGCGGACGCAGGCGGTCGCCACGCTCGTCGGACGGAACTCCGCGGGCGGGAGTCAGTCGTATCCGCGGGAGTGACCTATCCCTCGTACTCGTGATCGAGGAGCGTCGAGAACGGGATCTCCTCGAGGACGGCCTCGGTGGTCGCTTCGAGGACGACCGGCGGTGCGACCCCCTCGCGTTCGGCCTCGATCCAGCGACCGAGACAGACACACCACCGATCGCCGGGTTCGAGGCCCGGGAAGTCCAGTTCCGGACGCGGCGTGACCAGATCGTTGCCCTGCGCCCGCGAGAACGTCAGGAACGTCTCGGTCATCACCGCACAGATCTCGTGTCGACCCCGGTCGGCGTCGAGGTGACGACAGCAACCGTCACGGAGGTAACCGGTCTCGGGATCGGTGCTACACGGTTCGAGGTCGGTGCCGAGGACGTTCGACTCCGCGGACGGGGGCGTGGACATGGCCGCAGTACGGTCGTCGGGGAGGAGAGGGTTTGGGTCAGGCCGGCTGCTCGACCGACAGGGCGTCGGCGGCCTGCGAGGCCTCGTGCTGGACGAGGTAGGCGCGGTCGTCGTCGTACTCGGCGGCGGCGGTGAGCGCGCGTTCGGTGCCGATCTGTCGCAGGGCCCACGCGGCCGCGGCGCGGACCTCGTCGCTCTCGTCGTCGTCGAGCACGTCCGCGAGCGGGTCGATGGCCCGCGTGTCGCCGATGAGTCCGAGAGCGCGGGCGGCGTAGGGTCGGATCCGGTCGTTGTCCGCGACGAGTTTGTTCGCGATGGGGCCGGTGGCCTCCTCGTTCCCGATCTCGCCGAGCGCCTTGAACGTCACCTTCTGGAGGCCGGGGTCGGAGTCGGCGTCGACGTACTCCAGCAGCGTCTCGACGGCGTCCTCGGCGCCCATCTTGCCGAGCGCCTTGATGCCGGGCTTGTCGCGCTTGCCCGCGCGCTGGTGCATGGCGTCGAAGGCTCCCTCGTCGTTCATCCGCGTGATCGCTTCGAGGCAGTGACGCTCCATGAACTCCGACTGGAAGCTGTCGAGTGCCAGCAACACCATCTCCACGTTGCCCTGCTGTTCCCACTCCTTGAGCGCCGCCCACTCGGGCGGGTAGTCCTTGTAGTGACCGAGGACGTCGTAGAAGCCCTGTGCACGGAGCTGTTCGTGGGTTTCGAGGTCGTCCCACTCCTCGGCGTCGTCGAGGCCGGCGGCGAGGTCGTCGGTCGCATCGAGCAGCGTCGCGATGGTCTCGGCGTCGTCGTCGGCGTCGAGGCCGGCGTCGGCGACGGCCGCAGCGGCCGCATCGAGGGCGTCGGCGTCGTCGCCGTCGAGCTCCGTCTCCAGGATCTCGCTCACCTCGGCGACGAAGTCCGCGACGGCCGCGGCGGCCTCGCCCTCGCCGTCCTCGGTCCACTCCGTGTCCGTGAGCGTCGCCGTCGCACTCTCGACGCCGTCGACGACGTCGCTCGCGTAGGGACCGCGAGCCGCCTCGAGGTCGTCGCGGAGGTCCTCGAGGTGCGTTTCGAGTTCCTCGCGGGGATCCGCTTCGTCCTCGTCCTCGGGTTCCGGGAGGTCGGCGGCGTCGAGGTCCTCGGCGATCCCGTCGAGCGTCTCCTCGACCGCGTCGAGGTCGCCCTCGGTCTCGGCGGCGTCGAGGTCCTCGGCGGCAGCGTCGAGGCGGGAGTCCAGGGTCTCGGCCGGTAGGTCGGTCTCGTCGTCCCCGTCGGTCATACGGACACACTCCGTGTGACTCTCAAAAGAGCGTTTCCATTCCCGGCAGGGGCCCCACCGCCGTCGCCAAGACCCATTACGCCCGATCACGTAGCCCCCCGTATGCGCCCCGCGTCGCCCTCCGGCAGCCGAACGGTCCTCGTCTGTACCGTCGCCGGCCTCCTCCTCGTCGGGAGCGTCGGTCTCGCCGTCGCCGTCGACGAGCCGCGGGACGCGCCGGCCGACACGTCGCCGCCCGTGACCGTCTACGTCAGCGAGTCGCTCGATATCTCGTCGGTCCAGCTCACCGGCGGCGGAACGCTCGGCACCGGCGAGAAGACGTTCGTCGCCACCAGCGGGAACGGCGCGTTCTCCGTCTTCGCCGAGGACGCGAGTTTCGACGGCGTCGACCCCGGCTCGTACGACGCGGACGCCGACGGCGATGACCGGGCCGACCTGCTCGTCGTGCGCCCCCGGATCACCGACCTCGAGGTGCGCAACGAGCGCGGGGTCGACGTCGCCGGCGACACCGTCGACGCCGACGACTTCGAGGAGGTGCGGATCACGGCCGAGTACAACTTCGCCGAGGCCGACCGCCTCGACGTGACGGTAGAGAGCCCGGACGACGTGGACCTCGCCGGGAATCGGCGGATCACCGAGAGCGGCGGGACGGTCACCGTCGACACGAGCGGGGCCGTGCGGGGCACGTACCGCATCACCGTCGAGGGAAGCGACGTCGACGACGGCTCCCGGACGGTCGAGGTGACCGTCGGCGGGGGTCGCACGGCCACCGCGACGCCCACGGCGACCGCCACGTCGACGCCCGAACCGACGCCGACGCCCACGGCGACCGCCACGTCGACGCCCGAACCGACGCCGACGCCCACGGCGACTGCCACGTCGACGCCCGAACCGACGCCGACGCCCACGGCCACCGACGCGCCGACCGCGACCCGCACGCCGACCGCCACCGAGTCGTCCGGTGACGGCTTCGCTCCCGTCGGCGCCGTCGTCGCCCTCCTGACGGTCGCGGGCGTCGCTCGGCGGCGCGAATAGGTAAATGCCTCCGGGCGCAAGTGACGGTATGAGCCGAAACGACGACGAGGTCGCGGGCGAGACGGAGGAGCTTGCGGTCCTGCTCGCGGACCTGGAACGGACCCTCGCCGACCTCCGGTCGGCCGTCGAGGACGACGTCCGCGACGGGGGACGGGAGAGACGCAACGAGAGCGTGACGCCGCCGCGTCGGCCGCCGACGCCCGGCGAGATCCTCCGGTTCACCGAGCAGTACACCATCCCGACGCTCGTTGCCCTGCTCGAAGCCACGGTCCAGTCCCTGGAACTGCTCCGGGCGGTGCTTCGACTCGCCGGGCCGCGACCGACCGAGGAACGCCTCCGGACCCGGCTGCGCTCGCCGGAGTCGCCCGACGCAGCGACGCTCCGGGAGACCCTCGCGGACCTGCGGGCGGCCCTCACCGGCGCGGACCTCCCCGAGGAGTCGGCGGCGGGGTCAGTGATCGCCGACGCCCGGTCGCTGACGACCGAAATCGACGACCGGCTGGCGTCCATCGAGGAGGAGCCGGATGCGGAGCGCGAACGGCGGGACCGTTCGGAGTCGGCGACCGACGAACGGGGTGTCGCCATCGACGTCCGGGAGGAGAACGAGGACGACACGGCGGACGGATCGACCGACGTGGACGTCGACGCGGAACTGGCCTCGATCAAGGAGTCGCTGGAGGACGACGGGGCCGACGACGAGGAGTAGGCTCCGTGCGGGTGCGGGCCTACGCCGCCGAACTGACGTACTCGCCGTCGACGCGGTCGATGAGTCCCCGTTCGGTGAGGGTGTCGAGGACCGGAAAGAGGCCGATCTTCCGCATGTCGAGCGTGGACTGGAGGTCGTCGACGGTGACGCCGTCCGAGACGGCGACGAAGAGGTAGACGAGTTTGGAGTCGGTCGCGGTGAGTTCGTCGGGAACGTCGAAGCCGTCGGGGGTCGGAACGGCCGTCCGGGCCGCGTTCTGTGTCGTACTCATGATCTACCCGAAATGTTCTCTTTCCAAGTAATAAGTGCTTCCAACATATTCCTCATATCCTCAGAACTGGTAATATGTGTTAATATAACGCTCGTACTCAAACGATCGTTACTGGTCGTCGGGGAACGGTCGAGGGGGGTGGGCACCGTCGGCGGACCCGGCGGGAAGCGGTCTACGGCGTGCGTTCGTTCGCCGCCTCGATCCACCCGCGGATCCGCCCCTCGTCGATGTCGGCCTCGGCGGAGAGCGTGGCGGGTTCGGCGTCGGCGAGCGCCTCCACGGAGGTGACCCCCGCACCGGTCAGGCGTTCGGCGTACGCCGGGCCGATGCCGTCGAGTTCCTGTAGATCGGTGTCCGCGACGTCCGCCTCCGTCGTCTCGACGTCCTCGGCGACGGCGGCGTCGGGGGTGTCGGCTTCCGGCGGTTCGGCGGCGGGCTCGGACGGTTCGTCGTCGACTGGGTCGATCGAGCGCTCGGCGAACCAGTCGGCCACGTTCGGCCAGAGGTGCTCGTGGGTCGAACTCGACACGGAGAGCCCGATGTGGCCGGTCGAGAACTCCATGATCTCGGTGTCGTCGCTGGCGACCTTCTCGTTGAAGGGCTTGCTCGCCTCCGGCGGGATGAGGTGGTCGTACTCGCCGACCACCTGCAACACGGGCATGGTGATGTCCCCGAGATCGACCCGTTCGCCGTTCAGCTCGAGTTCGTTGCGGTAGAGCTCGTTGCCCTGGTAGATGTCCTCCAGGAACTCCCGGTAGGCGGTTCCGGCGACGTCGATGGGGTCGTTGAGCCACCGCTCCATCCGGGCGAAGTTCTTCACGAAGTCCTCGTCGTCGATGTTGTCGTAGAGGTTGCCGTACTTCGTGACGTAGTTGTGGACGGGATCCATCAGCGCGAAGCCGACGTCGAGGAACTCCGCGGGCACGTTGCCGAAGGTGTCGACGATCGCGCCGGGGCTGAAGAAGTCCTCGTCGCCCCACATCTCGAGGATGCCGCCGGTGCCGTCGAAACAGAGGCCGGCGGCCATCAGGCCGAGGTTGCGGACCTTCTCGGGGTGGAGCGCCGCGTACATCACGCTCATCGTGCCGCCCATGCAGTAGCCGAGGACGTTGATCGAGTCCTGGCCGGAGCGCTCGCGCACCTCGTCGACGCAGTTGTCGATGTAGCGGTTGACGTAGTCGTGCAGCGAGAGGGACGTGTCGAGTTCGGAGGGTTCGCCCCAGTCGATCATGTAGACGTCGAAGCCGGCTTCGAGCATCCGGCGGATCACGCTCCGGTCCGGCTGGAGGTCGAGGATGTACGGCCGGTTGATGAGCGCGTAGACGAACAGGAGGGGCACGTCGTGGCGCTCCTCCTCGGGCACCAGCGGCTCGTAGTGGTGGAGTTCGAGCTTGTTCTCGCGGTAGACCACCTCGCTCGGCGTCTCGCCGACCTCCACCTCGGCCATCGTCTCCAGCCCGTCGGGGATGGCGCCGACCGACGACGTGTCCTCGGCCGCACGCTCCCAGAGGTCGCGCTGGGCGTCCAACGGGAAGGTGAAGGGGTTCATTGGTCGTCGAGCAACCGATCGAGCTTCTGTTCGATGGAGTGCTGCCGGCGTTCGAGTTCGACGAGCCGTTCGCCCACCTCGCGCACGTCGCCGACCGTCGCGAAGTTGAGTGCGTGGAGCGTCTCCTCGGACGCCTCGTCGATGTTCTGTCGCATGTTCATCGCCTCCTCGACGGTCTGGCCCGTCGCTGCCGCGAAGGCGGTCGTCGTCATCATCTCCTTGAAGGCCTCGTTGGCCGAGGAGAGCCAGATGTCGCGGAACTCCTCCGGTTCGACGTCCTCGCCGTCGAAGGCGGCGCCCATGCGTTCGAAGGAGGTTTCGGCGGCGTCCATCCACGCCTCGTAGGCGCGCATCGACCCCTCGTAGCCCTCCTGAATCCGCTCCTCGGAGAGGTTGTCCTCCATCGAATCCATCCAGGATTCGAGAAACGCCGACTGGGCGTCGAGGTTCCGGTCGAGGGCGTTCATATACGTCTCGGTCATGTGTTCGAGGAAGGCGTCCATCCCTCCGTCGAACGTACCGCTGGCATCGTTGGTCATCGTATGGAAATAGGGGGTTCGGGGTGGAATAGGCTCCGGTTACGCGGACTCGGCCAGTTCCTCGGCGGAGGCGACGGCCTCTTCGGTCGTCTCCTCGGCCTCGGCCTGGACCTGCTCGACGGCGTCGAAGCCATCAGCGAGCAGTTCGAGCTGCATCTCGGTCAGCTCGTCGTAGGTCGCCTCGGCCTCGTCGAGGCCGTCCAGGAAGGACTGCCAGGCGTCCTCGTGAATCTCGTCGACGGCCTCGAACTGCTCGTCGACGGCCGCTTCGAGTTCCGCGACGGACTCTTCGGGGTAGACGGACTTGAGACCGTCGAGGTAGGCCTCGATGGCCGACTTCGAGAGCGTGACGCCGCTCTTCTGGGCCGACTTGACCGACTCGAAGGAGCCGAACCAGGTCTCCATGGCGGAGCGCTGGGCGTCGACGCCGGTTTCGGCGGCACGGCGGGTCTGTTCGATCATCGTACGTTGCAGCTCGAAAGCCGAACTGAAGGGGTTGGTAGTACTCATTGGGTCTCACTCGGAGTTTCGTTTGACGGGGATGACGATCGTCTGGACGATGTCGCCGTCGTCGATACCGAGCGTCTCGCGCTCGGCGTCGGGAATGCTGATGCGACCCCCGCTCTGCACGCGGGTCTTGAACATCGCCGTGCCCATGCTCATCGCGCCCAGTTGCGAGAACCCGTCGAACCCGCTTCCGGAACCGCCCGACATGAACTGTTTGAACAGCTTCATCTGCTGCTCGACCGCCTCTTCGCTGGCGTCCTGAAACCCCTGGGCGAACGGCATGGGGGGCCACGACGGCGATCCATCGTCCTCGTCTTGCGTCATCCTTGTAACATCACAGGCGGCCCACAGGCATAAGCTTTACTTTAGTTACCACTCAATACCATTCAAAGACATCGGATGGTTTCGGCCGGATGTACCCGGCGACGAAAGCGACCAGTCTTTAACGGACCGACACCAATTATGGATAGACACACGATGCAGGAACGATCACGGACCCCGATGGGCAGCCTCACGGACGCGTGGGTAGAGTCGGGCAAACACTTCTCGAACAGCGTCGAGCACTTCTGCAGCAGCATGATGGCCGCCAACCGGGCGATGTTCCCGGGGCTGTCGAACGGCGACGACCGCCAGCCCCCCGTTTCGCCGGAGGTGAGCTACTCGAAGGCGGACTGGACGTTCGAACACGCCGACGAGACCGACGACGCCGACGGCGTCGTCAGCGTCGGCGACACCATTCGCTTCTCGAAGACGCTCACCGAACGGGAGATCCGGGAGTTCGCGGACGCCAGCGGCGACACGAACCGGCTCCACCTCGACGACGACTTCGCGGAACGGACCCGCTTCGGCCGACGGATCGTCCACGGGACGCTCGTCTCCGGGCTCATCAGCGCCGCGCTCGCGCGCCTGCCCGGGCTGACGATCTATCTCTCCCAGGACCTCCAGTTCCTCGGTCCCGTCGACATCGGCGAGACGGTCACCGCCATCTGCGAAGTCGTCGAGGACCTCGGCGACGGCCGCTACCGGCTCACTACCGTCGTCGAGGACGAGGACGGCGAGACGGTCATCGACGGCGAGGCCATCGTCCTCATCGACGACGCACCCGAGGACGCCCTCGAAGACTGACCGTTCCCGGATCCCCGGTCACCTCGTTGCCGTCGCTCTTCGAGGCCGAGGACGTCGTCACGCATCCACGGTTCGTCGGCCCGCGTCGGGGACGAACCGCGCTCGCGGGAGCGACCGTGTCCCGTCCGGAACGGTCGCCGGCGATCCGACTCAGACCGGCTCGAACCGGTAGCCGTCCCACTCCTGGCTCTCGGGTTCGCGGATACCGGCACCGGGTTCCCGGAGCTCCTCGACGTACACCGGCCGTACCTCGTCGCCGATCTCGACGTCGTCGGTGGTCACGCCGCCGATCGCACGGACCGGCTCGCCGTCGACGTCGAACTCGACGATGGCGAGGGTGTTCGGTTCGCGGACGCCCGGTGGGGCCGCAGTGCTCGTCGTCCACGTGATCACCTCGGCGGTGTACTCGCTGAGGTCGACCGTGTCGACCGGTTCCTCGCCTCCGGGACCGATCGGGTGGCCCGGGTAGGTGATGCTGCCGTCGGGGTACTGGTACGCTTCCATCATTAGACTGCCTCCATGAGGGTGGTGATGACGCAGTTGCCGAAGCCGCCGACGTTACACGCCAGTCCGGTGTCGGCGCCGTCGACCTGCCGCTTGCCCGCCTCGCCGAGCAACTGTTCGTAGATCTCGTACACCTGTGCGACGCCGCTCGCGCCGAGCGGGTGGCCCTTCGATTTCAGGCCGCCCGAGGGGTTGATGGGGAGGTCGCCGCCCATCTCCGTGCGACCCTCCTCGACCGCCTTCCATCCCTCGCCCTTCTCGAAGAAGCCGAGGTCCTCGCTCTGGAGGAATTCGAGGATGGTGAACATGTCGTGGAGTTCGGCCACGTCGACGTCCTCGGGACCCAGATCGGCCGTGTCGTAGGCGATCCGGCTGGACTCGACGACCCCGCGCATCGTGGTCGGGTCCGCGCGCTCGTGGACGACGTGCGTGTCGGTCGCACCGCCCACGCCCGAGACGAGCACGTAGTCGTCGGTGTACTCCCGGGCGACGGACTCCGGACAGAACATGAGCGCCGCGCTCCCGTCGGTGATGGGACAGAAGTCGTAGAGCCGGAGCGGGTCGGCGACGATGGGCGACTCGAGGACCGTCTCCAGGTCGACTTCCTTCTGGAACTGGGCGTGTTCGTTGTGGACGCCGTGACGGTGGTTCTTCACCGCGACCTTGCCGAGGCTCTCACGCGGGGCGTCGTACGTCTCGAGGTAGAGCCGCGCGGTCAACCCGGCGAAACTCGGGAGCGTCACGCCGTGTTTGTACTCCGCCGGGTGAGTGATGGAGGCGATGACGTCCGTCGCTTCCGGCGTGGTTCGGTGGGTCATCTTCTCGGCGCCCACGAGCAGCGTCATGTCGCTGGCGCCGCTCGCGACCGACTGCCAGGCGTGTTTGACGCCGGCCCCGCCGCTCGAACTCGTCTGGTCGATACGGGCGGTGTACGCCGGCATCGCCGCCAGGTCGTGGGCCACGGCGTTCATGATGCCCGTCTGTCCCTCGAACTCGCCGCTCGCCATGTTCGAGACGTAGAGGTGATCGATCGCGTCCGGTGAGACTCCCGCGTCCTCCAGACAGGCCGTGCCGGCCTCCGAGAGCAAGTCGAGGACCCAGCCGTCCCGCTGGCCGAACTGCGTCATCGACGCGCCGATGATCGCGACGTTCTCCATACACCCGTTCGCGACGGCCACCGGCTTACCGTTTACCCTTGTCCGCTCATAGGGGTATCGTAACTGTCCATAGATTCTCGCCGGGAGGGTCCGGCGAGAATCTATGATGACTTCCGATGATCCCTATCAGAACGCCAGCGTGTCGACGACGACGGCGAGCAACAGCGCCCCGAGGTAGGCGTTCGAGGCGTGGAAGGCCCGGAACGCCGCTGATTCGGTCCGGTCGACGTGGAGCCGAACGACCGCCCACAGGAACGCCGCCCCCAGCGCGACGGTAGTGAGGACGTAGAGCCAGCCGAGCGACTCCCAGGTCGCCAGCACGCCGGCACCGACCAGCGTCGCCGCCAGCCACCAGAGGATGTGTTTCCGGGTCTCCGTCTCGCCGCGGACGACGGGCATCATCGGGAACCCGCCGCGGGCGTAGTCGTCCTTGTACGCCAGCGCGAGGTTGTAGAAGTGCGCGGGCGTCCACAGGAAGATGACCGTCGCGAGCACGAGGCCGCCGAGGCCGACCGACCCCGTGACCGCCGCCCACCCGATCAACGCCGGGAGGGCGCCGGCCGCCCCGCCGATGACCGTGTTCTGGACGGTGTTCGGTTTCAGGATCAGCGTGTAGATCACGCTGTAGAAGACGATGGCGATGAAGCCGAGGACGGCGACCAAGGGGTTGACGGCGGCGAAGGCGACGAGCGACCCGAGCGTCAGCAGACCGCCGAAGGCCAGCGCGTTGCGAACCGACACCACGTCGGTCGCGATTGGCCGATCGTTGGTTCGGTTCATTCGCCGGTCGACGTCCCGTTCGAGGACGTGGTTGAACGTCCCGCTGGCGCCGATGGAGAGGACGCCGCCGAGCAGTGTCAGGACCACCGTGCGCGGTTCGAGCGCCGGGCCGGCGGCGAGTGCCATCCCCGCCGAGGCGACGAGACAGAGCAGCCACATCAGGCGTGGCTTCGTGAGCCGGAGGTACGCCCCGGCCACCGCCCGCACGCGGGCCACCGGCTCCTCGGGGAGCGCCGACGGCTCGGGGTCTGCCGGGACCGTGGGCGGCGAGAGGTCCTCGGGGTCCGTGACGGATCCTTCCGACGGATCGCCGGTCTCCGCTTCGAGCGTCCAGGCGAGGGCGGCGACCAGTCCCCCGAAGATGACGATGCCCACGAACAGGTGTGCGGCCGAGAGCACGGCGGTCGCTCCGGTCGTCGCGACGACGGCTCCGAGGGCGGCTTGGACCGGGTAACAGCACATCGAGACGGCGAGGGCGGCTCGGACGCGACGGCTCCGGTTCCCGCGCCACGCGGCGACGCCAGCCACGAGGACCAGTAAGCCGACGGCGACGGCGGCGAGGCGGTGGCCGATCACCAGGGTTCCGGCGACGGTCGTCGGGAGCGCCGTCCCGTCGCCACACGCCGGCCACGCGCCACAGGTCGAGGCGGCGTCCGTGACGGCGACTGTCGTCCCGACGAGTACGAGCAGGTACACTCCCATCGCGCTCGCCGCGAGCAGACCGGGGACGCGGTCGGTCACGCGAACCACGTGTCGATCACTATCGGGACTTGGCAATCCGCCTATTTAGGAGCCCCGCTTTTTCTCACCCCACGGTCGAAACCCGACGCCGGCCGATCCGTCCTATCAGTAGCTATTTACGGGGGAGATTCTAACGGCCCATAGAGCATGAAACGGTCGCGCCTCCTGCTGGTGTCGCTGCTGTCGGCGGTCGCTCTCGCCCTCGCCGCCGATCCAGTCGCGGCCCAGAGTTCGGTGTCCGCAGAACTCATCAACAACCTGAACAACAAGCTGTTGCTGATCGCCGTCCCCATCACGCTCCTGGTGGAGGGCATCCTGATCTACACCGTCTACCGGTTCAAGAACGCCGACGAGGCGTCGCCGACCGAGGAGAACCGTCGACTGGAGATCACCTGGACCGTCGCCACGGCCATCATCCTGCTTTTCGTCGGCGTCGCCTCCTACGGCGTCCTCGCCAACGAGAACGTCACCTTCGAGGGCGGCGAGGACGAGGTCGCCCCCGACGAGGGCGACGTCCTCGTCAACATGGAGGGCTTCCAGTGGGGCTGGCGTGCGAGCTATCCCCAGGAGGACGTCTCGCTTGCCAGTACGGCGCCCACCATCGTGGTCCCAGTCGGGCAGGACATCTACTTCAACGTCACCTCGAGTGACGTGTTACACGCCTTCCACGTTCCCGAGATGGGGCTGAAACAGGACGCCATGCCCGGGCAGTCCAACGTCATCAAGACCAGGACGCTGGAGACGGGCACCTACCAGGGCTACTGCGCCGAGTTCTGTGGTGTCGCCCACTCACAGATGTACTTCGAGATCAAGGTCGTCTCCCAGGACGAGTACCAGCAGTTCCTCGAGGAACAGCAGGGCGACTCCGCTAGCGACCTCGAACCCGAGGGGACCGACGACGTCGTCCGCGCACACGACGAGGCGGCCGCCCAGGCACCCGCCGTCGCGTAACGACCGACTCTTCTAACACCGACGCTCGACGATCCGGTCGACGATCCGTCCCGTCGAGGACAGTTCCTCCCCGGGCGCGTCGCGCGCCGACGCCCGCTCGACCCGACAGTCGATGCCACGGTCCCGGAGGGCGGACTGGAGTCGCTCCTCGTCGTGGTGCTGGTCGTAGCCGAGGACGATGACGTCGGGGTCGATCCGTTCGATGGGGACGAAGATGTCCTCCGGATGGCCGAGGTGGGCCTCGTCGACGACGTCGAGTGCGTCGACCATCCGTCGGCGCTGTCCGTCCGATAGGATCGGTTTCGGCTTGTGGGTCACGTTCTCCCCGCGGGCGACGATGACGTGGAGTCGATCACCCATCGCCGCGGCGTCGGAGAGGTAGTGGACGTGGCCCGGGTGGAGGATGTCGAACGTTCCCTGGGCGACGACGACGGTCATGGGTCGCGGTCGACGCCTCCCCGCCGCGGGCGTCCGGCCGTGCCCGCGACGGTGGGTCGCTCGGCGGTCCGGTCGACGGGGTCCGTCCGGAGACACCGCATGGCTACGCGTCGGTGGCGTCGCCTTCTAAGGGTTCCGGATGGTGGGCGGCGCTCCGGACGCGGGGGCGGGCGTATTCTGCAAGGCTTAACTTCGGGCACCGATCACACAGTGGTATGACAGCTGGGAATGCCGGGGATTCCGGCACTGACACCCGGGGTGACTCCCGCCCCGTCGTCTACGATCTCGCACCCGACTGCACGGCCGAGGACGTGGAGGTGGGCGAGTACTACCACGCCGTCGTCAACGGCGTCGTCGCCTACGGGATCTTCGTCGACGTCTCGGACGAGGTGTCCGGGCTCGTCCACGAGTCGAACCTCGACGGCGACTTCGACGTCGGCGACCGCCTGCTCGTCGAACTCGACGAGGTCCGCGACGACGGCGACGTCGCCTTCGCGGAGGCCGACCTGGACGACTATCGCACCGTCGCGGTCGATCACCAGCCGACGATCACGCCCGTCGAGGACCTGTCGGTCGGCGAGACGGTCACCGTCGAGGGACGGATCATCCAGGTCAAACAGACCGCGGGGCCGACCGTCTTCCGTTGCTGTGACGCCACCGGCATCGTCGCCTGCACGGCCTTCGAGGAGGCGGGCGTCCGCGCTCACCCCGACGTGGAACTCGACGACGCCGTCCGTATCTCCGGCGCCGTCGAGGAACACGAGGGGAGCCCACAGATCGAGGTCGAATCGCTCGCTCGACTGAGCGGGTCGGCCGCCGAGCGGGTTCACGAGGCCGTCGACGCCGGCCTGTCAGAACGCGCCGCCCCCCACGATGTCGAGCCGCTGGTCGAGTGGGACGAGTTCGAGAAGCTCCGCCCCGGTCTCGAATCGCTCGCCAGACGACTCCGGCGGACCGTCCTCGAAGGGCGGCCGATCCGGGTCCGACACCACGCCGACGGCGACGGCATGTGCGCCTCGCTCCCGGTGCAGGTGGCGCTCGAACGCTTCATCACGGCCGTCCACGACGACGAGGACGCCCCGCGCCACCTCATCAAGCGCCTCCCGAGCAAGGCGCCGTTCTACGAGATGGAGGACGTGACCCGCGACCTCAACTTCGCGCTCGAAGGCCGCGAGCGCCACGGGCAGAAGCTCCCCCTCCTGCTCATGCTCGACAACGGCAGCACCGAGGAGGACGTCCCCGCCTACGAGAACCTCGCACATTACGACGTGCCCATCGCCGTCGTCGACCACCACCACCCCGACCCCGAGGCGGTCGAGGACCTGCTCGACGCCCACGTTAACCCGTACCTCCACGGCGAGGATTACCGCATCACCACGGGGATGATGTGTGTCGAACTCGCGCGGATGATCGACCCGGAGATGACCGACGAACTCCGGCACGTTCCCGCGGTGGCGGGGCTGGCCGACCGCTCGAAGGCCGAGACGATGGACGCCTTCGTCGACCTGGCCGGCGAGGCGGGCTACGACCGGACGGACCTCGTCCGCATCGGCGAGGCCCTCGACTACGCCGCCCACTGGCTCCGGTACAGCGAGGGCAAGATCCTCGTCAGCGACGTCTTGAACGTCGACTGTGACGACGAGCGCCGCCACGAGGAACTCGTCGACTTCCTCGCCGACCGGGCCGAGCGCGACATCGACCGCCAGTTGGCCGCGCTCGACCCGCACGTCGAACACGAACGGATGGACAACGACGCCCACCTGTACCGGGTCGACCTCGACGACTTCGCCTACCGGTTCACCTACCCCGCTCCGGGGAAGACCACCGGCAACCTCCACGACCGGAAGGTCGAGGAGACGGGCGACCCCGTCATCACCATCGGCTACGGCCCCGACTTCGCGGTGCTTCGCTCGGACGGCGTCCGCCTCGACATCCCCGAGATGGTGGCCGAACTCGACGAGGAAGTCGTCGGCGGCGGCGTCTCCGGCGGCGGCCACCTCGTCGTCGGCTCGATCAAGTTCGTGGAGGGAATGCGAAGCGAGGTGATCGACGCGCTCGTCGACAAGATGGCCGACGCGGAACTCGACGAGGCGCTATCGAGCGCGACGACGCTCGACACCTGAGCGGCCCCGACCACCTACCGCCTCTCCTCGAATCGGATCGTCTTCCTCGCGACGACGACGGCGACGATCAGCGCCGCGAGCGCGCCGGCCGCGAGGATCCACGCCGTCCGCCCCGTGCCCTGCCCCCAGTCGGCGGCGAAGGCCTCCCGGAAGTACGTCGCCAGCTCGTCGCTCCGGACGGCGACTGCCACCTCGCGGTTGTCGGATACGGCGTTCGCGTTCCAGTTCAGGCTCCCGACGACCACGACGTCGTCCGCGACGACGCCTTTGGCGTGAACCTTCTCGTATCGACCCCGTGGCTCGGCGAGGCGCGCCGAGAGCGGCAGGTCGCGCCGCTCGGCCACCCCGTTCAGCCAGTCGACGAGGGCGGCGTTCTCCTCCGCGACGTACCACGCCCCGGAGAGCAGGACGCGAACCCGGACGCCGCGCTCGGCGGCCCGAACCGTCGCCCGGAGGAGCGGCCCGTCGCGACGGCCGACACTCGGCTGGATCACGTCCACCCGGTCGTCGGCGCCGTCGATCACCCCCACGACGGCCGCCTCGGCGTTCCCCGGCGCGGTGAGGACGCGAACGCTCCCGGTCGTCGCCGCCGGATCGATCCGCGACGGGTAGCTCCCGTTCGCCGGCGTCCCCGGTTCGAACGTCTGCCCCCGCCGGTATCGGCGCCAAGGAACGGCGTCCCGCCCGCCGGCGTCGCTCCGAAAGAGCCCGGCGAGGTCGTTCGCGACCGACCGGGCGTCGATGACGACGCCCCATCCCCGACTGCTCCGACCGCCGACGCCCGCCGGTTTCCAGTTCTCCGACAGCACGAGCGCCCGGTCGTCGACGACGGCGTACTTCGGGTGGTGGTACTCGAAGCGGGCGTGCGGGCCGCCGAGGACCGACACGTCGATCCCCGCGTCGGCGAGTTCGTCGAGGACCGCGGCCCCCTGCACGGAGCGGCCGCCCACCGGATCGGCGTCGACGAGGACGCGGACCTTGACCCCGCGCTCGGCGGCGGCGACGAGCGCGTCGGCGACTCGGTCGCTGGTGAACGTATAGCCCGCGAGCAGCAGTCGGTCCTCGGCGCCACGGAGCGTCCCGACGGGCACCCCGGGCGAGTCCGGGAGGAGGAAGCCACGGACCGCCGCGGTGCCGTGGCGCCGGACCTCGCGTGGCTCGAACCCGACGGGACGCCACCGGCGGCCGTCGTCGCCGAGGACGAGTCGTTCGCCCTCCGGGGCGTCCCGGTAGTCGAGGGTCGCGACGGCGACACCGTCGCGGCGGAGCACGAGCCGTTCGCCGGCGTTCGAGAGCGACAGTCGGTCGACGCCGACGACCGGCGCCTCGGCCAGCCGTCGTGTCGCGTTCGGGTCGTCGCCCACGGCGAACCGCGTTCCCGGGCGCTCGGCCGGATCGTCCGGAAGCGCCACGGTCGTCTCGCCGTCGCTCAGCGTCCAGTTCGCGGCGACCCGCGGGACGTCCACGACGACGAACTCGCCGGCGTCGCCGTCCGCGACCGGGTTGGGGACGGCAGCGACGAAGGCCGGCGGATCGGTGGCCGTCGCGGCCGCGGGCGCCGCGACCAGTGTCGGCGCCGCGAGGACGAGGGTGGCCGCGACCACGAGCGTCGGACCGGGGGAACGGGTACTGGGCACGGCCGGCCCTGGCCCCGCTCTCACGGATGAAGCTTCGGAGGATTTTTGTCCCCGTCAGTCGCCCCTCCGGGCATGGTCGCGGTCGCGAACGCACTCAGACTGCTCGGATCGGCGCTCGGCGCGCTCGGCGGCGCGCTGGTGTTCGTGGAGTTCTTCCAGATGCCGAGCTACGTCGAGTACAACGAGGAGTTCCAGGATTACCGGATCGAGGGGAATCGCACGGAGGTCCGGGAACACACCTGGATCGGCCGGATCGGGGGCTTCTGTCTCTCACTCGGGTTCGCCCTGCTCTTTCTGGCGACGTTCCTCGGCTAGTCGGCGCCGCCGCCCGAGTGTATTAGTGGATCGCCCACCAACGGCCACCGAGGATCGACCGTGTCACCTTCCCTCCAGCAGTTCATCGACGAACTGGAGTCCCACCGGCGCCGGATCGTCGTCGTGAACGGGACGGCAGTCGGCGAGCAGATCGGGGACATCGTCGATTACTTCGATCGGTTCGACCTCGAGACGGAACACGTCTCCGCGTCGGCGCTTCCCGACGCGTTCCTCGTCCTCACCGACGGCGACGACTATCTCGGCTCGATCGGCGTCGCCGAACTCCACGAGTACCTCTACGACTCCTTCGCCGGCGACGTCGATCCCGATCCGGACGTCGAGATGGGCCGGAGCCCCGCAGTCGAGGGCTTCCTCTCCCGACTCGACGGCAACGTCTACTCGTTGTCCGCCGAGGGGAAACTCGCGCTGGCCTGCGTCTCGCACCTCCTGGAGACCCGCGCGTGGCGTCGCGGGCTCGGCGAACTCCACGCGGGGATCCAGCGGTTCTCCCTCCTCCGCGACGACCCTGCGCTGTGGTCGCGATACCGGAAGCTCGCGGCGTGCGGGGTCGAGACGTCGGTGTACGGGCAATCCGACTGGACGCCCGCGGACTGGCACGGCGTGACCGCCTACGCCGACGAGTCGGGCGCCTGCCTCGGCGACTACTGGTTCGTCGCGTACCGCGGCCCCGAGGAGCGTGACGACGGCGCCCTGCTCGCCCGCGAGGACGACGACGGCCGGTACACCGGCTTCTGGACGTTCGACTCCGACACCGTCGACGCCATCGTCGACACGCTCGTCGGCGACCACCAGTCGACCCTGACACGCCTTCCGGACGGCCCGTCCTGACCGGTCGCCCTGTCGCCGAGCGTGATACCTCTGCCGTCCCGCCGCTTCCGGGCGGTGTGGACGCCCACCGCATTCTCTTCGTGTCGGCCGACGCCGCCCTGCTCACCGACCTCGCGTGGCAGATTCACGGGGGAGCCACGACGTGAAATACGACGTCGAAGCCGAGTGCGACCGGGGTTTCTCTACGTCGGCAACGAGGACGACGGCAGTGACGTCGTCGACGTGCCGACCGCCTACGAGGAGGCGTTGGCTCTCCCGGCTCCCCTAGGCGGACAGCCGCGCCATCTCGTCGTCGGTGAGGTCGAGTCCGGCCGCGGCGACGTTCTCCTCCAAGTGATCGACGCTCGACGTGCCGGGAATGGGGAGGATCACCGGCGAGCGCGCCAACAGCCACGCGAGCGCGACCTGTCGCGGCGTCGCGTCGTGGGCGTCGGCCACCGCGCCGAGGGTGTCGGCTTTCGCCCCGAGGTCGCCGCCCCCGAGCGGGAAGTAGGGGACGAAGCCGATGTCGTTCGCCTCGCAGACTTCGAGGACGTCGTCGTGGGTGCGGTCGGCGACGCTGTACTCGTTTTGTACCGTCGCTACCTCGACGACGTCCCGTGCACGCTCCAGTTGGTCGAGGGAGACGTTGCTGACGCCGACGTGACGGATCAGGCCGCGGTCTTTGAGGTCGGCGAGCGCCCGCATCGACGCCTCGATGGGGACGTCGGGGTCGGGCGCGTGATACTGGTACAGGTCGATCGTCTCGACGCCGAGTCGGTCGCGGCTACAGAGTGCGGCGTTCCGGAGGTAGTCGGGGTCGCCGTGGCGGAGCCAGTCGCCCTCCGGCGAGCGGAGGAGGCCGCCCTTGGTGGCGACGAGGGCTTCCGCGGGCATCCCGGCCTCCCGGAGCAAGCGTTCGCTGGTTCCCGGTCCGTACGCGTCCGCGCTGTCGACGAAGTCGACGCCGAGTTCGACCGCCCGGTCGAGGACGCGGCCGGCCTCGTCGGCGTCGTCTGGCGGGCCGAGGACGCCCTCGCCGGTGATGCGCATCGCGCCGAATCCGAGGCGGTTGACGGCGTGGTCGCCGCCGACGGCGAACGTCTCACAGGTGTCGTCGAGCGATCGCATGGGATCCGTTGGACCGCCGGTGGGATATAGTCAGCGCGCCGGGGGGCGCCGCAACTCGACGACGACTTCGGTCCCGCGGGGGTCGTTGTCGCGCACCTCGATGTCGCCGCCGTAGTGGTTCAACAGCGTCTTCACGAGGGCGATTCCCCGTCCCTCGCCGGACTCGATGGCGGACTCGAAGAGGTGAGCCTTCACGTCGTCGCGGATGCCCGGGCCGTCGTCGGCGACGGACACGCGGACGGTGCGCTCCCCGCGTTCGGCGACTACCCACACCGTCGGGTCAGAGTGGTCGTGGTGCTGGATCGCGTTGCGGAGGAGGTTCGTAAAGACCGCCGAGACGGCGTCGGTCGCCAACACGTACAGCTCCGGTTCGACGTCCGTCTCGACGGTCGCCTCCGGATACGCCGAGCGGACGTCCTCGACGGCCCGCAGGACCCGCGTCGAGACGTCCATCGGCTCCGGCTCCTGCTCCCCGGCGAACACGTCCGACAGCCGCTTCACGTCCTCGATGAGCGCGGCGATGGCGTCGCTCCGGCGCTCGATGGGATCGAGGTACTCCTCGGTCCCCTCGGTCCGCTCGCCGAGCAGTCCGGTGTACCCCTGGATGACCTGGGTCGCGTTCAACACGTTGTGCCGGAGGTGGCTGTTCAGAAAGACGAGCGCGTCGCGGCGGCGGTCGGCCTCGCGGGCCGCACGCTTCGCCCGGGCGTAGTAGATGCCGACCATCCCGCCGCCGATGCCGCCGCCCGTGCCGACGACGATGACGCCGAACGCCGCCCCGCCGACGGCCCGTCCCTCCAGGAGGCGCACGGCGACCGTCAGCGAGGACAGGGTGACGAACGCGGCCATCCCCCCGAGACACCACCGAACGACCGACCAGGTGTCGGCGAGGGGGAGATCGGACGTCGACAGCCAGCGACCCAGCCAGAGCAGGCCGGCCGAAAGCGAGAGACAGAGCGCGAGCGCGAGGACGGGGCCGATACCGACGCCGAGACGCTCGATGTCGGCGACGAAGTTGGCGACCGAGACGACGGCGACGGCGAGCGCGAGGACGACGATCAGCGACGGCGCATGGACGACGAGTCGCCGTTCCCACGCCGGTACGTCCATACGCCCGAATCGTGTACCTCCTACAAAACGGTTACCTGTGTTCGCCCGGTCGCGGTGACCCGACCGATCGGTCGGGTTCTGTTGGCTTTACCTGTCTGGGCACCCAATCGACGACCATGACGACGCCGACGCGTCGGAACCGTCTCGACGAGGAGGCCAGCCCGTATCTCGAACAGCACGCCGACAACCCGGTGAACTGGCAACCGTGGGACGAGGCGGCGCTGTCGGCGGCCCGGGAGCACGACGTGCCCATCTTCCTCTCGGTCGGCTACGCCGCCTGTCACTGGTGTCACGTCATGGAGGCGGAGAGCTTCCAGGACGAGGCTGTCGCGTCGGCGCTCAACGAGGACTTCGTCCCGATCAAGGTCGACCGCGAGGAGCGCCCGGACGTCGACAGCGTCTACCAGACCATCTGCCAACTGGTCTCGGGCGGCGGCGGATGGCCCCTCTCGGTCTTTCTCACGCCGGAGGGCAAGCCCTTCTACGTCGGGACGTACTTCCCGCGGGAGCCGAAACGTGGCCGCCCCGGCTTCCTGCAGTTGCTCGAGGACATCTCGCGGTCCTGGCGGGAGGACCGCGAGGAGATCGAGAACCGCGCCGACCAGTGGACCGCGGCCATCACCGACGAACTGGAGTCGACGCCGGAGTCCCCGGGCGACCCGCCGGAATCGGACCTCCTGGGGTCGGCGACGGCGGCGGCGATCCGGAGCGCCGACCGCGAACACGGCGGCTTCGGCTCCGGCGGACCGAAGTTCCCCCAGCCCCGCCGGCTCGACCTCCTGCTCAGAGCGGCGACCCTCGACGGCGACGAAGCGTCCCGCGAGGTAGCCGTCGAGGCGCTCGACGCCATGGCGACCGGCGGCCTCTACGACCACGTCGGCGGCGGCTTCCACCGCTACGCGACCGACCGCGAGTGGACCGTCCCCCACTTCGAGAAGATGCTCTACGACAACGCGGAACTCCCGCGGGTGTACCTGCTGGCCGCCCAGGTGACGGGGGCGGACCGCTACGCCCGCGTCGCCGCCGAGACGGTCGCCTTCCTCGAACGCGAGTTACGGCACCCCGAGGGCGGGTTCTACAGCACGCTCGACGCCCAGAGTCGTCCGCCCGCGTCGCGCGGCGGCGACGACGCCGGGGACGCCGAGGGTGCGTTCTACGTCTGGACCCCCGAGGAGGTCCACGACGCGCTCGCGGACCTGGACGTCGACGGCGTCGACGCCGGGACGGCTGCGGACCTGTTCTGTGACCGCTACGGCGTCGAGTCCGGTGGCAACTTCGAGCGCGGGACGACCGTCCTCACGGCGACGACGGGGTACGCCACCCTCGCCGAGTCGTACGACCTGCCGGTCGAGGCGGTCGAACGCGCTCTGATGGCCGCGCGGGGTCGGGCCTTCGAGGCCCGCGCCGAGCGCCCTCGACCGGCCCGCGACGAGAAGGTGCTAGCGGGGTGGAACGGCCTCGCTATCTCCGCCGTCGCGGCCGGGGCACGCGTTCTCGATCCGGCCCTCGCGGACACCGCGACGGACGCCCTCGCGTTCGTCCGCGAACACCTCTGGGACGCCGACACGAAGCGCCTCTCCCGCCGCTACAAGGACGTCTCCGAGCCAGGGTCGGAGGCAGGCGAGACCGCGTCTCGACGTGGCGACGTCGCGGTCGAGGGCTACCTCGACGACTACGCCTTCCTCGCGAAGGGGGCGTTCGACTGCTATCAGGTGACCGGCGAGGTCGACCACCTCGCGTTCGCGCTCGACCTCGCTCGCGTCGTCCGGTCCGAGTTCTGGGACGCGGAGGCGGGGACGCTCTACTACACGCCCGCGGACGGCGAGGCGCTGGTGACTCGACCCCAGGAACTGAACGATCAGTCGACGCCGTCGAGCCTCGGCGTCGCCGCCGCCCTCTTCGAGGACCTCGACCTCTTCGTCCCCGACGAGGACTTCGCGGCGATCACCGAGCAGGTCCTGTCGACCCACGCCGACCGGATCCGGGGAAGTCCGCTCGAACACGCCTCGCTCGTCCTCGCGGCCGACGCCCACACCCGCGGCCCGGTCGAGTTGACGCTCGCCGCCGACGACCTGCCGACCGCGTGGCGGGAGACGCTCGCCGAGACGCCGCTCCCGACGGGCGTGATCGCCCCTCGGCCGGCCGACGACGACGCCCTCGACGACTGGCTCGCGACCCTCGGCGTCGACGCGGTGCCGCCGATCTGGGCGAACCGGGACGCCGTCGACGGGGAGCCGACGGCGTACGCCTGCCGCGATTTCACCTGTTCGCCGCCACAGACGGATCTGGACGCGGCGCTGTCGTGGCTGGCCGATCGCTGAAGAAAAGCGGCTACGCCTGTGCCCGCTCGTCGCGCTCGGCGATCCGTGCCGCGAGGTACTCGGCGATCGGTTCCGGCTCCTCCTCGACGAACCGGGCGACCTCCTCGCCCGCCCGTTCGACGACGACCGTCGGGATGTACTCGACGCCGTACGCGTCGACGCCCTCACCGTGCTTGTCGTCGTCGACGGGGTACCGCTCGATCCGCTCGTCGGGGACGCCGGCGGCCTCGAGCGCGGCCGCGAAGGCCGGCAACTGTCCCCGGCAGTCGCCACACCAGTCCGCGCCCCACACCATGTAGGTCAGTCCCTCGCGGCCGAGCGCCGCCAGTACCTCGTCGTCGCCGTCCCACGTCCCGGTCGGATCCATCGTTTCCAGTGTCTCGGTCATGAGGGTGGCTACCACGTCCACGGGCTTAACCCCGACGTTCCCGCCCCAGGCCGACCGGCGCGCCGGCGAGTCGCCGGCTATTCGTATCCGGCGGTCCCCTGTGTGGACAGCGAGATGGTCGAGGAACCAGCGGACAACCCGTACGTACGCGACCCGGACACGTCGTTCGCGCCGGTCGACGACCTCGACGCGGCGACCGCCCGCGAGCAGGTCCGGCGACTCAGGGAGGCGATCGAGTACCACGACTACCGGTACTACGTGGCGAACGACCCCGTTATCGCCGACCGAACCTACGACGCGCTGTTCGACCGGCTGGCCGAACTGGAGGCGGCGTTCGACCTCGACGACGAGCGCTCGCCCACCCGCCGGGTCGGGGGCGAACCGCTCGACGGACTGGAGACGGTCGAACACGTCGTGCCCCTCCTGAGCCTGCAGTCCTCGGGCGACGCCGCGGAGATCCGCGAGTTCGACCGCCGCATCCGGGAGGCCGTCGGCGACGTGACCTACTCCGCGGAGCCGAAGTTCGACGGGTTCTCGATCGAGGTGGTCTACGAGGACGGCGTCTTCGAGCGTGCGGTCACCCGCGGCGACGGCGAGGAAGGCGAGGACGTCTCCGCGAACGTCCGCACGGTCGGCAGCGTCCCCCTGCACCTGCGGGATGCCCCGGAATTTCTGGCCGTGCGCGGCGAGGTGTATATGCCCCGCTCGGGGTTTCAGGCGCTGAACGAGCGGCGGATCGAGCGCGGCGAGGACCCCTTCGCCAACCCGCGGAACGCGGCGGCGGGGACGGTCCGCCTGCTCGACCCCTCGACTGTCGCCGACCGTCCGCTCGACGTCTTCTTCTACGACGTGATCGAGACGTCGGCGACGCTTTCCTCCCAGCGCGAGGCGTTCGATCTGCTCCGCGAGTTGGGGTTCCGGGTGAACGACGAGACGACGCTGGTCGAGGACGTCGAAGCGGTGCTCGACTACCGCGACCGGCTCATGGCCGCCCGCGACGACTTGGAGTACGAGATCGACGGCGTCGTCGCCAAGGTCGACGATTTCGAGGCCCGCGAGCGCCTGGGGTCGACCGCGCGTCACCCCCGGTGGGCCTTCGCCTACAAGTTCCCCGCCCGGACCGGCGAGACGACCGTCGAACGGATCGTCGTCCAGGTGGGGCGGACGGGCAAGCTGACGCCGGTCGCCCTCCTCGACCCCGTCGACCTGCAGGGAGTCACGATCAGCCGTGCAACGCTTCACAACGCCGCGCAGGTCCGCGACCTCGGGGTCCACGAGGGCGCGGCCGTCCGGATCGAACGCGCCGGCGACGTCATCCCGGAGGTGGTCGAGGTGGTCGACGACGACGCCGGCGAGGCCTTCGAGATGCCCGGGACCTGTCCCGTCTGCGACGGGCCGGTCGTCGAGGAGGGCGAGCACCACTACTGTACGAACGCCTCGTGTCCGGCACAGCTCCGGCGCAGCCTCCAACATTTCTGTTCGCGGGACGCGATGGACGTCGAGGGGATCGGTGAGGCGGCGGCCGACCGGCTGGTCGAGGCGGGGCTGGTCGAGTCGCTCGCGGATCTCTACGCCCTCGACGTCGGGGACCTCGCCGCGCTCGACGGCTGGGGCGAGCGGTCGGCCGAGAACCTGCTGGCCGAACTGGAGCGGAGCAAGACCGTCGACCTCGGGACGTTCGTCTACGCGCTCGGCATCCGCCACGTCGGGACCGAGCGGGCGCGCGCGCTCGCGGCCGCCTTCTCGCTCGACGAGTTGCTGGACGCGAGCGTCGACGACCTGCTGGCCGTCGAGGACGTCGGTCCGGAGGTGGCCGAGGCCGTCGTCTCCTACTTCGACGCCGAGGCGAACGTCGAGACGGTCGAGCGCCTGCTCGACGCCGGCGTCGACCCCGAGCGCCGGGACAGGGGGGACGAACTCGACGGCCTGACCGTCGTGTTCACGGGCAGCGTCCCGGGGTACACCCGGTCGGAGCTCTCGGAACTGCTCGAAACCCACGGCGCGAACGTCACGTCCTCGGTCAGCGGCGAGACGGACTTCCTCGTCGTCGGCGAGAACCCCGGGCGGCGAAAGCGCGAGCGCGCCGACGAGGAGGGTGTCGAGACCCTCGACCCCACGGACTTCGAGGAGCGGATCCTGTCGCGGCTGTAGGGTATCCCCGGTTCCACCACCGATTTAGGCACCGATCCCGAACCGAGTTCCCATGCACGACAGCGTCCTCGACGCCATCGGCTCGCCCTTGGTGCGGATCGACTCCCCGCCGGGGACGACCGTGGCGGCGAAAATCGAGTCGAAGAACCCGGGCGGCTCCGCGAAGGACCGCCCGGCGAAGGCGATGGTCGAGGCCGCGGAGGAGCGGGGCGAACTCGAACCCGGCGACACCATCGTCGAACCGACCAGCGGGAACACGGGTATCGGCCTCGCCGTCGTCGGCGCCGCCAAGGGGTACGACGTCCGGGTCGTGATGCCGTCCTCGAAGTCGCCCGAGCGGCGGGCGCTCATGGAGGCCTACGGCGCCGAGGTGGAACTCGTCGACGGCGAGATGGACACGGCGAGGGAGCGCGCGGACCGACTGGAGGCCGAGGGGATGGTCCAGATGCGCCAGTTCGAGAACCCCGCGAACCCCGAGGCCCACTACCGGACGACGGGTCCCGAAATCGTCGAACAGGTGGGCGACCGGACCGTGGACGCGCTGGTCTGTGGGGTCGGCACCGGCGGTACCATCTCGGGAACCGGCCGTCGCCTGCAGGAGGCGTTCCCCGAGATGACGGTCGTGGGCGTCCAGCCCGATACCAACCGGTTCCTGAGCGGCGACCCGGGCGACGACGACTTCCAGGGCATGGGGCCGGGATTCGTCGCCGAGAACGTCGACGTGGACCTGCTCGACGGCGTGGAGGACGTATCGCTCTCGGCCGCCGAGGCGGAGTGTCGGCGCCTCGCCCGCGAGGAGGGGATCCTCGTCGGTCAGTCGAGCGGCGCGTCGAGCGTCGGCGCGAAACGCGTCGCCGAGCGCCTCGACGCCGAGGACCCGCTCGTGGTCACGGTGTTCTGGGACAGCGGCGAGCGCTACATGTCGACCGGGCTGTTCGACTAACCGCCGAACTCGGCTTCGGTCACGCGGACGACGACCGTCTCGTCGACCGGACGGAGGTCGTACTCCGGGACGCTCCCGTCGACGCGGGTCGCGTACATGGGTTCGACGAGTTCGTCGCCGTCGAGGCCGTAGACGCGGAGGAACCCTCCGGTGTCGTCGGGGTCGACGTCGCCGTCGCGGACGGCCGTCGCGAGGTCACGGGAGAGCCACTCGTCGGTCGAGACGGAGGGCTCCCGGACTAGCGCGCAGTCGGCGAAGCGGACGAGATACCAGTTCAGGTCGTTCAGAAGCGAGACGGCGGCCCCGAGGCTGACGGTGTCGACGGCCACCGTGTTGGCGAACGGCTCGTGGAGGTCGTAGGTGGCCAGCGCCGCCCGCGACGTCTCCCGCGAGAGCAGTTCGTACCGGAGATCGACGGCTGCGTCCCCGACGAGACAGACCTGCGTCACGGTCGTGTGGTCGGCGGGCGACCCTAAATCGATTGCGCCGTCCCGCTCACTCATCGGCGATCCACAGGTCGTCGACGGCGGCCGCGGCGTCGGCGAGCAGGCCGTCCGGCTCGGCCGCCTCGACCGCGTCGAGGGTCGCCCCCGTCGCGGGGGTGTCGGGATCGAGCCGTTCACAGCCAATCGGGATCGAGGAGTCCTCGTAGGTGTCGATGGCGCGTGCTTGCTCGACGATCGAGTCCTTGTCCCGGGTGAGCAGCGGCCGGTGGACCGGGGCGTCGACCGCCGCGTCGGTGACCGCGAGGTTCGCCGCGGTCTGACTCGACTTCTGGCCGATGGCCTCGCCGGTGACGACCCCGACCGCGTCGGTGCGCTGCACGACGGCCTCGGCCATCCGGAGGAGCGCGCGCCGCCACGAGAGCATCCGCGTGTCCCCGACGTCGGCCACCAGCCGTTCGGCGATCCCGCCCCCGGGGACGATCCGGAGCCGACAGTCGAAGTTGGGGGCGTAGCCCGCGAGACGGTCGACGGTCGCGGCGGCGCGGGCCTCGTGGTCGGGGCCGCCGTAGACGCCCAGACTGACGTACAGGGGGCGGATCGGCGACCCGCGGCGCATCGCCTCGTAGGCCGCGACCGGGGAGTCGTGGCCGCCGCTGACGAGCGCGACGAGGGGTGCCTGCGTCCCCACGGGCAGCCCGCCGGGTCCCGCGACGCTCCGGGCGGCGACGTGGGCGCGGTCGTCCCGTACCTCGACGTGGTACGTACGGTCGGGGTCCTCGAGGTCGACCGAGGCGTCGGTGACGGCGCCGACGACCCGCCCGCCCTCGCGTTCCAGGTCGCGACTGGAGAAGTCGTGGTCGTCGTCGTCGCCGACCCGTCGGGCGCGGACGGCGTAGGTGTCGACGGGTGGCGCGGCCCGCGCGAGGGCGGCGAGCGCGTCGCCGACGGCGTCGGGGTCGGCGGGGCGGGTCGTCGACGGTCGTGCCCAGACGACGCCCGGCGCGTCGGCGGCGGTCCGGGCCGCGCGTTCGGGATCGGGGGTGTGGACGACGAGCCGAGCCCAGGTCCGCTCGACCGTCGCCTCGACACCGCGGTCCGCGAGGAGTGCGGCGACGTTGTCCCGGAGGCGACGGGTCATCCTCCCCCGCACCTCGCTGCTCTTCGTCGAGAGTTCGCCGAAGCTCACGAGGACGGCGTCGGTGGGGGAGTCGGCGTCCGCGTCGGCTTCGGCGTCGGTGCCGGCGTCGCGCTCGTCCACGGTCACGGCTGCCGTAGGCGGTCGGGGTACTAGGGTGGTTCGATCCGGCCGTCATACGGTTTAGTGTAAGTCATCACCGGTGGTTCGCCGGACCGTGGCGGCGAACCACCGGTAAACAGTTACACTAATCGGTATCAGAACGTGCGGAGTTCGCCCTCGATGACCGAGCGGGTCACGTCGGTCACGTCGGCGAGTTCCCGGTCGACGATTGCCTCGATGTCGGCGTCGATGTCGGAGAGGGAGACGTCGTCCTCGCACACGACGAAGGCGTCGGCGACGTGGGGTCGGTCGATCGGGCGGCCGATCTGGGAGAGCAGGCGAACCCGGAACTCCCGGATTCCGGGGACCTCCTCGACGACCGACTCCGCGATGCGCGTGCTGAGGAGGTTGTAGATCTTGCCGATGTGGTTGACGGGATTCTTGCCGCTCGTGGCCTCCATACTCATCGGCCGGTTGGGCGTGATGAGGCCGTTGGCGCGGTTGCCGCGGCCGACGGAGCCGTCGTCGCCCTGTTCGGCGCTGGTGCCGGTCGTGGTGAGGTAGATGGAGCCTTCCTGGTAGTCGTCGGCGGTGTTCACCTCGACGGCGACGCTGCGATCGGTACGGGACTCGGCGAGGTCGGTGACGGCCTCACGGACCCGGTCGACGGCGTCGCGGTACGCCGCCATATCGGCGAGGTGACGGTCGATCATCGCCGCCGCCACCGTCAGGTCGATGTGGTCGCCCTCGCGTTTGCCCATGATCTTCACGTCCGGGCCGAGTTCCGGGTTCTCGTCCGCGTAGGGACCGTTGAGGTACTCCTCGGCGTCGCGGACGATCCGCTCGGTCTCGGTCAGCGGCGCGTGGCCGACACCGAAGCTCGTGTCGTTCGCCATCGGGACGGACGCCCCGTCCTCGCCGAAGACGGTCTGGAGGTCGCCGCTTCCCTCGCCCAGCCGAACGTCCACGACGACGTCGGTTCCGAAGTCGAGCTCGGGGACCACTTCGTTCAGGTAGTCGCGGGCCGCCGCGAGCGCGGTCGAGTCGACGGGGAGGGTGTACTCGGTGCCGTCCGCCGCCTCGTACTCGCGGGTCGCGCGCCCCACGATCAGGACGTAGATCGGTTCGACCACCTCGCCGCCGCCGAACGCGGGCGCGGCGTTGCCCGCGGCCAACTGCGTCTCGTCGGTGTTGTAGTGAAGCACTTCGCCCACGCGTTCGAGATAGAGGTTCGACAGCGCACGCGAGACGTTCTCGGCGATCCCGTCACAGAGGGAGTCGGGATGACCGATCCCCTTCCGCTCCACGATCTCCACCTCCTGGTCCTCGACCGCGCGCCGGTCGACGGACTCGATTCGGATGTTCCGGTCGCTCATCGACGGAGGTTGTCGCCGCCGGGTGCTATAACTTGCGGAAACCTTTGGCCACCGCAGTATTACTACGAGGAATCGTCGGCGTCCAGCAGGAGGCCGAGATACGACGTCCGGAGCTGTTCGTCGGGATCGAGGCCGAGGTCCCGGAGGTGGGCGGCGGCGGCCTCCCGGACCGTCTCCAGATCCGTCTCCGACGCCTCGCGATCGATCTCGACGAACTCCCCGAGGTCGCCGACGGTGTCCAGCGTCACGGTATAGCCGTCGAGGGCGTACCGCTCGCGGTCCTTCTCGACGACGGCCGCCGGCGAGAAGCCGAGCGCGCCGAGGATCTCGTCCAGCCGATCGGCGTCGTCGACCCCCGTCTCCACCTCGCGGCGGGTCTTCGAGGCCGCCTCGACCAGCGGACCCTTGTACGTGATCCGGGTCGTGGAGCCGTCGTCGGCCTCCTCGCGTCGGATCCGGAGCGCCTCGTCGGTCTCGGCGAAATCCCGGTGGGGAGCGTCGTAGTAGGTGTCGACCTGTCGGACGCGCCCGACGCGCTCGGCGCCGAGCGCCGACAGTCGCTCCCGGACCGCCTCGTGGGACGCCCGCACCTTCAACTCGACTTCGTACATACCGCACCCGTCGGGAGCGGGGCCGAAAAAGCCCGCTGTCGGCGATGAGGGGGGTCCCGATCCCGTCGGACGGGAAACGTGATTCTTAAGGGTCGCACGGGAGTTGTGGGTGGTATGAGTGACGAACAGGCCGAATCGGCCGACGAGCCGGTAGACGCCGACACGGCCGATGACCCCGACGCGGAGACTGCAACCGAGTCCGAGACCGAGGAGGCGTCCGGCCTGCAGGACGGTGACTTCGTCCGCCTCTCCTACACCGTCCGCACCGCGGACGACGGCCAGGTCGTCGACACGACCAGCCAGGAGGTGGCCGAGGAGGCCGGGATCGACGAGGAGGACCACGAGTTCGAGCCCCGGACCGTCGTCATCGGCGCCGGCCACGTCTTCCAGGCCGTCGACGACGACCTGATCGGCAAGTCGGTCGGCGACGAGAACACCGTCGAGATCGATTCCGTCGAGGCGTTCGGCGAGTTCGATCCCGACGACGTGCGCACCGTCAGCGCCGAGAAGATCGACGAGGACGACCGCTACCCCGGCGCCCACGTCACCGTCGACGGCCAGCAGGGCCACGTCGAGACGATCATCGGCGGCCGCGCGCGCGTCGACTTCAACCACCCGCTGGCCGGCGAGGACCTCGAATACGACTACGAGATCCTCGACGTCGTCGACGATCCCGCGGAACAGGCCCAGGGGCTGCTCGGCATGTACCTCGACCACGCGCCCGAGGTTTGGATCGAGACCGACGAGGTCGAGGAGGAGGTCCAGGTCGAAGTCGAGGGTGACGACGACGAGGACCCCGAGTACGAGACCGAGACCCAGACGGTCGAGAAAGAGACGCTGTACATCGAGGCCACGCCGACGATGACGATGAACCAGCAGTGGCTCTTCCAGAAACAGCAGATCGCCCAGCAGATCATGGACCGACTCGACCTCGATCGGGTCATCGTTCAGGAGACCATCGACGGGACGGGCGGCATGATGGGCGGCATGGGCGGTATGATGGGCGGCATGGGCGGCGCCGGCGGTGCGGACGTCGAGGAAGCCCTCGAAGACGTCGACGTCGACGCCGACGAAATCGTCGAGGAACTCGACGAGGACGTCGACCTCGAGGAGTAATCCGGTTCTCGGACCGGGGGCGCACGTTCCCCCAGCCGCGTCGTTCCCGACCCGTGGGAGCGTCGACGCCGTCTACGCGATGTCGCGGCTGGTGTCGATCGTGACGCCGTCGGTGAGCTTCAGCTTGATCGTCTCCTCGAGGGCGCTCCCGCCGCGGAACTTGGGAACGGCGAGTCGGTTGACGATCTGTGAACCGCTGGTGTCGGTGCGGAGGTCGAACACCACGTCGGCCATGTGTTCCGTGAGCGCCCGGTTCGGGCTGCTCTCGCCGTGCATGGCGTGTAACACCGCGATCGACCCCGTGTTGACCATGTGGGTCTGGAGTTCGTTGAGGAAGCGGCGGTACCGGGTCGGCTCGGCGTCCTCCAGCGGATCGACGACGTCGATGAGGAGGTTGGCGTTCTCGGGGACGTCCTTCACCAGTCGGGTGGCGTTGTCGATGGGCGGGTAGTCGCCGGCGTCGCGGACCGACAGACGGTCGACGCTGCCGCCGTACCGGTCGATGGCGTCGCGAACCGCCTGTTCAGAGCGGATCGTCGTCACGTACAGCGTCCCCCTCGCGGCCGCGATCTCGTACAGTAGCGACTCCGACTGGCTGGCCGGATCGGCGCTCAACAGGAGGATGCTCCCCGGCGGAATCCCCCCGTCGAGCTGTCTGTCGAGGACCGAGATACCCGTCGGCAGACGCCTGGCCATCGTTCCTTCTCACGACTGGGACGCTAATATGTCTTCTCCCAGATTCGTCGCGAGGCGCCGGTAGGCGCGCCGTACCCGTTCGTCGTCGAGCACCGGCGGGTCGGCGGGCGGAACCGACGCGGCCACCGGACAGCCGAGGAGGTCGGTCACCGCGTCGGGTGCCGACCGCGTGCGGGTCAACACCACGCCACACACCGGCGCGTCGAGGGTCCGAGCCATCGCGGCCGTCTTGACGGCGTCCCGGAGTGCCGGCGCACAGAGCGTGGTGACGAGCAGCGTCGCATCCGCGCTCCGGAGCGGGGCGGCGGCGTCCGGGCCGGCCCCACCGGGGCAGTCCACGAGCGCCGGCCGGTCGGCCGCGGCCACCCTGTCGAGCGCCCGGGCGAGCGCGGCCGGGTCGGCGTCGCCGACGTGTGGCGCGGGCAGGACGTCAACCCCTGAATCGCCGGACTTGGACTGTGCGACCCCGGCCACCCCCCGGTCGTCGACGGCGGCGAGCGTCGGGTCGCGGTCCACGCCGGCGAGCGCGTGCAGGTTCGGCATGTCGGCGTCGGCGTCGGCCGCGACGACCGGTGGGGCGAGCGCCGCGGCTAGGCCGAGCGCCGTCGTCGTCTTCCCCACTCCACCCTTGCCTCCGGCGATGGCGAGCATGGGGGGAGTGGGCGCGGCACCGGATTTGAACGTCGGGGGACCGGTCGCCGCCCGACTCACTCGATCGGTTCGGTCAGTCCTGACAGCACCCGCCCGCTTCCCCACCGAAGTCGACGGAGAGCGGCTCCGAAATCGCCACGTTGATCGCCTCGAGCTGGCTCTGGAGCGCCTCCTGAGCGTTCAGGTACTCCTCCATCACCGGCATCGAGTGGAGGTCGTTCTGTGCCTGCTGGAGCTTCGCGACGTGGTCCTGGCTCGCCTCGCCGGCCTCGCGGGCCGCGACGAACTCGTCGCGGAGGCGTTCGACCTCGGCGATCCGCTCCTGGGCGTCCGGGTCGTCCTCGACGGCGGCCTTCGCCTCCTCGAACCGTTCGTAGGCGGGCGAGTCCGCGATGGCTTCGCCGAGTTCCGTCCCCAGATCCTCCAGCCGGCTCGTCGTCGTGCTCATACCTTCCCTTACCCCTCACCGCGTTTCAATTTGCCGCCCTCGGTCCGCCCGCCCGATCCGCCGCCGCGGCCGGGGCCCGGGCGGAGGTTTATGAGCCCCCCTTCCCTGCCACCGGTATGGAAACCGACACACGTGTCGGGGTCGACGTCGGCGGCACCTTCACCGACGTGGTCGTCGCCGACGCCGACGGACTCGCGACGCTGAAGGTGCCGTCGACGCCCGACGCCCCGGACCGGGGCGTCCTCGACGGGGTGGACGCCGCCGGCGAGGCGGCCGACCTCGATCCCACCGCGGTCGACTTTTTCGCCCACGGGACGACCGTCGCCACGAACGCCCTCCTCGAACGCGAGTGGGCCGAGACGGCGCTGGTGACGACCGAGGGGTTCCGCGACGCGGTCGAGATCGGGCGCCAGACCCGCCCCGACCTCTACGACCTGGGCGCCGAGAAGCCGTCGCCGGTCGTGGACCGCGACCGGCGGTTCGAGGTGCCCGAACGCCTCGACCACCGGGGCGAGGTGGTCGAACCCCTCGATACGGACGCCGCCCGCGAGGTGGCCCGCGCCGTCGCCGACGCCGACGTCGAGAGCGTCGCCGTCGCCTTCCTGTTTGCCTTCGAGGACGACGCCCACGAGCGGCGGATGGCGACGCTCCTGCGCGAGGCGGGCGTCGACGCCGAACTCTCGCTGTCGAGCGACGTGTTGCCCGAGATTCGGGAGTACGAGCGCACGCTGGCGACGACGATCAACGCCGCGCTCAAGCCGGTGATGAACCGCTATCTGGGGCGCTTGGAGGACGGCATCGCCTCGGCCGGCGTCCCCGCGGCGATGCAGGTGATGCAGTCGAACGGCGGCGTCGCCTCGGCGGCCGCCGCGCGGGAGCGTCCGGTGAACACGCTCCTTTCCGGCCCGGCCGCCGGCGTCCGCGGCGCCGCCCACGTCGCGGGCGTCGCCGGGTTCGAGGACGTCCTCACGATGGACATGGGGGGGACCTCGTGTGACGTGTCGCTGGTCCGGGACGGCGACCCCGTCGTCTCGACGGAGGGCACCGTCGGCGAGTATCCGGTCAACGTCCCGATGGTCGACGTCCACACTATCGGCGCGGGCGGGGGGTCGGTCGCGTGGGTCGACGAGGGTGGGAGCCTGCGCGTCGGCCCCCGGTCGGCCGGCGCCGACCCCGGGCCGATCTGTTACGGCCGTGGCGGAACCGAACCGACGGTCACCGACGCCCACCTGTTGCTCGGCCGGATCGACCCCGGCGCCTTCTTCGAGGAGAGCGCCGACGAGGCGACCGTCCGCGAGGCGGTCCGGGAACGGGTCGCCGATCCGCTCGATCTGAGCGTCACCGCGGCCGCACAGGGGATCCTCGACGTCGCCAACGCGAACATGGAGCGGGCGCTGCGGGTCGTCTCCGTCGAACGCGGCCACGACCCTCGCGACTTCTCCCTCGTCGCCTACGGCGGCGCCGGTCCGCTCCACGCCGCGGAACTCGCCGCGGAACTCGACGTCCCGCGGGTCGTGGTCCCCCGGTCGGCCGGCGTCCTCTCCGCGCTCGGCCTCCTCATCAGCGACGTGGTCTACGAGGACGGTGTCTCGGCGGTCCGGCCGTGGAGCGAGGTCGACCCCGCGGACCTGACCGAGCGCTTCGAGTCGCTGATCGCGGAGCGCCGGGACCACCTCGCCGACGAGGGCTACCCGCCGGAGCGCCGGCGGTTCGAGCGCGCCGTCGACCTGCGGTACCGCGGACAGTCCTTCGACCTCCGGGTGCCGCTCCCGGACGGCCCTCTCGACGACGACGCGCTCGCGGCCGTCGCGGACCGCTTCCACGAGCGCCACGAGCGCCGGTACGGCCACGCCTCTCCCGGGGAACCGGTCGAACTCGTCACCCTGCGCCTGCGCTCGCGGGGCGTCGTCGACCCACCCGCACTCGCGATGGCCGACGAGGTGGCCGGCACGCCCGCTCCGCGGACGACGCGGACCGCCTCGTTCGACGGCGAGCGCCACGACACGCCGGTCTACGACCGCGGGGCGCTCGGGCCGGGCGCCGAACTCGACGGCCCGGCGGTGATCGAGGGCACGGAGAGCACCGTCGTCGTCCCGCCGGGGGCGGCGGCGAGCGTCGACGACATGGGGAACGTGGTGATCGAGCCATGAGCGGGGAGGTCGATCCGGTCACGCTGGAGGTCCTCCGCAACGCCTGTGTCGCCGTCGCCGAGGAGATGAACGCGACGCTCGTCCGGACGAGCTACTCGCCGAACATCAAGGACCGCCGCGACTGCTCGTGTGCGCTGTTCGACCTGACCGAGGAGGGTGCCGAGATGATCAGTCAGGCCGAGAACATCCCGGTCCACCTGGGTGCGATGCCGTACTCGGTGGCGGCGGCCATCGAGGCGTTCCCGCCCGCGGAACTGGAAGACGGCGACGCCGTCCTCCTGAACGACCCCTTCCACGGCGGCGCCCACCTCCCCGACATGACGCTCGTGACGCCGGTCTTCGTCGACGACGAACTGGTGGCCGTCGCGGCCAACCGCGCCCACCACGCCGACGTGGGCGGGGGACGGGCCGGCAGCGTCGCTGCCGACTCGACCGAGATCTACCAGGAGGGACTCCGCGTCCCGCCCGTGAAGCTCTACGAGGGCGGCGACCCCGTCGAGGACGTCTTCGACCTCCTCCTGACGAACGTCCGGACGCCCGACGAGCGGCGGGGCGACTTCCGCGCCCAGCGGGCGGCCAACCGGACGGCCGTCGAGCGGGTCCGCGAGGTGGTCGAGCGTCACGGCCTCGACACCGTCCGCGCGGCGACGACGGAGATCAAGGCCTACGCCGAGCGCCGGATGCGCGCGGAGATCGACGCCCTCCCGGACGGCACCGTCGCGTTCGAGGACCACCTCGACGACGACGGACAGGGCCACGAGGACCTCCGGATCGCCGTGGCGGTGACCGTCGACGGCGACGAACTCGTCGTCGACTTCGCGGGGACGAGCGACCAGGTCGCGGGCGCGATCAACGCCCCCCTCGCGGTGACGGCGTCGGCGACGTACTACGCCGTACGCTGTGTCACCGACCCCGACGTGCCGCCGAACGCGGGGACGTACCGCCCCATCGACATCCGGACGCCCGAGGGGTCGATCGTCGACGCGCGGCCGCCCGCGGCCGTCGTCGGCGGGAACCTGGAGGTCTCACAGCGCGTGACCGACACCCTGCTCGGGGCGTTCGGGACCGAGGCGCCGGAGCGCTCCGTCGCCGCCGCCCAGGGGACGATGAACAGCGTCACCTTCGGCGGTACGGACCGGGCGGGCGAACCCTTCGCGTTCTACGAGACCATCGGCGGCGGCTACGGCGGCCGGGCGGGCGCCGACGGCATGGACGGCGTTCACGCCCACATGAGCAACACGCTCAACACGCCCGCGGAGGTGCTGGAGACCGTCTACCCGCTCCGGGTGTGCCGCTACGCGTACCGCCCGGATTCGGGAGGGGCCGGCGAGTTCCGCGGCGGCCTCGGCCTCCGGCGCGACATCGAGGTGCTGACCGACGACGTGGCCTTCAGCCTGCTCGCCGACCGGCGGCGCCACCGGCCGTACGGGATCGCCGGCGGCGACGCCGGCGCCGCCGGCGAGGACCGACTCGACCGGGACGGCGAATCCGGCCCCATCCCGGGCAAGTCGACTCACGACCTCGATGCCGGCGACGTGGTCCGGATCCGGACGCCGGGCGGCGGCGGGTACGGCGACCCGGCGGACCGCGACCCGGACGCCGTGTACCGCGACCTGCGTCTGGGGAAGCTGTCGGCGTCGCGGGCCCGCGAAATGTACGGGATCGACCCCGACGGTCAGTAGGGGAACTCGGTCCACTCGGCGGCCACGCCGGGCAGGCCGCGCACCCGGATCTCGCGGGTGCCGTCCTCCTCACGGAGTTCGATCGCGGCGTCGAAGATGGAGGTGACGACGTTGACGAAGCGGTCCTCGTGGGTCGTGGGATCGAGGCTGTAGACGCCGAGGTAGCCGGCGGCGCTCGTCCGTCGGGAGAGGACGTGGAGAAAGGAGAACGCGCGCTCGGCGTCGACGTACTGGAGGAGCGTCGAGATGGAGACGAAGCCCAGGCGGAGACGGGGCGGCGAGTCGACCTCCTCGACGGCCTCGGTAAACGCGACGCCCATGCCGGTGAGGTCGGCCGGGGAGTTGACCCGGTGGACCGTGGGGTCGTCGTCGCCGGGGGCACCCGAGGCGTCGACGACGCGGAACGTTTCGGGGTCGATCCGAACGCCCCGGTCCTCGAACTCCGCGTGGATGCGCGGCGCCGGGTCGTCGGTCGTCATCACGACGATGGGGTCGGTCGGTTCCGAGGGCGCGAGCAGGTCGAACACCAGGTCGCGCTTGCCCGACATCGCCGGCCCGGAGACCAGTACGTTCATTCCGGGGTCGAGGGCGTCGACGTCGAGCGGCAGGACGTCACACAGCGGGTAGCCCTCGGACTGGGCGTCGCCTTCAGCCATCGGCATCACCCCCGACCGCCTCGTCGTCGATGGCCCGGAGCGTGGCGACGAAGCGCACGTCGTCGGTGTAGCTCTCGGCCTCGGCTTCGAGCGTGCACCGCAGCGATTCGATCCGCTCCTCCAGGTCCGCGAACGCCTCGCTCCGCTCGAGTTCGTACGTCGACTTCCCCTCGCGCAGCGCCGCGCGTTTCGCGAGCAGCGAGTGATACTCCCTGACGTCCTCGGCGTGTCGGTTCAGGGAGAGCAGTTCGTCGATGGTCGATCGGAGCTCGTCGTGACTCGTCGGCTTGGTGATGTAGGCATCGAACCCCATCTCGAGGATGTCGAAGTCGGGGTCGACGGCCGTCACCATCGCAACCCGAACCCCTAGGTCACGCTCGCGGATGCGGTCGAGCACCTCCCCACCGGAGACGCCGGGCATCAGGCGGTCCAGGAGCACCACGTCCACCGACTCGTCGAGTTTCGCCAGCGCGTCCTCGCCGTCGTACGCCTCGCGGACGTCGTACGACGTCTCCAGATACCGGCGGTACGTGCGGACGACTTCCCTGTCGTCGTCGACGATGAGCACCGTTCCCCCCTCGGTCGTGGTCATTCTCGCGGTCTATCGCTAGTCCGTGATGGCGACAATTAAACCCCCCTGTCGATGGGGCGGGGCGGAGGGTTTTGGCCCTCCGGGCACGCACTCGTCAGTGATGACCGACCTCCCACGCATCGTCGGCATGGTCCACCTACCACCCCTCCCGGGGTCGCCCGGGTTCGACGGCGACCGCGCGGCGACCCGCGACCGCGTGCGCGCCGACGCGCGAGCGCTCGCCGAGGGCGGCGTCGACGCCCTCCTCGTCGAGAACTTCGGGGACGCCCCATTCTATCCGGAGACCGTCCCCCGGCACGTCGTCGCGTCGATGACCGATCTGACCCGACTCGTCGTCCGGACGGTCGACCGCCCGGTCGGGGTGAACGTCCTCCGCAACGACGCGACGGCGGCGCTGTCGGCCGCGGCCGCCGCCGGCGCCGACTTCGTCCGCGTCAACGTCCACACCGGTGCGCGCGTCGCCGACCAGGGCGTGATCGAGGGGCGGGCCCACGAGACGCTCCGCCTGCGCGACCGCCTCGATACCGACGTGTCGATCCTCGCGGACACGGCGGTGAAACACTCGGCGCCACTGGGCGGGACGACGGCCGCCGACGGGCGGACCACCACGGGTGACGACGTCGACGACCTGGTCGAGCGCGGGCGTGCGGACGGCGTGATCGCGAGCGGTCCCCGGACGGGCGAGGGCGTCGACCGCGCCCGCCTCGAAGCGGTCGCCGAGCGGTGTGGCGCCCACGACGTCCCGCTGTACGTCGGGAGCGGCGTCACCGCGGGGACGGTCGGCGACCTCCTCGACGTCGCCGACGGGGTGATCGTCGGGACGGCGCTGAAACGGGACGGCGAGACGACCGCCCCGGTCGATCCGTCGCGGGTCCGGGCCCTCGTCGAGGCGGCCGACTGTAGTAGCGATTGAAAGTCATTACACAGCCGATCGCAGTACTGCGTACGGTCGGCTGTGCAAACAGTTTCAATCGCTACTATAGGCGAGCTCTTCCCGGGCGAGTTCCGCGGCCCGGGTGACCGCGCCGATCGAAGAGAGGTGGCCGGCGCCGACGGTGGCCTTCATCGCCCGCGCGGCGGCGCCGCGGAACACCTTCGGCCCGACCGTGGCGACGGCGTCGTCGCCGACGGAGGCGATCCAGCCGGGGGCGTCGAACCGGAACGGCTCCAGTCGAGGGTCGAAGCCGTCGTCGCGGGGGTCGCCGAGGCCGAGGTCGGCACGGACCAGGCGGTCGAGGTTGGTGGCGACCGTCTCCGCCTCGCGGATGGCCGCCGCGGCGCTCGCGGGGACGGCCTCGCCGTCGGCGTCGACGACCTTCGCGGCGTCGCCGACGGCGAAGGCGTGGGAATCGAGTCTGAGGTCGCCGCGCACGACCGGGCGGTCGCCGCCGAGCGCCGCCGGGCCGCGGATGCCCCCGGTCCAGACGAACGTGTCGTAGGGGACGCTCCGACCGTCCACTTCCACCGCGTCGGCGCTCGCTTCGGTCACCCGGGCGCCGGTCTCGACGGCCACGCCCGCGTCGTCGAGGGCGTCGCGGACGGCCGACCGAAACGCCTCCGGGAAGGCCGGCGCCACCGAGTCCAGCCGTTCGAGGACGGTCACCTCGACGGCGGCGTCGCGTTCGTCGGCGAGCGCCGCGAGTTCGCCCGCCACCTGCACGCCCGAGAGGCCGGCGCCGCCGACGACCGCCCGCCCCCCGGCGTCGCAGGTGTCGAGGAAGTCCTCGCGGAGGCGACGGGCGTGTGCCAGCCGCTTCAGCGGGAGCCCGTGCTCGTGGACGCCGGGGAGGTCGTAGAAGGCCGTCTCGGCGCCGAGACAGACCGCCGCGTAGTCGTAGTCGAGGGCGCCGTCGTCCAGGTGGACGCGGCGCGCCTCCCGGTCGACGCGCTCGACGCTCGCGGTGCGAACCGTCGCCCGCGAGAGGGCGTCGTCGAGGGGGACGGTGATGGCGTCGGCCACCGACGGACGGCGGACGACCCGGTGGAGTTCGTGCTGGACGAGGTGGGTGTCGGACTCGTCGACGACGACGAGGTCGACCGCCTCGGGGAGTCGGGATTCGAGGCGACGGGCGAGTGTCAGGCCGGCGTAACCGGCACCGAGGACGACGACGCGCATACCTCCCCGTTGACCCACACGGCAAAGAAGGGTCGCCCGGGGGGGGGGGGGTGGCGGCTTTCGGCCGTCCCATATAAGTGCGAGCGCGCCGACGCCCGAACGGATGGGCGTCGAAGGGTTCGTCTGTTGGACGGCACACTCGATCAACGACCGGACCGAGCTGCGGCGCGTCCTGAACGCACAACTGCCCGCGGGGACGCGTGCGCTCCGGGAGGCTCGCGAGGCGGGACTGCTCGACGGCACGAGTCTGCGTCCGCGGGGACTCGCCGCCGCCCACGAGTTCGCGGCGCGGAGCGACCTGCCGATGGCCGGCCCGAGCGACGCCGTCGCGGACTTCAGCGCGCTCCTCGATGGGATTCGGGCCGCCGCCGACGCGGGCCGCCCGCTCACCGTCGAGGCCGTCCCCGACGGGTTCGACCGGGTCGACCCCACGGTCGATCGGTTCGACCGGGCGTATCACACGGTCAACGTCGCCAAGGAGTACCCCGGGGGCGCGGAAGTGGAGTTGAATTACCGCTCGCGCGACCCGAGTCAGCCGGGCGAGGCCAAACCCAACCGGTCGACGGCGATCCTGTGGCTCCGCGGTGACGTGGACCACGAGTACGACCACCGGCGCGAGTGGGTCGAAGGTTAGAAGAGGGCGTCGGACGCCGGGCGGATCTCCGCTGGACCACCCACCTCCCACACTTCGGTTTCGACGCCGCAGTCGGCGACGGCCGAGACCACGCGGTCGACGTGATCGGCGGTGGTGTTGACGTAGACGCTCGCGCCCGTGTCCGTCGAGAAGTAGACGGGGACGCCCTCGTCACGGAGCGCACGGACCGTGTTGAACACCGCGACCGTCCGGGGCTGCCAGTACACCCACCCCGCGGGTCCGGTCATCGTCGTCGCCGCCAGCGACAGGGAGTCGTGTTCGGCGAGTTCGAACGCGCGGTCGAAGTCGCCGCTCCGGAGTGCGTCGCGCATCTCGGCCAGCTGTTCGTGGATGTGAGCCAGCCGCGCCTGGAACATGTGGCTGTCGGCGGCCTCCTCGTGGGCCTGTTCGGTCTCCTTGTAGGAGGGAACGAGCGCGGCGACGATCCGCAACTCGTCTTCGAGGTCGGTCTCGATGCGCTCGGAGCGGCAGTCGGCGTCGTTGAGACCCGTCCGGAGGTGGGAGAAGGCGCCGGTGACGGCGCGGGCGGCCGACGAGGACCCGCGGCGGGCGATGGTCGATATCTCCGGCCGCGTGAGGTCGAGGTCGGCCGCCTCGGCGAGCGCCATCGCGGCCGCGGCAAAGCCCGAGGAGGAGGAGCCGAAGCCGACGTTCGACTGGAAGGAGTTCTCGCTCTCCAGGCGGACGGGTGCGTCGATACCCGCGCGCTCGCGGACGTGATCGACGACGGCGTCGATTCGCTCGGCGCCCCGCCCCTCGACGGGGTCGCCGTCGACGACGTACACGTCCTCGTCGGTCGCGCCGAACTCGACGGTGGTGGTGGTCCGACTGGGCGCCGTACAGACGCTGATGCTGTCGTGATACGGGAGTCGGAGTTCGGGGTCGCGCATCCCGTGGTACTTCACGAGCCCCTGGATGGGGTGGGCCGTGGCGGTCGCCTTCATGTTCGAAGGGGCGTCGGACTGGCGGATAAACGTCCCGAAACGGCCGGCTCCGACCCCCGTCCGGGGCAAGTATAAGAGCCGCCGGGCCGAGTGAGGGGTATGCCGCGCCTCTCTCGACGGCGACTCCTCCGGACCGCGGGGGTCGCCGGCGCGTTCGCGCTCGCGGGCTGTTCCAGCGACGGCGACGATGACGACGGCGAAACGACGGGAACGCCGCGCCCGACCGCGACCGGGACGCCGACACCGACGCCGACACCCACGCCGACGCCACGGGCGCCGGCCGACGAGGCCCTCGGGTTCGAGGCGATGCTGGCGCGGACGCCCACCCACCCCGAGATGGACGACGCGGCCTACGTCTGGGCGCGGTATCTCGACGCGGCGCCTCTCCTCGCGAACGTGGACGACGACACGGTCGGACGGCGACTCAGACAGGGGTGGCTCGGCTCGGGGCCGCCGGCGTACGCCGACTCGGACGCGTTCGAACTCGTCCACGTCCAGCCGGCGACGCTGCCGAACGTGACCCTCGGCCGGGGCGTCTACGACGTCGAGACGACCGTCGAGGGGATGACGGCCGACGGCTGGACCGAAGCGGACGCCGACGGCAGCGACACCTACCTCACCTACGGCGGCTACGCGGCCGCTGTCGGGGAGCGGTTTTGGATCGTCACGAGCGTCGCCGACGCCGACGTCGTCGGGACGCTCGCGTCGTCGGCGACGGCCGACCCGCTCGTCGACCGACTCGAGGACGTGGACCGCGAGGCGGCCGCGCGGGCGGCCGACGAACGGGGCAACTACACGGTGGTCGAGCGGTCGGTACCGGGCGACTACGCGGCCGGAATCTCCGTCGACTACGAGGCCTACCGGTTCCCAATCGGCGTGTTGCAGTACGCCGCCAGCCGGGCGTCGCCGTCGTGGGAGCGAGTCGAACGCCGCTTCGAGACGCGGATCGCCGGCGAACTCCGGGCGACCGACTTCGGCGACGACTTCGGGTAGCCGACGGGGCGGTCCGGCCCACGGTTTAAATATCCGGTCGCCGTACAGTGGGAGTATGACTACCTCCGAGAGCGGAGAGGCCGGCGCCGACGACGGTGCCGATACCGCGGAGGAGGCGGAGCGGACCTACGCGGTGGTCCTCGATTACCTGCCCCACGGACGGCCGGGTGACGACCGCCCCCAGTACAAGAAATCGCCGCTGGCGTATGCCCTCGAGGAGTCGACGTTCCGACTGCTCGAACTCACGCTCGAAGACGACACGGACGTGGGAATCGGCGACCGGATCGTGATCGACCCCGCCGAGGAGCGGACGGCCGTCCAGCGCCTCCGGGAGGTGGACTACGACGACCTGTCGAACGCTGCGCACTCGGAACTGGAGTACGTCGTCGAGGAGGTCGTCGAGCGCCACGAGCGGCGGTTCGTCGACTTCTACAACGACGCTCAGCCGATCACGCTCCGACTGCACCAGCTCAACCTCCTGCCCGGCATCGGGAAGAAGCTCCGCAACGACGTGCTCGACGAGCGCAAGCGCGCGCCCTTCGAGAGCTTCGAGGACCTAGAGGAGCGGATCGCCGGCCTCCACGACCCGAAGGGCGTCCTCGTCGACCGCATCTTGGAGGAACTCCGGGACGAGGACCTCAAGTACCGGACGTTCGTTGGCGACGCGGCCGAGTGAGGGGTCGGTCCCGTCGGCCGCCGCCGGAAACGGGAAACTTACCCGAGTCGGTGTGCTATCGGGGACGATGACAGCGTCGCGCGATCCGGACCGGCTGCTCGAACGCGCCGGGGTGTCCGGCAACCCCGACCGTGATCAGCACTTCCTCGTGGACGAGCGCGTGCTGGACCGGTTGCCGACGCACCTTCCGGCGGACGTCGACCGAAGTCACGTCCTCGAGATCGGCGGCGGCACGGGCGCGCTCACCGACCGCCTGCTGGCGACCTGTGACCGCGTGACGACGATCGAGCGCGATCCGGCGCTCGCCGAGTTCCTCCGCCGGGAGTTCGACGCCGAGATCGACGCGGGTCGGCTGACGGTCGTCCACGGCGACGCCCTCGACGTGACGCTCCCGGACGCCACCGCGAGCGTCTCGAACCTGCCGTACGGCGTCTCCAGCGAGATCGCGTTCCGCCTCCTGCCGCTCGGGATCCCCACCGTGCTCATGTTCCAGCGGGAGTTCGCCGAGCGCATGGCCGCCGCATCCGGCTCCGACGAGTACGGCCGCCTGTCGGTGAGCGCGGGCCACTACGCCGACATCGAGGTGGTCGAGCCAGTACCGCCGACGGCGTTCTCGCCGCCGCCGGCGGTCGAGAGTGCGATCGTTCGGACGACGCCGCGGGACCCGGACTACGCGGTCGACGACGAGGCGTTCTTCCTGCGGTTCGTGAAGGCGCTTTTCACGCAGCGTCGGAAGACGCTTCGAAACGCCGTCCGCAACACCGCCCACATCTCCGGGCTCGCGGACCCGGACGCGGTGGTCGCGGCCGCCGACGAGTCGCTCATGTCGCGCCGGGCGGGGGACGTGGCCCCCGACGAGTTCGCGGCGCTCGCGACGCTCGCCGCCGACGTGGGGCGGGGTGACGACGATGATTGACGCGCTGGCGTCCGTCGAGTCGTCGCTTTTCACCCGCCTGCTCGTGACGGCGCTGGTGGTCGTCGTCGTCCTCGGCGCGCGGTACGGCATCAACCGCTGGCGGCGCCGCGACGGCTGGAGTTCCGGGCGACGAACCGAACTCCTGCTGTCGGTGGTGCTGGCGGCCGTGACCGGCGGCGGGATCCTCGTTCTGGTCGACCTCTGGGAACTGGTCGGTCCGCTCGCGCGGTCCTACCGGAACCTGGGGCTCCAGGACCTCGCCGGTCGGATGCTGCTGGCCGTGGTGATCCTGGCGACGACCTACGCGCTGACGGATCTCGTGGGGCGGATCATCGGCGAGTTCACGGGCACCCGGTCGAGCATCAGCGAACACCAACGCGAGATCATCTACCGGCTGACACAGGTCACGCTCTACACGCTGGCGATACTCGTCGTCGTCGGGTTGTTCACTCGTGACCTCGGGAGCCTGCTGGTCGGGGCCGGCTTCCTCGGTATCGTCGTCGGGATGGCCGCCCGACAGACCCTCGGGGCGATGCTCGCCGGGTTCGTCCTCATGTTCTCCCGGCCGTTCGAGATCGGCGACTGGGTCCAGATCGGCGACCGCGAGGGCATCGTCACCGAGATCACCATCGTCACCACGCGCATCCAGACCTTCGACGGGGAGTACGTGATGCTCCCGAACGACGAGGTGAGCGGCCAGCCGATCATCAATCGGACGCGCAAGGGGCGGCTCCGCATCGAGGTGGAGGTCGGCGTCGACTACGACGCCGATCCGGAGCACGCTGCCGAGGTGGCCCGCGAGGCGGTCACGGAACTCGATCAGGTCCTCAACGTGCCGACGCCGCAGGTGGTCGGCAAGCGGTTCGGCGACTCCGCCGTCGTCCTCGGGGTCCGGGTGTGGATCGACAACCCCAGCGCCCGGCGGATGTGGCGCGCGCGCACGGCCGTCATCGAGGCGGTCACCGACGCCTACGCGGCCGAGGGGATCAAGATCCCGTTCCCGCAGCGGGAGCTCATGGGTCGCACCGAGGAGGGCGGATTCGCCGTCGCCGAGAGGCGAGAGACGCCGGCGCCGACCCCCGACGGCGGTCCGGGCGACGGGGCGGCGGAATGACCGACGACGGCCCGGACACCCTCGCGGACCTGGCGGACCGCCGAGGGGCGGAGCGGGCGGTGTACCAGCCGGCGGAGGACTCCCGCCTGCTCGCCGAGGCGGCCGTCGAGCACGCTCGCGGTCGGACGCTCGAAGTGGGGACGGGATCGGGTTGGGTCGCCGAACGGATCGCGACCGAGACGACGGCGACGGTGATCGCCAGCGACCCCAACCCCGCCGCGTGCCGGGAGGTACGCGACCGGGGGGTCCCCGCCGTCCGCGCCGACCTCGTCGCTCCGTTCCGGACCGACAGCCTCGACACCGTCGCTTTCAACCCGCCGTACCTGCCCACCGACCCCGACAACGAGTGGGACGACTGGATGGAGCGTGCCCTCTCCGGCGGCGAGTCGGGGCGGGCCGTCATCGATCCGTTCCTCGACACCGTCGGCCGCGTCCTCCGGCCCGACGGGATCGTACTCCTCCTGGTCAGCAGCCTCACCGGGTTCGAGGCCGTCGTCGACCGCGCCGAACGAAACGGCTTCGCCACGACGACGGTCCGCCAGGAGTCCTACCCGTTCGAGACGCTGTCGATCCTCCGTCTGGACTTCGAATAACCATAGGACATATTTTGGTTTAGCAAATATTAAGCGACAGCATGACCTAGTCGGTCGTGATGACCGAACTGGTCGCCACGACACCCGGACTGTATCCGTTGCCCGACTGGGCGAAAGACGAACTTGCCGAGCTGAAGGGTCACCAGAAGGGCGACCTCATCGGCGGCGACGAGGGGCCGGAAATCGTCGACGCCTACGACCGCGCGCGGGCTGAGGTCGTCGAGACGCAGGTCGACGCGGGTCTCGACCGCGTCGTCGAGGGACAGCTTCGCTGGGACGACATGCTCGCCCACCCGCTGACGATCAACGACGCCGTCGAGACCGGCGGGATCGTCCGCTACTACGACAACAACAACTTCTACCGCGACCCGCAGGTACGTGACGAACTCGTCCCCTCGGGCGACGTGGCGGCCGAACTCGGCGCGGTCGAGGCGGAGGGCGACCTGCAGGCGGTTCTCCCGGGCCCGTACTCCCTCGCCGACCTCGCCACCGACGACCACTACGGCGACGCGGCCGACTTCCTCGATGCCGTCGCCGATCTCCTCGCGGGCGAGGTGGACGCCTTCCCCGCCCACGAGACGCTGTTCCTGCTGGAGCCGTCGCTGGTCGAGGCGCCGCCGGACGACGACCGGCAGGCCCACGCGAGCGAGGCCATCGACCGCGTGGCCGCGGCGACGGACGCCGACGTGGTCGTCCACACCTACTGGGGCGCCGTGCCGGAGAAGACCTACGCACACCTCATGGACGCCGACGTGGACGCCATCGGCTTCGACTTCGTCGCCGACGCCGACGCGTCGCTCTACAACATCAACGAGTACGGCACGAAAGATCGGATCGCGATGGGGCTGGTCGACGGGCAGAACACGCTGGTCGAATCGCCCGAGACGGTCCGCGACCGGGTCGAGTGGGTCGACGAGCGAACCCACACCGACTTCGAGCGGGCCTACCTCACCTCGAACACGGAGCTGTTCTACCTGCCGGTGAACAAGTTCGAGGCCAAACTCGAAGCGCTCGGTGACGCCGCCGCGCTCGCGGAGGTGGACGCATGAACAACCGCGAGCAGTTCCGTCCCGACGACCACCCCACCGACCACTTCCTGCTCACCTCCATCGTCGGCAGCTACCCCAAGCCGAAGTGGCTCAACCGGGTGGCCGACCTCGCGGACGACCCCGACTCGAAGTTCGACGAGGACCACCTCCACGAGGCCCACGACGACGCCTGTCGCGTCATCGTCGACGAACACGAACGGGCGGGCCTCGACACCGTCTCCGACGGCGAGATGCGCCGCAACGAGATGGTCGAGTTCTTCGCGGACCGCATCGAGGGCTACGAGTTCAACGGTCCCGTGAAGGTGTGGGGCCACAACTACTTCGACAAGCCCTCCGTCGTCGACGACGTCGAGTACGCGGAGTCGTGGCTGGTCGACGAGTTCGAGTTCACCCGATCGGCCGCCTCCAAGCCGGTGAAGGTGCCGATCACCGGCCCCTACACGCTCGCGTCCTGGTCGTTCAACGAGGCCTACGACGACGACGCCGAACTCTCCTACGCGCTGGCGGACCTCGTCAACGAGGAGATCGAGGCGCTGGTCGACGCCGGCGCGCGCTACATCCAGATCGACGAACCGGCACTGGCGACGACGCCCGACGACCACGCCATCGTCGGCGAGTGTCTGGAACGCATCGTCGCCGGCGTCCCCGACGAGGTGCGTATCGGCCTCCACGTCTGTTATGGCGACTACTCGCGGATCTACCCCGAACTGCTGGAGTATCCCATCGACGAGTTCGACCTCGAACTCTGTAACGGCGACTACGAACAGATCGACGTGTTCACCGACCCCGAGTTCACGACCGACCTCGCGCTCGGTGTCGTCGACGTTCACACCACGGAGGTCGAGACCGTCGAGGAGATCAAGGAGAACATCAAGCAGGGGTTCAAGATCGTTCCCCCCGAGCGCCTCACCGTCAGCCCCGACTGCGGCGTGAAGCTCCTCCCCCGCGAGGTCGCGTACCAAAAGATCGAGAACATGGTCACGGCCACGCGGGAGATCGAAGCCGAACTCGACGCCGGCGAAATCGATCTCGGCCCGGAAGTCAGCGCGGACTAGTCGCGTTCTCGACTCTCCACCGTCGGCCCGTCGGGACGACCGCCGCACCGGAATCTCCCCGCGGATCACGCGGGCGTCGGCACCGACACCGTGTGACGGCGGTACGCCTCCCTAGCACCGACGGCGATGAGAACGCCGCCCACGAACCCCAGGACGCCCACCTCGGCGACCGGCGGGACGCTCCCCACCACGCGCCAGCCGGCGGCGACGCCGACCAGGAACCCCACCTGGACGAGCAGGATCGCGGCGAGCGTCCACGGGCGGTTCACGTCGGCGTACAGCGTGCCGACGGCGGCCGTCTCGGCCGCGGCGTGGATCGCGAACACGGCCGCCCCGATCAGTCCGAGCGTCGCGTCGGCGGCGTAGACGGTAGCGAGGACGACGCCTTCGAGGCCGCGGTGGAGCGTCACCGCGCCCAGCGTCGCGTCCGCGCAGGCGCCACAGTCCGTGAGGGCGTTCCCCCGTGTCGTGGCGACGAGCGTGGCGCCGACACCGACCGCGAGGACGGCGAACGGGCCGCCGTCGAGGGCGAGGGTCGCGGAGAGGCCACCGAGGACGAGCAGGAGGAGGGGGACGACCGCACGGACGGGGCGGCGGCCGGCGACGACGAGGACTAGACCGCCGCCGAGCAGACTCGCCCCGACGGAGGCGCCGACGGCGACGGGAAAAGCCAGTCCGACGCCGGTAGACGAGGGGGTCCCGTGAGCGGCCGCCGGCGCGGCCAGGAGGGCGATTCCGAGGACGATGCCGGCGGCTCGGACGGGGCGTCGTGCGGGTGGGGTCGATGGTGGCTCGTCGGTGGGCACGGGTACGGTGAGGAGTGTGGTCGTGGGGCGATGCGGGCGTCGCGGACGGTGTCAGACCGCCTCGTTGCCCTCCTTGCCGGTGCGGACCTGAATGGCGTCCTCGACAGGCAGGATGAAGATCTTGCCGTCGCCGGGTTCGCCGGTGTGTGCCGCGTCGCGGATCGCGTGGGCGACGTCCGAGCCGTCCACGTCGGCGACCACACACTCGACTTTGGTCTTCTGGAGGAGGTCGACGGAGTACTCCTCGCCACGCCACTGGCCTTTCTTCGCGGGCTGGGAGCCGCGGCCGGAGACGTTCGAGACGGTGATCGAGGGCGCACCGGCCTCGGCGACCGCCTGTTTCACCGCCCCGAGTTTGTCGGGACGGATGTAGGCGATCACCATCTCGACCTCAGTCATCGTCGGAGACCCCACTGCCGTCGGTCGCCGTTTCGGGCGTCCGTCCCGGCGCGGTGCCGACCGAGTTGTCGCCGAACTCGGGGTAGGTCACGATGCCGTGCTCCGAGGAGTCGAGCCCCTCGCGTTCGTGTTCGTCGCTCACCCGCGCCCAGCCCAGGGCCTTCAGCAGGCCGTAGATGACGAAGGTGATCACTCCCGCCCAGAGCGCGAGGACGACGATGCCGGCGACCTGCACGCCGAGCTGGGAAACCGAGAACGCCGACGTGGTGTCGACGAAGGGATACGCGAGCGCACTCAGCGCGCCGGCGGAGCCGTGGACCGGGAAGACGGCACAGACGTCGTCGATGCCGAACTTCTCCAGCAGGTCGAAGACGAGGACGACCTGCACGCCGGCGAGGAAGCCCACGACGAGCGTCGCCTGCCAGCTCGCCACGGCCGCGATGGAACAGACGCTGACGAGCCCCGCCAGCAGCCCGTTGGCCGTCATGAGGCTGTCGACCTTGCCGCTCCGGAGGACGCTGACCGCCGCGGCACCGATACTGCCGGTCCCCATGACCAGCGCGGTGTTGATCGCGACGCGGCCGGCGTACGCGTAGTCGGCGAGGGCGAGTTCGCCGGCGTCGGTGACTTGGAAGACGTTGACGGCGGTCCCGACGTTGAACCCGTACCAGCCGAAAGCCAGGATGAGCGTCCCGAGGATCGCGTAGGGCAGCGAGTGGCCGGGGATGACGTTCGCGGAGCCGTCGTCGTTGAACTTGTCCACCCGCGGGCCGACCATGTACGCGGCGACCAGGCCACAGACCCCGCCGGTCATGTGGACGACCGCCGCGCCGGCGAAGTCCTGGAAGCCGAGGGTGGCGAGGAAGCCACCGCCCCAGGTCAGTCCCGTCGCGACCGGGTAGATGAGCGCGCCGACGAAGACGGTGAACACGAGGTAGCCGCGGAGTTGCGCGCGCTCGGCAACGGCGCCCGAGACGATGGACGCCGCGACCATCGAGAACGCGGCACCGAAGAGGATACTCGCCCACGCCGTCGAGCCGGCACCGTAGTGGGCGAACGGCGCGGAGAAGCCGCCGCCGGAGGTGACCCCGGCGACGATGGCGGACACGCCGACGCCGACGATGAAGTACGCGAGGACGCCGATCCCCCACGTGAGAACGTTCTTCGTCAACTGGTTGGCGACGTTCTTCGAGCGCACCTGTCCCGATTCGAGCATGCCGAAGCCGGCGTGCATGAAGAACACGAGGAAGGTCGCGACCATCACCCAGAGAAGGTTGACCCCCTCGGCGATGACCTCCGGATCGGCCTGTAGTATGACCGACATCTCAGTCGTCACCTACCGACGTCAGGTCGTGTTCGGTGTGACACGGCTCCGGCGGCAGCGAGATGGAGGGGTTGCTGTCGAGGAAGCCCTCCGGTTTGAGGTGGAAGCTCGCGATCTCGACGGGCAGGACCGGCCAGTCCTCCGCACGCGTGACGTGGTTGACGCCGAGAGTGTACCAGCAGACCACGTCCTCGCCGTCGAGGTCGCGATCCTTCTCGGTCCACTCGGACAGCCCCGTCGTCTCGTCGTTCTGATTGGGGTAATCGCCGGCCGCGAACCGTTCGTCCTCGTCGTACTGGGTGGCCCAGAAGTTGTTCTGGATGAACCCGGCCCGCTTTTTGGTGCTGGAGGTGGACCTCGCGGGCGAGTTGACGTTGGTGTGTGGCTCCAGCTTGTAGCCACAGGGTCGGCCGTAGGAGTTCGTCGTCTCCGTGCTCTCGACCCGCCAGTACTTGCCGTTCAACGGGTCGATGTCGTCACGGGCCTCCATCTCGGACCCCATGATCGTCTCCTTGGCCTTGAACCCCTTCTTGCGGTCGCTGCCGACGGGTTCGTTGTGGACTTCCTTCACCCGGTTCGGCGTGTCGTCGATGTCGAAATCCAGCCGGAAGTTGAAATGGTGCTGGTGGATGGACGTCTTGACCTGCGGCGCGACGAGTTCGTACTCGCCGTTGGTGTCCGTGGCGTCCTCGTCGGCGGGCACCATCCCGTTGGAGTCGATGCCCGTGAGACGGACCTCCCCTTCGATGGAGCCGTCGGGGTAGAAGTACCAGTAGAACCCGTAGTCGTAGTTGTAGACGGTGGCGATGAAGGAGATGACGAGGCGCCGGCGCCGCCGGACCTCGGTGTGCTCTTTGCGCCACTCCGTGTGCTTCCAGAGGACGCCGTCGTCCTCCTCGTGCATACAGATGGCGTTCGGCATCGTCTTCGGATCGCCGTTGGTGTCGTTCATGGCCACGTCGAAGTAGTGCATCTCGCCGAGGCAGTCACAGCCCTCGGTCAGCACGTTCGCCATCCGCCCGACGTGGAACTCACCGATGTCGAACGCCTCCTTCCAGGAGTGGTTGGGGTCGCTGTCGCCGTAGGGGACCGCCATCTCCGAGGCGGAGGCGCGGTGGAGCACCTTCCGCTTCTCGCCCTCGTCCTCGAAGGTAACGTCGTGGAAGACGAGTCCCTCGCGGGGCGTCCAGCCGACCTGGAACTCCCAGTCGAGCCACTCGACGGTCTGACCCTCCACCTCGAAGCTCGGCCCCTCGGGCTGCACGACGTCGAGGTGTTTGAAGTCGTTCCGCGTGTCGACCCGATCCGCCCGGAAGTCGGCGTCCTCGGACGGCAGCGGGCTGTCCTCGTCGACGACGCCGTTGTCCTCGATCTTCACGACCTCCATCTCGTCGAGGTCGACGAAGGCGAACAGGCCCTCGATGGGACGGGCGTAGCCGTTGTCCTCCTCCTCGGTCCGGATCCAGGAGATGGCGCGGACGAGACGCCGGTCGTCGTACTCCTCCGGCTCGAACCCACTCGCCGGCCACGGATCCACGATGGCGAGGTCGAAGTCCTCGACGCCCCGTTTGGCCGCCGCCTCCTGCCAGTCCGGATCGTTGATCACGACCTGTTCGGCCTGGTCGACCTCCGGGGGCGTGATCGCGGGCTGAACGTCCTCGATGTGTGTCACCTCGAGCAGTTCCTCGCCGGTTATCGAGACGCTCGCCTCGTAGGTTTCACCGTCCTGCCGGACGATGAGGAACGCCTCGCGGTCGAAGTGGTCGCCCTCCTCGAAGGCTCGGACGAACTCCTTTTCGGGTTCGTCGAGGACGACGTTGTGATACACCGCGTCGTCGTCGACGTCCCACTCGGCTTCGAGGATGTCGGTGGCTGCGGCGATTTCGTCCGTCGTCAGGGGATCGAGCGGATGCGAGACGCTCGTCTCGTTGAGATCCACCGCCATTACTCGAACCTCAAACTGAGCCCGGTTTTTGGTGTTCGTACTTTTTTCTTTTTTCGGTCTTGGTAGTCGAACATGGCTTTCTCCACGGTGAAAAGCACCCGGTCTGAAGGTATTATATCTACTTCACCACTCCCCAGTGGTGAATACAAGTTATATTAACACAATTATATTCTCGATCGTCGGCGTCGCTGGGGACAACAGGCAAGTGGGTCGGGAGTCGAGTGACCCGTGTGAGCTCCGAGCCGGAGATCTACCTGCGGGAGATGGGATTGTCGGAGTACGAGGCGGCGACGTACGTGGGCCTGTTGCGCGGCGGCACGTCGACGGCCAAGGAGATTACCTCGCTCACCGGCGTCCCGCAGTCGCGCGTGTACGACGTGCTCGACTCGCTCAACGCCAAGGGGTTCGTCGTCGTCCAGGAGGGCCGCCCGAAGAAGTTCGGTCCGGTCGATCCGAACCAGGCAGTGTCGCAGTTCCGCGATTTCAAGCGCCGGGAGCACGTCCGCAAACTCGACGAGATTCAGGGGCTCGGCAACGACTTCCTTGACGCCGTCGAGGAAGCGGACTACGGACAGGAGCGCGACGACGAGGTGGACATCAGTTGGTCGTATCCGAACCGCCACCACATCCTCGAGAAGCTCGAACGGCTGGCCGACTCCGCCACCGACGAGATGCTCATGATCACGACACCGGAGAGTTTCGAGCGAATCGCCAACCACCACGCCGAACTCCTCGGCGAGAAAGCCGAGGCGGGTGTCGGGATCCGCGCACTCGTCTCGGACGAGCGCGACCTCGACCCCGCGGTCGGCGACCGGGTGGCGGGGATGATGGAACTCCGGTTCGTCCAAGACATCCGCGGACGGCTCTACACGTACGACGGCGAGAACGTCCTCCTGGCGTTCAAGGCGCCGAACGACGACGGATACGTCGGTATCTCGACGACGAGCCCCCACCTCTACGCGACGCTCTCGCAACTCTTCGACCTCCTGTGGGACGACGGCGAACCGATGTCCTGAGACGGACTGCCCTCACCGTGTCCCGGCCGTCACCGATCACGTGGCAGCGACGTTTTTAGTGACTCCCCGGGGACATGCCGGTATGGATACGCCGAACACGAACGCCGCCGGCTACCGGGACCGTCGATGGTAGAGTTCGCTCTCTCCGTCGGACGGCTCCTCGTCGCGTTGGTCCTCGTGGTGTTGAACGGGCTCTTCGTCGCCGCGGAGTTCGCCTTCGTTCGGGTTCGGGCCACGTCCGTCGAACAGCTCGTCGCCGACGGAACCCCCGGCGCGAAGGCCCTCCAGGACGTGATGACCGACCTCGACAACTACCTCGCGGTGACGCAACTCGGGATCACCCTCGCCTCGCTGGGACTCGGGTGGGCCGGCGAACCGGCCATCGCGTCGCTCATCGAGCCCGCCCTCGGGTCGGTCCTCCCCGCGACGCTCGTCCACCTCGTCGCCGTCGGTATCGGCTTCGCGATCATCACGTTCCTCCACGTCGTCTTCGGCGAACTCGCCCCGAAGACGTTCGCCATCGCCCGGACCGAGCGGCTCTCGCTGTTGCTCGCACCGCCCATGAAGTTCTTCTATCTCCTCTTTTATCCGGGCATCGTCGTCTTCAACGGGGCGGCCAACGCGTTCACGCAGTTGCTCGGCGTGCCGCCGGCTTCCGAGTCCGACGAGACGCTCGGCGAGCGCGAGATCCGACGGGTCCTCGCCCGCTCCGGCGAGGAGGGCGACATCGACGTCGAGGAGGTGGCGATGATCGAGCGCGTGTTCGAACTCGACGACACCACCGTGCGGGAGGTCATGGTTCCGCGGCCGGACGTGGTGAGCGTGCCGGCCGACGCCACGCTGTCCGACCTCCGCGAGACCGTCTTCGAGTCGGGTCACACGCGCTACCCCGTCGTCGAGGCCGACGACCCGAACCAGGTGGTCGGGTTCGTCGACGTCAAGGACGTACTGTACGCGGGCGAAGACGCCGAGGACCAGGCGGCGACGGCCGGCGACATCGCACGGGAGGTCATCGTCGTGCCCGAGACGACGGCGATCAACGACCTCCTGTTGCAGTTCCGGGGGGAGCACCGCCAGATGGCCGCCGTGATCGACGAGTGGGGATCGTTCGAGGGGATCGCGACGATCGAGGACGTCGTGGAGGCCGTCGTCGGCGACCTGCGCGACGAGTTCGACGTCGACGGGCGCGAACCGGCGATCCGCCGTCGAGGTGACGGCGGGTACGACGCCGACGGCGGCGTCGCCATCGCGACGGTCAACGACGTCCTCGACGTCGACATCGAGCACGGGGCGGTCGAAACGATCGGCGGCGTGGTACTCAGCCGAATCGACCGTGCGCCCGAAACCGGCGACCGCGTCGAGATTGCGGGACGCGTCGTCGAGGTGACCGGCGTCGACGGCACCCGGATCTCGACGGTTCGGATCCACGAACGGGACGCCGAGTCGGCCGACGAGTGAGCCGGCGGGCGCCCGCCCCAGCGACGAGCAGCGGGAACGTCTCGGAGTCGGGCGCCCTCGGCATCGACTCAGCCCGTGACGGCCGACCGCCGCCCGGCGTAGCGGAGATACCCCTCCCGAGCGCCGACGGCGAGGAGAACGCCACCGACGAGTGCTAGCAGTCCCGCCTCCAGCGCCACGGGGACGGCGTCGACGACGCCCCATCCCGCGGCTACGCCGCCGACGAATCCGACCTGGAGGAGACAGATGGCCCCGAGTGCGTACCGGCGGGTGGGAGCGTAGAGCGAGCCGATTGCGGCTGTCTCCGCTATGGCGTGGACCGCGAGGACGGCCGCACCCGCGACACCGAGGGCCGCGTCGGCGACGTAGAGGGTGGCGAGGGCGACACCTTCGAGGCCGCGGTGGAGCGTCACGGCCCCCAGCGCGGCGTCCGCACAGCTGCCACAGTCCGTGAGGGTACGCCGCCGGGCGATGGCCGCGAGTCCCACGCCGGCGGTGACGCCGAGGACCGCACTCGCCGGGACCCTGTCGAGGGCCAGCGCGACCGAGAGGCCGCCGAGGACGACGAGCAACGGGTGGACGAGACGCCGAACCGGAACGTTCCACCGACCGGCGACGGCGAGGACGAGGACGCCACCGAACAGGCTGGCGCCGACGGAGGCAGCGACGACGAGCGGGAAGTCGAGGCCCGCCGCGGCGGTCCCGACGCCGTGTGCGGCGACGGGCGTCGAGAGGGCAACGCTCGCGAGGCTGACGGCCACCACGCGACGGGGGGTGCGGTTCATTTCCACGGGTTCGGAACGAGGTCCGCCTGAATCTCGGCACCGACTTCGATTCGACAGTCCGAGCGCGGTTCGGCCACACAGAGCAGGACGTAGCCGTCGCGCCGGTGTTTGGGTTTCAATCCCCGGGGGCGTTCGACGTGAACGAGGTCGCCGTCCAGCAGCCGGCCGGTGCAGGTGCCACAGGCACCGTACAGACAGCCGTAGGGGACGCCGAGTCCCGCACGCTCGGTCGCGTCGATCACCGTCTCGCCCTCGGCGACGTCGACCGTCGCGTCCTGTCCGTCACGCCACTCCAGGGTGACCTCGTGGGACATCTACTGCCAGACGTCGCTGGTGCAGTCCCCGCCGGGCCAGCGAATCTCGTGGGCGCGGGCCGGGCCGCCCGGGGCGTCGCCGAAGTCGACGAGGAAGTCCTCGTCGAGTTCCATCCGTCCCTCGTCGGGGTAGACGTCCGCCTTCAGCATCACCGACCCCTCCTCGGCGATGTCGGGGTAGAACTGGTTGTCCCACGAGGAGAACAGGGACGTGGTCCAGTAGACGCGCTTGCCGTCGCGCGAGAGCTGGAGCATCTGGGGTGCTCCCCGGATCTCCGTCCCCTGCACCTCCTGTCGGTCGCTGAAGTTGCCGCCGGCCCAGATCCGGTCGACCAGTCGAGGGTTGCCGAAGTCGCTCACGTCGTACATCCGCATGTCGCCGTGCAGCCAGTTCGAGAAGAACAGGTACTGATCGTCGAGCGAGAGGACGATGTCCGTCACGAGACCGGGGACGGGCATGTCCCAGTCGGGGTGCTCGCGGGACTCGACGTCGATGACCTTCTCCCACTCCCAGTGGCCGTCGCTCTCCTCCCAGAAACGAAGGATGTTCGAGGAGAGCGCCGCGCCGACGTAGCCCTGCGTCTCCTCGGGGTCGTGGGGCATCCGGATCTCCAGCGGAATCTGCCCCTCCTCGCCGAAGTTCAGGGTCTGCTGGTGTTCCTTGTTCTCCCAGTCCCAGATGTGGATGCTGTCGCCGTACTTGCCCTCCTCGACGTCGTCGAGGTCGAAGCCGGGGTAGTAGGTCTTCGGCGCCGCCCACTCCGTCGAGATCATCACGTTGTGGCGGGGCTGGTACCAGTAGTCGTAGTTCATCTCCATGTCGCCGCGGTCGGCTTCCCAGTGGCCGTCGATGGAGAAGTCGCTCTGGTCCAACTGGAGGAAGCCACCGGGGAGTTCGCCGTCGGCGTCCCCGAGCATACTGATGACGACCTTCCCTCCCGGCACGCAGTGGACGGTGTGGGGTGCCGAGAGGTCGTATTCGAAGATCTCCTCGGGCTCGATGACGTTCTCGATCTCCATGTTCCGCGGATCCTCGGCGTCGAGGATGTGGATACGGGAGGACCGCTGTCCGGGGACGATGAGGTGATCACGCATCAGCCCCTCGGTGTGACACGACGACGAACAGGTGTTCCAGCCGAAGTGGTGGAGTTCGTCGCCCTTGTTCGGCATCTCGACGGTGTCGACCAGTTCGCTGTACGTGTCCGATTCGGGGTCGAGGTCGACGACGCCGATGAAGTCGGAGCCGTCGACGTCCATCCCGACACGGAGTGCGATGACGAAGGCGGTCTTCTCGCGCTCCGACTCGGTCCGCATCGCCCCAGGCGTCGGATACCCCGGTCCTTCGACCTCGTGGTGTTCGTGTCCGTGCTCCTCTGCCGTGCCGCTGGGTTCGTCAGTGCTCATGCCAGACACTATCATACACTGTACGAACATAAATAATGATTGAGTTGTCGAGCGACAACACGTGTCGGTCAGCCTTCGAGAAGTCTTATGGGCTGGCCGGCGTACCACGGGGTGTGTTAGCGGTGTCCCACGACGGCCGGGAGGGTAGATGATGCGCGAGTTCGCGTTCGATATCGTCTACGAGACGGGTGCCGATCCGGTGATGGACGTGTTCATCGAATATCCGACACTCGTCGGCGAGGCGTTGCACGGCTGCGTGACCGAGGACAGTTTCTGGCGCGTCGAGCGACTGACCGGCCCGACGGCGGCGCTCGATTCGGTCGAACGACTCCGCCTCGACGAGACGGTCCGGACGGCGTCGGTGACCGAGACGAACTGTACGGCCACGCGGACCCACGACGTGCTGGACCGCTCGGAGGACGAGCGGGTGATCTACACGCACCTCGACGGAATCGAGGACGGCGACTCCGTCCAGACGCTCTCGGCTCGATATTTACCCAGCGGGTCGCTCTTCTGTACCACACGACGGGAGGCACGACATCGCTGGCGCATCTTCCTGCAGTCGGACGAGAAGGTGGGTCTGCTCTACGACGCCCTGAGCGCGAATCTGCGATCCGGGCTCTCCTTTCACATGAGTCATCTCGGCGAGGCCGAAGAGTGGGGACACGATTCGTTGGGATCGGTCTCGCTCCCTCCGGATCAGCGACGGGCGATGCGGGCCGCTCTCGATCACGGCTACTACCGGACGCCACGCGAAATCACGCTCGACGAGCTGGCGGGGAATCTGGACGTACCGCGGTCGACGCTCTCCTACCGGCTGCGTCGGGCGGAAGAACGACTCGTCACGGGCTATCTCGGCGAGACGTAGCTACTCGTACAGCCAGGTCTCGTCGACCTTCTCGTAGTCGGCGAGTTCGTCCTCGTCGAAGAAGAGGTCGATCTCGCGCTCGTTCGCGCCCTCGTCCTCGTGGTCGGAGCCGTGGATGACGTTCCGACCGAGGTCGAGGCCGAAGTCGCCGCGGATGGTGCCCGGTGCGGACTCCGCGGGATCGGTCTCGCCCATCATGTTACGGACCTGCCGAGTGGCGTCCTGTCCCTCCCAGACCATCGCCATCACCGGGCCGGAGGTGATGAAGTCGACGAGGCCGTCGAAGAAGGGCTTGCCCTCGTGTTCGCCGTAGTGTTCGTGGGCCAGTTCGTCGGAGATCCGCATGAACTTCGCGCCGACGAGCTTGAGGCCGCGGTCCTCGAACCGCGAGATGATCTCGCCGATGAGGCCGCGCTGGACCCCGTCGGGTTTGACCATCACGAAGGTGCGCTCGGCGTCGCTCATTCCTCACCCTGGCCGCCGGCCGCCTGCCCGTCCTCGGTCCACTCGAGGTCGCGGGCCTCGCGCCCGAGGAAGTAGTTCTTCTCGGCTTTGGAGTCCACGAAATGCAGGATCGTGCCGTCCGTCCTGACGTACATGGTCCCCGTACCGGGTTCGATCTCTTCGCCCGTGTAGTCACAGGTGCGTGTATCGACCATTACTGCCCTCCGATGGAGTCGGCGTCGCGCTGTGTCTCGCGCAACTGGAGCACGTCGCCCTCGCGGACGGGGCCCAGCACGTTGCGCGTGATGATTCGACCCTGGTTCGATCCCTCCTGGATGCGACATTTGACCTGCATGGCTTCGCCGTGCATGCCGGTCTTGCCGACGATCTCGATTACCTCGGCGGGCATCGAGTCGCTGGCACTCTCTTCGGCGCTCATGGTCGCTTACCGGAGGTCCTCGACCTTGGTGCTGATGTCTTCGACCTGTTCCTCGGCGTCGCCCGCGTCGACGATGGCGGCCGCGGCGCTCCCGACCTCGAGCCCCGCCGCGTGACCGACGTCGTCCTGTGTCTCGACGAAGACGTAGGGGATGCCCTTCTCGTCGGCGAGTTCGGGCAGGTGCATCACGATCTCTTCGGGTTGGACGTCCTCCGCGATAATGACGAGGTCGGCGTTGCCGCGTTCGACCGCCTTCGTCGTCTCGTTGGTTCCTTTCTTGACACTACCGGTGTCTCGCGCTACTTCGAGCGCCTCGATGGCGCTTTCGGCGAGGTCCGCCGGAACATCGAAATTGACGTAAACTGACATGATTTGTACCTCCCACCCGTCGGCTCGCGCACCTCACCAGCCGTGGCGGCCGGCCGCCGGCCGCCGGAGTTCCCTGATGGGGAGGCGCATCATCAACCGCGGGCAGGCTGTACGAGCGATTAGCAGGGGACCCCATAAAAGCGCTTTCAAAGCCGAGAGGCAGTGTGAGGGCGGCACACGGTAGGTGGCTTACGCGAGTTCGTCCAGTTCCAGCGGCGGCAGCGACGCTTCGATTTCGTCGCGGCGCCCCTCCAGCCACTCGGGCAACACGAGACGCTCCCCCAGGTGTTCGAGGTCCTCGTCGACCGTGTATCCCGGTTCCTCCGTCGCGTACTCGAAGAGGACGCCGCCGGTCGTCCGCGTGTAGACCGACTCGAACCACTTGCGGTCGATGATCTCCGTCGGCCGCAGCCCGTGGTCCATGAGGACCTGCCGCCACTCCGGCTGGGTCGCCTGGGTCACCTGGAAGGCGACGTGGTGGACCGTCCCCGCGCCGGGCCGGCCGCTCCGCGCGTCCGGATCCTCGACGACGTCGACGACGTAGCCGAGGTCGCCGTCGGCCACGTAGCGCCGCCGGTCGCCCTCGTCGCCGGCCGCCTCGAAGCCCATCGTCTCCAGCAGCGTCGCCGTCCGGTCGGCGTCGGAAAGCGAGAGGGTGACGCCGAAAAAACCCCGGATCGCGTGGTCGGCGGGTACCGGTCCCTCGGGAGGGTCCCCCGCCGGGGCGTCGGCCCGCGCCACCAGTTCCAGCGGCAGACCGTCGGGGTCGCGAAACGGGATCACGACGTCGCCGAACCGTTCCCGCGGTTCGTCGGCGTCGACGCCTTCGGCGCCGAGTCGGTCGACCCAGTAGTCGACGGCGTCGCCCGGGATCAGGAACGCGACGGCGCTCGCCTGTCCGTTGCCCACCCGCCCGGGCCGCGCGTTCGGGTACGGGAAGACGGTCATGCTGGTCCCCGGGGAGCCGCCGTGGTCGCCGTAGAACAGGTGGTACACCGACGTGTCGTCCTGGTTCACGCTCCGCTTGACGAGGCGGAGACCGAGGGTTTCGGTGTAGAACCGTGCGTTCCGAGCGGGGTCGCTCCCGACGGCGGTGACGTGGTGGATTCCCGGGATGTCGCCTGGCATACGCCGTCGTACGTGTCGGCTGGAGTTAACGACTCCGTAACCGCGACGTCACCACGTGACACGACCGTCACCGGCCGCCCTCGACCGGCCGGGAGGGCAAGGCCCTTGGTCGCCGCCGGGGTACGGCCGGGCATGGATCTCGCGAGCGTCGTCGCTCCCCTCCGGGCCGAGGCCGAGCGGGCGAACGAGCGCCGACTGCTCACCCTGTCCGGCGACCGGACGGCCGGGCTCGACGCCGCGGCCGCGGCCGTCGCCACGCTCGGCGACGACGCCGACGTGACCGTCGTCACCGCCCGCGAGGGCGTGAGCTGGGCGGAGCGACTCGACCCGGCACACGCGTCGCGGCTCCTCGGCACCACGCGCGATGCCGTCGTCCTCGACGCCCACGCGGGCGTCTCGGCGAACGTCCTCGGGCGGGTCGTCGGGGCCGTCGACGGCGGCGGCCTCCTCGTCCTCGTCACGCCGCCGCTCGACGACTGGCCGGGTCGCCGCGACGACGCCGACGAGCGCCTCGCCGTACCGCCGTTCACCGTCTCGGACGTGACGGGCCGCTTCCGGCGCCGACTGGTCGACCTACTCTACGCCCACCCCGGCGTCGCCGTCGTCGACGTGGACGCCGGCCGGGTCGAGCGCGACGGACTGACCGATCCGCCGCCGGCGCGGCCCCGGTCGACGCCGACTACCCCCACCGACGCCGCCTTCCCCGACGCCGCCTACCGGGCGTGTCTCACGGCCGACCAGGCCGAGGCCCTGGCGGCGCTCGAACGCCTCCGGGACCCCGACGCCGCCGTCGTCGTCGAGGCCGACCGGGGGCGGGGGAAGTCCGCGACGGCCGGCCTCGCCGCCGGCTGTCTGGCCGCCGAGGGCCGGGACGTCCTCGTCACCGCGCCCGCCTACCGCAACGCAGCCGAGGTGTTCGACCGCGCGGCGGCGCTTTTCGACGCCCTCGACGTCGCGGTCGAACGCGACGACGACGGCCGCCGCCTCTCGACCGCATCCGGGCGGGTCCGGTTTCGCGACCCTGCGGCGGTCGTCGACTCCCTCGGCGTCGGTGCCGAGGGCGACGCCCCCGACGCTCTGATCGTCGACGAGGCCGCCGCCCTGCCGGTTCGACGCCTCGAAGCCTTCCTCGACGGCCCCGCCGTCGCCTTCGTCACCACCGTCCACGGCTACGAGGGGGCCGGCCGCGGCTTCGACGTGCGGTTTCGCGACCGGCTCGCGGCGAGCGACCGCGCCGTGACCGACGTCCGCCTCGACGACCCGATCCGGTACGCTGCCGGCGACCCCGTCGAGGTGTGGGCCTTCCGTGCGCTCCTCCTCGACGCCCGGCCGGCCGTGGACCAGGTCGTCGCGGGGGCGACGCCCGCCGACGCCACCTACCGAGCGCTCGACCCCGAGACGCTGCTCGCGGACGAGCACCGTCTCCGGGAGGCCTTCGGGCTCCTCGTGCTCGCCCACTACCGGACGGAGCCCGACGACCTGGCCCGCCTGCTCGACGCCCCCAACCTCACCTGCCGGGCGCTGCTGGTCGACGGTCACGTCGCCGCCGTCGCCCTGCTGGCCCGGGAGGGCGGCCTCCCCGCGTCGCGCCGCGAGGCGATGTACGAGGGCGCGCGGGTGCGAGGGAACATGATCCCGGACGTGTTGACGAGCCAGCTCCGCGACCTTGAGGCGGGGCAGCCGGTCGGCTACCGCGTGTTGCGGATCGCCACCCACCACGCGCTCCGCTCGGCGGGGTTCGGCACGCGGCTCCTGTCTGCCTGTCACGACGAGTTCGACGACGAGGTGGACTGGTTCGGCGTCGGCTACGGGGCGACGCCGCGGCTGGTCCGCTTCTGGGAGCGGAACGGCTACCGGACGATCCACTGCTCGACGACGCGCAACGCCGCCAGCGGCGAACACTCGGCGGTCATGCTGCGACCGACCGGTCCGGACGGGGAGGCGCTCCACGACCGCCACGCACGGCGGTTCTCCCGGCGGATGCGCGACGGGCTGGGGGATGCGCTCCGTTCCCTCGACCCCGACGTGGCGCGTGCAGTCCTGCGGGCCACCGACGCCGCCCCGGCGCCCGACCTCTCGCCCCACGAGTGGCGGGTCGTCGCCGCCGCGGCCTTCGGGCCGGGGCTGTACGACGCCGCGCCCGGTGCCTTCGCGGACCTGGCGCTCGCGCACCTGACGGACCCGGACGTCGACCTGTCCCCCCGGGCCGAGCGGTTGCTGGTGCGCAAACCCCTGCAGGGGTGGTCGTGGGAGCGGGTCGCGGCCGACCTCGACTACGTCTCCACCCGGGAGTGCATGCGGGCGCTCGGGGCGGCGTACCGGCCGCTGGTCGAACGGTACGGGACGGACGTCGCGCGGGCGGAGCGGCGGCGTTACGAGTGAACGCAGGTCACGCGCAGTCGAGGAACGACGCCAGCATCACCTCGTCGACGTACTCGTCGCCGATCCGGTAGTGGTCCTCCCGGACCGCCTCGGTCTCCCAGCCGTGGGCCTCGAGGAACTCGATGGCGGCCTCGTTGGTCGCGGGGACGCTGTTGTACAGTTTCTCGAAGTCGTGTTCGCACGCCCACCGGATCCCCCGGTCGAGCAGCGCGCTCCCGATGCCGTGGTCGCGGTAGGTCGGCAGGAGCCCGACCGTCAACACCGCGGTGTGGGCCAACTTCGCCGTCTCGGGCAGGTCGAGGTGGACCCACCCGACGACGTCCTCGTCGACGCAGGCGACGAACACCATCCGCGACCGCACCTCGTTGTGCCGGAGGATAACCTCCTCGTGGTCGAGCAGATCCGCAACCGTCTCCGCTTCGATGTAGGTCCCCTCCTCGGCCACCGACCGGATCACGCCGATCAACCCCGAGAGGTCCCGCTGCTGGGCCGCCCGGATGGTGTAGGTGAGGTCCGCCGCGTCGTGTTCCTCCACGTCCTCCTCCCGGTAGGCCACCCGCAGCGTCTCGCCCTCGCGGCGGATGTACCCGTCGCGGCGCAGGATGGTGACGTGGTGACCGAAGGCCTCCGGATCGAGGTTCAGCGCCCGGCGTGCCCGGTCCGCCCGGACCTCCCCGTGTGCCTCGACGTAGTCGTAGATGTCCCGGCGGTCCTCGTGGTCGAAGTTCAGTTGCTCGGTCAGTTCCATGATGACGTGTTACACACTACCGTACTTAATCGTTCGTGACGGCTCGGATCCCGTGGTCCGCCAGGTGCACCGGTGCGCTGACGCCCGTCCGGGGCTCCGTTTCGTGACCTGCAATCCGATTTGGGATATAATAGCCGGAGAGGCCATTCCCCCGTATGGACTGGGCCCTCCGGATCCGGAAAGACGTGCCATCCTGGGTACTGAAGCTCGTACTGGTCGTTTCCATCCTGACTGTCGCCGGTCTCCAGCAGTTCGACGTGATATGAACCGACGGGCGTTCCTGTCGACGACGGTCGTCGGTGCGAGCGTGCTCTCGGGCTGTCTCTCGATGCTCCCGTCCTCGGACCCGGATACGCCCCTGCCGGACGCGCCCACCGGAGCGTGGACACAGTACGGCGCCGACGGGGCGAACACGCACGCGACGAACGCATCCGGACCACCGAGGGGGAACCTGGCGTGGACGTCGGAGGCTTTCACGCGCTGGCAGCCCGCGGTCGCCGACGGGACGGTGTACACGACGAACTTCGATCCCAGCCACGACGGGAGCGCCATCGCACTCGACGCACGGGACGGCACCGAACGGTGGCGAACCACCCTCGACGCCAGCGGGGACAACGGGACCGTCGTCGTCGGCGATCGCTGTATCGTGGCGTACGACACGGACCTCGTCGCGCTCGATACCCGGACGGGCGAGCGGGTCTGGACGGAATCGACGAACGGGTTCGAACGGCTCGCCGCCGACGAAGCCACCGGGACCGTCCTGGTCACGTCCGATATCGGTATCGAAGCGTTCGGGGCCGCGAACGGGGAGAAACGGTGGGAAACCCACACGGTAGGCCGTCTCACCCACGCGCCCGCAGTCTACGACGGGCGTGTGTTCGCCGTCGGGTACGTCGACGGAGCGCCGTCGCTCGTCGCCGTCTCGCTGGCGGACGGCTCGGACCACTGGCGGCGCGAACTCGCGTCCGCACCCGAGTCCGCCGCGCCGGTCGCGACCGGGAATGGGGTGTTCGTCTCCGACGACCGAACGCTCGTCGTCCACGACGGGGAGACCGGCGACCGGGTGCGCGAACTCCGTTCGTTCGGTGATCCCGACCCCGTGGCCCCCCGGACGGTCGCCGTCGACGACGGGACCGTCTTCCTCACCGGTTCGTTCGGCGCCGCCGCGATCGACGGCGAAACCGGAGCAAAACGGTGGCGCCGCGACACGTCGGTGTCCAAGCCGGGGATCTGCGTCGGGCAGGAAACGGTCGCGTTCCCGGTCGGCGACCCCGAATTCGCCCCCGGGAAGGAGACGATCGGCGCGTTCGATCGCGACTCGGGAGAGTTGGCTTGGCACTACGCGTTCGATCCCGGATTCCACCACCAGGTGACGTCACCGCCGGTCCTGGTCGACGGGGCCGTGTTCTTCACGGCCACCCACATCGACGGTCTCGGGGCCATCGGCGACGTGCCCGCACGGGATCGACGATAGTCGAAACGACTACCGGACCGGGAACCGACCCCGTCGTATGAACCCGTACGTGGTGCTCGGAACGGCCATTCTCGCCGAGGTGATCGGGACGACGGCGCTCAAACTCTCACAGGGCTTCTCACGCCCGCTGCCGAGCCTTGGCGTCCTCCTCGGGTACGGCGTCGCGTTTTACTGTCTCTCGCTTGCGCTGGAGGATCTGCCGGTCGGTGTCGTCTACGGAACGTGGGCCGCCATCGGCATCGTCGCCATCGCGGCCATCGGCGTCGTCGCCTTCGACGAATCGGTCGACGTCGCAGGGATCGTCGGTCTCGGTCTCATCGTCGTCGGCGTGTACTGTCTCAACGTCGTCTCCGGGATGTCGGCTCACTAGTCCCGCGAACCGAGCGCGCTCCCTACCGAGAACCGAGAACGACGTCGGGGGCGAAGACGGTGAGGCCGAGCAGACCGATCAGCCAGAGAATCGCGGTGACACGCAGTCCGCCTGCGATCCGGCGGCGGTCGGTTGGAAGGGACTCGGCCAATCCGGACAGCACGAACCCCACCGCCATGACGAGCGAACTGAGGGAGGACCCACCGAGTAGAACGTCGTAGTAGAGGTAGATGCTCGACATGGCGAACGCGCCAGCGAACATCACGAGCGCATGGAGTCTACCGGAGGGTTCGCTGAAGACGACGGTTCCGACTTTGGAGGGCACGGAACCACCTACTCTCCCGACGACGTAAATATCGTCGCCCGGGTGATCCGCGGTGCTCGCCCTCTTGCATCGACTTCCGACCGGATCGATACGAGCTGAACGGTTCACGGACGAGAGCGGCGATCAACGGACGGGCCGAACGCTCAGGAACGACATCGGCCGTCCGGCCGCTCGTCGTACCGGCGGTAACGAACACCACCAGCGATCGATAGCTCCGTCGTATCCGGTGGGTTGATTGTCACGTCCGGTCGACGCCAGGGAACGAGTATGAAGCGCCGTACCGCCGGGATCTTGGTGGTGTGTCTCGGTCTCCTCTTCCCCGTCGTGTACCCGTTCACCACGGCCACCACGCCACGAACCCTCACGGTGAACGGTTCACCGTCGGACACGCGGACGCGTACAGCGCGACGGGGAGCATCGCCGTAGAGGGGGAGGTGAAACTGGCGTTCCAGGGGGTCGTTGCCTCGGACGGTGCGTGGTATCGGAAAGTCAGAGAGGACGCCGTCGTCTCGGAGGAGTGTTACGCTCCGAGGGACGGAACGCTCTATCGACGGTACACGATAACGGAAGAGGGGCGTGCCGGACAGCTTCGAGGGCGGATCACCGACGACGAGGACGGGGTGCTCGGTCGAGAGCGTCGGGAGGGGGACCGCGTGACGTTCGTCGTCGGATACGTGGACGACGGCCGTCCGTCGTCCGGGACGGTTCGCTACGAGCCACGATCCGGCTGGTACGACGGACGGCGAACGTATCGAATCACGGACGCGTCAGGCACCGTCCGAGCGACAGCCGATACGCACGTGGTGAGATCAGCGAACGTATCATAGGAGGAGACCACCCCTGCGGGGTCATACGCGGCGTACATCCTGGCTAGGTCGACCAGCGATGACCCGGCGGCTCGCCGGATCACGTACGAATTCGACCCGAGTGACGCCGACCCCGATCGACCGAATTGGGTCGACGAAACCGAGGCGGAGTAGCGGCTCGGCTCCCCGCTGGTCGGTAGTGAGACGAACGGGAACGCGTCCCCGCGTCTTCGCGGGGGCAACGGACGGTGCGCCGAGTATCTCCCTAGCCAGGACCGCCCCGTCGTTCAGACGCGGTTCTCGCGGCTCGGATCCACGTCGATGGCGTCGACCGGGCAGACATCGACACAGAGCATACAGTCGATACACTGGTCCTCGTAGGTCGGGTGGGCCTTGATTTCGCTCTCGGGGTGGTCCGGCGTGTCGACCCACTCGAAGACGTCGACGGGACAGTCCTCCAGACAGGCGCCGTCGGCGAGACAGATGTCGAAGTCGACGGCGACGTGCGTGCCGTGGATGCCGCGTTTCTCCGGCGGTTCGACGGGACCCCAGACGGCGACGCCGTCCCGCTCGTCAACCCGCTCGCGGGTCCGCTCGAAGTTCGGATCGATGGCCATACCCCGTCTCGGCGCCCGGGACGGATAAACCTACGACCGAACGCGCGACCTACTCGAAGACCGCGGCGACGGCGGCGTCGAGGGCGTCGACGGCGGTGTCGATCTGGTCGTCGGTCACCGGCAGCGGCGGCGAGACGATGATCTGCGTTCGCGGGCGACCGCCGCCGACGAGGACGCCCTGGCGTTCGGCCTCGTCGATCACGTCGTCGACGGGGTTGTCGCCCGACTCGACCCAGGGGTGATGGAAGGGCTCGTCCGTCTCGGGGTCGGTGAACTCGACGGCCCACAGCAGACCCCGTCCCCGTACGTCGCCGACGGCGTCGTAGGTCTCCAGTTCGCGGAGTCGGGATTCGAGGTGGTCGCCCCGCGCCCGCGCGTTCTCGATCAGGCCGTCGTCGTAGGCGTCCATGGCCGCCACGCCCGCCGCACACGCCACCGGGTGACCGGCGAAGGTCTGCCCGACGTCGATGCCCTCGTCGTGAAGGTGACCCGCGATCTCGGGGCTCGCCACGACGCCCGCGAGGGGGACGTACGCGCTCGTAACTCCCTTCGCGAAGGTCAGCAGGTCCGGGACGACGTCCTCGGTCTCGATGCCGAACCACTCGCCACACCGACCGAAGCCCGTGATCACCTCGTCGGCGATCAGCAGGACGTCGTAGCGATCACAGATCTCCCGCACCCGCTCCCAGTAGTCCGCCGGGGCGGGGTAGGCGCCGCTCGTCCCGCCCACCGGCTCCATCAGGACCGCCGCGACGGAGTCGGGGCCCTCGTTTTGGATGACGTACTCTAGGTGGTCGGCGGCCTGGCGCGCGATGGCCTCGGGGGTGTCGCCGTCGAACGGCGAGCGGTGGACGATAGGCGGGAGGAACTTCGCCGCGCCGCCCGTCTCGACCTGCCGCCCCATCGCGTTTCGCGTCTCGGGATCGCCCGTCAGCGACGCCGCCCCGTAGGTGGCGCCGTGGTAGGACTGATAGCGTGTGAGCACCTTCCGACCGCCCGTGTACTCCCGGGCGAACTGGACGGCCGACTCGTTGGCCTCGCTCCCGGAGACCGAGAAGAAGACGTCGCTCAGCTCGCCCGGCGCGACCTCGGCGATCCGGGTGGCGAGGATCGACCGTACGTCGCTCCCCTTCGCGGACGAGACGTAGGGGATGGTCGATGCCTGTTCGGTGATCGCCTCGACGATCCGTTCCTCACCGTGCCCGGCGTTGACACAGTAGAGTTGCGAGACGAAATCAAGATACGCGTTGTCTCGGTCGTCGTGGACGGTGACGCCGTCGCCGTCGACGAGCGTCATAACGTCGTCGTCCCCGTACCAGTGTGGGATTGCGTCGGGACGAGCCTCGGCCGTTGGCTGAGCCATACCTCACGTTCGTTAGGGGGAAAATAAACGTTCGGTCGTTACTCGTGGGCGAAGTACGCCACCGCGTCGTCGTCGAGGGCGTCGATCCGGGCGAAGCCCACCCGCTCGAACTGCACCACGTCGTCGACGGCGGCGTCGGCGAGCGCGGGTTCCGCGACGCCGATCACGTCGCCGTCCGGCGTCCGCAGTCGGAGCGGGACGCCGCCCTCGGCGGGCACCCAGTGGATCACCGGCACGTCCTCCTCCCGGACGGCGGCGATGTCGTCGCCGACGTACTCGAAGCCCTCGTCGACGCGGCGGACACAGCCGAAGCCCTTGAGCCAGACCCGCTCGCCGGCCGCGGGAACGTCGGCGGGTTCGATCAGGACCGCGCCGGGAACGGGAACCTCGCGGCGGCCGCGCTCCTCGTGTTCCGGGTGGACGGGCGGCCGGCCCGCGTCCGGCCCGCCGTCGACGGCCACCTCGACGCCGTCGCGGACGAAGAAGTGGCGGTCCGCGTCGTCGTCGATCAGGTCGCGGTTGTTCGCGTACACCGCGCTCATCGACAGCTCGACGTTGCTCGTGGAGGTGCCGAGTTCGATCATCGCGTCGACGATGGCTTGGCCGCGGATCCCCCGGCGTCGCAGGCTCGCGAGCGTCGGCGCCCGCGGGTCGTCCCAGCCGTCGAGCTTCCCGTCGTCGATCAGTTCCTTGATCGTCGACGTCGAGAGGCTCACGTCGTACTCGTCGACCTGGACGTGCCCCCAGTGGACGACTTCGGGGTACTCCCAGTCGAAGTAGTCGTAGACGAACCGCTGGCGCTTCGCGGAGTCCTGCAGGTCGATGCCGCGGATGATGTGCGTGACGCCCGTGAGGTGGTCGTCGACGCCGGACTGGAAATCGAGCATTGGCCAGCAGCGGTAGTCGGCCGCCTCCGGCCGGGGGTGCGGGCGGTCGATCATCCGGAAGGCGACCCAGTCACGCAGCGCCGGGTTCTTGTGGGTGATGTCGGTCCGCACCCGGAGGGTCATCTCGCCCGCCGAGTACTCGCCGTCGACCATCGCCTCGAACTCCTCGCGGGTCCGCTCGGGCTCTTTCCCGCGGTGGGGACAGGGCTCGCCCGCGTTCTTCAACTCGGAGAACTCCGCCCCCGGACAGGAGCAGGTGTAGGCGCCGCCCCGGTCGATCAACTCGCGGGCGTGGTCGTAGTAGGTCTCCAGGCGGTCGCTAGCGCGCAACACCGCGTCGGGTTCGAAGCCGAGGTAGTCGATGGCGTCGAGGATGGCGTCGTAGGCCTCCAGGTCCGGACGCTTCGTCTCGGGGTCGGTGTCGTCGAACCGGCAGATGAAGCGGCCGTCGTAGCGCTCCTTGTACGTCCCGATGACGGCGGGCATCCGGGCGTGTCCGAGGTGCCATGGACCGTTCGGGTTCGGGGCGGCGCGCATCACGACGCCGTCCTCGACGTTCGACAGGTCCGGAAGCGGGTGGTCGTCTCCCTCGTCCTCGCGCTCCAGTTCGTCCAGCTTCTCGGGCGCCAGGTCGGCGAGTTCGTCGCGTCGCTCAGCGTCCGAGAGCCCGTTGACCTCGCTGACGACACCCCCGACGACGCCGGGAATCTCGTCGGCGTGTTCGCGAAACTCGGGGTTCTCGCCCATGAGCGGGCCCATGACCGCGCCGACGTCCGCGTCGCTCTCGTATTTCACCGCGTTGAGGAGTGCGTGCGTCCGCGCCGCTCGTTCGACGCGGTCGCGCAGTTCGGAGTCCATTACCTCACGGTTCCGGCCGACGCGTAAAAACTGACGCGGATCGAGGGCCGCAGGTAGGGGTACGTTGGACGTTACCGATTGTCACAGTAAACGCTTTCGACGCCCACCGCCGGCGTTCCACAAGCGGTTTGTCGATCGGCCGGGACGGGAGCGTATGAAACTCGCGCGCATCGCGGTGGACGGTGAGGTACACGAGGGCGAGTACCGGGACGGTGTCGTCGCGACCGACGACGGGGAGTTCGTCGTCGGCGAGGACGGCCCCCTGGCCCCGCCGTGCGACCCCTCGGCGCTCTACTGCGTCGGGCGCAACTTCGCCGAGACGCTCGACCAGATGGAGTACGACGTGCCCGACCAACCGGCCTTCTTCATCAAGCCGCCGGCCTCGGTCGTCGCCCACGAGCGACCGGTACCCTATCCCACCTTCTCCGAGGAGGTTACCTACGCCGGCGAACTCGCGGCCGTGATCGGCGAGCGGTGTCACCGCGTCGACCCCGCGGACGTCCCCGAGGTGCTGCGGGGCTACACGATCATGAACGACCTGGACGCGCTCGATCAGCCCGGCCGCACCGCGCGGAAGGCCTTCGACGCTTCCGGTCCCCTCGGCCCGTGGATCCAGACCGACCTCGACCCGCACGGGATCGACATGCACACCGACGTGAGCGGCGAGCGTCGACAGGAGGCGAACACGGAACTCATGCTGTTCGATCCCTACGAGGTCGTCTCTTTCCTCTCCGAGCGGTTCACCTTCCGTCCGGGCGACGTGATCGCCTTCGGCAGTCCGGCCAACCCCGGCACCGTCGACCCCGGCGACGTCGTCGAGATCACCTACGAGGGCGTCGGCACGCTCCGCAACGAGATCGCGCCGCCCGAGCGCTGACGCCGGCCCGGCCGTCGCTCAGACGACTCGGTTCTCCAGGCCCTCGACCGACCCCGTCTCCTCCATCCGGCGCAGGTTCCCGGCGAGGATGTCGGCGAGGCGGTCGTAGTACTTCGGCGTGTTGCCGGCGTTGTGCGGCGTGATCCGCACGTTGTCGAACGCCCACAGCGGGTGGTCCGCGGGCAGGGGTTCGGGATCGGTCACGTCGAGTGTCGCCCCCCGGATGTCCTCGTTCCGCAGCACCGTCACCAGGTCGTCCGTGTCGACCACGGGGCCGCGCGCGACGTTGACCAGTAACGCGTCCGCGCGCATCGAGGCCAGCGCGTCGGCGTCGATCAGTCCACGTGTGGTGTCGGTCAGCGGGCACGCGAGGATCACGTAGTCCGCCCGGGCGAGGGCGTCGTGAATCCGGTCGAACCCGACCACCTCGTCGGCCGGGCCGCCCTTCTCCGGCGTGTACCGGACCCCGATAGTCTCCACGCCGAAGGGGTGGAGGCGCTCGACGAGTGCCTCCCCGATGGCGCCCAGCCCGACGACGGCCGCCGTGCTCCCCTGGAGTTCGCGGACTGGGTAGGCCTCCCAGTGGGCGCGCTCCTGGCGCTCCCGGGCGAGGCGGAACCGGCGTTCGTGAGCGATCAGCGATCCGATCACGTACTCCGAGATGTTGGGGCCGTGGACGCCGGCCGCGTTGGTGACGGCGACGCCCGCGTCGGCCAGCGCGTCCGTATCGAGGTGACCGGTGCCGGCGTAGGTGCAGGCGAAGAGGTCGAGGTTCTCCGCGACCGACAGCCACTCCGCTTCGAAGTCGATGCCGGTCACCACCCGCGCACGGGCGAGCAACTCGCGCTCCTCGTCGGGCGTGGTGGCGACGGCCACCTCGTGGTCGGGGAGGCACTCGCGGAGCCGCTCGCCGTAGGATTCGGGTGCCATGCCGTGGACCTTCTGTCGGAGGACGACGACGTCAGGATCTGTCATGGACGGCGTTGCTCGCGCCTCCGTTATAGACCCTCGGGGGACGGCACGGCCGTCGCGTTCCGGGCGTTTAATACAGTCGCCCGTCGGATGGTGGGTATGGAACACGTCGACGTAGCCGTCGTCGGCGGCGGGCCCGCCGGATCGGCCGCGGCGCACGCGGCGGCCGAAGCCGGCGCGTCCGCACGCGTCTTCGAGAAGGGCGTTCCCCGCGACGACCGATCCGGACTCGGGCCGGACTCGACGGACGCCGCCGGCATCCTCGATTACTGGGTCGACATCATGGGCATCCATCCCGACGAGTTTCCCGACGACGTCTTGCTGTCGGAACTCGACCGCGCGGAGTTCGTCGGCCCCACGGAGTCCTGTGTCCTGCACAGCACGGGCATCGACTCCTCGTACGACACCTTCGGCTACACCTTCCACCGCGCCCGCTTCGACGACTGGCTCCGGGAGCGCGCCGAGTCCGCGGGCGCCGACTACCGCGTCGGCGTCTCCGTCCGCGACGTGGAGACGACCCTGGACGACGACCCCAGACACACCGTCAGGCTGGCCGACGGCGACGAGGTGACCGCCGACTCCGTGATCCTCGCCGACGGCCCACAGCGCACCGTCACCAACCGCGTGCTGGATCGGTACCTGCCGTACCCGGTGACCGACCGCCTCGGGACGACGACGGCAAACCACATCGCGTACCAGGAACACCGACGCCTGCCCCCGGCCGTCGCCGAGGACCTCCGCGGCGCCATCGCGTTCTGGTGGGGGTATATCCCCGGACACACCGCCTACCCGTGGATCTTCCCCAACGACGACGACGTCGCCCGGATCGGGCTCACGATGCCGATCGGTCTCGACCTGGACGCGGTGACCGACCCCGAGTCGTACGCCCTGCTCCGCCCCGACGACGAGACGGTCCCCGGCGGGAGCGAGTACCTCCGGCGCCTCCTCGAACACGAGTACGGCGACGAGTACGACGTCCCCGGGGACTTCCCGCTGGTCGAGGACCGGGGCAAGTCCGGCGGCACCGAAACCTACCCCATCTCCTCGACCCGACCGATCGACTCCCCGGTCGAGGCGGGCATCGCCGTCGTCGGCGGGGCGATGGGCACCACCTCGGCTTTCCACGAGGGGGGCGACCACGTCGCCGTCCGAACCGGTTCCATCGCGGGCGATCTGGCGGCGCGGGGCGACCTCTCGCGGTACAACGACGCCTGGAAGGACGCCATCGAGGACGAGATTCTGCGGAACGTGACGATGGCGGACATGGTCGCCGACTACGACCCGGACGACTGGGACCGCATCTTCCGCACCGGCCGCAAGATGCTCGCCAGCGAGAGCGGCTACCGGATGTTCGAACGGAAGTTCGGTGCCGGGTGGAACGCCATCAAACTACTCGTGGGCTATCGGTGGCGGAAGCGGCGCCTCCGGCGGGGCGGCTACGTCAACGTCCCCGCGGCCGACTACGTCTACTGACGCCGTGCCGCAAGAGGTTACCCGCTGGGCGCCCTCCTTCCACGTGCGTGCCTTCAGTCCCCGCCCGAGCATACCCACCAGGGCGCGATGACCGCGCGGCGAACCCGGGCACGCGACACGGGCTGCCGTCGCACAGCCGACCCAACCCCGCGACCGCCCGGCACGAGGGTTAGCCGGCCGACTCGGCACGCCGCCAGGGATGAGGCCGGACGTTAGTGTTCCGGGCGTACATCGACCTTTTGCAGCGCTCGCTCCGCTCGCTTGCAAAAGCTCGATCAAAAGCCTGCGTCAGTGGCTTCGCCCCTTCCTTGGCCTCGCGCTCGCATTCGCTCGCGCGAGTGAACTGGCGTCTTTGCGAGCGTAGCGAGCAAAGGCTCGGGAGACGACCGAAGGGAAGTCTCCCGGCGACCTACCGGACTCTACGAGCCACTCGGTCGCCAGATGCTGGTGCTCCAGTCCATTTTACTCGTTGAGGCAGGTTCTTCTTTATTGACGGCCCCGTTCTCGCCGAATTTCGGAAATTATCGATGGTGACCGGGCAGGAATGAGGTCTGGCGGGAGTTCTCAGGACTATCAAGTCGGAATGTTCATCCTGGATACAGTGCGGAGTTCAGAAGTCCCCGTATATCGCTGTATGTCGATGAACAAGAACTTGCGTGCAGTATCACTAACTAGTCCACAATCTTTTCGCTACCCCGCTTGTTACAGTCTAACGGTACGTTTTAATCGAGGTCATGATCTCTATGAAAACACTCCGCTCTCTCCTGACTCGCAGTCGTCCTGGGAAACTCGGACTCATCGAGGTCATAGCGATGGGTGTCGGCGGAATGGTCTCGGGCGGGATCTACGCCGTCCTCGGCGTTGCAATGCAGCAAGCCGGTAATGCAGTCCCGTTGTCGTATCTCATTGCGGGCGTCATCACTCTCCTCACTGCCTATTCCTATCTTCAACTCACGCTGCACTTCGGGGAACACGGTGGCGTCTTTTCATTCGCCGAGCACATCGTCGACAACCCGACTATCGCCGCGTACGTCGGGTGGGTTCTCGTCATCGGATACGTGGGTGTAATGGCGATGTACGCGTTCGCCTTCGGTGCCTACACGCTCACTGCCGCGAGAGCTATCGCAGGGATCGAACTCCCGCAACTCCTGCGGCCGATTATCTCGACCCTGGTCGTCGCTGCGTTCGTCGGTCTCAACCTCCGGGGCGTCCACGAGACTGGCCTCTTTGAAGATATCGCAGTGTACATCAAAATCATTATTTTGCTGTCGCTCGCAACCCTTGGAGTGATTTTTTATGATGGGAATGTGGCAGCACTCGACTTCTTCAGCAAAGGCGTCGTCAGCCCAATCGCAGGATTTGCCATCATATTCGTCTCCTACGAGGGCTTTCAACTTCTGGTCTATGACTACGAAGACATCGAGAACGTAGAACGAGTGTTGCCGATCGGGATGTACGTCGCCATCGCTATTTCGATACTGATCTACGTCTCAGTGTCGTTCATGGCGACACTTCACCTTACGCCAGAGCAACTTCTCGCCCATCAGGAAGTTGCACTCGCCGAGGCCGTCTCCAACATCCCCGTTCTCGGGGGTACTGGATTTGTTCTCGTCATCCTTTCGGCAATGAAAAGCACCTCGTCGGGTATCAACGCGACCTTGTTCGGTACCTCGCGGCTTGTCCATGAGATTGCGACAGAAGGTGCCCTCCCGCGCGTGTTTTCGTTCCGGAACCGAGAGGGAATCCCCGTCTACTCGTTGCTGATTATCGGTAGTCTGACGGCAGCACTCGCAGCCTTGGGAACTCTCAAACAGATCACTGAGTTCGGATCAGTGGCGTTTTTGATCTCGTTTGCAGTCACGAATTACACGAACATCGTGCTCGCCGACGAGACGGGGTCGAACCGCCTCATTCCAGTACTCGGTCTGGTCGGCACGGGAGTTGCGCTTCCGGTTGTTCTCTATCACCTCTATCAGTCTGACGTGGAGATTCTGCTCTGGATCGTGGGGATATTCGCGGTAGTCTTCCTCATTGAGTTCCTCTATATCGAGCGGAGTTCGTTTACGCCCGATTTAGACAGTGGGGGGAGAGACTGATCTAAACGATGGGATTTCAAAATGGCGGGACGACATCGTTCAGTATGGACTCACACCTTCACTTCCACCGAGCCTACTAGTAGAAACTCGGTCGGTAGTGTTCCGGTCGTACATTTTGAGTATACTATTAGCATTATTTGTGAATAATATGAATAACATCAACTACAGTCTATTATCGAAACCGGATTTCTCGCGGAGAGTCCCTTCGTCGCTGTATTTTCATGGAAACAGTCGATGAGGTAGCGTTGCGATAAGGAACGAGGCGGTCAAAGATTTGAGTGGATTATGCTCTCGTTCGACCGCCTCAGTGGCGATAGCGGTTGCATCGAGTTAGAATTTCCGGAGCGAGAGGCGACACCCGAGCCGGCGATGAAGCTCGGTATCCGACTCCATTTGGCTGGACTATCACTTTCGGATACAGTCTTGATTCTTGAGATGTTGGGTGTCGATCGTCATCGAAGCACCGTGCATCGATGGGTGCAGAAGGCCGATTTACAGCCGACAGGTGGTGCTGAGCCGAATCACGTTGCGGTCGATGAGACTGTGATTCAACTCAATGATGAGCGATATTGGCTGTACGCTGCTGTCGATCCCGATACCAACCGCCTGCTTCATGTTCGGCTCTATCCGACGAGAACCACTGCGATCACCTCGATGTTTCTCTCAGAATCACGTGAGAAACATCAGGTAGACGACGCAGTTTTTCTCGTCAACGGTGCACCGTGGTTGCAGGCAGCCTGTCACCGACACGGGCTACGATTCCAGCATGTTACACATGGGAATCGGAATGCCGTCGAACGTGTCTTCCGAGAAATCAAACAACGAACTAACCAATTTTCAAATACGTTTAGTCACGTCGAACCGAGTACCGCTGAAAACTGGTTACAAGCGTTTGCCTTCGCATGGAACCAGCTTATCTAGACACTACCCGATGATAGCGGCCCTAGAATGATGTCTGTCGGGAGTGCTATGTTCAGTACCTCACAAAGCATCGCCAGTTAGCGTGACCGGAGCCACCTGTTCTGTTGTGGTGAGTCATCGATTGCGGTTGAGCACCGCTGATCGAAGGCGGAGCTGTCGCTGTCGGCGGCGGTCAGCCGCCGACGCGACAGCGTTGCTACTTGCGATGACGCTTGCTCGGTCAGTGACTACCGGTAGAACCGGTCGTCAGGAGGTCGGTTCGCGGGGACGGCCCGACGCACCGAGAGGGCCGTCCACGCAGCCCCCCGAACCATATTGACGAACTCCTTGTACGGCCACCACCAGAGGCGACGCTCGCCCCGGCGGGGCGTCGCCACAAACTCGTAGTGCAGATACCGCCAAACGTTCTGTAGCAGTAGGTTCACTACGACGTACAGCAGTCTGACCGTCGCGTCTCGTGTCGTTGTCGTCGCTATCGCTTGCTCGGACAAGCGATAGCTCGACTCGATACCGAAGCGTTTCGAGTAGTGGTATCGAGCGTCGCGTGGTGTCTCGATGAACGGCGCGTCAGTGGCGTAGCCGTGACGCGCCACGCCGTTCTCGTCGTATCGTCCATTCAGATACGTACAGTCGATGTAGACGGGAAACTCGACGGTCCAGCTGTGACCGGCGAGTTTCCCTGTCAGGTCGTGTCGGATGACGCGACTCCACCCCTCCGAGAGTTCCTGCTGAATCGCCTCATCCCACCGAATGATCGGGACAACGTACGCGTAGGTGTGCGCTTGAAGCAACGTGAGACACTTGCTATCGTAGAATCCGCGATTGAGGTGACGGCCTTGACTTCGGTGTCAAGGTCGTCGAAAACGCCAAGGAACTCAGCGAGAACGCTGCTGGCGGTGTCGCTGTCTTCGAGACGGCGCACCGCCAGCGTGTAGCGTTTGCTCCGCACGCGTGCGTAGAGTGTCAGCGTAAGCGTGGAACGCAGTGGTTCCCCGCTTCGCTTCCGAGTGATAGAGGTGGTCTGTGTCTTCTTCGTCACCGTAGTAGGGCCGCAGGTGGAGGTCTGCGCAGACCTCCACCTGCTCGGGGAGTAGTTCGACGATGTCTCGGCGAAGAAGCCTGTTAGCGACTCGTTCGAGCCGTTCCGGCTCGAACTTCGTCCGGAGGTGGTAGAGAATCGTGTTCGCCGATGGCGAGTCTTCGCTGGAGTTGCACAGTGTCGAGATCGAGGTCCCGTCGGCGGTCGCGCCGACGAGGACCTCGTAGATGTCCTCAGCGTTGAGTTCAGCATTGTTCGCAAGACCGAGAGAAATTTCTTCGTCAAGCCGGTTGACGAGGAACTTAAGGAGCTTGTCTTCGTGTATTCCACTGTCTGCTTGCTGCTGTTTGCTAGGCACATTCGTAGCAAGCAGACATCTCAACTAACCGGCTTTGTGAGATACTGATGTTTCCTGTCAGGTGGTGATGTTTGTGCTGCATACAGAGCGCGAATCTAGCACGGTTCGATGGCACGTTTCCTGCCTTTTATTCACGAAGACTATACGAACTCGGGTTATCAGACCCGACGAAGATAGTCAGCGCAGTAATCTCCTCGTCAATATTGAAAAAGTCGTGTTCAAGTCCCTGTTCGACGAAAACCACATCGCCGCTCTCGACAGAATGTGTTTTATCTCCAATACGAATCATCCCCGACCCAGAGATAATGTAGTAGACTTCATTCTCTGTGTGAGGGTTCTTTGGCGACGCGGTTGGATATTTTCCTACCTCGATTGTTACGGACTCTTTGCTTAACACCTCTGCGACCTGTGCATCTTCCTCTTTGAGTCCCGTTATCAACTCTTCCGTGGAAACGCGAGTCATATCTGTTATTACCCTCTCGAAAGCTTCAAACTTCGCTTGGTTGGTCCGGGAGCGGCGGACGTGAAACCGCAGATCTTGCATTCAGCCGCCCACCAGCACACAGGTAGATACCGTCGTTTCGTCGTGTCTAGTGCGAGTTTTGATGAATTTCACGTATTACCTTGTTTGGGAACATCTGAAATAATCGGAGTCGTCCTGCTGAACTCATCCTCTGAGTCTTGCACAGCTGTTACTGACACATCGCGTATAGGTCGGGGTGAGGCGTGCAAGATGGAAGGCGCATATCTTGCACACGTTTCTTTTGTTCATCCGACTTGATCCAATTAATACAGACACCACACTTTTTGATTTGGCGAGGGCGATCTTGAGTATCCTGTGCCTGGAGCCGACCCAATACAGTGTCCATTTTGTGGGTGGACTGGTGACGAGGCTGAACTCGAACAGACAAATAATGGGCCCGCCTGCCCTGCTTGCGGGGAAACTGTAATGATCGAGTAACCGTACAGCAAGACGCTATCAAACTCGTCCCGCCACCGCACTTAGGTGGCTTGAAATATGAACACGATGTATGGTTCTTGACTCGGATGTCAGGACCCACGATTCACTGCAGACAAACCTCAAAAACGCAATCGAACGGGCACTCACACTGGAGACGTGGGTCTCCAGTTCCCGCGAGCGGATTGCCTCGAAATCGTTCATCAGTCGCCACACGCAGTTTGGTTCGGTGGACGAGTTCTGTGTGGCCAGCCCGTGTGACGATGACACTATTGGCGGCGTCCAACAGCTCTCGGCCGATGAACGCGACGCATTCGTAGCGCGGACAACTGATTTCGAGACATGGGCAGAAATGAAGGAAAGCGCAGCTGTCGAAGATCTCGTCACGCTTCAGAATATCTAATTACCCGAGTCCCGGAAGCGCAGCGAGCGTGTGATAGAGCGCGAAGCTAATTACGGTCCCGCCGACCATCGAGCCGACCCACGCCCCGACAGTGTAGACCGTCTTTGTGGTCGATATCCCGGCGGAGTCCGACGACCCGCCGACAAGTCCGGCCCCGACGATGCTAGAAATCATCACTTTGTTGAACGAGATGGGATAGCCGAGCGCGATTGCTGCCTGCGCGACGAGAAACGCAGGAATGAACGCTGCAATCGACCGCTTCGGCCCGAGTGAGGCATACTCGCGGGCCACAGCCTGGATGAGGCGTGGCGAACGGAACCATCCCCCGAGGAGAATTCCAAGGCCCCCGAGTGCGAGCAGGTACAGCGAGGGAAGGCCGAGCGACGATTCAAAGACGGCTTCCAGTGGCCCGGTGGCCAGTCCGACCTGCGACCCGCCGCTGGTGAACACGACGACGAGGGCGAGCGCGACCAGCATTCTGTTGATTCCGGTCGTCACGTCACGCCGGAGTTGCCAGTAGACCACTGTGAGCGTGAGAAGTCCGAGTACAACCCCAACGAGTACGATTCCGGCCTCGCCGAGCCCTATCGATGCGACGTTAAATTGACGGGTGATAACGCCCGCAATCGATCCTTGCTCGCTCTGGGGGGCCGGGAGAAACGATAGCTGGACGTTGGCGAGTGTGTAGCCGACGCCGGCGGCGAGCAGCGGAATGCTTAGCGTATCCGAGACCGTCTCATCCAGTAACAGCCACGCGAGACCGTACGCGAGGACGCCCTCGACGACCGGAATCGCAAACCAAAATCCCAGAATCTTAGCGTACGTCATGACCGCAAAGCCACCGCCAAGAGCGACACCCGCACCGATCGCTGCACCGGTGACCGTGAACGCTGAGGGAATAGGGTAACCGCGGGAGTTCCCGATCGTGATGAGTGTGGCTGCCGTGAGCAGCGTCGCAGTGGCTGCTAGTGGCGTGATCGTCACGCCGGTCACCAGCCCGTGACCAATCGTCTCGGAGATACTGCCACCCTGCGCAATGGCACCGAGACCGGCGACGAGGCCGACCAGTAGTGCCCCCCGAAGGGTGGACAACGCGTTCGCTCCGACGGCTGGCGCAATCGGGGCGGAGTTGCTGTTTGCCCCGACGGTAAATGACATAAAAAGCGATGCCACGAGCGCGACAGAGACTATTCCGATTACTGAGGACATAGGTGTCCAGGTTCAGACGGTGCTGTGACTCGGAGTAGGAGCCCGATACGCCACACTCTTGAACAGACACGTATGATTCTGTTGGTAGCGTTCGCGCGTCTCGTGGAACTGATCACAGCCCCCGTCTATTTGACTCTCCTCATCGTTCGACCCGAGTCTGCTACCGCGCCGCCTGGTCGATGAATATCAACGGATTCCGGTGAAACCCGATACGGAATGCGGAAGTAGGAATATTTTGGATCTGAGGTTCCTTAGAATGGGATAACACATTCACCGAGCCTACTAGTAGTTTCTCGCCCGGTAGTGTTCCGGGCGTACATTTCACAGACACTCTCTGAGCGGGAGCTCTCGCCAGCCCAGTCAGCAGTATGATTTTGCGGGAGTAGCAGCAACGTGTAGGTATGTCCGAGGGAGAATCCCGGCGGATCGCACACGAGCTGAAGAGCGAGCCGCACATTCGTGGCCGCCGGGTCAGCGTCCGTCAGGTGTATGCCCTCGTCGAAGAACGTGGTGAAGACCCCGAGGCTGTTGCCGATCGGTACGACCTCGACGTCGCTGACGTGTATCACGCGCTGGCTTACTATCACGATCATCCGCGAGAGATGCGTGACGTAGAAGAGGAGCGCGACGATGCGATAGCGGACTTCCGCGAGTCGATCAACCGTCCCGAAGGCGTCGATCCCGATGCCGCCTGAGATGAGCGGGTGGCGCTTTCTCCTCGATGAGAACATCGATCCAAAGACAGCCACGTACTTATCGAAAGAAGAAATTCACGCCGAGCACGTCCGTGACGCGCTCCGGCAAGGAGCCGATGACGAAGCGGATGTCTTACCGTACGCCCGAGAACACGAACTGATCGTCGTGACGAGCGACGTGAAAGATTTCGGTGGGTTACCATCCGACGCTCATGCTGGTGTCGTCCTGCTCTATGAGGATACGATGCCGGCGTATCAGGTCGCGTCTGGTCCAATTACGATGACCGACGCGTATCCGAATCGAGATTCGTTCGGTGGCCGCGAGGAACTCGATCCGTGGGTTTGATCCGGGATGCTGATTTTACGATCTTGAGGCCTTCAAATCAGCCAAGACACTTCCACCTACCTTACTAGTAGAAATTCGTCCGGTAGTGTTCCGGGCACGCATTTCGAGTATACTATCGAAAGTATATGCAAATAATACAGATAGCCTCAGTCGGAATCTATCATTGAATGAGATTCACCCGTAGTAGCCTCTCTTTCTCGCCGGATCACGGAAACAGTCGATGATGACGAGCCTGGAATAAGGTTTGCCCGCTCTCTACGACGCTCGCCGCCGTTACGCTCGGGAGGAGTGACCCCAACGGCAAGAGTCGGTCGTTCGGAGAGAAAACGATAGGTTAGTCGGATGTGAATCTCCGACAATGACCGACTCGTTTTGGTATCCGTCGGTCGAAGATGTACTCGACATCCACGAGGACATCGTCTCGGAGTACCCAGACACCAGCTCGGGCGTCCGGAGTCGCGGAGATATCGAATTCGCACTGGAGTACGTCAGCGAAGGGAGCTTCGGGTCGGTTCCGAAGACGATTCACGAGAAGTCATTTCATCTGCTTCGGCTCCTCGTCGCCAACCACCCGTTCGTGGACGGTAACAAGCGCACCGCACTCAACACGACGACGGTATTCTATCTGCTCAACGGTCGCCGGTTCGAATACGACAACGAAACCAGAGGGATACTGGCGAAGTTCGGTACCGACGAGAAGGCTGTCGATGAGGACGACGTACTCGAATATCTCCGAACACACACGACCGAAGTCGATTTGCACGAAGTGGTCGAACGATGGCGAGGCGACCTCGTCGAGTACGGACTTGCTCAGCTGTCCGATGAATCGTTGGACCCGAACGATTAACCGAACTCGTGGTCAAGATGTGGACATGGCGACGGAAGAGCAGCCAGGCGACCGAACGCCACTCGACGATGTGATGGAAGACATTCGCCGAGAGCTTGTGTTGCGCGTTGCCAAGGCTGATCGGGACGAACATCGCGAGATCTACGACGCCCTCGAAAACGAGTAGCGGTTTCACGTCCATCTGTTCTCGATTCGCAGAAACGTGAGTTACACTCCCGGCGAGCCTGCTAGTAGCTTCTCGCCCGGTAGCGTTCCGGGCACGCATTTCGGATCCACCCCGGTAACCACGCTCTCCAAGGATCCCCCAGCCGACGACGGACGCTCGCGTCGGTCGGACCGGAGCCGGGCTGAGTGCCGTCGAGATCCAACCTCGGAATCGATTGCCGCCGCTGTGACGATGGGTGCCGACGACTCGATCACGGCCGTCGATCCGACCGTCGTCGACGCCATCCGATCCGGATCGCGCTCCTGGAGTTCAGCTTCGGTCCCGGCGGTCTCCCCCGGGCAACCGGTCGCCTTCGAGGGGGAATTTTTCGGATGCCATCCCGCGACCCCGATCCGTCACGCCCGGGACCCGACACTCGTCGACACGGCGAATCCGCGTACTGCGCCGATCTCGGACTCCGGATCACCACTCTGCGAGTACACCGTCGTCGGTTCGCCATAGTGGTGGAGACCACTCCGAGCTGTCTTCGCTACGTGATCTCACTCTCTCTTCGTCGATTTCGACTCCTAACCCGGGACCGCTCGGGAGTTCCATCGTTCCGCCCTCGTAATCGAGAACGTGGGGATTGGACAGGTACTCCCGGAGCCCCCCTCGGTCGTTATACTGCATATTCAGACTTTGTTCCTGAATGAACGCGTTGGACACTGTCGCGTCGACCTGTACGGAGGACGCGAGGGCGATCGGCCCAAGTGGACAGTGGGGGGCGACGCTGATATCGTAGGCTTCGGCCATCGTCGCGATTTTTCGCACTTCGGTGATGCCACCGGCGTGCGAGAGATCGGGTTGGATGATGTCGACATGCCCCGCTTCAAACAAGGGCTTGTAATCCCACCGGGAAAAGAGACGCTCGCCAGTCGCGATGGGAATCGTCGTGTGTCTGGCTATCTCTCCGATCGCATCCGAATGCTCGGGGACCACTGGTTCCTCGATGAACATCGGGTTAAGCGGCTCGAGCTCCGTGACGAGCTGTTTAGCGACCGTTTTCGTGGTCCGACCGTGCAGGTCAACACCGATATCCACCTCGGGTCCGACGGCTTCCCTGACCGCGGCCACTCGATCACGGGCCTTTCGAATCTGTGCGGGCGATTCTACCCGTTCGAGGCCCTCGGTAGCCAACATCTTCACCGCGGTAAAGCCCTCCTCGACCTTCTCGACGGCCGCCTGTGTCACCTCGTCGACCGTCTCGCCGGTCACCCATTGATACACACGCATCCGGTCACGGACGGGTCCGCCCAGAAGCTCGTAGACGGGTTTACCCATCCGTTTTCCTTTTATGTCCCAGAGAGCCTGGTCGATACCTGCGATCGCACTCATCAAGATCGGACCACCCCGGTAGAAGTCCCCCCTGTACAGCACCTGCCAATGTTCCTCGATCGGTGCTGGATCTTCGCCCAACAAATGCCGGTCTACGAGCTGGCGGACGGCGGCGGCAACAGGTCCTGCTTTCCCCTCGATCACGGGTTCCCCCCATCCGACTGTGCCGTCACTCGTCTCTAGCTTGAGAAACAACCAGCGGGGTGGTACCCGATAGAGTTCGTAGTCGATGATCTCCGTCATACGATTCAGTCAAAGAGGGCATTCCAGTCCTATTTATAAATTTGCCACCACTTCCGAGAAACCGAACGGCCGTCGGGAGTAGCGCCGACGACCCGTCGATGACCGTCGAGTCCCGGTGGGATGCCCCGAACCCAAGGGATATATCCGCGCGTCCGGTAGATTCCACCGAGATGAACCACCGAAGCGTGCCGGAGACACACTGGGGGCCCGCGACCGATTCCGTCCGAACCGGGGGCCGGTAGCGTGCCCTGGGGCGTCAACACGGAGTTCACCGAGGACGAGCCACAGGACGTGGAGATCGAAGAGGACGGAGAGAAAGTCGACCGCAGCGAGGAGGGGTCCGAGACCACCGAGGACTTCGACATCGACGAGGCGATTTCGAACCTGGACTGATACGGATTAGTGTAACTGTTCACCGGTGGTTCGCCGGACTGTCCTGGCGAACCACCGGTGCTGACTTACAATAAACAGTATGAACGGCTCGCCCGTATCGGACTCCGACGGCCGGGTCCCCGGGGCCGCACTGGTCCGCGTGTCACGAACGGGAGAACTCGAACCCACGACTAGCCGTGTGGACGTCTCGGACGGAGGGGGCGACGAGTGGCCGATCCGTCGCCGGCACGCGTCGCCGCGGACCGCGAAGTATAGGGTCGTCGGCACGAAGTAGGGGGCGTGACATTCGACGCGCTTCCCGACGGCTGGACGGTCTGGCACGAGGAGTCCGAGGGGCGGGCGATCCTGGCCTACCGTCCCGACGTGTTCGACACCGAGGCCTTCCCTGCGCCCTGTCTCCCGACTGTCTACCTCTCCCCGGGGTCGCCCCGGCGTCGGCCCGGGAGCGGGGAAAGCGACGGATGGACCGTCACGCTGTATCTCGAACCCGAAGTCGAGGCGCGGGTCGAGTCGGCGGACGACCGGCCGGCTGCCGTCGAGACGGCGGTCGAGTTCGCCCGCGCGTTCGCCGCCGGCGATGTCGACTACCGCGAGGTCTACCAGGTCCCACGGGAGGCGTACTTCGAGCGCCTCGACGAACTGCTCGGTCGCGAGGCTTAACCGACCGGGTCGTGAACGTTCGGGTATGTCGGAGGTCACGCTCATCGGAACGCGCCTCGCAGAGGTGGGCCGCGAGTTCGTCTTCCGCGGCGAATCCAGCGCCTGCGAGGGCTGTCCCTACCGCGGTCAGTGTCTCGACCTCTCTCCAGGGACCCGGTACCGGATCACGGGCGTTCGCGAGGGCGCTCAAACGCTCGACTGTGCCGTCCACGACGGCGGCGTTCGCGCCGTCGAGGTCGAACCGGCATCCATCCCCGCGAACGTGCCATCGAAGGGAGCCTACGCCGGCAGCAAGACGGAGTTGGCCGGGTCGTGTCCGTACACCGACTGTCCGAGTCACACCTACTGTGTCCCCGACGGCGCGGAACTCGGCGCGGAGTACCGCATCGACGAGGTGGTGGGCGACCCACCCCACGACTACTGTATGCTGGACCGTGACCTCACGCTGGTCGAACTCGCGCCCCGCGAGGAGTGACCGTCCGCCGGGTCCGCGACGTCGGCCAGTCGGCCGACTCGCTCGCCCGCGTACCCGAACACGCTCTCGTACCCCTCGGCCGACATCAGGATTGGATAGAAGGGCTCGTCGGCCACCCGGTCGTCGCCGTCGGCCGCCGCGAACGGGACGCCGGCGGGCACTCGCTCGAAGTTCTCGACGAACACTTCGTGTTCGGTCGCCGGCGCCTTCGGCACGCGTCCGGTGAGACGGAAGATCGGCACGTCGCCATCGGCCGTCTCCAGACCGGCCTCCGACGGCAGCACGCCCGCCGCGGCGAGGAACGCGTCGATCACCAGTCGGGCGTTCTCGGCAGCCCCGTCGGACCACTGCAGTCCACACTCCACCTCGACGGTGCCGGGGTAGTCGATCAGCCGACCCCCGGCGTACGCGTCCGTCTCGACGACCGCGTCGATGGGGAGGTGCGCACAGAGCGACGCCGTCTCCGGATCGACCGTGTCGACCAGGGCGAAGGGGTCGGCGTACGACTGCGTGGAGTGAAGCGCGAGCGTCGTACAGTCCTCCACTTCGGCCAGCAGCCGCGGTGCCAGTCGCCGCTCGTGGCTCTCCGCGTTCTCGTCGCCGGGGAACGCCCGGTTCAGGTCGTCGTCCAGATATCGCACGTCGCGGTCCAGGGCACCCTCGTTGGCGACGACGAACTTCACCGGCCGCCGGAACGACGGCGGGTCGGAAAGCAGTTCGTCGACCGCGCGGGGGCCGCAGGGTTCGTCGCCGTGGACCGCCGCGACGACCGCCACCTGGGGGTCGTCGCCGAACTCTCGTATCCTCATTGTACACACCTGGTCCCGGGCGTTGAAGTGCGTTTCCGTCCCGTCGTCCCCACCGCAGGTGTTAGGCCGGTGGACCGACTGGGTTCGGTATGGACGACCACACCCGGGACTACGAGGTGGGACCGCCGGTGTCGGGCGATCCGACCGGGTGGAGTGCGGACCGCGCCCCGTCGAACGGGTGGGAACACGGAACCCTCCGCCGCGCGGTGATCCACGGCGTCCGCCTCTACAACGCCGGCGCGTTCCACGAGTCACACGACTGCTTCGAGGACGAGTGGTACAACTACGGGAGCGGGACCACCGAGAGCGCCTTCCTCCACGGGATGGTACAGGTCGCGGCGGGCGCGTACAAGCACTTCGACTTCGAGAACGACGACGGAATGTGTAGTCTCTTCGAGACGGCGCTCCAGTACCTCGGCGGCATCCCCGACGACTACTACGGCGTCGACCTCGTCGACGTGCGGACGACGCTCACGGACGCGTGCGACGACCCGACCACTCTCCACGGGTGGCGGATCGCCCTCGACGGATCGACCCCCGAAGCGACGGACGTCGACTTCTCGTACGCCGAACGGCTGGAGTGAGTCGAGCCGGGGTTCGGCGCCGCCGCCGGCTCCCCTCCGGCGCCTAGCGGAAGGTCAATCGGCCTTCGGCGACGCTCGATCGCCTCAATATTATTTGAAATCGCAGAAATTATATTTTCAACCAAAAATATTATATAACTCGGCCGTGCGGAGCTTCGCTCACGAGCCACGGAATCGAAATCGTCGTTGCCGGTGGAATATAGATCGATTAACGACCCTGAAATGTCCTTTGAACTGCTGAGAGTTTCTCCTTGGCGTCGAGACCGTGACCGGAATCGTACGCGGGAATCCGATCCGTTCGAGTGGCAATTAGACGTCGATATATCGTCTTTGAGACGCTGAAAGACCGTATAGGCTTCCAACCAGGTGCGATACGGTTCGGATCGACGTCTTCACGCCCGGCCTGGGTTCGATCGCGACGTTTCTCGCAAACATACAATATTTATAGAATATATCGAAATATTATAAGAAGCGTGTCCGGCCATCGGATCTCGTCGGTAACGGATCCCGTGCCCCGGGCGTCTTCCCCGTGTACGAACCGGGCGGGCTACGCCATTCCGGCCTCTTCGAGCGCCCGTTCGAGCGACAGTCCCTCGTGAATCAGGCTCTCGACGTTCCGCTCCGTCTCGGCGGTCGCGGTGACGTCCTCGACCGCGTCGCGTTCGATCACGACGACGCCGGATTCGTCGGCGACGACGACGTCGCCCGGCTCGATCGGCGCGCCGCCGACTGTCACCGGGACGTTCCGATCGATCTCCTCGGTCCCACTCGGCCCACGGGGTGTGAGGGCCCGGGCGAAGACGGGGGACCCGAGGTCCCGGATGCCGTCGAGGTCCCGGACCGCCCCGTTCGTGACGACCCCGTTCACCCCGACCTTCGACGCGTACGTCGAGGGATCTTCAGCCCGAGCGGCGTCGAACTGCTCCCTGCGGCCGTCGGCGTCCTGCACGCCGGGAACGGGGACGACCCCAACCGCGCCATCTTCGAGGCGGCCAGCTTCGGGCGGGACGCGGACACCACGGCAGCCTCGTGGGCAACGTCGTCGGCACCCTCCACGGCGCGAGCAGTCTCGACGACGAGTGGATCGAAGACTGCGAGGCGGCGAACAAGGAGTTCTTCCGCGAACTACACGGCGATCCGGACCACGGGTTCCGCACGATGGCCGACCGCCTGGTCGACGCCCTCCGTGACGAACGCCGCCGAGCCGAACGGCGCGCCGAGTTCCTGGACGAGGGACTGAACGCGGACCCCCGGTGACCGTCGGGCGCCGTCTCCGGGTTCGTTCCGACGGGTCTCCGGTCCTCCCTTCGATGGTGCGCCCGGACCGCGATACCGTCTCCGGCGGTTTTGATAACAAAAGTACTTTTGTGACGGTTATCGCGTCGTCGGTCCGCCGATCAGATCGACTCGACGTAGTGGTGGTCGTCCGGTACCGGGTTCGCGTCCTCCGGGAGCAGGGCCACGACGAGGTACTGCGTGTACCCCTCGAGATATTCGAGCAGCGTCGCGATCCGGTTGGCGTCGATCGCCTCCATCGAGTCGAGGAGCATGAACGGGACCGTTTCGTACACCTCGTGGGCGAGAAAGCCCGCCAGCGCGAAGACGAAGCCGGTCACTTCCCGTTCGCTCTCCGACAGGTGTCCGATCCGGTCCTCGTAGGACGTCCCGCCGTCCGTCCGCCGGACGACGTGCAGTTCGAAGGCCGTCTTGGACACCTTCTCCCGCCCGTCACGGACCCGGGTTTCGGTGCGCTCGATCCAGATCCGTTCCAGGTTCTCGTAGTCGAGCAGGTCGAGCACCGTGTCCATGTGGTCGTTGAACTCGGTGATCGCCTCCCGCTCGATGCGGGCGATCCGGGTCCGCAGCGACTCGATCTCGTCCCCGAGTTCCTCCCGTCGCGCACGGAGTTCGGACTCCTCGTCCAGTCGCTCCTCGATCGTCGCGATGTTCTCCTCGACCCGTTCGAGGTCGTTCTCGAGGGATCCCAGGTCGTATTCGAGCTGGTTGGCCTCCTTGTGGAGGTCGAGGACATCCTCGTAGGTGTCGTCCTCGAGCGTCGCGATCTGTCGTTCGATCCCCTCCATCTCGTCCCGGAGCTCGTCGCGCCGCTCCGCGAGCTCGGCGGCCCGCTCCTCGGTCCGTTCGATCTTCGCGTCGAGTTCCCGACGCTCGCGCTCGAGCTGCTCGCGGCGACGTTGCTCCGCTTCGAGTTCGTCGCGTCGCTCCTTCAGTTCGGCGAGTTCGTCGTCGATGTCGCCGATCTCCCCGACCGCCCGCTGGTTCAGGTCGCGCAGCGTGTCGACGGTCTCCTCGATCTGTTCGGCGTCGACGTCGCTTCCACACGTCCAGCACGTGACCGTCTTCCCCGGCACCAGCCCGTCCGTTATCTCGCCGCCCTCGCGGTCGTCGCTCAGGACGTCGACGACGTCGCCGGTCCCCTCCTCCAACATCTCCTCGTTGAACTGGATGATGCTTCGGACGTCGGTCACCTCGGTTTCGAGGCGCTGTTTTCGATCACGGAGCCGGTCGATCCGGGATTCGAGGTCCTCGAGTTCCCCCGCGGGCGTTTCCGAGAGGTCGTCGTACTCGTCGGCTCGCTCCGCCCGTTCGGACCGGAGCGATTCGAGGCTGTTCCGCTCGGTTTCGAGGTCGTAGCGAACCGTCTCGAGGGACGACCGTTTGTCGCGGAGTTTCTCGAGTTTCTCCTCGAGTTCCGCCCGCTCCTCGCGGCTCTGTTCGACGTCGGCGTCGGTGGACTCGATCCGCGCTTCGACGTCCCGAAGTTCGCCTTCGGTCTCCTCGATGTCGGCTTTCAATCCCGTGCGCTTCTCCTCTAACGCGGGGAGCCGTGCCTTGAGGTCGTCCAACTCGTCGAGTTCCCGTGTAATCTCCCGCCGTTGGTCGACCAGTCGGTCGATTTCCGACTGGATCTCGTCGGTGTCGATCGGCCGCATGATGATATCGCGGAGGTCCGCATCCGTCGTGACGGCGCGCCGTGCCTCGTTCGATTCGAGGAGGAACGCGAAGAGGTCGGCCAGCGTCGGATCGTCGAGGTACGGGGTTCCGCTCGGCCGAACGTGCCCGTTTCGTCGCTCAAGCGTGCGCGTGAACGTCTCGCCGTCGAGTGCCAGCTCGACGCGGGCCTCGTCGGCGTCGGCCTTCATCGAGACGTCCTCGCTCCCCAGGGCGGCCATGATCGCCTGCAGGAACGAGGTCCTGTTGGTCGCGTTTCGACCGGTCAACACGGTCACGCCCGGTTCGAGCGTCACCGCCGTCTCGTCGATCCCCCCGATATTCCGTACGGTTACGTGTGTCTCCCCGGTCGCCTGTTCCGTGCTCATACGGATCACACGTGCGGTTGCCTATTTAATTCTGTGCCCGCGGACACCGCTCGAGCGGACGGACGGGTCGGCATCCGTCCCTCAGTCGGCGCAGTCGCAGCCGCCGCGTTCGAGCAGGGCTCCGACCTCGAACTGCCGATCACAGTCGGGACAGTAGACGCGGACGTCGACGGTCACCTGTGCGTCGCCGAGCGTGATCTCGTCCCCGGCGTCGAGCTGTGTGAGCTTGTCCCCGGTGACGGTCGCGGTCCGACTTCTGAGCCGCTGGACGCTGCGGTCGACGCTCTCGACCCGATCCGTCCGCTGGGACTCGTACTCCACCTCCCGGTGTTCCGTGAGATACGTCCGGATCGCCTGATACGAGGCGAACGCCGACCGGATCCCGTCGACGTCGACCCCGTCCCGTTCGAGTCGCCGCTCCATCCGGATACGGTCGTCGGCACTCACGTCGTCGTCGGTCAGCAACCGGTAGATGTTCTCGCCCTCCCCGTCGACCGTCTGGACGTTCCGTTCGGCAAGCGCCGCCTCGACGAGCCGCCGGTTGAAGTAGTCCGCGAGGTCACGGAGGCTGCGGCGTTCGTCCGGGTCGTCGGCCGTCCAGAGATCCTCCAGTTCCTCGCCCACCCCTTCGAGGCCGTACTCCTCGACGAGGCGCACCACCTTGCTCGGCCGCCCCCGGCTGTCGTCGCCCATGACCCCCCTTTCGAACTCACACGGATAGGTCTTGCTCAGGCGTCGCGTGCGGAATTCGATCGCGTTACCGGTTCCGCGATGGAGGCTCGCGGTAGCGAGCGACGCCCGAGGAACCTGGACCGGACGAACGTTCGTCCGTCCGCGCGGCCCGCGTCGAAATAATTAATTACACAGACAAACGAGTACGGGCGAGAACCATGCCGACCCTCGATTCCGTCTCCGTCGAGACGCTGCGCGACGAGTTGCGGCGCGTCGACTCGTCGAAGGCCGCACAGCGGCTGATGATCGCCATCGCGCACAAGGACGGCGTGTCACAGACGACGCTCGCCCGACGGTACGGCTACTCCCGGAAGACGGTCTACAACTGGCTCACTCGCCTCGAACGGGAGTCCCTCTCGGCGGCCCTCGAGGACGACCCGAAGCCCGGACGTCCGTCGCGGCTCGACGACGCGGAGCGTCGCCGACTGGAGGCACATCTCCGGATGGATCCCGCTGCGTTCGAGTACGACCACTCCGAGTGGACGCCCGAGCTGGTCCGACGACATCTCTCGGATGCGTTCGACGTCTCCTACACGCTGCGGTCGGCCCGGACGATGTTAAACGAGGCCACGTCCGAGGAGCGATGATCCGGGCGCTGTACGGGCCGACAAAATATGCAATTACTTATTTCGAACGTTTCGCCGACTCGGGGTTCCGACCCTCACTCGTCGACGAGCAACAGTTTGCCGACGAAGTCGCCACGCTCGGCGCGGCGGTGGGCCTCCGCGACGTCGTCGAACGCGTACCGCTCGTCGACGTGCGGGGCGAGGACGCCCTTGTCGACGAGCGTCGCGATGGTCTCCAGTTCCGCGCCGATCCGTTCCTGTCCCCGCCCTGCCAGTACCGGGTAGATGACGAGTACGACCCCGAGTTCGAGCGAGGTGGCGTGCATCGGCGCGAGGTCTACGTCCGTCGCCTCGCTGGATTCGGTCGTGACGACGGAGCCGTAGGGACGGACCGCCTCGAACGCCGTGTCGAGGTGGTCGTCGCCGACGGGGTCGAAGACGACGTCGAAGCCGGCGCCGGCCGTGTGCTCGTCGACGTACGTCCCGACGTCGGCCTGGGTGTAGTCGACCGTGGCGTCGGCTCCCAGGTCCCGGGCGAGGGCGCGTTTCTCCTCGCTCGACCCCGTCGCGGTGACGGTCGCCCCGAACCAGTCGGCCAACTGGACGCCGACGTGGCCGACGCCCCCCGTCGCGCCGTAGACCAGGACGTCGTCGCCGACGTCGACGGTGGCCTTGTCGGCGAGCATCTCCCACGCGGTCAGGGCGACGACCGGGAGCGCGGCGCTGTCCGCGAGCGGGATCGACTCGGGAGCGTGCGCGAACGTGCCCGCGTGCCCGACGACGTAGTCCGCGAGCGCGCCCTGCCGGCCCACGCCGCCGGGCATGCCGTACACCTCGTCGCCCGCCTCGAACGCCTCGACGTTCTCGCCGGCCGCGTCGACGACGCCGGCCACGTCACAGTGGAGCGTCGCCGGGAAATCCGGCGTGAAATCGGGGATATACCCCTGTCGGACCTTGTAGTCGACCGGGTTGACGCTGGAGGCGACGACCTCGACGCGGACCTCGTCGGGCCCCGGTTCGGGTACCGCGGTCGTCGTCCGCTCGAACACGTCCGGGCCGCCGAACTCCTCGATCGTGTAGGCGTTCATCTCGGAAGACATTTCGAACCGGGGTTGGGGACTCGGACGGGTATACCCGGTGTTCGCGGAGAGGCGGGTGGGCGTTCGACGGCCGGCCGCCGGCTGGAGCCCCTCAGAACGGGGTACTCGGTCCCTCGTCGGTCGCCCCGTCGGCCGCCGTCTCGGCCCGGCCGATCAGCACCCTGAACTCCCCGGGGTCGCGTGCCCGGTACTCCCAGCGGAACGCCGGTCCGGCCTCGGCGTCGAACTGGTGATAGAGCGGCTTGGGGTCGTGGTCGTTCACCAGGACGACCCCCGTCCCCGGGTCGAGCGCGTCGTAGGCGTCGAAGATCCGCTCGTGGCGCTGGGCTGGCGGCAGGTCCCGGACGTCGAGTTCCTCGATCACGTCGATGGACTCGTCGTCCGCGGGCGCGGCCGAGACGCCGTCCGCGTCGGCATCGGACGCCTCGGTCTTGACGACCTCGACGCGCCACTCGCCCCCGCCACGGCTCGCGTACTCCCACTCGACGACGTCGCCGTGCATCGATTCGAGTTCGTGATACAGCGGCTTTGGATCGTGGTCGTTCACTAGGACGAACCCCTCGCCCGCCCCCAGCTCGTCGAAGGTTTCGAGGAGGACCCGGTGTCGCCGCCGGGGTTTCAGATCGCGGACGTCGACCGTCCCGCGGGCGTCATCGAGGGGGTCGCCGACGGTCACCCGCAGTTCCCGCGGCTCCGCGTCGGGGTCCGCGTACGTCCAGTCCAGTGCCCGCCCGCGCTCGATCACGTAGCGAACCAGGTGTGGATCGACGTCCCGCTCGGCCACGACGGCGACCTCGTCGCCGGCGTCGGCCGCCGCCAGCACCTCGAAGAGTCGGGCACGGTGCTCCCCGCCCGGCCGCTCCCGCAGATCGATCTCCGCTGTCGGCTCCATACCTGTGGATACCGAGGCGGACGTATGGTCACTTCGTCGAAGTGGTTCGGGACCCGTGGAAAACGTGTTCGCGACCGACCCTATCCCGCCGGGGACGCGACCCGACGACGTGGCGTGGCGTCGTCGACGGGTGTCCCTCGAGAGTCACCGCCCGCCTACCGCCCCGTGGGCGACCGGGCCGTAGACGGCCGCGACGACCACCGCACCGGTCCGGTCGACGGTGTGTTCGTGGACCGCGAGTTCCGCGTCGCCGTCCCACTCCCAGTCGCGGAGTCGTCGGGCGTCCGCGAGTTTCTCCCGGAGATCCGCCCGCACGGCCGCCGCCGACGCCGCGGAACTCTCCATCAACACGCCACCCTCACGGGCGCGGATCCAGCCCAGACCGGCGGCGACCGTCTCGTCCGGCCGCGTGGCCTCCGCCTCCGCGAGGACTACCCCGACCGACGTGCCGACACCGTACTCGGCCTCGACGCGACCCACCTTCGAGACCGACCGCTCGGGCGGGACGACCGACGAGTAGGTGACGAGGTTGTAGTTGTGGATGCCGGCCCCTGCCAGCGCGGCGTCGAACGCACTCAGGGGCGTTCCGGCCTCACCGTGCCCCCACACGACCGCGATGTCGTCGCTCATGCCGACGCTTCGCGGGCGAGGGCGAAAGGGGGTTCGGTCGCGGCCGGTCGACGGACGGGGGAACTTTATCCGAGCCCTACGGACGCGTACGCATGGTACTCAGAGCGGTCGACGGCGTCGAACCGACGGTCCACGAGGACGCCTACGTCGACGACGCGGCGGTCGTCGTCGGCGACGTGACCGTCGAGCGCGACGCCTCGGTCTGGCCGAACGCGACGCTCCGCGGCGACCAACCGATCCGGATCCGCGAGGGGGCGAACGTCCAGGACAACGCCGTCTGCCACGAGGACGCGGTCGTCGGCCCGTACGCCACCGTCGGCCACACCGCCATCGTCCACGCGGCGACGGTGGAGGAACGGGCGCTGGTGGGGATGGGGGCGGTCGTCCTCGACGACGCGACGATCGGCACGGGCGCCATCGTCGCCGCCGGCAGCGTCGTCACCGAGGGGACGGACGTCCCCCCCGAGACGCTGGTCGCCGGGACGCCCGCCGAGGTCGTCAAGGAGGTGCCGGACTCCTCGTGGCGAGCCGCCGCCGACCGGTACGTCGAGAAGGCCGACCTGTACGCCGAGACGTCGACGGTCGTCGAGGAGGAATAGGGAGTCCCGTAACTGTCCACCGATTCTCGCCGGATCGTCCCGGCGAGAACCCCCGACGATCCCGATCACCCCTCCCCGATCATCCGCTCCTCGTCCTCCCACTCCCGGGAGCGGAGCTCGTACTTCTGGACCTTACCGGTCGCCGTCGTCGGGAGGGTGTCGACGAACTCGACGCGCTTGACGGTCTTGAACCCCGCGAGACGGTCGCGGGTGAACTCGATCAGTTCCTCGGCGGTGACGCCCGGAGCCGCGGGGTCGCCGCTCTCCGGGACCACGAAGGCCTTGGGCTCCTCGCCCCACCGATCGCTCGGCGCCGGAACGACCGCCACGCTTGACACCGCCGGATGCTCGAACAGCGTGTCCTCCAGTTCGATGCTGGAGACGTTCTCCCCGCCGGTGACGATGATGTCCTTCTTGCGGTCCTGGATGGCGATCATGCCGTTCTCGTCGACCGTCGCCAGGTCGCCCATGTGGTAGTAGCCCTCGGCCCGTTCGGTGAAGGCCGCCTCGGTGGCCTCGGGTTTCTCCCAGTACCCCTCCATCACCTGGTTGCCGCGGACGACCACCTCACCGATCGTCTCGTCGTCTTGGGGCACGTCCTCGCCGTCCTCGTCGACGACGCGGACCTCGGTGCCGAGAAAGCCGAGCCCCTGTCGCTTCTTGACGGCGAAGCGGTCGGCGCTGTCGTCCGCGAATCGGCGGCGGGCGTCGGAGGTGGTGACCAGCGGCCCCGTCTCGGTGGCGCCGTAGACGTGTGTGAGATACCAGCCGAACTCGTCCTCGACGGTGCGGATGGTGGCCTCCGGCGGCGCCGACCCCGCGGTGGCGATGCGCACGTCGTTCGCCCCGCTCGTGGGGACGTCGTGCTCGCGGTAGTGGTCGATCAGTAGGTTCAACACCGTCGGCGCGCCACAGAGGTAGGAGACGTCCTCGGCGACGACCGTCTCGAGGATCCACTCGGCGTCGACCCCGCGGGTGCAGACGTGTTTCGCACCCATGCCCGTGACCGCGAAGATGTGACCCCAGCCGTTGACGTGGAACATCGGGAGCGTCCAGAGGTAGACGTCGTCGTCCGAGATTTCCTGGTGGATCGTCACGAGGTAGGCGTGGAGCGTCTCACAGCGGTGACTGCGCATCACGCCCTTCGGGTCGCCGGTGGTCCCCGAAGTGTAGTTGATCGTGATCACCTCGTCCTCGCTCATCCCGGGGCGGTCGTAGTCGGTCCCCGCGTCGTCGAGCAGCGCGTCGAACCCCTCCCAGTCGCCGTCGACGGCCGCCGGGTCGTTCGTGACGAACGTCTCCGTCGGCACGCCGTCCCGGACCGCCTCCACTTTGGCCGCGTACTCGTGGTCGGCGTAGATGGCGTCGACGCCCGCGTCCGCGAGGATGTACTCGAAGTCCTCGGGCGTCAGCCGATAGTTGAGCGGCGTGTGGACCGCCCCGAGTTGCATGCTCCCGTAGGCCGCCTCCAGGTGGTAGTGGGTGTTCGGATCCAGCACCGCCACCCGGTCGCCCTTCCCGATCCCCCGGGCCTGGAGCGCGGCCGAGAACCGATCCGCCCGCTCGCCCAGTTCGTCGTACGTGTACCGATCGCCCGTCGTCGCGACGACCGCCTCGCTGTCGCCGTAATACTCCCGGGCCCTGTCGAGGAAGTCCGTCACTAGGAGCGGCTTCTGCATGACGACCCGAACGTGTCCGCCCGATTCTATAATTGTTTTTGTTGAACGACCGGCGCCGCGGGGGAACCGAGCCACTTTAACCCCCGTCAGTCCCACCCTCGGGTATGGGCTTCGGGAGCTACGACGAGTCAGAGCAGCAGAACCAAGAGATCGACGACGACGACGGGTCCGAGGGCGTCGCCGTCCACGAGAACGACCACGAGGGGGAGGTCAGCTTCGAGACGGACGCCTCGACCGACGACCTCGTCGACCAGCTGGCCGAGATCAAGGACGACGAGTAGGCGGCCGCGACGATCCGTTCTCCGACCCCCGAGCCGTTCCACGGGGTATTTACGTGGGGGCGACCAAGCTCACGATAACCGAAAGACGCGTTGTCCCCGGGACGGTCGTGGGCGTCGCCGTCGGCGGTCGTTCCGGCCGGCGCGCGCCGATCACGTCCGAACCTCCTTCGCACGGCGAACTCCGACGAGTTCTGGGACCGCTCTGATCGGCTCCCACCATGGAAATCGAAATCGCAACCATCGGCGGCTACGAGGAGGTCGGGCGACAGATGACTGCGGTCCGTGCCGGGGACGACATCGTCGTCTTCGACATGGGGCTCAACCTCTCGCAGGTACTGGTTCACGACAACCTCCAGACGGAGGAGATGCACAGTCTCGATCTGATCGACATGGGCGCCATCCCGGACGACCGGGTGATGAGCGACCTCGAGGGTGACGTCAAGGCCATCGTTCCGACCCACGGCCACCTGGATCACATCGGCGCCATCTCGAAACTCGCCCACCGCTACGACGCCCCCATCGTCGCCACGCCCTTCACGCTCGAACTCGTCGAGGAGGAGGTCCACGACGAGGGCAAGTTCGTCGTCGACAACGACCTGGTCGAGATGGAGGCCGGCGAGACCATGTCCATCGGCGAGCGGTGCGAACTCGAGTTCGTGAACGTGACCCACTCGATCATCGATGCGATCAACCCCGTCCTCCACACGCCGGAGGGCGCGGTGGTCTACGGACTGGACAAGCGGATGGACCACTCGCCGGTGATCGGCGATCCGATCGACATGAAGCGGTTCCGCGAGATCGGTCGCGAGGGCGAGGGCGTCCTCTGTTACATCGAGGACTGCACCAACGCGAACAAGAAGGGCCGCACGCCGAGCGAGTCCGTCGCCCGGAAACACCTCCGCGACGTGATGTACTCGGTCGAGGATTACGACGGGGGTATCGTCGCCACGACGTTCAGCTCCCACATCGCCCGCGTCACCAGCCTCGTCGAGTTCGCGAAGGACATCGGGCGTGAACCGATCCTGCTCGGGCGCTCGATGGAGAAGTACTCGGGCACCGCCGAGCGCATCGGCGCCGCGACGTTCCCGGACGACCTGGGGATGTACGGCCACCGGAAGTCCGTCGACCGCGCGTTCAACCGCATCATGGAGGAAGGCAAGGAGAACTTCCTACCGGTCGTGACGGGCCACCAGGGCGAGCCGCGGGCGATGCTCACCCGGATGGGTCGCGGCGAGACCCCTTACGACCTCGAAGACGGTGACAAGGTGCTGTTCTCGGCCCGCGTCATTCCGGAGCCGACCAACGAGGGCCAGCGCTACCAGTCCGAGCGTCTGCTCCGCATGCAGGGCGCCCGCATCTACGACGACATCCACGTCTCCGGCCACCTCCGTCAGGAGGGCCACTACGAGATGCTCGACGCCCTCCAGCCCCAGCACGTTATCCCCGCACACCAGGACATGGGCGGTTTCTCCGGCTACGTCGACCTCGCGTCGGGACAGGGCTACGAACTGGGTCGCGACCTGCACGTCACCGCGAACGGCAACGTGATCCAGCTGGTGTGACCGTGGCCGCGAACCGGTGCCGTCGGAGCGAACGACCGCGACGGCCGCACGACGAGCCGAACGGCCTGAAGTTTTTTCGTCCCCGGGTGTGACCCTCGGCCTGTGACTCCGGTGTTGCTCGTCGAGTTGAACCGTGGGGAGCTTCACGACGTCGAGGCCCCCGCGGAGTTCGCGACCGCCGAGCCGTTCTCGGTCGAGCTCCGCAACCACGGTGAGGCCGTCCACGTCCACGTTCGCGCCGACGACGCCCTGTCGCCGGTCGCCCGCATCGACGCCGACGGCAATCTCTTCGTCGAGCGCGAGACCACCCGCTCGGTTCCCGTCGGCGTGAGCGACGTGGACGAGTCGGTCACGGGCACCCTCGAAATCTCCACCGGCTACGGCGCCGAGACACGCACCGTCGAGGTGACGGTCGAACCAGCCGACGACGGGGGGGCGGTCGACGTCGACGAGACGCTCTCCAGCCCCGCGAACGCGGCCGAGAGCACCGACACGACGCCACTGAGCCGGCGGCTCGCCGGGGCGCTCCCCGGACGACGGGCGCTGCCGGTCCTGCTGCTCGGCCTCGTCGCCGTGGGCGTCGCGGCGGCCGTCGCGAACGCCGTCGACAGCCAGCTGGTGCTCGTCGGTGCGGGCGTCGTCGTCGGCGCGGTACTCGTCGCCCTCGTCGTCCTCTTTCAGTGACCCGGCGACCGGTGACCCCCCGGCCACCGGACGGCGACGTTTTGGGGCCGGCGCCCCACGGTCCGGTATGGTCCCGCTGGAGATGGGCTGGCGACACCTGCTGTTCGAGAACTGGCCGGTCGACCCCGCCGTCGTCGACGCGCACGTTCCGGACGCGCTGACCGTCGACGAACACGACGGCCGCGCGTGGCTCTCGGTCGTCCCCTTCACCAACGTCGCGGTCCGCCCTGCGGGGCTGCCGGAGTGGGGTGGCTTCCGACTCCCGGAACTCAACTTGCGGACTTACGTCACCCGCGACGGCGAACCCGGCGTCTACTTCTTCAGCCTCGACGCCGAGGGACTGCTCGGCGTCCTCGGCGCGCGCCTCTTCCAGCACCTCCCGTACTACTACGCCCGGGTCTCGTTGACGGGCGACGGCGACGACGGGGTTCGGTTCGTCAGCCGGCGGCGCCATCCCGGCGCCCGCCCCGCGGTGTACGCGGCGACCTACCGCCCCGTCGGGCCGGGGTTCGAGGCGCGCGAGGATCCCCTCGCTCGCTTCCTCGTCGAGCGCTACCGCTTCTACACCGAGGCGCCGGACGGCACCCTCCGCTATGCCGACATCGACCACGACCCCTGGACGCTGTATCCCGCCACCGCCGACGTGCGGACGAACACGCTCTTTGCGGCCAACGGCTTCGAGCGACCGGACGCCACGCCGACGCGCTACTACAGTCCGGGGCTCGACGTGACCGCCTCGCCGAGCAAGGTCTGGGAGCGATGAGCGACGACGCGCTCCCCGAGGACCCGGTCCTCCTGTTCGACGGCGTCTGCAACCTCTGTAACGGGTTCGTTCGGTTCCTGGCTCCCCGCGACACGGCGGGGCGCATCCGCTACGCGTCGCTCCAGTCCGAGGCGGGGCAGGCGTTGCTGGCGCGGGCGGGGCTCCCGGAGGATCCGGACACGGTGGTGCTCGTCGAGGGCGACCGGGCCTACACGAAGTCCGCCGCCGTCGTCCGGGTCGCGGAGTTGCTCGGGTGGCCCTACCGCCTCCTCCGGGTCGCCCGCCTCCTCCCCCGACGGCTCCGGGACGCCGGCTACGACGTCGTGGCCGCCAACCGGTACGACTGGTTCGGCCGCCGGGAGCGGTGTATGGTGCCGGACGACGACGTGCGCGACCGTTTCCTCGACGACGGAGTGTGAGCGCGTCCCCGGCGCGCCCTCGGAAGGATTTTAGTCGGGTCGCTCGCAGGTTCGTGTATGACATCGAACGACGACGCGGACGCGGATCGCATCCTCGACGGCATCACCGTCGTGGATCTCACCACGTTCGTGACCGGCGGGTTCGCGACGCTGATGCTGGCGAACCAGGGCGCGGAGGTCATCAAGGTCGAACGGCCCGAGGTCGGCGACGACAACCGCCACTCCGGACCGCCCTTCGTCGAGCCGGACCCGGACTACGACGGCCCGGGGCGGACCGCCGACGACAACGGCGAGTCGCCTTACTTCTGGACGATCAACTACGACAAGCTGAGCGTCGAGTTCAACCTCAAGACCGACTCGGGGCTCGAAGCGCTGTACGACCTGGTCGAGGAGGCGGACGTGGTCGTCGAGAACTTCCGGCCGGGAACCGCAGAGCGCCTCGACGTCGGCTACGACGACCTCCGCGAGGTGAACGAGGATATCGTCTACTGTTCCATCTCCGCGTTCGGCGAGACGGGGCCGTGGAGCAGTCGCCCGGGGTACGATCTCCTGGTGCAGGGAACCAGCGGCATCATGAGCGTCACGGGACCGGAGGACGGCGACCCGGTGAAGGTCGGCCTGCCCCAGACCGACCTCATCACCGGCATGTGGGCGGCGTTCGGCATCGTCGGCTCGCTGTTCCGGCGGGAGCTCACGGGCGAGGGCGACCGGATCGAAATCGGGATGCACGACGCCGCGCTCCCGTGGCTCACCAAGCAGGCCGGCAAGGCGTTCGTCGGCGAGCAACCGGAGCGCATGGGGACGAAAGACCCCGTGCTCGCCCCCTACCAGGCGTACCCCACCGCCGACGGCTACCTCAACGTCGGCTGTGGCAACCAGAAGCTCTGGGAGGAGCTCTGTGCGGCTATCGACCGACCGGATCTGGCCGAGGACGACCGCTTCGCCAGCAACCCCGACCGCGTCGCCAACATGGACGAACTCGAAACCGAGCTGTCGGCGGTGTTCCGCGAACGGCCGACCGACGAGTGGGTCGACCTGCTGGCCGACGAACACGGCCTCCCCGTCGGCCCGGTCTACGACGTGCCGACCGCCCTCGACAACGAGCAGACCGAGGCCCGCGACGTGATTCGCGAGGTCGACCATCCCGCGCTCGGGACGGTTCCCGTGATCGAACACCCGCTCAACTACGAGCACGCCGACGCCGGCTTCGACGGCGCGCCGCCGCTCCTCGGCGAGGACACCGAGGCCATCCTCCGGGGACTCGGCTACGACGACGCCGCGTTGACGCGACTCCGGGACGAGGGCGCGATTCCGGGCGAGTAACGTCCGTGGGGGGCGGCCACACGCTTATATCCCGCCCCCGGTAAGGGGTGGCACTCACCGACGATGACCCCGAGTACGGAGCGAATCACCGTCCTCCACGTCGACGACGACCCGGCTTTCGCCGACATGGCTACGACCTTCCTCGAACGCGAGGACGACCGGTTCGACGTCGAGACGGCCACCGGCGCGGAGGAGGGACTGTCGCTGCTCGGGTCGATGGACGTCGACTGTATCGTCAGCGACTACGACATGCCGGGGCGGAACGGCCTCGAGTTCCTCGACGCCGTCCGCGAGGACCACCCGGATCTCCCCTTCGTCCTCTTCACCGGGAAAGGGAGCGAGGAGATCGCGAGCCGGGCCATCTCGGCGGGCGTCACCGACTACCTCCAGAAGGGCGGCGGCACGGGACGGTACGCCGTCCTCGCGAACCGCATCACCAACGCGGTCGAACAGTACCGCTCGCAGCGGGAACTCGAAGCCAGTCAACAGCGACTCTCCCTGTTCATCGAGCAGTCGCCGCTCGGCGTCCTGGAGTACGACAGCGACTTCGAGATCGTCCGCCTGAACGACGCCGCCGAGGAGATTCTCGGGTACTCCGAGTCGGAACTCCGCGGGGAGACGTGGGAGAAGATCGTCGCCAGCGACAGTTACGAGAGCGTCGATGCGGTCACGTCCAAGCTGGCGAACGGCGAAGGGGGCTATCACAGTATCGACGCGAACGTCCGCAAGGATGGCGAGCGGATCGTCTGTGAGTGGCACAACCGAGTCATCACGGACGAGGAGGGCGAGGTCGTCGCCGTCTTCTCGCAGTTTCAGGACGTCACCGAGCGCCGGGAGCGCCGGCGGCGGATCGAGGCGCTCCACGAGGCGACCCGCGAGTTGATGGCCGCCGATTCGCGTCAGACGGTCGCCGAGCGGGCGGTCGAGACGGCCCGCGACGTCCTCGGCCTGCAGATAAACAGCGTCTACCTCTACGACGGGGACGCCGACGCCCTCGTGCCTGCCGCGGTCACCGACGAGGCCGTCGAGTTGATCGGCGAGCCACCGGTCTACGACCCCGGCGAGAGCCTCTCGTGGGAGGCGTTTCGGACCGGCGAGGTCCGCGTGTTCGAGGACGTCAGCACCGAACCCGGTCGCTACAACCCCGACACGGCGTTCGGCTCGGAGATCATCCTGCCCCTGGGCGACCACGGCGTGATGTACGTCGCGGCGACCGAGGCCGGGGCCTTCGACGAGTCCGACGTCACGCTCGCGCGGACGCTCGCCGCCAACACGCAGGAGGCCCTCTCCCGGATCGAACGCGAGCGGACGCTCCGCGAGAGCCGTCGCCGCTACCGGACGCTCGTCGAGGACTTCCCCGACGGCGCCGTCTTCCTCTTCGACGAGGATCTGGAGGTCGTCCTCGCCGGCGGCGCCGAACTCGACGCCCTCGGGCTGGCCCCCGAGACGTTCGTCGGCCGGACCGTCGAGGGCGTCTTCGGCACCGACGTCGCCGACGTGCAGGCTTCCCACTACCGTGCGGCCCTCGACGGCGAGGAGCGGATGTTCGAGCAGTCCTATCACGGGGAGTGGTACCAAACACACATCGTCCCCGTCGACCACCTCGATACGATCGAGGGCATGGTCGTCGTGCGGAACGTGACCGAACGCAAGGAGTACGTCCGGCGCCTGGAGACGCTGATCAGCAACCTCCCGGGGATAACGTATCGCTGTCGGAACGAACCGGGGTGGCCGATGGAGGATCTCCGAGGGGAGGTCGAGGCGCTCACCGGCTACACCGCCGCAGAACTGGAGTCCGACGCCGTGAGTTGGGGCGACGACGTCCTCCACTCCGGAGACCGAGCGGAGGCCTGGGAGGTCGTGCAGGACGCCCTCGACGACGGCGACTCCTTCGAGGTCACCTACCGCATCCACGCGGCGGACGGCACGGTCAAGTGGCTCTGGGAGCGCGGCCGAGCCGTCCCCGACGCCGACGGCGAGCCGGCCGTCCTGGAGGGGTTCATCACCGACGTCACCGAGCGCAAGGAGCACGAGGCGACGCTCCGTGCCGAGCGCGAGAAGATCCGGCGACTGTTAGAGACCAGCCCTGTCGGCATCATGATCGTCGACCCCGACGGCTCGTTCCGACGGGCGAACGAACGCGCCGAGGAGATCCTCGGCCTCTCGCGGTCGACGATCACCGACCGCACCTACGACGACGCGGCGTGGAGCGTCGTCGACGCCGACGGCGAGCCCATGCCCGCGTCGGAGCTCCCGGTCAGGCGTGTCTTCGAAACCGGCGAGCCCGTGATGAACCACGAACAGGGAGTCGACCGCCCGGATGGGGAACGTCGGTGGATCTCGGTCAACGCCGCACCCCTGACCACGGCCGACGGCGAGGTCGAGGCCGTCGTCGCCGCGATGATGGACGTCACCGACCGACGCGAGGGGGAGCAGGCCCTCCGCCGCCGGACCGCGGAACTGGAGGCGACGACGAGCCGACTCCGGGCGCAGTACCGCCGCCTCTTCGAGGAGGCGCCGGTCATGGCCGTCGTCACCCGCCTCGAGGAGGGCACGCTGATCGTCGAGGACTGCAACCGCCTGTTCGCCGAGACGGTCGGTTACGACCGGACGGACGTCGTCGGCCGCGAACTCGGGTCCTTTTACACCCCCGACTCACGCCGTCGACACCGGACGGATGACGGCTACGAACCCGCGACCGTCGGCGAACTCGTCCGCACCGACCGAAAGCTCCGCACGGCCGACGGCGACGTCGTCGAGACGCTCCTCCGGTCGGTCCCTCGTCGGGACGCGGACGTGACCGGCACGCTCACCTTCTACATCGACGTCAGCGAGCGACGGGAACTGGAACGCGAGAAGGAGCGACTGGACGAGTTCGCGAGCATCGTCTCACACGACCTCCGCACCCCGCTCAACGTCGCCCGCGGGCAGGCCGAACTGGCACGGGAGGTCTGCGAAGCGGGCCGCGACAACCTCGATTCGGTGATCCGTGCCCACGAGCGCATGGAGTCGCTGATCGACGACCTGCTCGCGCTCGCCCGGAGCGGGATGGGGATCGACGAAGTGGAACCGGTCGCCCTCGACGACCTGGTCCGGGAGTGCTGGACCACCGTCGAGACGGGTGCAGCCGAACTCGTCGTCGCCACCGACCTGACGATCCGCGCCGACCGGAGTCGCCTCCGACAGCTGCTGGAGAACCTCGTTCGGAACGCAGTGGAGCATGGCTCCACGACCGACCCGGACGCCGGGACCGACGCGGAGACCGGCGTGACGGTCACTATCGGGGCGCTCGACGACGGCTTCTACGTCGCCGACGACGGCCTCGGCATCCCCGACGCCGAGCGCGAGGACGTTTTCGACGCCGGCTACTCCACCGTCGAGGACGGCACCGGGTTCGGCCTCAGCATCGTCGAGGGGGTCGCCGACGCCCACGGGTGGGATATCCGCGTGGTCGACGGTCCCGACGGCGGCGCGCGCTTCGAGATCACCGGCGTCGAGATCGTCGAGTAGGGTCCCGGGTCCATCGACGGCGATCCACCACCGAGCGGGTTTTCCCCCCGACCGCCGTGCGTGTGGGTATGACGGATTGGACCGCGGTCCTCTGGGGGTTCGTTGCCGGAATCGTCGCCGGCCTCCTGGCCTTCTTCGTCCCGATCATCGGGCACATCGGCGCGGGGCTCGTCGCCGGCGGCGTCGCCGGCTATCTCGCCGGCGGCGGCCTCGGCTCCGGTGCGTGGCACGGCCTGCTCGCCGGCGCCCTCGACGGCATCGTCATCGTCCTCCTGATCGTCCCCCTCGCCACCCTCGTCGGCGGCATCGGGGCCGGACCACTCGGTGGCCTCGTCGGCGGGCTCGGCGTCCTGACCGTCGGACTCGTCATCGCGTTCGTCGTCGCGCTCGACAGCGCCATCGGCGGCGCCATCGGCGCGCTGGTTTCGTAACCCGACGATCGATTCCGGTGACGACTGTGGAGTGTCCCGCCGAGCGTTCGAGCGTGGATCCATCCCCTGTTGTCGGCTTCCTCCCACGTTCGCGGGAGCGACGTCCTCGTACAGCCCACCGGCACACGGAGCGTTCCGAGGACGGCTGCAGCCGTGGGCTTTCCCCTGTGCATATAAGTGGGTTATAGGCTTAAGCTACAGAACGATGCGGTTACGTCCCTTCCGTTCGTTCGTATGGGACAGCGAAACCATGCCGACGACCGAGACAGCGCGACCGACTCGAAATTCTACCTCCCCGCCGGGATCAGCCCGTCGTCCGAGGCCAGTCGGGTCGAGTCCCTCCGGGCGATGCTGTTCAGTGATCGTCCCTAACACGGCGGGATAGCCGGGACCGATTCCGGTGAGCGGAGCGGTCTCGGGGAGTCCCGCACTGCCTGTATCGATCCTCCGAGCCGGTCGTGACGTGAAAAAACGAACGGCACCCCCTCTTCGGAGCTCGCGACCGACTCAGTTAAGCCACCACACGGCCACCGTTACAGTTCCAGTAGCACGCACGACAACGTCGGTACCGATCGGCCGTCTGAAAGACCGTAACCGCGGAACCACAAATACCACGCGATGGAACAATGACCGATATCAAAGCGGTCGTCCGAGTCGAGCATCCCGATATCGTCCTCACGGAGACAGTCACTCACGATCGAAGTTCGAAGGTCACGTCGGTGTCGGAGGCGGGAACCGACCCGACGTCGGGGAGATTCTTCTATCACATAGAATCATCCGATTTCTGCCGGTTCGAAGACGGATTACGGCACGACAGTACTATTGGCGAATTCGAACGAGTCATCGAAACCAGGGACGACGAGGCGATCTATAGCTTCGAGTATACCGACGACGCGAAGGTTCTCTCACCGGTCATCTCGGCTGCGAACGGTGTCATCCTCGACATGGAAAACGACGGACGCGCTTGGGTCCTAACGGTGTGGATGCCCGACCGATCCGATCTGGTTCCCCTCTGGGAGTATGCACAACAGCATGACGTCGATATCGATCTACTGCGTGTGAACGAATACGCTAGTTTGGGAACGACCGACGCCGGATTGACCGATAGCCAACGCGAAGCACTCCTCGTGGCACTCGAAACGGGATATTTCGAAGAACCACGGGACGTAACCCTCGGCGAGGTCGCCGCTGATCTGGATATCTCACAACCTGCAGCCAGTGGTCTCCTTCGGCGTGGAATCAAGCGACTCGTCATCTCGTCTCTGGTGGACGACGGTGACTCTCCGTCGGCGTGATTCGTGCTGCTCGTTCGTTCAAGCCCAGAAGTGCGCGAGACCGGATTCGAACCACGGTCACTCCGCATTGCTCCGTTCCCTGCTTCGAATCCGTTCCTGCTCTTCGCTCACTTCGTCCGCTCATGCGCGGGACCGGATTCGAACCGGACGAAACCTCGCTTCGCTCGGTTTCTAGGGTTCAAACCGCTCCTGCTCGTTCGTCGCTTCGCTCCTCACTGCGCGGGACCGGATTCGAACCGGCGGACCCCTACGGGACAGCGTCCTAAGCGCTGCGCCTTTTCCTGGCTTGGCTACCCGCGCGCATCACCGACTTGCCGCCGAGCGGGGTAAGAAGCTGTCGCCTCGAAGATTAAGTAGCCGGACGGCGAAGGGTGACACATGTATCGCGCGCGGGACCGCGTGGACAACGAGGAGTGGGTGGCCCGACTGACGCGGGCGGCCGACGGGCTGGACCTCGACACCGAGGCGCGGTCCAACGCGGTCGATCTCTTCCTCTCGAACGTCCCCGACGAGGAGCGCTCGAAGCCCGCCGTCGCGGCCGCCAGCCTCTACGCCGGCGCATTGATCGCCGGCGAGGAGCGCTCGCAGGGATCGGTCGCGGCGGCGATGGACGTGACGCGACTGAGCGTTCAGACGCGGTGGAAGGAGTTGCTTGCCGACTCGGGGTTTCGTCCTCCGGAGTGGTGACACGTAGCGGGCGGAAGGACGTCGAGGGTCAGTCGGTCTCGGGGGTGCGCTCGGGCGTGAGGTTGCCGTGGCGGTCGATCTCGCCGCGGACGATTCGCGTCGAGGAGATGCGCTCGCCGTCCTCGGCGGGGACGTGATCGACCACTTCGATCCGGAGTGGGGCGAGCCCGCGGGCCTCCCTGATCTCGTTGATGCGCTCGGCGCCGCTCCGGGTCTCCGGCGAGACGACGATGGCGTCGAATCCCGGTTCGGTGGCGATGCCGGTGGGTTCCTCGAGGCGTCGGATCCGGTAGGTGTGGTCGTACGCCGCGGCGAGGGCGTCGAGTTCGGCGTCGACGTCCGCACGCCGGTCCTCGAAGGGGCGCACGCGCCGGGGGACCTTCCGCGTCTCGGCGGCGAGGGCGTCGCTCGTGAGGCCGACAGTGACGTCGCCGAGTTCGAACGCACGGTCGAACAGGGCACGGTGTCCGTCGTGCACCGGGTCGAACGTCCCGCCAAGCGCGACCTGCATGTCCGGGCCCACGACTCGGCGAGACTTAAACGGGTCGACTCGTGGGATCCGGCCGTCCCCGACCGCAGTCCGGCGGTGTTACTCGTCGGCGTCCTCGACGGTGATTCGGACGGGGTCGGCGTCGCCGGCGTCGTTCGACTCCCCGTCCGATCCTCGCTCCAGGTTGAACACGGCGTTCAACTGCTCTTGCACCTGGCCGACGGCCCCCTGGACGAGCGTGCTCGGCGCGATGGCCTCGTACTCGTAGGGGTTGTTGCCGGCGCCCGCGCTCTCGCGCTTGTGGCGCTCGACGGTCCCCTCCTCGTGGAGCTGTGCCAGGGCCTCCCGGACCGTACTCGGGTAGAGACCGGTCCCATCCGCGACTTCGTCGCTCGTCGATCCGGGATGCTGCCTGAGGTAGACGTAGATCCGCGCGCGCGTCTCCGTGTCGAGGATCCACGCCAGCAGGTCGACGACGCCCTCGTCGAACTCCGTGACCGCGCGGTCCGCCTCGGCCTCCAGGCGCTCGCGAGGCGACACGTCGTCGTCGGTCGCCTCCGCGTCCGCGTCGAGCCGTTCGGAGCCGTTCTCTTCTGACATGTGTTCTCTAACGAAGGTCAGAACCCGGCGACCAAAAGGCTTGCTGCGCTCAGGCGAGCAACAGGGACTCACGGAGCGCCTCGGGCCCCTCCTCGCGGTTGAGGCGGCGCTGGCTGGCCGCGCCGCTGGGCGCGTCGAGCAGGTCGTGGAGGCCGTCGACGCCGAGGCGGTCGCACTCCCGGTCGACGAACGCGTCGAGCGAGACGGTGTCCTCGCCCGAGCGTTCGACGAAGTCGGCGTCGTGGCCGTAGCGCATGGCGCGCCACTTGTTCTCGTCGAGGAACTCGCGGCGGAGCGAGGGGAGCGTCTCCCCGTCGTCGTACCGGTCGGCTAGGTCGAGGACCAGCGCGTGGACGTACTCGGCGATGGCGAGGACCCGATCCGGGTCGGCCTGGGCGTCGGGTGTCCGCACCTCCACGGTGCCGTGGCCCGTGTGCGGACGCACGTCGTACCAGAGTTCGCCGCGGTCGTTGATCGACCCCGTCTCGACCATCCGCCGCTCGAACCGCCGGTAGGCCTCGAAATCCTCGAACGCGGTGGGGATGCCCGTGTTCGGGAGGTTCTCGAACACCTTCGCCCGGGCCGAGGCCAGTCCGGTGTCGAAGCCGTTCCAGAACGGCGAGTTCGCCGACAGCGCGAGGATGGGTGGCAGGTACCACCGGAGGCGGTTGGCGATCCAGGTCGCCTTGTCCGCGTCGTCGACGCCGACGTGGACGTGGAGGCCCGCGGTCGTGTTGCGGTGCTGTGGGTACTGGATGCGGTCGAGTTGGGCGCGGTACCGCTCCTTGGTGGCGTGATCGAGTTCGCGCCACTTCGCCGTCGGGTGGAGGCCGGCCGCGGCGATCCGGTAGCCGTGGTCGGCGGCGTGGTCGACCAGCGCCGTCCGGACCGTCCCCAGCGCGTCGGCCGCGTCGTCCGGTCGCTCGATCAGCGGCGTCTGGGTCTCGATGGTGAACTGGAACAACTCGTGATCGAGGCGGTCGACGAGGGGTTCGGGCGGGTCGCTCCCGTAGACCAGGTCGTCGATGCCGGCGGTCGGTCGCCCCGCCTCGTCGACGATGTAGAACTCCTCTTCGATGCCGAGCGTGCCCATCCGCTCGAACGCGTCCCGCGAGCCGAGATCCATCGACGCGTCGTTCGAGGCGGTCGATTAAATAAGTCGTGGACGCCGATCGAACGCGGCGACGGCCGTGTTCCGAACTACTGTAAGTCTCCCGAGACGTCGCCGGAGGACGGCCGGACCCGGTGCCCGCCGACGTGGCCGCTCGTCACCGTCGCGCAGGCAACGGAATCGTCTTCGGTCCCCGACCGCTCAACGACGGCCGGTGGGTGCCGACGAGAGGGCCCGATACCAGTATCAGCGGACGGTGACGTCGTCGGATTCCACCGTCGTTCCGAGCCCTCGGAATCCTCGGCCACCGTCCACGAATCGGGCTCACGGGCGATTTCGACGGTCATTCGCCCGAACGGAACTTTTCGTGTCCCACCGCGGAAGACATATAAGTATCGAGAGATAAATATAGGGCGACGATGCACGACTTGACCGGTTTCCAGCGAGATCTCCTGTACGTGATCGCCGGACTCGACGAACCACACGGACTCGCGATCAAAGAGGAACTCGAGGATTACTACGAGAGCGAGATTCACCACGGCCGACTGTATCCGAATCTCGACACGCTCGTCGAGAAGGGACTCATCGACAAGGGCCAGCGGGACCGCCGCACCAACTACTATACGCTGACGCGCCGGGGGCGCCGGGAACTCGAGGCACGCCGCGAGTGGGAGGACCAGTACGTCGCCGACCTGATCGAAGAGGCGACGCCGGCCTAACGGAAAAACAGCCGCGTCCGGGAGGGGGGGAAACTCCCGGGGCACCGTGCCCGTGACGCGGCACACCATCTAGATGCTCCGGACGCTTCAACTTCGCGGACGTGTGCATCGCCGTTACTCGACCCGATCGGCGAGGGTTCGCACTCGCCATCGACGGATCCTCGTCCCGCCGTAGTCTGCGGGTCCGGTGCTCGCTGGATCCGGTCGCGAACGCGGTTAGACTCCCCAGTCCTCCCGTGTGTAGGCCATCTCCCAGAATCGGTATTCGAGGCGGGCACTGGTCAGGAACGCCTCGCGCATGGCGTCGTGCTCGCCCGGATACCGTTCACCACACCGGTCGACGAAACCCCGCATCAGGCCGACGACGTCGCGGAACTCGTCGCTGGTGTACGTCTCGATCCACGGCGTGTATCGGTGTTCCTCCGTCGCGAGTTCCGCCGTGTGTTCCCCGATATCGAGGAAGCCCTGTCCACACGGGAACAGTGCTGCACTGATCTCCGCGAGCGACCCCTCGTATGCCGTCCGAATCAGGAAGTTCGTGTACGCTTCGCAGGTCGGAGCCTTCCGAACGCCCTCAAGGTCCTCCCGTGACACCCCGTAGTCGGCGGCGAACTCCCGGTGTAGCTCCATCTCGTGACTGAGCGTGCTGTGGGCGACGCTCAGGAGGTCCGTCATCGTCCCCTCGTCGCGCGCCTTCGCCCCGGCGATGGCGAACAGTCGAGCGTAGTCGAGGAGATAGCGATAGTCCTGTTCGATCCAGTACTGGAACGCCGATTCGTCCAAGGTTCCCTCCGCGAGTTCCACGACGAACGGATGCTCCTTCTGTGCCTCCCAGAGGTGGTCACCCGCCTCGAGCAGTCGGTCGCTGAACGCCATCGTACGGACTCACCTACCGAAGCCACCGTGATATATATATTGGTGGTATAACCGTATTATCACAGTGTGCACGGCCGACGTCGCCGACCGTCGTCGCGTCCCGCCGAATCGGACTCCGATCGGGGTCGATCGGTCGTGGTCCCGACGCCGCCGTCGGCGTCTACTCCTCCCGTGGACTGGCGACGACGACGAGGTGGTCGTCGTGGTGCCGGTCGAGCCGAGCCGTCTCCAGGATCTCGTAGTGCGCCCGCAGGTCGGCGAGGACGTCCTCGAAGACGGATGCGGGGTCGCGGGTCACGTCCTCGCTTCGGGCCTTGATCGCCGCGAGGAGTCGCCCGTCCGGGGCCAGAAAGCGCCGGTTGCGGGCCGCGACGCGGGCCTGGCCGCGGGTCGCCACGTCCTGGACGAGGGCGTCGAGATCCGACTCGACCACGTGGGCGTACGTCTCGGGCCGGCGGGCGTCCTTCAACAGCGGAAACAGGTTGGGGCGGGAGGCCGCCACATCGACCAGGTCGCGGGCGGGTCGGGGCGCGAACTCGACGGCGTAGGTCGGTCCCGCGAAGTCGGCGACGTGGCTGACCGTCGTCCCGCTCGCGGCGCCGAGATAGAGGACGCTCTCCCCGCCGGTCAGGCCGGTGTCGAGGCCCAGTTCCAGGGTCGCGCCGAGTTTCGACCGACCGGCGTCCCACAGGCGCCACGGGCCGTCCGTCGGCTCGCCGTACACCGGCTCCCCGCGGGTGGCGAGGCGCTCCCGGCCGTCGACCCGGCGCCGCTCGACGCCGTCGGGGAGGCTCATCGGTCGGCCCTCGCGCGGATGGTCGCGATGCGCTCGTCGAGTTCCTCGTGGAGCGACGGCCGGAGGTCGCCTGCGTAGTGGTCGATCCGCGCCGCGATGGTGAGTTTCCCTGCCAGCGCACGGGCGGCCGATCCGCGGTCCTCGGGCCGGGTGTTCCGGACGTAGTCGTGGGTGAAGATGACGCCGTGTTTCGGGGACGGTGCCCGTCCGGAGAGGTGGGCGAACAGCGCGTCCTCGGCGCCGAGCACCTGGACCGTTCCCGAGGGCTTCTTCGCGAGGGAACCGAGGCCGCCCGCGAGGGCGATCAACCGCGCGGCGAGCACCGGCCCGGCCATCCGGGTCAGGTTGGGCGCCACCGCCGGCGCCGCCCGCTCGATGTACGCGCGTAAGTCGTCGGCCTCGTCAGCCAGGTCGACCACCCGCTCGGCGAGGGAGACGGCGCGACGCTCCGCCGCCGTCTCGGCGTCGTGTCCGGCGATCGATCGGGCGCCGTCGACGCCCGGCTGGGCGTCGTCGAACAGCGCGCCCGCCCACTCGGCGACCCGCTCCGCGAGTTCGTTCGCCGTCCGCTCGGCGTCGTCCATCGCCCGGACACAGTGGATCAACTGTCGGTCGTCGGCCCGCTCGCGCTCGCGGACGGCCTCCCGAGTCGCGTGTACCGTCGCTTCGTGCAGGCGCTCGTAATACTCGTCTCGGTCGGCGGCGAAACCCTCTTCGACGGCGCGGGCGGGCCAGTCGTTCGGTTCGTCCGCACTCCCGCCTTCGATGGTCTCGCGGGCCGCGTCCACGTCGCCCGGGTCGACGTCTCGGAACCAGGCGACACCCCCGGATTCGTCACTCATATACGGGTCTTAGACACCCGGGTTGTAAATGCGCTTCCGATACGGCGCCTCGGAAGTCGCGTCGTCGGTTTCAGCCGTCTATCCGGTAGTCGGCCACCGCATCGAGGTCGACCTCCACGCCGAGACCGGGAGTGGACGGAATCGGTACCGTTCCGTCGTCCGGCGCCATACCGGGACCGGCGAGGGCGTCGCGGATCGGGTTCGGCGAGCGATCGTACTCCAACCACGGTCGGCCATCGACCGTCGCGATGAGGTGGAGGCTGGCTGCCAGTCCGACCGGCGTCCCCCACGCGTGTGGCACGACGTCGATCCCGTGTTCTTGGGCTCGGGTTACGATGCGCCGTCCGGGGGTGAGTCCCCCGACGATGCAGACGTCGGGTTGTGCGACGTCCACGCCGTGGACGTCGAACAGCCGAGTGAAGTCGGTCGGCGTGTGACATTCGCCTCCCGCGATCGGTACGTCCAGGTCGGCCCGAAGGGCGGCGTAGCCTTCGATATCTTCCGGTGCAACGGGCTCTTCGAACCATTGGACTCCCAGTTGGTCCAGCGCCCGTCCCACCCTCCGTGCTTCGCGCCGTGTGTAGGCGTAGTTGGCGTCCACCATCATCGTCACGTCGTCACCGACCCGCTCCCGGACGGTTCGCACGAGTTCGATGTCCTCGTCGGGCCCGTATCCGAGAAGCGAGAGACCGGTCTTCAGTTTCAACGCGCCCAACTCCTCCGCGTTCGCCGCCGCTTCGTCGGCTATCTCGTCGTATTGAACCGAGAGGTCGTCGGTATCCCTGAAGTAGTGACCGGTGGCGTACGCGCGGACGTCCCCGCGTTCGCGGCCGCCCAAGAGCACGGAGACGGGTTCGTCCAGCAGCTTTCCCTTGAGGTCCCAGAGTGCGATGTCCAGCCCGCTGATCGCGGGCAGTGGGACGACCGTCTGGTACGTCGCCCGACCGGCATCGTAGAGGTGATCGTAGAGGCGTTCCACGTGCAGCGGATCCTCGCCGAGAACGGTCGGTGCCAGGACGTCCTCGACTGTCTCCCGCGTTCCAGCCACCGGGCCCCAGCACTCCCCCCATCCGACCGTCCCGTCGTCCGCTTCGACCTTGACGAGGACCGCCGAACGGCGGTCCACCCACTCCTGTGCGTATCCGAACCGGTCTTCCAGCGGTGCCGATAGACCCACCGTCTCTACGCTCTCGATGGACACGTCGATCATGGAAGTGTGACGTCTACGAGGGTTCGTCCCGTCGTGTTGAAAACCCTGCCGACGGACGGGGTGGTCCCGCGACACGTCCACGCGCCGTCGCCGGGGCCGTGTCCCGAAACCGGGCGCCGTGGAAAACCCGCCGTGGACGGCCGGTACCAGCGCACCCGGCGGAGCGACCGCTGTCGGGGGTGTACGGAGGATCCGAGAGACGACGACGCTTTCGTGGGCGGGAGAGCGTTCCTGATCGGCATGGCATGTCGGTGGCAGTCATCCAACCCGGGCCCGCCGACACCGGCCGCCTCTCGTTCGGGAGGTGTAACTTCGGACGGTTAAATAACCGGGTCGATTCCCAGTAACGTTGGCTCGGGTGATTACTCATTTCCGACCGCGATCGGTCACGTCACCCACCTCGAACCGCCGGAGGCCGAACCGCTCGGGGTCGACGCCGTCGAGCGATCGACCGTGGTACGCGATCCGCCCCTCGTCGAGGACGCCGAAGCGGTCGCCGACGGCCGCGGCGAAGCCCGGGTAATGCGTGGAGACGACGAACGTGAGGCCCTCGTCGGCCAGGCCACGGATCAGGTCGACGAGGGCGCGCGTGCCCGGCCCGTCGAGTCCCGCGGTCGGTTCGTCGAGGACGAGGTAGTCGGGATCCATCGCCAACACGCCCGCGAGCGCGACCCGCTTTCGCTCGCCGTTGCTCAGCCGGCTACAGAGCCGGTCCTCGTAGCCGTCGAGGCCGACCCGGGAGAGCGCCCGCTCGACGCGGGCCTCGGTCCCCGCGTCGCCGTCGCGGTTGGCCGGGCCGAAGGCGACGTCCTCGCCGACCGTCGGGGCGACGAGTTGGTCGTCGGGTCGCTGGAAGACGAACCCGACCCGGCGACGGAGCGAGCGGAGCGAAGCGGCGTCGTAGGCGACGCGCTCGCCGCCGACGACGACGTGGCCGCGGTCGGGTTCGAGCAGGCCGTTGAACTGCTTCAGCAGGCTCGACTTGCCGGCCCCGTTGCGCCCGAGGAGGACGGTCACCGCCGCCGTCGGGGCGGTGAACTCCACCCCGCGGAGGACCGTCCGGTCGCCGTAGCCGAAGTGGAGGTCGACCGTTTCGATCACGCGACCCACCTCGCCGCGACGAGGGCGACGAGTACGACGCCGACGACGGCGTACCCCCCGCTCTCGTACTCGGGGACCGGCATCCGGCCGGCGTAGTTGCGCGACGCCATGGCGCGTTCGAACGCCTCCGCCCGGTCGATCGATCCCACCAGCAGCGAGGCGCCGACGAGTTTCGTCGTGCGAAACAGGGCGCGCCGCGAGTCGAACCCACCGCGGAGGCGGGCGGCCGTGTGGAGCCGTGCCGACCGCTCGACGAGGACCTGGATGCCGCGGTAGACGAGCAGGAGAAGTTCGATCACCGCCGACGGCAAGCGGAGGTCGTCGAGGGCGGCGACCAGTTCGGGGACCGTCGTCGTCAGCGCCAGAAAGGAGAGCACGGAGAGCGACGCCACCGCGCGCAGGCCCGTCCGCGCCGCGACGGCGAGGCCGCGGTCGGTGATGGTCACGGCCGGCAGGTCCAGAACCGGCGCGCCGGGGGTGACGACGGCGACGACCAGCAGGCTCGGCACCAGGAAGGCGAGGGGATACCGGAGGAGCGCGACGTAGGCCCGCCCCGCGGCGTGGATCGACAGACAGGCGAAGGCGACGGTGGCGACGGCGTAGACGGCCGGTCGCGTCGTCGTCGCGGTGAGCAGGAGCGCGACGAGGACGAAGTACACCCGTAGCGGCCCCTCGACGACGGGCGTGGCGGTCACCTGGACGTCCTCAAGCGTCCGGTGCATCCCCATCACTCGCTCGCAACCGGTCGAGGTACCGTCCGAGCAGGACCGCGCCAACGCCCCCCTGGAGAGCGAAGAGGAGGGCCTCGCCCGTCGCGTCGGGCGCCCAGGCGGGCGTCGCCCACCGGTCGTACGTCGGGGACCGCTCCTCGATTTCGGCAACGGCCTGCCCGTCGGTTCCCGCGAGGTCGCCGCCGGCCGTCGCGAGGAGGAAGACCACGGCGGCGACGACGCCGCCGAGCAGCAGGCTGCGTCTCACGACGCCACCCCCACCCGGCTCCCGTCGAGCGTGTCGAGACGGCACAGGTAGCCCACCATCGCCGCCGCGAGGAGGCCCTCGAGCACGCCGATGGGGAGCTGTGTGACGGTGAACACCGCCGCGAAGTCGAGCGCCGACGCGAGGACGCCGCCCGGGTCCGCCCCCGCGGGAAAGGCCAGCCCGAGTTGGAACGAGGTGACGAGATACGTCGTCCAGTCGGTGACCGCCGCGGCGACGAAGGTGGACCGTTCGAGCGACAGTCGCGGCCGGACGAGCCGGTACGCCGTCCACCCGACGAAGGGGCCGACGACCCCCATCGAGAGGACGTTGGCACCGAGGGTCGTCACGCCCCCGTGGGCGAGGAGGAGCGCCTGGTAGAGGAGGACCACGACCGAGACGAAGGCGGTGACGGCGGGGCCGAACAGCACGACGATGAGGCCCGTCCCGGTCGGATGCGAGGAACTCCCCGCCACCGAGGGGAGTTTGAGCGCCGAGAGGACGAACACGAACGCCGCACACACCGCGACCAGCGCCTTGGTGCGGGGATCGGTCCGAACGGCCGACAGCGTCCGCCGCGCGCCGTACGCCACGAACGGGAGTGCGAGGACCGTCCAGACGACCGCCCAAACCGGTGGCAGGAATCCCTCCATGATGTGCAAGTCGAGATCACTTCCCGTCGGTGCCGACTACCTCCCGTGTAAAAACAATACCGCTTGCGATAACGAAACTGCACTTTGGAAACACCTCCCTTCCGCCAGAAACACAAGTAGATTGAAGTTACTGCAATCAGCGCTTATCCACCGATGGAAGAGGACACCGCTCGGGGACCGGGAACGGGGAACGGACCGCCGGGACGCCCCCGGGACGCCGACGACGAGACGATCCGCCAGCCCTTCGACCGCGAGACGTCGACCCCGGAGCGGTCGCGGGCGACGGCGGGCCAGGTGTATCTGGTCGGCGCGGGGCCGGGCGATCCGGACCTGCTCACCGTCCGGGCGCGGCGGCTCATCGAGACCGCTGACGTGGTGTTTCACGACGCCCTCACCCGTGATACGCTGGTTCACCGCATCCCCGGAGCGGTTGAGGTCGTCGACGTCGGCAAGCGGGCCGACCGGAAGACGCCACAGGCGGAGATCAACGAGCGACTGGCCGACCGCGCGGCCGCCGGCGACGCCGTCGTCCGCCTGAAGGGCGGCGACCCGTTCGTCTTCGGCCGCGGCGGCGAGGAGGCCCAGTACCTCGCCGACCGCGACGTCGGGTTCGAGATCGTGCCGGGCGTCTCCAGCGTGATCGCCGCCCCCGGACTGGCCGGCATCCCGCTCACCCACCGCGACGTCTCCTCCCGCTTCACGGTCATCACGGGCCACGAGACGCCGGACAAGGGCGCGAGTACGCTCGACTGGGCCGCGCTCGCCGACGAGATCCGGAACGGGTCGACGCTCGTCATCCTCATGGGCGTCCGGACGCTGGAGCGCAACGTCACCGCCCTCCGGTCGCACGGCGTCGACGGCGACGTCCCCGTCGCCCTCGTCCAGAAGGCCGCCTGGGACGACCAGCGCGTCGTCCGGGGCTCCCTCGAGACCATCGTCGACGACGCCGAGGACTCCGCGATCACGCCCCCCGCGACCACCGTCGTCGGCGACGTGGTCTCGATCCGCGACGACGTCGCCGCCGTCCTCGACGAGTTCGAACCGGCCTGAGTCGCCGCGTGGGGTGAAACCCCGCTTTTTGTAGGACAAGCAAAATTGTTTTCATCCGGCCCCGAAATTGTGGTGGTGATGCCTCAGGTAGCGCTTCCGCACGACGCGAAGGCCGGGCCGACGAAAGCGGAGATACGTGGAGTGACGCTCCGGAAGTTGGACTTGCAGCCCACGGATCACTTCGTCGACGTCGGCTCCTGTACCGGCGCGGTCACCGTGGAGGCGGCCCGTCGCGCCGGCCGGGTGACGGCCGTCGAGCGAAAGCCCGACCGGCTGGAGGTGACCCGGAAGAACCTCGCCGCCAACGAGTACGACGCCGAGGTGTCGCTTCGCGAGGCGGAGGCGCCGGCGGGGCTTCCGGACGACGCGGACGCCATGTTCCTCGGTGGGAGTCGGAACTTCGAGGCCGTCCTCGATCACGCCGTGGAGACGGGCGTCGACCGGGTGGTGATGAACGTCTCCCGCGTCGAGGTGGCGGGCCGTGCCGTCGACGCCTTCCGCGACCGGGACCTCCTCTCGGAGGTCCTCCAGATCCAGGTGAACCACGGCTACGAACTCGCCGGCGCGACGAGCTTCCGGGCGGACAACCCCGTCTACGTCGTCGTCGGGCGCCGCGACGGGGGCGGTCTCGCGTGACCGTCTACGGCGTCGGCCTCGGCCCCGGCGAGGCCGACCTGATCACCGTCCGCGGCAAGCGGGTCCTCGAATCCGCGTCGACCGTTCACTCGCCCGGCCGCCTCTCGCGGTCGGTCGCCCGCGAGTACGTTCCCGACTCCAAGCTCGGCGACCTCGACTTCCCGATGACCCGCGACCCCGAGAAACTCCGGCGGGCGTGGCGGACGGCCGCCGACGCCGTCGCCGAGACGGCGGCCGACGAGGACGTCGCCTTCGTCACCCTCGGCGACCCGAACGTCTACTCGACGTTCGGACACCTCCGGCGGACGCTGTCGGCCTTCCACCCCGACGTGGACGTGGCGGTGGTGCCGGGCGTCAGCGCCGTGACGGCCTTCGCGACGGCGCTCGGCGTCGAGATCGAGGCCGGGACCGGCCTCTCGCTCCGGGAGGCCGCCGACGGCGCGGCGCCGACCGGCCCCGATCGGATGATCCTGTTCAAGGTCACCGACGCGGTGGCCACCCACGAGGGACTCGTCGACGCCGGCTACGACGTCCGCTACGGTCGCCGCCTGTTCATGGAACAGGGGGAGACCACCGTCACGAGCGACCCGACGGAGGTGGCCGAGCGCGACTACTACACGCTCGCGTACGCCGAACGGCGGGGGCTGGAGCGCGACCTGGCGACCGCCGCCTTCGAGGACGGCGAGCGGGAGGGGTCGGCGTGAGAAACGATCACACCGCCGGCGACGTCCGCGAGGGCGTCCCCTTTATCGGCGCCGGCCCCGGCGACCCGGGGCTGCTCACCGTCACCGGGAAGCGCCTCGTCGAGGACGCGGACCTCGTCGTGCACGCCGGCTCGCTGGTCAACAGCGAACTGCTGGAGGCGTACTGCGACGACGCGGAGCAGGTCAACAGCGTCGGCAAGGACCTCGAAGAGTTGGTCCCGCTGATGGCCGAGGCCTACGAGGCCGGGCGGACGGTCGTGCGCCTGCACAGCGGCGACCCCGCCGTCTACGGCGCCGCCCTGGAGCAGATGGACGCCCTCGACGACGAGGGTGTCCCGTCCTACTTCGTGCCCGGCGTCACCTCCGCCTTCGCCGCCAGCGCGACCCTCGGGACGCAGTTGACGCTCAACGAGGTGGCCAACCACGTCGCCTTCACCCGGCCACAGGGCAAGACCCTCTCGGCCGAGGAGGACCACATCAGCGACTTCGTCGGCTTCGGCGACGTGACGACGTGCATCTACCTGGGGACCCACGCCGTCAGCGACACGATGGACCGCCTGCTCGACGACGGCCACGATCCCGAGACGCCCGTCGCGGTCGTCTACCACGCCTCCTGGCCCGACGAGGACGTGATCCGGGGCACCATCGGAACCATCGGCGAGCAGGTCGAGGCGGCGGGCTACCGCGCCTCGGCGCTAGTGATAATCGGCGAGGCGGCCACCGGCGCCGGGTACGAGCGGTCGTACCTGTACGGCGACTGGGCGAACGACGACGACAGCGACACCGAGAGCGACACGAACCATGACTGAGAGCACTACCGACACGACGGACGACGGCTGTAGCACCCCGGACAGCGACGGGGAGGTCGCCGACGAGATCGCGATCGTCAGCTTCGAGCGCAAACTCGACACGGCCGAGGAGATCGAAGCCGGCCTCGCGGCCGACTACGACCGCATCGACATCCTCGAGTACCACGGCGACGTCTTCGCGGAGCACTGGGGCGAGTACGACTGCTTCGTCGGCCTGATGGCCAGCGGCATCGCCATGCGCAAGACCGCACCCCTGCTCGACGACAAGTGGGACGACCCCGCGGTGGTCGTCGTCGACGAGGAGCTGACGTGGGCCATCCCGCTCACCGGCGGCCACCACGGCGCGAACCAGGTAGCGAACGACCTCGCGGGCCTCGGCGCCGTGCCCGCGATGACGACGGCGTCGGAGGCGGCGGGCAAGCAGGGCGTCGAGAGCCGCGCGAAGGCCCTCGACACCCACGTCGTCAACGGCGACTCGACGGTGGCGACGAACCTCGCCGTCCTCGACGAGAACCTGGGACCGGTCGCCCGCCTCGACGGGCCGCGGGCGGTCCTCGTCGGCGACGACGTGACCGTCCTCAAGCGGAACACGGAGGCGGGCGTCGTCCTCGGCACCGGCAGCGTCTCCGGCGCCGACGCCGAACAGTTCCTGACCGCCTGGCGCGCGGCTCTCGACGAGGCGGACCTGACGCCCGACGACGTCGAGTTCGTCGCGACGGCGACCCGCAAGGAGGACGAACCCGGCCTGATCGAGGCCGCACGGGAGTTCGGCGTCGGAGTGGCCTCCCTCGACAAGGAGACCCTGGAGGCCTTCGAGGGGCCGACCCCCTCCAAGTCGAAGGAGCTGATCGGCTGGCCGGGCATCGCGGAGGCGAGCGCCATCGCGGCCGGCCGCGACCACGAACTCCTCGTCGAGAAGCGGCGACACGACGACGCGGTCACCGTGGCGGTGGGCCGATGACCGATCACGGCACCCTCTACGTCGTCGGCATCGGGCCGGGGCTGCCCGCCCACATGACCCAGCGGGCGCGCGAGGTCATCACCGGCGCCGACTGTGTCATCGCCTCGAACCTCTACCAGGAGTTCCTCCGGCAGGACGGGACGCTCCCGCCCGAGGGCGAGGGCGGCGAGGCTGACCCCGAGGTCGTCCGCTCGTCGATGGGACAGCAGGTCGAACTCACCCGCGAAGCCTTCGAGCGCGTCCGGGACGGCGAGGACGTCGCCAACGTCTCCGGGGGCGACCCGAACGTCTACGGCAAGTCCGACCTCGTCTTCACGATGGCCGACGCCGACGACGCCACGGACGTCCCGATCGAGATCGTCCCCGGCGTGACCGCGGCGCTCGGCGGCGCGGCGATGATGGGCGCGCCCCTCTCGAACGACTTCTGTACCGTGTCGCTGTCCGACAAGTGGCGCGGCTGGGACGAGATCGAGGAGAAACTCCGCGCGGCCGCGATCAGCGACTTCGTCGTCGTCCTCTACAACTGCTGGCGGAACTACGAGCGGGCGATCGGGATCCTCCGCGAGGAGCGGGCCGACGACGTGCCGGTCGGCATCTTCAACGACGCCGGCCGGGGCGACGCCGGCCGGAACGTCGACGGGGAGGCGTTCACCGTCACGACGCTCGGCGAGGCGGCGGCCCACGAGGAAGACGTCGGCGGCATGGGCACGTCCATCCTCGTCGGCACCCACGAGACCGACACCTGGCGCAACGACCACGAAACGTACCTCGTCACCCCGCGCGGCGGGCGTGACGTCGAGGACTTCTAACCATGAGCGAGACCAACGCGAACGACGGATCGAGGTGTGGCGCGACGACCGATACCGACGCGGCGGCGACCGACACGTCGGAGTCGAAGTGCGGCGGATCGACGACGGAGACGTCGGAGTCGAAGTGCGGCGGGTCGAAGTCGGAGACGTCGGAGTCGAAGTGCGGCGGGTCGAAGTCGGAGACGACCGACGAGAACGTCACGGCGACGGCCGACGACTTCGACGCCGACCCCGGCCGACTCGTCGCCGTCGGCCTGGGCCCCGGCGAGGCGAGCGGGATGACCGCCCGGGCGACGGAGGCGCTCCGTGGCGTCGAGCATATCGTCGGCTACACGACGTACGTCGACCTCCTCCCCGACGACGTCGTCGAGGCTGCAGAGGACGTCTACTCGACGCCGATGTGCGGCGAGGTGTCGCGAACCGAGGAGGCGGTCGACCGGGCGCTCGCCGGCAACGAGGTGGCCATCGTGGGGAGCGGCGACCCGAACGTCTACGCGCTCGGCGGCCTCGCGCTCGAGATCCTCGAATCCAAGGGTGGATCGGCGAGCGCCGTCGACTTCGAGGTGGTGCCCGGGGTGCCGGCCGCCCAGTCGTGTGCGGCCCGTCTGGGCGCCCCCCTCGTCAACGACACCGTCAGCATCAGCCTCTCCGATCACCTGACGCCGATGCCGACCATCGAGTCCCGCCTGCACGCGGCCGCCAAGGAGGGGTTCACGATCGCGATATACAACCCCTGGAGCCGCAAGCGCCGGGAGAACTACCAGAAGTGTTGTGAGATCCTCCTCGAACACCGCGACCCCGAGACGCCGGTGGGGATCGTCCACGCCGCGGGCCGCGAGGACGAGGAGACCGAAATCGTGGAACTGCGCGACCTCCCGGAACTCGGCGAGTCCGACCTCGTCGACATGACGACGACGCTTCTGGTCGGCAACGACGAGACCTACGTCTGGGACGGTCGGATGGTGACGCCGCGTGGCTACGAGCGGAAATACGAGTACTGAGATGTTCCGCGTCGAACTCGATCGGGAGGCCTGCGACGGCATCTTCGCCTGTCTCGTCCGCGACGACCGCTTCGTCGAGGACGACGCCGGCCTCGCGACGGTCGATCCGACGGCCGAGGGCGTGGTCGACGTCGAGCGGGCGGGCGAGCGCGTGATCGCCACCTTCGACGGCGACGTCGAGGACGCGACCCTCGCCGCGCGGGCCTGCCCGCCCGACGCCATCACCGTCCGGGAGGAACCATGACCGCCGAGGCACCCGCCGACCTGCTCGAGTGTCACCCGGAGACGGCCTACTTCTGGGGCCACGTCGCCGGCGACGGCGACGTCCGGGCGGACGGCCTCACCGTCCGGGCGCCGGACGAGGGCTGTGCCGACCGCCTCGTCGAAATCGCGGGCGGCGGCGACGTCGACCACCGCCGGACGGAACGCGAGTACGCCCACGATACGTCGATCACCCGGACCGAGGACGAGTACCGCGTCACCGTCGCCGGCGACGTGGCCGCACGCGGGAGCGCCGCCTTCGGCCTCCCGACGGGCGACGAGCGGGGCGGCTACCGCTTCGACGCCCTCGCGGACGCCCACCGGCAACTCCTCCGGGGACTCCTGGAGAGCTGCGGGACGGTCTGTTTCAAGTCCTCCTCGGGGACCGTGGGCATCTCCTTCGTCCACGACGACCGGACGCTGCTGGAGGCGGTCCAGGGGCACCTCGCGGACTGCCCGGTCGACGCCCCGGCCGACGACATCGGGGAGACGTCCTCCGGCGGCTACTGGTTCGGGATCGACGACGCGGCCGCCGGTCCGTTCGGCCGCTGGGTGTACGAGGGGAGCGAGGCGAGCGAGCTGTTCGCGCCGACGCGGCGGCGCAAGTTGCTCCGGAGCCTGGAGCAGGTGGAGGGATGATCGACGAGCAGCCGCTCGACGACGACGCGGTCCTGCTCGTCGGCCACGGCTCCCGCCGCGAGAAGTCGAACGAGCAGGTGCGCACGCTGGCGGCGGACCTGGAGGCCGAACTCGACCTGCCGGTCGACGCGGCCTACCTCGAACTCGCCGACCCGCCCATCGGGGAGGCCATCGAGACGCTCGCGCCCGCCTGCCGGACGCTGACCGTCGTCCCGCTGTCGCTGTTCGGCGCGAGCCACGTCAAAAACGACGTGCCGCTTGCCGTCCAGACGGCGCGGGCCCGACACGACGACCTGACGATCCACTACGGCTCGCATCTGGGCGTCCACCCGTCGCTCGTGGACCTGCTCGACGACCGCGTCCGCGCCGTCGAGGCCGACCTCGGTGTCGATCGGACCGAGGACGACGTGGCCGTCGTCGTCTGTGCCCGCGGGTCGAGCGATCCGGACTCGAACGCCGACGTGCACAAACTCGCGCGGCTCCTCTACGAGGGCCGCGAGTTCGACCGCGTCGAGGCCTCGTTCATCGGCGTGACGTCGCCGCTCCTCGACGAGACGCTCCACACCGTCACGAAGAGCCGCCCCGACGCGGTGGTCGTCGTCCCGTACATGCTCGGCGACGGGACGCTGACGGGGCGCATCGTCGACACGGCCGAGTCCTTCGACGACGAGTACCCCTACGTCGCAGCGGGCGCGGGCGCCCCGCTCGGGGTCGACGACCGGGTCGTCGACGTCCTCGTCGACCGCTGGCGGGCGGCCCGCTCGGACAGCGTCGAGATGTCCTGTGACACCTGCAAGTACAAGGTCGAACTCTCGGGCTACGAGGAGGACCAGGGCGGGGCACGCGCCATGCTGCGCTCGCTCGTCCATCAGGCGGAACACGCCGACCGTGAGGACGTCGGCGACGACCCGCACGTCCACGACGCGCCCGAAAAGCACGTGGCGGTCTGCACCAACCAGACGTGTGCCGAGAGCGGATCGGCGGCGGTCATCGAGGGACTCCGGCAGGGCGTCCGCGACGCCGAAGACTGCGACGCCCGGATCACCCGCACCTCCTGTCTCGGACAGTGCGGGGACGGCCCGATGGTCGCCGTTTACCCCGACGGCGTCTGGTACGGCGGCGTCACCGCCGACGACACCGACCGCATCGTCTCGTCCCACCTCGACCGGGACCGCATCGTCTCCGAACTCGTCCACCAAACGCTATAATGGCTTGCGCAGAACTCGAAGCGCTTCGACTCGCACTGATGAACATGACCGGTACCGTCGACGAGAGCGTCAAACAGCACGCCGAGGCCGAAATCGGCGACGAACTGGAGGCCGGCGGCCCCATCGCGGCGCTGGCCGCGGCCGAGACGCTCGACGAGATACAGCGCCACCTCGAAGCGGCCCTGATCGACCTCGAAGAGGAGGCGATGGCGGCCGACGCCACCGACCCAGACGGGGCCTACCTCCGGGGACGGGTCGTCGCCGTCCGCGACGCCGAACGCACCGTGCGCCGGCTCCGTGAGCGGACCGACGCCGTGCTCGACGACCTCGGCGAGGCCCACCACACGCTCCACGAGACGTTCCCGACGGAGGAGTGATGCCCGAACTCGTCGACCCGGCGCGGCGGTCGCTGGGCGACCTGTCCCCTGCGGGGAGCCGCCACAACCGGGCGCGCTCCGGGGCGGCTATCGCCGACGACCGTCTCTTCGCGGGCGGGGCCGACGGACGCGTGGCCGCGCACCGCCCCGACGCGACGCCCTTGGAGGGCTGGGCGGGCCCGGGCGACCAGTCGACGGCCGACGAGCGGTACGCCGTGTCGCTGGCGGCGACGGCGGATACGCTCGTCGTCGGCGAACGCGGCCCCGACGGCCGCGTCGCCGCGCTGTCGCCGGCCACGGGCGAGGTCCGGTGGCGCTACGCCACCGCGGCGGACGTCGGGACGGCGACTCGGGAGTCGCTTCTCTTCCAACCGTACGTGGTCGACGCGGCCGTGATCGACGACACGGCCGTCGTCGCCGCCCGGCGGTACGACCGTGACGGCGACGACCGGACGTGGCCGAGCGTCGTCCTCGGGGTCGACCCCGACGGCGGCGTCCAGTGGCGCTACGCCGCCCACGCCTCGCCCATCGCCGTGGACGTCGGCGACGGGCGCGTCGTCGTCGCGTACAACCGCTGTACGGCCGACCACGTGTACGGTCTGGTCGTCCTCGACGCCGATTCGGGGGCCCTCCTCGCCAACTGGGACCCCGGAACCGAGGGTGACCGCCGCGTCGGCGACGTGGCCGTCGTCGACGACGGCATCGCCGTCGCGAGCCACGGCGACAAACACGGCTACCTGCTCGATTTCGACGGCGGCGAGCGGTGGCGGGTCGACCTGGCGAGCGAGCGGTCGGTCGACGGCGACACGGTCTACGCCTACCCGAACCACGTCGCCGTCGCCGACGGAACCGCCGTCTTCGTGACGGGCAACACCTACGCCGCGTCGACCCGCGACCCGGACGCCCGCCACCCGCGGGAACATACGGCCGTCGCCGTCGACGGCGGCGACGTCGCCTGGACCCACGACGTCGGCGGGTTCGCCCGCGGCGTCGCGGCCAACGGGTCGTTCGTCGCCGTCCCCTCGGCACAGCACTTCCGGGAGCGGTCGGCCGACACCCACGCGGTCCACCTCCTCGACGCGACCCGGGGCCACCTCGATTCACGGTCGCTGCCGGGCGTCGCCGCGGCCGTGGCGCTCGGTGACGACGCCCTCGCCGTCGTCGAGGAACCCGTCGAGTACCACGACGAGGGCGTCACGCACGGGACCCACCGCCTGCACGCGTGGCGGGTCCGTTAGTCCCGCTCGACCGACGCCGCGGCGTCGGCGACGACGTCGGCGGTGAGGTCCGACAGGGGAATCCGTCGCCCGCCGGTCTCCTCCTCGATGATTCCCGTCACGCCCGTTCCGCCGCCGGCGTCGACGGGGGCCGAAGACTCTCCGCCCCCACCCGGACGACGTTCGGCGGCGTCGACGAGGACGACCGACGCGTCGCTTTCCGCCAGCCGGCGGGCCGCGGCGCGGGTCGCCGCCGTGGGGCTCCCCTCGGCGACGTTCGCGCGCCCGTCGGTCACGACGACGACGAGTCCGGCGTCCGCGTCGGATCGCGTCACGAGTCGGGTCGCCGTGTCGAGTCCGTCCGGGAGGGGCGTCCGGTCGCCGGTCGGCAACTCCTTCAGGTGGCGGGCCGCGAGCGTGACGCTGTCCGTCGGCGGGAGCAACACCTCCGCCTCGTCGCCGGCGACGGCGACGAACGCCACCTCGTCCCGCCGCTCGTAGGCGTCGCGCAGGAGCGCCATGACCGTCCCCTTGGCCTCGCGCATCGCCGGGCGCATCGACGCGCTCGCGTCGACGACGAAGACGACGAGCGTCCCCGCACTCCCGCGCCGGACGGACCGCCGCAGGTCGTCCTCGCCCACGTCGGCCCGTCCCGCGGCCGCGGCGGCCCGGACCGACGCCGCCGCGTCCACGTCGTCGCCCGGGCCCGCGCGCTCGGTCCGCACCCGCGAGCCACGCGACCCCGCGGCGGCGTCGGTCCGGGCGCGGGACCCGCTCCCGTCGCTCGTCGACGCCGTCACGTCGTCGGCGGGCGGGCGCTCGGCGTCGCCCACCTCGGCCCGCCGCTGACCGGGGACCAGCGGCGTCGCCTCGTCCTCCGCGTCGCCGTCGCTTCCGCCGTCGCCGTCGCTTCCGCCGTCGCCGTCGGATCCGTCGCCGCCGCCCTCGCCACCGCCGCCAGCCGGTCCCGACCCCTCGGCGCTCGACGGCGCCGACTCCCGGGTCGGGCCGTCGCCCTCGGCGTCCCCCTCGCCGCCGGGCCCGTCCCCGCTCGACCCGTCGTCCGCCCCGCCGGTGTCGGCGTCACCCTCGCCGTTTTCGTCGCCGTCTGCGTCACCCTCGCCGTTTTCGTCGCCGTCTGCGTCACCCTCGCCGTTTTCGTCGCCATCGCCGTCGCCATCGCCGTCGAAGTGATCGTCGAGGACGTCGTCGGGGTCGGGTTCGTCGTCGAAGGGACGGCGCCGGAGACGGTGGGGGAGCGCGAACGCCGCCGCCTCGCGGACGTCCGAGCGGAGCACCTTCGCCCGGCCGTCGAGCGCCGCGAGCGTTCGCGCGGTGCGGGCGGTGGCGATGTCGGCCCGGTGGCCGTCGACGCCCGCGTCGCGGCACAGTTCGGCGATGTCGGTTTTGAACTCCTCGGGGAGGGTCACGTCGCCGACGCGTCGCCGCGCGTCGCGCAGTCGCTCGCGGAGGGTGTCGGTCTCGTCGTCGTACGCGGCGGCGAACGTCTCGGGGTCGGCGTCCCGGTCGAGGGCGCGGTCGATGACCTCGACCCGGTCGTCGACGGCCTCACAGCCCGTGACCGTCGCCTGGAGGGCGAACCGGTCGCGGAGCTGTGGGCGGAGGTCGCCCTCCTCGGGGTTCATCGTCCCGACGAGCGTGAACTCCGCGGGGTGGGTCCGACTCACGCCGTCGCGCTCGACCCGGTTGACGCCGCTCGCGGCCGCGTCGAGGAGGACGTCCACCAGGTGGTCGTCGAGGAGGTTCACCTCGTCGACGTAGAGGATCCCCCGGTTGGCGCGGGCGAGGAGGCCGGGGTCGAACGCGGCGTCGCCGTCCAAGGCGTCGGCCACCGACAGCGTCCCGACCACGCGCTCGCGGGTCGCGCCGAGCGGGAGGGTCACCAACGGGACCGACCGCGTCTCGACCGGCGGGTCGGCCCGCTCCCGACACGACGCACACTGCCTGTCCGGGTCGGCCGGCGGACAGCCGTACGGACAGTCCGCGACCGCGCGCTGCTCGGGCAACAAGTCGACCAGCGCCCGGACGGCCGTGGACTTGGCCGTCCCCTTCTCCCCGCGGACCAGCAGACCGTCGAGCGCGTCGTTCGCCGTGACGGCCAGCAACGCCCGCTTCAACTCCTCCTGCCCGACGATGGCCGGGAACGGTGTGTGGTGACGCTCCATGTGAATACGAAAGTTTACTTGTAGTACCGCAATAATGCTTTATCAACTCATGCCGACGATCGGGCTGTACACGGCGACCGAGAACGAATTGGGAGCGGTCCAGCGGGCGGCTGGACGTCTCGACGACGTCGACCTCGTGGTCCGCTCCGAGAGCGACCTCGACGACGGGACCGATACCGACGCGTTCGTCGACGAGGTCGAGTCCGCGACCGCCGTGGTGCTCTGGTTGCACGGCTCGGAGGGGAGCATGCCGGGCTACGACCACGCCGTCGAGCGACTTCGGGACGCGGGCGTCCCGCTGATCGTCAAGGCGACGGGCGACGCCTTCGCGTTCGAGGACACGACCGTTACCGCGGACGACCGGGACCGTGTGTACGAGTATCTCGACGGCGGCGGCGTGGTGAACCTCGCCAACTGCTGTCGGTTCCTCGCCGCCACCTACGACGACGTCGACGTCGCGTACGACGACCCGGTCGACCTCCCGACCGAGGGCGTCTACCACCCCGATCACCCCGGGATCGAGTACGAGGAGCTCCTGGCGACACACGACGAGGGCAAGCCCACCGTCGGCGTCTGGTTCTACGAGTCCCACTGGACGCACGCGAACACGCGGTACGTTGATGCGCTCGTCCGAAAGTTGGAGGAACTGGGAGCGAACGTCCTCCCCGCCTTTTGCAACCCGGCGAGCGACGAGGCGGGCCAGGAGAACGCGGAGTGGGTCGCGCGCAACTGGTTCAGCGACGACGACGGCCCCGTGGTCGACGCCGTCGTGAGTTCGTTCATGTTCTCGCTGTCGATGAGCGAACGTGGACGGGCAGCGAGCGACGAGGGCGAGGGCGCCGAGGACGTCTTCCTCACGGAACTGGGCGTCCCCGTGTTGCAGGCCATCACGACCATGCGCTCCCGGTCGCGCTACGAGTCGAACGACACGGGCGTGATGGGCTTCGAACTCGCGCTGTCGGTCGCACTCCCCGAGTTCGACGGCAACGTCATCACCCACCCGATCAGCGGCAAGGAGCGCATGGACGACGAGGCGGGCATCGGGAGCGCCCCGAAACAACATTTCCCCATCGACGACCGGATCGACCACGTCTCCCGGCTGGCGGTCAACTGGGCGCGGCTCCGAGACGTCCCCAACGACGAGAAATCGGTAGCGGTCGTCCTCCACAACTACCCGCCGAGCGACGACGGCATCGGGACTGCCTTCGGCCTCGACAGCCCCGAGAGCACCGTCAACCTGCTCGACGAACTCGACGCGCGGGGCTACGCCGTCGAGGACTCGCCGACCGACGGCGCGGAACTCATCGACCGGCTCACCGCCCAGTTGACCCTCGATTCGCGGTGGGTCGCCCCGGAAGACGTCCGGGAGCTGAGCGTCGACACCGTCTCGCCCGAGCGGTACGCCGAGTGGTTCGCGACCGCCGACGAACGGTTTCGGGAGAACGTCATCGAGGAGTGGGGCGACCCTCCCGACCGGCCCTTCGCCATCCCCGGCGTCGAGTACGGGAACGTCCTCGTGACCGTCCAGCCGCCCCGCGGGTTCGGGATGGACCCCTCGAAGGTCTACCACGACTCGGACCTCCAGCCGCCACACGACTACTTCGCCTTCTACGCGTGGCTGCGCGAGGCGTACGACGCCGACGCCGTCGTCCACCTCGGCACCCACGGGAGCCTGGAGTGGCTCCCCGGCAAGACCGTCGGCCTGAACGGGGCGAGCGCGCCGGATAGGCTGATCGACGACCTGCCGAACGTCTACCCCTACATCGTCAACAACCCGGGCGAGGGGACACAGGCCAAGCGCCGCTCCTACGCGGCGGTCGTCGACTACCTGACGCCGGTGATGAGCAACGCCGGGACCTACGACGAACTCGCGGAACTCGAGGAGCTGGCCGACCAGTACCGCGAGGCCGGGATGGAGGACGCCCGCAGCGACGACGGCGAGCACCTCGAAACCCTCCTGCGCGAGAAGGTGGACGACCTCGACCTCGCGGTAGAACTCGGGATCGCCGGCGGGATCGACGACCGAGCCGACGTCCGCGGTCCGGACGCGGCCGGCTCCACGCTGGCCGAGGGGGCGGTCGCCGGCGACGACCTCTCGGTCGACGAACTGGTCGAGCGGGTACACGAGTACCTCACCGACGTGAAGACGACCCAGATCCGGATGGGGCTGCACACGATGGGTGAACCCCCGGAGGACGACCGGCTCGTCGAGTACCTCGTCGCGCTCACGCGTCTGGAGAATCCCGGCGGACCCAGCCTCCGGGAGAGCGTCGCGGGCGTCCTCGGCGTCGACTACGGGCGGATGCTCGACGAACCGGGCGCGTACGACGAACGGCTGGGCATGACCCTCTCGGAGGCGGCCGACGAGGTGTACGAAACCAGCCTCGACCTCGTCGGGACGCTTGCAGCCAACGACTTCGACGTGCCGGAGTCGGAGGCGACGGCCGACCCCGACGACGAGGTGAACATGAACCTCTTGGTCGTGGATATCGACCCGCTGGGCGACGCCCGTGCCAAGCGGGGCGCCCACGACGACCTGCGCGAGGCGCTGTCGTTCATCCGTGACGTGGCCGCGCCACGGGTCCGGGGCGCCGAAGCCGAGATCCCCCGGACGGCGGACGCCCTGGCCGGCGGGTACGTCCCCCCGGGCGGCAGCGGCGCCCCGACCCGCGGCGGCGTCGACCTGCTGCCGACGGGGCGGAACTTCTACACGCTCGACCCACGGAAGGTGCCGGCCAGGAGCGCCTGGCAGGTGGGCAAGGAGGTGGCGACGGGGACTCTCGAACGCCACCACGCCGAACACGACGAGTACCCCGAGGAGGTGGGCGTCGTCGCGTGGGGGACGCCGACGGTGCGGACCCGCGGCGAGACGGTCGCACAGGTGCTCGCGCTGATGGGCGTCGAGCCGACCTGGACCGACGCCGGCCGCGTCGACGACGTCGAACCGATCCCGCTGGAGGAGCTCGGGCGCCCTCGCGTCGACGTGACGACGCGGGTCTCCGGCCTCTTCCGGGACGCCTTCCCGCAGGCCGCGAGCGTCGTCCACGACGCGGTGGACGCCGTCGTCGAACTCGACGAACCCCACGACAGGAACTACGTCAAGAAACACGTCGAGGAGGAGGCGGCCGACCTCGAAGCCGAGGGCGTGGACGAAGACGAGGCCGACGACCTGGCGAGACGGCGCGTCTTCACGACGAAACCCGGCGGCTACGGCGCCGGGACGAACAAGGCCGTCGACGAGGGCGAGTGGGACGACCGCTCGGACCTCGCGGACGTCTACGTCCAGTGGGGCGGGTACGCCCTCGGCTCCCGCGGCCGGGTCTCCGAGGCCCACGACAGCTTCGAGCGGCGACTCGGCTCCGTCGAGGCGACGGTGAAAATCGAGGACACGGCCGAACAGGACGAGTTCGACAGTTCGGACTGGTACGCCTTCCACGGCGGGTTCATCACCGCCGTCTCGGAGATCGCGGGCGAGGAGCCGGCCTCCTACGTCGGCGACTCTAGCGACCCCGACAACGTCGACGTCTACACCAACGAGGAGAAGGTGCGCAAGACGATGCGGGCCCGCGTGCTCAACCCCGACTGGCTCGACAGCATGGAGGAACACGGCTACAAGGGCGCGGGCGACCTCTCGACGACCGTCGACGTGGCCCTCGGCTGGGACGCGACGACCGGCGTCGTGAGCGACGCGCTCTGGGCCGACCTGGCGGACGCCTACGCGTTCGACGAGGATCGACGGGAGTGGATGCGGGACGTGAACCCGTGGGCGCTGGAGAGCATCACCGCGACGCTGCTCGAGGCGATCGGCCGCGACCTGTGGGACGCCGCCCCCGAGGTGGCGGACCGACTGCGCGACATCAACCTCTCGGTCGAGGGCGACCTGGAGGCCGAGACGACCGACCGAAACGAGGCCATCACCCATGACTGACGACGACTACGCCGACCTCGGCGCGACGACGGAGCAAGCGATGGATATCGCGGAGACGAGCATGGACATCGTCCGTTCGTTCGTCCCCACGGAGACGCTGAACGACCGGCTGCGGGCGAAGGCGGTCCACTCGACCGGCTCCCCGGACTTCCAGCATCTCATGCGGTTCCAGAACGACCCCGTGGTCGCGGGCGCCCGGGCCGTCCTCGACGAGCGGCCCATCGTGACGGACATCACGATGGTCAAGTCGGGGATCACGGGGCGGGGTCACGACTGTCGGGTGCGGAAGGCCATCGGCAACGGGACGGAACTGGCCGCCGAGACGGGGATGACCCGGACGGCGGCCTCGGTCCTCGAACTCGACCGCGAGGGGGTCTACGACGGCGCCATCGCCGTCGTCGGCAACGCCCCCACCGGCGCCCTGGCGCTCTGTGACTGCATCGAGGACGGCACCCGGCCGGCCGTCGTCGTCGCGACGCCCGTGGGGTTCGTCAAGGCGGCCGACAGCCGCAAGCGGGTGCGCTCTGTCGCCGCGGAGCACGGGGTCCCCGCCGTCACGAACGTCGGCACCCGCGGCGGGAGCGGCCTCGGCGCGGCGCTCGTGAACGAACTGATCCACGTCGCCCGCGACGTCCGTGAGGGCGACGTGACACTCCCCGGCGATGAGTGAGGACTACGACCTCGACGCCGGCCCGGACCCGGCGGCGGTCGCCGCCGCGACGCCGGAGCCGGACCCCGACGCCCTCGACGACCCGGTTCACGCCGTCGGGATCGGTCCCGGCAACCCGGACTACCTCACCCGCCGGGGCGCGCGGGCGATCCGCGAGGCGGACGTCGTCGTCGGCTTCGAGACGGTCGTCGACTTCGTCGCCGACGGGACCGAGGCCGATCTGCTCACCTGTGGCTACGCCGACGAGGCGGCGACGCTGTCGGTGTTCGCGGACCGCGTGGCCGCCGGCGACCACGGGACGGCCGTCCTGATGGGCGATCCGAACCACTCGGGCTACCAGTTCCTCGGCAAGGTCGAACGGGCCGTCGATGCGCCCGTGACCGTGGTGCCGGGAATCTCGTCGCTCCAGGTCGCCGCGAGTCGGGCACGGACGCCGATGGAGGACGCCGCGTTCGTCACCCTCCACAAGAGCGGCGACCTCGACCCTGATCTCGACCGCCTCGTCGACGCCGTCGGCGACCGACACCTGCTCGTGCTCCCGCGGCCGTTCGACTGGATGCCCGGCGACGTCGCCGACCTGCTCGTCGAGTCGGGCGCCGATCCCGCGCTCGACGCGCTCGTGTTCGAACACCTGACACACCCGGAGGAGCGGGTGACACGGACGACACTCGGCGACCTCCGCGGATCGGCGGGCGGGGGCGACCGCGAGTCGACACCGTACTCCGACCTCTCCGTGCTCGTCGTGCGGGCCGACCCATGAAAGGAGTCGTCCTCGGCGGCACGAAGTCGGGCGTCGGCAAGACCGTCGCGACCCTCGCGGTCCTCCGTGCCCTGGCGGCCGACGGCTATGACGTCCAGCCGGCGAAGGCCGGCCCCGACTTCATCGATCCGAGCCACCACGAGGCCGTGACGGACACCCCCTCCCGGACCCTCGACCTGTGGCTCGAAGGTCGCGAGGGTCTGCGCCGTAACTACGCGCGCGGCGACGGGGACGTCTGCGTCGTCGAGGGGGTGATGGGCCTCTACGACGGCGACCGGTCGAGCACGGCGATGGTCGCCGAGGCTCTCGATTTGCCGGTGGTGCTCGTCGTCGACGCGAAAGCGGGCATGGAGAGCGTCGCCGCGACGGCCCACGGCTTCCGCGAGTACGCCACCCACGCGGGCCGGGACGTCGACGTCGTCGGCGTGATCGCCCAGCGTGCCCACGGCGGCCGCCACGAGTCGGGGATCCGGGAGGCCCTGCCCGACGACTTGGCCTACCTCGGCCGGATCCCGCCCCGCGAGGACCTGGAGATTCCGGAGCGACACCTCGGGCTCCACATGGGCGCGGAGGCGCCACTGGACGGTGACGCCCTCGACGCCGCCGCGGCGGGCATCCGGACGGATCGGCTGCTGGACCTGGCGCGGACGCCGCCGCGGACCGCTCCCGCCCCGGTCGGCGGTCCGACCGGGGCACGGATCGCCGTCGCCCGCGACGCCGCCTTCGGCTTCGTCTACCCGGCGACGGTCGAGCGCCTGCGCGACCGGGCGACGGTCGTCACCTTTTCGCCGCTCGCGGGCGACGACCTGCCCGCCTGCGACGGGGTCTACCTGCCGGGGGGGTACCCGGAGCTCCACGCCGCCGACCTCGAAGCGAGTCCGACGACGGACGCCCTCGCGGCGGCGGCGGCCGAGGGCACCGCCGTCCTCGGGGAGTGCGGGGGGCTCATGGCCCTCGCCGAGTCGCTGACCACGACCGAGGGGGAGCGCCACGCCATGGCCGGCGTCCTGCCCGCCGACGTCCGGATGCACGACCGGTATCAGGCGCTCGATCACGTCGAGTTGCGGGCACGGCGGGACACCCTGACCGCCGCGGCCGGCGACCGGCGGCGCGGCCACGAGTTCCACTACTCCAGCGCGACCGTCGACGACGACGCCCGCTTCGCCTTCGACGTGGTCCGGGGATCCGGCATCGACGACGAGCGGGACGGCCTGGTCGAACACCGGACGCTCGGCACCTACTGTCACCTCCACGCCGAGAGCGGGGCTATCGACGCGTTCGTGGCACGGGCGGTCGAGGACTGATCAGGTGGCGTCCACGCCCCGCACGTCGAAGCGGGCGCCGCCGTCGGCGCTCTCGGTCACGTCGACCGTCCACCCGTGGACGTCGACGAACTCGCGGACGATTTCGAGGCCGAAACCCGTCCCACCCTCGTCCGTGGAGTAGCCCGCCTCGAAGATCCGATCCCGTTCGGATTCGGGGATTCCGGGGCCGTCGTCGGCGACGTAGAAGCCGCCGTCCGTCTCGCCCACGGTGACGACGACGTCGTCGCCGCCGTGTTCCACCGCGTTGCCGAGGAGGTTCGTCAGGAGTCGCCGGAACCGGCGCGACTCGGCGTTGACGGTCCGCTCGGTCTCGACCCGGAGCGTCGCGTCCCGCGTCTCGATGTCGGACCAGCACCGCGTAACCATCGTCGGCAGCGACAGGGCCTCCCGATCCATGTCGCCGTCGGTGTCCCGGGCCAGCGTGAGGAGGTCGTCGATCAGCGCCTCGATCCGGGCGTGGGCGTCGGCGACCGCGTCGAGGTGTTCGTGGCCGGCCTCGGTCGCACACTTGGCGAGTTCGAGTTCCCCCGCCGCCACCGTCAGCGGGTTCCGGAGGTCGTGGGAGAGCACGCCAGCGAAGCGTTCGAGGCGCTCGTTCTGCCGTTCGAGACGGCGACGGTACCGGCGGTACTCGGTCACGTCCTCCTGGAAGCCGACCCAGCGGGCCACCTCGCCGTCGTCGTCCCGGAGCGGGGCGATGCTCACCCGGTTCCAGAACGGTTCGCCATCCCTCCGGTAGTTCCGGAGGGTGACCGTCGCGGGTTCGCCGGCCTCGATGGCCTCGTTCAGCGTCTCGACGGGCTCCGAGTCGGTGTCCGGCCCCTGGAGGAACCGGCAGTTGCGGTCGAGGGCCGCCTCGCGGTCGTAGCCCGTCATCTCGACGAACGCGTCGTTGACGTAGATCATCGGGTTGTCCGCCCGCGAGGGGTCGGTCATCGTGATGCCCGTCGGCGCCTCGTCCATGGCGCGGGTCCTGTAGTCGAGTTCGCGGCGTCGCCGGCGCTCCGCCGAGACGTCGCGGAGGATGCCGACGCTCCCCTCGAAACACTCGCCGTCGTAGGGCAGGGCGGCCATGTGGTCGCGACACCGGATCGGGTCGCCCTCCTTCGGGACGATGTCGACCTCGAACTGACTGCTGTCGGGGCCGTCCGCCGAGAGGATCCCCCCGAGTTCCGATTCGGCCCGCTCGACGGCCGCATCGTCCTTGATGAGCGAGGGTAGACTGCCGATGATCGTCTCCCGATCGTAGCCAGTCAGCTCCGCGAAGGACTCGTTGACGAACTCGAACCGTCCGTCCGCGTCGACGACGTAGACGGGGTAGCCGAGGGCCTCGATCACCGTCGAGTAGCGGTCGGCGACGGCCTGCGTCCGGCGGTCGTCGAGGACCTGTTCGACGCGGTTGGCGAGGCGGCGCTGCTGGTCGGGTCCACCCTTCTGGAAGTAGCCGGTGACGCCGGCGTTGAGCGCCCGGCTGGCGATCTCCTCGCTCCCCTTGCCCGTATAGAGGATAAAGGGCGTCGTGATCCCGTGCTCGCGGGCGGCCTCGAAGAAGGCCAGCCCGTCCATCGCGGGCATGTCGTAATCGCTGATGATACAGTCGACGTCGGCGCCGGCGTCGGCGTCGTCGGCGACCCGCGAGAGCGCCGCCTCGGGCGACGTTTCGGTCAGCGTCGTGACCTCCCAGCCGAGCTCTCGATCGAGGAACGACGACGTGAGATCCAGCACCGCCGGATCGTCGTCGACGTGTAACAGCCGAAACGTGTCGGTCGCGCTCATGCGGTCGCGGTGAATCGCAGTCGGTTCGCCATCGTTCGGGTATCCTATGGGCGCCGGAATCAAATACGCATCCCCGTGATTACCAGCCGTGAAAACGGGAGCGACAAAGGACTAAGTGCGCGCCTCGGCAGTGTCGACCGGATGCCACCGAACCGACGGATCTCCCTTGCACTGCTGTCCGGGATCGGAGCGATACTGACCGGCGTGTTGCTGTTCGACGTCTACGAGGACTGGCAGGTGCAGGGCAACAGCCTCGCGTCGACGGCCGTCGAGAACGCCCTCCCGTTCGTGCTCGTCCTGGGGTTGTACTACTCGATCCATCGGCTCCGCCGCGGGTCGTACGACGACGCGTTCGTGGGGACCGTGACGAAGTGGACGGTGGCGGGCGTCCTGATGATGGGGGGGTTGACGGCCTGGGTCGTCGGCATCCAGGTCGTGCAAAACGAGGTAAAACCCGTCATCATCGTGTTACAGACGGCGGTGGTCGGCACCGTGGCGGGGCTGATCGTCGGGCAACGGACCGCCAGCGTCCGGCGGGAGCGGGATCGGACCCGACGCGAGAAGGAGCGCTTCCAAGCCCTGTTCGAGAACGATCCTTCGGGGATCGTCTCGCTCCGTCGACACGGCGACCGCCTCGTCGCCGAGTCGGCGAACCCGAGCTTCGAGTCCCTGTTCGGCTCGGTCGAGGGCCAGGGGCTGGGGACGGCGCTCCCGCAACTGGATGACGGGACCATCCGGGCGTTCCGGACGCATACGGACGACCACGAGCGGTTCACGGCGGAGACGACGCTCCGGACCGAGGATGGGACGAAACACTTCGTGGTCGAGCTGGTGCCGTTCGGCGTCGAACAGGTGGCGGAGTCGCGGAGTTACGCCATCTTCCAGGACGTGACCGAGATCAGGGAGACGGAGGCGGAACTCGAACGGACCGTCCAGCAGCTCGAACGCTCCAACGAACAGCTCCAGCAGTTCGCCTACGTCGCCTCCCACGACCTCCAGGAGCCGCTGCGGATGGTCTCCAGCTACGTCGACCTGCTCGACTCGGAGTACGGGAGCGAACTCGACGAGGAGGCCGACGAGTACATCGAGTTCGCGGTCGACGGTGCCCAGCGGATGCAGGCCATGATCGACGACCTCCTGCAGTACTCCCGGGTCCACACGAAAGGCAAGAAGTTCGAGGAGACCGATCCCGAGGCTGCCCTCGAACGGGTGTTGCGGGACCTCGAACTCCTGATCGAGGAACGGGACGCGACCGTCACGTACGGCGACCTGCCGTCTGTCGTCGCCGACGCGAACCAGCTCGGCCAGCTCTTCCAGAACCTGATCGACAACGCCATCGAACACGGCGGCGACGGCGACGACCCGCCGACGGTCCACGTCGCGGGCGAGGAACGCGAGGATTCGGTCGTGTTCTCCGTCGCCGACGACGGTCCGGGCATCCCGGCGGACCAGCAGGACCGCGTGTTCGAACTCTTCGAGCAGTCCAGCCGGGACGACGAGGGGACGGGCATCGGCCTCGCCATCTGTCGACGGATCGTCGACCGCCACGGGGGGGATATCTGGATCGAATCCGAGGAAGGTGAGGGAACGACGTTCCACGTCGAGTTCCCCACGCGCCCGCCCCAACAGTCAACACACAGCGGTCGAATGGAGTGACCATGTCGGAACGCGAGCCCGTGGAAATCCTCCTGGCGGAGGACAACCCCGGCGACGTCAAGCTGACGCGGAAGGCCCTGGAGAAGGGTCGACTGGCGAACAATCTCCACGTCGTCACCGACGGCGTCGAGACGATGCAGTTCCTCCGGGGCGAGGAGCCGTACACCGACACGCCACGGCCGGATCTCGTCTTGCTCGATTTGAACATGCCCCGGAAGGACGGGAGAGAGGTGCTCGCGGAGGTGAAAAAGAGCGAGGACCTCCGGCGCATTCCGGTGGTCGTCCTGACGAGTTCGGAGGCCGAGGAGGACGTGATCAAATCCTACGAACACCACGCGAACGCCTACCTGACCAAACCCGTCGACTTCGACGGCTTTATCGACGTCGTCGGCACCCTCGAGGAGTTCTGGCTGCAGGTGGTCAAACTTCCGCCCGAGTGAGATGTCGAGCGAGCCGGCGAACGGGTTGGACGTCCTCCTCGTCGAGGACAACGAGGGCGACGCACGGCTGATCCGCCACCACCTCCGGGTCGACACCAGCAGCGTCTTCGACCCGCCGAACCTGACACACGTCGACAGCCTCCCCGCGGCCGTCGATCGGCTGGCCGAGTCGGCGTTCGACCTCGTCTTGCTGGATCTCGGCCTCGCCGACAGCCAAGGCATCGAGACGCTAGAACGACTCAAAGACCGTATCGAGGCCGAGGAACTCCAGTCGGTGCCGGTCGTGGTGTTGACCGGCCTCTCCGACGACGAGACGGCGCTCCGGGCCATCGAGGCCGGGGCGCAGGATTACCTCCTCAAGGACAACCTCGACGGCGCCCTGCTCGAACGGGCCATCCGCTACGCGATGGAGCGCCACCGACAGGAGCGCCTGCTGAAACGACAGAACGAGCGCCTCGAACGCTTCGCCAGCATCGTCTCCCACGACCTCCGGAACCCGCTGAACGTCGCGAAGGGACGGCTCTCCCACGAGATGGGACTGCGCGAGGGGACCGACGTCTCGACCGAACACGTCGAGGAGGCGGTCGACGCGCTCGATCGGATGGAGGAACTCGTCGACGACCTGCTGGCGCTCGCCCGCGACGGCCGGTCGGTCGACGAACTGGAGACGGTGGCCCTCGACACGTCCGTTCGATCGGCCTGGGAGAACGTCCCGGCGCCGGCGAGCCAACTTCGCGTGGACGTCTCGGGGACCGTCGAGGCCGACCCCGCGCGACTAGCGCAGCTGTTCGAGAACCTGTTTCGGAACAGCGTCGAACACGGTTCGACGGGCAACCGGACGGAGTCCGGCGACAGCGTCGAACACGGTTCCACGAGCAACCGGACGGAGTCCGGCGACAGCGTCGAACACGGTTCCACGAGCAACCGGACGGAGTCCGGCGACAGCGTGGAACACGGTTCGACGGACACCCGATCGGAGGCCGACGGGGTGACGATCACGGTCGGGCGAGTCGGGGACGGTCTCTACGTCGCCGACGACGGTCCCGGGATCCACGAGGACGACCACGACGACGTCTTCGAGGCGGGCTACTCGACGAGTGTGGACGGGACCGGCTTCGGCCTCGATATCGTCCGCGAGATCGCCGAGGCCCACGGGTGGACGGTCGACGTGACCGAGAGCGCCGACGGCGGCGCCCGCTTCGAGATCACCGGCATGGGACTCGACGGGTAGCCGTCGATGTCGCTCCGCTCACAGTTCGTGGTAAGGTTTAACATGGACAATCTCGTACGGTCTCGTGATGACGGAAGGGTCGCCGTTCGAGTGTGAGTCGTGTAACGAACGCGTGAGCCCCATCTCCTACCGAGCGACGTGTCCCGACTGTGGCGGCACGTTGCGCCGCACACCGGTACAGTAGCCGAGACGTTTTCCTCCGGCGGTCCCTACGGACGGCCGATGGCGGACGACGACGCGGCCGCCGCCGATCCGACGGCCATCACGGTGCTCGCGGTGACCGTCGAGGACGTAGTGGCGGCCCTCGAAACCAACTGGCGAAGCGACCGCCACACCGTCCTCCGGGTTACCCCACCTTTCTCCGGGCGCATGCGCGCCCGCATCCATCGGCCCGGCGCTGCCGACGATACCGGGGCTCTCCACCTCGATCCGTCGACGTTCGTCGACGACCCGCCGGCCTACCCCCACCCGGACGAGACGGCGGACCGCCTCCGCGAGGCGGGCCGGTACACCACCGAACGCCACCACGACCGACACACCGCGGCCGTCGCGGCGTGGCGAGACGACGTTCGGGACGCCCTCGTCGACGCCGTCGATTTGCCAACCGACGAGGGCCCCCATCGCGTCGACGTCGCGTATCTGGGCTGAGCGGTGAGCCGCGGTACGGATTTAGTATAGCGACATGGGATTTATCGACCCTCCGCTCCGGGCAGGTCACGTCAACTCGTAGATGTTCCCTTCGTACGTCCGACGGACGCGGTCCCCCCAGTCGTGGGTGTAGGTGTCGATGACGTCGCTGGCGACGTCCCCGCGGAGGTACTTGACGATGCCCCGGTCACCGGTGCGGTCCCGGAGGTGGGTGGTGAAGAAGTGCCGGAAGTAGTGAGGGGTGACGTTCTCCTCGGCGCCGCCGCCGTCGCGGTGCCAGCCGTGTTCGCTCGCGTGGGTCTCGACGACGTGGTGGACGACGTGTGGGGTCACCCGGCGCCCCCAGCTGTCGCCGGTGCCCACGAACAGGGGGTCAGCCCGGGAGACGGGATCGGGACGGACGGCCAGCCAGCGAACGAGCGTCCGGCGGAGTTCGTCGTCGACGGGGATCACCGTCGCACGCTTGCGTTTGTTGGCCGCCGTCCGGCGTTCGCCCTCGGTGACGTCGCCCACGGAGCGGTCGGCGGCGACGAACAGCGCGTCGCCCCGCCCGTCGAGTTGTGGACGGACGGAGACGTCGAGTGTCTCGCGGGTCTCCGGGATCGAGAGATCCCGCAGGTCCAGGTTACAGAGTTCGCCGACACGGACGCCGGTTTTGAGCATCGTCACCACGAGCGCGCGGTCGAGCGGGTGGGCGATGTCGGCGAGGAAGGTCCGCATCTCGGGGACGGAGATCTCGCGGCGCGTCGGGTCGGTGTTGATCCGCTCGTCCATCTCCTCGACGACGAGGGTCATCGGGTTGTCGTCGAAGGTCCCTACCTGCGTCATGTAAGCATAAAAGCGGTGGAGGTAGGCCGCGTAGGTCGCGACGGTACTCCCCGCGACGGTGCCGCGCAACCGGTGAATCCACGCCATACAGTCCCGATGTTCGGCCGCGGCGGGCCCAACGCCGCGCTCGTCGGCGAGGAACGTCTCGAAGTCCCGCAGGACGCGTTCGTAGGCCGCACGCGTGCGGTCGGTCTTCCCGTGGTAGGTCATGTCCTGTAGGAAGTACCCGACGGGATCCTCGCCGTCGCTCACGGGTCCTCCACCAGACGGTAGCCACCCGCCCGTCCGCTGTACTGGATCGCGTTTCGCTCCTGCAGGTCCGAGAGCGTCTCTTCGAGGCGGTCCTCGATGTCTTCGGTGACCGCGCCCAGGAGCTCGTCCCACGAACGGCCGTCCTCCCCGTCGAGGGCGTCTTTCACCAGGGGTTCGAGCCCCGAACTCCCACCTTCACCGGCTTCCTCGCGTTCGGTCAGGTCGGGCACCTCGAAGTCCCGGCGTCCGGCTTGGACCATCGTCCGGACGAACTCGCTCTGACTCATCCCCAGCCGGTCGGCGTGTTCGCGCCAGCGATCCTTCTGGTAGGGAGGCACGTACGTCTTCACCGCGACGCTGTCAGTGTTGCCCATACCACCCCCTGTATGGCCGGGGACTTCAAAGTGGTCCCACTCACCGAGATAAGGGCCTTTATTTGGTTCTGTGGGACCTATCTTACGCCGGGGAAACTAGGTTATTTGTGATACTAGGTCCAATATTCCCGCGAGTATAGTACCAAATTCACAAATACAATATTTCTCGGTCTCCCTACGCCTCGGCCGGTTCGATCAGGTCCGGCGCGTCGTTCCGCGGATCGTTCACGCGCTGGGAGACGGGGTGGGTCTCCATCTCCGCGGCCGGGCACGGCTCGAGGAGCGCCGCCGCCTCCTCGACGGATCCGTGGAGCCACGTCGACTCGGCCTCCCGATCCAGGATCACCGCCATGCGGTGGTGGAGGTCGCTCACGAGTTCGTTCGGCTCAGTCGTTACGACGGCGAAGGACTCCACCGGGTCCGGATCGGCCGAGACGTCGCCCGTGCGGAACTCGCCGAGGCCGGTCTGCCGGGACGGCGGCTCCCAGCGTGACCAGATTCCAGCCATCGCGAACGGCCGGTCGTCCTCGAAGGCGACGCGATACGGGCGCTTGCCCGCCGAGCGATCCACCCACTCGTAGAACCCGTCGGCCGGAACCAGACACCGACGCCGTTCGAACGCGTCCGCGAAACTCGGCTTCCGGGTTATGGTTTCCGCGCGCGCGTTGATCAGATCCGTCGAGGCCTCGTCGGCCCACGAGGGGATCAGCCCCCACTGTTGGGTCCGCATCCGATCGGCCCCGGACGTCACGACCGGCAAGGCCTGCCCCGGAGCGCAGTTGTACCGCGGCTCCCACTCCACGTCCACGTCGAACCTGTCCGCCAGTTCTTCCGCCGGCGTGAACAGGGTGTACCGCCCACACATGTCCTCCGATCGGGTCGCGGTTCGTATAAACCGTCCGACCGCGGACGTCTCCCCAGATGATAAACCATATCACGCTATACAGAATGATGGTGCCATGGAAGTTGAGACCACAGCGGGTTTAGCGGGGCTGTGATGCGTAGTATCGGCCGATTCAGTGAACCGAAACTAACTCAGATTGCTCTCCAAACGGCCATGCTTGTTGAACTGACAACCGTATACGCGAATTTCGGCGACTTCCGGTAGCGTTGCCACTCAGACGCCGCGCTACCACGGGGAGAGTCCCGTCACTATCCGATTCCGGTTTCCTTCTTCAACAGCGTCAGCGTGTTGTCGGCCGTCACAATTGGCGAGTGTTCGTATTCACCAGTCAATTCGACCTGCACAAGCAGGTCCACCGCTCGCCAGATCGAGTACAGCAGACACGCGAACGCGAAGTAAAAGAACCGGAGACCGAAGTCTTTCGACGTCGTTGCGGCCATGAACCGCTTGATCGATTTGTAGCCACTTTCGATCTCCCAGCGATAGCCGTACTCGGTAAGGAACCCACTACTGCGATTCGTCATAAACACCGAGTACTGCCGGTGATCCTCGTGCTCAGTGTTCTCTTTCCGGCGGTAGATCAGCGTCGTCTCGTGCCATTCGTTCTTCCCGAGGTGGAGCTTCCGGTCGGTCTCGTATCGATCCCGATCTCGTTGGAGCAACCGGTTGGCCTGGGCTTTCTCACTGGTTTGCATTCGTTTCGGGACGACGTATGAGAGCCCACGTAGGCTGAGCATCTCCAAGACGTGCTGACTGTCGAACTCCCGATCCATCAGTACGTTATCGACGTGAACCATCTCCTCGGCAGAATCCAAGAGGTCCTCGACGATTTCTAAGCGGGACTCTCCCTTCCGAACTGGCCGTGCGTCTAGCACAATCGGCACGGCATTCCCTACTAACTGGACGGTGGCCCACTGGTAGGCGTACTCGTCAGTTTTCTCCTTCGTGCCGATGATTTCGTCTTCGTGGCCCGTTCTATCACCAGTGAAGGGGTCTGCTTCGGTGATATCGATGGCGATGATTCCGGCTCGGAAGAACTCCTCAGTCTCCGCGACTTCGCCCAGGAGCCTGTTGACGGCCTGTCGGTACATCTCGCGGATCTTCGCGATTGAGAGGTCACGAATGTGTTCTCGATGGGAGTGACCTAACGGTGTCCGCTCACGAGTCGACTCGTAGGTGAAGCTCCGAGCGCCCTCGTTGGCCGCGAGGCGCTCACGAAGTCCGAGATACGTCTGTAAGTCCCAGTAAGCGTTCTCGTGAATCTCACAGCCCTCACCTCGATCCAGTGAGAATGCCGGGAAGACAACGCGACTGACGTGCTCCGTAATTGTTGCTGCTTCGTTGAGGACAGCTTGATCGTCTGGGTCCGATTCGTCCTCCTCGTCACCATGAGATGGTAGGTGTCGCTCTGGTTTCCGCGGGACTGCAACATCCGCGTTCTGGGCTTTGATCAGAATCGTCCGGGCGGCTGTCTCGACTGTACTGCGAAGTTCGGCGGGGAATCGTTTGTGCCAACTTCGCCACAGCGTCGACTGGTTCGGGACACTTTCTAAGCCCAACTGCTCGCAGAGCGCCGGGCGACACCCGAGATACTCGACCAGCGCTGTTTCGTGGGGCCACCCGTGGAGCTCTTTCAAGATAAAGACGCGAAAGAGAGTATCCATCTCGTAGCGAGTTGACCCTGCGTATCGATCATGCGCGTCGAATTCGAAATACGCCAGCGGAAGTGCGCAGATGAAGTTCTCGACCGACTCGTGGCGGTCGTGTCTGAACCAGGTCTGCGAGACAACTCTGATATCCGATTCCAGCCCGTCTAGCGAGCTTCGCTCGTACAGCGGTGTCGAATCGTACACTGGCCAATCAGCGTGTGGTTGGTCGGCGATCCGTCGAAAGACGGTTCTGCGAGACTCACGAGTTGGGATCACTACGAGACGCTGAACACGACTCGCTCAAAAACGCCGCTCTCTCGAGGAGCCATACTGATCGATCGATTCTCTCTCGATATTCACAATCGTTGATTCTGTATCACGTAGTTCGTCGTTGAGGATTTCTTTCAGGATAGCGTAGAAGCGCCAGAAATGATCGTCTGCGAGGCTCATATCGTCACGTCAGACACCTTCAGCAGGCTTGCGATTATCGATGCGACGTACCGCTTGGGGTTGTCGGCCAGCCCGTACCGTGAAGACGGTCGTGAGGAGTATATTTTTCACTCACTGGTGTTCCGGTTGGGGTCGACTGGCAGGATCTTGCTGCTCACGGTGTCGTTGACTACCCGGAGGTGTGGGTCTATCTGTATACGACGAACCGACAGCGAAAGGAGGACATCAAGGAGTTCGCGGCGAACAAGCCGGGTCAGGGGCTCATCTACTGTGATTCCCTCGAAGATGGCGAGAAGTTAGCGGATGAGTTGAGTGTTCCGTTTGTGAACGGGGAGACGCCGCCGGACGAGCGTATCGAGACGATTCGCAAGAACAAGGTGGCCATCATCTCTCGCGTCGGGGATGAAGGGCTGTCGCTGTCGAATATTGACTGGACGACTGAGTATGACTACCTCGGCCAGTCTCGACGCCAAGGGATCCAGCGCGCGGACGCCGAGTTCCCCCTCGGCGATCCGGTGGACTGCGGTATCGAGCCGTTCGTCCGTCCGGACCCAACCGCCGGGGACGAATCACTCGCACTCCAGCCGGTTCGTCCGTTCCCCGAGGACGTGGCGACTGGGAAACGCCTATCGGGTGGGACGGCGGGTCAAGGACGCTAGAATGAACAGCAGGCCGCTCGAAACGATGAGCGCCTGCATGATCGCGGCCGACTGGAGGGAGGTTCCGAACAGGCGGTAGATGAGCCCCTCACATATCGTCCCTACGCCGATGAACACGAAGCCCACCGCGACGTAGAGCATCGGCGCACTTTCGTTTCGCCGATAGCCGTGATACGCGAGATAGGCGACGACCAGACTCAAAACGAGGGTGATCAGCTTGACGATCAGCACCGGGGGAGCGATCATCGCTCCTCTCGCATGTTCGTCCACAGCGAGGTGAAGTTGTCCGCCAGTTCGTCCCGTGTCTCCACCGACAGCGAGAGTTCGCCGTCGGACACCGCGACGTGGAGTTCTTCGAGCGTCGTTTCGAACTGGCTTCGGTGCTTGCCGTCGGCACCGACGGTCGAGTGCTCTCGGATGAGGTCGTACTCCTGCAGCGTCGACACCCGACGATAGATCGTCGTGAGCGAGGCATCACAGATGTCACTGAGATCTTTCGCCGTCCGTGGCTCCTGGTCGGCCACGAGGAGGATCCGTCGTGAGTACTCGTCCGCGAGGACTTGAAAGATTGTCACGTCGATCTCGCCACGTCCCATACATCCATTCACGAGTGCGACTGTCAAAGTAGCGACGGTTCGACCTGTCGTGCCGGGAGCCTCCCGGCGTAGATAGCTGTGCGTCGTTTGCACAATCGTGTAAACCGTCACCGTCATTTTGATGATCGAAGACAGATCGATCGGCGTGTTCTCCGCACGACGCTGTCTCGCGACCGCCTCGCTCGTCGGCGCCGGGTCGTTCGTCCTCTTCGGCGCCGTGACGGGGCTACTCCCGAATCCGATCTACATCCGGCAGATCCCACGGACGCCACTTGACTACCTCTTTTTCGTCCTCATCGCCGGATTCCTCGGCGGCTACACGCTACAGCGGACTCCCGACGGGGTGAACGACAATGGAGCGGCGACGGCGAGCGCTGCCGTCGGATTCCTCGCGTTCGGCTGTCCGATCTGTAACGCCGCGTTGCTCGCACTGTTCAGTAGCTCCACGCTGATAACGTATTTCGACCCACTTCGGCCGCTGCTGGGCGCCGTGAGCGTCGTCCTCTTTTGCTGGTTGCTCTACGCCCGTTCTCGCCGCGGGTGTGACGACTGTGCCGGGAGCCGGCCGGGGTCGCGATTCGGGTGACCCGCGCACAGCCGGCACGTCTCCTACGTGTCGACGGACTCGGATGCCAGCCGGGGCGGGGGCGAGCCCCCACCGGCTACTCCTCGGCATCGGCGGCGCCCGGCGCCGGTCCCGTTCGGACCCCCGTCTCGGCCGACACCCGGTGTGATGTGGCTGTCGACCCGGTACCGGACCGGGTCGCGTCCCCGTGAGGATCGAGGCGGATCGGTTACGCCTCCTCGCCCGTCGGCGCGAGCTCGCATCGACGGGGATGCCCGGTCCGCGAGAGATAGCCGACGAGGAGGACGAGACCGCCGAGACGGAGCAGATTCCCGTCGAACGGCATTGCGGCGAGTGCCCCGACGAACCCGAGTAGCCCGAGCACGCCCGCCCCACAGCTCGCACAGCCCGACGCGACGAGGCCAGGCAGGACGCTCCACAGACTTCGGGCGCCGGTGGGACCGGCGTCGCGAACCCGTGCGACGGTGGTCGTGAGGGCGACGCCGGTCGCAACCGCGTAGACGACGATCAGGCCGAGGCCGGTCCCCCCGACCGTCCGGTACGTGTTCGCGGTGAGCGCGAGGAGCGCGTCGTCGGCGTAGCCGGGACCCGCCCCGAGCATCTGCATCGAGTACGTCGGGAACGCACTCAACACCAGCACGCAGTACGTCGTGACGGCGAAGCCGACCGTCGCGAGCGTTCGGCGGACGGTGGTGAACGGGTAGCCGAACGCCGCGAGTAGCCGCGAGACGTGGGCACCGAGTGCAGACCCGCTCATGCGTTCTGTATCCTCGAGATGGCGGTTTCGAAGCGGTCGTACGGCTGGGCGCCGACGAGTTTCCCCGCCGCTTCGCTCGCGGTGTCGAAGAGGATGAATACCGGCGAGCCACGGATGTCGAACGCGGCCGCCTGCGCGACGTCGGCGCGAATCGACGACTCGATTTCGCGTCCCCGTTGCCGCATACAGGTGTCGACGGCCGCCGCGTCGACGCCGTCGACTCGCCTCGTTATCCCGAGGAGGTTCGACCTAGACGCCCATCCCGATCCTTTCTCGCCCTGTGCTTCGAACACCGCCGAGTGCCACGGCCAGTACCGAGACGGCTCCTCATCGCGCACCTGCCGCCAGACGCATCGATCCATCACGGCCGCCGTCATCGACGCCTCGCTGAGATAGGGGTATTCGATGAATACGATACGAACGGTGCCCGTTCGGACGTGGTTCTCGACGAGTTCCGGGAGCGTCTCCCGCTCGAACCGTCGACAGAACGGACACTGGTAATCGCTCCAGTAGTACAGGTCGAGCGGCGCGTCCGGCGTCCCCATGATCGGATGGCCCGTCAGGTCGATGCCGAAGTCCGTCGACTGCGAACTCCCGTGAAACGGCACGGTCGTCAACGTCGTCGACCCGGCATCAAGGTGAGAAGCTCCGTAGACCACGCCACCACCGGCAAGCGTCGTCCCGATACCGCCCAGTACCGCACGACGTGTCACAAGCGAGTCCGGTCGGTCCATACGGTATACGCGGCGGACGGACAGTAAATGACGTTCGGCGATATGCCGAGTCCGAAAACGCGGCGTCCGAACGCTATCCGAGCGACGGCTCGACCGTCTCCAGTGCCGCCTCGAAGTAGGCGGGCGAGAGCGACACCTCGTCGGTGTGCTCGTTCGCCTCGGGACCGGGGTAGGCGTCGGCCACTGCCCGCACCACGAACATGGCAACCTCCCGGCAGACGGCCGTGAGGTCGGCGCCGGAGTAGCCTGCCGTCCGCGCCGCGAGGTCGTCGAGGTCGGCGGCGGCGAGGGGCTTCTCGCGGGTGTGGACGCCGAGGATGACGGCGGCGGGGACGACACCGATCCAGCAGGCATGGCTGCTCCCGACCCGACCGAGGCAGTCGGTCCCGAATCGAGCGACGCTCCGGCACCCGACCCGTCCGAGCACGCGGCCCCCGACCCGACCTCGTCGTCGCCGGGCCAGCGCCCGACTCCGACGACTTACTCGCGGAGGCGATGGGCGGATCCGAAGGCGGCGAGCAGCCGCCAGCCCCCAGCCGACGAGTCGCCGACGCCTGACGAGGACACCGCCGCGGCGTCCGAACCGGCGCCAGACCGTAGCGCTGAGACCGATACCGAGCGGACCACCCTTCGGATCACCCGCGACGTCGGCGAGATATTTGGCGTTGACGAACGAGAGTACGAACTCGCCAGCGGGGACGTGGTGACGTTCCCGACGCCGAACGCCGAGCAGCTACTCGATCGGGACGCCGCCGAACGGCTGGACTAGCCGAGCCGTCCGACCGACGCTCGAAACTCGTAAGCGACGCGTCTAGTCGCCGCGGGAGAGCAGGCGCGGGCCGAGGAGTCCGACAACCACCATCCCGGCGACGGCGCCGAGGATCGACAGCCCTGGGAACGGCGGGATGGAGGCACCGGCGGAGGGCTCCGTCTCCGCCACGGCGTCGCCCGTGCCCGCGACCGACTCGCTCCCGCTGGACGCACTCGCGCCCGTCGCGTTCTGCGTGCGTGCGCCGTCGAGGTCGAACCGAACCGTCTCACCCGCCTCGATCGCCCCGTCGGAGGTGAGTAGTGGGATCGGCGCCTCACCGAGGCGGAGGTTCTCGGAGCGGTCGACCGCGTTCGGGTCGTACCCCTGCATGACGATGGCGAGCGACCGCGTGTCCCGAAGCGGCGCCGTCTCGATCCGCGTGCCGTCGAGGTCGGCGGCGACCCCGACCCGTGTGGTGCCGTTCGCGGGAACGGAGACGTTGATCCTGACGCCGGCGTCGGTCCGCCGGTACTCGGCCGCTTGTCCCCCTGCCATCGCCGCGTACGGCGTGGCGTTTGCCGGCACGGGGAGTTCGACCAGCCCCACGAACGGCCGGTCGGTCGGGTTCCGGAGGGTGATCGTCCCGATCACGCTCGGCACGGTCGTCTCGTTCGCCGGCGGCACGACCTGCAACACGTACGGCGTCTGGCTGTCGTTGGCGACCCGAAGAACCGATTCGTCCGTGGTCGGCGGGCGTGCCACGAGGGCGGCGGTCCCGTTTCCGGACGCTTCCACCGTCGTCCGGTAGCCGACGCCGTCGACGGTCGCCCGGACGCGATAGGTCTCCGTCGATTCGACCGGGGCGACGGTGAACCGGCCGTTGCCGTCGGTTTCGGTTTCCGTCACGACGAACCCTCGATCGTCGATAACTTGGATGGGGACGCCGGACAGCGGCGTTCCCGACGCGTTCGTGACGCGCCCGTCGATCGCTCCCGAGAGGCTGATCGACGCGCTCGTCGTGTTCCGAAGCACCTCGTAGTGGGTCGTGTTGCCGTACGCAACCCGGACGGCGTACGCCGACGCCTCGTCGACGTCGACCGAGAACGACGAGCCCCGTACCGTCGTCCGTGCGGGTGTGCCGGCGCGTTGCTGGTTCGCGGTGACGGGGACGACGGTCACCTGTGCCCCGTCGGCGCTACCGCCGTCGACGGTGACGGTCCCGGAGACGGACACCGTCGACTGTGCCGTGGCGACCGGGACGGCGGCGACGCAGGCCAGCACGACGACGAGCGCGAGGAGACGGTTCATCAGTCCGCAACCTCCGGATTCGTCTCGTGGGCCGGCTCCCGAATCGCCGTGTCGGTCACCGCGCCGTGGCGCGGGTCGAAGAGGGCGACGAGGCTCATCCCGAGAAGCAGCGCGACGATGGCGACCCGCATCAGCGTGACGAACGGCACCTGCTTAACCGTAATCGAGGCGGTGCCGTCACTGACGCCCGCGATGACGTACGTATCGGTGACGAGGCCGCGGTCGATGACGACATCCCTGACCTGCATCCCGCCCTGTTCGGGGTAGCGCCGCTGCCCGGCAATTCCGGACGCACGGAGTTGGTTCCCCTCGTACACCGCGAGCGAGACGCCCTCCGCGACGACACGAGTCGGGACGACATTCTCCGGTGGGTCGGCCGTCGGCCCGACCGTCTCCGCCCTCGCGAGGACGACGGCGTCCGCGCTCGGCACGAAGTTCCACATCAGGCGTCCTCGAGCGACGATGCGCTCGCCGGTCGTCGCCGTGGTCGCCGTCCCGTTGCCGGCGAGGCCGACCCAGACGCTCGATCCGTCGAGTTGGACGACCGTCGCCCGCGGCCCTTCGCGGATGTCTGTCACCGTCCCGTGGACCGTCTGAACGGAGCCGTTCAACGAGGAGCCGCGCCGCACCACCTGATCGGTCGAGAGCGCGTACGTCCCGACCGCCGGATCCTGCGGGAACTCGGTTCGGGAGTGACCGAGGACCCGCACCGAGTAGTCGGAGCCGGGAACCGCCTGCCGGGTGGTGTCCATCGATCCGTCCCCGACGCCGGTCGCCATCACGGACGCCTGACCGGCCAGCACGTACATGAACGGCAAGGAGAGGACGAGAAGCGCCGCGCCGACGTGGATGAGGGTGATCCCCGTCTGCTTCAGTTTCGCGTCGCGGGACGCCGCCGCCCGGATACGGCCGCCGGTCCGTTTCACCGTCCCGAGGATGGCGTAGGCGACCGGTGGCAACACCGACGCGGCGCTCGCCGATCCGACGAGTTCGTAGACGAGGGCGTCGTTCGGTCGCGTCGACGCCAGTTGCCACGTCTCGGATGGGAAGACGAACGCGCCGACGATAGTCGCGGCGGTGAAGACGCCGAGTCCAGCGAGCGCCCGCGTGCGTCCGTCGGCATCGTAATCCATGTAGAACCCGAGGAGCAGGAGGAGTCCGAGGACGAGCGGGTAGCTCCAGAGGTTGTAGTAGCGCGCCTCGACCGAGACTTCAAGTCCGGTGATCGCGTTTCGCAAGAGCGGGAAGGAGAGCCCCCAGAGCGAGACGAACGTCAAGAGGCCGAAGCCGAGGACGGCGAGGTGAACGAGATTCGCGCGGCGGAGCCACCGGTCGTCGCCACCATCTCCGTCCCCGTCGTCCGTTTCGAGGAGCCAGTAGGTGACCGGGAGGACGACGCCGAGCGCGGCGGTCAGACCCATGAGAACGAGGAAGGCTGCACCGATGCCGCCGTCGGCGAACGAGTGGACGCTTCGGAAGACGCCGCTTCGGACGACCGACGTGGTGTACACCACGAGCGCGAACACCGTCGCGGTCATCGCCGGAGCGAGGACGCGATAGCGACCGGTCGGTTCGTAGGCAGTGACGGCGTGGAGCGTCGCGGTCAGGAAGAGCCACGGGATGAGAATCGCCGTCTCCACGGGGTCCCACGCCCAGATGCCGCCCCACCCGAGGACCGTGTACGACCAGAGGCCGCCGAGCGCGACGGCGGCGGTCAGGAACAGCCAGCTCAGGCGGAGCCAGCGCGTGACGCTCCCGTGCCACGTCGGAAAGACGCCGCCGTTCCCGCGGAACAGCGAGACGAAATGCGCCGACCCGATGGCGAACGGCATCGCCAGTAGCGCGTAGGATATGAACATCACCGGCGGATGGATGGCCATGTAGGGATCGACCAGGAGGGCGTTCAACCCCTGCCCCGACGTCGGCACGAAGCCCGGCGGGGCGCCGGGGAACGCCGTCCGAATCGACGCGAACGGGCTCTGCGCCAGCAGCATGCCAGTGAAGTACGCGACGAGGCCGAGGGTGAGACCGTGGACCAGTTTCGCGTGTTGGTCGGAGATGCCGCGAACCGTCCCTGCGATCATCGCCACGATTGAGACGATAGCCGCCCACAGCAACACCGATCCCTCGTTGGCGGCGTAGACGCCCGTTACCCGGTAGAGAAGCGGCAGGTAGGATGCGGTGTTCTCCCAGACGTAGGCGTTCGAGTAGTCGGTGGTGACGAACTGGTAGGTGAGATGCAGCAACGCCGAGACGAGCAACACCGCGGCGGCCGCGGTGAGTTTCGGGACGTGTGCGACGTACGCGTCGTCGTCGGCGACGTAGGCACGGCCCAGAATACCGACTCCCGACAGCGCCGCACCGAAGGCCAGTCCGAGCAGGACCGTTCCGACGTTCATGCCGACCCACCCGAGGCGTAGCGTTGCTCGGCCGCGTCGAGGTAGGAGAGGAAGTCGTCGGTCCCGGCGTAGCCGTTGACCCGGACCAGCACCTCGCCGTCGGGCGTGATGATGACGTGCTGGGGCGGGTAGTTGACGTTGTACTCCTGTTGCATCCGGGCCGACTCGCCACCGTCGTCGTCCAAGTTCACCGCCACCTTGACGAAGTCGTCGAGTTTCGACTGCACCGCCGGATCGGCGTACGCCTCCCGGTTGTAGTCCTCACAGTAGGTACACCACGTCGTCCAGAAGTAGACGACGATGGGTTTCCCCTCGGCTGCCGCAGTCTCCTCCGCGGCCGTCACGTTCGTCTGCCAGCGCGTGTCCCCGTGATACGAGTAGTTCTCGTCGCTCAGCGTAGGTGCTGCATGCATCGAAAAATACCCAATACTGAGCAAGACCACGAAGAAGGCGAGCGTCATCGCCTTTCGAGGCTTCATTGGTGACCGGCAGTAACGGCTTCCCCTAGTAAAACCTACTGTCTCGTCCCTCGATCTGAAAAACTCGAACTGTGCCGAGGGCCGTCTAGATGCCCGATACACCCGGAAATCGTCGATCTCCAGTTTCGACTGCCCGCGGATCGTCCGCGACCAAATCGACTCCGTTTTTCGCAGCAAGAAAAGACACCAAGAGTATTTATAGGATTAAATCTCGCCGAGAAAAACGGAGAAAGCTTTATGTGGTGTGTGTAGATATGGCGACTTACTGCACACGAGCGGAATACAGATATGATAGGTACATTGGATCGGTTGACGGAACACGCATGAGTCGGGAAGACTCAAATCGCCCGAGTGGGGGAGATTCGACGCTCCTGCTCAAGCCCGCGCTGGGCGTCGTCGGGATCGTGGTCGCTGCCGTCGTTCTGGTGTTCGCTCTCAACGGCGTTCTCGCGTACCTCGGTGTCGGTGCGATCGGCCCGGGGGCGCCGGCAGCCCAAACCGGCGGTCAGCCGGCGGCGGCTGCGAGCAACGCCAGCGGCGGGGGCGACGGTGGCGGTGGTGCCGCCAACACCGGTAGCGTTCGAGCGCTTCCGGCGACGTTCAGCGGGCAGAAGTGGTACAGCGAGGACCTGCGCGACCAAGAGTTCGCCTACAGGGACCCGAACGCAGGCGAGGAGATCAAGTTCCAGCCCAAGAAGATGAACAACTCGACGTTGCCCGAAAACGAAAAGCGGGCCGAACTCGTCCGGGAGGGGCGTAGCCTGTTCGCCAACACCTCGGAGGAGATGCCCGAACACGTCGGCAACGACCTGTCGTGTGCGAACTGTCACGGCGGCGGTGACCTGCCGACGACGACGGGTATGGTCGGGCAGGACATCAACCTAATTCCGCTGGTCGGCACCGCCGCAGGCTACCCCGAGTGGACGGGCCGCACCGAGCGCATGCGCGACATGCGCCAGCGGATCATGGGTTGCTTCCTCCGGAGCATGAACTCGCCCGGCTCCGCGGAGGGTATGCCCGCCTACGACAGCCGCGAGATCCAGGCGATGGAGTCGTACATGGTCTGGCTGAACAAGGGAACCCCCAGCAGTCGCGTCCCCTACTGGCGGCATCTGGAGAAGCCGGAGGGCGACGAGAAGGTGCCGGTACCCGAGGTCAATCCCGTCCGTGGGGCGGAGCTCTACCTCGAGAACTGTGCGTCCTGCCACGGGGCGGACGGACAGGGTATCGAAGGGCAGTACCCGCCGCTGTGGGGTGAGGGCTCGTACAACGACGGCGCCGGCATGGGTCGGATGTACACATCAGCCGCGTTCATTCGCGAGGCGATGCCCTACGGCGCGGGTCATACGTTCTCCAACTGGGAGGACGTCCAGGACGTCGCCGGGTACATGAACGCCCACAAGCGGCCGCATCTGCCGCGCCAGCCCAAAGACTGGGCCGTGTCGGGTGCCCCCGACGAGGGGATCTACTACGACCGCGTCCAGCAACGTCACGGCTACGACATGAATCCGATGACAAAGAAGCTGATGCTGGCCGGTATCCCCATCGACGACTCGGAGCTCACCGAGGACATGATCCCGGAGGACACGAGTCGGTACGACCAACCGCTCCGCAACGAGTCGGTCGACGGCTCGTGGCAGACCACCTGGATCCGGACGTACGAGAACGTCGGGAACGAGACGGCGACAAACGCGACGGCGACGAACGCGACGACGACGAATACGACGGCCTCGAACCAGTCGGCGATCACGCCGCAGGCTGCGGTCACGTCGGCGATAGCGGACGAGGAGTCGCACGCGGCCAGCTGACGTGCCGCACCGAACTACGGACTAAATGCTCGAAACACCCTCCACGGTCGCGGTCTTTTTCGCTGGCGTCCTGACGATACTGACACCGTGCTGTCTACCGATGATCCCCGTCCTCGTCGTCGGCGCGAACGGGCACCGTCTCCGCCCGGTCCTCATCGTCGCGGGCAGTACGATGACCTTCACCGCGCTGGGCGTGGTGACGGGGTCGGTCGGGTCGATAACGCCGGCGACGATCCGCGCCCCCTTCGCCGTCCTCATGCTCGCGTTCGGGGTCGTACTCGCGGACGACGACGTGAACGCGGCGTACAGCCGGTACGCCTCGCGGCTCGCCGGGCGGGCGACGGCCCTGACTGGACGGGTCGACGAGGACCGCCACCCGCTCGCGAACGCCTTCGTGGTCGGCCTGTTGCTTGGCGTCATCTGGCTGCCCTGTGTCGGTCCTGTCCTCGGCGGCGTCCTCGCGTACGTCGGCTCGACCGCGGGCATCGTCGGCGGCGCCGGCCTGCTGTTCACTTACGGCGTCGGCTTCTCGCTACCGCTACTCGGGGTCGCCTACGCCGGCCGGTCGGGCGGGCGGCGACTGCTCGACTGGGAGCCCGGGGAGGGCTTCCGAACCGCCACCGGGTACGCGTTCGTCCTGCTCGGACTGGCCGTTCTCTTCGATATCGACAAACTCGCGCTCGCGTCGCTCACGGACATGCTCTAATAGCCATGCCTACAGATCAACGAAACGAACGGAACCGATCACGGTCGAATCGCTTCAGTGCCGCGCGGATCGTCGGCCGAATCACTGGGATACTCCACCGTGTCACGCGGAGCCGCGCCGTGAAGTGGGGGACGTTGCTGTTCGGCACGCTCTCGTTCGTCCTAGTGTTTGGCTACGCATCGAAGACGATGTACGGCATCGAACACGGTGGCAACCTGCTCGCCTACTGGCACATCGCTCTCGCGTGGGTCGCCTCGGCGGCGCTCGGCACGACGTTCGTCGGGAGTGTACTCTTCCTGCGCTATCGGGGGCACTTCTGGAGCCGCCTCGCCCACAGCGCTGGGGAGCTCGGCTTCCTCTTCGCGACGCTGACGCTCCTGCTAGGGAGCGCGTGGGGCAAAGTCATCTGGAACTCGTGGTGGGAGTGGACGGACGTTCGTCTCGTCACCTTCCTGATCGTGTGGTTCATCTACGCGGGCTATCTCGTGGTGTCGTCGGCGACGGACCCGAACACGGGTGACCGCTACACCGCGGTGTACGGCGTCGTCGGCTTCGTCACGGTGCCTATCTCCTACGCCTCGACGCGGCTGTGGACGCCCACTTTCCACGAGACGACCATCGGGAATCCGGAGGTCAGTGCGAACATTGACCCGACGACGCTGCTCGTGACCGTCGTCGCGGCAACGTTCCTGTACGTCTACCTTCTCGGCGTCCGGATCCAGGTGCACGAAGTCGAAGACCGTCTCCGCGGACACACCGGTGGAAGGAGGTGATCGTATGGAACCACTGCTCCTGTTCGGCTACACGGCGTTGTTCGTCGCGTTCTTCGGGTACGCGGCGTATCTCCAGCGCAAGCTGAGCCGCGTCGAGCGACGACTGAACGACCTTCGCTAGGCCGGCTACTCCTCGACGACGAAATCGAACGTGGCGAGGCCCGCAAGTAACAGGACCGCGGTGTATATGACGAGCAGACGGAGCCACGACCCGGTCGGAGCGCCCGCCGTGAGCGCCGCCGTCAGTTCGACGCCCGCGAGCAACACGGGGACGACGAGCGGAACGAGCAACAGCGGCAAGGCGAGCTCGTCGAGGCCGGCGCGGAAGGTGAGCGTCGCGACGACGACGCCGACGGCAGCGAATCCGACTGCCGCGACGGCGAGGACGCCGAGCAGGGCGAGCGCCGTTCGGAGCGTCGGGGCGTAGCCGAGCAACACCGCCGTCGCCCCGAGTGTCAGCACGTTCACGGTGAAGACGAACAGCGACGTGCTCGTCACTTTGCCCAGATAGATGGCGGATCGGTCCACTGGTGCAAGCAGGATGCCGTCGAGGGCGGCGTCGTCGTCCTCGACGGTAGCCGTCTTCGTCACGCCGAGTGTCCCGCCGAAGACGAACGCGATCCAGAGGGCGCCCCGGCCGAGTACCGCCGGATTCCGGAACGTTTTGACGAAGCTGAACGCGAAGGCGAGGACGATCAGTAGGGCGAACATCGCCATCGTCGTCGTGACGCGTCGGGAGCGGCTCTCGATGCGGAGATCCTTCCGGACGATTCGGAAGACTGCGGCGAGAAACGACCTCACCGGTCGAGGCCCTCGTTCGATCCGTTGTCGACGCCGATCGTCCGGCGGTACGTCGTTTCGAACGCCGCTGCCGACGTTTCGCCGAGGTCGACATCCGCCCGTAGCCGGCCGCGGTCGACGACGAGTGCCCGATCACACCGACCGACTCCCCGGTCGAGGTCGTGAGTCGTCAGGAGGACGGTCCGGTCGTCGAACCCGTCCAGGATCGTCGCGAGGTCGGCCACGGACCGCTGGTCGAGGCCGGCGTACGGTTCGTCGAGCAAGAGCACGTCGGGACGGTGAAGGAGCGCCCGGGCAAGCGACAGCCGTTTGCGGAGACCGTGTGAGAACGCCCCGGGGTACTGACTCGTCCGTCCGCCCAGGTTCACGGCGTCGAGTACCGCCTCGCAGCGCGCCGCGGGGTCATCGACTCCGTGGAGATCGGCGTGAAATCGGAGGTTCTCGCGCGCGCTGAGGTCGTCGTACAGCATCGACTCGTGGGTCACGATGCCGACCGTCCGGTGGACGCCGTGGTCACCGGGCACGAGTTCCGCGCCGCCGAGGGTGATGGTTCCGCTCGAGGGGCGGGCGAGCCCAGCGAGCATACGCAGGAGGGTCGACTTGCCGGCCCCGTTCGGGCCGAACAGGCCGACCGTCTCGCCCGGTTCGACGGCGAACGAGACGCCATCAACGGCCGTGACCCGACCGTACACCTTCGTAACGTCGTCGGTTCGTACCGCCGACGGCGCCGTGGGATCCGATCGGGCGTCTGCCGTCATCGAGTGTCGTCCGGACGCTCGGAGCCCTCGTGGGCACGGACCGAGAGCTGTTTGGCGACGAGTCTGTCACCCTCGACCTGCCCTTTCGCGACGACGATCCGGCCCTCGGCCATCGTGTCCGGGAGCGTCCCCTCGTAGACGACGGTCATCGAGTGGTTGCCGTCGGTCACCTCGAACGTCGCCGTCCGGCCCCCCGTCTCGAGGTTCTGCACCGATCCTTCGAGGTTCACCCACTCGCCCTCGTACTCGTCCTCGGAGAGCTGTGTCGGACTCACGAACGCGGCGGAGGCGTTCATGCTCGTCGCGCCCAGCACACCCAGGAGCACGAGGATTGCCACCGTCGTGACGAGAAGTTTGTTCTTCCGTCGCACTACGCTCATATCATATGCCGGCGCTCTTGATTGTGTCGGATGGTTTCCGACTGCCGCCGGTGAGAGCCGTGCGTGCCCCGTCCACGATCATCCACCAGCCACTCATTGTCGTCGAGATGCGGTTTTCGATCAGTCTCGTAGCGGTCCGTTCCCTTCTTGAGGAGCCGTTTCGCTTGCGCTTTCTCACTCGCCTGCATCCGCTTCGGGACGACGTAGTACAGCCCGCGCTGGCTGAGCATCTCAAGGATGTGCTGGCTATCGAACTCCCGATCCATCAAGACGTTATCGACATGAACAGCCGCCTCTGCCGAGTCCAAGAGGTCCTCGACAATCTCCTTGCGCGTATCGCCTTTGCGTACCGGCCGCGTGTCTAACACGATTGGAACAGCATTTCCGACCAGCTGGACCGTCGCCCACTGGTAGGCGTACTCGTCCAATTGCACCTTCGTCCCGATAATCTCGTCTTCGTGGCCGATTCGATTATCAGTAAACGGGTCTGACTCCGTAATATCGATAGCGATGATACCAGCCCGGAAGAACTCCACTGTGTCTGCTACCCGGTCCAGCAGGCGGCCAACAGCTTGCCGGTACATTTCCCGAATCTGTTCGATGGAGAGGTCACGAATGTGCTCGCGGTGGGCGTGACCGAGCGGCGTCAGCTCCCGATTAGACTCGTGGACGAAGCTCCGAGCGCCCTCATTGACGGCTAAGCTTTCTCGAAGCCCCAGATACGTCTGAAGGTCCCAGTAGGCGTTTTCGTGGATTTCACAGCCCTCGCCACGTCCAGTGAGAACGCTGGGACCGCAACACGGTTAACATTCTCAGTGATGGTCTCGGCCTGCTCTAATACGGTCTGGTCATCGGGGTTCGATTCCGTATGCTCGTCACCGTGTCTACGGCTCTGTCGGTCTGGCCCACGCGGGACTGAGACGCCCACATTTTGCGCTTTAATGAGGAGGATTCGCGCTGCTGTCTCGGCGGTATTTTGGAGTTCAGCAGTGAACCGTTTGTGCCAGCTGCGCCACAATGTTGACTGATCCGGTACAGACTCTAGGCCAAGTCGGTCGCAGAGACCAGGGTGCTGGGTGAGGTATTCGATGAGGGCGGTCTCGTGGCCCCAGCCATGGCATTCTTTCAGCAGGAACAGGCGAAACAGTGTCTCCATCTCGTAGCTCGTTGAGCCTGCGTATCGGTCGTGGGGATCGAACTGGACGTATGCGAGCGGTAATGCTTGGACGAATGGTTCGACGGTCTCGTGATCGTCATGCTGGAACCAGGTTTCCGCAACGAGACGAATATCCGATTCTACTCCGGGGAGTGACGTCCGATCGAACAGCGGGCTCGACTCGTACGTTGGCCAGTCAACGTAGGATAGCTGGACGATCCGGCAGAAGACAGTGCGACGAGACTCACGGGTTGGGGCCACAGAGGAATGCTGAACCCGGGATGTTCAAGTATTCGTTCAACTGCTCAATACAGGTGAGATACTCATCCCCGTACAGATAGAGCGCCCAGCCACCCTCTAGACCATTCCTGCCGCACGACAGGCCCGGCAGTCGTTCGGCGAATCGGCCTGACGGATCGGCTCTCTCAGTGTAGGGCGATATACGGCCCCAGCAGCAGCATCAGAACCGCGAGGAACCGCGTCAACCTGTCGGCGTCGACCGCCTGTGCGACCCGCCAGCCGAGCACGACGCCGACGAGTTCGGGGACGCCGATGGCGACCACTAGGGCCCAAGAAACTGCGTCGCGCACGACGTAGCCCAGGGTCGCGAACGCCGCGATGAAGATGGACTGGACCTGCGCGACGCCGACGGCGAACAGCATCGGCACGCCGAGTGCGACCAGTAGCGGGACCGTGAGTACGGGGCCGCCGACGCCGAGGAGGCCTCCAGAAATACCGACGAATGTGCCAACGGCGGCGACGCCGAGCGTCCCTCGCGTCGAGGTCGTGTCGTAGCTGGCACCGCCTGTGCCGTAGCCAGACCGGTAGAACACGAGCACGCCCGTCACCATCACCAGTCCACCAAGCAACAGCCCGAAAGCACCTCTCGAGACGAACGCGCTGAGCCGGACGCCGCTGAGTGCGCCGACGAGCCCGGTGACGCTCAGGACGCCGGCGGAGCGCGGGCCGCCGTGGGAGCCGAGTTCTCCGGAGCGGTAGTATCCTGCCGTGCCGACAAGTCCCGTGGCGATGAACGTCGCGCTGGCGGTGCCGACGATGGTCGCCGGCGGCAGGTCGGTTAGCGCGTACAGCGCGATGGTGACGAAGATACCACCCGGTCCGACGGCGGTGATGCCGATTCCGGACAGCAGCGAGATGACCAGCAGGAGAGCGAGGGTTCCAGCGGGGATGCCAGCGGGCATTCCTCAGAGCCCGCCAGACAAGATGGCGTTGATGACGAACCGACCGGCACTCCACGCGGAGTAGACAGCCAGTAGGATGAGCGCGCTATTGAGGATGTTCAGTTTCCAGCCGTTCGTGTACTCACCCATGACATCGCTATCGTTGACCGCCCAGAATAGCAGCAGAGCGGTTATCGGGAGTCCGATAACTCCGTTGTACGCGGGGAAGAGAATAATCATATTGATGACACTCAGTCCGAGATACTGGTGGACGAGCGGCGAGAGGCTCCCGACCCCGACGCCGACGACATAAATGAGCTTGAACAGGCGAGTGCTCTCGGCGAACTCCTCGCCCATCGCTTCCGGGATCATGTACGCGGGCGCCCACATGATCGGAACGATGCTGTTGAACGCGGCCGCGAGCGTCCCGACGAGGAAGACAACCATCGCCCACTCGCCGAGAACGTTCGCGAGGGCCTTCCCCGGTGTGAGGAAGGTCTCAAGGTGGGTGTAGCCAGCCGGCCGCAGCACGGCGGCAGCTGCGACGACGATGGCGATCGTGGTGACGCCACCGACGGCGTAGCCGATGGAGAGGTCGCGGCGCATCGTCGGCACGTCGGACTTACTTGTCCAGCCCTTGTTTTCAACGAGCTGTGACTCGAGAAAGAAGTTCGGCCAGAGCGCGGTCGTCCCGAGGATACTCACCGCGAGCGCCATCGCCCCGGCCGATTCGATTGCGGGAACGAATCCCTTCGATACGGCGACGAGGTCGGGGCTACTCACGCCCGCGACGACGACGTACGCGATGAGGAGACCGAACATCATCGTGACCATCACCTTCTCAACCATGTCGTAGCCGAGGATACCGATGACCATGGCTGTCAGTCCGGTCAGGTAGGCGAACGGATGCCAGCCGATTCCGTGGAGACCGAGGAGGACGACGATCCCCTTCCCGACGGCCGCTGTGAGTTCGAGGGTCCACGCGATACAGCCGACCGCCAGCAGAACCATCAGGATGGTCGCGACGGTCGAGCCGAGTCTCTTCCGTGCGAACGCCGCGAGCGACTCGCCGAAGATGCCGAGTCGGGCGCTCATGTCCTGTGCCATGAACCCGAGGAGGACGGCGCCGACGACGGCCCACAGGAGACCGTACCCGTAGCGGACCCCGGCGGAACTCGCGATGAAGACCGACCCCGAGCCGAAGTAGCTCGCGACCATCACGAATGCGAGACCGTACTGCTGGAAGAGTTCGGTGATTGTGAGGTCTGGCGCTAATCCGGTGAATGATTTGGTTTCCATATGTGACTAGTCGAAATTATTGGTTTTTAGCCGATTCGAGAGCAGTCGCTCCCACGGAGTATTCTGGCACGTTGCCCCGAAACTGCCGAGACTAAGCGCAGAATGTAGGTATTCAATCCATACGGAAATATGCTGTGAAATCCTGCCGCGACTACTGCCGTATCTGACCACACCCGGCCTTCTGGAGCGTCCGCTTGAGCCAGTTGCGACAGTCATTCGGGACTTTGCCGGACGATGTATTCGCAGATACACTGAGAAGTCACGCAATCCGCGTTTCCTGAATGAACTCTGGACTTTCGGACCATATGCATTGAGAGTCCCAGTCTCAACTACTGTGAGCCGGGGGAAGTTGAGACTACAGCAGGTTTAGCGGGGCTGTGATGCGTGGTTTCGGGCGAATCGATAGTAGAACCTGCTTCAGATCTCTCTCCAAACGATCATTCTTGTTGAGATAGAAACTAATTCGGAGTGTTTCCGTGGCCTCGGATAGTGTAGCCACTCAGACGCTTCGCTAACCCAGACGGAGTGTCTCTCTCCCCGACTCCGGTTTCCTTCTTCAGCAGCGTCAGCGTATTGTCGGCTGTCACAATGGGCGAGTGCTCGTACTCTCCAGTCAACTCCACCTGCACGAGTAGATCGACTGCTCGCCAAATCGAGTACAGCAGACACGCGAACGCGAAGTAGAAGAACCGCAGTCCAAAATCCTTCGACGTCGTGGCGGCCATGAATCGCTTGATCGACTTGTAGCCGCTTTCGATCTCCCACCGGTAGCCATACTCGGTGAGGTGGCCGGTCCCCCCGTTCGTCATAAACACTGAGTACTGCCGGTGGTCGTCGTGCTCTGTGTTCTTTTTGCGGCGATAGATCAGCGTCGTCTCGTGCCACTTGTTCTGTCCGAGATGCAATTTCCGATCAGTTTCGTATCGGTCCTTTCCCCGTTTGAGGAGGCGCTTGGCCTGGGCTTTCTCGCTGGTCTGCATCCGCTTGGGAACGACGTACGACAGGCCACGCTGGCTGAGCATTTCCAGGACCTGCTGGCTGTCGAACTCTCGGTCCATCAGTACGTTATCGACGTGAACCAGCTCCTCGGCTGAATCCAAGAGGTCCTTGACGATTTCCAAGCGGGACTCCCCCTTCCGAACTGGCCGTGCGTCCAGTACAATCGGAACGGCATTCCCTACTAACTGGACGGTAGCCCACTGATAGGCGTACTCGTCAGTCTTCTCCTTCGTCCCGATGATCTCGTCTTCGTGGCCCGTTCTATCACCGGTGAAGGGGTCAGCCTCGGTGATATCGATGGCGACGATCCCGGCTCGGAAGAACTCCTCTGTCTCCGCGACTTCGCTCAGGAGCCTGTTGACGGCCTGTCGGTACATCTCGCGGATTCCTGATACTGAAAGGTCACGAATGTGCTCTCGGTGGGCGTGGCCCAACGGCGTCTGATCCCGAGTCGATTCGTAGACGAAACTGCGAGCCCCTTCATTAGCAGCCAATCTCTCGCGAAGCCCCAGATACGTCTGTAAGTCCCAGTAGGCGTTCTCGTGGATTGCACATCCGTCGCCACGATTTAGTGAGAACGCCGGGAAAACGACGCGGCTGACGTGATCGGTGATCGTTGCCGCCTCGTTGAGGATAGCTTGATCGTCTGGGTCTGGTTCGTCCTCTTCGTCACCGTGAGATGGGAGGTGCCGTTCTGGTTCGCGCGGAACAGCGACATCTGCGTTCTGGGCTTTAATCAGTATGGTCCGCGCAGCTGTCTCGACGGTACTGCGAAGCTCGGCAGTGAACCGTTCGTGCCAACTGCGCCATAGCGTCGACTGGTCCGGAACACTCGCCAAGCCCAACTGCTCACTGAGTGCTGAGCGGCACTCGAGGTGCTCAACGAGGGCAGTTTCGTGGTCCCATCCGTAGAGTTCTTTCAGCAGAAACAGACGAAACAGCGTCGCCATTTTGTAGCTCGTTGAGCCCGTGTACTGATCGTGGGCGTCAAACCGGACATATGCGAGCGGCAACGAGTGGACGAATGATTCGACTACCTCGTGTTCATTGTGGCTGAACCATGTTTCCGCGACGGTACGAATATCCGATTCCAACGCAGGAAGCGAAGAGCGATCGAACAGCGGCGTGGACTCGTATACAGGCCAGTTGGCGTAGGTCCGTTGTGCAATCTGTTGGAAAACAGTGCGGCGAGACTCACGTGTTGAGGGCACGAAAGAACGGTGATTACGACACGTTCAAGAATCTCATCAGTGTTGTATGCTCTTCATGAAATCAACTCGTATAGAGTGGGCTCTACTCCCAAGCACTTCATCCCATATCATCGAACGGCATATTTCGACAACAGAAACAACAGCTACTACCAGGATCCATCGTAACCAGTTATCAAAGAGATAATTTCGATTATTGTTAGAAAGTGAGAACAGTGCATTTCTTTCATTACTATGTCGTTAGCACCATCAATTGTGACTGCCCAATCAGCTACACGGCAGGGAGAATCGATATTTAACCCCCCATCGAATCCAGTTGGGTATCTCGCAATCCTTGCAGCGTTGGTTACCGGAGTAATACACCTCCTGTTGGGACCGCGCGTGATGGGTTTCAGTCAGTTAATGGGGATCTTGTTCATCCTGAATGGACTCGGATTTTTGGGTGGGGCTGTATTATATGTGACATCATACTGGCAGAGGGAACTGTATCTCGTTGCAGCGGGCTATGCCATCGTGACAGTAATCGCGCTGTTTGTCTTCCAAGGGTTCAGCCTCGATGCTTTCTATATGCAGGGCTCACTCAATCCGATGGCTGTCGGATCAAAAGCTGCTGAGCTCGTCCTTGCGGCCTGTGCAAGCTATCTGTACACGCAGGTCACGCCCTGATTGTTGTAGAAAATTAAAACGCACCACCGCCGTGGGAGAACTCGGGACCGGGTTCAGGATTCTTGCCTCACTCGTGAGGACGTCGTTCGAGTGTAATCTCTCCGATACCTGCCCTTGCGGAACAATTGGGACAGGCATACACACGACCGGTCTCATCACCAAATACCCGAATAAATCGTTCAGAGACGTGTTTGCCGCAGTTTTCACACACTGGCATATGTCTCTCTCACTGCTGATTGGCGCGATTCTCCCGTCCCGAGGGTACTGTAAACATTCCGGACGAAGTTATCATACTTCGCCGTTGCAGCGTCACTGAGCGAACGAGTGCCACCGAGGTTGGCGGCGTATCGTGTCGAACCAACGGCTACGCACATCGTGTCAGCGATACGCTCAAACTTGTCTTCGACAAGGTCCTGAACGAACGTCGAGAGACTAGCACGGCCGCACAACTCACCGGCAGCAGCCTGACCGAGCCACATTTGGTCTGCAGTCACTTCGACAAATGCCAGTGTAAACGGTGGCTCGTCGAACTGGGCAGTGAGGAACTGCTGTGCAGCATCACCGTTCCACGCGAGGACACCGACTTTAGGGAGTCGCCGGAGTACCGACGCTGCTGCCGAACAGAATGGATACCCCCCATCGAAGATGAGGACTGCTTCGTACGCTGGCTCTACGCGGTCTCGATCTGCTGTTTGGGCCGGCTGTGAGTCGTTTGTACTCATAGGTCCGTCTAGCCGTTCAGTTTTGAGTTGCCTGGCGGTCGGTCGTTAGCGGCTCTAAATTCGAGGAAATCGTCGTGTTGGTCAACGACAATGGTCGTGTCAGTCCGTGGCTTTGCAGTGCAGGGCAGTATGTAGCCGGCCTCGTCGTCCTCGTCGTAGTACCGACGCGCGTTCGGGTGGACAACGTCGCCGTCGACGAGGCGGGCAGCACAGGTAGTGCACCAGCCCTGCTGACAGTCGGCCGGCAGCCACACACCCGCCGAACGCGCGGTCGCGAGGATCGTCTCGTCTGTGCCCACTTCGAGATCGTAGGTCTCACCGGCCTCGTCCAGCGACGAGCCCTCGGGGACCACGATCGTGACGGTCCACATTTCGTTCGACGATTGTGTCATGACAGTGGGTTGGGGTGGGAGCGTCGACTATTGAGGTCAGGCCGAGTCGTTGAACCGGTTGTTCGTCGAGTAAGGCGCGTCGCCGGGTTCGCCGCGGGCGAAGTGGCCGGCCGGGTTGATCTCGTCGTCCCGTTCCTTGCTTAGTAGCTCGATGAACCAAGCTTCGTGGTCCATCTCCTCGTTGAGGATCCGCTGGGCCATGTCGTAGGTGCGTGGATCGGCACCACGGGTCATGTCACAGATCTCGCTCCATGTCCGGATGGCACACCGCTCTGCCTCCAGCAACACTTCAAGAATGTCCTCTACCTCCAACTCGGACGTGTCGAACCCGCCGCTGTCGTCCATCGGCGTCGGCACTTCAGCGTCGGGACAGGAGGCTCGATCCGCGAAATCGCGGATATCGTTGGGCAACGACCCTTCGAGTTCGTAGATCCGAGGCACGACAAGTTCGAAGTGTGCCCGATCTTCGAGACGCGCGTCTTCGGTGATCTCCTTGTAGTCTTCCTCACCAGCGAGATGCATTCGCAGATTGGTGTAGTAGTAGTAGGTCGTGAACTCCGCACCGATGGCGTCGATCAGTTTTTCGCGGAGCTCCTCGGGATCGAGTCCGCGCTCACGGATTACCTCCATGCCGACTCGTTTGCTCGTGTCACCCGGTTCGACGGTTCCGGTGGCGTGGGATTTCTCTTCAGACATCGCATGTCGTACAAGGATGGGATTATACATCAGATTAGTTTTGTCCTGCGACAACTATAGTTTTGAATTCCGAAATGTGTTGTTGAGTGGTATGAGTGGAAAGGTCGAGTGTCAGGTCGCGTTAACTTTGGCATCGATTCCACCAGACGGCGAGGGCTTGGAGCCACGATTCTGCGGTCGTCGGCTCCACGTGGCTGAACGTATTTGAAAACGAAGAGGTTCGTCGTTTTACTTCTCTAAATAGACGTTCGACAGCATTCCGATTGCCATGGAGTTCGTATCTGCAATCGAGGCCGTGTCGATCGAGGGCAGTTTTGAGCCACTGAGCATCGTCGACGAGAAACACGGCGGTTTCGACGTCGTGTTTCTCACGTAATTCACTCAGGAAGATTTCGGTGAGACCGGTCGTATACGTGCTAAAGAGCCGGATATGAAGGAATGTGTTCGTTTCAGGATCGATGGCGGCGTACAGCCAGTATTGCTGATCGTTGATTCGAATCACAGTTTCGTCGAGTGCAACGTGATTCGGGCTCGCACCGCCTTCGGGCTGTAGATCGGCCTTCTGTACCCAGTTGTGGACGGCCGTTCGAGAGCGTTCGACACCCAACCTCTCAAGAATCGAGATGGTATTCGAAAGTGATAGTCCTGCCACGTGCATCTGAATACCGAGTCGCATCGCGAACTCGGGTGTCCGCTGACGCTCCACAAAATCTAATTCGATCCAGTCGCTATCGTCGCTGAGGCGTGTGATTTCTGGCATAGAGCACTACGAAATCATCACGCCTCACTCTTCACGCTTAACTTGACACGACCGAGTGTCAAAGTATCAACTAGCAGCGCTCGTCTTTATTCTCAGCACACGTCGATGAAGCGGGTCAGTCCGTCAGGAGCGTTCAGTTATTCCGCCGGAGGTTTTTTTCACGCAGTTCGTCGCTCGCGTGCCACACCCGAGGACGAAGGCCAAGGAGAATCGCACCGAGCATAAGGAGTCCAACTAATCCCGTGACGACGGCTCCTGGGATGATACCGACCCGAGCACTCGCGGGCCACGTATCGCCGGCAAACGCCGTAACGCGCAACAACCACGCTCCATTCAAAATAATGAAGAGCGGCAAGTACACCCGGCGGAGTCGATGGGCAATTGCCTCCTCCATCGTAATTTTGAGCGTCGGACGCGCGTAATCCGACGCAAGTTTCTGGCGCCACTGTTGATCCTCAAGCGATCGGTTTGGATCGAGACCAGGCGCCCAGACGTTTTGCTGGAGTGAACGAACCCGACTCCGCCAGATATCGTATGCCCGGTATCGGCGTGCCTCGATGCTGAGGAACAATCCCACCGCGGCGTTTCCGATGAGAATGACGTAATGTGGGTTTGTCTCGTTCGAGAACGCCCACGTCAGGATTGCTGCCATCAGCAGGACCGCCCAGTTGGTGGTACGATCGAGACGCTCGCGCCACAATTTCATACGGTGGAGTTCGCCGCGATAGAGATGTGCGAGCGCCGAACTCGGCCCCATCTCGACATCAAGGAGTCCCATACCGACACGCGCGTTCGGAGGGTCGTCACCGCCCCCCTCGGCTTTCGAGGCATCGTCGCCGTTTGAAGTCATAGCTCCGGATACTGACGCCGACTCAAAAAGTACTTTGAACCATGTGCAATACTCTCAACAATACTGTCCCGAAGGTCAGTCATCAGCCGTGATCGAATGAGAGGACTCGGTTTGACTCCGCGAGCGCAAGTAGCCTTGGATGTACGCACCGACGAACATCCCGGCAATGGCCCAGAGGATAGGGAGATTGCCGATGCCGAGGCTGGCATACGCCGCGCCGGGACAGATGCCGGACACGCCCCAGCCGACGCCGAAGACCACGCCGCCGATGGCGACGTTCCGATCCATCGAGCGAGTTCGTCGGCCATACTGATCGCTGGATAGCGGCGCCCGATCGAGGAAGTGAGTGGCAATATAGAAGGTCATCCCCGATACGACCGCGGCGCCACCCATAACGAGGATCAGGCCGAGGTCGTCGAACTGGAGGAAATCCAAGACGACCTCGGGTCGGGCCATCCCGCTGTACGCGAGGCCGAAGCCCTGGATCAGTCCGCCGAGGACCACCAACGGGAGGAACAGCGGATGCCGGTCGGTCGTGCTGCCGTCGGCATCCCGGCTCATGGCGTTACCCCCAGCGCGGCCACGACGGTCGCCGTGATGATGGCGACGCCGACGAAGAGGACGACATTCACGAGCGAGGTGGTAGAGGCGGATCCGAGACCACAGACGCCGTGACCGGCGGTACAGCCCTTCCCGATGCGCGTCCCGATCCCGACGAGGACGCCGCCGCCGAACAGTCGCCACGGCTGGACGCTCGTGACGAAGGGGCCGGGATCGAGGACCAGTCCCCAGAGCGCCGCCCCCGCGACGATGCTGAAGGCGAAGACGACGCGCCAATCGCGCGAGGCGATATACGACGGGCGGTTGAACCGTGGGACGTTCGAGACGTACGAGAGCGTGGTCTCGAGAAACGTGCTGTTCCCGGGAATGATAGCGGTCCCGAGGTAGATAACCGCGATACCTACGGCGACCATGACCCCGCCGACGAGATACTGGATCGTCCCGCGGGGGAAAAACGTCATTGCCGCCTCCAGCGCACCTTCGATCATGGCGCTCCCTCCGGCTCACCAGACGTGCGACACGGACCGATTCGCGTCCGAGCTGACTGCGTCATTCGCCTGTGTATTGTAGATATAGCGCAATAAACTCTCGGATGTTCCCCGGAGACCCACCAACTCAGACCCGGATTTAACGGGAGAATAAGCGTTCCAGCGCCGTATAACGCACTTCTCTCACACTCGATCGCCGCCGAGGCCACACCTATGCGTGCAAGTATTGGGCATTATATCGATAACCTTATACGCCTCTCACCGGTATTGAACGGTGAGGAAGATCACAGATGAGCTCGAACATCGACGTGACGGAGACACTGGACGTGACGGGGCAGAACTGCCCGATGCCGGTGATCAAAACCAAAGGCGCCGTGGACGAACTGTCCCCGGGCGACGTTCTCGAGGTCATCGCGACCGATTCGGGAAGCATGAGCGACATCAAGGGCTGGGCCGAGTCCACCGACGGTGTCGAACTCGTTGAGCAGGTCGAGGGCGACGGGACCTACACGCACTACGTGCGGAAGACGGAGTAAGTTCCCACGATGAGCACGGAGACACCCTCACAGCCAGACACGCCGTCGGCCGACGAGCTCCGCACCCGGATCGATGATCTGGAGGCGGAGCTCGCGGATCTCCGGAGCGAAGTCGAAGACGGCCCGAAGAAGATGGTGATCATCGCGACGAAGGGGACACTCGACATGGCGTATCCGCCGCTCATCCTCGCGTCGACGGCGGCCGCCTTCGACTACGACGTCACCGTCTTCCACACGTTCTGGGGGCTCGAGATCCTCCACGAGGAACACGCCTCGAACCTGAAGCTGAGTTCGGTCGGTAACCCCAACATGCCGATGCCGAACGTGCTCGCAGCGTTGCCAGGGATGGACGAGATGACGACCCGGATGATGCGCAAGCGCATCGCCGACAACGACGTCGCCTCGATCGAAGAGCTCGTCCAACTGTCACTCGACAGCGGCGTCGAGCTACAGGCGTGTCAGATGACCATCGACCTCCTCGGCTACGACGAGGAGGACTTCTTCGACGGCGTCACTGTCGGCGTCGGCGCCGCCACCGCGTTCCAGGAGATGGCCGAGGCCGACATCCAGCTGCTCGTCTGAGCGGTATCGTAGTCTCGTTTCTTCGGAGCCGACGTATCGGAGCCGAGCGCACGCGGTTTCTCTCGTCGTCGTGAGACCAGCGCTGTTACCGTCGCGGACAGGAGTGTGATCGAACTGGATCCACCGGCGCATTGAATCCGCGTCCGTCTACGCTCGTCGCCGCGACGCCGAACGCGGACTCGACGGAAGTGGTCTGGCGGGGCGCGGGGGGACCAACCACGCCCGATCGGTGGTAGCAGGGAGCGAAGCCTAACCGTTTCGTTGTCGGAGGACAACTCCGTGCCCGATAGGTCAGATCACCGCCCTGATCACCTCGCGGACCGTTCGTCCCGTCCCGACCACGTCGCGGCGGTAGTGCATGTAAACGGCGCCAAGCGGTGGCTGGACGAGATACGCGAGCGCGATGGGGAGGACGGCCTCGGTCGGCGGAAAGCCGGGGGCGACGACGAGCGCCACCCCGATGGAGAGGTTGCGCATGCTGGTAGCGTACACCAGCGCGGTTGAGCGTTCGGCGTCGAGGAGTGCGCCACCCAGTCCCGCCCCGACGGCGAGGATGATGGCATAGAAGACGACGAGCGGAACGACGGTACTGGCGGAGCCGATCGGATCGGCCAGGATCGCCGTCGAGCGCATCGTCATCGCGATGAAGACGATGAGCATGACACCGAACGAACTCACCCCGCCAAAGGTGGGTTTCATGCGCTTGAACGACTCGGGACCGTACCGACGGAGCAGCAGTCGGCGAGTAAGCGTGCCGGCGACCATGGGCGTCACGATCACGACCGCGAGTTGTCGGTACAGGGCTGCCGGATCGACCCCGACGTTCCCCGGGACGAGCATCGAGAGGTACGCCGGGAGAATGAGGAGGGCGAGCAACAGGTTGGCCGCCATCGCGACGAGGGCGGATTCGAGGTCACCCTTGGCGAGCCCCGTCCAGGCGGCGGTCATGCCGGACGTCGGGATGAGGGCGACGAGATACAGGCCGATAGCGTACTCGATGGCACCGGCGAAAAAGAGCCGCGAGAGCCCGACTGCGAGCAGGGGCGCGACCAAGAAGTTGATCAGTAGGCTCAGCGACACCGGTTTCGCATGTCCGCGGACGTTGAGAATCTCCCGGAGGTCGATGTTGATCATCATCGGGTAGATCATCAAGAACAGGACGGGCACGACGGCGGCCTTCAGCAGATCCTTCGTCTCGGGGCCGGCGACCTGCCCGAACGCGAGTCCGGCGGCGAGCGAACCGATGACCACGTAGATCAGGTGCGCCTTGATCCCGGCGAGTACTCGCTGGATCATCGTCCCCCCGTGCGTCCACGGTGTGGCGTAGCGCGACCGGCGCGGGGCGTCGGGGCGCCGGGATCAATCGCCTCGGATAGTATTGTGTTTTTCATACACAATTATTGGGCAATCAGATCGTATAACCATATCTCTGTCGTGGGCCAACTCGCCACGGCGGTCGCCGTCAGCCGGGCTATCGATTCGACTCCGGAGAGTCAGTCTTAGGACGCGTCGAACGGAACAGTCCCGCCACGGGTCAGAACCCCGGACCGCGTCTCAGCGCGGTGTCGACGACTCGGGCGGAACCAGCAAGACGTTGTTGCGTCCGCGGGCGACGACCGATTCGGACGTGCTCCCGAGGAGGAGTCGACGGAGTCGGCTCTGGCCTCGCGACCCGAGTACCGTCACCGTTGCCCCAACTTCCGCCTCCATGGTGAGAATTTCGTCGACGACCCCGCCGCTCCGGACGGCCGTCGAGACGTCGATGCCCCTGGTCGTCTTGAGTTCGTCGGCGAGATCGGCCAACCGGTCGCGGGCCGTGGCTTCGGATTCCTCGGCCGCCCGTTGTTCGCGGCTCCGGACGTGCAAAAGAGTCACACGCTGCGTCGCACCGTGCAGTCGCGGGATGAAGCCGAAGGCCCGTCCAGCGTTCCCCGAGAAGTCCGTCGCGAAGAGAACGTCCTGAAACAGGTGCTCTTTCACCACCGAGTGCGTGGAGTCCTCCGCCGCGATGCGTTCGATCAGTAGCGGTCGCACGGCGGTCCGGGCGACGTTGCGTGCCGTGCTCCCGATCAGCCGGGCTTCGAGGGGGCTCTGGCCGCGAGAACCGATGACGATCATGTCTGCGTCGAGTCGCTCGGCGAACCCGTTGATGCGTCGGTGTGGCGTCCCGCGGGCGACGTGTGTCTCGACGGTGAAGCCCGCGGATTCGAACACCTCGCGTTGCGTCCGGAGGGCATCGTGCCGGTTCGAGGCGACGTCCATTCCGGGCAAACCGGTGGAGACGTTGTCCGGGACGACGGTCACGAGATGAACCTCCGTGACGCCGATGTTCTCCAGACAGTCGAGACACGTTCGTGATTGGATGGCGGCTTCGTTCGCGTCCGAGAGGTCCGTGGCAAACACGATGCGCATGGTTCTCAGTTCGCGCTGCCAATATTAGTATTGTACGAAAATTCCAATTTTCCGAAGCGGGCCTGCGCCGAGCGACCTCCGTCAAGTAGACCTCTGTCCCCGGATCGGCGTGGGTTGTCCCTCGACAACCGAGGAGGGAGGGTCGTCGGTGCCGTACGTAGTGGTGAACAGCGCACCGAACGGGCCGTTCAAGAGGAGACACAACATGGTCGATCCAGTTATCGCAAGCCGGGTACAGTTCGCCCTCACCACCATCGTCCACATCATCTTTCCCGTGATGAGCATGGGCCTCGCGCCCTTCCTCGTCTACTTCACGTGGAAAGAGGTTCGCGGTGGTGAGGCAGTCTACGAACAGCTCAGACGGTTCTGGACCAAAATATTCGCCGTCAGTTTCGTCGTCGGGACGGTGACGGGCATCGTCCTCGAGTTCGAGTTCGGCACCAACTTCGCCGCCTTCTCGACGTTCGCGGGAGAACTGTTCGGTGGCCCATTGGCGACCGAGGGGATGATGGCGTTCATGCTCGAAGCGACGTTTCTCGGCATCTTCGTCTTCGGACGCGAACGCGTCTCCGATCGGCTGTACTTCGTCTCCAGTCTCGCTGTAGCCGCGGGCACGTGGCTCTCGGCCGTTTGGATTCTCATCGCGAACTCGTGGATGCAGCTCCCGCGCGGGTACGAACTCGTCGAGCGCGGGGGGCAGACGGTTGTCCACCTCACCGACCCGCTCGCCGCGTATCTGAACCCGCGGTTCATGTTCATGTACGTCCACATGCAGAACGCCGCAGTCGAGTCGGTCGCGCTCTTCATGGCTGGGGTCGCGGCGTACCACATCTTCAAGCACTACGTCTGGGGATATTCGGTGCAAGAGGTGGATTTCTGGGAGAAGACGCTGAAGATTGCGATCGTCGCCCTCCTCATCACCGCGCCGCTGCAGGTACTACACGGCGACATGTACGCCCGGCACGTCCACGAGACGCAACCACAGAAGTTCGCCGCGATGGAGGCCGTCTGGGAGACCGACTCGTACGTGCCGGAGTACCTCATCGCCTTCCCCACGAGCCTTGATGATATCACGAACCCTCGCGCGAAGGAACTGTTTGGCCTCGGCATCCCAGGCGGGGCATCGTGGCTCGCCAGCGGGGGTGATCCACAGGCCACTATACGCGGGTTGAACTCCTTCGACACCGAAGCGCCTCCGGTCGCCATCGTCTTCTGGTCGTTCCGGGCGATGGTCGGCCTCGGCTTCTGGTTCATCCTGCTCGCGTTCTGGGGCGGATACCGGTGGTGGCGCGGCGAACTCCTCGAGGACGACCTGCTCCACAAAGCGCTGATGGGCTCCAGTCTCCTCGGTATCCTCGCCGCCGAACTCGGCTGGGTCGTCACCGAGGTGGGACGACAGCCGTGGGTTGTCCAGGGTGTGCTGAAGACGGCCGACGGCGTCTCCCCCGGGCTGACCGGGACCGAAGCGACGATCACGCTCGCGGGGTTCGTCATGGCGTACGCGAGCCTGCTCGCACTCTACAGCTACGTCGTCGCACGGATCATCCGGGCCGGCCCACCCAGCACCGAGGAACTACGGACGTTCGTGACCGAGGCTGACGAGCCGACTGCGGGGGCGCCCGGCGATGACTGACTACGGTGCCTTCGCCGCCGGTCCGCTGTTCGGACTTCCGCTCCCGGAGCTGTGGTTCGCGCTCGTGTTTGCTATCCTCGGGACCTTCCTCTTTCTGGACGGGTTCGACTTCGGCGCCGGCGCGCTCTTCGCCACCCGCGAGGACGACGAGGAGCGCGAGACGATCCTCGCGGCTATTGGGCCGTTCTGGGACGGCAACGAGGTGTGGCTCGTCGTCTTCGGCGGAGCACTCTTCGCCGCGTTCCCGGCAGTGTACGCCAACCTGTTCAGCCGGAACTACCTCCTGTTGTTCGGCGTGCTCGCCGCGCTCATCTTGCGAGGGCTGGCCCCCGAGATGTACGAACAGCGCCACGATACCGCGTGGCAGCGGTGGTGGGGTCGGTCGTTCGTCACCGGGAGCGTCCTCGCCCCCTTCCTTCTCGGTGTGTTCACCGCAAACTGGCTCACGGGATCCGGTGCGCTCTTGACCCCCGCGGGCGTCGCCGTCGGCTTGGCACTCGTTGCGCTCACCGTCGTCTCCGGGGCCGCCTTCCTGCGGGTAAAAACGACCGGATCGCTGCGAGAGGATGTCCGCCAAACGGGCGAGCGTGCCCTCGTCGCCTATCTCGGACTGGTTGTCGTGGCGCTTGGGTTGGTCGCCCTGTCGACGCCGCGGCTCGCGGCGGCCGTGACGACGCCGCCGGTGCTCGTGCTGGTCGCCACGTCGGTCGGCCTCGGCGCCGGCTACATGGCCGCGCTTCGGACCGGCCGTGACCTACTCGCCCTCGTCGCGAGCGGGCTGTTGACCTACGGACTCGTCGCCGTCGTCGCGCTGCTGCTCTACCCGCTCGTCGATCCCGGCTCGGGGCTGTCGATCTCCGAGGCAATCATCGCTCCCCTCGCGTTGAACATCATGTCGGTCGCCTCGGCGCTCCTGTTGCCGCTCGTCGTGACGTACTTCGTCGTCCTGTACAGCGCGTTCAGTGGGCCGGTACAGCCGACGGAGTCGTACTAACCGTGCCGACCGACGATGCGGACGCCGGGTCGGCTGCAGCGTCCACCGGATCACGCCCCGACACGCGACTCCTGTCGCGGATCGTCGTGGCGTGGGTCGAACTAACGCTCGTTGGCTTCGTCGGGGCCGCACTCGCGAGCGCGACGAGCGGCCCGCCACGCTTCGTCGTCTTCTTCGGGACGACGCTGCTGACCGTCGGCGTCCTGTTTTACAACCTGGATCGACACGTCACGGCGCGGCTGGCCGCGAGCGACGGGGGATAACGGGCGGTCACCGCAACGCGGCCGCCTCCTCTCGACCCGCGCGAACCGTTTGGCGGCGGTGTGTTGATCGACGATCCGGACCCGTGGCGTTCGACGGAGTGCAGGATTCCCCGATTGAGACCCGTCAGGGTCCGTTCTTCCCACGGCGATCGGTCGGTTGCCGTGTCTATAGTAGCGTTTGGAACTGTTCGCACACCTGATCGCAGGATGCCGTGCGATCAGGTGTGCGGTGACTTACAAAGGCTACTATAGCTCAAGACGGGCGGCTATCTTCGGAAGGACATTGTCCCGATCCGTGCCGCCGAGATCCGACTCCCAATCTCGGTCCCCGCGTCCCAGCCGTTGCACGGCACAGAGGGGTGCCGAATTCCTCCGATCTCCAGTCCACGTCCGAAACAATCGAGACGGCGTCCCACTGCAGGCCGAGTCTCGGACCAGTCGTGCTCCGGCTGCACGAGTGGCATTTTCAGAACGAGTTCGTCGGGAACTCGACTACCGGTGGTGTGGGCCAGCGACGACCGACAGGGGGCGTCGGATCGTGACAGACACGTCAGTCGCTCGTCGACGTGACGGCTTCCGGTTCGGCCTCGGTCCGAAGTTCACGGATGCTGCTGAGGACCACGGCACCGGCGACGAGGAGCGCCGCGCCGACGATGACGACCAAGCTGACCACGTTGAGCACGTCGATCCCGAGGAAGTTCCCGATCTGTCGGATCGCGACAGCGAGGGCACCGAGAAGGAGCATCACGCCGAAGTAGATCTTGATTCCGTCCTCGTCGACGAGGCTCGTCGCGGCGGCGCCCATGCGAGCGCCGAGGGCGCTCCCGGCGAGAAGTGGCGCCACGATGGAGAGATCGACCGCCCCGGACTGCGCGTAGAGGAACGACCCGATGCCGCCGGAGAAGACGATTTCGAAGAGGTCGGTGCCGACGGCGACGGGGACGGGGACGCCGATGGCGTAGAAGAGCGCGGGCATACGGATGAAGCCGCCACCCACGCCCAGGAAGCCGGAGAGCAGGCCAGTGAAGAAGGCGACGAGAAGCACCATCCACAACGAGACGGTGATACCGCCTCGCAGCGAGATCATCGGCGGGATGCGATACGACTGAATCCGCTTCGCGATGTCGGGAATGTCGTGGTCGTCACCGTCGGCGTCCTCGACATCGTGACTGAGGCCACCGTCCCCGTCACGGAGCGCCTCGCGAGTGACGAAGACGCCGATACCGCCCAGCAGGGCAACGTACGCGACGCTCACGACGCTGTCGGCGAGACCGATGTGCTGGAGATACTCCAGCCCGAGTTTCCCGACTTCGATGCCGAGGGTCGTGCCGACGATCATCGACACGCCGAGTTTGTAGTCGACCTGCCCCAGGTCGCGGTGTTTCAGGGTGGCGATGACGCTCGTCCCGAAGACGAAGGCCAGTCCGGACCCGACCGCGACGTTCGGTTCGTACCCCATCACCAGGAGGGCAGGGGTAACGAGGAAGGACCCGCCCATCCCGAAGAAGCCGAACAGGATGCCGATGAGGAGGCCGAAGCCGGCGAACATCCCGAGCAACGCGACGCTGATACCGAGTAGTTCCATCATTTCCCCCGGAGCATTCCGACCACGTACAGTCCTGTGAGTCGTTCGAGTGCCCCGTATCCCAGATAGAGGATCGCGGCCTCGACTAACACGAGACCGACGAGTACGGCGGCCTGTGCGTTCCCCGAGAGCGTCTCGATTCCGAACATCACCGATCACCTCGATTCGATGTGGCGTTCATCGTAGGTTCCTGCACACTCGCCAGTAGAGCGCTGGCGTAGATAATAGTTTTGGGAGTAATGGACAATACTATATTTTCCTAACGAACGAGTGGCGATAAGTAAGTTACTAATAAGTTATATTGCTCTCGGCCAGTTCGAAAGATATCTCCGGGTTTTATGCCCATTCACGGCTCAGAAACCGGTACTAAAGGAGAAAATCGATTCGCCTGTGACCGCACGCGCCCCCGAGAATATATAAAACCGGCCGAAAAGTTGTCTTGCGACAAACGCACACATAATACTGCTCGGCTACCTACACCGGACCATGTCCGAAACTGACGAGCGAGCGGATGTCACGGTCGATGCGGTCGGCTCGTCCTGCCCCGGTCCACTGATGGACCTCATCGGCAAGATGAAATCGGTCGAGTCGGGGACGGTCGTCGAACTCCTCAGTTCGAACGAGGGGACCGAGAAGGACCTCACCGAGTGGACCGAACAGTCGGGGCACGAACTGGTCGACATCGTCGATCACGGTGACCACCAGTCGTACTACGTCCGAAAACGATGACCGAACGCATCGTGATCGTCGGGGCGGGCACGGGTGGTATCGTCCTCGCAAACAACTTGGCTGAGGAACTCGCGACGGAGATCGACGCGGGGGACATCGAAGTACAACTCGTCAACGACGGCGAGGATCACGTCTACAAGCCGACATGGCTGTACGTCCCCTTCGGGGAGAAGACGCTCGCCGACGCGACCCGACCGCTCGTCGATCTCGTCGACGACCGGATCGATCTGACTATCGACCGAGTTGACGGAGTCGACACCGACGACAAGACCGTCTCGCTCGCGGGGGCAGGTGTCGACGAGTCGTACGACCACCTCGTGCTCGCGATGGGCGCACAGGTGACGCCCGAGGAGACCCCCGGACTGGCGGAGGGTGGACACCACTTCTACGGACCGGAGGGCGCCGCAGCGCTCCGCGACGAACTCGCCGAGTTCACCGAGGGGCATCTCGTCGTCTCCGTCGTCGGCGTCCCACATATGTGTCCGGTCGCGCCGCTCGAGTTCGCGCTGATGGCCGACGCTTGGTTCCGTGATCGTGGCCTGCGCGAGGACGTGGATATCACGTACACCTATCCGATCGGTCGCGCCCACGGCATCGAGTCGGTCGCCGAGTGGGCGGGACCACTCATGGACGACCGTGATGTCGAGGTGGAGACGTTCTTCAACGCCGAGCGGGTCGACCCCGATACGAAGACGATCCACACAGTCGAAGGACGGGAACTGGACTACGACCTGCTCGTCGCTATTCCGCCTCACGACGGGAGCGATCTGGTGCGGGAGGCGGGCCTCGGCGACGACGGGTGGGTCGACGTCGACCCGAACACGCTCGAAGCGCGCGGAGCCGACGACGTCTACGCGCTCGGCGACGTGGCGGATCTCCCGACGAGCAAGGCCGGGAGCGCCGCCCACTACGCGGCCGGGGCGCTTGCGGACCGGCTCGCGAGCATCGCCCGCGGCGAACGTCCGACCGCCGAGTACGACGGCAAGACCGTCTGTTTCATCGAGAGCGGGACGGACGAGGCGACGTATATCGCCTTCGACTACGAGGAGTCGCCCACGCCGAAACCCCCCTCGAAGCTCATCCACTGGTCGAAGCTCGGCTACAACCGCTCGTACTGGCTCACTGCCCGCGGGGTGTTGTGAGATGAGCGCGACCGACGAAGTGGGGGACGTTCCCCCGGAGGTGATCGACGCCATCGCCGAGAACCCCGAGGCGGTCGCGGCGGTGCTCGAACGATCGGGACAGCTCTCGTCCATGCTCGACGCGCTGGCGCTCGTCGAGGACGCCCTCGACGACCGGATGGTCGAGGATTTGACAGGGGACGCGACGACGCTCGGTCTGGCGGCCGCCGAACTTGCCGACGACGGCACCGTCGAACTGGGACGCGCCGTCGGCGCGAACGGTGCCGACCTCGCGGACGCCCTCGACCGGGTCGCAACCCTCCAGCGGACCGGGACGCTCGACCGTCTCTTCGAGGTGGCCGACACGCTCGCGCTCCTGACGGACGCGGCAGATGATGAAATGATCGAGTCGACGGTTGCCCGCGGCACTGCGCTGGGCGAAATCGCAACGACGGCGGCGGACGACGACGTGAAACGCGGGATCGAGCGTCTCCTCGACGGCGTCGGCGACGCCACCAACGAGGGAAGCGAGCCACTTGGACCGCTTGGCCTCGTCCGCGCGCTTCGCGACCCCGAGGTGCAAGCTGGCGTCGGCTTCCTCGTCGCTGTCGCGCGCGGAATCGGCACCGACGGGGCCGCCGACTCGTGAGCCGAGTACTCCGTGGCACGATGGTGAATCGCCTGCGACGACCGACGACCGACGACCGATCACGACCCCCTATTCGATCACTATGACAACGACAACCCGACCGAACGTGCTGATACTGGGCGGCGGGGCTGGTGGGACGATGACGGCGAACATGCTCCGACGGCGACTCGACGCGAACATCACCGTCGTCGATCGAGACGCGACCCACCGATACCAGCCGTCGTACTACCTCATCCCGTTCGGCTACATGGATCTGGCCGACAACAAGCGAGCGGAGCGGAGCTTGCTCCACGACGAGGTGCGGTTCGTGGAGGACACCGTGGAAGCCATCGATCCCGACGACCGAACGGTCACCGGGGAGGGTGGAACGTACGAGTACGACTACCTCGTCGTCAGCGTCGGCAACAGCCTCAGACCCGACCACGTCGATGGAATGGTCGAAGGCTGGGAACGAACCGACTCCGTGTTCCCTTTCTATCACGCCGCCGCAGCTGAGGCACTCGGGGACGCCGTTGACGACTTCGAGGGCGGAACCTTCCTCGTGACCGTCCCGGACACGCCGATCAAATGTGGCGGCGCGCCGCTGAAACTCGCCATGCTGATGGAGGAGTACCTCCGCGAGCGGGGCGTCCGCGAAGACGCCGAAGTGGTGATGACCAAGCCCGGCCCGCACGTGTTCGGGACCGGCCCGAAGGCACCGTATCAAGAACGGATCGAGGAGATCTGGGCCGAGCGCGACATCACGTTCGTCCCCAACTTCACTGTCGACTCGGTCGATTATGAGGCGGGTGTCGTCCACTCCGAAGAGGGCGACGAACTCGAATACGACCTCTACGCCCCCGTGCCGCCACAGCACGGCCACGAATTCCTCGTTGAGCGGTCGCCGCTCACGAACGGCGGGGAATACGTCGACGTCGACGATCACACGCTACAGCACCGGACGTTCGACGACGTGTTCGCCGTCGGCGACTGCGCGGACGTTCCAACGTCGCGAACCGCCTCGGCGGCCCGAAAACAGACCCACGTCGTCGCCGACAACATCGAGCGATCGATCGCTGGCCGCGACCTCGTCGCGGACTACGACGGGTACACCGCCTGTCCGATCCTCGTCGAGAAAGGGAAAGCGATGATCGCCGAGTTCGACTACGAGTCACCCATCTCGGCACCCGTCGTCAGCCGACTGAACTGGATTCTCGACATCAACGTCATCCCGTCACTGTACTGGAACGTCTGGATGCGCGGCTACGACCCAGTGCCATGAGGTGGCTACAATGAGTGAACATTCCTCTCTGACGGATGAGGCGGCGGACGCAGACGCAGAACTCGATCGCATCCGTGCGCGAGTCGCCGCGAACGCGGACGATCTCGTCGCGCTGCTGGATTTGCTCGCTGCGGTGCGAGGTCTGAGCACCGACCTCGTCCCCGAGGCACGGACGGCGGTCACGGAGAACCGCGAGCCACTTGCCGACCTCCGGACCTCGCTCGAACGCGAGGAGACGCTCGTTTTGCTCCAGCGGGTCGGCGACAATGCCGAGACACTCGCCGACTTACTCGACCTGCTCGACGTGACACGTGATCTCGCAGCGGACCTCGTTCCCGAGTTGCGGACGGTCGCCGTGGAGAACCGGAGCGAGATCGAACAGTTGCGCCTCGCGTTCGAACGCGAGGAAACGCTGACGCTGCTTCGTCGCCTCGGTCAGAACACGGAGACGTTTCTTGACCTGCTGACCCTCCTCGACGTGACCGGGAGCGTCCTTTCGGACTTCGTCCCGGCCGATGACGACGAACTCGCGCGCCTCGAGGCCGATCTCGAGCGTCTCGAAGCGGCGTTCGAGCGCGAACCGACCCTCCAAGCCATCGAAACGCTCGGCGAGAACATGGAGACGGTCGTTGGCCTCGGCTACCTCCTCGAGGGATTTGGCGACGCGACCGGCCGATCCCCACGCGAGTACTACGAACTGGGCGAACAACTCGGCCGCGCCGTCGATGTCGCGGAACGGGCGAGTGATCCCGCAGTACTCGATGTCGTCGACGCGGGCGCAGGAGCGATCGCGGACGGAGACATCGACCGCCGGGTCGGTCTTCGGGGGCTGATCGGCGCGTTTAGAAACGACGACGTGCAGCGCTCGCTCGGAATGCTCGTGGAGGCTGCAGAACGAATCGGTGCGACCCGTGCTCCCGACGACGAAGAGTGACGACGATTCGCAGTCGTCGTGCCACTGTGACCGATTTTACACGGAACCACCCGGTCCAGGTCCGTGCTCGTCCGGATGCTCGAACGAGAGGCCGATCGCGACGAGCAACAGCGCGGCCGGGACGAACGGAAGCGCCGAGATGGCAGTCACGATATCGTTGTGGACCAGGCCGTATGTGACGGCTGCGGTAGCCAGCGAAGCAGCCACCACGGCGGCGAGTCCGAGACGACGATCCACGTGGATCGACCGAAGTCGGGCAAGTAGTTCGGTGCCATTCATCACGAGTATCCGTAGCCGCCGTATCGACATACAGGTTCAGTTGCCACAGGACAACTGGCATCGATGTGTGTTCGATTGGCCGACTGTCGTCGTGGAAAAATGCGTTGAGTCCGTTCAGTCGGCGACGCGATCAGTCGCCGGCGAGCGACTCCTGACTGGCCGCGCAGTTGTTCGGGCCGAGTTCGAGTTCGAACGCCTCGTCGTCGTCGGCCGTCTGCTGGCCGAGGTTCGTGGCGATGATGTCCTCGTAGTTGCCGGGGCGAGGCGGCATGTCCGAGAGGATGAGTTCGACGAACGCCTCCTCGTCCATCGACAGCGCGTCCATCCGCTCTTTCAGATCACCGAGCGGTGCGGTGTACGTCCCGTCGGCAGCGGGTTCGGCAGCGTCGCTGAAGTGTGCGCCGGCGACGAGCGTCTCGTCAGGGAGAGTGAGCACCCGTTCCTGGAGCGACTCGTAGAGCATCCGAGCCGCGTCGGGCGCTCCCTCGTCACCCTCCTCGAGGTCCGGTCGGGCGACGCTCTCGATGAAGAGCCCGTCGCCGGTCGCGAGCAGGCTGTCGCCGACGAGGTACGAGGTCATGCCGGTCGTGTGCCCGGGCGTGTAGACTACCTCGATGTCAACCTCGCCCACAGAGAGCACGTCGCCGTCTTCGACCGTCTCGATGATGTCGGCGTACGTCACGCCACGGTCGACGGCAGCCGCCGGGATGACGCCGCGAACGCCCTCGTCGTCCAGTTCACGGACGCCGCTGACGTGGTCCGCGTGGATGTGCGTGTCGATGGCGTACTTCAGTGTCGCATCCAGCTCGGTTGCGTCATCGAGGTAGCGATCGGTGAAGGCCCGGAGCGGGTCGATCACCGCCGCCTCGCCGTCCGAGACGACGAGGTACGCGAGACAACCGGACGATGGCCGCTGGTACTGATACACCGTGCCGGGGCCGTCGTACTCCTCGATTTCCAGTCGCTCGTACAGCCGCGCCCACCCGTTCATGCCGTCCTGCAGGTGGACCACGTCTCGTCCCGCCTCCTGCAACAGGCCGGCGACGTACTCGCTGGCCCCACCCTTCGCACAGAGGACGACCAGCGGATTGCCCTCGGGCACGCGGTCCAGCAGATCGTCGTCGAGTTCGTCCAAGAACTCGTAGTACGGGATATTCTCGATGTCGACCGAGTCGCCGTCGATTCTCCACTCCTCGAAGTCACCCTCGACACGCGTGTCCAGAATGGTCACGTCCTCACCCGCGTCGATTCGGCTCTTGAGGTCCGCAGCCGACAGCTCGTCGATCGGTTCGTCGGGCGTCGGGAAGTCGTCTGGGTCCATCTTCGCCCCAATATTACTCAGCTAATGTATTAAATATTGCGCAATTTCCACAATATAGATAGGATGAAACAGCATCAACCGAGCACAGCGAGACACGGGATTTTCCCGCCAGTAGAATCGGATCGTAAACGGTTAGTTTGTCCCTCCACAACAGGCGAAGTAATGCGCGAATTTCTCTTTTCTCTGGTCTACTCCTCGGGCATTGACGCATATATGGATGCCTTCATCGAAAACGAGTCACTCCTCTCCGAAGCGGTCATCTCGTGTCTCGACAGCGATAAGTTCTGGCGAATAGAGCGGGTGACAGGTGAGCCCGAGGCACTCGACCGGCTTGACTCGCTGTTGCTTGACGAGATGCTCGACCGCGAGTCGATCAGCACTCGCGCGTGTCGGAGTACCCGACAGCACAGCCTGCTCGAAGCAGACAATCGCTCCCGAGTCGTCTACACACTCCTCTCGGACGTATCGTACTGTGATGCAGTCCCGTTCATCGCGGTTCAATACCTCACGGGGGGCACCGTCTTCGAAGTTGTTCGTGAACAGAGGGAAGCACGATGGCGAATTCTCATGCAGAACGACGAAAAAATCGGGATGGTATACGATACTCTCGGCGCACGACTCGCTGACGGAATCGAGTTCGAGTTTGGACACCTCGAGGATGCGACGGGATGGCAAAACGAACTCCTCTCGTCACGGCAGGTCCGGAGCGAACAACAGCAGGTTCTGGAACTGGCCGTCGACAGGGGATACTTTGAGACCCCCCGCGAGGTGACACTTGACGAACTCGCTGACGAACTTGACATACCTCGGTCGACGGTTTCGTACCGACTGCGCCGAGCGACTGCCGAACTGGCGAAGGGATACGTCGAGGAGGAATACTAAGTATGCATCCAGACGACACATCAGATAACAGCACGGATCTTCCGAAGGACGACCCGGAACGAGAACCGGAGACGACACATTCGAAAGAAGCCCTCGTCTCACCCCAGTGGGTCGCCGATCGACTCGATCAATTCCAAAGTGACGATACGGCCTTCCGACTCGTTGAGGTCGATGTCAACCGGGAGTTCTATCGAGACGGGCACGCTCCAGGTGCGTGTGAACTCGACTGGGAGACCGATCTTCAGAGCGAGACGTGGCGTGATATCCCGAGTCCGGACGAATTCGGGCAACTTATGCGCGATCACGGCATCGCAAATGACACCACTGTCGTCGTCTACGGCGACAACTCGAACTGGTTCGCGACACACCTGTACTGGCAGTTCACCATGTATGGCCACGACGATGTGCGGGTGATGGATGGTGGTCGCGAATACTGGATGGAGCAGGGGTTTCCGACGACTCAGGAGGTTCCATCCTTCCCGACAGCGGAGTACACCGTTCGTGAAGTAGACGAGTCACATCGTGCGTTTCGAAGCGACGTGTACGAGGCACTTGACTCCGAGACGATGCTTATCGATGTCAGGATGCCGGAAGAGTACCGCGGAGAGCTAACAGCTCCACCTGGCATCGATGAGACGGCACAGCGCGCCGGCCACATCCCGGGCGCCATCAACGTTCTCTGGGCGGACAACGTCGATTCAAACGGTCGATTCAAGCCGCCACAACGACTTCGGGAACTGTATGCATCCCACGGTGTGACGCCCGATGACGACGTTATTGCGTACTGTCGGATCGGCGAACGATCATCGATTACGTGGTTTGCCCTTCACGAACTGCTCGGGTATGAGTCGGTGCGGAACTACGACGGATCGTGGACCGAATGGGGGAATTTGATTCGGGCCCCAATCGCCTCCGGGAAGGAAGAATGACTATCCTTGATCACGGTTTGTCGTGCGACAATTTATGATATACGTGGGTTCGAGACGAGTTCTCTCCCATGGCAACCTCGCAGGTAGCACTAACACTCGTCATGGGTGTGTTCCTCTTGATCATCGCCGTGTGGCTTGCCCGAGTCGAGAACTGGCGAACGTACACATCCTCGGGCACCGGTAGCACTGGTACCGTTCAAGAGCACCACCGCGAAAAGCCATCAGGAATCATCCGCTGGCTGACTACCGTCGATCACAAGGACATCGGGATTCTCTACGGTGTGTACTCGATCATTATTTTCGGACTCGCGGGCTTCAGCGTGCTAATCATGCGAATCGAGTTACTGGCCCCCGAGCAAAACATCATTTCGCCCTCACTGTACAATGCACTAATGACGAGCCACGGAATCTCGATGCTCATCCTGTTCGGGACGCCGATCCTGGCGGCCTTCTCGAATTATTTCATTCCACTGCTCCTCGGGGCCGACGACATGGCATTCCCGAGAGTCAACGCCATCGCGTTCTGGTTGCTTCCACCATCTGCTTTGTTAGTGTACGCCGGCTTTCTGGTTCCGACGTTCCCGGCCGCACAAACCTCTTGGACCATGTACACCCCGTTGTCGATCCAACAGCCGAGTCCGGCTGTCGATCTCATGCTTCTCGGACTCCACCTCTCCGGAATTAGCGTGACGATGGGGGCGATCAATTTCATCGCGACGATCTTCACCGAACGTGCCGAGAAGGTGACGTGGGCAAACTTGGATATCTTTTCGTGGACCGTCCTCACTCAATCCGGGCTCATCCTCTTTGCATTCCCGTTGCTCGGAAGTGCGCTCGTTATGTTACTCCTCGACCGCAACCTCGGGACGACGTATTTCGTCGTCGATGGGGGCGGACCGCTTCTCTGGCAACATCTCTTCTGGTTCTGGGGGCACCCGGAAGTCTATATTCTCATCCTGCCGGCAATGGGGTTCGTGAGCCTGATCCTTCCGCGATTCGCAGGACGACGGCTCTTCGGCTTCAAATTCGTCGTGTACTCGACCCTCGCGATCGGTGTCCTCTCCTTTGGCGTCTGGGCGCATCACATGTTCTCGACGGGAATGGATCCACGATTGCGCGCCTCGTTCATGGCCGTCTCACTCGCGATTGCAGTCCCCACGGCGGTAAAGACGTTCAATTGGATGACGACACTCTGGAACGGACAACTGCGACTCGCGGCCCCGATGCTGTTCTGCATCGGCTTCATCGCTAATCTCATTATTGGCGGGGTAACGGGCGTGTTCCTCGCGTCGATCCCGGTTGACCTCCTCCTCCACGACACCTACTACGTCGTCGGTCACTTCCACTACTTCCTCATGGGTGGGACCGTGTTCGCGGTCTACAGTGCGATTTACTACTGGTTCCCACTCGTCTCGGGACGCATGTACCAGCGGACACTCGCGAGGTGGCACTTCTGGTTGAGTATGGTTGGAGTCAACGTGACGTTTTTCGCGATGATCATACTCGGATACGGCGGGATGCCACGCCGGTACGCGACGTACCTTCCGCAGTTCACGTCACTTCATCAGATCGCCACGCTTGGGGCTGTTATCATCACGATCGGACAACTGGTGTGGTTGTATAATATGGTCACCTCGTGGATGGAAGGGCCAAAAGCCGATCCGGACCCGTGGGACCTCGATGGAACGAGGCTCAAAACGGCGGAGTGGGAGTGGTTCGAGCGGAAACGTGAACTAGCAATAGCCGACGGTGGGGAGACATCCGACCGAGACGAATAAGCGACAAATTACGTGTTTCAGTCCGGAGAGTCGGTATAGCTGGAATTTTTCGATTACTCGTTATCCTTCAACGGGCGAAGTGACGTCACCACGTTCGTACTTATCCTCGAATTGTTGGATGAGCTGTCCCATTTTAGCATACCAATCGTTCAGCAGTCGCTGCATGTCGTCGGCGACCACCGAGGGAGCGGTCGGCAAATAGACGTGATAGTATCCTCCGTTGTCGTAGTTGACCTGTTCTTTCTGAACGAATCCTGCGTTGCGAAGCCGCTGAATCGAACGATACGCCGTCGAACGCTCCCGATCGACGGCCTCTGCAACTTCGTCGACGGTGAGCGGTTCCTCAGCATTAACGAGGATCTGAAAGCACTGCTTGTCGAGATCTTTGAGTCCATGGAAGCATTCGAGAAGACCCTCACACTCCATGTCTTGGCGGAGTTGTTCGGACATCGAATCTGGCATTCTTACTTCCCAGTAAGGGCCGCACTGTTAAAACAATTGTGCGGAGTATTCACAATTCTAACGAGTTGGTCGGAGACATCGGGACTGTAGACGGCTACTGACGGAGTCTACCGGAGAGCTCAAAAAGCGGCCGGAGCTATTGGTAACTGTGGCGTTTCATACTGGCCGACGAGTTCCCTACGAGAGATCCGGACCGATTGGTGGCCATACCGAGACGGCGCCGAGCGAATACTGACTGGAAGTCAGTCCTCGCTGTATTCCTTTTCGAAACCTCTGAATTCGGTCCGGTGAGCCTCCTCATCGGCGAGAATCTCCACAGCAAGATCCTCGGTTACGGGATCATCGGCGTCCCGCGCTAAGTCAACCAGTCGGCGATACGTTTTGATCGCATCTTCCTCAGCATCAAGGACGCCCCGAATGACTGCAAGGACATCGGTTGAATCTTCGGGTGGCTGAAGACTTTCTTGTTTCGCAGTAAATGACGCGGAACCGGGGGGCCGGGCGTCTAGTTGCTTGAGTCGCTGACCCAATAATTCTGCGTGGCCGAGTTCTTCTTGAATATCCTCTTCGAGACTTTCTTTGATTTCTTGAGCTCGAACGCCCTCAAGAACGATCGAGTTGGTTCGATAGTTCATCACTGTCTCCAGTTCCTCCATGTATGCACTCTGAAGTACCTCAACGACTTCCTGATTGTCTGCTGTCATCGTATAACACTCGACGCGTAGACGCTTCAATACACAGTTGGTGTGCGACAATCAAAGCCACGGAGCGATCGCTCTGATGGATTCGTTTTCCTCGAGGGAAGCGTGTTCTTATAATGCCCTGCGCAAGATTCCGTCGATAAGCGTGTCTGAGTGATGTCCGATCTTGTGTTGACCCGCGGATGAAGTTGCGAGTACCTTTGTTAGCAACAAGTCCAACCACGCACTCAAAAATCCGTCCAACCGGTCGGTACAGAGAGCCGGTTCATCATCTGTAGGAAACCTTCACCAACACGTTCTAATCACCGAGAGAAGAACTCCCAGATATGCCCTCCCGAGATGCTCCTTCCACACAAAAGCAATCACTCGTAACTGCACTTCAAGGGGCTTAGTCCAGACGTTCGTTCTCGATACACTTGGCCGACTCTTCGGATAGTCGACGCACCTGCGGAACGCGACATCGCCGTCTCCGGGGGCTCGGCCTGTCACTCGGGCGACCCGTCGCCATCACGGGTCCTCATCGAGATGGGCGTCGACCCAGACCAGGCAATGGGAGCTGTCCGCTTCTCGATGGGCCGAGAGACGACCGACGAAGACGTTGCGTACGTCACCGAAAAGCTACAAGAAGTGCTTCACGAAGTTCCTGCATGAGCAACGTCGAGAGCTTCGTGCGGTTCTGCGAGAGCGAGTTCGGCTCGGCGGTGATGGACTGTGAGGCCGCATACATCAAGCAACACGTAGCTCCCGATGATCGGATCCTCAACGTCGGCTGTGGTATCGGTTCGCTCGAAGAGCGATTCACCGACTACGATATCGTCGGTATCGACATATCAGAGGCGATGGTACGGACGGCGCGACAGCGTACTTCTACACCGTTTCTGGTCGACGATGCGCGGACACTCCCGGTGCGAACTGACGCAGTAGACGCCGTCGTCTTCGTGGCAACACTGGAGTTCATTTCGGAGATCGAGGCTGTCCTCAAGGAAGCAACTCGCGTGCTCCGATCGGGCGGCAGGATCGTCGCGCTGATACTAAATACGCGATCCGAGTACGTCCAGTCGAATCTTAGGCGAGACGGGTCGTACTTCCAGCAGATGGTTCATCGCGACTCCGAGGCGCTGGCCGACAGAGTGCTGAACACCGTCGACGGAACGCAGGAGTACTTCCTGGGCATCGCCGACGAAACCGTCGTCGAGAGCAGTGATCCAACCACCGCTGCGGTTACTGCGGTTGTGGGGACTCCTATCGGAGATTCAAAATGACCTTGGCGACAGCGTTCCACGGAGAATCTAATGGCTGATTCTGACGAGCGATCTGACTCGCCGCTTTTCGAGGCGAAGCGGTACGATGAACCATCGGTCTTTACGCCGGAATCCCTGGTCCGAGAAGCGCGTCGCCAGAAAGACCTCCCCGAGCAGTCCGTTCCCGATATTTGTGTCCTCGGTCCTCGATGGACGAGTACCTCCGGATCGTCGAGGACGCCGACAAAGTTTTGACGTTCAGTTGATCCAGTTCGGATAGAGAGGTGTTCCCTCTCAGTCCTCAGGTATTGCTCCCGTAGGAGGCTCCGTCGCAGGCGCTGGTGGTTCGTGCGTCCCGAAGTCAGGATGGGTCTCTTCCATCCAGACGTACACGACAGCACCGGAGAGGAACATCAGGATGGCGGTCATGTAGAACGCGGCTTCGGGATTTACAAACTCCATCGAGAGGCCGATCAAGATGGCGCCAACACCGTATCCGGAGTCGCGCCACATCCGGTAGACACCCATCCCGGCCGACCGCCACGTCGGGTGGGCGGCATCGCCGGGAACAGTCATCAGATTCGGGTAGAGCAACGCCATCCCGAGGCCGGAGACGGCTGCAAGCACAGCCCACAGGAGGTATCCCTCGACGAACACCATCCCGAGGACACCGGCCCCAGCGAGGAACATCCCCGCGATCACGGGCGGTCGACGACCGATGCGGTCCGCGAGCCCGCCTGTCGCGATCTGGGAGAAGTACATTGCGCTGTGGACGCCGACGACGACACCAACTGCCGCGATCCCCAGTCCCTGACTGGTCAGATAGAGCGGCACCGCGATCCAGAACAGCGTGTCGACGAAGTTCTCGATGTGGCCGGCCTGTGCCGCGGCGAACAGCGTCTTGTCACCGTAGGTGGCTCGCTTCAGCACTTCGTTGAATGGGAGGTTGGCGTCGTGGTGGTCATCGTCACCCTCGGCCTGCGCGTACTGGACGGTCTCTTTGATTAGGAAGATCGAGATGAGGAACGCTAGCACGACGACGGCGGCGAGGAAATAGAATGGCTCGGGCCGGAGACTCGTCTGGGCCGCGATGACGCCCGTGATCCAGGCACCGGCGGCGACGCCGGTGTAGCCAAACGCCTCGTCGATACCAACTGCGAGCCCGCGCTGATCGGGGCCCGCGAGGTCGACCTTTGCGTTGATCGCCATACTCCAGGTGAGTGCCTGATTGATACCGAGAAGGATGTTTCCGGCCGTGATCCACCCCCAGGTGGGCGCGAAGATGAGTATTACTGGCAGCGGCAGCGCGGTAGCCCACCCGAGGATGAGCACTGGTTTGCGGCCGTACTCTTCGCCCCACTTCCCGGCGTAGAGGTTGAGCAGCGCCTTGACGAACCCGAACGAGACGACGAACGAACCGATCACCAAGAACGACGTGACACCGAGGAGTTCCTCGCCTAACACCGGCACAACGGCACGTTCGGAACCGATGGTTAGCCCGGTCGCGAACACCAGCAGGACGTGCAGCGAGAACTGTCCGAGGTGTTCACGGATACCCTGTCGGAGATCGGTTGCTGTACTCATGGATTACTCGGCAGCGCAGTTGTTCGGCCCCAGCTCCAAGTCAGCCAGTTCCGCGTCAGCGACCGATTCCTGTCCGATGTTCACCCGCTTGACGCGCTCGAAATTCGGTGGGTGATCGGGAATATCGGAGGCGAGCGTCGAAATAAAGTCCTCACGACTACGCTGAAGATCCCTGTTTCTGTCCGTAACCTCACCGAGCGTGGCAGTTACCGGTGGTTCGGGCGAACCGGGATCGTGTGCGGGAAGGACGAGAATGTCGTCCGGGTACTCCAGCAACCGCTGGAGGCTCTCGTACAGCGTGGCGGCGTTGGCCTCAACATTGGAGTCCTCGATGCCAGCTTCGACGCCGAGTTCGACGCGGCCGACGCTCTCGTGAAAGAGCGTGTCGCCCGTCAGCAGTGCCGTACCGCCGACATCGAACGAGACGCTCCCTTCACTGTGACCCGGCGTGTGGATCACGGAAATTTCGACGGTGCCGATAGTGATGGTCTGGCCGTCTTCGAGTGGAGACGCATCGATTCCAAGTGCGTCCGCGGGATGGAGGTAGTAGGGAACGTTATGACGGGTAGCGAGGTCTGCACCACCGGAAACGTGGTCAGCATGAGCGTGTGTATCGAGCACAGCCACAAGGTCGACGTCGTACTCGTCAATCACCGTCTCGTAGGCGTCAAGATTGTGGGAGGCATCAAAGACGGCTGCCTGGCCATCTGAGATGAGAACGTGCGAGAGACACCCCTTCCCTGGGCGGGTGATCTGAATCAACTGGCCGTCGATATCGACCGGAACCGCGGCGTGTCGGTGAACCCGACTCCAGCCGCTCATTCCGTCTTCGAGGGTCGTGGCATCGTACCCCATTTCCCATAACACGTCCGTCGCAGTCTGCGAGACGACACCCTCGGTGCACACAGTGACAATTTCCTTCTGTTTGGGCAACTCCGTGAGCGAGTCTTTCGCCGTGGCTGGTTCGCTGACCAGACGGTCGTAGACATCAATGTTCGTGCTGCCAGGAATATGCCAGTCTTCGAAGTCCTCTCGGTGACGTATGTCTAGAACGAGTACGTCATCGCCGTCAATTTGCAACCGCCTGCTGAGTTCATCCGGTGCAGTCTCTGACATCGGTACCAACCTGTAGGAAGAGTATTTGAATATAGGCACTGCCGGACATGACCGGTACCGTTAATTCCGACGATCCACAATACCCAGTATGGCCCTGTACGAGGCGTCGCTCCGGGTGAAACACGAGTGTCCATACCGAGCGATATCTGAACGCTACCCGGACCTCACCATCCGCGAGTGGCCGTTGAGTGACTGCCAAGTGCTGGAGATCTCGTCGGAGCAAACACCGACAGACCAACTCCTCAATGACATCGATCGTCTCGGAACGGTTCTCCACGAGTCAGTCGACGACTCCGGCTACCACGTTGTAACACAGTCGTGTCTCTGTTCCCTTGAACAGTCGATAATCGACCGCTTCGAGGATCACAACTGTTTGTACCAGTCACCAACGATCTATCGGCAGGGCTGGGAACACTACACTGTTATCGCCTTCGACGAGGACGACATCCGGGCATTACTCGGCGACCTGCGTGCCGACCGAGATATCGAACTCCTCTCGAAAACCGAGATTGCGGAGAAACAAATTCCGCACAGTATGCTGACGCCGGTCGATCAGCTGTTCGACGACCTCACCGACCGGCAACTGGCAGCACTCCAGTTGGCGCTCGAAAGCGGATACTACGAGCAACCACGGCAGACATCACTTCGTGAGATTGCTGGCCGGACATCCGTCTCGAAGTCGACGTACGAGGAACACCTCCGGAAAGCGGAGAACAAACTTCTCACCAACGCCGGGCGATTCCTCCGACTGGTAACTGCGACCTCAACGACGAATCCTCTCCAAGCGAGGCGACAGAGACCGTCCGAACAAAGTGCGGACTGAGATCCGTTTCTATCACGGTTCTAATGGAAGAGCAGCTGGCCGTGCATTGAGAGCGCCAGTCTCAACTACTGCTTGCACTGGACCTGACCGTGAGTGTCGAGGTTCTCGACGAGCCAGTGATTCTGACAGCGCCGACAGCCGACGACCGAGTATCGCGGGTCGGAGTGGGGGCGAACATCGCTCTCGGGGGAACCAGTAGGGTTGTCGTCCATCAGGTCGCGAACGCCGACCTTGCGCGCTGACGGCTCGACGGGCCGTCCTACCCACGGATACTCTCGTCCCCCTCACTGTCTCGAGCAGCGGCGCTGACGCTACGCGTCGCTCGCGATGAGGGGCAAACGTTTTGTCCATGGGTTGCGGAAGAAGAGGTACGGGTTCCAACCATACCTTATTCCCCAGTCCGAAGTGGGATTCGGACTGGGGTTCTTCCCCAACGCTGTGAGCGGTTAGCTTATCTTGTGCCTTGGACGATGAATCTTCTTGCCTCGCCTTAAAATCCCCGCCGGCGTCAGACGTTTTGACCACAGAATTTGTTCCTAGAATATAACATACGGTGGCGGGGAAGGGTGATCTTGGTCGCGGTGCGATCATCCCCCAAACCCGTATATCACCGCGAGTTTCTCTGCCGACCACGCGCCGGCCGCGTCGGCGTGGAGCAGGGAGCCTGTTATCGCGTGTCCTGCTCCTCATGGAGTTCCCGAACCGCGGTGCGGATGAGTTCGCTCTTGCTCGCCAACTAGCCCTCGTTGATGAACCTCGGCACGGAGATCGCCCGGCATCCGCACCGTTTCGCGACGCACCCGAGCGTCGTCAGGGTGGTTGGTGGTGCTCACCAGTGATCAACATTCTAGAACGCCCCCGAGTCGTTCGAGATCCGCACCAGAATACTGGTATGAATCGTGGCGCTAGCAGAGCCTGTCCGGACGCGTGCCGTCCCGGGCAAAGTGCGTGTGATCCCATCGTCGCGCCCAACTTGCCAGTCTCTCCCTGGACACGCACCTTCTGTCGGCACGCCATCCCGGACGATCGAATCCGGACCTCACTAGCATTCGCCCTCTTCAGTAGCATTGGTGAGACGGCATACCCCGACCCGGATCGCCTCGCGACCAGCATCGGTCGGCGCGTAGCCGTTGGTGCGGCCGTCGATCCCCGTCTTCGCGATCAAATCACGCTCGATCGCGAGCGTCGCGACTGCCACGAGGCAATCCCGCTGGAAGACGACCAAGTCGTGCCACACCGTGGTTCGACAACGACAGATCCACCGTCGGAGCGCAACAGATCATCTTCGGGAATACTGTTACCCCACGTACGGATCTATCGTTCTATTTTGTGGGGTAACAGCAGACAAACCAACGACGATTCTGATGGCTTGCCAGTCGAACGTGAGATGGCCAGCAGATAGCTGCATTCGAAGCAGAAACTTCGTGGGCGGCGGCCAAGCGATGAATTTCAGACGCGATAGATTGGGGTGGTCATCTGGAACATCGAGAGGTAACGGGCGTATGATTTATCGATCGTGTTCCTAATTCACACTGTATGGCCGGTTGGAGCGATCACGAGGATGTCCATCCAGAAGAAAAACAATACAGCGTCGTCCGAATGGATGAGTGGAAAGCACCGTCAGATGACGATTTTGCAATTAAGCTCGCCGAAATTGACTCGATTGAAGAGGCGCCAACGACCGTGGCGGGCCGTGGTGAATCAATTGTGATTCTTGACAAGGACGGAAACACGGTCTCAGTCACCGAAGGGCCAGAGCATCCAACGGACACGACAACCCGCGACGAAACCGAGTGATTCGGCCAGTTGAGAACCTCAAACGGGTGGAGAAAGGGCCCGTCGCTGGTGTTTGTACATACTAGCTCTGTGGGGGACTATTCTAGAGATCTATTGGTGCCTATCGATGGAGGATGTCAGCTGTTGCTGTGTTTCCAGCCCTGATTGGAAACGGTTGAGGACTTCTGTTTGGTGCTGTGAGCAGGCCATGAGGGCGACTGCTCCGGTTTGGATTGGGAGTACTGGTTGATGGAGATTGTAGTGTGCGAGCTGGCAGCTGGGGCAGTGGATCCCTCCAGCCGGTCGATGCTCTATGACGTCTGCTCTACCAGTAGTCGTGAGTTCGCAGATAGAAACGAACTGGTCGACGTGGTCTCCGCAACCGATGATAGGGATGGTAAGCTGATCCAGAAGTAGGAAGGAAACATCGTCGTCGTCATGGCTGTGGAGAGCAGACTCACAGTCCTCGCACTGGATGGGTGGATGGCCTTCGATGTCGTCAGGAGCCGGCCGAGTAGCATCTACTGGAGGCATACTGAGAGGTATGCAGAGCGGTTGATCGCCATACAGGTAAGTTATGGGATGAATAGAATCATACTAAGTTCGGAATTTATGATTGACAGCAAGCAGAACGGGACTGAGGGCCAGCGAATCTGGAGACTCCTCGAAAGTACCACCGATTGCGGAGCGAAGTGATCATGCCTGAGTGCCAGAACTGTGGTGCCCACGTCACCGAGCGCTACGTTCGGGTTTTCACCCCCGACGATGTCGACGAACCGCGCGTCTGCCCCCGCTGTGAGGACCTTACTCGTGACGGAGATGGAACGGTTCGAGAGACGCGAACATGACTGCTCCCTCGCTCCCCTCGGGGTTTGACATCTCGAAACACGTCGTCGCTACCCGAGCAGACTGTGCTCTTACCGTCGGGTTCGACCGCCAGCAGGGGTACATCCCACGCTTCCTCGTCCAGCTGCACTACCAGACTGCGACGACGCCTGTCGAGTGGGACGTGATCGCCCGGATGGATCACAATGAGACCAGCGCGACCGGGCACGACGTCTATCGTGAAGGACTCCACGTCGATATCAACCGCCGGAGCGCTCAAGAAGTCCATCTAGCCCCTCGACACGGCCCGCTCCCGGCGAACCGCGGGGCCGTGATTCGGGGTTGTGTCGACTATCTCGATGCCGGAGCGGACTACTTCGTCGACGTCTTTGAGGAGCGTCACTCACCAGGGAGTCCGCCGCGGTGGACTCCCGATGGGGGTGAGCAAGAACCTACCTTTATCCGTTCGCCGCTGGTAGATGGAGGTATGAGCCGGAACGCGGACGCCGACGCGCTCTCTCGCGAGGAGCTGACGGAGCTGCTCGCTGACGCGACGGGTACCGAACCCGAGACCCTCGATCGCGAGGCGCGCGACATGGAGATCGCACCGCCGGTCAAGGCCGACGTGGTCGACGAATCCAGTGATTGCCAGAGTTAGTCTTCGGTATCATTCGAGAATCGTTGCGCGATACTGGTGGGGACGCCAACACATCCTCTGAAGTATGTGCCGAGCTCGCAACTCCGATGACATCGGCGACGTGACACTCACCTTGGAAGATGGACGGTACGTCGCCCGAGACGAGGAAACGGATGTCGCGAGCCAAGGCAAGACACGTCCAGAGGCGTTAGCAAACCTCGCCGAAGCGCTCAAACTTCACGAGCGGCCGGTCCCCGATGGGGTGGATGTCGACGGCCCCTCGTCAGCGCCTTGGTTGTAGCAGATACGCTTTCCAATTGGATCTGGGCCTGTACTTGCTATTTTCCTCATCAGTGCAGACCACTGGTGCTGAGATTCAGTGCACCCGCTCCGGGGCGAGGAAGTAAGAAAAGTTACCCCACAATATACAATAGACTACTGCGTGGGGTAACAAACAATGAGCGAGTCAGGAAAACCAGAGGCTCCGGATCTCCCCGCGTACGTGACCGACCCCCTTGAGCGACAATCACCCGAACAACTGGAGACGGTCGCCGCCTATGCGGCGGCACTCGCGGACTGGAAGCGGGCACAGCGCGAGGCGGACGCGACTGCAACACGGGCTGCCGAGGCGGTCGACGAGGAGGCTATCGACGATCTCGAGGAGCGGGGGTTCGAAACTGATCCCGACGCCTACGAGGACGTGCCGTCGAAAGCGTACATCACGATCAAGGAGACCAAGCCCGGCTATCACTACTATTACTGGCAGTGGCGTGAGGGCGATAGCTGGGCGAATGCGTATATTGGGCCCGTTACGTCAGATGATGATTCGTAGAGCAGCACTTACTCGATCTCTGTTAGTAATGGCGTGACCGATACAGAGGGTGGATTCAACGAAGAGAGATACCGATAGTAGCATTTCGGCCGATGAAACAGCGGCCAGGTGATTTTGAGTATGACCAGCGAAACACGATACTGAGTCATGCGCGAACGACCCTGTCCGGATTGTGATGTCCAGATGGAACAGACGAACGTAACCGCTGAGGGCGTCGGTGACCTGTACATCGAAACTGAGAGAGACGGCGGTATCCTCGACCGCCTCGGCGTCGGGTATCAAACTCCACTTTCTGCATGTCTTTGTCCGGAGTGTGGGCTCACTCGACTCTATGCGGACCTCTCTGAGTAGTCAGGGGAGAAGACGTATGCCCTCTATCGAGTCGTTCCCGACGAAACGCGGTACAGTACGGTTCACTGAGGAGTACGTGTACTTCCAAGAGTCCTTTTCGGGGTATCTTAAGTCACTCTACCGAGACTATTGGCAGCGCGGAACGTGGTGGTCTAGTAGTGCCCTTGTCGCCTACGCGTTTGCGTTTCCAATCGGTGTCTGGTGGGTACTCAGCGCGGTCCGCGATGGCAACTTTCTCCACATCGCTGCCGTTGGTGGATTGATGCTCGTACTTTGGGGAGTGCATTTCGCACGCGGGTTCCGATCGCCGGACCGAATTCGACTTGATACAATCGAGCAGGTCTCTGCAACGGATGGCATAAAAGGCCTGACACGTCCTCGACTCGTTGTTAGATACACTGACGGGGGAACGACCTATAAACGCCGCGTGAACCTCCCAACACTTTACACGAGTGGTGGAGAGACAGTATACGAACAGGTACAGGAAGCGTTTACCGAGCGCGGATTCTGAACGGCGCCATTTATCGGGCGAGGACATCCGTTGAGAGGGTATAGCAATGCTGAATACGCGCGCTGTATGCAGCACTGCCTTCGATAACTACTTGATCTCTGTCAGAAATGCGGTGACCGACTCAGAGCGCAAAGTCAGCACCAGAGCGTTTTATTTCAAATACTTGATTATGAATTAATCTCCCGTATCGACAAGACCAATTTCAGTTCTTATAATGCCACAACACATTTTTGATGATGGTCACACGTCTGTGTATCATGCAACTCAGTTCTCACCAAAAGATTCGGATTCTCCACGTCGATGACGACCCCTCAATCACGGATCTGACAGGGACGTTTCTCGAACGCGAGGACAACCGGTTCGCTGTCGAGACAGCGACCAGCGCCGACGAGGGACTGGAGAGAATCAACGACCGCCCGCCTGATTGTGTCGTCTCAGATTACAACATGCCCGGGATGGATGGGATCGAATTCCTGCAGGCTGTCCGGGAAGAGCACCCTGATTTGCCGTTCATTCTGTTTACCGGCAAAGGCAGTGAGGCCGTCGCCAGCGATGCTATCTCTGCGGACGTCACCGACTATCTGCAAAAGGGGTCAGGGTCCGAACAGTACGAACTGCTGGCCAACCGGATCCGCAACGCCGTCCACGCACGACGCGAGAGCCAACGGGCCGACAGACAGGAACAGCTGATGCGATTAACGGAGTTTGCTGGTGAGACGGGTGGGTTTGAAATCGACGTGGACAGCGGTGACCTCCTGCTGACTGACGGCACTCACCGACTCGTCGGATTGTCCGACGACGCTCAGATTACGCTGGAGGAAGCGATCGAACTCTACCACCCGGACGACCAGGCGGACGTCCGACAGACCGTTACCCGGGCAGCCGAGACCGGCGAAGAAACGTATGGCACCTGGCGTCTCCAGACGCTGGACTGCGACGAACGCCTCGTGGACGTGACCATCACGCCAGCAACCGAGAACGACGACGTCACCGCTCTTCGGGGTGCAGTCCACGACGTTACTGAACGCACAAAACGTCGACGGGAGCTCAGAGAGAAACAACAGTTCATCGAACAGGCACTCGATACATTAGATGACTTGTTCTACGTGATCGACACAGACGGCACCCTCCGACGGTGGAACAACCAGGTCCCGCAAACGACGGGGTACGCTGACTCGGAGCTGGCCGATATGCGGGCGATCGAACTGTTCCCCGAGGACGACCGCGAAACAATTGCCGACGCGATCCAGTTGGCCGTTTCGGGTGAAACAGTCACTGTCGAGGCCGACCTGCTCACTGCCGACGGTGAGCGTCGCCCCTACGAGTTCACCGGGGCGCGTCTGACCGACGCCGATGGGAGTACGACTGGACTGGTCGGAATCGGACGGGACCTCACCGAGCGCAAACGGCGCGAACGCCGGTTCCAGGCGCTCGTCGAGGAATCCAACGACATTATTTCGGTTGTTGATGCCGAGGGGGTCTATCAGTACCAGAGCCCATCGCTGGAACGGATCTTGGGACACGACCCCGCGGAGACGATTGGCGAGCAGGTATGGGAATACATCCATCCAGAGGACCACGAGCGTGTTAGCAACGAATTCGAGGCGTGGGTGAATAATTCTGATAGAACGCCAAAAGGCATCCAGTACCGTGCTCGCAACGCTGACGGTACCTGGCACTGGATGGAGTCAAATGGAAGTGACCAACTCACCAATCCGGCCGTCGAAGGATACGTCGTCACCAGTCGTGACATTACCGATCGTAAAGAACGCCAGCAGGAACTAGAACGGACCCATGACCTCTTGTCGAACATGGAGGAGTTGGCCGACGCTGGCGCGTGGGAGTACGATTCTGAGAGTGAACAGCTTATCATAACGGATGGAACACGCCGGCTCTACGGGCTCGATTCGGAGGCAAGTCTCACGCTTGAGGAGGCGCTTGACGCTGTTCATCCTGATGACCAAGACCTGCTCGCCGACCGGTTCAACAACTGTCTCGAAACAGGCGAGCCATACGAGATGGAGGTGCGACTCACCACGCTCGATGGAGAACAGCGGTGGATCATCGCCCGAGGTGAGCGCGTCTCCGAGAGTGAAACCGGCAGCGTACTACGTGGCTACATCGGGGATATCACCGGCGAAAAAACACGGGAACGGCGGTTGACCGAATTGAACCGAGCCACACAGGCACTGCTGACGGCAGAAACCAAGCAGGAGGTCGCCAACATCGGGGTCGAGGCCGCCAGTGACGTCCTTGACCTCCAGGCAAACGCCATCCACATCTCCGAGGCCGACGACACGCGGTTAGTACCCATGGCACAGACTGATGAAGTGGCGTCGCTCATCGGAGAGACATCACCCCTGCCAGTGGCGGATAGTATCGCGGGACGAGTCTACCGGAACGGCGAGCCGGCAGTGATCGCAGACGTCCAACAGGATCCGGATGTCCACGACTCCGAAACGAATCTCGGGGGCCATTTGTATCTGCCACTTGCGGACCATGGAATCCTGATCGCCGGCTCCGAGAAGCGAGCAGCGTTCGACCAACGGGACCTCACGCTCGGGGGACTGCTGGCGGGGACTCTCGTCGCAGCACTCGACCGCGTTGAGCGCGAACAGACGGCGCGGCAGCGACAACAACAACTCTCGCTGTTTTTCGAGGAATCCCCGCTCGGGGCAGTCCAATGGGACGACGAACTCCGGTTCGAACGATTGAATGAGCAAGCCGAATCACTCCTCGGGTACAGTGAAGCGGAACTACGCCAGGAGCCGTGGAAAGTGGTCATCGCCGACGAAGACCGCGACCACATGCGCGACACCGTAGAGTCACTCCTCGATGCCGATGGCGGAGAGTACGAACTCAATCGAAATGTCCGAAAGGACGGCGAGGTAATCACCTGCGAGTGGTACAACCGTGTCGTCACCGACGCAGATGGTGACGTCCAGTCAGTCTTTTCGAAGTTTCAGGATGTTACCGACCGCGAGCAACGTAAGACTGAATTAGAAGAGTACGAGACGATCATCGAGGCACTCAGCGATGCGGTGTACGTGCTCGACGAGGAGGGGCAGTTCAGGTACGTCAACGACGAGTTCGTGGAGTTGGTTGGCTACGACCGGGAGACAATTCTCGGGAACACGCCGTCGCTAATCAAAGACGAGGAAGCCGTCCAGCGGGCCGAGCAGGAACTAGGACGGTTACTGTCGAGTGCCGGCCCGGAAACCGTTATATTCGAAGTGACGATCCACACCCGCGAGGGCGACCCGATTGTCTGTGAAGATCATATGGGCGTCCTTCCGTACGGGGGAGACCAATTCGATGGATCAGTCGGGACACTCCGGGACATCACCGACCAGAAAGCACGAGAGCGGAAGCTAGAAGCGGTCAACAGCCAGTACCAGACACTGATCGAGAGTTATCCCGCCGGCGCTATTTTCCTGTACGATACCGACCTTCGAGTCGTCCGTGCTGGTGGAAGTGAATTATCTGAGGTTGGTTTGTCTCTCGAAGAGATTGAGGAGACCACACCACGGGACCGGTATCCACCCGAAATCGCCGAGGAACTCGTCGGCACCATCGAGAACGTTCTGGCCGGAGAGAGCCACACGTTCGAACAGGAGTACCAGGGCGAACACTACCGGGTTCAAATAGTTCCTGTGGAGGTGGGTCAAGAAGAGGTCACCTATGCGATGGCCGTGTCACAGAACATTACTGACCAGACTGAGAACAGACGGGAACTCAAACGCCAGAACGAGCGGCTCGACGAGTTCGCAAGCATCGTCAGCCACGACTTGCGGAGTCCACTTGGCGTAGCCGAGGGGCATCTCGAACTGGCCGCGGAGACCTGCGAGAGTGACCATCTGGCCCGGGCAACCGATGCCATCGACCGGAGTCAGGCACTCATCGACGACCTGTTGACGCTGGCACGAGAGGGCGACAGGGTGGACGAGACTGAACCTGTGGAGATTGCAAAGGTGGCAGAGAGGAGTTGGCAAACTGTGGAGACGCGACAAGCGACACTCGACGCTGACGAGTCAGGGGTCATCGCAGCCGACCGGAGCCGGCTCCAGCAACTGTTCGAGAACCTCTACCGGAACGCAGTCGAACACGGCGGCGAAGACGTGATAGTGTCCGTCGGCGCGGTAGACGACGGCTTCTACGTCGCGGACTCGGGCCCCGGCATCCCCGAAGCCGACCGCGAGGACGTATTCGATGCAGGATACTCGACGAACGAGGACGGGATCGGATTCGGCCTGCGGATCGTCGAGCAGATTGCCGTCGCGCACGGGTGGGAGGTTGCAATCACTGAGAGCGAGGAGGGCGGGGCCCGGTTCGACATCACCGGCGTTGAGAAAGGTGCGTGACCGACTCGCGCCTTGCATCTTGTATGACGGATCAAATATCATAGGGATTTGGTAGAAAACAACGGGTAGGTTTCGCTTGTTATGATGGGGTGTAGACTCGGTCTGTACGCAGCCAAACTGTTCGTCTTGACTCAAGCCGGACAGACTAAACCTATCGGTACCTAATTGTATTCTGTATGGAATCCTTTACCGTAAGCGATGCTGCAGCAGACGTATCGGATGATGAAGAGTCAATTGAAAAACTTCGAACTGATGCCGTCAGCCTCGAAATAATGACCTTTGAGGAGGGCGATGAGGATCCGATGCATGCCCACGGCGAAGATGAGATCTATCATGTTGACTCCGGGAACGCAAAACTCAACGTTGAGGGAGAGACCCGCGATGTCTCTGCGGGTGACGTGATCCATCTTGAACCGGGAACCGATCATCAGTTCCTTGACTTTGAAGACAAACTTGTTATGACTGTGCTGTACGCTCCAGCTAAGGGATCGGCTGAGTAAGGCTCAGCCGTCTTGATATCAAGTTGTATCCGAGACAGATTCCAGTCAATAGTAGTGAAATCGTCCTAACCTAAATCGGTGAGTTGAATTGCCTCACCCGATGTAGCTGCGATCTGGCCAACGAAGGCCGTGAGCACTGAGCCCTGTGTGTGGCCGACGTTTTCATCTGCGAGCCACTGTGGGATGACGTCGTTGCCAAGGATGGGTCGTTCGCGAGCGGGTACCATACTGAACAGAGTGCAACGTTCACACACATTCGAGGACAGCGGCGTGACACGGTATCACTCCGAGTCACACGAGGATATGAGGGGCGTCATTGATGTGATCAAATGACCATGGAACCAATCGAAACGCAGTCTCCTCTGCACACAGCGATCCCTGACACAACGTTAGTTTCAGCGGTGGTAGCCAATACCATACCTGTTGTTGGGGTACTCGCGTTCGATATGTTGGCCCTGTAGTTTCGGCATACACCGGTTGATGCAGACCGATAACCTCGTAGAGTTAGCCGAGGAGTATGCAGTGCAACCACGCAATTGGCTCGCTGTCTGTTCGCTGTTGCTTTGGCTGAAACGGTGGTACACAGTATATATCCCTACATTTCAATCGATTACCTGCAGATGAGATTCAACAGGAAGCAGATAGCTGGCATAACCGCTGTGGCACTCACTGTAGTGTATAGCCTTCGCCGCTGGCGTGATGACTCCGCCACTGTAGACGACTCCGAGTTCGATCCTGAACAGACGGCTCCAATTGCGGACTGATAACCGATCGAAATACCACCAATGGACTACGAATTCTCACACCGACCGTCGTACACGCACTTGACCGTCTCACTACAACAGGGTGAATCAATCATCGCTGAACCCGGTGCGATGGTCGGTCACTCGACGACTGTTGATGTCGAGACTGAAACGAGCCGCGATGGGTTGCTCAGCTCAGCTAAATCGATGCTGGGCGGCGAATCGATGTTTACCAACACGTTCGTTGCCAGAGAGGGGTCAGGACAGGTTACCCTGGCACCGCCAACACCAGGAGACATGATGGCCCACGAACTCAGGAATGAAACACTGTATTCGACTGACGGGGCGTTTGTCGCCGGAACAGAAGGTATTGATATCGATTCGGAGGTCGGTGGTCTCAAATCGATGCTCAGCGGGGCCGGGATCACGCCGCTCGCACTGAAAGGTAGCGGCACAGTCTTTATTGACGCCTACGGCGGCCTTGAAAAATTAGAGTTGGCCGCAGGCGAATCGTACGTTCTGGATAACGAGCATCTTATCGCGTGGGATGACACGATCGAGTACTCCACTCGACGGGTTGGCGATCTAAAATCAACGCTGTTGAGTGGTGAAGGGCTTGTCTTCGAGTTTACTGGCCCTGGGACAGCGTGGTACCAGACCCGTGATATAGACTCACTGGTGGAGGTCATCGCTCCGCGACTGCCGAATCAGGACTCAGGCAACGGCATTGAGTTGGAATAAATGGTTGCCTGAATGCAGTATAAGCCGGTGGTGCAGCGGCGACCAAAATTTGTGGACGTAAACTACTACGCGACCTCATGCGGTAGTCCGGAGCAATCTAACCTGTTTGCTGAGCAGTTAGCAGAGAATACTAACAACCGAACGTGTCAGTAAAAAAGTTGAAACGGTAGTGAGTGATCACTCTCGTTCATCTAACACTGTGAGTCGTTCAGATCGAGTAATCGGACTCACTATACCCAGTCTCATCGCTATCTGATTCGATTTCGGTTCCCGGTGAATCTCCTTGTCGTTCAGAACTTCCTGAGTCAGTTGTGGATGCCTCTGATGATTCTGTAGTGAGGGCAGCTCTGAGACTACGCCCGCGATATCTACCAGCATTCGGGCGTTGCAGAAACGTGCAATATGTCGCACATCAAGGCGCACTACTACCGGAGCAACGAGGATCTCAATCCAACCGGATTTGTCCGAGTTGGTTCCGAGAGTGAGTGGTCGGACTCCCCCATCGAGACCAGCTCACTAACTCAAAAATCACATCGATGTAGAACCAATCCACTAGGGCTCGCGTAAGACACGCGCCTTGTATTCATCACTCGGCGAATCATTCTATCCAGTAGTTGATAGACAACCGGGTGACTGAAACAGAGGTTTTAGCAAGTAATAAAATATGTGGCTATCAATGTTTTCGGGTGCGAAACTATGACCTCCCCTGTTTAGGAACCGGCAGCAAAAGATAGAGTTAGTATAGTACATATGAACCGTCGTACAGGATTTGCGTTCCCAATGATTTTAATCGGTCTCTGGTGGGGACATACTGCTATTTCTCAATCAGGGATTGTTTCATTGCTGATGGGAATTCTAGCTGTCACGCTGACGTGTTTTGGTGGTGGGATTCTCTCCGGCATTTTTCAGCCTGAAGCTATCCCTGACGAGGAAATGAGTACTCTTGCAAGTCGTGTTATTGCATCTATGGTTATTGTCGGTGTGCTATCTCTTCTGATGATTGTACTGCTTCCGTATCTTTGATCATCTGTATCAGTCATTCATTATTAGAGATTATGATTAAGCGACTGCTACATAATCCTATGACTCGACTGCTGGAACTGCTAGCACTTGGAGTGCAAGATACGCACTCTATAGTCAGCACGCACTCCAAAACATAGCACCTCTCAAGGATTTCAATAGAGCCAGTACAGAGGAATCATCCGTCGAGAACGTTCTCGGTTATCGCAGCACTGACGACGTAAATCGGGAGTAGGAAAAGTATCATCATCACTGGAATGACGATGAATTCAGGCGTATGACCGTCCCCCCTTTCGTAGATCTGCACGGCCAGTAAGAAAACGATCAGAGCGAGAAAGAATTCCGTCCGGTCCATGATCTGGTTAATGTATCAGATAGTATTACGATTGTGATATGCCTGAAGTTGCACGGTTGGACAGTATAGGTGCAGACTTGCCCAAAACTGCTTCAGGTCGACAGGAGATGCGGCACTACGACCAACATCCCCCGCCCTCTTGTACGGTGGGTCATCCACTCTCGGTTCGACTCTCTCAAACAACGACATCGTCGTCCGTATCCGAACTGCGACTGTCCCGCCATCGCAGACCGGCAACGACACCGGCGAGGAACGCTCCAGCGGCGAAACCCACGACACCGATCTCCGCTGTCCCCGAGAGGGCAGTCGAAACCTGTAACAGGCTGTACGCCAGCCAGAACGAACCCATACACGCCACCATATAGAACTGTTGCTGTGATCGATTGCCGCTCGCGTATTGGTACACGGCGAAAACGAGAACGACCAACCAGGCGAGTCCAAGAAGTATACCGAGTGTCGAATCTGGAACTCCGAGCACTGCGGGGAGGGCCATACGGAGTCGTCAATCGGGACTGACAAAAATTTTTGATGAGTCACGAACGAAGATGAGCCGAGAACCGATCGAATCACGACCAGAATTCAGTACCGGATCACCGACTAACCGGGAGAAACACGATCAGTGTCAAAAAGTGGATGCCACACGAACGAACAATAGACGAGACAGCACTTTTCCCGTTCGCTCTGGAACCGAGAATATGGTCCCCCTCCGTAGAGTACTCGTCGGCCGTCCACGCAGTCGCTTTCAGCGACTGCTCAATGTCCTCGTTATCCTCACGATCCTCACCGGGACATTCGGTGCGTACGCGCTCGGAATCTTTCAGGTGACTGGTGGTGTGATCGTCCTGCCGGCAGCGGCGACACTCGTCGGCTTCCTCGTCGCCGTTGGCGTCGGGGCTCGACGTGGTGGACTGGTCATCGCGTGGCTCGGCCTGTTCGCGGCCTACATCGGCTTTCGGGCCGACTGGGCGTTCCTCGAGCTCTCGAGTCACTCGCTCGACGGGCAGTTCGCCTTCCTCTTCGACCCGGTCGGATTGGCGGTGCTCGGCATCGCGACCCTCATCATCGGAACCGTCGGGTTCGCCGTTGGATATCTCGGCAGATCAAGTATCGAACGACTCCGAGAGAAAGTGGTGTCTCAGCAGTCCCATGACTGAAGACGCGCCGTCTGCGATCGGAGCGGGAATCTTCGTTGGTGTCCTCGGCGTACTGATCAAGTACGTGGGTGTGGTGGGCTTGATCGCTGGATACGACCCCGAGAAGGTTACAGACGAAGAGGGTCTAGCTGACTTCATTGGCACGAACGCACTCTACGTGGCGGTCCTAACGGTCTGCGTCGGTGTGCTGGAACTTCAGCCGTCGACCGTCGACAGCGAGTGGTACTGGATCGTGTTCGTGCTCGCCATCGTTGTTATCGCCGTCCGAATGATCCGGGGTGCTCGCCGCTACGAGTCCACTTCCGAACGGAACAACACTAACTGAAGCGCCACCGGACCATAGACGCTCTGTGGACCAGTCACAACTTCCACGACGCGCTTTGCAGATGTGGACGCATCCACAGGGAGCGCAGTCTCCACAGGTGTTGATTCGGAGTATCCCACTCCTACTTCTTCGAGGCCGCGAGACCGAATCTTCTCACTCCCGGATATCGTATTGGTGGGTTGATTCTCCTAGGCAGCCTCAGTCTCGCGTACATCGGTAGCGGTCGCCTGCGGTAGCAGGTCTCGGGACACGTTCAACCTGACTTATTTTACGTTTCGGTAGCACCACTCACGCACATGCCCTCCACAAGATTTGGATCCAGAGTGATGAATTGGGCAACGAGCCAACGAAACCTCACGATCTTCGTCTCCCTATTCGCCGCATTTCCACTGTCCTACGCGTTCGAATCAATAGTTTCCTGTGAAGCATGGGTCTGTGGTGACCCTCTCGCTTCGTCAGGCCAGACGTCGACGAAGACGTCTCGATGATCGACCACCTTTCGAAGGCGACCCGTATCACGATCGAGCGTGACCTCAATGAACGGGTCTACAAATCCCGTAACGGCGGTGAGTGCCAGTGGAACCACCTGGGCGTACGCATCGGGGGCAGTAATACGGAACGTGACCGTCGCTTCGTTCTCACGCACACGCTCCCACGTGGCCCGGTGGGGGCGAATATACTCTTGCAGTAGCGGATCAGAGCTGTCGTGATTGACTCCGACGCCACTCCGGCCAGTCTGGTCTGTGACCTGGATGTCCCCTGCAGCTGTGCCCCCACTCGGCGTCGGTGCGTCGAAATCGTACAGTATCGTCCCATCCGTGACGTACATCACGTAGGTCAGCGGCAGCGAGTCAGCACCGAACGCACGGTTGTAGTGCAAGAGGGCTGGCAGCGTTCCATGCGGAGAGAGGTACTCTAGGCCGGGCGCCCGTTCAGGTGTCACGCTCGCCAGCAGTGGTGCGTCGAAGGTGGTGAGCGCGTGCAGATGCCGACGTCGAGAGTGTTCGTGCCACTGTTGGTGGCGACCCAACTCGTAGGGCGCCTGGTCAGTCCAATCCCGTCGGATTTCGATATTAGTGAGTGCCCGGTGGTCGACCGCAAATCGGTGGGTGGCCGCAGCGATGATGCGCCCGCGTGGCGTCTCTCCCGTCGGTCGTTCGGGGGAATACAGACGGATGTCGCCGATCCGGGCACCGAGGTAGCTCGTCGCCAGTGCCGTCGTTCCGCCAAGAGCGGTCACAAACTGCCGTCGGTTCATTCCGTGTTCCCCGTCCGCGGGACTGTCGTCGAGTCGGTTGAACTGGATGTGGGCGTCGCCGACTGGGTCGGCGGGGTCCACTGGGCGACCGCCCGTGAGCGATTGCCGTCCGGAGCGACCCACACGAGGCGTGCAGCGGCTGGTTCTGGCATCTCGTGAATCACACTCGCTCCCGGCGAAATGGGGAAGGTATCGACAGGGTCGCCACGATCGGACACCTCGTCGCTCGCGACCCAGACCGTTCGGTGGAGTGTATCGGCCTCCGTTCGCACCACGAGGAGCGCGGTATTCGCTGCTGTCAGCCGATTCCCCCGCTCGAATCGAACGGCCAGTTCCGAGCGATCACTGTCCCAGTTGAACGAAACGAAGATGTTCGGTTGACTTGCGGGGTACGCCGTCGTCGAGGGACTCGCAGGCGCGACCGAACAGCCCGCGAGAACGGTCGGTAGTGACGCGAGGAGGGCACGTCTCTGCATACTGGGTAGCCCAACGGACGGCGTAAAAATGAATTGGACGTTGTCGTGATGGGTGGGGCAGCGGTCCCGCGCGAAGACGGGGGCGAAAGCAGACACTGAGCGTACAAGAGCAGAGGTTTTGTGACGGCTTGCTGTCTCTCCAGCCATGCGGTGGTCCCCGCTTGCACGCAGCGAATACCGGACAGTCCTCACCTCCAAGGGAGCGTGGATACTCGCTCTCCTCGTCGTCCTCTGGGGGTTCCGACCGACCTACGCCGGGTGGGACGCGGTCGGACGAAATATCACCATCGGATACATCCAGATCGGCGTCGACCTGTTCCTTCCGATCGGTGCCCTCCTCCTGTCGTATCAGTCACTCATCGGTGAACGAACCACTGGTAGCATCAAATTCCTCCTTGGGTTGCCGCTGACGCGGACACAGATCCTCTTCGGGAAGACGACTGGGCGGTTCGTGGGCGTCGGGACGGCGATCGTCGCGGCGACGGTCGTTCTCGCCGCAATCGGCCTCGTCGAACACGGCACGTTCGGTCTGCTTCCCTTCCTCGGAACGCTCGTCGCAACACTGTTACTCGCCAGCGCGATGGTCGCCGTCGGCGTGTTCGTCTCGACGGTCACCCGACGAACCGTGACCGCCGCGGCAGGGGTATTCGCGTACTTCCTCGTGACGCTGTTCTGGAGTCAGATCGTCACGTCACTCTATACGGCCGTCACCGGCATTCCGGTCGACCCATACGATGCGCCGGCGAGTGGGCCGCTCTTTCTCGCGCTCAGACTGACCCCCGATGGCGCGTATAACGTCCTGACGAACTGGTTTCTCGACGTCGGCAACTCGACGGAACTGTTCCACATCGTCTACACCAAACTCGCTCCAGGTGTCTCTGTGAACGCCTTCGTCGTCGAGGCGGCATTCGACGGCGGCGGTCCATGGTACCTCCATCCCGCACTGAGTCTAGTCGTCCTCCTCGTCTGGGTGGTGGTGCCGGTGGCTCTCGCTCGCCGTGTCTTCACCAGAGGTGACGTATTATGAGTTCGTCAGGGCCCGCAATCGAAGCTAACGCGGTGACTAAGGAGTACGGCGACGTTCGCGCCGTCGATAGCCTCGATCTGACAGTCGAGGGCGGCGAAACGTACGGATTTCTCGGCCCGAACGGTGCTGGCAAATCGACGACGATCGGGCTGCTGCTCGATTATCTGCGACCGACTGCAGGAACGGTTCGCGTTCTCGGTCGCAATCCACGACGTGACATCGTCGAGGTTCACGACCGAGTCGGGGTGCTTCCGGATCGATTTGGTCTCTACGAGGACCGATCCGCCCGTCAGCACGTCGCGTTCGTCGCAGAGACGAAACGCGTCGACTACGATCCAGCAGCACTCCTCGAACGCGTGGGACTCGGAGATGCCGTCGACGACGATGCGGGTGAGTTCTCCAGTGGAATGGAGCAACGGTTGGCGCTCGCGATGGCGCTCGTCGGCGACCCCGAACTACTCATCCTGGACGAACCGTTCAGCGGCCTCGACCCACACGGCGTCCGGCGAGTGCGGGAAATCGTCCACGAGGAGACCCAGCGTGGTGCAACGGTGTTCTTCTCCAGTCACGTTCTCGGGCAGGTCGAACTGGTCTGTGACCGGATCGGTGTCCTTCACGAGGGGCAGTTAGTTGCCGAGGGAACGCTCGACGAACTCCGAAATCGGACTGCATCTCCCGAGGACGCGACGATGGAAGACGTGTTCGTCGAACTCACCGACGCCCGTGTCGACGACGGAGGTGAGCCGCGATGAAGCGCCGAACGTTCTTGACGGCGAGTACGGTGTCCATCGCTGGTCTCTCCGGGTGTCTCGGTGATACCGAATATCGAATCACCAACACGGCTACGGAGACGCCTCTGGACTCGCTCTCGCTGTCAGTACGCATCGCGGTCGCTGGCGCGACGATCGAACATCCGGCTGCACTCACGCTCACGCTGGAGAACACGGCCGACGACCCGATTCGAATCCGGAGCTACGGCGTCTGGCCATTCGGCGTCCTCGCACTCGCTCCGTCGCCGACACCCGGCGAAGACACGTGGAAGACGACGCTGTACTCCCCATCGTACGAGGCATCCACCCACGTAGAAGTCGACCGTGGCGGGTCGTCGATGTCGTTGAATGGGACGCCGATAACCCGACCGCTCGATCCCGGTGAGAGTATCAGCAGACGATATGAACTTCGCGGCGACGACCTTCCAAGCGCGGGGACGCACTACATCGTGGAGAAGTTCGATGGACGAGACTCACGGTATTCGAGGGGTGACGACTGGGAAACGCTCGAGTACCAGATCCGTCTCGGTATCGAAGAAAAACGACGATTGCCGATATAGGAGTGGCACCTTGAGACGGGCCCTACTCGGAAACCCGAACGCTTTCGTGTCGTCTACTCGACTTTCGCAGTCGAATGCCCCCGCTATCGCGTCGCGCCCTCCTCGCGACTATGGCAGCCGGAGCTGCTGGCACGTCTGCTGGCTGTTCTGGATGGATAGACGGCTCATCGACGAATGGGAACACTCCATCCGAGCTCGGAAACCACACGGTATTCGCCGCTGAAGGAGTCACCCTGTCACGAGCCGAGAGCCTCGACAGAACCTCCGACCCATCGAATGCCGACGTTGCGGTCTATCCGGCCGATGCGAGCGTCGATTCCATCACCGACTCTCTTCAGGCTGAGACTGCCACGGCAGTCGTTGGAGCCGACGCACAGGCAGCCCTGATGGAGGCATGCGCGGCCGATGGCCGTTCGTACGGCTTCGCCCGCAACAGTTGGGGTCCGGAAACGTCCGTCGTCGCTGCCACCCCGAGCGGCGACCGTATCGACACCCACCTGTTCGTCGGTGTCGACGTCCCGGACGACCTGCTCTGGGCACTCGACGACGCTCTCCTGACTACTGGACCGGAATGCACGCTTCGGCAGAACGGTTCGGAGCACTCAGAACGATTCACGGAGGACACACAGCCGGTCAGCATCTCGCGCATCCGCGGCGTGAACGACGTCGGCGGGTTCGATCGCTGGGATCGCGTTCGCGCAACGAAACACGCCGGCGGTGCCGGCTACGTCGTCGATATCACCGGGACGATTTTCGCAGGCCCGACAGCCAGACACGCCAGCAACTATCGAAGCGACCAGATCAGACTCGTCACCCATGCTGACGGACAGGTCGAATCTGCTACCCTTGGAGTCGGCGGCGTGCCGGTGGACGCTCTCCACATCGACGACCGCTCGAAGCGCTCCGATGGAGTCGTCGAACAGGCAGTCACACCCGAGAGTGATGCTGCCCGTCAGTCCTTCACGGCGTGCCAGCGTGCCGTCATCACCACCGACACCGTCGAAGAACAGTTCAGTTACACGGTAAATGGACGCTTCAGGTGGCGAAGGTCGGGGCTGCTCGACGATGACCTGTGGCACTACCACACGCCGGGACAGGCGGCCTGGTATCCACGCTGGTGAGCAGAAGCGTTCGTTACGTCTTCCGCAATTCTCCGACGTGTATCGGTTTCCTGTTCAGGGCTAGGCCTGCATCGACGCCTCGCCAGCTCCCGACTGATCCTCGAAGTGTCCCCTGATTCGTCGAAGTACGGTACCAATCAAGAAACCCGTCACCCCCAGTGGGAGACCGACCACTACAGCAGTCATCAGACCGATGGCTGTCGCATCGGGGATTCCGACTGTGCCATAGTACTCGGTCGAGAGTCCATAGCGCGCGAATCCGATACCGAACGTCGGTGCCATCGCGAGGAGGGTGGCTGGGATCAATCCTGAATTGAAGACCGTGAACAGAGTAGCAACAGCAACGATTGTGGCAACACCTACGAAGACGAGCGGTTCCGGATTCGCTCCCGTCCACGTACCGACTGCCATCGACTCGATGTGGCGGTAACTGGAGTTGGTCACGACCCACCACTCGTTCCAAAGGCGAGGAACGGTGCACTCAGGAAGGCCACGACCGAGATCTCCCTGCGAATCCCGATGAGACCATTCGTCACGCGTTCCAGCACACGTCTCGTTCTCTCGGCCCCGAGAGCAGCGCTGAAAGAGTCAGACAGAGTACTCGTTACTGAGCCATCCCAGCGTCGCACCTCCCGAGTCATGTTTCTGGTCTGCCCCGCTACCCACGAGCAACCGCTGTATACCCACCAAAACAGGGCGAACAAATAGCGAGAGATTGCTCGTAGCCGATTGTGAGCGGTGGTTCCATCGAATTCTATCTGCATAGTCGATATTGTGGGTGATCCTCCTATCAAAGGTTGGATGATTATAACATTCGTCGTAGTCTATCGATTTACCTTCCATCGGTTCTATTGGAATCCTCAACCACTGATAATTTGTCAAGGCGAAGCCGAATACAGCACGCGAGTCGGCCACGAGACTCGCCTGGACTCGACGTCACGGACCGAGGGGAGACTTAACACTCACCGATGGGTTTGAGTTCGAATCCCGTCGTCTCTTGATCACGAAACGCGTACTGAATACCGACACAGGGGTCGGTTACGTCTGCATATTCCGAGGGGCGAAGGTGAACCACTTGGTCGCCGATGTCGAAATAAACCGTGTAGTGTCCCGCTCCTTTCACGGGGTCGTCTATCCTGCGCGTTGATTGCTCAACGCTGGTACCGAGTTGGGAGGTCTCTCTGAACACCTCCTCGTCGTTTCGCTCGATAACGACAGTGACGTGACGGGCTTCGTCGCGGTTATTCTCGAGGTGTATCCAGGCAATTTTCGTCGTCGGCTGGTCTGTCTGGCCGAGACACCCACTCGTGAGGATCCCAGCGCACAGATAGAGACACGTACGACGCCTCATACTATTCCGAAGTTCGTTCAACCCAAAAAATCGCGGGACGCTACAATCCTAGTTTGTGACACACGCGCACTTGTTGGACTGCCGTTTCGACACTGCGTGATTTAAAATAAACGAGGGGCGCTGCTAACTCTACCGTGTACGTGGCCGCGACCGATGGAAACCTGTACGCCCTCAATCGGGACACGGAAGAAGAGCAGTGGCGATTCGATGGGGGACAAAGACTCAGCCAACCACCCACCGTCGTCGGCTCCGACGACCAGAGTGTCGTCATCGGAAGCGATGCGGGGAACGTGTTCAGTACCGACGCCGCCTCCGGCGAGATGTATTGGAGTCACCAGCTCGAAGATCGGGTCAACACACCGCCCGTAGTCGTCGACAGCGTCATCTACATCGGTGATAATTCGGGGCGACTGTACGCGCTGGCGAACGAAAATTCGAACGTCGGCGCTGAAAGTGGCTCCTGTCGGATACCTGCCTCAGAAGAAACTGATCGCAGTTAAGGAGACACCGATAATGACGACGTGGCCAAGATTATGCTCCACGAGATAGTTCCGTTCAGAGCAAAGGTGACCTCCAAAAGAGATACGGCCGGAGTTCGTCCGAAGACGAGGACGAGGAGTTCCTGGTCGGAGCCGGAGCCGGAGTCGGTGCCGGCGTCTCGCTGAGCGACATCGGTCTCGGCTATGTGCTCTGGGGACGCGAGACCAGTAACGCAGATAATCCGAAGTTAACCGCTGGAAGGTGGTCAGTCCCTAGCGAAGGCGAGGATCCCTCTCCGCTGGCCGCCGACGTAGATACGATCGACAGTAACGGCAACATCCCTGGGAGCAATCGAAAGATCGGTTCGCCAGCGCTCGCGCCCGTCACTCGTCGAGAGTGCAATCAGTTCTCCTTGGCCGGTCTCTTGATCCGGAGCGATCCCGTACCCGACGACCAGGGTGTCGCCGACGACGACGGGTTGGCAGAGTCTGAATTCTGCCGGGGACGCTGTTGCAACGTTTCGGTCAGAGAGCGAGTCTCGGACGATCCATTCGATCCCGCCGGTCGAGGCACGTAATGCATAGACGGCGAAGAGTTCCTGTTGCTCGTGTCCTTCACAGATGAACATCCGCTCACCATCCGTCGCGAGTGAGGAGAACGCCGCAGCGCCGGAACTCGCCAGACCCGGGAATTGCCACGTAACTCCTGTGCCTCCGGCTACCCCGAACGCGAGCGTCTCGCGTGCATCCGTCGACCAGACGACTTTGCGGGCGATACTGACGTCTCCGTCACTGGTCACGACCGGTCTACCCGGAAGATCTAGTGGTGCAGTCGCGCGGTCGATACTCGGAGATCCATCGAACATCTCGATCGTGAATACTGCTGGAGTGGGGCCACCGTAGCTCGCCCACACCCGATTGGCACGTACTGCGAGCCCACCGAGATCCTCCAACACGTGGGAATCGCCGTTTCGATTCCCGAGGTAGATTCGCCACTGCTCGCTCCCATCTTCGGGGTTGAGCCCATGAATCCCGTAACTGGACTGTATGTAGACCGTGTCGGGAGTTGCCATCGGGAGCAGCGAGAACCGATCTGCCGAGCGTCCGGATCCAGTGAGAAAGCGGTCGGGAACGGTCTCACCGAGTCGCTCGTGGAGGTTTACTCGCCATCGGACGGTTCCATCCGATACGTCGACGGCGACGACGTCTGTTCGAGTGTCCGTTAGATACACCGTTCCGTTGACGAGCCCACCGAATTGTGGATAGCGACGTTCTCGCGAAAACTCGATCTGCTGTCGCCAGCGTTTGGCACCATCGGTCGCATCGTACGCGTACAGGACGACACTCGCATCACGTGCGGTCGCAGTCACGACTATCTCGTTAGTGGCGGCGACGACGTCGCCCGAGACGACGTCTTCTGTGGCGGCAGCGTCCTGACGGTACTGCCACGTATCCGTAGGCTGAGAAGGAAGTGTGCGTCGACTCCGTGCGGTATGTCGGAGGTCGCCCCGGGGGAATCGCCACTCCCCGGCTGGAGGAGACCACGACGTACCGAGAGCGTTTGGAGGACGTTCGTTCGGATTGCTGGAAGGGTTAAGCCCGTCACATCCTGCGAGGCTACTCGTACCGACGAGGCCAATCATCCGGAGGACAGTACGCCGGTTTGCGGAGACCATCGAATCGACGAGTTTGTATCGGGTCGTGAAAGTGGTTCGGTGGAAGAACGACGTTGACGTCTCCAGCGAAAGCACGCGTACCCGCAGTTAGGTCGAGTCAATATCCGGTAGCTGAATCACTACTGTCGTACCGTTATCGATCATAATCTCCCCCACGGGGAACGAGCGTACGCCAAGCCGGAGGCGATTACGACAGGTCGATAGCGAAGAGCCGTTCGTTGTTCGCCGCGTAGAGGAGATTCTCCCCCGCGACGACCGTCCCGACGACGCTGTTCGTCTCAAGTTGCCACAGGGTTTCACCCGTCCGCGAGAACGCATAGACGTGGTTGTCGTTCGATCCAGCGTACACCACGTCGGCAGTCACGGCGGGTTCGTACACGGTGCTGTTCTCGTCCGTGAACGACCACCGTTCGGAGCCGTCCGAGCGGTCGAGCACGACGAGCGTCCCGTGCTCCCGTCCGCTACAGCCGAGATACACCGAATCGCCGTCGACGACTGGACGTGTTCCACGTTTCGGTGACGGCGTGTCGACTGCCCATCGAACGGAGCCGTCCACACGGTTCAGCGCAAACAGTCTCCCTGTCCGTCCCGGCTCGGTCGACGTAGCCACGTAGACGGTGTCGTCCGCAACCGTCGGGCTCCGCGTCTCGGTATCGGTCCGATACTGCCACCGTCGCTCGCCATCGACGTCAAACGCTGTAACGACCCCGTCGACACGATTAGTGAAGACAACGCCGTTTGCCGTCGCGGCCGGTGTCGTGAGACGGTCACCGCTCGTATCCGCCCGCCAGACGACATCACCACTGTCGGTATCGATGGCGAGTAGATCCTCGGCATTGGCGTACACCTGCCCGTCGCCGACGCCGACACCCTGTCTGAGTGATGATCCGACGAACCAAGCCTGTTTGCCGTCCGAGCGCCGGAGGGCACGGAGTCCGTCGCAACCGGGAACGTAGATTCGGTCCGTATCGACGGTGATGTCACTGCCGAGACAGAGCTGCCGATCGAAGTCGCTCTCGCTGTACTCGGCTGTCCACTGTGAGCTCCCATCGGTAGCTGACAGCGCGTGGAGCGTCAGTCGGTCCATGACGTAGAGTGTCTCCCCGTCGAGGAGCGGTCGGCCACGAATACTCTTGCGCCAGCGGATCCGATCGGAGGATGGGCCAGACTCACCGATACACCCGGAACCAATACCAGCGAAGAGGATACCGAAGGACTGGAGGGCAGTTCTGCGGGAAACCGGAGACTGAGACTTGAGCCGTCCGGATTCAGTATCCGGTCGGTCGGCAGGCTTTCATGGAGACATCATTCTTTGTCTTCGTCGGTCTCGAGTCGATAGTGTGTCGTCGTTCCAGCGCTCGTCTCGATATCTTTCGTCGCAACCGCACCTTCGGCAGCCCGTTCATCGAGCGCCCCGTGGATATCGTCGATCAGCATTCCACTTGCGACGATGTCGCGCGCGACGTCAGCCAGTTGGTCCTGAATCTCAGTTAGTACGTCGCGGATTTTCTCAGGACGGGCGTCGTTACCGAAGTCGACACCACGAATGACTTCGGTTTTCGCGTACGCATTGTCGGCGTTTTCCGAGAGGAACGCGACGGGCAACCTCTTTTCATCGTCGTATTCGCCGACAGGGGTAGTTCCCACCACCGATCCGCTGTCCGCTCGGGCACCGCTGTCCCACTCGATATCGGAGAGTGGCATAGTTGTCGGTGTGTGCCGACACAATTCAGCGTATCTCACTGTTTCTCATATCGTAACTTGGTGATAATTCTCACGGACGAAACAGCCACGAAGAGTACCACAAGGCGGTCAGCTCTCGAAAGAGACAGTGTAGAGTTGGAGGTGAGTCAGGGCCTTCCGAGTGGTATGTGCTACGGCACTGCCGATCGCTCCGATCGCAACTACGCCCGTGAGTAGCGTCACGGCGTTCCATCGTGTGATGGAGAGCATCAGGTCCGGCTTCAGCTACGGTACGTATACGAAACCGGGAGTACGATGAGTTCCGATTAGTGCGCTAAAATCAGCGTTTGAGCCTACGCTATTCTTTCGTTGTTTGGATGTAACGTTCAGATATGCCCTCCCCACGAGGTAGAGATGACCACCCGTCTCGTAACCGACAGGAGTCAGAACGGGTCGTCGACTCCACAGCAGACAGCAATGAAGATATCCTGATTCGGAACTACGATCATCGCAATGGATACGATCTCCATTTGACTGTCATCACGCATCCGGATAACACGACGTTTCAGAAACGATACTACCTCCCACCAGGAGCGGTCGTCAGTGAGTGTGATCTACTTCCAAGTATCGACTGTGAGATCACTGCTGTCCTCGATAACGTGCAAGAAGCATCCAGACACTGTCGGATTGATTCGTCCCCAGATCACACGGCCGTTATCGAGATCGGAAATGGAACTCTCAGCCTGACTGAGGGCCTCTATGCCTGACCGATGTACAGCAACTATCGCCCGTCAATCATCGAGCTCGTGGATCGGCGGACGAGATCCGTCGGCCGCGACGAGACAGCACGGTGACTCAACGAGCCAGATATGAGCAAGGCACCTTCCGAGGATGGGAACGATCCGGATCGCGAAGAAAGCGAAATCAACGAAAGACTGGATCGGGTCATCAACTTGCTCGCAACGTATCTGCCGTGAGTTGTCAGAGCAGAGGATTGGTTAGTACAAGAGCCACGTGGCGCGTTGCACGCCAGTGGCTTCGTGGCTTTTACAAATCGTCTTCAGTTCGTGCCTGTCGAACGGGATGTTGCGATGACCGATAGCTCCGATTTTGGTATTGATGGACCAGACACGCTTCGGAGTGATTTGGTACTCCTTCTGTTGGGCCTCGGGATAACCGGTTATGGTGCGTACGACTATGTTCAGCAGTCGGATGCAATACGGAACGCGGTCGAAGTCGATGCCACTATGACCGAGGTCGATGTTGTAACGGAAAGCCACCTTGGCGGGTGATCGGGACGAGGGGTTCATTACGAACCCCGTGTCGAGTTCACGTACGAATATCAGGGCACGACATACACCGGAACGAACGTCTACCCCGCCGATATCGGTCCTGAATACGACCAACGGTCGAACGCCGAGTCAGTCGTCGGCGAGTACCAAGAAGGAACGTCCGTCACTGCGTACGTCGACGCGACAGATCCGAGCCACGCCTTCTTGAGGAACAAAACGTCGAACGAGCCCCTGATAGCGGCCGGAATCAGTGTTGTGATATCACTTCTGGGTTCGGCATCGACCGTCAAAAAGTACCGGAGTCACTGAACCCACTCCGATCTTGTTATTCAGTGTTCTCCCTCGTCATCTCGTGATTGAGCGCGGCGATAGCTCCGAATAAACGCGTACAACAGTCCAACGAATGCACCGATACCGAATACGGCGGGACCGACGCTCATCGAAATCTCGGTTGGTGATGACGAGAAGACAAACAGGAAGGTGAACGTGTCGGGCGTGCCGAGCGTCAGAGAGTCGATACCGAGTGGGTCCAGAACGAGTGGTCCGACCACTGCCAACACGAGAAACACGCTGACGACGGCGACTGCCGCGCTGGCAAGCCCGTCCCAGACGACGGCCGTCACCGACACTGTACCCCGACGGTCGCTCACCCGTCCAAGGATCCGGACGCCAGTATAGTGGTCCTCTAGGCGGACGTCTCTGGGGAAGGCGAGCAACGTGAGCGTCATCCAGAGATCGGCAATCGCCCCCGCAGCGTTCGCAGCTAAGGAACGATGAGCCATCCCCATTCGAAGACGAGCATCAATGAGACGCCGACAGCAGTCAGCACGACCACCGAAACATATCACTAGTTGAGGTTTTCAACAAGGCCGAATAGTTCTATGGCACCCCCGTCGATATTCTATTGAGATTCGAACACAGCGATCAAGACAAGAATTGTACCGACCATTCCGAGTACGAACGCGACGATATCATATGGCGGCACTTCTCCGAACAATGTCCCGAGAAGCAAGCCGATAAGAGTAACCTGAAGACCAAGTAGGCCTTTCTGTATGGTATCCACGTGCGATGCTTACTCTGTAGACCAATCAAACAAGGGTACGAGACTTGTTCTATGACAGCCTCAAGGATCTACTGGGATATCTCGATAGAGGATGTCAGCTGTTGCTGTGTTTCCAGCCCTGATTGGAAGCGGTTGAAGACTTCTGTTTGGTGCTGTGGGCAGGCCATGAGGGCGACTGCTCCGGTTTGGATCGGGATTACTGGTTGATGGAGATTGTAGTGTGTGAGCTGGCAACTGGGGCAGCGGATACCTCCAGCCGGCCGATGCTTGATGATGTCTGCTCTACCAGTAGTCGTGAGTTCGCAGATAGAAACGAACTGGTCAACATGGTCTCCGCAACCGATGATAGGGATGGTAAGCTGATCCAGAAGTAGGAAGGAAACACTGTCGTCGCGGCTGTGGAGAGCGGACTCACAGTCCTCGCACTGGATGGGTGGATGGCCTTGGATGTCGTCGGGATCCGGATCGAGTAGCATCTGCTGGAGGCATACTGAGAGGTATACAAAGCGGTTGAGTCGCCATACAGGTAAGTTATAGGAACTTGTCACAGGCTCCCTCCTATCCCTGATAACCGGCAAGACTCCGAAACACGGTCGATGTCTGGGGTGTGATGAGAGTATTTCTGCTGCACAGATCTTAGTTGAATATGAGAAAGACGATGGGACGACTGGAATCTTGGCAGAGTGTCCAGTTTGCGATGATGTCGTAAGGTCCGAGTGAGCATTCAGGACTGCGTTGCGACAGTAGAATCAAGTGTTCTGCTCTATTATCCTGCTGAGAGGCCAACTAATGGAGATTTCTGAAGAACTCGAATGTTTGTTTTCAGCCTCGATCGTAGAACAGGACGGGTCGTCCGTGATTGAGGTCCCCGAGCGCGAACTGCAACTGGGTGACTTACAGCAAGGAGAAACATATCGCGTCGCACTCGTATCTTCTCCGACACAGAGCGAGCCGGAACAGACCGAACAGGCTGAACCGGAATCACAGCAACAGCGTCAGCCACCGGAGCCACCAGTTGAGGAAGGTGAGACTCGGGAAGTCGAGATCGAAGACCTCGGCGAACAGGGTGATGGCATCACTCGAGTTGAACGTGGCTTCGTCGTAATCGTGCCTGATACCAAAAAGAGTGAGCGAGTCAACATTGAGATCACCGATGTACGGCAAAACGTCGCTTTCGCTGAGGTCGTCGACCGGTTGAGTTACTACGAGTGATTTCTCGCTGTGCGGTCACCGCACCTGAGAAGTGTTAGTATTCCGCTCCGATGACGCAGCGGATACGCACCGGCTACCTGCCAGAAATAGCGTGACCGATACAGAGGGTGCATGCAGCAATTAAACCGATATCGATTCACTGGGCGTGTGGCACAATCGGGGAAAATTGAGAGAGTAAGTCGGAGCTCTGAGGGCACATCGATCTTGATCAGTTTCCTTGAATTGCATCGATGACGACTGTTCCCGCCACGATTGGGTCAATGGGAACCGAACTGCTATCGCTAATCGTGATTTCGTACTGGTCAAACACGGCGAAACCGCTCTCAATGGTCCCCACAGCAGTGCCTTCCGAATCAGTTATCTCGAACTTGTGCCCGATCCACTGGCCCACTGGCAGAATCTTTCGACCCACAGTGATGAGTGAGCCACGTGAGTTGATTTCGGCGACAAGCGACTCGTCCTCAGAGTCGCGGATTCGCCAGGTATCTTGGAAGAGCGAAAAGTCGTTGTCCAGAACGACGAGTTCTTTCCCGGTCTGGCTATCTGTGAGTAGATAGTCACCGGCGATGTCCCAATTACCGCTGGCCTCGACAGTAAATAATTCAGTTCCGTCGGTGCCGAGGAAGGGGAAGGTATCGTTTCCCTCGTACATCTGGTGGGTGCAGCGGAAGATCGTGTCACCAGTGACGTCTCTGGCTTCATATTCAGGCTGGAAGTTCTCGTCCGTTCCCGTCTGTTCAACGGTATACTGACTGCCAGAGAGATCGAGGGCAGTAGTCTCGTATTGTTGTGGTTCTCTCATCATTCGAGATTTTTTGCAGGAGACATAATTAAATCCGGGACAACAGTTTCAACGTGAACAATGGACCGATCTAGAGAACTGAATGGACCAACTCCTGAAACAGCTTGAGTAAAGGTGTGCTTCGTAGTGATTACTCTCGCCGACCACCAGGGGTCTACTGATACTGTTTGACCGTTTCGCGCGTGTAGCAACAGTGTCTCGGACAACTACTCAATTTCTGTCAGTAGCGGCGATATCGATACAGAGGATGTAGTCAGCAGCGGATTCCTTGAATCTCCGAGCACAGTAGCTCTACGATTTCACAAGATTTTCACGTTCGTCGTGACCAGCGGGAGCGTATGTCTTTTCGCCGATCAGTAACCCTCGAGGAGATGGTATGGCCAGCTGTCGAATCCACTCTCGAAAACGGCAATCGAACGGCGATTGTCGCCGTCGGTTCGATCGAACAACACGGCCCTCACCTGCCGTTGAACATGGATACGCTGGACGGTGACGAACTCTCACGTCGCATCGCGTCGGAACTGGGCGATGCCATCGCTGCTCCAACAATCCGCCCTGGGTGTTCAGGTCATCATATGGAGTTTCCCGGGACGATTACGGTCCCCCCGGAGACACTCATGGACGTAATCCGGTCGTACTGTCGGTCTCTCGACGAGCACGGGTTCGAGCATATCGCTCTCGTCCCGACGCACGGTGGAAACTTCGGTCCGGTGAAGACTGTGGCCCCAGAAATCGCCCGCGAAATCGATGCCGCTGTGATTCCGCTTGCCGATCTCGATGAACACATGCAATTGCTGAACGAGGGACTCAGTAGGGCTGGCATCGAGTACGACCAAGACGTGATTCACGCCGGAGCTGCCGAGACGGCGATAATGTTAGCAATCAATGAAGACCTCGTCAGGATGGATGCCCTCGACCCCGGGCCAGAAGGAGAATTCTCCCCAGCACGCCTGCTCAGCGAGGGCTTCAAGTCAATCACCGAGAACGGTGTTCTCGGCGACCCGACCGAAGCGACTGCCGAGGCAGGAGAAATAGTCATCGAGACGGTCGTAGAGAAGTACGCCGAGCACATCAAAACCGAGCGCAGGGCAGTCTAATTCGAAGCTTCTGTCTGAGAGATACGCGCTCTGCATTCAGCAATCCTCCAAATTGTATCAGACATCGAGGAGTTCGATTCGGAGAATCAGCTCTGATTGCTGGTGTATCGCAGATGTGTGTCTACTAGTCTGTTCTGGATGTGGAACGCCCGTAATTAACTGCCACCAGTAGATCCCAAGATCGAACCACGACCTAGGAACTTCGTTTATGGGTAGTATTGGAGGGTTCTCGGATAGGCTTCGTCGGAACCCTCACTCGGCGACAGTACGGAGCCTCGTAACCACTCCCAACTGTCGAAGTTGCTGGGGCCCAGTTGATCGCAGCCGAGAGACATCAACGACCCAATGATTAGCAGCCATGCGCCACGCCGTAGAGACAGCGAACCAGAGGACGAAACCGCCGTCGGTCGGAATCGTTCGGTAGCTGAACGAAAGCAACGACATCGTGGTCAGAGACGATGATCTCAACGATCACCCCGCCGTTGTCGTGCGATTACGATCGAGAAATCGGCGATGGGCGCTGCAGGCGCTCGTTCGCTCGGTGAACGAAGTCCCTTGCTGGGCCTGAACCGATCGAAATCGAAGGGAACTGAACACACTGAAGATCACTGCTGGGAAGATGTCACGGTCGCCTCGTCAGTGCTGTCGCCGGGTAGCTGATCAGCCGTGAGGACAGCGAACTTGGTGGAAGCGTAGCGAGCACACACAGAACCGACTCAGAGCAACCCCGAAGAGTTGATTGCTGCCGTGCACCCCGGCCCGATCATGGACCACAGACTCATGTTCGTCATCCACGAAGGGAGAATCGATGACCGACCGAGATGACGATGCGGACGCGGACACCTCGGACGCGGACCGCCCTGAGGACGATCAAAAAACCAACGTCGACGTCTCGGATGCGGGGACGGTCGAGCCGAAAGACCCGACCTGGGAGAAGCCGTCGGTGGACGACATTCCCGAATTCGAGACTGGCGGTCGGGGCCGCTCATACGAGATGCAGTCGGACGTGACGGCAGGCAAACCGAACGACGCCCGGACGCCGGACTCAACGCGACTCGGCGGAACTGACACCGAAGCGTACATCTCGGCACTGGAACTGTGTGCGCGCTTGCCCGACGAGTTGCGCCTGCCCGAGCAGGCGGCCGACATCGTGCCGACCGCGTTCGAGGCCGAACTGGAACAGGAGATTCAGGCCTTCGCCGCCACGGAGTTCGACAACCCGACGCCACACGTCGAAACGCTCTGCTTCGTCGAGGCCGACGGCGACATCTGGTTGAAACTCCGGCTCGGTGCTCCGCTCGAGACGTTCGACCAGCTGGCCGATCGGACCGTGGAGCTGCGGGAGTACGCGCTCGAAGAGCTGGATTCGTTTCTCGAGTGAGGCTGGGCGTCGCTGCCGATCACCGGTCGAGACCTACCACGTCAGGCGATCGTGTCGTGACCGTCCGGCCACGTGGCACAGGCTACTGCCCCCGACGCTCGTTATCCGCGTCCGATGCTCGCACGCCGGATGCCGAGATGCGCTGGTGGGTCCTCGCCGCGTAGCTCGGGGGGCACGGCGTCGCCCTGTGTCTCCGCACGGTCCGGCACGACGGTCCGCCCGTCCGGCCGACTGAGAAAGAACGGCGCCGTCGACATCGACGCCCGCCGGACTTTTTGACGCCACGTCGACGCATCGTGCAGGTAACACCCGAACGAGAACCGGCCGTAGCTCATCGCTTCGGCTTTATCACTCATCACGTCCGCTTCGTCGGTTTCGAACTCGGCGTCACACATCCACGCGACGAACGGCGGCCCGCCGGCGAGCCGGCCAACGAACGCGTCCCAGCCGGCGCCGTCGTCGAAGACGACCCACGCGTGTCGGTCGCCGACGGCGTCGACTTCGATACTGAATCGGTCTCCCTCCCAGACGAACGTCGCCTCGTGGCCGGGGACGCGTGCGCCACGGTGGTGGTAGACGACTCCCGCGACGTCGTGCGCGACGGCCTTGGAGACGCGTAGCGCCCCGTTGCTCCGGAGTCGGTCACGAAACTGCGGGAGGGCGTAGAGTTCCTCCGAGTCGCTCATCCCAGCGGCCACCCCGACTGAACGGCGACCGTCGGGACGCCGACGGGCTCACTCCGTCGTCGCCGTTTGGCACACATCGTCCTCGTCCGCTTCGGGGTCGTGACACCAGCAATCCGGACCACACTCGACGTGTGAGTGCCCCTCCTCGACGTGACCGAACGTATCGGCGAAACGTCGCTTGGCCTCGTACTCGCCGCGGTCAGTTAACCCGTACCCACTCGTCGTCCGTTCGAGCAGTTCGTCGTCGTCCAGTCGGTCGAACGCGGTGCGAATCTCGTCGTCCGTCGCCTCGAGAAACGCGCTGAGGTCCGCCGGTTCGATGGCGTTCGAGATCTCCTCCTCCCGGAGCATCCAGTACGTCGCTTCGAGGATCTCGTCGCGGAGCACCACGGCGTCCAACGACTCGCCGTTCGATTCGGAATCCATATGATCCTGTACCGATGTCAACTGAAAAAAACTACCGCCGGTTTCGCCCCTGTGGGTGCGGGTATCTCCGATTACGGACGCCGTTCCGCCGATACCGGGGCAAGAGCCAAAGTGGGCTGTGCCGATGGATACGATATGGAGATACTGGTCGCGTGTATGGGCAATCTCCTACGCGGCGACGATGGATTCGGCGTGGCAGTGGCGGATGCGCTCCGTGACCGGGACTTTCCGCCGTCGGTCGACGTCGTCGAGGTCGGAATTTCTGGCGTCAGTATGGCACAGGAGTTACTCGACGACTACGACGCGTTCGTCCTCGTCGATGCGATGGAAACGGGCGACGACCCCGGAACGGTCAGTGTCAGCCGAGCGTCAGTTCCGGATATCGACCAGTACTCCGACCGCGAGATTGCGGGCTTTGCGGCGGACATGCACCAGACCGATCCATCGAAAATCCTCGTGTTGGGCGAGGCGCTCGGCGTCCTGCCGGATGTCGTCGTCGTGGTCGGCTGTGAGCCGACCGAGACCGACGAACTCACCGACCGATTGAGCCGCCCCGTCCGCGAGGCGGTGCCGGAAGGCGCCGATCAGGTCGAACGGATCGTCGACGAACTCGTTCACCAGTGAGCGTGTACCCCGGCTAGTCGGTGGGCATGCATATTTAACACAGTAGGAACATGTACAGGTGAGTATGAGTGCAGGTGGCAAACCGCCGGAGGCCGACGCCGCCTCCGAACCGACGGAACTCGACGCTATCGACGTGTTCTGGCTCCCCGGGGAAGCCTGCGACGGCTGTTCGATATCGACGCTCGGGGCGACGGACCCACCGATCGAGGACCTCCTCCGTGGACACGTCCCGCATCTGCCACAAATAAACCTTCACCACCACGAACTGGCCGTCGAATCCGGGACCGCATACGTCGACGGGATGCGGGATGCCGTCGCCGGCGAACGTGACCCGTACATCGTCGTCGTCGAGGGGAGCGTTCCGAACGAACGGCTCATCGACGGCGACGGCTACTGGGTGTCGATGGGGAAAGACGAGCAGGGCGACCCGATCCGAACCGTCGACTGGCTCGACAGGCTGGCACCCGGCGCCGCAGCCGTCGTCGCCATCGGAACGTGTGCGACGTGGGGAGGTGTCCCGGCCGCCCAAGGGAACGTCACGGACGCGATGGGGACGATGGACTATCTGGGTCGAGACTACCGGAGCGAACTGGGCCTCCCGGTGATCAACGTGCCCGGCTGTGCGCCCGTCGGGGACAACTTCATCGAAACGGTCGCCCATCTTCTCTTACACGTCGGCGGATTCGGGCCACCGCCCGAACTCGACGAACTCGGGCGGCCGACGTGGCTCTTCGGCGAAACGGTCCACCGGAACTGTGAGCGTGGATCGTACTACGAAGAAGGCGACTTCGCCGAGGAGTACGGAAGCGAAAAGTGCCTCGTCAGCAAGGGGTGCTGGGGACCGACAGTCAAATGTAACATGCCCTCCCGCCGAAACATCGAGGGTGTCGGCGGGTGTATGAACATGGGAGGCAAGTGCATCGGCTGCACGATGCCCGGATTCCCGGACAAGTTCACGCCGTTTTTCAAAAAGCCGCCGGGATCGAAAGTATCGACCGTCAGCTCCTCGATACTGGGAGGAATCATGTCTAAACTCCGACAAAAATCGATGAAGAACCTCGATACGTCGACCCGGTGGGAGAACCCCGGGCTAACCGAGCGGATGTACCAGTGGCAGCTCAAACGCGGCTCGAACTACGACCCCGACCGCGGACTCGAACGCCGACCCGGAGGGAAGACGGGAGACGACTGACCATGTGCTTGGACAAGTTTCCGGTCGAATTCGACGACGAGGGGAACGCCCGCCTATCGGACTCCATCGAGGCGGACGGGACGGCGTTCCTCGGAGACGTGACCGTCCCCGAAGACGAACTGACTCCGGAAGAGCGGTTCGGGGCAATCGTCGAGGAGTTGCCGGACCGGGCCGTTCAGCGCTTGACCACCTCGGAAGCGACGGGAACCAGTGAAACGGACGAGAGTACACCGCAGACACCCTGATATGTTCGAGAATTTGCCGATAACGCGGGCCGACGACGGATCATACCGAACGGTCGACGGCGGCACGTTCCGCGTCGACGAAACACACCGCTCGACGGCCGACCGGGTCGCCGACATGACCGGCGACGACGCCGCGGTTCACCCCGACGGTGCCGGGTTGAGCGAAGCCGATCCGGAGCGCGACCAACAACTCCACGACATCGACATCGACCCCGTGACGCGGGTCGCCGGCTCACTCGCGTTCCACGCCAACGTCGACTTGGAGGAGCGGACCGTTCGCGAGGCACACGCACAGGCGACGCTGTTCCGGGGCTACGAGATCATTCTCGAGGGCCGCGACCCCCGTGATGCCATCGACCTCTCGAGTCGAGCGTGCGGGGTGTGTGGGGCCGTCCACTCCATCTGTTCGTCCATGGCACTCGAGATGGCGCTGCCAGTCGAACCGCCGCCGATGGGGGTCTGGGCACGGAACATGGGGCAAGCCGCCGCTTTCCTCTACGACAACTCCCTCCACCTGCACCTGTTGGCGGGACCGGACTACTCGGCGGCGATGATGGCGGATACGAACCCCGATCTGCTCGCGACGGCCCGCGAGACGGCGGCGCCCCACGCCGATATTCACGGCTACGAGACGGTCGGCGAGATTATGGAGGGATTGAATCCACTGGAAGGCGACCTGTATCTCTCGGCACTCGAGAAGACACGCGACGCCCGCCAGATGGCGTCGCTCATGCTCGGCAAGTATCCACATCCGTCGACTATCGCTCCAGGTGGCGTGACGACGACCCTCTCGCGGTCCTCGTTCACGCAGTTCTACACCCGCTTAGACGATATGTTCGACTGGGCGAAGCAGGTGGCCTACCTGTGGGACGACCTCATGGACTTCATGCTCGAAGAGCAGTCCGGATTCGAGCACGTCGGCGAACATCCGAAAAACATGATCGGAACCGGCGTCTACGACGATCCAGACGTCTACAACGCCCGGTACGAAGATGCCGACGAGTGGGGGAACGCTCGACTCGCGACGCCGGGAGTCATCGTCGACGGCGAGCTGGTGACGACCAACCTGACGGAACTCGACATGGGGATGGAAGAGTTCGTCGACCACGCCTACTACGAGGACTGGACAGACGAGGCAGTCCCGTTCGAAACGTCACCAGCCGGCGATCCGCTCAGTCCGTACCACCCGTGGAACAAAGAAACGCGGCCGAAACCGGACGGGAAGTCTTGGCGGGAACGGTACACGTGGGGCACGGCGCCGCGCTGGGACCGCCACACGATGGAGTGCTGTCCCCACGCCCGTCTGTGGATCACCGCTCTCGCCGAGGAGGTCGACAATCCCTTCATCCGACCAACCGGCGATGGCATCGAGTTCGACCTGCCGGAGGCGGAACTCGAAGAGATGACGCTTCGGTGGGACGTTCCGGACCGCCTCAACGCCGCCGAGCGACTCCGCGGAAAAGCCTACGCGCTGGCCCACCACGCGCTCGTGTGTTATACGGGCTTCATCGAGTCCCTCGAATTGTTGAAACAGGGCGAGGACGCCGTTCACAACGAGTTCTCGATCCCGAAGCGCGGCACCCAGCGAGGGGTGGGATTCTGGGAGGCCGGCCGTGGGTTCCTCACTCACCACCTCACCCTCGAAGACGGTCTCATCGATAACTACCAGATCGTTACGCCGAGTACGTGGAACTCGTCGCCGACCGGTCCGTTCGGACAGTCCGGCCCCTTCGAAGTCGGGGCGATGAACACCCCGATCCTCGAGGACTTCGACGGAGAGGAGGACTTCTCGGCGATCGATATCCTTCGCGGCGTCCGGAGTTTCGATCCGTGTATGCCCTGTACAGTCCATATGTACACGGCCGGCGGGGACGACGTCATCAGCGAGAACGTGACGATGACGACCTGTGGCTGTTCGACCGGCTCGGACGACAAACCGGCCGAGGTCACGCTGAGAGAGATGCTCGCCGACGACTGAAGACATGCGTGACAGCGATGGATCCGGGTCGCTCGATCCACAGTCGGCCGCGGAACGCGGCCAGACAGTCAGCGACCAGCCTCGTCCGGGTAGCGGCCACGGTCACAGCAAGGGTCGGTCGTACGGAACGACGGCCGGCCTGATCGCTGGCGATCGGAGCGCGTCCCAGCTGGTCGTCGGCGTCGGCTACCCGTACCTGAGCGATCTGGCGGTCGGCAACGTCGTCGCGGACCGACTCGGGAAGTGCCAACTCCCCGACGTCGCCGTCGCGGACTGTAGCCACACGCCGATCGCGGCGTACCAGACGATCACGGTGGGCGAGTACGACACCGTCGTGGTCGTCGGTGCCCGCAAGCGGGGTGATGGACTGAACACCGGCACTCCATCCGCCGATCCTGGTCGGATACACACGTATCCGACGGCCGACGTGCCGGTCCCGGAGAGCGACATCGTCGACCGGCTTGCGGAGTGTGCGATGGGTAGTAACACCGTCGAAAACGTCGTGATCACGACGAAGGCACTCGGCGAATTCCCCGCCGATTCGACCGTCATCGACATCGAACCGGAGTACGATTCGTGGGGGCTCACCGTCGACGAATTCAGTCCGTCGGTCGCCGACCGCTTCGACGACCTCCTCGACCGGGTGCTCGAGTGTCTCGAACGGGACTACTCCTTGGAGTGACGCGCCCACCCGGCCTTTTCAGCCGCCTCGCTGAGCGGAAGGAACTCCAAGCCGAGCGACCGTGCGGTGCGTCGGTCCTCGTCCGATCGGCCGACGAAGACGTGACGCTCCGTCGGAAATCGCTGGCGAACGCTCGCGAGGTCGGCGATCGGATCCTCGCCGACGAAGTCGACCGCCACGTCTCGACGGTCCAGCTCAGCGAGGAGCGCCGTCGGTGATTCGTCGGCGACGATACCGACGTACCTGGTCCAGCGGTTCGCGTCCTCCACCGCCGCGGGCGGGTCCGATAGCTCCGCCAGTGCGGCAGCCCGGAACACGAGCGTCATGTCGGTCGATCCCTCGGGGGACATGCGTTACGGACGGTGTGTCGATACGCTCCTGTCGTTCGCACCCTGTGCACTCTCGTTCCGACTCGACGGACGAGCAGTCGTCTCGGCTCGCCCATCATACGGATTACTGTAACTGTTTGCCGGTGGTTCGCCGACCGTCTCGGCGAACGACCGGTACTGACTGCCAATCCCCCCTCTCAGTCGTGTGCCGACAGGAGGTCGTCGGCCAGGTTTTCGACCGCGGTGACGGCCGGCGCGCTCGGATCGTAATCGTATGGAGCGGTCCCCTCCTGATCGGCCCGTCTCACTGCATCGTCGTACGGCACGACCGACGTGATCGTGAGGTCGTTGTTGTCGCAGAACTCCTCGATCGCCGCCCGATCGTCGTCGTCACGGACTTTGTTCGCGACGACGTTCACCTCGGGGATACCGAGTTCCGCCGCCAGATCGCGGGTACGTCGCCCCGTCTCCAGCGACTTGTAATACGGCTCGACGACGACGAGCAGGGTGTCTACGTCCTTGGTCGTCCCGCGTCCGAGATGCTCGACCCCGGCGACCATATCCATGACGGTCACTTCGTCGCGGGTCTCGACGACCCCCGAGAGCACTTCCCGCGCAGTGGAGTGGGCCCGGCACATGCATCCGCTTCCGGCGTGATCGACCTCGCCCATCTTGAGGAGTTGAATTCCCTCCGGCGCCTCCGTCCCGTGCTGCTCGATGATCTCCTCGGGGGATTTGCTCAGCTCCAGTTCCGTCTCCCCACTCGGTAACTCGACGCGTTCGAGTAGATCGTTGGGGACCGGGGGAACCGACTGTTCGCGTGGCACGCCGACGGTCAGCGAGAGGTTCGGATTCTCGTCGTCGTCGATAGCGAGTACCTCGTACCCCTTCGATGCACAGGCACGCGCGAGCGTCCCGGAGATCGTCGTTTTTCCGGAACCACCTTTGCCGGAGACAGCTACCTTCATTAGCTGTGTCATCGCATTACCATGATAAAAAATATTCCCCGGAGGTGAACGGATCGTCCGGGGTGGTGTACGTCACCGGCGGTTCGCTGGCCCGTCCTGTCGAACGGCCGGTGAACAGTTACGTCGACCCGTCTCAGCAGATTCGTGGTGCTGGTTCGGTCGCCGGTTCGCGCAAGTACCGCGTCCCCAGACCCGTATCGAGGAGGACGCGCCCGTGTTCGTCGTCGATGGCTTTCCCGATGGCTGCGGCGTCTTGGCCGTCGGGATGCGAGCGAAGCGCCGCGAGCACGTCCGCCGCCGCCGTCGGTCTGACGCCGAGGAGTGCGATCCCCTCGTTTGCGATCTGAAGCGGGTTCAGGCCGAGCATTTCGCTGGCCCCCTTCACGTCCGAGGGGACGGGAATCCGGTCCTGTCTGAGTTCGATCCCGACGCCGCCTTTGGTCGCCATCTCGCTCGCGGCGCCGGCCAATCCCATCCGCGTCGGATCTTTCATCGCCGTGATGTCCGCCCCAGCGACCGACAACGCACGGTCGACCACGCCGTTTATCGGCCGTACGTCCGACTCCACCGTCGTCCCGAAGTCGATCCCTTCACGCTCCGCGAGTAGTGCGACGCCGTGGCGCCCGACCTCACCGGTACTCACGAGCACGTCGTCCGGGGAGAGGCCGTCGTCGCCGACGACGTGGTCGGCCACGCCGACACCGGTCGTGTTGACGACGATGCCGTCGAGGTCACCGTGGCCCATCACTTTGGTGTCCCCGGTGACGATTGCGGCGTCGGCCTCGCGGCACGTCCGCGCCATCGAGTCCGCGATCCGTTCGAGGTCCGATTCGGCGTAGCCGGCCTCGACGACGACGGCACTCGAGAGCGCTCGGACGTCCGTCGCACCCATGACTGCGAGGTCGTTGACGGTCCCCGAGACGGCGAGTCGGCCGATGTCCCCACCGGGAAAAAACGGCGGGTGGACGACGTGACTATCCGTCGTGAAGACCACGTTTCGATCGCCGATCGGCACGACTGCGCCGTCGTCCATCGCCTCGCGTCCGATGTCAAGAGAGTCGTCGGGGAGACCGGCGGTGAGCACCTCCGAAACCAGGTCGCGCATCGCCTTGCCGCCGGCCCCCTGTTCGAGCGTTACGACCGCGTCGGAGTCGAACTCCTCGTCGGTCATAGATCGGGGCGCCCACCGTACTCGTGCCAGATCTTACAGGTCCCTTCGCTCGAAACCATACACGCACCGACGGGGTCTTCGGGGGTACACTCCTCGCCGAACATATCACAGTCCGTCGGGTCGGCGCGCCCGGCCATGATATCGCCGCAGATACAGTCGTCAACGAGCGACGAGTCGCTCGCAGCGAGCGACGCGGTGTCTATCTCGAACTGCTCGCGTGCGTTCACGTGCGCGTACTCGTCTTGGAGGACGAGATTGGCGTCGGGGATGTGTGCGATCCCGCGCCACTCGCCGCTCTCGGTCGTGAAGACGTCCCACAGCTGATTCTGTGCGGGTTCGTTGCCCCGTTCGGTGACACACCGCGGGTAGGCGTTTCGGACCGTCACCTCCCCGTCACGGATGTCTCGCAACAGCACGACGAGGCCCGCGAGAATGTCGAGTGGCTCGAATCCTCCCACGGTGATCGGCGTGTCGGTCTCGTCGACGAGTTCCTCGAACAGCCCCCAGCCGGTGATCGTGGCCGCGTTCCCGGCCGCGAGGAACCCGTCGACGTCGGTTTCGGGCATCGCAGCCACGACCTCCATAGCGGGCGGAACGTACTTGTGGGCGCTCAGCACCCAGAAGTTCTCAGGCGGGTCGTCCCTGACGATCGCCGCGGTCGGCGCCGCGGTCGTCTCGAATCCCGTCGCGAAGAAGACGACGTCGTCGTCCGTCCCTTCGGCGATGTCGACCGCTTCGGCGGCGCTGTAGACGACCCGGACGTCCGCCCCCGCTGCCCGAGCGTCGCTCAACGAGGCGGCCGTCCCGGGAACGTGGAGCATGTCGCCGTAGGTCGTGATGGTGAGGCCGGCGTTCGCCAGTGCGACCGCTTCGTCGACTTCCGGCATGTCGGTTACACACACCGGACAGCCCGGCCCCATGCGGAGATCCAGTCCGTCGGGGAGCATACTCCGGAGGCCGAACTTGGCGATGGACTGCTCGTGGCTGCCACAGACGTGCATGATGCTGACCTCGTCCGCGTCGATGTCCGCGACGAGTTCCTCGGCTCGCTGGGCCAGCGCGTCCGCCTTCTCGGGGTCACGGAACTCGAGGACGTTCTCGCCGTCGCTCGGCCCCGCCACGCCACCGGTCGGCCCCCCGGGAACTGGCTCACGATCAGACATCGATATCGAGTTCCTCGAGCAGGTCTTCGGCGTCCTCTGCGTCGGCGGGTTCCGCCCCCTCGTCCCCCGGGGGCGCACCCGACGCCGACGGCGTCGAACCGGCCGCTTCGACTTCGTCGATGAGGTCCTCCCGGAGCATGTCGTCCGGCCCACCCCCCATCATCGATTCGTAGAGCGTCAGCGTCTCGTCGATCTCCGACTCGGGAATTCGACGGATCGCGAACCCGACGTGGTTGAGGATGTAGTCGCCAGGTTCGACCGGTTCGTCTACCGTGTCCAGCCGGACTTCCTTCTCGACGCCCCAGAAGTCGACGTCGGCGGTGAGGCCGTCGACCTGTGTGACCTGCCCGGGCACTCCGAGACACATAGTTGCTGACAACTAGTCACACATTCATTTATACCTTCGCGTCCCCTGATTCCGGCGATGAAACGCGCTCACGTACAGGTAGACGGCGTCGTCCAGAGCGTCGGATTCCGACCGTTCGTCTACCGCACTGCAGTCGATCTCGGACTGCGGGGCTGCGTGCGCAATCTCGGGGACGCCGGTGTCAGCGTGACGCTCGAAGGCCCCGGTGACCGGATCGACGCCTTCCTCCAAGAGCTCGAGACGAACCCCCCACCGCTCGCGACGGTCGAAAGGGTCACCGTCGATACAGAACCCGTGACCGAGTACAGCTACGAGTCGTTCTCGATCGTGGACTCCGAAGACCGAGGCGCCGGTGGCGGCACCGTTCCTCCGGACACGGCCGTCTGTGAGGCCTGTTTAGCCGACATCCGGAATCCGTCGTCGCGGTTTCACGACTACTGGGCGACGGCCTGCGTGGACTGTGGTCCCCGGTTCACCGTGATCGAGGAGTTGCCGTACGACCGCGAGACGACGTCGATGGCGGCGTTCCCGCTCTGCTCGGACTGCGCCGACGCGTACGCCTCCCCCTCGGATCGACGGTACCACGCCCAAGCCATCGCCTGCCCGTCCTGTGGGCCGCAGTTGGCTTTTCAGCCACACGACCGCAGTGTCGACCCTCCAGCCGTCGGCGAGCGGACCGGCGTCGACCCGCTCCCGAAGCGGTCGTCACTCGTCGAGGGCGACGGCCGGTCGCTCGACGCCGCGGCCCGGACACTCGACGAGGGAGGAATCGTCGCGGTCAAAGGCATCGGCGGCGCGCACCTCGCCTGCGACGCAACCCGTCCGGACGCCGTCTCGACGCTCCGAGACCGAACTGGGCGGCCGGCGAAACCGTTCGCGGTCATGGTCCCGTCGATGGACGACGTCGCGACGGTAGCGTCCGCCTCGTCGACCGAACGCGAGTGGCTTCGATCCGCGCGCCGACCCATCGTCGTTCTCGACCGGTGTGGGGACGCCCTCGCGTCGAACCTCGCACCCGGGCTCCACACCGTCGGCGTCATGCTGCCGTACAGCGGCGTCCACCACCTCCTGTTCGATCGCGTCGACGACCCGATCGTCGTGACGTCGGCCAACCGCCCCGGATTGCCGATGCAGTCCTCGAATCGAGCGATTCTCGAACAGCTCTGGGACGTGGCGGACGGGTCGCTACTCCACACTCGCCGGATCGTGCAGCGGTGTGACGACTCGGTCGTCAGAGCCGTCGGTGGGAGTCGGACGTTGCTCAGGCGGTCGCGCGGATACGCCCCGCTGCCCGTTGCAGCCCCGACAGCCGACGATGCGGACGTGCTCGCCGTCGGACCGGAGCGAGACGTCACCGCGGCCGTACTCTCCGGCGACGAGTGTTACCTCACACAGCACGTCGGGGCCGTGACCGACCGCGAAACGTTCCGATTTCTGCAGGCGGCGATCGACCACTTGCTCGCGCTCACCGGCACCGAGCGTCCGTCGGTCGTCGCCCACGACGCACACCCGTCGTTTCGAACCACGGAGTACGCGGCCGACCGCACCGCGGACCGGACCGTCGCCGTGCAGCATCATCACGCTCACGCCGCCAGCGTGCTCATGGAACACGACTGTCCACGCGCGGTGTGTATCACTGCCGACGGCGTCGGGTACGGCCCGGACGGAACCGTCTGGGGGGGCGAAGTGCTCGACGTGACCCTCACCGACGCGGACCGGGTTGCTGGGCTCGCTCCCGTCCCGATGCCCGGTGGGGACCGGGCGACCGAGTTCCCGGTCCGGTCGCTCGTCGGCCTCCTGTACGACCGGGAAGGCGTCGATATTCAGGCGCTCGTCGACGCTCTTGACTGGTCGCCCCCGAACGCAGACGAACCGCGCGTCATCGAACAGCAACTCGAGGCCGACGTCAATACGCCCGTGACGACGAGCGCCGGTCGGTTTCTGGACGCGGTCGCCGCACTCGCCGACATCTGTCACGAGCGAACGTACGAGGGCGAACCCGCGATGCGTCTGGAGGCGGCTGCGACCGACGGCACACCTCGCGACGTCACGGTGCCGTACACGACGGCCGACGGCCGACCGGTCGTCGACACGCCGCAGGTGGCCGAACTACTCGTGGAACTGCGGCGGGACGGCACGCACGCGACGGACGTGGCCGCGACCGCTCAGCGGTTCCTGGCCGACGGCTTGGCGGACCTGGCCGTCGACGCTGCGGCCGAACGCGGCATCGACGCCGTCGGATTTACCGGCGGGGTGGCGTACAACGACGCGATCAGTCGCCGAATCCGTCAGCGGGTCCGGGACGCCGGCCTCGCGTATCTGGACAACGACGCCGTCCCACCGGGTGATGGCGGGGTCGCGTACGGACAGGCCGGCGTCGCGGCCGCGACGGTGCGAGATGGCGGCGTGGACTCGTAACCGTCGTCTTGCCGCTCCGAACGGCGGCGTGGCCGATCCGGAGTGCTCCGTTCGCGGTCGCCTTGTCATCCCGAAGCCCGCCACGTTGCCCGGTCGACTTCCTCCCGCGCCCAAAGGCGCGGGTACGCGCTCGTAGCTCCCCCGCGCCCCTGGCATCCGGTGTGCCTTTGTTCGTCGTGAGCGAACACCGACTCGATGGACAACGTTGACCTGACACTACGCCCGGTCGGCGTGGCACACACGCCGTACGACACGCCGGATGCTGCGCCCCACCAAGGGTTCGCCGACGACGCCGACGCCGAGATAGAGATTTTCGACGAGTACGCCGACGCGCTGGCTGGCATCGCCGACGCGATTCGCATAACGGTCGTCTACTGGGCCCACTTGGCTGACCGGACGAGTGGCACGCAGTCGGACGGGCCCGGAGCCTTCGCCCGCCGCTCACCGAATCGGCCGAACCCGCTGAGTATCTGCGTGTGTACGGTGTACGATATCGACGGACAACGGCTCGAAGTCGGTGGTCTCGACGCAGTGGACGGCTCGCCGGTCCTCGATCTGAAACCCAGCCTCCAGACGGAACGGTAGGTCGAGTTGCCGATCCACTTTTTAGCTGGGTCCCGTACGTTCGGGTATGGCAGAAAACGGGTGTGGGTGCTGTACGCCGAACGTCTCGACAGGGATGACCTGCTACTGCCCCATTGACGAGTTGCTGGACGTCGCGAGCCGGAAACACACGCTTGCGATCATCAGTCTGCTCGCAAACGACGGTCCCAAGCGCCACTCGGAAATCGCCGACGTGCTCGATGTGAACAGTTCCTCTGTCCTCGCGAACCGGCTGCGCGAACTGACCGAGGTTGGCCTCCTCCAACGGCGGAGTTACGACCGCGTCCCGCCCCACGTCGAGTACTCGCTCACCGCCGATGGCCGGGCGTTCGAGCAACGGCTTCGACCCCTGCTGGCGTGGGCGACCAGCGACGGCGTGCCCACTAACCCGGAGTAAGCGGTCCCCGAGTGGACCGGACAGCTACCCGTAGGAGACCCACAATGACACGACGACACCCGATCCGGCTGGACGGCATCGAGAAATCGTACCCGACGGAGGGTGGATCCCTGCGCGTCCTCGACGGGATCTCCCTCGACATCCGGGACGGGGAGTTTCTCAGTATCGTCGGCCCGTCGGGGTGTGGCAAGAGCACGCTACTCAACATCATCGCCGACTGGATCGCTCCCGACGCCGGTACGGTCGAGATCACTCCATCGCGATCCGATGTCCAGATCGGCGTCGTGTTTCAGGAGCCGACCCTGCTCGACTGGCGAACGGTGCGCCAGAATCTGGCGTTCGCCCTCCGTGGTCTGGGTGTGCCCGAAGCGGCGCACGACCGGGAGACCCGTGCCGCGCTCGAGCTCGTCGGGCTTTCCGAGAGTGCTAATCAGTATCCGCCCACACTGTCCGGCGGAATGCGGCAACGTGTGAACTTCGCTCGCGCGTTCTGTGTCGGTCCCGACGTGTTGTTGATGGACGAACCCTTCAGTAGTCTCGACGAACTCACGGCGCGTGCGCTCCGGGAGCGCGTCGTTGATATCTGGGACGACGAACGGTTCACCGCCGTCCTCGTCACGCACGACATAGCCGAAGCCGCGTACTTCTCAGACCGGGTCGTCGTTCTTTCCGACACCCCGACGGTCATCGAGAAGACGGTCGACATCGAGGGCGACCAACCACGGGAGCCACAATCCGAGGAGACGCTCGAACACGAGCGCCGCATTTTGGAGGCACTCGGTGTTCCGACTTAACTCTGTAACAGCGACGTCTGATTCATTTCGTCGGGTTGCCAGCGGGTGAGGTGGGCCTCGATCCGTTTGATGAGCAGAAACTCCAGCCCGGCCATCACGAGAACGAACGACAGCGTCCACGCCATGACGCCCGTCAGCGAAAACAGGTCGAACGAGTCGCGGAGTTTCTGTCCGATCCCGTTTCCGAGGCCGATCCACTCGACGATGACGGCGATTTTCCAGCCGATACCCAAGCCGAACCGGGTTGCCGCGAGGAGGTACGGGGCGAGTTGCGGGAGCACGACGTCACGGAGCATCATCCGCCGCGTAGCACCGAACACCTGACCCATTTTGATCAACTCGGCATCGAGATTCTTCGTTCCTTCCCAGACGTTCTCGGTCATCGGCGGAGTGATGACGATGACGATGGCAACGATGCCGGCGACCTCGGTGAACCCCATCACGAGCAACACGATGATGGAGACGGCGAGCGCAGGGACTGTCAGTCCCACGAGGACGAACGTTTCGAAGAACCGTTCGGCAGTTTCGTCCACGCCCATGAGAATCCCGATGCACGAGGACAACAGAAGCGCGACGACGAACGCCCCGACGACCCGAAACAGCGTTCGTGACAGATGAAAGACGAACCGCTCGTTACGGATGATGTGTCCCGTCTCCAGCAACACCGGCCACGGACCTGGAAACACGATCGGCTCGAAAAAGAGGGCCACGAACCACCAGAGCCCGAGGAGGACGAGGACCGAAATCCCCCGCGTTGCGACTGTGGACCATCGAGCCGTCAGTGCGCGGAGCCACCCCGGGGGTCGCCCCACGGAGTCACGATTCGGTTCGGGACCGGACATCGACTCGCGTTCCGGTCAGCCGGATCGCGGATCGACGAACAACTCGTCGACATCCGGCTCCGACTCTAGCAGGCCCTCTTCAGCCGCCAGGCGCACCACCTCTTTCCCGGATTCGCGCAGTTCGGTCGCGAATTCCGTCGGATAGATCGGGGAGATACGCTCGATGGCTAAGTCTACTTGGCTGTCGGTCTGCAGTCCCAGCATATCGGTATAGCTCTCGAATACCGTCCGCTTGTTGTCCTGAATGTACTGTCCCGCTTCGAGCAGGCCAGTCAGGAACGTGTCGAACGCGGCCCGCTTTTGATCGATCGTGGACTGGTAGGTCGCCACCTCGACGAGCGGCATATCGGTCCCCCGTCGCTCGTTCCAGCGGTCGTTGAACACGAAGAACTCCCGATACTCGTCCGTGGCGAGGAGCCTCGTTGAAAAGGGCTCGACGCCGATCATCGCGTCGAGTTCCCCCTTTTTCATCTGGCCGAACAGTACCGGTGGCGGACCAAACTGGAACTCGAAGTTCTCGTGGTCCATCCCCTCGAGCGCCAGCAATAGCGCGAAATGCGTGAACGGGGCCGTATTTCTGGGCATCGAACCCAGCGTCGTTTCCCTGAGATCCTCGACGCTGGACAGACCGACCCCTTTCCGGGCGATGATCGAATTGAACGATCGGGCGACGGGCTGGAGGAGACGCACGTCCCCACCCTGATTCGCGAGCCGGGCTCCCGAAATGACGGGGAAGGTCGACGACTCGATAGCCCGTCCTTGGATCTTCGTGAACAGTTCCGGCGGTGGACCGAATTCGAGGCTGAGATCTATCTCGTCGTCCGATACCAGCCCCTGATCACGAACGACTCGGGGACTGACACCCGCCGCTGCTGCATTCGGCGTCCCGAACGTGATCGGTGTCGGCATTGTCGTTGCAGTCGGGGTATCAGTGGCCGCCGGTGACTCGCCCTCGCCTTCGCCCCCGCCTTCGCTTCCGCCTCCGCCGCCCCCACCGGCACACCCAGCGATGCCTCCGGTAACCGCGAGCCCAGATATCGTTTTCAGCACGCGTCGTCGGTCAGTCTGCCAGTCTGCTGCGTCCGAAATCCTGTCGTGCATATCTCGTTGGTGTGGGTTTCCGCACTAACTTCGGATCGGCGAACCTTGCCACTTCGTATGACCGATACTAATTTTGATATATAAACTTGAATATTGTTCGACGCGGGCCACGCTTGCGGGCGTTCGCGTCGACCGATACCGATCGTAGAAACGTTCCGCCGGCTTCGCGCTTCCGCGGCGCAAGCGGCCGGCGATATCCACCGTTCGTTCGCATCGGAGTCGGCAAACGGCTCGGGTACCAGTTCGGGACGGCAGGCCGCTCGTGGCTATCCAGACGACTGGTTGAAGAAAGGCTACGTTGTTGCGCGAGTTGGGGCGACCCGCTCTTTCCACTCCGGCGGCACGGGCTCCATGTCGGGGTAGTAGGCCCAGACGAGGCCGAAGAACGCGAGTCCGAGGCCGGTCCACGTGAATAGCGTGTCCACCATCTCGCCGATCGGCGTGGCGGGGACCGCCATGCCGGCCATTCCGAGTAGTCCCCCGTTCGCCGGGAACCCGTACAGGCTTCCCGTGATGAAGAAGGCGATCACCAGCCCCAGCAGGGCGACGCCCGTCTGTTTCCACGCGCGGCTGTAGAGCGTGTACGCCAGAATACCGAGCACGGCGACCAGCATCACGCCGTCGGCGCCGAGGAATTTGGTCTGGTTGGTTGCCGACGATCCGGTCAGCAGAACCATGCCGGCACCGGCGAGGCCGGTCACACCACAGCCACCACAGACCGAGGCGCCGGCGAGGCCGGCTGCGACGCCACCCTTCGTTGACCCGAGATCGAACTCCCGGAGATACGAATCGTAGACTGCACCGAAAAACAGCACCGTCCCAGTGATGTACAGAAGGGCCACCGGCACCAGTCCCAAGGGATTTATCAGGATGTCCCCGGCCGGGAACATCCCGAACTTGGGCGATCCGAGAAACTCGCGAGAGCCCCCGATTGCCGTTGACGTGACGAACAGCCCCGAAGCGACGTAGCCGGCCCACATCGTCGCCAGCGCACCGAGTCCAAGTAGCGCCGGCCTCCGACCGGCCCACCGGAATCCTTTCCAGACGAATGCCCCCCCGATGACGAGAACCCCGGTCATCAACCAGACGGGACTGACCGTGCTCAGGCCAACGAGTGCCGCCCCGCTCGCCAGGAAGCCGAGTACCATCGCCTTGCAGGTAATCGCCGCCGCCCCTGCACCGATGGCACATGCACCGGCCGTTCGTGTACACGTTCCAGTTTCGGTCGACGTGTCGACGTTCGTTTTCGTAGACATCCGTTGCTCACGCTCCTGTTTGACGCACTAACTTCGGTTCCCCGAAGTGTGCGCGATTTGTTATCGTACAATCACTTAGTTTTTACTGGCCCGACACGAGGAACCGGCCCCTACTTCCCGTTTGCGCAGTGTGTTTCACGCACTCGGCCGCGGTGGTGTCGGGCTTCCACCGTTCGCATTCCGGGGCGTTCACTGATTCTGCTCGGGGTTCCCTCCCAGTCGCACGTACTCGTTATCCGCGTCTTGTAGCATCGACTTCTTGTGCTCGAACTCCTCGATCAGGTGGCCGACGGAGAGTTCGCCCGGATCCTTTACTGTCGACTGGTTCCGCGCGAGTGCCGATAAAACGCTCTTTCGCATCCGCCGGCCGGAAAACCCGCTGGACAGTTCGACCAGTCGGTCCATCTCCGATCCCGTCGCCGAGAGTTGGGTGTCGAACGTCTCCCGCAGACGGGCGAAGATGTCCTCAAGTATCCTGCGACGGTGTTCGGGCGCCGGATTGCCGATGAAGATCTGTTCGTCCGTTCGGTCGAGAAAAGCGCTGTCGACGGCGTTGGGCTGGTTCGACGTCGCGATGACGTACACGTTGTTCAACTCTGCCACCGTATCGAGTGCGTCCAGCGCCGTGTTGACCGCCCGGATCGCGTCCATGGGGTCCGTCTCGGTGAGATCCTGCCGGTTCGAAAAGAGCGACTCGACCTCGTCGAGTAGGACGATCTGGTATGTGTTCCCGCCTTCGGCGTCCGCCACGACCGCGTCGAAAGCTTCCTCGACCAGTTTGGGGCTATCACCGTGGTCGCTGGAGAAGAGGTGACGCACCGCGATCTGCTTGAATATGACCTCTTCGATACCGAGACGGTCGCGATCGAGGTTTCTCGCAAGTTCGTCCGCCGCTCCCTTCGCGAGCGTCGTCTTTCCCGTTCCCGGCGGACCGGAAAGGAGAACGGCACCGTGACGGCTGAGTGTCATCTGCTCGAAATCGGCGGCCTGCAACTGCTGTTCCAGCAGCCCGTAGTTGATGATCTTGTCTTTATCCTGTTCATCGATGTAGATCCGCTCCCAGAACTCCCGCCAGTCGACTTCGGTCAGATTGTACTCGCGGACGAACTCCGGACTCCCACCCTTCTCGGCGTCCTCTTCGCTGGCATCTGCCGAATCGAGTAGTCGACGAACTCGCTCCATCACGAGGGATCACCGCCACGACTCGTTCGCGTCACCGTTCCCGACCCGGTCGCACTTCGACGACCGCTCGGCCGAGATCCGGTGCTACTTCGCGTTCGGGGATATTCACTCATGAATCGATCTTCCAGTGTGAGATGCATGTCATCAGCCGTTGGATCACCGTTCGTGGATCGTTGACGACACCGTCCCCGGCACGATCACCGCCAATTCTGCAGGCGTCGACGGGGCCGACCCACGGGCGACGAGCGCGACATCCGTCCACACTCGGTTTGGACCCGGCATCCATCGGGAGTTCATCTGAGATTTTTCCAGTCGGACTGTATCTCGACAGCTATTTAATAAGTTGGTAGCACGTGACGGGTCGCTTCCTTTCTGAACGACGCTGCAAACGATCGGTCGGGGATAACTGCAGCCTTTGGGCCACGTCCCGTTACCGCCTCGGAGAGCGACTGACACTGTCGGCTGTGAATCAATCAAGATATTCGCATACTGAGATGGCGAATATCTTGAAACAGTTACAGCCGACAGTCTGAACCGGTTCTACGGCGCTCAGTCACCGCGCCAACGGACAGGGCCAGCAGGACGGACAGGTGGGGGAGGGAACGGCCCGCACTACTTGTTGCTGGTGACACCCGCTCCCGGAGCGGAATCTCTACCGGACGTGTCGGACGCCGTCGACGGATCGCGGCACATGCGGAGTGACCGACGTGTCTGGCGTCTCGGCCTTGGAATCCCGCGATAACTTCGCGCGCGATCGTTCAGACCCACCGGCCAATTCGCGGATTCTTGCGGCGAGAATGCGCGCCGTCAGCTCCTGCGAGCGGTCCGGCGGGCTCTCCGACCTCACGTCGTCCCCGAACTCCAGGGGGAGCGTCGATAGCGATCCCCCGTTTCCGTCCCACGGGAGCTATCGAACGACGGACCGCACTCGTCCGAGCCCCGGATACGATGCCGAGCCACGAGCGCGTTCAACCGTCCTGGGCCGTGAGACGGGCAACGACTATCGACCGCGTGACTGCTATCCGCGGTGTGACGATCATCGTTGAGTGCCGCCACTGTGGACTGACCGTCTCTCCGGATATTGACTCGTATCCAGCATGCGGTGCAACAGACTTCTGCTGCTACGAGATTCCTGAATAGGGAGTCCTGCCGAAATTATCGGCAACTGAGACGATGCATTCGGAGAATCAGCTCTGATCGCTAGTCTACCACAGACTCGTGTCTGCTAGTAGGTTCTCGACGTTGAGCGTCCGTAATTAACGACTGCCAGTAGATCCAACGGTCGAACCACGACCTGGGAATCTCGTTTTCGGGTGTGATCGGCGGTTTCTCGGACAGGCTTTGTCGGAACCCTCACTCGGCGACAGTACGGAGTCTCGTAACCACTCCCAACTGCGAAGTTGCTTGGACCCAGTTGATTGCAGCCAAGAGACATCAACGACCCAATGATTAGAGACCATGCGCCACGCCGTAGAGGCAGCGAACCAGAGGACGAAACCGCCCTCGTTCGGAATCGTTCAGTGGCTGAACGAAATCAACGCCAGTGCACCCCGAGACGATGACATCGACGCTAACCCCGACATTGTCGTACGATTACGAACGAAAAAATCGGCGATGGGCGCTGCAGGATTTGAACCCGCGACAATCTGGTCCGAAGCCAGACACTCTGTCCAGGCTGAGCTAAGCGCCCCGCATTCACATGGAACTCGACGACCGATGATAAATGACGCGATTCGTGGCGGGCCGTATCGGGACCGTAATACCTGTCGGGCACGAACGTGCCGGTGGCTGTGGTTTCTCCGTATCGCCTTCTCATCCTCCGATTCTGCGCAATCAAAAAGAATATTACCGGCTCACTATATGTTCATACTACCTCATGATTTCCGGTGAGCCGTGTCGTCCGCAGGGAGAGGGGTATCCCCACATAGCGATCCCTGCGAGGGTTCGAGATGTATGACCTTGGCCCGCCGCTCGGCGTCGAGGTCGAGCCAGGGACCAACCTCCTTCTCTCCGGTCCCGCACTCACCGGTAAGAAAGGGTTCGCGTTCGACGTGCTCGCGAGCGGGATCCGGAACGGCGACGGTGCCGTCGTCGTCAGCAACACCGACGGCGCCAAGCGAGTGTTCGAGGACTTGGGCGAGCGCGTCGACTACGCCGACCATCCCGTCGCGGTCGTGGACTGTGTGACTAAACAGCAAGGCGTCAACGAGGTCCGCGACGACACGCAGGTCCGGTATACGTCCTCGCCCGTGGACATGACCGGCGTCGGGATCAAGTTCTCCGAGATCCTCGAGGAGTTCTACGAGAAGCAGGGAGTGGAGCGAAACCGAGTGTTTCTGGACTCGCTGTCGACGCTCCTGATGTACTCCGACCTCCAGACCGTGTTCCGGTTCCTCCACGTCTTCACCGGGCGGGTCCAGAGCGTCGGCGGTCTCGGTCTCTACGCCATCGACTCCTCGGCGCACGACGACAAGACGATGAACACGCTGAAACAGCTGTTCGACGGTCTGATCGAGACCCACGAGGACGGCGAGCCGACGGCGAACCTGCCCGACCGGTAGCGGACGATTCTTGCCGGCGCGGCCCCTACCCGACGGCCATGACCGACGCCACCGACGACGACATCGAATCGCTGCTCGACGTCGACACCATCGCAGTCGTCGGGTGTTCGGGGACGCCCGGCAAGGCGGCCCACGACGTTCCGGCCTACCTCCAGAGGCAGGGGTACGACGTCGTCCCGGTCAACCCGAACCGCGAGGCAGTGCTGGGTCGGCCGGCGGCCGACAGCCTCGCCGACGTGGACGAGGCGGTCGAACTGGTCGACGTGTTCCGGCCGAGCGAAGCGGTGAGCGGCGTGGTCGACGAGGTCCTAGAACGGGTCGCGACGCGCGGGGACGTTCGCGGCGTCTGGCTCCAGCTCGGGATCCGCGACGACGACGCAGCCGCCCGTGCCCGCGAGGCCGAGTTGCGCGTCGTTCAGGATCGCTGTCTGAAGGTCGAACACCGTCAGCGCCGCGAGTGAGCGACGGGATCAGGCGTCCGTCGTAGCGTCGGCCGCGTCCTCGTCGTCGGTGTCGCTGTCCCCCTCGGCGGCGCCTTCCTCGGCGTCGACGACGTGGACTTCGGCGGTGATCGCCGTCGCGTCGATGCCCCGTTCCTCGGCGAGTGCCTCGAGGAGCGCCCGCTGTTCGGCCAGTTCTCGGTCGAGGTCGTCGACCCGGCTCTGTGTCTCGATGACCGTCTCCCGCATCTCGCTCACCTGCTCTCTGAGCTGGTTCAGGCGGGCGTAGACGTCCTCGGCCATGTCGGCGACCTGCTGGAGCTTCTTCGCCGTGCTTCCGAAACCCATACCCGTTCTCTCTCGTGGTGCCTTGAGTGTGTTTCGGGGGCGGCGCCTACTCGCCGACGCCGATCCGTGGCACCGCGCGCCGGAGACCGAGGTAGGCCGCGACCCCGAGGGCGACGTAGCCGGCGACCAGCAGCGGATACGTCGGACCGACGCTATCGACCGCGAGGCGGGCGACGGAGTTGACGGGGTTCACGGGCAGGAGCGTCGCCCCGCCGAAGGCGACGAGGACGCCGACGGAGTAGAGGAACTGCGCCGCTCGCCGGTCCGGAGCGAGCAGGGCGATGGTTGCCCCGAGCGTGACGACGAGCAAGGCGAGCGCGGCGACGACGACGAGCACGGCCACCGGATGGTGGACGCTGGTGCCGTTGAAATCGAGGAGGGCGATCCAGAGCGCCGCCTGTGCGGGCGCGAGCCCCGCTGCGGCCCACACCTTTCCGTCGACGATGTCGACGACGGAGACGGGGGCGACCCGCAGGAGTTCGAGCGTCCCACGTTCGACCTCCTCGGTCAGCGAGTCGACGGTCATCGACCCGCTGATGAAGACGGGGAGAAAGCAGAGCAGCGGGAGCAACACGGTGTAGCTGAACCCGTAGTACGGCGAGGCGCCGCTCCGTGGCGGGAGGGGAAGCGGCGTCGACGACAGGTGCGCGGACCGGTCGGCCCGCTCAACGCGCTCGAAGGTCGACAGCGCGTCCCGCAGCTGGACGACGATGACCGTCGTCCGCACGTTGCCGTCGGGCACCGTCGCCGAGACGAAGACCCGTCCCGCCCGCCGATCCGCCAGGAGAACGGCATCCACCTCCCCGCGGTCGAACGCCGCCCGCGCCGTCGTCTCCGAGGCGTAGCGCGTCCCCGATATCGACGGCCGGTCGTCGAGGGTCGCGAGCAGGTCGTCGCCCGCGTCGCCGGTGACGGCCACTTCCGTCTCGAACCCCTCGACGCTCCCGGGGTCGTACAGCGAGACTAAGCCGACGACGAGAAACGACGAGAAGGCGGCGATGAACAGCTGGATGAGCAAGGCGAGGACGATGGTCTTCTCGGAGCGCAGGGTCGCCAGCTCCCGCCGGGCGATGGTGAGGCGTGGATCACCCAAGGGCACTCACCACCGCGAAGTTGTACGCCGCGTGAACCAGGGTTGCGGGCACCAGCGCCGCCAGATACCAGTTGCGGGAGCGACTCGCGCCGAGCGCCGCGATGCTCGTCGTCGTCGCGTGGAGGACGAGCGGGGCGAGCAGGAGCCCGAGTGCGGCCGCCGAGCCGACGCCGACCGGCGTGAACGCCGCCCGGCCGAGCGCGAGGTCGGGGAGTCCGACGAACTGGACGACGGCGGTGAGCTTCTCGCCGAGGAAGAAGCCGAGGCCCGAGAGCGAGCCGAGGACGAGCGCGGTCCGCAGACCGCGGCGGTCGGCGAAGTCGTTCTCGAAGCCCGCGTAGACGTGGACGCTCTTTGCCACCTCCTCGACGCCGGCGACGACGAGCAGGAGGAGGGGAATCGAGACGTCCACGGGGAGGACGAAGAGGACGGCGATGGCGAGCAGTTCGGCGATGAACACGAAGGGAATCGAGAGCGCGCTCAGGACGGCCATCGAGCGTGGCCCGGCGATCCGGCTGTCGAGCGCGTCGAGGAACTTCAGCGGGACGGGCCGCTGGGTGAACATGTCCTCCTCACGGTAGACGCCGACGCCGAGGGTGAAGAGGACGGCCGCCCCCACGTAGAAGGGGCCGGTCGAGAAGGCGTACTGGACGGCGGTGACGCCGGTACCCTGCAGGTCGTGGACGACGAGCGTCAGCGGCGAGATGAGGGCGATTGGCGTCACGTTCGTGAAGATGGCAGGGACGAAGGCATAGGAGGTGAGAAAGACGGAGATGGCGACGGTGACGAAGGTGAGTTCCTTGAACGACCGGGCGAACATGCCGCCGACGAAGGTGGCGGCGAGATAGAGGGCGGCAATGGGCGCGACGGCGGCCACGCTCGTCACGCCGCCGCCGATGGCGACGGCGATGACAGCGGTTAACCCCACGAGCGTCGCCAGATACGGCAGGGTCTTGCCGGCGACGATGGCCGCCGGGGAGACGGGCGCGACGAGGAGGAGTTCGCCCCGCCGGTTGATCCGCTCGTTGAGGATGCTGCTCCCGTAGGGCTGGATGACGAAGTTCATGGGGACGAAAAAGACGAACGCGAGGACGAGCGCACCGAAGGGAAAGGGCGGGGAGATGTCGGCCGGCGAACCGGAGTTGCCGCCACCCAGGAGGTCGCCGCCGAGAAACGGCACGCCGAGCGAGCCGGAGTCGCCGCCCGCGGCGATGCCGTCGCCTGAGTCGCTCGAATCGGCGGTCCCGTCGTCCCTATCCTGACCGGTCCCGCCCCCGTCGGCAGTCGGATCGTCGGCGGTACCTCCGTCCCCGTCGCCCCCGTTATCTGTCGTCCCGTCCCCGTCAGTGCTGGCGGTGGCGGAGCCCCCCGTACCGCCCCCGCGATCCGTGTACTGGAGCGTGACGACGACCGGGAACGCCGCGGAGACGTTCCCCTCCTCGCCCATCCGCCCCAGGTTGTGTCGACGGACGGCGCTCCGGAACGTCGACAGCGCGGCCTCGGCCTTCCGGGAGTCGGCGACGTAGAACCGGTCGCCGCGGACGACCACCTCGACGCTGCGGCCGAGCGAGTCGAGGTCGGCGTCACGGGCCGCGAGCGCCGGACTCTCCCGGACCACCTCGTGGTAGGGGCTGTCGGTCGCGACGCCGATCCGGTAGACGTCGCGGTCGAGGGCGGCGCCGCCGGTCGCGAGGGTCGCCCCGCCGACCGCCCCCGCGAGGAGGAGGGCGACGAGTCCCAGCGCCGCCGTCCGCCGGTCGACGACGCCGGCGCTCCGCCCGACCTCCCAGCGGGCGATACGGGCGACCGCGCGAAGGCCGTCGCGGAGTCGGTCGGACGGCGACGACGCCGTCACTGCGCCCCCCGGGGGCCGTCGGCCGTGTCGGCGGCCAGATCCAGGAAGATCTCCTCCAGACTCGGTTCGTCGGTGCGGATGTCGACCACCTCGCCCCCCGCCTCGCCGGCCGCCTCGCGGACCCGCTCGACGGCGTCCATGTCCGCGACGGTCGAGACGTGGCGGTCGCCGGCCGGCTCCGTGTCGAACGCGGGGACGGGGACCGACGTGAACACGCGGTACTCGGTGGTGCCGTACTGCTCGCGGATCTCGGGGACGGTCCCGCGGGCGACGATCTCGCCGCGGTTCATGATCGCCACCCGGTCACAGACGCTCTCGACGTGATAGAGGTTGTGCGCGCTGAACAGCACCGTCTTGCCGGCGTCGCGGAGTTCGCGGACGAACTCCAAGACGTAGTTGGTCGTCAGCGGGTCGAGCCCGCTCGCCGGTTCGTCGTAGACCAACACGTCGGGGTCGTTCACCAGCGATCGCGCGATGGCGACCTTGCGTTTCATGCCCTTGGAGACGTCGCCGAGGCGGCGGTCGCGATGGTCGAGTTCGAGGCGGTCGAGTGTCCCCTCGATCCGCTCGGTCGCCGTCTCGCTCGGGACGTCGTAGAGGTCGGTGAAGAAGTCGAGATACGAGCGGGCGGTCATGTCCTCGTAGAGCGGCGACTCCTCGGGGAGGAAGCCGAGCGAGCGGCGCATCTCGGGATCCTCGGCGTCGAAGCCCGCGACGGTCGCCGAGCCGTCCGAGGGCTCGATCAAGCCGGCGATCATCTTCAGCGTCGTCGTCTTCCCGGCGCCGTTCGGGCCGACGATGCCGAAGATCTCGCCCCGATCCACGTCGAACGTACTGCCGACGACGGCGGGGAAGTCGCCGTATGTCTTCCGGAGGGAGTCGGCCTCGATCATCCCTCGGGGGGAGGGACGGCGAGGGGTTAAACGCACGGCTCGCAGAATCAGTCGTGATTCTCCTCGACGACGTCGATCCGCTCGCGGAGCCACGCGGCCGCGGCGTCGACCGTCGCCTCGTCTTCGGCCGTGATCTTCAGTCGGTTCCGATCGCCGCTGCTCGGGTAACTCCCGACGGTGACGTCGAACCGCTCCCGGACGCCCGCGAGCGCCTCGACCATCGATCCCTCGGGCTGTGGAGTGTAGAGCGTCGTCGAGAGGGCGTCGCCGCCGAACTCGCCGGCCACTAGTTCGAAGAGCGCGCGCATCTCCGCGGGCACGCCCGGGAACGCGTAGACGTCCCCGAGGACACAACCGGGGCAGAGCCCCTCGGAGTTGACCAGCGGGCGACTCCCCTCCGGTAGCGCCGCCCAGGCGTCGACGTCGATGTCGAGGTCGTGGGCCTCGACCAGGTCGGGGTTTCGCTCCCGGTAGGTGGCGACCGTCTCGATCACGTCCTCCCGGACGGCGGGGGCGACGACCAGGTCGCGGTCGAACGCGTCGGCGATGGCGTCGGCGGTCACGTCGTCGTGGGTCCCGCCCAGCCCGCCGGTGACGACGACGGCGTCGAACCGGTCCGACCACTCGCGGACCGTCTCGGCGATCAGGTCGCGGTCGTCCGGGACGGTGAGGATGCGTGCGACCGACGCGCCCGCCGCCGTCAGCCGTCCCGCGAGCCACGTCGCGTTCGTGTTCTCGGTGTCGCCCGCGAGCACCTCGTCGCCCACGGTGAGGATGGCGACTTCCATCGCTCGTCTCCATGGTGGCCGCCACCAAAAGGCGTCTGGATCGGCGGTCACGCGGACGGCTGCCGGCTGCGGGGCGACCGGATTCCCGGCCCCTCCCCGGCGTCACAGTAACGGTAAAGGCGATGTAGTGTCACGTGTCCAATCTATCGGGTGGCCACGACGGTCGCCGGACGACGGGACTGCCTACCATGAGCGATTCCACGGCCGATCCGCGCTGTCCGAACTGCGGCGGACCGATCGGCCGGACGGCGACCTACTGCATGCACTGTTCGGCCGACCTCACCGAGGAGCGGGCGGCCGCCGACGCCGACGACGACGGCGTGTGGGACGAGGCCGAGGCGGAAGCGGGGACGGAGGCCGCGACGGATTTGAGTGCCACCCCACCCCGGGAGTCGTCGGCCGGCGGTGCGACCCTCACAACGTACGGCCGCCGGATCGGGGATGCGCTCGGCGGGGCCGTGACCGGCGCCACCGGCGGGGAGAGCGCCGACGGACTCCCTCGCGCCCGACAGCCTCGTCGACGACACGCTCACCGTCCTCGTCGGCGTCGTGGGCGGACTCGTCGTCGGCGTGGTGGGGACCGTCGTGCTGGGACTGATCACGGGCAGCGGCTGGGCGGTCCCGTTCGGCCTCGTCGCGTGGCTGGGCGCCACCGCGTATCTCGTCCGTCGGCGGACCGTTCAGGGTGCGGTCGCGAAAAGCGGCTACGCCGTCGTCGTCCTCCTGTGCGTGCCGGTGATCGCGCTCAGTCCGGCCCTCCCGGTCGACGGCGGCCTCGGGGAGCGCGGCGGCCTCTTCGTCGTCCTGCTTCTCTTCGTCGGCGTCCCGGCCGGCGTCGCGGCCGCCGTCGGGCTGGTCGCCTCGCGGTTCGTCCCCGACGGGGTGGACGGGAGTGCCGGCGGGACCGGCGGCGGGGATGGGGGCGACGCAGGCGGGTGATCGTACGCCCGACGAGTTCGACGCTCAGTCGTACTCGTAGAAGCCCTGGCCGGTCTTCCGGCCGAGGTCGCCGGCGTCGACCTTTCGCTTGAGCAGGTACGGCGGCTTGTAGCGGTCGCCGAGTTCCTCGGCGAGCGTCTGACTGGCGTCGAGACAGACGTCGAGGCCGATGTGATCGGCGAGTTCGAGCGGTCCCATCGGAACGTTCGTTCCGAGTTTCAGGCCCGCGTCCATGTCCGCCTTGCTCGCGACGCCTTCGTCGTAGGCACGGATGCCCTCGTTGATCCACGGCATCAGCACCCGGTTGACGACGAATCCGGGTTTGTCGTCGGACTCCCAGGTCGTCTTCCCGAAGTCCTCGGCGAGGGCGTGCGAACAGTCGACCACCTCGTCGGCCGTCTTCTCGCCGACGACGAGTTCGAGGCCCTCCATGATCGGCGCGGGGTTCATGAAGTGGAGGCCGACGACGAGTTCGGGGCGCTCCGTCGCCGACGCGATGGTGGTGATCGAGAGCGTGGAGGTGTTCGTCGCGAGAATCACGTCGTCGTCGACGGCGTCGTCGAGGTCCGCGAAGACCTCCTGTTTGATCTCCATGTTCTCGACGGCGGCTTCGATGACGTAATCGCAGGCCGCGAGGTCCTCGAGGTCGGTCGTTCCGGAGATCCGATCGACGGCGGCGTCGGCCTCCTCGCGTGTCAACTGCTCTTTCTCGACGAACCGGGAGAGGCTGTCGTCGATGCGGTCGAAGCCGTCCGCGACGAGATCGTCCTCGATGTCCCGCATCACCACGTCGTAGCCGGCGGTGGCGGCGACCTGGGCGATGCCGCTGCCCATCGTGCCGGCGCCGACGACCCCGACCGTGTCGATGTCGCTGAGTGTTCGCATGTCCGCTCCTGTGCGGGGAACGACTGTAAGGGTAGCGACCGCGAAGCGAGCGGACGCATCGGTCGACGTCGTCGCCGTTCGACGGCACGTAGCCCCCACCGCTCCGGTGGGATCCGTCCCTCCTCCCTTCGCGACCCCTCGTTTTATTTGGGTTTCCCTCGGCATACCGTCTGTCTCGAATGGTGGGCCCCGATCAGCACGAACGGATTCCGGCGGCCGTGTCGCCCCTCTCGATAGCCGACTTCGATTACGAGGCACTGACCATCGGTGAACGGATCGGCACCGGAGGCGACGCGGACGTGTATCTGGCGACCGTCGTCCGCGACGGGACGGAGTTCCCGGTCGCGGTGAAACAGCCCCGGTTCGAGGGGACGCTCCACCGCCGCGTCGTCGAGGCGTTCGAGGCGGAGGCCGAAACCTGGGCCCGTCTCGACGACCACGACAACGTCGTGTCGGTGTACGCGTGGGGAACGGATCCGCTCCCGTGGATGGCACTGGAGTACATGGACGGCGGAACGCTCGACGCGAGGCTCGGGGCCGAGGACCCCGCCGAGGCGCTCTGGCTGGCCGGGCGCATCGCCGAGGGTGTTCGTCACGGGCACCGTCACGGTGTGGCACATCTCGACCTCAAGCCGACGAACGTCCTGCTCCGGGAGACGCCACCGGAGACGTGGCCCTATCCGAAGGTGAGCGACTGGGGGCTGGCGAAGCTCCTGCTCGATCACTCGAACAGCGTCGAGGGGTTCTCACCGGCGTACGCGGCACCGGAACAGTTCGACGCGGACGAGTACGGCGGGACGGACGACATCACCGACATCTACCAGCTCGGCGCGGTGGTGTACGCCCTGCTGACCGGCGAGCCACCCTTTACCGGATCGTCGGCGGCCGTGATGCGAGGCGTCCTCCAGGAGCGTCCGGTGCCGCCCTCCGAACGTCGGCCGTCGCTGCCACCGGCGGTCGACGAGGTGGTGATGACGGCACTGGCAAAGCGGAAGGCCGACCGATACGACGGCGTGTTGCCGATGCGAAACGAGTTGGATCGGCTGTTCGAGGCGACCGTCGCCGACACGAGCGGTTCCGTCGCGGGCGCGACCGCCGGAGCGGCGGCCGATCCCTTCGAGAACGCGGCGAGAGCCAACCAGCACGGCGGTGGCGCCGAGCGAACGGAAACGGGCGTGTCGTCGGAGTCGAAGTCGTCCGAGAACGAGAGCGAAGGTGGCGGGTTCGTCACCCGTCGACGTGTCCTGGGGGTTCTGGGTGTTGGCGTCGTCGGTGCGGGAGGGTGGCTGACACGGGCGGAACTCGGTGACGATCGAAGCGGCGCGGCGGGAGTGCCCGCCGAGGATACGGCGACACCGCCGCCGCCGACACGGACGGCGACCGATACCCCGGAGCCGACGTCGACGGCGACGGCCACGGCGACGTCCACGCCGGCCGGCGAGGCGGACGCGACGATCACCGTGGGCCCCGGCGGCAGCCTCCAGTTCGAACCGGAGACGACTGCCGTCTCGCAGGGCGACACCGTCGAGTTCGTCTTCGACTCCGGCGGCCACAACGTCTCGGGCCACCCGGACGCCGCGAGCCAGGTGGAGCTTCCGGAGGGTGCGGAGCCGTTCGCGAGCTACGACACCTCCGCCGCCGACGTCAACCACGTCTCGCTCAACGAGGCCGGGACGACTTACCGGCACACGTTCGAGGTTACCGGCCAGTACACCTACGTCTGTGTCCCCCACGCGTCCTCGGGGATGGTCGGCAACCTCACGGTCCGGTGAGATTCCGGCGGCTGTCGGCCACTCCTCGCCGCCGACCACACGCTTTATGTGTGAATTCGACGGAACGTTCTATACATGATCCCCGGTGCTGACTCCGCGATCACCCGCGACGGCAAGGCACTGATCCTCGCGTACGACCACGGCCTCGAACACGGTCCGGTCGACTTCGAACCGGTTCCGGAGACGACCGACCCCGCGACGGTGTTCGACGTGGCCACCCACGACGCGGTGACGGCCATCGCGGTCCAGAAGGGCGTCGCCGAGGCGTACTACCCCTCCTACGAGGACGACGTGCCGCTCCTGGCGAAGCTCAACGGGACGAGCAACCTCTGGATGGGCGAACCCGACTCGTCGGTCAACTGGTCGGTCGACTACGCGGCCGAACTCGGCGCCGACGCCATCGGCTTCACCGTCTACGGCGGCTCGAACCACGAGGTCGAGATGTTCGAGGAGTTCCGCGACGCCCAGGAACGGGCCCGCGAGCACGACATGGGCGTCGTGATGTGGTCGTACCCGCGCGGACAGGGACTGAAAGACGACACGAGCCCCGACACCATCGCCTACGCCTCCCGCCTCGGCCTCGAACTCGGCGCCGACATCGCGAAAGTGAAGTATCCCGGGTCGGCCGACGCCATGAACTGGGCCGTCGACAGCGCGGGCGACATGAAAGTCGTGATGAGCGGCGGGTCGAAGACGAGCGACGAGGCGTTCCTCTCGACGGTTCGCGAGGCGATGGACGCCGGCGCCGACGGGCTGGCCGTCGGGCGCAACGTCTTCCAGCGGCAGAACCCGGAGGCCATCCTCGACGGTCTCGAGGCGGTCATCTTCGAGGACGCGTCGGTCGACGAGGCCCTCGCGGCGACCGGCGGCATCGAAGCGAGCGACTGATGAGTCGGGACGATACGGTCGCCGAGATACGCGAGGCGGTCGCCGAGACGGCCCCGACGATTCGCGCGGGACTCCCCGGTCGCCGGGAGAAGGGGGACGCCGAGAACCCGACGGGCGACCGACGGTTGGCCGCCGACGAGTACGCCGACGACCTGCTCGAGGACTGCCTCGGCGGCATCGACGGCGTCGGCGAGTACGCCAGCGAGGAGCGGGCGGCGGTCGTGGACACGGGAACCGGGCTCTCCGTCGCGGTCGACCCCCTCGACGGCTCCTCGAACCTCAAACCGAACAACGTCATGGGGACTATCGTCGGCGTCTACGACGCCCCGCTTCCCGCCCGGGGACGCGACCTGATCGCCGCGGGCTACGTGCTCTACGGTCCCCTCACCACGATGGTCTTCGCCGAGGGAGCATCGGCCACCGAGTACCTGATCGAGGAGGGAGTCGCGTCCGAACTCCGGACCGGCGTGACCCTCCCCGAGGACCCGACCGTCTACGGGTTCGGCGGGCGGGTCCCCGACTGGCCCGACGACTTCGCGGCCTACGCCGAATCGGTCGAATCCGAACTCAAACTTCGCTACGGCGGGGCGATGATCGGTGACGTAAACCAGGTGCTCACCTACGGCGGGGTGTTCGCCTACCCCGGTCTCCGATCCGCGCCCGAAGGGAAACTCCGCCTCCAGTTCGAGGCCAACCCCGTCGGATACGTGATCCGAGCGGCGGGCGGCCGGACCTCCGACGGCGACGGATCGATACTCGATATCGACCCCGACGGCCTCCACGACCGGACGCCGACCCACCTCGGCAACGCGTCGCTGATCGAGCGGCTGGAGTCGACGCTCGACTGACCCGGGCCGTCGATCGACGCCTTTCTCGCCGTAATGAGTCATTTCCATCCCGTACGCGCCGTATACTCACGGGGGTCGTCACCGTGTGACGGTGTATGGCAATCGACCGGACGAACTCGACGAACGCCCGGCGCCGGGGGACGGTCGGCCCCGCCGTCGGCGGTGCGTACGTCACCGCCGTCGCCGCTCGGACGACGGCGTACGCGACGTGGCTCTGGGCGCTCGCGCTCGGCGCCCTCACGCTCGACGCCGCGCTCACCGTCGTCGGCCTCCGCCTCGGCCTGACCGAACTCAACCCCGTAGCCGCCGGCCTCATCGCCGACGTCGGCGCCCTCCCCGCGCTCGTAGCGTTGAAAGGCGGCGCCGTCGGCGTCGGTCTCGCTGGCCGAGCCGTCCTCCCCGCCGAGTACCGTGGCCTCGTCCCCGCGGGATTGGCACTCCCGTGGACGGTGGCCGTCGTCGTCAACCTCCTCACCGTCGGCGTCGTCCTCCTCTGACCGCGGATTCATGTCCCGGGCCGCCCAGAGCCCGGTATGGCCCGCCGAACCGTCCTGTTCACGCCGGGCGACCGTCCGGAGCGGTGCCGTACGGCGCCGACCACCGGCGCCGACACGGTCGTGTTCGACCTCGAAGACGCCGTCCCGCCGGCCGACGTGGCCGGGGCGCGAGCGGCCGTCGGCGACCTCCTCGCCGACCCCGCGTTCGACCCCGGGGGAACGGAGGTGGTCGTCCGCGTCGGACGGGCGCCGGCCGACGACCTCGACGCGCTGACGGGCGCGGCGTCGTCGCGGCTCGACGGCGTGATGGTACCGAAAGCGACCGTCGAACGAGTGGCGACCGTGACCGACGCGCTCGCGACCAGGGACCTGTCGATCCCGATCCTCGCGCTGATCGAGACGGCGACCGGCGTCCTCGACGCGCGTGAGGTGGCGGCGGCCGACGCGGTCGACGCGCTCTGTTTCGGCGCCGAGGATCTCGCGGCCGACCTCGGCGCGACCCGGACGCGGGAGGGAACGGAGGTACTGTACGCCCGTGAGCGCGTCGTCGTGGCGGCGCGGGCGGCCGGCGTCGACGCCGTCGACACCGTCCACACCGCCCTCGACGACGACGAGGGCCTCCGCGCGGCGACCGAGTTCGCCGCCACCCTCGGCTACGACGGGAAGATGGTGATCCACCCCGATCAGGTGCCGGTCGTCGTCGATGGATTCACCCCCGACCCCGAGCGGGTCGCGTGGGCTCGGCGAGTGCTCGACGCCCGCGAGTCGGCCGACTGTGGGGTCTTCGAGGTCGACGGCGAGATGATCGACGCGCCGCTTTTGGCGCAGGCGGAGCGGATCCTCGACCGGACGGACACCACCGACTGATCGCCCTCGCTCTGTCGAAAGGTCTGTATTGTAGGAGGGCAAATCGCCGGGCCAGATGGCGGACATCAACCCGTTCGAGAGTCTTCAGGAACAGATCGACGATGCAGCGGCCTACCTCGACGCGGACGCCGACGTGATCGAGCGACTCAAACACCCCGAACGCGTCCTGGAGACGACCCTCTCGGTCGAGATGGACGACGGGTTGGTCGAGCAGTTCCCGGCTTACCGCGTCCAGTTCAACGGCGACCGCGGGCCGTACAAGGGCGGCATCCGGTATCACCCCGACGTCACTCAGGACGAGGTGACGGCGCTGTCGGGGTGGATGGTGTACAAGTGCGCCGTGGTGGACATCCCCTACGGGGGCGCGAAAGGCGGCATCGCGTTCGACCCGCGGACGTACTCCGCGAGCGAACTCGAACGGATTACCCGCGCGTTCGCGACCGAACTCCGGCCGCTCATCGGTGCGGATCGGGACATCCCCGCGCCCGACGTCAACACCGGCCAACGGGAGATGAACTGGATCAAAGACACCTACGAGACGCTGGAGCGGACGACCGAACCCGGCGTCGTCACCGGGAAGGCGCCCTCCTCCGGGGGGAGCGCCGGCCGGGTCGAGGCCACGGGCCGCTCGACGATGCTCGCCGCCCGGGAGACCTTCGAGTACCTGGGACGGGGTATCGACGACGCGACGGTCGCGGTGCAGGGCTACGGCAACGCCGGGTCGGTCGCCGCGTCCCTCCTCGACGACGCGGGCGCGACGGTCGTCGCGGTCAGCGACTCCAGCGGCGGCGTCTACGCGGCCGACGGCCTCGACACCGCGGCGGTCAAGGACCACAAACGCGAGACTGGTTCGGTCGTCGGCTACCCCGGTGCCGACGAGGAGTTGACGAACGAGGCGTTGCTCACCGCCGACGTGGATCTGCTGGTGCCCGCGGCCCTGGAGAACGCCGTCGACGCGGACATCGCTCGCGACGTGCGGGCGGACGTGATCGTCGAGGCGGCGAACGGCCCCCTCACCCCCGACGCCGACGACGTCCTCACCGACCGCGACGTCTACGTTGTCCCCGACATTCTGGCGAACGCGGGTGGCGTGACCGTCTCCTACTTCGAGTGGGTGCAGAACCGACAGCGGTTCGCCTGGACCGAAGCGCGCGTCAACGACGAACTCGAACGCGTCGTCACCGAGGCATTCGAACGACTGGTCGACACCTACGAGTCCGTCGACGTGCCGAACCTTCGGACGGCCGCGTACGTCGTCGCCATCGAGCGGGTCGCCGACGCCGCCGACGACCGCGGTAACTGGCCCTGAGATCGGCCGAACCCTCCGCCGGGTCACCCCTCCGAAGCGAACGAGGCCGGCGTGACGTCCCGGACGAAAGCGACCCCGTCGTAGACGGCGTCGGGGGCCGCCGGCAACGGCACGGCACCCCGATCCGCGGCCCGCGGGACCGAGACGCCGACCTGCGACGTGTCGTCGAGCCACCCGTCGATCGGCGCCCGTCGGCGTGCCGTCTCGAAATCGAGGAACAGCGACGACTCCGCCGCCTCGACGAGTGTGGCGGCGAGCGTGCCGGGGACCGGTCCCTCGAGGTCGTGGGTCCCGAAGGCGGTCCGCTCGGGGCCGGTCGGTGCCCTGAAGCGGCCGGTGCCGAACAGACAGCCGAGGGAGTAGTAGTCGTCACCGTACTCGTCGGCCAGGTGCTGTCCCATGCGGGCGGCCTCACCCGAACCGTCGTTGCGCATCGTGTGGTTCGTGCTGCCCAGGACGACTGCCCGGTCGGCACCCGTCCAGTCGCGGAGCCACGAGACGTTCTCGGCCATCGCGGCGTCCCTGACGCGCTTGCCCTGCGTGTACCGCTCGGCCCGGAGGGCCGCCTGGAACCGCAACCCGCGTTCGAGCGTCCGGACGTGCCGGCGGGCGAGCCGCCACTCGGCCGTCGACGTCTCGGCGACGTAGGCGTCGCGACGGGCCCGGAGCCGGTCCCCGAGGGAGTCGAACAGGTCGAGTCGCGCTTCGGTCAGGAGGTCGGCATCGTGACGCTCGTAGAGCGGCCGGGTAAGCGGCATCAGTCGCTCGTCGATTCCGTCGAGATACGCCGGATCGACCCGTTCCAGGTAGGATCGTACCGCCGTCGCGTTCACGTCGAAAAACTGGGCGTCGTACCCCCGGACCACCGCTCGGTCCGTGGCCGGCCGTCCGGCGTTGAACTCCCGCAACCATTCGAACAGACGCCGGATCGCGTCCGTTCGCCAGAAGTAGAACTCGATCGACCCCATCGCGGCGTCGAGGTCGACGTCCGCACCCGCGACGTAGCGGTCGACGGGACCGAAATCGCCGATCGTCCCCTCGATGGCGACCAGTTGATAGCCGTGATCGGCGACGAGACGCCGAACGAGCCGGTGTGCGAAGCCCTTGAACTCGCTCACGCCGTGTGAGTTCTCGCCGATACCCACGATCGGTGACTGAGCCAGGCGAGTCGCGACCGGCCCCAGCCCGTCCGCGGACGCGTCCGGATCGATGGCGACCGCTTCGCTGTCGATGGCGTCGATCAGCGCCGCGCGCTCGTCCGGATTCTCTGTTGCCTCCGTCGACCGCGGGGCCGTCGCCGTCGGATCGGCAGTCCGCGTCCGCGACGGCGTGGTCGCGTCCTCGCTGTCACCGCCCGTACAGCCGGCGACCGCCCCGGCGAGCGCACTGATCGACGCGAGGGCTCGTCGTCTGGAGAGCTGCGTTCGGGGACCCATAACGTCCGGACCTGTCGCCGTCCGGGTGATATATCTCCCGACGATCCTCCGAGCGTGAGACCGTCGGCCCGCGGGCCGTTCCGTGACGGCCCCCTACCGACGCCCGATCAATAGGTATATACGTGATTCCGGGCTACGTTGGATCGACGTGTCCCGGTAGGGTAGTGGACTATCCTCTTGGCTTCCGGAGCCAGGGACCGGCGTTCAAATCGCCGCCGGGACGCTCACTTCGTTCGGTCACGACGAGCCCCCAGGTAGCCGTGGGGACGCCGCCGGGACGCCCTCTCCGTCCGGCGAGCCTGAAGATATTTCCGTCCACCGGATCAACCTCGACAGCATGCGGACGCTACGGGAGGTGAACCGGCGGTTGATCGACGCCATCGAGGAGCCACCCGAGACCGGCGAGGAACGGCGACTCGACAGGCTCGCCGCGACGCTCTGGGAGCGCGCCAGTCGCGGGGAGGGCCTGGACGCCGGGTATCGCTGTCGGGTTCGGTACAAACTGCGAACCATCGCCGAGACTACCCACGACGCTCGGGCGCGACACTTGGAACACGCTCGCGAGTTGCTCGCGGAACACGCCGAGTCCGGGTGACCGCCAACGGCGACGGTCGGGGCGACGCCACGGCGTCGCGGCGGTCGGCGTGACGGCACGACGGTACCGTTTAGCCTCCGACGCCGGCGATGTAGTGAGATTTATCCGGCAGTAGGGGCGAGGATTTCCGAAGAATGCTTGGAGCCATCAAGCGCGAGCTGTTCGAGGGGATACGCGCCGCGGTCGCCGATGCGGGCTACGGCCGCGACGTCGAGCCCTCGACCGTCGAGTTGGAGGACTTCGACGACGAGGAGAAGGGGGAGTTCTCGTCCGCGGTTTCCTTTGCCATCGCGGCCGACGCGGGGGCGAACCCGATGGCGGTCGCGGCGGACATCGCCGACCGGCACCGCGAGAGCGGACTGCCCGACGGCATCGACTCGGTTACCGTCGAGAACGGCCACATCAACTACCACCTCGACGTGGACCGGATGGCTCTGCGGACGCTGTCGACGATCGATTCGGAGGGGGCGGCGTACGGGACGCGGGAGCGGGCCGACCCCGACCGGATCGTCGCCGACGTGTCCTCGCCGAACATCGCCAAGCCCCTCCACGTGGGGCACCTGCGGAACACGATCCTCAGTGACGCGCTGATGAACGTCCTGGAGGCACGGGGGCACGACGTGACCCGCGACAACCACCTCGGCGACTGGGGCACCCAGTTCGGCAACCTCCTCCACGAGTACGTCGAATTCGGCGACGAGGCGGCCTTCGAGGACGACCCGATCGCCCACCTGCTGGAGCTCTACCAGCAGTTCGAGCAGCGGGACTCGATGCTGGAGGACGTCGAGGCGTTCGACGCCGTGACCGACGAGTTCGACGAGGCGGTCACGACGGAGCGACAGTACCACGTCGATGACGGCAAGGAGTGGTTCGCGCGTCTCGAACGCGGCGACGAGCAGGCGGTCGAGCGCTGGGAGCGGTTCCGCGAGGCGAGCGTCGAGCGGTTCGAGCGGGTCTACGCCGAACTCGGCGTCGACTTCGACCTCTGGTTGGGCGAGAGCTTCTACGCCCGCGAGGGGTGGAACGATCTGGTCGTCGAGAAGGCCCTCGACGAGGACGTGGCGATGCGCGGGCCGGACGGCTCGGTGTTCATTCCCATCTACCCCGACGAGTACGGCGACGCGGGCGACCCGGAGACCGCGTCCGTCGACCCGTCGCTCGACCGGGCCCGCGAACTGCTCGACGAGGCCGGAAGCGTCGAGGACGCGGACTTCGACGCCTTCTACATCGTCAAGTCGGACGGCTCGACGGTCTACGGGACGCGCGATCTGGCGACCATCGAGTACCGGGTCGGCGAACTGGACGTCGACCAGTCGGTCTACGTCGTCGCCAGCGAGCAGAACCGCTACTTCCAGCGCCTGTTCGTCGCCGCTCGGAAGATGGGATACGACGAGGTCCACCTCGAACACATCGACTACGGGATGATCAGCCTCCCCGAGGGGAGCATGTCGACCCGCGGCGGCCAGATCGTCACCGTCCGCGAGGTGCTCGACGCGGCCCGGGAGCGCGCCCGCGATATCGTCGAGGAGAAGGGCCGCGACGTCGACGGGGACGAGGTCGACGCCATCGCCCGCAAGATCGCGCTCGCGACGGTCAAATACGGGATGGTCGCCTCGAATCGCGGGAAGGACATCACCTTCGACATCGACGAGGCGGTGTCGCTGGAGGGCGACACCGGTCCCTACGTCCAGTACGCCACCACCCGCGCGTACAGCATCCTCGACGCGGCGGAGACGGTCCCCGCCGTCGACGCTATCGACCCCGAGACGTTCAACGACACGGACCACAACCTGCTCCATCAGCTCGGGCGCTACCCGCTCGTGCTCGAACGGTGCGAGGAGCGATACGACGCGGCGCCGCTCGCCCGCTACCTCCTCGATCTGGCACACGTGTTCAACTCCTTCTACCACAAGAACCGCGTCCTCGACGCCGAGGACGCGGCGGAGGAACGTCTCGCCCTGACCGACGCGACCGCACGGGTGTTCGAGAACGGCCTCGGTCTGCTCGGCATCGACACGCTCGCCGAGATGTGACCACCGGGGCGCTTTTGTCCGCGGACGCCGACGACGAGTCGTGAGCCGGCGTCGTGCGGTCGTCGTCATCCTCCTTCTCGTGAGCGCCGGCTGTCTCGGGGTCGGCCCCGTGCCGTCGGACGAGAGCGGGGGGTCGACCCGGACGCCCGAGAACGGGACCACCGTCCGCGTGACCGACGTCGTCGACGGCGACACCCTCGACGTGCGGTTCCCGGACGGGCGGACCGACACGGTGCGACTGCTCGGCGTCGACACGCCGGAGGTTCACGTCGAGAACGACCCCACGGAGTTCGAGGGCGTGCCCGACACCGAGGCCGGACACCGCTGTCTCCGGCGCCAGGGCGAGGCGGCGACGACCTTCGCCGTCGACCGACTCGCCGACCGGGAGGTGACGCTCCGGTTCGACGCGACGGAGGGGCGACGCGGCGGCTACGACCGACTCCTCGCGTACGTCCTCGTCGACGGCGAGTCGTTCAACGCGGCGTTGCTCGAACGCGGCCACGCGCGACTCTACGACTCCTCGTTTCGGGAGCGGGACCGGTACGCGGCGCTCGAACGGACCGCCCGCGAGGAGCGACGCGGCCTCTGGTCGTGTGCGGCCTGAGGACGTCGGAGCGTGTGATCGCCGAGCGAACTACGGCCCCGTAACACCCGGTATCCGCACTCTGTGATTACTATTGCGCATTCACAAAGACTTTAGTATAACTAGAAAATATGTAACGACGAGTATGACACCCACACGGTCCCGGAGGCAGGCGACGGACGAACGGACGACGTGGGTCCGTGGGGGGGTGGGTCGATGATGGCGACGAAAGCCGAACTGGCCGGACAGTTGGCCGTGGTCGCCGGCTTCGAGAACCCCCAGGCCGCCCTCGAACAGTACCCGACGCCGCCGGAACTGGCCGCGCACGTGGTGCACGTGGCCGACCTCAACGACGACATCCAGGGACGGACGGTCGTCGACCTCGGCGCGGGGACGGGGATGTTCACCCTGGGGGCGGCGCTGCGCGGTCCCGAACGGGCGGTCGGCGTCGAGATCGATCGCGACGCCCTCGAGGTCGCCCGCGAGAACCGACGCCGTGTCGGCACACGCACGGAGATCCACTGGGTCCAGGCCGACGCCACCCGCGCGCCGATCCGTCCGGACGGCCCGACGACGGTCGTGATGAACCCGCCGTTCGGCGCCCAGTCGGGCAACGAACACGCCGACCGGGCGTTCCTGGCGACGGCCGCCGAGGTCGCCGAGGTCTCCTACTCGGTCCACAACGCCGGCAGCCGGGAGTTCGTCGAGGCGTTCGCGGCCGACAACGGCGGCGAGGTGACCCACGCCTTCGCCGCGCAGTTCGACCTCGACCGGCAGTTCGACCACCACGCCGCCGACCGCCGGGAGATCGACACGGAAGTGTTCCGGATCGAGTGGTCCTGACGCCGGTGGCCGGGTTCCCGGCGCGCAGTCGGCGCGCGGACTACTCGTAGGTCTCCCGTTTGGCGACCCGGACCCGCGTCCCGCCGTCGACGGCGTAGACCCGTCCCTGGACGTTGGCGAACTCCAAGCCGCCGACCGACCGCGTCTCGTTGACCGCGGGCATCGGCGCCACGGCCGATCGGTTCCCCAGCGAGACGTTGAGGCGGAACCCTCCGGGCGCCGCTTCGAGGGTGACGTTCCGGCCGGCGATCACGGGGTCGGCCCGCGCCGGCGGCGAGGTGTAGGCGGTCACGTTCCGGTCCCCGTGCGCGAGGTCGACCCGGTAGACCGTTCCGCCGCCGACGGCGTCCCATCCGGTCCGCCGGACGCGGACCGAATCCCGCCACCCGACGCCACCGACGCGGACCCGCGTCGTCCCGGTGAAGTCGAGTCGTCCCTTCGAGACGGCGGTCATCCAGATGCCCCGGTCGCGGTTCCTGACGATCACCCCCGAGGTGTTGACCTGCGTCGTCTCGCCGAACGCCTCCACGTCGACCACCGACACCATCCCGTTCGGGACGTCCTCCGCGTAGGTCACCTCGTAGCCTCGGACCGTGAGCGGGTCGCTCTCCCCGGGCAGGTCGCCGGCCTGGGTCGTCATCAGGTTGACCGGGACCGCCGGCCCGGCGATGGCGGCGGTACAGAACAGCAGAGCGGTGGCTCCCACCTGCCACCGCGGGACCGACCGGAGCGCGTCCGGACGCCTCGGCGCCGACAGGAGCGGCCGTGCCGAGGCCGCGACCGTTCCGGCGACGAGCGCCGCCAGCAGGACCACCAGCGCGAGCCCCGCCGCCCGATAGAGGACGTACGTCTCGCCGCCGCGATACCAGTAGACCGCCCACAGCGACTGTCCGACGCCGAACAGCGCGACGCCGACGGCGACCCGGGCCGCCGACGGCCGCTTGGACCCGCTCGACCGGAGGAACCACACCCCGAGGAGGACGCCCGCGAGGAGTCCGATGGCGTGTCCCTGGATGGCGATGTCGGACCACCAGGGCGCGGAGTAGGAGGGGCCGGCGCTCGCCGACAGCGTGGGGGTCCGGAGCGCCCGGTAGAGCGTCCGGAGACCGTTGCCGACGCTGAGGGCGACGACCGTCGCGATGGGGTAGCGAACCAGCGCGAACCCCGCGAAGGCGAAGACCACCCCCGAGAAGCCGATGACGGGGCCGAGGGAGAACACGGCGGTGAACAGCCCCACTGCGACGACGGCGGCCGGAAACGCCACGAACGCCCGCACGTAGGGGTTGGTCAGCGACGAGGTGAACGTCTGCGTGCCCCGTTCGCGGGGGAAGTGACCCCACGCGTACTCCGCGAGCGGAGCCAACACGAGCGTCCCGACGAGGTTGCCGACGAGATGGCCCGCCCCGGAGTGGGCGAAGCCGGCGGTCAGCATCCCCAGCGGGTAGAGGTACGACCACGCCCGGAAGGGGATGGTGACGGGAGCGTACCAGTCGCCCCAGCCGCCCTGGACGAACAGGTACACCACGAGGACGATTCCGACGGAGACGAGCGTTCCCCACGGAACGCCGAGGACGAACCGCAAGCGCAGGCGGGCCCCCCACCGACCCCGCGGGCGGTCGAACGCGACGACGGCGGCGGCGGCGAAGAGGAGGGAGAGGACTACCGCCAACCGAAAGAGGGTCGCCGCGTCCGGGAGGCCGAGCATGTCCCCCGTTCACGCCCCGGCCGTAATGAATCCGACGGGCGACGGGGTGGCCGTCGCTCGGCGGGTCGGGGCGTCGCAGGTCCGGTCGCCGACTACAGTTTGTTCTCGGCGTCCTCGGCGAGTTCGGCCATCCGCTTACCGACCCGGCCGGCGTCCGAGAACTCGTCCTCGCTCATCGCCGTCGCCAGCGCGTTGCCGAGGACGAACACCGCGTGTTTGTGCTCGCTTTTCGACTTGTGGACGTGTGAGGGGTCGACGCTCAGGGACTCGTACGGCTCGAAGAGTTCGGAGTCGACGGTCTCCTGACTCCGGAAGTAGTTCATGATCGTCACCATCTGCTCGTGTAGTTCGAGGAGTTCTTCCTTGTGCATACACCCGCGTACGGACGAAGGCCGGTTAAGGATTATTGCGCCGCCCTCGCATACGCGCCGGCGCTGGGGACCGTCCGCGGCGGCTCATACGGATTATTGTAACTGTTCACCGGTGGTTCGCCAGGACAGTCCGGCGAACCACCGGCAATGATTTACAATACACAGTATCAGAACACGTACTCGTCCTCGTGACCCATCATGCCCTCGTCCTCGAATCCGGGCTCTTCCTCCTCGATCGGACCGCTCGTCTTGTACGCCCGGAGCCCCGTCGAGAGCAGTTCCTGGATGGCTTCCTCCCGGTTGACGAACTCCCCTTGCTCGATCAACTGGGCGATCTGCATCTCCAGGTGTTCCGGGACGGTTATTTCCACGTTCGGCATTTGGACGTTCGAGGGTTTGGAAGGGGCGTATTTAAATTCTGCGGGGGAAAGCCCGACATTCAAAAACAGAATATTCGGCGACTGAATCTTATTCTCGGTTTGTCTTAACTGAATTTATCAAATCGTACAATCCACCGACACGCATACCTGTCTCCGGCCGCCACTGGCCGTATGGTCGAAGACGTCACCGGACTCTACCGGGAGTTCGGCGACGAGCGTCTCCCGCCGGGACAACACCGAACGGAGGGGTTTCCGGTCCTCTCGAAGGGGAACGAACCGCGGGTCACCCGCGAGGAGTGGTCGCTCACGCTGAGCGGCGCCGTCGCGGAGCCACGCACCCTGGACTGGGAGGCGTTCACCGCCCTGGGTGTCGAGACGCAGCGACAGGACTTCCACTGCGTGACGGGGTGGAGCCGGTTCGACTGCGAGTTCACCGGGGTCCCCTTCCGGACGCTCGCCGACCACGCCGGCGTCGACCCGGACGCCGAACACGTCCTCTTTCACGCTGCGGACGACTACACGACCGACCTCCCCCTCGACGCGTGTCTGCGTCCCGAGACGCTCCTCGCGTTCGAGTTCGACGGCGACCCCCTCCCGCGGGAGCACGGCGGCCCCGTCCGCGTGGTCACACCCCACCGCTACGCCTACAAGGGCGCCAAGTGGGCCACCGGTATCGAGTTCCTCACCGAACCACAGCGCGGCTTCTGGGAGCAGCGGGGGTACTCCGTGACGGCGAACCCCTGGCGGGAGGAACGCTACGGATAGTTAGGTAAAAGAGTGCGGCGGCCTCACGGATTTATAATGGGTGTCCCGCGAAGCGACGAGACGGGAACGCGTCTCGTCAGTCGGTCGATCCGGGCGTCGGTCCCCTCGCTCCGTGTCGCCCTCGACGCGTTGCCGGCGCCGCGGACGTTCTGGACGGGACCCGACGAGGCGACGGTCGTCGCCGGCGGCGTGGCCGCCGAACTCACCGCGGACGGTCGGGACCGCTTTGCCGCCGTCCGCGAGGGCATCGATCGGGTGTTGCGCTCCGGCGACGTCCACGCCGGTACCGAGGCCGCCTGCCCCCGTCTGTTCGGGGGCTTTGCCTTCCACGACGACGGCGGCGACGGCTCCGTCTGGGCCGACTTCCCCGGCGCACGGTTCGTCCTCCCCCGGGTGCAGGTGACCGAAACCGACCGTGGGACGTGGTTGACGGTCAACGCCGTCGGCCACGACGCGACGGCCGGAGCCGTCGAGGAACGCCTCGACGCCGAGCGCGAACGCCTGGCGGGCCTCGACGACACGGACGCCGGCCCGCCGCCCGAAATCGTCTCGCGGACGCGCACCACCCCGCGGGACGCGTGGCGCGACTCCGTCGAGGCCGCCGTCGAGCGCATCCGCGCCGGCGACCTGCGGAAGGTCGTCCTCGCGCAGGCGCTCGACGTGACCCTCGACCGGCCGCTCTCGGTGCCCGACGTCCTGGCGCGCCTGGGGTCGACCTACCCCGACTGTTATCGCTTCCTCGTCGAACCGACGGCCGGACCGGACCGGCCGAGTTTCTTCGGCGCCACGCCCGAGCGACTCGTGAGCCGCCACGGCCGCACGGTCGCCACGGGGGCGCTGGCCGGCACGACGGGCCGCGGCGACACGCCCGCCGAGGACGACTGGCTAGCCGAGGAACTGCTCGACGACGAGAAGAACGTCCACGAACACGAACTCGTCGGGGAGACCATCCGCGAACAGCTCGCCCCCTTCGCCTCCTCGATCACCGCCGGCGAGCGGAGCGTCCGTCGCCTCGAGACGGTCCAGCACCTCTTTACACCCATCACGGCGACGCTGGATCGGGACACGCACGTCCTCGACCTGGTGGAGGCGCTCCACCCTACGCCCGCCGTCGGGGGGCTCCCCCCGGAGCGGGCGCTGGCGACCATCCGCGAGACCGAACCGTTCGACCGCGGATGGTACGCCGCCCCGGTGGGCTGGGTCGACGCCGCCGGCAACGGCACCTTCGCCGTCGCCATCCGCTCGGCGCTCGCCCGCGACACGTCGACCACGCTCTTCGCCGGCGTCGGTGTCGTCGCCGACTCCGACCCGGACCGCGAGTGGGACGAGGTACAGCTCAAATACCGCCCGATCCTCGACGAACTGGAGCGATGAGCGCGCCGAACCGCAACGTCCTCTGGGGGCGGACGCTGGTCGACGAACTCGTCCGCGGGGGCGTCGAGAGCGTCGTCGTCTCCCCGGGGAGTCGCTCGACGCCGCTCGTCACCGCCGTCGCGGACCACGACGACCTGACGGTCCACTCGGTCCTCGACGAGCGGTCGGCGGCCTACTTCGCGCTCGGTCGGGCCCGCCGTACCGGCGAGGTGACGCCCCTGATCTGTACCTCGGGGACCGCCGCCGCGAACTACCACCCCGCGGTGATCGAGGCCGACCGCGGACGCGTGCCCCTCCTCTTGCTCACCGCCGACCGCCCGCCCGAACTCCACGACAGCGGCGCCAACCAGACCGTCGACCAGGAGAAGCTGTACGGCGACGCCGTCCGCTGGTACGCCGACCTGCCGGAACCCGAGGCCGAGGAACGGAAGCTCCGCTCGCTACGGACGACCGCCGCCCGCGCGCTCGCCGCGGCGACGGGGACGCCCGCGGGGCCGGTCCACCTGAACTGTCGGTTCCGCAAGCCTCTGGAACCGACGCCCGTCCCGGGCGACGTCCCCGCGGACCTCGACCCGCTGGCCGCCGCCGGACGCGGCGACGACCGGCCGTTCGTGCGGACGACGACGGGGACGCCCCGACTCGACCGCGTCGACGTCCGACCGCTCGTCGAGGCCCTATCGGTCGAACGGGGGCTGCTCGTCGCCGGACCGACCGATCCGCCGGGGGTCGACCCCGAGGCGATCACCGCTCTCGCGCACGCGACGGGCTTTCCGATCCTCGCCGACCCGCTCTCGGGGCTCCGCTTCGGTGGCCACACCCGCGTGACGACGACCGTCGGCGGCTACGACGGCTATCTCGACCCCCGCGTGACCGACGACTGGCCCGACCCCGAGGTGGTCGTTCGGGTCGGCGCCTCGCCCACTTCGAAGCGACTCCGGGGGTACCTCGCGCGGACCGGGGCCCGGCAGTTCGTCGTCGATCCCGCGGGCGGGTGGCGCGAGGCGGCGTTCCGGGCGACGGATCTGATCGTCGCCGACCCCTCGCGGCTTGCGGCCCGGCTGGCGGAACGCGTCGGGGGGCCGGACGCCCCCGCCTGGCGCGAGCGCTGGGCCGAAGCCGAGCGGGTCCACCGCGAGACGGTCGGCGACGCCGTCGACGACGGCGCGGGCGGCTACTTCGAGGGGGCGATCCTCGGTGACGTGGCCGACCTCGCGCCCGAACCCGCGACGCTGGTGGTGTCGAACTCGAACCCGGTCCGGGACGCCGACCGGTACGCGCCGCCCGTCGCGGCGAACTACACCGTCCTCGGCAACCGCGGCGCCTCCGGCATCGACGGCGTCGTCTCGACCGGCCTCGGCGCCGGCAGCGCCACGGCCGATCACCTCACCCTCGTGGTCGGCGACCTAGCCTACTACCACGACGGCAACGGCCTGCTGTCCGCGCTCCGGTGTGGCGTCGACGCGACGGTCGTACTCGTCAACAACGACGGCGGCGGCATCTTCCATCGCCTCCCCATCGAATCCTTCGACCCGCCGTTCACCGAGTCGTTCAAAACGCCACACGGCCGCGAGTTCGAACCCACGGCCGATCTCTACGACCTGACGCACGTCGCGGTCGACGACCGCGAGGCGTTCCGGGAGGCCTACGCCGACTCGGTGGGGCGCGAGGGGACCGACGTGATCGAGGTGCGGACCGACGCCGAGGCGAGCCAGCGGACCCGGGAGCGGCTGCTGGAGGCGACGGTCGAGACCCTCGCCGACGGGGAGTGAACGGGATTTATCCGCTCGCGGCCGGTGACTCCGACCGATGCCCTCCACGATCCGCACCTGGCAGTTGCCCGCCCTCGTGGCCGCGTTCCTCGTCGTCGCCTACGCCTTCGTGGTCGCCAACAACCTTCTCCTCGGCGTCTTCGCCGCCGCCCTTCTCTACCTGCTCGCGTGGGTGATCGACCGGGCGTCGTCCGGGAACCCGCTCGAGGACATGACGCGGGCGCGGCGGCTGGCGACCGGCGCCGTCGTCCTAGTCGTTCTCGCGTACTCGGTCGTCGTCGCGGCGTCGGTCCTGCTCGGCGTCCTCGTCTCGGCGACGGTCGTCGCCGTCGCCTGGATCACCAGCCCCCTCGGGCCGGTCGCGGGGTGGCTCGACTCGCGGTGAGGTGAATCTTTTTGCGCGCGCCGCCCCGCCCTCGGAGTATGGTTTCCGACCTCTTCGATCCGGACCGCTGGACGGCCGTCACCGACGAGTTCGACGACGTCACCTACCACCGCGCGGACGACGTCCCCGCGGTGCGGATCGCCATCGACCGCCCCGCGGTGCGCAACGCCTTCCGCCCCCGGACCGTCGACGAACTGTACGCGGCGCTGGATCACGCCCGCCAGCAGGCCGACGTGGGTGCGGTCCTACTGACCGGCAACGGTCCGTCACCGACGGACGGCGGGTGGGCGTTCTCCGCGGGCGGCGACCAGTCCATCCGCGGGGACTCGGGCTACGAGTACCGCGGGGACGACGGCGCCGACGCGGCCGACGGTACCGACGCCGACACCGGGGACGCCTCGCTGGACGCCGACACGCCGACGGTCGGGCGCCTCCACGTCCTCGAAGTCCAGCGACTGATCCGGTTCATGCCCAAGCCCGTCGTCGCCGTCGTCCCCGGTTGGGCCGTCGGCGGCGGCCACTCCCTGCACGTCGTCTGTGATCTCACCATCGCGAGCGAAGAGCACGCGAAGTTCCTCCAGACCGACCCGGACGTGGCCTCCTTCGACGGCGGGTTCGGCTCCGCCTACCTCGCCCGACAGATCGGGCAGAAGAAGGCACGCGAGGTGTTCTTCCTCGGCAAGACCTACGACGCCGCGGCGGCCGCGGAGATGGGGATGGTGAACGAGGCGGTCCCTCACGACGAACTGGAGGACGTCGCGCTCGACTGGGCCGAGACGATGACGGACAAGAGCCCCACCGCGATGCGGATGCTGAAGTACGCGTTCAACCTCGCGGACGACGGGATGGTCGGCCAGCAGGTGTTCGCCGGCGAGGCCACCCGGCTCGCCTACATGACCGACGAGGCTCGGGAGGGGCGGGACGCCTTCTTGGAGGGGCGGGATCCGGACTTCTCCGACGTGCCCTGGCACTACTGAGCGGCCCAGCGTCGGGGAAAGCGAGAGGGTATATGTACGAAGCCCACATTTCTGGTCGTAACTGATGAATCCGAGCCGCGTGGACTTCTTCGTCGATCTGGCGTACGGGCTGTTGATACTCCTCGCGGCGGGCCTCATCCTCGTGGTCGGGACGAACGTCGGCGTCGCGTTCGGCATCGGCGCGCTGGTGTCGTACGTCGTCCACGTCGTCTGGAAGATGGCCCGGTTCGACCCCCAGTGGATGACCGAGGAAGTGACAGAGAAAGTCGAGGAGACGCTCACCGAGGAGATGACCGAGAGCGTCGAACAGACCGTCGCCGAGGAGGTGACCGAAGAGGTAACCGAGGAGGTGACAGAGAAGGTCGAACAGACGGTCACCGAGGAGGTCACCGAGAACGTCGAGCGGACCATCTCGGAGGAGGTCGGCGACATCATCGACCAGCTCGAGCAGGTGAACCAGCGGGTCGATCGGCGGCCCCGAACCGATCAGATCGGGGAGATGACGAAAGGGGAAGGCGAGACAGAAGCCGGGGCCGGCAACGGGGAGTCGGACGACAGATGAGCGGACGACGACAGCTACATGAGGCCGGACGACCGATCCCTCCGACCGGTAGCGACGCATGATCGGGGCACTCCTCTTGGTCGGCTTCGGGGTCGCGCTGTTCGTCGGGTTCAACATCGGCGGTTCGAACACCGGGCCCGCCTTCGGCCCGGCGGTCGGGGCGGGTGTCATCTCGAAGCTATTGGCCGGCGCGCTCATGGCCGTCTTCTTCTCGGTCGGCGCGTGGACCATCGGCCGCCGGGTCGTGAACACGCTCGGCCGCGACCTGGTGACCGACCCCGGCGTCTTCACCGTCGAGTCCAGCATCGTCGTCCTCTTTTTCATCGGCGGGGCGCTCTTCGTCGGCAACTACGCCGGCGTCCCCGCGTCGACGTCGATGACGGCGGTCGGCGCCATCGCCGGCTTGGGCGTCGCCGCCGGCGAACTCGACTGGGCCATCATGGGCGAGATCGCGGTCTGGTGGATCGTCGCGCCGCTCGTCGGCTTCTGGGTCTCCGGTGTCGTCGGGCGGTATTTCTACCCGACGATCAACCGCTGGGTCGCCATCGAACGCAGCGACGGGCCGCTCCTGACGCTCGATCGCTCGGGGGCGGTCCCCACCCCACAGGCGGGACCGAACTCCACCCGCCGCGAGGTCGTCGGAACGGTCGTCGTCATCGGCATCGGTTGTCTGATGGCCTTCTCCTCGGGCACCTCGAACATCGCCAACGCCATCGCGCCGCTCTACGGCGCCGGCGTCGATCTGAACCTCCTGATCCTGCTTGGCTGTGCCGCCGTCGCCGTCGGCGCGCTCACCATCGCGCGCCGGACGCTCGACACCCTCGGCAACGACATCACCGACCTGCCGCTGACGGCCGCCATCGTCGTCGCGGTCATCTCCTCGGGCATCGTCATCGGCCTGTCGGCCATCGGCATCCCCGCCTCCTTCGTCATCATCGCGACCATGTCCATCGTCGGCCTCGGGTGGGGGCGGGCGACGCGGTCGACCACCGTCTCACAGGGGGTCCGCGGCGAGGAGACGCCGAACGTCTCCGTTGGTGCGCTGACGGCCGACGAACCCGGCGAGGAGGCACCCGACATCGGCGAGGAGGAACCCGCCGAGACGCCGAGCGCCGCCGACCTGTTCGATCCGGAGACCACCGGCCGGGTCGTCCTCATGCAGAACGTGGTGCCGCTGCTCTCGACCGTCGGCGCGTACGCCACCTTCCGGGTGCTGTTCGCCGTCTGGTGGTGAAACGGCACTCTTTACGCGGTGGCGTCCCCATCGGTCGACGATGAGCACACAGGAGATCAGCCGTCGCCGCGCGTGGGTGATGGCCGCCCGGCCACAGACCCTCCCGGCGACGGCCGCGCCGGTCGCCGTCGGCACCGGTCTCGCGGTCGGGCACGGGGTCGCCGACCCCTTCGCCGCGGCCGCCGCGTTCCTCGGCGCCGCCCTCATTCAGATCGGCACCAACTTCGCCAACGACTACTACGACGCCGTGAAGGGGGCGGACACCGAGGACCGCGAGGGATTCACCCGCGTTACCCAGTCGGGGCTCATCTCCCCCGACGCGGTCAAACGCGCCGCCTACCTCACCTTCGCGGCCGCCGTCCTCGTCGGGACGACGCTCGTCTACGTCGGCGGCCTCCCCATCCTGATCGTCGGCCTGCTCTCCGTCGCCGCCGGCTTCGCCTACACCGGCGGCCCCTACCCCCTCGGCTACCACGGCCTCGGCGACCTCTTCGTGTTCGTCTTTTTCGGCGTCGTCGCCGTCACCGGCACCTACTACGTGCAGGCGGCGGCGACGCTCGCGGCCCCGTTCCCGCTCTCGATCCCCCCCGGAACCCTCCCACCGGTCGCCGTCGCCGCCAGTCTCCCCGTCGCCGCGCTGTCGACGAACATCCTCGTCGTGAACAACGTCCGCGACATGGAGACCGACGCCGAGACGGGTAAACGCACCCTCGCCGTCCGCCTGGGCTACCGCTGGAGCCGCGTCCAGTACGTCGCCCTCCTGGCGCTCGCGTACCTCGTCCCGCCCGCGCTGTGGCTCGCCGCCCCCGCCTCGCCGGTGGTCTGCCTGCCGCTCGTGACGCTCCCGCTCGCCGTCTCGGTGGCCCGGACCGTCGGCGGCCACACCTCGGGCGAGAAACTCAACCCGGCGCTGGAGCGAACCGGCAAACTGCTCGCGGCCCACGCCCTCCTGTTCGGCGTCGGCCTCGCTCTCGGCGTATGAACCGCCGCGATTTCGGCCTCGACCTCGCGACGCCCCTCGATACGGCCCGCGGTCGCATCGAGCGACGCGAGGGGACGCTGCTCGGGCTCGGCGCCGACGACGCCCGCGGGGTCGGCGAGGCGACGCCCCTGCCCGGGTGGACGGAGTCGCTCGCCGACTGTCGGGCCGCGCTCGACGCGGTGGCCGACGCCGAGGCGAGGCTCCTCGACGCCGTCGACGACGCCCCGGACCCGCTATCCGGGGCACCCGACGCCGTGACCGACCCGCTCGCCGACGCGCCGGCGGCCCGTCACGCCGTCGAGAGCGCGCTTCTCGACGCCGCGGGCCGCCGCAACGGCCGGTCGCTCGCCGGGCTGTTCGCCGACGACCCGTCGTCGACGGTACCGGTGAACGCGACGGTGGGCGACGCGGAGCCGTCGGCGACGGCCACGGCCGCCACGGCGGCCGTCGACGCCGGGTTCCACTGCCTCAAGGTGAAAGTCGGCGCCGGATCCCTGGAACGCGACGTCGAGCGCCTGCGCGCCGTCCGGGCGGCGGTCGGCGAGCACGTGTCGCTCCGGGCGGACGCGAACGGCGCGTGGGACCGCGAGACGGCCGCCGAGGCGGTCGACACCCTCGGGCCGCTGGATCTCGCCTACCTCGAACAGCCGCTCCCGGCCGCGGACCTGTCGGGGCACGCCGCGCTCCGGGGCCGCGGCCTCGACGTGGCGCTCGACGAGACGCTGACTGCGGTGTCCGTCGAGGCGGTCCTCGACGCCGGCGCGGCCGACGTACTGGTCCTGAAGCCGATGGCCCTCGGCGGCCCCGGCCGGGCGTTCCGGGCGGCGACCGCGGCCCGGCGGGCGGGCGTCGACCCGGTGGTGACGACGACGTTCGACGCCGCGCCGGCACGGACCGCGGCGGTCCACGTCGCCGCCGCGGTCCCCGGGGTCCGGCCCTGCGGGCTGGCGACGGGCGACGCCCTCGAATCGGATCTCGTCCCCGATCCGGCGCCGGTCGAGGCCGGCGCGGTGACCGTCCCCGAGGGCCCGGGCGTCGCCGGGGCGACCTTCGAGGACCTGGTGTGACCATCGCCGAAGCTATACGAATCCGATCCGAACGGGGGGTATGTCGACTGGTCGCCTGCTGTACGCCCTCGGACTGTTCGCCGTCCTCGTCTTCTCGCTCGGCATCGCCGTCGTCTGGGCGCTCTCCTACGGGCCGCTGTGATCGGCGGCATCCGCGTCGCCGTCGGCGTCCCGCCCGGCGTCGGCCCCGTGGGAGACACCCTCGCGGCGGTCGGCCCGAAGCCGTCGGATCGCCGCCGCGGCGTTGCTCGCGTCGTAGCCGAAGCAGACGGCGTCGGCGTAGGCCGCCGCGACCTCCGTCGCACCGACGAGGGCGTCGACGTCGACGTCGACGGCGTACAGTTCGATCGCCAGCCCCGAATCGAGCTCCGCGAGGCGGCTCTCGAACCCCTTGGCGATGGTCTCCAGCCAGTAGGTCGTTCCGTACGCGGTGTCGTAAAGCGGGACGACGAAGCGGTCGACCGCCGGTGCGAGCGCCTCGATATCGACGCCGCTCCGGGAACGCAGGTGGCCGGGATAGGGGTCCGGATAGAGGGTCACCGCGAGGTCGCCCGGCACCCGATCGCGGACCGCAGTGACGAAGTCGGTGACGACCGACGCCCGCCAGTCCTCGCGGTCGTCGAACTCGCTCGCGGCGAAGCGCTCGTCGCACCGCTCGCAGCGACAGTAGCCGTCGCGCGGGAAGCCCACGTCGTCGAGACGGAGGTCCGGTCCGGCCGCGACGCAGTCGTCGACGATCTCCAGCAATCCCTCGCGATACTCCTCGTGGGTGGGACAGACGTACGACCAGTCGAAGTAGGGCCGCTCTCGGGTCGCGGGCCGACCCTCGGCGTCGACGGCCGCGAGCGAGGGCTCGTCGCCGACGGCGGCGTTGTCGCCGAACGCCGAGAGCATGTTGACGCCGGCCGACTGGGGCGCGGCCGCCCGTCCCGTCACGTCTTTCACCTCGTAGTAGCCGACGTCGAAGACCGACCACTCCAGTTCCTCGGCGTTCCGCGTGACGACGCCGTACATACCCGCCGGTAGCGGGCGTGTGGGCGTAAGTGGTTCGGGTACGCGTCGAGGGTCGCGTGGCGGTCCGTCACGGGACCGATCGGCGGACTCCGCGGCTAATCGTGTTCCGTGACCGGCGGAGCCGGCGCTCCTCGGCGTGGCGGCGAAAGAACGGGGGATCACAGGGCGGTCGACGCCCGACGAGTCGACGGACGTCCCGCCGAAGGCGACGCGGTTACTCCTCGACGTCGACCTCGACCGGTTTCTTGTCGCCCGAGAGCAGGACGTAGCCGATTGCGATCAGTGCCAACACTAGGATGAACTTTGTCTTTCCGGACATGATACCCCCTTGGACCACCGGTCACAAAGCGGTTTCGCCCGACCCGTGGGCGTCGATGTGTTCCGCGACGTCACCCCCGCGGACGATAGTGCCACAGTAGGAGCACCGAACGCCGTCCTCCAGCACCGCGAACGCCGTCCGAACCGGTTCGTCGGCGTTCGTGATGCAGTTGTGGTTGGGGCAGACGAGGATGCCGGTCACCGACTCGGTGCGCTCGACGCGGTTCTTCTCGATCACGTCGAAGTCGCGGATGATGTTGATCGTCGCCTCGGGCGCGATCAGGGAGAGGACGTCCACCTCCGACTGGCTGAGTTCGCGCCCCTCGACCTTGACGACGTCCTTCAGGCCGAGTTTGTCGCTGGGGACGTTCATGCCGATGCTGACGCTCTCGCCGCCGCTGCCGTCGATGCCGAGGATGGCGAGGACGTTCAGCGCCTGACCGGCGGTGACGTGGTCGATGACGGTGCCGTCGCGGATCTTGCTGACGCGGAGTTCCTTGTCGGTGTCGCTCATGTGTCTCCTCCAAGCAGGCCGTCGAGCAGGGCCATCCGAACGGGGACGCCGTTGTGGGCCTGTTCGAAGTACTTCGCGCGCGCCGTCTCGTCGACCTCGGGCGCGATCTCGTCGACGCGCGGTAGCGGGTGCATCACGGTCAGATCCTCGGAGGCGTCCGCCAGCACCTCGTTGTCGATGCGGTACTCGCCGGCGACCTCGCGGTACTCCCGTTCCTCGGGGAACCGCTCCCGCTGGATGCGGGTGACGTAGAGGACGTCCAACTCCGGGAGGACCTCGTCGAGATCGGTGTGTTCTCGGACCTCCGCGCCCGTCTCGTGGAGGTCGTACCGGACGTTCCGCGGCAGGCGCAGGCTCTCCGGGCTGATGAAGTGCTGACGCACGTCGAATTCGGTGAGCGCGTGGGCGAGCGAGTGGACCGTCCGCCCGTACTTCAGATCGCCCATGATGCCCACCGTGATGTCGTCGAGTCCCGCGTTCTCCCGGATCGTATAGAGGTCGAGGAGGGTCTGGCTCGGGTGCTGGCCGGCCCCGTCGCCGGCGTTCACGAGGGGAACGTCGACGAACTCCGAGGCGAGTTTCGCGGATCCCTCGCTCGGATGTCTGAGGACGAGCGCGTCGGCGTACCCCTCGATCACCCGAACCGTGTCCGCGAGGCTCTCGCCTTTCTTCACCGACGACGACTCCACCGCACCCATGTCGATGGTGTCGCCGCCGAGACGCTTCATCGCCGTCTCGAAGCTCATCTTCGTCCGCGTGCTCGGCTCGAAGAAACACAGCGCGAGCACGCGGCCGGCGTGCCGGCCGCGGACGATCCCGGGGTCGGCGTCGATGGCCGCCGCGTGATCGAGCACCGCCTCGATGTCGTCCCGGGAGAGGTGGGCCGCGCTGATGAGGTGGTCCCGTAGCATTACGTGTGTGAGCCACCCGCGGCGTCTTGAATCCCTCGGCATCACGGCTCCGTCGGGGCGGCGCCGCCACTGCCGGCTTACGGAAGTGCGAGGAGAAAGCCCCGCCCTTCAGGACGGGGATGAATCCGACAAACGACGACACAATCCACCGACGATAGCACAGCCTGCTATTCCAATAGATACTTTAGACAGCATACCTAATTACAAATGTAATGGTCACGGTGACCGTCACCGCGAAGTTCCACAATCCATCCCTCTCACGGCGCAAAGAGTGGCAACACGCCACTCGACTCTACCGTGACACCAAGCAATTCTGTATCGACGGATGGGAAAACGGCGACTTCGACAAATCCGTGACCACGGCTAGCATCGACAACGACCTCTACTCGGCAATCCAGAACCAAGCCATCCGGGAGGCAAAATCCGACCATAATAAGGACGGAGAGATTCGCTACCGAGAGAGTCAGCCGTTCGCCGTCAACAACCAGAACTGGGAAATCGACACGACTGAGAACGGCACGGTCGTCGTCGGCTTCCCGTGCGTCTCCCAATGGTGGTACACCCCGATAGAGGTGTACGACGACATTGCCAATCCAGTAGACCGACTAGTCGAAGGTGACGCCGACAAGACTCGTCTACAGGTCTACCGTCGCGGAGACGACTGGTATTGTACGTTCAATATCGAGTACGACGCCGATACGTCGGGCGAGACGCCCATCGGTGTCGATATTGGTGAACGACACATCCTCGCTGTGACCGCCTACGATGAGGACGAGTCGATGCTGGTGTCTGGTGGTGAGGCGAAGTACGTTCGACGCAAATATCGTTCCCTACGCGAGTCGCTATCGAAAGCGGGTGCGCTTCGCGCACGCAACCGCGTGGGTGACAAAGAACAGCGTCGGATCAAAGACATGAACCACAAACTCTCCCGTCGCCTCATCACGTTCGCGGAACAGTTCGAGAACCCCGTCATTCGGATGGAAGATCTCGAAGGCATCCGCGAGAACAGTTCGTGGTCGGGCGTCCACTCGTGGCACTTCCACCAACTCCAACAGTTCATTACGTACAAAGCCGAACGCGCTGGTGTTCGCGTTGAAAAGGTCGATGCGTACCATACCAGCCAGCGGTGTTCGGCGTGTGGTTCGATGGGAACCCGTGATGGCGACCACTTTTCGTGTACGGAGTGTGGCCGTGGACGACACGCCGACCTGAACGCTTCGGAGAATATCGCACAACGGGAGGGTGAACCATGCACGGCGTAACAGTTCGGCTGACGCGAACCGTGCTACCTCGCTGGTTGAATAGCCAGCCGTCGTCATCGGGCTACGCCCGATTGCCCGTGGAACTACGTTCCACGCCGTTGACGCCCGCAGATTGCGGGGAGGAAGGCCCAATTGACAGGGCTACACGCGCTGGAAAGCACGTCCTTGGTCACAACTGGACGGCGACCTTCGACGGCCCACGCGAAAGCGTACTTGAGGCCCGAGGAAACGCGCAACCTGAATATCCCCTTCGGGGAATCCTCGCCCTTTAGGGCGGGGAGGATGTCAACCCCGCCCACGTACGTCCCACGCTGGGCACCCCGATGCGTCCGCAGGCGCTCCCACAGGGTGGAGCCGCTCCCCCGCGAGACGGCGTGGGTCCCGACCCGCGTGAGACGGGGGAATTCACCGGTCACCCGGGTCTCGTCGGCCGAAAAGAGGAAGTAGACGCCCCGATCCGGCCAGTCCATGTAGCCGTCGCAGTCCCCGAGCCGTCGCGCGCCGCCGATCCGCCGTTCGAGGTCGTCGAACAGCGAGTACAGTCGGTCGAGTAGCGCGGTCCGCGCCACGGCTACGGGGGCCGCTCGGGGAACGCGTCCCGGTCGATCTCGCGGTCGGCGCCGGTGGACGGATGGCGTTGCACGGTGTCGACGTTCGACGGCTCGGACATCAATCCGTCGCCGACCGCCGCCGTCAGTGTGCGGGCCGTCGTGAGTCCGCCGGGAGCGGTGTCCGTCCCGATCAGAACGCGTCCCACGCCGTCGGCCGCCGTCCGAACCCGCGGACGCGGAACTGCAGGTCGCCGTCCGTCCCCCGGAGTTCGATCACGCCGTCGAACTGTCCGGTGATGGTGTTGACAACCTGTGGGTCGTGGCTATCGTCGTCCAGCGTGTAGACGCCGAGTCCGCCCGTCTCCGCGATCCGCTTGGTGTAGACGTAGAGGAAGTTGAACACTTTCTTGCTGTTCGTGTACTGCAACAGCGTCGACACCGAGATCAGCCCGTACCGGATATCCGAGACGCCACGGTTCTCGAACTGCCGGAACAGCTTCGCCGTCCCGACGCTGATACCGGTGAGGTCGCTGGGCGAGGAGACGTGTTCGGTCGTCGCGTCGACCACCGACCGGCCGTCGCTTCCCGAGGTGTCGATGATGCCGATCCGGGCCGGATCCAGCGAGTCGACGTGCCGATGTACGACGGCGGTCCGGACGACGTTGGCGACGCGGACGCGCCGGCCATCCGGAGCGAGGACGATTCGGTCAGACGACCCTTCACCGTGACGTGAGCGCGGACGGAATCACTGGTCGGGGTCCGCGAGCGGCGACGGTCGGCGGCATTTTCCGGCCGATACCACGGTGGCGGTACGAGGGTCACGTTGCTGGGCGTGATCCGTAACGTGATGGTTCGCCTGACTGGCGTGGAGTCGAGAGAGACGACCGTTCGAGCGTAGCGCATCCCGTGGACCAGTCCACGCTCGTCGACGAGGAGGGTTCCTTCGTCCGCGCCGGACGTCGTCGAAGCGCTGCGAATCTCGATCCAAAGGTACGTCCTCCCACCGCGCTCGAAGGAGCCGGTGACCGCCGTATCCGTTCCGGATAGCGCCCGTCGGAGGAGAGATGCGGTTCGAACGGCGAACGGATCCGTGTCGGGGGCGGGTCCGATGACACGGTGGTCCGCGTCGAGGGCCGACGAATTCGAGACGGGGGGCGACTCGAAACGAACGTTACCGTCGGCGTCGGTGTTCGATCCTACGCGGACGATCCGTTTCGTTCCGTTGGCGTACGTCGATGCGTTCGCAACTCCGGACGGGGGCCAGCGGAACGTCCCGGCAACCCGCACCGTCGATCGGTGACGGGCGGGCGTCTCGACGACCGTCCGTTCCCACGCGACGGCGGTTCGCTGTCCATCGACGGATTCCCGATTCGTGACCGAGAGCCGGTAGGACTCGGCCGAGAGCGTCGAGTAGTGGGCGGCGGCCAGCATCGAGACGTTCTCGACGCCGTCGACGCCGACGCCGGGCGGATACGACTCTTCGAGAACGACTTGACGCCCCGAAGCCGAGTCCTCGATCGAATCGGCGTTCTCGGACGACGATCCGCCGTCAGTCGCCGTTTGGTCGTCCGCGAGCGGCGTCTCCGAATCCTCCGACGCGTTCTCGACGCTCGGAGTCTCGCCGGCTGAGGCCGACCCGGAGGAATCATCGATGGGTACGACGGGACCGGTTGCGAACGGAGCGACGGCGACGATGGCAGACGTGAGGACGAGGGCGAGCACGACGGCGACGATGGAAACGGACGACAGCGCGACGACCGTTCGGCGGTCACCGCCTCCGTCGTCGTCGTCCGGACCGTCGTCAGCCGACCGGGCGAGAGCGTCGTCGGTCCCCCCACCCGACGATCCGGTCGAGGGCTCCGTGGCGGATGGCTGCCGAACCTTCCGGCCGTAGGTATCGTCGACGTCATCGGCGGGGACGCCTATGTTAGAGACAGTCAACCCGACGGCGTCGGGTGACGCGTCAAAGAAGCGGTGACAGAGTCGAGTTCGGTCATCAGGGGTCACGGCGTAGCGCAGCATCTCCCGGAGGTCTTCGAGCGGCAGTGGCGCCACGCCGTCGGTCGCCGTCACTCCGGGTGGGGCGACCCGCTGCGGGTCGGCCCCCTCGAACGGCGGTCGGACGGAGACGATGACACCGACGCGCTCGCCCTCCCACCCCCGGGCGTCGTAGACTGCGGCCACGAACGAGGCGCGTTCCCCAGGGTCGAGATCGTCGAGGGCTACCTCGAACTCGACGCGAGGCCGGGACACGTCAGCACGTTGGAATCGGCGGACAAAACCCTTCGCCCCGCACCGTCCGAAGGGCGATTCCGAGCGGAGAAGGCCTCGAGACCACCGGCCACGAACCACGGCGTGATCGTCGTGGGTTGGATACCCGGATGACACACGCACTCGGCCACGCGCATCGAGCGAACGGAGTGAGTGAGATGGGCGTGGCGGGATTCGAACCCGATTGCGAATCCTCGCTGGCGCTCGGATTCGCGTGGTTCGAACTCCGGTAACCGTTTTCGACCTCGATTCGCTCGGACAGAACAGCGGGCGTGGCGGGATTCGAACCACGGTCGTTTCGCTCCCTGATTCGAATCCCTTACGGTACACTGTTCGACCTCGCTTCGCTCGGACAGAACAGCGGGCGTGGCGGGATTCGAACCCGCGATCGAGAGGTTAGGAACCTCTCGCCCTATCCGCTAGGCCACACGCCCTGCCGGCCGTAAACGGGACGTGGACAAAAAGGTCGGTATCCCGTCCCAGCCACGTCCCTTTGACGCTCGCACCATACATTATTCATGCTTCCGACCCCAATCGGCTATCATGGAAGATCGAGCAGCCGATACCGAACGACGTCGACTTCTCGCACTGGTCGGAACGGGACTCGCCACGGGGCTGGCCGGCTGTTCCGGCGGTGGCGACGGCGGCGATGGCGGCGACGGCGGCGGCGACACGGCGACGGCCACCGCGACGGCCACCGCGACGGAGACGGCCACCTCGGGCGGCGAGGACACCGTTCCGTCGGAGTACGAGACGGCCACCGCCATCGGCGGTGCCCAGCGGAATCCCGACTCGCTCTCCTCGAAGTCGGCGGTGAACTACCAGTCCGAGCCAAAGGACGGCCAGAAGTGTTCGAACTGCCAGTTCTACATCGAGGACAAGAACGGCGACGGCATGGGGGCGTGTACCCTCGTCGAGGGCAACATCGACCCCGAGGGCTACTGCGTCAGCTACGCCGAGTACGAGGGCTAGTCCTCTAGCCTAGCGGATTCATCGGTCGGCGTGCCCCCGACGACGTGCCGTCGAGCGGGGATACGGACGTATGGTCCCGCCACCAGCATACGGCACAGCCTACGCCCCGCCCTCGACGCCGAGTTCCGCGAGCAGCGTCCGGGCCGCCGCGGCCGAGGACGCCGGTCCGCGGGCAGTCACTAGGTCGCCGTCGACGGTGACCGACGTCTCGGCGTCGAGTTCGGCGTCCCACTCGGCGCCCGCCGCCCGCACCTCGTCTTCCACCCAGTAGGGAAGCTTGCGTCCGTCGGGCATCAGGTCGTGGTCGTCGACGATGCCCTCCTCCCAGGCGTTCGGGAAGCCCGTGACCCGTCGTCCGGCGACGAGGAAGTCCCCGTCGGCGTCGCGGGTGAACGCGAGGATGCCGACGGCGTGACAGACGACGAGCGCCTTCGTGTCGCCGCCGTCGACGGCCTCGCGGAGCAGAGCGCGGGCGTGGCGGTCCTGGTTGATGTCCCACTCGGTTCCGTGGCCGCCGGGGAAGACGACGGCGTCGTGGTCGGCGGCGTCGACAGCGGTCACCCCTTCGGGGTCGTTCAGGCGCGGGTCGGTCTCGTGGACCTCCCGGACGCGTTCGGCGGTCTCCGCCCCGACGTTCGCCGGATCGACCGACCGCTCGTCGACGACCGGCGGCCCGCCCGTGGGCGTGGCGACGGTGACCTCGACCCCCGCCTCGTCGAGCGTCGTCAGCGGCTCGATACACTCCTCTCCCCAGTACCCCTCCTCGCTGACGACGAACAGTGCGGATGGCATGCACCGACCGCTACGGCGCTGAGACGGAAAGGCGTTCGCGATCCGGGGATGACCGCCGGGACGAGCGACTCACGCCTCGAGCGTCGGGAGACGGACCACCGCCGAGGGTTCGGACGTCGCTCGGAAGGCTCCAGCGGACCGGTCGGTCGTCGGGTCGGACGGACCGTCTCACGCGCCGGTGGCCGCCAAAAGATGTGTCGAGGTCGCGTTACTCCTCGTCGGAGACGAAGACGACGGTGGAGTCGGCATTCAACAGCACGAGCTGGGAGACGCTGCCCATCAGTGCCTTGCCGATCGGCGTCTGCTTCTGCGGTCCGAGGACGATGTAGTTGGACCTACGCTCCTCCGCCTCGTTGAGAATGCGCGGCGCGGGCTCGCCGAGCGCTCCGACGGCCGTGACGTTCTGCGGGTCGTCGAGCGCCAGCTTGACCGCGTTCTCGGCGATCTCCTTGGCGGTCGACTTCGACTCCGTCTCCGGCTGGACGTTGAAGACGACGAGCTCCTCGTCGAACGCCTGAGCGAGTTCGTAGCCGCGCTGTACCACTCGGCTCTCGTCCGCGCTGTCGACTGCAGCTAAGACTGACATGGCACATCTCTGTCCTATCGGTATCTAAATAAATGTTGGTGATGAATGTCATTCGGCTGGGAGGACAGCGAGAGCTCCCCGTTTCAACGCCGTAGCGTCGTGTCGCTGCCGGAAATCGTCGGGAATGGACCCATCAGATGAGACACAACACACCCGTCGTGACGACACCGGACCGGCGGATACGGCGGGAAGAGTACCCATCAGTCCCTCCATGGGTTCGGTCGCGGCGACACTGACCGCGCTCGACGGCGGCCGAACTCGTGTCGTCGATACGATCGGGGCACGGCGGGACCCCACGCCGAGACAGATTCAAAAGGTCGAGACGCGAAGCGGTCGGTATGGTCGTGTACGGCGACGTCGCCGGAGCGTCGCTCGGGGAGCGGGTGGCCGAGACGACCGCCGATCTCGTGACGTACCGAACCACCGAGGACCGGCCGGGGGAGATCGAGGCCTGCCTCTCCGCGGTCGCCGACTTCTTCGCCGACGCCGACGTGACCGTCGAGCGCTACAGCCACGACGACACCCCCTCACTGGTCGTCTCGCTCGACGGTTCGTTGACTCCCGACGTCGTCTTCCACGGCCACCTCGACGTCGTTCCGGGCGCCGACCGCCTGTTCACGCCACGGTACGTCACCGAGGGCGAACTCTCGGGGCGGGGGACGGCGGACATGAAAGGGGGACTCGCGGCGATGATGCACGTGGTACGTGACCTCTCGCGGACTCCCGATCCGCCGTCGCTCGCGCTGATGGTCGTCACCGACGAAGAGCGCGGCGGCTACGACGGCGCCCGCTACCTCCTCGAGGAAGTGGGGTACGACCCCGCCTTCTGCATCACGGGCGAACCGAACAACCTCGCGGGCTACATGGACATCGTCCACCGACAGAAGGGGGTGATCCGGATCGACCTGCGGGCGACTGGCGACCCCGCACACGCCGCGACACCCGAGCAAGGCGAGAGCGCCATCGAGACGCTGATGGCGGCCTACCCCGCCGTCGACGCGGCCGTCGACGGGGTGGCCCGGGACTACGACTGGGAGCCGACCGTCAACTACGGTCGCATCGAGGGGGGGACGGCAGTCAACCAGGTCGCCGACGCCGCTCGTCTCCAGCTCGACGTGCGCTATCCGGACGCCGAGGCCCGCGACAGCGTCCTTGGGGCGCTCCGTGATATTTCCGACCTCTCCGTCGAGAGCGTCGGCCACGGCGCCCCCGTGGACACGGCCCCCGACGATCCGTACGTTCGTGGCCTGCAACGTCACGCCGAACGGGTACTCGGACGGGAGGTCGATCTGGTCCGCAAACCGCACACGAGCGACCTGCGACACTTCGCGACCCACGGGGTGCCGGGCGTGGCGTTCGGGCCCGAGGGCTACGGCTCTCACGAGAGTTACGAGTATCTCGTTCTCGACAGCCTCCCCGACTACTGTCGGACGCTCGCCGCCTTCGCCGCGGACGCACCCTACAGTTCCAGTTCGAGGTCCCAGTAGCGGTCGTGGGCCGCGACGACGCGGTAGTCGAGGCCGAGCGTGTCGATGAGTGCCTTCACGTCGTCGACCACGGCCACCTCGGTCGGCGTGTCGTCCGGTGGGTGCTGGAAGACGAAGGCGTCACGGCGGTCCCCGTCGCGGCTCAGCCAGTCGGGGACGAACCCCGCGGGCGAGAAGCCGTCCGCCTCCAGCGGTTCGTAGAGCGCGATGAGCCGGCGGGCGTTGGCATCGACCGGGACCATCAGGTGGACGTCCTCCTCGCGCATCGCGGCCCGAATCTCCGCCTCCGTGCGCGCCCACGACTCGTCGCCGCCGGCGGTCACCTCCCAGAGGAAGCCCCGCTCCCGGGAGAGTGCCATCTCGACCTGGTCGGCCTGGGGGTAGGTCACCGTGTTGACCGTGCGGATTCGCCGCCCGAGCAGGTCCAGCGACGCGTTCGCCAGCGTCCGCTCGACGACGTGGCGATACCGCTCGGGCACGTACACGTCCCGCTCGTCGTAGTCGATGCTGGGGGTGTAGAGGGTGATGACCTCGCTCTCGTTGTGGGGGCCGAAGTAGCCCCCCTGGAAGTCCTTGTGGATCGAGAAGGGAGCGAACCCGCGTGCCAGCAGGTTGTGTTGGGAGGCGGGATGGGAGGTGACCGCCGCCGAGTACACCAGCCCGGAGAACGCCTCGTCGGCGTGGAGCACGTTCAGCCGGTGTTTCAGGAGCTCGCGCCCCAGCCCCCGTCCCTGGTGGTCGGGGTGGACCGCGAGTTTGCAGATCTGGGCGTTCCCCTCATCCAGCGAGTCGTACTCGATGGTCGCCGTACCGGTGACGCCGTCGTCCGTCTCGGCGACGAACGCCGCGACGTCTGGGTCGCCCAGGAGGGTCGACCGGACCGCCGCCGTCTCGACCAGCGGGTAGTCGGTGTCCGCCGGATACGCCGCCGCGTACACCGCCGCGACCTCGGGCGCGTCGTCCCACTCGATCCGTCGGATCGTGTAGCCCGCCGGCAGGTCCGGCACGAAGGGCCGCTCCTCGTCCATCGGCCGCTCCCGTCAGTTCACGTCGATCCGCGTGCCACGCGAATCCGGATCCGACTTCGGCATCCGGACCGTCAGGACGCCGTTGTTGTAGGTGGCCGTGATGTCGTCCTCGTCGACCGCCGAGGGGAGATCGATCGACCGTGAGACCGACGTCCGCCGGCGTTCGCGCCGGACGTACTCCCCGCCCTCTTCCTCGGTCTCCTCGTCGCGCTCGGCGCCCACCCGTAGCGTTCCGTCGACCACTCGGACGTCGATGTCGTCCGCTTCGAATCCCGGGAGGTCGCCCGTCAACACGAGTTCCTCGCCGGTGTCCTCGAGGTCGACGCGCATCCCGGCTCCCGCCGACGTCGGCAGGTCGGTCTCGGCGGGGTCCCACGTCCGTGCCGCGCTCTCGAAGTTCTCCTGCATCCGGTCGAACAGTTCCTCCAGTTCGTCGAACGGGTTTCGTCCGCTCATACCTGTTACTGACGCGACGCTAACTAAAATCCTACACGGTCGTTCCTGGGAACCGGGACCGGCCAGCGCACCCGCTTGGGCGGGGAGCCACGATGTGTCACCCGCGAAAGAGCGCGAGCAGCTCGTCGACCACGGACGATTCGGCGACGACGACGTACCGGTTCCCGGCTTCCGGTTCCGTGTCCGCCCGAGCGACCCCCGTCCAGTCGTGGTCGGACACGACCAGGGATCCCCGCGGGAGGCTGATCTCGTCGAGCGTGTGGCCGGCGACCGAGGGCGACGCCACACCCCGTCGGTGGGTCTACACGGCCGCACGGATCGAGGAGACCGTCCTCGTTCTGTGGGCGCTTCGGCGGGGCCGCGGAGGGGGCTGACTGCTCACGCGCTCGGCAACGCGCCCGTGACGCCGACGGTTTCGAGCACGAGCCACCCCAGAAAGCCCCCGTAGACCACCAGCAGGACGACGGCCTCCCGGAAAGTGAGCGCCAACCCCGTCCGCAGGAGGGTAAAGAGGACGAGCGTCGCGACGGTGAGCGAGGCCATCATCGGCACCGCAGCGGCGAAGTCGACGGTGGCCGTCCCGGCGAGCAACACGCCGGCTGGCACGGCTATCAGCAGGTCGAACGTGTTGCTACCGAGGACGTTGGCGACGCTCGTGACGTCGCCGCCGGCATCCCCTCTCGCGGCCCGGAGGCTCACGAACAGGTCCGGAACGCTCGTCCCCGCGGCGACGACGACCATCCCCCAGACGAAACTCGGCGTGCCGAACATCTCGCCGAAGCCGATGGCCGCCCGGACCAGACCCTCGACGGCGACGACGATCAGAACGACCCCCGCCCCGAGTTCCAGCCACCGCCGCCCCACCGCGACGCCGTCGTCCGACCCGCCGTCGTGATCGGCGAGATCCTGATACTGGGTGAAGACGTAGACACCGTAGAGCGCCACGGGGAGTAGCGCCAGGGGTCGGGTCACCGTCCCGGCCAGCCCACCGCCCGGCACCGGGTTGTAGATGACGGCGAACGCGAAGGTCACGAGGAGGGTCGCCACGGAGAGCATGTAGAACTGCGCTTCCTTGTAGACGAGGTGCCGACTCGCGGTCAGTCGTCCCCGGCGGGACAGGGTGGCCGCGGACGGGATGACGAGGACGTTGAACACGGCCGACCCCACGATAGCTCCCACCCCGAGGTCGAACTCCCCGTGGAGGAGCGTCGCGAGCACCACGCTCGAAAGCTCCGGGGCGCTCGACCCGACCGCGGCGACGACCGCACCGCGCACGATGGGCGGCATCCCGTAGTGGTGCGCGAGTCGCTCGCCCGACCGGTCGAGATAGTCGCTCCCCTTCCAGACGACGGCCGTCGACACGACTGATACTGTTTATTGTAAGTCATTACCGGTGGTTCGCCGAGACGGTCCGGCGAACCACCGGCAACCAGTTACAATAATCCGTATGAGAGGACCAGATACCAGGCTCCCGACGGAGGCCTCATCGGGGGGCGCTACTCCGTCGACCGGGAAACCTCCTCCGGCGGCGACGGGAGTTCCTCGCCAGTCGCGTGGGTCGTGCGGAATTAGTCCGCCGGTTCCACGGCGGACACCGGGCGGCGTGCACGGTCGGGCGGGTGGCGTGTGTCGGGGATCAGCGACGCGTCGCCGTCCGGGAGGGGTCCCGGTGGGAGACGGTGAGGACGAACCCGTCCTCGTCGTCGACGTCGACGTCGACGCTCTCGACGCGACGGACGTACTCGCTCGCGTGTTTGCCGTCGGGGCAGAGCCGCGTCCGCTCGTCGAGCAGGCCCACTTCGGTGAGCGTGTCTACCTTCCGGTACGTCGTCGAGAGCGGGAGGTCACAGGCCTCCGAGAGTTCGCGGGCCGACAGCGACGTCTCGCTCGTCGCGTCGAGCACCGTTCGGCAGTCCGGGTCGTGGAGGGCGTCGAGCACCGCCTGCACTTCCTCCGCGTCGTCGACGGTCGATTCCTCGGGCGTCTCCTTGCGGCGAGCGGTGGTTGCGATAGCCATCGTCGGTCGGGTTCGTGTATCGGCCGAGCCCCGACCAACCTTCACCCACGATATCGGGGTGATTTATAAACTAGTCGAACCCGTTGGTGTGCTAGTTAATACCACGAGACGGTCGTAGAGGGGCACACTTAGGAGGTTCGACCGCAAATCCCCGCTCGATGGGCACCGGCATTCGGGCGGAGCTGAAAGTCGACGCGGACGGCACCTGTCCCGTCGCGGACGCCGCCGCGGAGGCGGGCGAACCCACGTTCTCGGTTTCGAAAGGGACGAATCCGGGTGCGTCGGGTCACGTCACCGAGGAGTTCATGCTGAAGGACGCGGGCGATGGGGTGGTGTCCGACACCGAGACGCCGGTCGACCCCGTGTTCACCTACGGGTCGAAGACGGTGTACCGGTTCAGCCGCTCGCAGGGGCAGGGTTGTCCCTGCGAACGCGTCGAATCGTTCGACTGTCCGGTCGTCGACGTCCACACGCGGGACGGCTGGCTCTATCTGGTCTTTCACGCCGCGGATATGACCGAACTGCAGGATATCATCACGACGCTGCGGGAGGAGTACCCCGCCGTCGACATCCGTCGGCTCCTCCGCTCGCGAGGCGATCCGTCCGATCACGACCTAGTGTTCGTCGACCGTGGACGCCTCACCGACCGACAGCGTGAGGTTCTCGAACGCGCCCACGAGATGGGATACTTCGAGCGCCCGAAGGGGGCGAACGCGGGCGAGGTGGCTGCGGCGCTCGACATCTCCCGATCGACGTTCACCGAACACCTGAGTGCCGCTCAGTCGAAACTCCTCGATGCGATCCTCGAGGAGTAACTACTGTGACCGTTTACCGGTAGCTCGCCGGACTGTCCCGGCGAACTACCTAACGACGTACGAGGGGTAGTCACTGCTCGACGTCGATCCGGCGGCCGCTCAGCTCGTCGGGTTCGAGTTCGTAGAGATCGATCGTCAGATCCGCCTTCGGTTCGCCCCACATCTCGAACAGCGGTCGCTTGGCCGAACCGTACCGCTCGACGTGATCGGCCGTGAGTTCCGATTTGGGGAGGTGTTCGAGTCGACCGTCGGCGATGACGCTCCGGTAGGTCGTCTCGTCTTCCTCGTAGACGACGAACCGGACCCGTGGGGAGTCGGTGAGAAAGCGGCGTTTTCGACTCTCGGGCGTAGATACCAGTCGCATGCAGAACTGTCGGGGCCCCGCGTCGTATCCGTACGAGATCGGCACCGCGTAGGGTTCGTCCCCGCGGGCGAGCGAGAGGACACCCGTCTCGTGGCGTCCGAGGAGGGCGTCGGTTTCGGCCCCCGTCATCACGGTCTGTTGCTCTACGGTCATCGATGGCGTCCCTTGGAGGAACGGCTGGCGGGTGTTTATATTTGTGCAACTGACTCGGCGAGGCTCACGCCGCGATCAGCACTCGGCGTCGCCGTCCGGTTCCGGGGTGGAGAACGCGCTCCGAGGGACGGCCGTTCCACAGACCACACAGCCGTGGTTCAGGAGCGCCTCCCGCATCGGCGCGTTCACGGCCATGGATTCGCCACAGGACGGGCAGTGGAACGTCAACTCCGTTCCCCCGGTCATCATCGGATCGGTAGAACGGCCTCCGGTATATGATACCCCCGTCTTTCCAGTGCCGTGGGAACTCTACCCGGGACCGGTGCCGTCCATCACGCTAGGGCGATGTCGAGATAGAGCATCACAATCACGCCCGCGAGCGTCCCGAGGGTCGCGACCCGTTCGTTCCCCCGCGTGTGCGTCTCGGGAACGATCTCGTCGCTGATGACGAAGAGCATCGCGCCGGCGGCAAAGCCCATCGCGTACGGCAGCAGTGACGACACCGCCCCGACGGCGTACGCGCCGAGGATCGCCAGCGGGATCTCGACCACGCCCGAGCGGATCCCGGCGAAGACGGCGTAGGTCCGCCGATCCAGTCCCGCGTTGATCGCCGCGACCGAGACCGCCAGTCCCTCGGGTACGTTCTGGATGCCGATGGCGAGCATCAGCGGGATGGCGGTCGCGAGGTCGCCGCTCCCGAACCCGACGCCGACCGCGAGTCCCTCCGGCATGTTGTGGAGGGTGATCGCGAGGACGAACAGCACCACCCCGGCGAACCGCTCGTCGTCGACGGGCAGGTCCCGGCCCGGACTCGCCGCGTCGGGCCGTCGCCGCCCCGATACGAGGTAGTGGGCGTGGGGCACCAGCGAGTCGGCCCGGTCGAGGAAAAGCGCCCCCAGGGCGACCCCCAGCAACACGGGGATGGGGTCGCCGTTCGCGTACGTCTCGATTCCGGGGATGATGAGGCTCGTGAAACTGGCCGCGAGCATCACCCCCGCCGCGAAGCCGAGCGCGCCGTCGAGGCTCCGCTCCGAGGGGTCCCGCCAGACGAAGACCAACGACGCCCCGAACAGGTTGAACGTAGCGATGACGATACCGCCGACGACCCCGTGGATCAGCGGATCGGTCCCGAACAGACGTGTGAACGTCTCGATCACCACAACACGAACCCCTCCCTGGTACTCCCGCTCACACGCCCGACTACTCGGCGGGCGGTATTGAACGTACCCGCCGGGCACCGAACGGGTCGACCCGGGTGGCGGCGGCCGATCACTCCGATCCCAGACGCTGTACCGCCTCGTCGACCTCCCGAATTCGCTCGGTCTGCTGTTCGTTGGCCGCCGCGACGTGTTCGACCTCCGCAGCCACGCGGTCGGCCTGTTCGACCAGTTCGTCGATCATCCCCGCGACCTGCTCGGTCGACGCTGCCTGGTCGTCGGTCGCGGTCGACACCTCGCGGATCCCCTGTGAGGCGTCGGCGACGGCGTCGACGATCGACTCCAGTTTCGTCATGGCCGATTCGACGCCCTCGACCCCGCGTTCGACCTCCGCGGCCGTGGACTCCAGACTCTCGACCGCGTCTTCGGTCTCGGATTTGATGTCGTCGACCATGGTTTCGATCTCGCCGGCGTGTCGCTGTGACTCCTCGGCCAACCCCTTGACCTCGTCGGCGACGACGGCGAAGCCTTCCCCCGCTTCGCCGGCGCGGGCCGCCTCGATGGAGGCGTTGAGCGCCAGGAGGTTCGTCTGGTCCGCGATGTCGTTGATGACCTCGACGACCTCGTCGATCTCGTCGACCCGCTCCTCTAGGTCGTCCACGTCCGCCGTCACCGCGTGTGCCGACTCGCTCACCGATCGCATCACTTCGATGGATTCGGTCGCCGCCTCCCGGCCCTCGGCGGCGAGGTCCTCGGCTCGTTCGCTGGTCGCCGCCACTTCGTCCGCCGTGGAGGCGATCTCCTCGACCGTCGCACTCATGTTCGAGACCTCCCCCGCGACCTCGCCCATGGTGTCGGCCTGTTCGTCCGCCAACTCGCTGATCGATCCCGCGCTCGCGGCCACTTCCTCCGCCGAGTCGCGGAGCGTCGCCACCGGATCCGCGAGGTCACGTTCGACCTCCTCCATCAGTCGCTCGTGGTCCTCGATCGTGTCCTGCAGTTTCTGGCTGTAGGAGTGGATGTACGTGTCGGCAACGACCTGCATATCGAGGTTGAGAAGACGGAGGACCGCGAGGGTTTCGGCGAGACCCTCGTCGAGTTCCGCGCGGACGGCCCGTTCGACTGCGTCCTCGTCGGCGTCCGTCTCCGTGGCGAGGCGGTCGACGAGACGGTCGCCCGTCCGCTCCATCAGGAGCGGCAGGAGGAGGTCGTAGTAGACGCCGTACTGGCCGATGTACTGTTTCATCGGCATCTCGAGGAGGTCGTGGAGCTTCCCGATCCGCGCGCGGTTGCGGATGTAGTCCATCCCGTACTCGCCGTCGGCGAGCGTGACCAGATACGCGGACTGGGTGCGTTTCAGTTGCTCCACCTCCTTCTCGGAGCGGTCGATCACGGACCGGGTCTGTTCGTACTGCGTCAGGTTCTCGTAGAAGTCGTCAGCGATCCGATCGGCCTGCTCGCGGAACACCCCTTCGAGATCCCGAAGACGACGGGCGTCGTCCTCGTCGAAGCCGATGAACTCCTTCCGCCAGGCGATTTCGTCCTCGTCGAGACCACACTCTTGGACGAGAGCGTCGGCCGAGATCCGGTCGTTCAGTCCACCGCGGCCGAACGCCGACTCGAAATCCTGCATGACTGGACCGTCGACGGGTCCGGGCGATAAAGCTGTCTGCCGATTCCAATCGATGATAATCCCCGGCCCGAACCGGGTGCCGACCCTTACGACGTCGCCGTTCCGCGGACCGTCAGGACCGGCACCGGCGAGGCCCGCACGAGTTTCTCGGTGACGCTTCCCAGTACGTACCGATCGAATCCGGTCCGACCGTGTGTGCCGGCGACCACGAGGTCGACGTCGTGATCGTCGACGTACGACCGGACGACACGGGCGACCGACGTGCCGAGTTCGACGGCCGTCGCCGCCGGCGTGACGCCCGCCTCGTTCGCCGTCGCCGTCGCGGACTCGACGACGTCGGCCGCGCTCTCCTCCAGCGACTCGACCGCGATGTCGGTCCGGACGTCGATACCGAGACTCGTCACGTCGACGACCGAGAGGAGGTGAAGCCCCGCGCCCTCGGCCGCGGTCAGGTCGAGGGCCAAGTCCAGGGCCGCGTCGGCGGTGGCACTCCCGTCGGTGGGCACCAGGACGTTCCGGTAGGGATGTCGAACCCGTACGTCGTCGTCCGGGCGGAGCGTGAGGACGGGCACGTCGGCGCGGCGGATCACCCGCTCGGTCGTGCTCCCGAGGAGGAAGCGTTCGAGGCCCCGTCGCCCGTGTGTGGGCATGACGATGACGTCGACGTCGTTTGCGGCCGCGTAGTCGACGACGGTGCTGTAGGGCTCGCCCTGCAACACCTCAGTGACCGTCGCGACCCCCCGGTCGCTCGCCCGCCCCGCCGTCTCCTGTACGACCCGTGCCCCCTCGCGTTCGAGCGCGTCGATCACTTGCCCTTGGATCTGTGTGACGCTGTCGCGGGTAGTATCGGCCACGTTGAGGACGTACACCGTCGCGTCGTGGGCCTCGGCCAAGTCGAGTACGTGTCCGAAGGCCGCCTCCGCCCCGTCGCTGCCGTCCGTCGGGAACAGTATCGTGTCGAACATACGACACGGGACGCGGGCCAACGACAAAAGCAAGGGGGTGATCCCCACGGCGTCGGAGGACGGGGCGGTCGGGGTGGCTCCCCCCGTAGATCGGCCGTGACAAGAGCCGTACTCGGGGACGTCGCCGTCCCGGATTCGCTCGGCCGGACGCACCAAGTAAGAAAGGTATTTAGGACGCCGGACCGGAGTAGCGACGCGAGAGACGCGTCGTGTTCGAGCACGACCGCCGGTGGGTCGCCGTCCACGGAGGGTGGGACCGGACCGGCGGCCGTCGCGGGCGCGACCGAACTCGATTTCGAGTCAACGTGATACAATGCAGGGACAAGCCCAACAGCAGGCCTACGACCGCGGGATAACGATCTTCTCGCCCGATGGCCGCCTCTATCAGGTCGAGTACGCCCGAGAGGCCGTCAAGCGAGGGACAGCGAGTATCGGCATCCGAACCGAGGACGGCGTGGTACTGGCGGCGGACAAGCGCTCCCGGTCGCCGCTCATGGAGCCGACGAGCGTCGAGAAGATTCACAAGGCGGACGACCACGCCGGCATCGCGTCGGCCGGGCACGTCGCCGACGCGCGCCAGCTCATCGACTTCGCCCGCCGGCAGGCCCAGATCAACCGCCTCCGGTACAGCGAGCCCATCGGCATCGAGACGCTCACGAAGGAGGTCACCGACCACATCCAGCAGTACACGCAGGTCGGTGGTGCCCGTCCGTTCGGCGTGGCCCTCCTCATCGGCGGCATCGAGGACGGCGAGCCGCGCCTCTACGAGACCGACCCCTCGGGGACGCCCTACGAGTGGAAGGCCGTCTCGATCGGCGCGAACCGCGGCGATCTGCAGGAGTACCTCGAGGACAACTACGAGGACGGCCTCGACCTCGACGGCGGGATCGCCCTCGCGCTCCGGGCGCTCGCCACCAGCAACGACGGCAGCCTCGAACCCGCGGGCGTCGACGTGGCGACCGTCAGCCTCGACACCGAGGCGTTCCACGAACTCGACAACGACGAGATCGAGAGTCACCTGAGCGACTTCGATCTGTTGCCCGACGAGGACGACGAGGACGCCGACGCCGACGAACCGGCGGACGACGGCGACGACGGCGAGGAGTAGACGCCGGATCGGCGCGCTCGATCCCTTCTTTCGGCGGCGATCAGTACTCTTCGTACGCCAGGTTCATCAGCCACTGCGAGAAGGCGTCGCTCCGGGGATCGACCTCCTCCTCGCCGATGAACGGCGACAGCATGTCGCCGGCCATCAGCAGGGAGAAATTCAGATCACGGGCCGTCGGCATCAGGAAGTACGTGTTGTGTCCCTGATAGACGGTCTCCTCGCGGCGGATGAGCCCCGCTTCGACCAGCGACTCGGCGATGCGACTCCCCTTCCGCGAGGAGATGTCGAGTTCCTTCCACAGTTCGCTCTGGTGGATGCCACGCGTTTCGAGGACCAGATCGAGTGCCGCCCGCTCCGCCTCCGACAGGTCGGCTTCCTCGGCGGCGCTCATCGGCGCACCTCCAGGTCGACGATCCGATGCATACACCCACAAACCGTTGCGGCGGGTTTAAAGCTGACTTTCGTCCGTCTCGACGCGGCGGTACGGCGTCTCGCAGGGCGGCCCGTCGGCGAACCGGTAGGTTCCCCCGTCGTCGTCGAGGCGGAGCAGCGAGGACGAGCGGGTGCCGTAGCCGTCCGCGTGGATGCAGACGCCGAACTCGTGGTCGCCGAGGACCGTCCCCGCCCGGTCGAGCCAGGCGTCGGCCGCCTCGCCCGGTTCGGGCGTCAGCGCCGCCCGCACGGCGCGGGCGTTGGCGGCCTGTTCGGCGGCGCGGTTCGGGTCGCCGTCGTCGTCATCGTCGGGGCCGGGCGTCCGGAAGGCGTCGACGACGGCCCCGCCGCCGCCGAGCGCCGCCCCGCTGTTGACGACGACGTGAACGCCCGGGTCGAGTCGGTGGGTCCGGAGCCGGCCGTCCCACTCGAAGAGGAAGGCGCCGCTCCGGTCGGCGACGACGAGGTTGAAGCCGTCGTACCCGTCCGTCTCGACCGCCCGTTCGACGAGGCGGGCGGCCGAGCGCGCGTCGGGTTCCCGGAGCGCGTCGTCGACGAGCAGCCCCCGCGACCGCTCCGCGGTCGGGTTCGCCATCGGCCGGTTCGTGATGCCGACGAAGAGGCCGGCGTCGTTGTAGCCGATCCACGTGCCGCCGGCCTCGGCGTCACGCGGTGCGATCACGGCCGGGGTCGAGCCGGTCCACTCCGGCGGCTCCGCGGGCCGGTCCCGTCGCTCGTCCCGGTTGGCGGCGACGAGCACCGGCGCGTCGACGAACGTCTGCCAGGCGAGGGTCAGGGTACACACGCCTCGGGGTAACGGAGCCGGCGACTTAAGCTATCACTCCCGCCACGCCTCGGGTACGTCCGCGGCGTCCGCCGTCGCGACGGCGGTCCGCACCGCGGCCACGTTCTCCGCGACGTCGTGGACGCGCACGATGTCGACGCCGCGGTCGACCGCCAGCGCCGTCGTCGCCACCGTCGCCGGCAGGCGCTCGCCCGCGTCCTGTCCCACGTGGCCGAACATGGACTTGTGGGAGTGACCGAGGAGGATCGGACAGCCGAGCGCCCGGAACTCCGCGAGGCGGTCGAGGAGTTCGAAGTTCTCGACGTTCGACTTCCCGAAGCCGAGTCCGGGGTCGACGATCACCTGCTCCCGGTCGAGTCCCGCCCGCTCGGCGAGGGCCACCCGCTCCGCGAGTTCGTCGATCACGTCCGAGACCACGTCGTCGTACGTAACTGCACGGTCGGGCACGACCGGCGCGTCGATGCTGTGCATCACGACGACCGGCACGTCGTGTTCCGCGGCGACGAAGCGCATCTCGGGGTCCGCGAGGCCGGTCACGTCGTTGAGGATGTCCGCGCCCGCCTCTAGGGCTGCCCGCCCGACCGCCGCCTTTCGGGTGTCGATCGACACTAGGACGTCGAGGTCCGCGAGCGCGTCGATCACCGGCCTGACGCGGTCGATTTCGTCCTCCACTGGGACGGGATCGGCGCCCGGGCGCGTGCTCTCGCCGCCCACGTCGATCACGTCGGCCCCCGCCTCGACCATCGCCTCGGCGCGCTCGACGGCCGTCGTCGGGTCGAAGTACTCGCCGCCGTCGTGGAAGCTGTCCGGGGTCACGTTCAGGATGCCCATGACCGCGGGGCGGTCCTCCCAGGGGTAGTGCGTGGGCGCGTCGTCGCCGACGCCGATCCGGTCGCGCAGGCGGTCGACGACGCCCGTCAGCGTCCCGTCGAGCGCGTCGGCGAGCGCGCGGAGGTCGGCACGCGTGCCCGCGATCACCGCCTCCCGGAGTTCGCGGCCGGTGCGGTACTCCGCGGTGACGGCGATCGCGCCGGTCCGACCGGCCGCGCGCTCGACCGCCCGCGCCTCCCGCCGGTCGAGACGGACGGTCACGACGCGGTGGACGCCCTCCTCGGCCACGCCGGCGGGGGAATCCGCGTTCGAGCGGTCGAACACCGCCCTCGCGTCCTCGACGGTGTCGACCCGGCGCCCCACCGCCAGCCGCGACCACGTGCGACGGGCCTCGGCGACGGCGAAGAGCGACCCGACGACGAGGACGCAGTCCCCCGGGCCCGCCGCCGCCCGGGCGTCGTCGAGGGCGGCCGCCACCGTCCCCGCCGTGGTCACGTCGCTCGCGCCGGCCGCCCGGAAGGCCGCGGCCAGCACCGCCGGGTCGGCCGCCCGCTCGTGTGCGGGTGCGCAGGCTCGCACGGACGCCGCCGCCGGGAGTTCGGCCGCCATCTCGCGGTGGTCCTTGTCGTGCATCGCGCCGACGACGAGGTGGAGGTCGTCGTAGTCGTACTCGTCGAGGGTCGCCGCGGCCGCGCGGCACGCGCCGGGGTTGTGGGCGCCGTCGAGGACGACCAACGGATCGCGCTCCATGACCTCGAACCGGCCGGGCCAGTGGGCTCCCCGCAGGCCGCGTGCGACGACGGCGTCGGTGACGCGGTCGCCGCCGACCTGTCGGGCGAGCACCGCGGCGACGCCGGCGTTGCGCGCTTGGTACGACCCGGGCACGGGAATGCGCGTCTCGACGTCCAGGTCCGGGCCCGTGACGCCGACGCCCGCCTCGGTGTGGTTGACGAGGCCGTCGTAGCTGACGGTCACGTCCGGCGACTCGTCGGCGAAGCCGACGGTCAGGGCGTCGGTCGCGTGGCGGCGGACGGCCGTCCGCGCCTCACCGCTCGCGCCCGTCACCAGCGGGGCGTCCTCGGCCTCGACGGCGACCTTCTCGGCCGCGATCTCGTCGAGCGTCTCGCCCAGGATGCCGGTGTGCTCTAAGCTCACCGCCGTCACCGCGGCGGCGACGGGATCGACCACGCTCGTCGCGTCGAGGCGGCCGCCCATCCCCACCTCGAGGACGGCCACGTCGACGTCGGACCGGCCGAAGTGCCAGAGCGCCATCGCCGTCAGCGTCTCGAAGGAGGTGAGCGGGTCGCCCTCGACCGCCCGGTCGACGAGGAACGGGCGGACCCGCTCGACGAACTCGACGACTTCGGACTCGGGGATTCGGCGCCCGCCGACCCGGATCCGCTCGCGGACGTCGTCGAAATGCGGCGAGGTGTACAGTCCGACCCGGTAGCCCGCCGCGCCGAGGATCGACTCGGTCATGCGGGCCGTGCTCCCCTTGCCGTTCGATCCGGCGATCTGGACGAACTCGACGCCCTCGTGAGGGTCGTCGAGGTGGGCCAGCAGGTCACGGATCGACTCCGTGCCCGGATCGAGCGCGAACCGGCGGAGGTCCGACAGAAAGTCCGCCGCGGCGTGATAATCCATGTCCGAGGAGTCCGCGTCGGGAGGGTTTTAGTCCCACGGTCGTGGCCGAACCTACCGAACGGGCGGTCGGTTACGCGTAGCCTCGCTCGCGCGCCCGGTCGAGGGCGTCGTCCTCGACGAACACGACGATCTCGTCGTTCCAGAGCCGGAAGTCGTGCCGGTGGGTCGAATAGCCCGTGATCTGTCGGTCGACGACGTCCTCGTCCCAGCTGGCGGCGACGATCACTGGCGGCGGATCCGACCCGAGCGTCTTGTCGTCCGGGGGTGTGCTCGTCACCGCTGCCCCGTAGCGTTCGAGATACCAGGGCAGCGGAAGCCGCGTGTGCCAGGACGGCCCGCCGGGGCGTGGCTGGTCCAGCGACCCCTCGTCCGTGACGTGGAAGCGGACGTCGCTCGGGTTGCCGGGCGTGTGCGTGCCGACGAACAGGACGTCCGGGCCCTCGTCGTCGACGCGGACCACCCCGCGGACCAGCGCCAGCGTCTCCTTGAGGTCGTTCTCGGGCTGCGCCCACTGGATGACTTCCCCGGCCTCGTCGTCGTCGGTGCTGTTCGTGTACGTGGCGTTGGCGCCGACGACGCCCGCGACGGCGCCACAGAGCAGGAGCGCCGCGAGCGCCGCCGAGGGCGTCCACGCGGCCCGGAGCGTGCGCACCACGTCGCTCCCGCCCCCGCCGGCGCGGGAGCGTGCCCGTTCGACCGCCGTCCGGACCTGCCGGGCGAGGGTGGCGACGCCGACCGCCGCGGGGACCGCGAGCGGAATCACGGCGTGGACGGCGGCCCACGGCGCCCGGATGTCGGTCGCGATGGGGTAGCCGACGATGCTGACCGCGCCCCAGTAGGTCGCGAAGGCGACGAGGCCCCGCGATCCGGGCGTGTCGACGTCTACGGCACCGTAGCCGTCGGCGACGAACCCGACGACGGCGAAGAGGACGACGAAAGGCGCCCCGAACAGTAATGTTTCGAGGTAGTCATAGAGGAAGGGCAGATAGTCGTGGCTCTGGTGGCTCCCGGAGACCCAGAGGTCGAAGAAGGACTCCCAGGAGCCGACGGTGGCGCTCTCGACGACCCCCGGGAGGCGGGCGGGCGCCGCGAGGGCCCCCCACAGGTCGGGCCGCGGTGCGTAAAAGAAGGCGACGACGGCGACGAAGACGACGACGGCGGCGACGAGGTGGGCGACCGCGAGGCCGAGTCCGCGACGGACCGACCCGCCCCACGACGTCAGGCGGTAGGCGGCGGCCGTCCGCCACTCCGTGCGGACGAGGGTGACGACCGACGCCCCGTCGCGGGCCCGCCGGTACAGGCGGTGGTCGACGAGGAGGGCGCCGGCACCCAGATAGCAGAGGAGGTAGACGACGGCGTTCTCCTTGGTGGTAAAGGCGAGACCGAGGAGGGCCGCGGCGGGGTAGAGGTAGCGGACGTCGCCCCGGTCGAGGCCGCGGACGAAGACGGCGAGCGCCGCGAACGCGAAGGCACCGACGAGGACGTCGTTGCGCATGAACCGGGAGTAGTAGACCAGCAGGGGGTTGGCCGCGAGGACGAGCGCGAGCGCGACGACCTCTGTGTCCCGCAGTCGGTCGCGGAGGAGCCACGCCGTGAGCGGGAGGCACCCGCCGACGAGGGCGACGATCAGGCGGGCGCTGAAGTCGCTCGCCCCGAGGCCGGGCACCGAGAACATCCAGTCGTTGACGACGAAGAGGAAGGGACCGTGGACGATGGGCCGGTAGGCGAACTCCCCGGTCTCGTGGTACCGGAGGATCCAGTAGCCGACCCGACCCTCGTCCCAGTGGAAGATCCGGGCGCCGAGGGCGAGGAGCCTGACGGCGAGCGCGAGGGCGGCGATGGCGAGTACCGCCCGGAGGGTACGGCGGCCGTCGGAACGCATCGCTAACCCCTGTCGCCTCGGCGGTAACAACTCTTTCCCTTGACGGCCGGGAGGGCAAGGACTTTGCCACCCCGCGCCGAGGCGGCGCACATGATCAGGCTGGGACTGGTGGTGGCGGAGTTCAACGCGTCCGTCACCGAACCGATGGCGGACGCGGCCCGGGACGCGGCCGCGACGGCCGACGGGGACGTGGAAGTGACGACGGAGCTGTCGGTACCGGGGAGTTACGACACGCCGCTCGCGGCCGACCGACTGGCGCGCCGCGACGACGTCGACGCCGTGGCCGTCGTCGGCGCCATCGTCACCGGCGACACGGACCACGACCGGGTGATCGGCGACGCGACGGCGCGGGCGCTGACCCGCGTGAGCCTCGACCGCGACACCCCGGTCACGTTCGGCGTGTCCGGGCCGGGGATGAGCGGCGCCGAGGCCCGGGAGCGCGTCGAGAAGGGAGCGGAAGCGGTAAACGCAGCCGTCGAGATGGTACGCACGTTACCATGATCGACTTCGACTTCGCCTCGCGCGTCGACCGCGTCGAGCCGAGTGCGACGCTCGCAATCAGCAACCTCGCGAACGAACTCGAGGCCGACGGGATCGACGTCGTCGACCTCTCGGTGGGCGAACCCGACTTCGACACGCCGGAGAACATCAAACGGGCCGCCGAGGACTCCCTCGCCGCCGGCGATACGGGCTACACCTCCTCGAACGGTATCCCCGAACTCCGCGAGGCAATCGCGGAGAAACTGCGAGCCGACGGGATCGACTGCGCGGCCGACAACGTGGTCGTCACGCCGGGCGGCAAGCAGGCGCTCTACGAGATCTTCCACACCCTGATCGACGGGGCTGACGGGCGAAGCCCGTCCGCTAGCGGGACGTCGTCCCGCACTGGCGACGAGGTGGTCCTCCTCGACCCCGCGTGGGTGTCCTACGAGGCGCAGGCGAAGATGGCCGGCGCCGACCTCTCGCGGGTCGACCTCTCGCCGTACGACTTCCAACTCGAACCCGCGCTCGACGACCTCGCCGAAACCGTCTCCGACGACACCGAACTGCTGGTCGTCAACTCGCCGTCGAACCCCACGGGCGCCGTCTACTCCGACGCCGCCCTCGAAGGGGTCCGCGACCTCGCGGTCGATCACGACGTCACGGTCATCTCCGACGAGATGTACGACGAGATCACGTACGGGGTCGAACAGACCAGCCTCGGCTCGCTCGACGGCATGGGCGAGCACACCATCACCGTCAACGGCTTCTCGAAGGCCTACGCGATGACGGGCTGGCGGCTCGGCTACTTCTGTGCGCCCGAGTCGTTCGTCTCGCAGGCCGGCAAGATCCAGTCGCACTCGGTGTCGTGTGCCGTCAACTTCGTCCAGCACGCGGGGATCGAAGCCCTGCGGAACACCGACGAGGCCGTCGGCGAGATGCGCGAGGCCTTCCGCGAGCGCCGCGACATGCTCGCCGACCTCTTCGCCGACCACGGCGTCGACGTCCCCGTCGGCGACGGCGCCTTCTACATGATGCTCCCCGTCAGTGACGACGATCAGGCGTGGTGTGAGGGCGCCATCGAGGACGCCCACGTCGCTACGGTGCCCGGGAGCGCCTTCGGGACGCCCGGCTACGCCCGCCTCTCCTACGCGGCGAGCACGGAGCGCCTCCGCGAGGGCGTCGAGCGGCTGGCCGACGGCGGCTACATCTGAGGCGAGCGGCGGGCGGCCGGGGGTTTAGGTACGACCCCGCCCCACGTCGACACGATGCGCGTTCGGGACCTCCCACTGTCGGCGGCCCTCGTCGATCACTTCGAGTCGCGGGGGATCGAGGAGCTCTACCCCCCTCAGGCGGCGGCCGTCGAGGCGGGCGTCACGGAGGGCGAACGGCTCGTCGCCGCCGTGCCGACCGCCAGCGGCAAGACCCTGATCGCCGAACTCGCCATGCTGACTGCGGACGGCCCCGGCCTCTATATCGTTCCGCTCAGGGCGCTCGCCCGCGAAAAATACGAGACCTTCTCCGAACTGCCGGGCGTGAGCGTCGGCATCTCGACCGGCGACTTCGACGAAGCCGGCGAGGACCTCGGCGAGAACGACGTCGTCGTCGCCACGAGCGAGAAGGTGGATTCGGCCATCCGCAACGGCGCCGACTGGATCGCCGACCTCGCCTGCGTCGTCGTCGACGAGGTCCACCTCGTCGGGAGCGAGGGCCGCGGCCCGACCCTGGAGGTGACCCTCGCGACCCTCCAGCGGCGGGCGCCCGGTGTCTGCATCGTCGCCCTCTCGGCGACGGTCGCCAACCCGGAGGAGATCGCCGACTGGCTGGACGCCGAACTGATCCAATCGACCTGGCGACCGGTCGACCTTCGGACCGGCGTCTACGCCGAGGGATCGGCGACGTTCGACGACGGAACGGAGTTGGCCCCGACGATCGCGGGCGACCCCGAGGACGCCACCGACGCGGCGGACGCCCTCGTCTCGGGAGCCGTCGACGACGGGGGACAGGCCTTGGCGTTCGTCCGGTCGCGCCGCGAGGCCGAGACGCTCGCCGAGCGCCTCGCCGGGTCGGGCCTGGGAAGCGCCCCGGACGTGGCGAGCGAGATCCGCGACCTCGACGGCAGCGAGACCGGTCGCCGCCTCGCCGACTGCGTCGCCGACGGCGTCGCCTTTCACCACGCGGGGCTGCGGAGCACCCATCGGATCGCCGTCGAGCGGGCCTTCCGCGACCGGACCCTGCGGGTCATCTGTGCGACGCCGACCCTCGCGGCGGGCGTGAACGTCCCCGCGCGCCGGGTGGTGGTCCGCGACCAGCGACGCTACACCGGGTCGGGCATGGAGTGGCTCCCCACGCTGGAGGTCCACCAGATGTGCGGGCGGGCGGGGCGCCCCCACCTGGATCCGTACGGCGAGGCGGTGCTGGTCGGCGACGCGTCCACCCGCGACGAGCTGTGGGAGCGGTACGTCGACGCCGACCCGGAGCGGGTGGAGTCACAGCTGGCCGACCCGAACGCGCTCCGGACGCACGTCCTCTCGGTCGTCGCCTCCGAGTTCGCGGCGTCCCGCGAGGGTATCCTCGACGTGCTCGACGCGACGTTCTACGCCCACGGGACGCCGACACGGGAACTGGGCAGCGTCGTCGACACGGCGGTCGCCGACCTCGTGGAGATGGGGATGATCGCCGAGGGGGCGTCGCTGTCGGCGACCGACCTCGGCGACCGCGTCTCGAAGCAGTACGTCACCCCCGAGACGGGCGCCCGGATCGTCGCCGGCCTGCGGACGGCGGCGGGGATGGACGCCCCGACGGCGCTGACGGCGCTCGAAATCGTCTGTGATACGCCGGACATGCAGGACACCTACCTCGGGAACCGCGAGAGGGCGGACATGTACGACTTCGCGCGGCGCCACGCCGACGAGTTCACGACCGGGATGAACGAGACGGCGGACTTCGAGGGCTGGCTCACCGCCGTGAAGACGGCGCGGGTCCTCCACGGGTGGGTCGAGGGAGCGAGCGCGGCGGACCTGGTCGAGCGGTTCCGCATCGGCCCCGGCGACCTGGAGTCGCGGATCGAACGCGCCGCGTGGCTGCTCGGCGCGGCCGACGCCATCGCGGGAGCGGTCGAGGCCGACGCGGACCTGCCCTTTCGCGACCTGCGGGCGCGGCTCTGAGCGCGGGGGCGTCGGACGGGTCATACGGTTTATTGTAAGTCATTACCGATGGTTCGCCCAGCGTCCGGCGAACCACCGGTACACAGTTACAATAATCCGTATCAGAGGATCCGGTGTCGGTACCGGTAGAGCAGTCCCCCGACGACGGCGAAGGGCGTGAGGAAGACGAGGAGGTACGGCGCGACGAAGGCGGCGGCGACGACGGTCGCCCGGAGGACGACGCCGACGCCCTCGACGGATTCGAGGAAGGCGGCGACGACCGACGTGTCGTACCACCGGTCGGGTGCCGGGCGGTCGGGCCGGGGTTCGGTCAGTTCGACCGTGATGGTCGAGTAGGCGACCCGCCGCTGGATGTTCTGTAACTCGGCCTCCGTGCGCTCGATTTCGGTCTGGACCTCGGAGAGTCGGCGCTCGACCGCGAGGACGTCCTCGGTGTCGTTCGCCTCCGCGTAGAGGGTCCGCAGGCGCTCGCGTTCGGCCCGGAGGTTCTCGAGCCGCGCCTCCAGGTCGACCACCTGCTCGGTCACGTCCTGGGTCGAGGTTCGGGACGCACGGACCGTTCCCTCGCGCTCGATGGCGGCCATCGTCGTCGAGAAGTTCTCCGCGGGGACCCGCAGGACGACCCGGCCCTCGGTCCAGGTGGCGTCGTCGTCGCCGCGGACCTGCTGGGCCGACTCGCCGACGTAGCCGCCCTGGGACTCCACGAGCGCCGTCAGGTTCGACCGGCTCCGCTCGTAGTCGTCGACCCGCAACTCGACGGTCCCGGTTCGGATGATCGACCGGCTCGTCGCCGACGCGGCGGCGCCGTCGCCCCCGCCATCGCCGCCGTCGCCCCCGTCGGCCTGGGCGTCGACGGCGCGTTCCTCGGCCATCGACGCCTCGGTGAGGCCGCTGTCGCCCCCGCCACCGGCGTCCGCGCCCCCGGCCGACCCGCCACAGCCGGCAAGGAGGACCAGCGCCACGAGCAACACGGTGACCGATCGGTTTCGTCGTGCCATGGGCGTCCGTACTCGGGGCCGCCCCAAAACCCCTCTCAAGGCACAAACAGCCGTTTGACACTCCGCTCCCCGCGACTATTGTTGCCACGGCGACGCTCCGGGGGAGAACTGATACTATATACGATATTTTTATCGTGACACAACGGTGAGCAACGGACATGACAGGCGAGGACGCGCCCCGCGCCCCGCGTCGGCTGCGGGCGTCGACCACGTCCGGACACGGTCCGTCCGCGAGCGTGGCGGTGAGACGGCCCGAACGGACGATCGGTGACCGCCGATGACGGCCCGCATCGAGCGGGCACGGACGGCCGTCGCCGAGGAACGAACCAGCGTCGCGGCGGAACGCGACGCCTTCGCGGCGTTCGACCGGCGGGTCGCGGAGATATCGGCAGTCGCGGCGTCGTCGTCGCCGCCGCTGCTGACCGATCCCCGGCCGTCGGGGGCGTCGCTCGAACGCGTCCGGACGGCCTACGTGGAGACGGTGATGAGCGTCCCCCACTACGAGACGGAGTACGGCGACACGGTGGCCGAGAGCCTCGCGGCGGAGTTCGGCGACGACCTCGCGGCGGCGCTCGTCGGCGGATCGGCGCTGACCCCGGAGTTCCGCGACGCCGTCCGGGCGGCGGCCGCCGCCGCGGAGCGCGAGCGCGAGGCGTTCCTCGACGTCCTCGACCGCGAGGACGCCTCGCTCGCCCGCGCGGCCGACGACCTGTCCGCGGCCTGGGCCGACCTCGTCGCCCTGGACGACCGGCCGCTGTCCGAGCAGTCGTTCGACGATCTGTACGACCTGTGGGGATCCGTTCGCGAGGTGGAGGCGCGAATCGACGGGGTCGGGATGCGCCGCCAGGAGACGATCCGGGGCCGGCGGAGCGAACTCCCGGGCGTCCCCACGGATCTGGCGGAGTACCTCTACGCCGACTGCCCGGCGAACTACCCGGTCCTCGCGGCGGTCGCGGACCGCGGACGGGCGGCGAGACGCGCCCGGCGACGGGTCGAGCGACGCCTCGCCACGACGGCCTGATCGCCCCGCCGTCCCGACGGGAAACGTTGAGGTGGCACCCTCCCCCAGTGACCGGTATGCGACCCGAAGACCTGCGTGCGGAGATTCCCGCCCTCGAACGCGGCGTCTACTTCAACACCGGCGCCTCCGGCCCGGCCCCGCGGCGCGTCGTCGAGGCGGCCGGTGACTTCCTCGAACACCACGAGTACGTCGCCCCCGTCGAGGAGGGAGCGTACCCCGCGGCCTTCGAGACGTTCGAGGAGACCCGCGAGGTCGTCGCCGACTTCCTGGGTGCCGATCCCGCGGAGATCGCACTCACCGAGAGCACGGCCGACGGCATCGCCCGGGTCGCCGCGGCCCTCGACTGGAACCCCGGTGACGTCGTCGTCCGCACCGACCTCGAACACTCCGCGGGGGTCGTCCCCTGGTGGAACCTCCGCGATCAGGGGGTCGAGGTCCGCGTCCTCGACACCGAGGCCGGTCGCCTCGACCTCGATTCGGTCGCCGAGGCCGTCGCCGACGCGCGCCTGCTCTGTCTGAACTCGATCACCTGGAATTACGGAACCCGGCTGCCGGTCGCGGAGATCGTCGAGATCGCCCACGACCACGACACGCTGGTGCTGGTCGACGGCGTCCAGTCGCCGGGGCAGGTCCCCGTCGACGTCCGCGAGTGGGGAGCCGACTTCGTCGCCGCCGCCGGCCACAAGTGGCTCCTCGGGCCCTGGGGGGCGGGATTTCTCTACGTCGACCGGTCGGTGGCCGACGGCCTCACGCCGGGGATCGCCAGCTACCGGAGCGTCGCGGACGCCAGTGCCGACGACCTGTCGCTGAAAGCCGGCGCCCCGCGACTGGAGGTGGGGACCACGTCGCCGGCGCCGTACCGCGGGCTGATCGAGGCCATCGACACGGTGGAGGCGCTCGGCTACGACACCGTCACCGGCCGGATCGAGCGCCTGACCGACCGCCTCAAGGCGGGGCTCGGGGATCGACTGCTGAGCCCCCGCGCGTACGAGTCCGGGCTCGTCACCTTCGACGCCGACGACCCCGAAGGACTGGTCGATCGCCTCGCCGACGAGGGGATCCACGTCCGGTCGCTCCCCTACCCCGACGCGGTCCGGGCGTCGGTCCACGTGTTCAACACCGCCGCGGACGTCGACGCGTTGCTCGACGCGCTGTGAGCGACGCGGTCGGCCGCCGACCACGACGATATTTACCGCGCGGACGGGAACGGGCAGACATGGCACGCCAGGAGGGCCGCCGATGAACCGACTCCACCCGCGGGTTCGCGTCGTGTGGGCCGGACAGGCCGCCATCGTCGCCGTCGCCCTCGCCGGCGTCACCGTCGCCGTCGACCGGCTGGCGGTCGACCTGCCGGTGTGGGTCCCGCCGGCCGTCCTCGTCGTCGTCCTCGGCTTCGGCGTCGGCCTCGCGCTGGCCCGCTATCGGGTCTGGCGCTACGAGGTCCGCGACGACGCCCTGTATCTCGAACGCGGCGTCTTCACCCGCGTCCGGACGGTCGTCCCCTTCGTCCGCCTCCAGCACGTCGACTCCTCGCGTGGTCCCGTCGAACGCCTCCTCGGCCTGGCAAGCGCCGTCGTCTACACCGCCGGCTCGCGGGGCGCGGACGTCCGGATCCCGGGACTGACGCCCGCCGGGGCCGACGACCTGCGGGAGCGGCTGAAGCGACTCGCCATCCGCGCCGAGGGCGACGACGCCGTATGAAGCTCTCCCCGCTCTCGGTGCCCTACCGGGTGCTCGAACGTGGCGGCAGCATCGTCTTCACCGCCGCCATCCTCTTTTCGGGGGCCTCCGCCGCCTTCGGCCCCGCCGGCGGGCCCGCCGTCGTCGCCCTCGTCGGCCTCGCCCTCCTCGCGCTGATCGGCTACGAGGTGGCGTACTACCGCCGGTTCGAGTACGCCCTCGACGGCGATACCCTCGACATCCGATCGGGGGTGATCTCCCGTCGGAACCGTGAGATCCCCCTCGGACGCATCCAGAACGTCGACATCAGTCGCAACGTCGTCCAGCGGGCGCTCGGCGTCGCCGTCGTCGGCTTCGAGACGGCCGGCGGGAGCGAGACGGAGGCGTCGCTCCGCTTCGTCGAGTTCGAGGAGGCAAAACGCCTCCAGGGCGAGATCGGTCGCCTGAAACGCGGCGACGAGGCGGAGGCGGCGGGCGAGGGTCCCGACACGACCGAACTGTTCGCGCTCACGCCACGGGAACTCGCACTCGTCGGGGCGCTGTCGTTCGACGCCCGCGTCCCGGGACTCCTGATCGTCCTCCTCTCCGGGAGCGTCCCCGCCCTGTCGTCGCTCCTGCCCGACGGGTCGAGACGGCTCCTCCTCGCCGCGGGCGTCGTCGCGCTCGCCCTCGGCGTCGTCCTCGTGGCGTGGGCGGCCGGGGCCGTCGTGGCCGTCCTCAACTACTACGACTTCCGGCTGGCGCGGATCGGGGACGAACTACAGTACGAGCGCGGGCTCCTCCGGCGCTACGACGGGTCCATCCCCCTCGACAAGGTACAGACGCTGACGGTGCTCGACGACCCCCTGAAGCGGGCCTTCGGCTACGCGTCGCTCCGGATCGAGACGGCGGGCTACGCGCCCGGATCGGGTGAGGGGGGATCGGAGGCGGCCGTCCCACTCGCGGCGCGCGACCGCGTCTTCGCCCTCGCCAACCGGATCGAAGCCGTCGGCTCGCCGGCCTTCGAGCGCCCGCCCCGGCGGGTCCGGGGCCGGTACGCAGTCCGCTATCTCCTCGCCGTCGGCGTCCTCGTCGGTCTCCTCTACGGCGTGGACCGATTCGTGGCCGGATCGATCCCCTGGTACGGCCCCGCGGCGCTCGCCCCCCTCACGCCCGTCGCCGCCCACCTCAAGTGGAAACACCGGGGCTACTGGCTCGGCGAGGACCACCTCGTCACGCGGAACGGCGTCCTCAGGCGGCGGATCAAGGTCGTCCCGTACTACCGGATCCAGACGGTGATCGACACGCGGACCGTGTTCCAGCGGCGGTGGGGAGTGGCGACCGTCACCGCCGACACCGCGGGGTCGCTCTCGTTGACCGGTCACGACGCCGCCGCCGTCGACGTCGACACGGCGACGGCCGAACGCCTCCGCCGGACCCTCGACGCCCGGCTCCGGACGGCGCTCGCCGCCCGACGCGGCTGGATCGACGACGGGCGGCCGGACGACGGCGCCAGCGGCGACGCGGACGACGAGGATGCGGACGACAACGTCGGGACGGAGAACGCGGAAGCCGGGGACGCGAACGGCGTCGACGACGACTCCTGACTCCCGGGTCACTCCGTCCGCGGGACGGCGACGGCGCCGACGACGAAGAAGGCGGCCGCGAGCACCGCGAGGACGAGGAGGGGCGCGGACGGATCGCCGCCGGCGGCGGCGGTCCGCACCCCTCGCGAGAAGTAGGTCAGCGGCGAGAACGCCGTCACCGGGCGGAACCACGCCGGGAGCATCGACGGCGGGACGAACGTCTCGGAGAGCACCCAGACGGGCAGGGCCACGGAGTTGCTGGCGGCGATGACGCCGTCCTGCGAGTCGGCGAGGCGACCGATGATCGACCCCAGCCCACAGAAGAGCGCGACGCCGACGACCACCAGCGGGACGAGCGCCAGGAGGGCCGGCCCGACGACCACCGTCGCGCCCGTCACGGCGAGGACGAGGACGAACAGCAGCAGGCCGGCCAGGCCGATGATGGCGACGTTGACGAGCGTGTGGGCGAGGAGCCACTCCCAGCGGCGGAGCGGCGTCGTCGACAGCTTCTCGAACCGGTTGCCGTCCCGGTGGCGGGCGATGGTGCTACCAACCCGCGACAGCGGCGTGAACACGACGACGACGGCGAGATAGCCCGGAATGTAGAAGGCGGGGTCCCGGGCGAAGAGGCCGCCGCCGGTCGGCCGCGTCCCCACCAGCGCCCCGAAGATCAGGATGAGGAGGACGGGAAAGAAGAAGGTGAAGAAGACGGCCGTCTTCCGTCGGACGAACGCCCGGAGGGCGGCGCGGAACGTGGCGCCGATCCGGCGTCCCCGGCTCATCCCTCCACCTCGCTCTCGACGCCGGGGCGACCGTCGCCGTCCGTCGGCACGAACGACTCGCCGGTCAGTCGGAGGTAGACGTCCGACAGGTCGGGTTCGGACCACGCGAACGACTCGACGTCGACGCCGGCCGCCTCCAGCCGCGAGACCACGTCGCCGACGTCGGCGAGTGCGACGTCGCGGACCTCCAGACGTCCGCCGTGCTCCGTCACCTCGGCGTCGAGGGCGGCCGCGAGCGCCTCCCGGTCGGCAGGGGGCGCCGCGTCGACGACCAGGCGGCTGTCGCCCCCGTGTTCGGCGATCAGCGACTCGGGGCTGCCGACGGCGACGAGGCGGCCGTCGCGGAGCAGCCCCACGCGGTCGGCGAGGCGTTCGACCTCGGCCATCGAGTGACTGGTGAGCAGGACGGTGGTGCCGCCGGCCGCCAGGTCGTCGATCAACCGCCACAGCGACCGCCGACCCGCGGGGTCGATGCCGGTCGTCGGTTCGTCGAGGAAGAGTACGTCGGGGTCGTTCACGAGTGCGGTGCCGACGCAGGCACGGCGTTGCTGGCCGCCCGAGAGCTTCTCGTACCAGGTGTCGGCGTCTTCGGAGAGCCCCACGTCGTCGAGGACGGCCGTCACGGACCGCGATTCGTCGTAGAGACCGGCGTAGTAGGTGACCAGTTCGCGGGCGGTGAGTCGGTCCGCCGGGTGGAACGACTGCGGGAGCAACCCCACGCGGGCGTCGTCGACGTCGGCCGGTGGGACGCCGAGCACCCGGACCGTCCCATCACAGCGCGTCGTGCCCGTAAGCGCCCGCACTAGCGTCGTCTTCCCGGCGCCGTTGGGCCCGACCAGCCCGAACACCTCCCCTTCGGGAATCGACAGCGAGACGCCGTCCAGCGCGACGACGTCGCCGTACTGCCTGCGCACGTCCTCGGCGACGAGTGCCTCTGCCTCGGCCATGTCCGAGGGTTCGCGGGGGGGACGGGGTAAGGGTTCCCTTTCGTCCCGTTCGCCGGGAGTCATCACCGGGGGTTCGCCGGGCTGTCCTGGCGACCCAGCGACATACGGGACGCGGTCTCAGACCCGGCCGCGGACCGTCGTGACGAGTTCGTCGGTGTCGTAGTCGCCGTCCGCGTCCTTGTCGTAGATGGTCTCGCCGTCGACGTGAACCCGGAAGACACCCTTGTCGCCGGTCTCCAAGGTCACGGCGTCCAGGTCCTCGCCCAGCGACGTCAACAGCGCGTGCTGGATCGTCTCGGCGCGGTCGAGGAAGCCACAGGGGACGCAGTACTCGATCGTCACGTTCGTCATGGTCGATCGTTGGGAATGGGTGGAGTTAAATCCCGGCTCCGACGCCCCGTCCGGTCACCTCTCGATCCGCGTGTGACCCGTCCGGCGGCGCTCGACGAACGCCCAGTCGATATCGACTCCGAGGCCGGGGCCGTCGGGGACGGCCATCCGCCCGTCGTCGTCGACCGACTCCGGCTCGCCCTCGAACCCCTGGTTCAGGATCCAGTCGCTCCCGGGATTGCGCAGGCCGTGTTCGAAGAAACTGGAGTTCCTGAGCGCGCTCATCAGGTGCATGTGTGCGGGACCGCCGAGCAGGAGTTCGACGTCGAGGCCGAACGACTCGACGGTCTCTGCGATCTTCAGCGCGCCCGTGATGCCGCCGTCGAGGTGGGCGCTGGCGCGCACGAGGTCGGTCGCCTCGGTGGCGAGGCTGTTCGCCACCCCGTAGGGGCCGGTCCGGACGTGTTCGAGGCCGAGCATCGGCGTGTCGAGTTCGTCGACGAGTTTCCGGACCGCCCGCTCGCTCACGCCGCCGTCGTGGAAGGGATCCTCGTACCAGCGGAAGTCGAGGTCGTCGAGCGCCCGTCCCACTTCGAGGGCGTCGGCGTAGGTCCGGTAGAGGCTGGAGGCGTCGAGCATGAGCGCCATCCGGTCGCCGACCCGATCCGCGAGCGCCTCGCAGATGGCGACGTCGACGTCGGGCCGCACCTCGGGGTGGCCGTGGAACTTGAACCCCTCGTAGCCCCGGTCGAGACACTCGGCGGCGAAGTCGGCGAACGCCTCGGGGCCGTCGAGGCCGCCGTTGTCGTCGACGAAGGTCGTCGAGGCGTAGGTCGGGAGGGCGTCGCGCCCGCCGCCGAGCAGCGTCGAGACGCTCGCGTCGTGGTGGGCGCCGGCCAGGTCCCAGAGCGCGACGTCGATCGGCCCGACGCCGAAGTGGTCGGTGTGGCGAAGCGCCCGCCAGCAGTCCTGCCAGATCTCCCGCCGTTCGAGCGGATCCCGGCCGAGGACGTGCTCCTCGGCCACCATCCGGATCTGGGCGACCATCGGCGGCGTGAACGCGAACCCCCGGTAGTGACCCTCAGTGCCGTCGGCGGTGCGGATCGTCAGCACGAAGCCGGGCGGTTCGAGCGTGGAGTCCGGATCGTACACCCAGTTGCCGCCGACGGTCCCCGTCCGCTCGGCCGCGTAGTCGAACTCGTGGATCTCGATCTCGTTTATCCGCATCGGCGGCATGTCGGGAGCCGAACGCAAAGTGCTTGCGACGCCGTCACACGCTCCGGTGCGGGACGGCGTTACTCCGGTCGTGGGCGACTCAGGTTCTGCAACACCCCGTCACATACCGGACAGGCGGGCGGCGACGACGCGCTACAGAGCCGCTCGCCGCACTCCAGACACTCGTAGAGCTGTTCGTCCAGGTCACAGGGGGCAGGATCCGATGGTGTGGGCATTCTTTCATCAGCTTGGATATGTGCCGTGTTAACTCTTGTCGATGTCTCGGCGGAGTGGACGTTCGTTCGATTCCGACGGGAGCGAGCCGTTTTTGTATCGGTGAGGTGACGTTCCGGCGCTGTCCCCGCGTGGTTCCCTCCGACCCTCAGAGACGTGGCCGTACGCCCTCATCGGCGGCGTGGCGTCGATTCCCCCGACCGTCGGCGCCTACTGGCTGTCGGGCATGGGCAGCGATTTCTCGCTCGACATGGTGGTCGTCGGCGGCCTGCTCGCCGGCTACCTCGCCGGCGGATCGACCGTCGACGGCACCGCCGCCGGCGTTCGGGCCGGCGTGATCGGTTCGGCGCCGGGCGTGGTCTGGATCCTGGGCCAGACCGTTCCGGCCGCGTTCGGGGCGGGCGGACCGGTCGCCTTCCGCGTCGCCGCCGTCGGCCTCGCCGTGGGGAGCGGCGTCCTGCCGCCCCTCATCGGCGCACCCGGTGGATTCCTCGGCGGCAAGGTCGGCGGCTGGCTGGCCGGGAAGACGGGCCGGCGACGGTCGGCGCCGGTCTGAGCCTCACACTGTTTATCGTAAGTCATCACCGGTGATTCGCCAGAACGGTTCGGCGAACCACCGGTACACAGTCACAATAAACCGTATCAGTCGAGGTACTTCTCCGTACAGCCACGGAGGGTGCCCGAGACGCCCCGGACGTACAGACCGATCGGGTCGCCGCCCACCTCGCTCACGCAGGCGAGCGCCGCCCGCGCCGGTCGAACCTCGCCGTGGCGAGCGCGCACGGCGGCCGTCCCCTCGCCCGCCGCGGCGTCGAAGGAGAAGCGAAGCACCCGGAGGTCGGCGTCGGCGCTGCCGGCGTCGCCCAGCAGGTTGCCCGCGGCGTACCACACGGCCCGCTGGAAGTCGCTCCGCGTGAGCGACGCGTCGGGTCGCGTCTCCAGGGCCACCGCGAGGTAGCGCCACCGCGGCCGGAGGTGTTTGGGAAGGTGTTTCATCGGCTCCCCCCGTCGTCCTCGTACGGCCCCCGTTCGACGCCCGGTTCGACGAACGACTCGGACCGGCGGTGGCGGTTGCGCCCCGCGAGCGCCCCCCACTCCCGTAGCCCCGCGCGGACGGTGTCGGGGTCGAACCCGATGGTCTCGCCGACGGCGACGAGTTCTCTCGGCGCTCGCAATCCCAGACGCGAGGGGGCGCCGGCGCTGACGACGAACGGCGCGTCGGCGTCGACGACGAGTTCCCGGAGTTTCCGCAGGTCGCGGAGTGCCTGCACCCGCGGACCGCCCGTCGACCGGAGGACGGGGCCGAGGTCGAACTCGATCCGGACGCCGTTCTCGGCGGCCCGGTTCGCCAGGACGTGGTTCACGTCGCCATCGTCGGCCATGGGGCGGGTCAGCACGTCGACGCGTTCGTTCTCGACCGCGAACCGGTTGAGGCGGTCGGTGCCGCCACGGACCGCGAGGACGGTGTGGTTCGGGCGTCGGCCCCCGACCGCGCCGCTCGCGCGCTCCGGGTCCGGCGCGACCACCTCGACGCCGTCGACGACGTCGATGCCCGACGCGTCGCGGAGGGCGTCGTGCTCGGGCGTCGCGTCCCGGGCCAGGACGACGACGCCCTCGAACCCCAGCCGCGCGGCTCGCTCGACGACGTCCGTCGCGGGGGAGTCGCCGTCCGGGGCGACGTGGACCGCCTCGTACATGGTCGTTCCGAGTCCCCCCGGGCGCTTGGGGGTTGCGCTTTAGCCGACCAGCGCCGCGAGCGCGTCGCCGAGCGCCGCCGCCGACCGCTCCACCTCGGCGATCCGGACGTACTCCCGGTCGGCGTGGGCGACGGGCCCCCGCTCGTCGGCGAGGACGCCGGGGCCGAAGACGACGGTCGGCGCGGGCGAGAAGTAGGAGGCCTCGGTGGCGGCGGTGAAGGGACGGACCGTGCCGGCGTCGCCGTCGGTGGCGCGGGCGGCCGCGTCGGCGAGGTGTCGGACGACCGGTTCGTCGGCGTCCGTCGCGAACGCTTCGAGGAAGGGCGTCGGGCGCTCGGTCAGGTCGAACGCGACGCCGACGGGGTCGGGCGTGGCGTCGTCGACGGCCCGCTCTAGGGACTCGCGGAAGCCCGCCGCGGACTCCGGCGGGACGCTCCGCCGGTCGACGGTGATCGCACAGGTCGCGGGCACCTGGTTCGTCGCCTTCCCGCCCTCGACGACCGTCGGCGTGAGCGTCGCCGGGCCGAGCGACGGGTGGGGGTCGCGGTCGGCGTCGAAGGTGCGGACGGCCGACAGCGCCCCCTCCGCGGCGGCGACGGCGTTGACGCCGCTCTCGGGTTCGGCCGCGTGGGCGTTCGTCCCCGAGAGGGTGATCGTGCCCTCGAACCGGCCCTTCGCGGCCGTACAGACGTCCAGCCCGGTCGGCTCGCCGACGACGTAGGCGTCGCCGGTCGAGGACTCGACGCCGGGGAGGGCCGACAGGTCGAGCGCCGCCGCGCCCGTGGAGTACACTTCCTCGTCGGGTGTGACCGCGAGGGTCAGCCGTCCCGCTTCGGGGTCGGTCCCGAGGAAGGCGTCGAGGATGGCCGCGAGCGGCCCCTTCGCGTCGCAGGCGCCGCGCCCGTGGATCACGCCGTCCTCGCGGCGGTAGTCGACGTGTGGCGACACCGTGTCGACGTGGGTGTTCAGGACGACGTGTGGCGACCCCGCTCCTCTGGTGGCGAGCGTGTTGCCCGCGTCGTCGACGTGGGGGTCGACGCCGGCCGAACCGAGCGTCTCGACGAGGAACTCACGCATCTCCGTCACGTCCTCGTGGGACTCGATGCGGACGGCGGCATCGAGGAAGTCGACGGGGTCGAAGCCGTCGGTCACTCGGGGACCTCCAGTTCGGTCGCGAACTCGCGTTCGACGGGGCCGGTCAGCGTCGCCGGACCGTCGTCGGGGACGACGATCACCAGGTCGCCGCCGGGGGGCGAGACGCGGACCGGGCCCTCGGTGTCGAGGCGGCCGGTGCGCCTGGCCGCGGCGACGACGGCCACCGCGCCCGTCCCGCAGGCCAGCGTCTCGCCCTCGACGCCGCGTTCGTAGGTCCGCTGCCGGTAGGCCTCGGGCGCGCCGGGCGCCCCCTCGACGGCGTCGTCGTCCAGATCCACCCGCGTGGCGAGCGTGACGTTCGCTCCCTCGGGGAAGATCGCGGCGTGGCGAACCGGCGGGGCGACCGCCGTCAGGTCGACGGCGTCCACGTCGTCGACGAACGCGACGGCGTGGGGGACGCCGGTGTTCACCGCGGTGACGGTCAGGCCCTCGATCGGCGTGTCGATCAGCGGCCCGCCGGCGTCGCGGGCGAGGGGCACGTCCGCGGGTTCGAAGGACGGGCGGCCCATCTCGACGGTGACGCCCTCGTTCCGGACGACGGCGTGTCGGTCGCCCGCCGGCGTCTCGACGATCACCTCGCGGGCACCCGTCTCGCGGGCCGCCCACGTCGCGGTGATCCGCGCCCCGTTGCCGCACATCTCGGCTATCGAGCCGTCGGGCTGGACGAGCGTCATCGTCACCCGGACGGGCGAGGCCGACGGATCGAGGTCCAGAAAGAGGACGCCGTCGGCGCCGGTCCGCTCGCCGCCCACGCCCGTCTCGCGGTCGCAGTGCGTCCGGGCGAAGGCCGCCCGGTCCGCCACCGGGGCGTCCGCAGCGACGACGAGGAAGTCGTTCTCCGTGCCGTGGTACTTCTCCGCGGCGACGGCCGTCATCGCTCTACCTCCAGTGCGGTGACGTCGGCGATGGTCTCTCGCTCGCGGGCGAGTCGCGTTCCGTCCCCGTCCCGAACGACCTCCGCGGGTCGGGGCCGGGAGTTGTACGTGCTCGCCATCTCGTAGCCGTAGGCGCCGGCGTTGCCGACCGCGAGCAGGTCACCCCGCCGCGGTGAGGGCATCGATCGCCCCTCACAGAACAGGTCGGCCGTCTCGCAGACCGGGCCGGCGACGGTGACCGGTCGCTCCGGCCGGTCGTCGGTCAGGTTCCGGATGGCGTGGTAGGCGTCGTACATCGCCGGCCGGAGGAGCGTCGTCATGCCGGCGTCGACGCCGGCGACGACGGGAACCGCCCCCGTCGCGCCCGCGTCGTCGACCGGCTTCACCGTGTTCACCCGCGTCAGGAGGACGCCGGCGTCGGCGACGACGTAGCGGCCGGGTTCGACGGCCAACTGGGCGTCGACCGCGCCGAGTGCCTCCCGTGTCGCGTCGGCGACGGCGGGGAGGTCGAGCGGCGGTTCGTCCTCGCGGTAGGGGACGCCGAAGCCGCCGCCGACGTCGACGAACTCCAGGTCGCCCACCTCGCGGGCGAGTTCGCCCATCCGGGCGACGAGTTCGCGGTGGGCCGACAGGTCCTCGCCGGAGATGCCGCTGCCGGCGTGCGCGTGGATGCCCACCACGTCGAAGTCGGCGCGGGCGTCGGCCACCACCTCGGCCGCGCGGTCGTAGGGGACGCCGAACTTGGCGTGGCCGCCCGTAGTCACCTTCTCGTGGTGGCCGGCGCCGACGCCGGGGTTCACCCGGACCGCCAACCGACCGTCGAAGCCGCGTTCCCGGAGTCGGTCGAGGGTGTCCCGCGCGCCGGCGACGACGGTCAGGTCGGCCCCCGCCCGCCAGCGGTCGACGACGACGTCCAGGTCCGCGGCCGGCGGGTTGACCGCGGTGTACTGGATGGCCTCGAACCCGGCGTCGAGGGCGCGGACCACCTCACCCGCGGAGGCACACTCGGCGCCGAGTCCCGCCTCGCGGACGGCGTCGAGGACGGCCCGGCCGGTGTGGGCCTTCACCGCGTAGCGCACGTCGGCGTCGGGGAAGGCCGCGCGCAGGCGGGCGGCGTTCTCCCCCACCCGGTCGCGGTCGGTGACGTACAGCGGCGTGTCGTACTCGGCGGCCAGGTCCCGCAGGTCGGCGGCCGACCAGTCGGCGAGTCGTCGCACGGCGGGGCCGGTGTCGGCCGCCTCCCCGCTCATTCCCGGAGCGCCTCCTCGCGCCGCGTGGCGTCCCGTGTCTCCGCCTCGATGTCCATCGCGACGACGGCGGGCTTGTACGCGCCGCCGGCGAAGAGGTCGTGGTCGCCGATGGAGGACTCGACCATCCGGGTGAACGCCCGGCGCTCCGGGGGTAGACGGCCGTAGATGACCTCCTCCTCGACGAGGTCGTAGACGGGGATGCGCGGCGAGAGCAGCGTGTTCTCGCCGACGACCGTGTTCTCGCCGACGACGAAGCCGCTCGTGACCCGACAGCCGGCGCCGAGCGAGACGCCGTCCTCGACGATCACCGGCGCGTCCTCGACCGGCTCCAGTACCCCGCCGATCAGCGTGTTCGCGCCGAGTTTGACGTTCTCGCCGATCTGGGCACACGAGCCGACGGTGTCACAGGAGTCGACGAGCGTCCCGTCGCCGACGTGTGCGCCCACGTTGACGAAGGAGGGACTCATCATGATGCAGTCGCTCCCGAGGTAGGCACCGCGGCGGATCGTCGTCCCATCGGGCGTGTTACGGGTGCCGCGTTCGCCCAGGTCGCCCGTCTCGCGCAGGGGGAGGACGTCGTGGTAGTCGACGCCGCCGTAGGAGCGGGCCTCGGTGGCCCGCAGGCCGAAGTTGAGCAGGATGCCCCGTTTGACCCACTCGTTTACCTCCCACTCGCCGTTCCCGGCCGACGGCCGGGAGCCAGCCGAGGTTCCCTCGGCGCTGCCGCGCTTCTCGGCGGCGCGGACCTCGCCCGCCTCCAGTGCGTCGAGGAAGGCATCGAGCGTGTCGTAGTCGTCGGCGGTCGCCGTCCCGGCGTCCACGTCGTCGTCGTCGTAGCGCTGCCACAGGTCGGATACGTCGGCTTGCAGTGTCATAGTGCGTCCTCGAAGTCGTATTCGCCGGCCTGGCGGCCGACGAGCCACTCCGCCGCGTCGAGCGCGCCCGCGGCGAAGACGCCGCGGGACTCGGCGCGGTGTGTGAGCGTCAGTACCTCGTGGTTCCCCGCAAGTAGAAGTTCGTGTTCGCCGGTGACGTCGCCCGCCCGGCGCGCGTGGACGCCGATCTCGCCGTCCTCGCGGGGCTGTTCGCCCTCGCGGCCGTGGACACGGTCCGCGTCGGGCGAGGAGTCACGCTCCTCGCGCACCTCGTCCACGTCGTCGAGGAGGGTCAGGGCGGTGCCCGAGGGGGCGTCCCGCTTGCGGTTGTGGTGGGTCTCGGTGAGTTCGACGTCGTAGGATGGCACCGCGGCGACGGCCTCGCGGACGGCCCGCCGGAGCGCCGCCACGCCGCGCGCGAAGTTGGCCGCCCGGAGGACGGGCACGGATTCGGCGGCGTCGGCGAGGACGGCCAGCTGTGACTCCGAGAAGCCCGTCGTGCCGACGACGGCGGCGACGCCGGCGTCGGCGCAGGCCTCGACGTACCGGGTGCTCGGGTCGGGGAGGGTAAAATCGACCAGGACGTCGGGATCGCGCTCCGCGAGCAACGCGGGGAGGTCGGCCTCGTCCTCGACCGGGACGCCGGCGACGGGGCCGACCGACGTGCGGTTGACCGCGAGGGCGACGTCCACGCCGTCGCGGTCGGCGGCGGCCTCGATCACCTCGCGGCCCATGTGGCCGCCGGCGCCGGTGACGGCGACATCGATCACGGCTCGGCCTCCACCGGACCGAGATCCGCGAGGATCGCTTCGAGGTCGTCGCGGTACTCCCCGGAGAGGCGGGTGAGCGGCGAGCGGACCGTCCCGGGGCCGTAGCCGCGGATGGCCATCGCCTCGTTGACCGGGATGGGGTTGGTCTCCCAGAACAGGGCGCGCATCAGCGGGCCGAGTTCGTGGTGACGTTCCCGTGCGTGTTCGAAGTCGCCGTCGAGCGCCGAGTGGACCAAGTCGACGGTCCGTTCGGGTTCGACGTTGGCGACGACGCTGATGGTTCCCGTCCCGCCGACGGCGAGGGTGGGAAGGATCAGGCCGTCGTCGCCGGCGAGCACCGAGAAGTCCTCGTCGCGGGTGCGCTCGACCACCTCGGAGACCTGGTTCAGATCGCCGCTGGCGGCCTTGTAGCCGAGGATGTTGGGGTGGGTGGCGAGTTCGACGGCGGTGTCGGGGGTGATGTTCCGGCCCGTCCGCCCGGGGACGTTGTAGACGATCTGTGGGAGGTCGACCTCGTCGGCGATGGTGCGGTAATGCTCGATCATCCCCGCGGGTTCGGGCTTGTTGTAGTACGGCGAGATGAGGAGGAGCCCGTCGGCGCCGGCGTCGGCCGAGCGCCGGGAGAGCGAGAGCGCCTCGGCGGTGTTGTTCGAGCCGGAGCCGGCGATGATCGGCACGTCGTCGCCGACGGCGTCGACGACGGCCTCGACCACCTCGATGTGTTCGTCGTGGGAGAGGGTCGCGCTCTCGCCGGTCGAGCCGACGGGCACCAGCCCGTCGACGCCGGCGTCGGCGAGCCGTCTGGCGTCGGTTCGGAGCGTCTCGAAGTCGATACTGCCGTCCGCGTGGAACGGCGTGATCATGGCGGGATAGACCCCGCGGAACTCGGATAGCGTCATTGTCGGATGGGTGTCGTCTGCGCTGTTAGTCGTGTCGGAACGGGTCGGTCGTCGGCGGTCACCCGGGACGGGGTCGCCACCCCCGCCACGAGCGGAGCTACCGACCGCGTTTTTTCAGGAGAGCCGCGAGGCCACCCGTCGCTGCCGACCGGCGTGCGGGTTCGGCGACGACGCGTGGCGGTATCACGTGCGAATAGGGACACGCGGCGGATTTATAGTTTGTGTCCGCGGCCGACCATCACTCGGTCCGGTCGACCGTCAGCAACACGACGCCGAACAGGAAGAGGAAGACGACGCCGATGGGGATGGGGATGCCCGGGAACCCCCGGGAGAGGAGGAAGTACGTCGCCGCCGCGAGGACGACTCCCGTCGCCAGGAGGAGGGTCCCGAGGAGTCGGACGGGGTCGACGGGCCAGGATTCGGCCCACGCCTCGCGGCGGTAGTAGACGGCCGAGACGACGAGGGCCGCGGCGAAGATTCCGGCGCCGACCGTCCACAGCCGATAGGGGAGTTCGAGCGCCTGTCCCCCCTGGAAGGCCGTCGCCGTGAGGGGGTCGACGACGGCGATGCCGGCGGCGATGGGGACGCCGAAGGTGTACCGGACCTGGAAGAGTGGAAAGCGGACGAACAGGAGGGCGCCGTCCCCGAGGTTCGCGAACGTCACGTTCCACGGGATCAGCGCGGCGAACCACGTGGTCAGGACGGCCAGTTCGCCCGCGTACTCCGACCGGACCCACATACCGTCGCCGAGGGCAAGCCGGTCAATAAACCCCTCGGCGTCCGTCCCGACGGACCGCCGAAACCCGGTTGCGGTCGCGGGGCGTTACGTTCATACCGCCTGAACACAAAAGCGAGGATACGGAATGAGGCGTGACCACTTCGAGTTGGAAGCACACAACGTCGACTGGGTGGAGACCGGGGACGAACCGGCCGAACCCCGCGTCGTTATCGACTTCCACGGACCGAAAGAGACGTTGACGGAGCGGCTGACCGATGCCGAGGGAGACCTGCTGGGGGCAGAGGAGACGGACGTGACTTTCCGCTTGCAGGACTCGCTCGATACGCCCGACGCCACGGGGGTCGTCAGCGTCACCGATCGGATCACCGGCGACTTTCTCCTCGAACTCAACGAGGAGGCCGACGACGTCCTGCGATTCGTTCGTGCCGCCCGGGAGTACGGCCAGTCGACCGACGGCGACGCGGGTCGCTACAGCGTCGTCCTCCGCATCGACGGCGAACCGCTCGCCACCTACTCGAAGAGTACGTTTCTCGTCTACGACGCCAACGGGAGCCTCCTCCGGTCGAAGAGCCTGATCCCCTCCGGCGTCGAACTGTAGATTTAGGTTCCTGGCCGCGTAGGCGGTACCCGTGCGAAACGTCACCGACCGCGTCAGCAACCCGTTCGGCATGGACCCGCCCTGCGAGCGGAACGTCCCGGGATACGGGGACGCGAACGCCCACTTCCACGTCGTCGGCGACCACCCCGGCGTCCACGGGGGTGCGGAGACGGGCGTCCCCTTCACGGGAACGCCCGCCGGTCGACGCCTCCAGCGGGCGCTCCACGACGCGGGCCTCCTCCGATCCACCGGCGACGAACCGACCGTCGAGAACACGTTCCTCTCCTATCTCCACACCTGCGTCCCGGAGGGGGAGCCGACCGACGACGACTACGCGGCGATGGAACCCTTCTTCGACGCCGAACTCCGAGCCATCGCGGCACACGTGCTCTTTCCCGTCGGCGAGCGTGCAACCGAACACGTCGTCGAGATCTGTACCGCCCACGACGTCGACGCCCTCGACGTCGCGACGCTCCACGCGACGGAACTGCGCGGGAGCGGGTGGCTCGTGCTGCCGATCCGGGAGCCGTCGGACTGGGAGTCCGACGACGCCGGCCGCCTCGTCGACGCCATCGACCGCCTCCGGTCGACCGACTACCGGCGCGAGACCGACCTCGGGCGCTTCGTCGCGGGCAACGATCCGTATCTCGTCCGATGAGCGTCATCGTTCGGGCCGAACGTCCACGGGAACCCGTTTCAAATATGATATACGAGTACTCAGCTCACAGTTTGTGGAAGGTATTGGTCCGATCGACAGACTTTTTAGCACAAATGTAAACCTAGTAGATGACGCGAACGGCCTTCGGCCCGACGCGTCACGTATCGCAGAGCACATTGCGAGTCTGGTGCTCCTCGCAGTGGCTTGGTCAGTCGGGAGACCACCTCGCGTGGTCCCGTACGTTCTCCGTTCGGGGGACGCCATCCCGGCGTCGCCCGTTCGTTGGGCACCCGACCGTTCGGCGGGCCGACACGGTTACGAAACCTTGAAACGCCAACCGCCGGTAGCGTTGGGTATGGAACTGCGGGTCATCGAGAAGACCGACGAGGAACTACGCATGGAGATCGCCGGGGAGGATCACACGTTCATGAACGTCCTCAAGGGGGCGTTGCTGGAGACCCCGGGCGTCACGGCCGCGACCTACGACATGAACCCCGAACAGTCCGGCGGACAGACCGAGCCGATCCTCTCGATCAAGACCGAGGACGGGACCGATCCCCTCGACGCCGTGGGCGACGCCTCGCGGCGGGTCCAGGGCCTCGCGGACGACTTCGTCGCGGCCTTCGACGCGGCGGCCTAGAGCCGAACGGGGATCCCGCGGTCGTCGAGATACTCCTTGACCTCGCGGATCGTGTACTCGTCGAAGTGGAAGATGGAGGCCGCGAGTGCGGCGTCGGCGCCCGCCTCGGCGAACACCTCGCGGGTGTCCTCGGGACCGCCACACCCCGACGAGGCGATGACCGGCGTCGAGACGTTGTCACAGACCGCCCGCGTCAGCGGGATGTCGTAGCCTTCCTTGGTGCCGTCGGCGTCGATGGAGTTGACGAACAGCTCGCCCGCGCCCCGGGATTCGACCTCCCGGGCCCACTCCACCACGTCGACGCCGGTCCCCTCGCGGCCGCCCTTGATCGTACACTCGAACCAGCAGGACTCGCCGTCGATCCGCTCGTAATGTTCCCCCTGCTCGTCGTAGCGGCGGCGGGCGTCGACGCTGATGACGATACACTGACTACCGAAGGCGGTCGCCCCGGCGTCGACCAGCTCCGGGTTCTCGATGGCCGCGGTGTTGATCGACACCTTGTCCGCGCCGGCCCGGAGCGTCTCCTTGATGTCCTCCCGGGTCCGGATCCCCCCGCCGACGGTCAGCGGGATGAACACCTCGTCGGCCACCTGCTCGACGACGTGGAGCATGGTCTCGCGGCCCTCCGCGCTCGCCGTGATGTCGAGAAAGACGAACTCGTCGGCCCCCGCCTCGTTGTACCGACGGGCCATCTCGACCGGGTCGCCCGTATGCTTCAGGTCCTCGAAGTTGACGCCGGTGTACACCGCCGGGTTGCCGTCCTCGTCGAGGTCCACGTCGATACAGGGAATGATGCGCTTGGTTACGGCCATCCGTATCCCGGGCTACGACGGGCCCGGTCAAAGGCCGTTCGGTAGTCGACGGCGTTCATCCCGTCGGCTGTAACCGTTTCGAGACTTACGTCCAACGTATCAGGTGTATTTTTGTAACGCGACGCCCGAGGGGCACCCATGGCCGATCACGTCGACGATCACGCGGACCACGAGCACCACCCTCACGGCGAGGACGAGGCCGACGAAGGACGCGTCACCTCGCCCATGCAGGAGTTCACGACCGGACAGGCCGGCGTCGGGTTCGTCGTCCTCCTCGTCGGCCTCGCGGTCACGTTCGGCCTGCCGCTGTTCCTGTGACTCATCGGCCGACACGGAAGGCGTAGCCGAGCAACGCTGCGAACACGAGTAACCCGACCGTCGTCTCGGGCGCGAACCGGAGCGCGAGCGCCAGCAACAGGACGACGGCCGCGGCCAACAGCACGAGGGCGGCGTCGAGTCGCCGCCGGAGGGAACGATCGTTCACGGCGGTTCACGCGCCCCGATCCACCTAAAACCGACGAGCGGCCGCTACGCCAACTCGTCGTCGATCACGGCCCGCAGGTCGCGAATCCCCGCGGCGTCGCGCGTCAGTCGCTCGTCGCCGACCGACACCACGAGTTCGCCGCTCGTCGTCGCCGCGCCCAGATCCCGCACGGGGACGTCGCCCGCCGCCTCGCGTACGGCGTCGGGGTCGGTCGTCTCGACGACGACCCGGCCGGGCGTCTCGTCGAACAGCGCGTCGACGCCCTCGACGGTCGCACTGATGCCCGCCTCGGCGCTCACCATCTCCGCGAGCGTCACCGCGAGGCCGCCGTGGCTCACGTCGTGGGTCGCGAGCGTCGAGTCGAGGTTCGCCACCGTGCGGACGGCCTCGACCGTCGCCGGCGCGTCCGCGGGCAGGGCCGGGAAGCGGTCGCTCCCGCCCATGCGTGCCAGGAACTCGGAGCCGCCGAGGGCACCGCCGCGTGCCCCCACTTCGAGGAGGGTCCCCTCGCCCGTGACCCCGAGCGGCGGGGCGTCGTGGCCGTCCCGGACGCCGATCATCGCCACCGTCGGCGTCGGTGGGATGGGGCCCGTCACCGAGTCGTTGTACAGCGAGACGTTGCCGCCGACCACGGGGACCGAGAGGTCGCGACACATGTCGGCCAGGCCGTCGACGATGGCACCGAAGCCGCCGTAGACGTCGGGTTTCTCCGGGTTGCCGCCGTTGAGGCAGTCGACCGCGGCGTGGGGTCGCGCGCCCTTGGCCGCGAGGTTGGTCGCGTTCTCCAGCGCGACGGCGCGGGCGCCCTCGTAGGGGGCGGTGTCCGTCCACGCGGGGATCGCTCCCGCCGAGAGCGCCAGGCCCGTGCCCGCTTCGCGGATCGCCATCACGGCGGCGTCGTCGCCCGGCCGGCGGGCCGTCCGCGTTCCGACCTCGTGGTCGTACTGGCGGTAGACCCACGCCTTGCTCGCCGTGTTGGGGCTGGCGACGACGGCGTCGAAGGCGGCGTCGAGCTCCGCGTCCGGGCGGTCGCGCGGGGGTTGCTCCGGCTCCGCCATCGCCAGGTCGTTCATCGGCGCGCCGTCCGCGAGGAACTCGGCGGGGACGTCGACGACCGTCTCGCCCCCGAACGTACAGACGTAGTTGCCTTCGCGGACCTCGCCGATGACCGAACAGCCCAGGTCGTAGCGATCGGCGATTTCGGCAACCCGGTCGACGTCCTCGGGGCGGACCTCGTAACACATCCGCTCCTGGGACTCCGCGAGCAGGATCTCCAGAGCCGACATGTTCGGCTCGCGCTGGTGGACCGCGTCGAGTTCGATGTCGGCCCCCAGGCCGCCCTTGGCGACGAGTTCGCTGGAGGCGCCGCCCAGTCCGGCCGCGCCCAGGTCCCGGGCCGATCGGATCAGGTCCTCGTCGATCAGCGCCTCGTTGGCCTCGATCAGGAGTTTCTCCGTGTAGGGGTCGCCCACCTGCACCGCCGGGCGGTCCTCCGTCTCGGCGTCCTCGCTCAGGTCCTCGCTGGCGAAGGAGGCGCCGCCCAGGCCGTCGCGGCCGGTGGCGTTGCCGACGAGGACGAGTTTGTTCCCCGGGCGCTTCGCCTCGGCGGTGACGAGGCGGTCCTCGGTCACTAGACCGACGCAGGCGACGTTCACCAGCGGGTTGCCCTCGTAGCCCTCGTGGAACTCGACGCTCCCGCCGACAGTGGGCACGCCGATGGCGTTGCCGTAGTCGGCGATACCCTCGACGACACCCTCGAAGAGGTAGCGGGAGTGTTCGCGGTCGAAGCCGCCGAAGTAGAGGGAGTCGGTCAGGGCGATGGGGTACGCGCCCATCGAGAGGATGTCGCGGACGATGCCGCCGACGCCGGTGGCCGCGCCGTCGTACGGGTCGACGTAGGAAGGGTGGTTGTGGCTCTCGACGCCCATCGCGACGTAGGTCTCCTCGGCGTCGTCGCCGTACTCGGGCAGCGAGACGACCGCGGCGTCGTCGCCGGGGCCGACGACGACCTGGTCGGCCTCGCTGTCGAACGCCGACAGGAGCGGCCGCGAGGAGCGGTAAGCGCAGTGTTCGCTCCAGAGGTTCTCGAAGAGCGCCGCCTCGGCGGGCGTGGGGTCCCGCCCGAGTTCGGCGGCGACGAGGTCGTGATCCGGATCGGACAGGCTCATTCACCTCCGTCTTTCGCGCTGTGGGGGTAATGTCTTTCCATGTGCGCCACTCCCGCCGTCCCGGACGGTTCGGACCGGCGGCCTTTTTACCGCCGGCACCGCACAGTACGACCGTGTTATCGGTCGAGTTGCACACGCACTCGTCGCTGTCACACGACGGCCGGGACCCGGTCGACCACCTGCTCGAGCAGGCGCAGTCGATCGGCTTGGACGCCTTGGCCGTCACCGACCACGACGAGATCGACGCGAGCCTCGACGCCGTCGAGAAGGCCGCCGACTACGGCCTGATCGGCATCCCCGGCATGGAGATCACCTCCGCCGCCGGGCACGTCCTCGCGTTCGGGATCCGGGAGGCGATCCCCGCGGGCCTCCCCTTCGAGGCGACGCTCGACCGCATCCACGACCAGGGCGGCATCGCCGTGGTCCCCCACCCCTTCCAGTCCTCGCGTCACGGCGTCGCGCCCCACGTCTCCACCGAGGCCCTCGCCAGCGCCGACGCCATCGAGGTGTACAACTCCCGGCTCCTGACCGGGCGGGCGAACCGCAAGGCCGAACGCTTCGCCGAGGCCCACGGCCTCCCGATGACCGCCGGAAGCGACGCCCACATCGCCGAGATGGTCGGCCAGGCGACCACCGAAGTCGGCACCGACGACCGTACCGCCGCGGGCATCCTCGACGCCATCGCCGCCGGCCGGACGAGCGTCGTCGGTCGCCGCACGCCCTGGCACATCAGCTTCAGACAGGCCGCCGGCGGGGCGAAACGACGGATGATACGGGCGCTCGGCGACCTGCTGTGACCGTGCTCCGCGGCGCCGACCCCGCGACCGTCCGCCGCGCCGTCGAACGCGCCGATCCGCTCCCCGGAACCCACGGGTTCGCCGGCGCGCTCGACGGCCGTCTCGTCCGCGACGTCCTCGGTCGCCAGCCGCTCTTCGGCACGCCCGAAAACTGGGGGTTCTCCCCCGACGACGCCGCCGGCGCGACGCCGGTGCCCGCGGGCCACGTCAGGGAGCGCCGGAACGGCGAAACCGTCGATCGGCGGGTCTGGTCGCTCCCCGACCCGGCGGTCTCGACCGACGATGCAGCGGCCCTCGCGGCCGTCGAGCGCGCCGTCCGGGAGTCCGTGACCGCCGTCGACGGGGCGGCGGACCTCGCCGTCGCCTTCTCCGGCGGCGTCGACTCCGCACTGGTGGCGGCGGGCGTCCCCGACGCCCCCTGCTACGTCGCCGGCTTCCCCGACGCCCACGACGTGGCCGCGGCGCGGGACGCGGCGGCGGCGATGGATCGGGACCTACGGGTGGTCGAACTCGACCACGACGCCCTCGAACGCGCGGTGCCCGAGGTGGTCGCCGCGACGGGGCGGACCGACGCCATGACGGTCGGCATCGCGCTCCCGCTGTATCTGGTCGCGGAACGCGTCGCCGCCGACGGCTTCGACCGTCTCGCGCTCGGCCAGGGGGCCGACGAACTGTTCGGCGGGTACGCGAAGGTGGTCGACCCGGCAGACGACGACCGGGTCGACGCGACGACCGTCCGCGGCGCGACCCGGGAGGTGATCCGGTCGTTGCCCGGCCAGCTGGAACGCGACACGCTCGTCCTCCGGGCCGCGGGCGTGACCCCCGTGACGCCGCTGCTCTCCGACCGCGTCGTCGGGGCGGCCCTTCCCCTCCCGGGCCACCTCCTCGCGACGCCCGACGAGCGGAAGGTGGCGCTCCGTCGGGCGGCCGCCGGCTGGCTCCCGGGGCCGGTCGTCGGCGCCGACAAGAAGGCCGTCCAGTACGGCAGTCTGGTCTCCCGGGAGCTCGACCGGCTCGCCCGGCAGGCGGGGTTCAAACGCCGGATGGATCGCCACGTCGACCGGTACGTCGAGTCGCTGGTCGACGGGACCTAGTCGGCCGCCACCGCGATGGCCTCCAGGCCCAGCTCCCGCACGTCCGCGTCCACGTCGGCCTCGCGCAGGGCGGCGGGATCGTACCAGGTCCACGCCTCAGGACCCGGTTCGCCCGGTGCGGGGTCGATCCGTCGGCCGTCGACAGTCGCGTAGTAGACGTGGTCGACGTGCTGGTGACCCACCTCGCCGTCACAGACGTTCACGTCGGCGAGCATCAGATGTCGAGGCCGGGGAACGGCTCGCGCCGTCGACGACGACACGTCCGCGTGGTCGGTCAGGAGCGTCGGCTCAAGCCCCGTCTCCTCGCGGGCCTCCCGCAGCGCGGCCTCGTGGGGGAGTTCGCCGCGTTCCAGGTGCCCCCCGGGCGGAAGCCGGAGGCCGAGTCCCGGGTGGTCGTGCAGCGCCGTCGCCCCGTCGGCGACGAGATACACCGTGGCGGTGAAATGTCGCGTCCGTTCCATGGCCGGGGAACGGACGGGGGACGTATCGGCCTTCCGACCGGATACCTTTTTTACAGGTGGGGTGGTACCGTCCCCCGGGAGCCCCTCCACCGTGAGTCACGTTTGCATCAAGGACGACCGTCTGCACCGAACCGTGCCCGTCGAGTCCACCGTCGGGACAATAGAGATCGATCTCTCGGGCGAGGAAAACACCGTCGTGCTGCCCGCCGAGGCGCCGGTGACGATCGAGTACCGGTAGCTACGGGACCTGGATCTGCTCTTCGGCTTCGAGCAGTTCGTGATACCGGTTGCGGATGGTGACCTCGCTGATGTTGGCCACCTCGCTGACCTCGCTCTGGGTCACCTTCTCGTTGGTGAGGAGGGCGGCGGCGTAGATGGCGGCGGCCGCGAGGCCGACCGGACTCTTGCCGCTGTGGACGCCCTGCTCCTTGGCGGTCTTCAGCAGATCGCGGGCGCGGCGCTCCGACTCGTCCGAGAGATCGAGTTCGGAGGCAAAGCGCGGGACGTACTGTTCGGGGTCGGCGGGCTGGATCTCGAGACCGAGTTCGCGGACGACGTAGCGGTACGTGCGGGCGATCTCGTCTTTCTCGACGCGGGAGACGGTGGCGATCTCGTCGAGGCTTCGTGGGGTGCCGGCCTGGCGCGCGGCGGCGTACAGCGCGCTGGTGGCGACGCCCTCGATCGATCGGCCGGGTAGGAGGTCGTCGGCGAGCGCGCGGCGGTAGATGACGCTCGCGGTCTCGCGGACGTTCTCGGGCAGGCCGAGCGCCGAGGCCATGCGATCGATCTCGCCGAGGGCCTGTTTGAGGTTGCGCTCCTTCGAGTCACGGGTGCGGAACCGCTCGTTCCAGGTCCGCAGGCGCTGCATCTTCTCGCGCTGGCGCGACGAGAGGGTCTTGCCGTAGGCGTCCTTGTCCTGCCAGCCGATGTTCGTCGACAGCCCCTTGTCGTGCATCATCTGGGTCGTCGGGGCACCCACGCGGGACTTCTGGTCTTTCTCCTTGGAGTCGAAGGCGCGCCACTCGGGGCCGTGGTCGATCTCGTCCTCCTCGACGACGAGTCCACAGTCGGCACACACGGTCTCGCCGTGTTCGGTGTCGGTGGCGAGTTGCCCGCCACACTCCGGACAGCGCAACTGCTCGCTGTCCCCGTCGGTACTTTCCGTCTCGTCCTCGCTTTCGCGCGCGCGTGCGCGCTCGGTCGTGTAGCCGCGTACGCTATCGGTCATTGGTTGGTATCGGTGAGCAAAACGGCTCTATACAGAAAATAGTCGTCCGAAGATATTTAAATCTGGCGGAATGGGAGAACGGGACGACGACGTCCGGATGTCCCCGTCCGATCGCGTGACACGGGATTGATCCGTCCGCGGAACGTGCCCGGAGACGTGACTCACACTCCCGACGAGATCCCGATGACGGTCATCAGCGGTCCGCTCGGCGCGGGGAAGACGACACTGGTCAACAACCTGCTGAACGACCCCGGCGACCGACGGATCGCCGTCGTCGTCAACGACATGGGCGAGGTGAACGTCGACGCCGAACTGCTGGACGACACGGCCGAGGACGGAATCGTCGACCTCTCGAACGGCTGTATCTGCTGTCGACTGCAGGACGACCTCGTGACTGCGGTGACCCGTCTCGCCGACGAACGCGACTTCGACTACCTCGTCGTCGAGGCCTCGGGGATCAGCGAACCGATCCCCATCGCGCGGACGCTGACCGAGGGGACCGACGGCGGCAGCCTCCCCGACCGGTTCCGCCTCGATACGACCGTCTCGGTGATCGACGCCTACGGGTTCTGGAAGGCCTTCGACCCAGCGGCCTCGCTCCCGGACGGCGCGCCTACCCCCGAGCGACCGCTGACGGAGGTCCTCGTCGATCAGATCGAGTTCTGTGACGTCCTCCTGTTGAACAAGTGTGACACGGTCCCGGACGACGAACTCGACGCCGTCGAGGCGTCGGTCCGGGAACTCCAACCCCGGGCGACGATCCACCGGACGACGTATTCGGAGATCGACCCGGCGGCGGTACTCGACACCGGGCGCTTCGACTTCGAGGCGGCCCGGCGCCGGCAGGGGTGGAAGCGGGCGCTCGCCGCGGCCGAGGGGAGTGACGGCCACGGCCACGACCACGACGACGGCGCGGCCGCCGCTCACGGCGTCGAGTCGTTCGTCTACCGCCGCGAACGGCCGTTCGACCCCGAACGTTTCGACGGCTGGCTGGACGAGTGGGTGGGCGACGTGGTCCGTCTGAAGGGGTTCGCGTGGGTGGCGAGTCGTCCGGGGACCGTCCTCGGCGTGAGCCAGGCCGGGCCGGCGGTCCAGGCCGGACCGATCGGCGAGTGGGGCGACGACGACCCCGCGACGCGACTCGTCGTCATCGGCCGTGACCTCGACGTCGACGCGATGACCGCGGCGCTCGACGAGTGCCTGTCGAACGAGTCGGACGGGGTCGTGGCCGCGGACGACCCCTTCCCGCGGGAGTCCTAGGCGCCGAGGCCGACGTCCTCGCGGAGGTCGTCCCACGCTTCGTGGAAGCCGTAGGTCGACTCGGACTCGGCCTGCATCGCCGTCCGGTAGGTCTCGTCGTACGAGAGCAGTTGCGTCCAGCCGTCGTGGAGTCGGTAGCTACAGTACTGGCACATATGATCGAAGAGTCGGAGCGTGGTAATAGGCGTGTCGCGTGTGCTTACGGCTCCAGCAGCACCTTCGTCACGCCCTCTTCCCGGTTGTCGAAGGCCTCGTACATCTCCGGGGCGTCCTCCAGGCCGACGCGGTGGGAGACGACCCAGCTGGGGTCGGCGCGACCGGCAATGATCATGTCGCGGAGTTCGCGGTTGTACTCCTTGACGTTACACTGGCCGGTGCCGAGCGCCTGGCCCTTCTCGAAGAGGAGGCCGAAGTCGATCCCGAGTCGGCCCTGGGCCGCCATCTCGTCCGGCGCACCGGGGTCCTCCGGCACGTAGAGTCCCGGAATCCCGAGTTCGCCGGTCGGCTTTACCGTCCGGATCAGGTTGTTGATGACGACCGCGGGGTTCTCACGGGCCGGGTCGTAGGCGCCGTCGCCCTCCTTATCGGGGTCGACAGCCTGGTAGCCGACGGCGTCGACGCCCTTGTCGACGCCACCACCGTGCAGGTCCTTGATCTGCTCGACGGGGTCGCCCTCCTCGAAGTTGATCGCCGTCGCGTCGCAGTGTTCCTCGGCGAGTTCGAGCCGGCTCGGCACGCGGTCGACGACGTAGATGTCGGCGGCTCCCTTGAGCTTCGCGCTGTACGCAGCCATCAGGCCGACCGGACCGGCGCCGTAGATGGCGACCGAGTCGCCGGCTTCGAGGTTGGCGAGTTCGGTGCCGTGCCACCCCGTCGGGAAGATGTCCGCGAGGAGCGCAAAGGAGTCCTCGTGGGCGTCGCCCTCGGGGAGCTTCAGCGCGTTGAAGTCGGCGTAGGGGATGCGAAGCTTCTCCGCCTGTCCGCCCTTGTACGGACCCATAGCGACGTAGCCGTACGCGCCGCCGGCGAAGCCGGGGTTGACGTTCGTACAGAACCCGGTGAAGCCCTCTTCGCAGTTCTCACAGTGTCCACACGCCACGTTGAACGGGGCGACGACGCGGTCGCCCACCTCGAGGCTCGACACCGCGTCGCCGGTCTCGGTGACGATGCCCATGTTCTCGTGACCGAAGACGATGCCCGGTTCCGCGGCCGTCCGCCCCTCGTACATGTGGAGGTCGGAGCCACAGATACACGTCGTCGTGATGTCGATGACGACGTCGTTGGGGTGTTCGATCTCCGGCCCGTCGACTTCCTCGACCGCGACCTCGTGGGGGCCCTTGTAGACGACGGCGTTCATCGACATCAGTCGCTCGCCTCCACGTGTGCGTCACCGCGGATCGACTCCCACTGATCGACGCCCGCCTCCGCGACTTCCATGTCCTGTTCGACGGCGCCGCCGGAGACGCCGAAGGCGCCGACGACGTTCCCCTCGTCGTCGAAGAGCGGATAGCCCCCGCCGAAGATGACCATCCGCCCCTCGTCGGTCGACTGGAGCCCGTACAGCGAGTTGCCGGGCTCGGACGGCTCCGCGAGTTCGTGTGTCGGCATGTCGAGCGCCGCCGAGGTGTAGGCCTTGTTTCGCGAGATGGAGACCGACGCGAGCCACGCGCCGTCCATCCGGCGCTGTGCGACGAGGTTCCCCTCGCTGTTCGTCACCGCGATGACCATCGGGTTGTCGATCTCCTCGGCCTTCCGCTCCGCCGCGTCGATCAACTCCTTTGCAGTGTCGAGAGTGATGGATTGAACCATTACGGATTGAGTCTCGCTCCCGACGATGATAAACATTCGCCTTTACGCAATCAGGATAACAATTAAATGGGTGAAATAGTGTAAAGTCATCTCGAATGGCCATAGATCCCATTAGAAGGCGCAAAAACGGGGAATAGACGAATATCGGCACTCGCATCGTGAGACTATTTCCGAACACCGGTGTAATCGGAGTAAACGAAACGCCTTACAAATTGTCCGTCAGCGCGATCGGAGATAACGACGCTAGCGCGCGGTTTTTTGGGCAGCCTAAATAAATCCTCTCTTCGTTCACCGATGGGGATCGCGGTAGGACCCGCCGAGCACGTCGCCGGGGCTCGGCTACGGGACGTGTCGGACCGGGAGGGGAGCGGCGACGGTCGCCGGGTTAGAGGTCGAAGTGTTCGGCGGCCGTCTCCATGTCCTTGTCGCCGCGCCCCGAGAGGTTCACGAGGATGCTGTCGTGTTCGCCGCGTTCGGCGAGTTCGATGGCCAGCGCCACGCCGTGACTCGATTCGAGGGCGGGGATGATCCCCTCCGTTTCGGAGAGTTCGCGGAAGGCCGCGAGCGCCTCGTCGTCGGTGACGGCGGTGTACTCGGCGCGCCCGGCGGCCCGGAACATGGCGTGTTCGGGGCCGACGCCCGGGTAGTCGAGGCCGGCGGAGACCGAGTGGACCTCGGTGCCGTCGTCGATGACGCGCGTCTTCATCCCGTGGATGACCTCGTCCTCGCCCTCGGCGAGAGGGGCGGCGTGGCGGCCGGAGCCCTGGCCCTCGCCGCCGCCCTCCGCGCCGTAGAAGGCGACGTCGTCGTCGCGGAGGGGATGGAAGAGGCCGATAGCGTTGGATCCGCCGCCGACGCAGGCGACCGCCACGTCGGGCAGGGAGCCGGTGCGGTCGAGGATCTGTTCGCGGGCCTCCTCGCCGATGACCGACTGGAAGTCCCGGACCATCCGCGGGAACGGATCGGGACCGACGACGCTCCCCACGAGATAGTGGGTGTCCTCGACGTTCGCGGCCATGTCCTCCAGCGCGGCGTCGACGGCGTCGGCGAGGCCCGCCCCGCCGCGGGTCACCTCGTTGACCGTCGCCCCCATCAGCCGCATCCGGAAGACGTTCATCTTCTGGCGCTCGACGTCCTTTTTCCCCATGTAGATCTCGGTATCCAGATCGAGGAGGGCACCGGCCATCGCCGTCGCCGTCCCGTGTTGGCCGGCCCCCGTCTCGGCGATGAGGCGGTCCTTGCCCGCCCGCTTCGCGAGCAACGCCTGGCCGAGGGTGTTGTTGATCTTGTGGGCGCCGCCGTGGAGCAGGTCCTCCCGCTTGAGGTAGATGTCGGCGCCGTACCGCTCGCTGAGGTTGCGGGCGTAGTACAGCGGCGTGGGCCGCCCGGCGAACGTCTCCAGGAGGTCCCGGAGGTCCGCCTGGAACGACTCCGTACCCGCCACCTCGTCGTAGGCGTTCGCGAGGTGTTCGAGGGGCTCTTCGAGCATGTCGGGGACGTGACGACCGCCGTAGCCGTCGAAGGTTCCGTCGGCCATGGGCGTCGGATGCTCGCTCGGGGCACATAAACGCTACTGGCCGACGGTCGCCGCTGGGCCGCCGCTCGACCGGTGGACCGAAACCCTTAGTGCCGGCCCGGAAGTGGCCACACACATGAGCGAGACGCCCGTCGATCCCGACGAGGTCCGCCACACCGCGGATCTGGCCCGGATCGACCTGGACGAGGACGAGGTGGAGCGGTTCACCGAGCAGTTCTCCGACGTTCTCTCCTACTTCGATACCCTCGACGACGTGCCGGAGGTCGACGCCGAGGCCGACCTGGTGAACGTCATGCGCGCCGACGAGGTGCGTGACGGGCTCTCACAGGAGGAGGCCCTGGGGAACGCCCCCGAGACCGAGGACGGCTACTTCAAGGGGCCGAGCGTCTCATGAGCGTCGACGCCTTCATCACCGAGACGACGGTCGAGGGCGACGACGACGGACCGCTCGCCGACCGGACCGTAGCGATTAAGGACAACATCTCGACGGCGGGCGTCCGGACCACCTGCGGCTCCGAGATGCTCGCCGACTACGTTCCCCCCTACGACGCGACGGTCGTCGAACGGCTCAAGGGCGCCGGCGCGACGCTCGTCGGCAAGACCAACATGGACGAGTTCGGGATGGGGACGACGACCGAGACGTCGGCGTTCGGGCCGACGCGCAACCCGGTCGACGAGTCCCGGGTCCCCGGGGGGTCCTCGGGCGGCAGCGCCGCGGCCGTCGCCGCCGGCGAGGCCGACGTCGCCCTCGGGAGCGACACCGGCGGCTCCGTCCGCTGTCCGGCGGCGTTCTGTGGCGTCGTCGGCATCAAGCCCACCTACGGGCTGGTCTCCCGGTACGGGCTGGTGGCCTACGCCAACTCCCTGGAACAGATCGGCCCGCTGGCCCCGACCGTCGAGGAGGCCGCCGAGGTCCTCGAGGTGATCGCCGGTCCCGACGACCGCGACGCGACGACCCGCGAGGCGGGCGCCGACGCCGACTACGCGAGCGCCGCCGACGGCGACGTCGAGGGGCTCTCGGTCGGCGTCCCGACCGAGTTGATCGAGGGGGCCGACGAGCGGGTCGTCGAGCGGTTCGAGGCGACGCTCGACGACCTGAAAGCACAGGGCGCGGAGACCCACGAGGTGAGCCTCCCCTCCGTCGAGCACGCGGTCCAGGCCTACTACGTGATCGCCATGTCCGAGGCGTCCTCGAACCTCGCGCGGTTCGACGGCGTGCGCTACGGTCCGGAGACCGACGCCGAGGGCAACTGGAACGAGACCTTCGCCCGCGTCCGCGAGGAGGGCTTCGGCGACGAGGTGAAACGCCGCATCCTCCTCGGCACGTACGCCCTGTCGGCCGGCTACCACGACAAGTACTACGCGAAGGCACAGGACGCCCGCGCGTGGCTCAAACGGGACTTCGACGAGGCGCTGGCCGAGGCGGACGTGCTCGCGTCGCCGACGATGCCAGTCCTCCCCTTCGAACTCGGCGAGAGCCTCGACGACCCGCTCCAGATGTACCTCGCGGACGCCAACACGGTGCCGGTGAACCTGGCGAACCTCCCGGCCATCTCCGTGCCCGCGGGACGGGCCGACGGCCTCCCCGTCGGCTTCCAGTTGATCGGCCCGGCCTTCGGCGAGCGCGACATCGTCCGGGCGGCGAGCGCCGTCGAGAACTGAACCATCCGGTCCGCAGTCCGGCTAGTTATCGATCGTGGTAGGAGTACTGGGGAGTGTCACACGCGACGGGCGTCCCGATCCGACGACGACGCGTTCCCCCCGGAGCCGCGCCGTGTCGGCGTCGACGAACGTCAACGCCGTAACCGTGATCGGGAAGCCCACCAGAACCCGCGTCCCGTGACGGTATAACGTTACGCCCCGAGTTCTCAATGCTGATATCGGGGGGCGGCGGCCGGAACCGACGGGTGCTCAGTTCGCGTCGAGGCTCGCCCCACCCGCCCGCGCTATCCGACCATCGTGGCCCCCGACCGTCACAGCTCCGGGGTCACCTCGTCCGCGACGCAGGCGTCGAGGAAGGCGACGACGTGATCCACCGGCTGGATCACCGTGTCCCCGCGCGGGGTGATGAGGTTCCCATCACGAGTGATAGCGCCGATGACGACGCCCTCGGGGAGGTCGGCGACCGACTCGTGGATCGGCCGACCGGCGAGGACGCTCGCGTCGTCCACCTCGACTTCCACCACCTCGGCTCGGTCGCTCTCGATGATGGCGACGTTCTCCGCGCCGCCGTCGCGGGTGAATCGAGTGATCTCCTCGGCCACCACCTCGCGGGGGTTGATCCCCACGTCGACGCCCACGGTCTCGAACAGTTCGACGTACGCCGGGGTGTCGATGACCGCGACGGTCCGCTCGACGCCGAGGCGGCGCGCCAGCAGCGACACCAGCAGGTTCTTCTCGTCGGAGTCGAGCGCCGCGACCATGAAGTCGGCGTCGCCGACGTGTTCGCGCTCCAGGAAGTCGATGTCCGTGGCGTCGCTCTCCATCACCACGGTGTTCGGGAGGTCCTCCGCCAGTTGCCGGGCGCGTTCGGTGTCCCGTTCGATCAGCCGCGGCTTGAACCCCCGCTCGCCGAGCAGTCGGGCGACGTGATAGCCGATCTCGCTCCCGCCGACGATGACGACCTCCTCCGCGGTCCCGGGGCGCTCGTTCGGCGCGATGGTGGTCGCGAACCCCCGAACCGACTCGGGACTCCCGATCACGACCACGCGGTCACCTTCGCCGAGGTTCGTGTCCCCGCGCGCGATCTCCACCTCGTCGTCCCGGAGGACGGCGGCGAAGGTGAGGCTCTCGAAGCGGTCGGCCTCGGCGATCGACTGGTCGGTTACCGGACTGCCAGCGGGGATCTCGAACTCCGCCATCTGGACGTGTCCGTCGGCGAAGGAGTCCACGTCGCGGGCGGCCGGGATGCCGACCACCCGGACGATGGACTCCGCCGCGAGCAGGTTCGTACAGACCATGAAGTCGACGCCGAACGCTCCCTGTGAGCGCTCCCAGGTCCGCAGGTACTCCGTGTTCTTGACGCGGGCGACGGTGAAGGAGTCGCTCACCGCGCGCGCCGTCGAACAGATGACGATGTTCGTCTCGTCGTTGTCGGTGCTGGCGATGACCATGTCGGCCTCGTCGATGTCGGCCTCCTCCAGCGTCGACAGCGCGGTGCCGTCACCCTGAACGGTCAACACGTCGAGCGAGTACGCCAGATCCTCGGTCCGGTCGCCGTCGCGGTCCACGACGACGATGTCGTGTGCGTTCGCGAGGTCGGCTGCGATGCTCGATCCGACCTGTCCGGCGCCGACGACGATTATGTGCACGCTTCGACGCTCCCGAGTGACATACCGTCCCCTCCACGGGCCCGCGGCTTCATGATTTCGCTTCTCGTACGGATTGTTGTAACTGTGTTCCGGTGGGTCGCCAGGACAGTCCGGCGACCTACCGGTACTGACTCACAATAAACAGTCTCAGCGCTCACCCGGCGCCTCGTGGACGACGAGTTCGGCGTCGCGCCGCCGCCCTTCCACGTCGGCGACGATCCGTTCGACCACGCGTTCGGCCTCCGCGACGAGCACCGGTTTCACCTTCTCGACGACCCAGTCGAGGGAGACGAACCGCGGCAGATCCAGCATCTCTCCGCCGACGGAGCCGGGATCGAACTCGACTTCGAGGTGGACGCGACACGCCGGTCCCGTCGCGTCCGGCACCGTCTCGGGGACGTCGTCGAGGGGATCGACCCGCCACCGCCCCTTGGCGTCGAGGTCCTCGGTCACCCGCCAGTCCAGCCGGGTCGGCGGCTCGGCATCGCTCACCTCGGTGTGGGCGGTGTAGGAGAGCTTCCACCACGAGAACCGCAGCCGATACCGGGTGCCCGGCGAGCCGTCGCCGTCGGCCTCCACCTCGGTCAGATACTCCGAATACCTGGCGTATCGCGGGAAGTCGACGAGGAAGTCGTACACCTCCTCGGTCGACAGGCAGACGACCGTACTGACGTGGATACGGTCCACGTGGGATCCACGGACCGTGGCGTGGTAATACTGCCGGCTGTCCCAACCGGCCTCCCACGGTGGTGGATCTCGCGAGCGACGGCCGGCGGTGGGAGCGTCGCTCGGGTCGGGGGCCGCCACGCGCCCCCCGGCGCCGACCCTTAAGACCCTCGCCACGAAAGTGCGGACGAATGCTCGAGGGAACGCACGTCGCGCTCGGGGTGACGGGTAGCATCGCGGCGGTGAAGACGGTGGAACTCGCCCACGAACTCCGTCGCCACGGCGCGCGCGTCAGAGCCGTGACGACCGACGCCGCCCGTGGGATCGTCCACCCGTGGGCACTCCAGTTCGCCACCGACACCCGGCCGGTGACGGAACTGACTGGCGCGGTCGAACACGTCGAGCTCTGTGGGCGCGAGGGGTGGGCGGACGTCCTGTTGATCGCCCCGGCCACCGCGAACACCGTCGGCAAGGTGGCCGCGGCCGTCGACGACACGCCCGTGACGACGTGTGCGACGACGGCCCTCGGCGCGGACGTGCCGGTCGTCGTCGCGCCCGCGATGCACGAACCGATGTACGACCACCCGGGGGTCCTCGACGCCATCGACCGCGTCGAGTCCTGGGGCGTCGACTTCGTCGACCCGCGGATCGAGGAGGGGAAGGCCAAGATCGCGAGCGAGGACGCCATCGTCACCGCCGTCGCGCGGGCGACGACCCCCGATCCGCTCGCCGGCCGGCACGTCGTCGTCACGAGCGGCGCGACCACGGAGTCGGTCGACCCCATCCGGACGCTCTCGAACCGCGCCTCCGGGCGCACCGGGCGGGCGGTCGCCCGCGCCTGTCACGTCCGCGGTGCCGACGTGACGCTCGTCCACGACGGCCCGGCCGTCCACTACGCCGACGTGCGCGCCGTCGAGAGCGCGGCGGAGATGATCGACGCCGTATCGGCGGCGGTCGCGGGCGACGACCCGGCCGACGCCCTCGTCTCGGCCGCCGCCATCTCCGATTTCACGGTCGAGCGCGCCGGCGAGAAGATCCGCTCGGGCGAGCCGATCACCCTCGAACTGGAACCGACGCCGAAGCTCCTCGACGCCGTGCGTGCCGACCACCCCGGCCTCGCGATGGTCGGGTTCAAGGCGGAGACCGGCGGCGACGACGAGGCGATGATCGAGCGGGCTCGACGCCTCCGGGACCGTGTCGACCTGGCGTTCGTCGTCGCCAACGACGCGTCGGTGATGGGGGGTGACGACACCCGGGCGCTGGTGGTCGACGCGGACGACGTGGATCGGTTCCGGGGCTCGAAGGGCGGCCTGGGCCGGCGGGTCGCCGACCGTCTCGCGACGACCCTCGACTGACGGATCGACGGCCGCGTAGGGACGCTCGCCGGCCGTATAGCAATAGTTATGAAAGCGGAACCGAACGCTACACGATGATACGAATGCACGGGAGAGCCACCGCTCGGGTCGCCGGAGGTCGACCGCCCGATGGCGGGTGAAGGCGGACGCGACGTACTCGTCCCGGTCGGTGACTCGGAGACGTTGCGGCGGACGGTGACGTACGCGGTCGAACGAGCTTACGCGTCGGTCACCGAAGACGCGGACGAGGGCGAGGTGACGGTCGACACCGTGGGGACGCCGCTCACGCTCCACTTCGTCTACCCCGCGCGCTGGCGCACCGTCGAGGCCGACCCGGCGGACGTCGAGTCCGCGCGGACGCTGCTGGACCGGGTCGTCGCCTGGGCACGTGAGGACCTCGACGGGTTGACCGCCGAGGACGCCCCCGAGACCGTCGTCTTCGAGTCGTCCATCGTCGGGACGAACGAGTACGTCTTCAGCCCCGGCGACTTCGCCGACGTCATCGCGGGCTACGCCGCGGCGAACGACGTCCAGCGGGTCGTCGTCGATCCGTCCTTTCGTCCCGGCGGGAGCGCTCCGATCCTGCGCTCCTTCGAGGCGGAACTCGCGGACCGGGGCTTCGACGTACTGGAGGCGCCGGTCACCCGCCGGACGCGGCGGAGCCTCCCCTTTACCGCCATCGGCCTCCCCGAGTTCTTCGTGGTCTTCTCCGCGTCCTTCCTGTTTTACCTGGCGCTCGGCGGGTGGCACGTCACCGACCCGTACGAACTGATCACGGGCGTCGCCACGGCCGGGGTGGTGGCGGTCACCCTCGCTAGCGTGGCACTCAAAGGCGAGGTGCCGAACCTGCGGTTCGTCGCCGCCACGCTCGCCCGGCTGGCGGCGTACACGCCGATCCTGCTCTGGGAGATCGCGAAGGCGAACGTCGCGCTCGCGTACGTGGTGTTGCATCCGCGTCTCCCCATCGACCCGCGGATGGTCGAGTTCGACGCCGCGGTCTGGGGCGACATGCCCGTCACCACGCTCGCCAACTCGATCACGCTGACACCGGGGACGCTGACGGTCGACGTGAGCCGCCAGCACTTCCTCGTCCACGCGCTGATCCCCGACGCGGAGACGGACCTCCTCGACGGGAAACTCGAACGACTCGTCCGCTTCGTCTTCTACGGCCGCGAGTCGGCACGCATCGCCTCGCCGCGCGAACGGCTCGACGACCGGGAGGGTGAGTCGTGACGCCGTTCCTCCTCGCGGCCGCCGGCGGCCCCGACGTCACCGTCTCCGCGACGTTGTCGTCGATCCTCCTCGCCGCGGCCGCGGCCTTCACGCTGTTCGCGGTGGTCCTCCTCTACCGGGTCGTCCGCGGCCCGACCACGCAGGACCGCATCGTCGCCATCAACGTCGTCGGGACGAACACCGTCATCGTCATCGCGCTGGTGAGCGTCGCCCTCGGCGAGTACGGCTACCTCGACGTGGCTCTGGTGTACGGCCTGCTCAACTTCGTCATGAGCATCGCCGTCTCGAAGATCACCGTCGAGTGGGGTGGTGTCCTGTGACGCCGATCGAGATCCTGGCGGCGGTTTTCGTCGTCGTCGGGACCTTCTTCGGCTTCGTCGCCACCGTCGGCCTCGTCCGCCTGCCCGGCCTCTACGCCCGCCTGCACGCGGCGTCGAAAAGCGACACCCTCGGCTCGGTCCTGTCGCTTGCCGGTATCGCCATCGTCCTCGGTGTGAGCACCGAGTCGCTGAAGCTCGTCTTCCTGTTGCTCTTCCTGTTCGTGACGAGCCCGACGGCCGCCCACGCCATCGCCCGCGCCGCCAAGGAGGAGGGGATCGAACCGACCGGCGAGGACGCCCGGATCGGCGACGAGGGAGGTGAGTCGTGAGCCTCTCCGTCCCCGTCGCGGTCGTCCTCCTGTTCATGCTGGGGAGCGCGCTCGCGGCCGCCGTCATCCGCGACGTGGTCGGCAGCATCGTCGCCTTCGCCGGCTACAGCTTCGGCGTCGCCGTCCTCTGGGCGTTCCTCCGGGCCCCCGACGTCGCGCTCACGGAGGCGGCCGTCGGCGCCGGGATCACGACGGTCCTCTTCTTGCTCACCATCGCCCGGACGACGGTCACCCGCTCCGAGCGGTTCGAGGGGATCGGCCTCCGCTCCGGGCTGGCGGTCGTCGCCGTCGTCGTCACGGTCGGCGCGACGGTGCCGGCGCTCCCCGCGGTCGGCGATCCGTCGGCCCCGGTCCTCGCCGGCGAGGTGAGCCAGCACTACCTCTCCAACGCCTACGACGACACCGGCGTGACGAACGTCGTCACGGCCGTCCTCGTCGGCTACCGTGGCTTCGACACCCTCGGCGAGGTGGCCGTCGTCTTCGCCGCCGGCATCGCCATGTTGCTCGTCCTCCGACGGGAGGCGTTCGTATGAGCGACCGTGACCCGACCCCAGACCCGGCGGCCGACTCCGAACGCGCCGGCGACGACGACGACCGGCCCGACGCGGGACCCGACGGCGAGGGGTCCATCTCACGGCCCGCCGACGAGCGGCCCCCCTACGTCGAGAGCACGATCATCATGACGACCGTCCGGGTGATCGCCCCCTTCGTTCTCACCCTCGGCGTGTTCGTGATGTTCCACGGCGCGAGCTCCGCGGGCGGCGGGTTCCAGGGCGGCGTCATCGCCGCGACGACCGTCGTCATGCTCGGGTTCGCGTTCGGTATCGAACCCATCGCCGCGCACCTGCGGAACGAACAGCTCGCCCTCCTCGTCCTCTCCGGGGTCGGAACCTTCCTCCTCATCGGCCTGGGGGGCTATCTCGTCGGCGGCAACTTCCTCCAGGTCTCCGGATACGAGACGTTGTTCCACCATGGCAGCAAATACAGCATCGAACTCGTCGAAGTCGGCATCGGCGTCGTGGTGTCGGGCGTCATCACCGGCCTCTTCTTCCTGCTGGGGACCGGGGTCGACGTCGACGACGACGCCGGCTCGGAGGGGGATCGGTAGATGATCGAACTCCTCACGACGAAGTACACCTACCTCGTCGTGGTGGCGCTGCTCGGCATCGGCGCGTACGTCATGATCGAGAGCGACAACTTCGTGAAGAAGATCATCGGGATGAACGTCTTCCAGACCGGCATCTTCGTCTTCTTCATCTCGGCGGGCTTCCACACCGAGGGCCGTTCCCCGGTGGTCCAGAGCGGCGGCGGTGGCGGCCCCTTCGTCTCGCCGCTGCCGCACGTGCTCATCCTGACCGCCATCGTCGTCGGGGTGAGCCTGACGGCCGTCGCGCTCGGCCTCGTCGTCCGCATCTACGAGAGCTACGGCACGATCAACGAGCGCACGCTGGAGGAGGTGCGCACGGATGAGTGACGCCTACCTCCCCCTCCTGGTCGCCCTCCCGCTGTTGGGGGCGCTGCTCGCCGTCGCGGCCGGACTGGGCTCCGAGCGGGGACCGGCGGTCGTCGCGCCGGTCGTCCTCGCCGCCCAGACGGGGCTCGCGGGGTGGCTCGGCTCCCGGGCCATCCTCGACGGTCCGCTCTCGGTGGGGGTCGGCGGCTTCGTCGCCCCCTACGGCATCGAACTCGTCGTCGACGGCCTGTCGGCCGCGGTGGTCGTCCTCGTCGCCGTCGTCTCCCTCGCGGCCCTCGCGTTCGTCACGGAGGACGACCCCGGCGGGACGGCCTTCTACGCCGAGTACCTCCTCCTCGTCGCCGGTCTCTCGGGGATGGCCGTCACCGGCGACGTGTTCAACCTCTACGTCTTCCTCGAGATTACGGGGCTGGCGACCTACGCGCTGGTCGCGAGCGCCGGGACCGGTCGCTCGGCCGTGTCGGCGCTCAAGTACCTCCTCTTCGGCACCGTCGCCGCTTCGCTGTACCTGCTCGGGGTCGGCTACGCACTGGTGGCGACGGGGACGCTCAACATGGCCGACCTCGCGACCGAGCTGGCGGCGGCCGGCTACGACTCGCCGCTCGTGCTCGCCTCCTTCGGGTTCATCGTCGTCGGCCTCGCGACCAAGACGGCGCTGTTCCCGCTGCACACCTGGCAGCCCGACGCCTACGCCGACGCCCCGGACAGCGTGAGCGCGCTCATCGCCGCGCTCGTCTCGACGGTGGCGGCCTACGCGCTCCTCCGGCTGGTCTACACCGTCTACACCCCGGCTTTCTTCGAGGCCGTCCCGGTCGCCCGCGACGCCCTGATCGTCTTCGCGGCGGTCAGCATCGTCGTCGGGAGCGTCCTCGCGGTGACCCAATCCGAGGTCAAGCGGATGCTCGCCTACTCGTCGGTGTCGCAGTACGGCCTGGTCGTCGTCGGCGTCGCCATCGGCACGCCGGCGGCGGTCTTCGGCGCCGTCGTCCACCTGCTCGGTCACGCGATCATGAAGGGTGGGCTGTTCGTCGCCGCGGGCACCGTCGCCGACGTGACCGGCGCCCGGACCGTCGACGAGTACGCCGGCCTCGCCGACCGGTTCCCGGTTCTCGGCGGGGCGAGCGCCGTACTCATGCTCGCGATGGTCGGCGTCCCGCCGGCCGTCGGCTTCGCGGGCAAGTGGTACATCGCGCTCGGCGCCGTCCGGGCGGGCACCTGGCCCGTCGCCGTCGTCATCTTCGCGTCGACGCTCCTGACGCTCGCGTACTTCGCCCTGCTGGTCGAGCGGATGTTCGTCGCGCCGGCCTCCGAGAGCGTCCTGGCCGCGACCGACGGTGGCCGTGACGGCGACGCCGAGGGCGACGCACTCGGCCCCTCGCCCCCGCCGACCGCCCGCCCCAGTCGCCGGGCGCTCGCGCTCGTCGTCGGCGCCGCCGTCGTCGCCGTCGTTCTCGGCCTCGTCGTCACCGACCTCGGGACCGCGCTGGAACCGACCATCGACACGCTCCTCTCGCCATGACCGACATCGCCTCACTCAGACCGGCTCTGGCCGTCGCCGTCGCGGCGGTGGCCGTGGTACCGATCCTCGCCTCCGCCCGTCGACCGAACCTCCGCGAGGGGTGGACCGTGCTCGCGGCCGTGGGATCGTTCGCCCTCGTCGCCAGCATGCTCCCCGGCGCCCTCGACGGGACGGTCTACGTGGCCGACCTCGGGACGCTCGTCGCCGGCGTGGAGTTCTCCCTGCAGGCCGACCCGCTGGGACTGCTCTTTGCGACCGTCGCCAGCCTGCTCTGGTTGGTGACCAGTTTCTACAGCATCGGCTACATGCGCGGGCTGGACGAGGGCGATCAGACGCGCTACTTCGCGGCCTTCGCCGCGAGCGTCGCCGCCGCCCTCGGCGTCGCCTTCGCCGCCAACCTCGTCACCATCTTCGTCTTCTACGAACTCCTGACCGTCGCGACGTATCCGCTCGTCACCCACGACGAGACGCCCGAGGCGCGGGCCGCCGGCCGGAAGTACCTCGCGTACACCTTCGGCGGCGGCGTGGCCGTCCTCGCGGGGACGGTGCTGGTCGCGACGATGGCGGACACCACGGCCTTCGCCGCGGGCGGCATCGACGCCCTCGCGACCGCCGACCCCGTCCTCGCTCGGGCAGCCTTCGTCCTCCTGATCGGCGGCTTCGGCGTGAAGGCGGCGCTCATGCCGCTGCATTCGTGGCTCCCCGACGCGATGGTGGCGCCCACACCCGTCTCGGGGCTGCTCCACGCCGTCGCCGTCGTCAAGAGCGGCGTCTTCGGCATCGCGCGCGTCGTTCTCGACGTCTACGGCGTCGACCTCACCGGCGCGCTCGGGATGGGCCTGCCGCTCGCCGTCGTCGCCGCCGCGACGCTCACGCTCGCCAGCGTCATCGCGCTCCGCCAGGACAACCTCAAACGCCGGCTGGCGTTCTCGACGGTGAGTCAGCTCTCCTACATCGTCCTCGGCATCGCCATCCTCGATCCCACGTCGATCGTGGGCGGCCTCCTGCACATCCCCGCTCACGCGTTCATGAAGCTCACTCTCTTCTTCACCGCCGGCGCCATCCACGTCGAGACCCACACCGACGACATCAGCGACATGGCCGGCATCGGCAAGCGGATGCCCCTGACCATGCTCGCCTTCGGCGTCGCCGCCGCGGGTATGGCCGGCATCCCGCTGGTCGCCGGCTTCGTCAGCAAGTGGTACCTCCTGATCGGGAGCGTGAGCGCCGACCAGGCCGTCTTCGCCGTCGTCCTCCTGGTCTCGGGCGTCCTCAACATCGCGTACTTCTGGCCCGTGTTCTATCAGGCCTTCTTCGAGGCCGAGGACGAACACGACGCCAAGCCGCTCGTGGAGTTCCCCCTCGGCGGCGAGTCGCGGTCGATCCTCCCCGCGGAGCCGACGCCCGACTCCGGCGCCGTCACGGACGGCGGGCACGACGGGGCGGACGGGCACGACGACCACGGATACGACAAACACGACGAGCACGGACACGACGACGAACACGACGACGACCACGGCGGCCCGCCCGTCGGCGGGTGGGAACGCCGAGGCTGGGTCGGCGGCGAGAGCACGTGGTTCATGCTCGGGCCCATCCTCGCGGCGATGGTGGGTGCGGTTCTCATCGGCGTCGTCCCCGAGACGGCGGTGTTCCTGCGCCTCGTCGACGTCATCGTCGAGGGCGCCACCGGGGTGAGCGTCCTGTGACGGGACCGCTCACCGCGCTCCCGCCGGGGGTCGTCGTCCTCGCCGCGGCGCTCGCGACCGGTCTCGCCGGCGGACGACGCCGCCTCGCCCACCTGCTCGGCGGGGGGACGACCGCACTCGTGACGGTCTGGATCTGGCTGGTCCCCGAGGGGACGCACCTGACCGGGCGGCTCTTCGGCTTCGACGCCGTCTTCTTCAACGTCGATCCGTTCTCATGGGTCGTCGGCCTCGTCTTCGCCTTCATCGGGACCGTCGCCGTCGGTTACTCGTGGGCGACCGGTGCGGAGAGCAAGCAGACGGCCTACGCGCTCACCTACGTCGGGTCGAGCCTCGGCGCCGTCTTCGCCGGCGACTGGCTGACCCTGATCGTCTGGTGGGAGCTGATGGCGGTGACGAGTACGCTCCTCGTCTGGGACTACGGCGGGAAGGCCGTGCGCGCCGGCTTCCGGTACGCGCTCCTCCACGGCATCGGGGGGAGCCTCCTGCTGGCGGCCATCGTGTGGCACTACGCCGCCGTCGGATCCGTCCTCTTCAGCGCCGCCGACGGCATCGTCGGGACGGTGCCACAGGTGCTCGCCGCCCTCGGCATCGGCGTCAACGTCGGCTTTATCGGCCTGCACGCGTGGCTCCCCGACACCTACCCGAGACCCCACATCGCGGCGAGCGTCTTCCTCTGTGTCTACACCACCAAGACCGGCGTCTACGGCATGTACCGGGCGTTCCCCGAGGGCCACCTCTGGGTCGCCTACATGGGCGGTGCGATGGCCGTCTTCGGCGCGGCCGCGGCGCTCCTCCAGAACGACATGCGACGGCTGCTCTCCTATCACATCCAGTCGCAGGTGGGCTACATGGTCGCGGGCGTAGGCATCGGCGGCGCGCTGGCGCAGGCCGGCGCGTTCGGCCACGTGTTCAACCACATCCTCTACAAGAGCCTCCTCTTCATGACCGCTGGCGCCGTGATCTACCGGACCGGCGAGGAGAACCTGAAGTACCTCGGCGGACTGGCGCGGAAGATGCCCGTCACCGCCGCGGCTTTCACCGTCGCCGCGCTCTCCATCGCCGGCTTCCCCGGGTTCAACGGCTTCGTCAGCAAGGGGATCGTCATCTCCGCCAGCCACTACGAGTTCGTGAAGGGGCCCCTCGTCGTCGGCGACTTCTACACGCTCGAGTTGCTACTCCTCGTCGGGGGCGTCGGCACGTTCCTGTCGTTCATCAAGTTCGGCTACTACGCCTTCCTCCACGGGCCGTACGAGGGCGACCCCGTGACGCCGGCCCCGCGGGCACAGCAGGTCCCGATGCTGCTCGTCGCGACGCTGTGTGTGTTCTACGGCGTCTTCGACGGCGCGCTGTTCGGCCTGCTCCCGTTCGACGTGACCGACGGAAGCGTCGTCGGGCACGTCTACCACACGTACACCGTCCCTCACATCGTCGAGGGACTCGTCCTCGCCGCGGCGGGCGTCGTCGGCTTCGCGGTCCTGAAAAAGCCGCTGTCGAAGGTCGGTCGGGTGCCCGACGTGGACGCCGGGTACAACCCCCTCGTCTTCTACGGGACGCGGGCGCTGGTCCACGGGGTGACCGAGACGTACGCGGCCGTCGACCGGGCCGCCGTCGGCCTCGCCGACCGGGCCGCCGCCGTCCGCGCCGACCCCGCCCCGCTCTCCCGGTATCGCGCCGACATCGGCGGGAGCATCTTCATCCTCATGCTCGTCCTCGGCGGCGTCCTCGCGTGGCTGGGCATCGTCTGACCGGCCGACCCCCCGACTGAACCCTACATTTACGGTGCGAGACACGGGACGGTACCACACGACCGATGAGGGGGTACCTATCCGCAGCGAACGGGGAGAAAGACGGGAGGCGGATTCCGCTCGATTCGCCGACGGAGCTGTATCGCGAACCCGAGGAGCACAACCGCGTGGTCGCGGAGAGCGAGGGCCGGGTCCGGCCGCTCGGCGTCGCCGACGCGACGGTGTCGCGCAAGAAGGACGGACGGGCGCCGGTCCGTCTCACGCCGCGGTCGGAGTTCGTGGAGATCAGAAACGACGGCAACACCAACGGCGTCACCGTCTCGACCGGCGGCGACGAGTTCGAGGTCGAGGAGGGGTTCGTCGAGACGGTGGCCCGGGACGCGACCATCTCGCTCGGCTACCGGACGACGCTCCGACTCACCGTCGAGCGCGAGGCGAGCGTCGAGCAGAACGTCGTCCACCAGGGCGACGGGGACGTCGTCGTGGGCGATCAGAAAAACGTCGACCGGAGCACCACCGTCGGCGACGACAACGTGATCAACCGGTCGTCGATCGGCGAGTCGTCCAGCGCTGAGGACGGGAGTGGCGGATCCGGTTCCGCGCCGGCGGCCGGCCGGGATTCTCGCGGCGCCGGCCCCGACACCGCCGCCGATCCCGCCCCGGGATCGCGGGGGCCGTCGTCGCCGACCTACTGCACGGACTGCGGGACGAAACTCGTCGACGGCACCTGTCCCGAGTGTGCGGCGGGCGGGACGACCGACACGAAGCAGTTCTGTGAGCGACACGAACGGACCTACACCGGCGACGCCTGTCCGGAGTGCCGGCAGTCACCGTGACGGATGACGGGCCACACCGCCGCCGGGACCGACGTGGGGCGGACACGCGACCACAACGAGGACGACTACCTCGTGACCACGTACGGGGACCGGACGCTCCTCGCCGTCGCGGACGGGATGGGCGGCCACCGCGCGGGCGACGTCGCCAGCGAGACGGCGCTCGACGCGTTCGAGAACGCGCTCGCGGGCCGCCTCGGCGGGAGCAGTGACGACCTCGCTGCGTCGCTCCGTGGGGCGGTCGAGGCGGCCAACGACCGCGTCCGCGAGCGAGCACGGGCCGAGGGTCGCGAGGGCATGGGGACGACGCTCGTCGCCGCCCTCGTCCACGACGACGAGGCGACCGTCGTCAACGTGGGCGACAGCCGCGCCTACCACGTCGACGGGTCGGCTATCGACCGGATCACGGTCGATCAGTCCCTCGTCCAGTCGCTGGTCGATGAGGGAGTCGTCGACCCGGACGAGGCCGCCGATCACCCCCAGCGACACGTCCTCTCGCAGGCGCTCGGGACGAACGATGACGTCGACCCGGACGTGTACGAACGACCGGTGACGGGCACTCTGCTGCTCTGCTCGGACGGGTTGACCGAGGAGGTCCCCGAGCCGTCGATCCGTGAGGTCGTCGTCGACGACTCCCCCGACGACGCCGTCGACCGTCTCGTCGACGCCGCCAACGACAACGGCGGGAGCGACAACGTCACCGTCGTCCTCCACCGGCCGTAGACCGCCGGGACCGGATTCACAAAGCATTTTACCTCCGGTAATTATATCTCATTACACGATGAGCGAGTTCCCCGACTACCTCGACGTCGACTACGCCGACGGCGAGGGCGAGACGCCGGACGACTATCCGACGCTCGAAGACAAGATCGAGAAGGCGATCGATGTCACCCGGATCGGCCTCGAACAGTACGAAACCCCCGCGGTCATGTGGACCGGCGGCAAGGACTCGACGCTCACCCTCTATTTCATCAAGGAGGTCGCCGAGCAGTTCGGGCTGGAGACGCCGCCCGCGGTGTTCATCGACCACTACCAGCACTTCGACGCCATCCACGACTTCGTCGATCACTGGGCCGAGGAGTGGGACCTCGACGTCATCTACGCCCGCAACGAGGACGTGGGCGACTACGTCGAGGAACACGGCTTGGAGCCGGGCGACGACATCCCCGTCGCCGAGCTCTCGGAACACAACCAGCACCACATCCGGAACATCCTCGAGTACGAGGAGGACGACTTCCCGTTCCTGCTCGACACCTACGTCGGCAACCATCTCCTGAAGACCGTCGCGCTGAACGACGCGCTCGAGGAGTACGGCATCGACGGCGTCATCTCCGGCGTCCGCTGGGACGAACAGGAGGCCCGCGCCGACGAGACGTTCTTCAGCCCGCGTCACGACCCCGACATCTACCCGCCCCACGACCGCATCCAGCCGATCCTGCAGTTCGCGGAGCGCGACGTGTGGGACGCCTTCTGGAACTACGTCGTCCCCGACACCGTCGAGGACTTCCCGAACGAGGGTTACGTGCCCCAGAGCGCCGAGGACCTCCCGAACGGCCTCACGCAGGCCGACATCCCGGTCAGCCCCAAGTACTTCGCCGGCTTCCGCTCGCTCGGGAGCGAGGTCAGCACCGAGAAGTCCGACGAGGAGCCCGCCTGGCTCCAGGACATCGAGAACACGACCGAACGCGCCGGCCGCGCTCAGGACAAGGAGGACCTCATGGAGCGCCTCCGCGACCTGGGCTACATGTAGCGCGTATCGCCGTCCATAGCGGGGCGGGCCGTCTCCGCACGGCGTGGCCCGCTCGATAGGTACGATACGAGCTATCTCGGCCGACGAACCGCAGTTTCTAACCGCACTCCCCGTATAGCATCCCCAATGACCGAGCAGTGGGCGAGTCTCTTCTCCGGCGGCAAGGACTCCTCGTGGGCGCTGTATCGCGCGCTCGAGGACGGGCTGAACGTGACGCGACTGGTGACCGTCCACCCCGGCGAGGACTCCTACATGTACCACGTGCCGGCGACCGACCTCGCCGCACTCGCGGCCGAGAGCATCGGCATCGACCTGCTCGAAGTCGATCCGGGCGACCTCGGCGCCGCGGCCGCCACCGACGCGGGCGCGCAGGGCGACGCCGAACTCGAACCGCTGGAGGCGGCGCTCCGGGAGTTGGCCGAGCGGGAGGGGCTGTCGGGCGTCACCGCCGGCGCCGTCGAGAGCGAGTTCCAGACGAGTCGCATCGAGGCCATGTGTGAGCGGCTGGGGATCGACCTGTTCGCGCCGCTCTGGCAGCGGGATCCGGTCGCACTCGGCGAGGCGATGATCGACGCCGGCTTCGAGATACTGATCGTCCAAGTGGCCGCCGGCGGGCTGGACGAATCCTGGCTCGGTCGCCGCCTCGATGCCGACACCCTCGACGACCTCGTCGCGCTCGAAGCGTCACACGGCGTCCATCCCCTCGGTGAAGGCGGCGAGTTCGAGACGCTCGTGACCGACGGGCCACATATGGACCGACCGATCGAACTGTCGTGGGAGCCGGTGTGGGAGGGGACCCGCGGCCACGTGCGGATCACGGACGCTCGTCTCGGTCCCGGGGAACGTTGATAGCCTCGGGCGACGTATGGTGACCGATGTCCGTGCCCTCTCGGGGAGTGTCGCCCGTGGTGGGCGTCGCCCTCATGGTGGCGCTTGTCGTTTTGCTGGCGCTGGTCTTCGCGACGCTCGCGTTCGGGATCGACATGCCGAGCGACCCCCACCCACAGTACAGCTACCGGACCGCGTACGTCGCCGACGGCGAGGGGAACACGAACGACCGCCCGTTCGTGAACCTCACCCTCTCGGGTGGCCGTATCGAGGTCGGCGAGGACTTCTACATCGTCGACAGCGACGGCAACGAGGTCCGATGGGACGCCGTCTGGACCACGTCGGGGCCGCTGACAGCCGGCGACCACGCCCACATCGACGGCTACGGGAGCGACGACGCGCTCAACCGCGCCTGCGAGGGTGAGGTGTACCGCTTCGTCCACCGTCCCAACGCCGAGGAGAGCGCCGTCCTGGCCACGATCCGGATCGAGCGGCAGGCGGTCGGGTCCGCCGCCGACCACTGCTGACGGCCGGGAGTCAGTCCCCGTCCGCGCCGTTCGTCATCGTCGAGTGCGCGCCGATGAGCGCGTCGGCCAGGTCCAGGTTCTCGACCCGGGTCTCCTCGTCGATGATCGACCCGCGGACGTCGGCGTTGCGGATGGTCGCGTCGGGGAAGACGACGGTGCGTTCGAGCGTCGAGTCGACGACTTCCGCCCCCGCCATCACGTGGACGTCGCCGCGGAGCCGGGAGTCCTCGACGGACGCCGTCGGGTGGACGCGGTCGTCGCCGTCGAGGTGCCAGGCGACCGCGTCGAGGTAGCTCTCGGGGGTGCCGATGTCGAACCACGCGCCGTCGAAGGTGAAGGCGTGGACCGCCTGTCGGGCCTGCATCCACTGGATGAACCAGCCCGGTTCGTCGGGGTTCTCCCCTGCGTCCAGGTACTCCTCGAACAGCGGGAGGTCGTCGGCGGGGAAGGCATAGCAGGCGATGGAGACGAGCGTGCTCTTGGGGTCGTCGGGTTTCTCCTGGAAGTCGACGACGCGGTCGCCGTCGAGGTCGACCAACCCGTACGATCGAGCCCGTTCCTTCGATCCCACGTCGTAGGCCGCGAGTGCGGGCGTCTCCTTGGCCTCGAAGAAGTCGACGAACGCCGCGATATCGAAACTGATGAGATTGTCGCCGGCGACGACGATCAGGTCCTCCTCGACGCCCTCGCGGTCGATGAGTTGGGCGAGCGCGCCCACGACGCCGAACTTCTCGTCCTCGGCCGTCGTCTCCTCGACGGAGAGTGTCGGTTTCTCGAACTCGCTGTCGGCCAAGTAGGATTCGAAGTCGGCGGCGAAGCGCTCGTTGGTGCTGACGAACACCTCGGAGATGCGGTCGTCCGCCTCGAGGTCCGCAAAGACGGTGTCGATGACCGTCGACTCACCGACGGGCAGGAACATCTTCGGCCGATGCTTGGTGATCGGCCAGAGCCGCGTCGCGTAGCCGCCCGCCAGGACGATGGCCTTCATACGGGGTTCGACTGACTACAGTGGCAAGTTTGTTTTGTATCGTGGCGCCACGTCGCGGAAAGGGCTTTGCCGACCACGCGCGAACGGGGCGTATGGAGTCGACGACCCGCGAACGCATCGCGGCCGACCTCCGGGACGGGGCTGCGACGGCGAGCGACCTCTCGGCCCGCCACGGCACCGCCCGGTCGACCGTCTACGACCACCTGCGACACGTCTCCCGGTCGCTCCCCGACGACGAGCGGTTGCTCGTCTCCCCGCCGACCTGCCGGGACTGTGGCTTCGACGGCTTCGACGACCGGATCAACCACCCCTCGAACTGCCCGGAGTGCCGCAGCGAGAGCGTCGACGAACCCGCCTTCCGGATCGACCGTAGCGGTTGACCCCCCCTTCGCACGGCCGATCGCACGCGGTCCCCGCGACCGCTCGTGCGACGAATTTCACGCGGTACTATCGGTGAGGTGGCAGGCGCTCTCGCGGAGCGGCCCGAACGTCTCGTACAGTTCGTCGGCGGCGTCGCCGGCCCGGCCGGCGAGGAGGGCGTCGACCGCCGCCCCGACCGCCCGCTCGGCGTCCGAATCCGAGAGTGGTTCGGGCAGACGGAAGGCCGTCCGCACCGCGAGGCGGTCGATGCCGCCCTCCCGGTCGGCCCCCTCGCCACACCGCTCGCGCACCCGCTCGGTCACCGCCTCGGCCGGCTCGTCGACGAGCGTCGCCACCCACACCCGGAACTCCTTGATCGCCTGCCACTCCGCCGCCGCCAGGTCCGTGTCGGTCGGCACGAGTTCGGGCCGTTCCCGGCGACAGACCGTCGGGAAGGCCTCGGCAAGTCGGTCGGCGGCCGTCCCGACGTCGCCGTCGACGATCCGGTCGAGCGCTTCCGACACGGCCGCCTCGGCGTCCGGATCGGACAGTTCCGCGGGGACGTCGAACTCCTCGCGGACCGCGGCCCGGACCGCCGCCGGGTCGGCCCTCGCGGGGTCGTCGTCCGCGGCGGCGTACCTCCGGACCGCCTCGACGTCGATGGCCGCCGACTCGGCGCGGAGCCGGAGGTTCAGCACCGCCCGCCAGGCAGCGTCGGTGAGGTCGTACGCCTCGTCGGGGATGACCTCGGGACAGCGGGTGTGGAACCGACACCCCGGCGGCGGATCCGAGGGGCTCGGCACGTCGCCGCTGAGGCCCGTCCCCCGGTCTCGTTGCCGCGGGTCGGCGACCGGCGTCGACGCCAGCAGCGCCCGGGTGTAGGGATGTTGGGGGTCCTCGAACAGCGCCTCGGTCGGCGCCGTCTCGACGATTTCGCCGAGATACATCACGGCCACGCGGTCGCACACCTCGCGGACGACGCCCATGTCGTGGCTGATGACGAGGATGGCGAGGCCGAAGGCCGCCTGTAACTCCTCGATCAGGTCGAGGATGTCCGCCTGCACGCTCACGTCGAGCGCGCTCACGGGTTCGTCGGCGACGATCAGGTCGGGGTTGATGACCAAGGCCCGCGCCAGGCCGATCCGCTGTTTCTGCCCGCCCGAGAACTCGTGGGGGTAGCGGTCCATGTCGGCGGCGTCGAGCCCGACGCGTTCGAGCAGGTCGGCGACGATCCGCCGGCGCCGCTCCCGGTCGCGCATCCCGTGGACCCGGAGGGGTTCGGCCACCGACTCCCCGATGCTCATCCGCGGGTCGAAACTCGACGTCGGGTCCTGAAACACCATCTGGGCGCGGCGCCGGAACCGCTTGAGCGCCGCGTCGTCGAACGCGGTCACGTCCTCGCCGTCGAAGACGACGTGGCCGTCCGTCGGCTCCTCCAGTCGGAGCGCCGCCGTCGCCGCCGTCGACTTCCCACAGCCGGACTCGCCGACCAGTCCCAGCGTCTCGCCGCGGTCGACGGTGAAGCTCACGCCGTCGACGGCGCGGACCCGCCCGACCTCGTTCCGGAGCACGCCCTCCGTGATGGGGTAATGTTTGGTCAACCCCTCGACGTCGAGCAGCGGGCGGGTCATCGGTCTTCCTCCCCGTCGGCGCTGGTATCGGTGTCGTCGCGCTCCTCCCCGAAGGGCTCGGCGTGGATCGTCCGGTCGGTCGGCGGGGTGCCGACCGCGCCCGGACCGGGGCCGTCGGCGTCCGCGGGTTCGTCGTCCCCGGACGCGGGAGACCCCCGATCCCGAACCACCGACGGGTCGCCGCCGGGTTCGTAGTGGACACACGAGACGACGTGGTCGTCGTCGCCGTCGACCGCGCAGTCGGGGGGCTGTTCACCCTCCCGGCAGGCGTCGACGGCGTACTCGCATCGCGGGTGGAACCGACACCCCGCGGGCGGGTCGATCGGCGACGGGAGGCGGCCACCGATCGAGGCGGCGCCGTCGCCACGCCCCGGCAGGCAGTCGAGGAGCGCGCGGGTGTAGGGATGCGAGGGTCGCTCGAACACGTCGAAGACGCCGCCGCGTTCCATCACCTTGCCGGCGTACATGACGACCACGCGGTCGGCCACCTCGGCCACGACGCCGAGGTCGTGGGTGATCAGCAGGACGCTCATGTCGAACTCCGTCTGCAGGTCGTCGAGCAGGGAGAGGATCTGGTTCTGGATCGTCACGTCGAGGGCGGTCGTCGGCTCGTCGGCGATCAGCAGGTCGGGGTTCGTCGCCAGCGCCATCGCGATGGCGACCCGCTGTTTCATGCCGCCGGAGAACTCGTGGGGGTAGTCCTCGAACCGTCGGGTCGCCTCGGGGATGCCGACCCGATCCAGGAGGTCGACCGCCCGCTCGCGGGCGGCCTCCCGCGTGACGTCCTCGTGAAGCTGGATCGCTTCGACGATCTGCCAGCCCACCGTGTAGACCGGGTTGAGCGCGCCCTGCGGGTTCTGGAACACGTGGGCGATGCGGTCGCCGCGGAGCGAACGGAGCGTCTCGTCGTCGAGGGTCGTGAGGTCCCGGCCGTCGAAGACGATCTCGCCGCCCGCGATCTCGCCGGGCGGCGTCCGGAGCAGGCGCGTGATCGACTCGCCGGTGACCGTCTTCCCGCTCCCCGACTCGCCGACGATGCAGACGGTCTCGCCGCGCCCGACGTCGAAGCTCACGCCGTCGACGGCGCGGACGAGGCCGTCGTCGGTGTGGAAGACGGTGCGCAGATCGCGGATCGAGAGCAGTGGTTCGCCGGTCATCTATGTCTCCTGTCGCGGGTCGAGCGCGTCGCGCAGCGCGTCGCCCATGAAGTTGAACGCGAGGATGGTGGTAAAGAGGAACACCCCGGGGAACGTCGACACCCACCAAGCAGAGGAGAGGTCGCCCCGCCCGGTGGCGATCACCTGGCCCCACGAGGGGACGGTGGGGTCGCCCAGCGAGAGGAAGGAGAGCGACGCCTCGAAGAGGATGAACCCGGGGATCAGCAGCGTCGCCGCGGTGATGACGCTGTTCGAGACGTTGGGGACGAGGTGGCGCCGGATGACATAGAGCGTTCCCGCGCCGGCGCTCCGGGCGGCCGTGATGTACTCCTCCTCGGCCCGCTGGAGGGCCTCGGAACGGACCAGCCGCGCGATGGATCCCCAGCCCGTCAGCCCGAAGATGACGATGAACATGAACAGGCTCCCGCCGAAGAGGTAGGTGAGCAGGAGATAGAGGAAGAAGGCGGGGAAGACGAGTTGCACGTCGACGTAGCGCATCAGCAGTTCGTCGACCAGCCCGCCCCCGTAGGCCGCGACGGTGCCGACGGTCGTCCCGATGGTCACCACCAGGAGCGTGGAGATCAGCCCGACCTTCATGCTGACCTGCATCCCGTAGACGACGAGCACGAGGATGTCCTTGCCGTCGCCGGTCGTGCCGAGCGGGTGAGCCATCGTCCCCCGGCAACGCCCCTCGACGACGGGCCCGACGCAGTCGACCGGCACCGCGGCGTCGACGCTCGTGAAGACTGGCGGCTGGTAGGCCTGCTCGACCGCCAGTACCGGCTTCTCCAGGAAGAGCGGCCCGATCACGCCGATCAGGAAGACGACGACCAGATAGACGAGGCTCGCGATGGCCATGCGGTTCTTGCGGAACTCCCGCCAGTAGTAGGCGGTCAGCCGGCGGTTGTCGTAGAGCGGGACGACGACGTAGAGCAGGAGCGCAAGCAGCGTCGACACGAACAGCCAGTCGAGTTGCGTGACGTTCCACTCCACCGGGACGGTGATCGTGGCGCGGTCCGGTGGCAGGATCGCGTAGTCGTAGACGAAAGCACAGATCAGCCCGATGACGGTCGCGAGCGCCCACCGATCCCGCCGCGAGAGGGTGGAGAGCCGGCTCCCCGTCTCCTCCCAGTCGACCGATTCGAAGGTGTCGGGCTCCCCTGCCATCAGCGATCACCGTAATCGATCCGCGGGTCCAACACGGTGTAGGCCACGTCCTGGACGAGGTTGCCGACGACCGAGACGAACGTGAAGATGAGCGTCGTCCCGAGCACCAGCGACGTGTCCTGTGCGATGATCGCGTTGTACGACAGTTGGCCCAGTCCGGGGATGCCGAAGACCACCTCGACGAGATAGGAGGCCGCGAGGAAGATGCCGAGGATGTCGCCGACGAGGATGGTCATCAGCGGCACCGCCGCCGGCCGCAGGATGTGACGGGTGAGGATGCGGTAGCCGTCCGCGCCCTTCGATTTGGCCGTCTTGACGAACTCCGCTTCGACGTACTCCAGCGCCTCGGCCCGGGAGTAGCGCATCACGCCCGCGATGGTCCCCGTCACCAGGACGACGACCGGGAGGACGAGTTGGCGGACCATCCCGAGGCTGAAAAAGGGGATGTCGGAGTCGAACACGACCGGGAACCAGCCGAGTTGCACCCCGAAGATCAACAGGAGGATGATGCCGAACCAGAAGTTGGGGATGGCGTAGCCGAAGAAGGCGAAGAAGGTGGCGGCGTAGTCGGTTTTCGTGTACTGGTTGGTCGCCGAGTAGAGGCCGATCGAGAGCCCCAACAGGATCGAGAGGATCGTCGTCGGCACCGAGTAGATGGCCGTGTACGGCAGGGCCGCGACGATGGCGTCCGTGACGGGTTGCGAGCGACTCTCCGACCACCCCCAGTTGAGCGTCACCATGTTGATCATATACTCCCGGTACCGGACCCACGGGGATCGATCCAGGCCGCGCCGAGCCTCGAAGGCCTCTTCGGCCGCCTCCGCGGAGCCGCCGCTGGCGGCGGCCTGGAACTGCATCTGCTCGGCCGCCGGGTTCGGCGTGATGGCGAGCAACCCCCACGTGATCGAGAGGATGAGATAGGTCGCGACGACCGCCCACAACACCCGCCGGACCACGTACCAGCGCATGCTCACCGGTTCGGTCGCCCCCCGATCACGCGAAGTACCACGTCTGGGAGTCCCAGCCGGTGTTGAACTCCTCCCCGTACCCCCTGACGTCCTCGGCGTAGCCGGTCACGCTGGACGGCATGGCGAGGAAGCCGAAGGGCTGTTCCTCGCTGATGAGGCCGAACGCCTCGCCGAAGAGTTCGCGGCGTCGCTCCTCGTCCGTCGTCGCCGACGCCTCCTCGTACAGCGCCGAGATGTCCTCCTCCGGGTAGTAGCCGTAGTAGTTGATGCCGCCCCGCGGCTCGAAGAAGCCCTTGCTGGAGGCCGGCGTGAAGGGGTACGTGTTGAACTGGAGGTTGATGGACATATCCCACGGCTCGGCGCTGGTGGCCACGTCGCGGGGGCCGCCGTTGAACACGCCCGCGGTCCACTCGGGGTCGGTCCCCTCGGGGGCGGACGTCTGGACGTAGTTGCTCTGGAACGTCGACGACGAGACGGCCTCGGGTTGGACGTCGATACCGGCGTTCTCCCCGAACTCCTGGGCGACGAACTCCGCGATGGTCCCCTCCGTCGGCTGGCCGGAGTCGTAGTAGATGGAGAGGGTGACCTGTTCGCCGTCGCCGTCGACGAGGCGCTCGCCGTCGTAGGCGTATTCGGTGTCCGAAAGCGCCGATTCGAGCCGGGTGCGCGTCGCCTCCGGCCCGTATCGGTCGCCGACGCCGAACTCCTCGACCCGACTGTCGTCGTACCACTCCGACCACTTCGGCTGCATCGTCTGGGCCACGTCCGCGTACCCCCGGAGGACGTTCTGGACGACGCTCTCCTTGTTCACGGCGAAGCCGAGCGCCCGCCGGACCGCCTTCGAGCGGAACGGCTCCCACCCGTTGGCTCGCATGTTGTAGACGATCATGCGGAGGAACGGCTGGGACGTGACGTTGACGTCGACGTTCGGCAGGTTCTCGAAGCGGTTGGCCTTATCCGGCGGGATGCCCGACGAATCGACCTCTCCGGACTCCAGCGCGCCGAGACGCGTGCTCTCCTCGCTGATGACCCGAGTCGTCTGCTGGTCGAAGTACGGCGCCTCCGCGAACCGGTCCGGGACGTCCTCGGCCTCCCGGAGGTAGTAGTCCTCGTTGCGGGTGACGGTGTACCGTGCGGACCGTTCCCAGGAGTCGTACGTGTAGGGACCGAGGTTGCCGGTGTACGCGAGCGTGTTGAGTTCCTCGTCCTGCTGGAGCCCTTCGGCGTCCCGATCCTCGACGTACTTCTCGAGGATACCCCGGGGAATGCACTGCTGGCGCCACAGGATCGGTTTGAACGGCAGTGAGGGGTCGACCTCGAACAGCCGGATCTCGAAGGTGCGTTCGCCCGTCTGCTCGACGGGGATGGGCTCTCGCTCCCCCGACTCGGGGTTCGTCCGGAACCAGTCGTTGGCGTTGGGATACCCGCTCCAGTTGGGTCGGGCCTGGAAGACGTTCTCGATCATGTAGACCCAGTCGTCGGCGGTCATCTGCCCGTAGCCCGCCCCCCACTCCAGGTTGTCGCGGAGCTCGATCTCGTAGACCCGCCCGTCGTCGGTGGAGTAATCGCCCCAGAGGGGGAAGATCTCCCGGTTCGGTTTGATCGCCCAAATACCATCGAGCGTGGCGGTGACGAACGATCCGGAGGTGGCGTCGGCGATGGTCAGCCAGTTGAGCGACTGCGCGTCGACGCTCGACGCGGAGACGTAGGTCCCGCCGACGCTTCGCGAGGCGCTCCCCGTGGTCGTCCCGTCGTCGCCATCGCCGTTCCCCGAACAACCAGCGAGCCCGACGGCGCCCGCCGCCCCGAGCAGTTTCAACACGTCGCGGCGTCCCCGACGGCCCCGACGCTCCGCCGTATCCGAAGTTCCTCGGCGGTCGTTACCAGACGGCATACCTGTTGGAAACGGCGGTGCGCACTAATACCCATCGGTCGGGAGAGAATCGCACGACCCCGCCGGTTACCCGTCGCCGTGGGCGTCGACGATGATGACCTCGCCGTCCTCGACGGTGACGTTGATCAGCGTCTTGACGCTGTAGCCCGCGTCGTCCAGGTCGTTCGGCCCGGCCTTCTTGATCACCGCGACGACGTCGATCACCTCGGCGCCGATGTGTTCGAGGGCGTCGAGGATCGCCTTCATCGTCCCGCCCGTCGAGAGCACGTCGTCGAGGACGAGGACCCGGTCGCCCGCCTCCACGTCGTTGATGTACATCTCGCTCTCCGAGTAGCCGGTCTGGGCCGACAGCGACACCTCGCCGTCGAGGCCGTACTGCCGTTTCCGGATCACGACCAGCGGGATGTCGGTCATCAGCGAGACGGCGGTCGAGATGTGGATGCCCATCGCCGCCGGGGTGACGATCTTGTCGATGTCCTCCAGGTCGGCCTTCCGGATGATCTTGATGACGATTTCGCGCAGGAGTTCGGGGCGGAGCATCGGAACGCCATCGCTGACGGGGTGGACGAAATACTCGTAGTCCCCTTTTTCGATGATCGGCGCGTCGAGAAGCGACTGCCGCAACTGGTCCATGCCGACCGTATCGAACGTCGAGAATAAAAGCTGGCGGTTCCGGGAGCGACCGTCACCGTCGTCGACAGGTCGCGCGCTCCTGTGGGGGAGAATCGCCGCGATGCGGCGGGAGCGGCCCGCCGATCACTCCGAGATGAACTCGTTGTCGCGCCAGTTGACGCCGTTTTTCTCGGCCTGGGACTGGCTGGGGTTCTCGACGACTTCGACCGAGGCGGGACGCTTCTCGCCCTCCACGATGCGTGTCGCCTTGAGTTCGTCCTCCTCCTCGACGATAGCCGTCAGCGTCCCCTTCTCGGACATGCGGGCGATGTCCCGCAACACGAGGAACATGGGGTACTGGAGCGCGGTGTTCTGGAGCACCGTCTCGCGGTCACCCTTGAAGCAGGCGAACTCGACGAGTTCCGAAGGGATCTCCTCCTCCTCTTCCTGCCACGGGCCGCCCGCACGCGGCGGTTCCTCCTCGTAGACCCGCGTCTCGGTGACGCTGGCTTTGAGCTGGGCGGTCGGCGTGTACTTACTCAGGTTCTCGTCCTCGGCGACGGCCTTCAGGATGAGCGTGTTGTTTCGTCGAGTGAGCGTTACGTCCTCGATTTCGGGGGGTAGTTCCGGATCCCCCTCGAAGTAGTCCTGTACGTCTTCGAGTGGCAGTTCGAGCGTCGAATGGAGTCGATATACGCGGCCTGACATAGTTTGTTCTCGGCGAGGGTAGCGCCACTACGCCCGTCTACGGGGACGTAGGGCCCGTGTGCTTATATGACCTGCTGTTCCCGTTGCGCGGCGGACACGACGCCCCGTCACTCGCCGGCGAGGGTCGCCTCGAGTTCGCCCCGCTCGTCGAGTTCCGCGAGCACGTCGCTCCCGCCGACGAACTCCCCCTCGACGAAGGTCTGTGGCGTCGTCTCCCACCCGCTGTGGGATTCGAGGGCCTCGCGGAACTCCGGGAGCGCGGGCAACACGTCCACCGTCTCGAAGTCGTCGACGTACTGGTCGATCAGTTCGAGCGCCCGCTTGGAGTAGCCACACTGTGGCATCAGCCGGTTGCCCTTCATGAACAGCACCACGTCGTTCTCCTCGATGACCGTGTCGACACGCGACTGTACGTCCTCGGAGTCGAGGTCGCTCCCGGGTTGGAACGTCATATCGTTACGTACGGTGCCGCGGGTAAAAGGGGTTGCGCAAGCAGGCCTGACGCCGGTCGCACCGTTCGAAACCCCCGGGACACCCGACTGGACGCACACGTCTCGGGTGGCCCGCATGCCCGCTACTCCTCGGCGAGCGTCGCCCCCAGCCCCGTGTAGCCAGCCGGTGTCAGCGCCCGGAGTTCCTCGCGCACCGACTCGTCGACGTCCAAGTCGTCGAACAGCGCCCGGAAGTCCGCGAGCGTCACCCGCTCGCCCCGCGTGAGTTCCTTCACCCGCTCGTAGGCCTCGGTGTCGCCCTCGCGACGGAGGATCGTCTGGACCGCCTCGCCGATGATTTCGGGAGTCGCCTCCAGTTCCTCCGCCATCACCCGCTCGTTCGGGACGACTTTCCGGAGACCGGTTTCGGTCTTGCGATACCCGATGAGACAGTGAGCGAGCGCCGCACCCACGTTGCGCTTGACCGTCGAGTCCGAGAGGTCCCGCTGGAGGCGGGAAGTGGTGACGTAGTCCGCGAGGAAGGTCAGGTCCGCGTTGGCCTTCGAGAGGTTGCCCTCGCTGTTCTCGAAGTCGATCGGGTTCACCTTGTGCGGCATCGTCGACGACCCCGTCTCGCCCGCGACGGCCTCCTGCCCGAGGTATCGGTCGGAGACGTAGAGCCAGGCGTCCCGATCCAGGTCGAGGAGGACGTTGTTGACGCCGCGGAGGGCGTCGAACAGCGCCGCGAGGTCGTCACAGGGGTTGACCTGCGTCGCCAGGGGCGTATGCTCCAGGCCGAGGTCCGTGACGAACTCCCGGGCGAACGCCCGCCAGTCCACGTCCGGATAGGCGGCGACGTGGGCGGCGTAGGCGCCCGAGGCACCGGCGAGCTTGCCCGAGAGGTCGGCGGCGGCCCCCCGTACCCGTCCCATCGCCCGGCCGAGGCGGGCGGCGTACACCGCCATCTCCTTGCCGAAGGTGGTCGGCGTCGCAGGCTGGCCGTGGGTCCGGGCGAGCATCGGCGTCTCGGCGTACTCCCGAGCCATCGCCGTCAACTCCTCGCGCACGTCCGACAGGGCCGTGAGGAGGACGGACTCGATGGCCGGTTTCACCAACAGACGGTGTGCGAGGTTGTTCACGTCCTCGCTGGTCAGGCCGAAGTGGATCCAGGGGTGGAGCGACTCGTCGGTGCGGGTCCGGAGGAAGTACTCCACGGCCTTGACGTCGTGATTGGTCGCGGCGTAGCCCTCGGCGCCTTCGGTCTCCAGGCGCTTGATTAGCCGCGCGTCCGCGGCGTCGAACGACTCGTAACAGTCCCGGAGGGCCGCCCGGTCGTCGACGGTCAGCGGCGTCGCGTCGAGGTCGGCGAGCGCGAGCAGGTATTCGACTTCCACGCGCACTCGTGCCCGCATGAGCGCTGACTCGCTCGCGTACGGGACGAGGGGTTCGGTGTACCCCGCGTAGCGCCCGTCGAGCGGCGAGACGGCCGCGAGCGGGTCGCTCCGTGGCAGATCGGTCATGCTCGGGACTGTCCGTGGGCGACGCAAAAGCGTACCGGTCCCCCGCCCGAGGAGTCGCAACTGTTTTTCCCACGCGCGGGCCTCCCTCGACTATGCTCCGAATCGCGGGTCTCGCGGGTAATCGCGGACGCAACCTGATGCACATCGCGGATCTGTCCCCGGGCGGCGCCGAGTTGGCGGTCGTCTGTACGGACGACGGGTCGGCACCGGTCCTGTCCTCGGCCGCCGACCGGGGGATTCCGACCGAGGTGGTCGAACGCGGCGACGACGAGTCGCGGGCGGACCACGAGTCGCGGCTCCGCGCCCGTCTCGACGACTACGAGGTCGACCTGGTCTGCATGGACGGCTACATGCGCGTCCTCTCGGCGGACCTGCTCGACGACCTGCCGACGACGCTCAACGTACACCCGTCGCTCCTCCCCGCCTTCCGCGGCGAGGACGCCCACGAACAGGCGCTCGCGGCGGGGGTCCGCACGACCGGCTGTACCGTCCACGTCGCCACCGAGGAGCTCGACGCCGGCCCCATCGTCACTCAGGAGGCAGTGCCGGTCCACGAGGGCGACGACGCCGAGACGCTGAAACGGCGGGTCCTCCACGAGGCGGAGTTCAAGGCCTATCCCCGCGCAGTCGAGTGGTTCGCCGAGGACCGTATCACCGTCGACGACGACGGCGTCACCGTCGAGGGGGACGAGGCGGGGCAGTTCCCGGCCCGCCGTGTCGTTTCCGACGACCGGCGACGGACGTTGCGCTACGGCGAGAACCCTCATCAGGACGCCGCCCTCTACGCCGACGTCGCGAGCGACGAGGCGAGCGTCGTCCACGCCGCGCAGTTGAACGAGGGCGCCAAGGCGCTGTCGTACAACAACTACAACGACGCCGACGCCGCCCTCGATCTGATCCGGGAGTTCGACGAGCCCGCGGCCGCGGTCATCAAACACACCAACCCGGCGGGGTGTGCGACCGCCGACTCGCTCGCGACGGCCTACGAGGACGCCCTCGCGACCGACGCCATGAGCGCCTTCGGCGGCATCGTCGCTCTCAACCGCCCCTGTGACGCCGCCACCGCCGACGCCATCGTCGAGTCGTTCAAGGAAGTCGTCGTCGCGCCCGGCTACACCGACGGCGCCCTCGACGTCCTGAGCGAGAAGGAGGACCTCCGGGTGCTCGACGTCGGATCGCTCGGTGACCGGACGACCACGCTGTCGGAGAAGCCCCTGACCGGCGGGCGTCTGGTCCAGGAGCGCGACGACTGGGCACCGACCCGCGCGGACCTGGAGGTGGTCACCGAGCGCGACCCGACGGACGACGAAATCGAGACCATGCTCTTCGCGTGGCGGACCCTCAAACACGTCAAGTCGAACGCGATTCTCTTCGCCGCGGGAACCGAGACGGTGGGCATCGGCATGGGGCAGGTCAGCCGGGTCGACGCCGTGCGGCTGGCGGCGATGAAGGCCGACGAACACGCCGAGGGGAAGGACGCTGCGGGCGCGGTGATGGCCTCCGATGCCTTCTTCCCGTTCCCCGACGGCCTCGAGGAGGCCGCCGAAGCGGGAGTCGAGGCCGTCATCCAGCCCGGCGGGTCCGTCAACGACGACGACGTCGTCGCAGCCGCCGACGAACACGACATGGCGATGGCGTTCACCGGAAAGCGGTGCTTCAGGCACGACTGAAAGGACTGGCTGAAGCTCGTGGCAGGAACGAAGTGAGTGACGCGGTGTTTCGGCCACGACCGACGGGTGCCCCACGCTCGGCGCGCGAACGGACCTGCAGTCCGTGTGACAACGTTTAAGCGCGGCTCGGAACCACGGCTAGCCATGTCGATAACCGTTCCCGGCCCGACGCTGGGCGTCGTCGGCGGCGGCCAGTTGGGCCGCATGCTCGCCGAGGCGGCCGCGCCGCTCGGCGTCGAGACGATCGTCCTCGATCCGACGCCGGACTGCCCGGCCGCGCCCGTCGCGCGCGACCAGATCGTCGGCGACTTCGACGACCCCGAGGCGATCGGTCGGCTGGCCGAGCGCACGGACGCGTTGACTTACGAGATCGAACTCGCCGATCCGGACCACCTCGCGACCGCGAGCGCCGAGGCCGGCGTACCGGTCCACCCGACGCCCGAGACCCTCCGGACCATCCAGGACAAGTTCGCCGAAAAGGAGATGCTGAGCGGGGCGGGCATCCCCGTTCCCGCCTACCGTCGTGTCGACTCCGTGGCCGACTTGGAGGCGGCCGTCGAGGAGTTCGGCGGCGTGATGCTGAAGGCCCGCCACGGCGGCTACGACGGCCGCGGCAACCTGCCGGTTCGCTCCGTCGACGAGGCCGAGGCCGCGATCCGCGAGGTGGGGGCGAGCGACGAGCCAGACGCGCTCGCCGAGACGCTCGTCGACTTCGAGCGCGAACTCTCCGTGATCGGCGTCCAGGGCGACGGCGAGGTGCGGACGTTCCCGGTCGGTGAGAACGTCCACGAGACGGAGATCCTGCGCGAGACGGTCGTTCCCGCGCGCACGAGAGACGCGGTCGCGGAGCGAGCCCAGGCCGTCGCCCGCGACGTGCTGGACGCCCTCGACGGCCGCGGCGTCTTCGGGATCGAACTGTTCGAGACGGACGGGGAGATCCTGGTAAACGAGATCGCGCCCCGGCCGCACAACTCGGGGCACTGGAGCATCGAGGGCGCGGTCGCCTCGCAGTTCGAACAGCACGCCCGTGCGGTGCTCGGGTGGCCGCTGGGGTCGACCCGGCAGCGGGCCCCGACGGTGAGCGCGAACGTCCTTGGCACCGTCGACGCGGAGCGGGTGGCCGAACTCGACGGCGTCGAGGCTGTCCTCGAAAGCGAGGCGGCCCACCTGCACTGGTACGGCAAGGAACAGGTGCGTCCGCTCCGGAAGATGGGTCACGTGACCGTCACCGACGAGGACGGCGACGCGGCCCTCGGCGACCTGCTCGCATCGGCACGCGAACTGCGCGACGACCTCTCCTTCCGATGACCGGAATCGACGACATCATCGACGACCTGCACGCACAGGCGGACGACGACCGACCACCCGCGGCGACCCCCGAGGTCGGGATCGTCATGGGGTCGGACTCGGATCTCGACACCATGGCGGGCGCCTACGACGCCCTCCGCGAACTCGGGTTCGCGGAACAGACCGACTACGACGACCCGCCCGAGGCCCGATTCACCTTCGAGAGCTACGTCGTCTCCGCACACCGCACGCCGGATCTGATGTACGCCTACGGCGAGACGGCCGCCGACCGCGGCCTCGACGTGATAATCGCGGGCGCGGGCGGGAAGTCCGCGGACCTGCCGAACATGACCGCCTCCATCGCGTATCCCCTGCCGGTGATCGGCGTGCCGGTCCAGGAGAAGTCGGTGGACTCGGTGATCGGGATGCCGACGGGCGCGCCCATCGTCGCCGTCGACGCCGGCAAGTCCTACAACGCGGCGCTGTCGGCGGTCCAGATCCTGGCGCGCGAACACGCGGAACTGGTCGAGCGACTCGAAGTCGAACACGACGACCTGCGATCCGGCGTGGCCGACGTCTCGCGGGACCTCCACGATCTGGGGATCGACGGGTTCCGGCGTCGCCACGAGTAGTCCGACGTGGCCGGCGCGACAGGGCGTGAAACGCCCGTATTCGGCCACCAAACCGGCTGCAGGCACCGAAAAGCGTAAATCAACGCTTATGGGGGAGCACTCCTAACTCCCGAGATGACAGGAATCAAGGTATGAATCAGTGGATAGCAATCGGTGCGCTCGGTCTCGTCGGCGTCGGCATACCCATCGGGATGATGGTCGTGTCGGCGCTCCTGCGGCCGAGCGTGTCCGAACAGGGAAAGACCGTCATCTACGAGAGCGGCGAGGTGCCGACGGGGACGGCACACGTCCAGTTCAACATCCAGTACTACATGGTCGCGCTGTTGTTCGTCGTCTTCGACGTCGAAACCGTCCTGATCTTCCCGTGGACGATGATCTATCGCTCCGCGCTGGAGCAGGGCGCGACGCTCGGCCAGATCCTCGCACCCATGCTGGTGTTCATCGGCATCCTCGTCGTCGGGCTCGTCTGGGCCTGGCGCAACGGTGCGGTCGAGTGGGTCAAGAGTCCGCGCGCGAACCGTGCGAAAACGGAGCGTCAATCATGAGTAGCGAACAAGAACGATTCGTCACCGACACGAGCCAGGTAGGGAGCGACACCCGCGACGCCCGCATCGGGGCGTCGGGAACCGACAACCGATTCAACTCGAAACTCCGGGAGGCGTTCGGCTCCTCGCCGTTCATCCTCACGAAGTTCGATCGGTTCATGGAGTGGGTCCGGGGCTCCTCCATGTTCATGCTACAGTTCGGCATCGCCTGCTGTAGCATCGAGATGATGCACACCTACGCGGTCAAACACGACCTCGATCGCTTCGGGGCCGGCGTCCCGCGTGCGTCGCCGCGACAGGCCGACGTGATCATCGTCCCGGGGACCATCGTCTCGAAGTTCGCCCCGCGGATGAAGCGCGTCTACGACCAGATGCCCGAACCCAAGTTCGTCGTCGGCATGGGGTCGTGTACCATCTCCGGCGGCCCGTTCCAGGAGGGGTACAACGTCGTCAAAGGCGCCGAGGAAGTCATTCCGGTCGACATCCACGTCCCCGGCTGTCCGCCCCGACCGGAGGCGCTGATCTACGGCGTCGCCAAACTGCAGGAGCGGATCGCGAACGGGGAGAGTTCGCCGGTCACGGTCAAGCCGTACGAACTCGAACAGTTCGGCGACCTCGACCAGGACGAAGTGGTCGACAAACTCGCCAAGGAAATCGACGAGGACGACCTCGTCATGCGGTACAACTGGGCTGACTCGCCATGAGCCTGGAAGAATCCACCCCGGACACGGTCGAAACGGCCGTGACGACGGCCGAGGAGATCGAGGACCTGCTCGGCGATCTGGTCCTCGACCGGGACGACCACCTCAACGCGCCGGGCTTCGTGGTCCGACCGGACGAGGTGCAGGACACCCTCTTCCGACTGCGCGACGAGGCCGGGTTCGATCACCTCTCCTGTGTCACCGCACAGGAGTACGAGGACCGCTACGAGTCCATCTACCACCTCAAGAAGTACGACGACCCCACCGACGAGGTGAGCGTCGTCGTCCCGACGCCGACCGACGACCCCGTGAGCGAGTCGGCGGAACCCGTCTACCGCACCGCCGACTGGCACGAACGCGAGGCCTACGACCTGGTCGGCATCGAGTACGACGACCACCCGGACCTCCGTCGCATCCTCCTGCCCGAGACGTGGCAGGGCCACCCGCTCTCCCGGGACTACGACCAGGATCGGCCCCAGGTCGTCCCCCTGCGGGAGCACGCCAACCCGCTCCAGGAGGACCACGAGGGCGAGGACGACACGATGTTCCTCAACATCGGTCCCCACCACCCGGCGACCCACGGCGTCCTCCACCTCAAGACCGTCCTCGACGGCGAACAGGTGGTCGACGTGGAGTCCGACATCGGCTACCTCCACCGGTGTGAGGAGCAGATCTGTCAGCAGGGCACCTACCGCTACCAGATCATGCCCTACCCCGACCGGTGGGACTACATCTCGGCGGGGCTGCTCAACGAGTGGGCCTACGCCCGCGTCGCGGAGGACCTCGCGGACATCGAAGTGCCCGAGTACGCGCAAGTCATCCGGACGATGGGCGCCGAACTCTGTCGGATCGCGGCGCACATGCTCGCGGTCGGTACCTTCGCGCTCGACGTCTACGGCGACTTCACCGCCATCTTCATGTACGCCGTCCGGGACCGCGAGAAGGTCCAGAACATCCTCGAAGAGCTGACGGGCCAGCGGCTCATGTTCAACTACTTCCGGCTCGGCGGGGTCGTCTGGGACCTGCCCGAACCCCGCGAGGACTTCTTCGAGATGATCCGGGACTTCCTCGACGACCTGCCGGAGGCCCTCGAGGAGTACCACGACATGATCTCGGCCAACGAGATCCTGCAGGTCCGCACCGTCGACACGGGCGTCCTGCCCCCGGAGGTCGCCAAGAGCTACGGGGCCACGGGGCCGGTTGCTCGGGGGTCGGGCGTCGACTACGATCTGCGCCGCGACGACCCGTACGGCTACTACGACGAACTCGACTGGGACGTCGCCGTCGAGGACGGCTGTGACAACTACAGCCGCCTCCTCGTCCGACTCCGCGAAGTCGAGGAGTCCGCGAAGATCATCGAACAGTGCGTCGACCTGCTCGAGGACTGGCCCGAGGACGACCGAACGATCCAGTCGAACGTTCCGCGGACCATCCGCCCGGACGACGACGCCGAAATCTACCGCGCCGTCGAGGGTGCGAAAGGCGAACTCGGCATCTACGTCCGCGCGGACGGCACCGAGAAGCCGGCCCGGTTCAAGATCCGGAGCCCCTGCTTCTCGAACCTCCAGACGCTCCCGGAGATGTCGAACGGCGAGTACATCCCCGACCTGATCGCGTCGCTCGGTAGCCTCGACATCGTGCTCGGCGAGGTGGATCGCTGATGGACGGGTTGCTCCTCCAGTCGGGGACGACCACCCCGACCGGGACCGCGAACGCGACGGCCAACGCGTCGGCCGGCGGACCGGTGACGACGCTCCCCGAGACGATATCGGGTGCGCTCGGCCTCTCGGGGACGCTCGGCGACGTGGTCGGCGGACTGCTCGGCGCCTTCCTCATCGCCAACATCATGCTCGGCATGACGGCGCTGGCCGGCCCGTGGGCCAAGCGGAAGATCACGGCCGCCTTCACCGACCGGATCGCGGTCAACCGGATCGGCCCCTTCGGCCTGCTGATCATCGTCGCCGACGCGGTGCGCCTGCTCTCGAAGGAGCTGATCGTGCCGGACGGCGTCGACCGCCCGGCCTGGGACCTCGCACCGATCATCCTGCCGTTCTCGGCGCTGCTCGGCTTCGCGGTGATCCCGCTGGGGAGCGGCCTGCAGTTGGCCGACCCCGAGACCGGGATCGTCTTCGCGTTCGCCGCGGCGTCCATCGCGTCGCTCGGCCTCGTCATGGCTGGCTACGCCTCCAACAACAAGTACTCGCTGCTGGGTGCCCTGCGCTCTATCGCCCAGAACCTCGCCTACGAGATCCCGCTGGTCGTCACGGCGGCGTCGGTCATCATCTTCGCCGGCACCTTCCAGACCAGCGAGATCGTCGCGGCCCAGACGGAGACGCTCGTGACTATCGCCGGCGTCGCGATTCCGGGCTGGTACGCGTTCGTCAACCCCTTCGCGTTCGTGCTGTTCGTGGTGGCGAACCTCGCCGAGATCGGCCGGAACCCCTTCGACATCCCGGAGGCGCCGACCGAGATCGTCGCCGGGTACCAGACCGAGTACTCTAGCGTCTACTTCGTGTTGTTCTACCTCGGGGAGTTCATCCACATCTTCCTCGGCGGCGCGCTGATCGCCGTCCTGTTCCTCGGCGGCCCGGCAGGCCCGGTCCTGCCCGGGTTCGTCTGGATGGTCATCAAGATGTGGGCGTTCTTCCTGTTCACGCAGTGGGCCCGTTCGGCGGTCCCACGCGTGCGAATCGACCAGTTGATCGAGATTGGCTGGAAGGGGATGCTCGTGCTCTCCTTCGCCAACCTCGTGCTCACGGCAATCCTCGTGGGAGTGATCGCGTAATGATTGGAATCCTCAAAGGCATGGCGACGACGATGAAACACGCGCTGGACGGCGAGACGTTCACCGTCGAGTATCCCGACGTGGCGCCGGAGGTGAGCCCGCGGTTCCGCGGCGTCCACAAGTTCAGCCAGGAGCGGTGTATCTGGTGTCGGCAATGCGAGAACGTCTGTCCGAACGACACGATCCAGATCGTGCAGGACGACCAGCGCAACGGCGAACAGTACAACCTCCACATCGGCCAGTGTATCTACTGCCGGCTCTGTGAGGAGGTGTGTCCGACGGACGCCATCCTGCTCACGCAGAACTTCGAGTTCACGGCCGACACCAAGGACGACTTCGTCTACAACAAGGAACAGTTGAAGAACGTCCCCTGGTACAAGGGGATCGACCCGCTCGAATCCCGGAACCCCGACCGGGGAGCGTGGATCGGCGAGGGTGACGGGGAGATCGACTACCAGTAAGGCTCCGGACGGCCGCGCCGTGTGGGCGCTGGATCGTCTCGAAACGTTCAAAGGAATACCTCAAGCAAATTCAAGCAATGGTGTATGAAACGATTGCGTTCGCGCTGTTCTCCCTGGTAACGCTGGGGTGCAGCCTGGGCGTCGTCCTCGTCGAGGACGTGTGGCACTCCGCACTCCTCCTCGGTGGCGCCCTGTTGAGCGTCGCGGTCCACTACGTGATGTTACAGGCGGAGTTTCTGGCCGCCATGCAGATCCTCGTCTACGTGGGCGGGGTTCTGATCCTCATCACGTTCGCCGTGATGCTCACGAAATCGACAGCGGAACAGCCCTCGGAGGTGAGCGAGGCGTGACGACGAAGCCGAAACTGCGGGTCGGGTCGCATCTGCTGCCCGGTCTGGCGGCCGTCGCGCTCTTTGTCGTCATCGCCGTCGCCGTCCTCCGGGCCTCGTTCGGCGACCCGCAAGGGTTCCCGTCGGACGGAAGCATCACCGCCAGCATCGGCTACGCGATGTTCAACCTCGACATGGGGGCGGTCCCCGGCGAGGGCTTTCTCGTGAGCCTCATCGTCATCGCCGTCGCGCTGGACGCGGCCCTCGACGGGTCGCTCCTGCTGGCGAAACGCGAGCAGGACGGCAGCGCCGTCGCGCTCCTGGCCGACGGCGGCCGGCGGGTCCGCGACCGACTGACCGACGGCGACGGGGCGGACGTCGCCGATGCCGACGACGACGTCGAGGGAGGTGACCGCTGATGGTACCTGTCCAGTGGTACCTCCTGCTGGCGACGGCCGTGTTCTGCATCGGCCTGTTCGGCATCCTGACCCGGAAGAACGCCCTACTCTTCCTGATGTCGGTCGAGCTCATGCTGAACGCCGCCAACATCAACCTCGTCGCCTTCTCGGCGTACTGGGGCAACGTCACCGGGCAGACGTTCAGCCTGTTCACGATGGCCCTGGCCGCCGCCGAGGTGGCGGTCGGCATCGGGATCATCCTCGTGCTGTATCGCAACTTCGACGACGTGGACGTGACGCTCGCACGGGAGATGAGGTGGTAAGATGGTCGGAGCGTTCGACTACGCGCCAGCCATCGTCCTCCTCCCCTTCCTCTCCTTCCTCGTGGCGCTCGCGGGGGGCAAGTACCTCCCCAAGGGCGGCGCGTTCGGCGGCATCGCCGCCACCGCGGGGTCGCTCGTGCTGTCGGCGTGGGTCTTCCTGACCGTCAGCGCGGGCAACGCCTACAACGAGACGCTCTACACGTGGGTCGCGGGCGCTGGCGAGGGGACGACCCGACTCACCTTCGGCCTCCTGCTCGACCCGCTCGCGGCGATGATGCTGCTCATCGTCTCGCTGGTCGCGCTCCTGGTCCACGTGTTCAGCCTCGGGTACATGAACGACGAGGGCGAGACCGGACTCCCGCGGTACTACGCCGGCCTCGGTCTCTTCACCGCCTCCATGCTCGGGTTCGTCGTCGCCGACAACCTGCTGATGGCGTTCATGTTCTTCGAGCTGGTCGGCCTCTGTTCGTACCTCCTGATCGGCTTCTGGTTCCGGGAGGACGGCCCGCCGAGCGCCGCGAAGAAGGCGTTCCTGGTCACCCGCTTCGGTGACTACTTCTTCCTCGTGGGCGTGGTCGCCGTCTTCGCCACCTTCGGCACCGCGAAGTTCGCGGGCGAGGGGGCGTTCCCGGTCCTCGCCGAGGAGGCCCTCAACGGGGGCGCCGAGGTCGCCACCTTCGGGTTCGCGCCCGAGACGTGGTTCACGATCCTCGGCCTGTTGATCCTCGGCGGCGTCATCGGGAAATCCGCGCAGTTCCCGCTGCACACGTGGCTCCCGGACGCCATGGAGGGTCCGACCCCCGTCTCCGCGCTCATCCACGCCGCGACGATGGTCGCGGCCGGCGTCTACCTCGTCGCGCGGATGTACGGGTTCTACGCGCTCTCGCCGACGGCGCTCGGCATCGTCGCGCTGGTCGGCGGCTTCACCGCCCTCTTCGCCGCGACGATGGGCGTCGTCAAGCGGGAGATCAAGCAGGTGCTCGCTTACTCCACCATCTCGCAGTACGGCTACATGATGCTGGGGCTCGGCGCCGGCGGCTACGTGGCCGCGACTTTCCACCTGCTGACCCACGCCTTCTTCAAGGCGCTCCTCTTCCTGGGCGCCGGGGCGGTCATCATCGCCATGCACCACGACGAGGACATGTGGAACATGGGCGGCCTCAAGGATCGGATGCCCGTCACCTACTACACCTTCCTCTCCGGATCGCTGGCGCTCGCGGGCATCGTCCCCTTCGCCGGCTTCTGGTCGAAGGACGAGGTGCTGTACGAGGCGCTCGTCCACGGCCTCGGCGGCTCGCCGCTCCTCCTCGCGGGCTACGCGATGGGGCTGGTGGCCGTCTTCTTCACCGGGTTCTACACCTTCCGGATGGTGTTTCTCACTTTCCACGGCGACCCGCGAACCGACATCGCCCGCGACCCCCACGGCGTGCGCTGGAACGTGAAGGGGCCGCTGGTGGTCCTCGGGATCCTCGCGGCCACCGTCGGGTTCGTCAACATGGTGCCGGTACAGGACCTGACGGGGATCCACCTCGAATTCCTGCACGACTGGCTGGCCCACGGCGAACTCTCGGCGCTCACCAGCGAACACTACGGCGAACTCCTCCACGACTACGCGGGCTACACGTCCGCGGACGTGGCGTCGTACGTGGCCGGTGCGGTGTCGCTCGCGCTCGCGCTCGCCGGTGCCGGCCTCGCGCACGTCCTCTACAACGTGCCGGAGCCCACGGAGCACACGGCGAAGCTGGGCGCGGTGAAGGACCTCTGGTACAACAACTACTACCAGGACGAGTACCAGATCTGGCTCGCGGAGTCGTTCGTCCTGCCGCTCGCGCGGCTGGCCGACAAGTTCGATCAGGGCGTCGTCGACGGCGTCGTGAACGGCGTCTCTAGCGTGAGCCTCTTCGCCGGGAGCCGCATCCGGCGGATCCAGACCGGCGTCGTGAGCAACTACGCCGCACTCCTCACCCTCGGGTTGACGGCGTTGCTTGTGGTCTTCGGGGTTCTCGGAGGGTGGTTCGTATGATAATCGAAGCGCTGATCGCCATCACGTTCGTCGCCTCGATGGCCGTGTTGCTGGCCCCGGACGAGTGGGCCGGTCGCCTCGCGGCGGCGCTGAGCCTGCTCCCCATCGTGGGGAGTCTCTACATGTGGAGTCGATTCGACGCGACGGGCAACGCCCTCACCGGCGGTGACCCCGCGTTCGAGACGACCGTCCAGTGGCTGGAACTGGGCGGCTACACGCTCAACTGGCACGTCGGCGTCGACGGCATCGGCCTGCCACTGGTCGTGTTGACGACGGTCCTGACGACCCTCGCCATCGTGAGCGCCTGGGCCTCCATCGACGACCGCCAGTCGCAGTTCTACGGACTGATGCTGTTCATGGAGGCGAACCTGCTTGGCGTCTTTACGGCGCTCGATTTCTTCGTCTGGTTCGTCTTCTGGGAGGCCGTCCTCCTGCCGATGTACTTCCTCATCGGCGTCTGGGGCGGCCCGCGGCGGAAGTACGCCGCGATCAAGTTCTTCGTCTACACCAACATCGCGTCGCTCGCGATGTTCATCGGCTTCATCGCCCTGGTGTTCGGCCTCGGCGACTCGGTGTCGTCGCTCGACATGCCGGCCATCGCCGGGGCGTTGCGGGCGGGCGAACTCGGCTCGCTGTTCGGCATCCCCGCCGCGACCCTGCGGAGCGTCGCCTTCGTGGCGATGTTCCTCGGCTTCGCGGTGAAAGTGCCCATCGTCCCCTTCCACACGTGGCTGCCGGACGCCCACGTCGAGGCGCCGTCGCCGGTGTCGGTGATGCTGGCCGGCGTCCTCCTGAAGATGGGGACCTACGCCCTGCTTCGGTTCAACTTCACCATGCTGCCGGAGACGGCGACGCAGTTCGCGGTTCCCATCGCCCTGATCGCCGTGATCAGCGTCATCTACGGCGCGATGCTGGCGCTGGCCCAACAGGACCTCAAGCGCATCGTCGCCTACTCGTCCGTGTCGTCGATGGGCTACGTCATCCTCGGACTGATCGCCTACACGACCTACGGGGTCGGCGGGGCGACCTTCCAGATGATCGCCCACGGCCTCATCTCGGGGCTGATGTTCATGTCGGTCGGCGTCATGTACAACACGACCCACACCAGGATGGTCGGCGACATGTCCGGGATGGCCGACCGGATGCCGGTCACCGCCGGCATCTTCGTCGCCGGCGCCTTCGGCTACATGGGGCTGCCCCTGATGGCCGGCTTCGCCGGCGAGTTCTTCATCTTCAAGGGCGCGTTCGAGTCGACGGTCCACGCCGCCATGCCGCTGTTCACCGCGGCGGCCATGTTCGGCATCGTGATCGTCGCGGGCTACCTGCTGTTCGCGATGCAGCGGACGCTCTTCGGCTCGTTCCGCCTGGAGACCGACTACGAGGTCGGCCCGGCTCCGCTCAGCGAGACGGCACCCCTCGCGGTGTTGCTCGTGACTATCATCGTCCTCGGGGTCGCTCCCGACCTCTTCTTCGGGATGATCCAGGACGCGGTCGATCCCCTCCTCGAGTTCGGAGGTGACCTCTCGTGACACCACTACAGATCCAGTTGCCGACCTGGGCGGCCGTCGCCCCGACGCTGCTGCTCGGGCTGACGGCGCTCGTCCTGCTGCTCGTCGACAGTATCGACCCCGACTCGACGCGACCGACCGCGCTCGCGGGCGTCGCGACGTTCGGGAGCCTCGCCGCGCTCGCCGTCGCCGGCTGGTACCTGCTCGCGGGGACCGGCCAGCAGGGCGGCGCCATCGAACTCTACGGCGGCTCCGTCGTCGTCGACGGCCTGAGCCTGTTCTTCACGGTCGTCGTCTCCAGCGTCGTCGCCATGGTGTCGCTGGCGAGCTACGACTACCTGCGTGACCGCACCTACCAGGCGGAGTTCTATTCCCTGGTCATGCTGGCGGCCACGGGCATGAGCCTCATGGCCTCCTCGGGATCGCTGGCGACGGTCTTCGTCAGCCTCGAACTCGCCTCGCTACCGTCCTACGCCCTCGTCGCCTTCCTCAAGAAGAACCGGGGGAGCGTCGAGGCGGGGCTGAAGTACTTCCTCGTGGGCGCCGTCTCCTCGGCGGTGCTCGCGTTCGGCATCTCGCTCGTGTACGCGGTCACGGGGTCGCTCCTGCTTTCCGACGTCGCGAGCGCCATCGGCTCCGCCGGTGACCTGGTCGGCGTCGCCGGCGTGGGTGTCGTGATGATCGCCGGCGGCTTCGCGTTCAAGACCGCCTCGGTGCCCTTCCACTTCTGGGCGCCGGAGGCCTACGAAGGCGCGCCCGCACCGATCAGCGCCTTCCTGTCGTCGGCCTCGAAGGCGGCCGGCTTCGCCGTCGCCTTCCGCGTGTTCGCGGTGGCCTTCCCCATCGACGCGGTCGTGCCGATGGGCATCGACTGGCCCCTGCTCTTTGCCGTCCTCGCCGTCGTCACGATGACGCTCGGCAACTTCGCGGCGGCGACCCAGGAGAACGTCAAGCGGATGCTGGCGTACTCCTCGGTCGGTCACGCGGGCTACGCGCTCATCGGCCTCGCCGCCCTCTCGGGCAGCGGCCCCAACGGCAACGTGATGGGCGCCAGCATGGCCCACCTGCTCGTCTACGGCTTCATGAACACGGGCGCGTTCCTGTTCATCGCCATGGTCGAACACTGGGAGATCGGTCGCACCTTCGAGGACTACAACGGGCTGGCGACCCGGGCTCCCGTCGCCTGCCTGGCGATGACGGTGTTCATGTTCTCGCTCGCGGGGCTCCCGCCCTTCGGCGGCTTCCTCTCGAAGTACGCCCTCTTCTACGAGGCGATCCAGGGTGGCTTCTGGTGGCTCGCCGCCGTCGGCGCGATCAACAGCGCGCTGTCGCTGTTCTACTACTCCCGCGTGGTGAAGGCGATGTGGATCGAGGACCCGACCGGCGGGTTCGACCTCGGCGCGACGCCGCTCGGACTCTACGCCGCGGTGATGGTCGCCGCGGTCGGGACGCTCCTGCTGTTGCCGGCGTTCGGCCCCGTCGTCGAGACGGCACAGAGTGCCGCCACGGCGCTGTTCGCGTAGTCAGAGCGTCGACCCGATCGCCTCCGTCACTTCCTTCGACCGCCGCACGGTGATGCCGTCGGTCGTCACGAACACGCCGTGATCCTCGTCGATGACGCGTGTCACGTACCCGTTTTCGAACACCCGCAAGGTGTACTGATACTCGCCGAGTTCGGTGCCGTCGTAGGCCGTCTGGGCTCGAAACCCCGCGGCCTCGTGTTCGACCCACCCCGTGAGGTCGGCCTCCGCCTCCAGATCCGAGCGCAGGTAGATCTGCTCGTATTCGTCCGGCGTGAAGTAGACGATGCTCCGGAGGCTGTCGCCGACCGTCGTCCGACAGGCGCTCACCAGTTGCTCTCCGAGCGACGGATCGACGAGGTCACGGTGCTCGCTCATGGTGCATGGTATCACGCCACACATAGAGTTAACTCCATCGCCGACGCGTGACGGTAGGGTTTTGAGTTCCCGGGGATACCGACGACCATGGTCAGGCGGCTGGTACTCGGCTGTGGTCACGCCGGCGAGACGGTCGCCGGCGTCGTCTCGACGTGGGGCGGATCCCTCCGCGTGGTCGTGCCTGCGGGCCACGAGGTGAGGGAGTTCGAGGCTGGCGCGGAGGTGATCCGCGGCGATCCGGCCGACCCCGGTACCTACCCCGAGGCGGCGGACGTGGTGCTCGTCCTCGGCGACGACCCGGCCCACAACGTGGCCACGGCGGAGCAGGCGCGAGCGTCGTTTCCCGACGCCCTGCTCGTGGCGTCGACGGCCGGAGGTGACGTCGGCGACCGGCTGAGGACCGTCGCGGACCGCGTCGTCGACACCCAGGCGGTCGTCGCCGATTACCTCCTGGAGACGGCGACTGGCGACGGCGGCGAGCGAGTGTGGCGGCTCCTGAACGTCCTCCGGGGAATCGACGGCCGACTGGCGGTCGTGATGCACGAAAACCCGGATCCGGACGCCATCGCGTCGGCTCTCGCCCTCGCGGACATCGCCCGGTCGGTCGGCGTCGAGGGCGACGCCTGTTACTACGGCGACATCTCACACCAGGAGAACCGGGCGCTAGTGAACCTGCTGGAACTCGACTTGTGCAACCTCGGTCCCGGCGATGATATCGGCGAGTACGCGGCCGTGGCGCTGGTCGATCACTCCCGGCCAGGGGTCAACGACGGCCTCGACCCCGACACCCCCGTCGACATCGTCGTGGATCACCACCCCCCACGGGGCCCCGTCACGGCCCGGTTCGTGGACCTGCGAAGCGACGTCGGGGCGACGAGTACGCTCCTCGCGGAGTATCTGGACCGTCTGGGCATGGATCCGAGCCGCGAGGTGGCGACCGCCCTCCTGTACGGCATCCGGATCGACACCCGGGAGTTCACCCGCGAGGCCGTCGAGGCGGACTTCGAGGCGGCGGCTTTCCTCCACGCTCACGTGGACGCGTCGGTCCTCGAACGGGTCGAGTCGCCGAGTATGAATCCGGAGGTGCTGGCGACGCTGGCCGCGGCGATCCGAAACCGGGACGTCAGGGACGACGTGCTCACGACGGGCGTCGGTCGCATCCGGGACCGTGACGCCCTGGCGCAGGCCGCGGACAAACTCCTCGACATGGAGGGGATCCGTGTCACCGTCGTCTACGGGTTCATGGACGAGACGGTGTACGTCTCCGGTCGCACCCGCGGGACGGACGTCGACCTCGGGGAGGTCCTGCGGGACGCCCTGGGCGCCATCGGGAGCGCGGGCGGGCACGCCGACATGGCCGGGGCACAGATCCCGCTGGGGATCCTCGGTGCGGTCGACGACGATTCGACCGCCTCGCTGGCCGACGTCGTCGACGACGTAGTCGCCGAGCGGATCTTCGAGGTTCTGGAGGATCCCCCGAACGCGCCGGGAGGCGACCCGTCGACCGCCGAGGCCGTCTTCGAGTTTCCGCTGTCCGACGACGGGTAGGAGCCCGAACGGCCCGCGACGACCACCCTTTTGAGAGTCGGCCGCGTACGTCGGAGCGATGGCCGACAACGCGACCGTCGAGGAGTACATGACACAGGACGTGGCCACCGTCGACCCAGACGACTCCGTCTCCGAGGTGTCGCGGCGCATCGTCGAGAGCGACGGTCACACCGGCTTCCCGGTGACAGACGGCCGGCAGGTCGAGGGGTTCGTCAGTGCCCGCGACCTGCTGTTGGCCGACGACGAGGCGCTGGTGTTCACCGTGATGTCCGAGGACCTCGTGGTCGCCCACCCCGACATGAAGGTCAACGACGCCGCACGGGTGATCCTCCGCTCCGGCATCCAGAAACTCCCGGTCGTCGACGACGCGGGCAAACTCGTCGGCATCATCTCGAACACGGACGTGATCCGCAGTCAGATCGAGCGGGTGACGCCCAAGAAGGTCGACAAGCTCCTCCATACCTTGGAGGAGATTCACGACATCGAGGCCGCGGAGGAGCGCCGCAGCGTCGAGTTGGCCGAGCTGACGCCGACGCAGGGACGGGTGTACGCCGACGAGTTGCAGGGCCGGAGCTACGAACTCGAACACGGACTGGCCGAACCGCTGGTCGTTATCGACAACGATGGCACGCTCCTGCTCGCGGACGGCCACCACCGGGTCATGGCCGCCAACAGGCTCGACATCGAGGAGATGGACGCCTACGTGATCGTCGTCGACGAGGACGGCGGTGCCGATCTCGAACTCGGGATGCAGCGGACCGCGGAGAAGGAGGGCCTCGCCTCCATCGAGGACATCGACGTCGTCGACTACGCGCGACACCCGCTGATCGAGACGACCGAGCGACTCCAGGAGGAGCGACGCTAGGCCACCGACGTGACTCCGTGTCGTGACGCGGCCTCTCGACCGTCGGCGCCCGCCGGGCGCCCGGGCGGATCCGGATCGTCGTCATCGCCGTCCCCACCGACTTCTTGGCTGTCGTCGTCGTCATCGCCGTCCCCACCGACTTCTTGGCCGTCGTCGTCATCGCCGTCCCCACCGACTTCTTGGCCGTCGTCGTCATCGCCGTCCCCACCGACTTCTTGGCCGTCGTCGTCCCCGTCCGGCCGGTCGACGCCGACTAGGTCGAGTTCGGGGACCAACATCCCGAGCACCGACAACGAGTAGTAGCGGACGAACACGAGCGCGGGCACCTGGAGGAGCAGGCTGACGACGATCAACGAAAGGACGAACAGCAGTACCAGCGGGACCACGACGACGGCACCGACGTGGGCCGCGCCGGCCGCGGCGATGGCGAGATAGAGGGCTCCGCCGACGACCACGAACGGGATGGCCAACGCGATGGCGACGAGGAGGGTCGCGATGGAGACGACGAGGCCGACGGCGATTCCGAGGACGAACTTGGCGACCAGATAGAGGCCGACCTGCTTCCACTCGGCGCGTAGGGTCGGCCAGAGTCGACGCCAGCCGTCGAGGACGCCCCGATCCTCGGTCAGCATCGTCGGCACCACGAAGTCGGTCGTCAGGCCGAGGATAACGCTCGTGACGAGGCCGACGACGAGGAGGACCAGAAGGAGGGGGACCACGAGGACGAACAGCGCCGCCGAGAGGCCGATCCCACCGACGAACACGGCCAGAATCGGGACGGCGATCAACAGGAGGGTGCCGAGGCCGACGGCGATCCGGAACCCGAACAGGCGCAGGCCGGGGCAGAACTCCTCGGCGAACGGGTCGCGGATCGACACCGAACGGTCGCGAAGGGCGCGCACGAGGACGAACTCCATCACGGCGCCGACCAGGTTCCACAGGAGGACGAGTGCGAGGACGAGCGCGACGATGCCGGCGATCAGTACCGCCGTCGACCCCAGATCCGGCAGCGACGGCGACGGCATCTCCGACATGCCACCGCCCGAGGAGAGGTTCGTGTTCGCGTTCCCGCCGGTCGGGACGCCGCCACCGACGCCGACGAAGAGCGTGATCACCGCCAGCCGGAGCCACACCCCTCGATCCAACGGACGGAGGAGGTCTTCGGTCGCTTCACGGGCGGCCGACAGGGCGGCGAAGGCGTACCAGGAGGGCATACGTACGACCCCGCAGTCACGTGCCAAAAATACAGGGGGTCACCCGCAGCACCGGAAACACGGCCGGCGACGCGTCTTTGTCGACGGGGTGAAAACGGGCGGCCATGACGCCGTTCGAACGCCGGACCCGGCGGGTCCAGTCCCGACTCGACGACGACGACCTCCTCGCCCTCTCGCCCGGGCGGAGTCTGTACTACCTGAGCGGCGTCGACGCCGACCCGAGCGACCGCCTCACGCTCCTCCTGGTTCCCGGCGAGGGTGATCCGACGTTCGTGGTGCCGGCCCTGGAGGCCGACGGAATCCGGGCGGCCACGTGGGTCGCGGACGTGCGGCCATGGCGCGACGGGACGGGGCCGGATCGCGTCCTCGATCCGCTCTTCGAGAGCCTGTCGCCGTCCCGCGTGTTCCTCGCGGACCGGATGTGGGCGACCGTCTCGCTCGACCTCCGCGAACGACTGCCCGGGGCCCGCTTCGACCTCGCGAGCGAAGTGTTGACCCCGCTCCGCCGGCGGAAGGACGACCGGGAACTCGACGCCCTCCGTGCGGCCGCCGAGGCGGCGGACGCGACGATGCGGGACGTGCGCGCCCTCGGCGCCGACGCGGTGGGACGGACGGAGGCCGACCTCGCGTCGTTCGTCGCGGAGCGACTGGAGAGCCACGGCGGCACGGGCGTCGCCTTCGAGACCATCGTCGCCGCGGGGGCGAACGGCGCCGACCCGCACCACGCGAGCGGCGACCGGGTGATCGGCGCCGGCGACCCCGTCGTCCTCGATTTCGGGACGCGCGTCGACGGCTACGTGAGCGACCAGACGCGGACCGTCGTCTTCGACGGCGACCCGCCCGCGGCGTTCGCGGACGTTCACTCGGTCGTCCGGGAGGCAGGGGTCGCGGCGGTCGAGGCCGTCGAACCCGGTGCCGTCACGGGGGCGGTCGACCGCGCCGCCCGGTCGGTGATCGAGTCGGCGGGCTACGGTGAACGGTTCGTTCACCGGACGGGCCACGGCGTCGGCCTCGACGTCCACGAGGCGCCGGACGTCGTCGCCGGCGGCGAGGTGACACTCGAACCCGGGATGGTCTTCAGCGTCGAACCCGGGATCTACCTCCCGGATCGCTTCGGCGTCCGGATCGAGGATCTGGTCGTCGTCACCGAGGATGGCTGCGAGCGACTCAACCGGACGAATCGCGGCTGGCGGTGCTAGTCCGCCCCGAGCAACGCGTCGACGTCGGCGTGGTCGGTCAGCAGGTCGTCCATCACCTCGACGGTGTGTTCGTCGCGGGTCCGCCCGCCGTGGACCACCTCCTCGGCGCGTTCGAGCGTGGTGAGGGTGTCCCCCGAACAGAGCAGGATGGGGACCCCCTTCTCCGCCGCGGTGCCGAGGACGGTCGTGGGGGGCCGACGCCCGCCGGTCAGCACCAGACACCTGATCCCCGGCGCTTCGAGCGCCGCGGTGTGGATGTCGGTGCGGTCGCCGCCGGTGACGACCGCGGCGTCTTTCGTCCGGCGGAAGAACCGCAGCGCCGACTCGCCGCTCATCGCGCCGACCAGAAATCGCTCGACGAGGCCGTCGGTCGGGACGTCGGTGAGTAGTTCGGCGCCGAGTTCGTCCGCCAGGTCGCCGACGGTGACGCCGGCCAGTTCCGCCTCGCGGGGCAACACACCGAGCACCGGGATCCCCCGCTCTTCCAGGAACGGCGCGACGAGGGTTTCGACCTCGTCGTAGGCGGCGTCGGCGACCCGGTTGAAGAGGACGCCCGTGAGGCGGTCACCGATCTGCCGGGCGGCCGCCAGGACCTCGTCGACGTCCGCGGGCGTCCCGTACTCCGCGATCAACACGACGTCGGCGTCGAGGAGGTCGGCCACGTCGGGGTCGGTGAGGTCGACGACGCCGCCGGTCGTCAGGTGGCCGCCGCCCTCGACGACCGTCAGGTCGCGGCCCGCCGAGACGGCCTCGAAGCCCTCGCGGACGCGCTCGCGGAGTTCGTCCGGTCGCTCCCGGCCCTCCATCGCGCTCCGGACGAACGTCGGCGAGTAGACGATGGGCTCCATCTCGTGCATCTCGTCGTCGGTGTCGAGGAGTTCGCGCGCCAGCATCGGATCGCGGTCCAGCGTCTTGCCGACCTGGCTCTGGAGGCGCGTACCCTTCGGTTTCATGTAGCCGACGCTTCGCCCCCGGGCCTGTGCCTGGCGGCCGAGCGCGACGGCGACGGCCGTCTTGCCTGTGCTCTCTCCGGTCGCGGTGACGAGTAGGGTGGTCATAGGGTGTCTGGATCGAGGGTCAGTCTGAGGTCGACCGCCTGCACGCCGTCGGGGCGAGCCACCAGCGGGTTCACGTCGAGTTCGAGGATGGCCGGGAAGTCGGTGACGAGCTGCGAGAGGCGGGCCAGCGCCTCCGTGACGGCCGGCTCGTCCACGGGGTCGCGTCCCCGGGCGCCGGACAGGAGCGGGGCGGCCTGGATCTCGTCGAGCATCGCCCGCGCCTCCGACTCGGCGAGCGGCGCGAGACGGAGGGCGGTGTCCTCCATCACCTCGACGAAGACGCCGCCGAGGCCGAAGAGAACGAGCGGCCCGAACTGCGGATCGCGGTTCGTCCCGGCGATGGTTTCGACACCCGACTCCGTCTCCACCATCTCCTGGACCTGGACGCCGAGGATCGTCGCGTCGGGTTGGTAGTTCCGCGCCCGGGTGACCAGGTCCTCGAAGGCGTCGTACACGTCCTCGTGGGCGACGCCGACCTTCACGCCGCCGATGTCGGACTTGTGGAGGATATCGGGGCTCACGATCTTCATGACGACCGGGTCGCCGATCCGCTCGGCGACCGCGAGGGCGTCGACCGGCGAGTCGACCACCTCGCCCGCGGGCGTCGGGATGCCGTAGGCGTCGAGCAGCGGCATGGCCTCGACGCCGAGTCGCGTCGCCCCCCGCTCGCCGGCCCGTTCGAGGACGTCCCTGGCCGCCTCCCGGTCCACGTCGTAGGTCGTCGGCTCGGCTCGCTCCCGCTCGCGGATCTCGCGGTACCGCGAGAGGGTGCCGAGGCTTCCGACCGCCCGGGCAGGGTCGAAGTAGTTCGGGATCCCCGCCGCGTCGAGGGCGTCCTCGGCCGACCGGGCGCGCTCGCCGCCCATCAGACACGTCGTCACGGGGACGCCGTGCCGGGCTTGGAGGTCGGCTACGTCCGCTGCCAGGTCGCCGTAGTCGAGCGTCGCGGTGGGGGCGGCGATGACGACGGCCGACCCCACGGCGTCGTCGTCGAGGACGGCGTCGACGGCCGCACACAGTCGCTCGTTGTCGGCGTCGCCGATGACGTCCACCGGGTTGTAGACGTTCGCCCCCTCGGGCAGGCGGTCGCGGAGCCGCTCCAGCGTGTCGTTCCCGAACTCCGCGAGGGACAGGGGCGCGTCGCCGACGGCGTCCGTCGCCATCACGCCCGGCCCGCCGGCGTTGGTGACGACGGCCACCCCGTCGGTCTCCGGGACGGGTTGTCCGGCGAGGACGCGCGCGGCGTCGAAGAGTTCCTGGACGGTGTCGACGCGGACGACTCCCGCCTCCCGGAAGCCGGCCGCGGCCGCCCGGTCCTGCCCCGCCATCGCCCCCGTATGCGAGGAGGCGGCCTGAGCCCCCGCCTCGGTCCGCCCCGACTTGACGACCACGACGGGCGTCTCGGGGGTCACCTCGCGGGCCACCTCGACGAACCGGCGACCGTCCTCGACGCTCTCCAGGTAGCCGACGATGACGTCCGTTCCCTCGTCGTCCCCCCACGAGGCCACGAAGTCCGCCTCGTCGAGGACGGCCTTGTTGCCGAGCGACACCACGTCCTTGAAGCCGACGCCGTGGTCGGCCGCCCAGTCGAGGACCGCGGTGACGAAGGCCCCCGACTGGCTCAGGAACGATATCGAGCCGGCAGGCGCCGCCCGCGGGGCGAACGTGGCGTTGAGACCGACCGGCGTGCCGATGACCCCGAGGGAGTTCGGCCCGACGACGTTCAGGTCGTATTCGTCGGCGAGCGCGATCAGGTCGCGTTCGCGGGCGGCGCCCTCGCCACCCGCCTCGCCGAACCCCGCCGAGATGACGACGACGTGTCGGATGCCCGCCTCGCCGGCCTCGCGAACGACGTCGAGCACCGCGGACGCCGGCACCGCCACCACGGCCAAGTCGGCGTCGGTGTCGCCGACCCGGTCCCTCGCCGGTAAGCCACACACCGTCTCGTAGTTCGGGTTGACGGGAACCACCTCGCCGTCGAAATCGGCGAGGTTCTCGACGAGCGCGCGCCCGACCGATCCCGGACGCTCCGTCGCGCCGACGACGGCGACACGATCCGGCGCAAACAACGGGGACAGTCCTCCCATCGGGTGACGGTATCACCGGCCGTCGCATAAGTTCGGGGGGCGGTTCCCGCCGGTTTAGGCCGGCCAAATATATCAGGATCGTGATAATATTTATGGCCGTCGGCGACCTGTCGTCGGACGATGGCACTGCTAGCGAACGTCGTATTCGTCTTCCTCGCCGGCCTAGTGACTGCCCTGGCCACCGGTCTCGGAGCGATTCCCTTCTTCCTGGTCGAGGAGGTGAGCGACCGGTGGAACGTGGCGCTGTGGGGACTCGCCTCGGGGATCATGGTTTCGGCCTCGATGTTCGGCCTGATCTTCGAGGGCCTGTCGGCCGCGGACTCGCCGCTCGAGATCGTCCCCGGGTTGATCGCGGGGGTCGTGCTCGTCGTCGTCGCCCACGAAGTGATCGAGAGTTACGAGGTGAGCCCCCGGCAGTACGCGGAGGCCGACTTCCGGAAGCTACTGCTCATTCTGGGGGTGCTGACCGTCCACAGTTTCCCCGAGGGTGTCGCCGTCGGCGTCTCCTTCGCCGACCTGGGGCTACGGCAGGCCGCCGGGACGACGCTCGGCCTGTTCGGCGTTGCCGTCCCGCTGCTTGCCGTGTTCATGACCGTCGCCATCTCGATCCACAACGTCCCCGAGGGTGTCGCCATCTCCATTCCCCTCCGGACGCTCGGCGTCTCGGAGTGGAAGATGGTGTGGTGGGCCGTCTTCTCCAGTCTCCCCCAGCCGATCGGCGCGGTGATCGCGTTCCTGTTCGTCCGGATCGCCCGGGAGTTCCTGCCCATGGGCTTTGGCTTCGCCGCCGGCGCGATGATCTACCTCGTCGTCACGGAGTTCGTCCCCGAAGCGCTGGAGATCGGCGCGGACCTGCCCGGTGGCGGGCGACGCGAACTCGTCGCCGGCGTCGTCGTCGGCGTCCTCGCGATGCTGCCGCTCCTGATCGTCTAGTGGCTGTGGCCCGTCGCCTCCTCGAAGGTCATGCCGAACCGCTCCTCGAAGAGCGCCTCGGCCTTCTCGTTGATCGCTTCGAGGTCGGCGGGCACCTCGCCCTCCGCGTGGTGGACGATGGCGTGGGAGCGCTGGACGAAAGAGAGCAGCGCGATCTCGGCGACGACGGTCGTCGGCGCCTCGCCCTGCTCGGCGAGGGTGTCGACCAGCCCTTCCGGCAGTTCGAGTTCGTCCGTGTCCCCGTCCGGCCCTTCGATTGTGTAGGTCTCGGTGTCGACCATGGCGCTACTGGGAGCCGGTGGTATAAGGGCGTGTGGGACTCGGGACGCCGTTCAGTCGTCGCCCTCGGCGGCCGCCGGCGCCTCGCTTTCGGCGGCCGCCCGCTCGCGATCCAGGTCCTCGAGGTAGCCGTCGGCGTCGATGGCGGCCTTACAGCCCATGCCGCCCGCGGTGATCGCCTGCTGGTAGTGGTAATCGACGACGTCGCCCGCGCCGAACAGGCCGGGGACGCCCGTCGCCGTCTGGCCGGCGCCGTCGCCGCCGGCCGTTTCGAGGTACCCCTCGTCGTCCATCTCGACGTCCAGTCCCTCCAAGTAGTCGGTGTTCGGCGTGTGGCCGATGGCGTAGAAGACGGCGCCGGCGTCGAAGGCGAACTCCTCGGTCTCGGGGTCGTCGAGTTTCCCCGTCGGGTGGCCCTCGGGGTGATGGACCATCGTCACGTGGTCGACGCCCTCCGCCTGGGTGCCGTGGAGTTCGGTAACCTCCGTGTTCAGCTTGAGTTCGATGTCGCCGTCCTCGACGTGTTCCATCACGCGGTCGATCCAGTAGTCCTCGGCGCGGAACTCCTCGCGCCGGTGGACCAGATGGACCGTCGACGCGAACTTCGTCAGGAAGACGGCCTCCTCGCAGGCGGCGTCGCCGCCGCCGACGACGACGATCTCCTCGTCGCGGAAGAAGGCGCCGTCGCAGGTGGCACACGTCGACAGCCCGTAACCCATGAGTTCGTCCTCGCCCGGGATGCCGAGGGTCCGTGCGCTCGCCCCCGAGGCGGCGATGACGGCGTCGGCCGTGTACTCGTCGCCGCTCGACAACGTGACGTGGAAGGTGTGCCCCGGGCCGGGGTCGTCGACCACGTCGACCGACTCGATCACGCCGTTTTCGACCTCGGCGCCGAACTTGCGCGCCTGCTCTTTCATGTCGCTGACCAGTTCGGGTCCGCTGATCCCCTCCGGGAACCCCGGATAGTTGTCGACGTCGGTCGTCAGCGTCAACTGGCCGCCGGGCTCGTCACCCTCGAACACCAGCGGCTCGTTGTTCGACCGGCCGGCGTAGATGGCGGCGGTGAGTCCCGCGATTCCGCTTCCGGCGATGATGAGACGCCGGTGGTCGGCGCCGTCGGGGTCGCTCATACACGTCGTTGGTCGGTGGGACCCATTTAGCTTGTGTTGTCGTGCGGTGCGGCGCTCGACCGCTGCCGGCGGTTTCTTGTCGCCGCCGCTCCCATCCGCGTCCATGCCCGCCGACCTCCAGGAGAAGACCGACCGCTACGAGCGGATGCTCGCCGACGCGCTCGACGAGGCCGAGACGCGTCCGCCCGCCGACACGCCCCTCGGCACCGCCGCCGCCGAGTGTCGGGAGATGGCCGCCTCCTACCTCGACGACGGCCGGCACTTCCGCGAGGACGACGACCCCGTGAACGCGCTCGCCGCGTTCTCCTACGGCTATGGGTGGCTCGACGCCGGGGTCCGGATGGGGCTCTTTGCCGTTCCCGCGGGGACGGAGCTGTTCACCGTCTGAACCGTTCTTGCCCACGTCGTCGGTCGGCTCAGTACCGGTACGTCGTCCCCTCGGTCCCGTCCTCCACCGTGACGCCGAGTGCCTCCAGGTCGTCCCGGAGTTCGTCCGCCCGCTCGTAGTTGCCGGCGTCGCGTTCGGCCTCGCGCACGTCGAGGACGAGTTCGATCAGGTCGTCCGCGAGGCGGGCCTCGCCCTCGCTCCCGCCGCCGAAGTCGAGGCCCAACACGTCGCCGCCCAGTTCCTCGAACGCTTCGATCGCTCGCCGCAGGCCGACGTAGTCGTACGTCTCCCGGCTGTCGACGTGGCGGTTGACCGCCGTCGCGAGTTCCAGGAGGGCGGCCGTCGCCTCGCGCACCCCGAAGTCGTCGTTCATCGCCGCGGTGAACTCCTCGCGCGTTTCTTCGACGGCGGACCGTAGGTCCATATCCTCGACTTTCGTCCGGGCGTCGACGCCGTCGCAGGCGTCGACCGCCGCCTCGTGGGCCCGGTCGAGGCGCTCCCAGTTTTCCGCGGCCTCGGCCATCGCCGCCTCGCTGAACGTCTGTTTCGACCCGTAGTTGGTTGAGCAGTAGAACGTCCGGATGACGTTCGGGCCGAACTCCGCCAGGGCGTCGGTGACGTAGAAGTAGTTGCCGAGGCTGGAGCTCATCTTCTCGCCCGCCGTCTCCAGCAGGCCGGTGTGGAGCCAGTACCGGGCGAACTGCTCGCCAGTCGCCGCCTCGCTCTGGGCGATTTCGTTCTCGTGGTGGGGGAAGACCAGGTCGTGGCCGCCGACGTGGATGTCGATGGTGTCGTCGAGGTGGGTCGTGCTCATCGCCGAGCACTCGACGTGCCAGCCGGGCCGACCCTCGCCCCAAGGGGAGTCCCACGTCTCGCCCGTCGGCGGATGGTCGCCGAGCGGCCGGTCGTCGTTCCGGTGTTCGGCCACGTCGCTCGGCGAGACGCCGCCGGCCTTCCAGAGCGCGAAGTCAGCGGGGTGGCGCTTCTCGCTTCGCTCGTCCGGGTCGCCCTGGGACTCCATCTCCTCCAACCGCTGGTTCGAGAGTTTGCCGTAGTCCTCGAAGGCGGTCACGTCGAAGTAGACCGATCCGTCGGCCTCGTAGGCGTAGCCGCGGTCGATCAGGGTCTCCACCAGGTCGATGATCTCGGGGACGTGCTCCGAGACACGGGGATACACCGTCGCCCGCTTCAGGTTCAGACCGCGCATGTCCTCGATGATGGAGGCGATGAACCCTTCGGCGACGTCGAGTTCCGACGCGCCGAGATCGTCCTCGCCGACCCGCGCGACGATCTTCTCGTTCACGTCGGTGAAGTTCTCCACGTGGCGCACCTCGTACCCCAGGTGCGAGAGCCATCGGTGCATCACGTCGGCGTGGGTCCACACCCGTGCGTGGCCGAGGTGCGCGTCGTCCGAGACCGTCAGCCCACAGACGTACAACAGGACTTCCTCGCCCGCTGGCTCGAACTCCTCGCGGTCGCTGGTCAGCGTGTTGGTCACGGACAGCGTCATTGGCGGGGATTCCGGGCCGAGGCATTAATATTTGAAGAAAGCCCGCCGTCGGCGGCCGTCGGCGACGCGAACGGCCCCACGTCCCGACGGGCCCACGGTGTCCGAACGGGAGCGAGGACGACCCCGTCGGGTGACGTTTTAATTGGGTCATCCGCGTATCGGCGCCCGTGGACGACAACGATCGCTCCATCGTCGGGTTCGTCATGGTCGGCCACGCGATGGTGCACACCTACGAGATGTCCATCCCGATCCTGATGACGGTGTGGTTGTCGCAGTTCTCGACCACGACGGCGGTACTCGGCGTCGCCGCCGCCGTCGGGTACGGGCTGTTCGGGATCGGCGCGTTACCGGGCGGGCTGCTGGTCGACCGCTTCGGATCGCGGGTGTTGATCAGCGCCTGTCTGGCCGGTATGGGCGTCTCGTTCCTCCTGTTGGGTCTCGCACCCGGTGTCATCGGCGTGACGGCCGCACTGGCGGTCTGGGGGGCCGCCGCGAGCGTCTATCACCCCGCGGGACTGACGCTCATCAGCAACGGCGTCGAGGAACGCGGGAGGGGGTTCGCCTATCACGGCATGGCCGGGAACGTCGGCATCGCCGGTGGGCCGCTGGTGACCGCCCTCCTGTTGCTCGCGTTCGACTGGCGGCTCGTGGTGTTGCTCCTCGCCGTGCCGGCCTTGCTCGCCACGCTCGCCGGCCTCTCCATCGAGTTCGACCCCGCCGCGGCCATCGAGGCGACGGACGGCGGCTCCCGACGGCGGTCGCCCGACTCGCTCGGCGAGTTCGCCGGGGAGACACGCCGACTGTTCACGCTCGGCTTCCTGTTGATCTTCGTGATCGTCGGCTTCAACGGCCTCTACTACCGGGGCGTGCTCACGTTCCTCCCGGAGTTCCTCGGCGACTTCCTGACGGCGGCCGTCGGCGACGTCCGACCCGGCATCTTCGATCCCGGGAGCCCGATGGCGGCGGAGTTCGACCTCGCCCAGTACCTCTATGCCGGCCTGTTGACCGTCGGGATCGGCGGCCAGTATCTCGGGGGCCGGCTCACGGAGTCGACCGAACCGGATCGGGCCCTGATATTCGTCCTCGTCACCCTCACCGTCGTCGCACTGGGATTCGTCCCCGCGGCGGAGACGGGACTCCCGGGGCTCCTGCTCGCCAGCTTCGCCCTCGGGTTCGCGCTGTTCGCCACGCAACCGCTCACGCAGGCGACCGTCGCCAAGTACTCCGTCCCGGAGGCGAGGGGGCTCTCCTTCGGCTACACCTACCTCGCCATCTTCGGCGTCGGGGCCCTCGGTGCGGCCATCGTCGGGACCGTCCTCACGTACGCGTCCGTCTCCGTCGTCTTCGTCGTCCTCGCGGCGTTCTCGACGACGGGGACGTGCCTCGCGCTGGCGCTCGTACGGGCCGGTCGAGTGCCGTAGGGGTCAGGGCCGACCGACACCGCGGAGGAGCCGACGCGTCGGTGTCCCGCCCCGCGACGCGCCACCCAGCGTTTTACCGCCCGGTCACGAACTACGGACACAGATGTCCACGGACGAGTTCGACCTCAGCGAACCGGAACTGACCGCCGACGACCTCCTCGTTCTCGACGACGAGCGGTTCACCGACGGGGACGTCGCCGTGGTGACGGGGGCGGCGTCGGGCATCGGCCGCGCCACGGCCGTCGCCCTCGCGGCGAACGGGTTGACGGTCGTCGGGGCCGACGTCGACGAGGGCGGACTCGACGGCACCGTCGACCTCGCCGCCGACGTGGGCGCCGCGGGCGAGGTCCTGCCGGTGCCTACCGACCTCACCGACGACGGGGACGTGGCCGCGATGGTCGACGCCGCGGCCGAGCGGGGCGACCTGCGCTACGTCGCCAACGTCGCGGGGATGCAACACATCGCCTCGCTCCCCGAGTTCCCGATGGAGAAGTACGACCAACTGCTCGACGTGATGCTCCGGGCCCCGTTCCTGACCGCGAAACTCGCGATGCCGCACATCCGCGCGACCGACGATGGCGTCGGTGCCATCGGCAACATGTCCTCGGTTCACGGGCGATACGCCACGCAGGACAAGGCCGCGTACATCACGGCCAAACACGGGCTGAACGGACTGACTCGCGCCATCGCCGCGGAGGGAGAGGGTACCCTGCGGGGCTTCTCGGTGAGCGTCGGCTACGTCCTGACGCCCCTGATGGTGAACCAGATCGAGGACACGGCCGCGGAGCGGGGCATCTCCGAACGGGAGGTCGTCGAGGACGTAATGCTGGGTCAGGCCCGCTCGACGGAGATGATGACGCCCGCCGAAGTCGCGAACCTCTTCGTCTTCGGGTTCTCGAGCCACGCCAGCCACCTCAACGGCGGCGACATGCTCCACGACGGCGGCTACTCGACGACCTACGAGTGAGCGAGCGTCGCAACGCTGGAGCGAATCAAAGTCCGTATATTGGGGTCGGCGTCTAGAGGAGGGTACGATATGACTACCGTGAGCGTCATCGGGTGTGGCCACATGGGCGGAGCCCTGGTGAAGGGGCTCTCCCGTGTCGACACCCACAGGGTGACCGCGTGTGATCTGGACACGGACGCCCTCGAAGCGATGGAGCCGTACTGTGCGGAGACGACGACGGACGTCGCGAGCGCGACGGCCGACGCGGACGTGGTGTTCGTCGCGGTGAAACCGGAGGTGGTGGGCCCCGTCCTCGCCGATCTCGATCTCTCCCCCGACCAGACGCTCGTCACCATCGCCGCCGGCGTCCCGCGGGCGTTCGTCGCCGGCCACACCGACGCGACGGTAGTCCGACTCATGCCCAACCTCGCCGCGGAGACGGGCACCATGGCCGCGGCGGTGAGTTGGGACGCTCCCGACGCGGACGTCCGTGCGGTCCTCGACGACCTCGGCGAGTTCGTCGTGATCGACGAGGACCTGATGGACGTGGCGACGGCACTCAACGGGAGCGGCCCGGCGTTCGTCTACTACCTCATCAAGTCGATGCAGGAAGGTGCCGTCGCCGGGGGGATGGACGCCGATGACGCCCGGACGCTCGCGGCACAGACGTTCAAGGGCGCCGCCGAGACGGTCCTTCGCTCGGAGGAGTCCCTCGACGACCTGATCGACGCCGTCGCGACCGAGGGCGGCACCACCATCGAGGGCATGGAGGTGCTGTGGGACAGCGACGTCGACGTCGCCGTCGGCGACGCCCTGCACGCGGCGGCCGACCGCTCCCGGGAACTGTCCGGTGGATTCGACGATGAATGAGGTCGTCGAGGCGGCGACCGTCGAGCGGGCGCGGCGGCTCGCGGCAGAGGCCGGGCGCGTGGTCGTCAAGGCCGGGACGAACTCGCTGACCGACGACGAGTCCAACCTCGACGACACGAAACTCGACAAACTCGTCGACGACATCGAGGACCTGCTCGCCCGCGGCAAGGAGGTCATCCTCGTCTCGTCGGGCGCCATCGGCGCCGGCATGGGCCGGATCGACTACCCCTCCGAGACGGTCGAGGAGTCACAGGCGCTTTCGACGGTCGGCCAGAGCCACCTGATGCGGCGCTACACGGAGAGCTTCGAGCGCTACGACCGGACGGTCGCTCAGATCCTCCTGACCGATCACGACTTGGAGGACCCCGAGCGGTTCACCAACTTCCGGAACACCATCGAGACGCTACTCGACTGGGGCGTCGTCCCGATCATCAACGAGAACGACGCCGTCGCGACGGAGGAGATTCGGATCGGCGACAACGACATGCTCTCCTCCTCGGTCGCCATCGGCGTCGACGTGGACCTGTTGGTGACGCTCACCGACGTCGACGGCGTCTACACCGGCAACCCGAAGGACGACCCCGACGCGGAGCGCATCGAAGCCGTCGGCCGTAACTACGGCCGCGTTCAGGAGCTCGTCGCCGGCGGTTCGAGCGACGGAATCGGCTTCGGCGGCATCCGGACGAAGGTGGAGGGCGCACGGGATGCGAGCGAACACGGCATCCCGGCGATCATCGCCGGGTCGGCCGAGCCGGACGTGCTCGAACGAATCGCTACTGGCAAATCCGTGGGCACCGTATTCGTCCCCGTGAACGGAGTCATCGATGACTGAGCAAGCCAAATCCACCGAAGAGAAGGTCGCAGAGGCAGGGACCGCCGCGCTGGAGCTGGCGAACGTCGACGACGGGACGCGGAGCGCCGCCCTGCGGAACGTCGCCGACGCCATCGACGCGAACCACGAGCGCATCCTCGAGGCCAACGCGAAGGACGTCGCGGCGGCGGAGGAACTGCTCGAAGCCGGGGAGTACAGCCAGGCGCTCGTCGACCGGCTCGACCTCTCGGCGTCGAAGCTCGACGACATCGCCGAGATGGTTCGCAGTGTCGCCGACCAGGAGGATCCCCTGGGCAGGACGCTGGAGGCCCGACGGCTGGACGAGGACCTCGAACTCTACAAGGTCGGCGTTCCCATCGGCGTCATCGGCACCGTCTTCGAGTCCCGGCCCGACGCCCTGGTGCAGATCGCTGCGCTCAGCCTCAAGTCCGGCAACGCCGTCATCCTGAAGGGCGGGAGCGAGGCCAGCCACTCCAACCGCGTCCTGTACGAACTCATCGTCGAGGCGACGGCCGACGTGCCCGACGGCTGGGCACAGCTCATCGAAGCGCGGGAGGACGTCACGACGCTCCTCGGGATGGACGATTCCGTCGACCTGCTCATGCCCCGGGGGAGCTCCGAGTTCGTCAGCTACATCCAGGACAACACGAGCATCCCCGTCCTCGGCCACACCGAGGGCGTGTGTCACGTCTTCGTCGACCGCGCGGCCGACCTGGGGATGGCCGCGGACGTCGCCTTCGACGCGAAGGTGCAGTACCCCGCCGTGTGCAACGCCGTCGAGACGCTGCTGGTCCACGAGGCCGTCGCCGACGAGTTCCTGCCCGCGATGGTCGAGCGCTACCGCGAGGCGGGCGTCACCCTCCGTGGCGACGCCGCGACCCGCGAGGTCGTCGACGTCGACCCCGCGACCGACGCGGACTGGTCGACCGAGTACGGCGACCTCGAACTCTCGATCAAGGTCGTCGACTCCCTCGCGGCCGCCGTCGATCACGTCAACGCCTTCGGCTCGAAGCACACGGAATCCATCGTGAGCGAGGACGCCGACCGCGCGGGGACCTTCATGCGCGGCGTCGACGCCGCGAGCGTCTTCCACAACGCCTCGACCCGGTTCGCGGACGGCTACCGATTCGGCCTCGGCGCCGAGGTGGGCATCAGTACGGGCAAGATCCACGCCCGCGGCCCCGTCGGCCTCGAAGGACTCACCACCTACAAGTACCACCTCGAAGGCGACGGGCAACTGGTCGCCACCTACAGCGGCGAGAACGCGAAACCCTACCGCCACGAGGAGTTCGACGGGGCGTGGACCCCCGGCCACCTGTCGGACGCCGACGAGTGAGGGCCACGATACCCCTAGCGTCCGATCGCGGTCACCAAACCGTCGGGCCCGACTAGGGGAGCAGATCGTCGAGCACGTCCGCGATCCGGTCACGCTGCAGGTAGGCGGCGACGGCGACGACGGTGACGACGACGAACAGGAGTCCGGCCCGACGGAGTTCGCCGGTCGCCACGAGGTCGCCGAGGACGTTGGCGAGGAAGAAGGCGGGTGCCCGGCCCACGACGGCGACGACGACGAGTTTCCGGAGGGGGATCGTCGTCAGGCCGCCGACGAAACAGAGCGCGTCGTCGGGCAGCCCGGGGATCAGAAAGAGGACGAACAGGGCGGGGAGGCCACGCCGTTCGACCAGGTCGTCGAACCGCTCCAGCACCGCCGCGCTCACGACCCGTTCGACGTAGCCGCGTCCGAACCGGCGTGACAGCCAGAAGGCGATCGTACTGCCCAGGCCGATGCCGATCACGTTGAACAGCGTCCCCCACCACGGTCCGAAGAGGTAGCCGGCGACGACCGCGAGCACCTGGCCGGGGATCGGTGCCAACACGACCTGGAGGGTCTGGAGGAGGATCAGGACGACGGGTGCCAACACCCCGAACCCGGCGACGAACGCCCGTAGCGCCGCGACGTCGGTCACGATCCACAGTCGGTCGCGAACGAGGACCGTCGCGGCCACGAAAACGAGGCCGGCGACGAGGAAATGAACGAGGGCACGCCGGCGTGCCCGTTTCGAGGCGAATACCTTCACGGCCGGGCACCCCACGAGCGGTGGCGGCGACGCTCCCTCCGCGCCCGCGCGGTCGGGTCGGCGCGTGTCCGCCCTCGATGATCGCTCACTCCGTCCCGTCGACGTCGTTTACGGGGTTTCGGGGTGTGTCGCCCTGCAGGATGCCGAGCACGTCCTCGGCGACCGTCCGTCGCATGGTCGCCATCGACTCCTCGGAGTACCACGCGACGTGGGGCGTGTAGACGACCGACTCGTGGTCGATCGGCGGGATCGAGTCCGGCGGCTCCTCGGGCAACACGTCCAGGCCCGCTCCCGCGATCTCCCCCGCCTCGACCGCCTCGCCGAGCGCGTCGATGTCGACCAGCGGGCCCCGGGCAGTGTTGATCAGGATCGCGTCCTCGCGCATCCGCTCGAACGCCGCCGCGTCGATGAGGTGGTGTGTCTCCTCGGTGAGCGGGGCGTGGACCGACACGTACTTCGAGCGCTCCAGCAGGGCGTCGAGGTCGACCTTCTCGGCGTTTGCGGCCTCGACATCCGCGGCGTCGACGTATGGGTCGTAGACGAGGACGTCGAGGTCGAACCCGGCGACGAGTTCCCGCAGGCGACGCGGGAGCTTGCCGAAGCCGACGAGGCCGAGCGTCGACCCGGTGAGGCGGTGGATCGGCTTGCCGCCGGTCCAGTCCCACTCCCCGCCCTTGATCGTCCGGTCGTAACTCGGGACCTTGCGGATGCAGGAGAGCAGGAGCGCGAGCGCGTGGGTCGGCACCTCCTCGATACAGTAGTCCGGGACGTTCACCACCGGGACGTCGTGCTCGGTCGCGGCGTCGAGGTCGATGGAGTCGACGCCGATCCCGTACCGGCCGACGGCCTGGAGATCGAGCGCCTCGAACACCGCCTCGGTGACCTCCGCGTACTGTACCAACAGGGCGTCGGCGCCCGCCGCGGCCTCGATCACCTCTTCGGGGGTCCGGGCGTACTCGCCCCGGAGGTCGGCGTCGGCGGCCTCGATGACCGAGCGTTCGATCGACAGGTCGGGGAAGTCGTAGTCGGTGACGACGATCCGATGAGTCATCGTTCGGCGTGGGTCGCGGTACCCACATAAACGTCCCGCCGTCGGCGTCGTACGTGGTGTGACGAACTCCCAAACCGGTTAGTGCCCCGGCGCCACCGTCACTCGTCGGTCGTATCGACCCCGAGGGCGGCGTTCAGCCCACAGAAACAGGTCACTGCGTTGACCGCGAAACCGAGCGCGCCCGCCGCGGCGAGTAGGCCAGTCGTTCGCTTGCCCCGTTCGAGCGCCGCGATGGCGACGACGGTGAGGACGGCCGCGAGGGCCGTCCGCACGAGTCGGTCGCGTCCGCCCACGTTCTTCTCGATGCGCATACCCGACGGTGGGGCCGACGGCGCATGAACGTTCGGCCCCACGGCCACCGTCACCTACTCGGGGGCCGGTCCGCTACGTCGGAGCATGTCACACCGCGACCGCGTCGTGATCCTCGGTGGGACGTTCACCCCGATCCACAACGGACACCGGGCGCTCCTGCATCACGCGTTCCGGACGGCCAGCCACGACGGCGCGGGCGACGGCCACGTCGTCGTTGGACTCACGTCGCCCGAACTCGCGACCGAGACACGGAGCGATCCGGCCCACGCGGATCGACTCGGGGCCTGGACCGACCGCCGTGACGCCCTCGAGGAAGAACTCGACCGGATCGGAGGGGCGTATCCGGCGTCCTGCGAGATCATCCGTCTCGAGGACCCGGCCGGCCCGGCGGCGAGTCGGGAGGACGCCGACGCCCTCGTCACGTCGCCGGAGGCCACGGCTCAGCGGCGGGCTCACGGGATCAACGAGCGTCGCCTCGACGCCGGGCTGTCGCCCCTCGAGATCCACACCCCGCCGTTCATCGTCGACGAGGAGGGCAACCGGATCAGCAGCACCCGCATCCGGAACGGCGAGATCGACGTCCACGGCCGTCTGCTGGAGTGACCGGTCACGTCGCCCCGTCGCCCTCGGAGTTTGCCGCGGCGCCGGCGATCAGGTCGGCCGCCCGTTCGACCGCATCGACCGCGCTCTCCCCGAGGACGTAGGTGATGGGTTCGATGCCGAACGCGCCCTCGTGGTAGAGGACGCGGGGGACGCCCGAGGCGAACAGGTCGCCAAGCCGGGCGCGACGGTCCGCGTACTCGGCGTCGAACTCGACGGCGTCGATCGGTTCTGGCACGGCCGCGAGGAGGTCGTCGCTCGTCGCCAGGTTGATCGCCCCCCGGATCGAGGGGTCGGCGGCCGTGGCGGCGAGCACCGTCGTCGCGACGTGCTGTGAGGCGCCGAACTCCGGGTTCGCGGGGACGTTGATGCCGCCGCGCATCGCGTGGAGCCGCCCGGGGACGGCCGCCACGTCGGTCTCGTCGGCCGCGTCCGGGAGCGCCATCGCCACGTTCGTCCCGACGTTCGGCACGTGGGCCGCCGCGTCCGGCGTGTTGGCGAAGCGTCTGACCGCCCGGCGGACGTTCGAGAGGATCTCGCGTTCGGCCTGGAGGGCCCGGTCGCGGCCCCGAACACAGAGATCACACCCCATTCCCGCCAGCGCGGGCATCTCCTCCTCGTGGATGGCACAGATGGGCCCCCGGTCCTCGAACTCGCGGACGAGTTCCATGAGTTCCGCCAGCGCCTCGTAGTCGTCCATCCGACCCGTGTCGAAGCCCTCGGCGATCCGCTCGATCGTCGCCCGCATCCGCGGATCGTCGACGAACCGCTCCTCGCCGCCCCCCTCGCCGGCGAGATACTGGCTCACCGCCGCCTGGGAGACGCCGAGTCGGTCGGCGATCTCCCGCTGTGCGAACCCGCGGTCCGCGAGTTCGGCCGCCAGCATCGACCGAACCGTCGGCAGGAAGCGATCGACGACGATCTCGCTCGGTAACTGCACCGTCACGGTTCCACCGCCCGTGTCCCGCGTTCCATACCACATCCTCGTGGGCGGCTGGTTTATATGCTGGTGGACGGTCGTGCCCGGAATCCTTAGGGGCGAACGGCACCGAGTCGGGGTATGCGCCTGTTCCGGTCGAGCGAACTCCTCGGCATCGCGCGGGAGACGCTGGATTTCGTCCGCGAGGCCAGCGAGGAGAGCCACCCCGACGAGTACATGGGCTTTCTCCGCGCCGAGGACGCCCGGAAACTCGGTCTCGAACGCTCGGGACAGGTGATCACCGACGTACTGGTCATCCCCGGCACCACCTCCAACCCAGTCAGCGCGACGGTGAAAACGAGCATGAAGCCGAACGACGTCCAGTCGGTCGGCTCGGTCCACTCCCACCCGAACGGCGTCCTGCGGCCGAGTTCGGCTGATCTGAGCACCTTCGGCCAGGGCGACGTCCACATCATCGTCGGCGCGCCGTACGGTCCCGACGACTGGCGCGCCTTCGACAACCGTGGCGACCCGACGACACTGGACGTCCTCGACGTCGACCTCCCAGAGGAGCGCTTTTTCGATTTCACGCAGGCGGACATCGACGCCGAACTGCTCGACGAGGGGCGACGGCGGGGTGTCGTCCCGCCGGAGGAACAGGGACTCGAACGTGACGACGACGACGGCGGGTTCCTCTCCTGGCTCCGGTGACCGCTCGGCTAACGGCGGGAGTCCGGCGGTCCGTCGGCGTCCTCGTCGTCACCCTCCGTTCGTTCCCGTGCGGCCTCCACGGTTTCCCGGGCCGTCTCCTCTATCTGTTCGGAGGCGTCGACGGCGTAGGCCTCCAGATCCCCGATGTCGACGAGGTCCGCGGCCTCCAATCGCCGGTTGACGCGGTCGAACATCCCTTCGCTGAACTCGTACTCGCTCCCGGACCGCTGGCCGGTGGCGACGCCGCTGGTGACGATGGACTGGATACCCTCCTCGACGGTCAGGTCCACGTCGTGGACGCGGTCCGCGGAGACGTGGAGGACGTACCCACCCATCACGGGGTTGGGTGCGAGCGGGAGAAAGACGGTGACCATCCCCTCCGCCTCCGGCGTCGCCTCCCGAACGACCTCGGGGGTCTCGGCGGTCAGGAAGGCGACGGCGTAGGACCCCTCGGTGGGGAACTCGACCAGTTTCACCTCCCGGAAGCTGTCGGTGTCGCTGTCGAGGAGGAGACCGCTCATCTCGTCGATGCTGCGGTACAGCGAGCCGACGCCGGGGATGCGGGAGACGAGCGTATCGAAGAGGGCGCCGAACCCGGTGCGATCGGGGCGGCGCTCGGCGACGACGCCGATACAGAAGATCAGGGCAGCCAGCGTCACCACGGCGAGGAGTTTGAGCGTCACCTCGGAGGCCGGTTGGATGCCGGTGACCCGGGAGACGAGTTCGACGATCGGATCGAGTTGCTGTGAGACGAAATCGACGACCACGCCGAGGACGAGGAGGGTGACGATCAGCGGGAGCGTCACAGCGGTACCGGTGACGAAGGCCTGCCTGGCGAACCCTCGCAGCCCGTCGTACTCCTCGACCCCGTCGATATCGAGGGAGCGATCCATGTGCCCACATCGAGGGGCCGGGTCAAAACGTTCCGGACGACAGACTTTAGCCGACGCTGTCGGAGGCTACCGTATGACCGGACAGACGCTCCGTCCGTTCCTGACGCGGGCGGCGACGCTGTACCCCGACCGGGCGGTCGTCGCGCGGACGGGAGCCGGGGAGACCCGAGACACGTACGCGGGCTACGCCGACCGCGTGCGCCGACTGGCGAGCGCCCTGCGCGCGGCGGGGATCGGCCGCGGCGACCGCGTCGCGACCCTCTGTTGGAACCACGGCAGGCATTTCGAGGCCTACTTCGCGGTGCCCGCTCTCGGCGCGCAACTGCACACGATCAACCCGCTGCTCCCGGCCGACGACGTGCGACGGATCGTCGCGGAGGCGGCGGACCGTCTCCTGTTGGTCGACCCCTCGCTGACCGACGCGCTCCGTGCGGCCTACGACCCCGACGCCTTCGAGAGCGTCGAACGGGTCGTCGTCGTCGGATCGACGGAGCCGGACCTCCCCCTTCCGACGACGGGGTTCTCCGAGTTCGTCGCCGCCCACGACGCGGACGGCGACCTGCCGGCCCTCGACGGCGACGACCCCGCCGGCCTGTGTTACTCCTCGGGGACGACCGGCGATCCGAAGGGGGTCGAGTACACCCAGCGGATGCTCTGGAGTCACACCATGGCGATCATGACGCCGATGGGGTTGGATATCGCCGACTCGGACGTCGTCATGCCCGTCGTCCCGATGTTCCACATCAACGCCTGGGGACTCCCCTACGCCGCGACGGCGGCGGGGGCAAAGCAGGTTTACCCCGGCCCCTCGCCCGACCCCGCGGACCTCGTCGGCCTGATCGAACGCGAGGGCGTCACGCTCACCGCCGGGGTGCCGACCGTGTGGCTCGGCGTCCTCGACTACCTGGAGGACCACGACGCCGACCTCTCGACGCTCTCCCGGGTCGTCGTCGGGGGCGCGGCGCCGCCCGAGCGGCTGATCCGTGCGTTCGACGACCGGGGCGTCGAGGTGGTCCACGGCTGGGGGATGACCGAGACGGCTCCCGTCGGCGCCGTCTCCCACCTCAAGCCCGAACTCCGCGACGCGGACTACGAGACGCGCCTGGAAAAGCGCAAGAAACAGGGCCTGATCCTCCCGGGACTGGAGTTCGAGGTGGTCGACGACGACGGCGACTCCGTCCCCCACGACGGCGAGTCGATGGGCGAACTCCGGGTGCGGGGGCCCTGGGTCGCAGAGGGGTACGTCGACGGTAACGGCGACGCCTTCGACGGCTCGTGGCTCCGCACCGGCGACGTGGTCACCGTCGACCCCGATGGGTACGTGGAACTCGTCGACCGGGCCGCGGACGTGATCAAGTCCGGCGGGGAGTGGATCTCCTCACAGGCCGTCGAGAACGCCATCATGAGCCACGGGGCGGTGAGCGAGGCGGCGGTCGTCGGCGTCCCCCACGAGCGCTGGGGGGAGCGCCCGGTCGCCTACGTCGTGGCCGACGCGGCCCGCGACGACCTGATCGCGGCCGTCTCGGCCGAGGTCCGCCGGGAGTTCCCGGACTGGTGGGTGCCCGACCGCTTCGAGTTCGTCGAGTCCATCCCCAAGACCGCGACGGGGAAGTTCGCGAAGACGGCGCTCCGGGCGCGACACGAGGACCCGCTGGCGGGGCCGGTCGCAGCCGAACCGCCGGACAGCGCCTAACCGACGATCAGGAGGCCGGCGCCGAGCGCGGCGGCGAACACGCCGACGAGCAGTCCGGCGACCGCCGTCTTCGACAGCCGGAGGAGGGCCCGAATCGGCGAGCCGTCGACGACGAGCAGCGGGTCGAGGCGGCCGTCGACGACTCGGCCGACGACGGTCACCGACTCGCCGGGCGAGAGGCGACGTTCGGCGTACCGGCGCCTTCCGAGCGAGAGCGCGCGGGCGAGGGGGGCGAGCAACGCGGGCGGCGACCGGAACCCGGATTCCGGGCCCACCCCCGCGGTCCCGCGTTCGTAGTCGGCGATCCGGGCCGGCGGCGTCTCGCCGGCTCCGACCGTGGCGACGACGGTCGGATCGAGGGCGACGGTCCGGGACGGGGCGTCGACCGGGACCGTCGCGTGGGGGGTCCGCAGGGCGAAGGGTCGGCTCCGGGCCGGATCGTGAATCGTCACGTCGGTCGGGAGGAGGAAGCTCCCGACGCGTCGCTCCTCGACCACCGGGCGCAGGACGACGCAGTCGACGCCGCTGAACGGCGCCTCGATCGACTCGCCCTCGGCTTCGACGGTGCCGGTGAGACGGACGAGCGCTCCCTCCGCGCCGTCGATCCGCGACACCGTCTCGGCGCGCAGGAGGGAACTCGACCGCCACACGTACCGCAGGCTGACGAGCGTGATCAGCAGGCCGACGGCGAGGAGGGCGAGACCGAAGAGGGAGGGGGTGGGGAGATCGGCGGGCATGTGGAGGGCTCGGTGTCGTCAGGAGCGGCGCGGGCTGTCCGGCGCGAGCGCGTCGTCGTAGATGGTGACGTAGAGGTCGGCGATCTCCTCGCGGGTCGGCTTCCGGGGGTTGTTGTCGGGCGACCCGGAGTCGATGGCGTCCTGTGTCATCTCGTCGACCACGTCGAGATACGCCTCGCGGGCGGGTACCTCGCCGAAGTCGTCGAGGTAGCCGGTGAGGTTCAGGTCGGCACAGAGGTCGAGCACGCCGTCGGCGGCCGCGTCGGCGGCCTGACGCGTCGAGTCGTCCGTATCGGCGGCGTCGAGGATGCGCGCGACCTCGGCGTACTTCTCGGGTGCGGCCATCGCGGAGAAGTCGACGACGTAGGGGAGGATGAGCCCGTTCGCGAGTCCGTGGGGGATGTGGAGTTGCGCGCCGAGGGGGCGAGCGAGGCCGTGGACCAGCGCCACGGAGGCGTTGGTGAAGGCCTGTCCGGCCTGGAGTTGGCCGACCATCACGTCGGCGCGGGCGTCGAGGTTGTCGCCGTTGGCCCACGCGACCGGCAGCGAGCGGGCGATACGTTCCATGGCCTCCTCGGCGTAGCCGTCGGGGACGCTGTAGGACTTCACCGAGACGTAGGCCTCGATGGCGTGGGTGAGAGCGTCGATGCCCGTGAAGGCCGTGTGGCTCTTGGGGAGCGACTGCGTGAGGACGGGATCCTCGATGGCGACGTCGGGCACGACGTTCGCGGAGACGATGAGGAACTTCGTCGACGTGGACTCGTCGCTGACGACCACCGAGCGGGTCGCCTCGCTACCCGTGCCGGCGGTGGTGTTGACCGCGATCAGCGGCGGCGTCGGGGTGGGCACGCCCTCGTAGCCGGCGCGGTCGACGCCGAAGTCGCGGATCGACCCCTCGTTGGTCGCGAGGATGCCGACCCCCTTGCCCGTGTCGATGGAGGAGCCGCCGCCGAGGGTGACGATCATGTCACAGTCCTCGCGGTCGTAGAGCGCGTACGCGTACTCGATGTTCTCGACGGTCGGATCGGGGCGGACGTCCGTGTAGACGACGGGGTCGACGCCCGCGGCCTCCAACCCGTCGGTCACGGCGTCGCCGTGAAACTCGAAGATCTGTTCGGTGGCGACGACGAGTGCGGTGTCGCCGTACCGGGCGGCGTGACCGCCGAGGGCCTCGACCGCCCCGGCGCCGAGTTCGATCCGGCCGGGCGAGACGACCGTCCGCGTCTCGCTCGCGAGTACCGTGTCGTGCATGACACCCTCACGGTCGTTCGTCTCGGTCTTATACCTCGGGGTCGGTTGCCGCGGTGGCCACACCCCTCAGTTGCTCGGCAGGCGTGGCTGGAGGACGGAGACGAAGGCGTCCAGGTCGCGGGTCTGGTACCAGGCGGTCCCGGGGCCGGTGAACTCGAAGACCAGGCCCTCGCCGCCGAGGAGCGTCGACTTCAGGCCGCCGACGCTCCGCGTCTCGAAGTCGACCGTGTCGTCCCACGCGACCAGGTGTTCGTTGTCGAGGACGTACGACTCGCCGGCGTCGAGGTCGAGGCGTTCGAGACCGCCGTAGGCGTCGACGAAGGCCGTGCCCGTCCCCTTCAGCGCGAGGGGCGTCAGGCTGGCCTCGCCGAGCATCGAGTTCAGCCCGCCGAGTTCGCTGTCGATGTCCACCCCGGGCGTCGCGGCGAGGAAGGCCCCGTCGGTGGTGTACAGCGTCTCGTCGTCGAGTTCGTGTTCCATCACGTCGCCGGGCGTCGACGGCGCGAGCGTCACCGTCCCCGGGCCGCCCTCGGCGACGAACTCGTTCGCGAACATGGACTCGCCGCCGAGCATGGATTTCGCGGAACTGAGCAGGCCGTCCCGACTGGTCGACGTCTCGACGGCGACGTTCGGCGAGTGGCCGACCATCGCTCCGGGTTCCGCGACGAGGGTTTCGCCCGCGTCGAGTTCGACGGTCAGGTGTGTATACGACGGTCGGTGCGTGAATTCGGCGTTCATGGAGGGCACCTACCGTCACAGGCGTCGAAGAGGGACATAACTCTTGTCCAGCGTTTCGGCGCGAGAACCGCACCGCCCCCGATCGATCGGCCAAGGTTTATCCTCGCCCGCCGCGGTTGCACGGATATGCCTCAGGTCACGGTCGAATCCGTCGAGTCCGTCGGCGAGCGGACGGTCGCGCTGGAACTACGGACGCCCGACGGCTTCGACGCCGCCCCCGGCCAGTTCCTGCTGGTTCGGGCGACCGTCGACGGGGTCGAAGAAACCGGCTACTACACCCTCTCATCGCCGGACGCCGAGGGGCGTATGGAGGTAACCGTCGAGTACGTCCCCGAGGGGACGCTCGCGCCGTGGCTGGCCGAGCGGAGCCCGGGAGACACGGTAGAGATCGAGGGCCCCTTCGGCGACGTTCGCTACACCGGCGAGGGGTCGGCGGTCGTTCTCGCCGAGGGACCGGGCATCGGCCCGGCGGTGGGCATCGCCGAGCGCGCCCGGGCGGGCGACCACGACGCGACGGTCGTCTTCTGGGGGCAGGATCCGCCCCACCGGAACCGGCTGGACGCCCTCGAGGCCGACGGCGCGACGGTCATGGTGGTCGAGTCGCTGGACGAAGCGACGGACGCCATCGCCGCCGACGACGACGCGACGGTGTACGTCTTCGGCTTCGAGTCGTTCGTCAGGGACGCCAAGACGGTGGCCGAGGCCGTCGGCATCGACGACCTCCGGGCCGAGAGCTTCGGGCCGCGGTAGTCGCGCCCGGTCCGGTTCGCCCGGTCGGGGTGTGACGGCGTACGGACCGACCGCTACCGCGCGCTCTCGATTTCGTCCAGCGCCTCCGGGTTCTCGATGCTGCTCATGTCGCCGAGTTCCTCGCCGCGGTGGACGGCCTCGATAGCCCGGCGGATGATCTTCCCGCTCTGGGTCTTGGGGAAGGCGTCGACGAAGCGGACCTCGCGGGGCCGGAACGGCTTGCCGAGTTCCTCGCCGACCGTCTCCCGGATCGCCTCGCGCAGGTCGTCGGACTCCGCCTCGCCGGCTTCGAGGACGGTATAGAGGACGACTGCCGTCCCGGTCGTGTCGTCGTCCGCGCCGATGGCGGCGGCCTGGTTCACCGCACCGTGTTCCATCGCGGCGCCCTCCACTTCCGCCGGACCGACCTTCCGCCCCGCGACGTTGAGGGCGTCGTCCGCGCGGCCGTGGAGGAACCAGAATCCGTCCGCGTCCTGCTGGGCCCAGTCGCCGTGGTCCCACAGGTCCGGCCAGGTGCTCCAGTACTCCTCGAGGTAGCGTTCGTCGCCGCTCCACAGCGACTTCGTCATGCTCGGACAGGAGTCGCGCGCGACGAGGAAGCCACGCTCGTGGGCGTCGGCCACGGACTCGCCGTCGCGGTCGACGATGTCGATGTCCATCCCCAGACCCGGGCCGCCGAGGGTGCAGGGCTTGAGCGGGCTGATCGGCATCGGCATGAGAAAGCAGCCCATGATCTCGGTCCCGCCCGAGATGTTGATAATCGGGGTGTCACCGCCGCCGACTTCCTCGTAGAACCAGAGCCACGACTCGGGGTCCCAGGGCTCGCCGGTCGACCCCAACACGCGGAGGGTAGAGAGGTCGTGGCCCTCGACCCACTCGTCGCCCCGCTTGCGGAGCGCCCGGATGGCGGTGGGGGAGATGCCGAACTGCGTGATGCCGTGGTCGTCGATCATCCGCCAGAACCGGTCCGGCTCCGGGTGGTCCGGTGCGCCCTCGTACATGAAGACCGTGCCGCCGTGGGCGTGGGTCCCGAGCAGGGTCCACGGTCCCATCATCCAGCCGATGTCGCTGACCCAGAAGAAGCGATCCGAGGGCTTGAGGTCCATCCCGAAGTACACCTCCTTGGCCGCCTGCAGGAGCGCGCCCGCGTGGGTGTGGACGATGCCCTTCGGCTTGCCGGTCGTCCCCGAGGAGTACAGGAGCATCGACTCCTGGCTCGCGTCGAGCGATTTCGTCTCGTAATCGTCGTCGGCCGCGCCGACCGCCTCGGTCCACCGCTCGTCCCGGTCGTCGTTCCACGGGATCGCCCCGTCGCTCGCGAGGCCGAGTCGGTCGTAGACGACGACGTGTTCGACGTGGCCCGCCTGCTCGATGGCCTCGTCGGCTGTACCCTTCAGTCGGACGTGGTCGCCCCGGCGGTAGAAGCCGTCGCCCGTGAACAGGACCGAGGCCTCGGCGTCGTCGATACGGGTGGCCGTCGCGTCGACGCCGAACCCCGAGAACACCGGGACGGCGACGGCACCCACCTTGAGACAGCCATAGAGGATGGCGATCACCTCCGGCACCATGGGCATGTAGAGCGCGACGGTGTCGCCCGTGCCCACGTCACGTGACTCCAGGTAGTTCGCCACGCGGTTGGCCTCGCGGTGGAGTTCGTGGTACGTGAGCTCCCGCACCTCGCCGGGTTCCCCCTCCCAGATGCAGGCGACCTTGTTGCGGGTCTCGGCGTCGGGCGCGGCGTGTCGGTCGAGGACGTTGTGGGCGGCGTTGAGGCGCGCGCCGGGGAACCACTCGGTGAACTGCGGGCCCTCGGCGTCGTTACGGATCGCGTCGTACCCCTCGTCGAACTCGATACCGAGGTAGTCGACGAGTTCGTCCCAGAACCAGTCGACGCCGGAGCGTGGCTCGCCCGGGACCGTCGAGGTGGTGCGCTCGATCAACTCGTCGTAGTCGTCGATGTCGTACGTCTCCATGAAATCGTGGACGTTGGTCGACTCGACGAACTCCCGTGAGGGCCGGTGAACCACCCCGTCCGTCCGCTTTCCGCGTTCCGGATCCATGGTGCGAACTCTACCATCGAACCCAATAGATGTTCGTGTCGGATGTCGGCGACTGCGACACGCCGATCAGAGGAGCGCGAGCAGGTCGTCGTGAATCCGGCCGTTCGAGGCGACGAGGCCCTCGCTTCCCGGCGTCCACGGCTCGCCCGCGAGATCCGTCACCGTCCCGCCGGCGCGTTCGATCAGGTGGACGCCCGCGACGGTGTCCCACGGGTATGCCTCCGAGATGCCGACGGCGGCGTCGAGGTGACCGCCGGCGACGAGCGAGAGCGTCGTCTGGGCCGATCCGAAACGGCGCACGTCGCCAACGTTCGGGGAGAGGGTGCCGAGAAGCGAGCCGTAGGCGCCGTCGCCCGTGTAGCGCAGCGTCGGCGCGACGAGGCTCGCCTCGAGGCCGGCCGTGTCGCTGACCGTCGCGGTGTCGCCGCCGTCGACCGGCCCGTCCGGGCGGTACGCGTCCCGAACGGCGTCCTCCGTGTCCGCGTGGTACTCGTCACCGAGCAGCGGGAGACAGTTCGCGGCGGCCACGGGGTCGCCGTCCTCGACGACGGCGACGCTCGTCGCCCACAGCGGCATGCCACGGACGTAGTTCGTCGTCCCGTCGATGGGATCGACGATCCACGCCGTCTCGCCGGACTGCAGGCGCTTGCGGCCGTCGCCCTCCTCGCCGATGACCGTCTCGTCGGGGTAGTCCTCGGCGAGCCGGTCGACGATCCGCTCCTGTGTCCGCCTGTCGGCCTCGGTGACGTAGTCGGTCGCCGACTCCTTCGTCTCGGCGTCGAGTCCGGTGCGAAACAGTTCCGTCGCGAGGGCCGCGCCGGCGCGGGCCGCGCGGACGGCCGTGGTCCGACGATCCATCGCGTTGCTGTACCCGGCACGGTGATAAGAACGGTTCGGTTCCGGCGGGCGGCCGAGAGCTACTCGTTTCCGAACGCGTCGGCGGTGAAGCCGTCGTCGACGGTCAGAACGCTTCCCGTGGTGTAGGTGGCCGCGTCGCTGGCGAGGTAGATGGCGGCGCCGACGATCTCCTCGGGCTCGCCCATCCGGCCGTGGACCGTCCGGCGGACGATCTCCCGGTTCCGATCCGTCCCCTCGTCGTACGTCCCCGTCGTCTGCTCCGAGCGGACGAAGCCGGGCTTGATCGCGTTGACACGGATCTCGGGGCCGAGCTCCTTCGCGGCCACCCGGGTGAACGAGTCGATCCCGCCTTTCGCCGTCGTGTACGGCACGAGGTTCGGGATCGCCGTCTGGTTCGAAATCGAGGAGATGGGGATGATCGACCCCTCGTCCATCCGCTCGGCGAACAGTTGGATCGCGCGGAAGGTTCCGTCGAGTTGGACGTCGAACACGCGCTGCCACTCCTCCTCGGTGCCGTCCGAGAGAGTCGACCGCGCGATGTAGCTCTGGGAGGTCACGAGCACGTCGACGCCGCCGAGTTCGTCGATCACGGCGTCACGCATCTCGACGATGCTCTCCCGGTCGGTCACGTCACAGGTCACCTCGACCGTCTCGGCGCCGAGGTCACGTAGGTCGGCCGCCGTCTCCGCGACCCGCTCCTCGGTCCGGCTCGTCGCTACCACGTCCGCGCCGTCGGCCGCGAAGCCACGCGCCAGCGCCCGTCCGATGCCGCTCGTGCCGCCGATGACGACCGCTCGCTTCCCTTCGACCGTCACGGGTGTGTGTTCGTAGGTCACGGCAGGGCGGTCGGGGGTCGGGGACTTAGCCGTTGTCCCCGCGTCCCGGCTACCGGGACGCCAGCCCCCGGTGGGTCCGCGTTCCGATCAACTCCGTGTCAGTATCGGAAGCCTCTTTTTATATCCGCGAGTCATAGGGGTATGTCCCCGAAGACCGACTCCGACGACCTGCCGCTCGTCGAGGGCGCCATCGCCGGCGCCGCCGCCTGGATCGTCGGCTACGTGCTCACGGGCCTGCTCGTCCTCGTCCGCCTCGAAGACACCGAACTGGGCGAGCTATCCAGCAACCTCGACGGCGGCGGCAACGGAATCGAGTTCGTCGGGTGGGTGTTCTTCAACAGCCACTTCGTCCAGACGGTCGTCGAGGCCGACTTCCTCGGGTTCGGCGGATCGAGCACGACGTCGTTCGTCGGCGGTGACGGGTTCACCGCCCTGCTGTACCTGGTTCCGGTGGCACTGCTGGTCGGGGCCGGACTGGCCGTCGGCCGCGCACGGGGCGTCGACGGGACGACCGACGGCGCGGTCGCCGGTGCCCTCGTCGTCCCCCCGTATCTGGTGCTGTCGGCCGTCGGCGCCGTGCTGTTCCGCGTCTCGTCCGAGGGACTCGGCGCCAGCTTCAGCGGCCGACCCGAACTCCTGCCGGCGATCCTCCTAGCCGGGGTCGTGTTCCCGGCCGTCTTCGGCGCCATCGGTGGCATCGTCGCCGCGAACACCGGCCCCGGACGCGAGTGAGTGCCGCCCCGGGCGGGGCGACGGGGGTCGACCCCCTACACATATCACGGTTCCGACCATCCGCGTTCGTATGCGCGAGTTCGACAAGGCAATCGTCTCCTGTGCGGTGACGGGGGCGATCCACACGCCGACCATGTCGCCACACCTCCCGATCACTGCCGAGGAGATCGCCGACGAGGCCGTCGCGGCCGCCGAGGCCGGGGCGAGCATCGTCCACGTCCACGTCCGCGACGAGGAGACGGGCGAGCCGATCACGGATCTCGACCTGTTCCGCGAGGTCGCCGAGAGCGTCGCCGAGCGCTGTGACGCCGTCGTCCAGCCGACCACCGGCGGCGCGCCGACCATGGCGCCCACCGAACGGATCCGGGTCGTCCCCGAACTCGAACCCGAGATGGCCTCCTGTAACATGGGGTCGATCAACTTCGGCCTCTACCAGTTGGTCGAGAAGTACGACGAGTTCGAGTACGACTGGGAAGCCGAGTACCTCGACGGCACCCGTGATCTGGTCTTCCAGAACACCTTCGAGGACCTGGAGACCATCCTCCCGGTCTTCGACGAACACGGCACCAAACCCGAACTCGAGGTGTACGACGTCGGTCACCTCTACAACGCGAAACACCTGCTCGACCGGGGGCTGTTGCGGACGCCGCTCCACGTCCAGTTCGTCCTCGGCATCCACGGGGGGATCGGTGCGAGCGCGAAGAACCTGAACCACCTGGTCGACGTGGCCGAGGACCTCTTCGGCGACGCGTTCACCTTCTCGGTCATCGGCGCCGGCCGCCACGAATTCCCCCTCGGCACCCAGGCCGTCTCGATGGGCGGCCACGCCAGGGTCGGTCTGGAGGACAACCTCTATCTCGAACGCGGCCGCCTCGCGGAGAGCAACGCCGAGTTGGTCGAGAAGATGGTCCGGCTCACCCGCGAGGTGGCGGGTCGGGAGGTCGCCACCCCCGCCGAGACGCGCGAGATGCTCGGGCTGAAGGGCAAGTCGGCGACGGCGTTCTGATCCCCGACGCCGGACGGAAACCCTTAGTACGGTCCTCGGACAAGCGGGGCCATGCTCTGGGAGAACACCGATCACTCGGCGAGCGAGGCGACACTCCAGTACACGATGGAGCCGAAGGAGTTCGAGAACCGGTTTCTCCCGTACGACGTGTTGACGAACCTCGCCCACGTGACGATGCTGAACCGACAGGGCTTCCTGACGGACGACGAACTCGCCGAGCTACGGGCGGCGCTCACCGACCTCTACCACGAGGCACCGGCCGTCGAGGGCGAGGACGTCCACACCTTCGTCGAGGAGCGCGTGACCGAGCGCACCGAGGCGGGCAAGAAGATGCACCTCGCCCGGTCGCGCAACGATCAGGTCTTCGTCGACACCCGGCTGTTCATGAAGGACGCGACCATCGACCTCGCCGACCGGATCCTGGGGTTCGTCGAGGCCCTCGATACCTTCGCCGCCGAGAAGAACATGCTCATCCCGGGATACACCCACCAGCAACAGGCCATGCCCTCCTCGACGGGGCTGTGGGCGTCGAGCTACGCCGACGCGCTCGTCGACGACCTGCGGTCGCTGCGGGCGACCTACCGCATCGTCGACTCGAACCCGCTCGGCGCCGCCGCCTCCTACGGCACCAGCCTCGACATCGACCGCGACCTGACCACCGAGTTACTCGGGTTCTCGGGGAAACAGCACAACCCCATCTACTGCTCGAACCGCGGGAAACAGGAGCTACAGCTGCTCCAGACGCTCGATCTGGTGATGCTCGACATCCAGAAGCTCGCCGAGGACCTCATCAACTTCTCCGAGGACCAGCAGTTCTTCGAGTTGCCCGACGAGTACTGCACGGGCAGCAGCATCATGCCCCAGAAGCGCAACCCGGACATTCTGGAGCTGGCGCGGGCGAAAGCCGAGGAGGTGTCGGCGAGCAAGGAGGCGGTCCGCCGCATCATCGGCAAGCTCCCGAGCGGGTACAACCGCGACAGTCAGCAGACGAAGGGCCACCTCATCGAGAGCGTCGATACCGTACGTGCCACCGTCGACATCCTCACGCCGCTGATCGAGGACCTGGAACTCTCCGAGGAGTTCACCGTCGACGAAGGCATCTTCGCCGCTTACACCGCGAACCGGAAAGTAGAGGAGGGGATGGCCTTCCGCGACGCCTACCACGAGGTCAAATCGACCGAGGAGTACGAGGTCCACGACGACGTGGCCGAGCCGGTACGACAGCCGCTCGGTGACCTCCGGACGTTCTGGACCGACGAGCGCGAGGCGTTCGACCGGATGTCCGAACGGCTGCTTGACGGCGACTGATACGGGTTATCGTAACCGTTTACCGGTGGTTCGCCGGATCATCGGTACTGACTCACGACAACCCGGACGAGCTACAGCGTGTGTTCGTCGTCGGACTCGTTGCGGATCGCGGGATCCTGCTGGTCGTCGACCACCTGCGTGAACAGGTCCTCGTCGGTCGTCTGGTTCGGGGAGTCGTCCGTGGTGTAAGCCGAGACGCCGAGCGAGAGCAGCTCCTCGACGGCCTGGTCCCGGTTGATGAACTCGCCCTCTTCGACGAGCTGTCTGATCTCGATGTCGACGTCGTCCGGCAACGAAATTTCCGCGGAAGGCATATCCCTCACTCGGTCGCCCTCCGTGTTAAAAACCCGGTTTCGACGGGGTCCCGCCGGCCGACACGAACACGTTCGGGGTGGAACCGAGGGACTCGGGCCCCGTATCCGCGACCATGGCAGCCGTCCCCGACGACGTCGACACGGACACCCAGCCGCCGCTCTCGATCCCGCTCCGGCATTTCGTTGTCGCGCTGGCGTTCCTGCTGGCCGGTGGGGTCGTCGGGCTCGCGGACGGGCTGGGACTGGTGACCGGCCTCGCCCGCGCCGCCCACCTCCACCTGGTGCTCGTGGGCTTCGTCTGTCTCACCATCGCGGGCGCCATGACGCAGTTCGTCCCCGTGTGGTCCGGGACGAACCTGCACTCGAATCGGCTGGCGCGGGCGCAGTTGTGGCTCCTCGCCGTCGGCCTCGGCGGCCTGGTCGTCGGTTTTCTGGGCAACCGGCCGTCGCTCCTCCCGGCGTTCGGAACGTTCGTCCTCGCGGGGTTCTGGACCCTAGCGTACAACGTCGGGCGGACGCTCGCGACGGCCCGGCCGTTCGACGTGACCGAGGGCCACTTCGCCGCGGCGCTCGGCTTCTTCGTCGTGCTGACCCCGCTTGGTCTCCTGCTCGCCGTCGGCTTCGTCGCGCGGCCGCTCGCCGCCCTCCCGGTTACCCGCGGCGGGGTCGTCGCGGCCCACGCCACCCTCGCCGTCTTCGGCGCCGTCCTGACCACGGTCTACGGGGCACTGTACCAGCTCGTGCCCATGTTCGGTCAGACGGAGCTTCGGGGCGTCGACCACACGCTCCGGCGGGTCGAGACGGTCGCACACCCGACGGGCGTCGTCGTCCTCGCGGCCGGTCGACTCGTCGGCGCCGCGGCGCTCGCCCGCGTCGGGGCCGCCCTCCTCCTCGCCGGCACTGCGGCCTTCCTCGTCGTCCTCGTCCGCCTACTCCGCTCCGCCCGTGCCCGACGGACGCCGATGCTGACCCGGTACGCACTCCTCGCGCCGACCGGTCTCGGCTGGGTGGCCCTCGCCGCCCCGGCGTGGCTCCGCGGCCCGCTCGGGGTCGGCGTCCGGTTCGGCGCGCCGAACACCGCCCACCTGCTCGGACTCGTCTTCCTCCTCGTCCTCCTGGGGACGCTCTATCACATCGTCCCCTTCCTCGTCTGGGTCCACCGCTACAGCGACCGTCTCGGGTTCGAGGCGGTGCCGATGATCGACGACCTGTACGACGACCGCCTCGCGACGGCCGACCTCGTCCTCGTCGCGGCCGGCGACGGCCTCCTGGTCGTCGGCGACCTGGTCGCCCGGCAGTTCCTCGCCCTCGTCGGCGGCGGTGCACTCACGACCGGTCTCGCCGTCTTCGTGGCGAACCTGTCGCTCGTCCTGTGGCGACACGCGCCGTCGTCGCTGGGACGTGACCCGTCGGAACCGACGCGAAGCGACTGAACGGCGCCGTTCAGAACGGCGTCGACGGGCCGTCCTCGCCCTCGTCGGCCGGCATGTCGTCGACGCCACCGAGGCCGCGATCCCCCGCTCCCGCGAGCGTCCCGCGCTCCCCGTCGCCCTCGTCGTCCGGCACCGACCCCGAATCCAGGTAAGCCGCCTCCATGTCGGCGAGTCGGTCGTTGATCCGGACGCTCGACTCGTGCATCGGCGCGACCCTGACGCACACGAGGTCGAACTCGTGGGGCGAGCCGACGTCGTCGGCGTTCCAGGCCCGGAACGACGCCGTCACGAGCGTGTCGCTCTGCGGGCAGAACTCGGTCGTCGGCGTGAACTCCGCACGGAGGACCGAGGGGTCGTCGGCGTCGACGGCGTACCGATAGCCCGCGTTCGGGTGTCGCGTATCCAGGTTCAGACGCGCGAGGTTGTAGCCGAAGGTCACGTCGTAGACGGTACGCTCCTCGAACCGCTCGCGGGTCAGCCGGTGGAAGGCGGCGTGCCGTCGACCGGTCAGGACCTCGTGCCCGTCGAGGAACGGCCCCGGAGCGGGCAGGTTCTCGGGCCGGAAGGAGTCGTCGTCGTCGAAGTCGTCGCTGTCACTCGACCAGGGGCGCGGGACGAGGGGCATGGCTACCGTTCACTACGGCGTCCCCTCACCTACGCCCCGTCCCGAACATCTTCGTCCGGGAGGAACAGCCGCCCGGCCGTCTCGGGAGCCGCCGAGTGGCCGACCCCGCCCCCGTCTTCGCACTCGCCGGCGACGGCCACCCGTGCGGGTGCGAGGACGCCGGCGGCGATCCGGCCGGCCATCGTCGCCACGGTCCGGCGCTGGGCCGGCGAGAGGTCGTCGAGCCGGCCGAGTGCGGTCGCCAGTTCCCGATCGGCGACGGCGACGCCCCGGTCGCGCAGGCGGCGGTCGAGCGTCGCGGCGTCCGGATCGGCGCCGTCGTTCGCGTCCGGTCGCGCCGTCGCACGGAGGATCGGTGGCGTCGACATGGTCAGGGGTGGGGGCGGGACTCGTGGCTATCCGGGAGCGGTCCCTCGTAGCCGTCGGGGACGTACGCACAGAGCGGGTCGCTCGCCAGTGGATCGCCGGTCTCGGCGTAGGCCCGCGAGCGACTCCCGCCACAGACCCCCCGGAACTCGCAGGCGCCACACTTCCCTTCGAGGGCGTCCGGGTCCCGGAGGTCGGTGAACAGATCGGCGTTCCGGTAGCAGTCCACCAGGTCCGTCTCGCGGACGTTCCCGGCGGACACGGGGAGGAAGCCGGACGGGAACACGTCGCCGACGTGGCTGACGAAGGCGAAGCCGTCGCCGGCCGTGATGCCGACCCGACGACCGATGGCGTCGGTGGCTGCGGCCGCCGGCTCGCTCCCGTCGGTCCGGCGCTGGAGCGCGACCCGCCGGTAGTGGGGAGCTTCGGTGGTCTTGATGCCGAAGTCGGCCGACTCCTCGACGTCGACCAGCCACTCCATCACCCGCTCGGCGCGGGCCGGATCGATGCTGTCGAGGACCGTCCCGCGGCCGATGGGGACGAGGAAGAAGACCGACCACAGGACCGCATCGAGGTCGGTGACGAGTTCGCGGATCTCCGGGAGTTCGCCGACCGTCTCCGCACAGACGGTCGTGTTGATCTGGAGCGGGAGACCGGCGTCGCGGGCCGCCTCCGCCGCCCGGATCGTCGAGTCGAAGCTGCCCGGTTCGCCCCGGAACTCGTCGTGGGTGGCTCGGGACCCGCCGTCGACGCTCACCGCGAGGCGGCGGGCGCCGGCGTCGGCGATTTCCCCGACCCGCTCCGGCGTCAGCGACGCCGTCCCGCTCGGGGTGAGCGTCATCAGGAGCCCCCGGTCGGCGCCGTGCTCGATCAGTTCGACCGTATCGTCGCGGGCCAGCGGATCGCCGCCCGAGAGCACGACCAACTGGTTCTCGCCGAAGCGCCGCGCCGCGTCGAGAAGTTCTTTCCCCTCCGCGGTGGTGAGTTCGTCCGGGTGGCGTTCCGGCTGGGCGTCCGCGCGGCAGTGCTTGCAGGTGAGTTCACACGCCCGCGTGAGCTCCCACACGAGGACGAACGGCCGCTCGTCGGTGTCGATGGCGTTCGGGTGCATCTCAGCGGTGAACGCGGGTGACGTGCCCGCCACAGCCACACTGGTCGACGTACTCGATGCGCACGTCGTCGAAGGCGTCACGCAGTTCCGCGAAGAGGTACGTCTCGGGGTGCCCGTGATCGCCGTGGGTCACCAGGTTGACGTGGTAGCCCGACGCGGTGTGGTCCACCGCGTCGACCGCCCCTTCGACCACGAGTTCGCGGTCGTCGGCGTGTTCCGGCCCTTCGAGGTTCGCCGACCACGACGTCTCGTGAACCGTGTCCGTGATCGGTTCGGCGTCGTCGTGTGTTGTCTCCATACCTACGGGTTGTCGGCCCACCTCCCAAAGCGGTTGCCCGAACACGTTCGGGGGCGTGTCATACGGATTATTGTAACTGTGTACCGGTGGTTCGCCGCACCCCCCTGGCGAACCACCGGCCATGACTTACAATAGACGGTATCAGGCGAACAGCGATTCGAGGTGGTCGAACTGCGCGTCGAGTTCGCGGCGCCGCTGTCGCTTGATGACCGTCGCGTCGAGAAGGTCGCCGACGAGCGCCACGTCGAGCGAGAAGTCGGTCTCCGCCTCGACCCGGACGCCCGCCTCGCCGGCGTCCTCGATCCGGTAGACGGTCCGCATCGACTCGAAGATGCCCTCGGCCTGTTCGTAGGCCAGGACCGCGTCCGGTTCCTCGATCCGTCGGAGCGCCAACTCGAGCTGGGCGATGCCCACCCGGTTGACGAGGTGAATCTCGTCGCCGTCGACGGTCACCTCGTCGAACCCGGCCGAGAGCATGAAGGGCTCGACGTCGAGGATCGCGTCACGGACCGCCGACTCGGGGCCCGATATCGTCCGCGAAACGCTGACTGTCTCCATGGTGGTGTTCCTCTTGCCTTCCCCAAGAACCCCGGGCACGGTGATCTGTGTGTCGAACGTGTTCGGGGCAAACGTCTGGCGGGTACTCTCCCAACCTCGATGTATGTCAGGCGTCGAATCGCTGTTGGCCGAGACGGACGCCCCGCCGACCGGTGACCACGAGGTGCTCGACGTGCGCGACCTGCCGCCGCCACAACCCCTGAAGCGAACGCTCGAGACCCTCACGGACCTCGACGAGGAGGGGGTACTGGTGCAGGTGAACGACCGGGTGCCTCAGCACCTGTTCCCGCGACTCGACGACCGGGGGTTCGTCTACGACACCGTCGAAGCGGAGGATCGTGCCGTGACCGCCATCTGGCGGGAGTGACGGCGTCCCCGTCGGGCTACTCCCCCGCGGTAACGGCGGCGACCACGTCGCCGACGTTCATCGCGACGGCGAGGACGAGCGCGAGAACGAACAGGACCAGCGTCGCGATGACGTTGAGTTTCGGCGCGGTTCCGTAGGCCAGCATCGCGTACATCGAGGTGGTGAGCACATCCATCGTTCCGGAGACGAAGTACGCACGGACGAACTCCTCGAAGGATCGGATCCACGCGAAGAGAAACCCCGCCGCGACGGCCGATACCACCTGTGGGAGCGTTACGTCCCAGAACGCTTCGAGGGGTGACGCGCCGAGGTCACGGGCGGCCTCCTCGAGGCTCTCGTCGAAGGCGGCGAGACGCGCCGACACGAGCAGGACGACGAACGGTAACCCATAGACCGCGTGAGTGAGTACCGTCGGAACGAACCCGGGGGTCACGCCGAGGACGCTCCGAAAGTAGATGAGTAGACCGATACCGAGGATGACGCCCGGAACGACCATCGGGAGGACGACACCGACCCGAAACACGTCGGCTAGCGGGAAGTCGTACCGAACGAGCGCGACGCTCCCCGGGACGCCGGTGAGGGTAGCGACGACGGCGGCCAGCGTGGCGACGGTGAAACTGTTGGCGACGCTTCGGAGCAGTTCTTCGTCGCCGAGCGTCGCGCGGTAGTGTGCCAGTGTGACCCCCTCGAACGGGAACAGCGTCGAGGCGTTCTCCGCGACCGATAGCGCGACGATGAACACGAGCGGGATCCAGAGGAAGGCGAGCACGAGCACGGTCCATCCGGAGAGTGCCCGCGACAGCAGCCGGTCACGCCCTGTGGTCGCCACCATCTACCGCTCACCTCCGGCAGTGGCGCCCGTGTCCGCGTACCGCACCGCGGCCGCGAACGCCACGACGACGACGGTGACGACGAACGCCGCGGCGGCGCTAGCGCTGGCGATATTGTAGGAGTCGACACGCCCCGCGATGAGTTGGCCGACCATCAGGACGGTCGAACCGCTGAGAAACTGTGGGGCGACGAACGCCCCGAGGGCCGGGACGAACACGAACAGCGAACCGGCGACGACGTTGGGGAGGGTCAGGGGCCACAGAACGTCCCGGAACGCCGCGACGCGAGACGCCCCCAGATCCCTGGCGGCGTCCACGAGGTCGAAATCCACCGCGTCGATGCCGGCGTACAGCGTCAACAGCATGTACGGGAACTGTGCGTGGGCAAGTCCGACGACGATGGCAGGGACGCCGAACTCGAACAGGCCGATCGATCCGAATCCGAGGGCCGCCGCGATGTCGTTGAGGATCCCGCCCTCGCCGAACAGGAGGTACCACGAGTAGACGCGGACGAGATACATCGTGAAAAACGGCACCAGCACCAGAAACACGACGATGTGCCGGCCGCGTTCCCGGCGGGCCAGTGCGTACGCCACCGGATACGCCGTTATCAGACAGACGAGGGTCGTGGCCGCCGCGATACCGATCGAAAGGAACAGCGACCGGGCGAAGGGGGTCGTCCAGAACGGCGTTGCATCGAACAACGCGGTGTAGTTCGCGACGGACGGTTCCCAGACGATTTCGTAGGCGCTGTCGATCCGGGCGAACGAGACGGCGACCATGAACGACAGCGGCGCGAGCAACAACGCCGCGAGTAGTCCGCCGCTCGGCACGAGCATGGCCGCGTACCGCCCCCGTCGCGAGGACAACAGCCGCCCGATCCGTCGGGTCCGTATCCGGTCGATCCCGACGACGGGCGCGTCCGTGTCGGTATCGGCCATCTCAGGCCGCCTTGATCTCTTCCCAGGCGGAGCGCCAGGCGTCCTCGTTTTCCACGGCTTTGAACGGGATCATCCCGTCGAGCCGGCTCGGGTCGATGGAGCCGTACAGCTCGTTCCGGCGCTCGGAGAGGTTCTCCGAGGTCTTGGGGTTGACGCTCGGTGCATGCCCCTCTCTCGCGAGCGTCGCGCCGGTCCCCGGGGCGATGTACTCGTCGATGATCCGCCAGGCGAGTTCGGGGTGATCGGACTGTTTCGAGACGACTGCGGCCTCGAACCACGACATGGATCCCTCCGTCGGCGTGGCCATGTTCACCCAGTCGTGGCCGTCCACCCACATGTTCGTGATGTTCATACGGCCCGAGTGGCCGAGGTGAAAATCACCCTTCCGAATCCCCTTCACGAACGACGCGTCGCCGGCGATATAACCGGAGAGCAACGTTTGCTTTTGTTCGATCAGCGTCTCTTTCACCCGTCGGACCTGTGACTCCGAGAGCGTAATGCGGTCGCCCTCGAACGCGTCGCCGAACCCGTGGTGGAGAGCAGCGGCGGTCATCGCCTTGAAGTGGTTGTCGTAGAGTGCGATCTTTCCACCCAGGTCGACTCCATCGATGCCCTCGAAGAGGACGCTCCACGACTCCTCGTGATCGGGTACGTCCCGCGAGTCGTAGCCGTAGCCGTAGAACCCGAATCTGATCGGGACGCCGTACGGCGTCCCATCGACGGCGAGTTGTCCGGTGGTGAACTGCTTGAACTTCTCGTAGACGTCGGCGTAGTGCTCCAGTTCGTCGAGCGGTGCGGGCTCGACGAGGCCGGCATCCGCGAACCGTGGAACGTAGTTGTTGTTCGGGACGGCGATGTCGTACTGTTCGTCCTGACCGGACTGCCACCCGGAGAACATGTCCGCCGAGGACGTCGACCGCGTGATTTCGAGTTCCACGTCGAGCGAGTTCTCTACGGCCGCCACGACGTCGTCACGCGCGTAGTGCTCCCAGGTGATGACGTTGATCGTGGGCGTCGACGAGCCGCTCCCGCCGCCGATGCAGCCCGCGGCGGCGGCCGTCGCCGCCGCCCCCGCGGTCGCCAGAAACGACCGACGGCCAGCATGATCGAGCGTGGATTCGTCGTTCATGTTCGTCTCGAATACATCTTCCTGAGACGCATAAGTCCCCGGAAACGTGCAGTACGGTGGGGTACATACGACGGGGAGGCTGGAGACGATTCCCGCCGGAATGGGGTCGAACGGACCGAAATAGCTGGAATCCGTCCAGTTTCGACGTTACGGAAACAGGCAATATTAGTCGCTTACGCCGGCCATATACGAATCTTGGTCCGACCGGAGGTGATGGGAGTAGCCACGGAGGAAACGAGCGACGTCCTCGTCGAACTCGACGACGTTCGGAAGCTCTACGGCGACACGACCGCCGTCGAGAACGTGACCATGGAGGTCGAACGTGGCGAACTCTTTACCTTGGTCGGGCCGTCCGGATGTGGAAAGACGACGACGCTCCGCCTCGTGAGTGGCTTCGAGGAACCGACGGACGGAGTCGTCCGCATCGACGGGAGCGACAGTACGGACGTTCCACCGGAGCGCCGAGACACCAATCTGGTCTTCCAACACCACGCCCTGTTCCCGCATATGACCGTCGCGGAAAACGTCCGTTATGGTCTCGAAAAGGACGACGCCGTGACCCCGACCGAGGCCGATCGGCGGGTCGAGGAGATGCTCTCGCTCGTCGATCTCGACGGCTACGGCGACCGGCCACCGGCGGACCTCTCGGGCGGGCAGCGACAACGCATCGCCCTCGCACGCGCGCTCGTGAACGAGCCGTCGGTGTTGCTCCTCGACGAACCGTTGTCTAGCCTGGACCGCAAGCTTCGAAAACAGATGCAGTCGGAACTGCGCAGGCTCAACGATGCTGTCGACGGCTCGTTTCTGTATGTCACACACGACCAGGAACTCGCGATGGCGATATCGGACCGAATCGGTGTGATGCGGGCCGGAGAGATCGTACAGGTAGGAACGCCCGAGGAGGTGTATCGAAACCCGGTGTCACCGTTCGTCGCGGAGTTCGTAGGCGACACCACCCTCCTCGAAGGACGGATCGATCCGTCGGAGGCGGCGGGCGACTCGCCCCCGACGCTGACGGTCGGCGAGTGGATGTCAGTGCCGGTCGCGACCGATACGGACGGAGGCGTGACCGCATCGGTCCGTCCCGAGACGATCGAATGGGTAGACGACGACCCCGACACCGCGGCGGACGTCGACGGCGGGTTCGCCGCGGAGGTTCGTGAGCGGACCTTCCAGGGCGACTCCGTTGAGTACCGGCTCGCCCCTATCGCTCCGGATCCCGATTCGACTGTCGGGCTCGAACTCCAGGCGTCGTCCCACGACGTCGACTCGCCACTCTCAGTCGGCGACCGGGCGGCGTTCGCTGTCGTCGACGATCCGGTGATCTTCGACCGGTAATCCTCCGTGCGGGGGTCCCCGCCTATCGACCGGGACGCGATGCCGCGTACCCGTGGATTTTTACCGACCGACCGCCTCCCCCCGGGTGATGAAGGAATCCCTGATGGAGATCCTCTGTGATCCGCTCGACAAGAGCGAACTGGAACTCGAGGTGGACGAGCGCGACGGCGAGGAGATCATCGAGGGCCGCCTGATCGGGACCGTCACGGGCGAGGAGTACCCGATCGAGGACGGCATCCCGAACCTCCTGCCGCCGGACATGCGCGACGACTAGCGGGCCGCTCACCCGAACGCGCCGAGACTCGACTGGAGTCGGCGGTCGGTGCCGCCGTCGGTCACCTCGTAGCCGACCAGATCCCGCAGATCCACCGCGTAGGTGCTTCCCCCGTGATCCAACACCAGTAGCCGGCCCTTGGTCCCGCGGACCCGCCCCGTCGCCACCGTCTCCGCGACCGGGCGCTCGTCGAGGTCGAGACCGTAGTCGAACGCGACGGTCTCGAGGGGATCGAAGTCGGCGAGCAACGTCTGCCACGCCGCCTCGTCGACCGTTCGGCCGAGGCCCGCCCGCTTCTCGGGGACCCGCGCCCGATCCGGGATCTCGTCGGCCAGCCCCGCCTCGATTTCCCGGGCGATCCGGCCGTTCTCGACCGTCCGGAGGTGGGCGCCCCGGTCGGCCCCCTGTTCGCGGAGGCGCGTCTCCAACCGCCACTCCTTCGTGACGCCGACCTTGAACGTGTCCGGGGCGAAGGCCGCCAGGTAGACGGCGTGATCGTCGAAACAGTCCATCTCGTCTTTGAGACAGGTGCCCGTACACCGGGCACAGACCCACGTCGACGTGTGGGCCGAACAGTACGGTACGGCGGGGTCGTCACAGGGCCGGTGGCCGTCGTCGACGACGACGCCGGCACAGTGGCGGTCGCCGAGGCGGTAGTCGAGCTCGGTCCCCGGGTCGAGGGCGACGTACTCGACGGGCGCGGTCGCGGCGTCGTCGGTCGTCGTGGTCGCCGCGTCGGCGGACGGGGCGTCGCCGTCGCTCACCAGAAGGCCCGCGTCGGCCGCGTCGTAGCCCACGAGCTGCACGCCCGTCCTTCGATCCCGGCGAGTAAAGGCGTGTCTCTCCGGCGTCGTCAGGTCATCTCGTCGACCAGTTGGCGGGCCGCACGGCGGACCGCCTCGTCGCTCGACGCCGGCGGCTCCCACCCGAGCGCGGCCAACTTCTCGATGGAGAGGCGCATCTTCGGGACGTCGCCGGTCCAGCCGCGGTCCCCGCCCGTGTACTCGTAGGTCGGGTCGAGGCCCATCTCATCGCTCACGACGTCGGCGATGCGGTTCACCGAGGTGGTGGTCCGGGAGCCGAGGTTGTAGGTGTTCAGGTCGGCGTCCGCGTGTTCGACGACGTGGACGATGGCGTCGACGCAGTCCTCGACGTGGAGGTAGGACTTCTCCTGTCGGCCGTCGCCGAGGATGGTGAGGGCGTCGGGGTCGTCGCGGAGCTTCTCGACGAAGTCGGGGATGACGGTCCCGCGCTGGTGCGGGCCGACGATGTTAGCAAAGCGGAAGGTCCACGACTGGAGGTCGTGGGAGTGGGCGTACGTCGAGACCAGCCCCTCGTCGGCGAGTTTGCTCGCGCCGTAGACGCTGATCGGTTCGAGGGGGGCGTAATCCTCGGGCGTCGGTCGCGGCGCCTCGCCGTAGACCGTCGAGGAGGAGGTGAAGACGAAGCCCTCGACGCCCACCTCGGCGGCGCGTTCCAGTAGCGTGTAGGTCATCTCCGTGTTCTCCTCGAAGAGTCGCCGGGGCTCCCCGTAGTTCGTGTCCGTGTAAGCCGCCAGGTGGAAGACGACGTCCACGTCGGCGGTGACGACGTCGGCGACGTCGTCCGGGTCGGTCACGTCCGTGACGACCAGGTCGGCGGCGTCGGGGACGCGGTCGACCTCGCCCTTCGAGAGGTCGTCGGCGACGACCACCTCGTTGTCGGGCGCGAGTCGCGCCGCGAGGTGCGAGCCGATGAGCCCCGCCCCGCCGGTGATCACCACTCGCCGGTCGGTGAGATCCATACCGGCCCATGGCCGGGGGGCGGGCAAGTGCGTTCCGATCCGGCCGTTTCGAAAGCCGTTACCCCCTCGACACCCACCCGTCGGATATGCAAGATACCCCCGAGGTGGTCGTGTTGCGACTGGGCCACCGGCCCGGCCGCGACGACCGCATGACGACACACGTCGCCCTGACGGCGCGGGCGCTCGGCGCCGACCGGGCGGTCCTCGTCGGCGACACGTCACAGGCCCGGGAGACGGTCGCCGACATCACCGACCGCTTCGGCGGTCCCTTCGACGTGACGGTGACCGACGCCTACCGACCGATCCTCCGGGAGTGGGAGGGGTCGGTCGTTCACCTGACGATGTACGGCGAACCGGTCGAGGCGGTGACGCCGACGATCCGAGAACGACACCGGAGCGAACCGCTGTTGATCGTCGTCGGCGCCGGAAAGGTCGACTTCGAGGTGTACGACCGCGCCGACTGGAACGTCGGCGTGACGAACCAGCCCCACTCGGAGGTGGCCGCGCTGGCGGTCTTCCTCGACCGCCTGTTCGACGGCGCGGAACTCGACCGCGAGTGGGTCGACGCCGACCGTCGGGTGATCCCCCAGGAGACGGGCAAACGCGTCGAGGAAATCGACTAGAGCCGCTCGGCTCCGGAGTCGACGTCGTGGCCGTCGAGGATGCCGGTCCCTTCGAGCAGGTAGTAGGCCACGGTGTGTACGACGAAGGCGGCGACCAGACCGTTGAGCGCCGCGCCGCCGGGGCCGGGGAGCACCTGCGGGGCGGCCACGCCGGGGACGACCTGGCCCGCAGTGAGGGCCGCGACGAGGATGCCGACGACGTAGGCGAGGACCGCGATCCAGCGCACCCCGGCGAACTCGACGTCGTCCATGCGGGGGATGCGCAGTCGCCAACAGAGGAGGAAGTCGGCGATGATGACCCCCCCGAGGGGCGGAACGTACTGTCCGAGCGTCGACAGCCAGGGGATGAGCAGGCTGTCGGCGCCGGCCAGCGCGAGCAGGATGCCGACCGTCCCGCCCGCCAGCACGAACGGCCGCTTGCGGTCGAACTCGAAGGCCTCGCTCCCGGCGACGCCGAAGGCGTAGGCGGCGTTGTCGTTCGTGGTCCAGATGTTGAGCACGAGCGCGATCAGGCCGATGGCGGCCAGCCCCTGGGCGGCGAGCACCTCGTAGAGGTCGCCGGCGGGGGTCACGTCGTAGACGGCACCCCCGACGGCGCCCGAGAGAAAGAGGAAGCCGTTGCCGAGGAGGAAGGCGACGAGGCCGGCCCAGAAGCCGACGCGGGTCGAGGACGCGAACCGCGCCCAGTTGGGCGCCTGGGTCCCGCCGCTGATGAACGTCCCGACGACGATTGTGACCGCGGCGGCAAAGCCCATCTCCCCGCTCCCGCCGCCGAACAGGCCGCCGATCCCCCCGGCGTCGCCGACGGCGATGAACACCGAAAGCAGGCCGACGACCACGAGGATGGGGACGGCGACCAGGGAGAGTTTCTCCATCCCCTCGTAGCCGAAGTACGCCGTCGCGAGGTGGAGGACTCCCCAGATCACGATGAGCGCGAGCGTGAACGTCGGCGAGTCGAGGCCGAAGAAGGTCGCCGTCGGGATGGCGACCATGGGGATGGTGACGCCGAACCAGCCGACCTGCGTCCCGCCGAGCAGGAGGTCGGCGAACTTCGCGCCCCAGCGGCCGAAGCTGTACCGGGCGAGGAGGACGGTCGTCAGGCCCGCCTTGGCGGCGATGCCACACAGCGCCGCGACGTAGACGCCGAGGATGGCGTAGCCGACGGCGGTCGCGGTGAGCATCGGGCCGAAGCCCATGGCCGCACCCACCTCGGCGCCCGACCAGAGGGTCCCGGCGAAGAAGACGAAGCCGAGCAGCACCGCCGAGATGCTCACCAGTCCTTTGCGTTCGTCCCGCGGAACGTGATCGATCGGGTAGTCCGGATCGGGGAGGTCCTCGTCCCCGAACACGAACGTACGCCACGCCGATGATTCGTCTTCGGTTGCCATTACCCGTTGTCGCACAGGTATTGTAGATAAATTTTGGCAAACAGGCACACGTTCGTTCGAAAACGGAGTGCCAACGAATATGTGTCGGCTGGTCGTCGCCCCGGTATGTCCGAGTACATCGTCACGGGTGGTCGACGGCTGGACGGCGCGGTCGTCGACGTCGAGATCCGCGAGGGGCGCATCGACCGGATCGTCTCGGCGGGCGAAGGTGACCCGTCGTCGTTTCCGGCCGACCGCCGGTACGACGCCGACGGGCGTCTGGTGACGCCGCCGCTGATCGAACCGCACGTCCACCTCGACGCGACGGGGACCGCCGGCGACCCGTCGTGGAACGAGAGCGGGACGCTCGCCGAGGGCATCGACGTCTGGGCGGCCTACAAGGAGGACATCACCGTCGCGGACATCGTCGAGCGGGCGACCCGGACCGTGGAGTGGTACGCCGCCAACGGCGTGACGCGGATCCGCACCCACGCGGACACGACCGAGCCGTCGCTGACGACCGTCGAAGCGTTGCTCGAACTGCGCGACCGGGTGTCCGATCTCGTCGACCTCCAGGTCGTCGCCTTCCCGCAGGACGGCGTCTTCACCGCCGAGGGCAACGAGGACCTGCTCCGGGAGGCCGTCGAGATGGGCGTCGACGTGATCGGTGCCATCCCACACAACGAACACACCCGCGAGGACGGCGTCGAGAGCGTCCGGACGGTCTGTGATCTGGCCGAATCCCACGACTTACCCCTCGACCTCCACATCGACGAGACGGACGACCCCGGCTCGCGGTTCACCGAGGTGCTGGCGAGCGAGGCGCTCAAGCGGGACATCGGCGAGCGCACGACGGCGAGTCACACGACCGCGATGCACTCCTACAACAACGCCTACGCGGACAAACTGATCTCGCTCTTGGCCGAGAGCGGGGTGAGCGTCGTAACGAACCCGCCCGACAACTCGGTCCTCCAGGGGAGCTACGACGACTACCCGCGGCGGCGCGGCCACACCCGCATCGACGAACTGCACGCGGCGGGGGTCACCGTCGGCCTCGGTCACGACTCGGTGCTCGACCCGTGGTACCACTACGGCCAGGCCGACCCCCTCGACGCCGCGTTCGTCCTCCTCCACTACGCCCACATGGCGGGGCGGGGCGACGTGTCCCGGCTGTGGGAGATGCTGACGGACGCGAACGCCGAAGTGTTCGGGGTCGACGGCTACGGCCTCCGGGAGGGCGCCGAAGGGTCGCTCGTCGTCTTCGACAGCCCCGACGGGTTCAACGCGCTCCGCACCCGCGCGCCGCGGACGCTCGTGCTCCGCGACGGCGAGCCGACGGCGCGGACCGAGCCAGCGCGCACGACGGTCCACCGCGACGACGGGAGCCGCGCCGTCGACTTCCACCGGGGGTGATACTGTTTCTCCTACGTCGTTACCGGTGGTTCGCCGGACCGTCTTGGCGAACCACCGGTACACGGTGACGAGACGCCGTACGAGACGGCTCGGGCAGGGAGTTGAAATAGGACGACCGGGTACACGGGGTATGGCGAAGTACTCCACGGGGTCCGGCGGCGGCGGCGACGACGGCGACGCCTGCGAACTCTGCGGTCGCGAGACGTCGTCGCTCGAACGGGCGACGGTCGCAGGCGCGAAGTTGCTCGTCTGTTCCGAGTGTGCGCCACACGGTGACACCGGCGGGCGTGGCTCCGATTCCGGCTCCGGCTCCGACTCCGCGTCCGGGTCCTCGGGGTCGCGCACCGACGCCGACGAACCCAACCGCCGGAAGCGCGCCGCCCGGAACACCGCGCGCGTCTACGACGCCGCCCGCAGCAACACGAAGCGCTGGGAGGAGGAGGGGACCGACTACGAGTCCGACCGGCTCCCCTACCTCGTCACGAACTACGGCGACCGGATCGAGAGCGCACGACAGGACGCCGGCCTCACGGTCGAGGAACTCGCCGCCGAACTCGACGCCGACGAGGCCGACGTCCGCGCGCTGGAGGAAGGGCGGGCGACGCGCGCCGGCGTCGGCGGCTCCCTCGTCCGCGCCGTCGAGGAGCGGTTCGGGATCGACGTCGTCGACGAGTGAGGCGGATCGGTGGCTCCGTCGAACCCCGCTGTCCGGCACGACCGGGGTGCGGGATACAGCGGAGTCGTCTACCGGTGAGTTAGCTCACTTCGGTCAGTCGTCCTATCTCACTCCTCGGGATCGCCGAGTTCTCTCGCTTCCAGTTCCCGGTCGAGGAAGGCCCCGATGACCACGAACAGGAACAGGATCGTGATCGCCGTCCCGGCGATACCGACGATCACCACGGTGCCGACGGCCATTCCCTCGGCGCCACTGATCCTCTCGGTCCACGCCAGTCGCATCAGGCCGACGGTCCCAAGAGCGACGAGGACGACGCCGATGGCTCCGACGGACCCGAACTTGGCGGCACGATCGAGGTCCATACCGCGGCTTCATGTCGCCGGATGAAAACCTCTTCGTCGAGCAACCCGCCGACGTATGCGCCTTGGATTCAGCACGACCGCTGGAACCAATCACCGACCGAGGATTGCCACGGAGACGGACCGGCCGCGAGCCGAACGGATTTATGGGTCGAGTCCGACCCCCGCCTATGCAGACGCGCGCTCCTGCCGACCCCGACGTACGGGAGTTCGAGGCGACCGTCACGGCCGCGGCGGGCGGCGAGGTGGTCCTCGACCGGACGTACTTCTACGCCGAGAGCGGCGGCCAGCCCGCCGACCGCGGCACGCTCGCGGGCGTCCCCGTGGTCGACGTGCGGGCCGGCGACGACGGCGTGGTACATCACCTCGCCGAGGACCCGGACCTGTCGCCCGGGGACGAGGTGGTCGGCGTGATCGACGACGAGTTCCGGACGTACTGTATGCGTGCGCACACGGCGAGCCACCTCCTCTACGGCGCCGGCCGGCGACTCCTCGACGACCTCGGCTACGGCGGGTTCGACATCGACGCCGAGAAGGTCCGCGTCGACCTCGCGACGACGACCGACGTCGACGACGCGGTGCTGGTGGAACTCGAACGGCTCACCAACCGGGCGGTGTGGGACTCCCGCCCCGTCTCCTGGGAGGAGGTCCCGGTCGAGGAGGCCCGCGCCCGCGACGAGGTGGCGTTCAACACCAAGACCGAAGAGGGCGTGATGAGCGACGCCGACACGGTCCGTCTCGTCGAGGTCGAGGGCTGGGACGTGGCCGCCTGTGGCGGAACGCACGTGGCGAACACTCGCGAGATCGGGCCGATCGAAGTCCTCGACCGGTCGAACCCGGGGGAGGGGCTCACCCGCGTCGAGTTCGCGGTGGGGCCCGGGGCGATCGACCGCCGGGCGACCGTCCGCCGGGCGGCCCTCGACGCCGCCCGCGACCTCGATACGAACGTCACCGACCTCGACGAGGCGGTCGCGTCCCTGCGGGCGGAGCGCGACGACCTCGAAGCGGCGGTACGGACGTACAAATCGGCGGTGCTCGACGCGCGGCTGGCCGATCTGCCGACGGCCGAGCGCGACGGGGCGGTCTGGCGGATCGGCACCGTCGCCGACTTCGACCCCAACGAGGTCGGCGAGGCGGCGAAGGAACGCGTCGGGGACGACGTCGACGCCCTCGCGGTCGTGGGCGAGGGATCGGCCCCGTACGTGGTCGTCGCGACGACCGGCGAGGTGGACGCCGGCGACGTCGTCGACGGGGTGACCGAGCGGTTCGGCGGCGGCGGTGGCGGCGGGCCGACGTTCGCGCAGGGCGGCGGCCTCGACGCCGACCCCGCCGACGTCGTCGCGGCCCTGCGGGGCGGTTAACGGCGTCCGCAGGCGACGGCGAGGAGGGCGAGGATAGCGAACAGAGCGGGGAACGCGCTGAATCCGGGGCTGGTCCCCGTCGTCGTGGCCGGCGTCCCGGTCGCGGTGGGATCCGTCCCCGTCGTCTCCGTCACGCTGGGCGTCGCCGTCCCGCCGTCGCCGATCGCTTCGACCTGCACCTCGTTCGATCGGACGCCGTCCTTGCTGACGTACAGCGTGTGCGTGCCGGGGTCGGCGATCCGCACCGTGACCTCGCCGTTCCCGTCGGTGGTGCCGACCCGTTCCCCGTCAAGGAAGACCGCCGCCACCGCCGCGCCGTCGCCGTACGCGTTGGTCGCCCGGAGGACCGTCCGTTCCCCCGCCACCACCCGTTCGTTGACGGCTTCGAGCGTGATCGATCGCGTGCGCGTGAGGTCGACCGTGACGGTTTCGGCCGTCTCGTCGACCGTCACCTCGCGCTCGACGGTGCGGTAACCGTCGCGGGTCACCCGCAGGGTGTACTCGGTGTTGACCGGGGCGGTCACGGTGACGTTCCCGGTCCGGTTCGTCCGGTCGGTGGCGACGTCGCCGAGGCTGACGGTCGCCCCGGAGACGGAACGCGGTGGATCGAAGTAGGGATCGGCGACGCGGACGGTCACGGGCGCGGAGCCGCGTCGCAGCGCCACCCGGTTCGTGATCGACCCCTCGATATCGATGGACTTGCGCCGGACGTAGTAGCCGGGCTTCCTGACGACGATGGTGTACGTTCCCGCCTGGAGGTCGTCGGACTCGAAGACGCCGTCCGGGCCGGTCGTCCCCGTCTCGTAGGTCAACCCGCCCCGCTCGATGCGCACCGACGCGTCGGCGACCGAGCCGTCGTCGTCGTTCACTTCCAGACGGACCGAACTCCGGCGGTACACGACGATTTCGACCTCGCGCTCGCTCGCGGACTCGACGACGTACGGCGAGTTCCGGACGTATCGCGGGTGCGTGACGGCGATTTCGACCTCGGCGTCGGCGGGGACGTCCACGAACGCCTTGCCGTTGGCGGCGGTCGTTGCCGTCGTCGACCCGTCCGACCACGTCGCGTCGAGGTCGGCGTCGCCGACGGGGTCGCCGTCGGCGTCGCGGACGGTGACGGTGAGCGTTGCCGTATCGCTCGACTGGGCGGCGACCGGAGCCGCGGGGGCCACGAGCAGAAGCAGGGTGACACACAGCACCGTGGGGGGGCGGAACATGAATAGATGTAGACCGTCCGACAGTAAATAACTCGCGGCCGGCGCGCCGGCAGCGGTCAGCGCCCGTCGTCGCCGGTCTCGGCTCAGCAGCGACCCCCGTCACAGACGATGCGATCGATCTCCGCGTTCCCGTCGCGGACCGGTTCCCCGTCGTCGACGAGGTGCGTGTCGCCCACGGGACGGGCGGGATTGCCCACGACCGTCGTGTCGGGGTCGACCGGTTCGACGACGACCGCGGCGCCGCCGACGGTCGCCCCCCGACCGATCTCCACGGGCCCGAGGACGGTCGCGTTGGCTCCGAGCATCACGTCGTCGCCGACGGTCGGGTGGCGCTTGCCGTCGACCGGCCGGCGGTTCCCGAGCGTGACCCCGTGGTACATGAGGACGTCGTCGCCGACCTCGGCGGTCGAACCGATCACCACGCCTATGCCGTGATCGATCACGACGCGACGACCGATCTCCGCGGCGGGGTGGATCTCGACTCCCGTAATCAGCCGGGCGAACTGCGACAGCAGGCGCGCGAGGACGGGGTGGTCGCTCGTCCAACACAGGTGGGCGATCCGGTAGATCCACAGCGCGTGGAGGCCGGGATAGCAGGTGAGGAGGACGAGGCGGTTCCCGGCCGCCGGGTCGCGCTCGCGGATCGCCGCGAGATCCTCGCTGACGCGGCGGCGGGCGGCGGCGAGGAGGTTACGCATACGTACGAGACCGCCCGCGGTCGCCCGTAGCGACCGGCGGACGCGTTGCCGCGTGGGCCGGGAAGCGGGCGGACGGTTCCGTCGGTCGGCGGGGCGTGAGACACGGACAGGGACAGCACCTCGCGAGCGGGAGAGTGCGCTCGAAGGCGATCCGCTGGCCGTGGTGACCGACGGTCGTCGGCATAAATATCGGTACTCGATACGTCCACAAAAGAGTTCTGACGAAGGTCATCGCCACCGGACGGTCCGACCGAAGCCCCCATTATCGGGGGCGACGTACGCGGAGGCGTGAGCACCCGCATCGACGACCACGACGCCATCGTCTACGACCTCGACGGGACGCTCGTCAGGTTGGCGGTCAACTGGAAGGCCGCCGCCGAGGAGGCGACGGCGGCGTTCGCCGAGGCGGGCGTCGACGCCGACGCGGACCTCTGGTCCCTGCTCGAAACCGCGCCCGAACACGGCCTGGCGGACGAACTGGAGTCGATCCTCGCGGCCCACGAGCGCCGTGGCGCCGAGCGGTCCATCCGCCTCCCGCTCGCCGACCGCCTCCCGCACCGGGACCGACCGGTCGGCGTCTGTTCGCTCAACGCCGAGTCGGCCTGTCGGCTGGCGCTGGACCGGCACGACCTGTCCGCCCACGTCGGCGTCGTCGTCGGGCGGGATTCGGTGGCGACACACAAGCCCGATCCGACGCCGTTGCTGGCGACGGTCGACCGGTTGGGGGCCGATCCCGAGCGGACGCTGTTCGTCGGCGACTCCGAGCGCGACGCCCTGACCGCCGAGCGTGCGGGCGTCGCCTTCGCGTGGGCCGACGCCGTGGCCGACAGCGTCCCCGCCGAGCGGTAGGCCGGACGGCGGCGTGGACCCACGTAGTTTTTATTACCCCGGTGTGTAGTGCCCGCTACCAGTGACCCGCGGGCAAGTGCGGCAGCGGCCGCACGCGGGGACCAGCGACCGACGTGCTGTAAGACGCCGGGGCCGGTGGCCCCCGAGGACGGGATTTGCGTGAGCGGTCCGCCACGTCCGTGGCATTTCAATGCTAACCATGGAAATCGAAATCGCAACGATCGGCGGTTACGAGGAAGTCGGGCGGCAGATGACTGCCGTCCGCGCCGGTGACGACGTCGTCGTCTTCGACATGGGTCTGAACCTCTCGCAGGTGCTGATCCACGACAACGTCGAAACCGAACAGATGCACAGTCTCGACCTGATCGACATGGGCGCCATCCCGGACGACCGGGTGATGAGCGACCTCGAGGGCGACGTCCAGGCCATCGTTCCGACCCACGGCCACCTGGATCACATCGGCGCCATCTCGAAACTCGCCCACCGCTACGACGCCCCCGTCGTCGCGACGCCCTTCACCATCGAACTGGTGAAACAACAGGTCGAGGGCGAGAACAAGTTCAACGTCGACAACGACCTGGTCAAGATGGACGCCGGCGAGACCATGTCCATCGGCGACTCCGGCTCCGTCGAGCTGGAGTTCGTGAACGTGACCCACTCGATCATCGACGCGATCAACCCCGTCCTCCACACGCCGGAGGGCGCGGTGGTCTACGGGCTGGACAAGCGGATGGATCACACGCCCGTCATCGGCGATCCGATCGACATGAAGCGGTTCCGCGAGATCGGTCGCGAGGGCGAGGGCGTCCTCTGTTACATCGAGGACTGCACCAACGCGAACAAGAAGGGCCGCACGCCGAGCGAGTCCGTCGCCCGGAAACACCTCCGCGACGTGATGTACTCGGTCGAGGATTACGACGGGGGTATCGTCGCCACGACGTTCAGCTCCCACATCGCCCGTGTCACCAGCCTCGTCGAGTTCGCGAAGGACATCGGACGCCAGCCCGTCCTGCTCGGGCGCTCGATGGAGAAGTACTCGGGCACCGCCGAGCGCTTGGACTTCGTCGACTTCCCGGACGACCTGGGGATGTACGGCCACCGGAAGTCCGTCGACCGCACGTTCAAGCGGATCATGAAGGAAGGCAAGGAGAACTACCTGCCGATCGTGACGGGCCACCAGGGCGAGCCGCGGGCGATGCTCACCCGGATGGGTCGCGGCGAGACCCCCTACGAACTCGAAGACGGCGACAAGGTGTTGTTCTCGGCCCGCGTCATTCCGGAGCCGACCAACGAGGGCCAGCGCTACCAGTCCGAGCGTCTGCTCCGCATGCAGGGCGCCCGCATCTACGACGACATCCACGTCTCCGGCCACCTCCGTCAGGAGGGCCACTACGAGATGCTCGACGCCCTCCAGCCCCAGCACGTCATCCCCGCACACCAGGACCTCGAAGGGTTCGCCCCCTACGTCGACCTGTGTGAGAGTCAGGGCTACGACCTGGGCCGTGACCTGCACGTCACGCGAAACGGCAACATGATCCAACTGGTGGAATGACGGCCGACTCGACGGAAGAGCGGGTGCTCGCCGCGGTCCGCGAGCGCCGCGAGCAGGTCAACGCGGCCATCGACGAGGACCTTCCCCTCGTGGAACCCGAGCGGCTCTGGGAGGCCTCGCGGTACCTGCTGAAGGCCGGCGGGAAGCGACTCCGACCGACGGTGTCGCTGCTGGTCGCCGAGGCCATCGCGGACGTGCCCCCGCTCTCCGTCGACTACCGGCAGTTCCCCGCACTCGACGGCGACGACGTCGACGTGATGGCCGGCGCCCTGAGCCTGGAGGTCATCCAGTCCTTTACGCTCATTCACGACGACATCATGGACGACGACACGCTCCGCCGTGGCGTGCCGGCCGTCCACGAGGCCTACGACGTCGATACCGCCATCCTGGCGGGCGATACGCTCTACTCGACGGCCTTCGAGATCATGGCCGAGACGGGGGCCGCCCCCGAGAACGGTCTGGAGGCGATGCGGATGCTCGCGAACACCTGTACGCGCATCTGCGAGGGCCAGGCCCTCGACGTCGAGTTCGAACACCGGACCGAGGTGCTCCCGGAGGAGTATCTGGAGATGGTCGAGTCCAAGACCGCCGTACTGTACGGGGACGCGGCCGCGACGCCGGCGATCCTGCTCGACGCCGAGGACGACGTCGTCGACGCGCTCTACGACTACGGCATCCACTCGGGCACCGCGTTCCAGATCCAGGACGACGTCCTCGACCTGACGGTGCCCTCGGAGCGCCTCGGCAAGCAGCGCGGCTCGGACCTCGTCGAGAACAAGGAGACCCTGATCACGCTCCACGCCCGGCAACAGGGCGTCGACGTGGACGGACTGGTCGACGCCGAGGACGCCGACGCGCTCACCGACGAGGCCGTCGAGTCGGCGGTCGAGACGCTGAACGAGGTGGGCAGCATCGAGTACGCCCGTGAGAAGGCCCGCTCGCTCGTCGCGCAAAGCAAGGCCGACCTCGATGCCCTCCCAGACAACGAGGCTCGATCGCTCCTCGAGGATCTCGCCGAGTACCTCATCTCGCGGGGCTACTGAGGCCCCCTTCTCTCTCACCCCACGACCACGTAGGCGACGGTGTAGGCCAGCCACGCGACCGTGATCGCCGACAGCCCGGTCAGGCCGGCGACGACCCAGTCGGGCGGTTCCACGGTCGGCCCGTCGGCGGTACCGACGAGACGTACCCGCGGTAGGGCGCCGACGAGGCCGACCCCGAGCACCGAGAACACGAACGGGTAGGAGAGGTCGAGCGTCGGCGCCGGAATGAGGAGGACCGTCGCCGCGTAGCCCGCACCGAGGCTCGCCCGCCGGGAGACGACCGTCCGGGGCCGGAGTCCCGTCGCGGCCCCGGCGACGGCGACGGCCGCCCAGACCGTCGCGAGTTCGACGCCGAAGGCGGCGAGGAGGTGGAGCGTCGGGTCGGCGGCGAGGACGAGACGCTCGGCCACGAGCGCCGTGTCGAGGGGGTAGAGCATCGCCGGCGGTTCGCCGGTGACGAGGTCACCGAACGGGTGGGTGACGAGGCCGACCAGCCCCACCGCGAACACCGTCGGCGGGGCGTGATCGGTGTATCGGCGGGCGAGCACCCCGAGGGCCATCGCACCGATGACGAACGGGACGGTGACGACGGCGCCGAGCGGGCCGCTCACGGACCAGGCGAGGACGACGACGCCGGCGGCGAGGGCGAACGCACCGAGGCGAGTGTCCCGACGGGCGGGGCCTGCGAGCGCCGCGACGAGGGCGACCGGCGGGGCGAGTATCAGCGAGTGGGTGACCGCACGGTGGACGAGGTTCCCCGTCGACCAGAACGCGGTCGCGAGGCTCAGGGCGTCGCCGCTCGCGGCGGCCGCGACGCCCACGAGGGCGTACGCGATGTCGACGTCGGGGAGCGCGGCGAAGGCCCCCGCCAGCAGACCGACGGCGAGGACCCGTTCCGCGGTCCAGCCCCGCCGGACCGCGCCGCCCGCGACGATGGCGAACGCGACGGCGGCGTGACCCACGAACATACCACGATTTCACACGGAACGGACATAAAGCACGCGGGCGGGATGACAACGGGGCGCACGGAATCGCCGGTCTCAGGCCCGTTCGCGGTCGACTTTCGTCCAACGGGCCTCGATGTCGGCGTTCCCACGGACGACGGTGTCGCCGTCGACGTCGAAGCGGGTCTTCCGGAGTTCGATGGACCGGACGATTCCCTCCATGTCGCCGACGCGGACGGTGTCGCCGGCCTCGAAGTCGGGGTCGCGGAGGAGGTAGATGCCGGCGACGGCGTCGGCGATCATGTCGCTCGTGGCGTAGGAGACGCCGAGGGCGACGAAGCCAGCGGCGGTGCCGAGCGACGCGGCGATGCCCTCCAGTCCCGCCACCGAGAGCGTCGAGAGGCCGACGCCGAACCAGAGGAAGACGGCGACGACCGTCGTCAGGAACTGTCGGTAGACGGGCGACTGCCCGCGCATCGTCCGCGCGAGGACGGCATTCAGGACCGTGAGGACGAGTTTGACGAGGAGGACCGCCAGGACGAGAAAGACCACGCCCGTGATGACGGTCGGAAGGGTGTCGACGAGTCGCTCGACGAACTCGACGAGCGCCCGTCCGACGAGGTCGGACTGGAGTGCGAACTCGGCCATACCCTACCGCGTGGTCGCCGGGGACGTAAAAGTGCGGCGCGGCTACGCCGCCGTTCCGACGCGGTCGACGACTTCGTAGTCCTCGCCCGCGTCTTCGACGCCGATGACCGCCCACTCGTAGTCGGGATCGAGTCCGGCGAGTCGGTCGCGGAGGTCCCCTGCGGCCTCCATCCACGTGACGAAACAGCGGAGGCGATACTCGGATCGCCCGCCGTCCGCGCGCAAGCGTCGCGGCGAGGACGCCTCGTCGGCGTCGAGTGCAGTCACGTGGACGGTCCGCCATTTCCGCTCGGCCCGGAGATCGGTCCCGTCGCCGTCGACGGAGTAGCCGAGGCGACGGAAGATCCGCCGGGCCTCTTCGACGGGTGGCATGGTAACAGGGGCCATGTACGAGCCACTACGGCGGGTCGGATGATAAGTGTTGTCACGGCGAGGGATCACTCGTGAGCGGCGTCCCAGCGGTCCGGTTTCCGGAGGTTGCCACAGGCGTTGCACTCGATGCGCCCCATGGTGTCCATGGCGGTGTCGAAGGCGTCGCAGTTGCCACAGAGGTAGCCCCACCGGCGGTCGCAGTCGGGGGAACAGTAGGCGACGAAGAACGGACCGTGGGTGCCGCGATCGGGGGCCGTCCGGTCGACGTAGACGGTTACGTCGTCGGGCGCCGAACGGGTCGCGAGCGACGACCCGGGCTCAGGTTCGGAAGGACTCCCCACAGCCACACTCCGAGACGACGTTCGGGTTCTCGACGTGGAATCCCTCGGCCTGGAGGCCGGCCTCGTAATCGAGGACGGACCCGCCGATGTAGTCGGCGCTCGCCGGATCGACGAACACGCGCAGGTCGTTGGACTCGACCACCATGTCGTCCTCTTCGGGTTCGTCGTCGAACCGCATTCCGTAGGAGAGGCCCGCACAGCCGCCCTGCTGGACGAACAGTCGCAGGCCACCGACGTCCAGATCCATCCCCTCGCGATCCATCAGTTCGAGGGCTTGCGTGGCGGCTTCGGGGGTGATCTTCACCACACCGTCGCTCGCCCCGCTCGCGTGCTCCGTGCTCATGGACGCCTATACACCGTCGAACGTGTTAACACTGACGGGAAGACGTAATCATTCCTCGTTACGTTCGCCGCGATCCGTCCGGACGATCCGGACGGCCCGTCGACACGCAGCCCCGAGCGGGTAGCCGACGGCGACGACGGCGACGCTCCCGACGGCGGCCACGCCGGCCGCGACGGCGACGGCATCGGGCAGGGAGACGACCCGCTCGCCGCCGTACGTGGACACGACGGTGCCGTAGCGCGTGACGGCGACGCCGAAGACGGGGCCGGCGACCAGGAGGCCCGTGGGGACCAGCCCCGCCCTCGCGGCGGCACCGGCGGCGGCCAGCCCGACGAGCAGGGCCGCGCCGACGAAGACGACGATTCGGGGATCCGTGCCGGTCCACGTGCCGACGAGCCACCGTTCGAGCGGGCGGTAGCCGGTCGTCGACGCGACGGCGCCCGCGGTCAGGGCCGCGAGGACCGGCGTGATCCCGACGAGGATCACGGAGACGGCTGCTCGACGACCGAGGACGAGCGCCGCGAGCGGACCGCGGACGACCCGCACGACGGGCGCACGGAGGGCAGCGAGGCGGTGGAGTCCCGAACGGGTCAGGCCGAGGGCCGCCACGAGTCCCGTGACGAGGGCGGCGAGGAGCCAGCGAAACCCGGCGGAGAGGCGTTCGAGCGACGAGCGGGTTCGACTCAGGGCGGTCGGAACGGCGTTGGAGGGACGCATCGTCGGCCCCTTCGCGGCCCCGGGTACTCAACGTTGTGGACTACTCGAACCGGCGGCGGACGCTGTCGGCGTGGCCGTGGAGGCCCTCGGCCTCGGCGAGAGTGGTGATCGTCCCCGAGAGGGCGTCGAGGGAGTCCCGGTCGAGTCGTTGGACGGTCGTCGAGCGCAGGAACGTCTCGACGGAGAGGCCGCCGAAGCGTTTCGCGCCGCCGCCGGTGGGGAGGACGTGGTTGGTGCCGGAGGCGTAGTCGCCGGCGGCGACGGGGGTGTACGGGCCGAGGAAGACGCTCCCGGCGCTGTCGATCCGGTCGAGCAGTTCCTCGTCGTCCTCGGCCTGGATCGAGAGGTGTTCGGCGGCGTACTCCTCGGCGAAGAGGACGGCCTCCGACATCGAACGGGCGAGGAAGACGCCGCTGGCGTCGTTCGCGAGCGCCGCCTCGACCGTCTCCGCCCGTGCCATCCCCGGTGCCCGGGCGTCGAGTTCGTCGGCGGTTGCCGCCGCGAGGTCGGGGTCGTCCGTCACGGCGACGACCGAGGCGTGGTCGTCGTGTTCGGCCTGGGCCAACAGGTCGGCGGCGACGTAGGCCGGATCGGCCGTCCCGTCGGCGAGGACGAGCACCTCGCTCGGGCCGGCGAGGAAGTCGATGTCGACGTCACCCCGGACCTCGGCTTTGGCGGCGGTCACCCACCGGTTGCCCGGGCCGACCACCTTCTGGACAGGTGTCACCGTCTCGGTCCCGTAGGCCATGGCGGCGACGCCCTGCGCGCCGCCGACGCTGTAGACGGCATCCGCACCCGCCTCGTGGATGGCCGCGAGCGTCGCCGGGTTCAGCTCCTCGGCCGGTGGCGTCGCCACCACGACGTGATCCACCCCCGCCACCTTCGCGGGGACGACCCCCATCAGCGCGCTGGAGGGGTAGGCGGCCGCGCCGCCGGGGACGTAGACACCGACCCGTTCGAGCGGACGGAACCGCCGCCCGAGTTCGCGGCCGTCGAAGTCCTCGCGCCAGTCGTCGGGGCGCTGGCGCTCGTGGAACGCCCGGACGTTGTCCGCGGCCTCACGGATCGCCGCCAGGACGTCCGGATCGACGTCCTCGTGGGCGGCCGCCGCGGCGTCGGTCACGTCCAGGTTGCCGACCTCGACGCCGTCGAACTCGCGACAGAACTCCCGAACGGCCACGTCGCCCTCGTCGCGGACGCGGTCCACGATCCCACGGACGTCGTCGCGGACGCCCTCGACCCCCGCATCGCGGTCGAACAGCGCCGCCCGCTCCGCGGGGCCGAGCCCCTCGATTTCGCGTACTTCCATACCGACACGTTGCGCGGGCGGGCGAAAAGGGATTCCGGTTCCCGGGGCGGAACCAGTCGGTCCCGGGCGGTCACTCGGGCGGGTTGTAGGAGTGGCCGACGACGAACGCGACGGCGTTCAGGGTGAGCAACCCCGCGAACGCGAGGCGGTGGCCGGTCACCGTCCCCGTCGCCAGCAACGGGAGGTACGTCAGGGGGAGCAGCGTCGCCAGCCAGAAGGCGACGAAACGGATGGGCAGGGCCGCGTACGTGAGGGCCGAACGGAGGGTATCCTGGAGGGCCGGGGTCGGTTCGGCGGCGGTGCCGTCGAGGGGCCTGGATTCGGGCGTGGACATGGTGACTGGCTCCACTCATCGCTTGTCCCCCTACCCCCATATAGGGGGCAAATCGTTGCGGTGTCTTCGTGTCGTTTCGCTCGATTAACGCGACCGAACGGTCGGTTCGGATCGTTTTACAACGGCCGCAAAAACGTTTAGAAAATTCACGAAGCTCCGAGAGCGGTTTAGACGCGTCGGGCCCCGATCGCCCCGCTCGACCGGCCACCGTCCCCCGGACGTAACCGAAACCGGTCACATCGCCGTCGAATCGTACTATATATCAGTTTCTCGATGCTTCTTTCCCCGTCGAGCGGGAAGGCGGGGACGATGTCGTTGGCTAGTTGGCGCGGAACGCGGTTCGGTGTCGCCTGGGGCGAGGTGACGGGGGCCGTCGGGGACACCGTCACCGTCCTCCCCATCGTCGTCGCCGTCGCGGCGCTCACCGACCTCTCGCTTGGTCGGCTCCTCCTCGGGTTCGCGCTCTTTCAGGTCGTGTGGGGACTCTACTACGGCTATCCGATATCCGTCGAGCCGATGAAGGCGCTCGCGGCCCTGGTGATCGCCGGTGGCCTCTCGGGTGGGGAGTACGTCGCCGCGGGACTGCTCGCCGGCGTGACGCTCCTCCTGGTCGGGACGACGGGGACGCTGGACCGGCTGGCGCCCTACGTCGGGGAACCGGTCGTCCGGGGCATCCAGGTCGGGGTGGCGCTCGTCCTCCTCCGGACGGGCGTGACGACGGGGCTCGGGGCCCCGCGACTCGCCGCGCTCTCCGTGGTCGTCGCCCTGGCCGCCGTCGCGCTGGGCTACCGGAACGCCGCCGCCCTGGCGGTCCTCGCGATGGGGGGCGTCGTCGCCGCGGGCGCCGCCGGGACCGTCACGCCCCGGCTCCCGACCCCCGTGCTCCTCGATCCGTCGACGCTCGTCGTCTCCCGGAACGCCGTCGGCGCGACCCTCGGCCAGCTTGCCATGACCGTCGGCAACGCCGCCGTCGCCACCGCCCTGCTCGTCGACGAATACTTCGACGCCGACACCTCGCCCGACGACCTCTCGACGAGCATGGGCGTGATGAACCTGCTGGCGATGCCGCTGGGGGCGATGCCCATGTGTCACGGGAGCGGCGGCGTCGCCGGCAAGTACGCCTTCGGCGCCCGGACCGCCACCTCGAACCTCGTCCTCGGTGGGTGCTACCTCCTGCTCGCCGTCGTCGCCGTCGACCTCGTGGCCGCGTTCCCGATGGCCGTCCTCGGCGTCGTCCTCGTCCTCGTCGCGGTGGAGCTCGGCCGGGCCGGCGCCGACACCGAGGATCCGCTCCTGACCGGCGCCATCGGCGTCCTCGCGCTCCTGACGAACGTCGGCGTCGCCTTCCTCGCCGGCCTCGTCGGCTACCACGCCCTCGCCCGACTCCGCTAGAAGCCCGCGGCGCTCCCGTCCTTGCGGGGTTCGGTCGCCCCCGAGATGACGCCGTCGGCGACCCGCGTAATCTGGCCGCCGCCGAACTCCGAGGCCGGCTTCACCACCACGTCGTGGCCCCGACGGGCGAGTTTCGGGAGCAGTCCCGAGGGGAAGCGGTCCTCGACGGCCAGCGACCCGTCTTCGAGGTAGCGCCAGCGCGGGGCGTCGAGCGCCGCCTGGAGCGGCATGTCGTAATCGAGGAGGTTCGCGAGCACCTGGAGGTGGCCCTGTGGCTGCATGTACCCGCCCATGACGCCGAAGGCCGCCCAGTCGTCGCGGTCGAACCGGACGAGCCCGGGAATGAGCGTGTGGAAGGGTCGCTTGCCGGGTTCGATCCGGTTCGGATGGTCGGGATCCAGCGAGAACGAACTCCCACGGTTCTGAAGCGTGATGCCCGTTCCGGGGACGACGACGCCGCTCCCGAAGTGGCCGAAGATGGAGTTGATGAAGGAGACGACGTTGCCCGCCTCGTCGGCGACCGTCAGGAGGACGGTGTCGCCGTCGCCCGGGGCGCCGGGTCCGCCGACCGTGACGGAGCCCGCCCGCTCGCCGACCGTCGCCGCCCGCTCGGCGGCGTAGGACTTCGATCCCAGCGGCGGCACGTCCTCGAACGCGGGGTCGGTGATGTAGTGGTGGCCGTCGTGGAACGCCCGCTTCAGCGACTCGGCGAAGTAATGGACCCGGTCGGCGGCGTCGTAGTCGTGGGCGCCGGCGTCCAGTTCCTCGGCGACGTTCAGCGCCTCGAGCGCGACCAACCCCTGGTTGTTCGGCGGGAGTTCGTACACCTCCGCGCCGCGGTAGGTCGTCGAGACGGGATCGACGTACTCCGGTTCGAAGCCCGCGAGGTCGTCGGCCGTCAGCAGGCCGCCCCGCTCGCGCACCGTCCCGGCGATACGCTCGGCGAGCGGTCCCTCGTAGAGGGCGCCGGCTCCCTCGGCCGCGAGGGTGCGGAGCGTCGACCCGAGGTCCGGAAGCCTCACCACTTCGCCCGCCTCGGGCGCCCGCCCCTCGATCAGGTACTCCTTGCGGGCGTCGTCCCGGGTGAACAGCGTCTCCGCGACCGTCCACATATCGGCGATCACCTCGCTGACCGGGAAGCCCTCGGTCGCGTAGTCGATGGCCGGCTGGAGCGCCCGCGACAGCGACAGGGTGCCGTGGTCGTCGAGCAGCGTCTCCCACCCGCGGACGGTGCCGGGGACGGTGACTGCGAGTGGACCGTCCGCCGGCATCGACGCCGCGTCGGGGTCGGTTCCCGTCCGCTCGGCCACGCGTTCGCGGACGGTCCCGACGGTCGCCGCGGCGGGCGCCCCGCCGCAGGCGCGGAAGGCACCCACCTCGCCGTCGGCGGTGCGGTAGAGCGCGAACGCGTCGCCCCCGATGCCCGTGCTCATGGGCTCCACGACGTTCAGCGCCGCGGCCGTCGTCACCGCCGCGTCGAAGGCGTTGCCCCCCCCACGGAGGGCCGCGACGCCCGCCTGCGTGGCGAGTGGCTGGCTCGTCGCCACCAGCCCGTCCTGTGCGTACACCGTCGACCGCCGCGAGTCGAAGCGATCGAGGTCCGGTTTTTCGTCCATGGCGACTATCCCCGGAGGGAACACAAAAGTCGTTGGGTATGGGGCCAGTATAACCGTAAGAACGGGACGGGAGTTGCGATATCGTCGGCCGTTCGTGTAGTCAAAACAGTCGGATCCGCGGAACCGTTCGATCCGTCCGCTCGGACCGGGGTTGGGACTCGACGGTCGACGCGTCGTGAAAAACTCGGTCGTCGGGGCCTCCGGTCGCCGTCGACCGGGACCGACCAACGGCGGCTTCGTACGGATTATTGTAACTGTTCACCGGTGGTTCGCCGGACTGTCCTGGCGAACCTCCGGTCATGACTTACAATAAACAGTCTCAGTCGATGTGGCCTTCGCGGCGCAGCTGGTCGGCGTCCTTCCCGGAGTAGCGCCACTCGATGTTCGCCTTCTCGTCCTGCCAGTCCCACGGCTCGACGAGGACCACGTCGCCCTCGTTGATCCAAGTGCGGTACTTCATGCGGCCGGGGATGCGCCCCATCCGGTTCTCGCCGTCCTCACAGCGGACGCGAACGTGATTCCCGCCGTTGTGCTCCGTTACCACGGCGAACAACTCGTCGTCGTCGGGCATTCGGAGGTTCCGACGCCCTGTCTCTTCGCTCATACGATCACTTCGCGGCCCGCACGGTTAAGTCATCGGAGACGCCCGGTAACGTTTCGCACGCGATACCCCTACGCTTACGTCGCCGGCGGCGCACCTCCGACCGATGCGTGCCGCTGCATTCACCGAACTGATCGGACCGGACGGCGTGAGCGTCATCGAACGGGAGTCCCCCGAACCGGAGCGGGGCGAGGCGACCGTCGACGTCGACGCCTGCTCGATCAACCACCACGACCTCTGGATCCTGAACGGTGCGTCGGCGATGGTCGATCCGACGGATCTCCCCTTCGTCAGCGGACTCGACGTGGTGGGGACGGTTCGCGAGGTGGGCGATGACGTCACCGCCGTCGCCCCCGGCGACCGGGTCGTGCTCTGTCCGAACGAGACGTGTGGGCACTGTCGGTTCTGCCGGGAGGGCCCGGAGAACCTCTGTGCGTCCTACTCGCTGTACCACGGGGGGCTCGCGGAGACGGCCCGCGTCGAGGCGTCACGCCTGATCCCCCTCCCGGACGACGTGGACGCGACGACGGCGGCGGCGCTCCCCACGGCGTATCTGACCGCCTACCACATGCTCCGGCGGGCGGAGCTGGAGCCCGGCGACCTCCTTTTCGTCCCCGGCGTGACCGGCGGCGTCGGCGTCGCCGCCGTCCAGTTGGCCGACGTGCTCGGCGTCCGGAGCATCGGGACCTCCTCCTCGGCGTCGAAACTGGAGACCGTCGCGGAGCTGGGCGCCGATCACACGATCCAGGGCACCGATCCCGACGACCTCCGGTCGGCCGTCGAGTCCATCGGCGCGCCCGACGCCGTCCTCAACCACCTCGGCGGCGAGTACACCGACCTCGGCATGGGAGTGATGCGCCGCGGAGGACGGATGATCGTCTGTGGCCGGACCGCCGGCCCGACCTCCGAAATCGACATCGCGGACCTATTCCGGGGACACAAGCGGATCGTCGGGAGCACGATGGGGACGCAGGCGGACCTCGAACGGCTGGTCGACCTCGTCGCCGTGGGTGACCTGTCGCCGCGGATCGACCGCACCTTCCCGCTCGACGCTACCGACGAGGCCTTCCGGACCATGGCCGAGCGCGACACGGTCGGCAAACTCGTCGTGATGCCGGGCGAGTAACGCCCGGTCAGTCGCCGCGGGACCCCATCGTCTCGGTGAAGCGGTTGGTCCCCTCGTCGGTGCCGGCGATGACGAGTTCGTCGCCCTCCCGGATCCGGAACTCGGGACCGAGGTCGGTCACCACCTCGCCGTCCCGCTCGACGCCCACGACCGTACACCCGGTTCGCGCGCGGACGTCCGCCTCGCCGAGCGTCCGCCCGACGAGACCGGGGGCGTGGGTCCGGATCACCTCCACCTGCTTGTCGAGCGAGATCACTTCCTCGTCCTCCAGGATCGTGGAGGCGAGCATCCGGCCGCTGACCGTCGCCAGCGAGAGGACGTAGTCGGCGCCGGCGCGGTACATCTTCTGGACGTTCTCGGTCTCCTCGGCGCGGGCGATCAGCTCGATCGACGGGTTCAGGTCGCGCGCGACGAGGATAGCGAACTCCGTGAGCGTGTCGTCGGGGAGCGCGAGGATGACCGTGTGGGCGTCCTCGATACCCGCCCGCGCCAGGGCGTCGGGATCGGTCGCGTCGCCGACCACGTCGACCGACGGGTCCTCCACGTGGTCCATGACGACGTGTGAGACGTCCGCTCCGGTGAGCGCGTCGGAGATGGTCCGCCCGACCTCGCCGTGACCGACGACGACCGTCCGCCCCCGGCGGAACGAGCGCACGGCCGACAGGGTCATGTCCTTCAGTCGCTCGATCTGTCGCTCGCGACCGCTGACCAGCAACACGGTGCCGCCGTCGAGGACGGCGTCGGGATCCGGCGGGCTCTCGAACTCGCCGCGGAACCACGCCCCGATGACGTTCGCCCCCGCTCGCTCGCGGATGCCGCTCTCGGCGATGGTGCGGCCGACGAGTTCGCTCCCGCGGTGGATCGGAAGCTCCGCCACCTCGAAGTCCTCGCCGACCTCGATGGCCTCGCCGAGTTCCGTCGAGACTCCCGTCGTCACCTTGGCGGCGAGGCCCTCGCCCAGCAGCGCCCGGGGCGAGAGCACGTCGTCGGCGCCGGCGAGGCGGTGGTACCGCTCCCGCTCGGGGTCGTCGACGACGCTCACCGTCCGGACGTCCTCCGCCACCTCCTTCGCGGTCAGGACGATGCTGGTGTTCACTGGGTCGGTGTCGTCGGCGACGAGGGCTCGAGCCGCGGGGAGGCGGGCGGCCTCCAGGCTATCGACGGACTGGGGATCCGCGTGGATCACGTCGTACCCCTCCTCGTAGCGGTCCCGGGCGCGCTCGCGGTCGGGTTCGAGGATCAGGTAGTCGACGTTCCACGAGTCGAGTTCGTCGACTAGGGTCTCGCCCCGCGGCGTGAGCGTACAGACGACGACGTGGTCGGTGAGGTCCTCCTCGGCGGCCGCGGGCACCGTCGTCGACATGGCCTCCTCGAACAGCGGGAAGACGAGCACCGGGAGCGCGAGAAAGATGAGGACCACGCCGGTCAGATCCATCACGATGACCAAGAGGTTCATCGCGGCGCTCGACCACGGGGCGTCGGAGCCGTACCCCGTGGTCGTGAACGTCTCCACGACGACCTGGAGCGCGTGCAGAAAGCCGATCGGCGAGCCCTCGAAGAGACTCATCCCGGCGTCGTAGGCCGCCGCGTAGCCGAGCATCACCCCCACCAAGATGACCACGTAGATCAGCGTCCGGCGCTGCCAGGTGTCCATACCTCAGTCTGGACCGTCCGTGGAATAAACCGTCCGCTCCGTTCCGGCGGTCCGCCCCCGCCCGACGCGTCGCCGAAGGAGGAGAACGACCCCCGCGCCCGCCACGACGAGGCCGCCCGCGACGCCGAACGTCCACAGGTATCCCCTCGCGGCCAGCCACCCGCCGGCGACGCTCCCGACGCCGCCCGCGAACGTCGAGAGGGCGCTGTACACCCCGAGAGCCTCCCCGCGGACGATCGGTGGCGAGAGTCGCGTGACGAGCGTCCCGGCCGAGACGGCGACGACGGCCCACGCGAAGCCGACGGCGACGAACAGGGCGACGGTCGGCGCCAACGCCCCGCCGGTCACCACGAGGGCCGGGAACGCGACGCCCCTGACCGCCAGAGCGCTCACGTGGACCAGCGTCACGTCGTACCGCGCCGTGAGCGTCGCGGCGACGCCGAAGAAGGCGGCCGCGGCGACGTTCAAGGCGAGATAGAGGCCGAAGACGCCGGAGTCGCCGACGCCGACGCCCGCGAGGTAGGCGGGGAGGGGAGCGAAGAAGGCCCCGAACCCCGCGAACGCGAGCGCGACGGCCAGGAAGAAGACGGCGAGGTCGGGGGTGAACCGGCGCACGAACCGGCGGGGATGGAGGCCGCGGACGTCCATCCGACGGGGGGTGAAGGGGAAACTCGCGCCGCGGACCCCGAACGGCCGCGCGGCACGGAGCGCGCGGCGCAGGCGGCGGGGTGCCGGGGCGGCGCCGGGGCGGTCCGGGTCGGAGTCGGCGGGGAGCGACCCGACGGCGACGAGACCCCCGACGCCCGCGCTGGCCCCACAGACCAGACAGACGGCACGTTGGGCGGCGATCGCCGACCAGCCGAGCCGATCGCCGGCGAGGACGACCACGAACCCGACGAGCAGGCCGAGCGCCCACCCGACCCCCTGGACCTCGTTGAGGCGGGCGATCCGGTCGCTCCACGCCGACTCCGGCGTGTCGACGACGGCGAGGAGGGTGAGGACCGGCACCGCGGCGGCGAAGGCGAGCCAGACGGCCGCGTTCGCGACGACGACGGCGGCGATGGAGTCGAGCAGGGGAACGGCCGTCAGGGCCACGACGACGGTGCCGACCGCCGCGAGGACGTACCGCCGCCGGCGACCGGTACGGTCGGCGAGCCACCCGACCCCGAGGGCTCCGGGCGTGCCGGCCGCCGCGGCCACCGCCGCCAGGACCCCGAGCGTCGCCGGCCCGCCGCCCAACTCCACGACGTACAGCGGGACGATGAGCGACGCGCCGCCGAGGCCCAGCGAGGCCAACCCCCAGGCGTAGAGCCACCGATCGGACACGTCCGGCCACTCTCCTCCTCGGCACTTATACTGGCGGGTGCCCGGAAACGGGATGGGTTTTTGCCCTTCCCGGCCGACCATCCGGGCGGTGCTCGGTCCCACGCTCGCAGTCGGCCTGGCGCTCGTCTCGACGGCCGTCATCTGGACGGGGAGCGAGCGGCTCGAATCGTCGGCGGGGCGGCTCAGCCGCCACTACGGGCTGCCGGTCGCCGTCCACGGCGCCGTCGTCGTCGCCGTCGGGTCGAGCTTTCCGGAGCTCAGCTCCGTCGTCATCAGCACGCTCGTCCACGGCGAGTTCTCGCTCGGCGTCGGCGCCATCGTCGGCAGCGCCATCTTCAACCTGCTCGTGATCCCCGCGGTGTCCGCCCTCGCGAGCGAGGAGTTGGAGACGACCCGCGACATCGTCCACAAGGACGCCCAGTTCTACATCATCAGCGTCCTCGTCCTCTTTCTCACGTTCGCCCTCGGCGCGACGTACGTGCCCGGCGGGACGAACGAGGCGGCCATCCTCACGCCCACGCTCGCGGTCCTCCCCCTGCTCACCTACGGCGTCTACGTCTTCCTCCAGTATCAGGACACGCGCGAGCATACGGCCGCCCCGCCGTCGGACGTCGCGGTGCGCCGCGAGTGGGGGTGGCTCGTCGTCGCCCTCGTGCTCATCGCCGTCGGCGTCGAGGGCATCGTCCGTGCCGTCCTCGCGCTCGGTGCCCTCTTCGACACCCCCTCCTTCCTCTGGGGGGTCACCGTCATCGCCGCCGCGACCAGCCTGCCCGACGCCTTCGTCAGCGTCCGCGCGGCCAAGGAAGACGACAGCATCACCAGCCTCACGAACGTCCTCGGGAGCAACACGTTCAACCTCCTCGTCGCCATCCCGGTGGGGGTCCTGCTGGCCGGATCCGCGACCATCGACTTCCTGGTCGCCGTCCCCATGCTCGGGTTCCTGGCGTTCGTGACGCTCGTGTTCGTCGTCCTCACCCGGACGCACCTCGAACTGACCGACCCCGAGGCGTACACGCTGCTCGGGCTCTATCTCCTCTTCCTCGGGTGGATGACTCTGGAGACGCTCGGCGTCATCGAGGGCGTGCGGGGGATCTGACCGCGCCCCACCGGGTCAGCGCTTTTGCGGTTCGCGGGGATCCGCCCGCCGGCCGAACAGCTTCTCGCGGAGGCTCCGGCCCGTCGCGCGCTCGGCCAACAACACCGAACAGTCGAGTTCGTCGACGACGTCGAGCTTGAGCGAGTCGGTGACCAGCCGGGGGAGCAGTCCCCGTTCGACCGCGCCGAGTACGACCAGCGAGTGATCGGCCGCCCTCTTCGCGATGGCCCGCTCGACGTCGCCGGAGGTGTCGACGACCACGTCGGCGTCGTCGAGGCCGTGATCGGTGGCCCACCGTTGCAGGAACTCCTCGCCGGCCGTGCGGTCCTCGGGGCCGTCGACGACGTGGAGGAGCGTACTCGACGCGTCGGCGGTCGAACCGAGCGCCCGGGCCACTTCGGCCCCGAGCGCGCAGTCCGGGGAGTCGACGGTCGGCAGGAGGAGCCGTGAGGTGTCGAGGTCCCGGTCCCGCAGGGCCAGGAAGTCACAGGGCGGCGCACCGCGCAGGTCCGTCAGCGACCGTCCGCCGCGGCCGGTCGTCCACGGGCGGCTGTCGTCCCAGCCGATCATCAGGAGGTCGGCGTTCTCCCGTTCGGCCACGTCGAATATCTCGTCGAACGATCGATGCGAGACGATGGTCGACGTCTCCACGGCGACGTCGTGGTCCCGAATCGTCTCCCGAACCCCGTCGAGGAGTTCGTCGGACTCCTCGATGATCCGGCGGTGTTGTCCGGCGCCGTACCCGCCGGTCCGCTGGTCGGGCATCTGCACCACGTGGACCGGGTGAACCACCGCGGACTCCCGGGCGCTGGCGACGAGGCAGGCGAGTTCGATCAGCCGCCGCTCGGTCCGTGGGTTCGCTATCGGGACGATCACCCGATAGGGACCGTCGCTGTCCTCGACTTGCTCGCCGGTGTTGACGAGGGGGACGTACGCCCGCCCGGCGAGGCCGCCGAACAGCCACTCGCGTGGGGAGAGCTGGCGTTTCGCGCCCTCGAACCGGGCGGATTTCAGGCGGTGTTCGGTGGTCTGGAAGTAGTTGACGACGGTCACCAGCAGGACGCCGCCGAGGGTGTTGCCGAGCAACACCGGCAGCGCGAACTCGGTGATGCCGACGACGACCGGGAGGTCGTCGACGAGGATCAGATAGACCATCTCGGTGTAGGAGACGACGATGTGAAAGAGGTTGCCGAGCGGCACCGCGAGGAAGGCGAGATACACGACGACGATCCGCGAGACGGTGTCGCGGGCGGCGTACTCGACCCACACGACGCCGGCGACGATCAGGCCGGCGAAGGCGGCCTTGACGAACAGCGTCGCGGGTGCCGTCTCGACGCCCTTGCGCCCGAGTTCGACGGCCGTCGCCGCCGTCGACGGCGAGAAGACGCCTCCCCACGCCAGCGCGGCGGCACCGAGGGTCCCCCCGGCGAAGTTGCCCGCGAGGACGACGATCCAGTTGCGCAACAGCGCCGGGACGCTCACCAGCCGTTCGAGCGTCAGCGCCACCGGCGGGAGCGTGTTCTCCGTGTACAGCTGGTAGCCGCCGATGATGATGTAGATGAACCCAAGCGGGTACAGCATCGCGCTCAGCACCGGGTGGCCGTCGGTCGACGCCGTCAACGACGCGTACAGCAGGAAGGTGATCGTGATGGCGAAGCCGGCGGCCAGCCCCGAGAAGAACAGTTCGCGGCTCCCCGCGGTGATCTCCTCGTCGGCCGCCGCGACGATGCGCTGGAACACCTCGTCCGTCGAGAACCGATCGCGCACCACCTCCCCGACGGCCGGCGCGCCGCTCCGTGACCGCTCGACGGCCTCCCGCACCGACTCCTCAGGATCCGGCGGCTCGTCCGAACTCATACCGCAACCGACCGGTCGAGGGAACTAATGGTTTGATACACTCGGACGGCAGCCGGGTCCCGTGGATATAAGCCGCCGAGACGGTATACCGCCGGTATGTCCTCGGGCGACGGCACGACGACCCCGCTGGCACCTTACCCCTCGACGCTCGGGCATCCGCTGACACACACCGTCGGCGCGATGCGCGACGTCTTCGGCTTCCGGAACCGGGCGATGGCCGACCGGGACTTCGTCCGGGTCAAACTCCTCGGTCCCGGCGACGTCTACCACCTCGGTCACCCCGACCACTTCGAGTACGTCCTCCTGAGCGGCCGCGACGACTTCCGCAAGTCCGACGACTTCCGTATCGCCTTCGACGAGGGCCTCGTCGCCGCCGAGGGGGAGACCTGGCGCCGCCAGCGCGAGGTGTTACAGCCCCTGTTCGCCCGTGATCGGCTCCTCGACCACGCCGACGGGATGGTCGCGCAGGTCAGGCGTCGGTGTCGGCGCTGGGAACCCGGGAGTCGGATCGACCTCGCCGCGGAGACGAGCCAGTTGAGCCTCGACGTGCTCTTCTCGACGCTGTTCGGGCGCGAACTCTCCATCGACGGGGACGAGGCGATCCGGACGGCCGCCGACCGCCTGCAGGACTGGTTCGCCCCCACCTCCTACCCGCTTCCCCGATGGGTGCCGACGCCCGCCCGGCGGCGGTTCCGGCGCGGGAAGGAACGCCTCCACGCCGTCGCCGACGACCTGCTCGCGGCAGCGGCCACGGATCCACCGGCCGATCCGTCGGCTGCCGACGACCTCCTCTCCTTGCTCGTCGCCCTCCGCGAATCGGGGGCGACACCCGAGGGCGTCCTAGACGACGACTCACTCGGGGACCAGGTGGTGACGATGATCTTCGCCGGTCACGACACCACCTCGACGGCCATCGCCTTCGCCTTCTACGCGCTGGCCACCAACCCCGAGGTCCGGGCGCGGTTCCACGACGAGGTCGACGCCCTCGACGGGCCGCCGACGGTCGACGATCTGGACGCCCTCGACGTGACCGAACGGGTCGTGACCGAGACGCTCCGCAAGTATCCGCCGGTGTACACCATCCCCCGCGAGGCGGCGACGGACGTGACCCTGGACGGCTACCGCATCCCCGAGGGCGCGGCGACGTGGCTCACCGTCGATCAGATCCACCGCGACTCCCGGTTCTACGACGACCCCGAGACCTTCCGTCCGGCGCGCTGGGCGACCGACCTCCGCGAGCGCCTGCCGGACTTCGCGTACGCCCCCTTCGGCGGCGGCCCGCGCCGCTGTATCGGCCGTCAGTTCGCCCTGCTGGAGGCGACGCTCGCCCTCGCGACGATCGGTCGCGAGTACGACCTCGTCTGGCCCGGCGATCCCGACGCGGAGCCGCCGCTCGTCGGCGCCATGACGGCGCGCATGGTACCCGGCACGAAGTTCGTCGTCGAGCGGCGGTAAGTGGAGGAAAAGTGCCCACGGCAGCGGGGACCGGGGTCGCTGAGGCGGTCAGGGAGCCCGCCGTCGGCTCACTCCTCGACGACGACAGTGCCCTCCATCCCCGCGGCCTCGTGCGGGATGCAGAAATAGCCGTGTTCGCCGGCCGTCTCGAAGGTGTGGACGTAGGACTGGCCGGAGGCGACGTAGCCCTGACCGTTCTCCCAGCCCTCGCGGGCAGCCTCCTCGGAGTCGAAATCGCCGGAGGCCCAGTAGCTCGCCCCCTCGGGGAGGCCGTCGCCGTAGGCGGTGACGCTGTGGGGTTCGCCGCCGGCGTGGCTCCACGCCACCGTGTCGCCGACGGAGACGGTGAGTTCCGCGGGCTCGAAGGCGACGGCGGTCATGTCGACCACGTGGTCGGCATCGTCGGGGACGCCCTCGACGACGTTGGGGCCGCCCTCGAAGTCGCCGGAGTCGCCGCCGTGACCGCCCTCGCCGCCTCCGCCGCCGGCGGAGATCTCGGGCGCGTCGCCGACGGCGCCGGCGACCGCGAAGCCGGCGTTGCGGGTCGCCTGCGCGAACCGTTCGCCGGCCGCGTCGACGCCCTCGCCGCTCTCGAGCGCCGAGACGTAGTCCGAGAGCGCGGACTCGAAGGTCTCGTAGGTCTCGTGGTCCCCCTCTTCGAGGGCCTCGTGGACGCGGGCGTTCTCGAAGGTGGCGAACACGTCGCCCACGAGGGGGGCGGCGTTCACGTCGCCGCCGCCCTCACCGCGCTCGACGACGGCGTAGACGGCCGCGGTCGCCTCGTCGGCGAAGGTCGTCGCGGCGTCGGAGGCGTCGGCCTCTCCCGTCGTCGCCGAGCGGACGGCCCCGAGGGCCTCCTCGAAGGAGTGGTATCGCTCCTCGCTGGCCGCCTCGACGGCCTCGTGGAAGCCGTTGGCGCCGGCCTCGAAGTACTCGAAGGCCTCGCTCGCAACCGTCTCGGCGCGGTCGGTCGCGCCGAGCGTCGCGAGGACGCCCGCGTCGCCGGCGCGGCCGGTCATGTACGTCGCCGCGGCCGCGCTGGCGACGGGCGTCGACCCCGCGCTGGCCTCGAACTCGACGAGGGCGTCGGTCGCCCCCGCGAGGTGGGTGTCGACGGCCTCGTCGTCGCCGCCGCGGAAGGCCTCGGGGAGCGCCGTCAGGTGCTCCTCCTCGAAGGTGTGATAGAGCTCCTCGCTGGTCTCCTCCAGCGTCTCGTGGAAGTCGGCCTCGTTCTCCTCGAAGCGGGCGAAGAGGTCCTCCGCGACCGTCGCGGCCGCCTCGCCCTCGCCCCGGTGGTAGCGTTCGCGGGCGTCGCCGAGGCGGGCGCGGAAGTACCCGGATTCGAGCACCGGCGCGGCGTCGCCGGCGAGGGCCTCGATCCCCGTCGTGAGGCCGTCGTGGGTCGTCGCCGCCGCGTCCGCGACCCCGGCGTCGTCGCCGTTCTCGATGGCCTCGATCAGGGCTTCGAGCCCGTCGTGTTCGAACTGCTCGTAGGCGTCCTCGCTGGCCTCCTCCAAGGCCTCGTGGGCGCGGGCGCCCTCGAAGTGCTGGAAGACGGACTGGGCGGCGGCCGTCGCCGCTTCGGGCTCGCCGGCCTCGTAGAGCCACACGGCGTCACGGACCCGAGCGCGGTAGCCGTTCAGGCCGGCGGCGTGGGCGAGGCCGAGACCCGGACCGCCGAGCCCGGCGGCCATCTCGGCGTCGAAGCCGACGGCGCCCATCAGCGAGAGGTGGCCGACCCCCGCGACCCCCTCGGGGACGAGTTCGTACGCGGCGTCGACGACGCCCTGTGACGCCGAGAGCGCCGCCTCGTGGACGGCGTCGGCGTCGCCCTCCTGGGCGGCCGAAACGGCGTCCTCCAGCCCGCCCTCGAAGGCCTCGTAATACTCCTCGCCGGCCGATTCGATGGTGTCGTGGACCGCCGCCTCCTCGAAGTCGGCGAGCGTTGCTTCCCCGACCGTCGCCGCCGCGTCGGTCAGACCGGCGGTCGCGAGGGCGTCGACGTTCCGGACGCGGGACGCGAACACGAACAGGGAGAACACCCCGACCGCGGCGTCGCCGGTCCGCTCGCGCTGGGCGGACAGCAGGTCCTCGCCCGCGCCGTCGAGGGCGCCGATGGCCTCGTCGGCGTTCCCCGCCTCGAACGCCGAGCGGCCGTCGCCGAGGCTCCCCTCGAAGGACTCGTAGGCCTCCTCGCTCGTCGATTCGAGGCCCTCGTGGGCGCCGTACTCGCCGCCGGCGTTCTCGAACCGGGCGAACACGTCGCCGACGAGTCGCGCGGCCGCGGCGTGGTTGTCGGTGCGGCCGAGCGCCACCGCGTCGTGGAGTCGCGCCCGCATGACGTTCCACTCCGCCGCGAGCGCCGTGTCGGCCGAGACCGCAGCGGTCGGCGTCTCGGTCGCGGTGGGTTCGGCGGTGTCCGTCGCGGTGGGTTCGGCAGTGTCCGTCGCCGTCGGTTCGGCCGCGTCGGTTCCGCTCTCGCCGCCACAGCCGGCCAGTCCGGCACCGAGGGCGACGCCGGTCGCCTGCAGTATCCGTCTTCTCGTGTGTCGCATAGATTTTAGGCTAGCCTAAAAACACAAAAGCCCGTCGGTTTTTCGGTCAACCTAAAAATTTCGTGGCGGACGCCTCCCCCTCGCGGGTGGGGAGTCGGTAGGAGCGATGGGGGACGCGGCCGACAGTATTTAGGCCAACCTAAAAACGTGTCGAAGCGTCAGTCGTCGCGGAGGAACCGGTCGAACGCGGAGCGGAAGGCGGCGTCCTCCTCGGTCGCCTGTTCCCACTCCACGAGCCCCCGTTCCTCGCGGGTGCCATCGATGGTGTTGTCGAGGAAGAAGGCCACGAGGCCGCCGACGGCCATGCCGGTGGATCCGATGACGTAGATCGTATCGGCGACGGCGCGGGCGCCGAGCACCGGGCCGAGGACGGCGACCCCACGCATCCCCTCGCGGAACGCCGCGGCGCTGCCGACGTTGCCCATGTACGCGGGGACGGCGAGGCCGGTGAAAAGCGCGATGCCGACGACGAAGACGTTTCGCGAGGAGTCCAGGTCGACGTACTCCAGGTTCGAGAGGCCGACCGCGACGATCTGTCCGAACATGGCGACGTAGAGACCGCCGACGATAGGGTCGGGGATGGTCGCGATCAACTGGCCGAAGTAGCCGACGAAGCCGACCACGAGCATCACCGCGGCGCCGATCTGGACGACGTAACGCGAGGCGACGCCGGTCAGGCCGATGGCGCCGATGTTCTCGGAGTAGGAGGTCGACCCCCCGGTTCCCATGAGGCCGGCGAAGACGTTCATGATCCCCTCCATCCCGATGCCGTGGTTGATCCGCTCCTTGCTCGGCGCACCGACCCCCGAGAGCCGCGCGACGGCGTGGTAGTCGCCGAACGACTCCAGCATCGACGCCGCGACGCCCGCGAGCATGCCGATGACGAACGCGGTTTCGATCTGGGGGGTTCCCCACTGGAGCGGGTAGATCGGCATCAGCGCTGGCGCCGACGCGACCGAGGCGAGGTCGACGTAGCCCGACGTCTCCGGGGCGTAGAACCCGACCACCGAGAGGACGGCGGCGATCACCCACGCGACCACGACGCCGAGCAGGACGGGGAACAGCTGGAACGCTCGTGAGGCGTCGCCGAGGTACTGCGAGAACAGGACGATCAGGCCGAGGGTCAGCCCCAGCAGCCACCAGTTGCCCGACGCAGCCGTCACCTGCGGTGCGTTGAACAGCGCCAGACCGATCAGGGCGATGGTCGGCGCGATGATGACCGGCGAGATGTACGACCGCAGGCGGCCGAGCAGGCCGAGGTAGCCGACGGCGATCTCGACGACCGCCGCGACGACGATGGCCCCCTGCAACTGGAGGAGGGCGGCCTCCCACGCCGGCCCCGCGGGATCGCTCGCCTGCACCACGCCGATGACCGCGAGCGCCGGCGCGAGCATCGAGAATGGCGCCCCCTGAACGATCGGATAGCGGTTGCCGAAGGTCGTCTGTGCCAGGGTCGCGATCCCCGAGACGACGAAGAAGGTGCCGACGAACCGCGGGACGACCGCGTCCGGCATCCCCAGCGCCCCCGCGAGGATCAGCGGCACCGCGACGTTCGCCCCAACCATCGTCAGGTAATGCTGGACCCCGAGCAGGAGCGACGTCGGAATCGGCGGCCTGTCCTCGATACCGTACTCCACGAACCCGGAGCGACCGTCGGAGTCGCTCATGGTACCGGCTCACCCGAACCCATACGGCGCACTCTCTCGTCGGGGCGTTAAAATCGACCGGAACCGGCCGAAAGGGTAAGGACGGGGGCGACCCACCACCCGAGCGATGGACGAGGGGGTCGCCACCGAGGACGCAGCCGGGGAACCGACCGCAGCACCGGACGCGGAGCGGTACTGTTACGCCGGCGAGGCGGTCGTCGCCGCGACGCCGCTCGGCGCCGGCTGGGCGGCCGTCACCAGCCACCGGCTGATCGCGTACAACCCCGCGGCCGACGGCCGGCGGTTCGAGACGGTCGACCGGCCAAACGTCGCGGGGATCGACGTCGACGCCGCGGGCGACCGGCGGCTCCTCGGGTGGGCGGTGCGGGCCCTCCTCTACGGGCTGGCCGCCGTCGCCGGCGGCGCCGCCCTCCGCGCGATGGACCTCGGCGAGACGCTGTCGATGGATCCCGGGACGGCCGGCGCGGCCCCCGTCGGGAGCGTCCTCGCGGTGACCGACGCCCTGGCCTCGGCGCTCGTGACGCTCACGGCGCTGCTGTTGCTCGGCGGCCTGGCCCTGTTCGTCGGCGGTCTCGCCCTGCTGGCCCGGTACCTTCGGACGCGCCGGTCGGCGCTCGTGATCGAGCGGTTCGGCGACGAACCGGTTCGACTGGCCGTGCCCCGAACCGACGGCGAACGGGCGGTACGGGCGCTGTCCGGGGCGCTCGACGAGCGGTAGCCCGCCCGACGAAGATATATCCCTCGTGGCCGCGTACCGACCGTCGATGGAAGTCAGGCGGTTCCTCCGCGGCCGGATCGACGACGACCGCCTCGACCGTGTGATGACGGCGGTCGCCGAGCGGTACGGTCACGAGGACCCGTCGGTCCGGTATCTCGACGCCGACAACTGGCTCTCGACGCCCGTCGTCCTCGACGAGGAGCTCTTCGTGAAGGTGATCTCCCGACAGAACTCCATCGTCCACGCGCTCATCACCACCGGCCGGAACATCGGCGTCTTCTCCGCGGGGACCGAGGGCTTCTTCGAGCATTTCGGGACCCCGTACCAGATGGCCACCCACGAACTCGAGGCGACCGAACGGATGCGCGACATCGGACTGAACGCGCCGGAACCGCTCGAAGCGCTCGAGGTGGCCGACCTCGGGGTCGTCGTCCTCGAATATCTCCCCGAGTTCCGGCCGCTGGACGACCTCGAACCGGAACAGGCGCGTGACCTCGCTCCCGACCTGTTCGCCGCGCTGCGGACGCTGCACGACCACGGCCTCGCCCACGGCGACCTCCGGGCCGAGAACGTCCTCGTCCTCGACGACGAACTCTACTTCATCGACGCGACCAACGTCGGCGCCGAGGGGCGAACGGACGCCCGCGCGTACGACGTGGCCTGTGGACTCGCGGCCCTCGAACCGCTCGTCGGCGCGGGGGCGACAGTCGACGCCGCGGCGACGGCCTACGCCACCGACGAACTGGTCGCCGCGCTGGACTTCCTCGATTTCGTCAACATCCGCCCGGATCACGACTGCGACGCCGCGGCGCTCAAAGGCGAAGTCGAGAAGCGAGCCGCGTGATACGGTTCGTCGTGAGTCATTACCGGCGGTTCGCCGAGACAGTCCGGTGAACCGCCGGGAGACAGTTGCGACGATCCGTATGAAAGGGTGGACGAGAGGGGGCGGAAGACGGGACGTCGAGTCGCTCCTGCCGGGCGAGGGGAGCGACCCGACCGGGGCGAGCGACGACGTGGTGGATGTTGTTGCCGAGTCTCGACGAGAAAAGCGTCGATGCGTCGGCACTCACCGATAGCGCCCTCTCGGTGATAAAGCCTCCGGCAACGGCAGCGGTCGCTGGGATCGGGACATGGGCCCCGTTGCCGTCGGTCTCAGTCCCAGTCCCGCCGGTCGCGCAGCGCCGGAAACTCCTCACGGACCGCGTCGATCCGGTCGGGATCGAGGTCGGCGACGACGAGGGTCGCCTCGTCGCCGGCGCTCGCGATCGTCGTCCCCCAGGGATCGTAGACGGTCGACCGGCCGAGGAGGGTCGCGTCCTCGAACGTCGCGGCGCCGTTGGCCGCCGCCACGTACGTGAGGTTCTCGACGGCGCGGGCCCGCGCCAGCGTCCGCCAGTGTTCCACTCGGGGATAGGGCCAGGCGCTCGGCACGCAGACGAGCGTCGCCCCGCGGTCCGCGAGCCGGCGGTACAGCTCCGGGAATCGCAGGTCGTAACACGTCGACATGCCGACGGTGAAGCCCTCGAAGTCGACCGTCGAGAGCGACTCGCCGGGCGTGAGCAGGCGCGTCTCGGCCGACTCGTACCCGAAGAGGTGGTGTTTGCGGTAGACCGCCCGACGGCGGCCCTCGCGGTCGTAGAAGACGCAGGTGTTGGCGAGCCCCTCGGACGCGGGCGTCTCGGCGCCGGCCGCCGCGCTCTCGGCGAGGTCCTCGACGTGGCTCCCCGCTAGGAGGCCGACGCCGTGGTCGGCTGCGGCGTCGGCGAGACGGGCGAAAGTGGGGCCGTCGAGCCCCTCCGCGGTGCGGGCGTAGGCGTCGAAGGCGAAGTAGCCGACGGTGAACAGTTCGGGGAGGACGACCAGGTCGGCGCCGCGGGCGGCGGCGTCGCCGACGGCTTCGACCGCCCGGTCGACGTTCCCGTCGACGTCGCCGGCTGTCTGGTCGAGTTGGGCCAGTGCCACCCGCATCTCAGGCCGGCAACCCCAGTTCGCGTCTGAGCGCCGCCTCGAGGTTGTCGAGTTCGGTGTCGAGGCGCTTCTTGAAGAAGCGTTCCACGCCGGGGAGTCGCCCGTCGACGACGAACTCGTTGTGGAGGCGGGAGCCCGTGTCGGTTTCCTCGATGCGGTGCTCGCCGGTGACTCGGAGGACCGAAGAGCGGCCGACGAACTTCACGTACCGGGGTTCGTCCCGTTCGACGTCCTCGGTCTCGACGGTCGCGGTACGGTCGACTAGGGGAAGATCGAGGTCGATCTCCCAGGTGGCGCGGTTCCCGTCGACCTCGTAGTCGTGGACGACGCTGATCGCACCGGCCCGCATACCGGGATCGGAGATGAACTCCCAGACCCGTTCCCCCGGTGCCTCGAACTCGAACGTCCGACGGACGCGTACGGTCACGGGCTGAACTCCCCCCGTACGCTAAAAAATCCGAGGGTCACCCCTGCGTGACGCGCCACGTCGTCGACCGGGCGCGCCCCCACTTCTCGATTTCGACGTCCTCGGACTTCTCGGCCAGTCTGGGGAGTCGAGAGCCCACCTGTTTGGCCGTCAGCCCGATGGCGTCGGCGATGTTCTTCGCGCGGAAGTAGCGCTCACCCCGAGAGACGCTGTCGTGGAGGTACGCGAGGATTCGCCGTTCCTCTTCGGTCAGAGAGGTCATCGTTCACTCGCGGTAGGGGATTCAGCGTCTTAACTCTTTCAAGCCCGACCGGTCAGGCGTACGCCTGGATCGACACGACCGCGAGGAGGGCCGCCACGATGCCCAAGGCGAACCCCCAGGCCTTGGTCAACTGCCCGGGTGCGGCCAGCATCGCCAGCGCACCGCCGACCGCGACGATCGAGAACAGCACGCCGAACCCGACTCCCCTGTCCGTCACCGCGGCGTCGTGTGCCATACCGGCACCTGCCGCGGGTTGCACTTAGCTCATTCGGCTCCGGCCGCGGAACCGCACGGATGATATAAGACGACGCGGGGCCGTACGGCCGGTATGGACTTCAGCCTCTCCGCCGAGCAGGCCCAGATGCGCGACATGGTAGCCGACTTCGTCGACGAGGAGGTCGTCCCCGTCGCGGGCGATATCGACGAGGCCGACGAGTTCCCGGCCGACCTCGTCTCGCAGATGGCCGAGCTCGGACTCATGGGGATGCCCTTCGACGAGGCTTACGGGGGCGCCGGGCTCGACTATCACGCCTACGCCGCGTGTCTCGCGGAGATCAGCCGCGGGAGCGGGGGCCTCGGAACCATCGTCGCGGCCCACACCAGCCTCGCGGGCGGGATGCTCGACGCCTTCGGCACCGACGACCAGAAGGAGCGGTTCCTGACGCCGCTGAACGAGGGTACCGACGTCGGGGCGTTCGCGCTCTCGGAGGCGGGCGCCGGGAGCGACGTGCCGGCGATGGAGACGACGGCCGTCCGCGAGGGGGACGAGTACGTCGTCGACGGCGAGAAACTCTGGATCTCGAACGGGTCGGTCGCCGACACGGTGATCCTGTTTGCGAAGACCGACCCCGAGGCGGGCCGGCATGGCATCTCGTCGTTCGTCGTCCGCCCCGAGGAGGATCCGGGCTTTCACGTCGAGGGAACCGAACACAAACTGGGCGACAAGGGCTGTCCGACGGCGGAACTGCGCTTCTCGGACCTGCGGTTCCCGGCCGACCGCCGCCTGGGCGCCGAGGGCGACGGGTTCGTCCAGGCGCTGAAGACGCTCAACGCGGGCCGGATCACCATCGCGGCCCGGGGCGTCGGCATCGCCCGAGCGGCTCTGAACGAGGCCGTCGCGTACGCGAACGAGCGCGAGCAGTTCGGTCAGCCCATCGGCGACTTCCAGTCGATCGGCCACAAACTCGCGGACATGGACACGAAAGTGGAGACCGCTCGACTCCTGATGCACCGGGCGGCCGACCGGAAGATGCGCGGCGAGCGGTTCGTCAAGGCGGCCGCGCAGGCCAAACTCCACGCCAGCGAGGTGAGTCGCGAGGTGGCCAACGAGGCGATCCAGATCCACGGGGGGTACGGCTACACGAAGGACTTCCCGGTCGAGCGGTTCTACCGCGACGCCAAACTCAACGAGATATACGAGGGGACCAGCGAGGTGTTGCGCAACACCATCGCCGACGAGGTTCGCTGACCGACCGCAAGGTTCGACAGGCCGGAGTCCAAGGGGAGACCATGACCGAAGACGACGGCGACGGTGTCACCGCCCGCTACTACGAGGCAGGCGGCGAGCGGGTTCTCACTTTCGAACGCGACGGGCGAACGGCCGCCCTCGCACAGAACAGCGAGGGGTACGCCATGGTGACGGTGCGTCCCGACCCGGACGGCGACGAACTGGAGCGGTACTACGGGTTCGACATGGCCCTCGATCACGCGGCGGAACGGCTCGGCGTCCACGTCGCGGACCTCCCGGTGCCCGACGAGGCGGCCGACATGGGGATGTAGGCGACCGGCTGGTCAGCCGGTCCAGTAGAACCGCGGCCCGAGCGTGAGGTAGGCGAGCGCCAGAAACAGGAGCGCGAAGGCGAACACCTCCCCGGGCCGGCCCCGGAGGAGGATGGCGAGTCCCTGGACGACGCCCATCACGATGGCGTCCTGCGGGTGGAGGTCGGGGTACGTGATCTGTGTCACCATGAGCCCCGCGAGGACGCCGGAGAGGGCGACGAGCAGGAGGGGGCCGACGAAGCCCGCGAGGACGCCCGCCGAGAGGATGGTCGCCGCGAGCGTCGAGGGTGTCCCCTTCGTCTTCGAGGCGTCGCTGTCGTAGGCGGTATAGAGGCCGAGTCGAGTGACGGCCATGGCGACGTAGACGGCCGGCAGGAGGAGCCCCAGCGCGTAGAGGAGGGGTCGGTCGGCGAGCGTCCACGCGTCGGCCGCCCGCGACGCGATCAACATGGCCGGCGCGACGCCGAAGGAGGCCACGTCGGCCAGCGAGTCGAGGTAGGGTCCGGCGGGGGTCCCCCCGCGCTTCCGCGCGACGACGCCGTCGAGGCCGTCGGCGACGGCCGCCAGGAGGACGATGCGGGCCGCGAGCGGGGCGTTCGTCGTCGCGACGAACGCAGCCAGGAAGCCGAGCATCGCGTTGCCGACCGTCACGGCGTCGGCCAACCCCAGACGCCCGACGAACCGCGGTTGCATAGCTCCAACCTCTGTGACCGAGGATTTACGTCTTTATATCGTCGGATTCGACCGCCGAACCAGTCCGCATTTATTCGTCGCCCCCCGAGCGGGAGGTATGCACAGGCGTCGACTCCTCGCGACGCTCGGAACGGGACTCGCCGTCGGGAGCGCCGGCTGTGCCGGCGTCGTCGGCGGCGACGTCGAGGGCGACGTGGGCATGACCGCGGAGGCGTTCCGACCCACGACCATCACCGTCTCGGTCGGCGAGGAGGTGGTCTGGTACAACAACAGCGCCCGCGCCCACTCGGTCACCGCCTACGACGACGGCATCCCCGAGGGCGCGGAGTTCTTCGCCACGGGCGGGTACGACTCCACGAGCGCCGCCCGGGAGGGGTGGTACGAGATGAACGGCGTACTCGAAAGCGGGGAGACGTTCGCCCACACCTTCGAGACGCCCGGCCAGTTCAACTACTTCTGCATCCCCCACGAACGGGCGGGCATGGTCGGCCAGGTCGTCGTCGAGGAGTGATCACGCGGCCGGCAGTTCGAGGATGACGGTGGTTCCGTTGTCGCCGGTGTCGACCGCGACCCGACCGTTCGACACCCGGACGATCCAGTTCGTGAGCCACAGCCCCAGCCCGGTGCTGTGGGTGAGCTGTGTCTCCGCCCCCGCCTCGAGGACGCGCCGCTCCACCGGCGGGAGCCCGGGACCGTCGTCGGCGATCCGGAGGACGGCCTGCCCGCCTGTGTCGGCCATCGAGAGGTCCACGCACACCCGCGGAACGGGGGCGTCGTTGTGTGCGACCGCGTTCTCGAGGACGTTGTCGACGGCGTGTGGGAGGAGTTGGTCGGCACGAACGGGAGCACCGTCCGGAAGCGTCGTCCGGACCTCACAGTCGGGGTAGGTCCGCCGCAGTTCCGCGAGTCGGTCCCGCACTACGTCGACCAGGTCCAGCCGGACCGCCTCCGTCCGATCCGCGTCGGCCACCCGCTCGATCAACCGGCCCGCGTCGCTCAACTCGGCGAGGTCGTCGAGGCGACGCCGGGCCACGTCGAGGCTCCGTCGCGCCGCCTCGTCGTCGAGACGTGCCGCCGCCCGGTCGACGTGCCCCCGGGCGACGTTCACGTCGTTCCGGACGTTGTGACGCAAGACGCGGTTGAGGACGGCGAGCCGCTGTCGGCGCCCCCGCCGCTCCGTCACGTCGAGGACGACGAACGCCGCGCCGTCGCCCCTCTCGTGGATCGGGGCGGCCCACACACGCGTATCGAGGAGCGCACCGTCCGGTCGCCGGTGACGGGTGTCCTGGCCGACGATCCGCTCGCCCCGCCGCAATCGGTCGAGGAGGGCGTCGAACCCCTCGTCCGACGCGTCGGCCCAGGTCACGCCGAACGAGCGACCGAGGACGGCCGAGCGATCCCGGCCGAAGGTGCGCTCGGCCGCCGGGTTCCAGAGCCGGACTCGCCCCTCGCCGTCGACGGCACAGATCGCCACGGGCGCCGCGTCGATCACCGTCGAGAACCGGTCCACCAGATCCTCGACGGCCGCGGTGAGCACGGCCACCTGCTCCTCGCCGTCGAGTTCCCGGTCCAAGGCGTCGAGCAACTCCGCGAAGACGGTCCGGGAGAGTCGCTCCCGGTCCGCCGCGACCTCGTCGCGGGCGGCGGCGTAGGCGTCGACCACGGCCCGCTCCACCGCCTCGTGCCCGCGGTCGGTCAGCGCCCGAAAGACGGCACCGGCGATCTGATCCGTCGACTCGTCCATTTTAGGTTTGCCTAAAAAATGCCCGGTGATAAGCGTTCGGCTCCGCGGCGACGGCGGGGGCCGACGACCGTCGTCGCTCGGATCGGTCGGCAGGTCCCCTCATCCCCCGGCCGATCCGTCGTCCCGTTCCCGCCGCACGACCACGACGGGCCCCACCGACTGGGCGGCCACCTGCGCGGACGCGTCGCCGAAGAGGAAGGAGCGCAGCGACGGTTCGCTCTCGCCCATGACGACGGCGTGGTGGTCGACGGCCGCCGTCGCGATGGTCCGGATCGGGGACTCGGAGACGGTGACCTCGCTCGTGATAGCGGCGGCCGGAACGCCGCTTTCCCGGAGGTGAGCGGCGGCGTCGCTCAACAGCGACCGGCCGGCCGCCGTCTCCGCCTCGCCGTCGGCGACGTGGAGGAGGGTCACCGCGATGTTTCGGTCGCCGATCAGGGTAGCGACGAACTCCGTGACCCGCGAGGCGTCCACCTCCCCGCTGAGGGGGACGAGCAGACGTTCGACGTCGGGGGCCGGATTCGGAACGAGGATCGCGTCACAGCCAGTCTCGTCGGCGACGCGGTCGAGGGTCTGCTCCTCGTCGTGTGTGAATACGAGTCGCGTCTCGGCGATACCCCCGGCCTCGTGGAACGCGGCCGCGAGTTCGCCGAGTTTGGTCTGGGCCTGCGTCTCGAACTGGAGGCGAGCCTGTCCCGGCGGCGTCTGTTCGGGCAGGACGTGATAGCCGAGGACGACGACCGGCAGGGTCGTCAGCACGTCGACGACGGATTCGGGGATCGTCTCGCCCGCGAGGACTTCGACCGGGACGAGCACCGTCCAGTTGGGTTCGGACATCACAGTACCCCCCGTAACGTCACGTCGCGAGCGTAATAGTAGTACCAGCCGGCCGACAGCAGCATGATCGCGAGGCCGATGAGCTGTGACGTCGGCTGCATGAACCCGATGAGGGCGAAACTCGCCAGCGCGCCGAGCACGGGAACGACGGGGTAGCCCGGAACGCGGAAGTCGGGGTCGTACCACGCCGGTTCGTCCCGGCGGAGCGCGATCAGCGCGATACACATCAGCCCGTACATGACGAGATGGAGAAAGGAGGCCACCTCGGCGAGCACCGCCACCTCCCCGAGCAGGACGAGCACGAGGATCGGTCCGCCCGCCATCCCGAGGGCGACGTGGGGCGTCCCGTATTCGAGGTTGATGCGGCTCGCAAAGCGTGGCACCAGCGCGTCCTTGCTGACCGCGTAGATGGCACGCGAGGTGCTCAGGATCGAGGCGTTCGCGCTCGACACCGTCGCGAGGAGCCCGCCGAAGAGGATGGCGAAGGCGCCGAGCGACCCGAGGAAGCTCTCCGCGACGGTGACCATCGCCGTCTCACCGAGCGTCGCGAGTCGTTCGCTCCCGAACGCGCTGACCGCGACGAAGATGGTCGCCACGTACAACACCCCGACGATCAGCACCGATCCGACCATGGCCAGCGGGAGGTTCCGCCCCGGGTCCTTGATTTCGCCCGCGACGGTCGCCACCTGGGCGAACCCGAGATACGACGTGAACACGAGCGCTGCGGTCGTCAGGACCGAGAAGGCACCCTTCGAGAGGAACGACTCGCCGATCGGTTCCGGCTCCCCGACCAGGCCGAAAATCGACAGCCCGCCGAACACGAGGAAGGCGACGATGATCGCCAGGAGGACGCCGACCACGCCGTTCTGTAGCTTCGCCGCGTTCTCCGTCCCGGTCACGTTCAAGACCGTCAGGAACACGCCGAACAGCAACGCCAGCGGGACGACGACGTCGAAGCCCCCGAGTACGACCCCCAGCCTGACGAGGACGGCCTCGGCGTAGAACCCGAAGCCGACGAGGTAGAAGGCGGACGCGAACACCAGCCCGAACCACAGCGAGAGGCCGACGACGGCGCCGAACAGCGACCCCATCCCGCGGGAGATGAAGTAGTACCCGCCCCCGCTTCGCGGCATCGCGGTCGCCAGCTCCGAGGTCGGCAGCGCGACGAGGAGCGCGATCACGGCACCGATGGCGAACGAGCCCGCGGCCGCCGGGCCCGCCCGTCCGGCGGCGATGCCGGGGAACACGAAGATGCCGGCGCCGATCATCGTTCCGACGCCGATGGAGATGCCCCCGGTCAAGCCGATGGTCCGTTCGAGTTCCGTCCGCTCGTCGACGACGGTCACCTCGTCGGCCGTCTCCGGCCGTTCCACGGCCGGCCGTTCGCCGTCTCGGTTCGTCGCCTCGGTTGGTGGGGGCGCCGACCTGTCCGGGGTATCGACCATGTCCGTGAGGTTCGACGGCCCGACGCTTATGTCTGTCGAGTGATACGTAACCGGACCGCCGACGACCGACGTCGCGTGGCCCCCGGCCGACCGGCTCAGGCGTCGCCGTCCGCCTCCAGATTGAGCGCCGCGACGAGTCGGGCCGTGATGACCTGTTCGACGATGGCGATCAGTCCCTCGTCGTCGTCCGCGTAGTCGGCGAAGATCCCGAGCGGGACCTCGCCGCCGGCCATCTCCCGGTGGCCGCCGGCGCTGCCCACGTCGTCGAACGCCTCGGTGAGCACGTCGCCGATGTGGACGCGCGTGTCCGTCGAGCGGGCGCTCAAGTGGATGCTCCCGTCGACGACGCCGAAGACGACCGCCGTCTCGACTCCCTCTAGGGTGGCGAGATAGTCCGCCGCCTGCGGTAGCGCGTCCCGCTCGCTCGTCCGGCCGACGTGGGAGATGAGCACCGCCCCCCGGACCGATCGGTTGGCTATCGCCTGGGCGATTGCGTCGACGGTCGCGCTGGTGACCGAGGGCGTCGAGAGCTGGCGCAGCAGGTTCAGATCCGCCGCCTCGTGGAGGAACCCGGCCGCGGCGTACTCCGCGTCGGTCGCGCCGCGGAGGAAGCCGAGCGTCTCACGACGGATCGCGAACAGCAACGCGGTCGCCAGCGTGGCGTCGAGTTCGAGGTCGAACGCCCGTACGTACTCGGTGAGGATCGTCGCCGTCGCGCCGATCGACTCCCGGTGGTCGACGAAGCGGGCCTCGATCCCCTCCGCGGGATGGTGATCGAAGACGACGTCGATCGGCGTCCCCTCGGGGACGCGGTTGTTCCCGCCGGGGACGGCGTGATCGACGAACGCGAGCAGGGACCCCTCCGGGCGGTCGTGGACGCTCGTCGGGTCGAACTCCCGGAGGTCGATGTCGAGGAGGTTGATGAACGCACGGTTCTGCTGGTGTGAGATGTCGCCGCTGTAGAGGATGCGACGCTCGTCGATCCCGACGGCCGCGGCGATCCGACCGAGCGCCAGCGCGCTCGCGAGGCAGTCCGGATCCGGGTTGTTGTGACAGACGATCGTGAGCTCCTCGGCCGGCGTCAAGACCTCCCGCAGCGCCTGGACGTCAGTCATAGCCCTAGTTGGTCCCCGACCGGCACAAGCGTACTGACCGGCTCAGACCTCGTCGACGACCTCCTCGGCGAAGCGCGTCATCTCGCGTCGCGGATCCGATCCCTGGAGGCTGACGACGGCGTGATCGAGGCCGAACTCGGCCAGTCGTCGGAAGTAGTCCCGGAACCAGTCGACGCCGGCGCGATAGCCCAGATGGAGGGGTTCCGGCTCCGCATCCGGATCGTCCGCGAGGGCGACCCGGACCGCGATCACGAACGGCTTCTCGCCGGCGAGCCCGCGCCACCGGTCCAGATACGTCCGGAGCGTGTCCTCGGGGAGGTGATAGAAGATCCAGCCGTCGCCGTGTTCGGCGATCCACTCGACCGACTGGCGGGCGTGGCCCGTCGGCAGGAGCGGGAGCGTTTCGGTGGTCGGCTTCGGCAACACGTCCAAGTCCCCGTCGAGTTCGCCCCACGGCCCGTCGAGGGTGGGATACTCCTCGCGCCAGAGCGTCCGGATCGCGTCGATCCGCTCGCGGACCGCCACCGCCCGCTCGTCGGGGTCGACATCGAAGGCCGGATACTCCGGGTCGCGGTCGCCGGAGGCGACGCCGAGGACGAGCCGCCCGCCCGAGAGTCGGTCGACGGACGCCGCGGCCTTCGCGACGTGGATCGGGTGGCGCAAGGGGAGGACCACACTCGAGGTTCCGAGAGCGATGTCGTCGGTGTGGGCCGCCGCGTGCGAGAGCAGGGGCCACGTGTCGAACGCGCCGCCGGCGTCCCCGAACCGCGGCCAGTACGTCGGGACGTCCCGCGCCCAGAGGCCGTCGAAGCCGACCGACTCGGCGTGACTCGCGAGGCGTGTCTCCGCCGCGACGTCCGGCGTCGACTCGCGGACGCCGGTGAGCGGGAACCCGATCCCGAACGAGAGGCCGTCGGAGCCGAACAGTCGCCGGTAGCCGGCGTTCGCGTGTGCCAACTCGGTCATCGGGGGTCCTTGTCGCTGGACACACATCCGTACTCGGGTCGCGTCGCGGCCGCGAAAAGGGTCGTCGGGTGTCGATCAGTCCTCGTCGACGGCGACGTCTTCCTCGTCGACGTCGACGGCGGCCTCCTCCTCGGCGGCGACCTCTTCGGGTCGCGCTTCGAGGGTGAGCTTCTGGACCTCGACCCGCCGGAGCGGGTAGATGGTCTTGGCCTCGCCGTAGACGGCCGAGGAGAGACGCCCCTCGACACAGCTCTCGACGAAGGACTCGAAGTCACGTTCGTCGGCGGCCTCCTCGACGAGGTCGATCATGACCCGCCGGATGGCCTTCTCCTGACTGCGGTCGGCCTTCTTCGTCGTGAACGCGACGGGCTGGACGCGGACGCGGTAGTCGTCCGTCGTCAGGACCGTCACGGTCGCGTCGATCTTCGAGGCGCCGCGGCGCACCAGACTCCGCAGGTAGTCCCGCGTGAGTTCGTGCTGGACGAACTCCGCGTACGCGGAGTCCGACCCCACGTCCGTGATCTTGAACGTGAGTTTGGTGTTGTTCGCCCCCGAGTCGCCGGTGAGGTCGCCGAGGGTCGTCTCGATCGTTCGTCCGATGATCTTCTCCGGTTCGTCGGCGAGCGTCTGGCCGAGTTCCTCCCGGTCGTACTGCTCCGGGGCGAAAACCGTATACCAGCGCTTGCCACGTTGCTGCTTGGGTACTGAGCGTTCACTCATGGTTGTGTCTGTGTTCGCGTGCCGTTCGTGCGACGGTCTCCGCGACCGTCAGGTTCACCACGTAGTCGTCCAGGGTCGACCCCAGACCGCCAGCGGTCTCGCGTTCGACGACCGTGCGGACGACGTCGTCCGCCACGCGCGTCGTCATCGACGGCGTGTTGTCCGGCCGGAGTGCGGCCGCCACCGTCGACGCGTCGTCGTGTGTCGTCGCGACGTCGGCGCGTCTCATAGCGCCCCCCTGAACGCCGCGATGAACCTCGATACCTCCGTTTCGAACGCCTCCGCGTTCGCGTCGTCGAACCGCGCCGTCGCCCACCGGGAGCCACCGGCGCTCCGCCCGTCCGCGTCGACTTCCCGAACCGCCTCGGCCATCGCCGCCCCGAGGGCTTCGTCGGTCGTGCCCGCGGCCGCAGCCGAGTCGTCGGCCACGACCAGTACGACGGGTTCCGGCGACTCGAAGTCCCGACAGAGTCGGGCGACCGTCCCGAGCCGACCTGGACCGTCGTCCGCGACGCGCGCGACGAAGACGCCGTCGTACCGGCCCGTCGTCGCGTCCGACAGCGTCCCGTGGACCGCCCGGGCGTGCGTCCGCCAGGCGTCGAGGACGGCCGACCGCGCCGTCTCGGCGTCGCGGATGGCGAGGGCGACACCGGTCCCCGGCCGCTCGCGTGCGACCGCGTCGAGGGCGTCGCCGAACCCCGCGACGGTCGCGAACCGGCCCTCCGGGGTCGCGTACGGGTGCAGAACCCGTTCGACGGCCGCCGCGGCCCGCGACGACGACGCCGAGGCCTCGATGGCCAGCCACGACGCCAGTCGCCGCCGGTCCGGTTCGTCGGGCTCCGCCGGCACGCCGAGGTCCGCGAGCGCCGCCTGCGCCCCGTCGGGATCCCCCGAATGCGGGCTGCGGACGAGCGTCGAGTGGGCGAGGCCGTCGACCGGATCGGTCGTCGGCACCGCCAGCCCCGGACGCCGGTCGATCGCCGACCGCGCCGTGGCCGCGTCGAGCAGCGACGGCGCGTCGCCGACCGGGCGACCGGCCGCGGTCACGCCGGCGAGCGCGAGGATCGGATCTGGATCGACGCCGAGTTCCCGGACCGCCGCCGCGGCCGCGACGCTCGTCGGCCGGTCGTCGCCGACGAGGGCGACGTCGCCACCCGTCACACCGAGCGCGAGGGTGAGGTCGTCGCCGTCGGCCGGGAGCGGGTCGGGCACCGGATCGACGCGCACCTGGAAGGGCGTCGATCGCTCCTTGAACGCCCGCGCGAGGACGCCGCTGGCGGCCAGCGCGTCGCCGGTCGCGGCCGCGACGACCCGAACGAACGGGGCGTCGCGGATCGCGGCGGCCACGTCGCCGGCATCGGCGTCCTCGACGGTCGCGGGCGCGGTAGACATACTATTCCTCGAGCAGTTCGACGGCGACCTCGTAGCTGTACGTGAAGTCCTCGTCGAGCGCGTCGCCGCGGTAGTAGTTCACCAGACGGCGGATCTTCGACTCCGTGTTCTGGAGCGCGCGCTTGTTTTGGTGGTCCTGGGGGTTCGCTTCCATGTGCTCGCGCAGGCGGATGGCCCGCTCCATCAGGTTGTGGAGATCCTCCGGAAGCTCCGGCTCGGCGTCGTGCTCCTCGAGGATCTCGGTGAGCTTCTTCCCCGTCGCCAGCTTCACGTCGGGGATCGGCGTACCCTTCACGCCCTCGTCGCGCAGCTTCATCCCGATGACGCTCGGGTCGTGACCCTGCTCGGCGAGTTCGACCACGCGCTCTTCGATGTCCGCTTCGTCTACGTCGCTCCACTCCGGGGGTTCGTCTGCCACCGGCTTGTCCGAACCGGACGAGCCACGGCGGCGGGTGTGCATTCGTGCCATAGATGGATTGGAACCGCACAGACCGCAGAAGCGTATCCGTGACCGACAGCTGTCGGTCACAACACTCCCGCAATCCCAAGCCCGAAGGCGAGTCGGATTTGCGGTCGCGCCGTTCCCACCCGAATCAACGCGGTCCAGCACTAAACCGTTTCGAATCCGCGAGTTCGGCCCCGTGGGACGGTGACACGTCCGGAAACCGATCCGAAGGCCTTATTATGTGGACCGCGGTACGGTTCGATGCGACGCGGGCTCGTAGATCAGGGGTAGATCACTCCCTTGGCATGGGAGAGGCCCCGGGTTCAAATCCCGGCGAGTCCACTTGAAATAAACTCCCTTAGGAGTTCACAGACGGCTTCGGGTTTTCTCCTTCCTTCTCCGGTTGACGTATCACAGTTCATTCGGGTACCACTCGAACTTCTATCTGAGCGGACGCGCGGATCAACGTACGCGCGGAACTAATACTTGGTGCGGTATGCGCATACGGTATCCTGCCGGAATCGAGTAGTAGTCTCGGCAGAGTAGTCTCGTGAATATAATCAGACACAGTCTTATTCTCGCCCATTACGAACTATATGTGATAGAAATTCGTGATGCAATTGATGAAAAAATCGACGAGCAACACAAACGTATGGGAGAAATCAACACCGAACTGATCAATAGAGGTGTACTGGAATACCCTGAGGACTTCACCTATGAGACTCAAGAGTCCGCAGAAGACATAGTTCGAGCACTTGAGAAAGAGTTCTCTGAGGGAATTCCCAAAACATTAGCTAAGACTGTTCTTCGAGAAGCTGGGTACGAGAGAGGGATTATGGAAGATCTCGTCCACCATGGTGAGATCCACGACTGTTGTACAGGGTATATTCGGACTGTTTAGCGGAGGTATTAGCAAAGGTTCGGCCAGTCGTTCCACCTACTCAACAAGGACATCGAGACGTTCCTCATTGGCGAGGAAAACACTCGACGAAATCGACGGGAAATACAAAGGACTCGACGCGATTTGGTACGCAGAGCACGGTGAGAATCTACCGCAGAAAAATAGTTCTATCGCGTCCTCTTCGAGCCGATTGACTGGGAAGAGATTGAAAAATACTCCTCTCTGAGTAATAACAATTTACGCCCTAATAGTGGCATTCCCTCTGCAACGGCCAGCTACTAGTGTAGGTGATCCTATGAAAAATGGTTTATTTTCAGATAGTAACTAGTATTTCATGACTCTCCCTCCTGAAGGAGAGATCTTCCGTGTTCGAGTTGATCGGGACGGTGGAACAGAGGATGGCCTTTCTCGTAATGGCCGAATCCATGTGCGCGGTAATCTTGATGGTTTGCCAAAAGCATATGGCGTGAAAATTCTCGAACACAAATCAGGATATGTCGTCGCTGAAGTGGTGAATGACGTGAGTCCAGATGAGGCTACTAATCTTCGTCAGTGGCAGCGAAAGCAAGAGGAGGAAGAGAGAGATCCGCGAGAGAAGAAGAGGGATTTACAGCGATTAACACCGAATTCGGTGGAATCCGAGCCGAGAAATCCTTGGAGAAAGTCAGATTCCGACGAAGAAAAGGAAGACGAAGATGAGAAATCGGACGAGAAATTCTTGGGCAGTAAGAACCATCTTCTAAATGACAAATAGATGGGTTCAACTCTAATTTCTGCGCCGTGAAACTAGCACGTACTGTTGTGGCACAGAGAGACTGACAGACAACCCTCGTCCGGTTCGGCCATGGACAGAGTCACCGGGGGCTTGATTACTCAAGATCATCGCTGAGTCAATTGAAACTAAATCACTCTACTGGCCGAAACGTCTGTTAAACTGCATTCGCTATTCGGACACAAATGTGGTTCACTAAATCCCATTCCATCAGGCGGGAAAATAAGATTTGAGTCACAGTTCGGACATGCTTCACCTGAAGTCGGCTTGTTCCGGTACTTTCGATGAATTGCCACTCCCTCAGCGTCTTTTGATCCGACTGGATCGTATGGAGAATTCTGTCTCTCGTACCTCTCAAGATATACTGGATCGCTTCCACTGTGTATCTCAGTGTGGCAAGAATCGCAGATTGGAACAGTTAGATCCAGTGGGTAGTTGACATGGTGTTCGATCAGTCGCTCCTCCGTGCCATCGTTGTTAAGAGCTTTCTCTCCGCACCTCATACAGCGTCCAATGTTCACCGGATTAACAGTCGCTGAAGATGGTTTGAGATACGCGTAATGGATTTCGCAAAGAGACTCTGTTTCCACAGTGTGTTTATTATATGCGTTCCTGGTAGCATTGTTTGAACAGTATTCGCACTGGCTCATATGTCGCTATGAAATAACAGACTATTAATAAATCACTTGGGGAACGCAACGTAGCCCGTTTTATCACTCGCAGTCATAGCGATTGTTCCCTCGGGCCAGAAGAACCAGTGGATACTCCATAGGATGTCCGATACTCCTCCACTCAAATTGATCAAAAACATCCACGCTACAGTTGCTTCTATCACTGGACTGATGGGGAGAACGAGCAGTACCAGATAGAGAAGCGTTAGTATCTGTGGCGACAGAAACGTGGTTACTTTCTCGTACATATCTGTAATCTGATCTGGAGCCATCACCATCCGAGGCCAGATGAATTCTGGCTCAAATCCGAGTTGCTCATACGCAATATAGTGAGCTGACTCGTGGGCGTAGAGTGACGCAGTTACTCCCACAAACAGAGCAATGAATTCGTCAAATATCGTGGGTAGCTTCCACCACCACAACTCGCTCGTGACTAATACCGGAGTAAGATATCCGATGGAAAACAGTACGACAAATCCGACGTATTTCTCGACACATGAGAGCTGGAGATCTCGAAATTCGGTATGAGTTTCAGGAGAACGAGGGGCAGATTCCGACATTCTCTACCGCAATATGTTCTGCAGAGAATATAAAACGAGAGACTGACAGGCAACCCTCGTCCAACCCGGCCACGGGTATAGTCATCGGGAACAACGCTTTCCCGGCGTTCGTGCTATGGGGTTCTATGAGTACAATTCGCGGACTGCTTGAACGTGCCGAACCTGGCAATCGGATCCGATGGTACGCAGAGAATGGAGCTCGACAACGTGCCCCCTCGACAGTAACGAAAATCGTTCTTGAAGAACGTCACACCGTCGTAGAGCTTGAAGACTCTCGAGGAGGAGAATATACAATTACTGTTCCGGATCAGCGCGAACCATTCGTCAGTCGGACCACTCCCGAGGGCGACGAGGAGCACTACGGTGGTTTAGAGTGGATATCAGTTGTCGCAGGGGGAGAGTTCCACAACAATACACTCTGCAGTAATTCTCCTGAATAAGCGCTTAGAATAGACGAATATGGCCGTTCAAAATTGCACTTCACAGTCTTCGTTGTAATCGAAGTCCCCGTGTCCCTTCGGCGATTGCCTCCAACATGTCCTCGACGGACGAAGGTGTCCGTATTGAATCGGAGTCGTTGTCTCGCGCGACGGTGGAGAGAACTCACAGCTAACCGCTCGGGTTGTTATCGCTCACCAGAAGTGCATTACTTGATTGAGGATACAGATCATGATGCTATAGGGCATATTGACGTGGAATTCTACAAATAACATATATCTTAATGAGGCGGTCCCGACGAGGAGAGTCTATTCGGAAGGAAGGTGAGCTGTCCACTATATCGAAGGTTCCCACACGGGGGTCAGCGAGTACCGCCACGTATCTTGGTCCGTATTCCGAAGACAGTAGGTGAAGGAGAGATGAACCTGCAGGCGTTGTATTCCCCGTTCTGGTGCTCCCCAGTCTTTTACACTTCTCTTTTGAAAGTAGGACGACGAATGCCCTGGGTCGGTCTCAACAAGGGCGAGCGTGTCATACCGGAGGAGGTAGCTGACGGAACTCGCGTTCGCTGTCCAGAATGTAACGAACAGATGTTCCCTCGAGGGCCGATGAGCGACGGCCGGGCCAGACACTTCGTCCACGTGTCATCGAATACCTCGTGTAGCGGGGGAATTGGGGAATCAGAGATCCACAGAAAACGAAAGTCGATGGCTATCTCGGCATTGAAACAGGAGTACGATGACTACGTCCGATGCGGATCGGAGGTTCCACTCGACGTCAGCGACTCGAAATCGAATACTGACGAACGTTGGGCCGACGTGCTCCTTGAGTTTGAAGGGCCCGATGATCTGTTTGGAGAAGGAATTATCGTCGAAGTTCAGTATAAGAACGAGGAGAAAGACATTGAGACAACAACGTACGATTATCTAACTAAGTCGTTCAGCGTGTTCTGGGCGTACGGGAAGGACTTCACAACCAATCAGTTCCGCATCGAACAGATGATCGATGCATTCCGAGAGGATGAGGAAACTGCGGTTCTCGCTGGGACTACACAAGCCCGGGAATACGCTCCATCAGTCGAAGAGCGAACCGAGCAAGAAGCACTCGTCTCATCCGATCAGGGCGAAACAGAGGGTATCGAACAACTCCCCGAGACTGATTCGAACGGACATCCCGTTCCGAAGATACCAGAATGTGCTCACGGCTTCCACGAGATCACAAAAAGTAGTGGTGAGGGTACAAACTATTTCAAGTGTGGAGATTGTGATATAATTGTACATCGTAGTGTCCGGGGTTTCTATTTCTACAATATGGATCTTAATCCCCGTCAAAACGGCCCCGAATCATTAAAGAGCGGATGTAGGGGAATTTGGAAACAGACTGAATCGACATACGAATGTAAAAATTGTGGCAAAAGATACCCACAGGATCACGATGAATTGCTGTCCAAGTTGAATGTGAACTAACCCGGTTGAGAGATGTAGTCCTCCGGGAACCGCTCCCGGAGGAGCTCAGCCGTAGCGACTTCTGCTCGATCCGCTTCTTCCTTGATACTGTACCACGAAACATCGAGAATCCGAACAGGCGGGAAGACGGCCGTGAAATTGGCTCCGGGATTTCCGGGTTCGTTTAGATGTTGATTAAGTCGTTTGAAGAGGTTCTTCGCTCGGCCAACGTAAATGAGCCTTTCCGCTGAATCAACCTCATGCCTCCATCCTGGCCTCTTGATATTCAATCCTGAAGCTGCGACATTTCGATGTCTTCGACTGTATGCGCATTCAAGGACGTAGACGGCGTAGGACTGGAGGCTGCCAGTGGTGTGGGGAAACGCTGTCGAGACGATCGTCCGAACGTCCGTGGCGTGACGAAGTGGGAGGGGATCGGACGTCTCTTTCCAGGAGTCAGCAGGGATATTGGGAATTACCTCTTTCCGGACACGTTCTCGAATGGGTGCGTGTCCGATTACGGAGGGCACGGGGTTTCCGTAATGCATCGGGCTTCTATCGGCATTCTAACCATATCAGTAGTGTAAAACTGTCGGGCTAGTGGATTAACTGACTTCGCCGGAATCGATTGTTTGGGAGTGTAATGAGTTCGCTCTCCCAGCTTTCCTTTCAATCATACAGCCCTCAATCCTCCTGTCCCTCATCAAGAAGAAAAACAGGCCTCCGAGATGGTGATAAGTCAGAGGCCAGTCGGGAAATCATCCGCTAGTTCAAAGTTCAGTCTTGTAATCGATTCTGGGATCGTAGGTATGTGGTGTTCCTTTGCCACCTTTCTGGTGTGATCGAACGTCTAACAGGACCCTGAAAAACACCTTGTCAGCGGATTCTTTAGACAATATTTCCGAAATCACGTCGCCATCACCATAGACACGAAGCAGTCTTCGAAACACGGTCGTTCCTGGCAATGTTTTCAATTCCTCTTCCGATGGTGGATGCCCAAAAACTTCAGCTCCATCGTCCGAGAAGGCCTCATCATCATCGCTCATACTAATCTTGGGAAGTGGGATTGGCCCGTCATACTCGACGCCTTTTTTCTGGAGAATATCTCTCGCTTCACTAGTGAAGTCTAAAACTCCGTCCCGATTTGGGCCAAAAATCAATATGGAGGTTTCATGTTCGCTGTATTGATCTCCCATACAACCTTTCAGGCCTCCGGGTGCTAATAATCTCTAGCCAGTTTTCAAGCCAGTTTCAGCAGTATCCGTCTGTCTCTCAGAGCTCACAAATTGGTTCAGACGAAATAGAGATTCTACAACCAACATATATCCTACTGAGGCGGTCCGGAGGTAGAGGGATTGTCGGAAATGACGGTAGCCCTGTCCTCCAAATTGATGATTCCCACACGGGGGGGTCAGCGAGTACCGCATCAGCCTTCCTAAAGCACGAAAGACTACATCTGCGTACGAGTTCAGGCTCCTTGATCGAATGAACGGACGTCTGATTGATAGTCTACCCCGCTTACTCCACGAGTTCGTTCTCTTCTCGAGATTTTCTGATAGTAGACTTTCTCAACCGTTGGAGATTGAATCCGCTTGGATTCTGATCTTCTAGTGCGAAGGGAATTCGTGGGTTATCTGTCGTCAAATGTCCGACGTTTAATATATACAATCCCCCGTCTATTCTCAGGCTGAGAGAGTGACAGCTCGCGCGAAAAAATACCCCATTTAGAGCTCAGAAATTCGGCCTTCCGAGACGATGCCGTCAAAATCTACAGGTCGGAGTTTTCGTCATTACTCGATTCATCAAATCCAGCTTCCTCTTTTCCCCGTCGCCACGATCCGAACCGACTCTGTATCGTTCCTGGAGAACAGAAGTCGTCATCTTCGGCAAATTTCTTCGCGGAACAGTTCTCATGTCGTTCCGCGCATTCCCGAAGCATCTCAAGGAGTTCTTCAGAAGAATAATCCTGATTCTGTGTATCAAGGCCGGCAAGCTCTTTCGCAGTACTCCAGTTACCGAAGCGATGTCTCACAGCACCTGAAGTTGGGAATTCATCCTTCTCGTTGAATATGCGCTGGGTTGCCTTCCCGTATTTTCTCTTACACTCTAGAATCATGTCAAGAAGCTCTTCATCAGAGTACTCGCGAGGTCTCGAATTGTGATTACGCTCGTCGACATCGATACCAGCTTCTTTCTTTGCCTCAATCCAGCTGCCAAATCGGGTAACAACGACAGTCGGGCTGACAAAGTCATCGTCCTGCTGTAGCGTATCGGTAGTACACTTACCGTAGCGACGCTGGCATTCACGGAGATGGCTTAGGATCTGCTCGTCCGTGTACTGCCGTTTCCGGCCACTATCATCGGACAGGTCTTCTTCTACTCCTGCTGCCTTCTTTGCATTGGACCAACCATCGAAACGGTCCATGACGCACGACACGGAACAGAATTGGTCATATTCTCGGAATTTTCGAGGAGTACAGACGCCCTGCTGATCTTTGCACTGACGAAGCATCGCTAAAATAACCTCGTCGCTGTATCTTTTCTCAGGACTCATCCTATTCATTCATACATCACAACCAACTTAGTCTTGTTGGCTACTGGATTCTGGCAATACGCCATATTATCGTCTCTACGGGGCCCAAGGATTGATCTCAGTTCATATTCATAACGTGCATACCGATAGAATTTAGTAAGTTCCTGATATACAATAGCCTGCGAGCTACCGATCGCGATGATCTCCAAGATATCGAATCAACATCGGTCGGAAGCTCATATTGAGGGACAGCGACGTCTCTGGATAGATATTTTCTACCGAGGCGTGGCGGAGTCCCAAGAAATATCGATTTTGCCATGTCTGCCAAAAATCGAACTTCTACGTTTGGTCGAAACGGTCATCAATCGAATCCTGCTCGAAAAGAAGATCAGTACAGTCAACACTCCTCGTATCCTTCTGGAGTCTCCGAACTGGACGAGAACGGCTTCGTCCCCGCCAGAACGACGTTCCACTCCAACGACGCCCCGGTCGGACAGACTCACTGGTTCGATCGAGCATGGGGAGTCCATCACGGCCTGATGCCCTCAAAATGGCGCGCAGTGATCGCCGAGCATGGTCGTGATCTTGACGAGGTCGAGGAGGGTCTGAGAGCCTCCCCCAAAGGACGCGACCGACATCAAGTCGTGGACTGCGTTCTGGATAACCTCCCAGACCGAATCCGTGAGAGTGCCCGACATCGGTTCCTCAGTATGGATACAAATGATGCTCGGCGATTCAACGGTCACTATTCAGGTGTCCGCGGTGCAGTAATCAGCGCGTGTATTTCCGTTCTTGAGGATAGCAAAGAATTCCCGGACGACGCTTCGGAGACCGTCTGGTTCAACGGGGTTCTTGAACCACTCTGTGCAGAACTGGGCACGGATCCAGACGGACAGATCCGTCTCGCTCGTAAGGTCTGGGGAGGTGATGAGAATGAATAGGGTCGTCTCCTCAAGCGACTACGGTAACGAGGACTTCGTCGGGGTTGACGCGGACGAACTCACCGAAGCACTAAAATTGAATAACCACTTCTTGGTTGCCCTGCTCAGCCCAGACGAGGAGAGGGACAAGATGCCACTCTATCCAAAAACGGGGGCAAATTCAGAAGCCGGACTCTCATTTGAGGAGGCTCGAGACATCGCCTCTGGACTCCAGGGGATGGATGACGTTAGAGCCGACGAGATGACCGTCCTCGGATACATGTTCTCCTCGGATAGCCAACTAGTCCTCATCGACTGGGATGATATCCGGGACCCGAACGTCGGCGACGAAAGCGTGCCCGACTTCGTGATCGAGAGAATTCGGGAATTCGGAGGTTATGTCTCGGTGTCCGTATCGGGTACCGGTCTCCATCAAATCTGCAGAGTCAGTAATGAGACTCAAGAGCTACTCGCTGATCATAAATCGCGGGCGGATTTGCCAATCGATCAGCTGGACGGTCTTGACGACCAGCCACATGTCGAGATTTATCAGGAGAAACGGTACGCAACGGTGACTGGAGATGTCTGGCGGGATCCATACACCCAGACCCTCTTCGACTCACTTGCGTCGACCGATAAACCGTTTAGGGAGTTCATCGATCACTACGTTCCTCAATCTAGTAACAACAGCTCAACGAGCGAGACGGTGCGAGGAAGTACTAACGAAAAACAGACGCTGATCGACCTCGCAGATCAGCGAGCTCGGCAGTATAGCTACAAGTACTCAGATATGATCTGGCTCGAAACTGACTCTCCGACGGTTGAAGAGGTTCGAGCGACAGGATTCTATCAGGACCGAGAGTTCAGAGAACTCTGGAACGCGAATGAGAGCGGTTATCCCTCAATCTCTGAGGCAGATATGGCGTTCATCTCGAAGTTGTGGTACTACTGCGATAATCGAGAACTCGTCTGGGAATGCTTACGCAAATGCAATCGATATCGCCCGAAGTGGGACCGAAATAACTACCTGAATCGAACGATCGAAGAAACCCGAGACAACGATCGGTACGACGGCAAGTACTGCTCTCCGAGCTAGGCCGTTCCTCCTTTTCGGGAGTTACTATTTTGAGGTCGTAGAGGACCAGATTTTCTCCACTCTGCGCGGAAATCGTAATAGCATCAGCGCAGAGCTAATTCAACATCCACTTGGCGAAGTTGGAACGGCTACGTCTCCGTGCTCACTCTCTCGCCGTTTTCGTTTCAACCGCTCTACTTCATCAAGACAATCGTCAAGGATGTTCTCTTGCTCGTCAAAGTATTCCACAAGGCGCTGGGCTATTTCCTTATCCAGTATCGCGTTTCGTACATACTTCGGAGAATCCACGAGACCGACTAAGTCTACGCTGTCTTCGAAACTAACTAACGTTGTGTCTCCTTGTACAGCTACACGATCGCCCATATTTAGCGCTCGTTTCTTATCGATATATCCGACGATCCGACGGTTATCATGTTCATATAAGCTCTCGTTTTGACACCGTGTGAAAAGGAATAGATACCTTCGAGAAGCGGTCTCTGCGAACGTTTTAATCGAATTCTGGTAGCACTGGCTACAGAAATTTTCGGCGCCCTTCTCAATATACGGTTCCGTCTTTCCTCTATTCACGATGTCTCGAACCGGGTACTCGGAATGGGGTGAATGGAAAAACCATTGGAGTTGTCCTTTCTCACCGAGTTGGGTACGGTTAAATTCAGTCGCGGATTCAACATCTGGTTCAGCTATTCGCTGGGAGTGATAGTCTCGTTGGGCCCGCAGGACGGCTCTAGTACTTTCCGTATCGAACTTTAATGGTCGGCGATACCATGGGCCTCCACCGGAGTCTTCCGAGTGTTTTGTGACAAATTGGTTCGCTTCGACACCCGACTCACCGCTCAGCGGAACCGGCGTCTTGTACAATCGTGAGTCGTCTGGATTCCCAAGAACAAGATACTCTGCATCAAACTCGTCGCGTCGAACATGGGCATTCGTGACGAATTTTTCTTTCACGTCCTCTGGCAGGGAGTGGTATTCGTCCTTTGGGATAGGATCGTATTCCAGAGTGAAATGACCGATAATATATGCCCCCCAATCGTCGTTTATCCAGTCCTGTTCTGGATTGCCTTCACCGACATAGTCCAGCGTCGCGTAGAAGAAGAGAATATCACCCTCCTCAAGTTCCGCTATTCGGTTCGTCTTGGGTGAATGTCGATCGCCGTAGGAGTAGTCTTTGTTATAGCCAATCTCAGGGAATTCCGGATCAAAGTGAGTTACTGTATTCTTCGCGCTTTCGGGCCGAATAGATCCAAGCCCGAGATCGTCGTACGTCGGCTCGTTAACAGTCTCATCGTCTTCAGGGATAGGAATGTATCGAAAGGTCCCATCTCCATAGATCGGCCCCCGACCACCTGGAGAACTACTGTTTGCACCGATATTTAGCGCAACAGACATCATACTCTTCGCTACTCATAGCCCATTAACATAAGTTATGGCCAACTGTCGATTCCACGATGAACTCACAGTGCTGGCCGGATACTCATAAGAAGGCACTTCCAACATGGCTTTTTCCAGTCATCGTGGACCGACTACATCAGCCAACCCCCACCCGCGTGGGAATGTTGACATCTCCGAAGATGAGTTTGCTGCAAAGAAGCAGGAATTGTTAGACGATTCCTGAGTTTGCCAAAGCCAGCTAACATTTCTGAAGCTCTGCAAGATACAGAGCGCGTATTCTGCACGCCGACCCCTACAACTCCGACCGAGCGTAGGTATTTCTGTTATCGATCAAATTTCTAATTTCTCCACGAGGATTGTCAACATATCGGATGTAGTCTTCAATATACGACTCGTCATTCGAGCTTTCGTAAATATATTCGATTGGATCATCAATCGAGACTGTCTCCCTAATCGGTTCCTCTAAGGTTATCTCAGGATCTCCCTCCCATTTGTTCTCATGATCGTCGTACCATTCTATCGCTGTTTGATGACGGGTGGCTTGATGTACTCGAATTACCTCAGCTAAAATTGATAGGCAACGGTTCACTTGATTTACTGTATTCCCGTAGATTGCGAATTCAATTAGGATATTAGCTGGCCCTAATCTTTGAACAAAAGGAGATGTGATCAAGAATTTCGTTGACGTACCGCTGAAAAGGAAATTGTATCCGTATTCTTGATAGAAAATATATCGTAAGTCAAGCGTTAGCCTCTCTGCGTCCTGATTAAATTCTATCCCTTCGACTTGGAGGGTGACAACTGTACTTGGGGACTCTTTCCCCCGACCTATGCTATGGAACAAGATAGTCGCCTGCTCTCCCTGTTCGGTCGTGAAATCAAGATTCTTCCCGAGAAGATTGTCCAAAAGTCGATCCTCAATTTCGTGGTGAGCTAAATCTGATTGCGTCTCATTATATGCCAATTCGATTAACTTCGCAATGAGTTGGGTAGGCATTAGATTATCAAACGGACTGAAGAATCAAATCAATAAGGGATGAGAGATCGAATAATACCACCCGACTGGCTTACTGGAGTCATCCTCTTTATTCAACGCGACTCACCTATCGGCTGATGAATATTTCAATAACGCTCTGACTCTAATTTCCGTCTACTATCTCAACAATTTCAATAGGAGGTTCCATCAAGACTTCCCAGGTTGGGTTTTCAGAGCCTGCTTCACCTTCCCAATACCTCCGCCCATCTCGTAGAATCTCAATGAAACTGCTCGCTTCAACCAGATCCATATCCCGAACATCGTATGACTCACATTCAACTGCAACTAACTGCCCATTTCCGCCTCTGTACCGCTGTCTGTAGTGATTAGCTTCGGCTTGCGTTTTCGCGCCAAAATACGATTGGAACCGTGATTGTTCGCTCTCGAAATCGCTCTGTCGCAACAACTCAAGCCCTGTCTCAAGTAATACTGGTGCTGGGTCATAATGCCGTCTCTCGTACTCCCCATCCTCTGACTGAGCTCGGAATAGCAATGCGACCATTCCTTGATATTTTCCTTCTAAGGGCAGTTGAACTCCGCCTTCTATGGGGGGATCATTGATGCCGACTAATGCGCTCAGAGCGTGCCTCGCACCGTGGCTGGAGAGACCCTCGGGGAATTCGGATCTTAATGCCTCTAGCTCCCCCTCAGGACTCATTGAATCATCTGGTGGCAGAGCGAACTCGCCTGGATAGACCTGTGGAGGCCAGTATAAATCCAAAACGTCTCCAACTTCAAGCTCTCCAAGCAAATCCACGTGATAGAATGTGGTCATAATTCTCCCTTTGGTAGAAAGAAACAAATCAGTTCGGTTACCAGTTGATGTGGAGCGCTCCAAGCGGATTCGTTCTTGTATTTGAAAGCACGGCTATTTATCGGTGCTACCCAAGCACTGGTCGGTGTCAGAAGTCTATAGAGTAGAGGGTGTGACACTCTTTCAGCAATCGGGTGCAATCGTCCTTGCTGTCCTTACTGGACCTGTTGCTTTGTCCCTGAGAAGACCTCTAACATCCCCACTACCACCGCCCCCCAGCGTGGGAATACTAGCTTATTAAGACAGGTGTGCTCTGAGCAGGAGATAGGTTTCAGAAGTTGAATATACCGCGCATACTCACCGCGGTGGCTTGTGTCGCGAATTATCTCAGTAGTATCAAAAGTCGCAGATCAGATCATAGCGAGTCTTCCGGAAATGCCACGTAGTTCTTCCTGTCATCACCGACAACGACTTTCGTTCCGGCAGGCCAAGTCAGCCGTCGCACAACCCAGGACACATCAGATGCAGCTCCCCCGAGATTAAGCACCAATCCCCAGCCGAGGACGATCGCCAGTTCGTTGACGGAACCTGTGAGGAGGAGCAGAGCATAGACGACCGACAAAACCTGTGGAGCTAGTAGCACTATAATACTCTCCCACAGATCAAGGGGCACCTCCGGAACATAGACGCAATTCGGCCATTTATATACTGGATCGTAGCCTAAAACAGAGTTAGCGATGTAGTGGAGAGATTCGTGAATATAGAGCGAGGCCGTAATTGCTACCCCGACTCCAACGACCAGTTTGACGTTGTTTTGCGGGAATAGGATGACATTTTCTGAGAAGATGACTACACCAGCAATTGTAAGCAGAATTGCCATGGTTGAAAATAGAACAATCCTCGAGAATGAGTAATGTTCGTACCGAGTATATCCTTCAGGAGCTTCTGGCATTGTCATCAATTAGCTTCTTAACTACCACTACGGGTTTTTCTGACAACACTCTATCCCCTCAGAATTCCGGGATTGTCAGTGGAAATCGGTTCAATAGAATTCTCACTGATTACCGCTCGTAGCGAATCTGCTAATAATCGTCTTACCGGAGCAAGGCCACGATCTCTCTTGACGCAAGTGCAAGTCATTAGCGATAGAATATAATTCTCCACAGTATTGGCATAATTTTATATTTCTAATAATCAATATTATGGATATGCCACCGGATACTCCCAATCCGTTACGTGCCATGGAGCATGACGAGGTAAGGGACAAACTTGCCGAGTACCTGAGGAAATACAAGGAAACGCCAGTTGCTCCCGATGATGCAACCGTAGAGGTTGAAAAACCAATTAGTATTCCTGGCAGATCGGGCAGGCGCCCAGATGTCAGACTTGATGCAGATATAAAAGGATACCAAGGCTTGGCATTCGAGGTTAAGACACAAGAAACAGGTCGCACCGCGCTGACGGTGGCTCGTCAGATGGCAGATGACCTGAGAGGTGATTATCAACCGGTATTTGTTTCACCAGGATGGATCTTCGCTGATGGGGAGCGACGATGCCAAAATCACTCGGATTTCACACTCAAGAACGTAATTCGAAGTCAGGGCGGAAAGGTTCTGGAAGTCGTGTCTCCGTCCCCAATACGGTTCTCTCCCTACTCAATAATTCCAGAATTGGATGCTCCCGGCTTGGGCGATTTCTTCACGCGAACGACTCTCTGAATAACTCACAGATGTAGGACTGTACCGGGGCGCGTTAGTGTGGCGAACATGGTGTTCCACTGGATAATGCCCGTTCTCTGGAGATCAAACGATTTCCACTCAAACGGCGAGAAATCTACTCCGATAAGACGGTCATGCATGCTCAAGCAGCAGTGTGCCAGTTGGTCTGACGGCAAGCTCATTGAATAAGGAACTTGGATCCGTTGAAATCCTCAACAGCAGAATACGAATCCTGTGGGGAATAGAGAGAATGGATGTAGCGTAGCGACAACGAAAGTCATTAGCAATTAGTCGCGGATATGTCTCGGTAATGGAAATGTATGGACGAAGCACTTTGCTGGGAGTCTTAAGAACTGAATGACGACGAATAGCAGGACAGAGCGTTTGTTGGATAGTATGTTCACCAATCTTGGCCACCAGCTTCGGCGATATCTCCTGTACTGTTTGTTTTGGGATACAAACCCGATGTCGTTGCCTCGAGTCGCGGATCAAGCGGTTGAATGGCAAACGGGAAAGCCAGCAGAGGCGGTTGTTGATGAACGATTAGAGATCTATATGGCGCTTTATCACGACCATCTGCCGGGCCTCGTTGATGACGATGTCATCTCCTATCACCAAGATGAGGACGTGGTTGAGTTGGATACCGCTGCCGACCTGTTCGAACCATACGTCAGACAGGCATTTCAAGACGAAATCAATACTGGGGGTTCCCGCTAAAACCCATCCTGTGAGTATCTTACTTGGTATTGAGCGTGCTCTCCAGCCCGGAATTCCTTCGGTCGTCCCCAACGAGACTATTGTTCGTCCTTTGGTGGACCCTGGTCCGCACCCACCACTCCCCGTGTGGGAACGCTAACTTTTCTGGACTGGTTCCGTCTTTCTCGCCCTGCCTCATTCGTCTCAAAAGAGTATATGTTGTTTGTAGCTGAGACTGCCTTGCCCTTATCAGCGTCATAAACGTCCTGTTGCAATAGTTGTTTCACTCACTTACTGCAACCAGTTGTTTCAAATACACCGTTACCTCTCTGTTCCACCCGATCTGGCTCTACATAGGTGTGAGAGGACTACTACGTCCACTCATTCATGATATCGCAGAGAAGCAACCTCAGTCTGGTCTGGGAAAACGGCGCACGGGTTAGTGAGACCACCGTGTCCAATAGTTTCAATAGGTATAGTGGTCGTTCAACACCTCGTTGTGTACTTAAAACACACCCACCCCTATTTTCAACAGGTTAGCCGACCACGAGGGAGGGGGTCAACGCCGTCGGTTGGTCGTGAGTATATAAACACGGTCGGTATCTCCCCCACGATCAGCTGTCGCAAGCACGCCTTTCCCACCCTGTCCTTCGGTTGTTGCCTCTAGCAGTACAAGCAATTACTACTACTACCGTTAACTTTATTATGTAACATAATAAGGGGTGGGAGGGGGTGCTGTTGAAGACGAGTAAGACGGATGATACGTCCACTGTGTTCTCCACGACCACCGTGTTTACTCCGTGAGCAGTGTCACCGTGTTCATGCCAGCGACCCCCTCCCCCTTGTTGAGCCTGAAGCTGTTGAAATAACGGGGGGGTGTGTTTTATGTTCGATTCGATCTGTTGAACGGGTACCCCACCTTTCGAAACAAGGGTTGCCGTTTTACTTACCGAGCTCTCGAAAGGAAGGGAGAATCTGATGCGATCAAGCGACTCAAGTAGATGATAGCCGATACGCGCTCTTAGAGTAGCATGTCAAGCCATGGAGCAAATTCAAGAATCCATTCGCAGTAAGGTTCATCTTTCCAACCAGCGAGTTCGTCCTGACTGTTCCATTCGGTGACTGCTTTTGAGCCAAAGAGGCATTCCCAGCAAAGAAGGATAAGATTTTGTGGCACATGCGCTAGCTTGGGCGCGACGGCAGGCGGAATCACATGTACAGCGCGGACATCTGGACCTGTATATGTGAGTTCAACCTGCCCCTCTTTGTAGAGATGTTTCCTTGCCTCTCTTCGAGCGTGACCACAAGCGAGGCAAGCACTATTCCCCTGTCGAAGAGCAACAGCTTCAGAACATGACCACCGGGTCCGTTGCTCGGGGTGTAATTTGGATTTGGGCCAGAGAGCGAGGTCTATCTCCTCGCCTGTGATATCCGAGAAGAGCCAAGTCATGATGTGGGGACGACCCCCTTCCCAGTCCTCCCATCTGCCATGACATGAGGGGCAGAGAGGGATCAAGTTTGCCTCGGCGTTTCTCGATTTATGTGCTCTAAGATCCGCTCCACAATCCTTGTTGATTTGGCGCATACTTGGGAAGTAATGCTGCTTAACCAAGTGGTGGAGCTCACGTTGCCGACTCCCGTTTTGACCGACATTACTCTGACTGGCTATGCGCTGGGAACAACTGGCGCAGTACCATTTCCCCTCCCGAGGGTCCTGCCCCTGTTCATTATACTCACTCCAGATATCTCCGTATTGAGCCTCTTCTCCTCTTCCTTGGTACGATGCCACCTTGATGGTTAGACTGTCCATGGATGTAGAGTAAGGTGGCCTGTTGGTGTATTTTTTGTACTATATGGTGAAATAAATTTAATCTTCTCGGGAAAAGATGGATATTTGCAAATTTCCATCAAATAAAATAAGTAAGCCAAAATACAGAACAAAGGGCGAATCAGCTCTCCAAGGAGTCTCGACAATGCCGGAATCAATTGATCTTGATGCTGGCGGACGTGATTGACGCAAGTTTTTCTCACGTTCGAAATGAGGTCTCTGTGTTCTGTATACAGGCAACGTCTATTCTGATGTATGCGAAGTTCTCTCTCATTCTGCTCAGATGAGTTGAGGGGGGCCATCGCCAACGATCTATTCCGACCTGTGCGCAGCGGGGAACTGTAACTGGACTTTTCGGCTCAGGAGCGACAATTCCTCGTTGGGTATCGGGGCGTGATCTCTCGCCTCGAAATTTCTTCAATCTCGGACTATTGCTCTGTCCTCTGGTGGATCCTGATTCCCGCCCACCAACCCCCCGTGTGGGAACGCTAACTTTTCCGGACTGGTTCTGTCTTTCTCGCCCTACCTCGTTCGCCTCAATAGAATATATGTCGTTTGTAGCTGAGACTGCTCTGCCCGTATTAGCGTCACAAACGTAGAGTTGCACTGGTTGTTTCAATCACCTACTGCAACTGGTTGTTTCAAACACATAGTTGAACTCTCTGTTCCAACTGAACCGGCTCTGGACGATCGTGTAGGGCTACTACGTCGACTTCTTCTGGATTCTCACAGAGACACAATCTGATTGATGCGCACGACAGCGCGTACGGGTTGAACAGTGATTTTGTTCAGAGTTGATTCGGAGCTCGATCGCTCGGGTGGCGACGGACCGGTTAGGGCGGACGTCGTCGATGTCCGATGGATGAGATTGAGTCTGAGTTGACGAAAGAGAGTCAGTCTGGACGGGGTCGACATCCGGGTTGACGAAGCCGGAGTCGTTCTGGACGAGGGCGTTGTCGAGGTGGACGAAAGAGGATCGATCTGGACGAGAGTAAATCATCCGGGGAGCTCCTCATTGGGGAGAGCCGGCAAATGTTGTGGGCGAAGGCGCGAATTCGAGAAAAAATCGCGCGCCCTCCGATATTCACAAACAACCCCATGCTTGTTCTGAAATGACAGCTATCACTACTCAGAATAGAGATATGAGAATTGTTGGTCTCGACACCCCCGCGTGGGAACACTAACTTTCTCCAACGAGTTCTATTCATCACGACAGCTAACCTCTCGTCATGATCTATGTTGAGTGTAGGAAAGGAATTCTATGGACATCAGTAAATCCTGGGAGGACGATCCAACTCCTTTGGCAGACCTCTTGAAATCTGCAGGGACGACTGGGTGGATCGTATTTGATCAGTCCAGCAAAACTTGGGAGATGAACTGAATGGCCTTGGTGAAACCATTGAGTAGGGAGGGGTTTCAGGCCGTGTGCTGAATACAGGACGCGAATCGGCCACGAGATTCGATCGGCTCTGACGGTAGATACAGGGAGGGATTGACTAATCAGCGGTATCGGCTAGCAGTTCATAGCGTGGCGAAGAACCAATATGTTGGACCAGTAAATTTCCCCGTGATGGCAAGGAATCGAAGTGCTCTATTCTGTGATTACAATTTTCTTGACCTGAAAAGAGAGAAGCAGGAAGAGATGAGGGACGAGATCTCATCGCTTACCTCGGAAGATCTGGATGAGAACAGTACGGACTCTCTAGCGATAATTTTCTCTTCAAAATATACTCCTTCTCAGATCGAACTTCACGACGTTATCAAAAAGGACGGAGGACAGGTTGAGAAAGAAGTTCAAAACCGAACTGGGATTCCAACCCCCGGTCGAGGGACCCCGACTAAGAAATACGAGAGGCTGAAGGTAAAGTTCCAGTTTGACGGGGATAAGAAACTATTCCGCTACAAGCCTAGCAGCTACAATTTCAGCCCTCCATTGTACGACAAGCTCAGAAAGAGTGAGGTTGTGAGATACTTTGATTTCCGGACGCAGAACCGGGATGCGGAAGAGGTGAAAGTGGAACTCCACTCTAATATCGAGGATTGGAAGGATGATGTCCGCTCGTGGGTTGAGAACCTCAATTCCGACATCAGGCAGATGCGGGAGAAATCTGAAAACAAAGCTCGTTCGGCGATTGAAAGGCGTCGAGGCGAGGTTGAAACCAAGACAAAGGTAATGGAGGATCTTGGTGTCGATACAGGTGGTTCTGGAAATCAGGGGTTCGTAGCCCCTGAGAAGAAGCGGAGTATTGAGCTTCCGAAAATTGAGGACAGCAGTTCTCCGGATATTGTTCCAGACAATCATTATTTGGAGATTCTCGGGATTATCGATGATCTGGGAGTGAATATCGAACAGTCTGCTGAAAGGGTTCGAGATCTAGATGAGGAGTCCCTCCGTGATATTTTTCTCGCAGGGATCAACTCTCACTACGCCGGGATTGCACAGGGCGAGTCTTTCAACCGAAGTGGGAAGACTGATATTCTGCTTCCGTACGAAAACCGGAATCTGTTCATTGCAGAGTGCAAGTTCTGGTCTGGACAGGCTCAGTTCGTAGACGCTATGGACCAACTCTTGGGGAATCTAGCGGTCCGGGATTCGCATGCGTGTTTAATAATGTTCTCTAGGAGATCGAGGTTCGACGAGATACGTGGGAAGGCGGAAAAAGCGACGAAGAGTCACAAGCAATTTGAGACAGAGTTACCGGGTTACGATGATCACGACGTGTACCGATTCAACATCGACTCAAGTACACCAGTCAGGGTCGCTGTCAAAGTATTCAACCTAAAATAATCGAGTGGGGCGAGGGTGAGCTTCTTACCGTCTATAATTTCAGATGCCCAATCAGAGTGGATACGTATTCCGGACCCTCATCCGGGCGATACGCATACCTACTGAGCAGTTAGTTCAGCATTGGGAAGACGAAACAAAAGCGATCATCACGATGGATACATCTCTGGATTCAGCACGCAGTTCTTGTCTGCGTTGAGGGTCTCAACAGAGCCAACTGAATAGGGTCTTAATGTCTCTCGTCCTCTGTCTCTTCTCCCTCAGCTTGTCGCCGAATTGCGTCCCTATGTTTTTCAGCTATCGGATCAGACTCATCAAGTGGTGCTGTGTCCTTGTTGGAGAGATCCTTGATGAGCTCATCCATTCGTTTGATTATCTCTTCAGGACTCCGCATAGCGAAGGATTACTCCTGATACACGATGGGTTTTGGGGGAGCCGAGACCTGCTGTCTGTACCGCTTCTCTCTCCAGTAGTAACACGATGAGATCGGAAGATAACAGGCCGGGTCGGCCTAAGCTTGTTTTTTTGAGAGCCGAAGGGGTTAATAACGGCAAATTTGTCAAGATATCTGGATATTGAGAGCGCTTCAGGCCATGTTCAGGTTGGATCTCTCGCAGCATAAATTTCATTTCTATAACTGCCGATACAGTCCCAAGGATGAGATACGATCCAGAACCAGGACAGGACGAAAGAACTCATCAGGTGCGTGTAGTCAACATGAGCAAGCAATTTTCAAGATTAGAAGAACTGTTGCATCCTCTAGAAGGGATTAATATCCTGTTTGACGCATCTCTGTTCACTTCTAAATCTATTAGCGATACGATAGACCTTATTGAAAGCATAGAAACAACGAAAATTAACTGCTATGTCTCTAAGCAATTCATAGAGACAGTAACGTATTATGAAAAAAACGGTAGGAGTGGATCCAAAGCGGACGCACTGTCATTTTTTGAGTCGTACGACGAATACGGTGACTTTCGGGGGTTGCTGGAAACGATAGAATCAACGGACTCGCTAACTGAGTACGATCTACACCAGTTCTATCAAATTAATGACTTAGAAGGAGATTTCTACCAAGAGTATCGTGGCTTGGCAGCTTCTCTCAGTTCGGAGTTTCACACAGAAGAAGAGTACATCCCGACGTTTTCTCGTGGTTCTCGGCTTGCGGATATACTATTTGAAGAATTGGTATTCGGGCTGACCGAGTCGAAAATCACGTCCCGGTTAAAAAAGGTATACCGACGTTTTTCAGAGGCTGTTGGTCCTCTCTTGGAAGTACCTGAGGACAACTTAGAGAGCCTTCACAATAATCTCAGTGAAGTTGCTACATTACCTAGACAACAGTACCAGAAAGTGTGGGACGAAGTCTCTAATTCAGCAGAGCAAGAGCACTTAAGAGCTTTAGAACAGATGGAAAGACTACGAAATAGATTCAAAAAATCATCTCCGAACTGGATTGGGGCGCCAATGAAGATAGCCGTACCAATGCTGATGGTCGCTCTACTAAGCTCTCAGCCAATCATAAGTGGATTCCTCGGAGACGCAATAATGTCGGGAGGATCGCTTTCTGCTCATAAGGGATGCGTTTGGCTGGTTGATCCTTAAAAAGTGTTTTTACGGAATCATAAGGTAGCCATCCTGCTGTATTCATCCATTGTATCTCGCACATCAAGCTTGTCAGCTATGAAGAACTTCAACCGAATCGGATTGTGATATGGTGCAAGCCAGACAGCGCTTCGTCGCTGGCAGAAAATACGCGGGTATCGAAAGCGGATGAAGTGAGGAAGTTTCGCCCTCAAAGAAAGGAACAAGTCTAACCCACAATTCAGCAGATTTCTTCTCGAGTTGGATTGAGATGCAGCAACATATCCGAGCCCGTGAAATCTGACTTGCGGTAGCTAGCGACGACTTATCTTAACGTATTATCTGAATTCCGATATTATGATCCGGAGTAAGTCGCGACAATCTGAACCAGTATGCCAATCGCTAGTAAGCCGATCCCAATGCCGAGAAAATATCCCTTACGACGACTTGTGATTCTTTCCTGTTCAAACCGGATTAGATCAGCTATGAGTGTGGGATGCTTTAGCGATTTATTCGCCCCCGAAGGGAACGTCAAATGCACTTCTGTAGCGACGCCATCTTCGTCATGACTTAGCGAGATTGATGCCGGACGGTCTCCAAGACGATCTTCAACAAGATCAGCGACTGCGTCAAACGAGCTGTCCCGTCCAGCCTTTATTGTTGGCCGACTCACATCGCTGTCTGCTTCATAGAGGGTTTCATAGGCACTCTCAAGTCGTCGTCTTTTCGCTGTAGTTGTGAGAGTTGAACCAATACGAGGGATTTCGGGGAGCACAACTAGGGTCGCCCCGACTGCGTCAATCAGCAAACCTAACACAGCAAGTGAAATCATTCTGGAAGTTCTATAACGCCTGGGTAAAGTTCGTATGGCGGGTCAAACGATGCAGCTTGACGCGATGGGATTTCTTTCTGTACCGTTATTTCATTAATATATGGTAAGTCCTCCATGTTTTTGAAGTTCGGTTCTCTCTCTACAGAAATAATAACGGCATTCGTTCCGACGACAGTTACTCCACCAAGCTCGTGATCAATCCTGGCTCCTGAGATATTTTCCCACTCGGATGCAATATCACCTGCGGGAACGTACCTCGTGAGTCCAAGAGCGTACACGAACGGCATTACACGAACCTCCCGAGCCAGAGCGAAATATCAGAGATCTCGGAACTTGATCCACCAGCGGTTCTGAACTCTGAAACTAAGGTAATTTCTCCCTTAGTCGTCGAAGGGGTATACCGTGCCCAATCAGTATGAACAGATACTGAGGAGGTTTCAGAGATATCCGTACCAGAAACGGCTTGATTATCTGTATTGTTATATATTCTGTGAATTATAGTCTCGCCTTGGGCCGGATCTGTTCGAAGCGATATAGCAGTTGCCGAGCGCGAACTCGGTAAATTGTCCCAGTTGATATGAAGAGAAAATAAGCCTCTCGCGGTCACAAATTGTTTCGACGTCGTTGAGGCGCGTCTATCAGACCCATTCAAAGTGGTGATTAGTTCGACTTCTCCCGATTCCACGTATCGCCTCCCGCTGATATCAAGAGCTAAAGTATCGGCTGTTCCCACCGTGACCTCTGCAAAAAGACGCCGATCAAGAACGTCAGACTTTGCGATGGTCGATACTCCGGCTGGTATCCAGATAATTGCGAGAACAACTGAAGGCGTAGATTTGAGGTCAGGTGGGACAGGGCGCTCTGTCATCCCGTGAGTCTGGTTTGTTGGCTGAGACGCTTCCGGATTCCCAGAGGAAACTTTCGCGTTGCCATTGTCATCAACATAAACTACGTCTTTCCGGGGATCGTTCGGATCAGCGTGGGCTATCCGTACGGACTGCCGACTAACTCGAATCCGATCTCCATCGAAGATGATGTCTCCTGGTTTGATTTCGAGAGTGTCGGATTGACCCAAGTCACCACTATCTACAGTGACTTCACATCGGTCATCAACGTCTAGAACCGCGTAGCCCTCGTCTTTTCGAATATGAGCGTTGATATCCAGCGCTTGTAGAGGCTCTCCGTTTGACACGGTATATGTCTTCATTAAAAATCATGTTAATTTCTTAACTATATATTTGTTATGCTGGCCAGCACTTACCAGTTGAGATCAAGCCTGTTGGTAGTGATCTGCAGAGGACTTTCCAAGACCCAGGGTCAATTTTGAACGTCAACATAATCGCCTTCTGATGGTCTTCTAGGCCCGAGATAGTCACTCTCTCGGAGCAGATTTTGGTGAGTACATTTTCCGAGAGATGGTGTGTGATTGATGAACGACGAAGCAGGTGAGCGGAAACTGAACTCGGACAGGACGAGTAGTTTGAGTACTCTGTCGCTTCGCATTCGTCTGGCTCTCGATCATGCGGGCACTCGGCCCCGTACCAGCACGGACGCGTCACCTTATAGGCGATTTTGGTGATGCTCTGGTAGTGATACCGTCCTTGCTTGGAGGCGAGAAAGGGTTCCCGTCCGTGACTATCGGTGACTTCCGGACGACACCCTTCGATATACGCGTCGATCGCGTCGGCCAGCTGTTCGTCAGTAACGGAGACGTTCCGTTCTCCTTCGTCACCGAGCTTAAATCGAGTCCCTGAGTCTGGCTGGTTGCGAATCTCAAGGTACCGTTCGTCTGGATACCGGTTTAATTATCTCTTCAGGACTCCGCATAGCCAAGGATTACACCTGATACACGATGGGTTTTAGCGAGCCGAGACATGCTGTCTGTACGGCACCCCCCCTGTAGTAACACGATGAGACTTGGTAAGAACGGATTGGATTGTGATTGTAGGTATTGCTTGCTCAGGTTGGACCTTGAGTAGATTTACGATGTCGAAGTCGCCTTCAGATCTTGTCCGAATCGTGGCGGATTCAGAAAGGTTGGGTAGCTGTTGTCGTCAGATATCGTCGAAGTAGTCTCTACGTTGCTCCATCTTCTCCTGTTCAGTCATTCTGTCGTAGTGCTTGTGAAGTACGTCTTGTGACACGTTGGCTCGATCACTGATGACCGAAGAGGGGACTTCCTGCTTGAGATGGTAGGTTATCGATCCTCTTCGAATAGAGTGAGGACTAACAGATTCACAGCATTGGTAGGCGTTGCTGTATCCATACTCTTTGTCACAGCAACACTCGTTACCGACAAAACAGGGTCGAGTGATCCCGGAGTTGGGCATTTTCTCACCGCTGTACGTTACCCCGACTTCGTTCGTCATCGGTGGGAATTCAAAACGAAACGAGCGATGACTGAAAAGTTCCTCGCCGGTGGACAGGACATCTACTCAAACGCACTCCACCGGCTCTGGTGGATCGCCGAACTCACCTATACGGAGGATAAGGCGGGTCCTGACAGATACGACCTCACGGAACAGGTACTCAGAAATCAAACGCTCGCGAACCGCATCTTCGATCGAGACTTCGCTAGGTACAAGCCGGCAGCGAGAGCCTGCGTAGAGGCCCTCGTAGACGAACCGACCGATGTCGCGGACGAGACGACGCTAAGGTTCAGTCACGCTCTGACGAACCTACAACTGGAGGGCCTCACCGACGAGCGTCTCCACGAAATCCTCGTGCGAATCAAGGCAGAAGTAAAAGAGGAACATTGAACTGAGAGTCACTCACTTCCAGTTTCCTCACCGTAGTAGACGCAGTAGTCGTTCGCGAAGCAGGATTCGCAGTCGGGCTCCAGCTTCGTACACACCATGGCCCCGAAGTCCAGAAGAGCCAAATTGTACGTACGAGCCTCTTCGCCCAGTTCTGGTAGGATAGATTCAGCGAAGTGCACTCGTTCGTTCGCCGACTCCGGGAACTCGGCGCCGAAGACTCGTCGATAGACCCGAACGACGTTTCGGTCAACTACAGGCAGAGGTTCGGCGAGCGCAAAGCAGATCGTCGCGTTGGCTACGTACACCCCGACTCGAGGGAGAGTCTGTAGTTCGTCTGTATCCGAGGGAAGCGTCTCGTAGGTAGCAGCGATCTCTTCCAGAGCCCGTGACCGCATACGTTGAAATCCGAGGGATTCGATAGCTGTCTCTATTTTTTGATCAACTCTCTTAACTACTCATTATCAGAAGTTTATTATTTCAGCTGACTCGGGGTAGAATCTGGAGCGAGGCAAACAGTTCGCATTCACCTTATTGAATACCCTTTTTATTGTGAGAAACACACTACGGATATGCCAATCTCGTACGAATGCACTGAGGGATCTTGCGATTTCTGTACAACTGATCAAGAGATGGCGTTTGAACACATTCACATGGATGCAAATCTGGACATTTCACATATTTCTGTCGTAAGAGGTGATTCTGCGGAAGCATACCGTCAAGAAAGTCAGTTCAATTTAGCAGTCGGCGACACGTACCTTCCAGACTACGACAACGTCGGTCGACAGCGTGTAACCGCAATTTTTCAGAGTCCTTATAATTCGGAAGCGTGGGACTATGAACTGAGCACGATAGGCGGAGAGGAGACTACGACACTATCTCCTGCTGACATGGCTGTCACTGAAATTGAGCAAATTCAAATCGATGATAAGTACTACCGTCCATTACAGTTTCGACGGTGAATTGATGTAGTCTCGTTATAATCTCAAATGAAATGACTATGCGATATGCTGAATATGTTCAGCTTTCGGCACTACGGAAGGTATAACGGTGGATCAATATCTGCCGGTGCGGATTTGATTGTGGCTTCTGCATAACCTTCCTGGATTGCAGTTACCTGTACTACTACCCACTTATTCACTGGAGGGGAGTCATTCCGATTAGAGATATGAAGATAATCCTCACTTGACTCCCGTCTATGATGAATATGCAGGTAACCTTTCCTTCCAAGACCCTTCTGTCCCTTCGCATGGTCAATTTGAGCTTCTACATAGTCGCCTTCTGACAGCCCACTAATCCCGACATGGTCGCGATTAAGATGTGTATCCGGATCTGAATCGTTTTTCTCTGGTTCCGTATCCGGATCTGAATCCTTCTTCTCCGGTTTCTCTTCAATTTCGCGTCCCAGTGTATCAGTAAGACGTTTCACATGGAATGCTTGGAAACCATCTGTAGTTTCATCATACGCGAATTCAACCGACATTCCCGGCAATAACGTCATGCTCTCAAGTTCGTTAATATGGAAGAAGATATCCTCACCTACGCTAACCTCATCAGAAGTAATGAACCCCCACTCGTCGCTTTGGAATGTTCTTGTGACCTCACCGTAGAAGGTATTCTCGCCCGGATTGGAGGGTACCCAGTTTCCGTGGAGATCTGCCTCAGTTTTAATTCCTCTTTGGTCTGCGTACTCTTTGATTTCCCGGCGCTTCTCAATACCAAGATTATTGCTCGATAGCAGTTTATTAAAAAAGATTCTGCGTTCGGTAGTTGAGAGGCTTTTCGATTGTCCGCTGGTTGGAATCTCATCTAGCCCATCTGGTTGTTCAACCTCAGACTGACGAGTGTAAACGAACCCCAATCGGTGTAACGTATGGAACACTTCCCCAGGGAGTTGTTCGTCAACCATACAGCTGTCTAAGCGGTCGAAAACTCTACGGGCAAGAGAGGATACCTGATAAGTGACGTTGACCCCATCATAGGCATCGTAAATGTAGTATCCCTCTTTCTCGCTGGAAGGGACGTATTCATGTAGGACAGCCACTAATTCAGGGACTCCAGCCGGACTAATCAGTACTTCGGAATTTTTCTATACAGAATGAGAAACCAGTTAGAGATCTCGCAAATGCTTCTCCCTATTCTGCCGTTTTTCTTCCTTCGAACGTGCGTCGTAGTGTAAATCCAGCGTCTGCGGAGAGACGGACATTCTCTCGGAGCAGATTTTTGTGGGAATATCCTCCGAGAGATGATGGGTTATCGACGAGCGACGGAGAGGATGTGCAGAGACAGAACTCGGACAGGAGGAGTAATTCGAATATTCTGTTGCTTCGCATTCGTCTGGCTCCCGATCGTGCGGACACTCGGCTCCATACCAACAGGGCCGTGTTACTTTGTAACAAATCTTCGTCAGACTCTGATAGTGATACCGCCCCTGGTTGGATGCAAGAAGGGGCTCTCGTCCGTGATCATCGGTGATTTCTGGACGACGTCCCTCAAGATACGTGTCGAGCGCATCGGCCAGTCGTTCGTCGGTAACGCTGACGTTTCTCTCTCCCTCGTCGCCGAGTTTGAGTCGAGTCCCTGAGTCTGGCCGGTTGCGAATCTCGAGGTACTGTTCGTCAGGATGCCAGTCATCAACGTCAAGAGCTCGGAGACCAGATCGGCGCATTCCGCAGTGCCATAGAAGGTGGAAGACGAGATGGGCCGTTCGAGCCCACTGGTATTCAACGAGATAGTTGATTATCTCGTTTGCTCTCTCTGACGAGATGGCCACATCTCGAGCCTTGTCTTGGGATGAGACGTTCGGAATGACGACGTTGTCAGCAGTTCCTTCTCGAACCAAATCGGATGACTCCGCCCAACGGAGAAACACACGGAGTGTGTGAAGATGTTGTTCAATCGTTACGAGGTTACACTCCGTCTCGTTGATGCGCCAGTTCTTGTACTGCTGGAGATTGTAGCCGTCAACCTCATCTAACGAATTGAGCCCGTTCTGGTTGGCCCATTCGATGAAGTATCCGAGCCGATACTGATGGTTATCCAGCGTCGATTCAGCGACGTCGTGTCGAGATTGGAGATACTGTTCGACTCCTTCCTCGGGTTGGACTTCATGAAGCTCTGTCATGCCGAACTCCGTCCCTCAGATAACGGCCGAGTGGAGTTCCGTCAGGGGTGATCTCGTCACGTCTGCATCTACCGTTTGGGAGAGGCCCCGGCCCCGCGAGCACCGCGAGCGGGGTGAAGGGAGACGCTTCCGGAACGGGCGCGTGAGCGCCCGAAAGCCCGGAACGGCTCCCGCACGGTGAGACTCCCGGCGAGTCCATTTCCTTTCGCTCACTTCGTTCGCTTCAGTCAATGGACTCGCCTGAGTCCCCCTCGCTCCCTGCGGTCGCTCGCGGGACTCCCGGCGAGTCCTTGTGTTTGGTGTTTCTATCGTTCCTGGGGTAGAATCCTAGTCTCCGAAGTGTAGGTGAAGACAGCTTAGCGATTAGTCTGATCGCTTCGGCTCGTTAGCCCGCTCCAAGTCTTAGTGACGAACGAATCCTACGAGGTCGAGAAGGACGCACACGCCTACGTGGTGGCCGTCGAGGACGTGGGTGGAGTGATTGTACTCCGAGAGTGCGAATGCCCTGCTGACCGTTTCAGGGACGACTACGACTGCAAGCACAAGGTCGCGCTGGCAACGATTGGCGGGCAGGTAGTGATGGAAGCGGCGGCAGCCTTCTCTGAGAAACGACTGGCATCGAAGTTTCCGGAAAACGACCATGTGAGAGCAAAGATCAGACAAACGCTTCAGCGACTGCGTGATAGGGGGGAAGTCGACTTTCTGGACGAAAATGGGGCCTACCGAATCAACGACTTGGACCTCAACGCCGAACTCGACCGGGAGCGTTCCGAAGCCGACAAGTCACGTACACCGGACCCCGATTCGGAACCGCAACTGACCGAAGATGAGGAACGTTTCACGGAAACTCGCCGTCGGGCACGCGATTCCGATTTCATCGAGGCTGTTAGAGAAGCGTACAATCAGACCTGCGTAGTCTGTGGCAGTAGCCGAGAGACTCCCGACGGACAGCCCGAAGTCGAGGCCGCACACATCTATCCGAAATCAGCGGGTGGCGCGGACGACGTGCGAAACGGCGTCGCTCTGTGCCGCCTCCACCATTGGGCGTTCGATACCGGCTGGCTCGCGTTTACTGACGACCACGAGATTCTGGTGAAGGATGTCCCCGAACGCGAAGGGTACTACGAGTTCAAGCAGTTAGAGGGGAACTCGCTGGTTCTTCCCGAGGAGGGTGGCGTGGAACCTCACCCGACGTATCTACAAGAACACCGCGAACTGCACGGGTTTTGACCGCCGCTACGTGTCATCCGAGAACTCCCGCTCGGCGTCCTCCGTTTGCACGCTGTAGCGTCCGCAGAGTACCCCGCGCGTCGGACGGTCCCGCGTCACCGAACCCCGTCGGAGCGTATGGCGGGCGTGACGACGGACGCTTCGGGGCAGTATCGCCTTCCCCGACGGTCGGTCTCCGGGCCGGGGACCACGGGGACCGCCGTCGAAATCGAGCGCCAGGGGCGCCCCGAGTCCACGCGCCGACGCCGGCGGAACGGACGACCGAGGTGACGCGACCTCACCCGCTCCGTAGCGCGATGAGGATCTGGAACAGGCCCGAGACGGCGGCAAGTGAGAGACTGATGAACTGTCCGGCCCGTGGATACCCACCCTTCGCGAGGAAGAACCCGATCGCGGCCCCTCCGACGAGTACGAGCCCGCTGATAGCGAGGAGTTCGTCGGGATCAAGCGTCACACGTCACGCCGCAGCAGGTCATCGATCGAGAGCGTGGCACGACCGAGGAAGAACGACCCCGCACCGACGCCGATCAGGAGGGCGACGTTCGTCCACAGTCGGTCGCTCACCACCCCGACGATCGAGAGCGTGGTCGCGACGAGAAACACGAACGTCGCAAGCGCGAGCCCGTACTGTACCGTTTCGTCCATGTATGCACCTTATCGTAGAGAGGAATAAAACCAGGCCCCACACCGGACATAGTGCCGGCCACGAAGTCCCAGCCGCGGGACGCGGCTGCCGTCCGGTCGTGTTCGAACGTCGTCGCACAGCCGTTCGCACGCAGTCCGACGATCGGGAGGCGGACGGTGTCGGGGGCTCCGGTGATCGGGGCGAACGAGTGCATCGCAACCCACCACCGTGTCGTATGCGGCCGTTGCAGCGTGGGAAACGCTGCTGCGCCGTTCAACCTCCTCCGTGGGTAATGGGGCTGTATGAGCCACGCAGTGCAGGCCCTCTATCCGGCCTTACTCGCAACGATAGACGTCGTGATCGGCGCGGGATTCCTCTATGCGAGGGGACTCTCCCCGGTGGGGCTGTTTATGACGGCGCTTGGAGCCGTCGTCGTCTGTCACGTCGTATACGACGCGGTGAATCGGGTCGACACCACGGTGAGGGCGGCGGGTGGATCACGGGAACGGGTACACTGACGGTCCATTGGCCCTGCGAGGGGTCACGGCGTGCTCCCCGCCCATCGTCGCCCTGCGCGTGATGCGGTGGAACCAGGGTGCCAGGGGGCACGAGATCGAGGGTCGCGCTCGCGTGTCGACTCCGGGACGGGTCGCACGCCGGACCTGTTGTAGCGCGCGCACGCGCGCGCGACAGCCATAAGTATACTCGTCCCTTCGATGACGTATGAGCCAGCGTGACGGGATGGCGGGGTCGGACACGCCGGACTACGCAGAAATCGACGTCGCCGTGCTCGTGGTCGGCGCCGGTGCCGCCGGCGCCCGTACGGCGATCGAACTGGCGGAACGCGGGGTCGACGACGTGCTCGTCCTCGGGAAGCGGAGTCACGGTGACGCCCACACCACGTGGGCCCGTGGCGGCATCAACGGGGCCCTCGGAGCGCGGGACCCGGAGGACGACTGGACGATCCACGCCGCGGACACCCTCAAGGAGGGTCACTTCGTCAACGACCCCGGGAAGGTCGAGGCCGTCGCCAAGCAGATGCCCGAGCGGCTTCGGGAACTCGACGAGTGGGGGATGGACTACTCACGGACGGACGACGGTGAGATCGACCAGCGGTACTTCGGTGCGCAGTCGTTCCGTCGTACCGCGTTCGCCGGCGACCACACCGGCGAGTCGCTGCTGGACACGCTGATCGATCGGGCGCAGGCGCTCGGCATCCCGTATCGCGAGGACGTGATGATAACAAAACTCGTCGCCGACGGCGACCGGGTCCACGGTGCCGTCGGGTTCGACATGGACACCGGCGAGTTCCTCCTATTCAACGCGGGGCAGGTCGTCCTCGCGGCCGGGGGGTACGCGGCGATATACGGCCGCCACACCTCGCGGGACGACGAGAACAACGGCGACGGCCCGGCGCTGGCCTACGACGCCGGCGCCGAGCTGATGGACATGGAGTTCGTGCAGTTCCATCCGACCGGGATGGCGGTCGACGAATCCGACCCCGAGTGGGAGCCCTGGAGCGGCCGGCTCGTCACCGAGGCCGTTCGAGGCGAGGGTGGACGGCTCTACAACACCGACGGCGAACGGTTCATGGAGCGGTACTCGCCGGAGCAGATGGAGTTGGACGCCCGGGACGTGGTCGCTCGCGCCATCACCCAGGAGGTCGCCGAGGGGCGGGGCACGGCGAACGGTGGCGTCTATCTCGACATCTCCCACCGCGAAGCGGCGTTCATCCGGGAGCGACTCCCCCGGATGTACGAGCGGTTTCAGGACCTCGGGGTCGATCTGGCCACGGACCCCGTCGAAGTCGCCCCGACTGCCCACTACGGCATGGGTGGTGTCGCCGTCGACGCCCACGGCGAGACGGATATCCGGGGGCTGTTCGCGATCGGGGAGACGATGGCCGGGGTGCACGGCGCGAACCGACTGGGGGGCAACTCGCTTGCGGAAACCGTCGCATACGGGGTCCTCGCCGGCAAGCGGATCGCCGATCGCGTCGACGGGCCAGGATCGGTGCCCGAAACCTGCATCGAGAGGGTCGTCGAACCACAGCTTGCCGACCTCGATCGACTGGCCGACAGCGAGGGGGAGCACGACGTCGACGTCGTGTTCGAGGAACTGCAGACCCTCACGTGGGAACACGCTGGGCTCCTCCGCGACGGGGAGTCGCTGGCGACCGGCCTGGACGCGTTAGAGGAGCTTCGGCGGAAGGCCGGCGACATGCGAATCGGCCCGATCACGAGCCGCTCCTTCGAGCGCGCCATCGACATCGGCTTCATGCTGACGGCCGCCGAGGCCGTGCTTCGGGGGGCCGACGAACGAACCGAGTCACGCGGCGCCCACTACCGGACGGACTACCCCGAGACCGACGACACGTGGCAGCGCAACGTCCACTACCGGCGGGCGGCTCTCGGCGGGATGACGACCCACGTGGAGCCTACCGGCACGCCGAGCGAGGCGGTGCGGGCAGCACTCGACGAAGGGCACGAACTCGAATACCACCAACTCGAGTGAGCGCCGCGACTCGGGAACCCCTCACGCCTCGGTCGCGTTCCCCTCGGGTGCCGCCTCGTAGACCACCTGGACCGACGTCCTGACCGTCACCGGCCCGGATTCGATATCGGTCGGGGGAGCGGCGGTGGGGGCGGGCGTCTCGGTGGCGTATGCCCCGTCCTCGACGGAGCGGGGGGCGCCGCCCCGGGTCGTCCGGATCACGTTCACGCCGGTGACGGTGAGGTTCGCGTCGGCGGCGAGCGCGCGGGCCTTCGCGCGGGCGTCGGTCATCGCGGCGCTCCGGGCCCGCCGTTCGAGTTCGCGTCGCCGATCGGTCGAGAGCGTGAAGCTGATATCGTCGACCGCGGTGGCGCCGTTGGCGACGGCGGTGTCGACGACGTCGCCGACGCGGTCCGGATCGGTGACGGTGACCTCGAAGTCGTGCATGGCCCGATACTGGATGCGGGGTTCGGCGTCCTCCTCGCGCGGGCGACGGCGGTCCTGCCGGATGTCGTACCGTTGTGTGGTGATCCGGTCCTCGGCGACGCCGGCGTCCGTGAGCGCGGTTCGCATCCGCGAGACGTTTCGGGCGAGGCGCTGGCGGGCGGTCGCCGCGTCGTCGCCCGTCGCGACGACGGATACGTCGACGACGGCCTGGTTCGGGGCGGCGTCGGCGCTGCCGCTCCCGACGACGCGGATAGTGCTGTCCGACTCCGACGTCGCGGGCGTCTCGGGGGTCGTCGAGGACGACGACCCGGCCGAACAGCCGGCGATCAGGAGCAGGGCGGCGAGCCCCACGGCGACGAGTGTGCGTCGGTGCATCGTGGTCCGACCTCCGGCGGGCACCGACAAAGGTGTCCGGGAGACACAAAGGGCCGTTTGAGATACCGCTGGGGAGGTCGATGGAACGGGACGGGGTCGGCGTATGGGGAGTGTCCCCGGACGGACCGAAGGCGGGATTCCGGAGACGCCGGCGCCCGCGGGGAGAGGACGACGACCGACGCCGCGTATCATCGGAGATAACCGAGGAGAAGCGGTATTACCTCCGGGTGATAATCCCGTAGTTAGCCGATGATACGTCGGAACATCGAGGACCGCCTCCCGGACGCGATTATTACGCTCGGTTCGGCGCTGACCGCGACGCTCGTCGCGTCGCAGGTGGCGTTCACCGTCACGGCGCCCGCGGACGTGGCGTGGTCCGAGGTGCTCGTCAGCCTCGCCACGACCGCGCCGTTCGCGCTCGGGGTCGTCTACGGGGGGTTGTTGCTCCGCCGGGGCGGGTTCGACACGGACCGATACCCGCGGGTCGGCGGGTGGTGTGGCGGTGGCCTCGCCGTCTTCCTGGGACTCAACCTCGTGATGATCGCCGTCTGGCCGCCGGGATCGCTCTCGAACGCGTTCGGGTGGGCGCTGTTCGCCGCCTGCGTGGGTAGCAGCGGCGGCCTCGCCATCGGCATCGTGGAGGCGCGGGCCATCGAACGGGCGCGGGCCGCGGAGCGTGCGGCGGTCCGGGCGGAGCATCTCGACGCCCAGCGCGAGTGGATGACCTACCTCAACGAACTCCTCCGTCACGAGGTGTTGAACAACGCGAACGTCATCGACGGCTACGCGACGCTCCTGTACGAACGGGTCGACCCGGAGGAGCCGATGGCCGACCGACTCGACGTGATCCGGGCCCGAAGTCGGAGACTGACGGACGTCATCGACGACGTGCGGACGCTGATCGAAGCCGCGGAGGCCGGCACGGAGCGTGAACCCGTCGACCTCGGCGAGACGCTCACGACGGAGGTGGCCGACCTCCGTGCCGCCCACCCCGAGGCCGACGTCTCGGTCAGCGTCCCGGACGACGTGTGCGTCGCGGCCGACGCCCTGCTCGGCCGGGTGTTCGCGAACCTGCTCGACAACGCCGTCGAACACCACGACGGCCAGCGGCCGGGGGTATCGGTCACGGCGGACCCCGACGGCGATACCGTCCGTGTGCGCGTACAGGACGACGGCCCTGGGATTCCGGAACGGCAGCGCGAGCGGCTGTTCGAGCAGGGGGGAACGCGAACCCACGGGCTCGGGCTCTACCTCGTTCGGACGCTCGTCGAGCGTTACGGTGGGTCGGTCGAACTCGCCGAGACCGGTCCCGAGGGGACGACGTTCGTCGTCGAACTCCCGGTGTATCGTGGCGACGATACGGCCGACGCGGACACGGACCGCGTGGTGAGTTCCGAGACTGCCGATGCCGAAGACCCTCTCCGGGATCGGTGGTCGCCGTGACGGGGTGGGGGATTTTTGCCCGTTCCCGCCGATGACCCAGCCATGACCCACGAACTCGTCGATTACCGCGACGTCGACCCGGTCGGTGGCGGCCTCCACTTCCTGCGTGACGCCCTCGACTGTGCGAACCTCGGGGTGTCGGTACTCGACGTCGAGGCCGGCTGGAGCGGGAAACCCCACGACCACGCCGACGACGGTCAGGAGGAGGTGTACGTCCTCGTCGAGGGGGTGGCGACGGTCACCGTCGGGGACGAGACGGTGTCGATGTCCGCCGGCGACGCCCTGCGCGTCGACCCGGCGGCGACCCGACGGATCGACGCCGAGGAGGCGTCGCTGTTCGTCGTCGCGGGCGCACCCTAGAGACGGGCGTCCAGGTCGACCAGCGCCGCCTCGTCCTCCACCTCGGCGTCGACGAGGTGTCGTCGGCTGATCGACCGCGGGCGCTTCGCGCGCCGACGGCCGAGCCAGCGCCACCCGAGGTTTCGCAGTTGCCGGCGCTGTGCGCGGTCCAGTTTGGATCGGGGAGTGTCGCTCGTATCGCTCATGGCTCGGTCGTCCGGACCGTCGTCGTCTGTCGATCCGGACGGGATGTCGCTCACTGTGGTCCCGACCGACTTCAATCTGTGGGCCGCTGTCACGGTCGCCGACGGAGACGTCAGGTGCCCGCCGCTCGCTTCAGGATCTGTGGTGTGACGATCAGATCGAGCGCCGCGATCAGGTACGCGACGAGTTGCACCGTCCCGTCGAGGAAGGCGTACGCGACGAAGGCGACCACCAACGCACCGCTCGCACCGATACCGTATCTTACCGCAGGGCTCGAAAACGGGTTCCCCTGTGCCATGTTACGGTCGGCGGGCTGGATCGATCAAAGGTGTTGTGCCGTGTTTCCGGGACGGAGACGGTGCCCGTAACTCCGTTTCGAGCGGCTACGCCCCGCCGGTCGTCGCCGGCCGCTACTGAAGCGCCCGGAGGTTCGCAACGGCGAACGGCACCAGCATCTCCGCGGGGGAGAGGCCGCCGTGCATCCCCACCTCGTCGGGGTCGTCCCCCCCGAACCACACGCTCTCAGTCCGGGGGACACAGACCAGGTCGGGCGCGCTCCGCTCGAACGCGGGAGTGGGTTCGGCTGGCCCGAACAGGCCCCGTGTCCCGTACTCCGATCGGGTGAACGTCAGACAGTCGACGCGCCGTTCGAGGACGCGCCGTACGTCCGCGACCCTGCCGTCGCGGAGGTGAAACTGCAGCTGGCGGGGACTCCCCACCGGCGGGATCCGTGTGCCGTCCGCGGTTTCGGCGAGGGCGCTTCGGACGACGTCGTTTCCGGACAGGTCGACGTGGCTGTCGGTGTCGAGGTGGCCGTGATCGGCCGTCACGACTACGACCGTCTCACCGGCACGCGCGGGGTCGACGCGACGAAGTTCCCGATGCAGGGACGTCAGGATCGACTCGAGTCGCGACGTCGTCGGGTCGGCCCGCGGGCCCACCTCGTGGGAGAGTGCGTCGATCTGTGGGAGGTACGCGAACAGGTACTGGCGCCCTTCGCGTTCGAGTTCGGTCCGTACGGCGCCCGCCAGGTCGTCGACCGATCGGTAGCCGACGTACGTGTCGGCGCCGGCGGCGTATCCGCCGGGCTCCGGGTCGTCGAACGCGGCGGGTCTGAACAGAACCGTTCGCAGGTCCGACGGCATCCGTCCGTAGAGCGACTCGACGCCGTAGAGGGCCTTCGGGGCCGGCGGGGCCTCGGGTGCGACCGCCCGCACTGGGTCTCCCGTCTCGGTCAGATACGGGAGCGTCTGGACGCGTCCGACGCCGGCGACGTGCTGCCACCACCCGAGCAGCCCGTGTTCCACGGGGTATCGACCGCCGTGGAGGGACGGGAGCGCGGCCGCCGTCTCGGAAGGGAACGCGGCAGTCAGGGGCGTCACGGTTCCGTGACGCTCGAACCGTTCGAGCAGATCCGTCCGGCGACGGCCGTCGTCGACGACGCGACACCAACCGTCGTAGCCGAACCCGTCGATCAGCACGAACAGGACGGTGGTCACCTCCGCGTGGTCGACGTCGCGGTAAGTGTCCGCCGGTAGCGTCGGGATCCCGGCGGGGGCCGCATCGAGGACGGAGAGACACGTTCCGGGAGCGCCGACGACGCAGTAGTCGCCGTACGCGGGGGTGAGGTATCCGGCCCGCTCGGCATCGTCGCGGAGCGTACGGGCGACGTGGTCTCGCCTCATCGTCGATCGGTTCGGCCCCGTGAGGGATAAATCGTCGACGACCGTCCGGGCCGCGTGTGCCGGCGACCGAGACGCCGTGGTCTCGGGCGCTCCTCGACACGTTTGGCCGGTCCCACCCTCGTGGAGCGTGGAAGGCACCGTTCGAGCTGTCGACACGATCGGAGCACTTTATACGCATTTTCGGTACGAATTCGAAATGCCGTCGATATATTCCGAGGTATGTTAATATATTATACGCAGGAACCGTGAAAGAGTAGCACTAGATTTAAGACATTACCACGGAACGGGTCGGTATGCTCGAAGTGGAGAACCTGACGAAATTTTACGGGGATCTACTGGCCGTCAATGATCTCTCGTTCAAAATCGACGAGGGGGAGTTCGGCACGTTGCTCGGCCCCAGCGGCTGTGGGAAGAGTACGACCCTGCGCACCATCGCCGGACTCGTCGAACCGACCGAGGGGGGGATCTACCTCCGCGGTGACGACGTGACGGAGCAACCGCCCAACGAGCGAAACATCGGGCTGGTGTTCCAGGACTCCGCGACGTTCCCCCACATGACCGTCGAGGAGAACATCGAATACGGTCTCAAGATGAACGGGTTCGGCCCCGACGAGCGGGAGGAGCAGATCACGAAGTACCTCGACCTCGTTCAGATCTCCGAGTACCGGGATCACCGACCCACGGAACTCAGCGGCGGTCAGGAACGGCGCGTGTCGATCGCGCGGGCACTCGCGTACGAACCCGACATCCTCCTCCTCGACGAGCCGCTGACCGGACTCGACCGCGTGCTGCGCCAGGACCTCCGCAACGAGATCAAGCAGATTCAACGCGAGGTCGAAGTCACCACGCTGTACGTCACGCACGACCAGGAGGAAGCGCTCTCGATGTCCGACAAGATCCTCGTCCTCGACGACGGCGAGAAACAACAGGAAGGGTCGCCCACGGAGATATACGACGACCCCTCGAACCGGTTCGTCGCGAACTTCGTCGGGAAGTCGACGCGGCTTCCCGGAACGGTCACGTCCCGCGATCCGCCGCGGATCGACACCGAGGTGGGGCGGGTTCCGACCGACGCGGCGTCGCTCGACTCCTTCGACGTCGGCGAGGACGTCGAGGTGTTCCTCCGGCCGGAGGACCTCAGCCTCGACCCCGACGCCGGCGACGAGGCGTTGCAGGGTGCCGTCACGAACGTCGAGTACCTGGGCACGTACAGCGAGGCACTGATCGACATCGGTGAGGGGATCCAGGCCGTGCTCCACACGAGCACGTCCGCGAACATCGCCATCGGCGACGAGGTCGCCCTCACGTTCGACCCGTCCAACGTGATCGTCCTCGAAGCATGATCGTCGAAGGCATTCCCCTCCCGAAGTTCGTCGAGCGTAACGTGTCGTCGCGCTCGCTGGCCGCGTTCGGGCTGGGGTTCCTCACCGTCTTCTACATCGTCCCCATCGTCTTCCTCTACTGGAACAGCCTGAACTTCGGGGACGGCGGGCTCTTCAGCAACTACGCACGGGCGTTCAGCGACATCTACCTCGTGACCCTCGCGCGGTCGTTCTACTACGGGGTTCTCACCACCGCCGTGACCCTCACGCTCGGGTACATCCTCGCGTACTACATCGCCTTTCGGTCCGCGCGCGAGAAGCTGTTGCTCGGACTGGTCGTCCTGCCGCTCTGGATCGCGTACGTGATCCGCTATCTCGGGATTCAGCTGCTCCTGTTCCCGTCGAGCCCGGTCGTCCAACTGATCGGAACCGACTTGGGCATCCTGTTTTCCACCAGAGGGGTGATCCTGGGTCTCACCACCGTCTTCCTGCCGTTCGCGATCCTGCCGATCTACCACGCGCTCAAATCCATCGACGAGGACCTCGTCGACGCGTCCCGCGTGCTCGGGGCGACCCAACTGCGGACCGTCCGCTCGGTGATCCTCCCGCTGAGCCTTTCGGGCGTGGTCGCCGGGGGGATCATCGTGTTCATCCTCGCGACCGGGTCGTTCCTGGCCCCGGCGATGCTCGGCGGCCCGAAAGACACGATGATCGCGAACGTCATCGAGCAGTCGTACTCCCAGACGTTCGACCTCGGTCTCGCGTCGAGTCTGGCCGTCATCTACACCACCATCCTGCTCGTCTTGCTCATGGTGTTCAACAGCTACGTCAACCTCGGGGAGGTGTTGGGTGAACTATGAACCGCACCAGTCGGTTCAGGTTCGGCTACCTCCCGGTCGCGGCGATCGTGTACGCGCTGTTGCTCGTGCCCGTGATCCTCATCATCGTCACGTCGCTGACGACGTCGTCGGTGCCGACCATCCCGACGGACGAGCTGAGTCTGGAGTGGTACGCCGAACTGGCGGGAGACGATCAGATCATCAGCGCGCTCGTCGTCAGTACCGTCGTGGCGGTCTCTTCGGCGATCATCTCGGGGCTCATCGGAACGATCACCGCGTTCGGGTTCGTCCGCAGCGACTTCCCGTACAAGCAGACGGTCTCGACGGTGCTCCTGCTCCCGCTGATGATCTCGCCGGTCATCACCGGACTGGCCATCGTCCAGTACGCGGGGATGATCCGACTGCCGGGGGACTACCCCGCACTGATCCTCGGACACGTCGTGCTCACGCTCCCGTACGTGTTCCTCATCATCCGCGCACGACTCGTCACGTTCGACGAGACGCTCGAACAGGCGTCGCTGATCATGGGTGCCAACCGGTTGGAGACGACCCTCAACGTGACGCTCCCCATCATCGCGCCGAGCGTCTTCACCGGCGGGCTGATCGCTTTCGTCGTCTCCTTCGGCGAGTTCACCGCGACCCAGTTCCTCATCTCGCCCGGCACCACGACCGTGCCGGTCATCATCTACACGGAGCTGCGAACCGGGCTGACGCCGACGATCAGCGCCCTCGCGACGGTGCTCGCGGTGATCATGCTGGTCGCCGCGATCCTCGGCGAAGTCAGCGGCGGCGACGCCTGACTCCCCCCGGACATTTATATCTCGGAGCGTTCGAGTTCGCCGCGTCGACGATGCAAGAACGACGAATTCCCGAGAAGCGCGGCGCCGCGTTCGAAGTGGCGGCAGGAGAGACGTTCGACGTGACCGACGTCGAGGGCCAACAGGTGGCCGACCTGGTCGCGTTCGCCGCCGAGGACCCCACCGAGCGGTTCTCGACGAAGTACACGTACCGCCGGAGCGGACGGATCAGCGTGACCGAGGGGGACACCCTGTACACGACCGAGGGAGAACCGATCCTCTCCATCACGGCCGACGACTGCGGCGACCACGACCTCCTGTACGGCCCGTGCAACGAGTGGATCCTCACGGACTACTACGGGCAGTCGGGGGGCAACGGCTGCCGCGAAAACCTCGCGGAGGCCGTCGAACCGCTGGGCGTCGATCCGGCTCTCGTCCTCGAGACGCTGAACGTCTTCATGCGAGCCGAGATCAGCGACGGACATATCGACATCCAAGAACCGCAGTCGACGCCGGGAGACACCGTCCGGTTCCGCGCGGAGCGGGACTGCTACGTCGCGGTGTCCGCGTGTGCGGGCGAGTCGACGGTCAACGCCGGCGAGACCGGCCCCATCGACGTCGCCGTTCCCGACGGGACGGACCTGCACACGAACTGGTAACGTCAGCGGCGCCGCCTCGGACCCCCCGCCCGCGGTCCGTCCAGCACCGACGGCGTAGGTTTATTAGGTGGACACGGAAACACGTTCACATGGACGATCATCTGGTTGAAACTTATCGGTCGTCGACTCCGAACTCCCGGAATCTGTACGAACGCGCGGCAGCGGTGATGCCAGGTGGCGACACGCGCTCGGTCACCTACCACGACCCGTATCCGTCGTTCGTCGAGTCGGGGTCCGGCTGTCGGCTCCGGACCGAGGACGGCGAGACGCTGCTCGATTTCCTCAACAACTACACGCAGTCCGTCCTCGGTCACGCGCCGCCGGCGGTCGTCGAGGCGGTCACGGAACGGTTCGAACGGGGCAACGGGTTCGGCGCGCCCACGGAGGAGGCCGTGACGCTGGCCGAACGCCTCGTGGATCGAGTCCCCTCGATCGAGCGGGTCCGGTTCGCGAACTCCGGGACCGAGGCGACGATGAACGCCATCCGCGGCGCGATGGCCCACACCGGCAAGGAGACCATCCTGAAGGTCGATGGGGGCTACCACGGCACCCACGACACGGTCGAAGTCGCCGTCGACGCCGCGGGCCGCGAACACCGCGGCATCCCGCGGGACGTCGAGAACCGCGTGCTGACGACGCCGTTCAACGATTCCGAGGCGCTCAAAGAGGTCTTCGCGACGGCCGGCGACGACCTTGCGTGTTTCATCCTCGAACCGCTCATGGGCGTGGCCGGCGGGCTTCCCGCCGACGAGTCGTTCCTCCGCACTGCGCGCGACCTCACCGAGGATCACGGGGTCCCCCTCGTCTTCGACGAGGTGATGACGTTCCGGCTCGCGTACGGCGGCGCCCAGGAGCGCTACGGCGTCACGCCGGATCTGACGGCACTGGGGAAGTTCATCGGCGGCGGTCTCCCCGTCGGAGCCTTCGGCGGACGGGCGGACATCATGTCCGCCTTCCACCCGGCGGAGGGAGTCGCAGACCACTCCGGGACGTTCAACGCGAACCCGGCGACGATGGCCGGGGGTATCGCGACCCTCGACGCGCTCGACGAGGCGGCCATCGCGGAGCTGAACCGGCTCGGCGAGCGGTTGCGTGCCGGGGTCGGGGAGGTCGCCGCCGACCACGACCGGCCGCTGCAGGTGACCGGTGACGGGTCGATGTTCCAGCTCCACCTCACGGACGGGACGGTGACCGACTGGGCGTCCTCGGCCGCCGGGACCGACGCCTTCGAGGACCTCTTTCTCGCCATGCGGAACCGCGGCGTCTTCATGGCGCCGCGCGGCATGGGGAACCTCTCGACGCCGATGGCGGAGGGAGAGATCGACACGTTCCTCGAAACGCTCGATGCCGCCCTCGACGACCTCCCGGAGGCATCGTCGTGACCGTTCGCCGCTCGCATCCGCATCGTGACGCCGCTTTACGGACCGACCTCGGGTGACCTCGATGGGGGAAGAACTCCACCGTCGACGGGCCGCGGGTGTCCCGCCGGGGCCGCCGCCGGCGGAGCGTGCCCGCCGACTGCGAACCCTCCGCGAGGCGCTCCGGGACCGCGGGCTCGACGGGGCCGTCGTCTACGGGAGCGGCCCGACACATCCCGACGCGGTCCGGTATCTCTCGGGATACGTTCACCCGTTCCCGCGGGCCCGCTCGCTGCTCGTCGTCCCCGCCTCGGGGCCGACGGTCCTGGTGATCGACCGCGAGTGGCACCGCGAGGCCGCGCGGGCCATGACGTGGGTCGACGGCGTGCGGGCGGTGCCGGAACGCGATCCCGATGCGCTGTCGGCAGCGGTCGAGGCCGCGCTCGCGGACTGTGGGCTGACCGACGGTCGGCTCGGGGTCGTCGACGGCGACCTCCCGGCGGCGGTGCTGGAGGCCGTCTCGACCGCCGGTTCGGGGGTGGACACCGCCTTCGTCCCGGAACTCTGGTGGGACCTCGTCGCCGCCCCGACGGACCACGACGTCCGCGGCATCCGAAGCGCGGCCGAGGCCGCCGACGCGGGTCTCGCGGCGCTCGCGTCGGCCTGTCGGCCCGGCCGGTCGGAGCGCGAGGTGTGTTTCGACGTCCTCGCCGAACTGGCGGCGGCGGGCGCGGAGTTCCGACACGGGGCCGCCGTCTCGACACACGTGGACGTGGGGGCGTACGCGCGCTCCGAGAGCAACCTCCAACCGTTCGTCCACACGGAGACGCCGCTCGACCGGGGGGAGATGTTCTGGGTCGACCTCATCGTCTGTCGCGACGGCTACTACGTCGACTGCGACCGAACCGTCGCCATCGGCGAACCGAGCGCGGCCCAGCGGACCATCTACGAGGCGTGCGAGGCCATGTACGAGGCGATGATCGAGGCGGTCGAACCGGGCGTGACCGGGCGGGCGGTTTGGCGCGCGGGCCACGACGTCGCGGCCGAGTACGGCTACGAGGACCGACTCAACGGCGTGTATCTGGGTCACACCACCGGATCGACGGTTTCGGTACCGCCGTTCGTGGCACCCGACGAGACGAGGACGCTCGCGGCGGGACAGTTCCTCAACGTCGAACCGGCGATCCACGTCCCGGGGACGGGGTCGGCGTGTATCGAGAACACGCTGTTCGTCGGGAGCGAGGGGACGACCGTCCTCAACGACGCGCCGACGGACCTGATCGTCGCGTGATCCTTCATGATCGACCGTTCATTCACATGTCACTGAATAGCTAATCACTCCAAAGGTTTTTCACAATATCTGATAACGGTTGGATCATGTTCGGTGATAGCTCACAGCGGTCAAGGACGCCGGTCGATCGACGATCAGTATTGAAAACCCTCGGAGGGGGTATCGCGGCCACGGGACTCGCAGGGTGTCTCGGCGGCGGCGGCGGTGGGAGCACGGACACGCTCCGCTATCTCGGGTGGGGTGGCAACACCCAGGACGCCGCGGCGACGGCCTTCGAATACTGGACCGAGGAGAGCGGCGTCGAGGTCGAGCACCAGTCGGCGGGCGGCGACTCGGAGTTCCTCTCGATCATCCGGGAGAACCCCGGCGAGATCGACCTCTTCATGCCCACCTCGTTCGGCGTGTACACCGCTCGACAGGAGGACCTGTTGGCCGACATCAACTACGACGACCTGCCGAACTACCAGGAGAACATCCAGCAGGACTGGGCCGACCGTCCGTACATCGACGGCGACGCCGTCTTCCGTGACGCCCTCACGCAGGGATACGCGTACAACACGGAGGAGACCGACCGCGAGATGTCGACGTGGGACGACATCAAGGCCGACGAGTTCGAGGATTCCCTCGGGCTACGGGACCAGGCTACCTCCCGCGTGACGAACGCCGCGGCCTCCCTCGGCATGAACATCAACGACGTTCCCGGCAACTCGGACGCGGTCGAGCAGGTCCGCCAGGAACTCGGCGAACAGCACGAGAACACCTTCGGCTACTGGGGGGCCGGCGCCGAGAGCATCCGGTGGCTCCGCGAGGGGACCGCGACCGTCGCGGAGACGTGGGGTGGCCGCACCCGTGCGCTCCAAGAGGAGGGCTACGAGGAGATCGAGTACGTCATCCCCGAGGGCGGGACGTCGACCATCACCGAGGACTGGGCCATCCCGGCCTCCAGCGAGAATCAGGACCTCGTCCACGACCTCCTCAACCACGTCTTCCAGCGCGACATCATCGTCGAACTGTCGGACAACGTCGGCTACCCGGTCCCCGTCCAGGACCCGCCGGAGGTCATCCGTAACCTCCCGGACTACACCGAGAGCCCCGACGACCTGATGTGGGTCGACTGGGGCACCGTCGATCCGGCCGTCTCGGACTGGCAGCAGATGTTCCAGGAAGTCAAGCAGGGCTGATCGACGCCGGCCGTCGTCGGCCGGTGGTCGAACACTCTTCTTCCGACGGACGATCGGCACAGCCACCGCTCCGACGGGTGGAATCCGCTCCGGACCGAGAAACGCCGTCCGTGGACCGTCGGAGACGAACGCGGGAGTCGACGCCTACTCCTCCATCGCGGCGTCGGAGATCTCGAGTGCCTCGTCCAGCGCGGCGACGGCCTCGTCGACGTCGTCCTCGGTGATCGTCAACGGCGGCGTGACCACGATGGTGTTGACCGACGTGTAGAAGTAAACGTCGTTGTCGAGCGCGTGAGCACCCACCTCGTCGAGGACGGTCGTCCGCCCCGACACCTTGTCGCTTCGCTCCTCGAACGGCACGCGCTTCTCCTCGCTCCGCGTGAGTTCGAGCCCTTGGTGGAGGCCGATCCCCCGCCGCTCCCCGACGCTCGGATGTCGCTCGGCCAGCGATTCGAGCTCGGATTTCAGGTACGCGCCCATCTCGCGTGCGTTCTCGAGCAGCCCCTCCTCCTCGTAGGTCTCGATAGCCGCCGCGCCAGCTGCACAGGCGACCGGGTGGCCGGCGAACGTGTGGCCCTGGTTGAGGAGGTTGTCCTCGAAGTGTTCCGCGATCTCCTCGGAGACCGTCGTCGCGGCCAGCGGCTGATACGACCCGGTCAGACCCTTCGCCATCGTGATGATGTCCGGTTCCGCGTCGTACAGCCCCGAAGCGAACCACTCGCCGGTTCGGCCGAAGCCGGTCATCACCTCGTCACAGATCAACAGTGCCCCGTGGTCGTGGGCGATCTCCTGGAGCCGGGGCAGGTAGTCGTCCGGCGGAGTCAACACGCCGTTCGACCCGACGAGCGGCTCGACGAGCACCCCCGCGACCGTGTCGCCCTCCAGTTCCAGCATCTCGTCGATGTACTCCAGGCTCTGTTCGGGGTCGAGGCTCGACCCGTAGGCGTACGGATCCGGGCCCTTGACCATCCCGGGAACCTCCGGCTGGATCTCCGGTCCCTGCGCCACCCTCCGTGGGTCCCCGGAGGCCGACAGCGAGGCCGCGGTCGCACCGTGGTACGACCGGTACCGCGAGAGGATCTTGTGTTTGCCCGTGTACGCTCTGGCCATCTTCATCGCTACCTCGTTGGCCTCGGTGCCGCTGGTCGAGTAGAAGGTCTTTTTCAGCGACCCCGGCGTGATCTCGGCCAGTTTCTCCGAGAGGCGAGCCCGCGGCTCCGTCGACCAGCCGGGATTGACGTACGGTACCTCGCGGATCTGTTCGTCGACGGCGTCGGCGATGCGGTCGGCGTCGTACCCGAGACTCGTACAGACGTACTGGCTGCTGAAATCCAGAATCGAATCGCCGTCGGCCGTGACGATCCGCGGCCCCTCGGTGTCGACGATCTCCGTCGGGTCGAAGTCTCGCTGGCGTGTCCACGTCCCGAGCGTGTACTCGCGGTCGAGACGCTCGATTTCGTTCCGCTCAGTATCCTGACTTGCCATGGTCGGACATCGTAAGGACACAACATGAATGTTTTGGAGGATATTCTAAATCAATTATGTCCGGCACCATCTATCCCGGGTTTGTGCGGATATTTGAGAAAATATTTTACGTGCTTTCGTGGGACGGAGCCGGGGTACTCGAGCGCCCACGGACCCGCTACGCGTCGCTGACGTTCACGCGTCTCGGCGGTGTTACCGTCGATCCGGGTGGGACTACGGACGGATGGAACCGAAAGATGAGTGCTCCGACAGGGATTCGAACCACGGTCACGGCGAAGCCGCTCCCTGATTCGAATCCATCATACGCTTCTCGCTCGAAAAACTCGCTGCGATGCTCCGACAGGGATTCGAACCACGGTCACGGCGAAGCCGCTCCCTGATTCGAATCCATCATACGCTTCTCGCTCGAAAAACTCGCTGCGATGCTCCGACAGGGATTCGAACCCTGGTCATTGCCGTGAGAGGGCAATATGATTGGCCGGACTACACCATCGGAGCGGACGTCGCCTACCGGTCGTCGTCGCCGTCGCGTCGTCGACATCAGGAGCGAGGAACCGGCCAAACATAAACTCTGTTCTTTCGATCGGACAGCCCAATCCGGGGGGAGGCCGTCTTCGACCGGATCCGGACCGCCGACCGGTCGATACGGCTGAACGCTGTTTTGTATTTCGACCATAATTCGGATAAATAAATAAGTATCTCGCATTCCATTGGAATTTTGTAGACGACTCGTCGCGACGTATCTCGGACTCCGGATCCTCCTCAACTCCTACTACGGCTACGTCCTCCTTGCGATCCGGGAGGACGAGGACCGGACGCGGATGCTGGGGTACGACGTCCGGAAGTTGAAGCTGATCGCGTTCTCCCTGACCGCGGGACTCGCCGGCTTCTCCGGTGCTTTACACGCCGCGTGGGGCAACTTCATCGATCCGACGGTCATGGGGCTGACCGCCGCGTCGGTGCCGATCATCTGGGTCACGGTCGGGGGGCGCAACACCCTCATCGGCCCGCTGGTGGCCGCGTACGCCCTCCAGTCCATCTCGACGCGGCTGTCGACCGTCGGGAGCGGCTACACGAACATCTTCCTCGGTGCAGTGTTCGTCCTGGCCGTCCTGTTCTTCCCCGACGGCTTGGTGCCCGCCGTGGTGAATCGGTGGCAGGAACGAACCGGCGGCGGTCGCGACATCGATCCCGCCGGCACGACGGAGGCCGAAACATGACTGCACGACAGGACGACGACGGAGCGATCCTCCGGACCGACGGATTGACGAAGCGCTTCGGCGGCCTCACGGCCGTCGACGACGTCTCCTTTAGCCTGCCCGCCGGCGAGATCCGGTGTCTCATCGGTCCGAACGGCGCGGGCAAGAGTACCTTCCTGAAACTGGTGACCGGAACCCACCACCCGACCGAAGGAACCGTCCACTTCGACGGCGAGGACGTCACCGATCTGAAACCGCACGTGCGCGTCCGGCGGGGGATGAGCCTCAAGTTCCAGCGGATCAGCACGTATCGGGAGCTGACGGTCGAGCAGAACCTCCGTGTGGCGACCCAGCGGATCCACGACGGCCCGGAGGCGACGCGGCGGATCGACGAGTTGCTCGACACCATCGGCCTCTCCGCCCACCGGCAGGCGATCGCTGGGAGCCTCTCGCACGGCGACCAGCAGTGGTTGGAGATCGCGATGGCGATGGCGACCGACCCCAAACTGCTCCTCCTCGACGAACCCACCGCTGGCATGACCATCGAGGAGACACGGGAGACGGGCGAACTGATCCAGGATCTCGTCGAGGAGGGGATGTCGATCCTGGTGGTCGAACACGACATCAACCTGGTCAGACAGATCGCCGACCGCGTCACCGTACTCAACCAGGGATCGGTCCTCATGGAGGGAACGGTCGCGGAGGTAACCGGCAACGAGGACGTCAAACGCGTCTACCTCGGCAAGCAGGCGGAGGGAACGGCATGAGCCTGCTCGAACTCGATGAGGTGAACGCGGGGTACGGCCGGACGCCCGTGCTTCACGACATCTCGATGGAGATCCGCGAGGGCGAAGTCGTCTCCCTCATCGGACGCAACGGGGCCGGGAAGTCGACGCTGATGAAGACGATCATCGGGTTGTTGACGCCGACGAGCGGCGATCTGCTCTTCAAGGGTGAATCCATCGTCGACGACCCGGCGGAGCGTCGCGCCCGCCGGGGGATCGGATACGTGCCCCAGGACAAGGAGATATTCCCGCGCCTGACGGTACACGAGAACCTCAAGGTCGGCCGCTTCGTCAACGAGGCCAACGACCGGAGTCTCTTCGAGGAGATGTACGACTACTTCCCGATCCTGGACGAGCGCCGAAACCAGAAGGCGGGCACGATGAGCGGGGGCGAACAGCAGATGTTGGCCATCGCTCGGGCGCTCGTCGGCGCCCCCGACCTCCTCCTGCTCGACGAACCCTCCGAGGGCGTCCAGCCGACCATCATCGAGGAGATCAGCGACATCGTCGGGGAGATCAACCGGGACATGGGGACGACGGTCTTTTTCGTCGAGCAGAACCTCGATTTCACGATCAACACCACCGAGCGGTGTTACGTGATCGACACCGGCGAACTGGTCAACGAACTCCCCCCGGACGAACTCCGCGGCTCGGAGGTCGTCCAACAGCACATCACGGTGTGAGATGACCGGCGACACCTATCCGAACGTCCACCGGCCGTCGCCCGAACGGGTCGCGGCCATCGCCGACGACCTCGGCCTGGAACTGAACGACGAGGAACTGGCCGACTACCTCGCGGTCCTCGACGGCGCGCTCGACGACGTCCGGCGCGTGATGGAGCTTCCCTCGCCCGAGTTCCCGATCCACCGACGGACCCACACCGACCGACCGCCGGGGCACGCGCCGTCCGGCGAGGACGATCCCTTCAACGTCTGGATCACGCGGTGTACGGTCGAGGGCGACGACGACGGCCCGCTCGCGGGACGGACGGTCGGCCTGAAGGACAACATCGCCCTCGCGGCGTACCCGATGACTTGCGGCTCGCGGGTGCTCCGCGATTACGTCCCCCGGATCGACGCGACGGTCGTCACCCGTCTGTTGGACGCCGGCGCGACCGTCACCGGGAAGCTGAACATGGAGGCGTTCGCGTGGTCGGGCTCCAGCGACATCTCCGACTACGGGACCGTCCCCAACCCGCACGATCCGGCGCGACTGGCCGGCGGCTCCTCCAGCGGGAGCGGGGCGGCCGTCGCCCTCGGCGAGTGCGACGTCGCCCTCGGCGGCGACCAGGGCGGCTCGATCCGCATCCCCGCTTCGTGGTGTGGCGTGGTCGGACTCAAACCCACGACCGGACTCGTCCCCTACACCGGCATCTTCCCGCTCGATCCGACGATCGATCACGTCGGCCCGATGGCTCGGAGCGTCGAGGACGTCGCCCTCGCGACCGAGGTACTCGCCGGCGAGGACGTCCAGAACGGTGTGCGGATGGACGCCCGGCAGCCGCGCGGCGTCTCGGCGGCGCCGTACGCCGACGCCCTCGACGAGGGGGTCGAGGACCTGACCATCGGCGTCCTCGAAGAGGGGTTCGACTGGCCGGCGGGCGACCCCCGAATCGACGAGACAGTCCGTGGCGTGATCGACGACCTCGCCGCCCGCGGGGCCACGGTCGAGTCGGTGAGCGTCGACTTCCACCGCGAGATCCTCACGCTGCTGACGCCGCTGGAGATCCAGGGCGGCACCCGGACGATGGAGGAGGGTGGCGTCGGCACCCACCACACCGGCTGGTACTGGACGGACCTCGTCGACGCCGTCGAGTCCCGGACGCGGTCGCGGACCGACGAACTGCCCCCGACGGCCAAGGGGTCGCTGCTCGTCGGGACCTATCTCGCCGAGACGTACGGTATCGAGTTCTACGCGAAGGCGAAGAACCTCGTCCTCGAACTCGAACGGCAGCTGACGGCACATCTCGATCGCTGTGACGCGCTCGTGATGCCGACGATTCCGATGCTCCCCTTCGAACGCGACGACTCGCTGAGCCGCACCGAGCGCCTCGGCCGGATCGTCGAGAACCACCGCAACACCGCGACGTTCGATCACACCCACCACCCCGCGCTGACGGTGCCGTGTGGCAGCGTCGACGGCCTCCCGGTCGGGCTACAGGTCGTCGGCAGCCACTTCGACGAGGCGACCCTCTTTACCGTCGGCGCGGCGGTCGAACGGCTGACCGAGTCGCCGACCCTGCCGGTGTCGCCGCCCGCGCCCGACGCGGCGGACGGGTAGTTCCCGGTCGGCGACGGCCGTCGGCCGCCCACGCTGCCGCCGGCCCGAGACTAAAGAGTCTCGGGGACGACGGGTCGGACGACCATGAGTCTCGAAGACAGCGCGACGGTCGTGACGGGAGCGAGCTCCGGCATCGGCGAGGCGACGGCCCACGAGTTGGCGGGCCGCGGGGCACGGGTTGCCCTCGCCGCGCGGAGCGAGGAGCGACTGGCGGCCATCGCCGACGACCTCGAACGGGAGTACGGCGCGGAGACCCTCGTCGTCCCGACGGACGTCCGCGACGAGGCGGCCGTCGAGGAGCTGATCGAGACGGCCGTCGACGCCTTCGGCGGGCTGGACGTCCTCGTCAACAACGCGGGACTCGGCCGGGGCGGCGAGGTGGCTGACCTCTCGACCGAGGACTACCGGGCGATGATGGACACGAACGTCGACGGCGTCTTCTTCGCGACGCGGGCCGCTTTGCCGCATCTCGAAGCGACGGACGGCAACCTGATCTTCGTGGGCAGTTTCGCCGGCCAGTACCCCCGCCCGGGGAACCCGGTGTACGCCGCGACGAAGTGGTGGGTGCGCGGGTTCGCCCACGGGGTCGAGGGACAGGCCGGGCCGGACGGCGTCGGCGTCACCGTCGTCAACCCAACCGAGGTCCGGACGGAGTTCGGCGCCGAGGAGGGCGACAGCTTCGCCGAACGGTTCGAGCCGGGCGAGGTGAGCGAACCCGAGGAGATCGCCGACGCCATCGGCTTCGCCGCCGCCCAGGACCACTCGACGGTCCACGAGATCGACGTCTACCGACGGGACAAGTTCGAGGGTTGGTAGGGGCGGTCACGGGGAATCCGGCGCCGCGATACCGGCCTCGGGGAGTACGCGCTTGAGCCGCTGGATCCGGCGGGCCGCGGCCTGCCGTGTCGGGTAGGCGTCCCCGCTCGTCGCGAGGACGGCACCGTCGTCGTGGAGACGCCAGCGGAACTCGCCGGCGTCGGTCTCGACGATCCGAAAGGTCGGTCCGGTCATGTGTCGGGGAGAGCCGCCACGGTCAAACGCCTCCCCTCATCCTACGAGAGCTGTCTGGACCACCAGCGGAGCCACTCCGACAGCGGGCCCCGCATCCCGTCGACGTGGACCCGGACGGTCCCGTCGAGGTGCCAGCGAGCGTACTCCGACTCCGAATCCATCCGGAGCGGGACGTCGACGGTCACGTCCTCGAAGGTGCACTCCAGGTCCTCCTCGCGGTCGATGGCGGTGTCGAGCACTTCGTCGACGACGTCGAGCCACGTCTGTTCGTCCGCCGTCTCGGCCGGGAGATCACCGGACGTATCCTTCGACATTACCTACGTGTGGTAGCGGCGGCGGCTTGTATCTTCGCCTCGAGTCGCCCGCGACGGCGCTCGGCGTCGGGCCGTCACTCCGCGTCGGGGATGCCCCGTTCGGTCATCCGTGCGGGATCGAGGATGCGGTCGGCCGCGTCCGGCGATAGATACCCCTTCTCGACGACGACCGAGCGAACGGTCCGTCCCTCCTCGATGGCCGTCGTCGCCACCTCGGCAGTCCGCTCGTGGCCGATGTGTGGGCTCAGTGCCGTCGCGAGCGCGATACCGCGCTCGACCTGTCGGGCGCACCGCTCCCGGTCGACGTCGAGGCGTGCCACGAACGACTCCGCGAACGTCTCGGCCGCGCCGGCCAGGGATTCGATCGACTCCAGAAGCCGCGTCGCCAGGACTGGCTTGTAGAGGTTGATCTCGAGTTCGCCGGCGGCTGCGCCGACGGCGACGGTCGTGTCGTTGCCCAGGACGGCGACGTAGACCTGATTGACGGCCTCGGCGACGACCGGATTGATCTTTCCGGGCGTGATGGAGGAGCCGGGCTGGTTTTTGGGCTGTTCGATCTCTCCGAGGCCGGCCCTGGGCCCCGACGCGAGCAGGCGCAGGTCGTTGGCGATCTTGTGGAGCGACCCGGCGAGCGTCCGGAGCGCACCGTGGGCCTCGCTCACGGCGTCGTGGGCGGCCTGTGCGGCGAAGTGATCGTCGGCCTCGCGGAACGGGATGCCGGTCTCCTCGGCGATGTACGCGATGGCCCGCGCCGGGAACCCCTCGGGGCAGTTCATCCCCGTCCCGACCTGGTGGCCGCCGAGGGGCAGGGCAGCCATCCCCTCGAAGGCCGTCTCGACCCGCTCGATGCCGGCTTCGATCTGTGCGACGTAGCCCGAGAACTCCTGACCGAGCCGGATCGGAAGGGCGTCCTGGAGGTGCGTGCGACCGGTTTTGACCACGTCGTCGAACGCGTCGCGTTTCGCCGCCAGTTCCGCCCGCAACGTCCCGAGTGCGGGCCGCAACTCGCCGTCAGCGGCGACACGGGCGGCGACGTGCATCGCCGTCGGGATCACGTCGTTCGAGGACTGGCCGAAGTTGACGTGGTCGTTCGGGTGGACCGTCGCCTCGCCGTCGAGCAGTTCGGTCGCCCGCGTGGCGATCACCTCGTTCGCGTTCATGTTGGTCGAGGTGCCCGATCCGGTCTGGAAGACGCCCACCGGGAACTGGTCGTCGTGGCGGCCGTGGGCCACCTCGTCGGCGGCGACGACGATGGCCGCGGCCACCTCCGCGGACAGGTGCCCGAGGTCGCGGTTCGCCAGCGCAGCGGCCTTCTTGACCGTGCCGAGCGCCCCGACGAACCGGCGACCGAACGAGCGGCCCCCGATCCCGACGTTCTCGATCGCTCGCTGCGTGTGTGCGCCCCAGTACGCGTCCGCCGGCACGGTCAGTTCACCGAGTTCGTCGCTGACCGTCCGCCCGTTCCCGTCGGTCATGCGACGTGGTATCACGCCCGGACACAAAACGTCTACTTGGAACCGATACGTCGCCGCCCGACGACGGTCACTCCGCAGTCAGCAACGCCGTCACCTCCGCCATGGAGTCGGCGACGGCGTGGGGCTCCCCGTCGAACCGCGGCCATGGCGAACCGGTCCGGTCGAGCCAGATACCCTGCATGCCGGCGTTGGTACATCCCACGATGTCGCCCCATCCGGCACCGACGTGCACCACCCGCTCGATGGGGACGCCGAGTTCGTCGGCCGCGGCCTCGTAGATCCGCGGGGCCGGTTTGAACGTGCCGACCGTCGCGGCGCTGATCGTCGTTTCGACGAACGCCTCGGTGTCGGTCGTCTCCACGAGCGACTCCAGGAGCGACGGGTTCCCGTTCGAGAGTATCGCGATCCGGTAGCCCGCCGACGAGAGCGTCGCCATCCCCGACCGGACGTCGTCGAACGGGTCGAGGTCGTAGTAGACGTCCGTCATGTCCCGGAGTTCCGGCTCGGAGACGTCGATCCCGCGGGCGTCGAGCAGGTACGCCAGCGCGTCGCGGTGGAGGTCGTAGTAGGTCGGATCGACGTCCACGTGGGCGGCGACGGTCGCGAACTGCACCGCGAGGGAGTGCCACTCCGCGGCGACGGCCGCCGGGTCGTCGACGTACTCCTCGAGGACGCGCCCCGCCGACCGCGGATCGACGAGCGTGCTGTACGAGTCGAAGGTGACGACGTCGGCCCGCTCGTTATCGATGGCCATAGGCCGATAGTGCGGGACGGGCCGCTAAACGCTATCGGCGCTCCCGTGTCGATCGGTCCACACCGTCGGGCTCACTCGTCCTCGACGAGGTTCTCGCGCATCCCCTCGGAGAGGGTGGCGACCGTCCGGGGAGCGGTCTTGAGTTCGTCCATGACGAAGCGGGAGGACGTTTCGTCGACGCCCTCGACGGCGACCATCTTCTCGATGAGTCGGTTCATCTGCGAGCGGTTCTGGACCCGCGAGATGGCGACGAAATCGACGTCGCCCATCGTGTAGTACAGCTGTTCGACGCCGTCGATGTCGGCCAGATCCGTGCCGACGTGTTCGGAGTACCCGGGTTCGTGGACGACTGACACCTCGGTGATGGCGACCATGTTGAGTCCGAGCGACGTCGGATCGACGTCGGCCGTGACGCCGTCGATGACCCCCGCCTCCTTGAGTTTGTTCAGCCGGTAGTGGATCGCCGAGTTCGACAGCCCGAGTTCCGCCGACAGCTCCTTCAGACTCACGTCGAAGTCCTCGTCGACACACTCCAGCAATCGAAGGTCGGTCTCGTCCAAGTCGTCCGGCCCTTCCCACTCGTCCGGGTACGATTCCGACATGGCCGCAATTGTATTTCTACGTATACTAATATTTTCCGAATTTTTCGGTTGGGTGCCGGAAAGATTCGAATATATTTCGAACCGTCTACGTGAGGGGGCCGGACGTCGTCGGGACGCTCAGGCGGGGTAGTCGTCGTGCCACGGTCGGTGTCGTTCGACGGCCGCACTGGCGGCGAGGACCGTCGCGTCGTCGAACCGCGGGCCGGCGACCTGCATCCCGACGGGGAGCCCGTCGACGAGGCCGGCGGGCACCGACGCCGCCGGGTGGCCGCTGAGGTTGTACGGTTGGGTCAGCACCCAGCCACGGAGCGGTTCCACCTCGACGCCGTCGATGGTCTCCGGTTCCTCCCCGTGACGGAACGGCGTCGTCGCGAGCGTGGCCGACACCAGGAGGTCGTAGTCGGCGAAACAGTCCTGCAACGCGTCGAAGACGTCCGTCCGGACGGCGTCGGCGCGTTTGTACTCCCGGGTGGTCGGCGCGTCGGCGTCCATGATCAAGTCGACGAGGTACGGCCGGAGGCGGTCCCGGTCGTCGCCGTAGGGGTCGAACCCCTCCGCTTCGAGCGAGTCGAACAGCGACTGCCAGCGGACGCGAGCCATCGTGTAGTACGCCTCAAGGACGTCCTCGTGGTCGTGATCGAACGCGGGGTCGACGGTATCGACCGTCGCGCCCGCGGCCTCGAACGCCGAGACGGCGTCCGCCACCGTCTCGCGGACCGCCGGCTCGACGGGGTAGATCCCCAGCCCCGGGCTGAACGCGACCGAGAGGTCGTCGATCCGCCGGTCGACCGCGCTCCGGTAGTCGTCCGCCGCCGGCACCGAGAACGGATCGCGGGGGTGGACGCCCGCCATCACGTCCAGCGCGAGCGCCGCGTCCTCGACCGTCCGCGCGAGCGGGCCGTTGTGAGTGAACGGCGTGTGACTGGCGAAGCCGTTCGGGCGGTCGACGTTCGGGACCAGCCCGTAGGTCGGCTTGAGCCCGTAGACCCCACAGAAACTGGCGGGGATGCGGATCGAGCCGCCGGCGTCCGATCCCGGTGCCAGCGGGACGAGGTGATCGGCGAGCGCGGCCGCGGCGCCGCCCGAGGAGCCGCCGGAGACCCGCTCTGGGTCGAACGGGGTCGACGTCCGGCCGGCGACGCGGTTGTCGGTCGTCGTCCCCAGCCCGAACTCGGGCGTGTTCGTCTTGCCCACGACGACGGCGCCGGCCTCCCGGAGCCGTTCGACGAACGGCGAGTCGGCGTCGGCGACGTGGTCCTCGTAGAGCAGCGATCCCGACGTGGTCCGGACGCCGGCCACGTCGTCGAGGTCCTTGATCGCGACCGGGACGCCGTGGAGCGGCCCGAGCGGTTCGCCCGCCTCGATGGCCGCTGCCGCGTCGGCGGCCGACTCCCGCGCGAGTTCGTCCGTGACCGTGACGAAGGCGTTGGTCCGGTCGCCACGGTCGTGGATCCGTTCGAGGTACGCGTCGGCGACGTCGACGGGGGAGAGGGTTCCCTCCCGGACCCGCCTGGCGATACTGCTAGCCGACAGCCGAGTCGGATCGGTTCCCATGCCACCCCACACCGAGCGAACGGTGATAAAACAGGGTGTCGGGTGGGATCCCCGTCGGCGACCCCGACGATTAATGTCGCGGCGCTCGGTACGTGCTCGCATGCCAACACCGGAGCGGGCCATCGCGGAGTTCGTCTCGACGGTGACCTACGGGGACCTCCCGGCGTCGGTCGTCGATACCGTCACCCGGGCGTTCGTCGACACGGTCGGCGTGACGCTCGCTGGCTCCGTCGCGGACGCGGGGCGACGGGCGGCGGCGGCGACGGGCGTCGATCCGGACGAGGCCGCCCTCGGGGAGCGTCTCGGCGTCGACGCCGACGCGGCCACCGAGGGCGCGTTCAGGGTCGGCACCGCCGGGCACGCGCTCGACTACGACGACATGTCGCGAGCGATGGACGGCCACCCGAGCGTGACGCTCGTCCCGCCGCTGTTGACGCTCGCCCGCGAGGCCGACGCGAGCGGGCGCGACCTGATCACGGCCTACGTCGCAGGGTTCGAGGCGGCCTGTGCGCTCGCGGCGCCGATAACGCCGGGCCACTACGAGGCCGGCTGGCACGCGACGGCGACGCTCGGGACGTTCGGCGCGACGGCCGCGGCGGCGAACCTGCTGGACATGGACGCCGAGACCACGGAGCGGGCGCTCAACGCCGCGGCGTCGATGCCCGCCGGGCTGAAACGCAACTTCGGATCGGCCCTCAAACCGGCTCACGCCGGTCTCTGCTCGCGGTCCGGCGTCACTGCCGCCCGGATGGCCGAGAGCGGGTTCACCGCGGACGGGACGGCCATCAGCGGCGACGGGGGGTTCTGGGACCTCTACGGCGCGGGCGAGCGGGGCGCGTTCGACGTCGGCGACGGCCTCCGCCTCGAATCGAACGGGATCGACCGCAAGTCGTACCCCTGCTGTTATTTCACGCACACGGCCATCGCCGCGACCCGGTCGCTCGTGGAGGGGGGTGTCGATCCGTCGGCCGTCGAACGCGTCGACGTGACGGCCTCGGCGGCCGCGGCCGACGCGCTTCGGTATCCCGACCCCGAAACGGCCACGGAGAGCAAGTTCTCGATGGAACACGCCGTCGCGTGTGCGCTCGTCCGCGACCGGGTCGGTCTCGACGCGTTCGAGGCGGCGGCCCTCGAGGACCCCACGGTGAGTGCGCTCCGCGAGCGCGTCGACTTCGCCGCCGACCCCGACCGGCCGTACGACTCCTACGGCACGACGGTCGAGATCATCACCCGGACGGACACCGTCGTCGGCCGCCGGGACCATCCGCCGGGCGCCCACGAGGAGCCGCTGTCGGAGGCGACCCTGCGGACGAAGTTCGATGAGTGTGCGGGGCGGGTCCTGCCCTCAGGCCGGGTCGACGACCTCCACGACCTGCTCTCCGCGCTGCCGGAGCGGGACGACGTGGCCGGGGCGCTGACCGCCGTCTAGCGACCCACAGCAGTTTTACTTCCGGGTGGCCTGTGGTTGCGGACGATGGTATCAATCGACACGGTACCGCTCAGCGACGAGCAGCGGCTCGTTCGCGACTCGATCCGCGAGATCTGCGACGACTTCGACGACGAGTACTGGCGCGAGTGCGACCGGGCCGCCGAGTATCCACACGAGTTCGCCGAGACGCTCGCCGACAACGACTGGTTCGGCGCGCTCGTCCCGACCGAGTACGGCGGCGCGGGCATGTCGACGGCGGAGACGGTCGTGATGATGGAGGAAATCGCCGCCAGCGGCGGCGGGTTCGGCGCCGCACAGGCGGTCCACGGCGCCATCTACAACTCCGTGCCGCTCGTCGAGTACGGCAGCGAGCGCATGAAAGCGGAGTTGCTGCCGAAGGTAGCCGACGGGAGCGTCTCGATCCAGGCGTTCGGGCTGACCGAACCGAACGCGGGGTCGGACTCGACGGCCATCGAGACCCGCGCGGAGCGCGACGGCGACGAGTACGTCATCACCGGGCAGAAGGTCTGGACCTCGCGTGTCGACGTCAGCGACTACCTGGTGTTGATGGCCCGGACGACGCCCCGGGCGGACGTCGAGAAGCGGACCCACGGGATCACGATGTTCCTCGTCGACGTGGCGGAGGCCCGGGCGCAGGGAGCCATCGAGCTCGACCGGATCGACAAGACCGCGAGCCGGTTCGTCCACTCCTACGAGGTCTGGTTAGAGGACCTGCGCGTGCCGGCGGAGGCGGTCATCGGGGAGGTCGGCGAGGGCTTCTACCAGATGCTCGACGGCCTCAACGAGGAGCGCCTGGTCATCGCCGCCGAATGCGTCGGTCTCGGCGAGGCGGCACTCGACAAGGGCGTCGCGTACGCGAACGAGCGCGAGGTGTTCGACCGGGCGGTCGGGAAGAACCAGGCGATCCAGCACCCCCTGGCCGAGGCGTACGCGCGCCTGCTGGCGGCCAAGCAGGTCGTGTACGCCGCCGCCGACGCCGCCGACGGCGGGAGCGACCGGAGCGACCTGGGCGCTCGCGCCAACGTCGCGAAGTACCTCGCCGCCGACGCCGCCTTCGAGGCCGCCGACGCCGCCGTCCAGACACACGGCGGGTTCGGCGTCGCCCGGGAGTACGACGTCGAGCGGTATCTGCGCGAGGCGCGCCTGGCTCGACTCGTCCCGGTGACACAGGAACTGGCGCTCAACTACATCGGGGAGAACGTCCTCGGGCTCCCCCGTTCCTACTGACAACCCATGACCGACACGAACGACGCGGACGAGCGGGACAGCAACGGGACGGACAGACGCCTCGTCGCCGGGTGGCAGGGGCGCTACTACGAGGATTTCACCGTCGGCGACGTGTACAAGCACCCGTACGGGCGGACCGTGACCGAGACGGACAACGTCTGGTTCACGAACGTGACGATGAACGCCAACCCGATGCACTTCAACGAGGCGTACGCCGCCGAGACGGAGTTCGGCGAACGCCTCGTCGACGGCACCTTCGTCATCGCGCTCGCCGTCGGGATGAGCGTCGTCGACGTCTCCGCGAACGCGACGGCGAACCTCGGGTACGACGAGGTCCGTCACCACGCGCCCGTCTTCCACGGGGACACGCTGTTCGCCGAGTCCGAGGTCCTGGACAAACGCGAGAGCGACTCCCGCGACCACGTCGGCATCGTCACGACCGAACTCCGGGCGTACAACCAGCACGACGAGAAGGTGCTGTCGCTGGAGCGGACGCCCATGGTCCTGAAGCGGGAACACGCGGCACCCTCGGCCGCGCGCCCGACGGGGTGGCCCGAGGGCGTGGGAACCCAGCCCGAGGACCTGGAATGACGCCCGGGTCGGTGACGGATCGATTCGTCGGCGACCTGCCGGTCACCGACGCCGAGGGCGCGGCGGCGCTGGTCGCGGACGACGCGACCGTGTTGACGAGCGGGTTCGGCAGCGTCGGGTATCCGAAGGCCGTCCCGTTGGCCATGGCCGAGGCCGACCGCGACCGCTCGCTGACGGTGGTCTCGGGGGGAACCGTCGGCGACGAAATCGACACCGACCTCCTGGAGACCGGGGCCATCGACCGGCGGTTCCCGTACCAGGGGACGCGGGCGGCACGCGACGCGGTCAACGAGGGATCGGTCGCCTACGGGGACCGCCACGTCGGCGGCGTCGCCGACGAGGTGTCGTTCGGTCTGCTGGCCGACGCCGACGTGGCGGTCGTCGAGGCCGTCGCCGTCGGCGAGGACTGGCTCGTCCCGTCGACGTCGGTCGGCCAGACGCCCGCGTTCGTCGAGGCCGCACCGCGACTGATCGTCGAGGTCAACCGCGCACAGCCGCTCGAACTCGCCCGGTTCCACGACGTCTACCGGCCGTCCGCCCCGCCCGACCGCGACCCGATCCCGTTGTCGGCGCCCGACGGTCGGATCGGCGACCCGTTCGTCCCCTTCGATCCCGAGCGACTGGTCGCCGTCGTCGAGACCGACCGCCCCGACTCGCCGTACGAGTTCCGCGACCCGACCGACGACGACCTGGCCATCGCTCGCCACCTCGCCGACTTCCTCGCCGACGAGGTGACGCGGAACCCGGTGCTCGCGGAGTCGGTGAACCTCCAGTTCGGCGTCGGGAGCCTCGGTAACGCCCTGATGGGCGAACTGTCCGGGCTCGACGTCGGGGATCGGACGCTCGGCTACTTCGGGGAGGTGATCCAGGACGGCCTGCTTGACCTCGCGGACCGGGGGCGTCTCGCGTACGCGAGCGCAACCTCGCTGGCGCTGTCGCGCGACGGGCAGCGCCGCCTGTTCGATGATCTCGACCGGTACGCGACGGAGTTCGTGCTCCGGCCGACCGACGTCTCGAACAGCCCGGCGCTCGTCGACCGGTTCGGCGTCGTCGCGGTCAACAGCGCCCTCGAGGTCGACGTCTACGGTCACGCCAACTCGACGCACGTCGACGGCTCGCGGGTCATCAACGGCGTCGGTGGCAGCGGCGACTTCACCCGCAACGCCCTCGTGTCCGTCCTCGCGCTCCCGTCGACCGCGAGCGACGGGGCGGTCTCCCGCGTCGTTCCGATGGTCCCCCACGTCGACCACACGGAACACGACGTCGACGTGATCGTCACCGAACACGGCGTCGCCGACCTCCGGGGGCTGTCGCCCCGGGAGCGCGCCGCGGCCGTCGTCGAGCGCTGTGCCGACCCCTCGGTCCGGCCGGCGCTCGAGGCGTACCTCGACCGCGCCGACGAGGGCGGGGGCCACGAGCCACACGACCTCGATACCGCCTTCGACTGGCGCTGACCGCGCCGTCGATCCGCCATCCTGCCGAACAGTTACGTGTCCGGCCGCCGTCGCTGGGCGCATGCCGTATCTCGCGCTCGATACGACGGCGGAGCCGTCGGCCGACGACCGGCGGGCGTGCACCGAGGCACTGACCGACCGCTACGTCGAGGAGATGGCCACGACCCCGGGGCACATCGCCGTGGCGATCCGCGAACATCCGCCGAGCGCCATGTCGCTCGGCCGGGCCGAGGAGGGACCGATCGCGGTCCTGGACGCCGACGTCCGTCGGGGGCGGTCGTTCGAGCGCCGCCGGTCGTTCGGCCTCGCGGTCGTCGACTGGCTCGAGGAGGCGTGGGGAGTCCCGCGGCCGAACGTGAAAGTCGCGTTCACCCAGCACGACGGCGAGGAACTCATGGGCGCCGACCGCGTCGGCGGCGAGTGGTCGCCCGACGAGGCGTGAGACGGGCGCGAGTGACCCCGACCGTCCGGTGTGGGGGGTCGCCGCCGCGGTAGCACGCCCGAGGCGGCGACGGACATATCCGTGATCCGGGCAACGGGATGGGGTATGGTACTCGACATCGACCGGGACCGATTCGTGGAGACGATGAAACGACAGGCCGAGATCGGCGCGAACGAGAACGGGGGCCTGGATCGGTTGACGCTGACCGACGCCGACCGCGAGGTCCGCGACTGGTTCCGCGACCAACTCGACGCGCTCGACCTCGACGTGAGGGTCGACGAGATGGGAAACACCTTCGGACGCCGACCGGGGGCGAGCGACGACGGCGCTGTCCTGCTGGGCTCTCACCTCGATTCACAGCCGAACGGCGGCATCTACGACGGCCCGCTGGGGGTCGTCGCCGCCCTGGAGTTCCTCCGGACGCTCGAGGACGAGGGCATCGAGACGGAGCGCCCGGTCGAAATCGTCAACTGGACCAACGAGGAGGGCTCCCGGTTCCAGCCGGCGATGATGGCCAGCGAGGTGTGGGCGGGGAAGACGTCGGTCGAGGCGGCCTACGAGACCACCGACGGCGACGGCGTCCGGTTCGTGGACGCCCTCGAACGCATCGGCTACCGGGGCGACACGCCCGCCGAACCGCAAGGGCCGTACGACTCCTACCTCGAACTCCACGTCGAACAGGGGCCGTTCCTCGAACGCGGCGGCCACGACGTCGGCGTCGTCACCGGCATCGTGGGGCTCCAGTGGGGGGAGATCACCTTCCACGGCGAGGCCAACCACACGGGGACGACGCCGATGCAGTACCGCAACGACGCGCTCGTCGCCGCGAGCGACGTGATCACGGGGATCCGCCGTCTGCCGGGGACGCTCGGCGACCGAACCGTCGCGACGACGGGCGACATCGACGTCGAGCCCGGGTCGATCAACATCATCCCCGAGGAGGTCCGGTTCACGTTCGACGTCCGTGACCCCGACGACGACGTGATCGCCGAGGGGTTAGAGCGGATCAAAGCCGAGATGCGCGCCGCCGCCGAGCGCGAGGGCGTCGACTGGGAGTACGAGGAGCGCATGTCCGCCGCGAGCGTCGACTTCGCCGACCGGTGCGTGTCGGCCGTCCGCGAGGCGGCCGCCGACCTCTCGTACGACGCCCGCGAGATGGTCAGCGGCGCGGGGCACGACGCCACCCACGCCGCCAGCGTCTGTGACACCGCGATGGTGTTCGCGGTCAGCGAGGGTGGGAAGAGCCACACGCCGGACGAGTACACCAGTTGGGACGACTGCCACGCCGCGGCCGAAACCTACGCGAACGCGGCGCTCCGTCTCGCCGGCGTCGCCGACGGGAGTGAGTCGGCGTGAGCGACGACTCGGAGCGGATGCGCGAGGTCGCGGACCGCCTCGGGTTCGAGCCGCCGGCCGAGGTGGTCGAGTGGTGTCTCGACACGGCGCGGTCGCTCCGCGAGACGGCCGACGAACTCGACGAAGCCGGGACCGTGGCGGTGACGACGGATCCCGACGTGGAGCCGAGCGACGAGCGGGGGGCGTTCCTCGCCACGTACGACGAGCCGCGACGCGAGTCGGAGACCGGGCCGCTGGCCGGGGCAACGGTCGCGGTCAAGGACAACATCGCCGCCGCGGGGCTGCCCATGACCTGTGGCTCGGACCGGGTTTCGGCGACCCCCGAATCGGACGCGGCCGTCGTCGAACGCCTCCTCGACGCCGGCGGGGCGCTGGTCGGCAAGACCAACATGGACGCGTTCGCCCTCGGGCCGAGCGGCGAGTTCAGCGACTACGGCCGGGTCGAGAACCCCGTCGCAGCCGACAGGGTTCCCGGCGGCACCTCCTCCGGGAGCGGCGTCGCCGTCGCGGACGGCCGGGTCGACGCGGCTCTGGGGACCGACACCGGCGGCTCGATCCGGATTCCGGCGGCGTGCTGTGGCGTCGTCGGCATCAAGCCCACGCACGGCTACGTCCCGCGCCACGGGTTCGTCTCGTTCGGCCCGTCGCTGGACACCATCGGTCCGCTAGCACGCGACGTCGACACCGCGGCCCGGGCGCTGGCGGCGGTGGGCGGCGCGGACCACCGTGATCCGACCTCGGCGGGCGACCCGCCGGCCGATCCGACCGACCCACTCGACCGGGACGGAAACGTGACCGTCGGGATGCCCGAACCCTTCTTCGAGGCGAGCGACGACGCGGTGGCCGAGGCCGTCCGCTCGGCCGTCGACACCGCGGACGTCCGGGCGACGCCGGTTTCCCTGTCCCTCGGCGCCGTCGAGGCGGCGTACTTCCTGATCGGCGCGACGGAGTTCATCTGGTACGTCGACCAGGACGGCACCGTGCGCGGCCAGGGGCCCGACTACTCGACGGCGGTGCGGGCGTTCGTCGCGGCGAGCAAGGAGACCGACCTCGGCGACCACATCACGAAGCGGGTGCTCCCCTCGGCGTATCTCGACGCCGAAACGGACGGCGACGTCTATCGACGGGCGCGGCGGGAGGCCATCGCGTTCGAACGGCGCGTCGACGCGGCGCTGGCCGACGTGGACGCGCTAGTCGTCCCCACGATACGGACCCTCCCGCCCGAATACGGGCGGATGGAGTCCATAGACGACATGCTGACGCTGCTCGGCAACACCGCACCGTTCAACCTCTCGCGACACCCGGCGACGTCCGTCCCGGTCGATGCGGTCGACGGTCTCCCCGTCAGCGCGCAGGTCGTCGGTCCGCGGTTCGAGGATTTCACCACGCTGTCGATAGCCGGGCGCCTCGCGAGGTAGGACCCGACGGACCGACCGCCGGTCACGAGGCGCCGATGGCGCCCGTCGGATGCCGAAACCATACTAGGACATAATATTATTCGACGATTGGTTCGAACGTTGAAACAGCGTCAGATATATATGTGTGAAAACTGACTCACCTTCTATGTCAGAGGGTGACTCCCACGGCAACGAACGAGACGATCGATCGGTAACCGTCCCGCGTCGTCGGATGCTCGGAACGCTCGGCGCCGCGGGCCTCGGAATCGTCGCTGGCTGTAGCGGCGGCGGTGGCGGTGGCGGCGACGGCGGCGACGGCGGCGACGGCGGTGACGGCGGTGACGGCGGTGATGGCGGTGACGGCACCACCACGACCACGGCGTCCTCGTCGTCGTCGGAGCCGATCACGATCGGGGCCAGCGCGGCGCTGACCGGCAAGTACTCCCTCGAAGGGACCACGATGCGGGAGGGGTACCAGGCGTGGATCCAGGACGTGAACGAGAACGGCGGCCCCCTCGGGGACGAACCCGGGCTCCTCGGTCGCGACGTGGAACTCGTCACGTACGACGACCAGTCCGACCCGTCCCGGGCGGTCAACCTCTACCAGCGTCTGATCAACCAAGACGAGGTCGACGTGCTCATGGGGCCGTACTCCAGTGCGGTGTCGACGTCGGTCATCCCGATCATCGAGCAGAACCAGAAGGCCTGTGTGATGCCGATGATGTCCGACACGAGCGTCCTCTCCGAGCGTGACGTCAGTTACATCACGCAGGCGATCGCCCCATCGGGGACGTACGTGAAGGGTGCGATCGACATCGCGGCCTCGAACGGCGCCGAGAACCTCGCGGTGGTCTACGAGGACTCGGCGTTCCCGACGAGCGTCGCGGAGGGGCACATCCCGTACGCCGAAGAGCAGGGCCTGGAGGTCGTCCACAATGAGGCCTACCCCAAGGACATCAACGACTACACCCCGATCATGAACAAGGTCCAGTCGGCGGGGGCGGACATCGTCATCGGCGGCGGGTACACGCCCGACGCGGTCGGACTGACGAACGCCGCCCAGTCGATCGGCTTCAGCCCGGGCATCTTCGGGTGGGTCGTCGGCTCGCAGGTCCCCGGCTACTACGAGTCGGTCGGCGGGGCCGCACACGGGGTCACCGGCGACCTCTTCTGGGCGCCGTGGTTCGAGGTGCCGCACAACGAGGCGTTCACAGACTCGTTCATGAGTGTCCACAGCGGCAAGTACGAGTCGACGAGCGACATCGACTACCACTCGGCCGGTGGCTACGCGGGCATGATGGTCATGGCCGAGGCGATCCGCACGGTCGGCGAACTCGACCAGGCCGCCATCGCCGAGCAGCTCCACGAACTGGAGCTCGGCATCCCGTTCGCGAACGGGGTGTACGAGGTCGACGACCAGGGGATCCAGGTCGGACAGGCGCCGAGCCTCGGCCAGTGGCAGGAAGCCGAGGACGGACTGGAGCGTGAGGCCGTCTGGCCCGACGAGTACGCCACCGCGGAGCCGGTCTACCCGCACCCCGGCTGGTAACGAAGCATCGGCGGTCGTCGGCGTACCGCCCACGGTCGGTACGGCCGGTTCGTACCCCCTCCACAACCGCTCTCCACACACATACGACATCGACAACAATGGCATTACACGAACTACTCATCGAGTTGGTCGTCTTGGGGATCTTCCTCGGGGCGTTCTACGGGCTCGCGGCGCTGGGATTGAGTCTCGTATTCGGCGTGCAGAACGTCATCAACCTCGCACACGGCGAGTTCCTGATGATCGGGGCGTATCTCACCTTCTTCGGGTGGTCGCTGTTCGACCTCCATCCGTTGATCAGCATCATCCTGGTCGTCCCGGTGACGTTCGTCATCGGGGTGGCCATCCAGTGGGGACTGCTCGAGCGGATCGACCTGAGCAACGAACTCACGACGCTGATCTTCACCTTCGGCCTCGCGTTGACGATCAGGGGACTGGCGACGTACTCGATAAACACGTCGTACCAGGCGGTCTCGTTCCTGAGCGAATCGGTCACCGTCGGTCCGGCCTCGTTCTCGCTGAACCGACCGTTCGCGTTCGTGCTGTCGGTCGTCTCGGCGGCCCTGTTCTTCGCGTTCCTCAAGTACACCGACTGGGGGAAGGCGATCCGGGCCACCTCACAGAACGCGGACATCGCACGCGCCTGTGGCATCCGGACCAAGCGGGTCAGGATGGTGACGTTCGGCCTCGGCGCGTCGCTGGCGGGTATCGCCGGCGGCATCGCCGGCATCCTCTATACGATCTTCCCCGCGATGGGCCTCGAGTACCTGCTCCGTGCGTTCGTGGTCGTCGTGGTCGGCGGCCTCGGGAGTCTGATCGGGGCGCTCGTCGCGGGCATCGGGTTCGGGATCGTGGAGTCGTTCGGGACCTTCTACGCCACGCCGACCATCGCCTCGCTGTTGGCGTTCGTGGTGTTGATCCTGACGCTGCTCGTCCGCCCGCAGGGACTGTTCGGCCGCGTGGATACGGAGGACTGATACCATGGGAACCATCGAACTCCCCGACGGAGCCACGTCACTCGGCGGACGTATCGAAGACACCCTCGACTCGCTGTCGGTCGTCCACCGGGCGGTCGCCCTGGCGGTAGTGGTCGGCGCCCTGTTGACGCTCCCGCAGTTCCTGAACAACTACCTCGTCCAGGTGCTGTTCATCATCTTCCTGTTCATCACCCTCGGGTTCGGCTGGAACATCCTCTCGGGGTTCACCGGCTACATCAACTTCGGATACGCCGGGTTCGTCGGACTCGGTGCGTACGTGACCGTCATCACCATCGTCGACTTCGGACTGCCGTGGTTCGCCGCGCTCCTGCTCGCGGGGCTGGTGACCGCCGTCTTCGGGACGATCATCAGCGCGCCGATCCTCCGGCTGGACGGCGCGTACTTCGCCATCGCGATGCTGTCGCTGGCGACGGCGGGCCGGCTCGCGATGTCGACCGAGTACCTCTCGGGGATCACCCGCGGCGGGTCCGGGATCTCGTTTTTCCCGGCGCTGTCGTACACCGAACAGTACTACCTGGCGGTGGTGCTGGCGGTCGGGGCGGGCTATTTCACCTACCGGCTGGCCAACTCCCCGCTCGGGCTTCGGCTGCTCGCCATCCGGGAGGACGAACTCCTCGCGTCGGCGTTGGGCGTCAAGGCGACGCGTGAGAAACTGCTCGCGATGTTCGTCCACTCCATGATCGCCGGCATCGCGGGCGGACTCCTCGCCTTCAACCTCTCGTATATCGACCCACAGACCGTGTTCGACATCCGGTACACCGAGTTGCCGATCGTGATGGTGCTGTTCGGCTCGCCGGGGACCGTCCTCGGCCCGATCCTCGGCGGCGTCGCGTTCATCATCGTCTCGGAGCTGCTGTGGTCGTCGTTCCCGACGCTCCACCAGTTCTTCTTCGGGCTCGCCATCATGTTCGTGGTGATCTTCCTGCCGCGTGGGCTGGTCGAGCGACTCAAGGACAAGGGCCTGCTCCCCCGACGGAGGTCATTATGAGCGGCGATTCGATCCTCGAAATCGAGTCGATCCGCAAGGAGTACGGCAGCCTCGTCGCCGTCGACGACGTCTCGTTCGACGTCGAGCGGGGCCAGATCCTCGGCCTGATCGGTCCCAACGGGGCGGGGAAGTCGACGCTGTTCGACCTCATCACCGGCGTTCAGACCCCCGACGGCGGGACCGTCAACTACGACGGGCAGGACATCACCGGCAACTCGCTCGAACGGAACGTCGAACTCGGCCTCGTGCGGACGTTCCAGCAGACCCGCGTCCTCGGACAGATGACGGTCCGGGAGAACCTGCTCGTGGCGAGTCAGCTGTCGGACCAGCCCCGCGAGCGCGCCGACGAACTCCTCGACGTGATCGAACTCACCGAAAAGAGCGACATCCTGGCCGAGGGGCTCTCGTTCGGCCAGCAGAAGCTCATCAGCATCTCACAGGCGCTGATGCTCGATCCGGAGATCATCCTGCTCGACGAACCGCTCGCTGGCGTCAACCCGACCATGGAGAACAAGATCCTCGATCTGATCCACGAGATGCACGACGAGGGAACGACGTTCGTCTTCGTCGAACACGACATGGACGTCATCATGTCCGAGTGTGAGGACATCGTCGTCATGAACTCCGGACGACTGCTCACCCGAGGACCACCGAAGCAGATCCAGAACGACGACAGAGTCATCGAGGCGTACTTCGGAGGTGAGGGGGCGTGAGCGCCGACCCGATCCTCGACGCCGAGGACATCACCAGCGGCTACGGCAACAACGAGATCGTTCACGGGGTCGACCTCCACGTCGCGGACGGCGAATCGGTCTGTATCATCGGGCCGAACGGCGCCGGGAAATCGACCGTCCTGAAGACGCTGACCGGCTACATCCCCTGCTGGTCGGGGACCATCCGCTTCAACGGCGAGGACGTAACCGACGCCGAGACGGAGGACCTCATCGAACGGGGCATCAGCATCGTCCCACAGGGGGCGTCGACGTTCCCGGAGATGACCGTCAGCGAACACCTCGATATGGGCGCCTGGCTCCTCGACGACGACGCGAAACAGGAGAGCCTCGAGTTCGTCTACGACCTGTTCCCGCGGATCGAGGAGCGACTGGGCCAGAAGATCAAGACGATGAGCGGCGGCGAACAGCAGATGGTCTCCATCGCACGGGCGCTGATGATCGATCCGGACCTGCTGGTCCTCGACGAGCCGTCGCTGGGGCTGGCTCCCAACCTCGTCGACGAGGTGTTCGACCTCATCAACAGGGTCCAGGCCGCCGACGTGAGCATCCTGATGGTCGAACAGAACGCCGCGAAGGCCCTCGACAACACCGACCGCGGCTACGTCATCGAGATGGGTAACGTGGAGTACGTCGACGTGAGTGACAAGCTCGCGGACGATCCGGAAGTCAAACAGCTGTACCTCGGAGGCTGACCGATGAGCACACACAGCGATCGGCTCGAACGCATCGTCTCGGAACTCGTCGCCCGCGAGTCGGAGAACCCGCCGGGCAACGAGGCCGCCGTCGCGGAGTTCGTCCACGAGTGGTTCGGCGACCGGGGTATCGACGCCGACTTCGTAACGCGGCCGGACCCGGACCGCCCGCAGGTCGCCGCCCGGGTCGGCGACGGGGAGCCGACGGTCGTCCTCAACGGCCACATCGACGTCGTCCCCGCCGGCGACCGCTCGAAGTGGACACACGACCCCTACGGCGCCGCGGTGGTTGACGGAACCCTCTACGGACGCGGGAGCGCCGACATGAAGACGGGCGTGGCGCTCGGGATGTTGGCGACTGCGGACTTCGCGTCGGCCTTCGACGGCGGCAAGGTCGACGGGAGCGTCGTCTTCCACGCCGCGATGGGCGAGGAGACCGCCGAACCGGGGACGAAGACGCTCCTCGAATCCGGATACGACGGGGATTACGGCGTCGTCCTCGAACCGACGGGGATGCGCACCGCGACCAGCGAGAAGGGGCTGGCGTGGTACGAGATCACCGTCGCGGGCGACCCATCCCACGCGAGCCGTCCCGACCAGGGCGACAACGCCATCGCGAACGCGCGGCCCGTCCTGGACGCACTCGACGCGTACGACACACGGGTCCGCGAGCGCCGTCACGACCTGCTCGGCCCGGCGTACGCGACGACGACGTGTCTCGAAACGGGGGTGAAGGAGAACGTCGTCCCCGGGAGCGCGACGATCACCGTCGACAGACGCCTGCTGCCGTCCGAGGACGTGACCGACATCGACGCGGAGGTCGACGCCCTGCTCGACGATGTCGAGTCCGAGCACGGCGTCCGGACGGACTGGGAACGGACCCGGACCTACGAACCGGCAGAGATCCCGGTCGACAACCCGCTCGCGTCGGTCTTCCGCGAGCAGTCCGCCGAGATTGCGGGCGTCCCGGACGATCCGTGGGGGATCGAGGCCTCGACCGACGTGCGCAACTTCGTCAACGACGCCGGAACGCCGGCGATCACATGGGGTCCCGGGGACCTCGATCAGGCACACACCGTCGACGAGTGTATCGACCTCGCGCACGCGACGACGGCGCTCGACGTGCTCGAAGCGTCGCTCACCGAACTCTTCGAGGCGGACGGGTAGGCGACGACCTCGCGCCGACCGTCACGACTAACCGAGGTGGGGCCGACCGCCCGGTATGCATCCGACGGTCGAATCCTTCATCGAGCGGGCACGGGACCGACACGGGATCGAGGTCGAGGTCCACGAGTTCCCGGACGGAACGCAGACCGCGGCGGCGGCCGCGACGGCCGTCGACTGTGCGGTCGGCCAGATCGTCAAGAGCATCGTCATGCAGGTGGGCGACCGGCCCGTCCTCGTCCTGACCAGCGGCGCCAACCGCGTCGACGAGGGGGCACTGGCCGCGGAGTTCGACGCCGATCCCGACCGGGTCCGGTCCGCCGACGCCGCGACGGTCAAGGCGGCGACCGGGTGGAGTATCGGCGGCGTCCCCCCGTTCTGTCACGACACCGACCTCCCGACGCTGGCCGACCCCGCATTCGAGGCGTACGACACCCTCTGGGCCGCGGCCGGAACGCCGGAGACGGTGTTCCCGCTCCCGCGGGCGACGCTCGTCGACGCCGCCGAGCCGCGGTTCGTCGACGTCTACGAGTGAGGGCCATCCGTCGGCGCGACGAGCCGCCGAGCCACGGCCGGTGACGCCACCGCTCATCCCAAGCGATTTGACCGGGCCCACCCGAACGTCTACCGATGTCGACTCCCGAACCCCGCCCCTCGCCGGGGCTCCTCGATCTGTTCGAACGCCGGGGCCTGAACGCCGCCCTCGGATGGGCGTTCGTCGGGATCCTTCTCGTCTCCGCGGGCGTCGCGGTCGGCGGCGGTCGCCCGCTCTGGGCGGGGTTCACCCTCGCCCTCGCCGCCCTCGCCGTCGCGCCGGCGGTCGCCCGCCGCCGCGTCGACGCGATGGTTCCGTGGGAGGTGCTGGCGCTCGCATCCGTCCCGGCACTGGGTCGCCTGCTCGTCGTCGGTCGGACCGTCGGCGGCGTGACACTCACGGGGCGGATCACGACGTACGTCGCCGTCGCGGCCGCCGCGCTCATCATCGCGGTCGAACTCGACGTGTTCACGCCGGTGCGGATGACCCACTCCTTCGCGGTGCTTTTCGTGGTCGTCGCCACCGTCGCCACCGCAGGAGTCTGGGCCGAGGCGCGGTGGCTCTCCGATACGCTGCTCGGGACGAGCGTCCTGCTCGACGGGCGGGACGAACACGTCATCGAGACGGCGCTCATGTGGGACTTCGTGGCCGCGACGGTCGCCGGCGTCGTCGCCGGCGTGGTCTTCGAGTATTACTTCCGGCGCTTCGCCGACGCCACGCCCCGCTATCCGACCGATGCGGGTGGTGAGGACTGATGCGTCTGCGCGACTATCTGGGACTGAGCGAACGTCGGCAACGACAGCTCTCGCGGGCCATGCAGTTGACCCTCGTCGGGTTCGTCGGCGTCGGACTCTACGACGGCAATCCGGGCATCGTCGTCAATGCGGTCATCGGCCTCGGCGTGACCCACTTACCCGCGATACTCGAACGCGATTATCAGATCCCGATGGATCCCGCCCTGACCCTCTGGATCACCGTGGCCGTCTTCCTCCACTCGCTCGGGACCGCCGGGCTGCCGGGAGCGAGCGTCAACCTCTATCGCAGCGTCTGGTGGTGGGACCACCTCACCCACACGCTGTCGTCCTCCATCGTCGCCGCGGCGGGCTACGCGACCGCCCGCGCCATCGAACTCCACTCGGACGACGTCTCGCTCCCCGAGCGGTTCATGTTCGTGTTCATCCTGCTTTTCGTCCTCGCCTTCGGCGTGTTCTGGGAGGTCATCGAGTTCGGCGTCGCGGGCGTCGCCTCGCTATCGGGCACCCAGAGCGTCCTCACGCAGTACGGTCTCGACGACACGATGCTCGACCTGCTGTTCGACACGCTCGGCGGAATCATCGTCGCGGTGTGGGGGACGGCCCACCTGACTGATCTGGTGGGCGTGCTCTCCGCACGCTTCGAGAACACGGACGCCTAGCGCTCGTCGAGGGCCTGGGCGACCGAGACGGCGGCGAAGAGCCCCGACGCGAGGACCGCGTAGCCCAGTCCGGGCACCGCAGCGAAGGGTGGGACCCCGGCGGCGGCCAGCGCCACCGGGACCGTGACGGCGGCGGCGACGACGAGATACCGTCGCCACCAGTCGACCCGCTCCCGATCGGTGACGGCATCGAGGTACGCGAGACAGGCCTCGGCGCCGTCGGCGAGCGCAACCCGTCCCGCCCGCCGGTCGTAGTCGACGATGTCCCGGTCGGCGAGTTTCGGGAGGTGCATCTGGTAGAGCGCCGTCTGGACCCGCTTGCGCTGTTTGTACGTGACCTCGTCGGGCGCGCAATCGTTCTCGATGGCGGCGACGTGCTCGCTCAGCTCCCGCAGGTCGACCGGCCCCTCGCGGTCACGCAGGTAGTTGATGACCTCGCGACGCCGCTCGTTTCGCAACATCGAGAACAGCGCGTCCCGGGAGAGTCGGTCGGGTTCGGCGGGGCGGAGTTGTGGCGCCATGGCTCACCAGGCCCACACCGTCCTCTCGGCCGTCGGTCCACGCTCCCCTCGATCCATGGTCCGAAGCGTGCACTCCGACGGCATAGTGTTACCTCCTGCGCCCACGCCACGTTCCCGCACGCGGTCGCCCAGCCCCACCCGGCGTACGCACGCCGTGGAAACGGTGGGGTCGATGACGCACGCCGTGAGCGAACGAAGAGTTATGTCCGTGGGGCAGGGACCCCCAACGGACTCATGTCGGGTGACTCATCGGCGGCGCTCTGGGAGACCGTGGCTCGGCGCGCCGACCTGCTCGACGAACTCCGTGAGGGGCCACGGGAGAAGCGGGCGCTGGTGTCGGCCCTGTCGGTCTCGCGGTCGACGGTCGACCGCGCGGTGGCCGAACTCTCGGAACTCGGCCTCGTCACCGACGCCAACGGCGAGGTCGGGTCGACCGCCACCGGCGACCTCGTCGCAGTGCTCTACCGCGACGCCGCGTCGAGCGCCGACGAACTCCTGCGGCTGGCGCCGTATCTGGACGCCCTCGACGAACCGCTTCGCCCGCCGCCCGCTTTCTTCGGCGAGACGACCATCGTGACCGTCGAGGACGACACACACGCACCCGGGGAACGGCTGATCGACGCGTTCCTGACGGCCGATCGGTGTCGGCTCGTCCGCGGGACGATCAGGCCGGCCTTCGCCGCCGAGGTCCGCGAACGGATGTTCGACGGCTCGCTCGAACTCGAGGTGTCGTTCTGTCCGGACTCCGTCGAAGTCCTGCGCTCGTACCACGGCGTCGACCTCGAACGGGTGCTCGACCTGCCACACGTCACGGTCCGAGCGTACCCCGAGCCGCTCCACTCGGGACTGTACCTGTTCGAAACCGACGGCGAGCGGAGCGTTCGACTGTCGATCCACGACCGAACGACCGACCGCGTTCGCGTCCTGCTCGGCACCGACCGCCCCGCCGCGGTAGCCTGGGCCGAGCGCACCCTCCGCGAGGTGTACGAGCGGTCGTCGCCGGTCGCGACGGAGCCGCCGTGATCGACCGCAAGCGACACCCGTCGCCGTCGACTATCGCCGCCGATGGTCGACCGTTCCCTCCGAACCGTCCTGTGTGTCCTCGTCGGCGTCGTCGTCGGCGCCGCCCTCGGCCCCCTTCTGGTACCGGACCCGACCGGCCTCCTCGCGGCGGCACTGGCCGTCGTCGTCGCCGTCGCCGTCGGCGGCGTGCTCCGTCGGTCCGACTGGCTTCGGTAGTGTTGCGATTAGCGCGATTGGATTGGAGACACCTCGAAAGCCCCCGCCGTCTCGGCTCCCGGGACTCGCTGCGCTCCTCACTCCGTTGCGGTGCTTGCGTCGTCACCAGAATCCGGAGGATTCTGGTTGGCTCACGAGAGCTTTGCTCTCGTGAACGTCCGGGTACGCCGAGACGCCGGCCCCTTTCAGTCCCGCCCGCATCGGCTGGTCGGCTAGCCACCGCTGGGCGGGACTGAAAGGGGCGCCTCGTAATCGGGCGGCGAAGCCGCCCGATTGCCCGAGGGAGCTTCGCTCCCTCGCTGCTGGAGGAAGGTGGCCGACGCAAGGACCGCAGGCCGAAGGCGGAGGACCGCAGCGAGGCCCCCGACTCCAGCGAGGCGGGGCTTTCGAGGTGGTCCCAGTTTCGAATGCGTATCTCAACACTACCCTGGCTTCGGGACGTGGATTTAAGGTGTCGCTGAGCGAATGTCTCCGTGGAGCGACCGACCAATGGTTTTCAAGAAGATCACGCTGATCGGCCGGAGTCCGGACAGTTTCGACGACGCCGTCGACGACGCCATCGACCGCGCGACGGATACGCTCGACCGCGTCAAGTGGCTGGAGGTGGAAGAACTCGGGGTGGAGATCGCGGGCGTCGAGAACCGCGAGTATCAGGCCGAAGTCGAGGTGGCGTTCGAACTCGAGGAGTGATACGGGTTGTTGTAAGTCAGTACCGGTGGTTCGCCGGACCGTGGCGGCGAACCGCGGGTGAACAGTCACAATCCGTATGAGTCGCCCACGGGGCCGTCGCTGCCACCGACCCGACCGGCGCCCAGTTGGCCGGATAGAACAGGTTAAAACCGTCCGGTGAGCTTGTTGGGTTCATGACGCTGGTTGTCGTCCCGGTACGGTATCCGCTCAGCAATCACTCCCGGGCGACGCTCGCGGAGGCCATCCGGATCGCCGAGGACCGCGACGCCGACCTCACGGTGATGCACGTCGACCTCTACCAGGAGAGCGGCGAGGTGACGCGGACGGATCTGAAAGGCTCCGTGGAATCGGAGTTCGGGCGCGTCGCCCGGGCCCGCTACGTGGTGCGCCGGGGCTTTCTCGTCGAGGAGACGATCCTCGACGAGGTGGCGGCCGAGAGCGCGGACGTGGTGGTCATCGGCTCGAAGCAGGTCGGGCGGTTGCGACGCGCCGTCGCTCGGTTCCTCGACGAACCCGACATCGACGAGTTCCTGCGGGAGGAACTCGACTGCGAGGTTATCACGGTCGGCGGGTAGTCACTCCGGGGTCGAGCCCGATCCGTTCGGGTCGGCCACGCCCTCCGCCTCCGCGGTCCGGGTCGCCGGGGCGTCGTCGCGGTCGGGCGTCGGTCGGGAGCCGTCCTCGACGGCCACGCGTGCCCGACCGCTGGTCTCGTCGAACAGCAGGTGTTGGTGGGGGTAGGCGATCTCGACGTCGACGTCGTCGAGGTTCTCACGGATGTGCTCGCGGACGGTCGATTCGATCCGCGGGATCTTGTAGGGGGTCCGCACCCAGAACCGGAGGACGAGTCTGACGCCGCTGTCGGCGTAGTCGCCGATCATGCAGGTCGGCTTCGCCGGGTAGCGCGCGCTGCCGATGCGGATGTCCGGGCCGCCTTCGATCACGCCCTCGCAGTTGCGGGCGGCCCGCTCCATGAGGCTGCGGGCGGTGTCGATGTCCCCCTCGTAGGTGACGAGGAGGGGGATCGAGAGCCGCGTCCGCTCGTCCTCGGCGGAGAAGTTGGTCACGTCCCGCTCGCGCATCTGGGCGTTCGGCACCACGAGGAAGGTGTTGTCGAGCGTGAGGATCTTCGTATACCGGATCGTGATGTCGTCGACGAACCCACGTCGGCCGTCCTCGAGTTCGATCATGTCGCCGATCTCGTAGGGGTTGTCCGCCAGCACGAACAGGCCGGTGATGACGCTCCCGACGATGGGCGCGAGGACGATACCGAGGACCGCCGAGAAGACGGTCACCGAGAGGACGATGTCGCCGATGCCGAGACCGACCATGCTCGCCGCGATCAGGGTCGCGGCCATCACCGTCGAGACGCGCAACAGCCCGAGGACCGTCTGGGCGACGCTCTGTCGCTGAAACCGGCGGGCGACCGGGCGGCCGAGCAGGCGGACGAGGAACTTCGAGAGGACGACCCCGGCGGCGACGACCAGGGCGGCGACGGCCGCCCGCACGACGCCGAACCCCCACAGCCACCGTAGCCACTCCACGGACCCGATCGGTGGTGCCGTCGCCAGCGTGCCCGCCCCGACGTCCATGTTCGTCACTCGCCGTCCCCGAAAAAAAAGCGTTTCCACGGCGGGGATCGCTCGATCACAAGCCTCTATACCGTGCCCGTTCCACCCCGTATCGGAATGGATCGACGTACGCGCGATTACCTCTCGGGGCGGTTCGGCGACTACTACCGGAGCGCCGAGCCGTCGCTCCCGCCCGCGCCTGAGCGCCGGGAGTGGGGACATATCCCCTGGACGAGCGGGTCGACCACGATGGTCCGCCACCGGTCGATCTACGACCTCGGCGACGTCGCCGACTTCCTCCAGCGCGAGGCGCCACGGCACGTCTACTTCTCGGCCGCGCGCTACGACGACCCCGGCGCGGGGTCGATGGACGGGAAGGGGTGGCAGGGCGCGGATCTCGTCTTCGACCTCGACGCCGATCACCTCCCGAGCGTCGACCCCGAGACGGCGACGTACGCCGAGATGCTCGCGGCCTGCAAGGACGCGCTCCGTCGGCTACTCGACCTGCTGGAGACGGACTTCGGGTTCGAGGACGTGACCGTCGTCTTCTCGGGCGGCCGCGGCTATCACGTCCACGTCCGCGACGAGGGGGTCGCCGACCTCGACTCGGCGGCGCGGCGCGAGGTGGTCGACTACGTCCGCGCCGTCGACCTCGACGTCGAGGGGCTGGTGCGGACGCGGGCCGTCGGCGGGGCGACGCGACGGGAACTCCGCACCGAGGGTGGGTGGGGCCGGCGCACCCACCGCCGCCTGCAGTCCTTCGTCACGGAGCTCCGAGAGCTCCCCGACGACGAGGCGACCGATCGACTCACCGCGTTCGACGGCATCGGCGAGGGTCGGGCCGAGACGCTCCTCGACGCCTTCGTCGACAACGAGCGCGCGGTCGACCGGGGGAACGTCGAGGCCGGCGGCCCGGGGGCCAGACGGCTGGTCGAGGCACTCGCCGAGGAGACGGTCGCCGCCGAGACGGCGCCGATCGACGAACCGGTGACGACCGACACCCGCCGCCTGATTCGCCTGCCCGGGACGCTCCACGGCGGGAGCGGCCTCGTGGTCCGACGGCTCGACCGCGACGAGATCGACGGGTTCGACCCCCTGGTCGACGCCGTCCCCGAGCGGTTCACCCGGCGGTCCGTGCGGGTCGCGGTGACCGAACCGGGGACCCTCGAACTCGACGGCGACACGTTTACGGTGGACGCAGGAGAGCAATCGGTACCGGAGTGTGTCGGCGTGTTCCTGATGACACGCGGCCGGGCCCGGAAGGTGAAAGAATGAACGTCGAGGAACTGCGCACGGTTCAGCGCACCGAACGGCAGAAAGACAGCCTCCAACACCTTCGGGACTCGTTCTATCGGGACGTCGCCGACTACGTCGCCGAGCGCAAGGCCGAACGCGAACGCGTCGCCGCGGCGGCCGACGACCCCTTCTCCTCGCCCGAGGTGAGCCGCCTCACGGACGAAATCGAGACGGCCGAGGAGGTCGTCGAGAGCATCTACGAGCGCCGGATCGGCAAGATCGTCAAGCGCGCGACCTTCGCCGCCGCCGGCATGGCCACCGAGGACGAGGGCCTCACGACCGAGGAGCGCGACCTCTTCGAGGATCTGGTCGCCCGCATCGAGGACAACCGGGAGACCGTCCTCGAGACGCTCGCCGGCGAGTCGCCGGCGGACGCCGAGGGTGCGGACGCGACGCCCGTGTCGGCGCCGGATCCGGAGACGACCGAGGTCACGACGTCGACCGACGACCGACCGCCGGCGGACGTCGACGCCGCCGCGTCCGACCCGTCGCCGCCGTCCCCCGACCCGTCCGACGATGCGGAGGCGCCCCCCGACCCGTCCGACGATGCGGAGGCGCCCCCCGCACCGGACGACATCCTCGCGGAGGCGATGGGCGGGGAGGGGACCGGGTCCGCCGAGGCCGAACCCGAACCGACACCGTCGCCCCCGACCGCGGATCCCGAGCCGGAGGCGCCCGCCCCCGACGACTCGCCGGCCCCGGACGGCGGCGAGACGGGGACCGAGCGCACGACCCTGCGGATCACCAGCGACGTGGGCGAGATATTCGGCGTCGACGAACGGGAGTACGACCTCGCGAGCGAGGACGTGGTGACGCTGCCGACGCCGAACGCCGAACCTCTTCTGGAGCGGGACGCCGCCGAACGACTGGAGTGAGCCGGCCACAGATACTTGTCGACCGCCTCCCAACCCAGCCCATGTCGGCTCGTGGGGTCCGCGCTGTCGGGACGGTGGTCGTCGTCGCACTGCTCGTCGTCGCGGGCGTGACACCCGCGCTCGCGACGGCCGATCGGACCACCGCGACCGATGGGTGGCGACCGGCCGTCGACGCGTCGCCGTCGGACGGGACGCTCACACAGCAGGACGGCGCGACGCTCGGGGAGCGAATCGTCGCCTCGCGCAACGACGAGCCCGGGAGCGTGACGCTCACCTTCGAGTACCGGATTCCGGACTCGGTGTCGGGGCTCCGGGTCGGCGTGCCGGTGCTCTCGCTGCCGGGAATCACCGTCGGGGAGACCGACGGGTTCGAGCACGCGACGGGCACTCGGTTCGAGTGGGACACCGAGACCGAGCGGCCGAGCGTCTCGCTCCGGCTGGCCGTCGGCGACACGCTCGGCGACGGCGTCCGCGGGGTCGAACGCGACGACTGGGCGCTCGTCTCCCAGCCGAGCACCCGCGTGCAGGTCCGCGCCGCGGAGCGACCGACGCGAACGACGACCTTCGCGGTCGACGACGCGGAGCCGGGGTACGCGAGCAGTCACCTCGCCTACCTCGGCCCGCACGACCGCCGGAACGTGACCGTCGCCGACGAGAACGCGACGTTCGTCCTCGGTGCCGACGCCGACACCGAACGGGCCACGGCCTTCCTGCGCACCGCGAACGAGCGCTTCGATTTCGGCGTCCGCCACGACCGGATCACGGTGTTCGTCCTGCCCGTCAGCGACGAGAACACCACGAACGTCGACGCCGCAACCGTCGACACGGCGTTCTGGGTCGGCGAGTCGGGCCTCCGACTGGGGGACACGGGCGGGGTGTTCACCCACGAGTACGTCCACACGCGGCTGGGGACGGTGGGGACCGGCGACGCGACGTGGCTGACCGAGGCGAGCGCGGAGTATTACGGCCACCTGTTCGCCCTCAACGACGGCGTCGGGAACTACGAGTCCTTCCGGGCGGGGCTCCGGGCCGAGGAGTACGCCCCCGAACGACAGTCGGTGACCCTGACCGATCCGGAGACCTGGCGGGGGACCACCGCCCACTACGACAAGGGCGCGCACGTCCTCGCCGCACTGGACGCGGAGATCAGACGCCGCACCGACGGGGAGCGGACGCTCCGTGACGTGTTCGCGGGGCGCTCGGAGCCCTTCGCCGACTACCGAAGCTTCCGGGAGGCCGTGATCGAGGTGGCCGGCGACGAGTCGCTCGGGCCGTGGCTGGATCGGTACGTCACCACCGACGCGCTGCCGCCGCTGCCCGAGAACCCGCGGTACTACGTGGCCGACCCGGACCTCGATCCGGACGGTGACGGAACCCCGAGCGGCACGGAGGTTGACCGCGGGCGACACCCGTTCGTCGCGGGCGCGGGGCCGGACGGCGCCGTCGCCACCGAGGCGGAGCCGACGACGGCCGAGAACGAAACCGGGACCGAGAGCGAACGCGAAACGGGGACGGACCGAACCGGAACGGAGGGGTCGGCGCCCGGATTCGGTGCGGGTGCGGGCGCCGCCGCGCTGGCGCTCGTCGCGGCACTCGGCGCCCTGCGTCGACGGCGGGCGTGATCAGACGCGACGGAGTCCCTCGCCGAGCCCGGTCGCCTCGCCACACTCCGGACACTCGTAGGTCCAGCCGTCCTTCGTGGCGCGCCCCTCCGGGAACTCGGCGTCGCACGTTCGGCAGACGAGGAGATCACGGCGAGCGGAGACGTGCATCTGCGGCATACGCTGAGCATCGACAGCATCCACTATGAACGTGTCGCTTCGGTTCCATACACGGGCGGTTCCGGCCGAACGTGGCGTGTTTCCGCCGTCGTCACGGAGATTCGGTCACGTCGGCGTCCCGAGACGCGCCGGTCACTCGTCGTCGCCGCTCAGGATCCCCCGGTGGGTCATCCGCTCGGGGTCGAGCACCTCGTCGGCCTCCGCCTCCGTGAGATATCCCTTCCCGACGGCCACCTCGCGGACGGTCTTGCCCTCCTTCAGCGCCGCTTTCGCGACCTCCGAAGCCTTGTCGTAGCCGATGGCGGGGTTGAGCGCCGTCGCGAGCGCCATCGAGCGCTCGACGGCCTCGGCACACTGTTCCTCGTTGGCCTCCAGTTTCGCCACGAACTTCTCGGCGAACGTCTCGGCGGCGTTCGAGAGCAGGGACGCCGACTGCAGGAAGTTGTGAGCGATCACCGGCTTGTAGAGGTTGAGGTCGATCTGGCCGCCGGCGGCGCCCGCGGAGACGGCGGCGTCGTTGCCGACGACCTGCGTGTGGACCTGGTTGACCGCCTCGGCGACGACCGGGTTGATCTTTCCGGGCATGATGGAACTCCCGGGCTGGTTCTCCGGCTGTTCGATCTCGCCCAGACCGTTGCGGGGTCCGGAGGCGAGGAGTCGCAGGTCGTTGGCCACCTTGTTCATCGAGCCCGCGACCGTCCGGAGCGCGCCGTGGGCCTCGCCCATCGCGTCGTGGGCGGCCTGTGCCTCGAAGTGGTCGTCGGCCTCGCGGAAGTCGAGGCCCGTCTCCTCGGCGATGTACGCGGCCGCCCGCTCCGGGAACTCGGGGTGGGTGTTCAGCCCCGTGCCCGTCGCCGTCCCGCCGAGGGCGAGTTCGGCGAGGCGCGGGGCCACCGACTCACAGCGCTCGATCCCCTTCTCGATCTGCGTGCGGTAGCCGCCGAACTCCTGGCCCAGGCGGACCGGCGTGGCGTCCTGCAGGTGGGTGCGGCCGGTCTTGACGACGCCGTCGAACGCCGCGGCCTTCTCGTCGAGGGCGGCGGCGAGCGTCTCCAGGGCCGGGATCAGGTCCTTCTCGACCGCCTCCAGGGCGGCGACGTGCATCGCCGTCGGGATCACGTCGTTCGAGGACTGGCCGAAGTTGACGTGGTCGTTCGGGTGGACGATCCGGTCGCCCACCTCGCTGCCCATCAGCTCCGCCGCACGGTTGGCGATCACCTCGTTGGCGTTCATGTTCGAGGAGGTGCCGGATCCCGTCTGGAAGACGTCGACCGGGAACTGGTCGTCGTGGTCGCCGGCGATGACTTCGTCGGCCGCCGCGACGATGGCGTCGGCGACGTCCGCCTCGAGGAGGTCCAGGTCGCGGTTGGCCCGCGCCGCGGACTTCTTGACGATGCCGAGCGCCCGGACGAACCGCCGACCGAAGCGGGCGTCGCTGATCGGGAAGTTCTCGACCGCACGTTGGGTCTGGGCCCCCCAGTAGGCGTCCGCAGGCACGCGAATCTCGCCGAGGCTGTCCCGTTCGACGCGGAAGTCGGACTCGTCGCTCATGCGCGAGCGAACGGGAGCCGCCGCGTAAAAGTTACCGTTACGCCTCGTGTTCCTCGTACGCCTCCGGCGTGTACGTCTTCATCTCTAGGGCGTGGATGTCGGTCGTCATGTACCCCTCCAGCGCGTCGTAGACGAGTTCGTGTTGCTGGACGAGCGGGAGGCCCTCGAAGGCCGGTGAGACGATTACGGCGGCGAAGTGGGCGTCCTCGTGGTCCTCGTCGGGTACCCGCGGCTTCGTGACCGTCGCCTCCGCGTCCTCGATGCCCTCCTCGATGAGTCGTTCGACCTCGGCGGTGTCCATACGCCATTCCGGGGACCGTCGCACAAAACTGCTGGGTGTGAGGCGACGAGGCGAATACTCTCCACACACTCCGCGGTCGAATCCATCGTCTGACAAAAGTATAATATCCCCCGGCGAGTGGTCGTAGGGTATGGTAAAGAGTACGGTGCGGTTTCCCGAATCGGTGGTCGGGGAAATCGAAACGCTCGTCGAGGAGGACCGATTCGAGAGCAAATCGGAGTTCTACCGCTTCTCGACGGATTACGTGTTGAACCAGGTCCTCGACGATTACGAACCCGAGACCATCGACTACGCGGAGATCAAATCGGAGGTGATGCCGGAGGCGGAACGCGAACTCCGAAGCGACGCCGACACGGACCACCCGCCCTTCCTCGAATCCGTCTCGTTCGTCCGTCGGCTGGCGCTCCGCGGGAAGTTCAACGACGCGGAGGACTTCATCGACCACCAGTACGCCGCCGGCGACCGGCACGCCATCCTCCTCGAGGAACTGCTCCGCCTGTATCGGGGCGACGTGACGGCCGACGCGCCGGCCGAACCGTCGGAACGCGACCGTCAGCCCGTCGAACGGGACCGGTGATCGCGACGCCACATGCGCCCCGTCGACGCCGTTCGAAGCCGAAGCTGTATCCGCTGTGATGCGCAGTTCGTGGAGCGATCGGGAACCGTCACCCGGATCCGCTGGACGTACCGAAACCGGGGGAGCGCGGTGGACGGGACGCTCGTCGACGGAACGGTCGTGAACCGGTCGCGGGACCGGACCTGCATCCGCTGTGCGTCGAGTTTCACCGAACGTCCGGGGGAAATTTCGCGACTCTGTCCCAGGTGCGAGTCGGACCACGTCGGTCCGGACCGAAGCGGATCGTCGGAACGGTACTGAGCGGCGCCGTTCGACCGAACCGCGTCGCCCGTGGGAGCGACCCGCCTCCCGCCTACATCGACGGCCCGACGCGGTTGATCGCGAACTTCGTGAGGCCGTGGCGCTCGGTCGCCGTCCGCCCGCCGTCGGCGACGCGCCGGAGTTCGTCGAGCAGTCCGTCGGGGGTCGTCGACCGCGCGTCGACGTCGACGTCGTCCGGGAGGATCCGCGCCGTCTCGCCGTCGCCCGTCACCTTGAGCACCGGAACGATGGGGTGCCCGCTCGGGATACCCTCGGCGGTGACGTGAACGACGACCGAGGCGCCGGCGGCCGCGAGCGCCGTCGTCGCCTCCTCGAAGCGGGAGGGTGTGTCGACGACCGCGAGCCCCTCGTCGACCGTCACCCGGTCGCCGTACTGGACGAACTCCTCGACCGGCGCCGATCCCCACGAGCCGACCACCTCGTCGAAGGGGAGGTCGGCCGCCCGGCGGACCAGTCCGCGGACGTTCCCCGGTTCGTCGGCGGTCCGCTCGGCCGCGGCGCGCAGTCGCTCCGCGACCGGGTCGCTGGCCGCGCGGTCGGCCGCCGCCTCGGCGTGGGGAGCGAGCCGTTCGGTGCCGGCGACGGCGACTGTCGCCCCGGCGTCGCGGAGCGCGTCGACCGTCTCGCCCACGACGGGGTCGGCAACGTCGCGGGTCGACGCCGCGAGGTCCGACCCGACGACGCCGACGGTGAGGTCGCCGAGCGACGCCTCGCTCCGGTCGGCGGCGGCCGCCGCGGCGAGGTCCCGCGTCGCCTCGGTGCCCGCCTCGATGCAGGCGTCGGAGCCGCCGACCTCCTGGATCGATAGTTCGCGGACCGGGACGCCGTGGTCCGCGACGGCCTCGGCGAACGGCCCGCTCTGGAGGTGTTCACACCCCAGCCCGACGACCGTCGCACCCGCGAGGTTGGGGTTCCGGGTGACGTTCAGCAGCGTCCGCTCGGTCTGATCGTGGTCGGCGCCGATCTGTGCACAGCCGTGGTCGTGGGGCGCACAGACGGCCCCGTCGACGGCGTCGGCGATGCGCTGGGCGACGATGTGCGAACAGATCACCGAGGGCACGACGAGAACCCGATTGCGAACGCCGACGCCCTCGTCCCGGACGTAGGCCGCAAGCGGCGCCGACGACGGGTCGGCCGCGTCGTCTGAGCGCGTGGGCGCCGACATCAGGCCACCTCCCCCTCGGCCTCGGCGACGTCGCCGCGCCCGCGCCGGCTCTCGGCGTTGTGCGTGTGGACCCACTCGCCCGGCGCGATGGCCTCGGTCGCCTGACCGATGACCTCGTCGTACTTGACGACGGCGTCGCCGGGCTCGAACGCGACCAGGGCCACCTTGTGCCCGAACGGGACGTCCTCGACGACTTCGATCCGTTCGCCGTCGTACGGAATCGTCGTACCGGCCGTCAGGTCGTCGATGGCCGTGACCACGTTGTCCTCGGCGGCCATGTGGAGGCCACACCCCCCGAGCACTTCGCCTTTCATACCCCACCCCGCAGTTCCGCGAGTTCGTTGGGCTGGAGTTCGTTGATCGCGAACTCCTCGAGGCGGCGACGCTCGGCGGCCGTCCGCTCGCCGCTCGCGACCGACTGGAGGGTCTCGTAGATGCGGTCGCCCACGTCGTCGAGCGACTCGCCGTCGAGGACCGTGCTCGCGTCGACGTCCATGTTGTTCGCGAGGCGCTCGGCCGTCTTCGGGTTCCCGGTCACCTTGATGACCGGCGCGATGGGGTTGCCGGTCGTCGAGCCGCGACCGGTGGTGAAGGCGACGACCTGGGCGCCCCCGGCTACCTTGCCGACGACGCTCTCGACGTCGTAGCCCGGCGTGTCCATCAGGACCAGTCCGCCGCCGACCGGAAGCTCCTCGGCGTAGTCGACGATGCCGCGGACCGGCGTCGTCCCGCCCTTGGTGATCGCTCCGAGGCTCTTCTCCTCGATGGTCGTCAGGCCGCCCTCCTGGTTGCCGGGGGTGGGCTGGGCCCCACGGAGGTCGACGCCCATCAGTTCCGCCGCCGACTCCCGTCGGTCGACGCGTTCGAGGAGCCGTTCCCGGACCGACTCGTCGACACAGCGCTCCGCGAGGATGTGCTCGGCGCCGATGAACTCGGGGGTCTCCGAGAACGTCGCGGTGCCGCCGTCCTCGACGAGGCGGTCGCAGGCGACGCCGACCGCCGGGTTCGCGGCGATGCCGCTGGTCGCGTCCGAGCCGCCACACTCGACGCCGAACCGGAGTTCGCTCACGTCACACTCGACGCGCCGGCAGTCGCCGATCTCGCTCCACAGGTCGCCGGCAGCCTCGGTCCCGGCCTCGACGGCGGCGGTGGTCCCGCCGGCCTCCCTGACCGAGAGCGTCTCGACCGGCCGCCCGGCGGCGGCGACGCCGTCCGCGATCTCGTCGGCGTCGATCCGCTCGGTGCCGAAGCCGACGACGAGCGCCGCGCCCACGTTGGGGTTTCGCCCCACGCCCGTGAGCGTGCGCTCGATCTGCTCCCTGGCGGCCGCGGGCGGATCCCGCCCCATCTGGTGTGGGGTAGACCGGACGTTCTCCCCCGCGCGGTCGGCGATCTCGTCGGCGATGGCCGACGCCGCGATCGATACCGGCAACACCGCGACGTAGTTCCTGACGCCTGCAGGGCCGTCTGACCGTCGGTAGCCCTCGAAAGTCGACATACCTTCGGCTCACCCGCTGTGGACTAAAGGGTTTCCACCGCCGAATCGACGGCCGAACGTCGAACGGACGCCGTCCGAACCTACTGCTGATAGCGCCGCTCGTCGTCGCGGTCGAGGCCCGCGTGCCCGCTCGCATCCTCGTACGTGTCCTCCAGTTCGCCGTACAGGTACTCGTCGTAGGTCACGTCGTAGGCCCGCCGGAGGTGGAAATCGAGGTTGCCGGTGTCGACCGTCGAGCGGTAGAGGGCGTGGATCGCCCGCCGGACGAGTTCGCCCTCGTTCGGCGAATCGAAGACCGCCGAGAGCATCGCGAGTTCGTTGCGGGTCTCCCGGTCCAGCTCGACGGTGACGTCGTCGCCGATGGCGCTGTATGCGTCCCGTACGTCCGCGTTGAGTCGGTCGAGGCTCATACGCCGGCAAGGTCGGGGCGCCGAATACGGCTTTCGGCTTTGCGGTCCGGGGCTCGGGCCGAGCCCCGAGGTGGTTCACGCGAAGGGGTTCTCGAGCTCCGAGACGCAGGGGAACTGATCGGCGTCGTCCGCGGGCTGTGATCCCTGTGGCCACTGGGGTTCGAGGTCGGCGTCCGGGGGGTAGTGGAGGTTACCGTCGCCGTCCCAGCCCCAGCCCTCGTCCTCGAGGAGCTGTCTGGCCGCCTCCACGTTCGCGCTCGGCGACTCCGCGATCCGTGTGAGGTTGTCGTCTCCCGGATACCAGGGATGGCTGCTCGTGAACGGGTCGGCGTACATCGTCGCCTCGGAGTCCCCGTACAGCGACGTCTGGTTGATGTTGTCGCGGTCGATCATCTGGGAGAACGCCATCCGGAATTCGCGGAACTTGCTGGGACCGAACTGACACTGCGGGGAGATGAAGTACGGCGTGAACCCCTGTGTCGTGATGACCCGTGCGGAGTCGCCCATGTCGCTTTTGATTCGGTCGGCCAGCGAGGGAGTCGTCGTCAGGAGGACGTTCAACTCGTTGTTGGTGAACGCACGGTACGCCGATTGACTGCTGTCGAACACCTGGAACACCAGATCACCCTCGGGATCGAACTTGGGATGGTCCGAGAACGGCTCCATTCCCATCAGTTGACCCTGCTCGAACGACGTGATCTGGTACGGACCCGACCCGACCCAGGGGTCGTCGAAGTCCGTGGGGTTCTCCTCGGCCCCAGCCTCCTGCCACGCGTCCTTCGACAGGATGCCCCACGACGGGATCAGCACCGTCTCCATCGTCGGCGTCGGGCCCTCCATGTTGAACCGGACCGTCGAGTCGTCGACCACCTCGATGGATTCGTATCCGGGATCCGTCGCCCAGGGGTACGCGCCGCTTCGTGCCTGTTCGGCCAGGAACTCGAACGTCCACTTGACGTCCTCGGCGGTGATCTGATCCCCGTTGTGGAAGGTGGCGTCACGAAGCGTGAACGTGAGCTGCTGGCCGTCGTCGGACACCTCGTAACTCTCGGCGAGGCAGGTCACCAACTCGAAGTTCTCGTTGTACATCAACAGCGGCGAGTACACCGTGTTGGAGAAGCCGTATATGGGGCTCGCACCGGTCGCCTGCTGGTAGATCGTGGTGTCCAGCCAGATGGCGGGGACGTTCGTCACGAGGCTGTCGTTGTCGCCGGTCGGCGACGACTTGATGAGCGGGATGATACCGGTCTCCATCAGCCCCATCTCACCGACCCCGGCCACGTCGATGGTGTCCGTTCGCATGGCCCCGTACTGCATTCGGACCACGGTCGGGATGATCCCGACGTCCTCCGAGAGGATACTGTGTGCCTGGTTGACGAGTTCCTGTCGCTCCTCGCGGGAGCCGGCGGTGAGATGTTGGTTCGCGTACTCGGAGTACTCGCAGTTGGCGTAGTTCGACGGGTTCCAGTTCGAGTTCTGCCCCGCCGCGTGGATGTGATATTTGAGGGTCAGCTCCCGCGGATCCAGACGCGCCGGTCGGAGCTCGTAGCCGCCGTACGAGAAGTGCCACTCCCGGGTGTCCTGGCTTTCGCCGTTGATCCCGGCCGAGAGCGATGTCGGGTTGAGCTCCAACTCCACGCCGAGGTCCTGAATGTCGTTCTGAATGATCGAGGTCGCGTCCTCGAAGAAGTTGGTCAGCGGCCCTTCGTCGGACCAGTAGTTGAAGATTATCGACGGCACGCGTTCGCCCAGGTCGGCGCTACCGCCGCCGCCGTCGCCACTGCCGCCACCGCCGCCGTCGCCGCCGTCGCCGCCGTCACCGCCGGATCCGCCACAGCCCGCGAGGGTCATACCCGAGGCGACGCCGAGCGCCTGTAGCATCTTTCTTCGACCGATGGTGTCGTCTGTCATACCATCCAAACCGACTGTCGAATGGTGGATAAGCGTTCACCCAAATATATGGAATTAGTAACAGATAGGATATATAATCACAGAAGTGCGGAATAACGTCGGCTTCGGTTGGACGTCCGACCACGGAGTGGAGCAACGACCTGTTGATTCGGTTGGCATCGGCGATGGGTCGGCCCCGTCCGAGTGCGTACCGTTCCGGCGGACGACGGGCCGATCTCCCCCGGATCTGGTGGGTGCAGATCGATATCGGACATCGAACGAATAAATCGCGTCTCCGAATACGATTGTTTTCTTTTGTCCACATTTGACTCGTGCTAAGGGTAATTGATCCGCAAAAAATCAACTGTTTGGTCACCGAATCGATATCGATAAATACCCCAGACACCAGGAACGGTTGATGTGGGAGATACTGATCGCCGTTAGACACACCGGATGCCCGATCTCCGATACGACCGCCCACAGCCCGGACGTGCATCTGCAAAACCTCGCACGAACACGGAGGTCGGACGAGGGGGACGGCAAACGCCTGTTGAGGGTTCGAAGCGACAGGGCCGACGCGATCGAGGAGTTCGTGACCCGGTTCGGCGACCACGACCGGTCGATCATGATCGACACGTTCGGTCAGCAGAGTCAGACACGGTACATCACGACTCACATCGAATACGACGAGGACAATCCGAGCATCTCGACGCTGGTTCAGCGAAACCAGTTCTATCATCGGGGCGTGGTTCCGGTGAGCAGGGGCATCGAACACTGGATCGTCTATACCGACGAGTTCGACGACGTGACACGGCTGATCGACGACGTCGAGGCCAACGACAACTCGATAGAGAAATACCGAATTCGCGAGATCGGGAACGGGGAGCCGATAGAGTCCTTCGAGTACTCGACGGTCCTGTCGAAGCTGACGACGAAACAACAGTCGGTCTTCGAGACGGCGCTCGAATCGGGATATTATTCGGACGACGAGAAGACCACCCTCGAGGACCTCGCCGAGGAGATCGGCCTCCACCAGACGACGGTGTGGGAGCATCTCAGCAAGGCGGAGAACACGATCCTGACCGAGGTCGGTACGCGACTGTTCGCCGACGACGACGACGGTCGGTCGCCCCAACTCATCAATACGTAGGCGTTCCGGGGAACGGGATCCCACGACACACGTCCCGTCCGTGGCGAACGGCCTATCGCTCGTCGGCTTCGCCGTCCGGTGCGGTCACTCCTCGCTTTTGATCGCGACACGCGGGTCGATGACGCTGTACAGGATGTCGATGACGTAGTTCCCGATGATGACCCAGATCGCGGCGACGATGAACACGAACTGGACGACCGGATAGTCCCGGGCGAGAACCGAATCCACGAGGAGTTTTCCGATCCCCGGCCAGTTGAAGACGACCTCCACGAGCACCATCCCGCCCAGCGCACGCGTCATGGAGACCGGATAGAGGGTGATGACGGGGAGCGAGGCGTGCTTGATCAGCTTCTTGAACTTGAGCGACCGGTTGAGACCGGTGATGCGGTGGTAGTACAGGAAGTCCTGTCCGAGGGTCTCGACCACGTTAGTTCGCATGATGAGCGAGGGTAGCGTGATGAAGAAGGTCATCACCGTCACGAACGGCAGGAAGTAATGCATCCAGAAGTCGGCCGTGCCGAACATCGCGTAGAAGGGTTGGCCGCTCAGCGCTCGGGTCGTCTCGGTGGAGAGCATCCCGGAAGACGGGAAGACGTCGAACTGCGAGGCGAATATCGTCAGCAGGATGATCCCGGAGAGAAAGACCGGCACCGTCTTGAACGTGGAGACGACGACGATGCCGTACTTCTCGAAGCGCGTTCCGCGGTTGTTCCCCATCGCGGCGCCGAGCACGCCGCCGACGAGATACGAGACCGTCACCGCCGGCGCGATCAGGATGAACGAGTTCAGCATACGCGGGCGGACGAGTTCCCACACGTTCGTCCCGTAGACGAACGACTGGCCGACGTCGGCCGACAGCATGTTGCGGATGTAGTTCAGATACTGTACGTGGAGGGGTTGGTTGAGCCCCCACTTCCGTTCGAGCACCGCGATCTGTTCGGGACCGAGTCCCTGCTGGAGCATGATGCTCGAGTAGCTCCCGGGCATGAACCGGAAGAACAGAAAGAGCGCCGAGGCGACGAGATAGATGAGTACGGCTGTGATGGCGGTTCGCTTGAGAATGTATTTTGCTTGACTCATTGGGTTGAACCTTCCGTTCGTGGATGGGCCGGTCGCTCGGCGTCGCGCCCGCGGGGACGTTCAGTCATCGACCTGTGCCGGGGTGGGATCCATCGAGCTATCATGGTCGTCGTGATCGTAGTAGAGGTGACACGCGACGCGGTGTTCGTCCGCGTCGGGGTCGACGAACCGCGGTTTCTGGTCACAGATCTCCATTCGCTCCGGACATCGATCCTTGAACCGACACCCCACGGGCATATCGACCGGATCGCCCGGCTCGCCGCGAAGCTCCGTGTGCTCCCGGTCGTGGAGCGGGTCCGGGACCGGAATCGCCTTGATGAGCGCCTGCGTGTACGGATGCTTCGGGTCCCCGACGATATCCTTCGTGTCCGCGCGCTCGACGACCCGTCCGAGGTACATCACGTTGACACGGTCACAGACGTAGGAGACCGTCGAGAGGTCGTGGGAGACGTACACCATCGACACGCCGAGGTTCGTCGACAGGTCGTCGAGTAGTTCGAGGACTGCGGCCTGGGTGGAGACGTCCAACATCGAGACCGGCTCGTCGGCCAGGATGACGTCGGGCTCGGTGATGAGCGCCCGTGCGATCGAGACGCGCTGTTTCTCCCCGCCGGAGAGTTGATGCTGGTAGCGATCCAGATACTGCTCCGGCGGGTCGAGTTCCACCCGTTCCAGGGTCCGTCGGATGCGTTCCTCCTTGTCGTCGAACCCGTGGATCGCGAGGGGTTCTCTCAGCACGTTCCTGACCGTGAATTTCGGATTGAGCGAGTTGAAGGGGTCCTGAAAGATGATCCGAACGCGTCGCCGGAACTCCTTCCAGTCCTCCTTGTCGAACGAGGCCGTGGATCGCCCATCGAAGACCAGTTCCCCGCCCGTCGGTTCGTACAGACCGATCAGCGTCCGCAACAGCGTACTCTTTCCACAGCCGCTCTCGCCGATCACCCCCTGGACCTGGTTCTCCGAGAGGGACAGCGAGACGTCGTCGACGGCACGGATCTTCGGACTCTCCCGCCGCAGGAGCTGGTTCGTGACCTTCTCGCGGAGACCCGACGCCGCGTCGAAATGCTTGCTGAGGTTTCGGAGCTCGAGGACCGGGTCGTCGGCACTCATGGTTCGCCCTCGTTGGTTCCCTGTGGCGTCGTGGGGTGCTCGTCACGCCGTTCCGAGCGGTATCGTTCCCGCTTTTGGAGTTCGTCGGCCGCGAGCTCGGTCATCTCCGAACTGCGGATACACGCCACGCGGTGGGTCGGATCGTCCTCGACCGATTCTTGCGGCGGTGCGCCCGCACGACACTCCTCGACGCTCCAGGGGCACCGGTCGGCGAACGTGCAGTGATCGACCGCCGCTCGCAACTGGGGTGGTGTCCCCTCGATGACACTCAACTCGCTGTCTGGATCGCGGATGTCCGGGAACGCCTGCTGGAGGAGGATCGTGTAGGGGTGCCGGGGTTCGAGAAAGATATCCACCGTCTCGCCGGTCTCCGCGACCTGGCCCCCGTGCATCACTGCGATCGATTGGCAGTTCTCGAACACGACGGAGATGTCGTGGGTGATCAGCAGCATGCTGATGTCCCAATCGTCGCGCAACTCGTTGAGATGCTTGAGGATCTGGTCCTGCATGATCACGTCGAGCGCCGTCGTCGGCTCGTCCGCGATGATCAGCGACGGTTTCAACAGGAGCGACATCGCGATGAGGGCCCGCTGTTGCATCCCGCCGGAGAACTGGTGGGGGTAGTCGTGGATGCGACTCTCGGGCAACCCGACGACCTCGAAGAGTTCCTCGAAGTGATCGAGCACCTCCGTTTCGGTCATCGACGTGTGGGCCTGGGCGATCTGAACCGCCTGGTCGCTCACGCGGGTGAGCGGATCGAGGCTGTTCATCGACGCCTGTGGGATGAGCGCGACTTCCTCCCACCGAACGGATCCGTTGAACTCCGCCTCGGAGTAGTCCTGAACCTCCTCGCCGTGGATCTTGATCGTCCCCGAAGTGATCTCACCGTTCTCGTCCAGACCGCCGATGATCGACTTCGCGATCGTGCTCTTCCCACAGCCGCTCTCCCCGACCAACCCGAAGTACTCGTTTTCGTCGATGGAAAACGACGCGTCCGTGACGGCGTGGACGTCGCCTTCGCCCTCTTCGGTTCGGTACGTGATCGTCAGGTCTTCGATTTCGAGAACTGGTTCCGTCATGATGTTAGCCGAGTTCCGCGTCTTGCCCACCCGTCGCTTCGTAGCCTCGTCCGATGAGATACACCGAGAGCACCGTTATCGAGATCATGGCTCCCGGGGAGAGCGTCCACCACCACGCCTCCGAGGCCAACCCGGAGTCGTAGGCGTTCCGTATCATCGTCCCCCACGCCGGGAGGAACGGATCGGTCATCCCCAGAAACGCGAGTCCCGCCTGCTTGAGGATCGCGAGGCCGATACCCATCGCGAAAAACAGGGCGGCCATACTCGCGACGTTGGGGATGATGTGTTTCGCGATGATGCGTGGCGTACTCGCACCGCTCGTCTTGGCCGCCATGATGTACTGTCGCTCCTTGAGCTGGAGCACCTGTGATCGGAGGATGCGGGCGATGGCCCGCCACAGGATGAGTCCGATCACCAGAATGGCCGTATAGAACCCCGTCTCGAAGAAGGTCAACAGGACGATCGCGAACGGAATGAAGGGAATGCCGTAGACGAAGTCGGTGAATCGCATCAGCGCGCTCTCGACCACACCCCCGACGTACCCGGCGGTGATGCCGACCGTGGCACCGATGGTGAGCATGGTTCCGCCACCGAGGAGGCCGATGATCACCGTGGGACGTGCTCCGTAGAGGACCCGCGAGAGGACGTCCTTGCCGCGCTCCGTGGTCCCCAACGGATGTGACACCGAGGGTGATTCGAGTCGTTCCAGCTCCCCGCTTTCGTCGTACTGCTGGGCGTCGTAGTCGTACGGGGCCACCATCGGACCGAAGATACCCAGAAGCAGGACGAACACCGCGACGAAAAACGCCACCTTCGTGATCCGTTCCGAGAGGAGTTCCCCGATCCCGGCACGAAAGTTCCGCACCAGGTAGTGATCGCGTACCTTCCGTAGGGAGCTCGATCGGCCCAATCGGCGCAGCGAGTCGACGTACTTCATATCGGAGATCCCTCGCCTCGTTCGGGGAGATATTGGGAGACCATCTCGTGGTAACCGAGCCCAGAGAGTACATTAACGATTGGCCCCAGTATATTGGATCGCACGCCGGGACGCCATCGGGCCGGCACTCGCCGTCGAGGAGGTGGACGGCGCTCGGGGTTCGGTTCGCGCTCCGAGCCGCCGTCCCGGTGTCTCAAGGCCCGTCGGTCACGACCGGAGTCGGCGGACGACCCCGCGGTTTCCCGTGATCGTCGCCACCCCGAGTGGAACGCTCCGGGGCTCACCCGTCGGCGATGATCTCCAGCTCGGAGCGAAACGCCGCCCGGTTGTCGATCCCGACGATCCGCGAGTCCGGCCGCCCGTCGGCACAGAAGATCACTGTCGGCACGACGGCGACCTGATAGCGGTCCCCGACAGCCGCGTGGCAGTCCTCGCTACAGACGGCCGCCAGTGCGACGTCGTCGGGGATCGCGCCGTTCGCTCGCAACGTCTCGAACGTCGTCCGGACCGAATCACAGGGATCACAGTCGTATCCCCAGAAGTAGAGGACTGCGGTCGGATTGCTGGCGAGGAACGCACCGACCTCCTCACCGCGGAGGGCGGTGAATCCCTCCGGAGCCCCGTCCGTGGCGGGGGAACGTTCGACCCGCCTCACCGCGATGGCCGCGGCGGCCGTCGCATCCGTCGACAGGTCGGTCATCCGGCCGATCGCCGATGCGGTCGCGAGGAGGTGACGCTCCGCAGTCTCGGCGTCCGTGTCGGATTCCACGCCGGCACAGGCCGCCACGAGTTGCTCGTCGATCGGATCGTTCCCTGCCGCCAGCTCCGTCCGGACGGCGCTGCGCCGTTCGTGAAAGGGCTCCGTCAGTTCGATCGAACCGCCGTCGTCCTCGACGATTCCCGATCTTCGAAGCGCACCCAACAGTCTCTCTGGTTCCATGAACGTTATTCGAAATTTCGTTCGCATATGTAAATCTTTCCCGCATTCGTGTGGCTGATTCCGGTAGTCGAATGACCGGGCCGTTCGTCGACGGTGTCTCGGAGGGAGGAACCAGCACGCCTAAGCAACCGCACCGCCACCGTCCGACGATGAGCGAGGACGTCGTCCCCGCGGACAGTGAGCTGGAGGCCGTCCGCTCGGCGCTCGTCGAGTGGTACGAGACGGACCACCGCGAGTTCCCCTGGCGGCGGACGACCGATCCCTACGAGATCCTCGTCTCCGAGGTGATGAGCCAGCAGACCCAACTCGACCGCGTCGTCGACGCCTGGGCGGCCTTCCTCGATCGCTGGCCGACCGTCGACGACTTGGCGTCCGCCGACCGGAGCGAGGTGGTCGCGTTCTGGTCCGACCAGCGGCTGGGCTACAACAACCGCGCGCGGTACCTTCACGAGGCGGCCGGACAGATCGTCGACGAGTTCGACGGCGAGTGGCCCGAGCGCCCCGCGGATCTTGAGGCGCTGATGGGTGTCGGCCCCTACACGGCCAACGCCGTGGCGAGTTTCGCGTTCGACGCCGGCGACGCCGTCGTCGACACCAACGTCAAGCGGGTGCTCTACCGCGCGTTCGGTGTCGAGGACGACGACGAAGAGTTCGATCGGGTCGCGAGCGAACTGATGCCCGCCGGCGAGTCACGGGTCTGGAACAACGCCATCATGGAACTCGGCGGCGTCGCCTGTGGGAAGACGCCGAAGTGCGACGCGGCCGGCTGTCCCTGGCGGCGCTGGTGTCACGCCTACGAGACGGGGGATTTCACCGCGCCCGACGTGCCGACACAGCCGAGTTTCGAGGGGAGCCGACGGCAGAAACGCGGCCGGGTCGTCGCGGCCCTCTCGGATCGCGAGGCGATGCCGCTGGACGAACTCGGCCCGAAGGTGCGCGTCGACTACGCGCCCGACGGCGAACACGGCCGGGAGTGGCTCCGGGAGTTGCTCGCCGACCTCGACGACGACGGCCTCGTCGCGGTCGAGCGGCGGGACGGCGAGGAAGTCGCCCGACTCCGGGAGTGACACTGCCGTCCCCCGACCCCCCAACCGGCGGACGTCCCCGAGGCACCGACACGTAACCTCGACCGGATGCGCGGGCAGACGCCCAAGGGCGTGACGGTCGACCCCGCGACGGAACCGCGCTCGACCTGTGTCGACGCACCGGCCGTGCCACGCCGAATCTCACCGCTCGGGCGAGGGGTAGTTCCCCCGACCGACCTCGGTGGTTCCGTTGGCGGCCGTCCAACCGTCCTGCGGTCCGCTGGCGTCGAACCCCACCCGGTCCGTGTAACTGTTCCCGGTCCATCCCCCGGCGAACCACTCGTTCGCCCCCACGACCACGACGCTTCCGGAGACGGTCGCGTTCCGGTCCGTGTCGTAAGAGAGGTACACCGGGGCGTCGTATGCGAAACAGGTCGCCTGGTCCCGGTCCGGCAACGAACACGTCGTCAACGCCCGTGTCACCGCACCGTCCTCGTAGAACGTCGGCGCTTGCCCGACGGGCGTCCGGGTCTCGATCGGGTAGGGAGCCGATCGGGTGACGCTCACGCTCACCGTTCGCCGGGTACGTCGCACGTGGTCGGGGTTCGAGGGATCGTACTCGGCCTCGCTGATCTCCTCGATCCGGCCCACGCCGTCGGTCTCGACGTGGCGGTAGTAGCGCGTCTCGACGGGGAACTCCGTCGCGGTGAGTTCCAGCATCGGTCCGTATTGCGTCTCGACGACCGTCGCGTCGAAAACGCCCTCGACCGTGCCGTTCGGCGCGACGACGTCCGCGTCGTACGTCGCCTCACCGTCCGTCTGCGGGACGGGAACACGGATCGTCACGTCTTCCAGCGTCGCCGTGGCATCGACACCCACACTGTAGTCGTAGCGACTGGTGTAGCTGTCGGGGGTCGGCCCGAGGAACGAGCAGCCGGCGGTGAGGGTGAGAGCGGCGAGCAGGAGCGCGAGGACGAACCGTCGGGACATGGCGAGTGAGTGGTGGTCGTCGGTGACGGGCGGGCAAAACGGTACCGGGGCGGGCACACCGGCGAGTAGCCGCGAGACGGCGACCCGAAGCCGGGCCGAGGGGAACGCACTTCACCCCGGCCGCCGACCACCGATCCGATGACGGTCTTCCTGGACGATATCGACCGCTGGGACGGCGAGTCGTACGGCACCTACGAGGTCACCGAGGCCGAGATCCTCGAGTTCGCCGAGCGATACGATCCGCAGTGGTTCCACACCGACCCCGACCGTGCGGCCGGCTCCATGTACGGGAACCTGATCGCCAGCGGGTGGCACACCGGCGCGATGTCGATGCGGCTGTTCGTCGACGGCTTCCTCGCCGAGACGGCGACCGTCGGCGCGAAGGGGTTGGATCGACTCCGCTGGCCCGCGCCGGTGGTCCCGGGGGACGAACTCACGGTCCACTCGTCGATCCACGGCGTCGACGAGGAGACCGACGAGTACGGGGTGGTCCGCTGGGGCGTCGAAACGACCGCCGGGACGAAGACGGTCCTCGCCATCGAGGCGCTCGTTCTCGTCTCGAAGGCGTAGTCTCGGGTTCCCCGCGACGACGACCGGAGCCCTCGAATCGGCGGCGGTACGGGCCCGCCACCCGGCCGGTCACCACCGATCGGGTTCGTCGTACTCCGCGAGGAGTTCCCGTCGGTGACGCAACTGACCGCTCGCGCGCCGCAACACCCCGAGCAGCGTGTGGATCTCCCGATCCGTGGGATGCGCACGGCCGACCAGTCGCCGAACCAGCCGCTGGGTCTTGTCGCGTTTGACCTCCTTGTAGCCGCTCTCGTCCAGGAACTCCGCGACGAAGTCGTGGAACCGCTCGACGTCGGACTCGTCGGCCCGCTCGCGCTCCACGTCCGGAAGCTGGGTCTCCTCGACGGTCAGCTCCCGGAGTTCGTAGAGGAGGATCGTCGCCGCCTGTCCGAGGTTCAGGACGGGGTACTCCGAACTCGCCGGGATCGAACACACCTCGTCGAGGCGTCCGAGTTCCTCGTTGTCCAGGCCGCGGCCCTCGCGGCCGAACACCAGCGCGGTCGGCGCGTCGACGGTCCGCAGGCTCTCGGCGAGTTCCCGCGGCGTCTTGAACGGGAACCGAACGTGTCGGCGGCTGTCCTCGCCGGTGATCGCCGTACAGCCGACGGTGTGGTACCGCTCGACCACCTCGTCGAGGGTCATCTCCTCGGCGTTCGGGAGCACGTCCTCGCGGGCGTGGCCGGCGAACCCGTACGCCTCCCCGTCCGGGTCGAGTTCCGGCGGGTTCACCAGTTTCAGCTCCGTCAGCCCGAAGTTCTTCATCGCGCGGGCGATGGTGCCGACGTTCCCCGGCGTCTCGGCGTCGACGACCACCACCACCGGTCGCCGTCGACTCATCGCGACGGGTAATCGGCGCCGAGGTCGACGTCGTCGAGGTCGAGGTCCGCGTCGTCCGCGTCGCCGTCGGCATCGTCCTCGCGCAGGTCGATCTTCCGGCCGTCGAACTCCTCGTTGAGCCGTCGGTTGATCTCCTCGGGATCGGGGGGCGAGGGGAGAGCCTCGCTGTCGGTCTCGACGTGTTCGAGGCCGCCGTAGCCATCGGGCGCCCGCCCGCCGCCGTGGAACCACTCGTGGAACTCGTCGCGGAAGGTCGGCTCGCCGCGGTGGGTCTTCCCGCCGGCCTCCCGGTACCAGTAGAGGAAGTCGGCCTCGTGGTCCGCACAGAGGAGGACCTCCTCGCCGGGTTCGCCGTAGACGATGGCCGCGGGGGTACACCGCGAGACGTTCTCCTCGCCGTGGACCAGATAGCAGGCGTCACAGGGCTCGTCGACGAGTCGGGTGAGTCGGACGAGCCGGTCGCGGGTGTCCGGCGGCATCTCGTCGAGGGGTTTGAACTCCCCCTCGTCGGTGAACACGTCGGACTCCTCGAAGCGCCAGCCGCGAAGCCCGATACTGACCTTTGCCATCGGTCGGGGGTAGCGCTCCGGGAAATAAAAAGAGCGCGTCTCGGTGGTCCGACCGGTCCGCATATGGTGATCGGGTCCCGAGGGGGCCCATGCGAAACGTGGACGCCGCGGGCCTCGGCATCGGCGACGACTACCCACCGCGACTCATGGGCGTGTTGAACGTCAGCCGGGAGTCGCCCTACGAGCCGAGCGTCTTCGACGACGCCAGCGAGGCGGCCGCGTACGTCGACGAGGAACTCATCGACGAGGGGGCGGACATCGTCGACGTCGGGCTCGAATCCGCGAACAAGCGCTTCGAGGTGCTCTCCGCCGAGGAGGAACTCGACCGCCTCGACACCGCCGTCGACGCCATGGAGAGCGTCTCCGGCGACGCCGTCTTCTCCATCGAGACGCGCTACCACGAGGTGGCGGAGGCGGCCCTCGACGCCGGCTTCGACATGGTGAACGACATCTGTGGCTTCGCCGACCCCGCGATGCCACGGGTCTGTGCCGAACGCGACGTGGCGGTCGTGAAGATGGCCAGCCCGCCGGATCTGGAACGCCCGGGGGCCGTCGAGTCGGTCGACGACATCTACGACGCCCTGCGACGGGAGGGGCTCACCGACAAGACGGTCGTCGACCCCGCGTTCGGCGGCTGGAGCGAGGAGAAGACGCTCGAAGACGACCGCCAGACGTTCCACCGACTCCGGGAGTTCCGCGCCCTCGACCGTCCGATCCTCGTCTCGATCAACCGCAAGAACTTCCTCCGTGACCTCGCCGGCCGTTCGACCGAGGAAGCGCTGCCCGTGAGCCTCGCCGCCACCGCGATGGCCGTCGAGCGCGGCGCCCACGTCATCCGCACCCACGACGTCGCCGAGACACGCGACGCCGCGGTCGTGGGCGACGCCTTCGCCCGGGACCGGGTCCGGGCGACCGACGGCGACGTGACCGTCGAAGAACTCGACGTGACGACCGATCGGGAGCTCCGGCGACACCTCGACCGTCTCGACGCCGACGGAACGGACGCCCGGCGGGGGACGGTCCGGGTCTTCGAACTCGGGGGGCTCTCCCCGGCCGAGCGCGACGCCCTGACGTCCGCCGCGACGGGGACCGGTGCCGCCGTCGCCGGGTCTCCGGACGACGACCATCGGCTCCTCGTCGGGACACGGGCGGACCTCGCGGCCGTCGTCGACGCCGCGACCGGCCGGACGGCGGCGCTGGACCGGGCGCTCGACGCCGTCGGCGCCGCTTCGGACTAAGAGAAAGCTTATGCCACACGATTCGAAAACGGGACCGTGGAAGCCGGGACGACACGCAGGTAGGGGTACTTGGTGTCGATCCGGCTACTGTGACCTTATTATCTAATGGACTACCGGACGTGGATCCCGGTCTACGAGCGTATCCTCGCGGACTTCGGCTACTCTCGCGTGGCCGACGAACGGGCGCGGGACACGCTCGCGACGCTCGTCGAGCCCTTCGACGAGTCACGGTTCGACCCCGTGGCGGGTGCGACCGTCGCCGTCGCCGGTGCGGGACCGTCGCTCGTCGAAGAGTCGGGCGTCGCGGCCGACGCCGACCTGGTGTTCGCCGCCTCCACCGCCGCGAAGACGCTCCGCGAGAACGGCATCGACGTGGACCTGATGGTGACCGACCTCGACAAGACGCCCGCCACCGCCCGTACCCTGACCCGCGGGGGCGTCCCCGTGGCGGTCCACGCCCACGGCGACAACGTCCCCGCGGTGGAGGAGTGGGTGCCACGTCTCGATGGCGACCACGTCGTCCCGACCACCCAGGCCGAACCCCGCGGGCCGGTTGCGAACTACGGCGGCTTCACCGACGGCGACCGGGCCGCCTTCCTCGCGGACGCCTTCGGCGCCGCGAGACTGCAGTTCCCGGGCTGGGACTTCGACGATCCGTCCCTCGACGCGACGAAACGCCGGAAACTGATCTGGGCCGAGCGATTGCTCGCCTGGCTGGAGCGCCGGCGCGACGAGCGGTTCGCCGTCCTCGACGGCCGCCGGGGGGACGTCGAACTCCCGTGACCGCCCAGCGGGCCGAACCCAAACCCACTAACCCGCGCCCGTCGAAGAGCCGTCGATGACTCCGCTGGAGCGGTACGAATCGCTCGTCGACGACGCCACGGCCTTCCGGGCAGCCTGCGACCGGCCGCTGCCCGCCGTCGTCCGCGTCAACACGATCAAGACCACCGTCGACCGGGTGCTCGAAGCCCTCGACGCCGAGGGCATCGCCCACGAGCGGACCGACTGGCACCCGGGCGTGCTCCGCCTGCCCGAGGACTCCCCGGGGCGGAACTGGCCCCACGCTCACGGCTGGATCCACGGCCAGGAGGAAGTGTCGAACCTCCCGGCGCTGGTGCTGGATCCCGATCCCGGCGACCGGGTGTGGGACGCCTGTGCCGCCCCCGGGAGCAAGACCACGCAGTTGGCGGCGCTGATGGACGACCGTGGGCTCCTCGTCGGCAACGACAACAACCTCGGTCGGCTCTCCGCGCTCCGTCACAACGCCGAGCGCCTCGGGGTGACGAACCTCGTGGTCACGAACCGAGACGCGCGGAACTTCTCGCTGAAGCCGCTGGGGGAGGATTCCGGACACCCGAACGCCGTCGACGCCTTCGATCGCGCCCTCGTCGACGCCCCCTGTTCCTGCGAGGGGACGATCCGCAAGAACCCCGACGCCTTCGACACCTGGTCGCTGGATCACGTCCACAGCGTCGCCGGCGTCCAGAAGGGCATCCTCCGGCGGGCCGTACAGGCGACCCGTCCCGGCGGAACCGTCGTCTACTCCACATGCACCTTCGCCCCCGAAGAGAACGAGGCGGTGCTGGATCACGTCCTCGCCGCCGAGGAGTGCCGACTCGTCGACCTCGACGCCCCGCTCGACGGCGTCCCCGGGGTCACCGAGTGGGAGGGCGAGTCGTACGATCCGAGCGTCGAGAAGGCGCTCCGGATCTACCCGCACCACAACGACACGGGCGGGTTCTTCTGTGCGAAGCTGGAGGTGGGCGGATGACGAACGACGGCCAGCGGTTCGACCGCCTGCCCGCGACGGCCGCCGAGCGGGAGGTGGCCGGGCGGGCGAGTCGCGCCGAGGTGATCGACTGGTGGGTGGACCGGTTCGGCATCGACCGCGAGGCGTTCGCGGACTACACCTTCTGGGAGAAGGGCGCGGGAAAGATCTGGATCTTCGCCGCCGACCTGCCCACCCCCGTCGACGCCGAGGGCGTCGGCATGACGTTCCTGCGGACGCGCCAGGAACACTGGAAGCCGACGACCAACGCAGTCCAGCGGTTCGGCGGCGCGGCGACGCGGAACGTGATCGAACTCGACGCCGACGGGGCGCGGACCTTCCTCGCCGGCGAGGACCTCGACCCCGAGTGGGACTGCGACTGGGGCTACCTGATCGTCGCCCACCGGATCGCCGGCGAGCGCGAACCCATCGGCGTCGGCCTCTACGTCCACGACGAGTTGCGGTCGGTGATCCCGAAAGGGCGGCGAGCGTCGGTCTCGCCGCCGGAATAGGGGCGGCGAGCGTCGGTCTCGCCGCCGGAATAGGGGCGGCGAGCGTCGCTGCCGGCGCGGGAGTGAACGGTCGCGCGACCGGGGTCGGTTACGTCTCGGGCGTGGCGGGCGCGGACCGGTCGCGCTCGGCCGCCCGCTCGACCCGGGGACTCTCGGGGGAGACACCGTCGAAGAGGTCGATCTTCCCGGGCGGGAGTCGAACGAGGAGGGAGTCGCCCTGTTCGACCGGGAGGTCGGGGTCGACCTCGGCCAGGAACTCGGCGCCGCCGAGGTCGATGTGGACGATCTGGACGTTCCCCATCAACTCGACCACGTCGACGACCGCCTCGAACGTGTAGTCGTCGGGCGAATCGACGATCTGGACGCTCTCGGGTCGGATGCCGAGGGTGAGCGGGTCGACCGTCGCGGCGTCGGCGAGTTCGTCGGGGATGCGGACCGACACGTCGCCGACGTCGGCGTCGAACGTCCCGGACGCGAGCGACCCCGTGAGCAGGTTCATGCTCGGACTCCCGATGAACTCGGCGACGAAGCGGTTGGCCGGCCGCTGGTACACCTCCTTCGGCGGCGCGAGCTGCTGGATCTTCCCCTCGTTCATCACCGCGACGCGGTCGCCCATCGTCATCGCCTCCTCCTGGTTGTGCGTGACGTGGACCATGGTGACGCCGAGTTCCTGCTGGAGGCGAACCACCTCCGTCCGCATCTCCTTTCGGAGCTTCGCGTCCAGGTTCGCCAGCGGCTCGTCCATGAGGAACGCCTGCGGGTCGCGGACGAGTGCCCGGCCGAGCGCGACGCGCTGTTGCTGGCCGCCCGAGAGGTTCGCGGGCTTCCGGTCGAGCAGTTCCGTGATGTCGAGCATGCCCGCGGCCTCCTCGACGCGTTCCGCTGCCTCCGCGTCGGGCACGTCGCGGGCCTCCAGTGGGAACGAGATGTTCCCCCGGACGGTCCGGTGGGGGTAGAGCGCGAAGGACTGGAACACCATCGCGATGTCGCGGTTCTGTGGCTGGACGTCGTTGACGCGGATGCCGTCGATCAGGACGTCGCCGCTGGTCGGGGCTTCGAGTCCGGCGATCATCCGGAGCGTCGTCGACTTCCCGGATCCCGAGGGGCCGACGAGGACGACGAGTTCGCCGTCTTCGATGGTCAGCGACACGTCGTCGACGGCGACGATGTCGTCGCCGAACTCCTTGCGTACCGTATCGAGTTCGATCGTAGTCATGGGTTGTGAGGTGGATGGGAGGGGACGCGGTCGAGCGCGGTCCGTCGGTCGTTCGGGTGCTGGGGAGCCGTCGGCGCGGCGGTCATCCTTTCACCGCCCCGAGGGTGAGCCCGCGGACGAGTCGTTTCTGCATCAAAAGCGAGATGACGATGATCGGGATCATGGCGAGCACCGACAGCGCGGCGACCTGGTTCCAGAGGGTCGCGTGCCCGCCGACGAGCGACGGGATGATCACCGGGTAGGTCTGGGCGGCGTTGCGCGTGAACACGAGCGCGAACTGGAACTCGTTCCACGAGAAGATCCAGACCAGGAGCGTCGTCGTGACGATACCCGGCGAGACGAGGGGGAGCGACACCTTGAAGAACGCTTCGAGCCGCGAGTAGCCGTCCATGATCGCCGCCTCCTCGACGGCCTGGGGGATGTCCTGGAAGAAACTCCGCATCAACCAGACCACCAGCGGGACGTTGAACGTCAGGTACAGCAGCATCATCGTCGGATACGTGTCGATCATGCCGACCTGCCGAAACATGAAAAACAGCGGCAGGATCGGCGCGATGGGGGGGAACATCCGAAGCGAGAGGATCCAGAAGGCCAGATGTTTGCCCCCGACCTTACCCGGATTGCGGGCGTAGGCGTACCCCGCGGGCACGCCGATGAGCATCGCGAGAGCCGTCGCGCCGACGCTGACGATGACGCTGTTCACGAGTACCGACGATCCCGCACCGGTGAGGATATCGACGTACGGCGAGACGGTGAACGTCTCGGGGACGAACGTCGGCGGGAACGTCTGGGTCTCGGGGGCCGGCTTGAACGACGTGTTCACCGTCCAGTACAGCGGGAACAGCGTCGCCACGAGGATGACGCTGACGAAGGAGGTGACGCCGATGGTGCGGAAGGCACCCCGGAGCGAGACGGGTTCCTCGGTCGCGCCGGCCAGTCGGTGGCGGGTCCACTCGACGACGCTCATACGACGCGATCACCCCCTTCGCCCCGTTCGAGCACGGAGAGGAACACGTTCGCGAGGACGACAGCGAACAGCAGGAGGAGCCAACTCATCGCCGTCGCCTTCCCCATCGAGAACGAGTTGAACCCGAGCAGGTAGTTGTAGTACGTGGCCAGTTCCGAGGAGGTACCGGGGCCGCCGCCGGTCATGACGAACATCTTGTCGAAGAACTTGAACGCGTCCATCGCCCGTAGCAGGATGGCGATGGCGATGACGCCTTTCATCTGCGGGAGCGTGACGTGACGGAAGGTGAACCAGCGGTCGGCGCCGTCGATCCGCGCGGCCTCGTAGAGGTCCTCGCTGATCGACAGGCGGCCGGTATAGAGGATGAGGATCATAAAGGGCGTCCACTGCCAGATGTCGGCGATGAGGATGCTGTTCAGCGACATCGCCGTCGACGACAGCCACGCCGGTTGGCCGACGCCGGCCGCCGCCAGCAGGTAGTTGATGGGGCCGAAGGACTCCTGAAAGAGGAGCCGCCAGATGAGCCCCGCGACGATGGGCGCCATCATCATCGGGAGCAAGAGGAGCGTGAACAGTACGGTCGTCACGCGGCCACGGGTGTAGTTCGCCATGAACAGCGCGACGGCGAACCCGAGGGTGAACTCGATGGCGACGCCGAGGCCGACGTAGTAGGCCGTGTTGCCGATGGTGGTCCAGAACCGGTCGCTCGTCAGCAGGTCGGCGTAGTTCGCCAGGCCGACGAACGCGCCGTTTCGCGTCGCGATGGAGAGATTGAGGTCGGTGAAACTGGTCCACAGCGACCAGAGCATCGGGAAGATGACCAGCGCGAGCAGGATGAGCAGCGCCGGAATCGCGAACCAGTATTCGAGGTGTTCGTTTCGGACGTAGCTACTGATGCCGGTCGAACGGTGTGCCTGCGTATCGTCGGTGGATGATGCCATCGGTGAGTTACCTCCGTCGTCCGTGCGCCCACCCGGACCGGGAGGGCCGTCCGGGGGGGACCGGGGGCGCTCGGCGAACTACCATCGCCTCACTCCCAGATACCCGCGTTCTGCCACGCTTCGATGACGTTGCTGTAATACTCCTGTTGCTGTTCGCGGCCCAGGTCCTCGACGATGCTCTCCCACTCGCTCTCGACGTTCTCGAGGGTCTCCTCGACGCCGGTCTCGCCGCTGACGAACCGCGAAATCTCGATGTCGAGGGCGTTGATGTAGTCCTGCGAGCCCGGCCAGTACGGCACGGGGTACCCCTGTTCGAGCGTCGCCTGCACGGCCGACGTGTACTGCTCCGCGCTCTCCATGTCCTGGAAGGCGACGGACTCCTGTGGGGCGTCCCGGTAGGGATTCTCCTGGGTGAACGGCTCGGGGTCGGAGAGCTGGGAGGTGCGGAACGGGTCCTCGCCACAGCCGGGGTCGGAGACCATGTGCGTGCTGTACTCCGGCAGCGTGAACGTCTGTGCGAAGCGGTAGGCGGCGAGTTTCTGCTCGTCGCTGACCCCCGACGGAACGCCGAGGACGCGGCCGACCGGCATCGCGCTGGCGGCACGACCGTCCTCCCATCCGGGGACGGCCGCGCCGCCCCACTTGCCGCTGGTGGCCTCCGAGGCGGCCGCCTTCTTCGGGACGTCGGTCCACTGGACGACCATCGCCACGTTGCCGCCGGTGAACGCGTCCCGAAGCTCGGGGTAGCCGTAACTGGCCGTGTCGTCGGGGGCGTACTGGATCGTCTCCCGCCAGGACTCCAGGGCGCGTCGCCCCGCCTCGGTGTTGATTTGTGGGTTCATGTCCTCGTCGAAGTACTTCCCGCCGAGGCCGCCGAAGCGGGTGAGGAACCAGCCGTAGGCGAACCCGCGCTTGCCGAAGGTCGCGACGCCGTGGTCGATGTCGTCGGTCTCCTCGGTGAAATAGCGCGCCACCTCGTTGAACTCGGCCCAGGTCTCGGGCACCTCGATGTCGTGTTGCTCGAAGAGGTCCCGGCGGTAGACGAGCATCAACACGTCGCCGTCGATGGGGAGCGCGTACGTGTTGCCACCCCACTGGGTGTACATCTGCCGGAACGGTTTGAGCATGTCGTCGAACTGCGGGTCCCAGCCCTCGATCTCCATCATGTCGTCCAGCGGCTGGAGGTGGCCGTTGGCCGCGAACGTCCCCAGATACTGGGGATAGAAGCTCACGAGGTCGAACGCCCCGGAGTTGCTCGTGAACTCCGTCATCAGGTTCGAGAACAGGTTGGTGAACCCGAAGCCGTTGATCTCGCCGAGCTCGACGCCGGTGTCCTCCTGAATCGAGTCGCTGAACCACTGGAAGGGGTTGGTGTTGTGCCCCTCGTCGATGGCGAGGGAGATGGACGCCCCGTCGACCGCCGCGTCGGGGTCGTCCGGGATTCCCATCTCGCCGTCGCCACCGCCACCGCCGCCGATACAGCCGGACAGGCCGGCCGCCGCGGCGGCGCTCGCCGCGCTCATTCCGTGGACGAACCGTCGTCGGCTGATTCCGTCGGTTTGGTTGTGAGAGTCACTCATGCCGTCCTTGACGATTACGACGATTAGTAATAAAAATTGCCGGTGGTTTCGGGGGCTGAGATCCCGTTTCCGTCCCCGGAGTTCCGTCTGCGCGTCAGTACATGACGATGCCCGCCGTGACGTTGAGGTCCTGGCCGGTCACCCGTCGGGTGCGCTCGGAACACAGGACGAGGACCGCGTCGGCGACGTCCCCGGCGGTGACGAACTCGTCCATCGGCGAAGCCGACCGGAACTCGGCTTCCACCTCCGCGACGGGGCGGTCCTGCGAGGCGGCCTGTGCCTCGATGACGGCGTCGAGCCGTGGCCCCGCGACGCTCCCCGGACAGACGGCGTTGACGTTGACGTCGTGGTCGGCGAGTTCGACCGCTAGCGTCCGGGTGAAGCCGATGACCCCCATCTTCGAGGTGGTGTACGGCGTCCGATCTTCGAGGGGCCGTTTCCCGCTCATCGACGAGACGTTGACGACGCGCCCGCCCCCGCCCCCGCGCTTGAGGTGGGGGATCGCCGCCGACGTGGTGTTGAACAGGCTCCCGAGGTTCACCGAGAGCGTCGACATGAACTCCTCGTGGGTGATCTCCTCGCAGGGTTTCGTGGGCCCCGCGATGCCCACGTTGTTGACGACGATATCGAGGCCGCCGAAGGCGTCGGCCGCCGCCTCGACGAACGCCGCGGCGGCGTCCGGGTCGCTCGCGTCGGCCTCGTGGGTGAGTAGGTCGCCGTCGGTTCCGTCGAGCGCGTCCGCCGCCTCGGCGAGGGCGTCCGCGTCGATGTCGTTGATGGCGACGTCGACCCCGGCGTCGAGGAGCGCCTCGGAGATCCGTCGCCCGATACCCCGCCCGGCACCAGTCACGACTGCCGACTCCCCGACGAGGGAGAGGTCAGTGGCTGACATGGCGAGAGGTGTGGGCGTTCGCCGTCTTAGCTGTACTGGTCGGGTGGACGACACGAGGTGTCGGTCGGGGCCGACCGATCGCCAGGGGCGATAACCTGCCCCGAATTTCATTACAGACGGCGCCGTTGGGGAAGACGATGCAGTTCGATTGGATGGTTCAATGTTACCCGGGAGTGGGCGTCCACCGCGACGCGCCGCTGCTGGAGGACCTCGACAGGGAGACGACCATGGCCGGCGTCGACGCCGTCGAGGCCGCCGGCCTCGAAGGGCTGTGGGCACCCGATCACTTCATGCTCGGGCCGAAACACCAGGAGTACGAGGTTTGGACGCTGCTCTCCGCGCTCGCCGAGCGGACCGACGACATGGAACTCGGACCGCTGGTCGGCTCGGTCACCTACCGCAATCCCGCCCTGCTGGCGAAGATGGCTACGACGGTGGACATCCTCTCCGAGGGGAACCTCCGACTCGGGCTGGGCGCCGGGTGGCACGACGAGGAACACCGCGCCTACGACTTCGACTACCCGGACATCGAGCAGCGCATCGAGATGCTCGACGAGACCATCCGCGTGGCGAAGGCGATGTTCACCGAGGACGAACCGACCTTCCACGGGGACCACTACCACATCGAGGACGCCTACAACGAGCCGAAACCCGTTCAGGACCCGCATCCGCCCATCGTCGTCGGTGGCGCCGGGCCGAAACTGCTCCGCGTGGCCGCCCGCCACGCCGACGAGTGGAACGTCGAGATCAGCGGCCGTGCCCGGGGACCGCCCATCGAGTTCAAGGTCGAGAAGTTCGACGAGTACCTCGAGGAGGCGGGGCGTGATCCCGCCGACGTCGAACGGTCGTGGCTCGCACACGTCCTCGTCAGGGAGGACGAGGACGAACTCCAGCGACTCTGCGACGAGATCTTCCCGCTTCCGTGGGGCGAGGAGGACGACATCGACGAGAACCTCTCGAACGCCCAGGAAGCACGGGAGAAAGGCGACTTCCTCATCGGTACGCCCGCCGAGGTGATCGAGGGGATCGAATCCATCCGCGAACTCGGCTTCGAGCGGCTCCAGCTCATGTTCCTGGATTTCCCCGACACGCGCGGCATCGAGCTGTTCGGCGACGAGGTCCGGCCGGCGCTCCAGTGACCGGGGGTCCGTCCGAAGGTCTATGTGGTGACCGGTCGCTCACACGGGTATGAGCGAGTGGATCGACCTCACACAGACGCTCGCGGAGGACAGCCCGACGCTCCCGCCCCTGCACCCGAAACCGGAGTTCGAGGACTACGCGACCCTCGACGAGGACGACTACAACTCCACGCTCCTGCATCTGGAGACCCACTGTGGGACGCACATGGACGCACCGACGCATTTCCTCTCGAAAGAGGAGTATCGCACCATCGACGAGGTGACCGTCGACGAGATGGTCACCGAGGGCGTGATCTGTGATTTCAGCCACAAGGAACCCGGAAGCGGGGTCTCCCGCGAGGAGCTGGCTGAACAGGCCGAGCGGTACGACCTCTCGGCGGGCGACTACCTCATCTTCGACTGCGGGATGGCGCCGGCGGATACGGACCACTACCTCCGGAACTTCGTCTACCCCGAGGCGGAGGCCGCGGAGTACATGGTCGAACGGGACATCGCGTGTTTCGCCATCGACGCGCTGTCGGCGGACAAACCGGGCGCCGAACTCGCGGAACACCACGTCCACTACACGCTCCTCCCCGAGGACATCCTGATCATCGAGGGGGTCGCCAACCTCGAAGCGGTGAGCGCCGGTCGGTACGACGTCATCGCGACGCCGATTCCCTACGACAACCGCGACGGCTCACAGGTCCGGCTGCTGGTCCGGCCACAGGAGTGACCTGGGTCGGTACGACGGTCGGCCGCGTCGGCTCAGCGTTCGAACGCCCCGCTGATGAGGTCAGCGACCCGCCCGCGGTCGGAGAGCCGGTCGTTCCGGGCCACGGTGATCCCGGAGGTGATCGGATCGGCGACGTGTGGGATCGTCCGACCGTTCGATATCGCGGTATGTGATGTACGGCGGGGTCACGCGGCGGCAGGGCGGTCGAACAATGTAAAGTACCTTTGCTGCGGAGGTACCGGTATGAGCGACGTAGACGACGTCGACCGAGCGATCCTGTACGCGCTCCAGGAGGACGCCCGAAACACCTCCTCGGGGGACATCGCGGAGCGGACCGGCACCTCCGACAGCACCGTCCGCAAGCGGCTCAAACGCCTCGAATCGGAGGATATCATCAAGGGGTACAGCGCCGAGGTGAACTACCAGCGGTCGGGCTACCCGCTCCGGATGTTGCTGTTCTGTACCGCGTCGATCCCCGAACGCGGCGAACGCATCCCCGAGATACTCGACATCGACGGAGTCGTGTCGGTTCAAGAACTCGTCACCGGCGACCGAAACCTCCTGGTGACCGTCGTCGGCGAGTCGGACGACGACATCACGCCAATCGCACAGGAACTCCTCGAGATGGGGCTGACGGTGGCCGACGAAGTGCTCGTCCGGAGCCACCAGACGACGCCATTCGGGGAGTTCGACACGGAGGACGGGGACGACTGATACGGATCGTTGGCGCCGTCGACCGCGCTATTTCCGTCCACCACGGCCGAGCGCCCGTCCCCCTCACTCGATCTCCAACTGCCCGCTCCCGGTACCGTTCCGGTCGCCGCTCTCGTCCCATTCGAGTTCGAACTCGATGCTCAACTCCCCGGGGCCGTCCGCCGGTCCTTCACGTTCGGCTTTGACCTCGAAGGTGGGTCGGGCTGGCGGCTCCATCGTCACGGATTCCGACCCGGCTCTGAGCGTGATCGCGTCCCCGCGTTCGAGCTTGTCGGCGACGCTGCGGAGGTACGATGCGATCCCGTCTCGGGTCTGGGTGCTCTCGGATTCGAACAGGACTTCTTCGGGCATATGGGAACGGTAGGCGCCCCGTGCCGATAAACGAACCTCCGGCCGCGACGGATGTATCCTCCCGATAAACATAATGTTCTTTAATACGTTATTTTGGAACGTATTGGGAATATAGATAGATTTAATAGACGTTCTGTTCGTATTAGTGGGTAGAGACGACCGGCGAGTGAACAGGGCGGACCGGGACGGTCCGTGCGGTGGCCGGTCGGAGACGCAAACGATGACAGGACAAACCGAGACGACGGTGGGGGCGTTGCCGACGGCGACGAACGGGAACTCGCGCGTGCCGGTCGCGCTGACGCGACTCGTGTGGCTCCTGTGGCTGGCGAGTGTCGGCGTGCTGGCCGGCCAGCTCCGTGGCGGCGAGCCTTGGGGCCTCGCGGACCTGGTCATCGTCGACGGGTTGACCGCGGTGATGTGGGTGGCGGCCACTTTCTTCAGTGGCGTCGTCCACAGCTACTCGCGGCGCTACATGGCCGGTGGCCGGGCCGTCGATCGGTTCTTCGGGCGCGTGTTCGGCTTCACGCTGCTCGTGATGACCCTGGTCGCGGCCGACCACCTCGCCCTGTTCGGGGCCGCGTGGCTCGCGATGGGGCTGGTGATGGCCGACCTGATCGGCCACGTCGAGGGGTGGCCACAGGCACGTGCCGCGGGGTCGCTCGCCCGCCGGAACTTCCTCGCGAGCAGCGGGGCGCTCGCGGCCGCGCTCGGCACGCTGTGGTGGCACACCGGGGCGACGACGGTGTCGGGCCTCGCGTCGACGGTCGGGAACGCGTCGCCGGCGGTCCTGTTCCTCGCCGCGGGGGCGCTCCTGCTCGCGGCGGCGATCCAATCGGCGCTCGTTCCCTTCCACACGTGGCTGCTCTCGTCGATGACGGCTCCCACGCCGGCCTCGGCGCTGATGCACGCCGGCTTCGTCAACGCCGGCGGCGTCCTGCTAGTCCGGTTCGCCCCCGTCGTCACCGCCGAGGGCGCCGTCATGCTCGGACTCGTGGCCCTCGGCGCGGCGAGCGCGATCCTCGGAAAGCTCCTGAAGACCGTCCGGACCGACGTCAAGGGGAAGCTCGGCTGTTCGACCGTCGGACAGATGGGCTTCATGCTCATGCAGGCGGGGCTCGGCTTTTTCGGGGCCGCGATCACCCACCTCGTCCTGCACGGCTGTTACAAGGCCTACCGCTTTCTCGGCTCCGGCGAGGGGATCGAACGCGAGTCGCCGACGAAGCGGACGGCGCGTGGGTCGACCGGGGCCGCGGGCGTCGCGGTGATCGCCGGCACTGCGCTCGCTGGGGGCGTCCTCTTCGGGACGCTCACCGGCAAGGGGATGGGAGCGGACGGCGGTCTCCTGTTGACGCTGCTGGTCGTCCTGACGGTCATGCACGCGGCCCGCGAACTGGTCGCCGACGGGTCGCTTCCGTCGGCGGTCCGGTACGGTGCCGTCCCGGCGGTCGCCCTGCCGGCCATCGCCGTCTACGCCGCCGTCTACGGCCTGATAGAGGGGCTCTTGGCCGGCCTGCCGGCGGTGGGCCAGCCGACGGCGCTGACGCCGGTCCACGGCCTCGTCGCCGCCGCGTTCGTCCTGGCGTATCTCGGCGTCGAGACCGAGGCCTACCGGCACAGCCGGCGCCTCTACGTGGCGCTGTTGAACGCGACGCAACCGCCGACTGCGACCCAACTGACGAGCACGGAGGAGTACGATGAGTACTGAACCCGCGATCCGCGACAGCATCGACACGGCGGCCGAGGCGGTCGGCTCGGTCTGGCCGCTGCACTCGTTCGTGACCGCCAACCCGCTCGCCGGGTTCGAGGACCGGCCGTTCCACGAGGCCGTCGCGGACGCCGAGCGGACCCTCGGCGGCGACGGCTACCCGAGCGCCGACGTGTTCCGCCGCGCGTGGGAGGACGGTCGGATCGACGACGACGTGTTGCGCGCGGAGCTCGCCGCCCACGGGTACGACGCCGACCCCGCCGCGACGCTCGAACGCATGGAGCGTGCGGACGCGGACGACCCGAACGAGACCACCGCCGACGACCGCGTCGATGCGGTCCTGACGAAGTGGCTGTCTGCCTTCCTCGACGAGGGACGGGCGAAGTGGCCTATGCCGGATCGCGACCGTGGGTTCTACGCGGCGTTCCGGAGCGTCGCCCGGTACGACGGCGAAATTCCCGACGCCGACGCCGTCGCCGCGCTTCCCGACGACCCGGTCGACGCCATCCGCGACCGCCTCGACGAGTACCCCGTCGGCCGGTGGCAGGACGTCTTCGAGTTCCACCTGACGGCGCTCCCGGGCTGGACGGGGCTCCTCAAGCGGCGGGCCGAGGCGGACGGCGCCTGGCAGTCGGCGTACCCGATCACGCTCCCGGGGTATCTGGCGGTCCGTCTGACGCTCGCGGACCTGTTCGACGCGCCCCTCGTACCCGACGAGGCCCCCGACGACGGCGACGGCGCCGCCGACACTACGGGCGACGATGTCCCGCTCGCCGAGGTCTGGCTGACGGCCTGGGAGGCGACCTACCGCTCGGAACTCGTCGACCCGCTCACGGACGCGAGCGAGGCGGCCGCGGACGCCGACGACGACGGCCGCCCGGACGCACAACTGGTCTTCTGTATCGACACGCGCTCGGAGGTCATCCGCCGGCACGTCGAGCGCGCGGGCGACTACGAGACCCACGGCTACGCCGGCTTCTTCGGGATCCCGATGCGCTACGAGGGCTACGACGCCGACGTATCCGTGGACGCCTGTCCGCCCATCGTCGACGCGCAACACCGCATCGCGGACCGCCCCCCCGCGGACCCCGACGGCGACCGGGGCACACACGACCGGTGGCACGCCGTCCGCGAGGCCGGTGCGTCGGTCGTCGAACGCCTCGGCGCCAACGCCGCGACCGCCTTCAGCTTCGTCGAGAGCGCGGGCGTGGGGTACGGCTCGGCGCTGGCCGCCCGGACGCTCGTCCCCGAGCGCGTCGGCGGCCTGCTCGACGCCGTCGGCCGCCGCGTGCCCGACGCCCACGAGTTCTGCGAGCCGACGGTCGAGTACAACCCCGACTCCGTCAACGACCTCCGTGAGGGCCTCACGCTCGACGAACGGGTCGAGTACGCGGCGACGGCCTTCGAACTCATGGGATGGGAGCGGTTCGGCCGCGTGGTCGCCTTCGTCGGTCACGCCAGCCACACGACGAACAACCCGTTCGATTCGAGCCTGGACTGCGGTGCCTGCGCCGGCAACCCCGGCGGGCCGAACGCCCGCGTCCTCGCACGGATCTGTAACGACGAGGCGGTCAGGGCGGCACTCCGGGAGCGCGGGGTGGACGTCCCCGACGACACCGTCTTCGTCGCGGGCGAGCACGACACGACCACCGACGGGATCGAGTTGTACGACGGCGACGTCCCCGAGAGTCACGCGGCGGACCTCGAACGGCTCCGTGCCGACCTCGAAACCGCCCGGGCCGGGGCGGCCGCCGAGCGTGTCGACGAGGACGACCCCGACGCGGCCGTCCGCGAGGCCGAGCGGCGCGCCGCCGACTGGGCGGAGACGCGCCCGGAGTGGGGGCTGGCCGGCAACGCGGGCTTCGTCGTCGGCCCCCGGGCGCTTACCGACGGCCTCGACCTGGACGGCCGGGCGTTCCTCCACTCCTACGACTGGACGACCGATCCGGACGGCGACGCCCTCGAAGCCATCGTGACCGGACCGATGGTCGTCACCCAGTGGATCAACGCCCAGTACTACTTCGCGACGGTCGACAACCCCGTCTACGGGAGCGGGTCGAAGGTGACCCACAACCCCGTCGGGAACGTCGGCGTCTACCAGGGCAACGGCGGCGACCTGATGACCGGCCTTCCGCTCCAGTCCGTGATGAGCGCGGCCGACGAGCCGTACCACCAACCGGTCCGGCTCTCGACGGTGATCCACGCGCCGGTCGAGCGCGTGACCCAGGTGCTCGCGGACCACGACGCGGTGACCGGCCTGCTCAATGGCGGCTGGCTCTCCGTGACCGTCGTCGACCCCGAACAGGACCACCGGGCGTTCCACTACGCGGGCGACCTCGAGTGGACGCCGGCCTCCGAGCGGACGGCCGAGACGGCGCCACGCCGCGTGGCCCCGACGACTCGGTCGTAGCCCGTCTATCCCTTCTCGCGGATCGTCCCGCCGCTCAGTCCGTCCCAGGCCACCTCGTACCCCAGTCTCGAGAGGACGGCACTGGTCTCGGAGAGCCCGTACTCGGCCAGTCGCTCCTCGGCAGTATCGAGGGTCTCACCGGCGTCGAGCGCGTCGTCGAGGGCGGACAACACGTCCGGGCGGACCAGCGTCCGGCCGACCCGTTCGTGCTCGGGGAAGGCGACGGTGTCGAGGGCGTCCTCGCCGACGCCGTGGGTCGCCGCGAGGTCGGCGAGGGTGACGACGTCCGCGTCCGGGCGGAGTTCGTCCGGCAGGGCGGCCCGTGTCTCCGCGACGAGGTCGGCCTCGTAGCGCCGGAGGGCGTCGACCACATCCTTCACCCGGACGGTGCCACCGTAGGTGATCGTGCGGTGGTCCCGGGCCTCGATCTCGTCGCTGACGCCGAGGCTCTCGTCGACCGCGACCAGCAACTCGACGTCCTCGACGTCCGCGAGTTGGCCGAGTTTCTTCTCGACGTACTCGGGGGTCCAGAAGCCCATGATCTCGAAGAAGACGCGGAAGTCGGCGAAGCGGTAGTCGAAGGCGAAATCCGGGATCATCACGCGCGTCCCGACCGCCAGGGGTTCGGGTTCGCGAACGAGGTCCCAGTCGAGATCGAGCGCGGTAAAGCGGGCGGCGAAGTCGGCCTCGACGCCGCTGTCGTAGGTCGGCTCGGCGATGGGGTCGACACCGGGAACGCCGACGTCCTCGTCCGTGAGGACGAGTTCGCGCTCGGTGCCGCGGTCGTCTATCGTCGCCGTCAGCCGCCAGTCGGCCGTCTTCGCCACCGACCGCAACAACCGGGCGAAGGCCGTGCCGTACCGTCGGGTCCGCCGGAAGAGGTGGTCGGGGCCGGTCACCACCACCTCCCGGCCCGCATCCGTCCGGTGGATCTCGTACATCAACCCCAGGCGCTTGACCGCCGAGACCAGCGCCTTGGGGTCCGAACTCCGGACGCGAACCTCGACGGCGTCGAACAGCGCGGTCTGGGCCAGCGACAGGTCGTACTGGTCGAGGAGCGCGTCGGGCGTCCACCGGGGGTCGAAGTCGGCGAGCACCTGCCGAACCTCGCGGTCGGCGTACAGCGAGTCGGCGACTGCCTCCGGGTCGACCCCGAGCCGGCCGGCGGCGCGGTCGAGCGCCCGGTCCCGGTCGGCCTCGGTGACGACACCCACCGTCTCGGCGGCTTCGAAAGCGATCCGGCGAGCCCGTTCGGGGGGCACCGCCGCCCGCGTCTCGAAAGTCGCGTCCCGCTCGCACAGTGACGCGAACCCGCGGACGAGTTTGAAGTCGTCGGCCTCGCCCTCCAGATCCGCGAGCGCCGCGTCGAGGGCCGACCGTGGCTCCCCCACGTGGTCGGCGAAGGTCCCGAGAACGCGCGCGGCCAGTGGCCGGTCGGCGCGGTCCGCGAACTGCGGGCGGTAGCCGCCGCCGGCCCGCGACACCCGGAGCAGGTCCTTCCGGAGCACGCGCCCACCTCGTCGCTCCGTGGATAAAATCCCGCCGACGGGCGGGCGCGAGGACAACGCTCTTGTCGCTCGCCGGGGTCGATCCGGTATGGACAGGCGTCGCGCCCTCGCGTTTCTCGGACTCGCCCTCTCCGCCGGGTGTGCCACGCCCGGCGCGACCGGTCCGCGAACCCCGCCGACGCCGGGCGGGGAGTCCCCCGGGACCGGCGGCGACGGGGAACTGAGCATCAGCGATCAGGACTTCGAGGAGGCCGACGACGGCCACCTGCGGGTGCTGGCGACGGTGCGGAACCCGGCGGGGACGGAGCGAACCCGGACGCTCGTCGTCGCCGTCACCGTCGGGGAGTCGACGACCGAGCGGCGCCGCGAGGTGACGGTCCCCGCCGACGGGGAGCGGGAGATCGCCGTCGAGTTCGAGGACGTCGCCTACGACGACTTCGTGGGCGACGGCTCGCTGCAGTCGCGGCTGGAGTGATCACCGCCGCCGCTCGGCCACCCGCTCCTCGGCCGTCTCGGCGCTCACCACCTCGTAGCAGACGGCCGTCCGGCCGTCGGCCTTCGGGCGGAGCACCCGCCCGAGGCGCTGGGTGAACTCGCGTTCGCTCCCGCTGCCCGAGAGGATCACCCCGACGCTCGCGTCGGGCACGTCGACGCCCTCGTCGAGGACGTTCGCGGCCACGACGCGGGTGTAGGTTCCCTCGCGGAACCGGTCGAGGATCGCCCGCCGCTCGCTCGCCCCCGTCTCGGCGGTGATCGCCGGGCAGAGGAAGCGCTCGGAGAGCCGGTAGACGAGGTCGGTGTGGGCGGTGAAGACGATGGTGCGCGCGTCCGGGTGGCGCGCGAAGATCCGCTCCAGCGCGTCGACTTTCGCCGCCGAGTTCATCATGATCTCCCGGGCCTCCTGTTTGGCCAGCAGCGCCTCCCGGGCTCGCGGGTCGCTCCCGGACCGCTTGACCAGTTCGCGGTAGTCGCTCCCGCTGGACAGCGAGAGGTTCGAGGTCTTGAGGTAGTCGACGAAGGTGCCCTGGGCGTCCTCGTAGGCCTCGCGTTCGGCGGGCGTCAGTTCGACCTCGACCCGCCGGAGTTCGTAGTCCGCGAGGTGGTCGCCGGCCAGGTCGTCGACCGAGCGGTCGTAGACGACGGGGCCGACGAGGTCCGCGACGACCTCGTGGGCCCCGTCCGGACGCTCGAAGGTGGCGGTCAGGCCCAGGCGGGCGGGCGCCGGAAGCAGGCGGGCGATGTCGCGGTAGCCCTCGCCGCCGAGGTGGTGGACCTCGTCGAAGACCACGAACCCGAACCGGTCGCCGACCTCGTCGGCACGGAGGTACGCGGAGTCGTAGGTGGCGACGGTCAGGGATTCGAGGCGTTGCTCGCCGCCGCCGAGTTGGCCGACCGGCACCGAGAACTCGGTTTCGAGTTCGCGGCGCCACTGGTGGAGGAGGTCGACCGTCGGCACGACCACGAGCGTCGGCGTCGACAGGTCGGCCATCGCCCTGATCGCGACGACGGTCTTGCCGCTCCCGGTCGGGAGTTCGAGGATCCCCCGCCGGTCGGCGTCCGCCCACGCCGCGAGCGCCGCGGACTGGTAGTCCCGGAGGTCGTACGTCGTCGACAGATCGAGCGTCGGGAGGTCGAACACCCGATCCTCGTAGTCGATTCCGGCCGCGTCGAGGGCGTCGCGGAGGGCGGCATACCGGTGGGCCGGCGCCCGGAGGGTCCCGCTCCGGCCGTCGAACTCGACGGGGAGGGCGTCGGCGGCCGCGGGGTCGAGGTCGCCGTCGAGCCGAATCGTTCCGTCGGCGAACCGGGCGACGAGGGTCACGGTCGACCTTCGAGGGGTGGAAATATATGCCCTCCGCACCCCCCATCACACATGGCATCAGACGACCTCGACGCGGAGGTGGCGGCCTTCCTCGACGCCGCCGAACGCGTCTACGACGAGTACGACGACGGCTACGTCGACGCCGACAGCGCGCTCTCACAGTTGGGCGATCACGTCTCGACCCTGCGCGACGCCTACGAGGACGACCCGGAGTGAGCGGTCGGGACGGCCCAATAGCCCTCATAGCAACCCCTTTTTCGCCCGACGACGGACCGTCACCTGCACGACCACCTGCCTCACGGAGGACGACCGCCGCCGGATCGGGGAGTTCGCGGAGCGATCGGCGTGGAATCGCAGTCCAGAGCTGCTGTGTCCGGGCGAGAACTCGGACTCCGGCGTCGGGGACGCACACGAGTGAGTCGCCGGCCGGGTGTCCCCCGGTGACGCGGCAGGGCCCGGATCGGACGAAAAACGGGAACACCTATGCCGGACGGGACCCGGAACGAGGGTATGACCGAGTTCTCCCCACGCGTCGAGTCGATATCCATCAGCGGCATCCGCGAGGTGTTCGAGGCGGCCGGCGAGGACGCGATCAACCTCGGCCTCGGCCAGCCGGACTTCCCGGCGCCGGACCACGCCCGCGCGGCGGCCGTCGAAGCCATCGAGGCCGGAAAGGCCGACGCCTACACGGGTAACAAGGGGATCCGCCCGCTCCGGGAGGCCATCGCCGCCAAGCACGAACGCGATCAGGGGGTAGCCGTCGACCCGGACGACGTCATCGCGACCGCGGGGGGAAGCGAGGCGCTCCACCTCGCGCTGGAGGCCCACGTCGACGCCGGCCAGAAAGTGCTCATCCCCGATCCGGGGTTCGTCTCCTACGACGCGCTGACGAAACTCGCGGGCGGCAAGCCGGTGCCGGTTCCCCTGCGCGACGACCTGACGTTGGATCCCGCCGCCGTCGAGGACGCCATCACCGACGACACCGCGATGTTCGTCGTCAACAGCCCCGGCAACCCGACCGGCGCGGTGTCGCCCGCGGAAGACGTCCGGGAGTTCGCCCGCATCGCCGACGAACACGACGTGGTCTGTCTCTCCGACGAGGTGTACGAACACTTCGTCTTCGACGGCGACCACCACTCGCCGCTCGCCTACGCCGACACCGACAACGTGGTCGTCGTCAACGGCTGTTCGAAGACCTACTCGATGACCGGGTGGCGACTCGGCTGGGTCACCACCTCCACCCGCCGGATCGAGCGGATGCTCCGCGTCCACCAGTACGTCCAGGCCTGCGCGTCGGCGCCGGCGCAGTACGCCGCCGAGGCGGCGCTCTCCGGCCCACAGGACGTCGTGAGCGAGATGCGCGACACCTTCCGGGAGCGGCGCGACCTCCTGCTCGACCGGTTCGAGGCGATGGGCGTCGAGGTGCCGACCCCGAAGGGCGCCTTCTACGCCATGCCGAAGGTGCCGGAGGGGTTCGTCGACGCCTGCATCGAACGGGACGTGATCGTCGTCCCCGGCGACGCCTTCGGCGCGAACGGCGCGGGCCACGCCCGCATCTCCTACGCCAACGACGCCGAGGTGCTCCGCGAGGCGCTCGACGTGATGGCCGACGTGGTGGCGGACCTGCGCTGAACGGCCGCGAACCGACCGTTCGCCGTCCCGTCGAGTCCCCGCACCGACGAATGCCGGTAGATAAACTCGAATAAACTGGCGACCGTAGTGTCAACGGCAGATTAAACTAGCCACGCGACGTGAGTTTATTCACCCGCTGACGGCTCGATCCTCCCCATCCTGGTTGGATGACGCGAGCGCACCGTGCGCTCGTCCGTACGACGACTGCCCGTCTCAGTTCGCGGTGCTGACGATTTTGATCACGTCCCCCTCCGAGAGTTCGTGGTCCTCGCCGATCCGCCGGTCGGAGCGCGCGTCGACCGCGTGGAGGTAGCCCTCGCCGATATCGGTGTGGATGGCGTAGGCGAGGTCCGGCGGGGTCGCCCCCCGCGGGAGCAGGACGGCGTCCGGAAGGACGTTGCCGGCGCCGTCTGTCCACCGCGTCTCGTTTTGCACGGGGAAGACGGTGATCCGGTCGAGCAAGTCGTAGACGGCGGCGTCGATGGCGGCCTGGACCCCGGTGCCGCCGTGTTCCGCCATCACCTCACGGATGCGTTCGAGCCCCTCGCGCTGGGCGTCGCTCACGTCGCCGACCACCTCGAAGTCGGGGTCGCCGGGGTCGTAGTCGACGGCGTCCGCGTCGCTCGCGGTCCGGAGGGCGAGTTCGCCCTCGGCCGTCGCCGGGATCACCGGCTTGTCGGTGGCGCGCAGCCGCTCGAGATTCTCCGCAGGCGCGACGTCGGCCTTGTTGGCGACGACCACCAGCGGCTTGGTGCGGGCGCGGACCTCGCGTGCGAGCGCGGCCCGGTGCTCGTCGGTCCACTGGATCGGGTCCTCTGGGTAGTCGAGCGCCCGGAGGCTTCCGGCCACGTCCGCCACCGTCGCCCCGAAACCGGTGAGCATGTCGGTGAGGACCTCGTCGATGTCGAAGTCGGGCGAGCGGGACTTGCGCTCGACGCCCTCCCAGTTGCGGTCGACGATGCCCGCGAGCCACTGGTCCATCTCGCGTTCGACGAAGTCGACCTCCTCGACGGGGTCGTAGGTGCCGACCTCGACGGGTTCGCCCTCGGCGTTCGTCCCGCCCGAGGCGTCGACCACGTTGAGGATGGCGTCGGCGTCCGTGAGTTCGTCGAGGAACTGGTTGCCCAGCCCCTTCCCCTCGTGGGCGCCGGGGACGAGACCGGCCACGTCGAAGAGTTCGACGGGCACGTAGCGCTTGCCGTCGCGACAGCGCTCGCTGCCACAGCGCTCGTCGCGGTCGAGACAGGGGCAGTCGGTGCGGGCGTGGGTCACCCCGCGGTTGGCGTCGATGGTCGTGAAGGGGTAGTTCCCCACGTCCACCTCCGCGCGGGTGGCGGCCTGATAGAACGTGGACTTGCCCGCGTTGGGCTTGCCCGCGAGCGCGAGAGAGAGCATACCGGACGGTGGCGGGTCGAGGGGAATTTAGTTTCGGTCGGGTCGCACCACCGGCACGGGGCTGATCGTTCCGTTCGGCTCCGTGCTCGGCGCCCGGGATCCGAGATATGGCTCGAGCGTGGTAGAAATCTTTACCCAGTAGCGGATTCTACCGAACGGTATGGCAACCTCGGTGAAGATGGACGACGATACCAAGGCCCGTCTCGAACGGTTACAGGCCGAGATCCGGCTGCAAACGGGGAGACGGGTCACCCAGCAGGAACTGCTGGCGCGACTCGTCGCGGAGGCAATCGAGTCCAAGGCCGACCTCGTCGACTCGTTCCGCGAGGAGCGCGTGCCCCTCGCCGACGCCGAGCGGGAGGCGTTTCACGAGGGGATGGTCTCCTCCGGCGTCACGACGAGCGAGGAGGACATCGACGACGTGCTGTACGGATGAGCGTCCTCGTCGACACGGGCGTGTTCTTCGCGCATCACGATACGGATGCGGAGCGTCACGGGGCAGCCGTCGATGCGTTCGACGACCTGCTCGACGGGGTCTACGGCCAACCGTACACGAACGACTACGTCTTCGACGAAACCGTGACACTCACACGGGCCCGAACGGGATCGTTCGAGGCGGCGGACACCGTCGCCAAGCGAATCCTCGGCGAGGGATCGTTTCCACAGGCCGTCGAGATGCGACACGTCGAACCGGACGACGTTCGGGCGTCGCTCGCGGTCTTTCGTCGGTACGACGATCACGACTTGAGTTTCACCGACGCGACCGTCGTCGCGCAGTGTGAGTCGCGGGGTATCGACGCCGTGCTGAGCTTCGACACGGATTTCGACGGACTCGTCGATCGTATCGAACCGGGAGGTTGACCTCCTCCCACGGCTTCAGCCGTGGGATTCCCCGAAGGGGAGTTCAAGGTTGCGCGTTTCCTCGGCCCTCAAGTACGCTTTCGCGTGGGGCGTTCGACGGTGGCCGTTCGGTTACGACCCCGAACGTGCTTTCCAGCGCGTACAGCCCGGCCAAACGGGCCTTCCCACCCGGACGCGCCGGGCGCTTCGACGGCCCGAATACCGGTTCGGGCCTCCACGGTCGGGTATTCAGCCAACTGGGTACCACGGGTCGCGTCACCTCGCGTGTTACGCCGTGGACTGGGTTCGGCTTTCTTACCCGGCGGGCTGTGGACGCGAAGCGTCCGTTGGGGTCGAAGACCCCGTGCCACAACCGGGGAACGCCGTCACAACACAGTACGGGAGGGCCAAACTTAACGATTCGGGACACAACTCCCGGCTGGCTGGTGGCCCGTGGATTGTCCCCCCACCGTGTCGGCTTCATCCCACGGCTAAAGCCGTGGGCTTTCGCCTCGAACAACTGTAACGACGTGACGGGGCGGTCCACCGGCCCCGGTTCACTCGATTTCCCGTTCCGCCTCCGGCCGAACGATCCGCATCTCGCCGCGCGAGCGGATCGCCCCATCGACGACGGCGTCCTCGTGGAGTTCGAGGTCGGTACAGGAGACGTCGCCGAGGACGCGCACGTCGGGGTCGAGCCGGACCGTCCCGCCGCGGGTCGTCACGTCGCCGTGGATGCGGGTCCCCTCGGCGACGGTCACGTCGCCGCGGGCGCGCAGGCTGCCGAAGACGTTGTTGTCGGCGCCGACGTCGATGGACTCCGCGCGGAGGTTGCCGTGGAGGCGGCAGTCGTCGCCGACGCGGGCGGGCGTCGAGACCTGCCAAGCGTCGTCCGAGACTTCGCTCCCGCGGGGGATCACCAGCGGATCCTCGGGGGCATCCCCCGAGAGCGCCTCCGCGATCTCCTCGGCGGCGCCCTGTTCGCCCACCCGGAGCAACTGCGAGAGGACGATGAAGTAGAAGACGAGCGTCGGGACGGGGTTCCGGATGACGATCCAGCCGTTGGCCTCGAACCCCTCGTCGATCTCCACGTCGTCGCCGATGTCGAGGTCGCCCGAGACCATGAGCTGACCGCCGACGTGGACGCGCTCGCCGAGGTAGGCGTCGTCGCCGACGAGGACGTTACCGGCCACGTCACACCACATGTCGAGCCGACAGTTCCCCTCGGCTTCGATGTCGCCGCCGAAGCGGGCCCGCTCGCCGGCGACCACGTTCCGCCCGCGGACGCCGAACTCGACGGTGCTCTGACCGCCGACGATCACGTCGCCGTCGGTCACGAGGTCGTGTTCCTCGACGGTGGTCCCGTCGGGGATCTCGAGCGCGTCGAGCGGATCCCTCCCGAGTGACACGCGCGTGACTACAGGCTTCTCGTATTAAAACGGCCGTCAGACGGCCGTCCGACGCGGAGACAGGCAGGGTTTTGAGTCCCGACCGATTACCCCCGTCCATGACCACGCTCTCCTTCGACGACGGCGGCGTCGACGTCGTCTACGAGGGAACCGAGTTCCGACTGGAGAAGGCGCTGATCGAGGACGCCGTCGGGAAGACCTACCCCGACGTGACCGACCACGAGGTGCTGAAGATGGTGGAGAAAGAGCCGTCGCTGACGGGCGAACCGCGGCGGATCGGCGACATCGTGAACCAGTAGCGATCGAACGTCATTGCACAGCCCATCACACGCAGCCCTGCGATCGGCTGTGTGAACCGTTTCAATCGCTACTGGAGGTGTCGACGCGCTCGACCGTCTCGGAGGTGGGGTCGAGACGGCGGTCGAACCGCTCGGCGAACCCGACACGCAGGATGGACTTGGCGATGGCGGCGCCGCCCCGGAACGGGTCGAGTTTCGTCTCGCCCGCCCGCTCGTCGTAGTCGATGGGCACCTCGGTCACGCGGTAGCCCCGGGCGACGGGCCGCATCAGCAGTTCCGCCGACAGGCCCGTGTTCTCCGTCCACTCGATCCGGTGGAGGAGGTCGCGGCGGTAGGCGCGCATCCCCGTCGTCACGTCGTGGAGGCGCCGACCGAGGATGAGACTGGCGAGCCCCGCGAACGCGCGGTTGCCCAGGCGGTTCAGCGCCGGCATCGTCTCCGGACGGGGCGAGATGCGGTCGCCGCTGACCACGTCGTAGCCCTCGTTGATCCGGTCGAGGAAGTCCGGCAGTCGCTCCATCGGGTAGGTGTCGTCGCAGTCGGTGGTGACCACCACCGGTCGATCCGGCGTCAGCACCGCCTCGCGCACGGCGACGCCGTACCCCCGTGGCTCCTGTTCGATCACGCGAGCGCCCATGCCGCGGGCGATCTCGGGCGTCCGATCGCTCGATCCGTCGACACAGACGACCTCCGCCCGGCCGTCCGTGACGCGGTCGATGTCCGCCAGCACGCTCCCGATCGCCTCCTCCTCGTTGTAGGTCCCCATGACGACGGCCACGTCGTCGAAGGTGTAGTCGCTCATACGCCTACCTACGGACGTCCGCACTTGAACGTTTAGGTTTGCCTAAAACGTCGCGGCGTCGGGGCAGACGGTCTCGTGGAGGCGAGCGGTCACGTGGTCGGCGAGGCGTTCGAGGTTCTCGGTGTCCTCGCGGTTGTAGGAGACCAGTTCGTCGAGGGCGGCCTCGTCGCCGCGTTCGTACTCGCGCCAGAGGCGGACGGCGTCCTCCCCGGAGAGGTCCGGACGGTCGCGGTCGATGCCGACCTCGCTCTCGATGCGCTTGAGACCGCCGGTCAGGTCCAGACGACGACAGGGGTACATGAGATCGAAGTGGGGCGCCTCGATGGAGAGGTCGAAGGACTCCTCGAGGAAGGGGACGTCGAAGCGGGCGCCGTTGAACGAGACGAGAAGCGGCGCGTCGGCGAACCGCTCGCGGAGCGCGCCGGCGGTGAGGTCGTCGCCGCGGACGAGCGTCTCGACGTCGCCGCCGCGGTAACAGCTCACGGTCGTCACGTCGTTGCGGGCGGCGTCGAGGCCGGTGGTCTCGATGTCGAAAAAGAGGGCGTCGTCCCGGAAGTTCTCGTAGAGGCGCCAGCGCTCGCCGGAGGGGAACGACTCGTCGAAAAAGCGGGCGTCGCCGCGGCGGAGGTGGTCGGTCGCCACGTCGACGAAGGACTCGATGCGTTCGGCCGTCTTCGGGCCGACGACGGAGCCGTCGAACGCCTCCCAGTGGGTGATTCCCGCCTCCCAGAGGCGGCGCTCGGTCGTCTCACCCACGCCACGGATCGGGATGAAGCTGTTCTCGATGCGCACGCGTGGTACTGTCGCGTCGGGCGTCAAAAACCTCGCGCCACGCGGTCAGTAGGCGAAGGGCGACGCCGACCCGGGCGGCGTCCAGTCCTCGCCTTTCAGTTGGACGTACGCGCGCGAGCCGATGGCGACAGCGAGGAGGCTCGTGACCGCGCTGACGACGAGGCTGACCGCGACGGTGACCAGTTCCGGCGCGCCGACGAACCCGAGGACGATTCCCGGAATCCCGCTGATCAGTCCGATGATGAAGAGGACGACCAGCAGGAGGAACACGCTGAGCCGTTCGCCGGCGGTCAGCGCCCAGCCGTCACGCAGCGCGTCGACCACGCCCTTGTCCTCGACGATCACCTCGAACTCGACGAAGTAGAGGGCGACCGCGAGGTAGATCCCGGGGAGGATCAGGAAGATCAGGCCGACGAAGGTCGCGATACCGACGACGACGCTGACGACGAGGGCGTTCAGCACGACCCATCCGAACCGCCGGCTCAGGTCCTCGGGGAACCGGTCCCGGGCGCCGCTCACGAACGTCCGGATGGTGACGACCCCGACGGCCTGCGCGAGGACGACCTGAGCCAGAAAGAGAACGAGGGCGACGGCCACCCCAACGTCGAGGGCGAGCGGCGAGGCGCCACCCGTCCCGGGACCCATGCCACCGGCCGGGACCCCGCCCGTTCCGGGGTTGGCGGCCGGGACCGCGTCGCGGACCCAGTCCTGAAACGCCGCGCCGAGCGTCTGGGACGTGATCGTCGAGAGTGCGCCGACGGCGAGGTAGGCCACGAAGAGGATCGCGGCCACGCGCGTCGGGAGGCGGGCGAGTCCGTCCTCGATGGCAGCGGGGATGTCCAATGTCATGGAGACGTGTGTACGAGTCGTGTCACCCGTTATAAAGGTGCGGTCCCGAAGCGACGCGAGGCGGTGCGGTCGACGGGGCCGTCACCGGCGGACGTGTACGGGCGCGTCGGCGACCATCACGAGGACGTCCGACTCCGGATCCCGGAGCGAGAGTTCCCCCGACGCGCACTCGTCGGCGGGGAGGACGGGCGCCTCGGGGATGCCGTAGTCAGCGGGGTCGTGAAACCGGGCCGCGATCACCCACTCCCGCGCCAGCATACGCCCGTCGCTCATGGCCGCAGCCGACGTTCGAGCGACTCGCCGGCCCGGAGGTGCGTCGGCGTTCGCCCGTACCGGACCGCCAGCAGTTCGGCGACGATGCTGTGAGCGATCTGGTACGGCGTGCCGCCGCCGAGGTCGAGCCCGACGGGAGTGTAGAGGCGCTGGAGCGCCGCCTCGGACGGCTCGCGCCCCTCCTCGCGCCACTCGGCGGCGATCTCCTCGAAGCGCTCGGCCGGTCCCATCAGTCCCACGTACGGGACGTCACTCTCCAGGAGTTCGCCGACCGCGATGGCGTCGTCGACGAAGTTGTGCGTCATCACGACGGCGTACGTGTCCGAGTCGAGGTCGAGTTTCGAGCGGATCTGCGCGGGGGAGAGCGACCGGACGGTGTGGGCGGCGGGGAAGCGCTCGTCCGTCGCGTCGGCACCCCGGAAGCCCGCGACGGTGACTCGGAAGTCGGCCCGGCGGGCGAGTTCGGTGACCGGCCGGACGTCGTGGCCGGTCCCGAAGACGACGAGGTCGGCGGGGGGCGTGACGTGGTCGACGAACACCGCGATCCGTCCGTCCGGTCGCGGACACTCGACCGTCTTCGAGTCGCCGGCACGGCGGCACTCGCGGGCGGCCGCCGCGAGGTCGTCGCCGAACCACTCGGGGGGATCGGCGGGCGTCGGATCGTCGCCGACGGCGACCGTACGCGCCCCGACCGGGGCCGCGGAGTGATCGGCGTCGACGACGGTGTAGACGAGCGACTCCCGCCCCTCGTCGTACGCGTCGAGTGCAGGGCGGAGCGACCCGTCGAGCGGTTCGAGCAACACGTCGATGACGCCGTTGCAGCCGACGCCGAGTCCCCACACGTCGTCGTCGCCCGTCAGGTCGAACTGCTCGACGCGGGGACGTCCATCCGCACGGACCTCCGCCGCGAGGTCGAGCATCACGTCCTCCAGACAGCCGGCGGTGATGCTCCCCAGACCGGTGTCGCCGGCCACCAGCATCTTCGCGCCCGGTCCGCGGTACGCGCTCCCCTCGACGCCGACGATGGTCGCGAGGATCGGGGTCCCCTCGGCGTCGATACCGCGGCGGATCGACGCCATCACGTCCGCCTCGGGTGCGCTCCACTCGTCGTCCGGCACGAGGTCGTCAGCGCTCACGGCGGCTCCCTCCTGATCCCCGGTTCGGCGCCGGAAGACGTGGTCGATCGTCGGTCGATGCGGTCGTCGGTGTGGTGTGTGGTGGTGTCATCGGTCGGTTCGTCGCCAGTCGTGTTCGTAGCCGACTGGCCGCTGTCGGTGTCGAAGCTGTCGTGCCAGATCGAACAGGTCGGCCGGTTCCGCGAACGCGAACACCCCGTCGACGTGTGGACGAGCCGTCACCATCCCCCGGCACGTCGGCTCGTAGGCCGTCGAGGCCGCGAGCGGGTTGAGCCAGAACACGCGCCGCGCCCGGCGGTCGAGCCACGTCATCCCGTCCTCCAGACTGGAGAGGTCCCCGGTTTCGAGGCCGTCGCTGACGACGAGGACGACCGTCTCGCGGTCGACGGCGTCCGGAGCGTGGTCACGGATCGTCGTCAGCGCGTGCCCGATGCGGGTGCCACCGCCCCACGCGGCTTCGAGCCGGTCGAACTCCCGGAGCGTCGCGTCGGGCGACTCGGCCCGCAACGCCGCCGTCACCTCGGTCACGTCGGTGTCGAAGAGGAAGGTGCGGACGGTGCGCCACTCGTCGGTCAGCGCGCGGAGCACGCACACCAGGAACTCGCGGTCGACCGTATCGAGGACCGACCGGCTCACGTCGACGAGGACCAGTCCACGGACGGCGTCGGATCGTCGTGCCAGCCGTGGCACCTCCATCACCACGCCCCCGGTGGCGTGTGTCCGTCGCATCGCCCGGCGCACGTCCGGTCGGCCGTCGGACGCCGACGCCCGTCGGCGGCCGGGCAGGCTGGCCAGCGCGTCGGTGAGCGCCCGCACCGCCGGCGTCGGATCGGCGATGGCGCTCGCGCCCAGCGACTCGGTGTCGACGCGAGCCGACGATCCGGTCGGGCTGTACCGGGCGCGCGTCGCCGCGTCGTCCTCCCGGACGGGTGCGTCCACGTCACCGAGCCGCCGGGACGCGACCGACTGCGGGCCGTCGCCCCCGGCCGCGTCGTCGGTCTCGCGGTCGACGGCGTCGTCGCCGGCCACGTCCGACGCGAACCCCCCGTCCAGCGACGCGGTGTCGACGCCGCCCGGCCGGTCGTCGGTCGCGTCCGTGACCCGGCGCCAGAACCGATCGAAGAGGCGGTCGAACGTCGCCACGTCCCCGGGGCGGGAGACGAGCGCCGCACGGAGCGCCGTCCGCGCCCTGCTCCGGTCGTCGAGACCGACGGCGGCGAGCGCCTCGGCGGCGACGAGCGACCCGTCGGCCGGCACCTCGACGCCCTCGGTCCGGAGGGCGCCGACGAAGCGGACCAGCGCGGACCGGACGCGCACGGTGGGATCGGAGGGGGGAAGATCGTCGCCGGCGTCGGGGTCGGGATCCGGGGGCACGTCGATCACTCGTGGGGCGTCTCGGCCGCGGCGAGGAGGGCCGACATGGTTTCGTCGTCGATCCGTTCGACGTCCTCGGCCTCCTTCAGGAGACAGCCGAGGGTGGTCCGGACGTCGGTCTCCGTGAGAGGGCGGTCGTCGTCAGCGGGGGCCTCACCGTCGTCGCCGTCGACCGCCACGCCGTCGAGCGCGGTGAGCGCCCGCGCCCAGTCGAGCGTCTCGGCGACGCCCGGGGGTTTCAGGAGCGACTCCTGCCGGAGGCGTTCGGTGACGCCACAGACCGCGGCGACGACGGCGTCGTCCAGTTCCGGCACCTTCCGCCGGACGATGGCCCGCTCTTTCTCGAACGACGGCGGTTCGACGTGGAGGTACAGACAGCGACGCTTGAGCGCGTCGCTCAGTCCACGCGTCCGGTTGGACGTGATGACGACGACGGGCGGCGTGTCGGCGGCGACCGTCCCCAGTTCGGGGATCGACACCTGGAAATCCGAGAGCACCTCCAGCAACAGCGCTTCGAACTCCTCGTCGGCCCGGTCGACCTCGTCGATCAACAGCACGGGCGGGCGCTCGCCGTCGTGGCGGAGGGCACGGAGGAGCGGCCGCTCCAGCAGGTACTCCTCGGTGAACACCGACCCCTCGTCGCCCTCCCGGCCGGACTGCACCGCGAGCAGTTGCTTGGTGTAGTTCCACTCGTACAGGGCGCTCTCGGCCGCCAGCCCCTCGTAACACTGGAGCCGAACGAGGTCGGTGTCGAAGCCCTCGGCCAGCACCTTGGCGAGTTCCGTCTTGCCGGCGCCGGGTTCCCCCTCGACGAGGAGCGGGCGACCGAGTTTCAGCGCGAGCAACACCGTCGTCGTGATCTCGTCCTCGGCGACGTAGTCGCTAGCGTCGAACAGCGACTGCAGTCGCTCGCTCGTCAGCGTCTCGAAGTCGTCGTGGATGGCGTCCGTCATGGGGGCGGCCCGGGGTTACGGCGGCCCGGCGACGAGGCCGGTCCCCGTCGCCGCGTCCTCGATCGCTCGTTCGACGTAGGTTTCGAGCAACTGCGCCCGGAACTCGGCCGACGCCTGGAGGTCGTCCATCATCATCATCTCCTCGAGGTCCTCGGTCGCGTTCGCGGCGGCCGCGGCGACCGTCTCCTCGTCCGGGTTCGTCCCCGCGAGGGCGTCCTCGACGGGATCGAGGCGGACGCCGTGGTCCATGATCCCGTTGGCGGCGACGCCGACGTCCTCGACGAGACCGGCGTCGACCGTCAGCGAGACGGCGACGCCGACCATGGCGTACCCCGATGACGGACTCGGCTTCTTCGCGTACGCGCCGGCCGCTTCGGGACGGGCCGGGAACTCGACGCGCGTGAGGAGTTCGTCCTCGCCGACGTCGGTGGCGTACATCCCGAGGAAGAAGTCGTCGGCATCGACCCGGCGTTCGCCGTCGGGACCCTGCACGACCATCGTCGCGTCGGCCGCCAACGCCGCCGCCGGCAGGTCCGAGGCGGGGTCGGCGTGGGCGAGGTTCCCGCCGACGGTGCCACGGTTGCGCACCTGTACGTCGCCGACCGCGTGGGCCGCCTCCGCGAACACTTCGACGTTCTCCCGCACCGCGTCGGACTCGTCGATCGTCGCGTAGTTCGTGAGGCCGCCGATCGAGACGGTTCCGCCCCCGTGGTCGATCCCGCGCATGGCGTCGATGCGACCGATGTCGACGAGGAGGTCGGGACTCGCCAGCCCCGACTTCATCGTCGGCAGGAGGCTGTGTCCGCCGGCGAGGATTTCCGCCTCGGGGTTCTCGGTCAGCAGGTCGATCGCTTCCTCGACCGTCTCCGGCCGTTCGTAGTCGAACTCGTCGGGGAACATCAGTTCTCACCCCCGTCGGTCGCGGCGTTGGCGGCGCGCCACACTTTCTCCGCTTTCAGCGGCATGTCGATGTGCTCGACGTCGAGCGCGTCACAGACGGCGTTGACGACCGCCTGCGGCGCGGCGATGGTGCCGGCCTCGCCGACGCCCTTGACGCCCAGTGGATTCACCGGGCTCGGCGTACAGGTGGAGTCCGTCTCCATCTCGGGGACGTGTTCGGCCTTCGGGACGGTGTAATCCTGCATCGATCCCGTCACGAGTTGGCCGTTGTCGTCGTATTCGGCCCCCTCGTAGAGCGCCTGACCGATCCCCTGAGCGACGCCGCCGTGGATCTGTCCCTCGACGATCTTTGGGTTGATCTGGTTGCCCACGTCGTCGACGGCGACGTAGCGTTCGATCTCGATCTCCCCGGTGGCGGGATCCACCTCGACGACCGCGGCGTGGAGACCGAACGGGAACACGAAGTTGTCCGGATCGTAGAACGAGGTCGCCTCCAGACCGGGCTCCATGTCGTCGGGCATGTCGTGGGCGAGATACGCCTGCGTGGCGATTTCGGTGATGTGCATGGAGCGGTCCGGTGCGCCGGCGACCTGGAAGTCGCCGCCCTCGAACTCGACGTCCTCGGGGGCGGCCTCGAGCTGGTGGGCCGCGATCCGTTTCGCCTTCTCGACGAGCTTCCGGGAGCTCTTCACGAGCGCGCTGCCGCCGACGGCGGCGCTCCGGCTTCCGTAGGTCCCCATCCCCTGTGGGATCTCGTCGGTGTCGCCCTCGACGACCTCCACGTCGTCGTAGTCGACGCCGAGTTCGTTGGCGACGATCTGGGCGTAGGTGGTGTCGTGTCCCTGACCGTGGCCGGAGGTGCCACAGTAGGCGGTCACCTTCCCGGACGGGTGGAACCGCACGAGCCCGCTCTCCCACAGGCCGGCCTGGGCGCCGAGTTGGCCGGCCAGTTCCGAGGGGGCCAGCCCGCAGGCCTCGATGTACGCCGAGAGGCCGACACCGACGTACTTGCCGTCCTCGCGCGCCTCCCGCTGTCGCTCGCGGAGGGCGTCGTAGTCGAGGATGTCGAGGGCCCGGTCGAGGGTCTTCTCGTAGTCCCCGCTGTCGTACTCGACGGCGACTTCGGTCTGGTAGGGGAACTCCCCGACGAAGTTGCGTCGTCGGAACTCGGCGGGATCCATCCCCACCTCCTTGGCGGCGAGGTGGACCATCCGCTCGACGACGAAGGAGGCCTCGGGGCGACCGGCGCCACGGTAGGCGTCGACCGGCGGGACGTTCGTAAAGGCCCCGGTGACCGAGCAGTGAATCGCCGGGATGTCGTACTGCCCGGACAGGAGCGTGCCGTACAGGTAGGTCGGCACCGCGGGCGCGAACGTCGAGAGGTAGGCGCCGAGGTTGGCGTCCGTGTCGACCCGGAACCCGAGGATGTCGCCGTCCGCGGAGAGCGCCATCTCGGCGTGGGTGTCGTGGCCGCGCCCCTGGGCGTCGGTGAGGTACGTCTCGGTGCGGGTAGCCGTCCACTTCACCGGACGCTCGTGGCGCTTGGCCGCCAGCGCGACCAGCGCCTCGTCGGCGTAGTGGTGGATCTTGCTCCCGAAGCCGCCACCCACGTCGGGTGCACGGACCTGCAGTTTGTGTTCGGGGTGGTCGATGACCCCGGACATGAGCAGGCGGTGCAGGTGGGGATTCTGGGAGGTCATGTGGACCGCCAGTTCGTCGTTCGAGGGGTTGTACTCCGCCACGGCGGCCCGTGGCTCCATGGCGTTCGGGATCAGGAGCTGATTCTCCAGATCGAGGTCGACGACGTGATCGGCGTCCGCGAAGGCGGCGTCGGTCTTTTCGGCGTCACCGATCTCCCAGTCGAAGGCGACGTTGTCGCCGGCGTCGTCGTGCACGACGGGCGCGTCGTCGTCGAGCGCCTCGTCCGGGTCGACCACCGCGCCGAGGCGGTCGTAATCCACGTCGATCCGGTCGACGGCGTCGTGGGCGACGTAGCGCTCCTCGGCGACGACGACCGCGAGGGCGTCGCCCTGATAGCGGACACGCTCCTCGGCGAGGATCGGGTGGTCGACCTGTTCGAGCGAGTCGAGCAGCCAGCCGGTCGGGAGGCTGCCGGGCACGTCGAGGTCGGCGGCGGTGAACACCTCGATGACGCCGTCCATCGCCTCGGCCTCGCTCGTGTCGATATCCTCGATGCGGGCGTGGGCGTGCTGGCTCCGCTTGATGGTCATGTGGACCATCCCCGGCAGTTCGATGTCGTCGGTGTACTCGGCGTCGCCGGTCAGGAGCGCCGGATCCTCGCGGCGTTCGATGGCGGAGCCGAGGATGTCCGCGGCGTCGACGTCGTCGGGGTCGATGGACTGGACGCCCGAACCGGATTCGGATTCGGATTCGGCACCCATCCTCAGTCACCCCCTCCGTCGGCCACCGCGGGCCGTTCCTGCATCTTCTCGGCCGCGTTCTCCACCGCGCGGACGATGTTCTGATACCCCGTACACCGACAGAGGTTGCCTTCGAGTGCCTCCCGGATCTCCTCCTCGCTCGGATCCGGATTCCGCTCCAACAGTTCGGTCGCGGTCATCATCATCCCGGGCGTACAGTAGCCACACTGCAGGCCGTGTTCCTCCTGGAACCCCTGCTGGATGGGGTGGAACTCGGCGTCGTCGGCGAGGCCCTCGACGGTCGTCACCTCGGCGCCGTCGGCCTGGACCGCGAGGAGGGTACAGGACTTGACGGCCTCGCCGTCGAGGTGGACCGTACACGCCCCGCACATGCTGCTCTCACAGCCCACGTTCGGGCCGGTGTAGTCGAGTTCGTCCCGAAGGACGTTGATCAGCAGGGTGCGTGGCTCGACGCTCAGTTCGTGTTCGGTGCCGTTTACCGTGAGTGAAATCTCGCGTGCCATCGTCAGATGTAGTTGCTGATGCGGTCGCGGAGACCGGACGATTCGTCGCCGACGTCGCTCAACTCCTTCTGTACCTGTTTGAAGAACCGACCGACGACGCGGTTGGCGACCGGGTTGATGACGCGTTGGCCCATCTGGGCGACGCGGCCGAACACGTCGGCCTCGGTCCACCACTCCACGTCGACGCCGTTCTCCGTCTCGACGAGTGTCATCCCCGAATCCATCTCGAACGAGGAGTCGCTCGCGCTCCCCTGTCCGGAGGCGTCCATCTCCGGGAACTCCCGCCGGTCGATGGTCACCACCGTCTCGAATCGCGGCTTGACGCTCCCGACGCCGACCTGCACGAGGGCGGCGTAATGCCCCCCCTCGACGAGGCCCCGTTCGGCCACGTCCTCGGGGTCGGCCTCGGGGAGCGTCGGCGGGTTCTCCTCGTCGGCGGCCGCCTCCTCGAGGGCCTCGAAGTCCACGTCGTCGGGGTCGTCGACCTCGACGAGGAACTGACACCCCGGGAGCGCGTTCTCGATCATCACCGGATCCGACAGGGCGAGCCACACCTCCTCGGTCGTCACGTCGTCCAGACCGAACGTCCCGTCGAACTCCATCTATCGGGTCACCCCGTTCGACGCATCGACGTTAAGTGATCGTGCCATCATTGGGAAACTACTGTGGAAGTAACCATAACAACCAACATAATAAAGATTATGAGTGAAATAGAAACCGTATTCAGTTATCCCACGCTAGCGATTCAGGCTAGAGACGGGAAGATCGAGCGAACGAGCGAGCGATCGGACCGCAGCGAACCGAATTCGGTTTCTGTCGTTACCGAATTCGAAAACGGGCGGGGTGGAGGGACGTGAGCGACGAACCCGACCGGGCGGCCGTGGCGGCCATCGCCGCGGGCCTCCGGGAAACGGTCGCGTGCGACACGGGGACGGTCCCGCTCGACGCGATCGACGGACGCAGGCTCGCGGAGCCGGTCGTCGCGTCGGCACCGCTCCCGGCCCACGACTACGCGACGATGGACGGGTTCGCCGTCGCCACGGGGGACGGACTCCCGCTGTCGATCCGTGGACGGGATATCGGGCCGGACGACGATCAGAGCGGCCACGAACCCGGAACGGCGACCCCGATAGCCACCGGCGCGCCGTTGCCCCGCGGTGCCGACGCCGTCGTTCCCGAGGAAGACGCACGCGTCGTCGACGGGACGCTCCGCGGGCCGCGTGCCGGGGCGGGGAGCCACGTGATCGGCCGCGGGAGCCACGTCGGTGCCGGCGAGACGGTGCTCGCACGCGGAACCGTGCTGTCGGCGCGCAACGCGGCCCTCCTCCGTGATCTGGGACGGGAACGCGTCGTGGTCGAGCGGCCCCTTTCGGTCGGGGTCGTCGCGACCGGCGACGAGGTGGCGGCCGACGTCCAGCCGGACCGGGACTCGGAGGCGGTCGCCGGTCTCGTCCGTCGGTGGGGACACGAGGCGACGATCGAACGTCCGATCCCCGACGATCCGGCGGTGCTTCGCGAGCGACTGGCCGCCCTCGCGGCCGACCACGACGTCCTCGTCACCTCCGGCGGGACGAGCGTCGGATCCGGGGATCACACCGTCGACGCACTGGCTGACCTCGGGACGGTCGTCCAGCGGGGGATCGCCCTCCGACCCGGTCGACCGGTGGCGTGCGTCCGCCTCGACGAGTACGACGCCGTCGGGGTCGCGCTCCCCGGCAAACCGGTCGCGGCCTACGTCGCCACCGTCGCCGTCGTGGCCCCCCTCGTCGGCGGGGAGCGCTCCCACGTCTGGCGAACCGCCACGGCCGCCTGCGATCTGGCGCTCCCCGAGGCCCCGATCGAGTACGCGCTGCCGGTCGTGGTCGAGGACGGAACCGCGATCCCCGTCGGCTCGCCGGCGTCGGACGTCTCCCTGTACGACGACCGCTATCGCCCCGGTCGGGTCGCCGCCTGCCCGCGCGTCCTCGGCGCGGACGGGATCGTGTTCCGCACCGAACCGCTGGCCGCGGGCGAGCGACTCCGGTGGACGCCCTTCGCGGCGCTGGAGGCGCTGTGACCGGATCGTTGCCCGTCCGCTCGCCGCCCTTCCGGCCGACGCGGACGGCGAGTGTCGCCGGTGTCGTCCTCGCGGCGGGGACGAGCTCCCGGTACGGAACGGCGAACAAACTCCTCGCACGGATCGACGGCGATCCGGTCGTCGCTCGCGCGCTCCGTCCCTACCTCGATGCCGGTTTCGACCCGGTGGTCGTCGTCGTCGGTTACGATCACGAACGCGTGCGCGACGCCCTCCCCGGCGGGGTCACCGTCGTCCACAACCCGGAGTACGCGGACGGCCAGGCGTCGTCGGTGCGGACGGGGATCGACGCCGTCACGGGGACCGCCGACGCCGCCGTCGTCGGTCTCGGCGACATGCCGTTCCTCCGGACGGAGACGGTCCGACTCCTCGGTCGCGCGTTCCGTGCGGGCGCTGGCGATCCGCTCGCGGCGGCGGTCGACGGGGAGCGCGGCAACCCGGTCTGTTTCGGCGAGCGGTGGTTCGCCGATCTGCGTGCGGTGGATGGCGACGTCGGCGGTCGCGACCTGTTGCTCTCGGCACCCGACGCCGCGCTCGTCGAGACCGGCGATCCCGGGGTCCGACGCGACGTCGATCGGCCGGAGGACCTACGGTCGCCGTGAGGAACCGGGCGGACGTCGGGACGCGGGGGAACCGCGGTGGAAGGAGGGCCGAAGATCCCGACGCGGACGCGCGGAACGCCCGCGCCCGGCGCCGTGATCAGTCCCCGGCGACGGAGCCGTCGGCGGCCGCGTCGTCGGTGGTGACGGTCACGCCGATGCCGTCGCCGTCGAGGCCGACGGTGACGGCGTCGAGGGTCGCTTCGAAGACGGTTCGGTGGTGGCCGTCCGCGTCGTACGACAGCCACGAGTCCACCAGTCCGGCGTCCTCGAGGCGGTCCAGTCGGCGGTAGATCGTGGCCCGGGACGCATCACACGCCTCGACCAGGCCACGTGCGGGCCGGGGGTCGGCGTGGAGCGCTTCGAGGATGGCGCGACTGTAATCGTCCTCGAGCAGCGCCAACACCTCGTCGGTTCGATCGGTGTCCTGTTGCTCGTCCGGGGTCGGGGGCGGCGTGTACGACGTCATCGGTCTCGGTTCAACCCTCTCGTGCCACCCACCCAATCCTGCTGTCTACGGACGTCGCCCCCGTCCACGACCGGGGCTATATGTATAGTGTCACGGCGCGTCGGCGTCGCCGAACAGCAGGGAGAACGTCTTCCGCTCGGCGAGACGCAGGTGTTTGTTGAACGTCGGCTGGGTGATGCCGAGCCGTTCGGCGACCGCGCTCCCGTCGCTCTCGCGGGGCCACTCGAAGTATCCCGCCGCGAGCGCCGTCGTCAGCGACTCCCGCTGGCGGTCGGTGAGTCGTTCGGTCACCCGGTCGCGGAGTTCCTCCGGCGTCCGGTCCTGGCGGCGGTGTTGCCGCTTCGCGGCCAGTTCGACCGCGGGGGCGAGTTCGCGGAGACGGTCGGCGAACGAGCGGAGGTCGGCCTGGGCCGACACCTCGACGGCGATGGTCGTGCCCTCGGGAGTCGCCACCGCCCGCCGGAGGACGGCGCCGTACTCCGCCAGCGGCGACCCGAACCAGGTGTCGGTGCGGGCCTCGACGAGCGTCGAGTCGGCGTCGTCGGTCACGACCGAGGTCGATCCCGGGAGGGTGCGGTCGGCCACCGGTCGGGCGGCGTCGGCGTCGGTCCCGAAGGTGTAAAAGACGCTCACACCGCCGTCGCGTGCGACGGTCCGTTCGTGTCGCACCCGGCAGTCGGCCGCACGGGCGGCCCGGGCGAACGGCAGGCTCACGGCGTCGCCGCCGTCGCCCCGGAAGACGAGTTCGACCGTCTCGTCGGACTCCAGTGCGCGCCGGCGCTGGATGGCGGCGAGGGCGTACCCGACGGAGGTCCCGAGTTGATCGAGGACGTTCCGCACCCGCTCGCCGAAGGCGTTCGGCGAGGACGCACCCACCACGAGGACGCCGTGCGTGATGCCGTCGTAGATCAACGGGACGGCACAGACCGACTGGACGCCGTCGGCGAGCGCCGCCCGGCGCCAGTCGGCGCTCGGCCCGTCGGTGACCACCGAATCGGTGACCTGCACCGCGTCGGATCGCCAGGCGCGAACGGCGGGATGGGGGTCGGGGCCGGCGTCCGCCGTCGAGGGGGCCGTCCCGCCGGCCACGGCCGCCGGTTCGGCGCCGGCGGCGACCCGGGGCGTGAGTCGGTCGGCGCCGACCTCGACCCCGCCGATCCAGGTGCGCTCGTAGGGCCCAGTGTCGGCGAGGCGGTCACACACCGCGCGTTCGACCTCCGAGGCGCCCGAGGCGTCGGTGATCGCCGCCTCGACCTGCTGGGTGAGGGTGGCGATGCGGTCCAGCCGTTCGGCGCGTTCGGTCTGGGTGCGGAGCCGCTCCTCCTGTGCGGCGAGGCGACGCTTGCCCCGCAGGTGGTTGAGCGCGGCGTCGAGGGTCGCCGCCAGGACGTGTGCGGCCTGAATCGTGTCCGAGTCGAGCGAGCGGTCCGGGTTCCCGACCAGGAGGACGCCGTGGTTGCCGAGGGCGAGCGCCCGCCAGTCGGCGAGGCCGGCGACGTCGGGGGCGTCCGACGGCGTGACCACCGTCCCGGTGGCGAACGCGTCCCAGAGCGGCCCCCCGTCGGCGTCGACGACCCGTTCGCGGAGCCCCTCGGGGACGCGCCCCGCACACACTTCGGGCCGGAGGACACCCTCGTCGTCGTCGTAGAGGAAGGCACAGACGGCGGACAGATCGAGCGTCTCGGTCGCCGCCTCGACGGCCATCCGGGCGGCCTCCACCGGCCGGTCGGCGGTCGCGAGGTCCTCGGTCGCGGCGTTGAACGACGCCATCCGTCGCTCGCGGGCCTTCCGCTCGGTCACGTCGCGGCTGACGATCACGATTCTGGGCGGTTCGGCCGTCCAGTCGGTGGGGTAGAAATCGGAGTGGACCCACCGGATTTCGCCATCCGGCCGCTCGATCCGGTACTCGCGAGCGTAGCTGTCCGCGGCCGACCCCGAGGCGACGTCACGCTGGATCCGGTCGATGAACGCGCGATAGCCCGTCTCGTCGTCCTCGTGGAGCGTCCCGAAGAAGCCGTCCGGATACCGCTCGTGGAGGGTCGAGAGCGGCTGACCCCAGATCTCCTCGTAGCCGGAACTCAGGAAGTCGGGGTTCGGGGACGCGTGATCGAGTTCGTCGACCCGCCCGAGGTAGACCGCCTCGTCGATGCGGTCGAGGATGGCCCGCAGTCGTCGCTCCGTGCGTCGGCGCTCGGTCACGTCACGCGAGATGGTGAGCAGTCGTTCCTCGCCGTTGATGGCCGTCGGGGTGGCGGTGACGTCGAGCCAGCGGATCTCGTCGTCGGCCGTCTCGAGTGCCCACTCCAGTTCCCGCGTCTCGTCGGCGGCAGTGATCTCCCGGATCAGTTCGGCGGCCCGCTCGGCGGTGTACCCTTCGTCGTCCGCGGTGACCGTCTCCAAGCCGCTCCCGAGGATCGTCTCCCGGTCGTAGCCGGTCAGGTCGCACATCGCGTCGTTGGTCGCGACGATGGTCGCCGTCTCGGGGTCGTAGACGTTGATCACGTCGGTGACGCCGTTGAAGATCTGTTCGTACTCGCGTCGGCGTCGCTTGCGCTCGGTCACGTCGCGACCGATGGCCAGATATCGCGTCTCGCCACCGATCCGTGCGGTCGTCGCGTTGATCTCCAGCCACCGCCGCTCGCCGTCCCGGGTCTCGACTTGCCACTCGACTTGCCTCGACTCGCCGGACTCGACGACCGACTCGATGATCTCCTTGCCGCGCTCCTCGGTGAACCCCTCGCCTTCGACGCTGATCGCCGTCGCCCCCAGGTCGAGTAACTCCGTCTTCTCGTAGCCAAGGAGAGCACACAGGCTCTCGTTGGCGTCGATCATCTCGCCCGATTCGGGGTCGTGAACCGAGATGGTGTCGTTGACGCCGTCGAAGATCTGCTCGTACTCGCGTTCGCGGCGCCGGCGCTCGGTCACGTCCCGGAAGTTGACCATCGTCGCCGGCTCCCCGCCGTGCTGGATGCGGGAGACGACCAGTTCGAGCGTCCGCACGTCGCCGTCGGCGGTCTCCACCTGGACGTCGTACCGGTCGGGCGGCGATTCGCCGGCGACGCGGCGCCGGTACCGATCCCGGACCAGCTCCCGGCTCTCCGGGGTGAACACCTCGTGGAAGGGACCCTCGAGGAGCGTCTCCCGGTCGTAGCCGGTGATCTCCGCGAACCGCTCGTTGACGAACGTGAACTCCCCGTCCTGGACGACGACGACGCCGTCCGAACTCTGCTCGACCAGCGTCGAGTACTTCTCGCGTTCCTCGGCCGCGGCCCGCTCGTGTTCGCAGTCCACGAGCGCGGCGAGGCGAGTCGCCAGCAGGTCGGGGTCGTCGGTGACGAGTCGGCGGGGGAGCGCGGCGGCGGCCCCGGCCGACAGCGCTGCCGTCGTCCGGTCGTACTCGTCGTCCACCAGCACGACCGTGGGGACGGTGGCAGCGGCGGCGGCGGCGCCGTCGACACCGGGTGCCCCGTCGTCCACGAGGAGGCAGTCGGCATCCGTGGCCGCGTCCGCACCGACGACCGCAGGAGGGAGGGTCTCGACGCGTATCGGAGACTCGGCGGCGTCGACTCCCGATCGGAACGCCGCGGCCGTGTCGTCGGTGCCGACGACGGCGACGGTGATCGATCCGGAGCGGAGCGATGACATGACTCACACACCCGGCCCGACGCCCAAAAACGTTCGTCCGATGGCCGTTCACGCCGTTCTCTCACGGGCTGAGACAGGGGGAGACCCCGAACCGGCACGGTGGTTCGACGCCGACCCCGTCGCCCGGACGATCACCGCCGATATGTAGGAGCGGGTCCAAAGGCCTCCATGGCGCCATCGCACGTCCTCGTTCCGCTGGACGGATCGCCGCTGGCGGACGAGGCACTCGAGCGGGCGCTCGAACTCTTCGACTGTCGGGTGACAGTCCTGAACGTGGTGACACCGATCGACGAGTCGATGAGCGAGAGTGGGATTCTCGAGCCCGACGAGGACCGGCGCGAGGGCGCGCATGAGCGCGCCGAGCGGGTCGTCGAACGAGCGAGACGTCGAGCCGCCGACGCCGATCGGACGGTCGAGACGGCCGTGGTGACCGGGGACCCGGCGGAGACCATCCTCGAATACGTCGCGGACAACGACGTCGACCACGTCGTGATGGGCGGACACGGCGGTGAGCGAAGCGGTATCGCTCGCCGGTTGCTCGGAACCGTGTCGACGAGGGTCGTCGGCGAGGCCCCCGCGACCGTGACCGTCGTCCGCTGACCGCGCTCACCCGCCGAGCATCGCGGCCAGGACCCGATAGAGCCCGAACCCGATAGCGATGGAGGCCGCGAGCGTGACGAGCCAGAATACGAGGGTCACGCCGATCTTCCGGCGGGAGACGCCCGCCGAGCCGCCGGCGAGTCCGCCGCCGATGACCCCGGAGATGATGATGTTGTTGAACGAGATGGGGATCCCCAGTGCGATGGCCAGTTGGGCGATGATGAACCCGGGAACCAGCGCGGCGATGGAGCGTCTGCCCCCGAGCTGTGCGTACTCGCGGGACGTGGCTTGGAGCAGCTTCGGCGCACCCATCCACGCGCCGACGAGGATGCCGGTGGCGCCGAGCGACAGCAGGACGATGCCGGGCAACCCGAGCTCGGCGCCGTAGAGGTTCTCGAGCGGACCGGTCGCCAGTCCGACCTGGCTGCCGCCGCTGGAGAAGGCGACGACGCTCCCGAGGAGGACGAGGAACGTCCGGATGCCGTCCTCGACGGACGCCCGGGTCCGCCGACGGACGAACCGGAACCCCGCCGCGGCGACCGCCAGCGTCACGAGGACCGCCAGGGTGTCGACCCCGAGGACCGTCGGCGTCTCGACCCGTCGCGCGAGGAACCCCGCGACGGAACTCTGGCCCGCGTCGGGCGGCGAGGGAACGACCCCGAGTTGGACGTTGGCGACGATGCCGCCGACGACTGCCGCGAGCAACGGGACGCTCACGGTCTCCGGGATGTCGTCACGCCTGAGGAGGGTAGCGGAGAGGTAGGCGAGCCCCCCCGAGACGGGAGGAACGAGCGCCCAGAAGAGGCACGATGCGGCGGTAGGTGTCGACGGCGGGGTCGCCGCCGAGCGAGAGCCCGACACCGACCATCGCCCCGGTCGTCGCGAACGCCGCGGGGACCGGATACCCGGAGTAGACGCCGAAGGCCATGAACCCGGTCGCGGTCAACAGACCGGCCGTCGCCGCCAGCGACGTGATCTGCACGCCGTCGATCAGCCCCGCCCCGACCGTCTCGGAGATCCCCCCCACCCTGAGTGAGCGCGCCGAGAGCGGCGAGGATGCCGATGAGGAAGGCCGCCCGCATCGTCGAGATGGCGTTGGCACCGATCGCCGGGGCGAAGGGCGGCGAGTTGCTGTTGGCGCCGAGCGCCCACGCCGTGGCGAAGCTGGTGAGCGTCGCCAGCGCGACGAGCGCCCAGAAGAGGACTCCCGCCACGCTCAGCGGCCTCCACGGACGGGAGTACGAGCCATGGTCGGGCGTTCGGCGGACGGGTGCATTAAACTTCGTCCGGCGGCGGGACCGGCGCTCACAGGACGAGGGCGAAGAGGAGATACGAGCCGACGACCGACAGCGACGGCGTGAGGATCCAGAGCACGACGATCCGGGTCGTCGCCGCCGGGTCGAACAGGCTCTCCTCGGTCAGTTCCTCGATATCCTCCTCGCCGATCGGCGTGACCGAGGGGGACGCGCCGTGGCGGCCCCCGGAGGGGGGTCCCTCGCCCGACGCGAGTTGTCCCACGGTCGGCCCCACCGGTTCCTCCCCCTGGGTCGACGGGGCGGCGAGGGCGTCGGTGGTGAGCTTCGACCTGTACACCCGTTTCGGTTGGAGATATAATGGCTTGTTCTCGCCGTGAGAGTTCCGTTCCGACGTTCCACGACTCGCGGCAGCACCATTGGAAGTTGAGACTACATCGGTGTTAGCGAGTCTGTGATGCGTGAATTTGACCGGTTCGATCTGTGGAAACTACCTCAGATGGCTCTCGAAGCGGCATTCTTGTCACACACCCAACTATATGGGCAAATTTTTGAGACTTCCAGCAGCGTAGCCACTCAGACGGCGCGCTAACCATGACTGAGTGTCTCTCTACCCGATCCCAGTTTCCTTCTTCAACAGCGTCAGCGTGTTGTCCGCTGTAATCAGCGGTGAGTGCTCATACTCGCCGGTCAACTCAACCTGCACGAGCAGATCGACCGCTCGCCAGATAGAGTACAGCAGACACGCAAACGCGAAGTAGAAGAATCGAAGCCCGAAATCCTTCGACGTCGTCGCTGCCATGAACCGTTTGATCGACCTGTACCCACTCTCGATCTCCCAGCGATAGCCATACTCCGTGAGGTGCCCACTCCCGCAATTCGTCATGAACACCGAGTACTGCCGGTGATCGTCGTGCTCGGAGTCTTCATTCCGGCGGTAGACCAGCGTCGTTTCGTGCCACTCGTTCTTGCCCAGATGGAGCTTCCGGTCGGTTTCATACCGGTCTTGGTCCCGCTGGAGTAATCGCTTGGCTTGGGCTTTCTCGCTGGTCTGCATCCGCTTCGGCACGACATACGACAAGCCACGCTGGCTAAGCATCTCCAGGACGTGCTGACTATCGAACTCCCGGTCCATCAGCACGTTATCGACGTGGACGAGCTCTTCAGCCGAATCCAGCAAATCCCCGACGATCTCCTTACGTGACTCGCCTTTCCGTACCGGGCGGGCATCAAGCACGAGTGGGATAGCGTTGCCGACCAACTGGACTGTCGCCCATTGGTAGGCGTACTCGTCGGTCTTCTCCTTCGTCCCGATGATTTCGTCTTCGTGGCCCGTTCTATCACCGGTGAAGGGGTTGGCCTCGGTGATATCGATGGCGATGATTCCGGCTCGGAAGAACTCCTCTGTCTCCTCGACTTCGCTCAGGAGCGTGTTGACGGCCTGTCGGTACATCTCGCGAGTCTCTGATACCGAGAGATTACGAATCTGCTCGCGATGGGCGTGACCTAACGGCGTCCGCTCTCGAGTTGACTCGTAGGTGAAGCTACGAGCACCTTCGTTCGCAGCCAGCCGCTCACGAAGTCCGAGATACGTCTGCAGGTCCCAGTACGCGTTCTCGTGGATCTCACAGCCCTCACCTCGATCCAGCGAAAACGCCGGGAAAAGGACGCGACTGACGTGGTCGGTGACTTTCTCTGCCTGCTCCAACGTAGTTTGATCATCCGGGTCTGACTCACCAGACTCGTCCCCGTGGTATCGGAGCTTTCGTGTCGGTTCACGCGGAGTCTCGACACCCGCATTCTGGGCTTTGATGAGGATCGTTCGAGCGGCTGTCTCCACTGTCTCTCGGAGGTCAGGGATGAACCGCTCGTGCCAGCTTCGCCACAGTGTCGACTGGTCCGGGATCGTCTCGAAACCCAGTTGCTCACAGAGTTCAGGACGGTTCTTTAGGTAGTCGACGAGTGCTGTTTCGTGCTCCCAGCTGTGGAGTTCTTTCAGTACGAACACCCGAAAGAGGGTGTCCATCTGGTAGCGGGTCGGCCCCGCATACCGGTCGTGGGCGCTGAACCGGAAGTAGGCCAAGGGGAGTGCACAGACGAACCCCTCGACGGAGTCGTGACTTTCATGTTCGAACCACGTCTCTGAGACTGTCCGGATATCGGATTCCAGTCCGGCGAGTGACGTTCGATCGTACAGGGGTGTCGAATTATACGCCGGCCACTCACCGTATTGTCGTTGGGCGATCCGTCGAAAGACGGTTCGGCGAGACACAGGAGTCGAACACACTACGAGATATTGGGCAACACGCGCTCAAGAATTCGTCCACATCGTCATGAGATTCTGAAGACGACTATTACAAGGCATCCTCTGTGTCTGCGTTCGTCCCCCGATTCGATGTGCCGGATATCACATTGAAATAGGGTGGCTTGTCGCCTCACGGCCCATGATCCGGTCAACTCGGTCCGACGATCGGTTTCTATAAAGAATAGCAGCGCGAGTACCCCGACCCACCGTGGTCGGGGGTGAAGCGCGTCACAACGCGAACTTTTAACAAGTGAATAACCATATCTAAACCTAGTGCAGTCGTCCACACTCACCCAAATCTTGTCGTTCCGCTTAGACATCCACACGGGGAGTGGCGACGACCTGCAAACGGGCTGTCTTGAGGCCCGCCGCATCCGCAACGAAACCAACCGCCTCGACCGACAGGGCTGGAACTGGGATGACATCAAACCGGCCGTCGTTGACAACGCCGATCACGTCAACAACACTAGCCAACTCATCGTTGACAAGGCACTCGGTGAAATCGAGACCCACCACGACAACAAAGACGACGACTGGGGCCGTCCATACCCATACATCGACGGGGTGTACCCGATGGTGATGAACCACGGCGAAGGCTACCGTCTGTTCCCCGAAGACCACGGGACGGTTCGATTCCGTATCACTGCCACGAGAGGCACGCACGTCAAAGGCGAACTTCGTGGCAGTCCCGACCACTTCGACCGCCTCAGAACTGCGTTCACCGATGAGGAGTGGCGGGTTGGAACGGCTGAAGTCGTCCACAAGCACGATGAGTGGCGACTCCACCTCACAGTTACACACGAGACGCATCGAGTCGCCAGCAAGCACGATGCAGACACGATCGTCGGTGTGGATGTGAACGAGGACTGCATCGCACTCGCTGCGATGAGTCGGAGTGGTTCGATGAAAGACTCCGTGGTGTTCGAGTACCCGTCGGTGAAAGAACAGCGTCACGAGTTTTTCACCAAGCGCAAGCGGATGCAGAAAGCCAACCAGACCGCGTTTGAGACGGTCGTTCAGACTGAGGAACGCGACTACGTGCATGACTGCCTGCACAAAGTCTCACGGAGAGTAGTCGAATGGGTCTCGCAATTCACCGACCCAGTGATCGTTTTTGAAGACCTCAAAGACATGCGAGACTCCATCGACTACGGTACGCGAATGAACCGTCGCCTCCACTCGCTGCCGTTCGCTACACTCCAAGACATGGTGTCGTACAAGGCTGCGTGGGAGGGGATTCCGTCGGATGAGGTTGATCCTGAGTACACGAGTCAGCGATGCCCGCGAACGGAGTGCCAGCACACGGAACGGGCGAATCGCCAGAACAAGCGATTCAAATGCCAGCAGTGTGGGTTCCAAGACCACGCTGATAGGAAGGCGGCGGTGTGCGTGGTGCAGAACTGGTTGGAACGAGAAACTGGAAATGTGCCGTCTCTCGAAACCCTTCCGCGCGTTCGGAAGGTGAGACGGGCGGCATCGGGCCGTGGTGGAGCGGCCGACTCTCACGGACCCATATCGGGTTCGGGTGTTACCGACGACGGTATGTCGGCGCGACCAGCGATGGGAGCGCGAGAGGAATTAAAGTCCGTTGCGTCAGCAATGCAGGACTAAACACGGACGCCCCGCGCCCCGTGCGCGGGAGTACTTCACGATGTCCGGCGATGGCAGTCTTCAGCGGAATCTACCGCTCTGAGCCCACGCGTATAGCTGTCTCTCGACAATTTCGAGCCTTAACTCTACGTCACAGTTTTGAGCGCCATGGTTAACACCCTGGCCCAATCAACTCAACGTATGAGTACGACGGCCGAGGAGAGTGAACAACCTGAAATCGAAGTTTCAGAAGCTGCCTCGAATAAGGCTCTCGCTCTCTTAGAGGAAGAAAGCTTGGACACTGACACGGCAGGACTCCGGCTGTTCGTCCAGCAAGGAGGATGCGCGGGTCTATCATATGGGATGCGGTTCGATACGAGTCCCGACGAAGATGATATGATCTACGAGCACCACGGCCTGCGAGTGTTCGTTGATCCCGCGAGTATCCAATATATTGGGGGGAGTGTTGTTGAGTATGAGACGGGTCTCCAAGGCGCAGGCTTTGATGTTGAAAATCCCAACGTCGTCTCGGAGTGTGGCTGTGGCGAATCTTTCCGCACCTGAACACGACTGCCAGCACGATGATCACCGCTTCATATAACAGTAGACACAATGGACGCTGAGGAGCTTGAGCATCGTCTGCTCTCTATTCTCAAAGAGGATCCGAAAGCTTCCCTCGGAGAGATCGCCGACCAAGCTGGCGTCGCGCGACCTACCGCTCGGAAGTATATCCAGAAACTCGAGGAGGAAGGCGCTATCGTCGGGTACACTGTCGAAATCGATCCAAAGAAAGTCAACCACCAGAGCATTGCGATGGTGGGAATTGACGTCGAGAGCGACCAGTACGTTGAGGCGACAAGTAAACTCAGTGATCTCGACTCGCTGACTGCGTTATATACCGCGACCGGGGACCACATGTTGATGGCCGAACTCGAGGCGACAGGAAGTACCGAGCTGAATGAAATCGTTAGCGATCAGATCCTCTCCATTCAGGGCGTGACCACGGCTTGCCCGACTGTTCTTCAAGAACGGCTCAAATAAGACGGGGCTCTTACCGAAGACAGCGAAACAAGAGTCTCGGACTTGGCAGTTATGATTGTGCAAGATACACAGCGCTATCTTACCAATCACTCAAGCGAGGAATCGACCGACGCCTGAGGGAGATGCAATACAACACGTGTTCCACGCGGCGAGTTGTTCTCGAGTGTGACTTCGCCCCCGAACAGCGACCCAGTCCAGTACACAATCCACAGTCCGAGGCCAGTCCCATGTTGCATCGGGGTTTCCACCCCTGTTTCGATCGTTTTTTGCTCATGATCTGGGATGCTCGGTCCGTTATCCGCAATCTCGATGTCGATCCACTGGCCGGTTCGATCGCCAGTTGATTGCCTGGTCGTAACCGTCGCCTCGGGAGTGGGCTGGTCGTTGTGGGTGATCGCGTCTTCTAGGAGTTCTGTGAGCGCTATTTTCAACCGACTATCTGCTTTAGCGTGAACGGAATCCGATTCGCCGGTCGTGAGTGTGGCGTCAGGATACGTGTCGGAAAATTCGTCGACGACTTCGGTCAGAAGCTGAGTCACGTCGCAGGCAGTCTCGGTTGGTGATCCAGTGCCGAACAGTGAACGCACAGTCCCGGCTTGATCACTCATACGGATTGCGCTAACTGTTTACCGCGACGACCGCCCGACTGCGGGCGGTCGACGCGGAAATGACCTAGCGCAATCCGTATCAGACTTGACAGTGCCGCTGCCAGTTCTTCGATCGCTCTCGCGTGCGGTCGGAGCTCTTCGTCGTCGAGCGCATCTCGGAGCATGGGCGCGTTGCCTTCGATGACGTTCATTCCGTTCCGGAGATTGTGGCGCAACACGCGATTGAGAACGTCGAGTTGTTGTTCGCGCAACTGCTGGTTCGTCACGTCGGATTCGATCGTGACGAAATGCGTGATCTTTCCTGTGTCGTTCGGTATCGGCGTGATCGTCTGGTCGACATGATATAATTCCCCATTTTTCCGGCGATTCACGAGATGGGCATCCCACTGGTCGCCTGCGAGAATCGTTTCCCACATCCGGTCGTAGAACACTTCGTCCTGTTTGCCTGATTTAAGAATGCGGGGTGTTCGACCAACAGCTTCCGAACGTGTATAGCCAGACCGGGCTTCGAACATCGGATTCACGTACTCTATCGTGCCCTCTCTGTCGGTAATGAACACGGCATGTCCCGCGTTCTCGACAGCCTTCCTGAACAGCTGCAAGTCCTGCTCGTGTTCTTTACGCTCAGAGATGTCTTCCTGAAACCCGACGTAATTCGTGACGGTTCCAGTGTCGTCTCTCACCGGGGCGATGCTGACTGTCGAGTTTGTACCAGTTCTTCTCCAGCTTCCAGAACGGGAGGGTGTCGGTGACGAGGTCAAGCTCGCCAACGGCTTCGGCTGGATCGAAGCCCTGGTTCAGGTAGGCCTGAAGTTGCTCCGAGATGGATGCCATCGGCCACATCTTTGCGTGTAGCAGCTCGAAACCAAGTATCAGGAGTGCCTTCGAGTTATCAGGAAACTCTGCCGCCAGCTCGGGATTCGACGAAAAGTCGAGATCGATAGATCCAAACTCCTGTAGAGGATTCGGCACGCTTCTGGGACGTTACTGCTGTATAGGTTATAAATAGCAGGTGTCACTTATCATCCATCCCGACTTCACCCTCCGCACCGTAGTACCGCGATAGGCTCCGGTATTGGGCTTCTTCCTGGTCGTCGCTGGCATCGTACTCGTCGGCACAACCTATTCGTTAATGAGCGGTAATAGAGTTCTACGTCGGTTTGATAGATTCGGGCGCTTCCTGTTCCTGAGTACGTACAACCTCCTCGAACTCACGCATGAACTCATCGACGGTGTTTCCCATGATGACGACAGGCTCGCCCTCTGCAAGAAGATCGGTCAGCACAGTCTCGGCGTCGCTTCCTTTGTCGTGTCGGATGACCGGCAGCTCGGTATTCTCAGCGAACGCACGCGTATTGGCCCCACCAACGTGGGCTTCATTGACGTGGCCTTGGTCGTAGAGGAGGTCAACGTACTCTGCGAACGAGGCGGTTCGACCCCGCCGGTCTCGGCGGAGATAGACGAACGGGAGTATCTGTTCATCTTCCGAAACGAGTGCCTGACGGACCATCTCCGTGCTCTCGACGTCGTTCACTTGTGCTGCGTTGAACACACGACCGTCAGGAAGTCGGGTCCACTCCGGCTGAATCGCGTCCAAAAACGCTTCGAGTTCACCGTCAGGGAGCGGCGATTCGTCGAGAAACGACAGAACCGCGTCGATCGCGTGCGCAGTCTCTGCCCCGATCATCCCCTCGTGCCGGTCGGGAATCACGACCTGCTCGATGGTGCCCCCTCGGCGTTCGATCTCCTCTCGCATGTAGTCGTGGAGAACAGGGTGTTGTTCCCCACTAATGACGTGTGTCCCGGCGGAGACCGACCGCGCGAATGATCGGGCGATATTGGTCCGCGTCTTGCCAAGCGTGTCATTGTGATCCTGCCGGACGTTGGTGAGAATGACGATGTCCGGATTGATCAGTTGCTGATTGATAAGCCGCGTCGTGTACTCGGTGATGCCCTGATTTTCGAAGATGCCGATATCCTCGGCGGCATAGGCATCGAGTTCCGGAGCGAACTCCCCGATTACGCTGATGTTCTCGTACAGCGTCGTCCGAGGGCCCCGACGTTCGATGGGGTGAACCTCGCCGTTGTGGATGAGTGTCGGATGGTTCCCGGTGATCTTCGTCAGGGTATCGTAGCCGCGGCGATTGAACACGTCGTCGAGGCGGCGAGTCGTCGATGTCTTGCCACGGCTCCCCGCGACGGCAATGCGAGTGTCCAGGCGTCGGAGTGCCTTGCGGTGACGGAACCCTCGTGTTAACTCTTTAATGATACCGGTCAGACTCGGCTTCCCGACCTCGATAGACCGTGGTCCGTCCCGCCACTCGTATTCGGCACCGACCATGAACATGGGGAGGGCCCCGCGGCCCGCTCCAGGAACCGATCCAACGCATGCCTGGCATCGCTTTCGGTCGGGAACCGGTCTGCGCTGTTGGCGAGGGTGCGCTCGGGTGTCTGCAATTGCCACACCCAATTGTTCCGATCCTGTGGAAGGTCGCCAGTAGGCGTCGGGTCTTCTCTGACGATCGTTGCCGGGTCGCTGATATCCTCGCTTTCGAACGCCTCTTCATCACCGGTGAGCGAGGCAACTGCTCCTCGAACTTGGTCGACAGCCTGTCGGGCCTCTCGTGATGTATCGTAGTGATGGCCGCCGGTCGCTACCACGCGTTCCTGAACGCGAAGTCGCCATGACCACCCAAACCCACGTCCGTATATCTCGTAGGCAGTCGTGTACGTGCTCATGAGTCACCCTCCGAAAGAACGGACGCAGACAGTACCTCAGTCTCATCAGGTTGGGCGACCGCATACCGGCGTCCGAGTCCCAGACCTACCAACAGAAGGAGTATACCTGTCAGTATCACAGGCAGCGTGAGTTCTTGTGGGATACCCTTCGGTTCCGGTGTGGCGAACACCCGTGCGACGAGCAACACTGGAACGAACACAACGGCCTGGAGTGGTAGTACCAGCCGCCGCTCGAATGGCCCTGTCACGTGAGCGTTATATGCAATTATGCCACCGAGGAACGCGACAAAAAAGGCAGACAATCCACGATCAATCGGGAACAACAGTGTGAGTGGAACTGCCATGAGAACCGCAAACGCGATAGTGGTTCCAAGGAGCACCCTGCCATACCGCAGTGTTGCGTGGTTCGCTGCCTGGACAAAGCCAAACGCAAGGACGAACAAAACCACGTACATCACGATGAGCCAGTAGTTCGTGAGGGCGTAGACTGCCAACAGGACAGCCGCGATGATGCCGACCCGGACGCCGAATTGCGCTCTGATGCGCTCGGATATAATCAGACCAATTATAAAGAGACCAGCCACGACTTCCCTCGATATGACGACCGCTTCTGTTGGGATATCAACGACTGCATTATTATACACCGCGACGTCAGCGCTCGCTGCGAACAACACCGGTGGCGTCACCGTCCCATATCGGGCAGCGATTCCGGGAGAGACCAGTACAAAACCGAGAGCGAACAATGCCGTGAACAGGCCGATAGTTGCGAGTAAATCGTTCCGTCGAAACTCCGGCTTGATACTATGAAAGTTGTACGCCGCTAACCCCGGAAGAATGCTGCCGAGTAAGACGATGAGATCTGCACCAAACCCAACCTCTATGAGCCCAAGAAGCGTTACCAACGGGACTGACGTTCCAATGATCAATGCGGCGACAAATTCGCCTCGACCGTAGATCAGGGTCCGCTGTCGAAGATACCAGAGGCCGATGTACGCTGCGATAGTACTGAGGACGAACACAGGCAACATCAGGACGTTCTTGAGCGTGTACACCGCGAGTACCGGCACGGTGATTGATCCACCAAGACGGTACCCCGTAAACTGCGTGGTCAGTGCTACGCCGAGTATCCCAACAACGGCCAACAGCGTAGCAACCCACATTACAAAAAGAAACGAGACTGATACCTAAAGGTCCACGCATATGAACGACTACTACTCGACACTCATACTGTCGGCTGTAACATCTTGAAACTAATTCGCCACCGGGGTGGCGAATAGTTTTAGGTACTTACAGCCGAGAGTATCAGACTGCGTCGAGAACGACCTCGATTCGGCCCACAAGTTCGGCTTCGGAAAAGGGCTTTGCCACAAAATCGTCAGCACCGGCGTCGAGTGCTTGCACGATATCTTCCTCCCGGTTGCGGGACGTCAACATGACAACTGGCAGATCCACGAGTGCGTCGTGATCCCGGATACGTTCGAGGACGGAAAGGCCATCGAGTTCGGGCATCATTACGTCTAACACCACGAGATCTGGTGGATCGCTGGTCCGTGATCCGAGATGCTCCCAACACGCATCACCATCTGTGAACGCCACCACGTCCCATCCGTTGTCAGTCAGGTTGAATTCGACGGCTTCCCGGGTCGTCTCATCGTCCTCCGCAATGACTATTTCGGCGGTCATGTGTGTCTCCTATCCACATGTTGTCGCGGCGACGCTTGGTTCCACGGGTCATTCGCTCCGTTCACCAGTTCGGATTTCGATGCGTGCTCCCTGATCTGTGGCGGGGACTAAGAGGTCCCACCCGTGTGCTTCCACGACATCGATAACGCTCATGAGTCCGATTCCAATCCCCGACATCTCGTCCGTGTCTCCGAGTGCTTCGATCTCCGTCCGTTGCTTCTCGGAAAACCCTGGCCCGTCATCGGCGACGTAGAACCCCCCCTCGTCAGCGAGGGGGCCAACTTCCACGGTAACGTCGTCGCCGCCGTGTTCGACGCTGTTGCGGAAGAGATTGCCGAACAGTTGCAGCAGTCGTGTCTCATCGGCCTGTATCTCACCGAGCGGGTCGTCTGCGGACAAGGACGCTTTCGGGGCGTCGGTGTATGACCACGCCTCCTCCACGATTGGTTGTAATTGGTGGGTGCGTATGTTGATTGCCTGGCGATCACCGCGGGCGATCATTAGCAACTCGTCGATGAGTTCCTCCATTCGGTCCAGGGACTGTTCGACGCGCTCGAAATGCTGTGACTCGTTCGTTTTGCGGGCGATTTCGAGAAAGCCGACCGCTCCCGTCATTGGGTTTCGGAGGTCGTGTGCCACGACGTCGGCAAACTCTTCGAGGCGGTCGTTCTGTCGCTGGAGTGCTTCACCACGCTCGGCTAGCTGTTCTTCGCGCTTGACTGCGGTTATAGCCTCCGTGACCAACGCTTCAAGCAGTCGGAGGCTTTCGATGTCAATCTCGTCGAACGCACGTGGCTCGGTCGCAGAACTCGTGATGATGCCCTGATTCCCGCAGGGAACGTGGACCTCTGACCGCAATGGCGTCTCCGGATTGTAGGTTTCTGGTTGTTCGGTCAGGTCCTCGTAGTACCGGATTTTGCCACTATCGAAACTCTCCCAAATGAGTGCGTCACCTCGCTCGAACGTCGGGGCCTCCCCAACGACCCGTACTGCTTCGTCTGTTTCGGCCACCGCGCGTAACACGTCTTCGGTGGCATCGTACTCCCAAAACGCACTCACCGGGAGATTGAGCAACTCGACGACCATCTCCATCGTGATCTGTGCGACGTCCGTCGTCGTTTCAGCCGTCAGCAACCGCTGTGATACTTCGTGCAGACTTTCCAGGCGATCTTCGAACCGCTGCCGTTCGAGTTCGTACCCGGCCCACTGTCCAAGTAGCTTGATCACCTCCCGTTCGCCGGCGTTGAATTCCCGGTCACGGTCGTGTGGGGCCGCAAAGCAGAACGTCCCATAGAGGTTCTCTCCGACCATGACCTTCGTTCCGATATAGCAGCCTAAGTCGAACAGTTCGTACGCCGAGTCGTCTTCGCCCAACTCCGCTCGTGCGTCCTGCATACCAACTAGGTCGTCGCTTTGGATGGTTTTCCGGCAGTACGACTGTTCCAGCGGTGCGGTTTCGTCTGGCTGGAGCAGTGTATGATCGCCAACAGCGTGTACAATCTCTTGTGTGTCTTCCTCTATTTTCGACAGGAACCCAAAGGGCAGATCCAGGTACTTACACCCAATAGAGAGGATGCGCTCGGCTTTTTGTTCGAACGTGAGAGCGTCCTCTGCACCAACTTGATAGAGTTTGGCCAGCACCTCCTGTTTTTGTTCTGCCGCCCGGGCCCTTCGCTCGCGCTCTGTCACATCCCGGACCACGCCGACGATATCGTCAGTGCCGTCGTCCCGGATATGTTTCGAGACGCGAACGTCTACCATCTGTTCGGTTTCCTGACCAATTTCGAAGGTCAGGATTTCATCCTGGATTTCTCCGTCGGCAATGGAGTTGATGGTCGTAACGAATCGCTCAAACTCGGCGGATTCAACCAGTCCTGATTCAACCAGCGTGTCGAACGTGTTGCCAACCAGTTCGTTCCGCTCACGTCCAGTCAACGAGCAAAGCGAGTCGTTGACGTAGGTGATGGTACCGTCCAGATTGACGACGAACACACCGTCCCGCACCGCTTCGATGATGGATCTATAGGGTCTGGTGCTCTCTTCGTAATCCCCCGAAGCACCATTATGGGGGCCTGTGTCCATGTTTACCTGTCACACTAATTCAGGATAGATGTTTTGTTCCACGGACCGCAACCTCGTGAAGAGGGATTGCTGAACAGAGCTTCACACGATTATGCAGCAGTGGTCGGTGCCACCACTCTATTGATACCAGAGACAGCGTGGTGTCTTCAGAGTGTAGATTGTGCAGGAGCTATTCCGGCAACAAAAAGGCTCGAGGACGTACCAACTATTTAAACGAGGGGGCCTTCCCGCCCAAACGAAATTTCTGCTCAGAGCACTCTTACCGTCTTGATGAGTCAGTTAACGTTGATAATCTCGATATCGAACTCAAGCGTCTCGCCTGCGAGTGGGCTGTTGAAATCCACTTCAACAACATCATCACCAACGTCCGTGACTTCGCCCTGGTTACCGTCCTGCGTCTCAAGGTACGCACCTTCCTCGGGGAGGTCGCCATCAAGCATCTGGCGAAGCTCTGCGGTTTCGAACTCTCGAACCTGCTTTTCGGCCCACTCGCCATAGCCCTTCTCTGGAGGAATCGCAACTGTGGGGGTAGCCCCTTGCTCTAACCCGCTTAGGGCCTCCTCCAATCCGCCAAGGATCCGACCTGCGCCGACTTCCACCGTTATTGACTGGTATTCCCGATCAGGCTGTGAATCAGCTAATCCTGTTTCTCTAGCTACTGATTCGCGCGTTGTATCGAAGACGACTCCATCGTCGGTTCGTCCTGTGTACTCAATTTCCACTGATACGGATTATTCCAAGACATTTCGGGATCGACCGCACGATTGCATGCGGTCGACCCGGTAAACGCTTGCAATAATCCGTATGAGTCGCCAGTAGTGATTGTCGCGTGTGTATAATGTACGACAGGCGCAAAAGGCCTTGGATCGTGGGGATTGTGACCGAGTACGGATTCGCAGCGTCCAATCGGCGTCTTCCCTGATAGTGTTTATTGTAGCGATTTACCGGTACGACCGCACGAAAGCGTGCGGTCGATCCGGAACAGACCTACAATAATCACTATGAGGCATTTGGTATCGCTTGGGAAACCAACTCTACGTCATCCTAACTATCTCAGTATTGCACGTTAGCGCGAGAGAAGTCCGTGATCGGCATCATCCATCCTACCGCCTTCGTCACGCTATTATATCAACGTGCGAAGCTGAGTGATTTTTAGCTAAACATGAACGGTGTCGCAGAAGAGTTTCCTACCTCTCTGCCGACGGTAACGGAGAAAACAAATACTGCTGTGACCAGGAACCTTCCCAATCTCTATCGGGAATCGAGTGCTGAATAGAGGGAGCGAGTCTTATGATCTTTTTACTAACGTTCTCTGGGTATTCAGTGAATCAAATAAAACGGCTTTTGATAAATAAAAATCACTTATAAAAATCCTATCACGTGTTGCAATAAGTTGTGTACTCTGAATCAAATTTTTCTGAAGGCGGTTGTTGAAATTGTGAATTCGCATCTTTCGATTCATAAGGATTTTCCAAGACATTCAATAAATCCTTAAATTTAGAGAGATTTTCTTTTTCTAGATACTCATTCAGTGTCTCTTCTATCAAGTAGTTGCGGGGAATATAACGGGGATTAGTTTTCTTCATCATCTTCCCATCCAAGCCGATACCAGATAATTCATCCCGGATATGTTTGAAATCTTCAGATGAATAGACTGGGTCATCAAAGGAGCCAGGAGTTTCTAATTCTATGAATGTATTCGTGTAGTCTGCTCTAGATTCACGAAGCCAGTCTAAGAATGCATCTACTATTGCTTCCTCTCCGTCTGATTTGATCCCTAGTTTCTTTCTCATCATACTATAGTATTTAGCATCAAATATTTCTTCAAAATTGTCTAGCTTGGCTTCTAGTTCATCAAAAGCGTGAGATGATTCTTGAAAAAGCTGTTGTAGGGATTCTGCGAAACGTCCAAGATTCCATTTCAAAATAGGTTTTTGATTCCCGAAAGAGTATCTACCTCTTTTGTCCACAGAGCTGAAGACAGCATCTTCGTCGTAATAATTCATGAATGTACATGGTCCGTAATCAAATGTTTCCCCATCTATACTCATGTTGTCTGTATTCATGACGCCGTGTATGAATCCTACACGCATCCAGTCAACTACCATATCTATAGAAGATCGCATAACTTCATCAAAAAAATCTGTGTATTTTTTATCCTTGTTATTCAAGTGAGGATAGTGCCTGTCGATTACATAATCAGTGAATTCCTCAAGTTCTTCGGATGCTTGACTTGCCACATATTGGAAAGTGCCGTATCTAATGTGGCTTCTCATCACTCTTACAAGGATGGCTCCGGGTTCTGTTCTACGTCTCTGAACTGATTCGTCGGTCTCGATTACTGCCAGACTCCTAGATGTTTTTATACCAAGATTTTTCATCGCGTATGAGTAAATATACTCTCTGAGCATGGAACTAACAGTTGCGTTCCCATCGCCTCTTCCTGAGTAAGGGGTTCTCCCAGAGCCTTTCAGTTGAATATCATATCTACTACCGTCGTGCACATGTTCGCCTAGTATCATCGCTCTTCCGTCGCCAAGTACAGTATAATTTCCAAATTGATGTCCTGCATATGCTTGAGCAATCGGTTCTTCCAGAAGTTTTTGCCCTGAAAGAATCTGACTGTTCAAATCCTCTTTATTTAATCCAAGGCCATCACACAAATCTTCATTAAGAAGTAAAATCTCCGGATTATTGATATCTTCAGGCGTCACTCTCGAATAGAGGTTGGAGTCCAAATCTTTGTACGTTGTGTCAAAGGAAAGGGACATGTGTTATCTTTAGTGTCTAAGGTTTCCATTTTAATAAGTTGTTCCTTGTGAACTACCCTACCCTGCTCGCGCTGACGCGCTCGCTGAAATGAGTGGCTCGCGGTTGCGCCCCTCTGCATCTTGTACCCCATTTGTGATAGAAACCATATGCGAAGCTGAGGACGTGCAAGATGGAGAGCATGAGTGACACGATAATATTGAGTCGAAAGGCCCTGCACTGTTGGTCAGATAAGCCGACTTGGTGATCGTATCAATCCTGTTTTTCCCTGCCGTTTTGCGGTCAGCGATGCTGCAACCAGCGCCACCGCCGAGAGAACAGCTTGACTCTCAACGTTGACGTTTGTTTTCCTTGCGTGCACGGACGCGGTCAAAACCGGTGAACGACTTCAGCCTCGAGAATACGCGTTTGACACCTGCCCGTGGGTGTCGATGCATCCGTTCTTTGATCGCTTGGGAAATATAGTCTCAGTAACACTCGAACGGATCAGACCGGGTACGCCAGCCGGTGGCGTGCAGCCATCGATGAGGAAGGAGGTTTTATTCCTGACGGCCGATGCGAGGATATGAGCACCTGCGGGACCCTACGGCTGGCGACGAGGGGATCCGACCTCGCCCAGCGACAGGCGGCAATCGTCAAGGAAGCCCTCGAGGATCGCCGATGCGAGGTCCAACTCGTCGAAGTCGAAACTCGCGGCGATCAACTCAGAGACGAACTCATCCATCGGCTCGGGAAGACCGGTGCCTTCGTCCGCGCGCTCGATGAGGAATTTCTTGAGGACGAACTCGACGGGGCGATTCATTCGATGAAGGACATGCCGACCGAACAGCCCGAGGAGCTAACTGTCGCCGGCATCCCCAAACGGGCATCGCCCGAGGATGTCCTCATTTCTCCCGACGGTTACGACCTCGAGACACTCCCAGAAGGGGCACGCGTTGGGACCGCCAGCCTCCGACGGCGTGCCCAGTTGCTCGCCAGACGGTCGGATCTCGATGTCGAACCACTCCGGGGGAACATCGATACCCGCATCGAGAAACTCCTCGCGCCACACCTCCAGGCCGAACACCAGGCACGACTCGACGCCAAGGAGGACGAGGCCATCGAAAGCGAGGGCGAGAATACGGACGGAACACAAACGGCGACCGCCGGCGCGATCGATGACAATCTCACCGTCGACGAGTGGTTCAACGATCTCGCCGAGATCGAACGGCGGGCGATGGAACGGACCGTCGAGACCGAGTTCGACGCGATCGTTCTCGCGGCCGCCGGTATCGAACGGAGCGGGTTCGATCGACACCTCGAGTACGTCACACTGCCGCCGCGGACAGTCGCGCCGGCCCCCGGCCAGGGTGCCATCGCCGTCACGGCCCTCGATGACAGTGACGCCAGCGAGGCGATTCACGACGCTGTCGATCATCGCCGGACAAGAATCGAGACGACGACGGAACGCGTGATCCTCGGGACCCTCGGGGGTGGCTGTATCGCACCGATCGGGGTCTATGCGATCGTCGAGAGCAACTTCGTTCACGTCGTCGTGCAGGTGTATAGCCAGGACGGCGAGGAATCGGTAACGGCGAGCCGCGATCTCTCGACCAAACAGTACGTCAAGCAGGCCAGCGCGTTCGCCGATGATCTCGCAGACCGGGGTGCCGCCGAGCTTATCGACGCCGCCGACACGACACGCGACCGGGACGTCTACGATGAGTGAGATGGATCAACCAGGGACGGTGTATCTCATCGGAAGCGGTCCCGGTGAGCCGGAGCTGCTGACGGTTAAGGCCAAACGGCTGCTCGAAACGGCGGATATCGTCCTGCACGATAACCGGCCAGGCCCGGAAATCATCGAATAGATCCCCCGGAGAAACGCGAGTACATCGGTAAGCGGGCCGGCAGCGATCGAACCCCCAATCGGTGAACAACGACCAGTTCGTCGCGCTGTCCCGTGCGGGCAAGACCGTCGTCGGATTCAGAGAGTGGCTTCGACCGCGTGTACGAGTACTCCTCGTCCGGGGCTACAGTAGAGTTCACGACGGAGTTGGAACGTTCTGAATATCTGATTAGACTGCTCTCCTGTAGCGTAGCGGGACCAGATCAGGAGATCAGGGCATCCCCGTCGAGGTAAGGCCAAGTATGTCCGTGGAACTGCCCCGTCTTCAGTGGGGTGCACTACTGGTTCCGGCCACTTCCGCCAGCCTACCGAAGAACGAACACACAAGTATCGAGCGCGTCGAACGTATGGGCATGGCATCATCACTTGCCGACGAAGCATGTGAGGCCTGTACATCAGAGGATGAACCGCTCACAGAGGCAGAGTACGCCGAGTACCTAACTGAAATCGACGATGATGTCTGGGAAGTCGTTAATGACCATCATCTTGAAGCGGAGTATCCGTTCGAAGATTTCCGCGATGCACTTGAGTTCACGTACGAGATCGGGGAACTTGCTGAACAAGAGTGGCATCACCCAGATATCTCGCTTCAATGGGGCGAGGTGGGAGTCGAAATGTGGACGCACAAAATCGACGGACTGCACAAGACCGACTTCGTAATGGCGGCGCGCATGGATCGGATTCACGAAGAATACGCTCCAGAGTAGCCTGCACCGATTACAAATACTCACTTTCGACGGCGAAGCCGTCGCGGGACCGACGGTGATGCTCCGGCGGGTGGGGGTCTACCGGACGAACGCGCGACCCCACAGCGCCGCGGGCCTCGGCGAGGCCGGATCGGGGACCAGACCCGGCCGGGGGCCGCGTTGCTGTTCCACCCGAACATGCTCTTCGCACGGGGCGGCGTGGGCCTGATCAACGACGCCGATCATAGTAGTATTCTCCATTGGCTTTTTGTTCTCGGTCAAGTTGGCTGCCAGGCTTGTTGACTCGGGGACGTCCCGTGCGCTCATCGCGACGGAACGTAATCTCAAGCGACGAGAGAAACGTGTTCATCCCATCTCGTATCGATTGTGGTGCCTTCGCGTGCCCACGTTCTCCTGGGGTTCCTTCGAACACGACTAAGCGATCGGCGAATCGATCAATTACGAAGAGATCGTGATCAACAACAAAAATCGGTTGATCAATTCGTTTGCTAAATTGATGAATCTGGTCAGCGAGGGACACACGCCGGTCAACGTCCAAAAACGCAGACGGTTCGTCGATGAGATACAGATCGGCATCGCGAGCGAGGCACAGTGCGACACCGACTCGCTGTAGTTCGCCGCCGGAGAGGGAATCGAGATGTCGGTCGTACAGCACCTCGAGATCGAACGGGTCTCGGATCCATGTTTTGAAGCGCCGGGAGTGGATGTCAGTAACCGCTGCGAACTGTTCGCGCACTGTCGCCTGGCTATCCGGCGCTATGTACTGTGGTTTGTACGAGACAGAAAGAGTACCCGGAACAGCTCCGCTATCAGGTTCAATACCCCCTGCGAGTAGTTTCACGAACGTCGTCTTTCCGAGAGCGTTCTCTCCGACGATACCGATCGATTCACTCGCGTAAATCTGGCCTGAATCGACTGACAACGCGAATCCGGTGAATTCCTTCTGTAGTTCCGGGTATTCGAAGACTGGGTCCTTGTTGGGTACCCCACGCTCGCTGGCTGAAGGGAACTCGATAGCATCGCCGCGGATCTGAACGTTCTCTTCGGCCAGGTATCCATCCAGAAACTGATTGATACCTGCACGAACCGAGAGTCGCTGGGAGGCGACTCCGAAGCCACCCGGGGCCCCATACAGGATATGGACCCCGTCCGAGAGCAGGTCAAGCATCGCCAGATCGTGTTCGATGACGATCGCTGACGCATCGGTATCCTGAATACGTTCGTGGATTACGTGCGAAACAGTCGACCGCTGTTTGGCGTCTAGGAAGGACGACGGTTCGTCGAACAAGTAGAGGTCTGCATCGCTCAACAGCGTCGTTGCGATGGCGACACGCTGTCGTTCACCACCGGAGAGGTCACCTAGCGACCGGCCACTGATTGATTAGAGGCCAAGTGTATCGATGAGGTCATCGGAGTCGGTCGACCGCGAGAGCAGTCGTTGTCGAACCGTCTCGTCGTCCGTATCGGACAGTGAGTCGACTCGCTGGCTTTTGTAGGCCGTTGTAACCGTTCCGTCACGGAGCCGTTCGAGATGCGTCTGGAGAGTTGTCCCCCGAAACGATTCGACCGCCCTGTCCCAGTCGATCCGGTCTTGTGTTCCGAAGTTCGGAACCAACTCACCGGCCAAGATACGCAAGGCCGTGGTCTTCCCGATTCCGTTCCGGCCGAGGAGGCCGATAACCGCTCCATCGTCCGGAGCCGGGAGGTTATACAGTCGAAATCCGTTTTCGGCGTACTGGTGAACGAGCTGGCCTGTTTCGGACGGAAGCGGGACGATTCGAATCGCGTCGTTGGGAATTTTCTTTTCGATGAGCTTGTGCTCTCGCATCACCTTGCTCTCGTCGATGTGGAGTTCGCCATCATCGGTGATGTGAAAGCCCTCGTGTCCGGACCGATTCAACGGATCGTACTTGACTGCGATGTTCCGTACTTCGTCGGTGACTTCGTCTTGATCGATGATTGCGACGTATTCTTCGCTCTGTGAATCGGTGGGGGTGTTCATTCGACGGGAACTTCGATGAGTGCCATGTCATCGCCGACTGCAGACCTAAGCACCTCCTGGAGGTCGGGTCCCGATTCGGGCCGGTACCCGTCGATACCGAAGCTCTCGGCGAAGGCCACGAGATCTGGATTGGTTAGCTGATTTCCAAACGACTCACCTGTGTGGTCGCGCTGTTTCTCCGAAATGAGTCCGTAATTGTCGTCGTTGAATACGATGATGGTGTAGCCACAACCGGACCGGGTCGCCGTCTCGATCTCGGCGGCATTCATTAGGAACCCCCCGTCTCCAGTTGCTGCGACGACGTTCGCATCGACCGCCAGGTCGGCTGCGAGACCCCCCGGAACCGCGATCCCCATTGATGCGAGACCGTTCGAGATGATGCAAGTGTTCGGCTCGTACGTCGGGAAGCTCTGTGCGATCGCCATCTTGTGACTGCCAACGTCCGAGATGAGCACGTCCTCGGGAGCCATCGCGTCCCGGAGTACTGGCAACACGTCTCGAACAGTGAAAGGAGGATCCGACCCTGGTTCACGGTCGACATCAGTGACTATTCGTTCCCGGTAATCGGTGTACCAGTCAGTGTCGAAGGAGAGTCCAGCTTCCCGACACCAGTCGACCAGTTCCTGGAGCGTCTGTCCGATGTCGGCGACGACTTCAACCTCAGGCGAGTAGGCTTCGTACACCTCGGCCGGTTCGCTGTCGACGTGAACGATATCGGCGTTCCCGTGTCCCCAGTCAGCCGGGTCGTGTTCGGCAATATCGTACCCGACGGTGAGCACCAGGTCGGCCTCGTCGATAGCGCACGTCCCTTCCTTCTGTGCACCGGAGCCGAGCGTCATCAACGAGTGCCGTTCGGCGTCCGATACCGCACCCTTGCCCATGTACGTCGAGACGACCGGCAGGTCCGTCACGGAGACGAGTTCGCGAAGTTGTTCCGCTGCCTGGGTCCGCACGGCTCCGTTGCCCGTGATGATGATCGGACGCTGTGCATTCTTGAGTAACTCCTTCATCCGGTCGAGAGCGTGCGCGTTGGGTGCGGCGGACTCGACTCTCTCGCGGACAGCGAGCGGCTCCATTAGTGTCTCCTCGGCTGCGACGTTCTCGGGGAGTTCGAGGTGAGTCGCGCCCGGTTTCTCGTGCTCGGCTAGCTTGAACGCCTTCCGGACCGACTCATGGATGATGTCTGGGGCATCGATCTGGGTGTTCCATTTCGTGACCGGCTCGAACATATCGACGACGTCTATCGCCTGGTGACTCTCCTGATGGAGCCGCTCAAGACCACCCTGCGCGGTGATGGCCACTAGCGGACTCTTGTCCAGATGCGCGTCGGCGACGCCGGTCAGCAGGTTCGTCGCACCGGGTCCAAGCGTCGAGAGACAGACCCCGGCCTCGCCGGTCAGCCGTCCGTAGACATCGGCCATAAAGGCCGCGCCCTGCTCGTGGCGCACCGGCACGAAAGTCACCTCCGAGTCTCGCAGCGAGAACAGCAGGTCCTCCATCTCCTCGCCAGGCAGGCCGAAGACGTGCTCGACACCCTCGCGTTCCAGTGCCGCGACCAACAGGTCCGATGCCTTCATTTATTCCACCCAGATCGTCTTCCTGTTGACGAACTCCCTGATACCGTCACCGGAGAGTTCACGGCCGTATCCGGACTCCTTGATGCCGCCGAAGGGCACGCGGGGGTCTGATTTGACGAGTTGGTTTACATAGACACAACCGGCGTTGATTTCCCGGCCGACGCGCTCGCCGCGGTCGCGGTCCTCGGTCCAGATGCTTGCACCCAGTCCGAAGTCGGTGTCGTTGGCCTTCGCAATCGCCCGCTCCTCGTCGGCCACCTCATATACAGCGGCCACTGGACCGAATGTCTCTTCGGCATCAGCAGGACAGCCTTCGGGCACGTCAGTCAGGACGGTCGGCAGGTAGTAGGTCCCCTCCCGATCAAGCGGTTCACCGCCGGTCGCGATTTCCGCGCCGGCGTCGACGCTCTGCTGGACCTGCTCGTGGAGTTCCTCCATGAGATCTTGGCGGGCCTGGGGACCGATGTCCGTGTCTTCGTCCATCGGATCGCCGACCGTGTAGGACTTGATTTCCGAGACGAGTTCGTCGACGAACGTGTCGTAAACGTCCGTGTGGACGATGAAGCGCTTGGCGGCGATGCAAGACTGGCCGCCGTTCTGGTTGCGAGCCCAGGCACCCATCTCGGCGGCCTCAGCGACGTCGGCGTCGTCAAGAACGACGAATGGATCGCTCCCACCGAGTTCGAGGACGGTTTTTTTGAGGTGCTCACCGGCTGTCGATGCGACGGCCCGACCAGCCGGACCGCTTCCCGTGAGCGTCACGGCTCGCAGACGGTCGTCGGCGATGATGTCGTCAACGAGATCGGAGGGAATCAGCAGCGACTGGAAGACACCGTCGGGGTAGCCGGCTTCGTTAAAAACATCCTCGATGGCTTTGGCACAGCCGGGGACATTCGAGGCGTGTTTCAGGAGGCCGACATTGCCCACAGTCAGGTACGGCGCGGCGAACCGGAAGACCTGCCAGAAGGGAAAGTTCCATGGCATGACTGCGAGAACCGGGCCGAGCGGTTCGTAGACGGTCTTGACGCTCGAGCCGGGCGGACTGGAGTGGCCTTCTGGCTGGAGATACTCGCTGGCCGACTTGGCGTAGTGGTCACAGACCCACGCGCACTTCTCGACTTCGGAGACGGCCTGAGTGATGGGTTTACCCATCTCTCGGGTCATCGTCTCGGCGTACTCCTGTTTGTTCTCGCGGAGGACTTCAGCTGCGCTCTCGAGCAGCTCTTCGCGTTCCCTGAGCGGACGATTTCGCCACTCCTCGAAGGCCGTCGTGGCTTGATCAAGAGAACCGTCAATGTCGTCTTTCGTATGAGTTTCGTACGATTCGATCCGTTCACCGGTCGAAGGATTGACGACGTCCATGCAGTCGAGTTATGCCTCAAGCGGGTTAACCTCGTCACTCAGCTTTGCACATTAGACAGATTATATGAATCGCGATACAGCGACCCTCCGCAGGCGAATACCGATGATATCGACAGCGCAGTATCAGCCACGATTTGGGGAAATGCGACAGACCGATATAATCAGGCACAGATCGTCACACGGTCGCACCCATACAATCCACCAGCAGATAGGTTTTTACGCTCATTCATCCCGAATTTATCATTTAGACAACGTACAAAGCTGAGTTAGAGCTAATTAGAATTTACGATATAACTGGAAATCTAGTTTGCTCTCAACCGCGCCGTCTGGCGATGTTTTTCAGACAGGCTCCTAAGCGATGTCAAACACGGAATTTGGCGTGTCCATTTCGGATGAATTCGTCGAGGAACTGGACGAGCTAACCGAGCAGTGCGTTGATCTCCAAGCAAGCCGTTCAGAGGTTGTTGAGGCGATTCTGACCGCGTACTTCCATGGCGATATTGACCATGAAGCACGAGTCCGCGAGCTGATCATCCGTCGTCGAAAGGGAACGCTCTAACTCGTTTTCTTCTTGTTGCAGTCGCTGCAACCGCTTTTGAATACGTCTCTCAACTGTACCCGGTAGAACTCACCGCCGGGTTTTAAATACTCGAAACGGGACAGCTTCGCAACTGGTTGCGAAGGTTCCGAGGCGTCTCAAAACACCACTTACAGGGCTATCTGAATTTCTTGGGCTGGATTCTCAACACCGACAACTGGTTCGAACAAATTCTAAGTACTGACTTCTACAGATGAGCGCTCTCGAAAAGAAGCCTCGATAGACCGTGCTGTCCGGCGGTTCTTCAGTTAGCTAAAGACGCATGGTTCCACGTCGGGGTGATGGCATCGTGGATTGTAGCGAAGGCTATGGTCCACCGGTCGACTGCTTGTGGCCGGTGGGGATCTCCGCTGCTGTGCCGTTGTAATCCCTTCCGGGAGGTCAAGCACGGATACGTCGAACGTTTCGCGCCCATCGGCGCGTACCCTCCGGCCGAGCGGCCCTGACTGTGAAGCTTGTACCTCGAACCCGCAATGTAGTTCGCTGGGCAGCGTAGCATCATACGGCTGGAATCGGCCGTCCACGATGATCGTGCCTTCCTCGTGTACATCAGGAGCTTGCACAGCAAGTTCTCGCACAGCACCGTTGTAGCCGTACGTGGTGCGGATTTCGGGCCACTGAGGCGGTCGCACGAACGCTCGGAGCCCCGCTGCCCCATCATAGGTGCGCGGGACCCCGATATGAAACCGGAACGAGTCTGCCTGATATCCCCGGGCATTTGGATCTCGTCGTAGCGGTGAGGGTCGCGAAACCGGACAGTGTTATATCCCCGAATTATGGACTGTATTCCGGCGATTGAAACTCGATCGCTCCCGAGACCTCCTCGAGCTGCTCGCCGATGACGGCGACGAGATCATCAAGCGAGACGATACCGGTCAGGTTACCAGCTTCGTTGACGACAGGGATGCGAGAAAATCCAGCGATTAGCGACCGATGTCGAAATTCTTGACGAACACCATCCCGACCTCGCGGAGGAAGTACGTGATGCTGTTTGATAGTGGCGGTGATTGAATGACGGTCGCGGTCGCTCGACTCGGGCGACCCCGGTGTTCACACCGACGCAACCCGCGCGAGCACCTCGACCGGCGTCGGCGGCTCTTCGCTGCGGCCGTCGCGGTCGCCGAGCTGGGTGCGACAGGACGTGCCGGGCGCGACGACGCGGGCGGCGGGCGAGTCGTCGATTTGGTCGTAGAGGATCGCGGCGATGGCGTCGCTCATGGACTTGTGCTCGGCCTCGTAGCCGAACGAGCCGGCCATGCCGCAACACCCCGAGTCGAGTGGATCGATATCGTAGCCCGCGCGTCGGAGCACGCCGACCGCGTGGTGGTCCTTCTTGGTCGCCTTCTGGTGGCAGTGGCCGTGGTAGGCGAACGAGGCGTCCGGGGTGTCCCAGTCGACGTTCTCATCGAGACGGAAGGTGTCGAGGTACTCGCAGACGCCGTAGGCGTTCCCGGCGAGCGTCTTCGCCGCCTCGCTGTCGAGGAGGTCGAGGTAGTCCGACTGGAACATCACCGCGTCCGAGGGCTCGACCAGCACGACCTCCTTGCCGTCTTCGACTTTCGGCGCGAGTTCGCGGACGTTCGCCTTCGCGGTCTTGCGGGACTTCTCGAGGAAACCCTTCGAGTGGGCGGGGCGACCGCTGTCCGTGCGCTCGGCGACCGCCACGTGGACGCCGGCCGCCTCAAGCACACGGACCGCGGCTTCCCCCACCTCGGGGTCGCTGTAGTTCGTGTAGGTGTCCGCGAAGAAGACGACCTCGCGCTCGGCTTCGGACTTCGAGACCTGGGCGCCGCCGCGGTCCTCCCACCAGTCTTGGAACGTCTCCGACCTGAAGGTGGGGAGCGTCCGGTCGGCCGCGATGCCGACCGTCTCCTCCAGCAGTTCGCGGGCACCCGATATCTTTGTCGCCCAGTTGGAGATCGGGGCGGTGCGACTGCCGATCTCCGCCAGCGTGTCGACGTTCGCAAAGAGTCTATCGCGCAGCGAGGCGCCCTCGCGCTGGTGGTGCTCGTGGGTGATCTCGGCCTTCATCTTCGCCATGTCGACCTCGCTCGGGCAGTCGTTCGCACAGCCCTTGCAGCCGATACAGAGGTCCATCACCTCGTGCATGAACTCGACGTCGAACTGCTCGTCCTCGGGGAGATCGCCGCTCATCGCCTGCCGGAGCAGGTTCGCGCGCCCGCGAGTGCTCGTGATTTCCTCCTTGGAGGCGCGGTAGGTCGGGCACATCACGTCGCCCGTCGTCTCCTGCTCGCCGCGGCATCCCCCACAACCGTGGCAGAGCTCGGCCATCCCCTGGAATCCGTTGTCGTTGCGCCACTCGAGTTCGGGCTCGAAGTCTGCCTCGAAGTCGTACTCCGAACCGTACCGGAGATTCTCGGTCGTCGAAACAGTCGCCGCGCGCTGAGGCGGGCCGTCACCGCCGGTCTCGGACGGGTCGACCCCACAGACCTGCCCGGGGTTGAGAAGCCAGCCTGGGTCGAAGGCGGTCTTCAGCGCACGGAACGTCCCCCAGAGCTCCTCACCGTAGAGCTTCTCGTTCCACTGCGAGCGGGCGCGGCCGTCGCCGTGCTCGCCCGAGACACTGCCGCCGAGTTCGACGACGAGGTCGGTGACGCGGTCGGCGATGTCCTCCATCGCTTCGACATCCGCCCCGTCCTTGAGATTGAGGAGCGGACGGACGTGGAGGACGCCCGGTCCGGCGTGTGCGTAGAACGACGCGAAGGTGTCGTGGTCGTCGAGGATGTCGCGAAAGCCCTCGACGTATTCGGGGAGACGCACCGGCGGGACTGCACAGTCTTCGATGAACGAGACGTGTTTTCGGTCGGTCGTCCGGCTCTTCAGGATCGGGAGCCCGGACTTCCGGAGCTTCCAGAGTTGCGCCCGCGTCTCCTCGTCGTGGGCCTCGAGCGCGTCGAAGGCGTACCGGTCGACATCGGCGTCGATGACGGTGTCGGCGTCCCCACCCTCCGAGGGGACGCGGTCGGCGAGCAGGTCCGCGACCTGTTTCCGCCCGTCATCATCGTCCTCGGCGTAGAACTCGACGAGGAGCGCCGATCGGGTTCCCCCGGGAAGTTTCTCGACGACATCCTCGAACTCGGAGGTGTCGGACGCGAGGTCGATGAGTGTGTCGTCGACGAGTTCGACGGCGGCTGGGTCGTGGTTCTCGACGATCGGCGCGACGTCCGAAACGGCGTCGACGAGCCCTTCGTAGGTGAGCAGCGCGACCGACTTCGTGTTCGGGATGGGTTCGAGCGAGACGGTCGCCTCGGTGACGATCGCGAGCGTCCCCTCCGAGCCGGCGAGCAGGCGGGCGAGGTTGACCGTGTCGCCGTCGCGGGCTTCCCCGACGAGCACGTCGAGGTTGTAGCCCGAGACGTTGCGCTTCAGGTCGGGGTACTCTTTCTCGATCTCGCCGGCCTCCCCGTCGAGGATACGGACGACCTCGGCGTAGATGCGCGCGAGGAGATCGTCCGCGTCGGGGTCGGCCGCATCGTGGAGGTCGTCGACGGCAATCTCGCCGAACGTCGTCACGGTGCCGTCCGCGAGGATGGCTTCGATCTCCTCGACATAGGCGTCGGTCTTCCCGTACTTCAGCGAGTGTGCGCCCGTCGAGTTGTTCCCAATGGCGCCCCCGAGCGCGCTCTTATCGCCCCACGCGGGGTCCGGCGCGAACTTCAGGTCGTACTCCTTGAGTTCGGCGTCGAGTTCGCCGAGGAGGACGCCGGGCTCCGCGGTCGCCGTACGCCCTTCCGGATCGATCGACGTCACCCCGTTCATGTGCCGGGTGAAGTCGAGAACGACAGCCTCGTTGACGGCCTGTCCGGCGAGGCTCGTCCCGCCGCCCCGCGGGAGGACCGGAATCTCGCGGTCGGCGCAGTAGTCGACGACGGCCGCGACGTCGTCGGTCGAAGTAGGGAAGACCACGCCGATCGGCGTCACCTCGTAGGCACTCGCGTCCGTCGCGTACATCTGCCGCGAGTACTCGTCGAAGCGAACGTCGCCCGCGAGGTCCTTGAGATCGTCGACGAGCCCCGGCCGTTCGACCCGCTGGCCCTGGTAGTCGTAGTCGGCCCGTTCGTCGGCCGCTGGATCGTGGGAGAAGTGCTCTGTTGCCATAGAGTGAGTATCACGAGGTTGGGAGTGGGGAACAATGAACGCTGTCCATTCGCATTCAGTTAATACTACGAACGCTCATCTGAAGAAGTCGGTACCTGCGGAAAACCGGTGGTCTGATCGCACCTGTGAGCTTCCGAGACACTCCAGATAACGGATCGGCAAGTACAGGTATACGCTTCTACAGATGAGCGTACAGGCATAACGAGTACGAAGGTCACGAATTCGGTCGATTTGGGTGTATATTACGTTCGTACGGTTTGTCGTGTTCGTCACGGACGGTGGCATATTTTCTCTTTCCTGAAACTCAGCTTGGCAAATTGAATATCTCACATTGAAGTATCCGAAAATGGTACACAGAGCGGCCTTCTCATAGGATTGCAAGAGTCTATCGCACGCTGGCTCCCTCTGCAAGAGCCACGATCTACGCGAAGCCCAGTCCAGTGAAGACCGATTCACTGGTCCACCGATTTTTGTGATCCACCACAAGACTACCTCTCGTGTGTATTTCTACGAAATGAATGTAAATCACTCAACGTGCAAACCTGAGCCCGTCACTTAGCTTTGCACGCCTAAGTATGACACGAGGCAGATGGGGTAGGAGGAGCGTCACAGGAACGATCCCGGACGGGGAGGCTTTTGGCCATGGATCACGCTCTATCGGTATGCCCGAACGAAACGTCGTCGGCGAGGAACTTGCCACCTGTAGCACTGATCCGAGGACTGGCTTCGATCGCGATGGCTGCTGTGGAACCCATCCCAACGATCGAGGCAGACACGAGCTCTGTGCGGTCATGACCGACGAATTTCTGTCGTTCAGCAAAGCGCAGGGCAACGACCTTGTGACGCCGCGTCCGGAGTTAGAGTTTCCCGGGCTTTCCCCTGGCGATCGCTGGTGTCTCTGTCTCGGACGGTGGATCGAAGCGCTTGAAGCCACGCGAGCCGAAGGCCTCCCGGAGACGACCGTCCCACCCGTTGTTCTCGAAGCGACCAACGAGGCAGTGCTGGATTCCGTGGATCTGGAGACGCTCGAAAGCCACGCCTACGACGCGTGAGCAGCCGACGGGCGTGATATCGCGCGATCATGCACGACGGCGTCGGCGGCTCCCGCTTCGGTTTTCATCCTCCGTAGCGTGATGACCGTTGTATGACACAGGGAGGGGTAAGAGCTACTGATGCCGACTACGGACGTCCGTTAACAAGGACGGCCAAGCGATTTCCGTTTGGGATTCGTACTCACACGTCCATGACAACTACCGAAGAACTCGCCGCGTTCGTCGACGCCGTCTCCCACGAGGACTTCTCGGAGAACACACGCGAAGAGCTAAAGAAACGCACACTGGATTCCCTCGGAATCGGCATCGCCGCGCTGGGTCATGAACCGGTCGAAGACGTCTACGACATCTGCCGCCGGGCGAATCCAGGCACCAGCTGTACGTTATGGGGGCGCAGCGAGTCAGCTTCGCCGGTCGGTGCCGCGATGCATAACACTGCTCTCACCCGGTACCTCGACTTCATGGACTCGTTTCTGGCGCCTGGAGAGACGCCCCACCCCAGCGACAACATCGGTGCCATCGTCGCCGCTGGAGAGGAGGCCGGCGCCACAGGGGAGGAACTGCTGGAAGGCATCGGCGTGGCCTACGAGGTCCAAGGGGAACTCGCTTGGAATGCGCCGGTCCGGGATGAAGGATTCGACCACGTGACCCACACCGTCATCTCGGCCGCCTGCGGCGTCGCGAAGATGCTGAACCTCGACGTTGAGGCGACGAGGAACGCCATTGGCATCGCGGGTACCGCCCACAACGCTCTCCGGGTCACCCGAACCGGCGGTATCAACGAGTGGAAAGGCATCGCGTCTGCAAACGCCGCACGCAATGCGACGTACGCCTGCCTACTCGCGCAGGAGGGCATGGAAGGGCCGAAGAACCTCTTCGAGGGCCAGAAGGGCTGGAAGCAGGTCATCAGCGGCGATTTCACGGTCGATCTCGACCCCGCTTGCTCGCGGGTCCACGACGTAATGACCAAGCGATACGTCGCCGAGACCTACGCGCAGTCGGCCGTCGAGGGCATCATCGAACTCGCCGAGGCCGAGGACATCGACCACGGGCGGGTCGACTCTATCCACCTGGACACGTTCGGGGGCGCGGCTCTCATTATCGGCGGTGGCGAGGGCGACCGATACGCAGTCGAGACGAAGGCCCAAGCCGACCACTCGCTGCCCTACATGCTCGCGGCCGCGCTCATCGACCGGGAGATGGGCAACGAGCAGTACGAGGCTGAGCGCATCCGGGCCGACGATGTCCAGCGGCTGCTACGGACGGTCGAAGTCGAGGAGGACAGCACGTTCACCGAACAGTTCGAGGGCGGCGAGATGCCTGCGCGCATCGAGATCACGATGACCGACGGCACCACGCACGTCGTCGAAAAGAATGCCTTCCAGGGCCATCCCACGCAGCCGATGGACTGGGACCAGGTCGAGGCGAAGTTCCATGCTACGGCGAGCCAGTTCGACGAGCGCCGTCGCACGGAGGTCGTCGAAACGGTGCGAGATCTCGAATCGACCGACCTCGACGACCTCGTAGGATTGCTGGCATAGGTCCTGGCCATACGTGGCAACGGCAGTCCGCTTCCCTTCTGACGCTGTCTCTAAGTGCCAAGCGGACGAATGTCCGTATGAACGATGGTTGAGCGCACCTTCGAGTTCCTGCACCACAACGAGAGGGAGGAGAAGCCACGCGAGAGGGGCATCACGGAGATTCGGGGGCCCTACTACGATCCGATGGGCCCTCGGGAGCTACGGGATATCCTAGAGACGATGGGCCAGTACGTCGACATCTACAAGTTCTCCGGCGGGTCGTTCGCGCTGATGCCCGAGGACGCCGTCACAGACCTCATCGACATCTGCCACGAACACGACGTGAAGGTCTCCACTGGAGGGTACATCGAGAACGTCCTCGTGCGGGACAACGACAAGATCCACGAGTACTTTGAGGAAGCCGAGCGCCTTGGGTTCGACGTCGTCGAGATCTCCAGTGGATTCCTCGCAATGGGTAGCGACGACATCGTCCGCCTGACCGAGGTGGCAGATGAGGAGTACGATATCGAACCGAAACCCGAAATCAATGTCCAGTTCGGCGCGGGCGGTGCCTCTGATCCCGAGGAACTGGAGCGTCAAGGCCAGCAGGACCCCGAACAGGCAATCGAGGAGGGGCGAAAGCACCTCGACGCAGGCGCGGACTTGCTGATGGTCGAGGCTGAAGGGATTACCGAAGAGGTCGAAGAGTGGCGCACCGACGTCGCCTACCGGATCGCCAACGAACTCGGCACGGAGAATCTGGTGTTCGAGGCTCCAGGACCGGAGATGTTCGAGTGGTACATCAAGAACTTCGGCCCCGAGGTGAACCTGTTCGTCGACAACAGCCAGATCGTCGAGCTGGAGTGTATGCGCTCGGGCCTGTGGGGCAAGGCGACGACGTGGGGGCGCACTGTCACTTGGAAAGATAAACGCGAGTAACGAGCACGACGTTTGACCGCACTCGTCCGGACGGGACTCGCACTGAGACTCACATACCGTCTGCAATTAGTGGTCAGCGATCAGTAATTCTTGTTCGGAGTGTTTGCTGCATACACTCTCTGGGTCTTGTTTAGATGCCTGATTTCATCGGATAAAGCCCTTGATCCCGGTGGGTTCCACTTGATCGGCGGAGTCACGAGCGTTCGTTTGAGTCAACTGGCTATGATGTACTGTTCAGAATAATGAACGATTAGTCATGCGGGACAGCTGTGTTTCGCATTGGGCCACCACAATCGGGACACTTGTTTCCCTGCCCCGCGTTTTTAACACCGGTTCCACACTCTCGGCACACATACACCGTTCCTTCAGAGTGATCCGGATCGGTTTCTCTCATTATCTACCAGTAGAGGCTCAAGACTGTTAAGATACAGGCTGCACCCTCACAGTACTTTAGCTAACGGCGAATAGTCGAGCTCCACAGTCTGGGCATTCGAGCCGGTACTGGCCACCATCAGAAGGAACGTTCCAATCGCCTTCAATGGGGCTTTCGTGCCCACATGACGAACAGAAGAGGACTGCTTTCCGCTTAGATCTATTCACCCACTTGACACCTCGTCTGCCGCTTCAAGAATTTCCGTGTACCGGTTCCGAATCGTGACCTTGCTCACGTTAGCGATTTCGGCCAGATCGTCCTGGATGACGTCTTGATTTGTGAGTTTGGCAGCTGCATATAGCGCTGATGCTGCAATCCCGACTGGGTTTCGCCCACTGTGAACACCCGCTTCGACTGCAGCTTGAGTCAGTTCCCGACTTCGACGTTCCGTTTCATCGGGACACTCCAGCTGGGAAGCGAACCGGGCAATGTATGCTTCGGGATCCGTCGGGGCCATTTCGAGCTCCAGTTCATCTGCCAGATAGCGATAGGTGCGCTCGATCTCGATTTTATCGACACGACTCACGGCAGTAACTTCATCGAGTGTCCGGGGCGCATTCTCCAGACGTGACCCGGCGTAGAGGGCTGCTGTTGCCATTCCCTCGATCGACCGGCCCCGGAGCATGTCCTTTTCCAGTGCCTGCCGATACAACACACTCGTCGTTTCCCTGATCGGATCGGGACATCCAAGCGCGGAGGCCATCCGGTTGATCTCCCCCAGCGCCTGCTTTAGATTCCGTTCCCGATTGTTTTTCGTCCGAAACCTCTCGTCCCATTTCCGAAGACGTCGCATTTTCTTTCGCTGACGAGACGAGAGCGACCGTCCATACGCGTCTTCGTCTCGCCAGTCGATAACCGTCGACAGGCCGCCATCGTGTAATTGCTGGGTTTGGGGGGCTCCGACCCGCGACTTGTCATTCTTTTCGCGCGAATCGAACGCACGCCATTCAGGTCCGCGGTCAATCTGATCTGATTCGAGTACGCGACCACAGTCTTGACAGTGGGTTTCGGCTTGTGCCTCGTCGTGGACGATGCGTCCACTGCACTCCGGGCACGTTTTGGCCGACAGGTCATTCTGCTCTTCTTCGGCCGTCTCACCGTGTTCCTCGGGAGAGCCCTCTTCGCGAACCCTTGGCGTAGTAAATGACCCAGTCACGTTCAGCTCCCCCCGATAACAGAGCGGGAGCGTCGCTGCCGGCGGGACAAGCGGATATCCCAAGCCCGGCAACTCCGGAAAGTAGCAGACGAACTGGGTATACCGGCTCTGAGCAGAGGTCGGCTATCAGACTGCTTCCTGGACTGACGAGCGGTGAATAATGATACCATATGCCGCTTTTGAGCCTGTGCGATAGTAAGTTTTTATATAGCAAAAATCGATTACCAATTTGAATACTCAGAATTAGAGATTGGGAGATTATTCGTAAAGATGGCTATCAAAGATAGTTATGAATCAAACTTATGGGCCCAGAGTCTCAACGTAAGTTCATGAGTTCAGAACAAGACCATCTTCAGGACACCGATACCGAAGCTCGCTTCGAGTTCAAGAAGGAGGAGAAGTCGGCCTTCGAGGCTGAGAAAGGGCTCACCGAGGAGACCATCCGCCTGATCTCGGAAGACAAAGACGAGCCCGAGTGGATGCTCCAGCGCCGGCTGCGAGCGTTGAAGCAGTTCCAGGAGATGCCGATGCCAACCGACTGGCCCGGTCAGCCTGACCTGAGCGAGGTCGACATCGACGAAATCGTCCCCTACATTCGCCCGGACATCGAGACGCGCGGCGGCGCCGAGAACTGGGAAGACCTTCCCGAGGAGATTCAGGACACCTTCGACAAACTGGGCATTCCCGAGGCGGAGAAGAACGCCCTCTCGGGCGTCGGCGCCCAGTACGAGTCCGAGATCGTCTACCAGAACATGCAAGAGCGCTGGGAGGACAAGGGCGTCATCTTCTGTGACATGGACAAGGCCGTCCAAGAGCATGAAGACATTGTCAAGGAGTACTTCATGACCAAGGCCGTCCCGCCCAGCGACAACAAGTTCGCGGCGCTACACGGTGCGATCTGGTCGGGCGGCTCGTTCGTCTACGTCCCCGAGGACACGAACGTCGACATGCCCGTGCAGGCGTACTTCCGGATGAACTCCGAGGGGATGGGTCAGTTCGAGCACACCCTCATCGTCGCCGAGGAGAACTCCGAAGTTCACTACATCGAGGGCTGTTCCGCGCCGAAGTACTCGGCGTTCAATCTGCACAGCGGTGGCGTCGAAGTGTTCGTCAAGGAGAACGCCCACGTCCAGTACTCGACGGTCCAAAACTGGTCGAAGAACACCTACAACCTCAACACCAAACGCGCCCTCGCCGAAAAGGACGCCACAATGGAGTGGGTGTCGGGGTCGATGGGCTCGAAAGCCACGATGCTGTACCCGTCGACCATCCTCAAGGGCCCCGGCGCGACGGACAACCACATCACCATCGCCATGGCTGGCGAAGGACAGAACATCGACACCGGCGCGAAGGTCTACCACAACGCGCCTGACACGAAGTCGACTATCGAGTCCAAGTCCATCTCGAAAGACGGCGGCCGCACCAACTACCGCGGGCTGGTCCACATGGCCGACGGCGCCGAGAACTCCTCGACCAGCGTGGAGTGTGACGCCCTGATGTTCGACAACGAGTCGACATCGGACACGATGCCGTACATGGAGATCCAGGAGAACAAGGTCGACGTCGCCCACGAGGCGACGGTCGGGAAGATCGGCGACGAGGACGTCTTCTACCTCGAATCACGTGGGCTGGACGACGACGACGCCAAGCAGATGATTGTCGCTGGCTTCATCGAACCGCTCACGGAGGAACTGCCCATCGAGTACGCGGTCGAAATGAACCGGCTCATCGAACTCGAGATGGAGGGATCGCTCGGGTAGTGACCAGGTCGGCTGAACGCTACACAACGTACGAGAGGATATCTCGATGGCTATCGATCCGAATTTCGAGAACTCCCACGAGGAAGTTGACCGGCACGAGGACCACCGGGTATGGACGACAGATGGCGAGGAACCAAGGGAGGACGAACAGGGCATCCACGGAACCCACGTCGCAGTGGATTTCGACATCTGTATCGCGGACGGGGCCTGTCTGGAGGACTGCCCCGTCGACGTGTTCGAGTGGACCGATACCCCTGGCCACCCCGAGTCCGAAATCAAGGCCGATCCCACCTACGAGGACCAGTGCATCGACTGTATGCTCTGTGTCGATGTCTGCCCTGTCGACGCCATCGACGTTGACCCGGGACGTGCTGGGAGGCTCCGAACTCGGGGTGGATGAGCGCTGACGATGATTCTGACATTACAGTGTTACCGGTGTGGAACCGACTACGAGTACGTTGGCACCTCGCCACATCCCGGCCAGTGCCAGGCGTGTGGCTCGCCGTGTGTTCCCCCTGCAGGGAGTCTCAGCGTCCTCAACAGCGCTCACTGGGAGAGCGCAAACGGCCTCTCGAAAGTCTGGGTGTATGCGCTCGACGAACGAGATCGCCCGTTCGAATTCGAGGTCGCCGCACAGGGCAATCGTGGAAAGTTAGTGGCACTGAGAGTCGACGGTATATCAGTTGCTCCACAAGTAGACGAGACACTCGAAACGCTTCCCCCGGCAGTGGAAACCGAACTCGCTGAGGCAGGAATCGAACGAGTAGATCCCAATACACCCAAACAATCGAAGTGATGACAAGCAGTCATTTGAGCGACTGGTGACCCGGAATGAGAAATAATGCGACAGAGACTCCAGCTGTCAGTATCGAGTGGCGGAGAGGATAGCAACACGATCTCAGATGTCAGATTCACATACTTCAAATCCGACAAGGAGTAGCAGGGCATCATTTACCGAGACGAGAACTCCACCCCCTGGGAACAGCGCGAAGGACTCACCGAGAACATGGCCGACATCCCCGACGGCGCCCCGGACGACGCGATTGACCTCGTCCGGGAGTTCCACTGAGCGATGACAGATACTGACACGTCGGTTCACCGTTCACCCGCTGTCCCAACCGGTGTCGTGTCGAACTATCGTGGGTACGCAGACGCTCTGATCAGCATTGCGGGTGTTCTGAATCACGTAGACGACGACACTCCCAGGTCCAGCATTGGACGCCTTCCGTATTGATAACACCATGCCAGAATGCAGCACCTGCGGAGAGCACGTTTCGGATCGGTTCAGACGAGTGTTTGGCGATGAGACAGGCGTAGTGTATGCGTGTCCTGCTTGTTCAGCGAATGCTGCCATCGGAGAAGCGACACGCAAGCGGAGCGATCAGATATAACGCAACTCAGTAGCGCAGAGGGCGAGAGCGCAACGATATCACTACCGCTGTATTCGTGGCGACTATTTTTTGATCCACCCTCCAGATCAAGGGATCCCGCCCCGCGCTTACTCTTCAAATCCGAAGATCTGGCGCAATTCAGTTTCGATCCGGTCGACAAACTCCGTGAGAAGGGAATCAAAGGTCTCCTCGTCGCCGGGCAAGGTCTGTTTCCGCTCTTCAATATCGTCAGGTAAGGTGATGCGGAATTGTCCATCGCCCTCGTAGACCGGTTCACTCTCGTTGAGCACTTGTCGGTCGATGGCGCGAAGAACCTCTGAGTCGGCCTGTCCGTGGAGTTGCTGGTACGCATTCGAGTATGCCGTCTCCAGTTCTTCGAAGTAATGGACGTATTTGTCTTCGAATTTCTCCGGGTCGAATTCGGTCATCACTGGATCGACGGGCGGAAGAATAAAAGATTCAATGCCCGGACCTGGCAGGGATTACACCTCCTCCCCTGGCCACTCGAGAGTCAGGGCACCCAATTATACCGCTGCTGATGTCACTTTGGAATAACTCAAAAATCATGTTAATTCAGAGTTATACGGCCAGAGTCGAAACAGAGGGGTATGAGTTCCGAAGCGAAAAGTGAGGAGGACCTGCGCGAGGAAATCGTGACTTTCCTACAGAAGAACTTCCCACAAATCGAAATGCACGGGGGATCGGCAGCGATCCAGAACCTTGACCGGGAAAGCGGCGAGGTGTCCATCCAGCTGGGGGGTGCGTGCAGCGGGTGCGGTATCTCTCCGATGACGATCCAGGCAATCAAGAAACGGATGGTGAACGAGATTGCCGAAATAGAGACCGTTCACGCTAATACCGGCGGTGGTGGCGGGAGTGGCCACGACGGCAAGAGCCCGTCATTCCCTGGAGAAACAACCGACACCGGGGAAAGCGGCGGAGAAGACGATGGAGCCCCGGCCGCGCCCTTCTAGAGGTTCTTTTTCAGGATATCAACACCCGTGCTCAAATCCGAGGGGCGGGTCAACAGCCTAGTCAATGATTGGTTGAAGATACGCTGTATATGATAGCGAACGCGATTCACCGTATCAGGGATTGCGTCGTCAGATTGTAACCTGCGTCAACAACAGAGACGGTCGGAAAGGCTTGGATGTGATCGCGAGAAACGCATCCCAGGTCTATGACTGGGACGTGTGACCGCCGTGTTTCCGGTACCAGACACGCTCGCCGACGGGTGACTCCTCCTCGTCGATATCCAGCCGACTCACGAACAGGTCGCGAACGGCGAGCGTGACGACGAGGTCTATCGTCTTGCCCTCCTCGGGGGTGACCGTGACGACACAGTGGCCGTCTCGCTCTGCGACCGACGCGATCGTCCCGACCGACCACCGATCACGGTGGTGAGCGGGCTCCCGTGCGTGAATACGGTCGTGACTCATGCTGGGGGAGTCAGACGTCACCCGGGGTCGTCCCATCGCCGGCCGCGACGGGCTGTCGGTCGCGTTCCGCCAGTGGCTCGTCGATGCCGAGTAGCGTTGCACTCTCCGACCAGAGCCGCCGGGAAGCCTCGCTATCCCGGGCGGCCTCGGAGGGGGTGCGCGGCTTCTGGTTCGTGAAGTACCGCCCGGATACCTCCGCAGCGCGTGGCGAGACGGCGACGAACAGGATTTCTGCGGCCCCGTCGACGACAGACGTCACCCCGGGGACCGCTTCAAGTCGCTGGAACAGGCCTGGGAGCGGTCCAGGGAGGAACCGACTGAACCCACTCCCCGGAATCGCGCCCGGATGGATACTGTTGGAGGTGACCCTGCGATCGGTTGCGTCGAGTCTTCTGGCGAGTTCCGTGGCGAAGAGGATGTTCGCGAGTTTCGAGTGGCTGTATGTTTTGAATCCGGTGTATCGATCGGCGCCCCGGACCCGGTCCAGATCCAGCGAGACCCCCTTGTGAGCGTCGGAGGCAGTCGTGACGATCCGGGCGCCCTCGCGGAGGTGATCAAGCAGGTCAGCCGTCAGCAGGTATGGTGACAGGTGGTTGATGTGGAAGGTGTACTCGACGCCAGCGTCGGTCAGCCCCCCGTTCCGGAACAGCCCGCCGGCGTTGTTGACGAGGAGGTCGATCCCCTCGGTCTCTTCGCGCACAGCGCTCGCGAGATCTTGGACCGCCTCAAGATTCGCGAAGTCTGCCTGGACAAACGTCGCGTCGGCGCCAGTCCGGGAGAGTTCCTCGACCACTTCCGCGCCGGCCTGTGGGTCCCGGCCGTGGACGACGACGTCCGCGCCGAGTCGGCCGAGCGACAGCGCGGCGGCGCGACCGATTCCGCTCGTCGATCCCGTGACCAGGGCCTGGAGTCCGGTACAGTCGACGTCGGACACGCCCGCCAGGGTTTCTGGGAGTTCACTCATTACGTGTTACAGGAGGTCGACAGCCAAAACACCATCACCTCGGCCCGAAGCACTGTGGGTCGCCAGAGGCACCTCGCCCTCAGTTCCCGGTGTCTTGTAACATCTGTTTCATCTGGTCCAGCTTGAGGTAGACGGCGAGACCAAGTATCGTCGCCGGCCACAGCCCGACGAACTGCCCTCGCTGTTTTTCACCACGGACGTAGTAGTAGTACAGAGCGAGCGCAACGGAGCCCATTGCTGCCATCGCCCCGGGGCCGAGGCCGCTCTCGTCCAGTTCTCGTGCTACTCCTGTCGGTTCGTCAGTTGATTCACTCATAGGTGAGCTAGCACTCGGAAGTGGATTAATGGTCGGTATTTTGATATCCGGGCGGTTTTTGATTACATGGGTAACTCTTCCTAGCGGTGGTCGAGAGGGACGCCCGCTCGGCACGACGAAGCCGTCCCCGTGTGAGAACAAACGCGTAAGGCCATAACACCACAACGGGGTGCATGCGAACGACAGTCACCGAACACGCCGGTCTCCTGCTCGCCCGAATCGAAGACGACGAGTTCGTGTTCGAGGTGAACTTCGAGACGATCGAACCCACTGACGTGACACTCCGCTTCCGTCGCGACGGCGAGAAAGTCGGCAGCATCTACAACGATGATGGGACCGAGAAGACGATGGCACGGCTGACGACGGCCCGGGAAGGGGACGACTTCATCGGCGTTCGCGTGCCGAAGGAGTTCGTCTCGGAGGTCCTGACAGCAGCCGTCGAGACGGGGCGCGTCACCGACGAGTCGGCCGCCGAGGGCTACCGGCTGCGCGTCCTCTGATCGCGAGTCTCGTAGGAACTAAGAGTGTCTCCTCGTGAAATCGAGCCTCCGTAGCCGGTCAGGGAGCGTCCAGTTCCCGGCCGGTTACAATACTCCAAGTGGCGTCAGCGCTGGACCGCCAGGACGGGTGTATCGCCGGCCTGGATGACTTGCTCGGTGACACTGCCGAAGATGACTCGCCCGGCGCCACCCCGGGCGCGGGTGCTCATGACCGCGAGGTCGGCCCCGATCTCTGTCGCGTACTCCGTGATGACCCGGGTGGGGCTTCCGAACTCGACGGCGACGGTCGCGTCCACGCCCTCGGGGGCGTGCTCCTTGACGAGCTGTTCGGCTGTTGCCGCCCGCTCGCGCTTCCGGCGGTCGAGTTTCTCTTCGTCGCGCCCGGCGGTTCCGAGCCCGCTGGAGAGTTCGACGACTGAGAGGACGTGTATCGTGGCGTCGTACCGTTCGGCATGGCTGAACGCGTGCGGCGTCGGTCGTCGCCTCGCTGCCGTCTGTCGGGAGTAGGATGGTGTCGTACATTAGTGGATTCGTGGATCGGTCGGCCCGGGTATCATTCTTCGATCATTCCTTGGAACGCTACTGCTGGCGGGCAATGAGCACTGCGTCAGCAATCACGTCGTGGCCGATCGGGACGAGTTGCAACACCCCGCCCAGCACGAAGATGTTGGCAATCACGAACCCCGTCAGCGGTCCCAGACTCGCAGCCAGCACCCCCAGTGTCACCGGCTTCTCGTTGGAGACGACATAGGTTGTACAGTAGCGGTGGCAAGTCGTCGTACCGTCTTTGGGAACCATCGAGCAGAGTTCGCCTTCCTCGGCGTAGTGATCGCCGTGATGGGGTATGTCGATGAAGTCGATAGAGACGATTCTCGACCGGCGGGTCGAGAATCGTCATGGTGAGGCGTCCAAGCAGAAGGTTGGCAAAGACTTCGAGCCAGTCACGGTCAAGAGTGTGAAGATACGTGAGAGTCGTGTCGTCACAGGGTGTTCCGTCGGTGTCTTTGCACGTTTCCCAGATTGAGGTCTGGTTAACACAGGCCAAGATGACGACGAGCCAGATGTCGCCGGGGACGAGGGGGCCCTCCTTGACCTCCGGCAAGGGGAGCGGAGCAATGACTTCTTCCGCTACGTCTTTGACGTCCGAGGCCGAAAGGTACCCGTCTGGATCGGGGATCTTGAACACATCCAGATCCAGACACTTTCCCGTGATCACATCGGCGATTCAATTCAGTTGATTACGCCGGTTGGGAAGTACCGATATCTGGGCTTGTTGGCTCTGAGTCAAAGAGTTGAGGATCATAGATGGTCACTAGTATTACCGCCGTGTTTGCGGAACCAGACACGCTCACGGTCTGGAGACGCACCTTCCTCAAGTTCCAACCGGCGACCGAAGAAATCTCGTTAGGCACTCAACCGATAACAATTTCCCGAGCAATCTTGATCTTGTAGATCTTGCAGAGAGACATGGACGACAAACTCGTTCAAGAGATGCTCGGGGATCACTCACGGAATCCACGGAATTACGGTGAACTCCAATCACCTGATATCGAAGCCGAAATGACGAACCCGCAGTGTATCGGCCCAACTCATCCCGATGGCGACCGTGTCTCCCTTCAGGTCGCTCTTAGCGACGAAGGAAACATTGTCGAGGCCGTTCGCTTTACAGGAGATGGATGTACATTATCTCAAGCTGGTGCTTCGTTGTTGTCCGAACAGATGGTTGGTACCGCTGTTTCTGAGATCATCGAGTGGGATAACGAATACATCGAAGAACGTGTTAGAATGGAGTTGACACCCAGCAGGCTCCAGTGTGCAGAATTAGTCCTCACGGCTTTTCGGCAAGCGGTTGAAGACCACGATTAGCTCCCGAGAGTCATCGCCATGATGTGTTGCTCATTGCCACGCACCAGCGGTCACGGTGAAGCCAACATCCCGAAGTCGATCACCGAGTGGATCACCAATCCCCGAAGCGGGCGTCAGAATGCCACCGTCTAGCGGTGATTCCGTCTCACCTCGCAGCAAGCACATCCCAGCCTCTCCGAGCATCCGGGCGGTTGCGCCATAGCCAGGATCCAGTTCGGCTCTGATCTCACTTACGACAGTGAACGGCCCATCGGTCGTTGTCCCTCGGCCGATGACACGAATCAAGAAGTGACCTGATTTAATCTCCGCTTCCGAGGGCCCTGTGCCCGGCTCAGGGAACACGAACCGACGCAATCCACGCCGAAGCAGCCGACTCTTCATCGCAGCGGTTCCGACACCCAAGCCGAGTGCGATCCCGCCAGCTGCTGCGGCACCGCCGATCCCAGAACTGGTTGGGATAACCTCTGTACACCGAAACTCTCGGCCCCACGGATACTCCAAGAGGGCATTGCTCCGTCGGATTACCCGTTCGTTGACGGCTGCCATCGGCGAGGGAGCCGTCCATATCGAGCGGATGGAATCTCGCTGTGGTCGTCGTTGTTCGCCTGTATCGACACCGTAGCGTTCGCCCGGTGGAGCCAACGAGTACGGATTCGATAATGTTTCTCGGGCAATCGGATCAGTTGCGGCGGCTTCGAATAATTCGGCCGCACTGGCTAAGGTGCCGCCACTCACCCCACCCTCTCCATCTTCGAGATAGATACGAACGAACTCACAAGAGTCTCCAAACTCCTCGGTAGCGTACGATTGCAGCAGTTTGACTCCGAGGTCGGATGGGATCGAATCGAACCCACAGCTGTGGACGATTTTCACGTCGGCAGCCACAGCATCGTCGTGATAGCGGTCGATCATTTCTCGAACCCAGTTAATCTCCCCGGTGAGATCACAGTAGTCGGTTCCAGCCTCAATGCAGGCTTCGACGAGTGGTGTCCCGTATGTTGTGTAGGGCCCGACTGTCGTACAGACGACCTTTGTTTGGCCGGCCATCTCACGGAGGCTCGCCGGTTTGGTGGCATCACCCACGACAATGGCGATCTCCTCTCGATCAGACTCATTTGCAAGCCCTTCTGCGAGTCGGCGGAGCTTGGATGCATTTCGACCACCAAGAGCAACAGACAGTTCAGCAGCGGGGTAGTGACTGGTGAGATGTTCGGCGACGAGTTGGCCAGCGAATCCTGTGGCTCCCCAGACCACGATATCGTAGTTGTTTGTTGTAGATGACACGGGTTTCTACTACCAATAGGACGCGAAGAACCTCAACTGTTCGGGCAAGGCTCTGACCGGTGATAGGGAACCATCTCATCCGGTTTCTATCAGGAACTGCTGTGCCAGATGTAGAGGATCTAGTCAGCAAAATCCGATTGGATATTCCGACTACGATGACCGAAACAGGCGTTAAGAGGGGATGAACAGATCGATCGATACCCAACGACGGGAAGTTCCGGGCCAGAAGGTCACTCTACTGGTTCAACCGTCTCTTCGCCGCAGTGGGGACAGTACTCATAGTTGTCAGCTACTGGCTCCTCACAGGATCGGCAGACGTACTCGGCCTCCTCCCCCTCTACGAACGTCTGTTTCGCTTCCTCGAACGTCTTTCCGGCTTTCTTGAATAGACTCATTGTTTGAAGGAGGTGGGGAAACCGAATAAGCATTTGGCAGAATATCGAATAGGTACCGATCTCCCCAGAGTACAGTAGACTTGCTGAATATGTGCTCTCTATTCAGCACGGAATCAACAAACTGCCCGATAGCTGTCAGTAAGAGCGTGACCGATACAGAGGGTGAAGTCAGCACGTCTCGACTCACTGGCGTTGGATCTGACTTTCACAGATGATATTCCAACCGTAACAGACTATGCTAATGCAATTGTCCGGGCTATTATGCCAGTGCCGTGGCTGACTGCGTATCGCGCTTTGCTCTTACTCTCCTTCGTAGTCGGTCTGTTTTTACTGTATCAGGCTGCCATGCACCGAGATAGGCCGGGCGCGAAGCCGCTTTTCGTTCTCGTTACAGGTGCCCTACTCTATGTGTCAGTAAAGCTTACAGTCTCAATTGTCCGTGGAACGCCAACTGTCTTTGTTGTCACTCGGTTCAACCCGCTCGGTGCAGGACTTGCGACTGTTGGGTTCTTTTTGCTCGTGATCGAATACACTGGCATTGAAAATCCGGTCTCAAAGCGAACCTCTACCGGAGTCGTACTCGTCCCAGCGGTTGTCAGCGCTCTCGCGGTGATCGATCTGGAGTATCTCTGGGTGCCAGTCGGCCCAGATTCGAGTACTCTTTCGGGCTATGCGTGGGAGTTCACCAGCGTTGCTCTGGCGAACCAACTGTACATGAATCTGTTACTGTTTGCCGGAATCGGTCTTCTGGTTCGGCGGGGGATTCAGTCACCCACTGTGTTCAGAGTGCAGGTGGGAGCGCTCATTCTCTCCGCTTTGGGGCCCTTGGTCGGGAACCTCGCCTTCCAGTTCGGGTATGTCCAATTCAATCTGACGCCGGTCATGTTCATGAGCTCTGGAGTCCTGATCGCGTGGGCGATACTTCGAACTGGATTCCTCGATCTGATACCCATCGGGCGGGAGACAGTTCTCGACCAGTTCGACGCGAGTGTGGTGACGCTTGACAAGGATCATCGAGTGATCGATCTCAACAAGCGGGGTCGTCAGCTATTCGATGTGGACGACGCTGACACCGTTGTCGGCGACCACATCGACGAACTGTTTGCGGACCACCCCACGTTCAGAGAGCGATACTGGACAGTTACTGCCAGTGATTCCAGACATGAGCCACCTGTTGAATTCGACGGAAGCTACTACACCGTCGAAGTGATCCCTCTTGGCCCACCCGAGGAGACAACACTGGGACGCTCGATCATCATCCGTGACATTACCGAACAGAAGCGCCGAGAACAGGAACTCGAAGAAACCAAACGAACGCTCGAACGGTCCAACGAGAAACTCGACCAGTTTGCCGGCATGGTGAGTCACGACCTGCGGAACCCACTGAATGTGATCAAGGGTCGGGCGGAACTCCTTCGAGGGGAGGCACCTGACGAGCACGTCGAGACAATCGAGAACACCGCTGACCGGATGGAGACGATGATCGACGACTTGCTGACCCTGTCACGAGCGGGCGAAAGCGTGGATGACCCCAAACCGATCTCACTGGCGACAGTAGTCTCCGACAGTTGGGTGGCCGTCAGTAGTGACGACATCGAACTTGAAGTGGACCTTTCGGACGACGGGAAAGTGGAGGCGGATGGTGACCGCCTCCGACACGTCTTCGAGAACCTCTTCCGCAATGCCAGCGAACACAATGAGCCACCAGTCACAATTCGTGTGGGTACGCTCTCTGACGAGACGGGATCTGTTTCGGGATTCTTCGTTGCGGACGACGGTGCTGGTATCCCGGAGCCAGATCGTAAAGAAGTGTTCGAACACGGCTATACGACGAACACAGTCGGAACGGGGTTCGGTCTCTCGATTGTCGAAGAAATCGTCGAGGGGCACGGGTGGACTATCTCGGTTGGCGAGAGTGACGCGGGCGGTGCTCGCTTCGACGTTTACACGACTGGCAAGAGCTGAATCTGGTTTCCCCGCCATCGTCGTTTTCGCACTTGAACGTCGATCTGGGTTTCGTGCAAGACTCGCGCGCTGTATCTTGCACAGCTTCAGGAAGATGACCTGAATTTGTTATTTTGATTGCTCGCAAGTCCACGGTTGAAGCTACACTCAACCCGGCTGTGTTCCTCGTTCGCTGGCGCGCACTGCGGTGCTCTGTGAGCACGAGGGCTCACGCCTGAAATCAGCTACGTACGCACAGGGGTCGATAGACACGAGCCATCTCACAGAATCGCTACTCCCCTTGTCCAACCGTGATGACGGGGACTGGTGCAGAGCGGACGGTCTTCTCGGCGACGCTCCCGAGAAGGATTCGATCACTCCCGCGTCCCCCTGTCGTTCCCATCACGACGGCGTGGATACCGTTCGAGTCGATGGTATCGAGTATCACCTCGATCGGGGACCCGTGTTCGACGTGCCGGACACTATTCGAAACGCCGTGTGTCTCTGCCTCCGACACGAGGTCGTCAACGGCGTCGGTCGCTGCCTGTTCACGTTCCCCTCCCGAAATCGTTGAGCGAACGTCCAGACCTAGCGACGTCTCGTCGACGACAGACAGGACGTGAACAGTCGCATCGAGCGCCGCTGCAAGGGAGAGGCCATGCTCGGCAGCATGGGACGCACCAGCACTTCCGTCGGTCGGTATGAGGATGTTCTCGTAGGGGAACACCAATTGTTCGTCTGGCTGCATCCGCGCTGTGAGGACCGGGATCGAAGACAGACGGACGACCTTCTCCGTGACGCTCCCGAGAAGGTATCGTGACACTCCCTCCCGACCGTGGGTTGGCATCACGATCACGTCGTACTCGTATTGCTCGGCGTACTCGACGATTGTCGGCGCTGGATGTCCCTGGACGACGTCGGAATCGTAGTCGACACCGAGTGTGGTCAGTGTCTTTTCTGCTTCCTCAACGATGTCCTCACCTTCTTGGACGAGGGCGTCAACAACCTCGGTTTCGACGACCGTGACACTATCGCGTCTCGTATCCGCGACGAACAGAACGTGGATCGTGGCGTCGGCCCAGTGTGCGATCTCAGCCGCGTGATGTAATGCCTCCGCAGCCCCATCGCTTCCATCGAACGGGAGCAGAATGTCCTCGTACATGTGTACTGTATGTCCCTACGTGCATCCCTCTCAAGTGGTTTGTCACCCACCAGCAGAGGCGTTTCACCCACCACTCGAGTCCGGCTCTCGAACCCACATCACCGGAACTGGCGACGTTCGGACGATTTTCGCACTTACCCCGCCCATCATGTATCGGCTGAAATCAGTCTTACCGTGTGTGCCGAGGATCGCAAAGTCGATATCGTGGGCATCGATGTAGTTCCGGATTTCTTTCGACGGGACACCGAATTCGATTTCACTCTCGACGCTATCGACCGTCGCCGCCTCTGCGGTCTCGATGGCGGCTGCGATGATCTCATCCGCTCGGGTGGTGAGTTCCTCATCTTTCACCAGAGAGCGAGCATCCGGACCGAGGCTTCCAGTCTCGACAACGTGGAGTATGTGAAGCGTGGCACCAGTTGCGTTTGCGAGGGCGACCCCTTCGGATACTGCGAGTTCCGAACCACGGCTGCCGTCCGTCGGAACCAGAAGCTCCTGGCACGGATAGGTGAGCGGTTGGGTCCCGGGGTTGACTGCAATTACGGGGATGTCTGCGGTGTTGATAACGCGCTCTGTAACGCTTCCCAGCAGAAACCGCTGCAATCCACGCCGTCCGTGGGTCGGCATCACGATCAACTCGATGGCTGACTGCGTACTATACTCGACAATCGCCTCGTAGGGGTCACCGTGGAGTACCTCCGAGACCACGTCGATACCGTATTCTGTCGCGCGCTGTGCTGCTTCGTTCACGATCTCAGTTCCGTCCTGCTCCAGAGCGTCACTCACACCCTCTTGTACTCTGGGAGGGCTGTCTTGGCTGGTGTCTACGACATTGAGGACGTGGGTCGTTGCCTCGTGCTCGGAGGCTATCTGGAGGGCGTACTCGAGGACCGATTCTGCTGGCTCGCTCCCATCTGTGGGAAAGAGAATCTGGTCGTACATAGGATGGACTGAGGGAAGAATGGGTGTTACTGACCCTCGGTAGTGATATCCAACGCCCCTTCTTCTGCCGTCTGGGCCTCACGCCACCAGACGAGCTCGAACTCGATGCTCTGTTTTGCCTCGGTGTCCCCTTCGGACCAGTCCGACTCGCCTTCCAGTTTGAACGTCACCGGGTTCGTCGGGTCCAACTGGACCTGCTGCCCACCGAGTTCGAGCGTCACAGCGTCGTCGCCGTCGAGTTGCTCGGCGAGTTCGCGGAGGTACGATGCAATTTCGGACCGCGTTTTCTCGGCTTCAGTTTCGAGTTCTCCCATACGTACGAGTACGTGAGAAGTCACGATAAACGAAGGGGGAGATTCTCTACCCGGAGGAATCACTCACCGTTGCTAGGTCAGAAATGCGCTGCATGAGACCGGTTGATGAGTCATTTCAGTTTTCTTCCGAGCAACAATTCCAACGCGTATGCATTGAGAGCCCCAGTCTCAACTTCTGATGGTGCCCAGAAGTTGAGACCGGCCGTCTCAATGCATAGCTGGTAGTGAGTGAACGAATCGGTTGTGTGAATACTGTTCTCTGCCGAGCGAAAGCGTAGCTACAACCACGTGACTGAGAAACCGGCACAACCGCTTAATGCGCGTCGTATGACGACACCAAGAGTCTGATAATAACAGTCCTTATCTCCTATCCCGAACGATATAGTATTGTGATTAACGCACAAAATAGTTCCACGAGTCGGATCGGATCGCTCACCCAACTCCAGTGGCTAGCAGTTGCGTTAGTCGTGGTCACTGGCGTTCTCCACGTGTATGCTGGTATCGTCGAGGGACGGATTCCCGTTGCACTCGCAGGTGTCGGCTACGCCGGTGCACTTGTGCTGTTCTTCTTCGACTATCGGCGGCGACTGCTCTACCTGACCGGGATTCCGTATACGGCCGTGCAATTCCCCCTCTGGATCGTAGCCAAGTCAGAATACGGAATGGTCGACTACGTTGACAAGGCGGTTCAGGTCGCCTTGATCCTCGTGTTGATCTACCTCTATCTGAACACGCCGTCCGATTCAGCCGGAGACACGGCAACGGCAGCGGACTGAGCGTGCGAATTCACGGGACGTCTATCTCGCTCAGTTATCTCGAATCACCATAATTTTCACCCGATTCACGCCGTCGAAGTCACGAAGGCGGTAGGTCAGTTCCCGAACGCGTTCGCCGGTTCCCTGGCAGAATAAGGACTCAAGACACCACTCCCCCTGATGTGTGTGACTCGTGTTGAGAATCACGTCCTGATAGTCGTGCTGGACACCGTGGAGTTCCCCAATCACCTCGTGATGGCGGTAGTCAAAGGCGACGAGCGCGATAACGTCCTCGCTGAGGTCTTCGAGTCGGGAATGCGACTCGATGTACTCTTGCATCGCTTCACGGACGGCCCGGGATCGGTTGTCCAATCCCTCATCCTGCCAGACCTGATCGAACTCGTCGACCACTGTATCGGGGATATTGAAACTCGTTCGCATACGACCATATTCGATGCCCGGACACAAGAGTCCCGAGTATGATGGTTCCCCCAATCAGGTATTAACAACCGTTATTCGGTGCTCTTCCCGAGTTCAGGGTATGACGATGGTGTCTGGCGACACGTTTGGACTACTGCTCGGTGCGGTCGCACTTGGGGCTGTCCACGGGGTCGAGCCCGGTCATGGATGGCCCGTCGCCGCCTCGTACGCGTTGGATCAGACGAACAAGTGGCTCTACGGCCTTGCGGCGGGGCTCATCATTGGTATCGGCCACCTCATCAGTAGTCTCGCGATGGTTGGCGTGTTCTTCTACGCGAAATCCTATTTTAGTCTCACCCAGATCAACGAGCCAGTCACGATTCTCAATAGTATCCAGGTCGGTGGCCCGGTCAGTCTGGTTGCGGGCGTACTGCTGATCGGTCTTGGGATCCGAGAGTACCACCACGACCACTCGCATGACAGTCCCGATGGCGACCACTCTCACTCGCACGAGAGTCACAATCACGAGTCGACGAACCACTCCGGACCCGACGACAGCCACGGTGATATTCACGAGCATCCGGATTTACAGGACGATGAGGGGCTTATTCCTCGCCTGAAACACGCCGTTCCGTTCATCGGGGGCCACTCACATACGGACGAGGGTTCCGATGATGTTGCCGAGAGGGGATTGCTCGGAATTGCTTGGTTTGCCTTCGTGCTCGGGTTCGCTCACGAGGAGGAGTTCGAGATTATCGCTTTCTGTGCCGGGTCAAACTACTGTCTCGAACTGATGAGTGCATACGCAATTACTGTTGTTATCGGCATCGTGGGACTAACAATGCTACTGGTCGCGGGCTATCAGCACCACGAGGAAACCGTTAAACAGTACACACCGTACTTACCAGTCTTTTCGGCTGCGATACTTATTCTCATGGGTATTGGATTCATCATCGGCGTATTCTGAATATATTTTTATCATTTCTATGAATTGTCCGTTATAGGGGTCTAAACTCACGATTTAGTAAAACTATGTCTCCAACGCTTGCTTCACGTGGTAATGTTTTTCGACAGATGGCCCAGCGCTCGCACGTTACCTGGCCAGCATATGATTCGACACCGCTGTACGATCGAACGTCGCTGGCGGGACTGGAATCAGATATCCGGACAGTCTCAGAAACGTGGTTCGCCCACGGGATGCATGATTCAGTTGAGGAGTTCGTCTGTGCACTCCCCTTGGCCTACTTCCGGTTCAGCATCCACGACCGGTATGCGGGGTCAACACGCTACCGGATGGACATCCTCTTTCGGGTGTTCGTACTGAAAGAACTCCACGGATGGGAGCACGAAACCGCACTCGTCGGCTACTTCGGGACTCGTCCTGAACTCTGCGAGCAATTAGGTTTCGAGACGATCCCGGACCAGTCAACACTGTGGCGAAGCTGGCACGAGCGGTTCACCACTGACCTCAGGGAGACAGTCGTGACGGCGGCTCGAACGATCCTCGTCAAAGCCCAGAATGCGGGTGTCGAGACTCCGCGTGAACCGGCACGAACGCTCCGATACCCCGGGAGCGAGTCTGGTGAGTCAAACCCGGACGATCAGACTACTTTGGAGCAGGCAGAGAAGATTACCGACCACGTCAGCCGCGTCGTCTTCCCGGCATTTTCGCTGGATCGTGGGGACGGCTGCGAGATCCACGAGAACGCCTACTGGGACTTACAGACGTACCTGGGGCTTCGCGAGAGATTGGCCGCTAATGAAGGGGCTCGCAGTTTCGTCTACGAATCGACTCGGGGTCGGACGCCGTTGGGCCACGCCCACCGAGAGCATATTCGTGATCTTTCAGTATCAGGGATCCGCAAGATGTACCGACAGGCCGTCAACAGGCTCCTGAACGAAGTCGCGGAGACGGAGCAATTCTTTCGAGCTGGCATCGTCGCTATTGACATCACCGAAGCTGACCCGTTCACCGGTGATAGAACGGGCTATGAAGACGAGATCATTGGCACGAAAGAGAAGACCGACGAGTACGCCTACCAGTGGGCTACCATCCAGTTAGTTGGTAATGCAGTTCCGATTGTACTGGACGTGCGGCCAGTTCAGAAGGGAGAGTCCCGCCTAGAAATCGTCAAGGACCTCTTGGATTCTGCTGAGGAGATGGTACACGTCGATAACGTGCTGATGGATCGGGAGTTCGACAGTCAACACGTCCTAGAGATGCTCAGCCAGCGTGGCTTGTCGTATGTCGTGCCCAAGCGGATGCAGACCAGCGAGAAAGCCCAGGCGAAGCGATTGCTCCAGCGGGACCAGGATCGGTACGAGACTGACCGCAAACTACATCTCGGGAAGAATGAGTGGCACGAGACGACGCTAATCTATCGTCGAAAAGAAGACTCAGAGCACGACGACCATCGACAATATTCGGTGTTCATGACGAATCGGGGGAGCGGACACCTCACGGAGTACGGCTACAGGTGGGAAATCGAGAGCGGCTATCGGTCGATCAAGCGGTTCATGGCGGCGACGACATCGAAGGACTTCGGGTTGCGGTTCTTTTACTTCGCGTTTGCGTGTCTGCTGTACTCGATCTGGCGCGCTGTCGATCTCCTCGTCCAAGCCGAATTGACTGGCGGGTATGAGCACTCACCGGTGATTACAGCGGACAACACGCTGACGCTGCTGAAGAAGGAAACTGGAATCGGGTAGTGAGGAACTCAATTCGGGTTAGCGTGCCGTCTGAGTGGCTACGCTGCTGGAAGCCTCGAAAATTTGTCTATATGATTGGGTGTGTGACAAGAATAACCGCTTGGAGAGCCATCTGAGGCAGTTTCCGCTGATCGAATCGGTCAAATTCACGCATTACAGGCCCGCTATACCTGCTGTAGTCTCAACTTCCATGGCACCATTGGTAGTTGAGACTGGGACTCTCAATGCATATGGTCCGAAAGTCTAGAGTTCATTCAGGAAACGCGGATTGATTGACTTCTCAGTGTATCTGCATATCGGTCAATTCTCAACGGGTGGGTCAAACCCCGGAAGTACTACCTTGGTATAATATACAAAATACGCGGCTGTGACGAACAGATATAGTCCACTGGTCAACAGAGGGGGCCAGTCCAGCACAAAAATCAAAAACATGGCCCAGAACCCACCGAACACAGCACCACCAACCGAAATGATGTGCAGTCCCTCCGTAGACTGAATCTGTAGATCGTTGCCGGTTATCAGTCGAATTCCGATCATTCCAACTGTGAGAGACGCCCATGTTAGAATCGGAAGTCCGAGAACTGTCCAGACGGCGGCTGGCAATTGACTCGATGAACTAACGAGTATTGCCCACCCGAACAAACTGAGTCCGGCCCACCCAATACTCCGCAGGAGTTCTTCACGGAGTATCTCGTGGACTTGTGGGTGCTGTAGGAATTCACGGAGTGGATTCTCTGTGCTGGCTGACTGTCCGTTCAATGCTTGTTTTCCCTCTGGAGAGAGCGGCCAGTCTGACTCAGGATGGTCGATATAATACAGCGTCAGTGAGTCTGAATACGTTTCTGTCGCAACGATACCACGCTCTTCTAGATCACGCAACCGGTTACGGACGGTGACTTTCGAGACATCTGGTTTGACTCGGTCTCGAATCTGCTGAACCGAGAAAAGTGGCCGATCAGCCTCGTGCATCGTCTCGACGACGTGCTTGTCGGTCAGTTTCGTATTCACCTTCCGGTCGTTCTCCAACTCTCGGGAGATCCACGACGGAAGTGACATGTGTCAGGTGAATAGTGATGGATGATTATCAGTTTCGGATAGCTACGCGAGTGGACAGTGTACGGGGCGAGATTGGCAGACGCATTAGTGTTCAGCAGACGTCGGTTCAGTAGCGATACCTGACTCTGACGGGCAAGCGTGCCGGAAAGGAAAATCAGTTGCGGACTATGCAGTCGTTTCGGAGGGCAACTTCGGCAGTCGCAGGTACCAGTACCAGCCGACCGCAGCTATCGTCACGACGACATACGCGACCGTTATCCACAGGGCAGAGTAGCCACCTGCTGCAACAAGGTACACTGCGCCGACGCCACCAAGCATGATTCCGAGCGCTAGACTCATCGAGAGACCAGTCGGTGTCTGAACCTGCAACTCCTTGGACGTCACCGTTCTGACCCCGATCATGGCTGCGGTCAAGAGGGCCCACGTAAGGACGGGCAGTCCGAAGACCGTCAGTACAGTCGGCTCTACCCAGGCTACCTCTGAAATCACGATTGGCCACCCGACGAGTCCGAGACCGATCCACGCGATACTTCGAAGTAGTTCTTCTCGGATGATACGGCGTCGTTGTGAATTCATATCTACACGTCAATCAAGGGGTCCTGCTCATAAATCACCATAGAGATTTTTGTGCCCGGACAGGGGTGTTTTGGAGCGACAAAATGGGCTTTGTACCCACAAAATGGACTTTCTATCCCTGAAATTGTACTATGCGCTTTTTTATGCAATCTCTCTTATGGGTATACCGTGGCCGAATCAACATCCCTCCGTGAGCGACTGCATACTGACCTGACAGACAATCTGCCCGTGACAGTAACGGCCATCGGTATGGCGCTGGCAGCGTTTGCGCTGGTATCGCTCGACAGTATTCCACTCGCGCTCTCGACCGACTTCAGTGCGAGATTCTTGCTATCGTTGAGTCTGCTGGATATGGCGTTTGCATACGACGACTACTGGCCTGTTGCGTACAGTCCGATGTACGCTGTCACGTGGACGCTTGTGTTTGGAGTACTCACAGCAGGACTCTTTATCAGTATCTACGAAGTCGCACTCCCGAATCTTGGAAATACGGTTGCAAGCGTCGCGGCGTTCGTGACGGTAGTCAGTATCCAATTCGGAAGCGCAATGCTGTACGCTCACATTCGCTAGCAGAACGTCACCACTATGATTTCATATTCTAGTCGCTGTTCCCGGATTGTTTGTGATCTACAAGTTTCTCGTCGTGCCGAACAACGTGTATCAGAGGGAATTATTTGATGCGTATGAACCAGTTCTATCTGTACCACCTCTCGCTTGGGGTTATGGGGGCAGTATGGGGGCTGAGTGCAGTCTGGAGCATACTGGCCGACGGAATGAGTCTTCCTCTGGGGCTGGCAGGGGTTGGTGGCGTTGGATTGGTCGTCGCAGTCGTGTACGAACTCGCTACGGCGGCCCCCGAGGAGTTTTCTGTGGGACGAGTTTCATTTGGCCTCGTCATTACAGGCGCTGTCCTCACACTTGTCGGAGCCGGTCTTGAACTGATTTGATAAAAGACAGTTCCTCGTAGCTTCACTGGCTGACGCCAGCCAGAGACACTGAGACGGCACAACACATATTGACACGACAGGAGATGAACCAGATAGCGTGTCCGACGTGCGAGATCCCGAAGCGCTCGCAGACCTGCTCGGTGACGAGTGTGCGCGCACGATTCTCGTCGAGGCAAAAAAGGAGCCCCGCTCGGCGGCAGAGCTCAGCGACTGCGCTGGGGTTTCGGAACCGACGGTCTACCGGCGACTCGAACGACTCCGCGAGTACGACCTCGTTACTGAAGACATCCATCCAGTCACCGATGGGAAGAATTACAAGCTTTATCGGACAGAACTCGAAGGCATCGAACTCGACCTCAGCGAGGACGGCTTCGAGATCACTATCTCGCGTCGTAAACAGATGGCTGATCGCTTCACCCAGTTCGTAGAGGGAACCTGATATGTTCGACATAACGCTCCAGTCGATCGATCTCGAAACACTACGAGTCGTTCGCCAGGCCAGCGAGGCAATCATCTTTCTCTTTGGGCTGGCGATTAGCTACATCGCCTACACGGCATACCGACAAAACCAGAGTCGTCCGATGCTGTTCATCGCGGTTGGGTTCGTTCTGGTGCTGTTCGTTCCGGGCGCTGTGGCGGTTGTCCTGTTTCTGTTGCTGGGCGTGCCCAGTCCAGTCGTCAACAGCGTCAACCAGTTCTTCGAGCTCGCGGGCCTCGGACTGATCCTCTACGGATTGTGGGTGCCACGGCGGGACTGACACTGTCGACTGCTCTTCGGGGCACTCACAGTCGGGCCAACGAACACTGATCGGGAGCGCGTTCAGACCTACCCGTCACCAGTTGCCGAAGTGTGAACGGTCGATAGCGATCAGTGAGTCAGAGCACGCTCGCCGTCGAAAACTGGTTGCGCGAATCCTGCACAATACCGTTCTGAAACAGGCGTAACTACCTGGAAACTCCCGCTACGGTGGGGTTGTAGTGGTCTCGGCATCCCGGCGGGGGTCGAGCGAGCGTCCGTCGCGGGAGAGGACAACGAGCGCGACAACCCACGTTGCGAGGGCCATACCAAGCATCACGATGTCGGGGAAGCCGCTCGACCGGAGGACATCGACGGGGATCGGGTACAGTGTACTGGAGGCGTTGAGGCTGGCGTGGAACAACATCGCGAGCAGGACACTGCCGCCGGTGCCGTTGAACAGCCACGTCAGCAGGACGCTGAACCCGAGAACGCCGACGGCGTAGGGCAAAAACGCCTGGCCGTACTGCGAAGAGGCCGGGATGGCAAAGACCGGCAGGTGCCAGACAGCCCAGATGACGCCGATGACCAGGCTCGCCACGGTCCCACCGTAGGCCGCCTGCAACCGCGGGAGAGCGAATCCACGCCAGCCGAGTTCCTCCTGTCCGCCGCCAAGAAACAGGACGAAGACGAACTGGATCGGATACATCGGGAGTCGCTGGACGAGTACCGAAAGGTCCAGCACGCCGCCGCTGGCCGCATACAGTGCCGACCCGACCGGGATCATCGCAGGCGTGAGAAAGAGCGAGACGAGATACCACTTGGGATGCTGTCGCCAGTCGAGGACTCTCTTCAGGAGGGCACGCACGGTGCCCTCACCGCGCCACGTCATGATGACAGCCGCGATAGCTGGGCCGAAGCCGCCGATCACTATCGGGAGAATGCCGAGTTCATCAGGAATCGTGAGACCGAGTGTGTCCTGAAACGCCAGCGGGACCCAAAGCGCCCAGGAGACGCCGAGCGTCAGCGCGAAAAACGCGACTGACTGGTGGAGGGCCTGGCTGTCGTCGAGCGGTACGTCGGGACCGACGGGCATGGCAGTTGTCGTTGCCATACGCGAGTATAGGAGTGGCATAAAAAACCGGCACGTGGCTGGCTTCAGCGGCTGAAGCTATACCAGTCATTAGAGGTCTTCGACCCCTGAATGTTCAAACGGGTCGATTCGGGCCGTAAAACAGGCTCCTGACGCTTGTGGCGTGTGAAGGCCCCTGCTGAATACTGTCGGTCCCGTGGATCCATTGTTTGAGTCTCGTACTGGCGGACTATTTTCATGATATGTTGTCAGAACCGCTCATGATGGATAGATCGCGCGTGTCTTGCACTCATCACCCTCTGATTACAGTGAATCAAATCGGTCAGTAGAGAAGTGCTACTTGCTTCGTTTCTCGAGCTCTAACCCGTATTCTTCTGGGTTGTACTCACCGAGAACGAGTACAGACAGTATCAACGTTCCAGACACAACCAGAGAAACCCAGAACATATCTAAACTGAGTGGGCCAACGGTGCTCAGAGTACTGCCTGGGCTAGAAAACACGATCGTCAGTGTTGCCCCGCACACTCCAAGAATTGGGAGTCGGTAATGGTGAATTTTCGTTAATATTCGAAGCATGTTTCAACGATTTCTGCAATTCCTGGTGCTAATATTGTTTGCGAATGATTGATCCGCACCCTGTACTGAGCGCTTCGTGAGTCTCCTGTCACTATCTCACGATTCGTCTGATGACTCATAGGCGGGCGGTATCGAGCAGTTAGATGAATACTTGACCCTCTCGTGGCCACTTTCCCCCCGTGGCTCTGACACGTGAGTCTCGTTGCACTGTCTTCCGGCAGATCGCCCAGCGATCCTACGTCGATTGGCCCACGTACGAGTCGAGCCCGCTATTCGATCGCTCATCCCTTCCAGCGTTGGAATCGGACGTTCGCCTCGTTGCGGAACCATGGTTCCAGCATGACGATCACGAGGCCGTTGACCAATTCGTCCACGCAGTGCCGCTGGCATACGTCCAGTTCGATCCCCACGACCGATACGCAGACTCAACGAGCTACGAGATGGAGGCGCTGTTTCGCCTGTTCCTGCTGAAAGAATGCCATGGCTGGGACCACGAAACCGCGCTCGTCGAATACCTCACCAAGCATCCCGATTTCTGCGAACAGATCGGGCTGGACTCGGTGCCGAATCAGTCGACGCTGTGGCGCAGCTGGCACCACCGCTTCACGGCCGATCTCCAAGACACCATCAAGACGGCAGCGCGGACCATCCTCATCAAAGCCCAGAATGCGGGTGTCACAGTCCCGCGCAATCCAGAACGACAGACCCGTAGACACGGTGACGAGAATACAGAACCGGATCCTGACGGCCAGACCATCCTGAACCAGGCAGAGACAGTTACTGAGCGGGTCAGCGATATTGCTTTTCCAGCGTTCTCATTGGACCGTGGTGAGGGCTGTGAGATCCACGAGAACGCCTACTGGGACCTCCAGACCTACCTCGGACTCCGTGAGAATTTAGCCGTCAACGAAGGCGCTCGGAGTTTCATTCACGAGTCCAATCGGGAGCGGACACCCTTGGGCCACGCCCATCGCGAGCATGTGAGGGATCTCTCCATCAAGGAGATACGCGAGATGTACCACCAAGCCGTTGGCCGACTGCTGGACCGGGTCGCAGAGACGGAGGAGTTCTTCCGAGCCGGGATCGTCGCCATCGATATTACGGAGGACGATCCCTTCACAGGCGATAGGACGGACCACGAAGACGAGATAATCGGGACGAAGGAGAACACGGATGAGTATGCCTACCAGTGGGCCACCGTCCAGTTAGTAGGGAATGCCGTGCCAATCGTGCTAGACGCGCGCCCAGTCCGGAAAGGCGATACGCGTAAGGAAATCGTCGAAGAGCTCCTAGACTCGACAGAGGCGGCCGTTCACGTGGATAATGTGCTGATGGACCGGGAATTCGACAGCCAACACATCTTGGAGATGCTCAGCCAGCGCGGCCTCTCCTACGTCGTACCCAAGCGGATGCAGACGAGTGAGAAAGCGCAGGCCAAGCGTCTTCTCAAGCGGGGAAAGGACCGCTACGAGACTGATCGAAAATTGCACTTGGGCGACAACGAGTGGCACTCGACGACGCTCATCTACCGACGGAAAGAGAACTCCGAACACGACGACCACCAGCAGTATTCGGTGTTCATGACGAATCGGAATAGCGGGCTCCTTACTGAGTACGGGTATCGGTGGGAAATTGAGAGCGGCTACAAATCGATTAAACGATTCATGGGCGCCACAACGTCGAAGCACTTCGGTCTGCGGTTCTTCTACTTCGCGTTCGCGTGTCTGCTGTACTCGGTCTGGCGGGCGGTCGATTTACTCGTGCAGGTACAGTTGACCGGTGAATACGAACACTCGCCGATCGTGACGGCATATAACACGCTGACACTGGTGAAGAAGGAAACCGGAATCGGATAGTAACGGGATTCTCTCCGCGAGAGCGTGTCTTCTCAGTGGCGACACTATCCAGAGTCTCGGAAATCCGCTGGAATAGTTGCCTGTGGAACAAGAGCGGCCGTTCAGAAAGCGATCTGACGCAGATTCAGCTCATCGATTCGGCCGATTCCACGCATTACAGGCCCGCTATACCCGATGTAGTCTCAACTTCCAAGTAGCCGAATTTGTATATCGTTATGTGATTTATCGATCCGAAGGATGTGGAAGTTGAGACTACAGAGGGTTTAGCAGGGCTGTGATGCGTGAATTTGACCGATTTGGTCAGCGGAAACTGCCCCAGATGGCTCTCCAAGCGGCTAATCCTGTCACACACCCAACTATATGAACAAATTTTCGAGACTTCCAGCAGCGTAGCCACTCAGACGGCACGCTAACCCGAACAGAGTACCCCACTACCCGATTCCAGTTTCCTTCTTCAGCAGCGTCAGCGTGTTGTCCGCTGTAATCACCGGTGAGTGCTCATACTCGCCAGTCAACTCGGCTTGGACGAGGAGATCGACAGCCCGCCAGATAGAGTACAGCAGACACGCAAACGCGAAGTAGAAGAATCGAAGCCCGAAATCCTTCGACGTCGTCGCCACCATGAACCGCTTGATCGACCGGTACCCACTCTCGATCTCCCAGCGATAGCCGTACTCAGTAAGAATCGACCGGATATTCTGCCCGATGATCGAGAGGGTCGCAAATTTGAACACCAGCGCTCCCGCCGTCTCTCATTCCCCACGGAACGCCGAGATAACGCTATCTGCGGCAGCAGGATCGGCTGCGATAATATACCGTTCGCCGGCTTCCAGTCGCGTTTCGGAGGTAGCTGTCCGCTCTTTCCCCGCCCCGGAAATCACGAGGCTCCCCTCCGGAAGGTCAGCGTCGTCGAGAAGCTGTCCTGCGATCGGCGACTCGGGGGCGACGCGGATGTCGAACACCTCCATCTTACCGGTGACGTCCTCGAACGTTCGCACGTCGCTCCCGCTGAGTGCGTTCACTGCGGTTTTGACGCTTGCACGCTCCGGGAACACGACTTCGTCGACGAGTTGTTCGAACTCCTCGTCGTCGGCATTGGTGATACGTGCGACCGTTCGGATGTCCGGCTGGAACGTTTTCGCAGCTAGGCAGACCGCGAGATTGGTGCTGTCACTGTCTGTTAGCGCACCGATGACGGTCGTCTCCTCCGTGATAACGTTTGATAACACGGACGGATGTGTCGCGTCGTCTATCACGATTTCAATATCGTCCGAGTCCTGCTCGTGCGCTCGGTCCGGATCTTGCTCGATAACTGTCACCCTGTGTCCACGTTGTTTGAAGAACTCTGCGACCCGGAATCCGACGCGTCCGCCGCCAGCGATCACCATGTGACTACTGGAAGTCATACTTTTAAAATGCGTGGCGCACGGTAAAGCCTGGTGTCTGGGAGATTGTCGTCGTCAAATCAATTTGGTGAGCGTTGCTCGCCCAACCGTTCACGTACGTATATCCGAGAGTATCTTGACGTCCTCTCTGTCCTGAAGACGGAGTTTTAGCCTTGCAACTTCCATAATTGACGATTGACAGAGCACTAGTTTCGAACGAAGAGTATGAAGCACCGACACTCCCCACGTCGAGTCACAGGAACCACTCAAACGCGACCCACAGATTGAATCCGACCGGTCGCATGCATCTACATAGCGAATGCGGATCGAATTCGACGACGGAACCCTCCTACTCCGTGGCGTGCCCGAGAATGTGCCCCATGCGGAGTGGGACGACCGCGTCGACGAGCATCGCACACAGGCATATCGATATCGAGCCCTCCTCGAATGGGCCGGCACATGGACGGGCAGCGACGACCAAGCCACGCTCCGCGATGGATTCGGTGCAGCCTGCGAGGATGCTGCCCGGGCCTACCCCGATCTCGAACTCACGCCAGCGCTCCACATCGAACCGCGTGACTACCAGCAGGCCGCCCTCGACGCCTGGATCGACCACGGGCGGCGAGGGAGCGTCGTCCTCCCAACGGGGAGCGGGAAGACGTTTCTCGGGCTACAGGCCATCGCCGACGCCGGCGTGAGCACGCTCGTCGTGACGCCGACGATCGATCTGATGAATCAGTGGCACGCCACGCTCACCAACGCCTTCGGCGACCAACTTACAGAGCCGGTCGGCGTCCTCGGTGGCGGCAGCCACGACGTCACCGCGATCACGGTCACCACCTACGACAGCGCCTACCGCTACGTCAACGAGTACGGCGATCAGTTCGGCCTGCTCGTCGTCGACGAGGAACACCACCTGCCAGCTCCGACCTACCGGCAGATTCCCGAGATGACGATCGCGCCGTATCGCCTTGGGTTGACCGCAACCTACGAGCGGCCCGACGGCAAACACGAACTGCTCGAGGACCTCATCGGGCCGGTCGTCTACCGCGAGGATGTCGACGAGCTCGCCGGCGAATACCTCAGCGAATACGAGACGATCCACATGTCGGTCGAGCTCACACCCGACGAGCGCCAACAGTACGACGAGGAGTACCAGATCTATCGCGACTACGTCGACAGTCACGAGTTCGACCTCTGGAAGGAGGAGGGTTATGCGGAGTTTCTCAAACGCACGTCCTACGACCCGCAAGGCCGGCGGGCACTTATCGCCAAGCAACGGGCCGAACGAATCGCCCGCACCGCCGAGAAGAAACTCGACACGCTCGACAATCTCATCAAGCGCCATCACGACGACCGCGCCATCATTTTCACCGCCAACAACGACTTTGCCTACGACATCTCCCAGGAGTTCATCGTCCCATGCATCACCCACCAAACGAAGACCGACGAACGCACCGAGATCCTCGAGCGGTTCCGCACGGGCGAATACTCGATGCTCGTGACGTCCCAAGTCCTCGACGAAGGCATCGACGTCCCGGCGGCAAACGTTGGTATCATCCTTTCCGGGAGCGCCTCGAAACGCCAGTACGCTCAACGGCTCGGGCGCATCCTGCGGCCCACTGACGACCGCCAGCCCGCCCGTCTCTACGAAATCATCACCGAGGATACGATGGAAACGTACGTCTCCCAGCGACGCCGGGAGGGGGTGACAACTAATGCTGACGGCTGACCTCGCACGCTCGCGCACGACTGACGAGATGACTACGCCGCTGTTCATCGATCCCGACGAGGAGCGCTACCGAAAGACTGCTCGGGAATTGCTCCAGTTGTTCGAGGCCCATCTCGGCGAACCGAAAGGCGATCTTGAGGACGCGATTGACGAGTTGACTGTCGCGGATACCGACTACAAGATCGTTCAGGGTCTTGCGAAGCTCCTCAAAGACGAGTCCGAATTCGAGGTCGTGGCCTCAGTCGAACCGCGCGAGATCCGCCAGCAACTCTTCGAGAAAGCTAACGAGCGCTATCCGATCGTCCGCCAGCCCACCCTCGGCGAGGACACACAGAAACTGGAGGTGTACAGCGCGGTCGCCGACGACCTCGGACTGTCGCTCGAAGAGTGTTATCGCGGGATGTACGCCGATCTCGAGGACAACAAGCGACTCGTCCGAATCGGGACGCGGACGGCCGACCGGTACGCCAGTGATGATGATGCATCGACGTCGACGACCAACTTGACCGGCAGCAGCGACGCGGAGTACGAACACACGGATCTCACCGTGGACTGGCTGTTAACTCGCTACAATCTCGCGCTGGCCCAAGCGGTGCTCTACGATGCGACGGAAATGCGAATTCGCGTCTGGGACCACTTCGGGACGGTGTTCAGCTATGTCAAACTATTCGGGTTGATGCACCGGATCTATCCGATCGACGTAGACGGTGAACGCGTCCCGAGTACCGACCAGGCCGCCGGCTACGAGGCCGTGCTGGACGGGCCGGCGTCGCTGTTCTCCCAATCACAAAAATACGGGATCCGCATGGCGAACTTCCTGCCGGCGTTACCGCTCTGTGACCGGTGGGAGATGACTGCGACGATTCTTGTCGACGAAACCTCCGGTGAGACACGTCAGTTCATGCTCGACCATACCGAGGGCCTCGATTCCCATTACAGCGCTGGCAACCGCTTCGATAGCGACGTCGAGCGGACGCTCGCCAACAAGTGGGAGCGAGCGAATACGGAGTGGGAACTTGTCAGAGAAGACGATGTCTTCGATCTCGGTGCCGAAGTGATGATCCCCGACTTCGCGATCGAACATCCGGACGGAAGACGAGCAATCTTCGAAATCGTGGGCTTCTGGACACCCGAGTACCTCAACGAGAAGCTGGCGAAAATTCGAGGGGCCGATCTCGACCACTTGCTTGTCGCAGTGTCGGAGCGGTTAGAGTGCTCAGCGGACGACTTTGAGGAGGCGAGTGACCGCGTTCTCTGGTTCAAATCAGGGATTCACGTCTACGATGTGGTGGAGTTGGCAGAGGCGCACGCTATCGACGGACGCGCCCCTGATCAGCAACACTGACGGGGGCCGCTTCGCCCCAAATATTCCTCAGGATGACTACCAGCCTTCGCCGGGTGGCGGATACTGCTCGACAGGCTCGCCCTTCTCTTTCACGACTTCTGGCTCTGTATCGCTGGTTTCGCCCTCGTTGATCTCCTTGAGGATGGCATAGAAGCGCCATTCGTCACCGTAGTCGAAGAGGTAGCAAATCCGGTCGCGTTCGTCCAAGTCCAACTGACGGGCCATCTGACCGACTGTCGTCTCGCCCGCGTCATACTCCTCGCCACCGCGCAACATTCCGTCTGGGGATTGTTCGATCTCTCCAGGGCGCTTGTACTGGACGTCGCTGTCCCAGTAGTCCTGGTCAGTTCCGAAGAACCAGAGGTGGTCTTGGTTCAGTCCGACCGCGCTGTTGAGCACCGACTGGAACTCGTCCAGGGTTCGGTCCGCCCCGACGATGATGTCCCGCCACAGCGACCGGGGATCGTGCTCGTACTTGACGCGGAAACGGTAGGTCGCCATGTTTGTGGAGTTATTTTGCATCGACGCTGCTGATGTTATCGGTCGAGCCACTGACATCCTCCCACGACTGAAGTCGTGGGGTTCCACGGTCACAGACCGTGCCCACGACGGAGAGGTTCCCCACTCGCGTCGTTCGGTGGGGTTGTGGGCCGTGCCAGTCCGGCCCCCGACTCGGATAGCGGGCTTCATCTACCGCCGCGCTGGCGTGCATATCCTTACCCGAGACTCGGTAGCACAACCGACGATACGAACCGTCGTAGTTGTTTCGGCTGTTGTCGGATTCATCCCACGGCTGAAGCCGTGGGCTTTCTCCTTGAACCGCTGTAATGCCAGTCTGAAACGGCCTGCTCGGTGTCATCACTGGCTTCAACCGGCTCCAGTTGGCTCAGTGGGACACCGAACTCCCGGTCCATCCACTCGATGGTCACGAACTGCTGGCGGAGCGACGGCTCCGATGACGGTTTGCCGACCACACGAACCGTCTCCCCTTCATCAAGCGGTGATACGTCCTGCTCTTCGATACAGCGTGCCTCGAAGGGAACGTCCATCGTCTCCTCCAGATAGATGTGCCACCCCATCGCCTGCTCGTCCTGGGTGTAGGCCATGCGTTCTAGTTTAATCGTCTGAGTAATACTGTGGCTGAATCGTGCTGCTTTCTTGCGATTTTGATTGGCAGTATTCTATTCTGCTACTCGGATGCAGACCGTCTAATACCTTGTCAACTTGATCTACAGATGCGACGAGTTTGCCTATCTCTTTTGTGTGCCGGTGTTCCACATCGTACACAACAAAAAAGTACAAAAAATGTATTTTTTGACCACTGTTCAGCTCTTTTAATAAGCTTATCATGATGTTTTTTCCAAATACGAAACCGACCGTACCCACCAGATGGATACCGATACGTACAGCACTTTGATTCAATCTGATAGTTCAGTCCGTCAATATTGTGCACAAGAGAATCGCACCACGGAACTCCACTAGACCCTGCTAAAGCACGGCGTACGCTCAGAACCATCCCGGCGAGTCGCTCAGCGTTGTATCCTTGAGCAGCTGCTGTTTCTCGCCCTTGCCCCTCACAATGGTTCCCAGCCTCTAGGTGACACGTAACGAGCGAACGCCCACCCCCTCGGGGATGGGAGGCTGTCAACTGTCTCCGCGCGTATCAGGGCATCTCATCGACAACCGCGGCGAATAGTTGCGATTCGGCCCGTTGGAGCCGGTACTGCAGCGTTGACCGCGCAACGTCCAGGCGCTCGCTAAGCTCAGTGATCGTACATTCCCGCGGGGTCTCATAGTAGCCGTGTGCAACAGCTGCTTTGATCGCGTTCCGCTGATCGTGTGAGAGTTCGGTCGCTGTGAGTGTCTCGGCTCGCCACCCTTGATGGCCTCTGACATGCTCAAGATTGAGCGTGACGCCGTCACGGAGTTCCGCGTTGACCGCGTCATAGAGCCCTCCAACGCCGGTATCGTCCGGCATTAGCACGGTCCACTCGTAGGTGTGTCCGGTTCGCTCGGTTTCGAAGAGTACACCCGAACCGACGTGTTCGACAGTCAGGTATGGAATGGAGTGACAGCCACGGATCTCACGGCGATGGGTGTACAGGACTCTGTACGTCGGTGCCCGGTCCAACACCTCGTAGCTGCGTTCGGTGTCGCAGCTGACTGCGTGACACTCGTTACACCGACTTTCATCGACGAAGAGTTCCTCGATGCGGTCGAGGGCGCTTTCAGGGCCCAACAGGTTGTCGACGCGCCACATGTGTTCGGCTGTCGCCACACATGTCGTCGACAGTGCCTTCACATCCGGATGGTCGATGAACGCGTCCACCAGCGTGTCCACACCGCGTTCATACGACAACGTGAAGACGAACTCCCGCATATACGTACTTTGGAACATGCCAATGTTATTCTTTCGATAGCTATGTTAAATAACATTTTCTACGCGTCAGAATCAACTGTTTCAATCACTCTACGTGGCTCTAAGAAATATTGCGATGTGGGGACCGCATTATCGAGGATACCTGGCGTGAAATTCCGCATATATCCGAACAAAGTCGGAAGTTAATGGCTCCCCTTCTATCCTATACAGCGATGATGACGGAACCCACTGCCGCCGATCGTACCGTACTACAGACTGCCGACGAACACGAAGCGAACCCGCTCGGGATCGACGAGAAAGCGGCTGCGGAACTCGTCGTGGCACTCAATGACTCCCTCGCCACCCTGCAGATCCTTGCCCGGCAGATTCAAAAGCACCACTGGAACGTTGAGGGCCCGGAGTTTCTCGGTATTCACGAATTTCTGGGCGAGAGCTACGAGAACATAGAGGAGGCCACCGACGAACTCGCCGAGCGCATAACCGCACTCGGAGGCGTTCCCGTGGCGGGCCCGGAAGCAGCCACCGAGCGTAGCCTCGTTGCCTTCGAGGGTGAGACGGTGTACGACATTCGATCGTCGCTTGAGGCCGATCTCGCTGCCTACGAGACACTGGCGACGACACTCCGTGAGGACGCATTGCTTGCCCAGCAACTGGGCGATCTGGGAACAGCCGATCTCTTACAGGGGATCCTCTCCGAAGTCGAAGACGACGCCCACCACATCGACCACTTCCTCGAGGACGACACGCTCCAGCGACAGATCTGAGCGACGCACAACCGAACGGTGATCGGTCGTATCTGCTCCGGCGAAACAGATATCGGCTGATAATCGACAGCGAGGGTGAGCTCCCAGGTGTTGTCGTGGCGTAGCGGGGCCTGTAATTCAACGAGTTCAACCAGGGATTTTTCGAAGATAGAGCGGTGATTCTTGCTAAGACTGCGATGGACGGATTCGGCAAGTAGGTGTTTAGCCGCCTTTGCGTGTTCGTAGTCCCCGTCACCGATATGCCATTGGCGGAGTGCTTCGACCGCGGCAGCGGACGGATGGATATGAGTGATCGGATCAACGGCCTCCGGTATCTCATCGTTAGCGAGGTCGGGATACTTATCATTGACATCCTCACCCGCCTGAAGGCGGGGTGAATCCCGAGCGTTGGGATATTAGGGTTTGCAGTTTACCTGTCCTTGTGGGTGGAATGCACCCGTGGTTGTATCGAACAGGTAGACTCCGGGCTGTGCCAAGCAGCCGTTACTCATATCCCCGGTTGGGGGAGTTTGAGTTATCTTTCGGCGGATATTCACCGCTCCGTTCACGTCTGCGTTCATCGTCGTCTCACACGACTCACAGACGTACAGGCCACGCTCGACGCGGTTGGCATCTCGAATCTGCCCGCAACAGGAACAGGTTTTCGAGGTGTTTTCTTCGTCCACACGGTCAACCAGTATTCCGTGTGCCTCGGCTTTGTATTCCAGTAAGCGGGTGAAACGGTCGAACTCCCATCCGTGAAGCTTCTTGTTACCACGCTGGCCCCAGTCTCGTGAGTTGCCGTCGTCGCCCTCTCGAATATCGCTCAGGTCGCCCACAGCTATCGTCCCGATCCCTTCTTCGACACACCGCTGGACGATGTGTTTTGAGAGCGTATGCAGGAAGTGGTCTTTCCGACGTGAGAGTTTCCGCCGGGCACGACGCGCCCGTTTTGATGGGCCGTTCTCACCCTCTGTCTGGTATTCTTCGCGGGTGAAGTAGTGCTTGTCCTCTTTGAGTCGGTTGCCGGGATACAACTCGCTTGGACCGCCCTCGTAGTCGATGGCGAGGTAGTTGCTGATGCCGAGGTCGATTCCAGCAGTCTTGTCGCCGGGTGCGTCTTCAACGGGAATTGCTGTCTCACAGACGAGATGCAATTCCCATCGGTCGCCATTCCAGACCGCTCTCGCCTGCTGGATGTTCTCAACGGTCACATCCGGTCGCGTCTCGTATTCCACAAGGATGAAGTCTGAGCGCCCGTCTTTGAGGTTCCAGCCTTTCGAGAGGCGAACCTGCCCGTGTTTGTCGTCGTGTTTGATGCCTTTCTGCTTCCACGTCACGGTCGAACGTGGGTGTCGGTCGCCACGTTTCCGGTAGCCCGGCGGGTTGTTACCGTCGTCGGAGTTGTACCAGCCGGTGAACGCCTCAGCAAGCTCCTCAAGAACTCGCTGACTTGACTGCGAATGTAGGTCACTGTAGCGTTCGTGGTCTTTCAACTCCGATTTTAATTCCTTCTCGTCAGGGATCTCACCGTCGTCGTCCCACCGACCTTGGATGTAGTAGCGTCCGACGTTCCACAGTTTTGATGCTGCAAACCCACAGGCGTCAAGGTCGTCACGAACCTGCTGGTGGTTCGTGATTTTCGCAACGTAGGTGCGGGTCGTCTCCAGCATCGTCCTGCTTCATAACCAGTTATGGGTAAAATATTATTAAGAGCGTCGTTTGACGGTGGAATATCCTGCCGGGCAGTCCCTCGGTGGTCTGTTGCTCACCGTGTCGGCTTCATCCCCCGCCTGTTCAGTCCTCGGTTCCGACCTGAGCGGTCGGAACACTCGTCCCTCACAGGAAGGCGGGGGTATTCGCCTTGACCTTCTATAAGGGTACGGACTTCCTCAGCTTCTTCCTCGAAAGCAGTGTCTGCGATACTGTATACGACCGTGACCTTGTCGACCTCTGACGCGGTTTCGAGGAGTGAGAGAACGAAGCTCAGGGTCTGACTGGCTAACGTCGCGTTTCCGACTTCGACCGCGGACGCCGCCTCGAGGTAGGCTGCAATCTCGTCGATGAGGATGAGGGCAGGACCATCACCAAGCTCGAACAGCCCCTTCAGCGTATTTCCGCCAGGTGCGTTCCGGTCCTGGTCGTACTCTTTGATATATTCGTAGCCATCGAGGCCGTATAGCTGGTAGGCGATTTCGCCCCACATCGTCCGCGTGTTCGGGGCGTTCGGGTCTGACCGATCGCTCCGGGCATTTCGGGCGTCGACGTGTCCTCCGACGAAGACGGAGGTGTCGACATCAAGACCCTGATCTACCGCATCTAGGTAGGCAGCACCGAGGTCGTCCTCACCCTCTACGAGATGGCGACTGAGATCGCCAATATCAGTCGGATGATTCGCGAGATGGTACGAGGCGATGAGGTCGTGCGTCTTGCCCCCACCGAAGCGGGTGTCCAGACACAGAATACTGCTGGAGTAACCGCCGCTGTCGTATCCGTCAGCGGCGAGGAACCGTCCCGTGAGATTACTCAGGAGCGTTCGCAGCCCGTCGGTCGGGTACGTCATATCGAAGAACTGCGTCGCACTCCGATAGACCGGTGCGGAGTCATCCGGCGAATGAGCGACAGTTGCCAAGCTAGCTGCGAACTGATCCTCCTGTAGCGTCCCGTCGAGGACATCTCCCCGAGGAGTACACGCCTCAAACAGACTCGGATAGTCTGTGCTACTCATGAATCAACTTCCTGTTGCCCCGGTTTGGAGACGATGATGAACTCTCCACGGTCGCTATTGTTGATGAGTGCGTGAGCGATCTCTTTCGACTCAGCGATGTCGATTTTGATTGGCTCGCCCACCTCCGCATCGAACTTATCGAGTTCAGGCCCGGACAGATTTACTCGCCCAGACCTCCCCGTGTTTTTCCCTATCTGTTTACGAGTCATCCGGATGTTTTGTCTGGCTTACGGAAACAATATAACCTTTACTTAGACTAAGTTGGCTGAACTCGTCGACTGGTACGGATTCAGCCAGCGTGTCATAGAAACTTCCGCACGCTCTGCTTATCGAAGTCTTGTCAAGACTTCCGTGCAAGATACACCGCGCGAATCGGTCGCGAGATAGTCGTCATCTGGCGCGGAAAGGGAGCGATAAATACAGACTGGAAATATATCGATCGAGTTGGCTTCGATTATTCAGCGAGCAGAATTATCCTCTTATCGGTGACAACGCCGTATGATATCTGCGTTTGCAGCCTTTAGGTCATAACTCAGCTCGGTAAACGTCCAGAAACTGGCGTCAGACACCCGTCTCATACTGTTCGGCCCGTGTATCTGGTCTATCCTATAGCCTATGCTGCCCCAGATCGGGAGATGGACAGCGAGATGCAGTCCAGCCGGCGGAAAAAGTATTTTCAAGTACAAATTACGAGTGCAGAGCGTTATGGTAGCCAGGCTGGACCGAGTGGTGCGGCTGTACGGTCGATACGGACCGACACGGTTGCCGCTCGGGGACCGACAGGACGTCGGGGCCGGCTACAGTATGGCCGTCGGTGTCCTCGCCGGTGGCATCGTGTTTGCTCCGGTGAGTACGCTGGTTTCGGGTACGGTGGGTTCCGCAGGGGTGATTCTGTCTGCGATCCCGGTGTACCTCGCCACGGGATTCGTAGTCGGGGCGCTCACGTGGCGCTCCCTGCCGTCGAGTGTCCCATACTACAGTGCCGTCGCAGCGTTGGTCACGGTCGCCGGGAACTACCTTGCCGGAACTGCCGTGTGGTTGCTACTGGCTCCGGTGTACGGCTACGAGTTTTTGAACCCATACGGGGGAGTTGACCCGCCGACCTCGCTCACCGAGTTCCTCGGAGCGTTCTTTGAGCTGTACCCCGATACCATCTTGGTAGTGGTCGTGTGGACGATCTGGATAGCCGTCCCACTCAGCCTCTTTTTCAGCTACGTCTACGGGCGCAGTCTTAGTGGAGAATAGCCGATACATTCGCAGCTCTCACCGACCGGCTGTTTCAGGCGGAAATATATCTGAAGAATAGGATTTCAACAGAGTCGCCTGTTCATATGGGGGTGGCATAGCAGATTTACTACCACAGAGTAAAAATCGTTCAAATCAGGGCAACGCTCTAGCAGATCGAGTCGTTACGTACTCAGGATCTATCAGGACGGCCTGTGGAGTGTAACTGTTCTATGTAGCAGAGCTGAAACCCGCTCCTGAGCGTTCAAATGTATATCACTCAAACTCGCTTTTGAGCGTTCAGATTGTTTATCATTTGGCAGCTATACTGTGTTGATACCAGAAACCTGGTGGGTAGCGAACTATGCGATCGGAACTTCACTTGGACAGGCGGTCAGTAATGGGATCAGCTGCTGCCGCGGCGATAGCTGGACTCGCCGGCTGTGCCGGGCTACAAACTAACGCTGAAACTCCCGCCGCGGCGGGGCCTGACCAGTGGCCAGACCCGAAAGAGGGCCAACGTGAGGTGATGCTCCTCGGCTCAACGCATCTCGCACAGTCTCCTGGAGACACACAGAACGCATATGCCACCGATCCAGGGGACATTCTGGGTGAAAAGCGGCAGCGCGAACTCGAAACACTGACCCACCGGCTTGCAGACTGGGAGCCCGACCGGATCGCCGTTGAGGAACGGGTCTCACAGCAGTCGGTCATCGATGCTGCATACGCAGCCTACCGTGACGACCCCGACACGCTGACCGCTGTCTCCGGGTGGGAGCGGGACAGAAGCAACGAAACCGTTCAGATCGGGTTCCGACTCGCTGACAAGCTCGGACACGACTCCGTTGCCGCTGTTGACTACTTCCAAAGTCCTGCAGCACTACTGACTGATGAGGAAAAGCAGCAGTTGCCGGATTCGCTGCGAGCCGTGCTCGTTGATCCTGATACCGTCGAATATCCGCTTCCGGACGCAGCCGAAAGTAACGCGGAGAAACAGCAGCGGCTTGATGAAGGTTCGCTGGTGGAGTTCTATCAGTGGTTGAACACGCCTGGCGTGGGAGCAGCTATGTGGAATAACGATATGAACTTCTATGCAACGGCGTTTGAAAACAGCGAGCCGGGAGACTACACGGCTGTGAAACTGATGACGGCGTGGACACAACGAAACCTGCGTATTGCATCGAACATTTGGAACGTGCCTGCGAAGGATGACGAACGGGTGCTAGTCGTCTACGGCGCATCACACGTGCCGCAACTGGGACAGATACTGACCGGCGCACCAATGATGGCACCGGTCAGTCCGCTGCCGTATCTTACCGACTGACGCACACAACCTTTCTGCTGGCTCTGCTGACTGATCCTGCCTGAGAGTCGGAGATGGAACTATACCGGATTCGCAGGCCTACTGAACAGCTGATTCAGCGAGAAGCAATTGAAAGACGGTCGTCCCGACGCGTCGTCAGTTACTGTGTCCGTGGTTGCGGCGACCCTCAACGGTGTCCGCCAGCCACGTCCCGATCCGGACGCCGATCTCGCCAACAACCGCGGCGATCCCAAACCCGGCGACGGTAAATACGGTCAGGAACATGCCCTGTCCGAGTGTGACCCACTCCGGTTGAGTGAACCCTGCTACGGCGACATATGTGTGGAATACGGCCCAGAGAATCGGGAGTCCACCAACGATTCCAACCTGGATCCCTGCACGAGTTGTTTCACTGTCCGACCGGGTGAGTAAGTACCCGGTCAGGATCCCGCCGAACACTACTGCCGCCACCGAGACTTCGGACCCGGTCTGCCAATAACTGACCGCAGTACACGGAAGAGCCACTCCCCCACCGATAAGCCCGTATTTCCATCGCAGTAATCTATTCCGAACACAGAGACTGAGACCCGACATTATCCTTGGAGACTACTCACACCGGTGACCAAGTAAACACCCGGATGAATAAAACTGACATCGTATCCATACCCGGTCACTCGGTCACCCACACGCTGTACTCCCTACGCGCCTCTCACACAACCTGTATCCAGACTTGATTAGGTCGGACCGGCCAACACAGGATACCCACATACCAGCCCGACACTCAAAATACCATAATATTGTTACGAATCACGTGCGAGACTTAGAGCCAGAAGATGAAGCAATGATTCAGCAACCAAGCGGAAGGACATCACCCTAACGGAGCGGTTCGAAATTAAGAAGCGACGGATTTGTAGACTGGTCTTCCGATCAGGAATAGGCCTAAGATGCCGGGTATAAGTGGTAGAGGGCTACTCTTTTTCTTAAGATACGATTTCGAGGGTGAGCCTTGCACGACATAGGCCGTGGTTGTCTCCCCGACATTGTACTGGTCAATTCTGTCTTCCGCGGCAGTCCTTGTGTCGGACGCTTTTGTTCCTACTCCCGGGTTGATGTTGTCGGAAGTGTATTGGGTTCCGTTGTGCGTGTAGCTGTAAGTGACGTGGGGCGTGTACTTATCCCCGCTTTTTGAGGAATCCATAGTGACTTCTTTGCTCTCTACCGTGGCTTCAATCTGCACCCCGGACGAGAGGCTTTGTTGCTGAGAGTATGCCATATATCCGGCAACTCCGAGCAGCACAATCCCCAGTATTATACTTATCAGAGACAACTTCGACATATTCGTGATTGTTTTGATTACTGAATGTTAATTTTGACGTGTTTCTCACTGCGCAACATATGCACGCAGAGTTTCACGACTGATTCTTTTTGAACTCGTGAAATAAACACCGTGGCAACTCTTCTATGACACCCTATGCCATTAGCTATTTGTTGGGAGAAGTCCTGACCAGCCGTGGAGCCACGTTCGGTTGCCATACAAAATTTCCTCCTTCAGAGTACTTCAATCCTTTCACAATTCTCACAAGCAAAATACTCTAACGGCAATAAAAGACTACATCGAAATCTCCCTGTGATGAGTTGATGAAGACAGTACCGGAAGCGGCTTCTAGAACCTCTTTGAGCGACATATGCACCAGCGATACGTATAGCTAAACAAGCGGTGGGAAACAAACTGGTATTTCTAAATCAACAGGTGTAGCTCAAAATAAGATTTGTTGCAGTGTATATCGTACACAATACGCGCGTGGCCGAGTCAAAATCGTTGACATGATAAAGCGTCCATCTATCGACCCCTATACAACGATGGTGTTTATGACTGGCTTGTGAAACGAGCTGTCACCACCGGGGAACGGCAGAATTACTATCCACAAATTTTGAAGGTTTTATCACCCACATCAACACAAAAAAGTCGAGAACATATAATCTCACCAGTTATAACACTCCAAAATTCTGTTATTAATCCATTGGAATCAAACAAAGCGCTATATGTGCGATTCTTCTGTCATCTGTATGAGCGCTAACACAGCGGATTCATCGAAGGTTCTCAACAGTCTTGCGGACGGTGTGGTTGTGCGTGACGCAGAGACATGGGCCATAGAACGGGTGAACGATTCTTTCTGTGAAATGGTTGAGTTCGAACGGGAGGAGTTAGTCGGTACCAACGTGCATCTGATTGATGCCGGACCGCCACTAGGAGAAGACGAGACTCCTGAAGAGTTAATTAAGCAAGCGCGAAACGAGGGAGCAGTCACCTTCGAACGGCGCATGGAAACACAGACGGGAGAGGTATTGCCCGTTGAGATTCACCTTTCGTGTCTTGCTGATGAAGATAGTCTCGTGGCTACCGTCCGAGAAATCCAAACTCGCAAAGAGCACCAACAGCGGTTAGACCGCTACAAACAACTCGTGGAACAGGCACCAGAGATGATGATTGGGCTGAAAACAGACGGGGAGCTCTTGTTTGCCAACGAGTTGTTCCGCCAGAGATTCGACATCGGCGACCAGTCTGTAGCGGGACTCACGGCCGAAAACGTCCTTTCAGCCGAGCAAAACGAAACCTTCCAGCCAGTACTCGACAGCGTCTTTGCAGGTGATACTGTCAACCGAACCGTCCAGAGGACAACGCAGGAGGGCGACGACCACTGGTACCACATTCAGTCGTATCCGCTTGACGAGCCTGGTGAGATGGATGACAGCATCGTCGTGATGATTGACGACATCACTGAGCGAAAACGCCACAAGCAGACAGTTCGGGATCAACAGGCATTCATCCAGAGCACCATCGACGCGCTCAACGATGTTTTCTATGTGTTCAACACAGAGGGCACCCTCGTAGAGTACAACGATCGCCTACCCGAAGTGACAGGGTACGACCCTGACGAACTCGCTGAAATGCAACCGTGGGAATTTTTCCCTGCTGACGAGCGTCCCCTGATCAAGCACGCTATTGCGAACGTGCTCCACAACGAGCGTGCGGAACGAACTGAAGGGCACTTTATTACGAAGAGCGACGAAGACATCCCCTACGAGTTCTCCGCCACACCGTATTACGACGGTACTGGCGCGGTTGCTGGCTTCGTTGGCATTGGCCGGGATATAACCGAGCGCAAAGAACTGGAGATACAGCAGCGTCGGTATCAACAGGCAATCGAGAGTTCCGGTGACCTTCTTGCCGCACTCGACGACGAAGGGAACTACCTCTTTGCCAACCAGGCTTACTGCGAGTACCACAGGCTCGGGGACGCGCAGGTTCGCGGTCGGTCCGCACGGCAGGTTATCGGACACGAGCAGTACGAGACTGTCGAGCCCTATCTGGAGGCTGCTCTCGACGGAGAGACGACCCACTACGAGATGAACCGTGTCCACCCCGACCGTGGGGAACGAACCATCGACATCAGGTACTATCCGCTTTACGATCAGGACAGCAGAATCCAGGGGGTCGTCGCGGCGATGCGGGACATTACTGAACGCAAAGAACGCGAACGGGAGCTCACCCGATTCAAAGAGGCAATTGAGCAAACGGGACACGCAGTCTGTTTTACTGATACCGACGGGACGCTCGAATACGTGAACCCGGCCTTCGAAGACCTAACTGAGTACTCTCGTGATGAAGTCCAAGGTGAAAACCCGAGTATCCTCCAGTCAGGCGAACATGATGACGAGTTCTATCAAAACATGTGGGAAACGATCACCTCGGGGCAAGTTTGGGAAGGAACCATTATCGATCAGCGTAAGTCGGGAACGCAGTATAGAGCCCACCAGACGATCGCGCCGGTGACTCACGAGGGCTCCACACTCGGGTTTGTCGCCGTGCAAAACGAGATTACCGACAAGCAGTTGCGCAAAGAACACGTTAGTGTAATGCACCGAATCCTACGACATAACTTACGGAACGATCTCAACGTCATATACGGACATGCGGAGCAACTTCAGCAGTCAGTGGAAAAAGACACGCAGCGATCCCACGTCCGAAAAATCGCCGAGCAGGCAGAAAAACTCGAATCGTTGATTGACAAGATACGGACCGGAAAAGACACACTTGAACAACTCTCTCCCCCCTTCAAAACTGTCCCTGTAAGCGAACTTTATGACGATGTGATAACCTCCCTTGGTGACGAAGCATCAGAGGCCACAATAATGCTTGAATGCCCGTCCAAAGACCCGGTTTATGTGCCAGAGCGACTCAAACCTGCGCTTAGAGAACTTTTCGAAAACGCTCTCAGACACACAGAAAATGCAGCGCCGTCAATCACTTTGGAAGTGAATGTTGATACTGAGACAGAACGCGTTTCGCTTACTGTCGCAGATGACGGACAGGGGATTCCGGATGTAGTCTGTAAGACACTCAAACAGGGGCAAGAAACGGATCTTCAGCATTTGACTGGCGTTGGGTTCTGGCTTGTCAAGTGGATTGTAACAGCGCTCGGCGGAACGCTTGAGATTAAGACCGATGATGTAACCGGGAGTCAAGTCACGCTGACGACGCCACTTGAGCCATCTCGGACAGTCGAAAATCGGTAGACTGCTACGCTTTCCTTAGGGTCCGGTTAGCTAAAAGTTCTCACGACGCAGATTTCAGCTACAAACTTCCCCAGATCTCCAAGCAATCTTGTAGTAGTCGGGCGTAGGGGTGAGTATGGCTGCGGGTGTGACTTGGGAGAACCTCCGTGAGGAGTGTGACGCGCTTGACGATGAGGCGACGCTCCTGACACCGCTTTCAGGCACGCAATTCACTATCACGAGCGTCCAGAATCCGCGTATCGTTATTCGATTCCACGACAGTGGCGACAGTCAACCACTCCAGCGCGAGCAGTTCGAAACGTTGATCGATCGTGTTGAGGATGCTGCGGACGGCTTCGACCTGGACCGGCTCCCACCGGATGCAGACCCCTATGCGGCTGTACTGACGCTTCATCCCCGATTTGAAATCGACGAACAGGATGGCGTGATTCATGCCACCGATGCGCCGACCGGCTCTCAACGTGTCCGTGCTAGCGACGAGAGTCCCACTACGGACGAGCGGGCGGAACCTGACCAGCCAGTCTATGCGGACCTACTGTTGCTCATCGATGCGATGGAACGTCACGACGTCGATGACCTCGACGCATTGGAGACGCCCGCACTGGTCAACCTCTACACGCTGTTATCCGATGTCCAGCGCGGCACGGATGATCTGCGCAAAGAGGTGGCCGACCTCTTACTTGATCGCGTCCACCACGACCAGTCGGTTCACGCGCAGTTCGGTTCTGTTCAGCGGACAAGTCGGGAATACCGCTCGCTCAAAGATGACGAGGAGGTGCTCGCCACGCTGGAAGATGCAGGTATCGACCGCGAGCGCGTGACGACCGTCGATAGCAGTAAAGTCGATGAAGCGCTGGAGGTGACCGAACTCGCACCTGACGATGTCTACGAGATTGACGAGCGTGAGTACGTCCGGAAATCGGAGGTAGATGAAGAACGCAAGGAAACGCGACTCCAGGGTCTGAAAGATCAACTCGCTTCAGCAGACGATCCCGAAGCTGACGAACTGCGTGATGAAATTGAAGCGCTTGAAGACCGCATCGAGGAACTCACCGAGTTTTCCTCCGGCCAGAAATTCCACACACCCTCGGGGAGCGACACATAACTCTCAGTACTCGGGGACCCACATCTGACAAGCGTCCATGGGAAAGAATCTACAGCGAATCTAGTAGACTCTAAAGCGTGTCATCAACGGTTCGCATACCCTCATTCCTAGAGGAGCGAATCGTTCGATACAGGAGACTCACTTATCACTCGAAATCACGTCATTTGGGGGTCCGACGTAGGATTCCGATACCAATCGCCTCCGCGATCACATACGCGATAAGAAGGAGGGCTGACCGACCACGCACGAGTATGAGAAACAGGAAAACGAACAGCCCGACACCACTACCGAGACCGAAGTTATTGATTCTGGTGGTCGTGGCTGCTGTCTGGCCGGTTACGATCCGAGTCACCACAAAAAGTCCAGCTAGATACACCGTGGTCAGGAGAACCAGAACGAGTAGGAACGATGCCGAAAACGGTGGCGATTGCATCGACGTATAAATAATCGACCAGCCGAGTAAACTCAACACGAGCGGCGCGATACTCCTGTATGCTTCTTCGAGGGTGTCATAGAACAGTTACCACACCAAAGAGCAGGGTGAACGCTGAGGTGGAATGAGTTCAGCGACCCTGCAAGATGATCCTTCGGTAGAGACGTTCTTCAATGTCGCGGAGACCGAGACGTTAGCGTTGTTTGAGCATCTCTCCTTTGGGTTTCTCGAAGAGTTCGACGTGTTCGCCCCGGCGGAGACGGGGCGAACACGAGAGCACGAGCCACCAGAGTTGATGCGTGGTTTCCTCCATTGCTACTACCACGATATCTACGGCATCCGTCCGGTTGAACGAGAGCTTCGGAACACGGTTGTCTGGCTAAGCTGTGGGTTCGATCGACCGCCGTCCAGAGACGCGGTCGATCGCTTCCTCACCGACCTCGAACACGTCGTTGACGAGGTGTTCAACCACCTCGTCGAGCAGGCCGCTCGGCGCGGCCTGCTCGACTTGACCTACTGCATTGATTCGACAGACGTGAGAGCGATGCCCGCCGATCCAGACGCGTCGAAATGCTACGATCCCACGGCTGAAGAGTACTACTACGGCTACGGTTGTACGGTCGTCTCGACCGGACAAAAGATCCCGATTGCAGCCGAGTTCACCGAGAGCAAGCAAGCACCAGAAGAGACGGCGATGCGCGTCACATGTGACGCGCTCGCCGTCGCCAAGCCCATCTGGATGGTCGGTGACAGCGCCTACGACACGCTCGACTGGCACGACCACCTGCTGGCCGCAGGGGTCGTGCCAGTCGCTCCGTACAACGCGCGAAATACCGACGACCCGAAAGACATCGAGTACAGGGTCGAAGACCGCATCGAACAACACAGCGAGGACGTTCAGCTGAAGCAGTCCACGCTGGATGAGACGTACAACCGCCGTACTGGAGTCGAACGAACCAACGAATCAGTGAAGGACTGCGGCCTCGGGCGAACGCACGCCCGAGGCCGCGTCCACGCACGAGCGCAGGTGTTTCTTGCTCTGTGCCTTCGCCTCGTCGTCGCTATCACCAACTACGAACGTGGAGACAATCCGGGAAGTACGATCATCACGGTGTGACAAGAGTTCTATGACACCCTCGACTACAACCTCTGCATCGGTCACTCGGATACCTATCAGCTACTGAATAAAATGATCCGCCGAGTGACGAAAAGACAGCGTGAGTCTTGTACTGAGTCCCTCTCGGATTGGGTCAAACCGGATCGGTCAGTTCAAGTGCTGTACTAGCTGGATCACAACCAGTCTGACAGGTCGTTAGTCAGCAGTCCCCTCCTGATCCGGTTCATATTCTTTGAGTTGACCGGGAACCGCAGGAAGAGTTCCATCCCGTCTAAACGTCTGTGACCCAGCATACAGCGCAATGATCGACGCACAGAGCAGGTAGAATACGGTGTCTCCTGACATGATGTCAAACACGGCGGGCACGTCTCCGGCAGCGTCCCCGATACGGGGCATATTGTGCGAAGCGTGCGCGATCATCACGACTGGCAACGCTCCATCAGTGTTGTTGTACAGCCATCCAAGGATGACTGATATCGCTACTAGATTCACCATGTACTCCCAGAAAACGGTGAAGTCGCCGGTTCCAGTGAGTATCATTGGGACGTGCCAAAGGCCCCAGACGACGCCAATCGCCAGACTCGCGTGGAGCGCACTGAATCGCCGCTGGAGACGGGGTTGCAGGAAGCCACGCCAGCCCAACTCCTCTAATGCACCAGCCAGAAACAGTGTGACACCGAACGTGATGATGTAATCACTGATCCGAGCGTAGGGAACCGCCACGTCGCTGCCGAGGAGCACCGCAACTATCGTCTCGGCTTCGGTTCCGAGCATCATGATAGCGATACCGATGAGATACCAGTGAATGCCAGCCCGCAGGTTGCGAAGTTGTCCAAGCCAGTCTCGAACGCTTTCGTCGAGCAGCCAGACCGTCACCCCCGCAGTAATCATCGGAGCCCACGCATAGACCATCACTCCCAGTGTCGGAATAGTAGTTCCAAACATAGAATAGAGGCCCGCGAAGACGAGTCCCGAATAGAGTGTAAGTACGGTTAGGAATGTTCCAATCGGCCAGTGGGATGCTCTGCGTCGGAGGCTGTCAACGATATTCATTTTTCTCACTCAATACACTCTGTCGGACGGCCAAGCGTTGGAAGCGAACATTTCTGAGCTGTCACTTGATATGTGTCTTTCATAAGCGGGCTAATTGATGATGAGTAATAAATGCGAAGTAGGCGTTTCACTTTCTGAAACACGATATATCACAGACCCTAACGAGAGGTTCCCACAGCGCATATATCGTGTGTATGTTTATTTTGTCGGCTAATGCAGATCCAATTTTAGAGAAATTATACAGTTCTCATACTGCATCCACGCTCTGTATCTCGCAGCATCCACCTGACAACTTCTGTATAGGTGATACCGGCGTCCGCAAAATGAAGGGCACATATTCAGCGGATACTGACGATGAGTTGGCAGAGGAACTCATACTGTTTATTGTAAGTCGTTACCGGTGGTTCGCCGGACCACGCTGGCGAACCACCGGTAAACAGTTACAATAATCCGTATCAGGCGGAACGGATTCGACGTGTGAACTGATCCACTATTCCGTCAGCGTGTGTCGAACGAGTCGATCACGTCACTCGTCGAGTACCGCTCGACTACGTCCTGTTCGTCGAAGTCGGAATCGTCACTCCAGATGGCCGCACCACTGGCGATCGCACAAGCTAGGTAGAGCACGTCGCTGGGGTCGATGTCGCCGATCGCTGCGTTCGCCTCCTCAATAGCCGGATGGAACTCGTCGACGGGAACGACCTCGATGTACTGGAACAGGAGGTCGACGAACTGCGCTACTCGGTTCGGGTCCATCCCTGATTTCTCCGCGATCAACTCCTCGTAGTTCTCGATTTCGTCGTGGACGAACGCGGGAGTCAGGAGGTCCGGGTCTAGCGTGACGATGAGTTCCCACGTTTTCGAATCGGCGACGAGCGCGGAGATGACGACGTTGGCATCGACGACCAGCTTCATTCGTCGGCTCTACGTCGGTTCCTCGTCAACACGCTTCCGCCCGCTCTCGTTGATTTTGTCGGCGATATCCCGAACGTCGCTCTCGGTGAGGTCGCTTTCGCTGGTAAGTTCGTCCATCACTTCGAGCGCGTCGATCTTTTTTCGATAGCCTGCCGCGTGACCTCGCTCCAGTTGATCTCCGGATGCTTCTCCATTCGCTCTTTGAGGTTGTCGTCGACATTGACCGTGATCGAAGGCATACAGGATACTATGAAATCACAGAATACTGTGTCTTTTGATGTGTCCAGCAACCCTCGATTTCGACCGTTTCAGGCCCAGCAAGGGAAATCGTTCAGCGACCGAACGAGCGCCTGCAGCGCCCATCGCCGATTTCTCGGTCGTAATCGCACGACAACGACGGGGCAATCGTCGATGTCATCGGCTCTGAACGCACTGCCGTTGATTTCGTTCAGCTACTGAACGATTCCGACCGATGGCGGTTTCATCCCGTGGTTCGCTACATCTATACCGCGATCAAATGGATCTAATCATTGGGCCATTGAACGTGATTCCTACCCGATCGCAGGAAAGTGGGTCTACGCCGACCGGCTCCGACACACGGTGATCAGTCCGATCGTTCGACGTCGGCCCTCGCGACGTTGCCCCGGTACGCCTCTGCCTGTAACACGCTCTCGACGGCGCGCGTGTACGCCGCTTCTCGCCAGGTGCGTGTCGTCTCGGACGCCACTTTGATCTCTCGAAGGTCGGCGAATGCTTCTCGGAGCTGTGTCGCCAACTTCTCACGCACCCGCTCTTCCGTCCAGTACTCGTTCGTCGTGTTCTGCACCCACTCGAAGTACGACGCCGTGACCCCGCCGGCGTTGGCGAGGATATCCGGGATCACCGGAATCCCCCGCTCGGTGAGGTGTTCATCCGCCCGCGACGTCGTCGGGCCGTTGGCCATCTCCAGCACTGCGTCCGCCTGCACCTCCGCCATGTTGGCCTCGGTGATCTGATTCTCGATGGCGGCCGGAATCAGCACGTCGACGTCGAGTGTCAACAGGTCGGCGTTGGTAATCTCCGCCGCACCGAACTCGAATAGGTCGTCGCTCGACTCGTACGCATCGAACAGCGCCGGCATGTCGATGCCGCTCGAATCGTGGATTCCGCCGTCGACGTTGCTGACCGCAACGACATCGTATCCGCGCTCGTGAAGGAACTTCGCGAGGTAGGAGCCGACGTTTCCGAACCCCTGAACCGCGACGGTCGTTCTCTCCCGTGTCATCTCCACCTCGTCCACGAACTCGTCGAGGATCACTGCCCCACCGAGGGAGGTCGCGTATTCGCGGCCCTCGCTCCCGCCGAGTTCGACCGGTTTCCCTGTGATCACGCCCGGTGCCTGCCCCCCGGTGATCGACTCGTATTCGTCCCGCATCCACGCCATGATCCGGCCGTCGGTGTTCACGTCGGGCGCGGGGATGTCCGTCTCCGGGCCGATGTTCCGGTGGTACTCGTTGATGTAGGCTCGCGAAAGGCGCTCCAGTTCGCCCTCCGAGAGCCGCGACGGGTCGACCTGTATCCCCCCTTTGGCGCCGCCGAACGGGATGTTGGCGACGGCACACTTCAGCGACATCAGGAAGGCCAGTTCGTCGACTTCGTCGGCGTTCACCGACGGGTGGTACCGAATCCCACCTTTCGTCGGTCCACGGGCGGTGTTGTACTGGATCCGGAAGGAGGGGAACACCTCCACGCTCCCGTCGTCCATCCGTATCGGGATGTTCACGTTGATACGACGTTTGGGCTGTCGGAGGAGGTCCAGTTCCCGATCGGCGAGCCGTCCGACTTTCGATACACGATCCAGTTCGGTCGTACACACGTCACAGAGCGTTTCCGTCCCAGTGGGTCCGAGGTCAGTATCCATCGACTGTCACCGATCGTTCGTTCACTGAAACACGACAAATAGTCCCGGCGAGTGTGCAACGCAGTTCACACGGCACGTGCTATGATCCCGGACCGAGACTACAACGAGGTCACACACCGCACAGCTCTCTGCGGCGAATTCGGATTAGCGTCGACTGTTGTTTCGGGCCGAAAGCACGACGCTTCCGGCATGTTTCCGGACGGATTGGTTCGTCGACCCGAACATGAACTTCCGCAGACGGCCTTTCGTCGGAGCGCCGATGATCGTGAGGTCGTAGCACCGCGATTGGTCGGTGATCGCCGCCAGAGTGTCTGTCGTCTCGAGCACCCACTTCGTCGTAGTGTCCGGGCGGCCGATCCAACGGTAGATGTCGTCTACCAACTCTTCGGCTTCGTTTCGCCGCTGATCGGGTGCGTCATCGTCGATGACGTGTAGGATGTCGATCCAAGCGTCGGAGCCGGTAGCGATAGAGGCTGCCACATCGGCGGCTAGCCCCGAGTGAGGGCCGCCAGCAATCGGGAGGAGAATCGATGCCGGATCCGTGAATCCGGTCCGACCGTTCACGACGACCACGTCTGCATCGGCGTGGGCCGCAATCCGTTCGGTGATGCCCATGCGGAGGCGACGCTCACGGCTGCTCCCGGGCACGATGAGGGTATCCACGTTTCGCGTTCTGACTGCTTGGAGGACGCCGGTCACGACACCGCGGGTGTAGACACAATCCCCGTTCACTCGTGGAAGCGACTCGGTGGTCTGATCGAACACCCACTCCAGAAGGTCGGCTTCGTCGCCGTCGGATATCTCGTGATGATATTCGTTAGGTATCCCTGAGATAGTACTAACCGGATTGATGACCGTCAGCGAGGCGTCCGTCGCGCGTGCGAGCGTCGTTGCGACTTTCAACTGATCGGTCAGCGCAGGAACCGCTCGGGTGAGGAGCGGAACGAGAATCTGATTCCCATCGAATCGCCCTACCACGTGGGATGTCGCATCGGGCGTCTCACCGTCGGTTGCGAGTAATCCACCCAGCGACGGCGAATGCATACTCCGTACATCAGAGTCGACTTACAAAAATCAGCGGGTCCGTTCATCGACGGGTCGGGGAGCAGGTCCTCACGTTCCGTCCCGCGCCTGACGGTCCGGGCGAGGCCGTCGCTCGGGACGACGAGACTGGGACGTACTGGACACTCTCGGGGGAGGCCGTCGCTGGGGAGCTCGCGGGGCGGACGCTCGACCGACATCCCCACTGGGACGACCTCTTCTGGTTCAGCTGGGCGGCGTTCAGACCGGATACCCGCGTGTTCACGTCGGAGGCGACATCGAGCGCGTGATACGGTTACGAAGATTCGTATGAGACGGCCAAATCCGAGCGTGTAGCTCCAATGCACAGCCGATACGGGGTTAAGAGTGTTCCCGTCGTCGCTGATACTAATGGTTGGTCAGACTACCGTCCCGTCGTCGCCGGAACTATCGTCGTTACGAGCACTCCCGCCGAGCGCGAAACTGGTCGCCAAGACGCTGGAGTACGAGGGCCGTCTCACACAGGCGGAACTCGTCGAATCGACGCGACTTCCGGACCGAACAGTTCGGTACGCACTGCGGAAACTCGAAGACCAGGATGTGGTGACCTCCCGAATCTCGTTCGCCGACGCCCGACAGCGCGTCTACTCGCTCACGACCGCCGAGTCGTAGGGGTACGAGAAGGGGACCAGCCCAGTCCACCCCGCGCAATCAGTGATCGTGTCCGCCGCGGGTGAACTGCCCGGAGAACGCCCGCTGGACGACTTCGGGGAGGGCCGGGTGGATATGAATACTCTCGCGGATGTCCTGTACGGTTCCGGTGCCGGCCGTCATCGCGACGACGACTTCCTGCACGAGCGTTGAGGCGTCGGGGCCGACGATGTGGCAACCGAGTATTTCCCCGTCGAGGTCGATGAGCACCTTCACGAAGCCTTCGGCTTTCATCGCGTCGCCGCGGGCGGTCTCCTCGTATCGGTAGGTGTTGGTCGCGTAGTCCCGCCCGGCGGCTCGCAGGTCGCTCTCGCTGGCGCCGACGCCAGCCACTTCCGGCGAGGCGAACACCGCGAAGGGCATCGCGCTGTAATCGATCGGCTCGAGGTCGCTCCCGAAGATGTTTCGCGCGACGGTCCGTGCTTCGTGGTTGGCGTTGTGTTTCAGCAGGTACTCGCCGACGATGTCACCCAGCGCCCACACGCCGTCGGCGGCCGTCCGCAGGTACTCGTCGGTTTCGACGAACCCCTGCTCGTCGGTTTCGACCCCCGTGGCATCGAGGTTCAGCGTATCGGCGTTCGACACCCGTCCGGCGGCGATCAGCAACTCGTCGCCCGTCACGGTGACGCTTGTGTCGTCGTCGACGATACCCCCATCGTCTCCGTATTCGTACGACTGTGCCTCGACGGACACGGTTCCGCTACTCTCGGAGACTGCGGTCGCAGTGTGGCCGGTGTGGACGGTGAATCGGTCGGCGTACCGTTCGGTGAAGGATTCGGCGACTTCGTCGTCGGCCTCCGGAAGCAGGTTCGGTCGGCGGCCGATGATCGTCACGTCGCTGCCGAACGTCCCGAAGAAATGGCCGAGTTCGGCCGCGATGTAGCCACCGCCGACGATCACGAGATGGTCCGGGGGCGTTTCGAGTTGGAGCGCCTCCGTGCTCGTCACATAATCGACCTCGTCGATACCGTCGATAGACGGAATCGCCGGCCGTGATCCCGCCGCAATGAGGATCGTCTCGGCCCGGAGTCGGGCCCCGTCGTCTTCGCCGTCGACGACTTCGACCGTGTGGTCGTCGACGAACCGTCCTTCTCCCTCGAACAGGCTGTGTTGGGACGACGAGCGAAGGCCCTGTCGGATGGATTCCGCGTCCGCCTCGACTTCCTCGTTCACTTCCCGGACGATGTCGGCGAACCCGACGTCCTCGACGCGAGCGTCGATGTGAAACGCCCCGGCACGCTCGACCGTTTCGAGGACGTCCGCGTGATAGAGCAGTAACTTCGACGGGATACAGCCGCGATTGAGACAGGTGCCGCCCAGTGGCCCCTTCTCAACCACGGCGACGGACTGCCCTTGATTCGCTGCAACGTTGGCGACGTCGAGCCCCGACCCGGAGCCGATCACCAGAAAGTCGAACTCTTCCATACGTCCGTTCACACGTCTTCGAGTATGAACGTCCGGTTGCATTCCGACATTTCCTCGTGGTAACCTACTCACCAAATGGTTAGCGAATTGATTATTAGTCCAGAGCACGTGATCAGGAGTGGAGATAACTATGGCTACTGAAACCACAACGGCCTCGTCAGTATCGTCCGTGACGTCGGATCAATGGATCGCCGGAGCGGCCGGCGGGTTCGTCGGGAGCATCCTCTTCGGGCTGATGATGATGTTCGTCATGCCGGCCCCGCTGCTGGAGGTGGTAATCCCGGCCATGTACGGTATCGACGGCCCGGCGTTGCTCGCAGGCTGGGCGATCCACCAGTTCCACGGTGTCGTCCTCGGTCTCGTGTACGTCGCGCTCGTCCAGTTCGGACCGCTACGCGAACCTGCCCGTGAGTTCACCGGAGCGATCGGTCTGGGCGTCGTCTACGGCATCCTGACGACGCTCGTCCTCGCGGCGCTCGTGATGCCGCTGTGGCTCGCCGCCGTCGGCTTCCCCGCTGCGCCCCCGTTCCCGAACGTCGCGTTCCCGGCGACGATCGTCTCGACGATCGGCCACGTCGTCTACGCGATTCCCCTCGCCATCGCGTACGCGATGTCGACGTAGGTCGTTTTTCCCTCCGCCGTCGTCTGTGCAACGCCGTCCCAACGTCGCTTCAGGTATTAGATACCACGCTGCGTCCGAGTATGTGCAATGCCAACAGCAACCGTACGCGGACACGAGATCCACTACCGAACGGACGGCGACGAGGGACCACCGATCGTGATGGTCCACGGCGTGCCCACCAACAGTTCCCAGTGGGAACCGATTCAGGACCTCCTCTCGCCGTATTTCCAGACGTACGCCATCGACCTCATCGGTATGGGAAAGAGCGACAAACCACTGGACGACTGGGAGTACTCCTGGGAGAACGACTCCCACATCATCGCGGAGTTGATGGACGAGTGGGGCCACGACTCGATGATCGTCGCCGGCGACGACTGGGGCGGTGGTATCGCGCTCGACTTCGCCGCTCGCTACCCGGACAAGACGGACATCTGTGTCGCCGTCGACCCGGTCGCCTACGACAACTGGCCGGTCGCGGAGATCGAATCCATCGGCCGGCTGGCCTTCGTCGACGACGAGGAGGAGTTCCGGAAGGCCGTCGCGGATTTCCCGATGAAACTCGTCCAGACCCTCCGGACGATGGTGCACGACCCGAGCAACTTCCGGGGCGGGGCGGTCAAAGAAGACGTTCCGACGGCACGGACGACCCACGACCTGCGGAAACTCCGCGAACCGTACGAGACGGTCGACTACGCCGCTGGCGGCTCACAGCTCAACGGCGACGCCGGCTACGGCTCGCCGAAACTCGACGCCATTCGCGCCCTCGCACTTCGTGGGGCGTCGCTCGACCCCGACTGGATGCTCGACGTTCCCTACGAGGATATCACCGCCCCGACGATGCTCCTCTGGGGCTTGCAGGACATCATGATGGACTCGGCGATCCGCTTCCGATTCAGATACGACATTACGAACGCGCCCGTTCGCATCCAGCCACTCCAGGAGGCGGGCCACCTCGCGCTGGTGGATCAACCCCACCTCGGCGCCGACGCGATCATCGACTTCGTCACCGAACACCAGGGCGCCGACGTCCTCGCCGACCGGTACATGGGATTCCCCGAAATCCTGTGATCGGTCGTGTACCGTCGTTGCACGCCGCCGCGTGGCTTTTTATACCGGAGCTTCCATCGACGGTATGGATTTCCGAGCACGAATTCCTCTTCGGGGGATGCAGAGCGCATGAGTGCGAACGAGAACTGGGTGCGACGGGAGCGTTCGTTCCGCGGTATTTCGGAACGTCTCGCGATCACCTATCTCGAAAACCTGGGCGCAGAACGGGTCGACGACGACCGCGTCGCTGCCGACGACTGGACGGCGACGCTCTCCTCACAGACCGTCGGGATCGGCCCGTCCGTTTCGCTGACGCAGGTCGACCTGATCTTCGAGGGTGACCCCAACGCCCTCGATTCGCTTATCGAACGCTTCGCCCAGAAAGCGATGCGTGCCGGCGGATAAGCGCCGCAGTAAAACGTATCTCTAATTTATACTCGACACTTGAGTGTCGGTCGATCCGATCACGTATCGAATCAGTTCGTCGTACGCTGGACGACGATCCGTAATCGTCGGTAGCCCGCAATCGACTGACTGTCCTCGAATGGTCCGTCTCTACGTTCACGCGCGGTGTTAGAGACGACAGTTATCAGAAAGTAATAACTTCGTACCCGTCGGCGACGAGCGACCGAATGCTCGGGTGCCCGTCGTGGTCGTCGAGCGTGACCAGTCCGGCGTCGTTCACGATGTCGTCGACGCCGAACGCGCCGGCGCAGTAGTCACAGACGGAGGTATCGTCCCGAACCGTCCGATAGAGTTCGTGGTAGTCGCTGTCCTCGTCTTCGAGTTCGGGAATCCACTGCGTCCCGGCTCCGTCGAAGATGAGTTCGACGTCGTCGCCGTCCGTCTCGGCGAACTCCTTGGCCGTTTCGAGCCCGTTCGCGAGACGGCCTTGGTCGGCGTGTGAGTCGGTGCCTGCGAGAACGATAACTGCTGCTTTCACCATTCCGGCTCCTGGTACGCCGCCGCCTCATATAGGGGACGCGTGGCTGTGCAATCCGCACACCTGGTCCCACTCGATTTAAAAGGCCCCTGTCGAAGGCCAGAGTCGATACTGGGACTTCGAGGCCAGTCGGGTAGAGACCGCGGTCGGGGATGGGTTTCGGGATTCGACCGACGTGCGGCCGGAAGGACTAGAGTTCGACGTCGCTGACGCTCTCGACGTCGAACCGGGTTACGTCGGGCTCACCGTCGAGCAACTCGGGGAGTGCCGCCTCGAACTCGCCGAAATGATCCGTTTCGACGTGTGCGCCGAACGCCGCTTCGCTCTCGTACCGTTCGACGAACCGGAACAGGTTCGGGTCGTCGATATCCGTGTTGACCCGATAGTCGATGATTCCATCCTCCGCCCGGGACTTTTCGGCGAGCTCTCGCATCAGTTCGACCGCTCGGTCGCGGTGGTTCGGATCGATCGGAAACGTCGCATGGACGACGAGCATTGCACTCCTACCCGAACAGCGAGGGTGTATATAGGCCCGGCAGGCGTGCGGCACCGTTGCACGAGATCGATCGGTTCGCATCCTCGCCGGGGTTCCGCGGTGTGGCGACCGCCGCGGGGATCGACGACGGACTCACACACCTAATCGTACGTGTGGAACTCGGTGGCCTGTTCGAGGAGTTCGTCCGGCATCCCGGGCACTTCGTCGCTTCGAACGGGCCCCTGTTCCTCGACGAGGTCGGGATCTCGCGGGAAATCCCGCAACGTCCAGTGGATCGAAATCCCCGCTTTCGCGCCGTCTCCTAGCGCGATCGGCACCTGGTTGTGCCCGGGTGTGAGATCGCCGATCGCGTAGACGCCGTCGACACTCGTTCGCCCGTGGTCGTCTACCTCCACGGTCCCGTCGTCGTTCAGTTCACAGCCGAGGTCGGTCGCGAGCCCGCTGTTGTAGTCGGCGCCGTACAGCGCGAAGCCACCCTTGTACTCGCGGACGGCTCCCCCTTCGAATTCCAGCGCCTTCAGCCATCCGTCGCTCCCGTTCTGGACACCGGTCACGTCCTCGTGGATCACGTCGATCGGATGTGTGTCGAGCATCTCGTCGGTGTCGTCGCTCCACGCTGGCTCGTCACCCCGAGTCAGTAGGTCGACCTCGTCGGTGAAGTTGAGCAGGATTGCAGCGACGTGGGCCGCGCTCTCGCCGTACCCCATCACGTACACGGACTCGTCCGCGAACATGTGTGCGTCACAGTGGAGGCAGTAGTGGAGCCCGCGACCGGTTCGAGGGAGCGGCGGGTCCGGTCGCACGTCGTTCATGCCCGTCGCCAGCGCGACCGCGTCGGCCACGTAGTCCACGTCGGTGCCGCACAGGCGGAACCGGTCGTCGTCAGTCCGGCCGGCCGATCCGATTCGATCCGAGAGTACCGTACAGCCGTACTCCTCCAGTTGCTCCTTCCCGATCTGCAGGAGCTCCATCCCGCTCGTCTCTTCGGTCGTTCCGACGAGGTTGTGAACGTCTTTCATCATCGCTGCCCGGCCCCCGCCACGGTCGACGAGTGCTGTTTCGTGCCCAAGTCGCACGCTGTACAGTGCCGTCGACAGCCCCGCTGGTCCGCCACCGACGACGACGACTTCGTACGCTTGCTGGTCTACAGCCATACGACGACCGTCGGTGGGGGATCTAAACGTACTATCCCGAGTGTGTGCCGGCGTTAAACGCCCGCGCTTCGGTTTAATACACGTCTGTCGTACCGTACACCGTCTCATGGCCTCGATCACCGCTGGCTTGGCCGGTGGGTTGCTCGCGACGATCGTCATGACCGCCGTAATGATGATGCCAGGCGATGGCGGCTCACAGCCGACGGCTGCTCTCGTCGAGAAATTCGCTGGTGGCGAACCGAACGACCACGCCACGCCGGGAATGATCCTTCACAGGGTCTACGGCGTCGTCCTCGTCGGGTTCCTGGGGACCGGCATCCTCGCGTGAATCACTGGATAGTATCGTAACCAATCACACCACAAATAGACGAAACCAATGTCACGACTACCACTACTCGAACTGGACGAGATTCCGGAAGAGTACCATTACCTGTTCACGGACGATTACCTCGGTGACCGCCACATCTTCCGGGTGTGGGCGCACAACCCCGAAATTCTCCAGGCGACGCTCGAGTATCTGAACACGCTGTACGAACAGCTCGGTCAGCGTCGCAAGGAACTGGTCATCCTCACCGTGGCGCGAGCACGCGGCGCCCGATACGAGTGGCACCAGCACGTCGACATCGCCCGCGACAAGGGCGTTACCATCGAGGAGATGCGAGCGATCGGGGGCAACGACCTCTCGCCGTTCGACGACGCGGAGTTCGTCCTGCTCCAGTACGCCCGCGCAGTCGAATCGGGGAACGTGACCGGCCCCATCCACGACGCGCTGGAACGACACTACTCGTCGGCGGAGATCGTCGCGATCGGCCTCCTCGTCGACTTCTACGTCGGCCTGTGCAACTACATTGCGTCCGTCGATCTGCCCTTCGAAGGCGGCGAGTTCGTCGGCTGGCATCCCGATCCTGACACCGTGGCGGAGTTATTCGATGACGCGTGACTGCTCGATGAACTCCCGGTGACATACATGATGGATGATCGCGCCGTCGGTGCTGGGCACCTCGTCGCTGTACTCGGAGTGGGGGTTCCGCTCGTCGCGCTTGGAACACTCGATGTCGGGACGGCTGGATCGCTACTCGCGAGTCTCCCGTTTCCCGCCGGGTTTCCCGTCGATCAGTTCCTCGCGCACTGGTGGGTGTTCCCGGCATCGATCCTCTTTTCGATGATCGCGCTCTCCTCGGGCGTCTCGGGTGCCCTCTTTTTCAGCCCCTTCTTCATTCTCGTCGTCGGCCTGTCGCCGGCGCAGGCCATCGGTGCCGGGCTCATGACCGAGGTGTTCGGCATGGGGAACGGCCTCCTGAACTACGTCCGGCAGCGCGTCGTCGACTACGCGACGGCGAAGTGGCTTCTCCTCGGTGCCGTCCCGTCCGTCGTCGTTGGCGCACTCGCCGCGCACTACGTTCCGACGACGCTCCTGACGCTCGCATTCGGCGTCGGCCTCCTCGGACTCGGGGCCTTCCTCGGCCTCCACGACCCGCCGGAAGAGTGCGTTCCCGGCGAGGAAGAAAACGAGTTCCTCGAACGAAAGAACGCGGGCCGGGGTACGACGGTCGTCGAGGCGGCCGATGGCGCGACCTTCACTTACGATACCTGCTGGCGACTGCCCGGAGTCATGCTGGCCACCGTCGGCGGGTTCGTCACGGGCCTCATCAGCGCCGGGCTTCCCGAGATCACGACGACACAACTCATCGTCCGGTGTCGACTTCCCCCTCGCGTGGCGATCGCGACGAGCGTGTTCGTCCTCGCTATCGCTGCGCTGGCCGGGGCTATCGTTCACGCACTCGCGGCGACGCCGGTCTGGTACGTCGTTGCGTGGTCGATCCCCGGCGTCCTCATCGGCGGGACGGTTGGAACCCGGATCGGAAAGTACCTTCCCAGCGACCTCATGGAGCGGGCACTCGGGGTGGTGTTCGTCGGCGTCGGTCTGATCGTCCTCGCGAGCGAACTGCTCGCGTGAGCTTCGATATGGTGTTCGAGTGCTCTCGGGCTCTGTCTCTCGCACGCCGGCTCGTGTAATCGATTCACACACCCACGGTATCGTTAATGAAACTCCCACCGCAGGTCGTGCCGTGATGAGCCGTCTGGAACTGTACGACAGGCAGGACTGTCCGTATTCGAAGAAGGTGCGGGACAAACTCGAGGAACTGGGCGTCGACTACGACGAGACGGTGGTGCCGGACAAGCACACCGACCGCGACGAGGTTCACGAACGCACCGGACAACGGGGCGTTCCGGTGCTGTTCGATCCGTCGCTCGACGACGGCTGGCTCGCCGACAGCGACGCCATCGTGACCCACCTCGAACGCACCTACGGCTGAGATGAGTTCCACGACTCGTTCCGAACGCGACCGCTCGGGCCTGTCGACGCTCGTCCCCGACGATCCGGAGCAACGGCAGGCGTTCGTCACCGAGGTACTGTCCGGGGAACTACAGCGCGAGGGTCGTGCATCCGAAGCTCTCCTCGACTCCGCCGTGACCCAGTATCTCACGTCGGTTCTCGCCGACGGGACCGACCGAACGCGACGGGAGTTCGCCCAGTACTGTGTCGAACACGACGTCCGATCCGAGACGCTCTCGAAGCTACTGGTGGCGATACAGTCTCAGCTGATCGAACGCGGGGAACGACTCCAGTCGGTCGACGCGGTCGAGCTTCGGCGACTAACGAGCCGCGACATCGCTGCGATCAGTGCGGCGTGTGCCGAGGCGAGCAGCGCCGGGTCGGATCGCGGGGATGCCGCAGTGATCGACGAGGTTCACTCGCAGGTGGCGGACGTAACCGACCGATCCGCGGAGATCGCGTCCCTCACGGAACAGCAGGCGTCGAACATGGACGACCTGAGTGGAGAGGTCGGAGACATCAGCGCGGCCGTCGAGGAAATCGCCGCCTCCGTGGACGAAATCGACACCCAGAGCGACGACGCGGCCGCCCTCGCCGAGGAGGGCTGTGCCAGAGCGAGCGAACTCAGCGAACGGATCGAAGAGATTCATACGCGAGCGACGGGCGTTCGCGAGGCTGTGGGAACGCTCGCCGATCACACCGAGGACATCGGCGAGTTCGTGGATACGATCGATGACATCGCGGATCAGACGAACCTGCTGGCGCTCAACGCCTCGATCGAAGCGGCACGCGTCGACGAGGGTGAGGGATTCGCTGTCGTTGCGGACGAGGTGAAATCACTCGCCGAGGAGAGTCAGGAGGAGGCGGCACGCATTCGAGCGTTGGTCGAGACGATCGACGGCGCCGTCGATGGGGTCGTCGACGACATCGAGAGCGTCCACGAACAGACCGAAGCCGGGCGTGAGGAGGCGGCTCGAGCCGTCGAGACGTTCGAAGCGATTGACGAGGTCAACGGCCAACTATCGGAGAGTATGGCGGACGTGGCGACGGCGACGGATCAACAGGCCCGAAGCACCGAGGAACTCGCCATGATGGCCGACGAGGCCAATCGGAAGACGGAGATGATACTCGACGAAGTCGAGGGGATCGACGACAGCAATCGCGAGCTACTGGACCTGCTCGAATCGTCGGCGGACGAGTGAAAGCGTCGAACGGGGCCGTAGTGCATCGATTCCAGCGATATCTGGCTATCGTCACGAACGAGCAACGTTCGTTGTCCGTCCGTTGCACAGCCGAGGTGTGGTTATACGGCTTCGTGGAGTGGGTTCGGATGAACACATGTCCACCGACGAATTCGACCTCCGTGAACCGGAGTTGACCGCTGCCGACCTGCTCGTCCTCGACGACGAGCATTTCGCCCCCGAGACGGTCGCCATCGTCACTGGCGCGGCCTCGGGAATCGGTCGTGCAACGGCTGTCGCGCTCGCGGCGAACGGTCTCACGGTCGTCGGGGCCGACATCGACGAGGACGGCCTCGACGGTACCGTCGAACTCGCCGACGACGTGGATGCCCCCGGAACCGTCCATCCCGTCCCGACCGATCTCACGGACGAGGACGCGGTCGAGGCGATGGTCGACGCTGCAGCCGAAGCTGGCGACCTCCGGTACGTCGCCAACGTGGCCGGGATGCAACACATCGCCTCCATCCCCGACTTCCCGATGGCAAAGTACGACCTCCTGCTCGATATCATGCTCCGCGCGCCGTTCCTCACTGCGAAGCTCGCGATGCCGCACATCCGGGCGACCGACGATGGCGTCGGCGCAATCGGCAACATGTCCTCGGTCCACGGTCACTACGCGACGCAAGACAAACCCGCGTACATCACGGCGAAACACGGGCTGACCGGTCTGACACGCGCCATCGCCGCGGAGGGTGAGGGCACCTTGCGGGGCTTCTCGGTCAGCGTCGGCTACGTGTTGACGCCGCTGATGGTGAACCAGATCGAGGACACGGCCGCCGAGCGGGGTATCTCCGAGCAGGAAGTCGTCGAGGACGTGATGCTCGGACAGGCACGGACGAAGGAGATGATGACACCCGCCGAAGTGGCGAACCTCTTCGTCTTCGGCTTCTCCAGCCACGGCAAACACCTCAACGGCGGCGACATGCTCCACGACGGCGGCTACACCACGACCTATGAGTGACTCCACGAACGTCGCCATCGCCTGTCAGGGCGGTGGGAGTCACACGGCCTTCACCGCCGGCGTGCTGAAGGAACTGCTCCGCGAGTGGGACGACGAGTACGAACTGGTCGGGATCAGCGGCACCTCCGGTGGCGCGTTCAACGCGCTCGCGACGTGGTACGGGCTCGTCACCGCCGACGCCGAGCGGTCGATCGAACTCCTCGACGCGCTCTGGGAGGATCTCGCGGCGAACTCCCCGTCGGACCGGGTCACGAACGAGTGGGTGGTCGGCCTCTCGCGGATCGAGAGCAGCGGCCTGCCCTTCCCGCAGATCAGCCCGTACCAGAATCCCGGCTCGAATCTCGGGAAACGACGCATCGAGCGCGTCCTTCGAACACACATCGATTTCGACGAGATTCCTGCGCTCTGTCGGCGTGACGTTCCGGAACTCGTCGTCGGGACGGTCAACGTCAACGCAGGCACGTTCGAGACGTTCACCAACGAGGACGTGACGCCGGAGGCCGTCCTCGCCTCCGCCGCTGTGCCGAATCTGTTCGAGGCCGTCAAGATCAACGGCCACTACCACTGGGATGGACTGTTCTCGCAGAACCCGCCAATCGACGACCTGATGACCGTCGAGGCGTCCAGCAAACCGGACGAGTTGTGGGTGATCCAGATCAACCCGCAGGTGCGCGAGGGCGAACCGTCCTCGCTCGAGGAGATCGCCGACCGCCGCAACGAACTCTCGGGCAACATCTCGCTGAACCAGGAGCTTCGGGTGATCGAGCGAGTGAACGACTGGATCGATCAGGGATACCTGCCCGAGAGCGAGTTCAAACGGACGGAGATTCATCGGATCGAGATGGGCGAGGCGTACCACTGTTCGACCAAAGTCGACCGACGTCCGTCGTTCATCCGGGAACTGATGGAACAGGGTGAACGGCGGGGGGCCGAGTTCAGGGAGGAGCGGTGATCGACGATGGACCGGTCCGGTCCCGTCCGCGTCGTGGTCTGGATGCGAGACGCGCCGCCGCCGGACGGTCCTCGTTCGAGGGTGCTCGACCGGCTCCGTGAACTGGAAGCCGACGGCGCCGTCGACGACGTGTCGGTTCGCGTCTGGGGACGGTACGTCGATCCGCCTTCCGACGCTCCCGCAAGCGAGGAGGGGCCGATCCAGACCCGAATCGCCGAGTTCGAGGCGTGGGCCGACCGCGAAGGCCACTCCCTCGAACCGGCCTTCGGGCGGTGTGAACGGTCGACGATGGTCTCGGCGGAGCGACGGGAGGTGATTCGCCTCCCGCTCCAGTGTCTGGCGGTCTACGCCGGCGACCGACTCGTCGGCGTGTTCCCGTGTTCGACTGGCAGTGGCACCGAGACCGTGGCTGACTGCATTCGGCGCCTCGGAACAGAGGCTATCGTCGACGACGAGTAGACCCCCGAATCAGTTCGCTGCGTCTCTGAACGCCGCTTCGACGACCTTGCTCAGCGTCGGGTGGGCGTGGATGGTCTCGCCGACGTCCTCGACGGTGAGGCCGTGTCGCATCGCGACGACGGCCTCGTGCAGCAAGGTCGACGCCTCGTAGCCGATGGCGTGCGCGCCGAGGATAGTCCCGTCGGTCGCCGCGAGCACTTTCACGAAGCCGTCGTCGAGTTTCTTCGCGCGACCCATCGCAGAGTCGGCGTAGTCCGCCCGGCCGACGACGTACTCCCGACCGTCGAGTTCCGCCTCGGTCTTCCCGACGCCGGCGATCTGTGGCTCGGTGAAGATGGTGTGTGGCATCGCAGAGAGGTCGAGCGCCCGACGCTCATCGTGGACGACGTTCGCCACCGTGTGACGCGTCTCGTAGTCACCGGAGTGTTTGAACAGCGCGTTTCCAGCCACGTCGCCCTGTGCCCAGACGTTGTCCGCGCTCGTCTCGAGGTACTCGTTCGTCTCGACGAATCCGCGGTCGTCGACCTCGATGCCGGCGGCGTCGAGGTTCAGCGAGTCGGAGTTCGGTCGTCGACCGAGCGCGACGAGTACTTCGCTCCCGTCGACGGTCAGTTCGTCACCGGCCTCGGTTTCGGCGTGGACGGCGTAGCCGTCGCCCGACGCCTCGACGGCCGTGACACGATGCCCAGTGTACACGTCGTGGCGGGCGGACGCGAGTTCCGTGAACAGGTCCGCCACGTCGCCGTCCTCCCGGTGGACCAGCCGGTCGTTCATTTCGACGATGGACACGTCGGTGCCCATCGTCTCGAACACGTACCCCAGTTCGACGGCGATGTAGCCACCGCCCATGATGACGAGACTGTCCGGGAGGTCGCGCCGGTAGAGCGCGTCTTGGCTCGTGAGGTACGCGATGTCGTCGAGACCGTCGATGGGTGGGACGACCGGGCGACTCCCCGTCGCGACGACGACCTTGTCGGCGGTGACGGATTCGCCGCCGAGTGCCACCGTCCGTTCGTCGACGAACTCGGTGTACTCGTCGAACAGCGTCAGGTTGGGCCGCTCGCGGTACCGTGCCTCCATGTCGGCAGCGATGCCGCCCAGCAGGTCGTCCATCTCGTCGACGACGGCCGCGTGATCCACGTCGTCGAGCGTGGCGTCGACGTGGAAGCGCTCGGCCTCGTGGACGTGTTCGACGGCGTTCGCGGCCTGAATCAACATCTTCGAGGGGTTGCACCCGTGGTTGAGACAGGTCCCGCCGAGCGGTCCCGGTTCGACGAGCGCCGTGTCGAGTCCCGCGTCTGCCGCCGCCGAGGCGACGTTGTTTCCGGTTCCTCCGCCGATGACGAGCACGTCGAAATCACTCATGTGACTCGGGATACGCCGGGCGGAATCAGATAAGGGGTAGCGACTCCGCAACGGCGTTGCACGACCACCGAAGGTGGCGTGTCTCGTTCAGTCGTCGGGGAACGATTCCCAGAACACGTCCGGGAGTTCGCGGTCCGGATTCTCGGCCATGTAGTCCTGTTTCGTCACGTTGGCTTCCTCGATGAGTGCGGCCGCCTCCCCGGCCCAGATGTAGAAGCCGATCAGCGTCTCGCGGCGCATCCGCTCTAGGTCGACCGAGTGATAGACGTTGACCACGCCGCCCTCCTCACGGTTCAGTTCGGATCGGCGAAGCAGACCGATGTCGACGAGTTTGTTCAGGTACCGCGTCACCGTGCTCCGGTCGTAGCCCAGCGATTCGGCGACTTCGTTCGCCGAGAGTGGACCCTCACCGATGACACAGAGACAGATGTCGAGGCCGGCTTTGGGGAGGCCGAACGCGTCGAGGAGGACCTGTCTGACGTCGGGTGGTTTGACGGTGATATCGCAGTCGGTCACGCGTTGCATCGACTCCCCGTGACAGGACATCGGTGGGTCGTCGCGGCCGAGCGCGAGAACCACGTTGTCACAGTCGGGACACTCGAAGACGTCGTACCTGCTGGATGACGGATCGTACTGAACCGCCTCGGTCGGCTCGTTCGTGTCGTGTTCAGACATCGGTGGCCACTCCCAGCATTCGTACTCAGAGACGACGGCGGAATCCATAAGTCTGCCCCGTGCGCTCACCCACGATCGGTCACCTCCGCGTCGACGACGATCATCTCGTCGAGATCGAGCGCGAGGAGTTCTTCACCGGTTACGGTTATTCTGACCCGCCCGTTGGCGTCGATGTCAGCTAGCGCGCACGATTCCAGTCCGTCGAGCTGTTCGCGGACCGTTCGCTCGTCGACGGCGAGCGCGTCCGCGAGCGATTCGACCGACGTTCGCTTCCCGGTGCTGGCGTCGCTCTGTCTCTCGAGTTCCTCCAACACGTCCCTACGGGTTACTGACATTCTTCGTTCTGCTCGTTCGGCGCTCGACGACGTCGCGCGACTCTCGGCTCGTGTATCGTCCTCATCGGAGGAGAACGATAATTTCGTTGTTGACGAGGGTATCGTTCGGCACCACTGCTCTCGACACCGCACAGGTGTGGTCTCTCACGTGGAGGCGCTGTCCGTGGTCGACGCTGTCCGGTTGACTCGCGTCCGAACGCTGTGGATCGAGGGGGTGTGTCACGGGTGGCCTCCGAACGATATCGTCGCTGTCGTTACATACGGCTTCGGCGACCGTGCAATCGGATTACAACTGCTCCGCGGAAAACGTGGCAGCCATCGCCAGCTAGCGTCCCGGCAGCCAGTCTCGCAGGTTCGAAAACGGCCGCTAGACGAGCACTCCGACGGATATCGCGGAAGCGGACGTTCTATCCGCGACCGCCGGCGAGCTTCGTCGCCTCGGGGAGTTTCCGGAGCCGCTGCATCGACAGCGTGCCGAGAATCGGGCCGAGAGCCAGCGGCGCGAACGCCCAGCGCCAGCCGACCAGATCCACGATCATCGGGATCATCTGGATCGACACGGTCGTCAGGAGGAACCCGATGGCCGTCTGGAGCGTCAGCGCCGTCCCGACGTAGGACCCTTCGGCGAGTTCGGAGACGGCCGCCGAAAACTGGGCCGAATCGGCGACGATGACGAATCCCCACACGAGGACGAAGGGGACGAGAACGAGCAACGACGACCCGAAGACGAATCCCGCGGCGATACAGGCGACGCCGCTGATGGCCATGCTCGCGCTCGTCGTCCCCGTTCGACCGAACCGATCGGCCGCCGAGCCGGCGACGACGGCGCCGACACCACCGATGGCGATGGTCCCGAACGCCAAGAGGGAGGCGAGACTCGACGAGTCACTGATCCCGCCGTTCGCCGCGATGCTCGCGATCAGGTAGGCGGGGATCCACGTCCAGACGGCGTAGAGCTCCCACATGTGCCCGAAGTACCCACCGTTGGCCAGCATCGTTCCCCGGTCCCGGAGGATGCGACCGATCGCGCTCGGATCGAACGGTGCCGCCGGTGCCTGATGCGGTCCCGGTTCGACGAGGAGGACCAACAGCCCACCGAGTACAGACAGGCCCGCGGCCCCGTACAGCACGACCCGAGGTTGTCCGACGCCGCCGACGGCACGGAGCAGGTGCGGAAGCGCCGAGCCGACGGTCAGCGCGCCGACCAGCATGCCGATTGCGAATCCGCGGCCCTCCTCGAACCAGCCGGCGAGAATCTTCATCCCGGTGGGGTAAACCCCGGCCAGGGCGACGCCGGTCAAAAATCGGAGACCTATGGCCGGCACGGCCGACGTGACGAATCCAGCGATTGCGGCCGTGAACACTGCGCCGGCGACGGCCGACGCCGCAAATAGGTAGCGGGGTCGGATCACGTCCGCGAGCGTGAGGGCCGAGGAGAGGAGCGCACCGGCGACGAAGCCCAACTGCACTGCGATAGTCAACCACGCCGTCTCGCCGTCGGTGAGCCCCCACTCGGCCGCCAACTCCGGCGCCGCAGCGGTCGCGCTGAACCAGAGAGACATGGCGAGGAGTTCGGCCAGCGCGATCACTAACAGCACTCGGTGTTTTCGGGATACCATAGTAGGTATCGAATGGTAACTACCTGAGCTACCAAAAGCGTCAGCTAACCCGTGGGTAACCCCTAGTCGGCGATCGCAACGGCACACAGCAATGGTGGTTGAGAGTCCAAGAACCGATATGACCACTGACGCGTTCGTGACGGCGACGGGGACGCACGTTCCGGCCGTGACGGCGGAGACGATGCGCAATGTCGACCGGGTTGCCGTCGAGGGCGTGGGACTACAGTTACTCCAGATGATGGAGAACGCGGGCCGAACGCTGGCCCATCGAGTCGCTGCGACAGGTGAGGAGCCGGCCGTGGTCGTGGCCGGAAACGGCGGCAACGGCGGTGGCGGGTTGGCGTGTGCTCGACACCTCCACAACCACGACGTTCGAGTGGCTGTCGTCCTCGACCGCGACCCCGACTCGTTATCCGGAGCCGCGGCACAGCAGTATCGGATTCTCGACGCCACGGATATCCCGGTCAAGATCGGAGTCGAGGAACTGGCGGCGTTCGATCGGATCGGCGTCGTCGTCGACGCGCTCGTCGGTTACGGCCTCGACGGCCCGCTCCGCGATCCGGCACGAAGCCTCGTCGAGGAAACGAACCGACGCGGATCGAGAGTCGTCTCCCTCGACGTACCCTCCGGTATCGACGCCACGACCGGAGAGACACTCGGGGCAGCCGTCCACCCGGAGACGACGGTCACGCTCGCGTTACCGAAGACGGGACTCCGAACCTGTCCGGGACAGCTCGTTCTCGCCGACATCGGCATTCCGCGGGTCGTGTACGACCGCCTCGACATCGCGTACGACGACCCGTTCGGCCGAGAGTGGTGGATCGAACTGGCGACTGGAGACTGATTATTCGCTGAGTTACAGGTTCGAAAAGGTCAAGACCGACCCCTGATCAGTCGTCGGAGTGGACGGTCTGCAACCCTTCGAGTGCGTCCTTGACCGCTGAAAAGTCCGGTTGCACGGTGGGATCGTCGGTGCTCCACGCGTACCGAATCGTCCCGTCGGTGTCGACGACGAAGGCCGAACGCTTCGCTATCCGTTTGTGGCCGTTGAACTCCTCGTAGAACACGTCGTAGGATTCGGCGACGCTCCCGTCGCTATCCGAGAGGAGGGCGAAGGTCAGTTCTTCGGTCTCCGCGAACGCTCGATGGCTGAACGAGCGATCCGTGGAGATACCGAACACCGTCACTCGGTCGTCGAGGTCGAACCACAGCAGATCGTGGAGCGAGCACATGTGTTCGGTACATTCGGGGTGGAAATCGAAGAGGTAGAAGTTGATGATCACCGGCCCTCGCTGGAGCGCGTCGGCAAGCGAGTACTCCGACATCTCGCTCGCGTCTCCGTCCATCGCAGTTCCGGGCAACGTGAACTCCGGTGCAGCGGTGCCTTCGGGGAGCATCGCGATCAGGCCCCCTCGGGCGGCTGGTCGCTCCGGCCGGGCACGCCGCGGCCCTGGAAGAAGTCGCCGGCCCAGTTGCCGATCCAGATGTCCTGATTCGCGGTGTACAGCGCCCACGCCGTGGTGAACGTGTCGTCGACGACCGTCCACTCGTCGGCGCCAGTGTCGTACTCGACGGCGTCGTTGTACACGGCGGCCTGTCCGTACTCGCCGCCGGCGGCCGGCGGGAGCGGGAGCGTGAACTCGGCACCCTCGTCGCGGCTGTTCGGGCGTTCGGCCCGTTGCAGTCGCCCGCGGTTGAACGTCCCGTTGAAGTAGCGGGCGTACACCGCCTGCACGTCGAGATCGAGGAGTGCGTCGGCGGCGTTGAGACCGCCGGTCACGTCGCCCGCGTCACGCGACGTGATTCGGTAGGTGGAGGCGTCGGGACTGGTGGCGAAGGTGCCCGCGTCCTCGTCCCAGAGTTCGTCGAGCAGGTAGCCGAGAACGCTCTCCGCGGTGTCGCGGTGATCGACGCCGTCGATCTGGGAAGCCCAGAGGAGCCCCTGTCCGACCGCGCCCTGCGTCGCCGCTCCGTTGGCCGCGCCGTCGGCCACGTATCCGTTGCCCTCGAGGTGGGCGTCGACCTCAGCCGCCAGATCGTCGGCGTAGCTCGCGGCGGCAGCACGCAGGTCGTCGCCTCCTGCGTGGGTTCCGTACCAGCCGACGGCCCCGAGCATCTGGCCGAGATCCCGCGTCGATCCCATCTCGACGACATCCGAGGGATCGAAGAGGTTCATCGTCGTCTGCGCCATCCCGTCGGTCAGTTGCTGGATCTTCCCGTTCGGAATCAGCGGTTCCGGGTTCACGTAGCCGAACCACCCGTTCCCCGCGAGGCTCGTGAGATCCGACAGGAACCAGAGCATCGCCGAATGATGGTTGGGCCGGGACGTCTCGTCGACGACCGTGCCGTCACTCGGTCGGAACTCGGAGACGAGTTCGAGTGAGTCGCCTTTCGTGAGCGCTCCGTTGCCGTCCGGGCCGCCGGCGATGAGTGTCGCGTTCGTCCCGATCTGGGCGAGGGTGGTGAGCATCTGCGCGCGGAACTTCGCCGCAATTCCCGGTGGAAGCGTCTCGAAGTGTTTCTGGAAGTTCTTCGCCCACGTCACACCCTTGAGGTGCGTCCACGCGACGGAGGAAGGACTCACGACCTTCGAGGACTTCGACATGTCCCACGTCAGCGTCGCGGCGTCGGGTCGCCCATCGCCGGAATCGAAGACGGGCTGTTGGGTGAAGTGGGGGTCGCCCTCCGTGAACGCGGCCATGTTCAGGTTGGGATTCTTGATCGGCGGCTTGTCGACGTCCGCATGCTGGAGCATCCCCGGCACTCGCTGGTCGAACGCCTGCTGTTGCTCCTCGTTGTGCGGGAACTGGACGCCGTTGCCGCTCATGGCGATGTTGGTACTCATGTTGTACAGGGAGTACCAGTAGGAGTCCCAGGTGGCGTCCTGCCACGCGTACGCGTTCGCCCCCCCACCCTCGCTGGTGACGATGCCCGCCACGTCGAGGAGTCGGGTGAGCGACTGGGCGGCGGCGCTCAGTTCGATGTCGTCGACGGCCGTCGTTCCCGGCCCACCCTGTGGCTGACCGACGACGACGAGACCGACCATCCCGAGTCCCTCGTGCGGGCGACAGAAGTAGTTGTAGACGCCCGGTGTGTCGAAGGTGTGTTCGAAAGATTCTCCTGCGGAAAGAATCCCGGAATCGAAGGAAGTCGCCCCCTCTGGAATCCGGAGTGACCGGTCGAAGTCGGGGTGATACGCCGTGATCGAGTGCGATCCCTCGGCGATGTTCCACGTCACGGTCGCGCCCTGTTCGACCCAGACGACGGCCGGCGTGTTCACGTGCTGGCCGGCGCCCTGGTCGGACGAAAGCATCGTCGCCTCCACCGTCGCCGACGACTGGAGGTCGTCGGGTCCCCCGAGTTGATCCGCACCAAGGGGGTTGGTCCCGGACGCTTCCGTCGCCGTGGCCGTCGACGTTGCGGTCGACGTGGGAGTCGTCGTCGCCGTCGAGGTGGCATCTGAGCCTTGCTGACTGTTACAACCCGCTAGTGCGCCGATCGCTGCGGCCCCACCGAGACGGAGGAGCGTGCGTCGGTCGATGTCGTTGATTAGCATAACTATTCGAAACTTAGTTTCTTCTCGTAATGAATCTCGGACAACCGCGGGCTCAGCAAGTAACGCACGTGTAACCCGGTGAGTGGCCGATCACCGTGGATGGTAAGAATGCGGAAAGAAACGACCGACTGTGTCGGGCATGACTCGACTATCCCTGTCTGTGTAGCTCCGGAGATTCCTATGCGACCGACGACTCGTCGTCGGGTTCCGTGAGATGTTCGAGGCCCCAGTCGCGCATCGCGAAGATCACCGGCTCGAGAGAGCGACCGTGATCCGTGAGCGAGTACTGCACCCGTACGGGTTTTTCGCTGATGATCTCGCGGTCGACGAGTTGCTTCTCTTCGAGGTCGTCGAGGCTACTCGAAAGCACTTTGCTCGAAATGCCGTCGACGTCGGCTTTGAGTTCGTTGAACCCGCTGGGGCCGTGTTCGAGCAGTCGGTGAACGATCACTGGGTGCCATTTCTTGCAGATGAGAGACGCCGTCGTCGTGACTGGACACCAGTCCTCGCCGGCACACCACACCTCGAGTTGTTTGGCAGCAGCCCCTTCTTTTGTCTCGTTGCTCATGTCCACCTCGTACGGGCGGGGATAATATAATAGTTACCTGTAGAAATCAGGTAACGTGCCGTGATTTGATTCCGAGATGGCTGAGCAGGCAACGGATCAGCCGATACTAGCTGGATTGGTGATCCTCGCTGGGACAAAAAATGGGGGACAGGGTTCGACTACAGCGACGGGGGGAACGTGAGCACGTTGCGGATACCACCGCTCTGCGCACCGGTGGTCCCGCGAACCTGTCCTTCACCCCACTCGTCGTGGAACAGGTCACAGTTGAACGCGACCGGCATGTCCAGTGCCAGGATGGGGTGTTCGGATTCGTACTGGATCACGATGGGGTCCTCGTTGTCTCCCATCTTGATGTTGTAGTGGCCGTAGGCTAGCGTGCCGCCGGCTCCGATATCGAAGCCGTCGCTCCCGCCGTAACTCCCGCCCAGCGTCGTCTCTTCGGTGATCGAAACGATCCAGCCACCGTCTCTGACTTTCCCGGCCAGCATCTCGTCGCGATTGGTCGCCCCGTCGTCGTGATTGTTCGGCATCGCTCGCCCCGACACCACGTACGCGTTGTAACCTACGTCGGGATCCTGGTAGAACGGATTCAGCACGGCCGAACCGTCGGTACTCTCCTCCGGTTCGAACAGGCCCACGTCTCCCTCGAACGTCAGTCCGAAGCGCTCCTCGTAGAACGCCTCTGCTGCTCGCCGATCCGCGTCGATGGCTTCCTCGTCTCGCCCCATGATCTCGCGCTGGAAGCGCTCCGCGTTCTCGACGACGCTCCAGTCGCCCTCGACGAGTGGTTCGGCGAGATAGACCAACACGTGGTCGAATCCGCCGAGATTCGGTGGAGTCAGCGTCTTCGCACCGCCGTAGTTCCCGATCCGTCCGGGATTGTTACTGTCGCCGCCGCCGGCAGCATCGGCCCGATCGGCGCTCACGGTTCCGCTCGTGCCGAGTCCGAGCGCACCCGCGATACCGACCGTTCCGATGGCCTTGAGTGTGTTGCGTCGATCCATTGGTTGCTCCGCGTGGCCCGACTCTGCACGTATTGGGCCACAATACCACGTCACACACCACTATTATATTTCATCTGTATCACATTTGTAAGGTAGTAACCGATTCGTCACTCGATCACCATTTGGTTGATACGTTACCCGACCTCACCGCATCTACTCTCTCACGACGTGTTCGACGCCCCACTCGTGGATGCGGTCGACGATGGGGGCGAAGTCACGACCGCGGTCCGTCACCGCGTACTCGACGCGCACCGGCTTTTTGCTCACGATGTGGCGTTCGACGAGTTCGTGTTCCGTCTCGAGTCGATCGAGGCTGTCCGACAGGACCTTCGACGATATGTGATCGATCTCTCCTTTCAGTTCGCCGAATCCCATTGCTCCCTCCGTCAGCAGCTGGTAGAGGATGACCAAGTGCCACTTGCGTCCAAGCAGGTTTGCCATGGAAATGAGCGTCTCCTGTGACTGGCTCGGTGTAACGACCGATGTCGATTTCGTCTCACTCGATTCCGAGTGTGTACTCATGAGTGTCTGTGAGGACCCGTTATCGGTGGTCGGGGTTCGGCCGGTGAATCTGACGAGTTATACACGAACTGTCGTACACGGCTGTACAACTCGACCGGGAACTCCTTACTATTCTGTGAGTGTGAAGATAGACGTCCAACACGAGTAACCTATTTATGTTGGTAGCGTGCGTCGGGAGAAATCGAGGGAAGGCACGACGGACGGCCCGGCGTTAGAGGGTGCCTCTGCGGTCGGACGTTTCGAGTCGTGGCCGTCGCCCGCCGGACGTTCGACCTGATTAGCGCAGGAAGTCGGCCAGTTCGTCGCGGTAGGCGTCCGGCCGATCTTCCATCACCCAGTGGTTTGCGTCGTCCAGCCCGATCAGTTCGGCCGCCTGGATATCCGCTTGCAAGCGCTCGGCCCACTCGATGGACTGGAACTGATCGTCCGCCCCCCACAGGAGGAGCGTCCGGGCCTCGATCGTCGCCGGATCGATCTCGGTCGTGTGATTCGTGTTCGTCGAGATCGCGTTTCGAACGAGAGAGGTTACACCTTCTTCGGAGTTCCACGGCGTGGTCATCCCGTCGAGGAACGCGTCGCTGTGCTCTGACCCGGAGAGCGTATCTCGAAAGAGGTCGTCGAGCATCGCCTGCAACTCCTCCACACCGGTTTCTCGTGCCGTCTCGGGAAGTCCCAAGTCGGTGATCAACTGGATCGGCCAGGAGTCGTACGCGATGGAGTTCGACAGGACAAGCTCGTCGACAGCATCCCGATGGTGGGCCGCGTATCGAAGGAACACCCCGCCACCGAGGTCGTGACCGACCAGCGAGGGGGTTTCGACATCCAGCGCCGACAGCAGTCCCGTTATCATCTCCTCCTGTGCGCGGATCGATCTATCGAACCCATCGAACATCGACGAGTTGCCGTATCCGATCATGTCCGGCACGATGACGCGGCGTTCCGCCGCGATCGGTCCGATCACGTCCCGCCACAGGTAGGAGTTCGTCGGAATCCCGTGGAGAAAGACGACGGGATCGCCCGATCCCTCGTCGTAGTAGGCGACGTCGAGTTCGTGTCCGTCGACCGTGACGGTCGCCGTCTCCTGCGCTGCAGTCCACCCCGCGTAGCTTGGCATCCTGAATCACCCGTCGATACATTCGGGTTCAGCTGACAAACGCTTCTTGCCTATAGGGATAGGTATCCGGACGCCGTTCGTTCTGTCGCGACCGGTCTCGACGTTCCGATCATCCGTCGTCGACCGCGGCGTCGAAGAGAGCCGTAAACACCTTGGATTGAGCCGCCCGGAGGTGCTGGCTGAACGTCGGCTGAGCGATTCCCAACGCGTCGGCACACTCTTGCGCCGCACTTTCGCGCGGCCACGCGAAGTAGCCGCTCAGATACGCCGTTCGAAGTACTTCGTACTGTTTCTCGGTAAGTCGGTCTGCGAGGATGGTGTGGACGCCCGATTTCGTTCGAACGGGTGGAGACTGGTCACGTTCTCTCTTGGCGAGAAACTCCGAGTCCGGATGGCGTGTCCGAAACGTCTCGACGACGGTTCGAACGGCGACGTGAGCTGGAACAGTTGCGACGACACGGCCGACGCCGCCCGCGGCCGAAACGTCACGAGTGATCGCTCCGGTATCGGCGAGCGTCGCGGTGACACACGGCCCAGAGACGACGAACTGGAAGAGATTGCCGTCGGGACCGTTCCTGACGAGACGAGCCTCTGCGATTGCGGATTCGCTCGCAGCCATGTCGAGGACGTCCTCCGGAGGCGTTTCACGGACGCTGAAGTATTGAAGCAGATCCCCATCCGCGCGATGGATCAACTCCTCGAGTCGGATGAGACAGTCGGTTTCGGCCGAGAGACGAACGAAAAAACAGTTTCTGTCCCGCACCTCCAATTCGATCTCCGTTATTGGAGTCTCGACGGGTTCCTGAACGGTCATAGCCGGCCTTCAATGACCGCGTTGATAGGCATTCGTCTGTCGTGTGTCTGTTTCGAACACTCGTTCGCCGCCCATACGGAACCGACGGGAACGGATGGAACCGTCGTGGCTCCCCTTGTGCACTGCACCACCGAACGACGTAGCCAAAACGGGATCGGTACACGTAGGCCGTCACTTCGGTGACAGTGTTCTCCTCGTCGGACGGGGACTTTTCTACCGCGGATCCTGATGGGATTGGCTCGAAACTCGTGTCCGCGGATGAGAACTATAGGATGAAACTGCTGCTCTCAGAACGCCGATTTCCCTCGTGTCAGGGCCAGCAAGGGACTTCGTTCACCGCGTGAACGAGCGCCTGCAGCGCCCATCGCCGATTTTTCGGTCGTAATCGCACGACTACGATGGGGTGATCGTCGATATCACCCTCTCGGAGTGCAATGTCATTAATTTCGTTCGGTCACCGAACGGTTCCGACCGACGGAGGTTTCGTCCTCTGGTTCGCCGTCTCTACGGCGTGGCGCATGGCTGCTAATCATTGGGTCGTTGACCATCACTCGGTCACGAGCAACTGGGTCCCAACAAAATCGGGCGGTGCTGGTCACGGGAACGCGACACTACATAATTAATGGAAACGAGTATAGAACACGCTCGGTCGTCCTGCCCTCGAATCAGTCGAACTCGGGGACGAAATCCTCTGCGAGTTCGGCAGCGAGTTCACTACCGGTGAGCCAGGTGATTTGCTCGTCGTCGAATCCGTAGTTCGGAAGTAGCGATTCGGCTGCTTCGCCGAGTGGGATATCGTTCGTGACGACGAGAACTCGATCGCCAGCCCCATCAAGCAGGGTTTCGAGCGCCAGTCCCACGATTTCCGTATCCGCTTTCTCGACGATGTCCTCCGGGCGATCGCTGGAGTTCGAAATGAAGCTCCGTGCCCGATCCATCACCGTCGAGACGTCCGAGTCCGAATAGGCCGGACTTTCGGTAACCTTCATCCACCCCTCCTGTACTGCCTCGTCGACAGGAGACCGATCAGGAGAATACGCGTCGAGTGCGGTATCACCAGTCACCTCGGCATATACTTGTGGTGAGATCCGGAAGATCGCATCACGCTGACGGGCCTCGCGGGCGAGTGCTTGGAACCGCGTACCGTCACGTCGACCGCAACTGATGAGAACCGACGAATCGACGAAGATGACCTCTCCGTCGCGTTCCATACCGGATCAGTCCTCGACGACGGGGCGGAGTGCATCCAGAATGACGCCTGCTTCCAAGGGAGAGAGTTCCTGTTCACGAGCCATAATCCGGTGTGTGACGGACCCGTCGGCGTATTCACGAGCGTAGTCGAGTGCGACGGCGAGCCCGTCGAGCCCGTGGCGGTCGATGTACGTATCGACGTCGTCATCCCGCATTCGACGGGCGATCGCCTCGACTAGCTCCGGCGTGATTCGTCGTTCGGCATCGCCCGCGACCAGTTGGAGATCGATCTCGTGAGCGGTATATTCCGCCGGCCGTCCGTCATTCGACTGTTCGACGAAGCCCGCGGCTTCGAGGTCGCCGACGTATTCGTAGACCGTTCGCTGTGGGAGATCGAGCGTCCCGACGACATCCTGGATCGTCGTCGCCGGATGATGGTCGATATAGGTGTAGATCCACGCTTTTCGGGGATTTCCGAGGAGCGCGAACACCTCGCCACCAGTATCGAGTGGGGTATCCCAGTTTGCTTCTCTCGTCGCCATCAGTAGTAGCAAATTGCACGCAAATTGCAATAAGTCTTGTTGAGATGGAGTCGTCACTGACATCAGGTTTCTACGAGCGCGTGGAGGGCTATCGTACGACTGTGACATCTTCCCGGCAGTGATTTTCAGTGTTCAGCGCTCTTCGATTTCGACCGTTTCAGGCACAGCAAGGGACTTCGTTCGTCAAGCGTACAAGCGCCTGCAGCGCCCATCGCCGATTTTTCGTTCGTGATCGCACGATAGCGACGGGGTGAACATTGGTGTCGTCGTCTCTGTGTGCACTGCCGTTAATTTCGTTCAGTCACTGAACGATTCCGATCGGCGGTTATTTTCTCCTCTGGTTCGCTGCCTTTACCGCGTGGCGCATGGCTGCTAATCATTGGGTCGTTGACCATCACTCGGTCACGAGCAACTGGGTCCCAGCAACTTCGAGAACTGGGAATGGTTGGTAACGGAACTCCATACTGTCGCCGAGTGGTGGTTTCGACGTAGGGGATCGGAGATACTTGGGATAGTACCTGAAAACGAGGTACCCCAGTCGTAGTTCGATCGTCGGATCAACTGGCAGTTGTTAATTACGGGTGTTCCACATTCAGAAACTACTAGTAGACTCGACGCTGGCTGTTCCTGCCAGGAGAATCACCAGATAGCAGTAGATCTGGACGATATGAAAATGAACCGATGCCCGTGCTGAATCCACTCTTTCTGGGTGTTTTAGAGGCGCTATTACCTACTAAGCATGGCATTACTGAATTCGCGTAGAATTCGTTACGGGTTGTGTTGGGAGTCTTCGCCGGCTGTGATTCGCGTTCCCCGGTTCGGGGACAGGACACACAGCCGCCAGAAAATCAATCGCTCAGTGAGTACGCACTCGGCCAGGCCGCGCCACGCTGCCACACTGGCCAACCGGTCGGGAATTGACAGCCAGATAGCATCGACACCTAGCTCTGACAGTCGTGTCGGACCCGCTCGTCACCGATTGGTGAACTCGACGCTGTTGACATCCTCCCCGCGCTAAAGGGCGAGGATTCCTCTGTTGGGGGTTCGGCTACTGGCCCACAGAGGCAACTTGCGGGTTTGTGCGCACTTCTTTGGGACTTTCGTGAGGGTGTGGTTTCCCCGACCAGTCGTGATCGTCCCACTCGAATCGCACGGGCCGTGCCATCGGCCTGACTTCCGTATCGCTGTTTGCTCGAAGGAACGTCTCTGACGCCGTGAGGTCTGCGTGTCCCTCGAATCCGCATGGACACGTCAGCGTATCCCCATGGCGAACTGTCTCCTCGTGGTCGCCACACTCGGGACACGTCTGACTCGTCCACGCTTCCGACTCGACTTCAAGGCTGATCCCGTATTCCTCACAGACGCACGCGAGACGGTGGACGAACTTCTTGAACGCCCAGAAGTTGTGCGTCTTCTCGTTCACCCTGACCGACCAGTGCGTTTCCAGCACGTCGGTCAAGTCGCCCACGTACACTGTCGCCACGCCCTCGTCGTACAGTCGTTCAACGAGGTCGCGCACCAGCGCGTTCTGTGCGTGGTCACGGCGCTTCGTTCGCTGTCGGTACAGGCGTTGAATCCGCTCGGAACTGTAGCGCCCCTCGCGGAGTTTCGACTGTAGGCGGGCGATTTCGTCTGTCGTCTCGTAGAACCGTCCGAACAATTCTCGACCGTCGTAGAGGTACTGCTGGCCGGTCGTGGTGGTACAGGCGACGAGATTGTTCGCGCCAACGTCGAGGGCGGCTTCTTCCGAAGCCAGTGGTGAATCCAGTCGAGAATCAGGTACGGTGACTGGTTGAAAGGCCCTGAACGTGCCGCTAACCTCGTCGTACTCAAGTTCCAGACGACCCTGTTTGCCGTCCCACTTCGGGTTGCCTCGGACTTCGAGGCGGAGTCGTTCGTGGTAGCCGAGTCCGTATTCGTCTTTCAGTTCTTGCCCGACAGGAATTTCGAGACGACTACGCTTCCCCCACTGAACCGTGTACTGGTTACACCGAATATAGGTGCGGAGTTCGCGTCCGTCCGCCTCGTTGCCCCAGTACGACGGCGGGTTGGCGTCCTCGTCTTTCTCCTTGAGAGCGAAGAACGACCGCCACGCTTCGCTGTTCTTGCGCGTGACTTGTTGAACAGTCGCGCTTCCGACGACACCGTTGTAGCGCCCTCGGTATTCGGACGTGTCCCACACGTCACCGTCTCTGAAGTAGTTCTGACGGCGTTCGTAGGTCACGTTCACAGGGAGGCAGAGGCATTGAGTAGCCGTAGGAGGCACTCTTTGTCGTTCTCGGACTGTGGAACGACCTCGAAGGTGTTGACGCGCTTCATGCGTCCCCACCTTCCTGTTCAGCGATGTAGCGTTCGACAGCTCCCTTCGAGGCGCTTCCCGCTGTTCCGACGTAGTACGAGCCAGTCCACTTCACGCGGTCGGCGTAGCGTTGGTTGTACTTCCGCGCGGAGATGCCCTTGACCCAGTTGACGATGAGGGACGGGGCGTTCTTGGGTGGACTCCCGATGACCAAGTGTACGTGGTCGGGCATGACCTCCGACTCGGCCAGTTCGAGGTCTTTGTCTTCACAGATTTTCGCGAAGATGGTTTCGAGACGTTCCTTCGTCTTCCCCGTCAGGTTCGAACATCGGTATTTTGGCACGAACACTATGTGGTAGTAGAGTTCGTATTTCGCGTGACGGGTACTCTTCACCATCTATGTATACTATCACGGTCGGACAGATTGAAGATTGCGTTGGAACCCCGTCTATGCCATCGTTGGCGGTTGAATACTGTTGGTCGGCTTCATCCCCGTCCTGAAGGACGAGGCTTTCGCCTCGATTTTCCGTAATATCCGCTCAAGTATTACAGTACGTTGTATACTCTGCATCGAACTCTCGTGGCGGTGGTTGCTGGAATTGTGGACCCATGTCCTTCGATGTATAGGGGTTTTCCAACACGGTCAGTAACCTCTTGAATTTGGATAGATACCGGGTTTCGAGATACTCATCCAGTGCCTCTTCAACTAGGTAGTTGCGGGGGATATACCGCGGATTGGCTTCCTGCATCAACTCCTCATCCAGGCCGACAGCAGCCAACTTATTCCTAAGCCGTTCGAATTCTGCAGTTGCAAACGCTGGGTCATCAAACGTACCGGGCGTCTCTAATTCGAGGAACGTATTGGTATAGTCTGCGTTCGATTTGCGAAGCCACTCCAAGAATTCATCGACGAGTTCTTTCTCGCCATCTGAGTTGATCCCCAGTTTCCTCCGCATCATCGTGTAGTATTGCGCGTCAAATCGATCCTCGAACTCGTCTAGTTTGCCTTCGATTTCATCATACGTGAGCGCTGACTGTGTACACAGCGGTTGGAGTGCCTCTGCGAACCGTTCGAGATTCCACCGCAAGATGGGTCGCTGGTTTCCGAATGCATATCGCCCGTGCTTATCGATTGAGCTGAACACCGTCTCCTCATTATAGTAATTCATGAAGGCACAGGGTCCGTAATCAAATGTTTCTCCATCGATACTCATATTGTCCGTATTCATGACGCCATGAATGAATCCGACACGTAACCAGTCAACGACCATCTCGATCGACGACTGCATGACTGCATCGAAGAACTCTAGGTACGTACGATCTTTTTCATTTAATTGCGGGTAGTGCCGGTCAATAACGTAGTCAGTGAATCGCCGTAGTTCGTCGGATGCCTGGCCTGCAACGTACTGGAAGGTCCCGTATCGAATGTGACTGTTCATCACTCGGACAAGGGTGGCTCCAGGTTCTGTCTGTCGTCGTTCGACTGCTTCGTCAGTTTCGACGACTGCCAGAATTCTCGATGTTTTGATGTTTAGATTCTGCATCGCATATGAATACAGATACTCTCTGAGCATCGAGCTGACAGTTGCGTTGCCATCGCCTCTTCCGGAGTACGGCGTTCGACCGGACCCTTTCAGTTGAATATCGTATCTATTACCATCGTGCACATGTTCGCCGAGTATCATCGCTCTCCCATCGCCCAAGACGGTAAAACTTCCATACTGGTGGCCTGCATATGCTTGGGCGATTGGTTCTTCCAAACGGTCCTGGCCTGCTAGAATCTTAGCATTGAGCTTCGTTATATCCAATCCAAGATCAGCACATAGCCCGTCATTAAGAACCAAAATTTTGGGATTAGCGATACTTTTGGGCGTTACTCTCGAATAGAGGTTCGAGTCTAAATCCTTGTAAGTGGTATCAAATGAAAAGACCATTTGATTTCATATGTTGTCATGTTGCTTGCTTCAAGAATCTTGTCTTTGGAAATATTAATCATCGATCGATTAGAGAGGTTCAAATTGGCGTGTACTGCATAGACGCTCTGTATCGGTCACGCCTCTACTGGCAGACGATGAGGAGATCGGAACGGCGGCGCTGCATACAGTGCGCGAATGCAGCACGGAGTCCACTATACACACCAGATTTATTCGACTCCCAAGTCTCTCTGGTGATATGAGTACAGACATCGACGACCCCGGCGACGAGGAGCCCACACTACCGGTCAACATTTCACTATCGCTTGGCGAGAGCGGCGACATGTGGGTCGCTCGTGACGAAGACACCGGTGTCACGTCACAAGGACAGACCCGAGAGGCCGCGCTCGAAAACCTTGACGAGGCCGTTGTCGGCTATCACGGTGCCGGAGAGTCACCGAGCGACGAGGAGCTCCGTGCGATGGGGATTGACCCGAAACAGAACACCTCCGGGTCGCTGGACGAGTCTGACGTGTTCCAGTGACCGCATGGCACACGGACCGTTTTCCGGCAAGGAGATCGTGAAGGTGATGGTGAACAGCGGTATCTACGAGTGGGACCGAACGAACGGGGACCACGCGATTCTCCGCTGGGAACCGCCCGCAGACCACGATTCGGACGCGCGCACTGTTCCGGTCCCGCTGCATGACGAGGTCGATATGGGGACCTTGCGGAGCATCGCCGAGCAGGCCGGCGCAAAGGATTTCGAAGAATTCTGTGCGTGGATCGAGCGTAATAGTTAGCTCATACTGGTCTGACGTGGTCCAGTGATGACTGACTGCTGAATAGACGCTCTATATCGGTCAACTCGTTATTGGCAGAAATCGAGTAATTAACGAAGGCTCTGCTACATAGACAGCGCGTATCTCGCACACTACTGCGATCAGAACAGATCGGAAGAATCGGCCAATACGGAAAGCTGTGTAGTGCGTTGTGCGCCAACCGACTTCGTGAATTTTACAAATCGCCGTTAGTTGGCACCCGATGAACGGGAGGCTGCTATGACCGAGAGCTCCAGCTTCAGTATTGATGGGCCAGACACGCTTCGGGGTGCGTTGATACTTTTTATTGTGGGCCTTGGGATCACCGGTTACGGTGCGTACGACTATGTTCAGCAGTCCGATGCAATGCGGAATGCCGCTGAAGTTGATGCCACCATCACCGAGATGGATGTTGTAACCGAAAGCTCCATTGGTGGAGCAGCAGGAGGCGAAATCAGTTACGAGCCTCGGGTCGAGTTCAGGTACAAATATCAGGGCACGACATACACCGGAACGAACGTCTTTCCCGCTGATATCAACCCCGAATACGACAAGTCGAACGCCGAGGCAGTCATCGACGAGTATGAAGAAGGGGAGTCCGTCACCGCGTATGTCGATTCAACAGACCCGGATCACGCGTTCTTGAAGAACAAAACGTCGAACCAGCCGCTAATAGCCGCCGGAATCGGTGCTATGATTTCAGTTTTGGGAGCTGTATCGGCCCTGAAAAAGTACCGGACGAACTGAATGGTCGCGTTAACTTTGGCATCGATTCCACCAGACGGCGAGGGCTTGGAGCCACGATTCTGCGGTCGTCGGCTCCACGTGGTTGAACGTATTTGAAAACGAAGAGGTTCGTCGTTTTACTTCTCTAAATAGACGTTCGACAGCATTCCGATTGCCATGGAGTTCGTATCTGCAATCGAGGCCGTGTCGATCGAGGGCAGTTTTGAGCCACTGAGCATCGTCGACGAGAAACACGGCGGTTTCGACGTCGTGTTTCTCACGTAATTCACTCAGGAAGATTTCGGTGAGACCGGTCGTATACGTGCTAAAGAGCCGGATATGAAGGAATGTGTTCGTTTCAGGATCGATGGCGGCGTACAGCCAGTATTGCTGATCGTTGATTCGAATCACAGTTTCGTCGAGTGCAACGTGATTCGGGCTCGCACCGCCTTCGGGCTGTAGATCGGCCTTCTGCACCCAGTTGTGGACGGCCGTTCGAGAGCGTTCGACACCTAACCTCTCAAGAATCGAGATGGTATTCGAAAGTGATAGTCCTGCCACGTGCATCTGAATACCGAGTCGCATCGCGAACTCGGGTGTCCGCTGACGCTCCACAAAATCTAATTCGATCCAGTCGCTATCGTCGCTGAGGCGTGTGATTTCTGGCATAGAGCACTACGAAATCATCACGCCTCACTCTTCACGCTTAACTTGACACGACCGATGCCGGCACGAAAGAACTCTTCAGTCTCCGCGACCCGGTCCAGCAGTCGGCCAACGGCTTGGCGATACATCTCCCGCATTTGTTCGATGGAGAGGTCTCGCACATGCTCGCGATGGGCGTGGCCGAGTGGTGTATAGACCGGCACACCACATCTGGATGCGTAGTGTGCCGAATATCTTGGCTTTACACTGAATCTGCCGGACTGTAACTCACCGGCCGCCGAACTCAGTCTTCCAGTCCGAAATCTGCGAGCGAGTGTGTGTGATGCCAGAAGGCCACCACTTCATCGACATCGAACGTGAGGACACCATCGGTCAATTCGATCGTGATGACACCCTCTTCAATCTCCGTATCATGGAGATGCATCTCCAGTGGTTCGTCGAATTCTGAGACTGCGAGCATCAGTTCTCCCTTTGCATCGAGTTCCGATTGTAGCTCTGCTGTTTCTACTACCATTGCATTAACTAATGTAAGTTGTGGAAATGTAAATATATATTATCGTCTTCAAAATCCTATTTCGCCGTAACGTTTTATTACCTGGATTTTCGAGGGTATTCGTCCACCAGTATCTATTGTCTTGGCCGGATCAGGCGAACCTGGCTTTGATGTGCGGCGTACTGCATTCGCGGGCAGTATCTTGCATTCATTACTAGTCTGGCATCCTTGATCTATGTGACCGCTCAGTCGACCACAGAGCGCGATGGATCGTATTTCAACCCAGCCGGCAGATCCGGTCGGATATCTTGCGATTCTCGCGGCGTTGGTGACGGGCGTAATCCACCTCCTGTTAGGACCACGCGTGATGGGATTCAGTCAACTGATGGGAATCCTGTTTATTCTGAACGGGCTCGGGTTCCTCGGTGGGATCGCACTGTACGTCACATCGTACTGGCGTCGAGAACTGTATCTCGTAGCCGCCGGCTACGCCATTATCACGATTATCGCGCTATTTGCTTTCCAGGGCGTTAGCCTTGATGCATTCTACATGGGTAAGTCGCTTAATCACATGGCTGTCGGCTCGAAAGTTGCAGAACTCGTTGTCGCAGTCTGTGTTGGGTATCTGTACACCCAAACTACTCCCTGACTACAGGTATTACCGTCCGAGTCCGCTCGAAGCCCCGGTCAGAACGTTGCTGTACTGGATGGAGATGCCGCTCTCAGTGATCGGGCCGTCGCTCACGCGTCACCTCAGCGATCCCAGCATTCGCGGAACAGCTGGGACAGGCATATACACGTCCGTTTTCGTCACCGAACACTCGCGCAAACTGCTCGGAAACGTGTTCGTCACAGGTTTCACAGACTGGCATATCCTGTGTCCTCCAGGGCTATTTAGTGGGATCCTCCAGTCCTGTGGATCCGTCGAGCGTTTGCTGCGAGCGTCTGATACTCGGCAGCAGCAGCATTGAGCGAACGCGTCCCGTCGAGATTGGCTGGCTCCCGCTTCGCACCGGCGACGCCCCGCACCGCGTCACCGACGCGCTCGAAGTTGTCCGCGACGATATCCTGGACGAGCGTCGGGATCCCAGCACGGTCACACAGTTCGCCTGCAGCGGCCGGGCCGATCCACAGCCGGTCCGCCCTTCCGTCGACAAGTACCAGCGCGAACGGCGGATCGTCGAACTGGGCCGCGAGGAGCTGCTGTGCAGCGTCGTTGTTCCACTTGACGACGCCAATTTCGGGGAGCTGTCGGAGTGCCGTCGCTGCTGCCGAACAGAAAGGACACTCCCCATCAAAAATGAGGACTGCCTCGTAGGCTGGCTCTGCGTGATCCGTGTCGACCGTTTCAGTCGACTGTGTATCATTCGTACTCATGATCTGTCTACGAGTCCAATTTTGAGTTGCCGGGTGGCCGGTCGTTGGCCGCCCTGAACTCCAGAAAGTCGTCGTACTGGTCGACGACGACGGTCGTATCGGTTCGTGGCTTCGCAGTGCAGGGCAGGATGTAGCCAGCCTCGTCGTCCTCGTCGTAGTACCGACGCGCGTTCGGGTGGACAACGTCGCCGTCGACGAGGCGGGCGGCACAGGTGGTACACCAGCCCTGCTGGCAGTCGGCCGGCAGCCACACACCCGCCGAACGCGCGGCCGTGAGGATCGTCTCGTCCGCGCCGACTTCGAGGTCGTACGTCTCACCGGCCTCGTCCAGCGACGAATCCTCGGGAACGACGATCGTGACAGTCCACGTTTCGTTCGACGATCGTGTCATCACAGGGGAAGATGGGGTTGGGAGCGCCGACGACCGGGATCAGGCCGAGTCGTTGAACCGGTTGTTCGTCGAGTAGGGGGCGTCGCCCGGTTCGCCGCGGGCGAAGTGACCGGCCGGGTTGATCTCGTCGTCCCGTTCCTTGCTCAGTAGCTCGATGAACCAGGCTTCGTGGTCCATCTCCTCGTTGAGGATTCGCTGGGCCATGTCGTAGGTGCGCGGGTCGGCACCGCGAGTCATGTCACAGATCTCGCTCCATGTCCGGATGGCACACCGCTCTGCCTCCAGCAGCACCTCCAGAATATCCTCGACCTCCAGGTCGGACGTGTCGAACCCGCCGTTGTCGTCCATCGGCGTCGGCACTTCAGCGTCGGGACAGGACGCGCGATCCGCGAAGTCACGGATGTCGTTCGGAAGCGATCCCTCTAGCTCGTAGATCCGGGGCACGACCAGCTCGAAGTGGGCTCGATCTTCGAGACGGGCGTCCTCGGTGATCTCCTTGTAGTCTTCCTCGCCGGCGAGGTGCATCCGGAGGTTCGTGTAGTAGTAGTACGTCGTGAACTCCGCCCCGATGGCATCGATCAGTTTCTCGCGGAGTTCCTCGGGGTCGACACCACGCTCGCGAATCACTTCGGCCCCGACTCGTTTGCTCGTGTCGCCCGGTTCCACCGAACCGCTGCCGTGTTCTTTCCCGTCGGACATCGCATTCCTACGTACTCCGGGAGTAGCAATCAAACTTGGTTTAGCAATAACCAACTATCTGTATCAAATAGTTACTTGAGTCCGAAATGACGGTGTTTTTGTCTTAGAAGTGATTAGCTTTAGATGAAAATGACCGGTGAGGCCGTGAGGATCGACGAGACCCGTGAGTTCGAGTTCGTCCTCCAGTTCGAGTCGGGGACCGACGAGTTGATGGACATCTTCCGGCAGTACGAGAGTCTCTCACTGTGGTCGTCCGCGATTTTCGTGAATGACAATCATATGTGGCGACTCGATCACGCCAAGGGAACCGACGAAGCGCTGAGCGCGTTCGACGGGGTGTTCCTCGACGAGACCCGCTGTAACGAGTGCTTTGATGTCGACAATTGTGATACGGCGCGCTCGTATCAGGTCCTTGATCGTCAGGAGACGAGTCGAACGATCTACACCCTCCGTCGGGAGATCAAGAAATGTCACTCACTCCCACGTTTTGTTCTCGATCACGTCCAAGAGGGGACCGTGTTCGAGTCCCGCCGCGTCGGCGACGAGTACCGCTGGCGCGTCCTCTTTCCTGGCGACTATCCGATCGGTGATGTGTATGACACGATGGAATCCCACCTTCGCGATGGAGTATCGCTCTCGGTATCGCACATCACCAGTGCCGGCAATTGGAACGCCACCGAGCGGATCGCCACGGACTTCTCGCCGGAGCACTGGCAAGTGTTGAAAACCGCAGTCACGCATGGTTACTACGAACGACCGCGGGAAGTGTCCGTCTCCGATCTGGCGTCAATACTCGACGAACCCCGTTCGACGGTCCAGTATCGGCTTCGGACTGCCGAAGACCGCATTGTGTCGCAGTTTGTCGAGCAGACACTCTAATGGGGGCAATAGAAGGGAGATAGCTCCATATGCATTGATCGGTCTCAGCCCGAGCCACGTAGCAATCGTCCGGTTCTGACTCACCAGGTTCGTTCTAGTGGTATCTGAGTTTTCGTGTCGGTTCACGGGTCGCGTTAACTTTGGCATCGATTCCACCAGACGGCGAGGGCTTGGAGCCACGATTCTGCTGTCGTCGGCTCAACGTGGCTGAACGTATTTGAAAATGAAGAGGTTCGTCGTTTTACCTCACGAAATAGACGTTCGACGGCATTCCGATTGCCATGGAGTTCGTATCTGCAATCGAGGCCGTGTCGATCGAGAGCAGTTTGGAGCCATTGGGCATCGTCGACGAGAAACACGGCGGTTTCGACATCGTGTTTCTTGCGTAATTCACTCAGGAAGATTTCGGTGAGACCGGTCGTATACGTGCTAAAGAGCCGAATATGAAGGAATGTGTCTGTTTCAGGATCGATGGCGGCGTACAGCCAGTACTGCTGATCGTTGATTCGAATCACGGTTTCGTCAAGCGCAACGTGATTCGGGCTCGCACCGCCTTCGGGCTGTAAATCGGCCTTTTGCACCCAGTTGTGGACGGCCGTTCGAGAGCGTTCGACACCCAACCTCTCAAGAATCGAGATGGTATTCGAAAGTGATAGTCCAGCCACGTGAATCTGAATACCGAGCCGCATCGCGAACTCGGGTGTCCGCTGGCGCTCCACAAAATCTAATTCGATCCAGTCGCTACCATCGCTGAGGCGTGTGATTTCTGCCATAGACACTCAGAAATCAGCACGCCTCACTCTTCACGCTTAACTTGACACGACCGGTTCACGCGGAATCCCAACACCCGCATTCTGGGCTTCGCATTTAGATAGAGGATTGTTGGTGGAGAGCAGCCTGATGATTTTGTAAGAGCTGAACTACGCGATCGATCCTGAACTGGGGCGAAACCGGTTGACCGAGGAATCTCAGGGGACTCACCCGATGTACGAGATCCCAACCAACAATCTACGCCACAAGAGCGTCGATGTAATCCATTTCCTCGCCATAATATAGTAATCGTCGCCTCTACAGATGAGCAAGGCGAGTGCCTCGGGGCTTGACCCCGAGGCGGTTCACACACCCAATTCTGTCGGGTTAGCGTTTACCAAACTAAAGTCAACATAAAGAAAACGAGCTTCCTCTGAGGTGTACGAAAACTACGGGTCTAGTAATCAAAGCTGTTGTGGTGAATGCTCCAACGTGGGATCCGTGGGGCTACTCATAAGCTATTGTGCCGTAGCGGAAGATCGATGGGTCCAATCACACTACTGGGTGCCATCGACCCAGGATTGGTGACGTTCCTCTCACCGGAACTCGCGAGCCGCATACAGTTCGGATGGACGATCTCCGTTCACATCATCTTCGCGTCCCTTTCGATCGGGCTCGCACCGTTTATTATCTACTTCACCTGGAAAGACGTGCGGACGAACGAGCAGCGGTATGCGCGATTGCGCTCGTTCTGGGTGAAGGTGTTCGCCGCCGGCTTCGTGATGGGTACAGTCACCGGGATTCCGATGAGCTTCCAGTTCGGTACAAACTTCCCACAGTTCGCCGAGGTAGCCGGTGAACTGATCGGCGGCCCGCTGGCCTTCGAAGCGAAGATGGCGTTCTTCTTAGAGGCCGTCTTCCTCGGCGTGTTGCTATACGGCCGTGACCGCGTCAAAGACCGGACATACGTCCTCTCATCAGTGCTCGTCGGCTTCGGCGCCTGGCTGTCGGGGTTCTGGATCCTGATCGTCAACGCTTGGATGCAGACCCCACGGGGCTACGAGATGGTCACCCGCAACGGGATGGAAGTCGCCAAACTAACCGATCCGTTCGCCGCGTTCCTCACCCCGCGAATGCCCTGGATGTACGTCCATATGATGAACGCGTCGGTGATCTCGGTCGCACTGCTGGTCGCGGGCGTCTCGGCGTACATCGTCTGGAAAAAGCCCGACACTGAAGCCTGGAACACCGCACTCAAGCTGGCTGTCGTACTCCTGATCATCTCCGCACCGTTCCAAGCGGTCCACGGCGACGCCTATGGCCGCCACGTTGAGGACACCCAGCCACAGAAGTTTGCCGCGATGGAGGCTCACTACGAGACGGGGCAGGCCGACCTACACCTGCTCGCGTTTCCGAAGTCACCTGAGGGACTCACCGACCCGCGAGCCGAGAACCTTGTCACCGTGAGCCTCCCCGCAGTTGGGTCGTTCCTCGCCAGCGGCGGGGACTTCGACGCCGAGGTCATCGGACTGAACGAGTACGAGGAGAACCCCCCGGTAGCACTCGTGTTCTGGTCGTTCCGCTTCATGGTCGGGCTCGGATTCCTGTTCATCGGGTTGGCACTGTGGGGCGGTTACCTCATGTACCGCGGGCGGCTGTCCGACAGCACACGCTACCTGAAGGCGATGATCGCTGCATCGCCGTTCGGCTACGCTGCGTTGCTCACCGGCTGGTACGTCACCGAGATCGGCCGGCAGCCGTGGGTCATCCAGGGCGAGCTCAAGACGAGCGAGGCGGTGTCATCGACGCTCACCGGGGCCGAGGCGACACTGACCCTGGTTGCGTTCGTCGTGCTCTACGTCGGGCTGATACTGACTGCGCTGTACATCCTGAAGTGGCTGGTCCGGGAGGAACTCCGGTCACTCGGCCTCCGAGAGTCGAGTGGCGACCGCTGGCACGGCCCGATTCCGTGGGTGAGTAGCGATGACTGACCCGCTGTTGCCCGTCGATGCGTACCTCGTTAAGTCCCTGCCGGAGATCTGGTTCGGCGCCGTGCTGTTCTCGTTGGGGATGTACGTCGTCCTCGACGGGTTCGACTTCGGTATCGGGATGCTGTACGCGACCCGGACGGACGAACGCGAGCGGGAGACATTCCTGGCGGCGTTCGGACCGGTCTGGGACGCGAACGAAGTGTGGATCGTCGCCTTCGGGACGATGCTGCTGGCGGCGTTCCCGCGCGTGTACTCGCGCTTGCTGGCGGACAACTATCTGCTCGCGCTCGGGTTCGTCCTCGCGTTGGTGTTCCGCGGACTCGGTCCGGAACTCCGCGAGCAGCGCGACGACGAGCGCTGGAAGCGCTACACCGACTACGCTTTCATCGGCGGGAGCGTGTTTGCGCCGCTCCTGTTGGGGATGCTCGCGGGTCGCTGGCTGTTCGGCGGGGCGACGCTACCAGTGGCGTTGACTGGCGTCGGCCTGGTCGCCGTCTCGATAGTCACGGGGGCGGCGTTCCTCGCAGCCAGGACCGAGCCCGGTCTGGCATCGGAACTGCGACCGTACGGCATCGGTGCGACACTGGCGTACCTTGGCGGTGTGGTCGTGCTGCTGGGAACCGTCGTCCTGACCGCTTCGGGCGGCGCTGCCGACGCGGTGCTCTCGCTGCCCGTCGCTGCAGTCGTCGCTCTCTCGATCGCAGTCGGGCTGGGCGGGAGCGTACTGGCCAGACGCGGCCGGTACCGAGCCTGGCTCGCGAGCGCGCTGGCGCTGCCCACACTGTTGACGACCTTGGTCGCAATTCTGCTGTACCCGACGATTTATCCGCTGACCGGGCTGTTGGTTAGAGAAGCGGTCGTGTCGCCACTAGCGCTGAATCTCGTGACCGTCCTCGGGTTTCCGGTCCTGCTGTTGGTACTGTGGTACTTCAAGTTCCTCTACGGCGTGTTTAGCGGCCCAATCGAGGGTGGGGGCTACGGGGGGTAACCCCACCAACCTCTCGTCGTTCCATTCTCCGCTCGGTACTGGTGACTCTCCGATCGGGGATGTGTACGATATGATGGAATCATGTCCTCGCGATAGTGTATCACTCTCGGTGTCACACATCGCCAGTGCCGGCAACTGGAACGCAACAGAGCGTATCGGCTTCGGACTGCCGAGGACCGCATTGTGTCGCAGTTTGTCGAGCAGACACTCCAGCTGGGGCCATCGAAGGAAGATAGTTCCATATGCATTGAGAACGCCGGTCTCAACTTCTGTGGGCTGGTGGAAGTTGAGACTACACCGGGTTTCGCGGGGCTGTGATGCGTGGTTTCGACCGAATCCGGTAGCCGAAACTGCTTCGGATCGCGTTCTAAACGGGCGTTCTTATACGCCGAACAGGCGCAATACCACAGCGTTCACGCCGTGGATACGCGCCGTCACTTGGGAGAGAATCCACGTTCGACAGCACTCCGAGTTTCGGAACATCGACGTTTAAGGACAGGCAGCCCTATTCATGGATAGGAATCGGTCGGAACGGAGCGGATTCCGTACCGTCCTTCGGAGGCGGCCTGTCCGCCCGCGTAACGAGGCAGTATCCGAAAGGGCAATCGGTGAACGCCACACCCTCGAAGGGTGTGCCCATGTGCCGACTGCTCAAAGCGGGTCAGACGATACCCCCGAGTCTGTTGACGCCTGCCGGCGTCCCCGTGGCACAAACAACACCGGGACGCCGTACATGGTCACGGATAGGGGTAACGGCGGCTTGGCACCGCCAGCAGTCCACCGGTCCGATACCGTGGGACTACCCGCGCCCGAAAAGGCTGGTAGTCCGGTGCTTGGGTTGCGAACCTGAAACTACCACCGCTCGGGATTCCTCCGCGTAAACGCGGAGGAGGATGTCAACGAGTCGTGTTCCTCGCGTCCAAACCAGGTTTCTGATACGACGCGTACGTCCGATTCCAGCCCAGCGAGCGAGGTCCGATCGTACAACGGTGTCGAGTCGTACACGGGCCACTCAGCGTGCGAACGCTGAGCGACACGTCGAAAAACGGTTCGCTGAGAATTACGAGCCGACGCCACACTCAGAAATCCTCGGTGAAAACCCTCACCTCGCCTTCGTTAGTAATTCCGACATCAATAGTCGTCTTCAGTTCGTTCTGGTTCGTACACTCTTCAAGAACCCCATAGAGATGGGTATAGAGCTCTGGACGACAGTAAGCGATTTTGATACCAGCTTCGTCTGCGTGTGAATAGACGCTGGCAACCAGCTTATCGAAACTTGTCCCCGGAGAGACGGAAAACTGGATCGGCGACCGAATCGTCCGGGCGAGTTCTAATGTTCGACGAGCCTTTTCGATGTTCTGTTCTGCCGCTCGTTCGATAGCACTGATATTCGAGTCAGTTGTCCCCAGTCGGTCCGCAACTTCCTGCTGTGTCTGCCCTTGCTCTCGGAGTTCGAGCACTTCCACCTGCCGCTCAGTCAATGTCGTCGATTCTGCAGAGGCCATATAGAGTCAAATAGATGTGTTTGAGATAAGCTTTTTTCTCAAACGTTTCTCTATCTCGTATGGATGACTGAGGGATCTCCTACTGCGCGACGACGATTTCTCCTGACTGCTGGCACTGCGGCCGTCGCTGGTATTGCGGGCTGTACAAGTGGGAGCAGTCGAGATAGTAGCCAACCGACGACGGTTGCCATCCTCGCAGCTGGCAGCCTCCAGAATGCATTAGCTAACGGACTCAAGCCTGCTGTGGATGTCCCAGTTGAAATCGAGGCGCACGGCTCTGCAACGATCGCTCGGATGATCGATGAAGGGCAACGCGATCCCGATATCGTCTCGGTCGCCGACGTGGCGCTCTTTGAAGAGCCACTCTCACCGTCGTGGTATTCCCTGTTTACCAGCAACTCAGTCGTCATCGCGTACAATCCGGACACAGATGGCGGGGAACGTCTGGCCGATGCCGGAACCGAGCGTTGGTACGAACCAATGGTCAACGGGAACGTGAACATCGGACGAACCGACCCCGATCAAGACCCGCTTGGATATCGTACACTCTTCATGCTCGAACTCGCCTCACGCTACTACGACGACGCATCGCGTCTCGGAGAACAGATCCTCCAACAAGAGCAGATCTATCCCGAAACATCGTTGATCAGTCAATTCGAGACTGGTTCCATCGACGCCGCAATCGCCTACCGCAACATGGCTGTCGAACGCGATTACGAGTACATCGAGTTGCCGGACCAGATCAATCTGAGTAATCCACGGTATGCCGAGGATTGGTACTCAACAACCTCGTACACACTGCCGAGCGGCCAGGAAATACGGGGCGGGCTCATCAGTTACGGCTCGACCATTCGGCACATGAGCGACGCTGCCGTTTCCGTGTTCGACATCCATACGACCGGGAGTTATCTCGAAGAGCACGGATTCCTCCTGCGCGATCAATTCCCTTCCTATACGGGTGACGTACCCCAGCGTGTCAGACAGGCAACCGACCAATCCAGCGAAAATCAATCCCGGCTCGGCGGATCCAACCAAGCATTATCGTCGACGGTCTCGGACATCACTGTCCTGGTTTGAATGGCGACAGGTTCACACTCGGATCGATCGGGAACGGGGACGTTCGGGTTCGACTGGCTCAGCGTTGCGCTCGTCCTCGGGGGCGTGCTACTCCTGTATTACGTTGTGCCCCTAGTGTCGTTGTTTCTCTCGGTACCGGCCGGGGAGATTCTTGCTCGGATGAACAATCCGACCGTCGTGGATTCGGCGACGACATCGGTTATGTCAGCGTCGGTTAGCACAGTCATCGCCACCCTGTTCGGCTTGCCGCTCGCATACTGGCTCGCACGCACCGACGGGGCCGTAACGAAGATAGTTCTCGCAGTCGTGATCCTCCCGTTGGTGCTCCCCCCGACGGTCGGCGGAATCGTGTTGCTCACTGTCTTCGGCCCCAGCTCGCCGCTCGGTGAAGCCGCGGTTGCTGCTGGGTTCCCACTCACACGGTCGCTCGCTGGGGTGGTACTGGCCCAGACATTCGTCGCGTCGCCGTTCGTGGTCGTCACCGCGAAAGCAGCGTTCGAAAGCGTCGATCAGACGCTCGAATACGCCTCTCGCTCGCTCGGAAAGAGCCGATGGACGACCGCCCGTAATGTGACGCTGCCCCTTGCTGGCCCGGGGATTCTCGCTGGCATAACGCTTGCCTTCGCACGGGCTATCGGCGAGTTCGGCGCGACGATGATGATGGCGTACTATCCCCGGACGATGCCGGTCCAGATCTGGGTGGCGTTTATCGAACTCGGCTTGGACAACGCCTATCCGGTGGCGATAATGTTAGTACTGATCGCTGCCGCGGCCCTGTTGATTCTCAATACCGTTGCCTCGAACCCATGGGAATGACACTCGAACTCTCCCGACTTCGCAAAGTCTACGGCCAGTTCGACTTCGGCCCGGTGAACCTGACGGTCGAGGAAGAAGTACTCGCCGTCTTGGGACCGTCTGGCAGTGGAAAGACGACGTTCCTCTCGCTAATCGCCGGGATCACCGGTCCCGATTCGGGATCGATTCAACTGGATGGGCGAGAACTGGTGGGCTTACCGCCCGAAGATCGACACGTGGGGATGGTCTTCCAGGAGGGGGCGCTCTTCCCACACATGACCGCCCGGAAAAACATCGAGTACGCGGCCACAGCCAGCCATTGCGTCGACGAACTCGCGACGCTTCTCGAATTAGAGGACGTGCTCAATAGAAAGCCTCCGACCCTCTCCGGTGGAGAACGACAACGAGTGGCACTCGCACGAACGTTGGCGACTGACCCGGACGTGCTACTCCTCGATGAGCCGTTGTCGAGTCTCGACGCGCCGATTCGGAAACGGCTTCGAGATGAACTGCACAGTCTGTTCGAATCGCTCGAAATTCCGATTCTCTACGTCACGCATGACCAGCGGACGGCGACGGCACTCGGTGATCGAATCGCTATCGTTCGGGATGGTGACCTCGAACAAGTAGGCTCGCCGTCGACGGTGCTCACTCGACCGACGAACCGATTTGTCGCCCGTTTTACCGGGAACGAGAACCTCTTTGATGGGACGGTGATCAACCAAACAACAGACGGAGCAACGGTTCGGTTTGGTGAGATCCAGTTCCAGACGACAGCGTCGGATATCCATACATCGACGGTGACGGTCTGTATTCATCCATCGCGGGTGGAAATCGAAGCCCCCTACATTGCCGACGGTGACCGAACGGAAAATACGGTCACAGGAACAGTTGCTCGCTGGTTGAATGAGGGGAGCGAATACCGAATCGATATCGAGACTGAAACGGGATCGATCACTCTCACGGCGAACGTTCGTCCGCCGACGTTCGAACGACTAGCGCTTGAGAATGGCTCAGGGGTACAAGTACGGATTCCACAAGATTCGATACATTTGATTCCGGGGCGTGAATAGTTTCGAGCCGAATACTCACTGATTCGCGCTTGGCAGGCATCCGTAGAGAGAACCGTATGCATCGAGACGACCGGTCTCAATTACTGTGGGCTGTGGAAGTTGAGACTTCGTTCAGAAGAAGGTGTAACGCGCAGAGACGTGAGTGCTGGAACGTAGCTACCGTGATTCTTCGACGAGAGCAGTCGTCGCGTTATCGACGATGTCATCCGCCAGACAACCCTGCCAGAAATCGATGTCCTCGTGGCCTGGATCCGTTCGATATCGCTGATTGTTCAACGAGTGTGTGCGCTCTACCTTTAGCAATCAGTCTTTTCCAAGGTGAGGTGGTCGCTGCCAACTATAGTAGCGATTGAAAGTCATTACACAGCCGATCGCAGTACTGCGTACGGTCGGCTGTGCAAACAGTTTCAATCGCTACTATAGGGTCGACCGTGCCAATCCGGGGCTGGTGGTACCACTGTTGGGGGATAATCGTTGTTATCCCCCAAATGGTGACCTACTCCGAACCGCCCGGCTACGTGACGATCACTGACAGTGCTCGACTCTCCCGTCCAGTCGTCTACGAGAGATTTTGACGGATTCGGGAACTACCACTTCAGTCGGGGAAGATAGGTAGCACGGAAGATATTTAGTAGTACAAATTCTAACTGTAATACAGAAATGTCTAGTAATACTGACGAGGGGGAAGTCATCCGCGTGTCCAAGAAGGGACAGGCGACGATCCCGAAGGAGCTGCGGGAACGGTTCGGTATCGACACGCCAGGAAAGGTACTCATCCACGAAGAGGACGGAAAGATCGTGGTCGAACCCCTCCCCTCGGTCGAAGAGATGCAGGGCGTCCACGCTGGTCGCTACGAGAAGGGGAAAGTCCTCGAGCATCTCCGGGAGATGAACGACGAGGACAAGAAGCTCGAACGTGAGCGCGATGAGCGACCCGAGCGGCATCAATGACGGATTACGTGTTCGACACAGAGCCGCTCATCGCGTATTTTTACGACGAACCCGGCGCTGCGGACGTAACCGAGCGGCTTCAGGCAATCGAAATCGAAGAGGCGAGCGGCGCGATCTCCCACGCCACGGCTACCGAAGTGGTGTACAAAATCGCGCGTCTCGAAACAGGCGACCCGAACCAAACGCCGCCTGGCAACGACGAGTTCGACACCGGGGAGGGGGACCTGCGCATTCTCCGCGGCTATGGGGTGACGATCGAGACGCCTTCTTGGAGTACTGTCGCCCGGATCAAAGGTGCAGGAGGCATCTCACTCGGTGATTCGTACGCTGCCGCGCTGGCGCTCGAGGAGGAGGCAACACTTGTCGTTGGAGCGGATCCGGAGTTCGGCGATCTGTCTGAGGATATCGACTTGCATCGAATCCGTGAAGAATTCGTTTAACACACACTGGACACCGATTTTCGTCGCCTCGTCCGGGCAATAACCGTGCATTCGCTGGACAGCTGAGAGATCCTTCGTCTTGATGTACAACTTGTATCACACTTTCTTGAAGTGGTCGTAGACGCGTTCGGTCGTCTGGAGGCTCCGGTGTCTAAGCCGATTTCGGACATCGTAGAGTGTGTGTCCCGCCTCTTCGTGGAGCATCCGGTAGGCGACGCTGTGACGGAGCGCGTGGGGTGTCACACCATCTGCATCGCCTCGACGCCCGTCGGACCTTCCACGGCTGAACGCCGGCGGCCTCAGCGACCGCGTGGAGCATATACCGAACGCCCTGCCCGGTAATCCGATCGGCCTTCCGGGATGAGAAGTAGGTACGCCGCGCCACTACCAGACACAACTCCTGCTGGAAACAAAAACCGCTAGAAGGGGGCCCTTCTAAGCGCTGTTCCTCGCTACAACCACGGTGCCGTCGATGGTTCGTCGACATCTTCGTCCTCGGGGACCGGGCGCTCATGCAGTTCGAGCGCCTCAGCGAGATTTGCGAGGGCCTTAGCCCGTGTTTTCCCTTGACTCGCAACACCCGTCTCCTCGTCGCGGGCGACGCACCACTCATCTTCGAGGGTAAGTGTCACGTTGCCAGCATCGTCGGGATCACGGGCCTAGCTCACACTACCCACATTGTGGTTACTGCTGATATGCCTTCGAGAGGGGAGTCAAACGCCGTGCTTGGAACATAACTGGCCCGGCTATTGACCTCAAAAATCCAGCTGAAAGGACGGACCTCTGTGGTCAGAGACCATTCGCGAGACGGATTGAACTACAATTAGACGCCTCTGTTGAAATCCTCTGCGGCTGAACGGCGTGCTGCATAGAGGGCGTGTATGCGGGGTTCGCGCCGGAGGGGGATACGAGGATCGGACCGTTTTGCCGTTCAGCAGATAACGCGCCGAATATCGAGCGCTGTCGCCCGTCGGACCACCGCATCGACCGGATCCGAAACGCTAGAGAGGTTGTCCGAATCGCCGTCGAGCACCAGCAGCGCGGCGCGGCGGTCCGGCTCGATGACGCCACAGTCGAGGCCGACTGCGTCGGCTCCAGCGGCCGTCGCCATCCGAAGCACCGTCCGCGAGGGGAGGTCGAACGTCTTCGCGGTGTACTCCATCTCGCGGAACATCGAAGGTCCGTTCAGCATCACGTTATCCGTCCCGAGCGCCACGTCGGTGTACTCGAGCAGCGTCTCGACCGGCGGTCGGCCGACCCCGAGGACGCGGTTCGCACGGGGGCAGACCGCGATTGGGACTCCCTGGTCTGCGACCCGTTCCAGGTGATCGACTTCGGCGTGGACCATGTGGATCAGCAGATCCGGGTTCAGATCCAGCGCTGGATGGATGTCGGTGGCGTCAGGCTCGCCGGCGTGAATGGCGAACGGGACGCCACGCTCTCTCGCGGCCGTTCGCTGGTCGGTGAAATCGCCGTCGTTAGCCCCGCTAGCACCGAATCCGTCGGCTATATCCAGGACCGCAGGGTTCTCGCTTCCGAAGACGAAGTCCTCGATGTCGAGGCCCTCGGCGGCCTCGCGTAGCGTCCGGGTACCTTCGACGCCGAACTCGCGGAAGTCGAGGAAGGCGGCCGTTCCAGTTCGTTCCATGAACCGGAGCGTGCGATGCATCGCCTCGACCAGCGTCTCGCGATCGGCCGCCGCCAACCGTCGGTGTTTCAGGCTGTCGGGCGGGGCCACCGCCTCTTCAAGGCCGAGTCCGACGGCTGCTTCTTTAGCGACCGAGTCCCCGATGTGGGTGTGCGCGTTTACGAACGCCGGCAGGATGATGCGGCTCGGGTCGCCGTCGCGCTCAGGTATCTCATCGACGGCCGTGATACGACCTCCCTCCACGACGACCCGGCCGTGGATCGGCTCGAACGACTGCCCAGCGAGGACGATTCCCTCGATCTTCTCCATGCTACAGAGAGACTGGCGAGGCTATATGTGTCTCGTGGTGGTCGTGGGGGACGATCAAACGTCAGCCGTCTAGGAACCGTTCCCGGTTTTCTGCCGACTGTATCCTCTACATCTTGTACGCCGCTTCTGACACGGAATGGAGCGATCAATACGATTGTGACGGATCGAGGGGACAATCTCGACAGCGACGGCTTGTGCAAGAAATCACAGTATTCATCGGATATGGAACGTATAACTTCTCCTGATGACCCACGTTTCGACGAGCGACTTAGTCGACAAACTTGAACAGGAAAACACGAACTACTTGGAAGTACTGAGCAAGGACGCGCTGAGCGTCGAACTTGCGCAGTACCCCAATCCTGAGCCAAAGACGACCCACAAAACTGACGAACTCTACTTCATCATCTCCGGGTCGGGGATGGTCCACGTTGAAGATGAGCGGTATGCTGTCGACGAGGGTGACGTGGTCTATGTGGAACAGGGAGCCGAACACGACTTTTTTGACATCGAAGATAAAATCACGGCCCTCGTCGTCTTTGCGAGTGCGGAAGACTCCGTCCTCGGCCAAGGGCTTTGAAGAGCTAATCTGCTCCCGCGAACAACTGCCGAACTCAGCCTCTAAATTGGTCGCGTCGCTACTGATAGCGATCGGGGACCTTGGTCAGCTCATGAATACAGCGCGTGTATCTCGCACACCAGTTTTAGCAGCTTTGTCGGATTTCAGCAGAGCCACGAACACCCATTGATTCAGGGTTACGATTCTGTATATTCGTCCACGATGTTTTCAATAGGCTCACCAACCGGGGGATATGAGTAACGGCTGGTTGGCCCGGCCCGTAGTCTTCCTGTCTGACCGCGAGAGCGGACGGTTCACACCGAGAGAACCGGGGGACTGCAAACCCTAATATCCCAGCGCTTGGGAATCCAACCACTTCAGGGGTGGGAAGAGGTCAATCCACAAAGATGAACATATTTACTATTCAAGCTAGAATAATCGGGTATGTACCGTGTCCTGCTCCCGATCGATAAGAGCGAAGTGCGAGCACGCGCACAGGTTGAGGCCGTTTTCGATATCCCAGTGGCCGCCGGTGACATCGCCGTTGATATCGTCCATGTCCACGAGGAGACGCCGACAAGTGACGCCCAGTGGGCCGCCGGTGAGGGCTTCAGCGATACTTTCACCGAGGAGATGGCCGAGGAGCTTCGCAACGTCGATCGCATTCCCTCGGCGGTAGAAACCGCTGTCGATCTCCTCGAGGGGAGCGACATCACGTTCACCGTTCACGAGCGGAGTGGCGAGCCAGCCGTGGAAATCCTTGAGTTTGCGGAGGAGCGTGACAGCAACGTGATCGCCCTCGGCGTGAGCGGCCGATCACCGGTCGGCAAGGTGTTGTTTGGCAGCGTCGCGCAGGCAGTGATTTTGGCCAGTGATCGGCCGGTGACGCTGGTACCCAAGGACGCGTCGGAGTCGTAGCAGGACCGCTCCGATCCGGAGACGAAACTTCGAGTATTAGACGCGAGCGTGCACGAAATCGACGGAGTGACGACTACGACCCGGAGCACACACAGTCGGCGGTCTGGGTAACACAGTCGTGATACTGAGCCGAACGATACGGTTTATAAATCAGTACCGGTGGTTCGCCAAGACGGTCCGGCGACCCATCCGGAAACCGTTGTGATACTCCGTATTAGGAGTCGGGCATGTCGTCCGCGTCCGGTGGTGTGAGGTTCCGCTGGAACTCGTCGATCCGTTCGACGTCATCCGAGAGCGTGTACTCGATGTGGCGCTCCTCACGGTCGTCTTCGAGAGTCCCGGGGTCGTCAGTAACGGATTCCCAGCCTGGTTTGACCTTGACGCTCTTTGCCGGCGTCCCGACGGCGACATGATGGTTTGGGACGTTACCGTGGACGACCGATTTGGCGCCGACCATGGCGTTGCGACCAACGCGAGAGCCAGCACCGATCATCGAGTCGGACGCAAGACGGGCGTCGTCCTCGATAACGGTACGGTAGATCGATACGTCGGTCTGGTCGACGATATCGTGGCCGTGACTGTGAATGGTCGCCCCTTCCGCGATAGAGACACGGTTGCCGACCTCGAGTTCCCCCCGGTCGTCGAGGAGGACATCTCCATGGACGACCGTCCTGTCCCCCATCTCGATGTTGTGGCCGTAAGAGAACGTGATACCATGGAACAGCTGAAGATCCTCACCCGCTTCGGCGAACAGGTGGTTCGCGATCATCTGCCTAAATGGTATTCCGATAGCAAGGTCGCGGGCCAGCGGAGACACGTCGAATCCCTTCCAGAGCCACTGGAGGGGCTTGGATTTCTGGAACTGTTCGGCATCTGTTTCCGCCCAGTGGTCGGCCTTCACGGTCACGCGACGGGGGTCGTAGGCGTCGAGCCTGACCTGTTCGTCAGTCGAGATTTGGTTTCCCGACTGCCATCGGTCGTAGACCCCACCGTCACCGTGGAGTCGGGCGAGGACTTCCTGGACGACGGCTGCGGTATCCTCGTTCGAGGCGAGGCGTGTATCGACGCTCTCGACGAACTGATCGATTCGTCCCTGAACCTCGGGAGAGAGTGAAACCCGTCGCTTGGTCATATCGTGTTACGTGTTAACAGGGTAAGATATACATTACGACGAGAAATTTTTATACAATATATCCGTATTGTATAGTTCATAATACTCATCGCCCGAAGTGGGACCACCTACCCGATAGGTTACCCAACAGAGCGGGTGACTCGTGGCACAAAAATTAATTAGTCGTCGTTTGACGTAATCATCATGAAAGATCAATCGCTTCTGGAACGGGTATGGGAGTACTGTTGGCAACTCGACCGCCACACTAGGAACGCTCTCCGGATGCGCCCGACCGCACTCCTCGACTATTCGGACCTGACGCCGGAGGAGCGGGAGTTGGCCGAGAGACTCGCCACCGACGGCGGTCGCGACGAGGGGGAACAGGCGGCCGGCGGCGAGGGTGGCGGGGGTAATGACGATGGTGATGACGGGTCGGCGTTCGATGTCGGCGGCCAGTACGGCCGCCGGCAGAAGATCGGGTTGGTCCTGGGCCCGTTGTTGTTCGTGGCGATCATGCTCGTGCCGACCCCCGAGGGATTATCGACAGGCGGGCAAGCAGTCGCCGCGACCACGGCGTGGGTGGCAGTGTGGTGGATCGGCGAGGCGATCCCGATCCCGGCGACATCACTGTTGCCGATCGTGTTATTCCCGCTTACCGGAGCACTCGACGTGGACGCGGCTACCGCACCATACGCTAATGATCTGATTTTCCTGTTCATGGGTGGGTTCTTTATTGCGATGGCGATGCAGCGCTGGGATCTCCACCGGCGCATCGCGCTCCGGACGATCCGGGTGATCGGTACCGGCCCGGAGCGCATCATTCTCGGGTTCATGGTCGCGACGGCGTTCCTCTCGATGTGGGTCTCTAACACCGCGACGACGATGATGATGACACCCATCGGGCTCGCCGTGATCCTCCAGACGAGCGATATTATCGACCGGACCGGCGGGGACGTCCCGACCGCACAAGGCGAATTCAAGTTCGGTACAGCGTTGATGCTCTGTATCGGCTATTCGGCCTCTGTCGGTGGCGTCGGGACGATCATCGGGACGCCGCCGAACCTCGTGCTGGTCGGTGCGATCGACGAGACGTTCAATCAGACGATCACGTTCGCCCAGTGGATGCTCTATGGCGTCCCGATTGCTGCCCTCGGGGTCGGGATCATCTGGGTGTACGTCACTCGGTTCATCATCCCTCCGGAGATGGACAGCCTCCCCGGGGGTATGGATGTCATCGACGAGGAACTCGACGCGCTCGGATCGATGACGCGCGAAGAGAAACTCGTTCTCGTTGTCTTCACCGGGACGGCGGCCGCGTGGATCTCACGATCGTTCGTCCTCCAACCCTTCATTCCCGGTATCGCCGACAGCATGATCGCGATTGCCGCCGCGCTGGTGCTCTTTCTGATCCCCGCTCGCGAGGAGGACGGCTCCTTTACTTTCCTGCTCGACTGGGAGACCGCCGTCAATATCCCTTGGGGGATCATCCTCCTGTTCGGTGGCGGGCTCTCGATCGCCGCCGGGTTCCAGGAAACCGGCCTCGCCGAGTGGATCGGTGGCCAACTCGGCGGTCTTGAGGGTGTCTCGATCGTGCTAGTTATGTCCGTCGTCGTCCTATTGACTATATTTATGACCGAAGTCACGTCAAACACCGCGACGACCGCGATGTTGATGCCGATCATGGCGTCGCTGGCGGTCGGACTCTCGGTTCACCCGTACGGGATCATGATCGCCGCCGCGACCGCCGCCTCCTTTGCGTTCATGTTGCCCGTTGCGACGCCTCCAAACGCCGTCGTCTTCGGCACGGGATACATTTCCATGCCACAGATGGCCAAAACCGGGTTCGGACTCAACATCATAGGGATCTTCCTCGTGATCCTACTGGCAATGACGTGGCTCCCGTTGATCTGGGGGATCTCACTCACTGAAATCCCCCCGTGGGCCGGGATGGTGGCTCCCGTGGTGTTCTGACCGGGTGCTCGGACTTTCTCACCTCGTATCACGTGACCGCTGTCGTCGATTGATCCACGGGCGACTCGGCGCGGACGACCCCGAGCAGTAACACCCCTGCAATTGAGCTATCCACCGCTGAAGCGGTGGGATTCAGCGTGGACTCCCGTTCTGACCCCAGTTGCGGCAGGAGAGTAGCTTCCATTCACGTTCAACGTCCCGCTGTTCAAGCGCACGTCATCGTGGGTTTCCTCATCCAGCGTCGTCTTGCTGGTAGTGACGTACTCGCCTGTGAACGCGTGGTCAACAACGTACTGCGCCGACCAGAGGAACGTATCAACGCTGTTTTCAAACTAGGTAGCGAGGCGGATTCCCCGCCCCACCGTGGGCGGGGTTGAAGCCGACACTCGCTGCCACAATCCACGGACTATTAACTACCTCTACTATCTATTGAAACTCGTGGCAGACGGCTACCTGAGGCGTACCGCAATCACCCGTCCTATCCTCACCGACGAGCAACAGGACTTGCTCGATGTCACCATCAACGAGTGGAAAGATGCCTGTAACATCAGCAGTCGCATCGGATGGGACACAGGTGAGACGCGGAAAACCTACCTCCAAGACCTCGCCTACGACACGGTGTTGGAGGAGACACACCTCGGGAGTCAGCACGCAATTCTCGCCACCCATCAGGCTGCAGCCGCACTCGATGGTGTCGACGCAATCGAAAACCTTGATGAACACTACAAAACGTCCCGACCGGAGTTCACCAGTAACACGGTGAAATACGATACCCGGACGATGACGCTGTTCGATGACGGGTCTGTGTCGCTTTCTACCGTCGAGGGTCGGATTCGGTGTGACCTGAACCTTCCCGACGAAGAAGACGGGTATCAACACGAATACCTCACCGATGACGAGTGGGAAGTAACAGAGTCTACGTTATCAAAGCGTGATGGCGAATACTACCTGCACCTCGGGTTTCGCAAAGACAAGCCCGAGAAACAGGTTGAAACACAGGGTGACGACGAGGACAGGACAGTTCTCGGCGTTGACCTCGGTATCGTCAACATCGCTACCACCAGCACAGCGCACTTCGCATCAGGGAGAGAACTCAGGCACCGACATCGAGAGTTCGAGCGGATTCGCGGTAATCTCCAGCAGACTGGTACACAATCCGCCCATCGGACAATTCGGCAGATGAGCGGTAGGGAATCACGGTATCTCCGTGACCACCTCCATCAAGTCGCTAACCAGATTCTCGAAGAAGCACGAACACACGACTGTGAGTACATCGCTTTCGAGAATCTGAAACACATCAGGGAGCGTGCGCCGCCCGTCAAAGAGTTCCACCAGTGGGCGCACCGGCAACTCGTTGACCTCGTGGAGTACAAAGCGGAAGCCGAGGGGATTAGCGTCGAGTTTGTAGACCCGAAAAACACGAGTCGGCGGTGTCCCGAATGCGGGCATACGAGCAAGGGGAACCGAGTGCGACAGGCGGAGTTCGAGTGTGAATCGTGCGGTGCAACTCAGAATGCAGATTACGTGGGTGCGAAGAACGTTGGGTGGCGGTACGTCTGTCGCGGGCTACAGTCCTCGCGGCGGACGGGCGACAGTCAACTCGCCCTGAAGTCAGGAACGGTGACGCCGAATCGGGGATTCGTCCCGTCCGACTAACGCCGGCAGAGGTCGAGTTCACTGACAAGCCCCGCGCCACCGTGCGCGGGGCAGTTGACGCAGTGCTGCGTCAGTACTGTCCACGTCGAGTGCAACGTGGACGGTACGCCGCAACGCCGGCCCCGTCCAGTCACAGCGGTCCGATCCCTGAATACAAGGCCGTTGCCCCCCAATGGAGTGTGTGAGTCAGGCTTCGGAATACCGATGCATCGGCTGTATGGAGGAGACTGTTATGCGTGAGTTCGACGTGTCACATCTGTCTCGGACCTGCCCGGTGTGCGGCGAGTTCGATCGATTCGTCAACACCGTCGTTGTCGAGCGATTCAATGCGCTGGCTGCGGACCCGCCGGCACACCTCCACTGGGAACAACTCGACCGCCTCCGGAAGTGGCTGATCGCCGAACGTCTCAGTCGCAAAGACTACTCGATCGATGACATCGAGGTGACGGTTGCCGAGGACGGGACTCCCGACGACAGTGGGGCCGACGCCAAAGCGTGATGTCCGAACCCCGCTCCGGTCGATGATCGGATAGTATAGTAGCGTTTGTAACTGTCCGCACACCTGATCGCATGACAGCGTGCGATCAGGTGTCAGATGACTTACAAAGGCTACTATCGGCCGGAGCGCGACGCCACGCCGCCTCGGCTACGATGCGGCCGGTGTCGCGTCGGTCACCGACGGCGTTCGCCGAGATGCGGCCCGGCGAGACGGTGCTCGATATCGGTTCCGGTGCAGGCTTCGACGGCGTCCTCGCTACGCTGGAGGTCGCCCCGAACGGCGATGTCGCGGGTGGTCCCGAATCCGCCCGCAGCCGGGTCACCCCGATGCATGCTGGTCGGGGGCTGGCAGATCCACCTCAATGTCGACATCGTGTCCCGCCACGTAGCCGTTCAGCTTTGCCGCAATGGGGGATTCACGGATCTCCTCGTCAGTGTATCCAGCCTCCTCGAAGGCACTCAGGAACGACGATGCCGAGCGAAGCCTGTACTTCTGGTGGTAGTCCTCCGCCGGGTAGAACCGTGAGAGCCGCTCGAGACGCGTCTCGACGCCGTCAGCAGTGTACCCGCTCGCCGCGAGTACCGTGTCGACCGCCGTCCGTCGGGTGGCCGTCGACGCGAACACGACGTTTTGATACTGCGTTTTGCGTGGCTGTGTCTGCGGATCGTGTTGCTGAAACACGTCTTCGACGAGATCACGGTACGTGACGATGTCCGGATCGAAGTCGACCTGAATCACCTCGGTATGATCTCCCAACGAGTGATAGGATGGGTCGGGCTTCGTCCCACCAGCGTACCCGACGCGTGTGCGGACCACGCCGTCCATGGCACCGAACCGCGCATCGGGACCCCAGAAACACCCGAGGCCGAACGTCGCCGTGTCAGTCGTCTCCCGGTCGGCCGCCTGTGCATCGTATTCGCGTATTGTCGCTGGTGTGAGCGTCATTGGGTTGAGCCGTCTGTAGAGTCCGCGGACCGCCCGTCCTGGACTGAGTCGCATCTCACTACGTATTATGGGCGCATACACTAATGCTGGGCGCTGCGACGATGTGTTTGGCGAGACGCATCATAGATGAGTGTATAACTGACCGTTGAGCAACTCGCGTGGGGACGAATCGGTAGCGACTAGTTGGACTTCCGTTGTGAAGCCCTAACTCTTCGTGTTACTGGGTCTATCGGGCGTCTCCAACAGTTCAACGGCGAAACGGCACTATTTTTCGCGTGTGAACCGATCACATCCACGTGGCAGAATTACTGATTCTCTTGGGGTTGCTGGTAGTGTTCGTCGGGTACAATATCGGCGGGTCATCGACCGGAGTTGCCTTCGGACCGGCGGTCGGCAGCCGTGCCGTTAGAAAAGCTACCGGCGGAGTACTGTTTTCACTCCTCAGGGAACACCACGTCCGTCCATCGGTCCCGGTCGCAGCCACTCATCGAGCGACGATTACGGGAACGGGCGAGTTGCGGAACACTTTCTGAGCGACGTTCCCGACGACCAGTCGATCGACTAACGAGCCCCCGTGGCTCCCGATGACGACCGCATCGAAATCGTCGGCGCTGTTCAAAATCGCCCGAGCTGGATTCCCCAATCGTACTTCGGTAGCGAGTTCGACATCGTACTCGGCGGCAAGTTCCGTGGCGTCGTCGAAGACTTCCTCTGCGCGCTCCTCTGCGGCCGCTTCGATATCCTCCTCGAGAGCGAGTGACGTGGCTACTGTCCCCCAAGGTGACGGTTCGCCCACGACGTGCAAGACCGTAATCTTCGCGTCAGGATGGTTTTCAAGGACGTACCTAAGCGCTTGTTGCGCCATCTCCGAGCCGTCCATCGGAACGAGGATTCGTGAGATCATCGTCCTAACTACGGTCAGAATTCCCATAAATGGTGGTTCGCTCGTCTCTGGATGCGTGACGTAACGACCAAGTACCGAACTCAGACTCAAAGTCGACCACGCCTGTGCTGAGAATGACCTGGAGTTTCGTTCAGCGCTCGCTACATAGAACGCGCGAATCTTGTAGGGGAGTCCGTCGGCAGGCTAGGCAAGTCACTGTCCATCCCGGGACTGGGAGTGGTGCTCGCGAGGATGTGTCCGCGGAGCGTGTCGGGGAGGGGCGATCTATCGATTACCACGTCACCCGAACCCCTTCCCGTGGAATCTCTACGGGGCTTTATTATCGTGTCCGCTCTATCATCGGTATGACACTCGACGTATCCATCCCGGAGCCACCCGATCTCTCGAACCGGGGCCGACCGAGCAGTTTCGACTGGGAGGAATCTGAAACCCTCGGATCCGAGGACTTCTACCGCGAGGACCTCGAGAACTTCCTCCAAGACGGCGCGTGGCGTGAGGGATTCGAGGAGTGGGCGGAGTACACGGATCTCGACGAGGAGGAGTTCCGAGTCGTCGACGACCTCGACCTGTTCCAGGCCTTCGACTTCTATCGTGATCCAACCGACGACCACCTCCGCTTTGACGCTCCGACAGTACCTGAGGACTGGCGCGAGCGCGACGTGACCGAATCGCTCGATTCGAGTTCGGTCTCGGCCATCAACGGCGAGTTGGATGATCTCGGCCGGGCGGTCCACGAGACGCTACAGAACTATCTCCAGCGGACCCGCGAGGCCTCCGACCGGGACGAGGAACCCTTCGGCGAGCGCGACGAGTAGAGCGAGGTACCGGCGGAGCGCGGTCGGTAGTAGGGTGGGGGAAGGAAAGAATGGCGGACGGCGGTGGTCCGGGCGTCGGTGGGAGTCAAGAAGCTCCGGAAGGCGGTTCGAAATCCGACCCGTCGCTACCGCCACCGAACACTGCGCGTGAACTGCGTCGATCCGAGTCGTGCTCCCGAGCCATTGGCGACTCGGGAGGACCTCTCGATCCAAGCGGTCTACACCCAACAGTGGGAACCGAAGACCAGCAACAATCCGGTCACTGTCGTCAGGTAACGCCGACTGTTTCAATACACGCCACCCATCACCGCGGCCAGGCTCGTCCCGTGAACTCCCGGTGTAACCGCCCGATAGTGATTATCGACCAGTACATCCAACTACCACCATGATTGTTAGCATATATTGATGGCCGCAGTGACCGTTGGGACGCTCCTCATCTTTCTGATTATTTTCGTCGCTTTCGTTTTGTTCGTCACCGAGCCGGTCCCGATCGACGTCACAGCGATCGGGATCATGGTCACGCTGATGATACTCGGTCCGTGGACGGGCGTTTCGCCGCGCGAGGGCGTCTCCGGCTTCTCGAACCCCGCAACGATCACGATTCTCGCGATGATGATCCTGAGCGAAGGCGTCCGGCGGACGGGTGCGATTCAGCGTCTCGAAAAGACGGTCGCCTCCTACACGGGCGAGAGCGAACACAAGCAACTCGGCGCAACGGTCGGGCTCGTCGGCCCGCTCTCGGGAATTATCAACAACACCGCTGCCGTGGCCGTCTTGTTGCCGATGGTGAGCGATCTCGCTCACGAGCACGGGACATCGCCGTCGAAGTTGCTCGTTCCCCTCTCCTACGCGTCGATGGCTGGTGGGATGCTCACGCTCATTGGAACATCCACAAACCTTCTGGCCAGCGACGTGGCGAGTCGACTCGCCGCCGACTATCCCTCCTTGCACGCGTTCTCGATGTTCGAGTTCACCCACCTCGGGCTCGTGGTGTTTCTCGTCACCGGGCTGTACCTCCTTACGGTCGGGTACTGGCTTGCTCCGTCCCACGTGACGCCCCGAAGCAAGCTCGAAACAACACAAAAAGAGGAGTTTCTCACCGAGGTGATCGTGGGGAAAGAATCACCGTTCATCGGCTCGACGATCCGGGAAGCGCTCGAAGAGGTCGACTTCGAAGCGAACGTCACTCAACTGATTCGTGCTGGTACCTATCATCGAGAGCCGAGACTGTCGATGACGATACGGGAGGGGGACACCTTCACGATCCGGCTCACGGAAGACGCGTTACGGACGCTACACGAGGTAGAGGGGATCGAGTTCGTTCCGGAAGTCATGCCGCCAGGTGGGCTCGATGCGCTCGGCCCCGGGCAAACGCTCAGCGAAATCGTCGTCACCGCCGGGTCGGATCTCGTCGGCGAAACGGTCGAGTCGTCACGGTTTCAAGACCAGTATCAGACGGCTGTGCTGGCCATCCGCCGTGGCGGTGAGACCGCCTACGAACGCCTCACGGAGTATCGAATCCGTCCGGGCGACCTGCTCCTCATCGAGTCCGAACCGGACACTGTCGACCGACTCGCCGACGATCCGAACGTGATCGTGGCTGGCGAACTCGCCCTCCAGCAGTTCCGGTCGTCGAAACTCCCACTCGCAGTCGGCGTTGTACTCTCAGTCATCGGCTTGGCAGCCCTCGGAATTCTCCCGGTCATGGTCGCCGCGCTCGGCGGCGTCCTCGTGATGATCGTAACCGGGATCGTCAAGCCAGCGGAGGCCTACGAGGCCGTGCAGTGGGATGTGATCTTCCTCCTCGCCGGCGTCATCCCGCTCGGCAAAGCGCTGTCGGAGACGGGCGGTGCCAATCTGCTCGGTACGCTCGTCGTCTCGACGGCTGAGTTCTTGCCCGCGATCGCCGTCCTCGGACTGTTCTATCTGCTGACCGCTGCGATTACTAACCTCGTTAGCAACCAGGCCAGCGTCGTGTTGCTCATCCCCGTCGCTGTCGACGCGGCCGCCAAGTTGAACGCCAACGCATTTGCCTTCGTTCTTGCAGTCACGTTCGCCGCCAGCACCGCGTTCATGTCGCCGGTTGGGTATCAGACCAACCTCTTCGTCTACGGGCCCGGTGGATACGATTTCGGTGACTACATCCGAGTCGGCGGGCCCCTCCAGGTGATCTTGGCCGTCGTCACGACGCTCGGGATCGCCGTTTTCTGGGGGGTCTAACGAAGGTTGCAACGATTATTCATGTGAAATCCCGGGGCGACGGTCCCAAGATAGTATCCGAACTCGAGCGATGACTGGGAAATATTCGTACAATCGCATAGACTGTATTGCGGTGTGGGCCGTGACCGACAGTCCGTTTCGGTCTCTCTCCGGTCGGAACTCGGTGCCCGTCTCGACAGGCTCGTCGAGGATGGTGTCTTCGGGTCACAGTCGGCGGCGCTCCAATATGGCGCTCGGCTCGTCGTTCGTGAAGAGCATCTGGAACCCTGCTATCGGATTAGGCGGTGACATGGCTTTCGTGGACTGATACGGATTATTGTAACTGGTTGCCGGTGGTTCGCCGAGACGGTCCGGCGAACCACCGGTAATGACTTACAATAAACAGTATGAGTGGGTGTCCTGTCACGTCAAGAGCGATTCAGTAATCTGGAGAGTTACTTCCGAACGCCGTGTGATCCTCCTGTTCCCATAACTTACCTGTCTGGCGACTCAACCGTTCTGTATCCTCTCAGTATGTCTCCAGTAGATGCTACTCGACCGGCTCCCGACGACACACAAGGCCATCCACCGATCCAGTGCGAGGAGTGTGAATCCGCTCTCCACAGCCACGACGACCACAGCGTTTCGTTCCTGCTTCTGGATCAGCTTACCATCCCCATCGTCGGTTGCGGGGACCACGTCGACCAGTTCGTTTCTATCTGCGGGCTCACTACTACTGGTAGAGCAGATATCATAGCGCATCGACCGGCCGGAGGTATCCGCTGCCCCAGCTGTCAGCTCACACACTACAATCCCCATCAACCAGTAATCCCGATCCAAACCGGAGCAGTCGCCCTCATGGCCTGCCCACAGCACCAAACAGAAGTTTTCAATCGCTTCCAATCGGGGCTGGAAACACAGCAACAGCTGACGACTTCCATCGATATCTCTCAGTAGATCCGTCGGAATCGTCCCCTAGAGAGATAACACAACACCGGCGACGGGCCCGATCTCCACCCGTTCGAGGAACCCTCAATCGATACCGTCCGACTCTGCCTTCCCCACCATACTGCCCACTTCGCCGCGTGGCCGCCACCCGCGAAGCCGCCGCTTCGAACGCAGCTATCTACTGGCCATGTCGTGATGGCAGGGGGGTATTAGGATGAGGGACGGATTCGGACGTCCGGGATGGCGTGCCGACAGAAAGTGCGTGTCCAGGGAGAGACTGGCAGGGGGTGCGACGATGGTAGCGACCGGGGATCACACGCACCTTGCCCGGGGCGGCACGCGTCCGGACAGGCTCCGCTAGCGCCACGATTCATACCAGTATTCTGGTGCGAATATCGAACGGCTCGGGGTCGCTCTGGGGTGGTGACTGCCGACGAGCCCCATCGATCGTTCCGACAAGGGAGATACGAGCTTCTTCATCGATTCTTCATCCCGTATCCCCATCGCTGGAGCACAGCCTCCGGAGTCGTCCCCTCGCCGCCGGCTACCAACATTGCCTCGACGACGTCCGTCTTGTAGATGGCTTCGTCGAATCGATCTTCGACACTGTCCATCGTTTCTTCGATCAACTCCTCCGTAGCGGACTGGAGGAACACTGGTTGCTGATTTCGACCCTGCTTGACCGAGTCGCGCCGGTATTTGTAAGGGAGCGTCTGAGTCTGGGTCTGCGGTCGGGGCGTTGTCTCCCTCTCTTCCGCAGTCGATGATTGGGATGGCTTCTCGTCGTCTGCCGGCGCGTCGTTTCCGTCGGGCATCTCGTCGGACTCGTCCAGCGGGCTGTCGTCTGCAAACGGATCGTCGCCAGCACCGGACTTCATGCTGGAGCCTCCACGGTCTTTCGCAGGTGATCGGCGAGTGTCTCCAAGCGCTCCAGCGTCTCTAGTTCGTAGTCCCTCCGTCTCTCCCGATGTTCCTCGACATACTTGAACGCGGAGCACTGCTGTCGCCAACACCCCTCGAAGAGCGACCCACGCTCTTTCAGTATCACCGGGATGTCGTACTCACGTGAGCGCAGCTCGTCGAGCATGTCCTGTTGGTCGTTGGTCCCTTTGAATCGGTTTGGGACGATAGCAAGCACGCCCACGTTGATGTCGAGGTTCTCCTCGAGCCCGGGGACGAGATCCTCCAGTCCGTCGACCGACTTGCGCCCCTTCCCGGACGGTTCGAACGGGACGAGGAGCGACCGCGTGGTGTGTATAGCGTTATACAATTTAACGTCCGCCGTCGCTGGTGGGTCCACGATCAGTGTGTCGTATCGGTCGTGGACGTCGTTCTCTCGGAGGACACGAAGCAACTGGACGTTCCGATTCCAGTTCTCGCCGAAGTCGTTGGCCTCCTCTTCACGCCTGGCGAGATGCTTGTTGAGACGTTCGAGGCTGTTGTGAGCGGGGATGACGTCGACCTCCTCACTGGATTCGATGAGGTCCTCGAAGGGGCCCCGCTTCCGTTCGACCATATGCCGAACCAGCGAGTCGGCTTTGGGATCGTCCCTATGTTCGCCCACGTCCAAGAGGTGCGAAACCGATGCCTCCTGTGGATCCAGGTCCACGACGAGCACGTCCCGACCGTCCCGTGCGTCGGCGACTGCCAGATTGGCCGCGAGCGTGGATTTGCCCACCCCACCGGCCTCCGAGTATGTCGTGTAGGCTAACATGAGCGTAGCAAGCAACGGGTAGATTATAAAACTAAGTCAGACGGTATAGCTAGGAAGTATAGCTAAATGGTATAGCTATACAATACGACTATAAGGTATAGCTATTCTAATGAACGAGATAATATAACTATTCGATCCAGTCATTCAGTACAGTGGGGGCGTCCGTTCGTGAGTCGAGCGGACTACTATTGGGAGCGTTCGGGAACGTTCTGAGTGAAGTCCGTCAACCGTTTTCGGTACTACTCGGTCGGGTGAGGTCGTATGCGGTGCCAGTTGGATGGGCTTCGGCGACTCTGCTGAAGACCAGTAGGTCACGGACTGAGTGTGCGGATAGCGTCGGCTCGGATCCGTAACTGTCGGAAAAATCGAGATGGTTGTCTGTCGCTGTGAACGACAGCCGTATCTCGGTATTACTGCCGGACGACGTTCGCCGCGCGAGGCCCTTTGGGTGAGGACTCGATATCGAACTCGACTTCGGTACCTTCCGTGAGGTCCTCGCCGCCAACGTCCTCCATGTGGAAGAAGACGTCTTCGTCGTCGTCGAGGTCGCCGTCGTCAGTCGAAATGAAACCGTAACCGCCTGTGTCGTTGAAGAAATCAACCGTACCGTTTGCCATTACATACGAACGGAGGGGCGGCTACGGTATAACCTTTCCGAGGGTCGAGTACCACGACTCCATTCGCAGGCCTGCTGAAGTATCAGTTCAGCCGCGGAGAGATGAAACAAGGAGGTCTGGATGAGCGTTATAGCCTCGCTAGTCGGCACGAGCGTTAGATTTGGCCGACGACGTCTGCGAACGCGAAGTTATCCCGTGCTTCAGTAATTTCGATCCGAACCCGGTCCCCTGGACTGGTGTTCTCGACGAATACGACGTAGCCAGGAGGAATCCGTGCGATACCATCCCCTTTCTCACCGATATCCTCGAGTTCGACTTCTCGGATCTCGCCTTCATCTACAGGTGGCTGATCCAACACCTCACTGTTATTCGGTTGCTGCTGTGTCCCCGACACGTGACCCGTAGCACCGGATGAATTGCCACCCACCTCGACGGCTCCGACCTCGCTAGCGTCGAACAACGCCACTCTGTATCTCTTCCCCTCCTCCAACGATCCTACCTCGATTTCCTGCTCTGGGATCTCCAAGGTGTACGACCCATTTCGGCTCGTTACCCGACTGGTGAACATGCACAGCAACGAATCTAAAAACTCCATCATCGACGGTATCCCTCCGCACGATTAAAAACGGTGTACGGTTTTGAAGGTACCTTTCTTGGGTGGACGAGCAAGGTAACAAAGAACAGCGCACAGACCCGAGTACCTCCTACAGTTCGCGATCATCCGCATCGTGAACGAAAGAGAAACTGTTGACGCTCGGAACACGGCAGTATCGGTTCCTACCTGCTCCGAACGATCGACGGGGGTGTCAGAAGCCAGGATCGAATGTAGAGGGTTACCACTCGTCGAAACACATCGATAGAGCTGTGTCTCGGTGTTAACTAACAATGGATATTGCCACCGCCATCTGTTGGTTAAAGACGCCGCGGTATTTCCGGAACTTCCGAAAAGCCCCCCTCTCCCCAGATCCACAAATTCCGCGAATTGAGTTCCTAACGAGCAGTATTTGATGACGGCACGATGGTATAACGGATGCTTCCGGAAACCACCCGCACACGTTTTTGTGGATCGCATCGAAAACCTCTCTCGTCTATGATCCACGATGCTCGCGTCCTCCGGGCTGGGTTCGTCCCTCGAGAAGTCGAGCATCGCGACGCCGAAGTCAACCACCTTTCCAGCGTTCTCGAGCCCATCACGAACGGGGAACCAGCCGACACAGCCATCGTCACCGGGCCCAGCGGCGCCGGCAAGACCTGCATCTCGAAGTTCGTCACTGAACGGCTCCGCGAGGAGGTCCTCGACGTCCAGACGACCTACGTCAACTGCTGGCGAAACTACACCCGGTTCCGTACGCTCTACCAAATTCTCGACGACCTCGGCGCCACCATTGACATCCACCGACAGTCGACGCCCCACGACGAACTCGTCGATCGGCTTCAGCAGCACGACGGCCCGCGAACGGTGGTCATCCTCGACGAGGTCGACCAGCTGGAGGACCCCAGCGTCATTTACCATCTGCACAGCCTCCCACAGTTCGCAATCATCTGTATCGCGAACAAGGAAGAGGAGCTGTTCGGCCGCGTCGACGACCGCCTCGTGAGTCGGCTCCGTTCGAGCGAACACGTCCGGATGGACAAATATCACGACGAGCAACTTTTCGACATTCTGAGTGCGCGTGCGAAATGGGGGCTCGACGAGGACGTCATCACCGACGACCAGCTCTACCGGATCGCCGATGCAGCCGCCGGCGACGCTCGCCTCGCAATCGGCATCCTTCGAACAGCTGCCAGCAAGGCCGACCGCGAGAACCACGAGCACATCACCGACGGCATCCTCCTAGACGCCGCCGAGAATGCCCGAGCCCAGATCAAGCAGAAGAGTCTTGACTCGCTCACGCCGCACCAGCGCGTCGTCTACGATATCGTGCGGGAGCACGGTCCGGTCGGGCCGAGCGAGATCCACGAGCGCTATTCCGAGGAGGTCGATGACCCCCGGACGAAACGGACTGTTCGGACGTACCTTTCGAAGATGGCACAGTACAACCTTCTCGAAGCGGAGGGAACGAGTCGGGATCGAGAGTACTCGCTCGTCGATTCGGCAGCGGCGTCGCCGATGCAGTGACCGGAAAGGGTCGCGTACACACATCCCGCAGGTAGTCAATCTAGGCGGAAGTTCTATGTATTGGTATCTTGATAGAGATAGCTAGAAGCGAAAAACGACAGCGCGAGTAAGAGGCAATTTCAATAATGAATGAGTTAATGGATGCCACCGCTGCGAAAATTGTGTTAGCAGTCCAGCGTGGCGATTCTATCAACCGTATCGCGAGCAAGATCGACGTCTCGTACTCGTGGGTGTACGACTGGGTTGAGCGGTTAGATGATGCGGAGGTTATCGCTAATACCGATAATGGAATCCAGATCGTTGATCACGAGATGCGCCAGCAGTACGCCGAGATGATGGCTGCGTTGTACAGCCGCGACACCATCGCTCAGAAGGACGCGTACGTCATTCCACACTTCGCCGGAATGGAGTTCGCGTACACGGAAATTGACGCGGCATACGTCTGGACACACGGCGGCTTTCAAATCGCACGGAGCCACGACGACTATCCGGTGTTCATCGAAGTGCACGACCGTGACATCGAACGGTGGATTGCGTTCTTCGAGCAGTTTGGCGTCGACACGACGATCAACGAGCGCCCGGACGCCAGCGACGTCAACGGGAATGTTCACTATGTGTTGTTCCCGAAGACCAACGGTATCGACGCCGAGTGGGTCGACGGCAACCCCGCCATCCCGGTGGACGACGCCATCGACCAGATGATGGAGAACCGCCCGGCGTACGAGCCCGCCTTGGAGATTATCGCCGACGAGTACGACAGGGATATCGGTGCGTCGCACCACAGCGCGATGGGCACGACCTAACAGAGGCGATGAAATGAGTCTTGCCGAGCGCCAATCCGAACTTATCGACACACACCGCGCGGTACAGGACGCCGAACTGCCGTATGTTCTCGTTGGCGGCTGGGCAGTTTCCGCGTTCCAAACCCGGTTCACGACCGATATCGACACCGTGATCCCGGACACTACACTCGACGACTACGACACTCTCCTTCGTGACCTCGGATACGAGAAACAGTTCGAGCAGGATGTCTCGAACGAGTACGATGGTCGAATGATCCAGTACGCGAAACCGGTCGGAGAGAACGAAGTCAAGTTCGAGGCACTCGTGGATGCGATGGGGTGTCGACAGACGGACGCAGAGTGGTCATATCGCTATCTCCACGAACACAGTACGATCGAATCACTCGATGTCGCCGAAGGCCTCGACGGGCGAATCCCGGAACCGGCACTGTTGTTCGCGATGAAACTCCACAGCGGTCGGAAGGCCGATAGCCGTGACCTGGTCGTGATCAGTTTGCGTGCGGACTTCAACCGTATTGAGCGACACGTCCATCGTGGCGACCCCGAGAAGCTCAAGAGGCAGATCGAAATGGTGCTGGATCGACTCCAGCAGGAGGAGTTCGAAGACTCGTTCAAAGGTGTCTTCCGACAAGAAGAGCTGCCAGCAGACGCGATTAACAACCTTGTTTCGTTCCTGTCCGAGCAGCGAGATCAACTGTAAGATATTAACCAACAGGCGACACGGAGCACCAGTTTGTTGGTTAAGTAACCAGCGCCGTCTGAACCCGGTCCCTAGAAACGTTCTCGGAAACAGTCGGAACAGCCGCAGAAAGTCGACGACAGAGGATGGGGCAGTATCTGTCTCATGTCTTCCCTGAAACGCGGAAGCGACACGCCGCGGCTTATCGGGACCGTGGACGACTAATCGAGTATGGGTGAACACGCAACGTCGAACCGATTGGCGGTGGATCAGCCGACACGGGGCGCTGACCGCAATCGGTCCCTTGCTGACCAGGCCGATCCGGCTACGGACGAGATGCTGTTGCCGTCCCTCGACGACGGCATCACGCTGCTCGACGTCAAGGGAGGGCGCGGCGTCCCGATCCTGCAGTCGCTCGTACTCGACCATCTCCTCCTGCACAACGGGCCCGCCTTCTGGGTCGACGCAAATAGTCACGCGACGACGACGACACTCGCCCAGATCGCCCCTAGCCAGCGGTTGCTCGACCGAATCCGCGTGGCACGCGGATTTACCGCCTACCAGCACTACGGCGCCGTCTGTGATCTCCCGACGGCAGTGAACAAGTCGATCCAGATGTCCACCACCGACGCCGGGGCGGCCGGTCGAGGAGACCCGAGTCGTGACGAGGACACCTCTCACCACACGCCCGCCCTCATCGTCGCGCCGGCCGTCGACACCCAGTACCGCGCCGACGATACCCTCGGCGAGACCCACGCCAAAACCCTCCAGGCTCGAACGCTCACCCGATTGGCTTCCTACGCCGACGGGTACGACGTTCCGGTGCTCGTCACCCGGGCGCAGCGCGACGGCTTCACCGAACCGGTCGCGACGGTCGCCGACCACCACCTGGAGTGCGAGCAGACCCGGATGGGGCCGCGGATCGTCGGCGAGGACTTCGAGACGCTCGTCTTTCCCGTCGACGACGGCGCGTACTACCAGACGACGTTCGCGTACTGGCGGCGGTTGCTCGCGGCGCGGGCCGCGCAGGTCGGCGCGGAACCGACGACGCCGGCGCCGACCCCGGAGGACGTCGGAACGGGCGTCACAGCCGAGAATGAGACCGTGTCGGCCACCGCGGACCCCCTGCTCGATGCGTGGACGGCGAGCGGTTCGGGAGGGCGGTAGCGATGGGGCGCACGAACCCGACGTACCGAGACGCCCTCCGGGCCATCGAGGAGCGCTGGGCGGCGTTCCGCCGGGCACTGCGGCGTCGCGACCAGCCGCGATTCGACCGGCTGTTCGAGTACGCCCGCGAGCACGCCGACGCGAGCGGGCTGATGAACCACCAGAACCCGCTGTTGCCGGCGCTGCTCAGTATCGATATCGAACAGGAGGCTCGCCTCGACGACCACGAGGAACGCCTGGTGGAGCTCGAGCAACGGCTTTCGGAACCTGTGGGCGAACAGCAGCAATCGTCCGCCGACGGTGACACAGGAGGTGTGGAATGACCGGGTCGACGACGATTGCCTTCGATATCGAAACGACGGGATTTCAGGCCGATGATGAACTCACAGTAGTTGGGTTCGACTCGGCGGTCTCGTCGCGAGTGTTTCTCCATACCGAAACGGCACCACAAACAGGCCTCGCAGATCGGCTCAACGACACACTCCGGACACCGGTACAGCTCTCACTCCACGACAGCGAACAGGAACTCCTGAACGAACTGGCGACGTTTGTCACGTCGACACTCACCCAACGTGATGCAAAGCTCGTTGCGTACAACGGTGAGCGGTGGAACGGAGGATTCGACCTCCCGTTCCTTCGCACACGGCTCTGTACGCACGGGATCGAGTGGCCGTTTGGCACGTTGCCATACGTCGACGTGATGGACGTCTTCGAGACACGCTTCAATACCAGTGAGGATACCTTGGATGGCGTCTATGGCGAACTGATTGGTTCACGGTTGAACAACCTCGATCCATTCGACGATAGTGGAACGGCAGTCACAGCCTGGGAAGAAGGCGCGTATGAACGCCTTCTCACGCACAACGTCGCCGATATCCGACGAACAAGAGCGCTGATGGAACTCGCAGAACGATATTGCTCGAAATCGGATTTCTCGATGAAGTCACTCGAGCCAATCGTTTGAGGTCGCGAGTGAACGACCCTACTCTTCTCGCTGATTGCGGTGATGGAGTGGAGTGCAATAGGGACGACCACGCTGATGAACGCCTACATCATGAGTCTACTAGTAGAGTAGCGCTGCAGACATGTATCACCAGCTGGATGCGCTCACCATTGCTGCGATCTACATCCACATACTGGGAGATTGCTTAGTCAGGGGTCAATCTGTGGTTCGCTGTTGAGCTCGCAGAGATATGCTATTGCGGCGACACCGACGTGGATTCCGTAGACGTAGTCATCGTCGCCGAATGCCTCTCGACCAGCCATTCGATGGGTTACTCCCTTGGTGAGTGATAGACGGATAGCCTCCTTGACGGCGGCTTCACCGGCGTATTCAACGGCGCCTCGAACGTACTCGTCGAAGTGACTATCTTGGTGGCCAGATGGCCGTGGATCAGCAGCTCGGTCAAGCGCGAGGGATACGACTTCTTCAATAGAAGGATGTACTGGATTGCCAGTGTTCTCTTGGACACGATACACCTCACCAGGCATGGTGATGAATACGTCAGGCCATGGTATAAGCCCAACTGGAGTATGTGGGACTCAAGCAAGGAGTTCGAGGATCAGCTTCGTAGGATCTGTTGGGTCGTTCTAACTGGGTTCTCTATATCTAATTGTCTTTACGGCCGACCGTTTGAACCGACTCCAAGAGAAGAAAGCGTACTCGAGTGTCGGTCTGTTCCGTTCTGTGGGACCCATCGTAGGTCCTTAGCGTACCGTTGTAGGTTGCGAAATGCGTTGTAGCCGGGTTGGAAGTGTAGGAGTCTTCCCTGCATTCTCGTCTACGGCGGATTTTCTGCGTCGTTGAGCCCTTCGAAGGTTCCGTTCGTGTAGGCGTAGCGCCACCGTTGGAGAATCGCTCGCGTGACCAGTGGGGCCTCACGCACAGTGATACAAGATGGCTCAACAGGACGACTTGGAGCATCAGGTGGTGGATGAAAGTGTCGTGTCGGTGCATCCGGTTTCGGATGACAGTCGAATCGAAAATCCCGCCCCTGGGTGTCCGTGTAGTGCACAGCGTAGTTCCCAGCCAAGCTCCACCGAATATCTATACGCGCTGTTGATGCCGCTTCAACGCCGTCAGACAGGTCAACCGAAAGCGTCTGTGGGTTCAGGGGATCGTCCAGTGAAGCCTCCTCAACCAGCGGCTCTTGATTGATGACCAGATCTCGGATCTCTCGTAACGCTCCGGCATCGATCGGTCCGAACACCTCTGCCTGTTCGGCTGGCTGACTATCCTGAGAAGGTTCCACATCCTCGTCGCCGGTCATACGACGATCGATGAGTCACTGTTACCATCGTCGTCAGTATTGGTGCCAGTGAGATGACCGGTGCGGGTTGCCTCAGCAATCGCGAGTGTCGCTTGTGCCAAGGCGAGGTTGCGGCGAGTGGTTTGCCATTCTCTGAGCAGCGCACCTTGGTCGCTGTCGGTGTCTTCGATGTCCAGTTCCCGAGCGAGTTCCTCGGGTGAGTCAACATCGTATTCGGTACGCCAGTCCTGAATCTGTGCTTTCAGCTCGGCGATGCCAGATGCGATCTCTTCGGGTGTTCGTTCCGCAAGTAGCGACTGTGCATGCTCGGTGACGATACCCGTTTCTGACCGGCGGTACAGCGTCGTCTGGCCGTCCTGTGCTGTCGTCACTTCACCGGAATCCATGAGCGTCCGCAGGTGCTTTCGTGCGGTCGTCGGCGAGACACGAGCACGATCAGCAATCTGTGCTGCAGACGTCGGATCGTAAGTCCGGCGAATGATTCCATAGACTCGTTCGAAGGGCGTCGTGTCCTCAACCCATTCCTCTTCGACCACGTCGTTTATGTCACGTTGTTCGGCACCGCCGTCAGGACGTACTCGGTTGGGTGGGGTCGTCTCCTCAGACATCATATGCTAACCCACGGAAGGCAAGTATAATAATTCTCGGGCCAGTATATTGGTTTGTAATCCATCGGAACACGGAGTGTCTTCACCAACCATTTTAACCAACAAATACGACTATTCCAGAACTGTTGGTTAAGCCGAGATTCCGGAAGTCATCTTGGAAAAGACCACAGACACGCAAAATAGGACAAATACCCCGGTAGCGATGTCTTCGAAGTCGTCCTCTGAATTATGGAAACACCACGCCACGGCTTATCTAGGACTGAACCGTTTCGTTCAATCGAGACGTGACAATCCCAAATGCCGTTCACAATCGATATCTTAGACGACGACCGCGTCTTGGAGTGGGAGGCAACCGCCGACGGCGCCGTCGTGACCGAGCGCGATGACTACACGCCACGCTTCTACGTCGCCGCTCGCGACCCTGATGCCGACCTCGACCTCACGACCATCCAGTCCGTGTACGACCAGCACCCGGACGTCGTCACGACCGAGATGGTTACGCGACGCCCCGGCTTTCGACGGGACGAGGAGACCGTTCTCGCGGTCGACGTCGCCCACATCGACCGCGTCGCCCCACTCGCCCGGCAAGCGCGCCAACTGTCGGACCATCCAGTCGGGGATCTCGTCTGCTTCAACGTCGACTTCTCGCGGGAGTTCCGGTACTGTCTGGAGACCGGCGTCGATCCGACGCCGGCGAGCGAACTGTCGACGCTCCGGCTCGGCGTCCCGGTGACCGAAACGAGCGACGACGTCTACGGGGAGGTGTCCGTCGCCGGCGACACCGTCACCGGCTCGCCGACGGATCTCCTGACCGCCGTCCAAGGGGCGCTCGACGCACACGATCCGGACGTCCTGGTCTGCTCGACGAGCGAAATCGTTCCGACCCTGTACGAGATGGCGACCGAGGCCGGTGTCGACGACTTCTCGCTGAGCCGGTGGCCCGACGTCGACTACCAGCAGCTCGCGAGCCGGTCGACGTACTCGAGCTACGGTCGCGTCGGTCACTCTCCGGCGCGGTACAACGTACCCGGCCGCGTGATCGTCGACGAGAGTAACACGTTCTTCTACGGGGAGACGAACCTCGACGGCGTCCTCGACCTCGTGTCGCGCTCGAAGAAGCCCGTCCAGGAGCTCGCGTGGGCGTCGATCGGGAACGTCCTCACCGCGATCCAGATCTGCGAGGCCCACGACCGCGGCGTCCTCGTCCCCTGGAACTCCTGGCGCCACGAGTTCTACAAGCCGATGGGGACGCTCCACGACGCCGACCGCGGCGGCTTCATCTTCGCGCCCGAGGTCGGCCGCCACGAGAACGTCCACGAACTCGACTTCTCCTCGTTGTATCCGAACATCATTCGTACCCGGAACGTCTCGCCGGACGTCATCCGGTGTGACTGCCACAGCGACCGCGACGACGTCCCCGGGCTCGGATACTCGATCTGCGACGAGCGGGGCTACCTCGTCGACGTGCTACAGCCGATCATCGACGCGCGCGACGAGATCAAGGCGGCCATCCGTCGCGAGAAGGAACGGGACGACCCCGACGAGGACCGACTGACGGAACTCGAGGGGCGGTCGGGAGCGTTGAAGTGGATCCTCGTCGCCTGCTTCGGGTATCAGGGATTCAGCAACGCGAAGTTCGGCCGCATCGAGTGCCACGAGGCAATCAACGCGTTCGCTCGCGAGATTCTGCTGACGGCGAAAGGGCGGCTGGAAGCCGGCGGCTGGCGGGTCGTCCACGGCATCGTCGACTCCATCTGGGTGACCCCGGACCCCGACGTCGACGACGATGACCGCGATGACCTCGAGATGCTCGCGACGGCGATCACGGAGGACGTCGAGATTCGACTCGAACACGAAGCCCACTACGACTGGGTGGCGTTCGTGCCGCGACGGGAGAGCGACGCCGGCGCGCTGACGAAGTACTTCGGCAAAGTGGCTGGCGACGGCGGGTTCAAGATCAGAGGGATCGAAGCCCGGCAGCGCTCGACCCCACCGTTCGTCGAGGCGGTCCAGCGGGACTGTCTCGAACGGCTCGACGCGACTCGATCCCCGGACGCCGTACTCGACCGTCTTCAGGACGCGATCAAGCGCCTCCACGCTGGGACGGTGCCGGTCGAGCAACTCGTCGAACGGAATCGTGTCTCCAAGCCGCTGGAGGGGTATACGCAGAACACGCGGAACGTGGCCGCGTTAAAGCGGGCTCGGGAGCAGGACCTCGCCGTCCACCCGGGACAGGATATCGAGTACGTGGTCGTCGACGACGAAAAGACCTCGCGAGAGCGGGTTGCATTAGTTCACGAGGAGATCGGGTCGTACGATGCGTCGTACTACGAGACGCAACTCGTCCGGGCGATAGGGAGTCTCCTCTCTCCGTTTGGGTGGGATCGAACGGACATTCAACAGGAACTCTCGGGGGTCCGTGAGCCGGAGCTAACCGATTTCGGGTGACCGAGCAGCGAGTGATTTCAACATGGATTCACGGTCACACTCCCCGTCATCGATGTGTAAAACCATGGGGAGAGGGAGTTAGAGAGCACGGCAATAGCGCCGCGGGTACGATAGTCGCTGTCGGACGATACTGAGACCGCTACATCGCTCCCAGTTGATTTTCGTTGTCGCCACGACACAGTGTCACACCACGAACAAGAACAGGATCGTAACTGCTGTCCCGGCGATACGGACTATCACTACGGTGCCGACGGCCATTCCGTCGGAGCCACTGATCCTCTCGGCCCAAGCCAATCCCATCAGGCCAACGGTCCCAAGAGAGATGAGGACGACGCCGACGGCTCCGACGGAACCAAACTCGGCGGCACGACCGCGATCGATACCGCGGCTTCATGTCGTCGGATCAAAACTTCTTCGCCGAGCAACTGTTCGAGATTTGCGGGTGTGGTGACCGCACGGCCGGAGAGGGACAACGGCGTTCCACATCGAGAACCGACTAGTAGATACGAGTCTGCGGTCGACCAGCAATCAGTGCCGATTCGCCGAATCGAACTTCTCGGTGTCTGATACGATTGTGGAGGGCTACTGCATACAGCGCGCGAGTTGATTAGGGGACGATCACCGCTCGACACGGGGCTGCTGACAGGGTGACGTACCTCACTGGGGCGCTGGACCGAGGACGTACACGGTCCCGGACTCCCCGCCGGCGAACAGGTAGTCGTCAGCAATCGCTGGCGGCGTCGTCAACGGTGCATCGTACGTCCACGAGATAGTTCCATCACTCGGGTCGAGTGCGAGGAGACCCGTCTCGTACCCGATTCCGTAGAGCATCTCGTCACCGATGACCAGGAGCAAGTCTCCGCCGACAGCAGTTTGCCAGCGTCCGGTTCCATCGCTCGCGTCGAACGCGTAGACGGTATCGTCCCCGGACGTGTACACCGTTCCCTCGCGGGCGACAGGTGGCCGATTGGACTCGCCAGTGGGGGTGGCCCACTGTTCCGTTCCCTCGGCCGAATCGAACGCCCGCAACGATGATCCCATGTGAACGAGGACGGTGCCGTCGACGAGTATCGGTGGAGATTGGACGACCCGTTGCTCGGTGGATGTGACCTGCCACAGTTCGCTTCCGTCGGACACGTCGAATGCCCTGAGATCACCGTTTGCGCCAGTGTATACGGCGGCGTCGTCGGCCGCGGTTTTCAGGGCGATGAATCGTGTCCCACCGGCCTGTTCGACGTCGGCGCGCCACGCCTCCGTCCCGTCGGCGGCGTCGACGGCGGTTAGCGTCGGCGAGAAGTTTCCGACGTAGACGGTTCCGCCATGGAGGGTCGGCGACTGAACCTGCCCTCCGACGTCGAACGTCCACCGTTCGGTCCCGTCGGACACGTCGAACGCGTACAGGGTTCCTTCCATGGTCCCGACGTAGACGGTGTCTTCGTCGACTGCCGGCGTCGTGCGAATGTGCCCATCCGTTCGAGCGGACCAGCGGATTGCTCCCGTGTTGGCCGCCAGTGCGTAGAGGTAGTTGTCGTCGCTGCCGACGAACACGGTGTTGCCGACGACTGCTGGCGGCGAGACGTTCTCGGTGGTTCCGAACCGCCATCTGACCGAGCCATCGACCAGATCGAGTCCCGTCACACCGGTCGACACCACCCCGTCCGTCACCGCAGGGGTCACGCCACCGCTGTCCGTCGCCCAGCGACGATCACCGGTTGTGGCATCGTAGGCGTGGAGTGGTCCGCCAAGGCCGACGACGACGTCGTCGTCCGCGACGACGAGGGGAATCTGTCGGGGCGGCCCACTGGTGAAGTTGTACGTTTCCGTAATCCCAGTTCGCCACTCCACGCTCCCGTCGGCGGGCGCCAGGGACAGTACAGCAGCAGTGAACCGTTCTGTATCCGTCGGTACTGCAGTGGGCGTGTCGGTGCTCTCCGAACGTGGCGTCTCGGTTCGGGGACCGGCGTCGTCGGTGAGGGTGGTAACGTACACTGCGTCGAGTGTCACCTCCGGCGACGCAGCGACCGGGGCGTCCGTTTGACGCTGCCACTGTCGGTCCCCACCGTCGGCGGCGAGTGCGACAAGACGCGTCCCCACGCCGAGATAGACGTTCCCGTGTCCGAGAGCGGGGGCAAACGTCGGCTCGGGACCGACGGAGGCACGCCACTTGCGCCGTCCGGTCTGGGCGGCGAAGGCGATCACGCTCCCCGACGCGAGGCCAACTGTGACGACATCCTCACCGACGCCGGGGGGTGTCACCGCAGGTTCGTCCAGCGGTTGTCGCCACGCTGTCGTCCCCTCCCCGAGCAGAATCGCTCGAATCCGAGACTCCGTCGCGACCACGACCCGACCGTCAGCTACTGCGAGTCCGACCGCTGGGTCTTCGAGCGGGAGAGTCCAGCGTCGTTCGCCGGTCTGGCCCCCGATCCCGAGCAACTTCTGGTCGGCGGCGGCAACGACCGTTTCCGCCATGGCTACCGGGGCGACGTCCGTGTTTACGCGCTGTGATCCGCTCCACAGGACCCTGCCGTCCTCAGCATCCCGGGCGTAGAGGGTCCCGCTTCGCGTCACGACGACGAACGTACCGGCAGCGGCCGCTGGTGCGGTCGCAGGCGCTCCGGCAGTCGTCGTGCGAGTCCAGTACTCGACTGGCTCGTGGATCGGTCCCGGGTCGTCGATGGCACCGGTGTTACCCGCGTCGTGCTGATACTCCCGCCAGGTTCCGTTGAGGGGGGCTAGCTCACCCGAAGGCGAGGTAGTTGTGGGACCTGTTCCCGTCGGGGTGTTGGTCCCCGCGTTCTGCGACTCGGTGCCACAGCCAGCGAGGGATCCGACACCTGCCGCACAGAGTGCGAGATACCTGCGACGGTCCATAGGTCGTGTCGTGACGACGGCTAAAAGTATTTTCAGATGAATATAATGCTCGTTTGACTATCCGAGGGAGTCGGGTGGAGACACGTTGGCTGTAGGCGGTAGTTGGAGCACGCCGCCAGTCGCCACGACCGTCAGCAGGCGTTCGTCGTGCCCGTTGCGTTCGTCTCCTCGTCGGTTGCCCACGCTGGCCGCTCGAGGGACGGGGAAGTGTCGTCGAAGGCAAACGTCGTTCGTGACTCCGTCGAACTGGAGTGCAGCACCGTGGATAGCACGTAGTGAGCATACGTCTCGCCCCGTGTCTCCGTCCACGAGACGTTCGCCGAGGTGACCGTCCCCGTCTCGTCATCGACACGGACGGTCCCCGAGGCGTCGGTGAGTCGGTACACGACGCGACTCTCGTACCAGCCGGATTGTGGCTCGTACGTCGTCACGCCCGTCGAGTCCGTCTCCGTCGTCTCGTATGCGGCCACCCGGAGGTTGTTGACGAAGACCGATGCCGTTCCGGACACCGGCTCCGACGCGGAGGTCGTCTCGGACTTGGTGACGAACGTGACGCAGTTTCCCGCCCGGGATTCACGGAGGATGGTCCGATCCTCGTCCTCGGTGAGTCGCGCTCGACGCTGCTCGGCGGCATCGACTCCCTCGACGGTGAGCCGCCGGTAAATCGGCCCGCTCGGGGGATGATATTCTTCGGAGACGACGCCGTCGTCGACCACCTTTTGATACCAGGCACCGTCGGTGGTCACGGCGCCATCGAACGCGAGCCGTGTCTCCCCCTCGACGGCGATGCGTCCTGTCGCGCTGAACGCGTCCGCATCGCCGACTGTGAAGCGTTCGCCAGCGGAGTTCGCCGTGTCTGGTGAAGACGTGGTGAACGGATACAGGACGGACAGGACGAGCCCGAAACACACCACTGCGAGCACCCCGATCGTGAGACCTGCTGTACGTTCCCGCATTCTTGCGTGCCCGAGCTACCGGGAGATAGCTATTAAACGGCGTGGCTCGCACCAGCTCGTTCTTTGAGGGATGTGAACCCGACGATAGAACGACGAGCCACTAATTTATAGCTGTGGTCACCATGCCGACATATGCGAGAATACGATCAAGCAATCGGACGGATTGCGGCGTGTTGTTCGGCCGTCGGAGCGAGGTTTCGAGGGTTTCGGAACCAGCATGGCCAACAACTGATCGAAGTCAATCACCGGAACGGCCTGTTCACGCTGGTAACGTCGCCGAACGATGGATACTTCCGAGCGATCTCGATCCGAAAACTTTCGAATATCGAGGATTTCGACATCACGCGTAGTGAACCCATCGTCGACGTCGAAAACGAACTGACGGACCTGTTTGACGAACTCCAAACGGCCAATATCCGTATCGAATACTTGACTAAAACTGACGAATCGACGGGAGTCGAATATTTCGACGGATACCAGACGACCAAGCCACTGTATGTGTTCGAGGACGGATTCGGCGCGAAAGCGTTCGACGAGTCACTGGCTGAACTCGATCAGATCAGCCGAAAAGCGTTCAACCGAACCATCCAGCAGTTGGATATCGATATCGATCGACCGGAGGAGACCGCTGGAAGCGAAGAACAGCCTCAGGAATCCTACGGCCGAGCGTTTCATTAATGTCCGAGGGCTTCCGATCTATTCGGAGTAGTTCTGCGTCATATCGTCATGAATCGAGCTACAGACGACGGTCGGCCAGGATAGACGCCGAAGAGGGCGGCGCTGGTCTTCCAGAACCTATCTCGGTCCGCTGGATCGGTCGTTTTCGTCGACGAAGACGTGACTCCCTCACCGGAGACGTACGTACCGGTTCGCCCATCGAATTCCGGGGCCGTGACGAGTTTGTAGAGCCGCCGTGTGCCTCCCCGTCGAGTGGTCCCGATGCTAGGGCTGATCGCCGTCAGCTGGGATCTTTATCGACGGGGAGCCTGAATCCTTCATAGTCAACGACCCCGCCCCGACGCTCGCTACGTTCGAAGACGGGGATTCCGCGCTACCGTATCAGTTGAAACTCCCGTGCCGTCTCACTCGTCCCTGTCTCGATGAGATGGCAACAGTCATTCGACGATAATCGCTCCTTTCTGGCCGAGTGCTCTGTGGGGTTGACAGGCGTAGCGATACGTGCCGGACTGCTCGAACGTGTGTTGGAAGTTGACACCGGATTCGTGGGTCACCTGCCCGGAGTGGATGTCGGCGTTCAGGAACACCACGTTGTGCCCCCCGCCGCTTCCGGTCCACTTCCACTCGACCGTCGTGCCCGTCGAGATCTTCAGGACTGGCGGGTCGAAGGCGAGATGCCCCCTGTTGCCTCGTGACCCGACGGTGACGCTCGCCACGTCGGAACCGGTTCGATCGACCACCGTGCCGTCGAAGTTACTGCTGTCGACGACCCACATGTCGACGGTCTGGTTCCCCGTCGACGGCGGTTCTCGAACGATCACGGCGCCACGCATTCCCTCCTCCCGGTGCGGTTCCGAGACGAACGGATACGTTCCCGGTTCCTCGAAGATGTAGTGATAAGCCGTCCCCGGTTGGGCGTTCGGTCGACCGCTGTCGAACGTCCCACCAAGCGCGACGACGTTGTGGAGGCCGCCGTGACCGGTCCAGTCCCAGGTCACCTTCGTCATGGGAGCGACTTCGATCACTGGGGGATCGAACGACAACCCGTCCTCGACCGGGTGGCCGACGTCGATGGTCGGTTGGGCGCCAGGCCCGTATCGAGGCGTCTCTTCTCGGTACCCGTTGGCATTCGTCAGCCAGTCGTCGGTCGACTCGGGTGGCGTCAGAGTCGCCTCTGTGGCGGTCGTCGCCGTGGTTTCGGGAGTGGTCGTACTTGTCGGCGATGTGGTGTTCGGAGTGTTTGCTCTGCGATTTGTTGTGCTACAACCGGCGACCGCTACGATACCAGCGATAGCGGTACTACGGAGGATGTGTCTGCGGGTTGGGGACCGTTGCATTGCGGTTCGTAAGTCGGGAGAACGTCAAACCAACGCCGATGATGCTTCCCCAGTACTGGGAGTACCCCCATACCTACATATGTCGGAGAGATGTAGTTTCATGGTTCAGTGGCTCCGTTGAAATCCTTGGAACCTGATCGAACTGGCGTGCTGAATACAGCGCGCGAATGCAACACGGGGTCGGTGGGGAGTAGCACGGACGGGCGACATGCTACGGAACCAATCGGGATCATGTCGGTCTTTCACACAGTACTCTAATAAGCTATCATCCCTCAGAAGGAAGTATGAATCCAGGAAATCTAACTATTTATCGCGGGTGTACGCCAGTTCTCGATTCTCGTTACGAGGAAGACGGATCACGAACGCCGGCGGAGGCAGTCGTTGAAGCCGTAGCGGAAGCGGCCGATGTTGATCCATTGGAACTGCCACCTTTGCACGACTGCGTCGAACCCGATGCTCTAAATAAACTCTTCCAGCATCAGGGTGGTTCCGGTACTACCGAGACCGTCCTCAGTTTCAAGATGAAGAACTGGAATGTCTTTATCCGCGACGATGGGTGTATCCGCGTGTGTGACGGCACCCGGCCTACTGACCCGACACCCGTTTTCACCTCTCCGACAGTGTGAACTACCCCACCCTACTCGCTCACGGCTTTCGCCGTTCGCTCCTTGAGGGTAGGGGCTTAGCGCCTATATCCAGCTAAACAGCACCGAACGATCCGCTAGAAGGGTGGTCGTTCGGTGAGAGGAAACCACGTTCGAGCTGCGGTAGCGTTCAGAGTCGCTGATTCCATGCGAAGGCGGATGCTTGTGGCCAGCTTTCGGCGGTATTCGGTTCGACGTGATCGGACGTATTTGAAACTTGATTATTTCTTTATTTTATTTTACAAAGGACACGTTCGACGGCATGCCGATGCCCGCGGCGTTCATACTGGAATCGGAGCCCTGAGCGGTGGCAAGCAACCACGGTACTTGATCAACGAAAACGATCGCGTCGACGACGTGTTTCCCGTGAAGTTCAGGGGGGAATATCTCGGGTAGCGCCCGTGATCTCGTCGGAACTAGTCGGATGCGGAGCCGGACGATCGGTGTCGGAGTCGACGGGGGCGTACAGCCAATATCGTTCATCACCGTTTCAGCAACCGTAACATGATTCGGATCAGCACCGTCCGTCGGCCGTAAATCAGGCTTCTGCATCTAGCCGTGAGTGGTAGAACGACAACGCTCGGCACCGACTCTTAAAAAATCAATAATGTATGTGAGAATGGTAATTCCGCCAAACGGAGCGGGATTCATCGCCGGCTCGGGTGTCGCCTCACGCTCGGGAAGACCCTACTCGAAGGGGGTCGTTACTACCGATGAGACGGACGGTTTCTTCCATGCTGTCGAAATTCACCTCGCCCTATCCTTGAACCTTATCCGAACACCGCCTCGCTGTGTTGTTCAGTTTGTATCGGGTCTCAAGGGGCGATTTCTCGACCGACGTGTGCGCTCGTGGGAGGTAAGATGCCCGTCAGATCCCGGTGGTCGCGACGCGGTCACCGCTCTCGTGAGCGCCCGGGGGGTGTTCGAAGTTCCGACGACGCGTTCGAAACGGGTGGAGGAGCCGTAAAACAGCGACGCTACCTCGTGGACGATGCGGGGGCTCGACCGGACTCAGTCGTCGGCCTGTACCTCATTCCGTTCCTGGTAGGTCCCTTCGAGATCAGCGAGTTCCCGATCCTGCAGATCGTACACGAACTCCTGCACACGATCCTGATCGGGTTTCTCGGTCACGAGCGAGGCGCCGATCATAACGGCGGTACAGGCGACGAGTCCCGGAACGCCGACCCACAGGCCGAACGGGACGGCCGCATCGGCTACGTTGTAGTAGATGAGTACGACCAGACCGACTGCGAGACCACTGACGGCACCCTGCCAGTTGGCACGGGGCCAGAAGAACGCGGCCAAGGCCGGGGGGACGAGCAGTGCGTAACCCGGAACTGCGAGCGAGACCGCGATTTCGACGAGTAGTCCCAGATCGATGAGCGAAATCCCGAGGGCGACGACGCCGAAGATCCCCGAGAGCACCTTGGAGTACCGCGAGATCGTCTTCTCGGGGTAGTCCGTGCCGACGAGTTCCGAGTAGACGTCCCGAGCACCGATCGAGCCCATCATGAGGATCATCGAGTCGGCGGTCGACATCGCGGCTGCAACCGCCGCGGCCATCAGAAGCCCGAAGAGGGGACCTGGCATCTCAAGGATGTACTGTAGAATGACGGTATCGGGGTTCGAGAGCCCCGGGAACGCGATCAGTCCCGCGTACGCGATGATCATCGGGAAGAAGGTGAGCAGTCCGATCGCCGCGAGTGACGAGCCGAATCCCATGCCCCAGAGCCCGGAGACACGTTTCGCCGAGTAGTACCGCTGCCAGATGAACGGCCAGACCGACTGTGAAAGACCGAACCCGACGGCGGCCGTGTAGAGGTACAGCGGGTCCATCGTCAACTGGTTCGCGTATTCGACGGTCCGGGAAACCCGCCCGAACACGCTCGTCGGCGTCGTCCACAGGACGTACGCCGAGACGACGATGAGGCCGACCCAGATCAGGATCGCCTGTAGTGCGTCGCTGTAGGCGACACCGCGCATCCCGCCGATGGCGATGTAGACGGCCATCACGATACCGATGATTACCGCCGCGAGTTCGCGGGAGATCATGCCCTCGGTGAGAACGTTCAACACCAACCCCATCCCGGTGAACTGGATCGTCACGTAGAACACCGTGAACCCGATCGAGATGAGTGCGATCAGGACGCGCAACGACGAACTGTCGGCGAAGCGTTCACAGAGCAAGTCCGCCGGCGTCACGTAGTCGTTCCCGCGTTTACTCATCCGCCAGACGCGTTCGCCGATGATGACGAGGGCCGGGAGGTCGATGAATGCGACGCTGCCGACAAGCACGATGCCGGAAATGCCGGAACTGTACGCGATGCCACCACCACCGAGGAAGGTGAACGCCGAGAACGCCGACGCGATCATCGTCAAAAAGACGACGAAACTGCTCAGCGACCCACTCGCGACGAAGTAGTCGCTGACGGACAGTTCCGTCAGTCTGCTGCCGTATTCGGCCAGCGCCAACAGGACGATGAGGTAGATGGCGGTCACCGCGAGGCCGGCGTACATCCACGCCGTCGTTACCATCTACCGATCACCCCCCTGGCCGGCGGCGCCGAACACTTCCCGGAGGTTCGGCTTCTCCAAGTAGTACCACGCGAAGGTGCTGTTGATGGCGAACACGGAGATCATGATCCCGAGCAGTACGACCCAGGTCACCGGGAGACCCATAATCAGCCCCGCCGGGGACTGGTAGTAGTACAGGTAGCCCAGGAACACCGCGTTGCTTATCAGTATGAACACGACCCACCAGCGCCGGATCTGTGATTGCTTCATAACTTCGATACATATGCTACGCTCTACCGTGTTATAGTTAACCCCGGTTTGGAGTCACATACCTGAACCGCCTCGCGAGCGTGACTATCGATACCCCCGCTCGAAGACGAGTGAGAGCGTCGTATCGGTTGTTTCGAGTAGCCGGCTGTCGCGGTGGAATCTTTTTATCCCTGCCAGTACACATTCGGATTATGACATTCGGTAGGTCGGAGTTCGAAGCTCGATACGAGCGCCTCCGGACGGCGCTTCGGGAAACCGGGATGGACGCGGTGCTGGTCACGAATCCGGAAACCGTCGAATATCTGGGTGCCGGCGCGGGCTTGGATCTCGCGTGGTACCGTCAGTTCTCTCGATCGATCGATTTCCCAACCATCGCCGTCGTTCCGGAGACTGGAGTCCCGACGCTGATCGTACACAACGTCTTCGAGGACGTCGTCCGACAGGCGACCGATGGGGCGTGTGAGCTTCGAACGTACTACGAGGGGGAGGCCCGGTCGTACGTCCCGCCGACAGTCGACACGCTGACCGATATCTGCCCGGCAGAGCCGAACGTCGGCATCGAGATCGGGGCGGGGACCACCACGGATCTGAAACTCGGTATGCCGCTGGGGGCGATGCAGGCGATCCAGGAGCGACTCCCACACGCCGAGTTTCTCGACGCGGGCGACGTACTGCGATCGGTTCGGATGGCAAAGACCGACGCCGAACGCAGTTGTATCCGTCGTGCCACCGCCGCGATCGACGCCGCCTTCGAACGCGTGTTCGCGGAGATCGAACCCGGAATGAGCGAGACCGACGTCGTCGCCATCTGTAATCGACTCGTCAGCGAACACGGTGCGCGTCCGGTCTGGACGCTCGCGTGTACGAATCCGTTCGAGATCCTCCCTCGCCCCGACGTGACGCTCGATCCGGGTGACACGCTCTTTCTGGACATCGGGGCGACCGTCGGTGGGTACCACTCGGATTACAACCGGATGGCCGTCGTGGGAGAGCCCTCGGCCGAACAGATCGAGCACAACCGGATGGCCGCCGCGGTGACGAACGAACTCGCCGACGCCGTCGAACCGGGAACGACACCGGCCGACATCGTGGATCTCTGTCGGGCCGAGTACCGCTCTCGCGGCCTCGGCTCCACGCTCGGGCTGACATCCGAGACGAAGATCGGACACAGCATTGGCCTCACGCTCTCGGAAGCGCCACAGTTGACGGGGTACGACGAAACGACGCTCGAACCGGGGATGGTGCTCTGTATCGAACCGGCCGTGCTGACGGACGAGGCGTTTTTCATGTCCGAGCAGATCGTCATCGTCACCGATGACGGGGGCGAAATCGTCTCGAGTGCCGACCAAGAACTAGCGTCGATTACGTAGGCGCTCAGAAATTGGTCCCGACCGGCACGCCGTCGGGGACACGGATCTCGATTCCCGTTGGTCCACCTTCGTTGAGTATCGAATCACCGGTGCACGGTGCGACGCCGACGATAGCGTCGCGCTCCGCACGAAGCTCTGCAGTGTCGCCCGGCTCGGATGGGGGTTCGCGGAAATCCAAGTAGCGGTGATCCGTGATCGTCACCGCAGTGAAGAGGTTCATCACGTCCTGGACGCGAGCGGGGTCGATCCCGTACGGTTCCAAGACCTCCTGAAGGTTGCCGCGACAGCCGATCTCGTCGTCCTGCCCGTAGTACTCGTCGACGATCCACGCGTTGCAGGGAGCGAGCAGGAGGTCATTTATTCCACAGTCGTCGTGGACGAGTGTCGCGATCGGTTCCCCGTCGGTCGTATAGAGGCTGTCTCCCTCCTCGAAACGGACCTTTCCCGTTCGTCGATAGGTGTACTTCGAGGAGAACGCCGCCGTATCGTCGTCCGACTTTGGGAAGACGGTCACGTCGACTGCCTGTCCGCCGTGGGTGTCGATGACGTCGAACGATTCGCCGGCCGCAAGTTCGAATGCCGCGCCGGACTTCGCTTCGATATGTACTGATTTCATGCGTCGTGACCCGTGTCCGTCGTCGATGTGTCGAGAGCTGCACAGAGTGCCTCGAACATCACGTTCGCGGCGAGGATCGCGGTCGATCCCGACTGGTCGTCGTACGGGGGCGCCACCTCGACCAGATCGAACCCGATGAGATCCACTGCGTGAAGCTGGCGGGTGAGCGTGAGGATCTCACGCGAGGTGAAGCCCCCCGGCATCGGCGTTCCGGTGCCGGGCGCGTACGCCGGGTCGACCGAATCGATATCGATCGTAGCGAACACGGGTCCGTCGACGACCTCCTCGATCCGATCACCCAGGGCGTCTAATCCGAGGGTCGTCGCCTCGGTAGCCGTGTAGGATTCGATTCCAGCGGCCTCGAACCGTTCGACGTCTTCGGGGCCGTAGAGTCCCCCTCGCTCGCCGATCCGTATCGACGTCTCGGGATCGATCAGTCCCTCCTCGATCGCGTAGTGGATGGTCGTCCCGTGATTGTGATCGCGTCCGAAGTACTCCGTCCACAGATCGGAGTGAGCGTCGAACTGTACGAGCGAGACGGGGCCGTACTTCTCCGCGACCGCTCTGAGCACCGGAAGCGTCGTCGAGTGGTCGCCACCGGCGAGTACGGGGATGACCCCGTGATCGAGAACGGCCCCGATCCGTTCCTCTATCGCCTCGAACGTGTCCTCGATGTATCCCGGCACGACCGGCACGTCGTCGTGATCGACGATCGTGAACTCGTTCAGATCGGTGTCCGTTTCGGGATTGTACGGTTTGAGTAGCGTCGAGGCCTCCCGGATCGATCTGGGGCCGAATCGCGCGCCCGGCCGATAGGATGTCGCGTCGTCGAACGGGACGCCGAGAAACGCCGCGTCTGCCTCCGTCCCCCCGAGGTCGTAAACGTGTGGCTTCCGCATAAACGTCGCCACACCGGCGAATCGCGGAACCGACTGCGGATCAATCATCGGCGATGATCCCGTCGTGGCCGCGATCCCGTTTGCCCGTCGCTTCGACAGTCGGACGAACGAACGTCGACAGTGTGAACGACAACGCCATCCTCTACTGCTACCGAGTGACGGTCGGATAAGTTTGTTGCCGCTGTCCGAACGGGACCACGTGCCGGCGCGCCCCGGGAGAGCACGTTCGGCGCTGGATCCGGTCGGCAGCGATTCCCACGGGGGCACGCCGACGGTACCGAAAAGCGCCTCACAGTGCTCGCCGAAATATAAGTTTGGTTATAACAAAGTATAAGATCGTATCGGGGTCTCTAGGGGAGTGATGGACAACGAAACGCCGAGAACGATCCAATCGGTGGAGAGAGCCTGCGCGATTTTAGAGAAGATCCACCAGGATCGGGAAGTAACGTTGACGGATTTGGCCGAGGACATCGATCTCTCGCTGGGCTCGCTCCAAACGTACATGAACACGCTCTGTCGGTGTGGATTCGTCGTGAAGGAGAGCCGAACGTACAGTCTCGCCCCGCAGTTTCTCATTTACGGCGAACAGGTACGGAACACGCTCCCACTCTACCACGTCGGCCGAAAAGTGGTCGACAACATGGCACACGAAACGGGGTACAACGCCCACCTCATCACCGATCACAACGGGCGAGAGGTGACGTTGTACCAGTCCTTCGGTGAGGATTCCGTCGGCACCGACCTGTACATCTGGCACCAGGCCAAACTGGAGTGGCAACTCCACTGGTCCGCGTCCGGGAAGGCGATTCTCGCTCACCTTCCGGAGAAACAGGTACGAAGCGTCATCAGTGAAAACGGCCTGCAGCGACGGACACCACACACGATTACCGACGAAGAGACGTTGTTTACGGAACTCGAACGAATCAGGGAACAAGGGTACGCGTTGAACGACGAGGAGGAGATATCCGGGCTCAGGGCGGTTGCTGCACCGATTCACGATCAACAGGAGCGGTTACTCGGATCCGTGAGTCTGTCCGCTCCGAAATCGGAACTCCCCGACGACCGGTTCTACGACGAACTTCCGAACTACGTTATGAACAAAGCCAACATAATCCAGGTGGAACTGCAGGCCAGGGACGTCAACGAGGAGTAGGGATATCGCCGCAAAATCGCTGAGAGAGCCGATAGCACGATCGGAATCGGCGATTTCGCTCGTCGGGAATAACGAACATATGGTTGTTAGATTCATTCGGTTCGTAGGGCATCATACCGGGTCATACGAACGGTTATTCGAGTTGACCGTACTGCCCTGCGGGTATTCGTAACAATTACAACAATTTTTTGAGTATATCAAAGCTAAACCGCAGCGGCCACACGGTGTGCCATCCACTCCGTCACCACTCCCTATACAGGGGTGGGTCTCACGGCCGACTGGTTCGTCCCTGGACCCGGGATATCGGGCACGTCGTGTCGTGGTCTCGGAGAAAGGTTTAACTCCTGCCGTGGTATCCGTTGACGTGTATGTCCGAAACCGGAGCGCGGAGTAGCGAGTTGGTCGAGCTTGTGTCCGATCTGGTCAGCATCGAATCGGAGAACCCACCGGGAAACGAGAAACCGGCCGCCGAGTTCGTCGCAAACTGGTTCGAGGAGGAGGGTATCGAAGTGGAGACGGTCACCAAGCCGTTCGAGGACCGTCCACAGGTCGTCGCGCGGGTCGGCTCTGGCGACCCCACGCTGGTGCTAAACGGACACACCGACGTCTATCCGGCGGGTGATCGGTCGGGTTGGGACCACGATCCGTACGGGGCAGAGATCGAAGACGGGAAACTCTACGGTCGCGGGAGCGTCGACATGAAACTGGGTCTGTCCCTGGCGATGCTCACCGCGAAGAACCTGAAACCGGAGATAGAGTCGGGAGAGCTCGACGGATCGATCATCGTCCACGCGCCCATCGGACAGGAGACCGGGGATCCGGGAACGCTCGCGCTCATCGAGGAGGGGTACGCCGGGGACTATGCAGTGGTGTTGGAACCGACCCAGATGGAGACGGTCACCTCGAACAAGGGGCTCGCCTGGTACGATATCACGGTCAACGGCGAGCCGGGACACTCCGCACGCCCGGACTCCGGAGTCAACGCGATCGAAGAGGCACACCCGCTCATCGGACGACTACTGGAGTACGACGCGGAACTGCGAGACCAGGATCACGAATTGGTCGGGCCGGGATACGCCAACCTGACACAGATCGAGGGTGGCCTGACGGGCAACATGATCCCCGAGAAGATGACGCTGCGCATGGAGCGTCGGTTCTTCCCGAGCGAGACGGTCGAAGAGATGGACGAGGAGGTCGGCGCCCTCCTCGAGGAGATCGCCGCCGACAACGACCTCGACATCGAGTGGGAACGCGTGAGTTCGTACGAATCGACTGACGCACCGGTCGATTCGTACCCTGCTGAAGTGTTTCGGAACCACTCCAGCGACACCGCCGGCGTCTCGACGGAGCCAGCAGGGCGTCCATGGGCGGCCGATACGCGTTGGTTCATCAACCACACCGACGTGCCAGCGATCACGTGGGGGCCGGGGGACAGTGCCCAGTGTGGCCGTTACGACGAACATTTCGACATCGACGAGGCCGAAACTGGATTGGAAATCCTCCAGGACGCGGCCCGAGAGATTATCACCACGGCCGAGGACTGATACTGTTTATTGTAAGTCGTACCGGTGGTTCGCCAGCGTGGTCCGGCGAACCACCGGTACACAGTTACAATAATCCGTATGAGGAGCCACCTCGTGTCGTCCGAACCGTCCGATCCCACGAAGCCGCAGACGGGGTTCGTCGCCGTAGCGAGGTGAGCGCGACGACTTGTCATACAAGCCAACTGATTGCTAATCTGATAGGTGTGGTCGTTCTCGATATGACGCTACAGACGGGTTGATGCGACCAAGGCCGGGATCGCGCGGAATCCGTGTCGACCGACACCTCGGAAGCCCACCACGGCGAAGATGACGGCACAGCGATCCCGCATCGACGACGAACTGGCGACACTCGTCGACAAACTGGCATCGCGTGGGACCGGGAATCCGACCGGCAAGGAGCGGCGGGCCACCGACCCCGTGCCTGTCGTGGCGAACGGGACTCCTCGCCAACGTTCGGCGAGTGAGAGAGCTCGCATCTCGACGCACCGATAACAAAAGGAACCCGACAACGTCGTCGCGTATCTTTTTCCGGGTCGGTCGCTTCGTATGTGTATGAACGATACCGAACCGAGTCCCCCCGATAAACCGTCCGTAGAGGCGGTACTCGACCGTGTTCGAACACACGAGTTCCATCCCGTCGATGAAACGAACTTTACGGTCGATCGGACGCTCGAGAAGCACGGTATAGCGGATCTCGACGACGACGATTGGCGAGTCCGACTGCTCGCCGTCCGCGACCTCGTCCGAGTCGGCGACACGAACGCGTCCGACGTCGCCGTTGGGCTCGAGGACGACGACGTGCAGGTACGCTACGTGTGTGCAACGGCACTGGGGATTCTGCGAGCCCGGAGCGCGATCGAGTCGCTCGAACGGGTGGCCTGTCAGGATCCGAACGCGCTGGCGCGGTCGCAGGCGATGATCGCGCTGGGACAGATCGGTGCCACCCGGTCACTGGATCTACTCCGTGACCGGTACGCGAACGACGATTCGAAAGAGGTCCGCCATCGAGCCGAACTCTCGATCGACCGCATCGAAAAGGGCGCAGTAGCCGAACGCGAGGTGGAGGCTGCGTATCGAAATCTCGATGAGGACAGCTTCGAACAGCTGGCAGTCGGTGAGGCCGCGCCGCCGTTCGAACTGCCGGATACTGACGGGGGGACGTGGAACCTCGAGGACGCAATCGAAGACGGCGGGTGGACAGTCCTGATCTGGGTGTTCGCCGACTGGTGTCCCGTCTGCCACCGCGAGTTCGACGAACTGATCGAACGTCGCGATGAGCTGGTGGAGGCGGACATCGACGTGGCGACGATCGAATGTCACGGCCGCTATCGCAGCCGAGTGATGGTCGGCCGGGAGTTCGAACCCGAGTACTGGTTCGCCGAGGAGTCGTTCACCGAGTCGTACGCGGAGCAGATCTGGTGGCCCCACCTCCTCGACCGTGCGGGAGCGGTCGGTGCGAAGTACGGCGTCGATCCGACGGCGTACGCCGTCCACGCCGAGTATATCAACCGTCCCTCGACGATCATCATCGATCGGACCGGAACCGTCCGTTTCGCGTATTACGGAACATTTTGGGGGGATCGTCCGTCCATCGAGGACATCCTGGAAATGATCCGGTCGGAGGAGTTCGATTTCGAGCATCCGGAACGACGGCGGGTGACGTCCGGGTGACACACCACGCTAGTGGAGCGCGCGAAACCAGTGTGGGGCGAGAGCGAACACCCGGCCCCGAGATGACGCTCGGTATTCGGATGAGTTTGGCTACGTTATCACGTTGATACACTACCTCAGATGTTGATAATTCGAACATCACTCGTTCGCGAGAAACGGTCCATGATCGGGGACGGAAGACCGGTCAGCGGCAAAGAGCCGAATCGGACCACGGTTGCCGAAACGGTGATTCGCAGCGACGAACAGCAGTTTCGGTACGCTGCCGGGATTCCGAAACCGATCGAAGGACCCCGTTCGGAACGTGGGTAACCACGAGGCCCGATTTCATCGGACCCCCCTTCGACGAACCGCGAGGGAAACACGGATCGAATCGGTCGTCGTTCCCGTCGATAGGCCGGAGGGTATTTTCAGCGGGGTTCGGTATAACCAAACTATTCTCAACTTACATTTCCGGGGATATATATCGTAGATTTTCGGTAGCGGTCCGAGCAACGGACACGATGTGTGAGGGTCGAGCTATTGTGGGTGGTCGGAATCCAGCGATGCGGTCCGACCGTTCACGGTGATATGATTCGGAGTGGTGAACAATAAGCCGGATAGATCGTTCGATTCGTCCGAACACGCGAAGAGGATGGACGTTCAAGCCGCGATCGTCTCGTTCGGTACCATCGCGCTACCGAGGCATGTTGCATTTATTTTATATACTTGGATCACGCATCTCGCGTGCAGTGACTGACGACGAGCACTCCGACTCGGAACGGAAATCGAGCAAAGTGGCCCGGCTGATCAACGAGTACGGCCTCGGCGACTCGTTCGGTGATACACTCGAACGGCTGTGGACCGCCGATGGTGACCAACGTGAGAGTCTCCGCGATCTCGCGGATCGGTTCAATCGGCGGCTCCTCGAGACGAACCTGCAGGCCGCCGGCGCGTCGACCGTCGACGGGGAACTCGAAAACCTCTATCGCCTCCTCACCGACGACGACGTGAGCAGCGGGATGCGGACGGAAGCACGTGCACGCCTCGAACGCGAGGGTGTCGAGATCGATCGGCTCGAGCGTGATTTCGTCACGTACCAAGCTATCCGGTCGTACCTGACCGAGTATCGTGGTGCGGAGTACGAACGACCATCCGAGAGCGAACGAGCCGATTCCGTTATCGAAACGATCCAACGTCTTCAGTCCCGACTGCGATCTATCGCCGAGGAAGGCTTGGAACGATTGCGCTCGACTGACAGACTCACGCTCGGTCGCTTCCGCTTGTTCGTCGACGTGGATGTCCTTTGTGAGGAGTGTGGGGCCCAGTATGGCGTCGTCGAGTTGTTCGAACGGGGCGGCTGTGACTGTGACCCCGACGAAGAATAGCTAGATCTCCGTCACTTGCGTGTGGTTGTCGTCGAGCGCCTGTGCGTCCTCGGGGAGCAAGGCGACGACGAGAAACTCCGCGTAATCGGCAACGTATTCGACTAGTGTGGCGATGCGCTCGGAGTCGATCGCCTCCAGCGAGTCCAACAGCATGAACGGCACCGTCTCGTACACTTCGTGGACGAGATAGCCCGCGAGTGCGAACACCAAACCAGTTACCTCGCGTTCGCTCTCCGAGAGGTGATCGATCGTATCCTCGAACGTGGCGCCGCTGTCCGTACTCCGGACGATATGGAGTTCGAACATGGTTTTCTCGACGTTCCGACGACCCTCGCGAACGGTGCGTTCGACTCGCTCGATCCAGATTCGTTCGAGGTTCTCGTAACCGAGGATATCGAGCACGGTCTCCATATGATCGTTGAACTCCGTGACGGCGTTCTCCTCGATCCGATCGATCTGCGTCCGGAGCTCTCGAAGCTCCGTGTTGATCTCGTCGCGCTGGGAACGGAGTTGCTCTTCCTCGGTCAGTCGGTCTTCGATGCTGCTGATCCGTTCCGTCACATCCTCGAGGTCGGATTCGAGTCGACCGAGTTCGAATTCCAACTGGTTCGCTTCTTTGTGTAGTCCGAGGATATCGTCGAAGTCCTCGGTCTCCAAGGTCTCGATTTCCGCTTCGAGGTCCTCGATGTCGCCGTTAAGTTGGTCGCGTTGCTCCCGCAGCGTCTCGAGTTGTGTTTCGCGATCCTCGATTTCGACCTCGATGTCGTCGAGCGTTCGCTCGAGGGTTTCCTTGCGCTGCTGTTGTTCCCGGTACGTCTCGCGTTCCTCTTTCAGTTGACTCAGCTCGGATTCGAGCGTCCGGATCGTCTCGAGTTTCTCCTGTCGAATCTCCCGAAGTTGGTCGAGCGTGGTCGTGATTCGATCGGTCTCGACGGAGGTACCGCAGGTCCAGCAGACCACCGTCTCGTCGACGAGAGCGTCCGTCACGGCACCATCCTCGTCGTCCAAGTGTTCCGTGACGACCCCGGTCTCCTGGAGTTGATCCTCGTTGAACTGGATGACGTCTTGGAGATCACTCACCTCGCGTTCGAGTGTCCCGATTCGCTCCCGCAGTCGCTCGATCTCCTGGTCGAGTTCGGCGTGTTCACCCATCGGCTCGTCGGGGAGCTCCTCGAGGTCGGTCTCTATCTCCCGCTGCTCGGCCGTGAGCGACTCGATGCTGTCCTGCTGGAGATCGATATTCGAGCGAACCCGCTCTAGCTCCGATCGCTTCTCGCGCAGATCGTCGAGTCGTGATTCGAGTTCCTGTTTCTCCGCCCGTGTCTTGTCGATGTCGGCGTCCAGTGCTTCGATCTCCGCCTCTTTGTCCTCGAGCTCCGCACGCTTCGTCTCGATATCGTCTTCGAGACGGCTACGCTTCCTTTCGAGTTCCGGTAAGTCCCCCTTCAGATCGGCGAGGGAGTCGAGATCGTCGTCGATCCGGGATTTCTCGCGCTCGAGTTCGCGAATCTCGGTTCGAATTGCTTCGGTGTCGACCGGCCGCATGATCAATTCCCGCAGGTCATCTCCCCTCGCGACGAAACGGCGGGCCTCGTTAGATTCCAACAAAAAGGCAAAGAGGTCCGCGAATTCCGGATCGTCGAGAAACGGCTCGCCGCCGATCGTTACGGATCCGTTCGTCCGTGTGAACGTCCGTCGGTAGCGCTCGTCACCCACGGTGAATTCGACCTGCCCCTCGTCGGCGTCAGCTTTGAGAGAGGCGTCGTCGCTCCCCATGACCGCCATGATCGATCGGAGCAGCGACGTCCGGTTCGTCGCGTTCCGCCCCGTCAGAACCGTGATCCCGGGTTCGAACTCGACGCTCGTCTCGTCGATCCCGCCGACGTTCCGGACTTCGATCCGGCCCGTCCGTCCCAGCAATTCCGTTTCCATCACCGTCAACGTAGAACTGACAGGGTAAAAGCGTTGTCGTGAACGACGAGGCCAGACTTCCATAACAAACATAATATTGTTACATCGGCCATCGGTGAGGCACCCGTTCGCGTTTGTATTTCGAAAACACTTCGGCGTGAAACGCGGTGCCGTCACGGGGGATTGCGGATCTATGCAGAACACGACGATCGGGCGGCGTGGACGTGTTCACGCGTGAACGAACGGACGTGTCGTCCCGAGTCGTTGCTCGACCGTTTTCGAGAGGTGAACGATTAAGTGACGTCCCATTCTACACGGAGCTATGCCACCTGATTCGAATCCCGAGGCGTCACCGCGAACGCTGAAAACGGTGGAGCGAACGACCCGGATCATCGAGGCCCTCGAGACGCTGGACGGCGCTGGAGTCACGGAGTTGGCCGATCACCTCGGTATGTCGAAGAGTTCGGCGTACCACTACCTGACCACCCTCAGACAGGAGGAGTTCGTGGTCAAGAAAGGCGACCAGTACGAACTCGGCCTCCAGTTGTTGCTCTCCGGGGAGTACGTCCGAAACCGCAACCTCCTGTACCGGTACGGGAGGGAAGAGGTCGAGGAACTGGCCGAGTCGACCGGCGAGTACGCGAACCTCTTTACCGAAGAGCACGGCAAAGGGATCAATCTCTACAAGGTCCGCGGCAGCGACGCCGTCGGAAGCGGCTACCAGACCGAGAAACTCCAGCGGCCCGATCAGCTCCACTGCACGGCGACGGGGAAGGCGATTTTGGCGTTCCTGCCCGAGGACGAGCGTGAGGACATCCTGGATCTGCACGGACTCCCGGAACGGACGGCCAACACGATTACTGACCGGGACGAACTCCTCGAGGAACTGACCACGGTCCGCGACCGGGGCTACGCGTACAACGACGAGGAGGAAGTAGAAGGTCTCCGTGCCGTCGGGGCGCCGGTCATCGACCGCGACGACAACGTTCTCGGTTCGTTGAGCGTCGCTGGGCCGACTAGCCGGTTGAAAGGCGAGGCGTTCGACGAGGAACTCCCCGAGGAGGTCCAGCGCGCGGCCAACGTCATCGAGGTGAACATCAACATGGCGACCCACGGGACCGATTCGCGGGGCTGACCGGCACGCGGGGCCGGCCTGCGTGGGCGTTTTCATGCGACAAACGCGTGCGTCGCTCGGTGTCGGTCCTCATTCGCGCGCCAGTCGCGCCAATCCGGCCGTCAGCACCCGTGTCGCCGTCGCACAACTGCTCCAGTCCGTCCACTCGCGGGGGCTGTGGGAGAACCCGCCCCGTGACGGCGCGAACAGCAGTCCCGCGTCGGTGACGCTCGCGACGTGCATCGTGTCGTGACCCGCACCCGAGTGGAGGGTCAAGGCATCGACGTCCGTCGCGGCCGCCGCGTCCCGAAGCGCAGCCGTACACCGGTCGCTCATCGCACTCGGTGCGATGTCGTACGGCCGTTCGAGCGTCGTCTCGACGCCGCGCTCGGCTTCGAGCGTCGAGAGGCAGCGCCGGACGCGTTCGACGATTCGCTCCATCGACCCGTACTCGACGTCCCGGACGTCAATCCCCAGTTCCGCGCGACCCGGGACGACGTTGATGGCGTTGGGCCAGACGTCGAGGCTCCCGACCGTTCCGACGACGGTCTCGCCCTCCTCGGCGACGACGTCGTTCGTCGCTCGCTCCACCTCGAGGACGAGTTCGCTCGCGGCGGTCAGGGCGTCCGTCCGCTCGGCCATGGTCGTCGATCCCGAGTGGTTCGCCTCGCCCTCGATCTCGACCGCACACCGGATGGTGCCCGTTATCGCCGAGACGATGCCGACGGCCGTGCCCGCGTCCCGGAGGCGCTCCCCCTGTTCGACGTGGAGTTCGAGCCACGAATCCCACGCGCTCGCGTCGAGGCGGCCGGTCCCCCGAAAGCCGATGTCGGACAGTGCCGCTTCGAGGCTCACGCCGGCGTCGTCTTCGAGAGCGAGGGCGTCTTCGACGCTCCGCTTGCCGCTCGCCACCGACGAACCGAGGACGCCGTTGGAGAACCGCGCGCCCTCTTCCTCGGTGAAGCAGACGACTTCGATCGGTCGATCGAGGTCGGCGTCGGCCCCCTGCAGCGCTCGCACGGCCTCCAGTCCGCTGTAGACGCCGAGGACGCCGTCGAAGATGCCGCCCTCGGGGACCGAGTCGAGATGGCTTCCACACGCCACCGCCCGCACCGTCGGATCGACGCCCTCGGGCACCCACCGTCCCGTGACGTTGCCGACGGCGTCGACGCGAACGTCGAGGCCGGCGGCGTCGAGTCGGTCGACCAGGTACTCCCGGGCCAGCCGGTTCGCGTCCGTGCCGGTCAGGACGGTTCGACCGTGACCCTGGTCCGTCGGAACGGCGCCGAACTCCGCGTTCGCCGTGATATCCTCGCGGAGGCGCTCCTCGCTTACACGCTGGTGTACGGACTTCATGCTGCCCATGCTCTATCGCCCCTTGCTGACGCTCCAATGTTAATATACCGGCGCGTCGTCCGTTCCACGGCCGCACACGCCGCTCTCGCCGTCACGCACCGAGTGGTTCGGGGAGTCACCGGCCTACCGCTCTCGGACGACGATGTCCTTCGCGCCGGTCCGTAGCGTCTCCTCTTCGAGTTCGCGGAGTTCCTCCCGCGACGCGTCGAGGCGTGCGACGTGGTTGCCGGCGAGTTCGCCCGCGGGGCTCTTGAAACACGTCGGACCACAGGGGACGAGGATCTCCTGTTCGTTTCGATAGCCCGGATAGAGCAGGATGTCACCCCGCGACGGGTAGACCGTGTGGTTCTCGCGTGGGATCTCCGGGAGGTCGATTTCGTCGATGTTGATCCACGTCGCGTGACCACTCCAGCGGACGTGCATCAGTTCCGATTCGAGCGGGAGGAAATCCCGGAGTGCTTCGACCGATCGAGGCGCTTCGTCCTCGAGCAGGTCGGCTACGAACACTTGGCCGTCGACGTCGAACTCTAACTGCGTCACGTCCGCCGCAACGACGGCGTTCGGAATAAAAGTTCCGTCGCCCCCTACCCCCAGTCCGGCACTTCACGCCGCAGGAACGTGCCGTGCCCGGGATCGGCGACGATATCCCCGTCGTCGGCGACGAGCGTCCCCCGCACGAAGGTCCGTTTCACTCGGCCCGTCAGCGTCCGTCCCTCGTACACCGAGTAGTCCGCGTTCGAGTGGTTCCGATCCGCCGTGATGGTGTACGTCTCGTCCGGATCGAAGACGACGAGGTCGGCGTCGGCACCGGGTTCGATCCGCCCCTTCCGCGGGAGGCCGAACGTCCGCGCCGGATTGCGACACATGAGTCGGACGAGATGGGAGTACGAGAGACCACGCTCGTTGACGGCCACGTCGTGGAACACGGGAAGACTCGTCTGGAGGCTGTTGATCCCGAACGCGCTCTCCCACCACGGTCCGCCCTCCTTCCGTTCGCGGGGCAGGGGGACGTGGTCGGTCGAGACGACCGAGAGCGTCCCGTCGTGGAGCCGGTCGAAGAGGGCGTCGACGTCCCGGGAGGTGCGGAGCGGCGGGGCCATGATCGCCCGGTTCCCGAGCCGTTCGTACGCGTCCTCCGTGAGCGCGGTGTAGTGTGTACACGTCTCCGCACGGACGTTCGAACCGTCGGCTCGCACCGCGGCGATGGCCTCTGCCGCCGCTTCGGACGTGGTGTGGACGCCGTAGTACTTCGCGTCGGCCGCGACGGCGAGGCGGGCGACGGACCCGGCCGACATCGCTTCCGCGTAGTCCGGGCGTGACCGCGGGTAGGCCGCCGTCGACTCCCCACCCGGTTCGGCTTTCACCGCCGCCGTCCGTCGCTCGCAGACGGAGTAATCCTCGGTGTGGACCATCCCGACTGCCCCGAGGTCGGCGAGTCGACGGAACACCTCCCCGATAAATCCGTTCGAGAGTCGGATGTCGTCGGTGGTGAAGAGTTTGAACGAGGTGACGCCCGCGTCGACGAGTGCCGGCAGTTCCTCGAACACCGCCGGGGACTCCCGTGTGATGACCGGGTGGACGCCACAGTCGACGAGCGGTGCCGCCCCGTCGCGGTGCCGTTCGACGGCGCCGGCGAGTGTCCCCTCGTCGTTCCACTCGCCGTCGTCCCAGCCCTGCCACGCGAAGGTCAGGAGGCTGGTGACGCCGCCGGCTGCGGCCGCCGCCGTGCCGGTCTCGTAGGAGTCGACCGAGTTGTAGCCCGCGAGGTGGGTGTGTGGGTCGACCACGCCCGGCAAAACGAGGTTCCCGTCCACGTCGATCCGTTCCTCGGCGTCCGGAAACGCGCCCTCGTCGCCCACGCCGACGATGGTTCCGTCGTCGATGGCGACCGAACCCTCGAACGTCGACTCGGCGGTGACGACCGTCCCACCGACGAGGACGGTATCGATCACAGCCACCGTTGTTCACCCCGCCCCTCGACGCCGGTCGAGTGCCACCCGCGAGGGGCGGGAACCGTCGTCGGCCCGGCGACCCATCTCGGTCCGTTCGCTGTACCGATCATGACCCCGACTACTCGACACCCGCTCTTAAGGATTGTTCCGCTCCCGTCGACGCCACCACGTCGTCGGGAGAGCCGTTCCCGGACGCGAACGAGAATTTAAGTGGGGAGCGATCCGACCCGAGAACGACGATGAGCGAACGTACGATCGAGGAATTGAACCGGGCGGACAGGGGGACGTTCGTCGACCTCCTGGGCAGCGTGTACGAACACTCCCCGTGGGTGGCCGAGCGGTCGTGGTCCGACCGGCCCTTCGAATCGATCGACGACCTCCACGGGACGATGAAGCGGGTCGTCGAGGACGCCGACAGGGAGCGCCGACTCGAACTCCTGCGGGCACATCCGGACCTCGGAGAGCGAACCGAGATGACGGACGCCTCAGTCGAGGAACAGGCCTCCGCCGGACTCGATCGGTTGACTCCGGAACAGTACGAGGCGTTCCAGCGGCTGAACGAGCGGTATCGGGACGAGTTCGGCTTCCCGTTCATCATGGCCGTGCGGGACGAGACCCCCGACGCCATCAGGGCGGCGATGGAGGAACGGGTCGAACACTCCCGACCCGAGGAGTTCCGGACCGCCATCGACGAGGTTCACACCATCGCCCGCCTACGTCTCGACGAACGCTTGGAACCGTAGCGATGGGGCCGCTCACGACGGGAAATGACAACCAAACTCCAAAAAGAATTTAACCGAGCGTATGAACCTGGGTGGTAGACGGTGACAGTCGCACTACGCCGAGGCAGGTTTTGCGGTCCGGAGCATAGCGATCGCTGCACGCAGCAGGGATGACCGACGGCGACACGACCGACAACCCATGACCGACGACCCACGAGACACCGACGACCGGACGATGAGCTACGGAAAGAAACACGTCAACGTCTACCGGACGTACGCGACCCCGTTGACGGGGCTTCGCGAGATTCCCGAGTCGACGTTCACCGGCAAACCGAACACGCTCTTCGGGATGGAAGTGCGCGCCCAGGTCGAGGGCGAGGAGTTCCTCCCCTCGTTCCGGGACGGCGACAACACGAAGGTCGTGGCGACGGACTCGATGAAGAACTTCATCCTGCACCACGCCGGTGATTACGAGGGTGCGACCGTCGAGGGCTTCCTCCATTACGTCGGCTCGGAGTTCCTCGACACCTACGACCAGATGGAGGCGGTCCGGATGTCCGCCGACGAACTCCAGTTCGACGAGCGACCCGTTCCGGACGGTGAGGGTGGCTTCGAGCCGAGCGATCTGGTCTTCCGCGTGTCCGACAACGAATCGGCGTACGGCGAGTACTACCTCAGACGCGAGGACGGCGACGTCGTCATCGAGGACCAGCAAAGCGGCGTCACCGGCATCGAACTCGTGAAGGTGAAGGACAACTCCTTCGTCGGCTACGTTCAGGACGAGTACACCACGCTCCCGGAGCGGGAGAACCGGACGCTGTACATCGGCCTCGACATCTTCTGGACGTACGACGACCCCGAGGCCGCGTTCGGAGACGACCCCGAGGAGTACGTACCGGCCGAACAGGTCCGGGACATCGCTCAGGTGGTCTTCGACGAGAAGGACGTCAACTCGATCCAGGATCTCGTCTATCAGATCGGGCTCCGGATCCTCGAACGCTTCCCGCAGCTGGCCGAGGTGAACTTCGAGTCTAGGAACCAGACGTGGCTGGGCGTGCGAAAAGACGACCTGGAGGGTGACGCGAAAGTGCTCCGGGAACCGCCCCGCCCGACCGGCTTCCAGCGGTTTTCGATGGACCACAGCGACCTCGAGGAGGAACGGACGACATGACCGCCGGATTGACCACTCACGTACTCGATACGAACCGCGAGGGACCGGCGGAGGGCGTCGGAGTGACGCTGTACCGACTCGACGACGGTGACCGCGAGCAGGTCGCGTCGGCGACGACGAACCACGACGGCCGGGTCGACGAGCCGTTGCTCGACGCCGACGAAATCGAGGCCGGAACGTTCGAACTCGTCTTCGGCGTCGGGGCGTACTACCGTGAGGGTCCCACGACCTCGACGTTTCTCGACGAGGTGCCGGTGCGGTTCCTGATCGACGACCCGACCGAACATTACCACGTACCCTTGCTGCTCTCCCCCGGTAGTTACACGACGTACCGGGGGAGTTGAACGGCGACCTGGACCGTCGCCGTCCGTCCACCGACCCCGGAACGAGTCGACGACTCGACGCCGTCCGGTCGGCGGTGACCGCCTCGGAGCCGTTTTCGAACGGGACCACGGGGCGACGTCCCCGAGAAGTCGAGCCGACGCTACGTCCGTTCGGTCCCGAGTCGCCCGTGGATCGGACCCTCCCTGCGTTTCAGTCGCGTGCCATCGCGGCCGTTGCTCACCGCGAGGGCCTCGCTCACGATACTGAGTGCGATCTCGATGGGTTCCCCGCCACCGAGGTCGAGACCGACCGGCGTCGCGAGACGGTCGAGTTCCTCGCCGACGATCGCGTCGGCGTCGTCCCGCAGTCGGTCGAACCGGTCGCGCGGTCCCATCAACCCCACGTACGGAACGGTCGTCTCGGACAGGAGTGTCTCGACGGCGATCCGGTCGTCGACGAGGTTGTGGGTCATCACGACCGCATACGTGGACGCGGGGGTCCCGACGCTCTCACCGACCGTCGATGGATGACCGGTTTCGACGCGATCGGCGTTCGGAAACGCCGCCGGTCCCCGCGCTCCGCGCGGCGAGTGTACGATCACCTCGAATCCGGCGTCCGAGCCGACGCGCGCGACCGGATGGATATCCGGCTGACTGCCGACCAACAGCAGTTTCGGGACGGGTTCGAGCCCGTCGACGAGTACCGACGCCGTTCCCCGCTCCGTCTCGACGTCGACCGTCGCCGCCCGCTCTCGGCCATGAACCGACGAGACGGTGGGATCCACGCCGTCGAGGACCGCTTCCGGGATCGGCTCGCGATCCGCGACCGCACGAGCGGAACCGTCCTCGCCCACGTAGGCGCGTGCACCCACGGGGAGGTCGGGTATCGTCGAGTCGATGACCGTCAGTACCGTCACCGGCGTTCCGGCCTCGAGGTGGTCGAGCGGGGCTCGCCAGCTCGCGTCGAGTGGTTCGACCAGCACGTCGATCAGTCCGTTACAGCCGAGGCCGATGCCCCAGGTGTCGTCGTCGTCCTCCAGCAGGTCGAACGTCTCCCGTCGCGGTTCGCCGGCATCGAGTACCGCCATCGATAGCTCCGTGATCGGCTCCTCGAGACAGCCGGCGGTGACCGCACCGGCCGGCGTTCCGTCGTCACCGACGAGCATCTTCGCGCCGGGACGGCGGTACGCGGAGCCCTCGACGTCCGCCACGGTGACGACCACGCTACGGGCGTCGCGTTCCAACTCGCGTCGTAGCTGTCCCCGTAGCTCACCGGACGTCACGCTCCACGGGTGTTCGCTTGTGTCGGCCATACCGTCGGGTTGCACGGCGGCGGGTTTATAGATACTCCCGTTCGGTGTCGGGGGCCCCACGCCGACCCGACGTCGCCGAGCACGCCGACGGTGTCGAAGTCACGACTACCGGTCCCTCACCCGGACGGTCCGTCGGCCGTGTGGATCGAAAATTCGTTCCAAGATAGGATGAAAAATAGTGTCTTGATAGAAGATTTTAATTATTAGAAGTCGCATTGGTATGTCGAGACATGCCTGGAAGCACAGACGAGGGAATAGACCTCGCATACGGTCTCGAAGAGAAGCCGCCGTTAGCGAAGTCGTTCCTGCTTGCTCTCCAACACGTATCGGTCATGATCGTCCCGTCGACCGCCGTCGCGTTCATCGTCGCGGGATCCGCGGGATTGGGCTCCGGGGACACGACGTTCCTGGTTCAGATGGTGATCCTCTTTGCCGGGGTGGCGACCGTCGTTCAGGCCTACACCGTCGGCCCGGTCGGCGCGAAACTCCCGATCGTCATGGGCACGAGTTTCGCCTTCGTCGGTGCGATGTCGTCGATCGGCGCCAACTCGGGCCTCGACGTCGTGTTCGGCTCGATCGTGGCGGCGGCGGTCGTCGTTCCGTTCCTGTTGGGCTGGCAGTTCAAACGGCTCCAATCGTTCTTCCCGCCGCTCGTTACGGGACTCATCGTCGTCATCATCGGGCTCTACCTCGTCCCGGTCGGCATCCAGTACGCCGCCGGCGGCGTCGGTGCCGAGAACTTCGGCTCGATGCAGAACCTCGGGCTCGCCGGACTGGTCCTGTCGATCGCCGTCCTGTTCAACCTGCTCTTGAAGGGAGTCTGGCGGATGTTGAGCGTCATCATCGGGATCAGCGTCGGCTACGTCGTCGCCATCGCGTTCGGCGTCGTCGACTTCACGCCCTTCTACGAGGCGGCGTGGATCGCGGTCCCCACGCCCGGTCGGTTCGGGTTCAGCTTCGAGTTCATCCCGCTTTTGACCTTCGCGTTCCTGTTTCTGGTTTCGGGGATGGAGACCATCGGCGACATGTCCGGAATCACCGCCGCCGAGGGGCGCAACCCGACCGAGAAAGAGTTCCGCGGCGGCATCTTCGCCGACGGGTTCATCAGCGCCCTCGGAGCGGTCTTCGGATCTTTCCCGCAGACGTCGTTCTCCCAGAACGTCGGGATCATCAACTTCACGGGCGTGATGAGCCGCCACATCGTCGGCATCGGCGGCGGGATCCTGATCGTGCTCGGACTCGTCCCGAAGATCGGCGCGATCGTGACGACCATCCCCTCCGCCGTCTTCGGCGGTGCCGTCCTCATCATGGTCGGCATGGTGGCCGCCAGTGGCATGCGGCTGCTGTTTTTGAACATCGAGATGAACCGTCGGAACATGGTCATCATCGCCACGGCGCTCGGACTCGGACTCGGCGTCGCGACGGTGCCGGACGCACTCTCCGGGCTGCCGGCCGGCGCACAGACGTTCTTCGGCGAACCGGTCATCGTCACCGGCCTCGTGGCGCTCGCGCTGAACACGTTCGTCCCCGGCGAATCCAGTCCGCTGTTCGATCGGACGGACACCATCCCACCCATCTCCGAACCCGTCGACGACTGAGTCCCGGCGGGGTGGACGGGGGTCCCCCTGCACGGCCTTCCACTCGGGGTTCCGTCCCCGTTTCGTGGGTGTCGACCGCTCGGCCCAACCGATTCGCGATCGGTCGCCCGGATGGCCGACCCGCCCACGCCGTCCGCCAGGAGAACGCTTTTGTTCCGTGACTGCTTTCGAGTTATGTATGTTGCTGACTGGGACCGTAGTCGCGGACGCGAACACGGTGTTCCACGACGGGGCGGTCGTCGTTTCGGGGTCACGAATCGAGGCGGTCGGTGAGCGATCCGAGGTCGCGCCACGGTACGCCGACCACGAACGCCACTCCTACGACGTCCTGTTGCCGGGGCTCGTCGGCGGGCACATCCACTCCGTCCAGAGCCTCGGTCGGGGGATCGCCGACGATACCGAACTGTTGGACTGGCTGTTCGACTACGTCCTCCCGATGGAGGCCTCGCTCTCGGCGGCGGAGATGGAGATAGCGGCAAAGCTGGGATACCTGGAGATGATCGAGAGCGGAACGACGACCTGTGTCGATCACCTCTCGGTCGCTCACGCGGACGAGGCCTTCGAGGCGGCGGGCGAGATCGGTATTCGCGGCGTCCTCGGCAAGGTCTTGATGGACCAGCGCTCGCCCGACGACCTCCGCGAGGACACCCAAGAGGCCCTTGACGAGTCCGAACGGCTCATCCGGCAGTACCACGGCTCGTTCGACGACCGCATCCGCTACGCCGTGACGCCGCGCTTTGCCGTCTCCTGTTCCGAGGAGTGCCTTCGCGGCGCTCGCGAACTGGCCGACGCGTACGACGGGGTCCGGATCCACACCCACGCCAGCGAGAACCGGAGCGAAATCGAGACCGTGGAGGAGGACACCGGGATGCGAAACATCCACTGGCTCGACGAGGTCGGCCTCACCGGCGAGGACGTCGTGTTGGCACACTGCGTGTGGACCGACGAGAGCGAACGCGAGGTACTCGCGGAGACGGGCACGCACGTCACGCACTGTCCGTCCTCGAACATGAAACTCGCCAGCGGCATCGCCCCGATCTGGGACTACCTCGACCGCGGCATCAACGTCGCCCTCGGCAACGACGGCCCCCCGTGTAACAACACGCTCGACCCGTTCACGGAGATGCGCCAGGCGAGTCTCCTGCAGAAGGTCGACCAACTAGACCCGACCGCGACCCCCGCGAGCGAGATATTCGAGATGGCGACGATCAACGGGGCGAAAGCCGCCGGGTTCGACGAGCTCGGCGCGATTCGGGAGGGCTGGCGCGCCGACATCGTGGGCCTCAGTACGGATCTCACGCGGGCGACGCCGCTACACGACGTGCTCTCGCATCTGGTCTTTGCCGCCCACGGCGACGACGTCCAGTTCACGATGGTGGACGGCACTGTCCTGCAGGAAGATGGTGAGGTGACCGCCATCGACGCCGAGGCGGTCCGTCGGGACGCGTCGGAGGTCGGCCTCGACATGGACTTGGAGGAGGCACGGCGATCCGCCCGGAAACGGAAACCCTGAGAGCGGTGCGACCGGCGCGTCTCGTGGCGTCAGGGAGGTGACCCCCCGCTTAACCCCCGTGAGTCGTTGGTTCGGAACCGCTCGGCCGGGCGAGGGCGTTCATCCGAACCGAAAAATTTTTCCGGATAGTGGAAAACTGACCCATGGATGACAGACACTAGCAAGAGTCAGTCACGCGTAGCGTCGTTCTTCGAGTTCGAAGAACACGGCACGGACTTGAAAACCGAACTCGTCGCCGGACTCACGACGTTCCTGACGATGTCGTACATAATCGTCGTGAACCCCGCGATCCTGTCGGCGGCCATCTCGATCGAGGGATACTCCGACGGCCAGGTGTTCCAGATGCTCGCCATCACGACCATCCTGGCCGCCGCCGTCGGGTCGATCGTCATGGCGCTGTACGCGAACCTACCGTTCGGTCTCGCACCCGGGATGGGGCTGAACGCATACTTCGCGTTCACCGTGGTGCTCGCGCTCGGAATCCCGTGGCAGACCGCGTTCGCCGCGGTGTTCGTCGAGGGGATCGTCTTCATCGCGATGTCGTCGATCGGGGCGAGACGGTATATCATCGAGTTCTTCCCCGATCCCGTGAAGTTCGCTATCGGCGCCGGGATCGGCCTGTTCCTGTTACTGCTCGGCCTCATCGAGATCAACGTCGCCGTCGCGGACGAGGCGACGCTCGTTTCGCTCGGCAGCGTCGCCTCCGATCCGGTCGCCCTGCTTGCCCTGGCCGGGGTCGGGTTCACCATCTTCCTCTACGCCAAGGGGATCACCGGCTCGATAATCCTCGGCATTCTGACGACGGCGGCCGCCGGCTGGGGGTTGACCTTCGCCGGCGTCGTCGGCGGGGGCGTCCTCACGCCGGAGAGCATCCCGCCGCTCCAATACGACATCACGCCGCTGGTCGGGGCGTTCCTCGACGGCTTCCGGAACATCGAGCCGATCTCCTTTGCCATCGTCGTGTTCACCTTCTTTTTCGTCGACTTCTTCGACACCGCCGGCACGCTGATCGGCGTCTCGCAGTTCGGCGACTTCCTCGACGAGGACGGGAACCTCCCCAACATGGAACGGCCCCTGATGGCCGACGCCATCGCGACCACGTTCGGCGCGATCGTCGGCACGACGACCGTGACCACCTACGTCGAGAGTTCGACCGGCGTCGAAGAGGGTGGCCGGACCGGTCTGACCGCCCTCGTGGTGGCGCTGCTGTTTCTGGCGTCGCTCGTCGCCGTCCCGGTGGTCGCTGCGATCCCGACGTACGCCTCGTATCTCGGACTCGTCCTGGTCGGCCTCATCATGCTCCAGGGCGTCACCGACATCCGGTGGGAGAGCGTCGACTGGCTCGTTCCGGCGGGGTTGACGATCGTCATGATGCCGCTCACGGCCTCGATCGCGAACGGTATCGCCGCGGGGATCATCAGCTACCCCATCGTCAAGGTTGCCCGGGGCGACTACCGGTCCGTCCACGTCGCCCAGTGGATTCTGGCGGCGTCGTTCGTCCTCTACTTCTACGTCACCGCCGGCGGTGTGATGGGTTGAGACGGGTCGTCGTCCCCCCCAGCGACGGCTCGCCGGCGCCGCCCGCAGGCAGCCACCCTCCGACCGCCCCGCTCCACCGTCCGTACGCCCCGATGTGACGGTGCCGGCGGCTCCACGCCGGAAGTATAACGCACCTGATACGGGGGTTTTTGATCACGGCGCGGGACGATGCGAGCGCGAATGTCTTCAGAGCAGCGCATCGAGATCCCGTGGTCGTCCGCCGCCTTCCAGACGGTGCTCGCCTGTTCGCTCATCGGCGTCATGGGCGTCCCGCTCATCAGTCCAATCCTGCCGGAACTCCGGGGCGTGTTCGGTATCTCCGATACGCAGGCCGGCCTCATCATCACGGCCTACACCCTCCCCGGCGTGTTTCTGACGCCGTTCATCGGCCTCCTCTCGGATCACTTCGGTCGGCGACCCGTCGTCTTGCCGCTTCTCTTCCTGTTCGGCCTGGCCGGCGCGGCGATCGGCTTCGCCCCGCCCTTCGAGGTCGTGTTGCTCCTCCGCCTCCTGCAGGGGGTCGGTGCGAGCGGGCTGATGGTGCTGGCGATCACCCTCATCGGCGACCTGTACGACGGCGCACAGCGTCACGCGGTCATCGGCGTCAACGGGAGCGCGATCGGTATCGGCGCGGCGACGTACCCGTTGATCGGCGGTGCCCTCGCCTCTGTCGGCTGGAACGTCCCCTTTGCCTTCTTCGGAATCAGCCTCGTCGTCGGGGTCGTCGCCCTCTTTTCGCTGACCGAGCCGTCGATCGATACTCCACCGTCGTTCCGCACGTACGTCGAGCGCCTCGCGTCCGCGGCGCTCGTACCACGGGCACTCGGGCTGTGGGTCGCCGCCTTCTTCACCTTCTTTCTCTTCTACGGCGGCATCCTCACGACGCTATCCTTGCTTCTGAGCGACGTCTACGGACTCGCCGCCGGAGAGATCGGATTGCTGTTCAGCATGGTGTCACTGGCCAACGCCACCATGGCGTCACAGTACGGCCGGGTGTCGCAGGTACTCCCCGTCAAACAGCTCATCGCGCTTGGGTTCGTCGGTTTCGGGGTCAGCCTGCTCGGCGTCCGGATCGCCGGATCACCGGTCGCCATCGGCGCGATGCTCGTCTGTTTCGGCCTCGGATTCGGCGTCGTGATGCCCTCGCTCGACACCACGACGGCCGGACTCGTCTCGGGCCAACTCCGGGCAAGCATGCTCGGCGTGCTGACGAGCATGCTCTGGCTGGGACAGACCGTCGGTCCCGTCGTGTTCACCGGCGTCGCCCAGAACGCGTTCGACAGTGCCGTCGCAGGCTACCGATTCCTGTTGTTGTTCTGGGGGGCGGGCGCGACGGTCGGCGGGCTGGGCGTCTTCGCCTATTTGACGCTAAGAACCGGGGCGGCGACGCCCCACACCGAGACGTCGTGAGGGCCGTCCCGGGCGGGGTCACCCGTATTCCCTGCGTCGGCCGCGAGAACATCCCGGGGCCGTCACCGAGCCGAACCACTTTTGATCGACGGCGACAGCCACTCACTATGCGACGTCTTGACACGCGAGTCGAAGCGGCGGCCGCCACGCGTCCGGGGGACCGATACCGATGACCGAACGGGTCGACACGCTCGTCCGCGGCACGCTGGTGAACGTCCACACGGGATCGCTCGAGGACGGCGCCGTCGCCGTCGACGACGGCGAAATCGTCGCGCTGGCGGAGCGTCCAGCCGAGCGCACCCTCGACGCCGGCTACGTCGCCCCCGGACTCGTCGACGCCCACATGCACGTCGAGTCGAGCATGGTGACGCTGCCGGAGTACGGCGACGCGGTCCTGCCCCGTGGCGTGACCGGCGTCATCCACGACCCACACGAAATCGCGAACGTGTTGGGAGAGCCGGGGGTTCGCGCCGTCGTCGAGGACGCGGCGAACACGCCGCTGAAGGCCCGGTTCACCGTCCCGTCCAGCGTGCCGGCGTCCTCGCTCCAAGACGCCGGGGCGACGCTCCCCGCGGCGTCCGTGGCGTCGTTGCTCGACCTCGATCCCGTCGTCGCGCTGGGCGAGGTGATGGACGTTCCGGGACTGCTCGCCGGTGACGACGAGGTCCACGCCAAAATAGCGGCCGCCCGGGAGCGTGGGCTACCGGTCGACGGCCACATGCCCGGCATCGACGGCGCGGCCCTCCACGAGGCGGCCCGGTATCTCGACACCGACCACGAGAGCATCACGCTCGCCGAGGCGCGAGCGCGGGCGGATCTCGGGATCCGCGTCTACCTGCGCGAGGGCTCTTCGAGCCGGAACCTCGCCGACCTCCTACCGCTGGCCGACGCGGTCGACACCCGGCGGCTCTCGCTCTGTACCGACGACCGGGAGGTCGTCGACCTCGTCGATCGTGGGGGCGTCGACTTCGCGGTCCGGAAGGCGATCGAGGAGGGTGCCGACCCCGTCGAAGTCGTGCAGATGGCGACGCTCAACACCGCCGAGAGCTACGACCTGCCGTTCGGGCGGATCGAGCCCGGCGCGCCCGCCGACCTCGTGTTGCTCGACGACCTGGAGTCGTGGACGGTCGCCCACGTGATGGTCGACGGCGAACTCGATCCCACGACGACCGAGCGGACCGGGACCACGAACTTGGCGACGGACACTGTCGAGTTCGACCCGGTCTCGGGTGCTGATCTTGCGATCGAGACACCGGCCGAACTCGGGAGCAGAGTTCGCGTCCGCGTCATCGACGCCGTCGGTGGGCTACAGACCGACGCCATGGACGCCACCGTTCCCGGTCGAGGCGGGCGTCGCGGTCCCCCCAGGCGACGAGGACGTCGTCTCGCTGGCCGTCATCGAGCGTCACGGTCGCGGCGGCGGTATCGGACGGGGTTTCGTCCACGGCCTCGGCCTGCGCCGCGGCGCCGTCGGCTCAACCGTCGCCCACGACGCCCACAACTGCGTGGTCGCGGGCGCGGACCGAGACGCCATGGCCCGCGTGGCCAACCACCTCCGCGATATCGGCGGCGGCATCGCCGCCGTCGATCCGGCGACCGATCGGACGGCGACGCTCCCGCTTCCGGTCGCGGGACTCATGTCGGACGCCCCGATCGAGACGGTGTACGAGGGGTACGAGCGGGTCGAGGCGCTCGCGACCGACCTCGGACTGGTCGAGAGCGGTCTGATGGAACTGTCCTTCCTCGCGCTAGAGGTGATCCCGACCTATCGCCTGACGAACAACGGGCTGGTCGACGTCGAGGCGGGCGAGTACGTCGACGTCATCCGTTCCTGACCGGGGCATCACGACGGCAGAAACACGGGCGCGACGGGGCGCTCAGTCGTCGTCGAGTGCGGCCCTGATCTTCTCCGGGGTGATCGGCATGTCACCGATGCGGACGCCGACGGCGCGACGGACGGCGTTGCTCAGCGCCGGCGGAACCCCGTTGACCGGGATCTCGGCGACCGACTTCGCGCCGAAGGGGCCGGTCGGCTCGTGTGTCTCGACGATGACGGAGGTCATCGGGGGCTGATCGGCCGTGGTGGGCATGTCGTAGTCGCGAAAGCCAAGCGTCTCCGGCTGGCCGTCCTCGTCGAATTCGATGCCGTCGCCGGTCGCCAGTTCGTAACTCATGTGCATCGCGCCCTCGATCTGTCCCTCGACGAGGTCGGGGTTGAGCGCCACGCCGCAGTCGACGGCGTACACCATGTCGTGAATCTCGAACTCGCCGGTCTCCTCGTTCACCGTCACGTCGACGAACTGCGCGCCGAAGGGTGGCGGCGACTCCTCCGTGCAGTGGCTCGCGTCGCCCATCACGTGGGCGCGCACCTCGTCGCCGTACATCGACTCGTACCCGATCTCTTCGAGCGAGACGGACTCGCCGGTGATCTCCGAGACGACCGAGCCGTCGTCGACGGTAAAGGCCGACTCTGGCTCGTCGAGCATCCGCGAGGCGAACTCGAACAGCATCCCGCGGGCGTCCTCCGCGGCCTTCTTGACCGCCTGGCCGGTGATGTACGTCGTCGACGAGGCGTAGGCCCCGTGGTCGAACGGCGAGATGTCGGTGTCCGACGGCTGGACGAGCACGTCCTCCGGAGGCACGCCGAGCACCTCGGACGCGATCTGTGCCATCACGGTGTCGGCCCCCGGTCCGATGTCGACGGCGCCGGTCTGGAGGATGAAGGAGCCGTCCTCGTTCATCTTGATGTGTGCCGCGCCGAGTTCGTCCCCGGGGACGCCGCTGCTCTGGATGGTCAGTGCCATGCCGCAGGCCCGGTGGAGGTGGTCCGCGTCGGGTTGTTCGACGTCGTCCCACCCGATCGTCGCCCGTCCCTCGGCGATACACTCGTCCAGGCCACACGAGCGGATGCGGCGGCCGTACTCCTTGTCCTTGAGGATGCCGGAGGCGACGTCGAGGTCGCCCTCCGAGATCACGTTCCGCGAGCGAAGTTCGATCGGGTCGAGATCGAGTTCGTGGGCGATCTCGTCCATGTGTCCTTCGACGGCGAGGTGGCCCTGCGGGGCGCCGTAGCCACGGAAGGCCCCCGCGATGGGCAGGTTGGTGTGGACGGCGGTCATCTCGAAGCGGATGTTCGGCGTGTGGGTGTACAGCGGCAGCGGCTTCTTGCCGACGGCACTGGCGACGGTCATGCCGTGGGGACCGTACGCGCCCGAGTTGGTGACGGCCTCCATGTCCAGCGCTTTCAGGTCGCCGTCGTCGGTCACGACGCTCCGGAGTTCAACGCGGGCGGGCCGGCGGTTGCGGACCGCGTGGAACTGCTCGCGCCGCGTCGTCTCGACCATCACCGGCCGGTCGGCGGCGTCCGCGAGCGCCATCGCGAGTGGCTCGACGATCATCCCCTGTTTCGAACCGAATCCGGCGCCGATCCGCGGCTTCGACACCTGAATGTCCCGGATCGGCACGTCGAAGAGATGCGAGAGCTGTCGGCGCGTGTGGTAGGGCACCTGCGTGCTGGAGATGAGGTGGTACCGGTTGTCCTCGTCGCGGTGGGCGATGGTCGTGTGCGGTTCGGGCACGCAGTGGGACTGGTAGGGCGTCTCCCACTCCGTCTCGATCACCGTCAGGTCCTCGCGGTCCTCGGCCTCCGCGAAGGCGGCGTCCACGTCGCCGATTTCGCCCGACATGTTGGCCTCGACGTTCCGCTCGTAGTCCGCGCCCGGCTGGAGGTTCTCCACGTCGTCGGCGTCGTGGATCTGGGGCGCGTCGGGGGCCATCGCGTCGGCGGTGTCGAAGACGGCGTCGTGCTCCTCGTAGGTGACGTCGAGCTTTCGGGCGGCCCTGCTCGCGGTGTCCTTGTCCTCGGCGACGACGGCGGCGATGGGATCACCGACGAAGCGAACTTTCCGGCGGAGCACCCGGAGGTCCCAAGGGGAGGGCTCGGGGTACGACTGACCGGCGGAGGTGTAGGGTTTATCCGGGACCTCGGGGGAATCGGGCGTGACGACCGCGTAGACGTCGTCCATCGCCTCGGCCGCGCTCGTGTCGATGTCCGTCACGACGCCGTGTGGGATGTCGGAGCGGACGACCTTCGCCTCGGCCAGATCCGGGAACTCGCGGGCGTAGTCGGCCGCGTACTTCGCCTCCCCGGTGACGATCTTTTTGGCGTCGTCCTTCTCCTCGCGGTGGGAGACCGTCCGGCGCTCGTCCGGGGCCTTCCGGTTGTTCGGCGCCTCGTCCCACTCGACCGGGTTGGCGTCCGCTATCTCCGCGGTGTCGGCCGTCTCCTCGTCCGGCTTCGTCTCGTCGGTCCGGCTCATTCGTCGCTCCCCCCCTCGAAACAGTCACAGCCACCACAGGTGGCGTCGGTGGCGACGTGGCCGCCGTCGGCCGCGACGTCCGCCTCGCCGGCCATCCGGGTCGAAGCGTCCTGCACCGCGTCGATGATCTTCTCGTAGCCCGTACACCGACAGAGGTTCTCGGAGAGCGCGTCGCGAATCTCGGCCTCGTCGGGATGGGAGTTCTCCTCCAGCAACACTTTCGAGCGCATGATCATCCCCGGAATACAGAACCCACACTGGAGGGCGGCGTTGTCGACGAACGCCGACTGTACGGGCCCCAGATCGTCCTGCGTGCCCAGGTTCTCGATGGTCTCGACCTCCGCGTCGTCGAGTTGGCTGACCGGTCGGATACAGGACTTGACCGGCTCGCCGTCGACGATCACGGTACAGAATCCGCAGTTTCCAGTGTCACAGCCGCGTTTCGCACCCGTGTACCCGTTGTCCCGGAGGACGTCGAGCAGCGTATCCGAGCGCGCGGCCTCAAACGTTACGTCGTCGCCGTTCAGCGTGAACTCAATTTCCATGCGTATCTCCGTTGAATGTTGATCGCGGGGACGGTTCACGGATCCCGGACGGGACGCCGGGCCGTCGATCCCCGTGAACGGGGTCCGGGCGGACGGTCGAATTCTGACTCCCGATGCCCGGCATGTTAATTCCTCGCAAGAGGTACAATCGGCGAGTCAGACTTAAAATTTTCCATCGGATATCCCGGTCCCGGGCGGACGTGTCCCCGTCTGTAACCGGACGCCTGCGGCGTGTCGGTAGCCACCTCGATCCGGTGGTGCCCTCTATACGCCCGCCACCGGTTCGGACGTGGCGACCGGCGGGATCACGGCTCCACAGTCGCGTCCCATGACCCGGGGAGGCGACATTTATGTCGCCACGGGGTCAACCCTGTCGTCGTGGAATCCGTACACTCGAACCGGCGGGGCGACGACGTACCGAGGGACGACGGTGACTGCGGGACGAGTCGAGGGAGGCGGGACGGATGACCGACGTACTGGTCACCAACGGGACGGTCCTCACGCAGGACGCGGACCGTGATGTCATCGACGCCGGCGCCGTCGCCGTCGCGGACGACAGAATCTCTGCGGTCGGGTCGGCCGACCGACTCGAAGCCGAGACGGACCCGGACCGGATCATCGACGCCGACGGCGGCGCGGTGATTCCCGGATTGATAAACGCACACACCCACGTCTCCGATATCCTTCTCCGCGGAGCGTTCGATGCCGACCGAGGGCTGTACGACTGGCTGTTCAACGTGAAACAGCCCGCCCTCTCGGTGATGGACGCCGACGAGCACGCACTCGCGGCGCGGCTGTACTGCGTCGAGGCCATCCGGTCAGGGACGACCACGTTCGTCGAGAACGCGACGGCCCTCGACTGGACCGACCTCGAGCCGACACGCCGGAAACTCGCTGTCTACGACCGACTCGGCGTTCGGAACGTCTACGGCGCCGGGCTCCGGGACCGCTCCCCGGACGAGGAGTTCGAACGTCTGTACGGTGTGATCACTGACGACGGCGGCGGCTCCGTCCACCCCGGCCCCGACGCCCTCGTCGTCGGGACCGAGGACGGCCTGGCGGACGCCGGTTCCCTCATCGAGACGTACCACGAGCCGGCGGGTCGGCAGTCGGTCTGGCCGGCCCCGGCGACGCTCGCAACGACGACACCGGAACTGCTCCGCGGCGCGTACCGTCTCGCCGAGGAGTACGACGTGATGACGACGGCCCACGTCGCGGAGGCGGAAGCGGAGACGAGAGAACGCGGAGCGATATCGAGCATCGAGTACCTCCGCAACGTCGGCTATCTGGGCGAGCGCGCACTGCTCGGCCACTGTGTCCAGACGAACGACCGTGACGTGCGACTGCTCGCGAAGACGAACACCCCGGTCGTACACAATTTCCGGGCGAACATGCGGCTCGCGACTGGGTTCGCGCCCGTCGTCGACATGCTCGGCCGCGGCGTCACCGTGTGTCTCGGGACGGACAACACGATCCTGAACGACACGGTCAATCCCCTCTCCGACGCCCGCGCCGTCGCGACCGCACACAAGGGGTACCACCGCGACTCCGGGGTAGTCCCCGCGGGGACGGCGTTCGACTTGGTGACGCGGGACGCCGCCGAAGCGATCGGACGCGCCGACGACCTCGGGTCGCTGGAACCCGGCAAGCAGGCCGACCTCGCGGTGATCGACCTCGACCGACCACACCTCACGCCCGCGCCCGATCCGGTACACGCACTCGTCTACGGCCTCCAGGGGGGCGAAGTCGAGACGGTCCTCTGTGCCGGCGAGGTCGTGATGGAGGATTGGGAGTTGCCAGCGCTGACCGACCCCCTCCCCGAACTCCTTTCGACGGCCGAACGCACGGCCGCCGACGTCGTTCGCCGGGCCGACATCGAATGAGCGGAGCCGATCGCCGCCGAAGGTCGGGCGCAACCGCGTCGCTCAGGCCAACGCCGTCCACCGACCTCACCCGTCGACCGCGATGTCCTCGTCGACGAGGTCCTGCAGGACGTCGCGGGCGTGTCCCGTCGGCTCGACGTCGCGGTAGACGCGCTTCACCTCGCCGTCGGCGAGGACGTACGTGACGCGGTCGGCGGTTCCGCCCGCGACCGTGACGCCGAAGGCGGCCGCGACCGTCCCGTCGGGGTCGGCCAGGAGGTCGATATCGAGACCGTGTTTCCGGCGGAACGCGGCGTGGCTCTCGGCGTCGTCGGTCGAGATCCCGTAGACGGCGACGCCGGCGTCGCGATACGCCGTCAGTTCTTCGTCGAACCCCTCGGCCTCGACGGTACAGCCCGGTGTGTCGTCGCGGGGGTAGAAGTAGAGCACCGTCGGTTCGACGAACGAGAGCGTCACCGGCGCTCCGCTGTGATCGGTCGCCCGTACCTTGGGTGTGTCGTCGCCGACTTGCAACATGCCTATGCGGGCGAACGGAACCCATTTAGAGGTTCGTGTTCCGCCTCTGCGGGTCCAAGGCGGCTCCGTCTCGCCGACGGAAGCGACAAAACGACCGGACGGCGGCAACGACCGCGGTTCGGAGTACCGCGACGAATGCGTCCGTTAAAAGTGAACACACTACCCGTCGATGGACTGTTCGGAAATCACATGTGAGACGCGCTTTACGGGTCCAGCGACCGATCCCCGTTCGGTCCGTGCGGTCGTCGGGTCGACGGAGGCCGGTGACTTCGACACACCGAAAGCGTTCGCATATCGAGAACGAAATCGCCGGCCGGTTCGCCGTCTCGATACGGCGCCAAACCCGGATACGGTCGCCCGGCGGCGGCGACTCCCAGTTAGATATAACAAACATATTGTTGTTATTTGAGTGCGGTCCGTGACCGGACATCGATCCGGGCAGTCGCGTTCCGGACACGAGTTCGACGGTGGCCCGACGCCGTCACATCGGCCGTCGCTCGGATCCGCGAGTCCGCGTTCGGCCGAGGTACACCCGTCGACCCGACGTCGTGTCCGGGCCAGCCGACCACGGGCCGCCGACCGACCGGCGACACCGACGGTGCGATGGTCCGGAGCGTCGTTCACCGCTCCCCGTCGCACCGACCGACCCTCCCTCCGATGCGCCCTCACCGAACCCATAGCCGGCGTTTTCGTTTCGCGTACGTTCGACGCCGGAAGATCGCGGCGTCCACCGGGCCCCCTGACCGGTCGGCCGTCGAGGACCGTCCGATCGTGGTGTCGGGGCCGAAAGATAATTACGCGAAGGTGAGTCACTCGGAGTGTCCGGCGCGCAGCATAACGCGTATCGATCCACGACGTCCACGCGGATGTCTCCCCGTGGGATCAGACACCTGTCGCGATCCAGTGTTGCGTCGAACCGGACGTACCGTCGATCAATGGCCTGAGATCCGGGACGGCCATCGAAACGGCCGAACGCCGTTCCGATGGGGATTCCCCGTCCCGACGTCTCCGTCGCCGTCGTCCGCACGCGTCCGGCGACGGCTTCGGGGGATTCGAAGTACAGTTTGGATTTTAATTTGATCTAATGGCATTATCTCTGGTAGATACTCAGGATCGCATCGCTCGACCCGTCCGATGACACCACAGCGTGCCTCGATAGGGTCCGATCGGGGTTTTCGGGTACGCCTTTCGGGATTCACTGTCAGTTGTCACTAATATTTCCGATTTCGGATGCGTTCGGTCCGGAAAGCCGTATCCGACACGTAAACGCCCAATTCGACTCGTGTTCGACAGTGCCCCGATCTATCAAGAATCCCGCGTATTGCGTATCGTATAATATTTGAAGGTATTGTGGATATCTTATAGTAACGGGGATTCGCACCGTAACTGATCGAACTCGCAACGCGCCAGTCCGTGGGCGCGTCCCCCGAGAGCCTGGCGCACGGCCGAGACAACGGGGACCGGAACGGCTAAGTGAACTTCTCCGGTCTGTGGTACCGACGCTACGAGGTGATCACGTGAGCGAGTCGGGGCTCCCGCTGTACGACCGAGAGGACGTCCGTGCGGCACTCGAGACCGGAAGCGCCGCTACCCCTCGCGTAGCCGGTGTGGTGCTCGCCGGGGGGCGGAGTTCCCGGTTCGGAGACGAGAACAAGTTACTCGCGAGCCTCGACGGTGAGCCAGTCGTTCGACACGCCGCCTCAACCTTAGTCGACGCTGACCTCGCGGACACCGTCGTCGTGTTGGGTCACGAGGCAGCGGCCGTTCGCTCGGCGGTCACGGATCTCGATGCCCGGTGTGTGATGAACTCGGCGTACGAACGGGGCATGTCGACGTCCGTGGTCCGCGGAGTGCGAGCCGTCGCGAACGCCGATGCGGTCGTGTTCCTCCCCGGCGATATGCCGCTGGTGGCGTCGGACACCGTGGGGCTACTCGTCAGCGGCTACCGGGCGGGAATCGGGACGGCACTGGCCGCCGCACACGACGGTCGTCGCGGCAATCCGGTACTGTTCGGCCACACCCACTTCGAGGACCTCCGCTCCCTGGACGGTGACACGGGTGGGCTGCCGGTGTTGCTCGACGGCACGGACAGCGCGCTCGTCGAAACGGGTGACCCCGGGACTCGACGGGACGTCGACACGGGGGCGGACCTGGATCGCTTGCGGTGAGTGGTCCGGGCGTGCCCTGCCCCCGTATCAGAGTCCGCTGCGGCCCGTCGCTACCGCGGTCGGAATGCAACACCCAGCAACACGCGGTAATCCGGCGAATACTTTTGTCCCGTGGCGCCCTCGTCCGAAGGAGCCATGGGATTTTTCAACGAACTCGGGCGAAAAGTCGAGGAGTTCACAGTACTGAACAATTTATTCACATTGGTTGAGAGTTATCAAATTGTTTTATTGTTGCCGGTCTTTCCCGTTTTAAAGTCGGCCTCGCGAATAGCGTGGAGCGCCTCAAGGCCGGTAATACGGAAGTCAGCAGGCTTGCCAAGCTGGTAAGGGAGTTCGTGTTTGAGAGCGACCCAGAAATTGAAGAACAGTTGTGCAGCGTCAAAATAGAGTGCTCGAACCTCTCGCCGGGAAGATCGACACTGTCCCTGGAAGGTATGTTTGAGCTGGCGGATCGAAGTCTCGATTTTCCAGCGGTTGCGGAACTGGTATGCCAGTCCGCGAAGGTCGCGGTCGTCGACATCCAGATCGGTTATCCAAGCGGTGTGGGTATCGGCGTTCCCGACTCCATATGATACCTCACCACTACACTCGTTACTGGTCTGATCCTCAGCCGATTCTGGCGTTTCGAACCCATGATCCTCAAGACGACTTTGATTGTCTGAAAGGTCCTTCTGTGAACTGCTCTGAGTGCCAACGTAGCGCGTGAGCTCTGTCGCAGGCGTACTTATTCGTTCATCTCTCCCAACTTCTTCCTCGTGAATGCGGTGTACAAAGACGTTGACCTGTTGATACTCATAGTCGAAGTCGCTAAACTCAACCCCCTTCTTATAGTCGAATTCCTCAGAGAGCGGCGTTTCCTTAGCGAGTTCTTTCGCTGCCCCCTTGTTCGGAGCCTGAATAAGCCAGTTGAGCCCGTGCTCACGGCACGTCTTGACGATATCACCTTGGTACATCTGGCGATCGAGGTAGATCCGTCCGAGGTCAAAGTCAAGTGTTGAGCGAACCTCGCGAAGCATCCGATCCAATGCCTCTGCCTTCTCGCTGCGCTCTTTGATTGGCGTCGCTCCGAGGATGTAGTTTCGTCCAGGAGTGACCACCGAGAGGACGGCCTAATGCCAGAATTCGTTCGTATTGTCTTTCGGCAGCGTCCCAGTGACCCAGTCGTGATCGTCCCCATACCATGAGGCGAGGGTCACATCGTAGGCCAACTGAACCGGTTCTGGCGGGGCAAGAATCAGTCGTTCCATCAGTTCGCAGGTAGCATTGATGAACATCGCTTCGATTTCTTCAACCTCGTAGCTGGGGGTCTCATCACCGGAGGGAGAGATATATTCGTGGAGTGTAGAGTCAGAGGGGACATCGTGATCCGAGAGCCATCCGAATATCTCAGACCCGTTCTTCGCAGCGGACTTTTCCAGAGCGATGTGAGCTAAAAGACGGTAGATCTCTTCAACAGAGTACTTGAAATTCGGCGCGTGCTTGTCACGGTGTAACTTCAAATGGGGGTAGCTAGAGCCATATACTCGGCAACAATCGTGCTCGCTCGATCCATCTTCGTCTCCATGTCCACTTCCCACTCTTTCCCCGTGATCTCGTAGTAGGAGCGAGGTTTCGACGGATATGGAGGGAGTATATCAAAGGATCCACGTGGAAGGATACCGTGGAGACCAGCGTTGTAACTGTATTCTGCAGCCTCTTCGAGAAACGCCTCATCAGCTTCGAGTGCTCTGATCCCGCTTGCAAGTGTCGAGTGATCGGTTCCATCGTCTGCTGAGAATCCGACTTTGCGGGCGATCACACCGCCAGCGTCTAAGAGGTCCTCGAGTTCTCGATACCCACCGCCAAGGTAGTCCAGCAATTCCTTGAGCAGGGCTGCACGGTACAACCGTTGTGACCGATTGTCCAGACTATCCCAGTCCTCTATCTCATCACACTCTGGGACAATTCGGAATTCGAAATGCCAGAGTGAGTACAACACAGACTCGATTTCTGGTTTATAGTCTCGGTGTTCGAAGTCAAGTTCAACGTTTTCCTCCTCCTCAGACCACCGATGTGGATTGTAAGGCGATTGTGGAGAGTACTTCCCAAGTGACGAAAGGTCGCTTCCTGAGGGGAGGGAATCATCTTGATCTCGTTTGCGGCCTATCAGCAGGAATATGTCATCCGTAGATGTTAGTCGGGTTGGGCCTGGAATGTTATGCCTTCACACGATATCTACAATTCTACTGATTGTTCTCCACCAAGGCAGCTAAACTGTTCAGTACTGTTCATCCACCGTGACCGTCCCGACTGGGAGCCGAACCGTCAGTAAGTGACTGCACGACTCTCGATCGGCGCGGCGGAGTACCAACTGGGAGGATCGCTGTCGTTCATCGTTCGTATTTAACAAACGCTTTCATACTCCGTATAGAGGACGGTAGTTCCGCGAATAACCGTACTTTGCTCCATAGACCGTCGTCATCGACGACATGGCTGTTTGGACTTCGAAAACGCAGTGCGCGCCGCGTTCGATTCGAATCATCCCTTCGAATAACGAACGAATGCTTGGTATTCGATGTCGGCCACCGCAGCCAGACTGATAGCTTGTGGTTCGTTCGTCCGAAATCCGTCAGTGACGACTTTTGATCCCGTTCGCCGTTATCGAATATGTGGACCCTGGAACTGTGCGGTGAGCGTTCCGTGGTGGGAGAGACGACAGACCACTAGTGGAGCCGTTCAGTCGAGAGCAACCACGGATCCCACGCGGAGAACGATCACTGGTGTCCGGATCGGGTGACGTGTCCACACTACGAGAGTGCGGGCACGATCAAGATACGAGACGTTTCTCCAACGACAAAATAACAAACATAATATTGTTATTTGATCTGCTACATAGCCCGTCTCCGGAGCGACTGGACCGTTGTTGGACACCGATCGGTCGCGGATTCGGATGTGGAACGATCCACATGCGGCAGATCACTGTTTGCGCCACCGAACTCTACAGTAGCCGTTCCGTCGATATCGGACCGTAGCGAGTTGTGGGTTCGGCGGTGGATATCCGTAATCTCGAGGGCCGCGTGCCCGAGGGCGTTCGTTTTTGCACACCACGCAGTCAGGCGAATTTGATCTGCAATTCGAATTCGTTGACGATCTTAAGCATCTGTTCGGGGAGTTCGTCATTCATCGGTTCTCCCTGGAGGTGTTGCATTGGGGCACCGGTCGCGAGCGCTCCGACGACCGTCCCGTCCTGTCTCGTGACTGGTGCCGCGATCCCTCCGTACCCGGGGACGTGCTCCTCCCTGTTGTAAGCGTACCCCCGCTCGCGCACGCGATCGAGCGCGGCGGCCAGTTCGTCCCTGTCGGTGATGGTGTTCTCCGTGATCGCGGGCATTCCCCAGCGGTCAATAATCTCGTCGACCCGTTCCTGGTCGAGATGGGCGAGGATCGACTTCCCGGCGGCATTGGCGTGTAGATAGATACGTTTGCCCGGCCGCGTGTCGATGACGCTGTCCCGTCTTTGCGGGTACTGGTAGACGTGGTAGCCTCGACCGTTCTCCTCGACGATGAACCACATCGGCTCGCCGGTCTTTTCGTACGCTTTTTCGACGATCGCCGCGGAGATGCGGTTGGCCTTCTTCCTGCGTCGGGCGTAACTGGCCACGTGGAGGAACTCGAGGCCGACGTAGTACTGTTTGCCCTCCTTGACGACGTACCCGTCCGTGGTGAGCGTGTTCAGGTGCTGGTGAACGGTACTGTTCGCCAGCCCGAGTTCGTCGGCGATCTCGTGGAGGCGACTCCCGTCGGCTTCGTAGAGATGCTCTACGATTTCGAGAGTCGTGGCCGTCGCCTTCACCCCGCGGGCCGCGATGTCATCCGTTGTCATGGGTGCGTATGCCTAACATAGCTACATATACTTAATTCGTCGTGCACGAGCGTTCGTTCGGCGATGTCGAACTATTGGGCCCCTCGACCCGGCAGATCCGGCGCGGTTCAGCCTATTCCGGGATTGACGAAAATGATAGATGACCGCCGAAGTAGTCAAACGTCTACGCGCCGGTCGGAGTTCGCTGAAATTCGAACCGATAGCTACGTTAACATTCCTCGTTTGTTATCCGGTAGCAAGTTCAGCGAAGCGAACGCTATCTTCGCCAATAAAACACGATAGTTCGACATGACCGAAGAAACGACACGGGTGGTCGCGACAACTCCGCGAAACGTTCCACGGTCGAGGCCGAATTTGAGCATCGACCACCCCCCTGCTGCCGACAGGCGATTCGGTTTCAGCTAATATTCGCCGACAAAAAGGAGGGTACGTAACGGTTCCACGCGGCGGGGACGGGGAGGACCTCCACATCGACTATCCGTGGAACACCTGTCGAGCCACGGCGCGACGAGACCGCATCCCCAGTCTTCGGACCCACACATTTATGTAAAATAAAATTCAAGCACGCCACTGACGCTAGACAAATGCTAAATATCCCATCAAAGTTAGCTGCACGCGAGGAACCAGTACAGGTCGGCGTCATCGGTTCCGGGCTGTTCGGAACGAACCTGATCGACCAGATCGAACCGGTCACTGGACTCGAGACCGCGGTCGTAGCCGATATCGATACCGACAAGGCGGTCCGAACGCTCCGAGAGACCGGCGTTCCGTCGGACGAGATCACCGTCGCGGAGAGTGCTACGGAAGCCGAGGCGGTACGGGCAGAGGGGGGCCGTGCCGTAGTCGAGGCCGGGATGGACCTGATCGAGACGGGTGTGGACGTCGTAGTCGAGGCGACAGGGATCCCCAACATCGGGGCGAAATATGCGTACGAAGCGATCACGGAGAAAAAGCACGTCGTCATGGTGAACGTCGAGGCCGACACGGTCGTCGGTCCGATCCTCTCGTCGTACGCCGACCAGAACGACGTGACGTACACGATGGCCTACGGCGACCAGCCGGCCTGCATCGTCGAGTTGTGTGACTGGGCGCGCACGGTCGGGATGGAGATCGTCGCCGTCGGGAAGGGTAATCCCTATCGGGACGAATACCGATTCGGGACGCCCGACGACGTGTTCGACCGGATCGGGTTCGAGGACGAGTTCGTCGAGGGCCACAACCTCAACCCCCGGATGTTCAACTCGTTTTTCGACGGCACCAAGGTCTCCGTCGAGATGTGCGCCGTCGCGAACGCGGTCGGACTGGAACCGGACGTTCCCGGGATGCATATTCCGACTGCAGAGATTCCCGAGATTCCGGAGAAGCTCCGGCCGGAAGCGGAGGGAGGGCTGCTCCAGAACACCGGTGTCGTCGACACGATCAGCACGGTGTACGAGGACGGCTCCACGGTCGAGCAAGACATCAGTGCGGGAGTGTTCGCCGTGACATCGACCCCGACGGAACGCGTCCAGGAGTACTTGGCCCAGTACAGTGGCGCGGGATGGCACACCGCGAGCGACGGGAAGTACCAAGTGTTCTACCGGCCTCACCACCTCCCTGGTCTGGAGACGGGCGTCAGCGTCGCCAACGCCGCGCTGAACAACGAACCGACCGGCGCCACACGGAGCCAGCACACGGAGGTCGTCGGAGTGACCAAGCAGGCTCTCAGCTCCGGAACGGAACTCGACGGCGGCGGCGGGTACACCGTCTACGGTCGGATCGAAACGGCAGAGAGGGCCGAGGCGAACGGTCACGTCCCCTTCGAACTGCTTGACGGTGCGGTCGTCGAAACCTCCCTCGACAGGAACCAGGTCGTCACGTACGACGACGTGAGCCTCGAGGAGGATACGTTCATCTACAACCTCCGACAGCTCCAAGACGAGACCGGATTATGACCGCGTCACGGACGGTCGCCCACGGGCCTGTCGTGCCGCCCTGCGTGCTCCCGCTGGAACCCCGCTGATCTGGCTGCTCCGGCCGCCGGAGCTGACCGTCGACACACGGTTCGACGCTGAAGAGCATAAAAATATACACAATTTTTAATATACATGAATATATACAGTTTCGTCAGGGTTCGAGAAAGCGACCCTGAGCGAACGGCCCGGTGACCACAACCAGACAAACATGACAGAGAACAACTCACACGAAGAGCGGAGTCCAGCGGACGAACCGGACGAGCCAGAACGGCGGAGTTTCCTGAAAGGAGTCGCGGCGGCAACCGTCTCGGGGTCGACACTCATGGCCGGTTGCAGCGGCGGCGGCGGTGACGGTGGTGGCGACAGCGGTGACGGTGGCGGTGGTGGGAGCGATGGCGGAGACGGAGGAGCCGAGTCGACGCCGACGCAAAGCGAGAACACGGTCACCGAAGGATCGGTCCACTACCTGTCGCTAGAACAGAGCCCGACGTTCAAGGAATACTGGCAGAAGACGGCCGAGATGTTCGAGGAGGAGACCGGCACGTCGGTCAGCGTCACGTACGCGTTCGACGTCGGGTACAACAAGCGCATAGCGGAGCTGATTCAGGCCGGCGACCCGCCGGACGTAATAAACCTGGAGGACTTCAACGTCGCTCAGTACGTCCTCGACGACCTGCTCGCGCCAGTCACCGATATCACCAACCAGTTCCAAGAGCAGTTCCCGTTCCCGGACCAGTTCCGACTCACGAGCGGCGGCGAGGACATCTGGCACCCTTCGTTCGTCTCGTCGGGACTCTACTGGTACCGCGGCGACCTGATGCAACAGGAAGGATTCGAGGGAAGCGGACCGGAAATCGAGATTTCCGACGGTGAGACCGTCAGACCGCCCGCCAGTTACGACGAGTACCTGGAGTTCCTCGAAGCGACTGACCAAGTCGAGGACTCGTACGGGAACGAACTCCGTGGCGGGTACGTCCCGGCCGCCGAGACCCTTGGGTCACAGAGCAACATCTACTGTGACGTTCTGGAGCGTGGCGTCGAACTCACCGAGCGATCCGGCGACAACATCAGTCTCAACCTCGAACCTCGCTCGAACCTCGAGTCGTACCTGGACGACCTCGAGGACGCGTATCAGTACGCGCCCTCGACCGGCAACTGGAGTTGGACGGAGATGATCAACGGGTTCGCCAACGCGGACGTCGCCTCGGCCTTCTACCTGGGTGCGCGCCACAAGACCCAGTCGGTCACGCGTGAAGGCGAGTACGGTCTGGACGTCGTCCCCGGCGAGGTCCCGCCCGTCCAAGATGAGGAGGAGCGCGGGTTCACGTTCCCCTCCGGATGGGGGGTCATGAAGGGCGGCGAGAAAACCGAACTGGGCAAGGAGTACGTGTCGATGATGATGACGGACGAGGACTTACACGTCGAGTTCCTCCAGAAGTCGCCGGTCCACAACGCCCCACTGCCCGAGTCGATGCGACAGACCGACCACCCGCTGTGGGACGTCGATATCGTCAACGATGGGTATACCGACGACCAGTTGCAGGTGTATCTCGACCAGATTCCAACCGGCAAGCCTATCGCGAGCGAGACGGACCCGACGAACTTCATCGCCGGGAACGTGTACATGACCTTCGGGCTGGGGAACATGGCCTTCCAGTACCTGGAGAACGGCGCCTCGAAGAGCGACGCCATCCAGTCGGGGATCAGCGTCATGCAGGAAGGACTGGACTAACGCCAACAGGCGGTACATTTATGATAGATCCGTATTTTCGATGAATTATGTTCGGCAAGATACACGAGGTGAGGCCCGTATGAGCACTGTCAGAGACGCTCTCTGGAGTGGAGTCGACCAGACCCGTGAACGGTCGGAGAGCGTCCTCTCGCGTCTGTTCGAAGGCGATCGAATGCTGGTGGTCCTGACCGTCGGTCCCGCGGTGGCGCTGATGACCATCTCGGCCGCTATCCCGGTCGTCTGGGCGCTGTACCTGAGCATGCACGAGGCGGGGGCGCTCGACCCGAACTGGACGTGGATCGGCTTCGGGAACTATCTGAGCCTCTTCGGCAGCAGCATGTACTGGGAGGCCTTCCGTGCGAGTTTCGTGTTCGGGTTCGGCTCCGTCGGACTCCAGCTCGTCGTCGGCTTGGTGACGGCACTGCTCCTGACCCGGAAGTTCAGGGGCGTCATCCTGACCCGCGCACTGGTCTTTCTCCCCTACCTCATCCCGACGGTCGTCGTCGGGATGATATTCAGGCTGATGATGAACGAACAGTTCGGGATCATCAACATCGTTGCGACGGACGTCGGGATCATAGACGAAGGGATCGCCTTCCTCGGTGAACCCTCGCTCGCTATGCCGTCGTTGATAGTGCTCAACAGCTGGAAGTTCTCCATCTTCATCACGATGATGGTACTCGCTCGGCTGCAGTCGATTCCGGACAGTTTCTACGAAGCCGCGACGATGAACGGGGCCGGACCCCTCCGAAAGTTCAGGGACATCACCTATCCCCAGATCAGGGGCGTGTTGTTGCTCGTCGTCCTGCTCCGGGGCGTGTGGATGTTCAACAAGTTCGACATCATCTGGATCGTGACCGGGGGTGGGCCGGGGCGGACGACTGAGACCCTCCCGGTCCGGATCTACCGGGTCGCGTTCATCAACTTCGACCTCGGGATGGCAGGGGCAATCTCCGGCACGCTGTTCGCGTTCCTGGGGCTTGCCGCCATCGTGTATTTCGCCGGGTTCAAACCCGCCGAGGAGGTCCAGCGATGACGCTGCTCGACCGCCTGGCGACCCGGGCCTCGGGACTGCTGGGCCCGGACCGGATAGGCTACCAGGAGAAGAAACGCCTCCAGCGCGTGTCGCTGTACGTCGTGGTCGGCGTCACCATCTTTGCGTTTTTCTTCCCAATCTATTGGATGCTGGTCGCCAGTCTGCAGTCGAACGACCTCATCATCAAGAGCCCGCTGTACTGGCCCTGGGAGATCCTGTCGGCCGCCACCGTCGAGTCGTGGGTGCGGGTGTTCACCGATCGAAACTTCTCGCGGTGGTATCTCAACAGCCTGCTCGTCGCGGGCATCTCGATCGTGGTGACCGTCGCCACTGCCACGCTGGCGGGATACGGTCTGACTCGCGTCAAGTTCCGCGGACGGAAGATGTTCGCGCGGCTCATCCTGTTCAGTTACATGTTCCCGCCGATCCTGCTGGCATTCCCGCAGTTCCAGATCTGGCAGGATATCGGCCTGCTGAACACCTACTGGGGGATCGCCATCGCACACATCGCGCTGGCGCTTCCCTTCTCCATCTGGGCCATGTGGAAGTTCTTCCAGACCGTCCCAATCGCCTACGAGGAGGCCGTCTGGATGAACGGGGGGACGCGGTTCCACTCGTTCAAAGACGTCGCGTTGCCGATGGCCTGGCCCGGGATGGTCGCGGTCGCGATCTTCACCTTCGCGGTCAGCTGGAACGACTTCACGATGGCCACGATACTCCTGCCCGAGCCCCGGATGCAGACGCTCCCGCCGGCCATCCAGACGTTCCAAGAGCAGAACTTCGTGTTCTGGGGCCAGATGATGGCCGCATCAGTTTTAATATCTATCCCGCCGTTCGTGCTCGTGTACAAACTTCAAGAAAGCATTCTGGAAGGATTCAAAACAGGAGGACTCTGATATGGCAACCACACCGCGAGACCACATCTCGCTCCGAAATCTCCGCAAAGAGTTCGACGTAATGTCCGGCGTCGAGGTCGCCGTCGACGACATCGACCTCGACATCGAAGAAGGGGAGTTCGTCACGCTTGTCGGCCCCAGCGGTTGCGGGAAGACGACGACGCTCCGGTGTATCGCCGGACTGGAGACGGCGACCAGCGGCACCGTCAGTATCGAAGGGTCCGACGCGACGAACACGGCCCCCCAGGGTCGGGATCTGGCGATGGTGTTCCAGCGGGTCGCTCTCTACCCACACATGACCGTCAGGGAGAACATCGCGTACCCGCTCAAACTCGAAGGGATCGGGGCGTCCGAGCGGTACGAACAGGTGAGAGAGGCGGCCGAACTCGTCCAAGTGGCGGACATGCTCGACAAGTACCCCGGCGACATCTCCGGTGGTCAGCAACAGCGCGTCTCGATCGCCCGCGCGATCGTCCGAGACCCGGTCGCGTTCCTGATGGACGAGCCGATGAGCGACCTCGACGAGAAACTCAAACGGGAGATGCGCAAGGAACTCGGCCGCCTCCACAAGGAGCTCGGTGAGACGATTATCTACGTGACACACGATCAGCGGGAGGCGATGACGATGTCGGACAAGATCGCGGTGATGAACGACGGGCACATCGAGCAGGTCGGCGCGCCCGAGGAGGTGTACCGCAACCCCAACAACCTGTTCGTCGCCGGGTTCATTGGCTCGCCCGAGATCAACACACTCGATGGCTCGCTCGAGACGATCGACGACGATCGGGCCGTCGTGCGGACCGATGACGGGACACGGATCGAGTTCGAGGTCGAGGATTACGATCCGGAACGGGCGTCGGAGGACCTCGTTATCGGCTGTCGACCCCAGCACGTGACCATCGGCGAATCGAGCGAGGGGATCCCGGCGGACGTGTACCTGGTCGAACCGTTCGGCGACGACATCCACCTCTACATGAACGGGCCACAGGGAGAGATCCGGAGCGTCATGCCTGCCATGGAGGCGCCGTCCGAAGGCGACGAGATCAGCGTCCAGTTCCCGGAGTCGGCTCTCTACCTGTTCAACGCCGAGACCGGGGACCGGTTCGCGCGGGGCCGGCGGGAGAGTTCGGGTCTCTCGTGTATCGAACCGGCGTCCACTCCGATGGACTAACTCCGACCAGCCCGCCGGCCCGCGTCGAGGCGCGGCCGGCACCTCCGGTATTTATGTTCCAGCGGACCGATCAGATCCGACATGCACCGGAGCACGAGGCGGCAGGGATCGACCCATCGGAACGGATGCAGCACCCCCACCGTTCCGAGCCGGCGGGCCGCGACAGGAAACATCGATACGAACCGGCGAGCCCGGCAGTCGTAGCCAACCATGGATCCACCCACCCGACCCGAGGCATCCTGGTGGCTGGGGATCGCCGCCCCGAGTGTTGCCTTCGTTGCGTTCGTCGGGTCGACGGCTCTCGCGTTCGCGTTCGGACTCGAACCGGTCGTGTTTGTACTGCTCGTGCCACTGCTCCTGTTCGTGGGTGTCGTCTCGCTGTACTGCTTCTACCGGGACACTCGACTGGTCGCGCTCGCGGACACCGAGTGGAAGCCAGCCGTCTGGAAGTACATCGGCGCCGGCGCGGTCACCGCGTTCGCTCTCGTTCTGGCCCCAGCGATAGCCACCGGAACGCTCACGCTCGGCCTGCTCCCCGTGCTCGTTGCGGTCGCCGTCGCCCTCTCGGGAGTTTTTTTCGGACCGGTTTACTTGTGGCGCCGCTACAACCGGTTCGAAACGCTGACCGTCCAGCGGGAGTGACTCGCTCCGGGAAGGGCCGGATCGTACTCACCCCGGCGTTTTATTATTGAGTGCCGACAAACCACGGGTATGCCTCCCAACATCCAAGAGGTGGACATCACGACCGTTGTCGCCGGCATCCTGTCGATTGCGTTCGCCTATGCGTCCGTCGTCGGGAACGCCCGGGCGTGGGTGTCCGGGTCGTTCGTCCTCTTCGGTATCGTCCTGATCCTGTGGGGCGTCCAGCGAGGGTACAGGTCCCGCCCGACGGCCAGCGAGGCACGGACGTAGCCACGGACCGACACCGACCGATTCCCGGCTGAACACATCCCGGGTCGTCCCGAGTCACCCGAGTCCGAGTCCGCCCTTGCTTCCCGACGAGAGGTCGGGCCGGTCCCCGGGGTCGGCGTCCGCTGCCTCCTTGGCTCCCAGGGTATCCATGACATCACCGCCAGTCATCGGGAGTATCCCGTCGATCCGGAGAAGTGTCGTCACGATGTCGGTGGCCCGGCGGATCGCTCGCCGTTTCGAGCGGACCGGTTCGATCACCCCCATCTCGTAAGCGCGCATCGTGCCCCCGGTCTCGACGTCGACCCCCGCGTCGACTGCGCCGTCGTCGTGGTGCGCTCGCAGCGTCGCGAGGACATCGATCGGGTCGTACCCTGCGTTCGCGGCCAGCGTGGCGACGGGGGCCGTCAGCGCGTCGGCGTAGGCTCGGACCGCCATCGATCCCACGCCGCCCTCGGCCTCCGCCTCGACCCGCCTAGCTGCCTCGAGCTCGGCGGCCCCCCCTCCGGGGACAACTCGGGGGTCGGTGTACGTCGCGGCGACCGCGGCGACGCCCTGGGCGATGGTTCGTCGGGCTTCCGCGGTGACACGGGTCGTCCCGCCGTTGACGATGACAGTGGCGATCTCGGTGGAGTCACAGTCGCCGAACACGACGGCCGGGCGCGTCCCGGAACCGATCTCGGAGACGGTGACCTGCCCCGCCCCCCCGAGAGCGGTCCCGGGAATCGCCGTGGAGACCGTCGTCTCCCCCCCGACCGCTCGCTGGATCCGATCGAGTTGCTCGTTCCGGAGCTCGTGGACCGCGAGCACGCCCGCCCTATTCAGGTGGTCGGTGGCGTATTCGTGGAGGTGTCCCGTGCTCACCACGACGTCGGCACCCAGATCGATGACCTGCTGGGCACGGTCGACGACCGTCTCGCGGTCGTACTCGAGGAACGCCTCGTAGTCGTCCGGGTCGTCGACGGTGAGTAGTCGTTCGTCGTCGCCCCTGTCGCGTACCGGCACCACTCCCTCCTCCAGAAGCAGCACCGATGCGTCGCGGACCGTGTCCGGGGCGGCCTCCCCGACGACCTCGCTGCGGACGACCGCGCCGCGGACGGTGCGGGAGCTGTCGATCCCGAGTCTGATATCTTCCTCGAAAGCCAGCGCTTCGGTCGAAACGTCTTCGGGCCGGAGCACGTCCACGACGTCGAGGACCACGCGCCGGAGGTGTTCCCTGTCGAGTTCCGTGAACCGCCCAGCCGTCGCCGTTTTGGCTATCGCGTATCGCTCCTCGCGTTCCGGCGAGACGTCCACCGACACCTCTTCGAGCGCGGCCGCTGCACGGTCCCTTGCCCGGACGTACCCGTCGGCGACCGTCACGGGAGAGACCCCCCGGTCGATAAGTTCCGTCGCCTCGTCGAGGAGTTCCACCGCCAGCAGCACGCTGAACGTCGATCCGTCGCCACCCTCCCCGGACGGCGTGCACGCCTCCAGCACCATCCGGGCGACAGGGTCGGTGACCTCCACCATCTCGAGGATCCTGCTCCCGCTATTTGTCGCCGACATGTCGCCGACGGCGTCGACGAGTAACTTGTCCATCCCGTAGGGCCCGTACGTCGACTCAACGATGTGTCCGAGGTGTTGACCCGCGGCGAGTATTTCCTCGCGACCATCCGTCTCGACGGGTGACTCGCCCTGGTCGGCAGATAGCTCCATCGTCAGGGGTAATTATGCTGATAGATATAAATAATTTCGTCCGCCACCGCGGGGTGTCGGGTGAAGCGCGGTGCCGACACGGCACCGTCACGGACTCCCTCTCGCCTCCCGCGACTCGGATTCCCAGGGCGAGCACCGCCAGGTCCGGAACCACAAACATCAAGCCGGTACCGACGAACACACCCCGTAACGGACGATGATCGGGGAGTTACACCACTACGGTGTTACTGTATCGGATATGGAGGAATCGCTCGACTTCTACCGGGACTCGCTCGGGTTGGCGGTGAGCGAGCGCCTCTCATTCGCGAGCGAGGAGTTCAGTACGTTCGTCGGCGTCGAGGGTGTCGACGTGGACATCGCGTTCCTCGACGCGGGCGGGGGGGCGGTCGAGTTGCTGGAGTACGCGGCCCCGCCAGGTGGCGACGCCAACGAGGGCGTCGAAAACAACGACGTCGGTGCGGCTCACGTCTGTCTTGAGGTCCCCGACATCGAGGCGGTACACGACGACCTGAACGGGACCGTCGAGTTCCTCAGCCCGCCACAGCGGCTCTCGAACGGAGCGAAGGTCGCCTACGTGTTCGACCCGGACGGCAACGTCGTGGAACTCCTCGAAGCGTAGTTGGGTCGCCTGCCCGTGCCACTGCGACGCACCCGACGAGCGGTGACATCCGGGGTTGGGGAAAAAATAATAACGCGTCTGGTCGAACGCTTTTCCGACGGATGACAGCACAACACACAGTCGCGGTTATCGGTGCCGGTGACATGGGCCACGGGTTCGCGACGTTGTTCGCGGTGAAAGGGCAGACGGTGACGCTAATCGACCACCGAGAGTCGAACCTGGACGACGCGACCGAACGGATCCACGAGGTGGTCTCCTTTCTCCGGGCCGAGGGCGAGACCGACCGCGACCCCGACGCCGTGGTGGAGGGAATCGAGTTCACGACGGACGTGGCGACCGGGGTCGCTGACGCCGACCTGGTCCTAGAGTCGGTTCCGGAGGACCTGTCGATCAAACAGGACACCTACCGGGAGGTCGCCGAACACGCCCCCGACACTGCGGTCCTGGCCTCGAACACGTCGGGCATCCCGATAACGGACATCGCGGACGCGATCCCTGAACACGCCGGGCGTGTCGTGGGGTGTCACTGGTGGTACCCGCCGTACCTGCTCCCGTCGGTGGAGGTCGTCCGGGGCGAGGAGACGACCGACGAGACGGTCGATCGTGTCAAGGACTTCCTCGACGCCGTCGACAGGAAACCCGTCATGGTCGAACGCGACGTCCCGGGATTCGTCTGGAACCGCATCCAGATGGCCATCTTCCGCGAGAGCCTCCACCTCGTCGAGGAGGGTGTCACCTCCTTCGAGGACATCGACCGCGCCATCCGAGACGGCTACGCACTCCGGACCGCAGCGATCGGTCCCTTCGAGACCATCGACATCGCGGGGCTCGACCTCGTCCGGACGGTGCTGGATAACCTGAGCCCGCACCTCGCCGACGACGACGAGGCGAGTCACCTGTTCGATGAGTACCTCGACGAAGGACGGGGCGGTATCCACGACGGCGCCGGGTTCTACGACTACGACCGTAGCCCCGAGGAGGTCACCCACGACCGCGATGAAACCGTCATGGCGCTGCGACGCGCCCGCGAGCAACTGGAGGACTGATACTGTTCATTGGAAGTCAGTACCGGTGGTTCGCCGGACTGTCCTGGCGAACCACCGGTGAACAGTTACAATAATCCGTATGACATCCGGTCGCCGTCGATCCTGGTGGCCGGACGTTCGGTCGAGGAGGTCCGCCTGTCGGCGTGAACCCATGGGTAACACCTATGTCTCATGAGAACGTATCACACGGTGATGGCTCCGACACGGGAGCTACCCGGGCCGGTTAGCGCAATGCTCCGGGAGCACGTCTTGGAACCGCTCTCCAGGACCGGAGGGATCATCGAGGCGGAACGCGAAGAAGTCGAGGCCGAGCGGCGGGCGTTCGTCCGGTTTCGCGACCGCGTTGCCGACGTCGAGACCGTCACACCGTCGCGCTGCTCAACGGGATCGACGCTCGTGGCCGCGCCGGAACAACGGTCCACGAAGTCACTCGACCGCGTACGCGTGGCCTTCCGCGAGACGGTCATGAGTGTCGACCACTACAGCGAGGTGTACGGCGAGGCCCTCGAGGAGTTCGCCGCGGCGGAGCTCTCCCCGGAGGTAGCCGTGGGGCTCGGGCCCGGGACGAGCCAGTCGTTCACCGACCTGTACAAGGCGACGCTCATGAATGCGGTCGATAGCGCGGCCGACCGACGCGAGACGATTCGTGACCATCTCGATGGGGAACGGGACGCGGTCGCGACCCACCGGGCGACGCTGATCGAAATGCTCGATTCGCTTGACTGGCCGCCAAGGGCTCGACGCCAGAGTGATATCGAGGACCGACTTGAGGAAGTCACTCGGGCGCGTCAGACGGAGCTCCACCGGGGGTTCCCACTGTCCGGTGCCGACGGGCACGACCTCTGTCAGTACCTCTATCAGGACCCCGAGTGGACCTACCCGGTGCTCACCGGTGTCACGCGGTTCTACGCCACCCTGGAGGCGCCATCGCCGGATGGACGGTCGACCCGGTGAGTGGGCTCCTCGGCGGTGTTGGTCGCCGCGATATCGCCGGTCTCGCTCAGCGCCCGGAGGTGGGAATCGACGACCGTTATCCCCGCCCGGAGGTCGCCGCCGCCGACGTACTCGGCCGTTCACGATTGGAGAGAGCACGACGTCGGAGTCGCCGGTCGCGCCGCTGACGAGGCCGATCACGATGTCGGGGTGTGTCGAGTTGCCCGCGACGAACCCGTACCCCTCGCGTTTCGCGTCCCCGTAGCCGTCGGCGAGTTCCGCTACTCCAAAATATGGTACGATGCCCTGTTCGGCACGACTGGTAGAAGGGGTGTCGCGCAGCGGCACGCGGACCTGAGACTCCCGGCTGGCGGGGTCACTCGCTACGAGACGGAGGCCTTTTTTCACCTTCCGGCTGTTGGTCGATATCGGATGCGTTGGCGTTACTCGGAGACGGTGCTGACGCTTTGTACGGCAGCCTTTTTTATCACGATGACCGGGAGACTAGCACTAAGTCCGATCATCCCGGATATCTCGGCGGACCTGGGTATCTCGAACGCCGCGATCGGTGGGGCGCTGACGGCCATGTGGGTTACCTACGCGCTCGTCCAGTTTCCCAGTGGTGTGCTTGCCGACCGGTTCGGCGAACCCGTCGTCATCCTCGTGTCGGTCGTCGGGACTGGGGCCACCGTGCTCCTGATTGGGGCTGCGCCGGTGTTTGGCGTTTTCGTCCTCGGGACGGTGTTCCTCGGGGCGGCTGCGGGCCTCCACTACAGCGTCGCGACGGGACTCATCACCCGGACCTACGACGACATCGGCACGGCGATCGGGCTGCACAACGCCGGCGGACCGGCCGCGGGGCTCGTGACCCCGCTGGCCATCACGTGGGTCGCTGGGGCCCACGGGTGGCGGGGGGCCCTCGGTCTGTTCGCGGGTCCCGCCGCGCTCGTCGGCGGGCTGTTCTGGTGGCGAGTCCGCTCGGTCCAACCGCGACGTCCCGACCAGCCGATGCGCGAGCGGTTTGCCCTCGGTCCGATCGTTTCGCTACTGTCCCGACCCACGGTCGCGTTCACCGCGATCATCGCCGCCATCTCGGATTTCACGTGGCAGGCGCTGGCATCGTTTCTCCCGACGTTTTTCGTCCAGTACCACGGCTACTCCCGAACGACGGCGAGTACGCTGTTCGCCCTGTACTTCGTCGCCCACGGGATACTACAGGTCGGTGTCGGCAGCGTCGCGGATTACTTCGGTCGCGATATCGGGACGGCACTGTGTATGGTCACCGGTATCGCCGGTCTGACAACGCTCGTGTTCGGCACGGGAATCGAACTCGTCGTCGCCGGTCTCCTGTCGCTCGGGATGGGAATGGGATGGTCGGCAGCCGTCTTCCCGCGATTCATGGATCACCTCTCCCAGTCGGAACAGAGCTCCGGGTTCGGGGTGATTCGGACGGCCTACATGCTCGTCGCGGCGTGGGGCTCGGTCGTCGTGGGCACCCTCGCCGACCTCTTCGGCTGGGCGGTGTCGTTCGGGGCGCTAGTCGCTCTGCTCGGTGTCGCTCTCGGACTACTTGTCGGGAACCGGGCCCTCGGGCTGGGGTACTGAGTGTCCACCCACGCCCCCCGTGGGCCGCCGGGAACGGACGTCGGGCCGTGCCGTTGGTGCGATAGGTCCCGGTCTGGACCTCAGCGTTCACTTCGTCGCCGTGACTCCGCCATCGACGGTCAGCGAGTGCCCGGTCACGTACGATGCCATGTCACTCGCCAGATACACCGCGGCGTTCGCGACATCCTCGGGTCGCCCGGCCCGGTTCAACGGGATGTTCCGGTCGACGTACTCCTCGCCCGACTCCGTTCCCACCATACCGAGGTCCGTGGCCGCCATCTCCGTCTCGGTCAAATCCGGTAGAACGGCGTTGACGCGGATGTTGGGGGCCAGTGCGTCGGCCAACGCCATCGTCATCGTCGTCACACCGCCTTTCGCCGCGCAGTACGCAACCCCGTCACCGCGCCCGCGGACTCCGGAGGTGCTCGATATATTGATTATCGACCCGGAACGGTCGCCCCTGACCATCGACGTCGCGGCCGCCTGCGACCCGAAAAAGACCCCTTTGAGGTTGACGTCGGTCAGGTGGTCGTATTCCGCCTCGGTCGTCTCGAGAAACGGTCTGCTCTCGGTTATCCCTGCGTTGTTCACCATGACGGTGACCCCGCCGAAATCCTCGGCGGCGCCGACGGCGTCGGAGAGGTCGTCGACGTCGGTCACGTCACAGCGGACTGACAGCGCGTCGGAGTCAGTCTCCTCGCGGATCCGGCGATGGGTGGGCTGTCCCCCGCCACGTGGCGTGTCGGTGATGTCGGCGACGACCACGTCTGCGCCACGCCGGGCGAACTCGAGGGCGACTGCTCTGCCGTTTCCGCTCGCTCCACCGGTGACTATCGCGACCTCGTCGCTCAGAAGGCGCTCCTCCGTCATGGGATAGACAACCGGGTGTGGGCAAGTATAAGTGATGGTGGCGACGGCCAGCGACTCCGGCGCACGCTGGATTTAATTTCCGAGCGTCGATATGACTATCGTATGGCGCCATCGGACGCGACCACGTCGATGGTACTGGCCGGCGAGGGACGCCTGGAACCACGGGAGTTCCCGATACCTGATGTCGGTGACGGTGCCCTCCTCAGGGTCGAAGCGACGTCCGTCTGTGGAACGGACGTCGGCCTGTACCGCGGAGAAAGCCACTTCGAATCGCTACCGCTCGTACTCGGACACGAGGTCGCGGGTCGGATCGTCGACGGAGCCGGGGAGACGTTGGACCGCTGGGGCGTCGAGATCGGTGAGCGGGTGATGCCAGAACCATACATTCCGTGTTACGAGTGTCAGCACTGTCAGACAGGAAACTACCATATGTGTGACCGGGACCGGTGTTATGGGGTGTCGATATCCGCTGACGAACCGCCACACCTCTGGGGCGGCTACGGCGAGTACATGTACCTTCATCCGAACACCCGAGTCCACACCCTCCCCGATGGCGTATCGTCGAGGGCGGGATGTCTCGGGTCGGTCGTCGGGAACGGCGTCCGGTGGGCGCTCACGAAAGGTCGGCTCTCACCCGGCGACAGCGTGGCGATCGTCGGCCCCGGTGCCCAGGGGTTGGCGACAACCGTTGTTGCGGACGAGGCGGGGGCCGACCCGGTCATCCTGCTGGGACTCCCGTCGGACGACGACCGCCTCGAACTGGGAGCAGAGCTGGGTGCCACGAACACGCTGTACAGCGACGCGGAAGACACCCCGGAGCGCACGAGGGACCTGACTGGGGGTGGTCCCGACCTGGTGGTCGTGACCGCCCCAGCGGCGCCGGCCCTGTCGCTCGCCATCGACATCGTCCGACCACGGGGTCGTGTCGTTCTCCCCGGCCTCATCGGCGACGAGGTCCCTATCGATACCGACCGCCTCGTCGTGGACGAGATCACGCTCCTCGGCGGCCGCGGACAGGCGCTGAACGTCGAGCGAGCGATGGCGATCCTGAAACGACGCTCCGACGACATCGAATCCATCAACACGCACTCGTACCCGGTCGCGAGAGCCGAGACCGCGATCCGCGAACAGATCCCCGGGGAGGAGTTCGACCCGGATGTCGTCCACGCGGTGCTTGAGTGAGGCCCGACTCCTCGAGCCGCCGAGGACGACGTGATGGCGCGCCGCGCTCGCCCTCCCCGGCGTATTCCGTCCTGCATCCATCGGGAACAGCCGGGTGACGACCGTAGATCAATCGAGGGGGACACCACCGGATTTGACGACGCCGAAGTAGTCGTCCCCTCCGGTCTGACCGCCCTTGAACGCGATCTCCAGCCCGTCCGCGAAGGACCTGTCGGCGACCGCGCGACAGATCGGGGCCCCCGGAGCCGCGACCGCGATCGCTTCGAGCGCCGTGATATCGAGCGCCGAGATGACCGCGCCGCTCGTGTCACCGCCCGCCACACAGGCACGTTCCAGACCGACTTTCCGGAGGATCTCCCTGACGATGAGCCCCTGCTGGTGACCGAGACGGTCGCCGAGGGCGCCCGGGGGGCCGAGTTCTTCGAACCGACGACGGGTTCGCTCGATCGCCGGGTCGTCCGGCCCCTTCGCCGTATAGAGGACGACGTCGGTCCCCGATTCCAGGACTGAGACCGTATCGTGGACGACAGCCCGCCGTTCGGCGTCCCGTTCGGCCGGGTCGATCAGCCGGGGCGTATCGAGCCGTATCGTCTCGAATCCCTCCGCCGCTGCGCGCTCCACCTGGGACGCGGTGGTCGGTGCTACGCTCCCCGACACGACGAGGATCGGATCAGCTGGGGGTCGATGTTTCAAACATTCGTCGTCCGTGTCAATCTCGCCGGTTCTCTCCCAGTGTGCCGGCAGCGCGTGGTGTTCCAGGCCGGAGGAGCCCACACAGAATAGGACGCCCTGTCGTTCGGTTGCCGCCGACCAGAGTACGCTGCCGATCGTTTCCAAGTGGCCCGTATCGAGGGCGTCGAAGACGACTATCTCGTCCCCCTGGCTGACGGTTCGCTCGAGCGACGAGGCGACATCCTCGTGGCTATCGACGTACCGGATGTCGACGAGGCCGACGGGACGCGAGGTCTGTTCGCCGAGGTGGCGGCGGATGTCGCTCTCGTGCATCGGGGTCCGCGGGTGCGCACGCATCGTCGGATGTCGGTCGAGGCGGTAGGGCTTCCCGCCCTGTTCAGCGAAGAGGTTCCCGAAGACGACGTACCGGCCATGTGGCGAAGTCGTCCCCTGTGAGACGGGCACGAACGGGGAGTCGTACACCGACTGACCGATATCGATCGCCTTCCCGATGCTTCCCACCTCCGGCGAGGAGTCGAACGTAGAACAGACCTTGTAATGGACCAGCGGGGGGTCGAGGTCGCCCAGCGCTTGGAACACCGACGGAAGTTCGTCTTCCATCTCGGCCGGTGACATCGCTCGACTCGTTCCGGCGACTCCGACGGCTCTCACGTCGTCGAACCGCTCCAGATCAGCCGGCGACGGCGGGGTAACGAACAGGACGCTCGGAATGCCGTTCCGCGCCAATCCCTCCAACGCGTCCGTCGATCCGGTGATATCGTCCCCGTAGAACGCCAGGAGCAGGTCCGGCTCAGCCATCGGACCCTCCGTAGTGGTCGAGGGCGACGCGGAGTTCCTCGTGGTCCGCCGCGTATTCTTCGAGCGAGACGCCCGCTATCGCGGCGTCCCATCCCTGTCTGAGATGAGCGACGCCGGCCGCCGGGCCGTCGGGGTGACCCAGTATGCCACCCCCGGCGAGATGCAACAGGTCGGTGTTTCCGAGCGCCCGATACGTCTCCGGTGCTTGGCCGGCCCACTGACCCGAAGAGAACACCGGCATCGCGATATCGTCCTCGCTAGCGATCGGGGACTGCACTGCCCGTGCGTTTTCGACGACTGACTCGTCGGATTCGGCGAACTTGTTCCGGATGCCGTTGACGTGGATGTGATCGGCCCCGGCGAGTCTGAAGAACTTGTGATAGGCACGATAGTCGAATCCGAGTTGCGGGCACCGAGAGAGGGCACCCCAGCCGTTCCGGTGGGCGTGGATCGGTAGGTCGACCTCCCGTCGTAGTTTCGTCAACCCCGAGAGACCGACGCTGTTCATGCTCACCATGAGACAGTTTCCGCCCGCTTCGGCTACGGTATCGGCCCGTTCCAGCATCTCATCCACGTCGCCGGTGATATTGCAGGCGTACATCACCTCCTTCCCGGTCGTCGCCTCGTGCTCGTCGATGGCAGCCATAACCGCCGTGACCCTGTCGGCGACTCGCGAGTACGGCGGGTCGCTGATCAACTCGTCGTCTTTGACGAAATCGATACCCGCATCGACGAGTTCCCGAACCAAGTCACCCGTTTCCTCGGGAGACAGCCCGACACTGGGTTTCACGATCGTCCCGATGAGCGGCCGATCCCAGACGTCGACGACACGCCGCGTGCCCTCGACCCCAAACTGTGGACCGGGGTACGCCGCCGCCAGGGGAGCAGGAACGTCGAGGTCGACCAACCGGATCCCCGAAAAATGGCGCAGTTCGAAAAGGTTCCCGCCGACGGCTGTCAGAAGGTTCTGGATGGAATGCCCGACGTTTTCGAGCGGGATAGAGACCGCTACTTCCGCTCGCGTGTACGTCCCCTTCTCGCCGCGGGGACTCGGCGTCACCGCGCCTGGGAGCGTCGCCCGGTCCGACTCCCCGAGTACGGTGACGTCCTCGACGGCCGCCGCGTGTCGCCTTCGGAGGGCTTCGGTTTCCAGCGGTACGTCCGTGAACGTCCCCGTCGACTGTTCACTAACCATCGCTTCCGTCGCCTCGTCGAGAGAAACCGGAGTCTCGATTCTGTATCTCGCTACGATCCGGTCGGTCGGCACATATACAGTGATCTTATGCGTTCATAAATAATTAACCTCACGATGCGTGGGGAAGAACGCCACCCCGTCGCGTCAACGGGGGCGCGAGTCGTGATCACCCAGCGGGACCCCGGAGGAGGTGTTTTGTCAGTCGCCCCCGTCGGTGGCAGTATGACCGATGCCGACGGGATCCGGATCCGCTATTCGCCCGGGAGTGACGACGTCGGGGACGCGCTCCGTGCCGAGTCGTTCGAGCAGTTCCTTCGACGTTCGAAGGAGGGGCGCGTCGCAGTCGGCGACGAGTGGGAGGTCAATGTCAACGACGGGTGCGGCCGGACCAAAGACGTCACACTCCACGTGGAGGCGGTCAACGGCGGTACCACTCTCGGGAACGGAACGAGATTCGAGTTCCGGGCCGACGCCGAGGAGTGACGTGGAGCGGGCCGGGAACGAGGACGCACGGCGGCAGGTTCGGTGTGTCCCGTCCGCCGTGCGCGTCCGAATCAGCTCCGCTGTCCGGCGGCCAGTCAGACTCTCGTGACCGTGTTCGAGAGGCGCCCGATTCCCTCGATGTCGATGTCGATCCGGTCACCGGGCTCGAGAGTGAAGCCTTCCTCCGGTACCAGCGACGTCCCCGTCAACAACACTGCGGTCTCTGGGACGGTATTGTGCCTGGTGAGGAAGGAGACGAGTTCCTCGCAGGAGCGGACCATCTCGCTGGTGGCGGTTTCGCCCTCGTAACGCTGCTCGCCGTCCCGCTCGATCGTCATCCGCATCGCGAGGTCGTGGGGATCGTCCACGGACTCGGCGCTGACGACGCAGGGACCGAGCGAACAGGACCTGTCGTAGACCTTCGCTTGAGGGAGGTAGAGCGGGTTCGCGCCCTCTATCGACCGGCTGCTCACGTCGTTTCCGATGGTGTAGCCGGTGATGTCGCCATGGTGGAGGACGATCCCGAGTTCGGGTTCGGGGACGTTCCACTCCGAGTCCTCACGGACCCCGACCGCCTCACCGGGGCCGACGACGCGGTCCCGCGTCGCCTTGAAGAACAGCTCCGGTCGGTCAGCATCGTAGACGTCTAGGTACATCTCCGGCATCCCGCTCTCCGCCTCGCGGGCCTTTTCGCTTATTTCGTACGTGACGCCAGCGGCCCACACCTCGTCGACGGCCACCGGAACGGCCGCGTTCGTCTCGTCCGGGATGTCGACCGGCTCCGCCTCGTCGACGAGGCGAGCGGCGACCTCGTCGACGGTTTCGGTGGCGATATCGGCGACGTGTGCGAGGTCGTCGAAGGAGGTCACACGCTCGCGGGCCGCAGTCAGGTCGTACGCTTCGTCCCCGTCACGAGCGATGAGCCGCGGCTCGCCGCCCTCGCTGACACAGTAGTACTGCATACATCGGCGTGGACACCGGAGGGTCTTGTTGGTTCCGGTGGAATCAGTACATCAAAAGCTTCTCTTATACGGATCGTCTTGGTCGGTTCGATGAGCGAACAATATCGAAATTACATCGACGGCGAGTGGACCGAATCGGAGACGGGCGAGACGTTCGAGAGCCGGAATCCGGCAGACCGCAACGACTTGGTGGGGGTGTTCCAACAGTCCGGCGAAACGGACGCCGAGCGCGCGGTGGAAGCTGCGGCAGCGGCAACCGAGACGTGGGCGGACACCCCCGCTCCGGAGCGCGGCGCAGTCCTGCGGGAGGTGGCGGGGAAGCTCGACGCTCGGAAGGACGAACTGACCGAAACGCTCGTTCGTGAGGAGGGGAAGGCACGCCCCGAAGCGGCCGGGGAGGTCCAGCGCGCTATCGACATCTTCGCGTACTACGGTGCGAAGGCCAGCGACCTGGGTGGCGACGTCAAATCGTCCAGCAGCCGGGATACGACGCTCTACACGGTCGACGAACCGATCGGTGTTGCCGGGCTCATCACGCCGTGGAACTACCCCATCGCCATCCCGGCGTGGAAGATCGCCCCGGCGCTCGCGACCGGGACCACGGTCGTGTTCAAACCGGCGTCGCTCACCCCGAACATCGCCCGGAAACTCGTCGAGTGCTTGGACGAGGCCGGTCTCGCGGACGGTGCCCTCAACCTCGTGACCGGTCCCGGGAGCACGGTCGGGAAGACGCTCTCGACTCATGACGCCGTCGACGCCGTCTCCTTCACCGGGAGCGCGGCCGTCGGCGAAACCGTCGGTGACCAGGCCAAAGAGACCAACAAGCGCGTGCAACTGGAGATGGGGGGGAAGAACCCCGTCGTCGTGATGGACAGCGCCGACGTCGACGACGCGGTGGATATCGCCGCTGGAGGGGCGTTCGGCGTCACGGGACAAGCGTGTACGGCCACCTCCCGCGCCATCGTCCACGAGGACTGCTACGACGAGTTCGTGGCGGGGGTCGTCGAAGCGGCCGAGTCGATCACGATCGGCCCGGGGCTGGACGGGGCCGACATGGGTCCACAGGCCAGCCAAAGCGAACTCGAAAGCACGCTTGAATACGTCGATGTCGGGATCGACGAGGGCGCGACCCTGGAGACGGGCGGCGAGGAGGTCGACGCCGGGGACGGCTTCTTCGTCGAGCCGACGGTCTTCTCGGGCGTCGAGCAGGACATGCGAATCGCACAGGAGGAGATCTTCGGCCCGGTGCTTTCGGTCATTCCGGTGAGTAGCTACGGCGAGGCGGTATCCGTCGCGAACGGCGTCCCGTACGGCCTCTCGGCCAGTATCGTGACCCAGGACCTCTCGGAGGCGCACAGTTTCGTCGAGGACTCCGAATCCGGCGTGGTGAAAATCAACGAGAAGACGACCGGACTCGAACTCCACGTCCCGTTCGGTGGAATGAAAGACTCCTCCAGCGAGACGTACCGGGAGCAGGGCGACGCCGGACTCGACTTCTACACCATCTCCAAGACGGTGTATCTGAACTACTGATCCAACTGTTCGCAGTATAACAGCGTCGTTCGTGTGTCGTGGTGGCGTTGCGATGCGGAACGAGGCGGTCAAAAGGTCGAGCGGTTCACGCTCTCGTTCGACCGCCTCAGCGACGATAGCAGCTGTTCGAATAAGGGTTTCTGGAGCGGGGGTCGACACCCGGGCCAGCGATGACGTTCGGTGTCCGTCCCCAACTTGCCAAACTACCACTTTCGAAAACAATATCTATTTTTTATAATTTGGGTATGGAGCACTGTCGATTCCGACGTCAATCGTCCCACCAGCTCCGCCGGTTTCCGACGAGAACGGAGGCATTGGCCGAGATGTTCCGCTTCGAACCCCGCGAGAACCGTCTCGTCGGCGACGCGAGCTATCTCGTCGATCGGGAATCCCGGTTTCAGGCGGCCTGCCACCGCTTCGGACGCCGATTCGAGTACGGACGCGACGAAGATTGGAGCGCGTCCGAACGTGTTCCTCATAGTCTAAAATATCAAACTTGCTAGTTTCTAAATACTTTCAACGACGCCAAACCGAGCACCGACGAAAACTGGTTCCAAGCGTTCTTTGTCACCGCTCGGCTGGGATCGCACTGGGATCCGACGAAAGACCACCGGAACTCGGGAGGCGCGCGTGGCCGTCCTCACCGAGATCGGCGAGTATTGACCGACGGTATCGAGGCAATACGAGTTTGTTGGTTAACTCGGAGTTCCCGGTCGAAGACTGTCCAGTCGCGGAGGCGACCGACGTGTTGCTGTCGGTGGTGGCGTCCCAAAACGGCACGCCACTGTGCCGCATCGCTTCCGGGGTAGTCCCGACTGTTGCCCTCGACTGGGATGGAGCGACGGTAGCCGGTTCACCGAACGAGGCAGTCTCCCGGGGGAGAAAGCAGAGCGGCCGACTCGTACCCCGGTCGATGCGGAAAACAGTCGTGTTCCCCCGATGGCGAGCGCCGTCAGCCAGCGAGTTCGCTACAGTCGGAGTAGTTCGGCGAGACACGTCCGAGCAGGACCGGCAGTCACTCGCAGCGTCGCAGCACCGAATCCGAACGCAATCGAACTCGGGAGTATGACGAAACTCGCCCGTTCGTCCCTCCGAAAAGACGAGTCGACACCGTCAGAGACCCGGAGATGAGACAAACGACGACCCCGACGGACACACCGAGAACGGTGAAAACGGGGTCGTCGAAACTCATGACCCTAAATCCGGGGTCATAGACGTCCAGTGACAGACGGTGCCAAGGACGAGATATCCCAGGAACCCGGTGACGATCACGCGTCCGCCGAGCGACGACAGGCGAAACAGTCGTAAGGCCCCACGTTCGAGCGGCGTAGCCGGCTCTCGGGTCCGCTCGGTGGGGGGAAGGGTCATGCCTATGGCCAAAGCCCCCGGGCGTCGTGAGCCTCGGCGATGCGCGAGAGTGCCACGATGTAGGCTGCATCCCGCCAGGTGACGTCGCGGCGTTCGAACTCCGTCTTGACGGCCCGCCACGCGGTCTGCATCTCCGTTTCGAGTTCGTCGTTCACCCGTTCGAGCGACCAGGCCCGCCGATTGATGTCCTGAAGCCACTCGAAATAGCTCACGGTGACACCGCCGGCGTTGGCGAGGATATCGGGAATTACGGCGACGTCCCGCTCTGCGAGGATCGAATCCGCCGGCGAGGTTATGGGGCCGTTCGCGCCTTCGACGACGAACTGCGCGGCGATCGAATCCGCGTTCCGCTCGGTGATCACATTACCCAGCGCTGCGGGAACGAGGACGTCGACGTCGAGCGTGAGCAACTCGTCGTTCGAAATCACCGTGTTCGCATACGTGGTGACGGCTTCCGGTTCCTCGTCGTGTGACGGGACAGAGGCCGTATCGATTCCCGCCGGATCGTACATCGCCCCGTTCACGTCGCTGATCGCGACGACGGTCGCTCCCCAGTCGTCGAGCAACCGGGCAGCGTTCGCCCCGACGCTCCCGTAGCCCTGGACGGCGACCGTCGTCTCCGCGAGCTGACGGTCGTAGTACTCACAGACCAACCGCGTGACGATGGCGACACTCCGACCAGGGGCCTCTTCGCGCCCTTTACTGCCGCCGACGACCGGCGGCTTGCCGGTGACGACACCCGGCGTCGTCTCACCTTCCTGCATCGAGTACGCGTCCATCAGCCACGCCATCGTCTGTGGATCCGTTCCCATGTCGGGGGCGGGAATATCCTGCTTGGGGCCGATGACGTCACGGAGTTCTTGCGCGAATCGGCGGGTGAGTCGTTCCTTTTCCGCCGAACTCAGTTCCTTCGGGTTGACAGCGACACCGCCTTTGGCCCCGCCGAAGGGCAGATCCATGACGGCGCATTTCCAGGTCATCCACATGCCGAGGCCGACGCTCTCGTCCCTGGTCACGTCGGGGTGGTACCGAAGCCCGCCTTTGTACGGCCCCCTGACACTGTCGTGTTGGGCCCGATAGCCCGTGAACACCTCGACCGTTCCGTCGTCCCGCTCGATGGGAATCGTTACCTCGTGAACCTTCTTGGGGTGTTCGAGTCGTTCGACGACGTTCGGGTCGATATCGAGATGGTTGGCAGCGTGGTGCAGCTGGCGACGGGCCGTGTCGAGCGTCGATCCCGACTCGGTCGGCTCTTCGAGCTCGTCGTGGGCACTATCGGTTTGTGAGGCCATAGTCACTCGATCGGGATTCGACGATTTCGCATCGGTCCGCCACAGTCGGGACACTGGCCGGGGCTGGTCTCCGCGACGATGATATTTCCACAGTCGAAGCACTCGTACGGGGTTTCCTCGTCGGATTTGGGGTCGATGTCTGTCATGTGAGTTCACGAGTGCCGACACGCGGACCGGGGCACTCTGGTTACGGATAATAAGTGTATAAGGGAATATTCGGCTGTTTGTTACCGAACCGCTTTGAGAAAAAGGAGTTCGTTATTCAACCATCTCGGTCGAAGCGGCGACGGGCCGGTTGTGCTCTTCGAAGAGCGTCGCAAACAGTTTGCGCTGGACGGTCCGAGCGTGCGTATAGAAGGCGGGGGGAGAGATCCCCAAGGTCGCGGCGACATCTTCACCGGTGTTCTCGCGCGGTGACTCGAAGTACCCGCTGTAGTAGGCGGTTTGGATCACCTCGAGCTGTCGCTCGGTGAGCTTGTCGAGGACCCGCGAATAGAGGTCGCGTGCAGCAGTCTGATCGAGCGTCCGTTTGGCACGGATTTCGACGCCGGAGAACGTCTCCCGGACGAGTTGCGTGATCGTTCGGACGTCGATACTGTCCGGGATATCGACGACGAGCGTCGTCGTGGTCGGATCGGCGGTCGCTTCGCGGAACACGGCACCGTGATCGGCCAGCTCCAGGGCGAGAAACGGCTGTGTGAGCCGGAGTCGCAAAACACCGCCGTCGTCCCCGGGACTGATCGTCTGGACGTCGTCGATAGCAACGAGCTGCGAGGCGGCTTCGACGACGTCCTCTAGCGGGGCGCCTTCGACGGTGACGAACACGTAGCTCCCCTCCGTCGATTGCTGGACCCCTCCCTGATACGAGAGCGTACATCCCGCGTCCCGCGCGAGCCGTGAGAGGACGAACGCCGGATCGTCGACGGCGAACTCGACCCGCGTCATCGACGTCGTGAGCAGTGCGTTCTTTCGCTCGATGGCACTGAGCGCGGACGCGATCGTTTCGCCGAGTTCGGCCAGGACGGCCTCCGTCGTGTCGTCGAAGGCATCCTGGGTCGGCGCGTAGACCGTCAGCACACCGTGTGTGAGTTCGTTGTAGACGAGGGGAATGCTCAGTACGGAGAGGTAGTCACGAGCGAGCGCATCCTTGCGCCACTGGTTGTCACGGAGCCCGGCAGCGACGTTCGTCACCATCGTCACGTCGCCGGTGGCCGCGGTTTGGCCGGCCGGCTCCGCATCCGCTCCGTCGACGGCAAACGACTGACTATCCAGATAGCCATCTTCGGCGCCAGCCCAGGCCCGTGGTTCGACGGTTTCGGTCGCCGGGTCGACCGTGCCGATCCAGGCGAACCCGAACCGGTCGTCGGCGGTCAACAGCTCACAGACCGTATGATCGATCTCCTCCCGGGTTTCGGCCTGGACGAGCGCCTGATCTATCTCACGGATCGTCTCGTTGGTCCGATTCAGGGCGGTGAGCTGTTCGTTTTGCTGCTGGAGCGTTCGATCCTGTTCGCGAAGTTGGGACTCCCGTGTGACGCGGTCGAGCGCGGCTTCGGCGGTTGCAGCCAGCAGATCGGCCAGCTCCCGGGTTACGTCGTCGAAGACGCCAACCCGGTTCGAGCCAGCGACGAACACGCCGTGGTTTCCCAGTGGAATGTAGGCTACACTACGAAGGTCGGTCGCCCGGTTTTCGAGCCGGTCCGATTCGTGGACATCGTCGAAGAATAACACTTCGTCCTCGACGAAACTGTAACTCGGAAGCGTTTCCCCGTCGGCAGGGACGGTCGGAAGCGGTCCGTTGAGTTCCCTCATCGTGGCCGAGTGTGCCGTCGGCCGGAGGTCGTTGGCATCGGCATCGAAGAGATAGACGGCACTCGCATCCAGATCGAGGACACCGGACGTGTCGTCGACGACATGTTGGGCGATCTCCGGATGGGTTTCAGCGTACAGGAAATCTCGGGCCGTCTCTTGGAGGGTCGCGAGCGCCTCTTCGCGTTGCTTGCGTTTCGTGATATCCCGGCAGCTAAACAGGAGCGTCCCGTCTTGAATCGAGACTTCGCGAACGTTGACTAGGAGCGTGTGCTCGCGACCCGCCTTGTCCGTCGCGGTCGTCTCGATGTTCTTGAGAACGCCATCCGTCGCGAGTTCGTCACGGTCGAAGAGGTCAGCTCCAAGGAGGTCGTCGATCGTCCCCTGTTCGTGAATTTCGTCGGCCGTGTAGCCGAAGATGAAGTGAACGTTGGGACAGACGTAGGTGTACTCGCCGTCCTCGTTCGTGATGAGAACCGTATCGGTCATATTGTTCAGCGTCACACGATGGAGCTCCTCCGATCGACGGAGGTCGCGTTCGAGGTCGACACGTTCGGTGATATCGACGCCTTCGACGACGATCGAAACGAGCGCTCCACATTCGTTCTCGACCGGGCGCACGGAGAGGTCGACGACGCGTGGGTCTGCGAGGTGTGGCGGCTGTGCGACGACCGCATTGCCGAATCTGCCATCGCGTGCGTTCGCCACCATCTGTTGGACGTCCGGGTTCGTTGCATCGGGCGCGGCCCACCACGGAAGCGTCCCGAAGGGTTCGCCAACGATCGATTCGACGTCTGCATCGATCATCTCCCGGGCTGTCTCGTTCACGCGAACGAGTGCGCCCTCCGGATCGAGAACCCACGTCGCTGTCCGCGAATCGTCGAATATCGCGTCGAACTGCCTGGCCCGCTCCCGTTGGGTGGCCGACCGCCGAGCGGAGCGGATGGCGCGCTCAGTTCGGTCGACGAGTTCGTCGATCATCCCCTCGACCGGTTCCGTGAGTGCGATATAATCGGTGACACCGGCTTCGATGGCCTCGCCCGCGATGGTCTCACTCCCGGCAGCGGTACCGAGTAGGACCGGTAGCGCGGTCGTTTCCTCGCGAACCGCCCGAAGGAGATCGAGGCCGGTCGAACCCTCGAGCGCGTACTCGGTGACGAGACAGTCCGTGGTCCCCTCTCGGACGATGTCGAGCGCCTCCGTCTCGGTCCCGACGGTATACACGGTCGCTTGCGTCCGTGTCTCGAGCCTGGCGGCGAATCGCCCGAGCCAGTCGTCCGATCCGACGAGCAACACCGTCGACGAATCGACGACGGCCGAGGAAGCGCCCATCATTCGACGACACGGAGACGGCGAGTGGTTCGCTGGGTGTCGGTTCGAGTTCGCCACCGGTGCTGCCGGTGGCCCGCCGCGGAATACCGATGCATAGGTTGTTTACCATAAAACCATCTCGGTACAAAGAGGTTTGCCACCGAATCCCCGGACGTGTGCGGGGCGGTATGTGAGGGGTGGATGGAGTATTCGGGACTCGTGACGGTCGAGTGTCATCCCGGCGGGGTCGGGTGCGTACGATCTTCGTCGCGCTCGAGCGACGGGACGGTGACTCCGGGAGCGTGGCCGGACTCGACCAACCGGACTATTCGACGACCGTACGACGATTCGATGGCTGGACGCGAACGGCCTTTACTACCGCCTGTCTCCGGTCGATCACGAATGCGTCTTCCCGTTCCGAACGACCGACTCGTCGCGTTCACCCTCGTCGGCGCACTGCTAACCACGCTCGTCGCTGGGGGACTCGCGTTCCCTGGCCTCGGGCTCGGACAGCCGTCCGAGCCGGTCGGCGACGACACGAGCGGATCACCACAGGCCGGTGCCGACGCTCCCACACCCAATCAGGGCTTTACGCCCGCTGTGCGGACACAGTCAGGGGACGTCGAGGACCACGAGAGCGAAGAGCACGAAGAGGAGGAGCACGAAGGCGAGGAGTACGAAGAGGATGAGCACGAAGAGGATGAGCACGAAGAGGATGAGCACGAAGGCGAGGAGTACGAAGGCGAGGAGTACGAAGGCGGGGAGTACGGAGACGACGAAGAAGACGACGACGAAAAAGACGAGGCGGGGTGAGTGCGGATAATGGCGACGCTCGAAACAGCGTACGAACGAGTAGGAGCCACGCACCGTGAGTTCCGGAGTTGTGACACGTCGTTTCGCGTCGACGTGAAGGGGGTTCGCGCCGCCGCTGCGGCGGACGCCGCCCGGCGCACTGTCACGGCGCTCGAACACCAGTTGAACGCGTTCGACGCCGACAGCGCAGTCTGTCGACTCAACAGCCACGGAGCAGTCGAGAACGAACACGTCGCTCGCCTCGTGCATCGGGGGCTCGAATACTACGACCGAACCGATCACGTCTTCGACATTCACCAGGGTCGCGTCGAGCAGTCCCTCAAGGCGTATCTACGAGGCGACGACGACACCGTCCCGGAAACGTTCGATACCGGGACGGTCAGTATCAGCGGCCACCACGTCAGCACCGACGTCCCCCTCGATCTCAACGGGCTCGCCAAGGGCTACATCGTGGATCGAGCGGCGGAGACGCTCGCCGGACTCGGCCGACGTGGGTTCGTCAGCGGCGGTGGCGATATGTCGCCCCCAGTCGGACCGGTCGCCGTCGAAAGTCCATACGGCGACGCGAAGCCGCTCAAGACCCTCGAGACGGAGTGGGCCGTTGCCACCTCCGGAACCTATCGTCGCGAGCGTGCCGGCACCGACCACATCTACGATCCCGCGACCGGACGGCTCGGTTCCCGACACGAATCGGTGACCGTCCTCGCCGAACGGGACTGTATGGAAGCGGACGCACTCGCGACGACGCTCGCCGCACTCCCGCTCGACGAGGCCAACGCACTCGCCGACGACTGGGATGGACTCGAGGCGCTCATCGTTCACGACGGGGTTTTCCACACGACCGACGGCTTCGACATCCATGTCCTGGACACGTAAACAACGCATCACGGTCGCCGCACTCCTCGTGTTGCTCGTCTCCGTTCCCGTGCTCTGGCAGATCGGGGACGTCCGGGCGACAGGGGCGACCGAACAGAAACAGGCAACGCTCGTCGACCGGACGGTCGCGACGCGTCAGGCGCCCGACGACTACGACGGGGACGGCATCCCCGACGCCCGGGACCGGTGTCCGACGCGGCCCGAAACGGACAACGGCTTTCAGGACGCGGACGGCTGTCCGGACGTCGTCGCGACGACGGGGGCCTCCTGATGTCCGAACTCGTCTGGCTCCTCGACCGCGGCGCTGCCCTGATCGCGTATCCGGCGCTGTATCTCGCGGTGCTCACCGGGATCCTCTACAGTATCGAACCGTTCGGGATTCTTCAGCGAGCGTCCCAACGCGTTCACGTCGAACTCTCGGTGTTTGCGATGCTCGTCACCCTCCTCCACGCCGGCGTGGGACTCCTCGACACCTTGTTCATCGTCACCGGGCAGGCTCCGGCGCCGGCGTACCCGCTGTCGTACTTCCTCGGAGGGGTGGCCGTCGGCGTCGGAGCACTCCTACTGCTCGTCGTCGCCGTTCGTGGATTCACGGAGGCGACGCGGTTCGACCAGCCGTGGGGACCCCGAGTCGTTCACGCGTTCGCCTACGGCGGGTTCGTGTTCGCTACGGTTCATGCGGCCGCCGTCGGCACCGACCTGGCGGGTCTCGTCGTCCCGCTCCTCGGGCCGACGATCATGTTTCTCGTGTACGTGCTCCTGTTGCGGCTGGTCGTGCTCCGTGGAACGGTCACGGTCGGGCGGTCCGCTCAGTAACCCTCCCAGAGATCCAACAGCCGGTCGACGACGCGGTCCGTGAACGACTGCCGGTGTATCGTGTAGAGGTACGTGACGCGGTCCGCATCGATGACTTCGTAGATGACGCACCGACCGTCCCGCTCTTTCGTGACGAGCCCGGCATCGAAGAGCTTCGACAGATGCCACGAGACGGTCGACCGGGCTTTGTCCAGCCGCTCGCTCAGTTCGCTCGTCGTGAGCGGCCCGTCCGCGAGGAGATGGGCGAGGATCCGACGGCTGTACTCGCGCCGGAGGGCGTTCATTACGGTCCGGTCGGCCTCGTCGAACTCGGCGGCCGGGTAGTAGCGGGTGTACTGGCCGTCGTCGGACACCTCTACGAGCCCTTCGTCGACGAGCCACCGGAGCTGGTACTGGAGCGTCCCCTGCGCGTACTCGAGTTCGTCGAGGAGCCGGCGGAAGTGAACACCCGGATTGTTGGCGACGTACTGGTAGATCGCCCGGCGGGACGCCAGCTCCAGATCAGGCTCCGACATCGCTCACCGTTTGCCGAGGGCGACGAAGAACGTCAGCAGGCCGCCTAGTATGAGTAGCGCACTGGCGTGTTCGAGCAGTTCGAGGGTCGCGTAGGGGAAGTACGGGAGCAGGAGGTATTCGAGGAACACGACGAGCCCGTAGAGGCCGAAGAGGCCGTACCCCACTGCAACGATCCGCATTCGCGGGTCACGTTCGCGGCGCCACGCGCGATAGCTGACCGCGCCGAGGGCAGCCGCAACCAGGAAGACGCCGAGGCTGACGTACTGTTCGAGAAGCCGGGCGAGCTCGAGGAGTTGTGCCGATTGCATGGAGTTCCCACCGGACCGGCGGACACGATGTCGTGGTCCCGTTCCCTGAGTCGGGAAGAGCGGGGAAAACGGTTGGCGTCCGATCGTCGAATCCACGTCCCTTCGGTCGGTTTCCGCCGGATGGATCGCCAGGGGGCAGTAGTTGGTGAGTTCTCAGCGTCGGTGCGAACGGACGAACGCACGCCGCAGGATAGTCAGGAGGACGTACGTCTCGTATTTCTGGGTCCGGCAGTGCTCACAGGGTTGCATGTCCGCGACGACCCCCTCGATCGCATCGTCGTACTCGTCCGTGAGCGTGGTGAGTGCGTCCGTGATCCGGGGCTGGATAGCGTCGGTCATCTCCTCGACGGCGGCGTCGGCCGAATCGGGGAGCGAGTACGAGAGGACGATCGTGTTCGCGTGGTAGTACTTCGTGGTGCCACCGCGCCCTTCCTCGAAGCGAACGACGTCGACGAGGCCAGCGTCCCGGAGCTCGTTGATGTGATGGCGGACCGTGTTCTCCGTCCGGTCGACGCCGCGGTCCTCGAGGCGCCCGTGGACCTCGGTCGCCGTCAGGGCCTCCTCGGATAGAATGTCGAGGAGTTCAAGCGGACGGCGACGAACGCGGCGAGTCGTACCGAGAGGTACCGGTGTTCCGAGCGTGACGAGCCGTTCGACAGCGAACACGAGCACTGCCCGGCGTGTGGGGAACCGACGGTCGAGTCGACGGGGCCGAAGGAGTAGTTGCCCGCCTCCAACGACGTGATACGGCGGACGAACGGAACGGGGACCGTCCACGAGACACCGCTATCGATGTGTATCCGTGCGGGAAGCCGAGACGCGGGGGGAGTCGATACGGAGCGTCACGATATCGATCGGAGACGACGATGTGGGGACACACCCCTCTATCGATGTGTTCGATGCTCCGAAGGGGGAGGGGGGAGCGGACGATCGACGCGTCGGCGAGCACGGAGAGACGTCGTCAAACACGGGATATCACGAAGTAGAGACGCCAGACCGCCGAAGACGACTCCGACGATCCCGGTCGGATTCTCCTTCTTCTTCTAGCTTTCTAGAACGAACACTCACACACCCCTCTATCGATGTGTTCGATGTGTTCCGACCCGCCGTGTTCTGCTCTCGTCGTCCCGTCCGGACGTGTGCGTGATCCGCTGTCTCCGATCCCACCGATTTCGACTGTCTGAAGCTTCGAAACGGTTGTCCGTGCTCGATGCCAACGCGCCCCTCCGGTTTCTCCGTTCGTATTCCCCTCCCCTCGATGTCCGGAACACATCGATAGAGGGGTGTGTCTCCAACGGGGGACCGAACACGGCGCCGGACACTGCGCCAAACACTTCGTCGCTCGCTACCCTGGTAGGACGCTATTCACGATCTGAATCTCCGTATCTCCGACTTTGGGCGACTAACTCGACGGATCACACTTCGATAGAGGTGGGAGAACTTTTTTTAATGCCGGGCGGTCTGTTGTCCGGCATGGGTTCCGACGACTCCGACGAGTCCCGAACCGACCCGAGGGCTCCGGAGGACGAGCCGACGACGCAGGCCGATCTCCCGTCGAGTTCCGCCGGCGGGCCTTCGGAGGACGACGGGTCGACGGACGGCGCCACCGACGGCCACCCGCAGTCCGAGCAGGCCGATTCCGAACAGGCATCCCGTTCCATCGAGGAGATGCTGCTCGAATTCGACGAGCAGGAGGGCCTGATCCGGGACCGATCGCTGCTCGATCCGAACTACGTGGTCGAGGAGGACCGGATCGTCGGCCGCGACGAACAGCTCCAGGAGGTGACGAAGATGCTCCGGGTCGCCCTGGGCGACAACCGACCGCCGAACCTCTTTCTGTACGGGCCGTCGGGGACCGGGAAGTCGCTCATCACCAAGGCCGTCTGTAACAACATCAGCCGGACCTGTGAGACGCATGACATTAAATTCGGCACGATCGAAGTCAACTGCCAGGATCTCGACACCCTCGGCGTCGCCGTCTACGAACTCGCGAGTCAGGCCGCGGACGAGGCGGGCGTCGACGTCGACGTCCCGAAACACGGCGTCGCGACGAAGGAGAAGTGGGACGAACTCTACCGCATCGTCAACGAGAACTTCGACTCCGTCGTGTTCGTCCTCGACGAACTCGACATGCTCGTGGGGCGTCGGGACAAACAGGATCCCGCGTTTTCGCGGTTGCTGTACCAACTCTCGCGGGCGGGTGCCAACGACGAACTCGCCGCGTACATCTCCGTCGTCGCCATCTCCAACGACGCGCGGATGATGGAGTCCGTCGGGAGTCGAGCCCTGAGTTCGTTCACGCCGGAGGACGTCCACTTCGACGACTACGACGCGAACCAACTCCAGGCGATACTCCGGCGCCGACGGGACGCGTTTCACGAGAACGTCTTGGACGACGACGTGATTCCACTCGCCGCGGCGTTCGCGGCCCAGACCCACGGCGACGCTCGGAAGGCGATCGATCTGATGCGCGTCGCCGGCGAACTCGCCGAACGCGAGGGCGACGAACGCGTTCGCGAGGAACACGTGCGCCAAGCCCAGGACAAGGTCGAAAAGAACCGCGTCCTCGAGGTGGTCCGCGGCATCAGCACCCAGAAGGAACTCTGTCTGTACGCGACGGCCGCCGTCGCCGCCGAAACCGCGGACGGCTCCGCCAGGAGCACGACCGGCTACCGCGTCTATCAGTTCCTCACCGAATCCATCGACGCCGATCAGTACTACCAGGAGACCTACGTCAACAAGATGAAAGAACTGACGACGTACTCGCTCGTCGATTTCGAACGGCGGAGTCACGGTCCGAGTTCGGGCATGTTCCTCGAGTTTCAGTTCGGGGAACGCCCGGAGACGATCCTCGAAACGCTTCGCGAAGATTCCCGGATCGATATGGTCTCGTCCGAGGAAGTCGAATCGGTCGTGAACGCACAGATCCGAAGCGAAACCTGAGTGCGGACTCCCACTCGGTTGCGCAACGGGGGGACACCCCTCTATCGATGTGTATCGGATGAGTGGTACCAACTCACACTCCGATACCGAGGTCGACTCACGACGGGACGACGCTCCTCCGCGTCGGACGCACGTCACACACCTCTATCGATGTGTTTTCGACGCCACGGACCCGCCATCGACGGAACCCGGCGACGTCGGATTCCGATCGCGTTGGGGGCTGAATCACGGTGGTGGGCCTGCCCTCCGACCGACTAGAGACGGTCGCTCGTGTCGATCCGTCCTGACCACGGTCGGTCCACCCCCGTTCGCGCTGCAGGACACACACCGCTATCGATGTGTTCACGCGGTGGCTATCCGTACACCCTCGTATCGATGTGTTCACGCGGTGGCTATCCGTACACCCTCCTATCGATGTGTATCGTCGGCCGTCGTGACGTGGGCGAAAGCTATTCGTCCGGATCGACCGGCGCTTTGTATTTGGAGGTCACCGTCTCGCCGTCCCGCCACTGCCAGTAGTAGTAGCGGTTGTCGTTGATCTCCTTGACAGTGATCGTCGCCTTCGACGGGACGTCCTCGGGCCGGTCGTCGAGACGTTCGTCGTTCCCGTCACCGTCCGATTCCGTCTCGCCATTCTCGTCCGATTCCGCCTCGAGACGGGTCGCTCGGGCCTTGTGCTCCGCCAACGATTCGGCGTAGCGGGCAACGGATCGGAGCTGGTCCGGCGTCCGTTCGTCGAGCGTCTCGGCGAACTCCGTCGGGAGCGCCGCCGGCGGTGTCGGTGGTTCGCGGGGCATCGGTTGTCGCCTCGTATTAACCAACGTACCGCGACGGTCATAGATTTGTTGGTTAATACGACTCCCTTTCGTGCCGCGATGGCCCTTTCCAGCCGGCGAAACCATCGGTTACGCCATCGTGACCCTCGTCGTGGGCGAGTGATTGCATTCGAGCGTGGACCCCCAACTCCTATTGACTCGGTCACGTGAACGGCGACCGATGACCGATCACCGACGCGAAAACCGGCGACTCTGGAACGCGTGGAGCGACGACTTTCAGGCGTTGTGGAACGCCGACACGGCGGATGGTTACCTCCCGCCGGCTCCCTCGCCGTTCGTCGATGATGCTCCCGGCGGGCCACAACCCGACGTCCTCGATTCGGTAGCCGGGCTGGAGTACGTCGAACTGGGTTGTGGCGGCGGACAAGCGAGCGTCGGCACCGCCGACCTGGGTGCCGACACCGTCGTCGGCGTCGACCTCTCCGGCGAACAACTCCGACACGCACGGCGATTGCGGGATTTCTACGGCGTCGACGCACGGTTTCTGCAGGGCGACGTGACGAACCTGCCCTTTCCCGACGACAGCTTCGACGTGGCTTCCTCGGAGGCGGTGTACCAGATGATCGAACACCTCGGGGAGGCGTTCCGCGAAGTCCGCCGAATCCTGCGGGACGACGGCGTCTTCGTGGTCAGCGTACCCCATCCGATCCGCGAGATGGTCGACTTGGAGGCGGAGACCTTCGAACGGAGTTACATCGGTAGCGAGGCGAAAGCCCACGGCTTTAGCCGTGGGATGAAGCCGACATGATATGCCACAAACCACAGGACATAGGCAGGTTGTAATCCCAACGTTTAGGATATTCTATCACATAATGTACTGTGTGAGCGACCGGCCACAGCGAACGAATACCTACACTGCTGAAGCAACCAGCAACAGGTATCGGCAGTGTTTGTTCGACTGGCTGGCCGCCCACGCCCCGCTCTGGAATCAGATCACCTACCGACGCCGCCAAGCCTATTTCAGTGACGATGGCGACGTGTGGGACGCTGACTACACCGACCTGTACGACGAGTATGCCCCCATCCTTGGGAAAGCAACGTGCCAGCAGATCGCTCGCAAGAACAGTGAAGCGTGGCGCAGTCACTTCCGGTTGCTTGACAAGTACCACGACGACTCCGGCCCGACAGTGACCGAGAAACCGTCACCACCGGGGTACTGGGGCACACGTGATGAGGGCTACGAGTTGCACGGCCTTGTCCGCAATGACCTCTACACGTTCGACTGGGACGAAAACCGGAGTACACTCGAATTTGGCGTCGGTGACGTACTCGAAGACCGCTACGATTTCGAGCACAACGAGCGTGTCACGCTCGAAGTTCGGGGCAACCCGCAGTGGGACGGTGACGATAGCCGCTTGGAACTCATCTACGATGAACACGCTGCCCAGCTTCGTGTCCAGCATCCCGTTCGCATTCGACCAGACAATCTGCAACAACAGCGGAAGGATGCTTTCACTCACACACTCGACTCCGAGAACACGACGCAGGCAGCTGCTATCGACGTAGGTGCGAACAACACGTTGGCTGTTGTCACCGAAGGCGGTGAAACCGCTGTGTACCATGCTCGCCCAGAGTTTAATCGGTTCCAGAGCCATTCCGAGCGGATCGCCACACTCCAGTCAGAACTTCCAGAAGAAGAATATACGAGCCATCGCATCAAGCGGCTGTATGATGAGCGGTCACGAAAACGCAATCACAGCCGTGACGCGGCGGTGAAACACGTTACTGATTGGCTGCTTGAGCGGAATGTTGACACGGTGTATGTTGGTGACTTGGCCGATGTACTGGACACTCATTGGAGTGCTGATGTGAACGAGAAGACTCACGCCTTCTGGTCACACCGACAGCTACTGGAGCGGATACAACTGACACTCGGTGATGTTGGAATTGTAGTTCCAGAAGTAAGCGAAGCCGATTCGAGTAGCGAGTGCCCCGAGTGTGCAAGTAGTGACGTGACGCGCAATGGCGATTCGTTCCGCTGTCACGACTGTGAATTGGATGCTCATAGTGACGTGGCAGGAGCGTGGAACATCTTGCAGTCTGAAGTTGGGGCGATGGCCCGGCCTGCTGCCCTGTCTGCTGAACGCGGCAGGGACGCACCCCAAGAGGGGGCGTACTGGCAGTGGAACGAACACGACTGGATACTCGCCGACTTTGGGGAACAGTCGCGTTCAGTTGACCAACCCAGCCTCAGCAAACCCGCAAGTTGGCAGCCGGGGTAATCGACTGGTTGGATTACCCACGGAGGAATCCCACGGCTTCAGCCGTGGGAGGAGGTCAAGATCGACGACGACTACGAAGCCGACTTGGTAGTCTTCGATCGAACGGTCGCCGACATCCACAACGCCCTCGACGACGCTGGGTTCGTCGTCCGACGGCTGCTGGAACCCCGACACCACCGGACGGACGGCGTCGATCCGGCCGACAGCGACCTACCCGAACTGCTGTGGACCGTCCCCGGAAGCGTTCGCTTCTGGGCGGTCGTGGAACCGTAGGGCGTACCCGGTGAGCCCGGATCCCGAAGACGTCCGTCCCCATCGGAGTAATCAGAACGCGTATAGGTGTCAAATCAACTCGGTTTACAAATATGTCCATCTACGGACAGACGATGGCGAATCCGTGTCCGTGGAACGGGATTTTCCCGATGCGAACGGGTTGACAGTGAGCCGACTACAAAAACCGGGTTCCACTCGATACGATCGGGACCATCCTCCCGTGGATCGATGTCCGCATCCGTCCGTTCGAACGGCCGACGACGCTCGCCGTCGACCTACCAACTTTCTATACTGTATAAGAAAGTGATATAATTGCCGCGATCTCGCACCCTCACAGGTGGAACGTGGGTTCACACCTGCCCGTCGTTCCGGATCGGTGGGCAAGTCGTGTCCCGTGGTCCTCACGAGTTCGTCCGCGTGTCGCGAACGGCGCGGACGGTCCGAACGGCTCGAACGCGACCTCCAGGGCTTGCGCACCCGGCGAGCGAGGGACGTGCTCCCGCGTCCACAGTCGGCGACCGGTTCGTGTGGACCGACGGCCCCCGCCCGCCGCCACAGCGCACGAACTGACGGAACCCGCGACCGGGGCGGGCGGCGCGCCGGAACGGTGTCGAACGGTGGCGGGACCCGGCGTCCCGGTCCCCGGCCGGGTTCGCGTCGCCGCGGCGGTTGGGGAATCCCATGCACTAATGCATAACAACAGTACCGTTGTTATTGAAATCGCGGTCGCTCGACCGTGGAGAGCACGGCGGTGTCGCGGCTTACACGCCACACGGTGGATCCGCTCTCGGCGATCATCGGGTTCGTCGGTCCGGGTGAACGCGCTGGATTCGGAACCCGGTTTTCGGTCACGACGTCTACGTGCGTCGGGTTTTCGTCCATCAACCGGATCGAACTCGACGGCTAGGAGATCAGCATTCCGACGCCCGATCCGAGTACCTACAACAGCCCGGAGTCCGCCGCGGATCGGTGACCGTGGTAGTGTTCAGATAAGCTGGTGAAACCGGGGATACCTCGAAAGCCCCGCCTCGCTGGAGTCGGGGGCCTCGCTGCGCGCGCTCCCTGCGGTCGCGTGCTTGCGTCGGCCGCCTTCCTCCAGCAGCGAGGGAGCGAAGCTCCCTCGGGCAATCGGGCGGCTTCGCCGCCCGATTACGAGGCGCCCCTTTCAATCCCGCCCGACGGCGGCCGGTCGGTCAGCCGATGCGGGTGGGACTGAAAGGGGCCGGCGTCTCGGCGCGCCCGGACGATGCAAGCACCGCAACGCAGTGAGGAGCGCAGCGAGTCCCGGGAGCCGAGACGTCGGGGGCTTTCGAGGTGTCCCTAATCCGATTGCGCTAATCTGAACAGTGCCGTGACCGTCGGCCGAGGATTTATGCGCGTCCGACGTGACGCCACGCGCATGTCTGTCATGGACTCGTTTCGACTCGACGGCGAAACGGCGCTCGTGACCGGTGCCGGACGTGGCCTCGGTCGGCGGATGGCGACGGGTCTCGCGGAGGCCGGTGCCGACGTCGCCATCGCCGACGTCGACGCCGATACCGGTACCGAGACAGCGGCGACCATCGCCGAGAACACCGGTGCGGAGACGACGTTCGTCCGGGCGGACGTCACCAGCGAGGACGACGTCGAGGCGATGGTCGATCACGTCGAGTCGGAACTCGGCCCGGTCGACATCCTCGTCAACAACGCCGGCATCGTCGAGAACGAGCCGGCGGAGGAGATGACCCTCGACCAGTGGGAGCGGGTCGTCGACGTGAACTTGACCGGCGTATTTTGCTGTGCTAAACACGTCGGCGCACGGCTGCTCGAACGGGATGCGGCGGGATCGATCATCAATATCGCCTCGATGTCGGGGCACATCGCCAATCACCCCCAGCCACAGGCGGGGTACAACGCCTCGAAATCCGGCGTCGCCGGCCTCACCCGATCGTTGGCCTCGGAGTGGGCGGCGGACGACATTCGGGTCAACGCCATCGCGCCCGGATACATGCGAACGGACATGGTCGACAGCACGCTCGCCGAGGATCCGGAGATGGAGGAGACGTGGCTGGCGGACACGCCGATGGGTCGGCTCGGTCGGCCGGCGGAACTCAAACCCGTCGCGGTGTTTCTCGCGTCGGACGCCTCCTCCTACATGACCGGCGAAGTCGTCTTCGTCGACGGCGGGTTCACCGTTCGGTAATCAGTCGCCGACGGTGACCATCCCCTTGACGAGCGAGGGATCGTCCGTCCGCTCGAAGGCCGCGGTCAACTCCGAGAGCGGCATCTCGAAGTCGATGATTCCTTCGACGTCGACGTCGCCGCTCGCCAGGAGGTCGATGGCTGCGGGGTAGGTGTTCCGGAAGCGAAAGGAGCCGTGGACGTCGAGTTCGTCGTTGATGATGTCGTGGGTGTCGAGCGGGATCTCCCCCTCGCCGGCGAGGCCGACGAGGGCGATGGAGCCGCCGCGGCGAACGACCTCGGTGGTCGACCGGATGGCGGTATCGGCGCCCGACGCTTCGATGACCACGTCGACACCGTCTGCGCTGGTGAGTTCGGCCACCCGCTCGACCAGGTCCTCCTGGGACGGATCGACGGTGGCGTCGGCACCGCGTGCCCTGGCCCGCTCGAGTTTCTCCGGAACGACGTCGCTGAGGATGATCTCCGAGGCGCCGGCGACGCGGGCGGCCTCCATGGCGAGCATTCCGATCGGTCCACCGCCCGTGATGAGGACGGTGTCGCCGACGTCGACGTTTCCGCGGCGGGCAGCGTGGAGGCCGACGCTCAGGGGTTCACAGAGTGCGCCCGCCCGCGTCGACACGTTCTCGGGGAGTGGATAGGCGAACTCGGCCGGCCAGGCGACGTACTCGGTGAACGCGCCGTCGATCGGTGGCGTCGCCATGAATCGCACGTCGGGACAGAGGTTGTACTCCCCCCGCCGGCAGGCATCACAGTCGAGGCAGGGGACCCCGGGTTCGAGCGCGACCCGATCCCCGACGGCCACGTCCTCGACGTCCGCCCCGACGGCGACTACCTCGCCCGCGCTCTCGTGGCCGAGGACGAGGGGGTTCTCGACGACGAAGTCACCGATTCGCCCGTGACGGTAGTAGTGGACGTCGGACCCGCAGATACCGACCCGTCCCACGGCCACGAGTACGTCGGTGGGTCCGGGCTCCGGACGGGGGCGTTCCTCGAACTCGAACGTCTCCGGTTCGGTCAGTACGGCGCTTTGCATACCGGGACCCACGCGAATGACCCACTAAAGCGTTACCCGACGACAATCCCTATTACGGAGGCCCTCACAGAGGGGAGCACCGATGAGTCAGGAAACGAGCCTCGACGAGGCGACCCGCGACGCCGTGGCGGCCTGTCGGCGCGAACTCCCGGCGTCGGTGCGGCCGCCCCGAACGGTCCTCGGATTCGACGGCTTCGTCGACAACGTCCGGCGGGTGATCGACGAGCGCACCACCGCCGAATCGTTCGAACCGATGACGGAACTCGGCGCGTTCGGCGAGCGTATCGCGGCGTCGGCCGACGATCGGAGTTCCATCACCGTCGAGTGGACGCGCGAGGGCACCCGAACCGGCGGCCTCACCTGTCACCTGGCCCGCGCGTTCATCGGACTCGGGGCCAGTCCCGTGATGATCGGGGCGTACGGGAATCCGGAACTCGACGTGTTCGCCGACGAGTTCGCGACGGCGACCCGCCACTCGTTCGGCGCCCCGAACTACACCGAGGCCGTCGAGTTCGACGACGGCAAACTCCTCGTCACGGAGACGGGGGCGACGCGGACGCTGGACTGGGAGACGCTCACCGACGCGGTCGGTGTCGAGACGCTCGCCGACGCCCTCGACGGCGCCGACGCGCTCGGCATCGGCTACTGGGTGGTCATCCCCGAACTCCCGTCGGTACTGACCGGACTCAGGGAGTCGGTGTGGCCGACGCTCGCGGACCCGCCGGAGACGGTGCTGTTGGACCCCGGCGACGTTCGCCAACTCTCCGACGACATCCTCGCCGAGGGCATCGATCCGATACGGGCGTTCGCGGACGTCGCGCCGGTGACCTTGAGTGCGAACCGCGCGGAGATGGGGCGGCTGGCGGCGGCGGTCGGCACGGAGTCGTCGTCGCTGTCGGCGGCCGCCACGGCGGTCCGGGACGGCCTCGGCCTGCGTCGTGCCGTCGCCCACGGCGACGACGTCTCGGTCGCCGCCGGCCCCGACGGGATAGCGTCGGTCGCCGTCCCCACCGTCGACGACCCGGCGATGACGACCAGTGCGGGCGATCACTTCAACGTCGGCCTGTTGCTCGGCCTCGCGGTCGGCCTCTCGGATCCGGCGGCCGTCTGTCTGGGCAACGTCGTCGCCGGTCACTTCGTCCGGAACGGTGCGCCGCCGGACGAGGCGGCCCTCCGGGCGTTCCTCGACGGCTACCTCGACGCCTTCAGCGACCGGTGAATTTTACATCCCCGTCTCCGAGATAGGGACGAAGTCGCATGACTGAGACATACGACCTCCTCGATACGCAGTCGGGAAACGCCGTCGTCGTCGCCCTGGACCACGGCCTCAACATGGGCTCGGTCGATGGGTTCGAACGGCCCGAGTCGACGCTCCGGGCCGTCCTGGCGGGCGACCCGGACGGGGTCCTCGTCGGTCCGCACTTCGCCCGACGGTTCGCCGACACGCTCGAATCGTCGGACGTCGACGTCCTGCTCACCGCCGACGCGGCGCTGTTCTCGGCACGCCCCGGCGCCCGGACGGGCGAGGACATCTGGACGCCGGCCTTCTCGACGTCGTTCCTCCGGGAGTTCGACCCGAAGGGGATCAAGGTCGCCCTCGTGTTCGGCCGCGACGACCCACGGGTGTTCGAACGCAACGTCGCCCACGTCTGTGAACTGGCGGAGCAACTCCACGACACGGGTATCCCCCTCGTCGTCGAACCGGTGATGTGGGGCCGTCACGTCCCGGACGACCGGAGTACCGATCCGGAGCTGGTCGGGAACGCGAGCCGCCTCGCGTGGGAGTACGGCGCCGACGTGCTCAAGATACCGTACACCGGCGACCGGGAGACGTTCGAACCCATCGTCGACGCCTCACCCGTGCCGGTCACCGTCCTCGGTGGTCCCTCCTCGGGCCGTACCGAGTCGATGCTGGAAACGGTGTCCGAGGCCGTCGCGGCGGGCGCCCGTGGGCCCATCATCGGCCGGTCCATCTGGCAGACGCCCGACCCGGAGCGGGTCGTCGCCGCGCTCGGTGCCGTCGTCCATCGGAACGCCGATCCGGCGGACGCCTGGCAGGACGCCGCGGACGGCGTATAGCGAGCGTAACGACGGGTGAGACCCTTCCACGATATCGTCCGGGATACAGCCGTTCGAACGTCGCTCGATTCGTGTCTCCGTGGCGTCGGTGACCCCCTTGTTTTGCCCTACTAAACGATGGCGTCCAGCGCCCCCCACGGATCCCCCGTGGCGCCCCCGGAACCATCATTAACGTTCACACTAGATCGGGGACTGCGAGGATCGTTTAGAAGTACTAAACACCGGCGTCGCGGAGGCGCTGTGTCAGTCGTTCCGCGGCGCTGATGGCGAGGCCCGGGATGTCCTGTTGGAACGTCTTCCCGCGCATGTGTTCGTCGATGCCGAGGACGCCGACGGCGCCCCGGACGGTGCCCGACAGGACGATGGGGACGGCGATGCCCTGGACCCCGGCGTACAGTTCGCCCCGATCGTAGGCGAGCCCCTCGTCGCGCACGTGTTCGAGTTCCCGACGGAGGGGTTCGGTGTCGGTGATGGTGTGGTCCGTCCGCTCGACCGGATCGGCGATGTCGATGGCATCGGACGCGTCGAGGCCGTCGTGGTTGGCGAGAACCGCCTTCCCGGCCGCCGAACAGTGAAGCGGGAGGGTGTCGCCGGCGACACCGTCCGGTCCCGCGTACTTCTCACCCTGTTCGCTGTGGACGAGTACCGCCTGGTGTTCCTCGCGTGCCACCAGGTCGATTCGCTGCCCCGTGGCCTCGGCGAGTTCCACGAGGGCATCCCTCGGGACGGTCGCGAGTCTCGTCCGCTCCGTCGCCCGCCGGGCCGGGTACAGAAACCGGAGGCCGACGTGGTAGATATCCCCGTCCTTGGTGACGTACCCGCTCTCACGGAGGGTCGCGAGGTGGTTGTGGACGGTTCCCTTCGTGAACGGCGTGGCCGCCGCCAGCTCCGTCACCGACGCCCCATCGCGGGCTACGAGCATCTCGACGATGTGCAGGGTCGTCCGTGTCGTCTTGACCGGGTTGCGGGCGTTGACGTCCATGCCACCCTCTCCGTGCTTCTCTCACTAATCGTTTAGCATCGGTAAACCCGCTACCACTCGGCGACGCTGCCGTCCTCGTGGTGCCAGAGCGGCGTCTGCCAGCGGATCTCCTTTTCGGACTGCTCTCGGACGTAGGACTCGTCGACGTCGATGCCGAGCCCCGGTTCGGTTGGCGGTTCGAGGTCGCCGTCCTCGTACTCGAAGACGGCTGGATCCTCGAGATACCGGAGGTGTTCGTTGCCCGCCGGTTCGTGGACGCCGATACTCTGCTCCTGGAGGACCGCGTTGGGGGTGCTGAAGTCGATCTGGAGACACGCGGCGAGTGATATCGGGCCGACGGGGCATTTCGGCATCACGTCCACGTCGTACGCCTCGGCCATGGCGGCTATCTTCTTCACCTCGGAGATGCCGCCTGCGTGGGAGATGTCGGGTTGGACGATGGCGACGGCGTCGTTGCCGAGGACGCGTTTGAAATCCCAGCGCGTGTACATCCGCTGGCCCGTCGCCATGGGAGCGCCGACCGCCGGCGACAGCCGTTCGAGCGATTCGTTCTGGTCGGGTAAGACGGGTTCCTCGAGGAACCGGACGCCGTACGGTTCGAGCACGCTCGCGAGGCTGGGGAGACGACCCTTGCTGATACGCCCCCGGCAGTCGACGGCGATGTCGGCCTCGTCGCCGACGGCATCGTCGACCGCCGCGACGCGGTCCTCCGCGATTTCGACGACTTCCTCGCTGTTCCGTGCGTGTGAGCGCGCGGTCATCGTCAGCTTGACCACGGAGTAGCCGTCGTCGACGGCGCGTTCGGCGTCCGCGGCCACCTCCGCCGGCTGGTCGCCGCCGACCCACTGGTAGAGGGGGATTCGGTCCCGCGCCCGGCCGCCGAGTAACTGGTAGACGGGAACCCCCAGTTGCTGGCCCTTGATGTCCCAGAGCGCCTGGTCGATGCCCGCGATGGCGCTCGAAAGGATGGGGCCACCGCGGTAGTGACCGCCACGATAACAGCGCTGCCAGTGGCGCTCGATCTCCATCGGGTCGTTGCCGAGGAGGAAGTCCTCGACCAGTTCGCTGACCGCCGCCCGAACCGTTCGGGTGCGCCCCTCGAGGGCTGGCTCTCCCCACCCCACCGTCCCGTCGCTGGTCGTCAGTTTCAGAAACAACCACCGCGGTGGTACGGAGAAGAGTTCGTAGCCGGTCACGTGCATACCCCTATCCTTCGAGAATAGGGACTTATACGTGTCGCCGGGGTTCGTGCGCGTCGGTTACTCCGTCGAAGGGGGCGTCGCCGCCATGCCCGCCTCCGCCGCCCGCCCCGCCGCCTGGAGCGCGTCGATCATGCTGTCCGCGTCCGCGATGCCCTCGCCCGCGATGTCGAACGCGGTGCCGTGCATGGTGCTCGTCCGAATGATCGGGAGGCCGATGGTCATGTTGACGCCCGCGACGCCGCCGCTCGGCAACACGCCGTGGATGTAGACGGGGATGTGCCCCTGGTCGTGGTACATCGCGACGACGCCGTCGAACCGACCGACTGCAGCTTGGTTGAAGATGTTGTCCGGTGCCCAGGGCCCCGATGCATCGATACCTGCCTCCTGGGCCTGCTCGACCGCCGGTTCGATCTCCTCCCCGTCCTCGGTGCCGAGGACGCCGTCCTCACCGGCGTGGGGGTTCAGCCCACAGACGGCGATCGAGGGGTCCTCGATACCCAAATCACGGAGGCCCTCGTCGGTCACCTCGATGGTTTCGAGGACACGCTCCGTCGAGATGGTGTCGATGGCCTCCTGGAGCGACATGTGGACGGTGACGTGGGTGACGTGCAGCCCGTCCTGAATGAGAAGCATCGAATACTCGTCGGTGTCCGTCCGGTCGGCGAGTAGGTTCGTATGCCCCGCGTAGTCGCTCCCGCCCAGTTCGAGTGCCTTCTTGTTTATCGGCGCGTTGCACATGGCGTCGATGTCGCCCGCAAGCGCGAGGTCGATACCGCGCTCGACGTACTCGAGGCTCGCCCGGCCGTAGTCGCCCCGGTGTTCACCGCGAGCCACCTCGTCGACGTTGTCGAAGTCGACGACGTCGAGGGTTCCGTCGGCGTAGTCGGCGTCGCCGACGGCGTCGACGTCCCGAATCGAGAGGTCGCTGTCGCAGGCCGCGACGGCGTTTCGCATCACGTCCACGTCTCCGAGGACGACCATCCGAACGTCGTCACACACCTGCGGGTAGGATTTGACGATTATCTCGCTCCCGATACCTGCCGGATCCCCCATAGTTACACCTACGATTGGTCGGGTCGCTTGCATCGAACGTCGGTTTCACCCACACTCAAATCAACTTTGTCATCGTGGGGGGACGGCGGTCGCGACGCTACGTGTTGACGACGCCGTCGCCGTCGCCGTGGGTCACCTGTCGTGCCTCGGCGGGGTCGGCAAGGTTGCGCGACTCGACCGTCATCCCCTCCTCGTCGAAGATGTACAGCGCCTCGCGCGGGAACCCGAAGTGAACGCTGGTCCCGGACTCGGGTTCGAACCCGGGTGAGACGCGCGCGGTCCACGTCCGGGAGCCCACGTCGAAATACAGGAGGTTATCGCTCCCGAGCGGTTCGACCACGTCGACGGTCGTCGTGTGGTGTTGGCCCTCGAACGCCGCTGCCTCGGCGCGCAGCACCACGTCCTCCGGCCGGACGCCGACGGTTACCCGGTCGCCCGCCTCGACCGGGTGGTCCGCGTTCGCGTCCGCCGTCGCGTCCAGGTCGTACGTGAAGGCATCGCCCGTGACGGACTCCAAGAGCGTCCGCCCGTCGCGACGGACGACTTCCGCCTCGACGGTGTTCATCGACGGGCTGCCGATGAAGCCGGCGACGAACAGGTTGGTGGGGTGGTTGTACACGTCGTTCGGTTCGCCGATCTGCTGGAGGGCGCCGTCGTTCATCACTGCGATGCGGTCGCCCATCGTCATCGCCTCCTCCTGATCGTGCGTGACGTAGATGGAGGTGACGCCCAGCTGCTCCTGGATCCGGGAGATCTCCGTCCGCATCTGCTTGCGAAGCTTCGCGTCGAGGTTCGAGAGCGGTTCGTCGAACAGGAACGCCTCCGGGTCGCGGACGATGGCCCGCCCGAGGGCGACGCGCTGCTGTTGGCCGCCGGACAGCGACTTGGGTTTCTTCTCGAGGAGTTCGCCGATCTCCAGCAGGTCGGCCACGTCCTCGACCCGTTCCTCGATGTCGGCGTCCGAGAGGTCGGTGGAGAGCCGGAGTCCGAAGCCGATGTTCTCCCGCACGTTCATGTGGGGGTACAGGGCGTAGTTCTGAAACACCATCGCGATATCCCGCTCGCGCGGTTCGAGGCCGTTCACGCGAGTCGTCCCGATCGAGATGTCGCCGTCCGTCGGGTCCTCGAGGCCCGCGATCATGCGGAGCGTCGTCGATTTCCCACACCCCGACGGGCCGACGAGGACGAGGAACTCCTCGTCCTCGATTTCGAGAGACAGGTCGTTGACCGCGACGATGCTACCGTTGTTGAACGTCTTGCTCACGTGATTGAGTGCGATTTGTGCCATGGTTACTGTCGAGAATACGGTTGTCGGTGGTCGATGCGAGAGGCGGGGCCACCGCGAGGCGAACGGGTCATTGCTTGACCGCTCCCATCGTCAGGCCGCTCACGAGATATCGCTTGACGATGACGCCGAAGGTGACCATCGGCAGGAGGATGACGACGCCGGTCGCCATCACCCGCCCCCAGAGCGTCCCGGTCTGGGTGACCAGTTGCGACGCCGCGACGGGCATCGTCTGCGTGGCGTTGCTGGTGAAGATCAGCGCGAAGATGAAGTCGTTCCACGAGAAGACGATGGCGATGATGGCGGTGGCGCCCATCCCCGGCAACACGAGCGGGAGGGACACCTTCCGGAACGCCTCCCACTTGGTGGCGCCGTCGATACGCGCCGCTTCCTCCAAGGCCTCGGGCACCTCGTCGAAAAAGGAGCGCATCAACCAGATGGCAAAGGGGAGGTTGAACGTCGTGTGGGCGATGATGAGCCCGATGTGGGTGTTCAGCAGGTTCAGCGCGTTGTAGATGTAAAAGAGCGGGATGACGACGACGACGATGGGCGCCATCCGGGTGCTGATGATCCAGAACGCCAGATGTTTCTTGCCCTGGAGGTCGAGCCGCGAGAGACCGTACCCCCCGACGGTTCCCAGTCCCACGGAGAGGACGGCCGTGCCGAGCGCGACGATGACGCTGTTGACGAGGAAGGGCGTCACCGGGTTCGCGCCCAGGAACATCTCCTGGTAATACCGAAGCGTCGGGTCGAAGAATATCGTCGGCGGGAACTCGAACATCGACCGCCGGATCTTCAGCGACGAGAGCGCCATCCAGGCCAGCGGGAGCAGCGTCCAGACGGAGATCAACGCCAGCGCCACGACCGGTCCGTATCGGCGGACCGGTTTCGGGAGTGCCGTTCGTGTGGAACTACTCATCGTCGCCGGCACCTCCCATGATCGTCTCGACGAACGCAAGGCCCATGAGGATGGTGACGATCAGCAAGACGATGCCGGTAGCGGAGCCGTACCCGAGGTTGTAAAACCGGAGCGCCTGCTCGTAGACGTAGAGCCCGACGATCTTGGTCGAACTCGACGGACCGCCACCGGTCGTGATGAACACCTTCGCGAAGTATCGCATCAGGTCCATCGAGCGCAACAGGAGGGCGATGGCGATGGCGGGTCGCAACAGCGGGAGCGTCACGTGCCGGAACTGCGTGATGCCGGTCGCGCCGTCGACGCGCGCCGCCTCGTAGAGGTGTTCGGGGATGCTCTTCAACCGCGCCAGCACGATCAGGACGATCAGCGGCGTCCACTGCCACGTGTCCATCAGGATCACCGCGGCCATGGCGCTGGTCGAGTCCCCGAGAATCGGCTGGTTGACGAACAGTCCGACCTGGTTCAGCAGGTACGTGTACAGTCCGAACGAGGGATCCAGGAGGAACTGCCATATCAACCCCACGACCACGGGCGCGATCATCATCGGCATGATGATGATACTCGTGAACACGTTCTCGCCTTTGATGACCCGGTGGAGCATCACCGAGATGAAGATCCCCAGCCCGAGTTGCAGGCCGAGCGACCCACCGACGTAGATGGCCGTCACCTTCCACGAGTTCCAGAACCCGCCGTCCGCAGCCATCTCCGCGAAGTTCCCGAGGCCGATGAAGATCTGCTCCTCGACGGGGGTGAAGTTGACCTCGTGGAAGGACAGGTAGATCATTACGACCAGCGGGATGATGCTGAGTACCGCGAGGGTGATGATGCTCGGTAGGAGCAACAGCATCTCGAACGAGACGGGAAGCGACTCCAGGATCGAGCCGCCGGACTCGTCCGGCTCCTCTCCGACGTACGCGTTCTGGACGCCGGAGACCTCCATCGCCTGTTTGTGTTGGGCCATTATCGTATCTCCTCCAGGTGGTGTGTAATCTAATGAAAAAAATACCGACTTGAGTGTTTTGGTCGTCCCGATGCCGGCCGACTACAGGATGTTGCTGAAGCCGTCGGCGCAGTCCTGCATCGTCGCCTCCGCCGACTGGTCGCCGGAGACCATCGCGGAGCCCTCGGAGTAGATGACTTCCTCCAGCTGGAGCCAGTCGGGATGGTGGGGCCGCTGACCGACGTTGTCGAGGTCCCAGCCCTCCAGGATGGGGGGCACGACGTTGGGCATCGGGCTCTCGGAGGCGGGCATCTGGCTCGCCTCCTCGACCTCGCTCCGGTCGTAGACCGACTGCCGGGTCGGCGTCCCGCCGGCCTGCTTGAGGAGTTCGGTCTGAACCTCCTCGGAGGTCGCCCACTCGATGAACATCCACGCGGCCTTCTTCTTCTCCGGGCTGATGTGTCGGTTGATGCCGACGCTACTCCCGCCGTAGTGAGCCTGGACGTTCCGATTCTCGGCCGGCCCCGTGGGGGCGAGCGTCCACCGGACCGAGTCGGCCACGTCGCTCGCCTCGGGGTCGGCGAACATGCCGTTGAACTCGTGCCACTCCGGGGCCATCGCCAGGTTGCCGCCGGCGAAGGCCTCGGCGACCCCCGACCAGTTCCAGGTCGTACTCCCGGGGGCGGCGACCTCGGTCACCAGTTCCTGGTAGAACTCGGCGGCCTCGATGGAGGCGTCGTCGGTGAACCCGGCCGAGATGTCGTCGGGAAGGATGGGATCCTTGCCGTCGAACCCCTCCAGTTGCGTCCCGCCGAAGGACCACTGGATCATCTCGAACTCGTTGGCCAGCGACTGGTGCTGTTTGGCCATGTGGCCCGTCCCGTACTCGACCACGTCGTCCGGGACGTTCTCGTTGATCCACTTCGCGACCTCCATGTACTGCGACCAGGTCATGTCGGGGTTCGGTTCGGCTTCGAACCCGAGGTCGCTGGTGGCCTGGTCGCCGTACTCGTCGAAGACGTCGCCGCGGTAGGCGAGCAGGATGGTCGGGCAGTCGTAGGGGAGTCCCCTGATGGTCCCGTCGCCCTCGTACTCCGAGCACGCGATGCGGTGAATCTCGATGTGGTCCTCGTAGTCGTAGTCGTTGTCCTCGATATACGCGTTGAGCGGTTCGAGGTCGGTGTAGTACGGCGCCCCGATGTTGTACGGGTCGACGTACATCGCGTCGTAGTTGCCCGCCTCGCTGGTGAGGTCGCTCGCGACCGTCTCCGTGTAGTTCAGGAGGGGCTGGAGCGTGTACTCCACCTCGATGCCCGTCTCCTCGGTGAACCGGTCCGTGATGGACCGCAGCGCCTTCGTCGGCGGGGTGTTCTCCCCGACGTACTGGATACTGTCGGCCGGTTCGACGTCCTCGCCGGGCGGTGTGCTTTCGCTGCCACCGTCGCCACCGTCGCCACCGCCACCGCCGCCACCGCCCGAACAGCCCGCGAGGGCCGTGACGGTCGCCGCGGCACCTGTCGCTCGAATAAACCGACGCCTGTCAATGGTCTCCTGTGACATGTCTTTGCACAGTTTACCATCATCATACATAATTATTTTCCTAACCGAACGGGCGTCCGGCGTGGCCGTCGGCGTGAGGCTTATCTGCACCCTCTGTCCTATCTCGTAGCATGACAAACCATGTCGCGATCGACGTGGGGTCCAACGGCGGCACCATCTGGGTCGGGCGACGCGACGGCGACAGCCTCGACGTCGGGGAGGTGTATCGGTTCGACAACGGCCCCGTCGAGCGAGACGGCCGGTACGTCTGGGCCATCGACCAACTCCTCGAGGAAATCGAGGCGGGCCTCCTCGCGGCCGAACGGGAGTACGGTTCCCTCTCGACCCTCGCCGTCGAGACGACCGGCCTCGATTTCACGTTCTTCCGCGATGGCGAACCGATGCGTGATCCGTACTTCTACCGCGATCCGTCGGTCACGTCGACGCTCGACGACCTCCTCGAACGCGCCGGGAAACGCGAGATATTCGAGCGGACGGGGATCAACCACTGGAACGTTCCCAACTCGCTGTGGCAGTATCACTACCAGGCCCACGCCTCGCCGGAGGTCGTCCGATCGGCGGATACGCTGGTGATGCTCCCGCAGGTACTCAGCCACGCGATGGGGGGCAGCGTCAACCCCGACAAATCGATCGCTTCGACGACACAGATGTTCGACATCGAGTCCGAGACGTGGGCGACGGACCTCCTCGAGACGCTCGACCTCCGGACCGACCTCCTGCCGGACCTCGAGGAACCCGGCACGAAGGTGGGAACGCTCGACGGGTCGTTCGCGCCCGGCCTCGACAGTCGCCCGGATATCCTCCTGACGGCCACCCACGACACGGCGTGTGCCGTCGCGGCGACGCCGTTCGGTGCCGGCGACCGGACCTTCCTGAGCACCGGTTCGTGGTTCATCGTCGGCATCGAACTCGACGCCCCACGCGTGACCGACGAGGCCTTCGCCGTCGAGGCCTCCAACGAGTACGGTGCCGAGGGGACGACCCGGTTCCTGAAGGACGTCACCGGTTTCAACCTCCTCGAATACGCCCGCGAGAAGTGGCGCGAGGAGGGGAGACCCCACGAGTACGACGCCATCCTCTCGGAGATGGCCGAGGTCGACCCCTTCGGTCCGCTCATCGATCCGGACGCCGACCTGTTCATGGCCGGAACGCTGGAGGGCGACATCGTCGAGAAGATCGGCCAGTACTGCCGGGAGACCGGACAGGCCGTCCCGGAGGGGGTCGGAGAGATAACCCGGTGTCTGCTCGAAAGCCTCGCGGCGAAGACGGCGTACGCCCTCTCGCAGCTCCAAGGGGCCGCCGACGTCGAGAGCGACCAGCTGAACGTCGTCGGCGGCGGGGTCAGAAACGAGCCGTTCCTCCGGATGCTGGCGGGAGCGACCGGCCTTCCGGTCGTCGCCGGCCCCGTCGAGGCGACGTCGATCGGGAACCTCCTCGTACAGATGAACGCCACCGACGCGATCGCGGACCTCGCGGAGGGGCGGCGGCTGATCCGCGAGACGGCCGACCTCACGGCGTACGACCCCGAGGACCGCGACGCGTGGGCCGAGGCCGTCGATCGGATGGCGACGCTCGTCGACTGAGCGGGTAGTTTTACGTTCGACGCCACACAGCGTCGTCCATGGACTGGGTATCCCTCGGACGGACGGGGACGATGGTCACGGAACTGCCCTTCGGCACGTGGCGGTTCGGCCGCGAGACGGACGAAGGATCGGTCGAGATCGACGAGACGCGGGCGTACGAACTCCTCGATACCTACGAGGCTCACGGTGGTCGGTTCATCGATACCGCGGACATGTACGGCGGGGGAACGAGCGAGACGTGGATCGGCAACTGGCTCGCCGAACGCGACCGGGAGGACTTCGTCGTCGCCTCGAAGATATACTGGCCGACCCGTGACGATCCGAACGGACGGGGACTGGGTCGGAAGCATCTCCGGCGACAGATCGACGCGATCCTCGACCGCCTGGGGACGGACTACGTGGACCTGCTGTACGTCCACCGCTGGGACGACGAAACGCCCGTCGAGGAGTTCATGCGGACGCTCGACGGCTTCGTCGACTCCGGCCGGGTCAACCACCTCGGCGCCTCGACGCTCTGGCCCAACGCCTGGAAGGTCGTCCGCGCGAACGCCATCGCGGACACACGAGGCTACGAACCGTTCACCGTCGTCCAGCCCCGGTACAACCTCGTCGATCGGGAGATCGAGGGGCCGTTCCTGGAGATGTGCGAGAGCGAGGACTTCGGCGTCGTGCCGTGGAGCCCACTCGGTGAGGGGTTCCTGACCGGCAAGTACGACCGGGACGACGTCTCGAACGTCGACTCCCGGGCGGCCGAGGACGACAGCTTCGAATCGAAGTACCTCACCGACGAAAACTTCGCCGTCCTCGACACCCTCCGGGAGGTAGCGTCCGAGGTCGACGCCACTCCCGCACAGGTCGCGCTCGCGTGGCTCCTGCACCACGACCAGGTCGTGGGACCGATCGTCGGCGCCCGAACCGTCGACCAACTGGAGGAGAACCTCGGCGCCGCCGACATCTCCCTCTCCGACGACCAGTTCGACCGTCTCGCCGCCGCCAAGTCCGGCCCGTTCCCGGATATCGTCGATTCGCCGGCCCGGGGCGACCGGTAACCCCAGCAGTTATTAACGGGGGGCGTCACGGCCTTCTCGGGAACTCGTCACACGCCCGTCCCGCGACTGGCGTCGTGACGTTACACCGACGACGCGCGGAAAACAGACGGAGCCAACGATGTCACAACAGTCCAGTCTCGACGCAAAGCGACGCGCGATAAGTGTGTTCGGGCGACGGATGCTCGAACAGGGTCTCACGAAAGGTACCGGCGGGAACATCAGCGCCCGCGAGGGGGATACGATCGCTATCAGCCCCTCCGGGATGCCGTACGACGAGATCGATCCCGAGGACGTCCCGACGGTCGACCTACAGGGCGACCACGTCTCGGGGGACCGCGTCCCCTCCAGCGAACGCCGGATGCACGCGACGATCCTGCGCGAACGCGAGGACGTGGGTGCCGTCGTTCACACCCACTCGCCGTACGCGACGACCTTCGCCAGCCTCGACGAGCCCGTTCGCCCGTCGCATTACCTCATCGCCTTCGTCGGCGACGAGATCCCCGTCTCGGGGTACGCCACCTACGGAACCGCCGACCTCGCCGAGTTGGCCATCGATGCCCTCGGCGACGAGTACGACGCCTGCCTGTTGCGAAACCACGGCACCATCGCCGTCGGCGACACCGTCGAGGCGGCGTTCGAGCGCGCACTGATGGTGGAGTACTGCGCGCGGATCCACTACCAGGCGCGGAACATCGGCGAACCGACGCTGCTCCCCGACGAGGAGATCGGTCGCCTCCGTGGGATGTTCGAGAGCTACGGCCAGAGCAGCCAGGACGACGTCGACCCCGTCGCTCCCGCCCCCGATGCCGACGAGTTGGCCGACGGGCGCGAAGCGGTCTCCACCCTCGGCGTCGAGCTGCTCGAACAGGGTCTCACGAAGGGCACCGGCGGCAACGTCAGCGCCCGCGACGGCGACAGGGTGGCGATCAACCCCTCGGGAGTCCCCTACGGCGAGGTCACCCCCGAGACGGTCCCGATCGTCGACTTGGAGGGCGAACAGGTCACGGGCGAACTCGCGGCGTCGAGCGAGACGCCGATGCATACGATGATCTACCGCGAGCGCGACGACGTCGGTGGGATCGTCCACACCCACTCGCCGTACGCGACGACCTTCGCCAGCCTCGACGAACCCATCCCGGCGTCGCACTATCTCATCGCCTTCGCGGGCGACGAGGTGCCCGTCGCGGGCTACGACCGTCCGGGAACCGCGGAACTCGGCCGCCTCGCGGTCGAGACGCTCGGCGACGAGTACGACGCCTGCCTGTTGCGAAACCACGGGACAATCGCCGTCGGCGAGTCCCCCGAGGCGGCCTTCGAGACGTCGCTGATGGTGGAGTACTGTGCACGGATCCACTACCAGGCACGGAACATCGGCGAACCGACGCTGCTCCCCGACGAGGAGATAGACACCCTCACCCGCCGGTTCCGGAACTACGGACAGACGAGCGGCAACTGACAGGTCACGTCCCGTCGCCCCCGACCGACCGGACGTCGGTCCGCGTCGGAAGGGCGGCCATCGCGCCCGTCGCCGTCGTCGACGCCGCCGCGACGGCGTTGGCGAAGGACAGCGTCGCGGACAGGTCACGCGTCCCCTCGGCCAGCGACGCGAGCATCCCGGCGGTGAAGGCGTCGCCCGCCCCGGTCGTGTCCACGGCGTCGACGTCGTATCCGTCGTGGGTCGCGGTCCCCGCCGCGAACGGGGCGCCCGACCGTGCCAGCGCGGACGCCCCCGCTTCGCCGAGGGTGAGGAAGGCAGTCGACGGTCCCCGCTCGCAAAGCGTGGCGGCCAACGTCTCGGGGTCGGCCGTCGTATCGACGAACGAGAGCGTCCGCAGGTCCTCCCGCGCCGCCGTCACCACGTCGACGTCCGCGAGGAGGTCGGTCACGACCCGCTCGAACGCACCGTCGGTCCACAGTTCCGGCCGGAAGTTGAGGTCGAGGACGACAGTCCGTCCGGCCGCGTGCGCCCGTTCGACCAAATCCACCGTCGCGGTCCGGGACGGCTCGCTCCCCAGGGTGACGCTCCCGACGTAGACGGCGTCGACGGCCCGTACGGTCTCCTCGGGGACGCCGTCGGGTTCGAGGCGGGTGTCGGCGGTCCCGTCCCGGTAGAAGGAAAAGGCCGCCTCCCCCGCCCCGTCGTCGACGAACGCGAGCGTCGTCTTCGCCGTCGGATCCCGTTCGACGAACCGGAGCGGGACGCCGTGGTCCTCGAGCGTTTCGACGAGGAAGTCGCCGAACGGGTCGGTGCCAACGCGGGTCCAGAACCAGGGCGCGTAACCGAGCCGTGCCAACCCGACGGCGACGTTGGCCGGGGCGCCGCCGGCCCGTCTGTCGAGCGTTTCGGCGTCCGCGAGCGATCCGCCTCCACGAGGCAGGAAGTCGACGAGCGTTTCCCCAGCGACCAGGAGTCCGGGATCGGTCATGCCGGCCGTACGAGCGCGAGCGCAAAAGTCTGCCTCCGTCGACGCGCCCCCCCCGTGCGAGGACGCCAGCCGAGGTTCGTCGATCGGTCGCCCGGAGGGGGCGCGCCGCGACGGACGATCGATCACCAGTCGGACCAGTCGTCGAAGGGCGTCCGGCCGACGTGTATCTCCTCGGCCTCGACGTCCTCGAGGGCTGCCGCACGGCCGCCGACTTCGATCAGTTCGTCCCCGGCGTCGACGGTCAACGCCGCACGCTCGTATCCGCCTTCGAGTGTCACCTCCACCACGCGCCCGGTGACCCTCCGATCGTCACCGGTTACGACGTCTCGTCCCCAGACGGCCGCGTATAAGTCGCCGCCGTCCGCGGCCTGCAGATCCTCGACACACCGGCGGATCGTTCCGTACTGCCGGGGGAACTCCGTGGTCGTGTTCGCCGTCGCGAGCGGCCGCCCCGACGTCCAGATGACCGTTTCGAGGAACGCGGAGACGAGAAACCCGAGATCCGAGCGGTTGAAGATGATTCCGTACCGGTCGCCGTCGTCGGCTAGGGCTTCGCGGGTCGTGTACACCGATCGCTCCCCGTCCGCGACGGCGACGATGGGCGTCGTCACACCCCGGCGCTCGCGGGTCGTCGACGCGAGTTCGGTGTAGGGAAACTCCGACGGGTCCGGCACGTCCGACGCGGGGGAGACGAGGAGTTCGGTGGCGATACCGGCCTCGCGTTGCTCGCGGAGGGTCGTCTCGAACTGCCCGACGAGTTCCGGCGACAGCGACGCTAAGAGTTCGTACTCCGCGGATTCGAGGATCTCGGAGAGATACCGGAGGATGGTCGATTTGGACTTGACCAGGCTGATCGCCTCCGTATCCCGTGCCGGTTCGGTGTACTGGCGCTGCAGGGCCGAGATGAGGTCGTCGAGCGCCGACCGAAACCCGGCTAGGGACTCCGTCGGGTCGACGGCAACGACCTGCATCGGCCGGGTCTCGTGAATCTCGACGAGCCCGTCCTCGGCCAGTGCCCGGGCGGTGTCGTAGACGCGGGATTGGGGGACGTCCGTCAGGTCGGCGATCTCCCCCGCCGAGAGCTTCCCGTGTTCCAGCACCGCCAAGTAGGTCTCGATTTCGTACTCGCCGAAATCGAAGCGGTCGTCGAGGCTGGTCAGCGACGACCGGAGTTCGTCCGATGGCATACCCGCCCGGTTCGACGCCCTCGCATAAGAGACTATGTCCCACACGCCGGCCGTCCGCGTTCGATGCATCTCGAGAAATTGGTTTTCACATCAGAGTAAATTTTATTTCACTGGGTCTGGTAGGTGGTGGCATGACAGCGACGACGACGAGCTACGACCACGCGCTCTACATCGACGGCGACTGGGTCGACGGGGGAGGGTCTCTCACCGTCGACGACTTGGCCGACGGTGGGACGTTCGCTCGGGTGGCCGCCGCCACCGAGCGAGAGGCGGAGCGGGCCCTGGCCGCCGCCCAACGGGCCCAAGAGCCGATGGCCGACGCCACCGTGGTCGAACGGGCCCGCTGGCTCGAGGCCATCGCGGAAGCGATCGAAGCGGAGTCCGAGACGTTGACGCAGACTATCGTCCACGAGGCGGGCAAACCCGTTGCTAGCGCCCGGAGCGAGGTGGCGGCGGCCGCCGAGCGGTTCCGGCGGGCCGTCGCCGAGGCACGTGACCTCCAGGGCGAGTATCTGGAGGGGACGACGGCCGGCCACGAGGGGTGGAACGCCGTCGTTCAGCCACGTCCCGTCGGCACCGTCGCCTGTATCGCCCCCTACAACTACCCCCTGGCGACGGTGGCGCTCCAGGTGGCGCCGGCGCTCGCGGCGGGCAACAGCGTCGTCCTCAAGCCCTCCTCGAAGACGCCGGTCTGCTCGGCGATACTGGCTCGCCTCGTCCACGAGGTGACGGACGTGCCGGACGGTGGCTTCAACGTCGTCCCCGGCCGATCGTCGACCATCGGGGACTACATCGCGGGCGACGACAGGGTCGACGCCATCGCCATGACGGGGTCGTCGGACGCCGGAAAGCACATCGCGCGCGAGAGCGGCCTCGTGAGGCTCCACATGGAACTCGGGGGGAACGCCCCGGCCATCGTCTTCCCGGACGCCGACCTGGCTGCCACCGCGGACGCCTGTGCGAAGGGGGCGTTCAAGTTCGCCGGGCAGCGTTGCTCCGCCGTCGGACGGATACTCGCACACGAGGCGGTCCACGACGACCTGGTCGACCGTCTCGTTGCTCGCCTCGACGAGTGGCAACCCGGTCCGCTGTTCGACGAGTCCACCGCCGTCGGCCCGCTCATCTCGGAGTCGCAAGCCGAGTGGGTCGCGGAGCTCGTCGACGACGCGGTCGACCGGGGCGCGACCCTCGTCGCCGGCGGGGACCGCGACGGTCGGTGGTTCGATCCGACCGTCCTGTCGAACGTCCCGAAGGACGCCCGCATCCTGCACGAAGAACAGTTCGGGCCCGTCGCCGCCATCGCCGAGGTGGAGTCGGAGGCCGAGGCGCTTGCCCTCGCGAACGCGGACGACCTCGGACTCGACGCCGCGGTGTTCACCGACGACCACGACAGGGCCATGCGGGTTGCCGAGGCCGTCGAGGCCGGCGCAGTCCGCATCAACGGGGCGCCGAGTCACGGCCTCGGCGACATCCCCTTCGGCGGTGTCGGCGACTCCGGAATCGGCCGTGAAGGTCTCGGTCACACCGTCGAGGAGTTCGTCACCAGCAAGAGCATCGTCCTGTAATCTCGCCGACGCAGGGATGCACACTCACACGCTCGCGCCCCTCGATACGGCGATGGATGTCGTCCGCGACGAGCGGTCGGAAGTCGCCGCCGAACGCGACGCCTTCGCGGCGCTGGCCGATCGGATCGCGGATTGTCCAGCCCGCTCGCCGCCGATGGCGCCCGATCACGACGCCGGCGCCACCGTGAAAGGCGTCGGTGTCTCGTCCGTCGGTTCCGCCGTTGACGTCGACCCGTCCGAGCGCCTGCGACGGGCCTACCGCGAGACGGTGATGCGTGTCGACCACTACGACGCCGTCTACGACGAATCCCTGTTCGAAAACGCCGCGACCGAACTCGGAGCCGACCTCGCGACGGCGCTCCGTGGAGGTGTCCCTTTCTCACCCGCCTTCAAGTCCAAACTCCACGATGCGGTCACGGATGCACGGGCGGAACGTGAGCGGTTCTTGGAACGCCTGCGGACGGAGATGGAGTCGCTGACCGCTGCCAGAGAGACGCTCGGCGATGTCGTCGACACCGTCCCACGGGACGGCAGTACACCGTCCCCGAGGATCGATGAGCTACGGCGACGATGTGACGACGTCGGCCGCGAGCGTCAGGAAGTCCTTCGGGCCCAGTTTCGCTCGGCCCCGGACGGGTTGTACGAGTATCTCTATCGCGACCAGTCGTGGACGTACCCGGTGTTGAACGTCGTGGCGACGCTCGTGGCGGACCTCGATGGGCTGCGTCGTATCGACGACGCTGGGGGCTTCGGGTGAGGGTGCTCGTCGAACGTCGCGAACCAACGGGAGTCGGCGTTCCCCGTCGAACGGAGAATGGATTTCGAAGGGGAACATCCCCGAATCCCGAGTTCTTCGGATGGTTCGTCCACCCCCTCTCGCCAAATTCATATCGCACACGGGGGCAGCTTCACCGAGTCCTTCCGACTCGCCTCGATACGGATGGCTGCTCAATAACAGGATCGGGAAGGGACGCAGCGTCCCACTGCTGTTTCTTCCGATAGACGTCCATGCTTCCGTCCTCGAGCGAGAGGTTCTCCCACCGGACGCCGCGCCGGCGCGGGTCGTCAGGATCTCGGAGTAGTTCCCCGACGCGGACAGCTGTGTACGCGAGGACGAACACCAGAGCCCGGTCACGAGCCGCCTTCAGCGCCGTATACTTGGCTCGTTGCTCGTCGAGCGGGTCCACGTCGGAAAGGGTGGTGTAGCCCTCGATGGCCTCACGCGCCCGTTCGTCGACGTAGCGGGTGAGGGCGTGGCGCTGTTCGGACGTCCAAGCCTGCTGGTCACCGGGCTTGCGGCCGTCGTCCTCCGGCAGCGGCGCCATCGCACTCGCCCGCTGCGCGTAATGGGCTTCGAGATAGCCCTCGTTGACACACCAGCCACACCACGCAGAGATGTACGCGTAGTAGGTCCGGACCGTGTTCTGCTTGAGTCCGCGGTCGCCGGCGAGGTGGCGGGCGTACTCGCGGAAGACACGTTCGTCGAGGTCCTCGAAGGTGGGGTCACGGTCGACGTCGTCGGGGACGATTCCGGTCCAGTCGTCGTCGCCGCGGTTGCCGGCGGCCCACTCGGCGAACCGCTCAAGCTCACGCGCAGCGTTTCGTCGATAGTTCCCGCCGTCCCCACCGCGGCCTTTCCCCTTGTCCTGGAGGTAGCGCTCGAAGGAACCCGCAAGTGTCTGATCGGAACGGTTTCGAGGTGTACCCGGAGTCATGATTCTTCGTTCGCGTACTGGTAGGTCGGACGGACGTCCTCGAGAAGCTCTTCGATGACTTCCCAAAGGATCAGGGATGGGGTCTCGTGCTCGAATGTAATCTCCCAGCGGTCCTCCGTACTAGCGGTTGAGTACTGGAAATGCGCCTGTCCGAGACCGGGATGGTGCTCATCCTGGTGCCAGCCGGCGTGAAAGCCCGTGTTCGGATCCGTGTAGTTGATACGGAACCAATCGTCTGGATCCTGTCGACACCACTTGATGGTGAGTTCCGGTGAATCAGGGCCTGTCGAGGGAGCAAGACGGCCCGGATCGAAAATCGCTCGCAGCTGCTTGGCCTCGATATCATCCGGAACGAACTCGACCGCCGTGATCTGTGGTACACGATCGAGGACATCCCGCTTTAGCTGCGCATAGAGGTTCGCGTTCGGATCACCACCTGGATGCGGGACAGACATCCGTTAGCTGTTGGCCTCGGCAGGTTCTGTCGTCGGAGCGAGGAAGTCCCATTCGCGGATGGCGAAGCCAACGATCTGGATACGTCGCTGAAGGTGCTCCCACTCACGGGCAATCTCACGGCGACGGTCTTCCTCGTCAGCGTCAAGGGCCTCGTCAGCGAGCGTCCCGCGAAGCTGGTTCGGTGACTCAACGCCGAATTCGTCCTCCCAGTCGCGGATCTGCGTCTTCATATCGGCGAGACGGTCCGTGAGCTCCTCGACAGTGTGCCCGCTGTCCCGAAGACGCATCGCCTCCTGCATCGCCTGACGGCGGTAATCGGGGTAGTACGTCGTGTGGGTGCCGTTCTCGTCACGGTGGAGAATACCGTCGTCGACGAGCCGTTCGAGGACGCGCTTGGTTGGTTCGTGTGACCAGCCCGCTTCGGAGGCGATCCAGTTTGCCGTCCGCGGCTCCGACAGCTGCCGGGCGGTCATCCGAACCCGGTCTTCACCCGTGGTCTGGCGTTCCATCAAGCTCTCGGAGTTCGACCCGTCTTCGGTCATACAACATCGTTCGAGCTGCGTATTAATATAGATTGAGGCCATTAGTCCTATATCGAATTCTTTCCTCGGTATCGTCCCGAGTTCAGCTGAGGAGACTCAGAGAAATCCCGAACCCCGGTCTTGGCGACTCTACCCTCGGGGAATCGGCGTCGTGATGCGGTTGCAGCATTCGTGCTTCACCGACAGCGGCGGGTACTTCAAAGTGGTCGTGATTATTCGTGTAATCACGGCCATATTGCCGTTCGTACGAAATGGCGAATTCCGGCATTAGCAGTCTCAATGGTCCGGATTCGGCCTCTATAAATTTTATATCGCTATACCAAAATTGGGCTTTAGTGAAGTTGAGACTACAGTGGGTTTAGCGGGGCTGTGATGCGTGGTTTCGGGCGAATTTTCGAGACGAAGCTGGTTCGGATCTACTCTCGATAGTCTTCTCATGTCGTACTACCAACTAGACCAGTGAATTTTCAAGATCTCCGACAGCGTTGCCACTCAGGAATCCGGATTGCCCCGGACAGAGTATCTCTCTATCCGATTCCGGTCTCCGTCTTCAGCAGCGTGAGCGTATTGTCGGCCGTCACAATGGGTGAGTGTTCGTACTCACCGGTCAACTCGACTTGGACGAGCAAATCGACCGCTCGCCAAATCGAGTACAAGAGACACGCGAATGCGAAGTAGAAGAATCGGAGCCCGAAATTCTTCGACGTCGTCGCCGCTATGAACCGCTTAATCGACCTGTAGCCGCTCTCGATCTCCCACCGAAACCCGTACTCTGTGAGGTGCCCGCTCCCGCAATTCGTCATAAACACCGAGTACTGCCGGTGGTCGTCGTGCTCAGAGTCTTCTTTCCGACGGTAGATCAGCGTCGTCTCGTGCCACTCGTTCTTGCCGAGGTGGAGCTTCCGGTCGGTCTCGTACCGATCCTGGTCCCGCTGGAGCAATCGCTTCGCCTGGGCTTTCTCGCTGGTCTGCATCCGCTTCGGAACAACGTAGGAGAGCCCGCGCTGGCTGATCATCTCCAAGATGTGCTGGCTATCGAACTCCCGGTCCATCAGCACGTTATCGACGTGGACGAGCTCTTCAGCCGAATCGAGCAAGTCCTCGACGATCTCCTTCCGACTCTCGCCTTTTCGTACCGGGCGGGCATCGAGGACGAGTGGGACAGCGTTCCCGACCAGCTGGACTGTCGCCCACTGATAGGCGTACTCGTCAGTGTTCTCTTTCGTTCCGATGATCTCGTCCTCATGGCCGGTGCGGTCGCCCGTGAAGGGATCGGCCTCGGTGATGTCGATGGTGACAATACCCGCCCGGAAGAACTCCTCTGTCTCCGCGAGTTCGTTGATAAGTTGCTGGACTGCCTGTCGGTACATCTCGCGAATCTGCTCGATAGGGAGATCACGAATCTGGTCGCGATGACCGTGTCCGAGTGGTGTTCGATCACGCGTCGACTCGTGGATGAAGCTCCGAGCGCCCTCGTTGGCGGCCAAGTTCTCACGGAGCCCCAAGTAGGTCTGTAAGCCCCAGTAGGCGTTCTCGGGAATCTCATAGCCCTCGCCACGATTGAGCGAGAACGCGGGAAAACAACGCGACTGACGTGCTTGGTAACCGTCCCTGCCTTATCGAGGAGGGCCTGATCGTCAAGGTCCGATTCAGTAGCGTCGTGGCCTCGATCCTGCAGGTTTCGTTCTGGTTTGCGTGGCACAGCGACATCCGCATTTTGGGCTTTGATGAGGATCGTTCGAGCCGCCGTCTCCACTGTCTCACGGAGGGCAGTGGTGAACCGCTTGTGCCAACTCCGCCAAAATGTCGACGGGTCGGGAACCGATTTCAAATCAAGGTTCTGATGTACTTTTGGCGAGGTTTCGAGGTATTCGACAAGGGCCGTTTCGTGGGTCCACCCGTGGAGTTCTTTCAGCAGGAATAGCCGAAAGAGAGTCTCCATTTCGCAGCGTGTGGAAGTTGAGTAACTGTCGTGTCCATCGAAATCAAAGTAAGCCAACGGGAGTGCGTAGACGAACTGATCAACCGAGTTGTAAGCGACGTGTTCGAACCACGATTCCGAGACAACCCGAACGTCTGATTCCAGCCCAGCGAGTGAACTCCGATCGTATAGCGGCGTCGAATTGTACACTGGCCACTCCGTGCACGACCATCGAGCGATCCGTCGAAAAACAGTTTGCCGAGACTCCTGGGTCGGTGCCACTGAAAGAGCTTGACTACTGGACTACCTCGTTATTTTTGATTCGATAATTTAGCCCCCACATAGATGCCCCATACATAAATAGAATCAAAGGTTATTTTGTTTCTGGGGGGCGGACGAAGAGGTACGAATGTTCGCCGGAATAGAGACAAGACCACAACTCGCTACGATTGGCCGATGCGGACAACTGGTTTTACTAACCCCTTTTAACACCGATGGTTGAGCACACCCGAACGCTGGACCTCAAGATCGCCTTCGCTATCGGCTTAGGGACGATGATCGCCGCTGGTATTTTCTCCCTCTCCGGGACTGCTGTCGCGGCGATCGGCTCCAGTGCAGTCATCGCGTTCGTCATCGCAGCCATCGTCGCCGGCATCACCGCCGCCGGCTACTCCGAGTTTGCCTCGATTTACTCTGAGAACGGTGGTGGCTACCTGTTCTCCTCGCGTACGTTCGAGAACGACACACTCGTCTATGCCATCGGCGCGATGCTGTTCCTCGGATACACTGGCACGACGGCGTTCTATCTCGCGACGATGGACGAGTGGTTCTTCCGGTTCGTGCTCCCCGAACCACTTCACGTCTTACCCCACGGGACGACAGGAGTACTCGCTGCCCTCCTGCTGGGCACACTGAATGCCCGGGGGACCGAGGAAAGCGGCACCTTCCAGCTGCTCGTGACCGGTGCGAAGGTGGCGGTGCTGTTTGCGTTCATCGGCGGCGCGTTGTCGTTCCGAGGGCCGTCGACGGCGGTGGGCACGTTTGCGACGAACTTCTCGACGGACCTAGTCGGCATCGTCACCATCGCCGCGCTAGCGTTCATCACGTTCTTTGGCTTCTCCGCAATCGCCGCCAGCGCCGGCGAGATCATCGAACCGAAGCGCACCGTCCCGCGGGCGATTGCCGCCTCCATCATCACCGTCACCGTGCTGTATGCGCTGGTGATCGTCGCGATGGTCAACTCGCCGGTGCCCGCGGAGGTCATCGCCCGCGAGGGCGAAACCGCTATGGGGCGTGTCGCTGCCGGCTTCCTCGGCCCCATCGGGCGGTCGCTCATCGTCGCCGGCGCCATCTTCAGTATGGTCAGCGCTTCGAACGCGTCGATTCTCGCTGCCAGCGGAATCGGCTCGCTGATGGGCCGGCAGGGACAGGCCCCACGGCCGTTCTCGCGAATTCATCCGCAGTACAACACCCCGTTCTGGAGTGTCGCCACTGCGACCGGCACCATCGTCCTCCTGATCGTCACATTCATCATGCTATTCCCGGTTGAAGGGGGCATCCTCCCGTTTCAGGTCACCGTTCCCGCTCCCATAGTTGGCTCGCTAACGCTCACTGAGCTGGGACTGACGACGCTGACCGGGTTCGCGACGCTGAACCTCCTGTTGCCGCTCTCGGTCGTCAACCTCGCACTCATCTATTCGCGCCGGCGTTACCCGGACATCAAGCGCGGCTTCCGGGTTCCCGGGGTGCCTGTCGTGCCGGTGGTGGGCATTCTCGCGAACCTCGCGCTGATCTACAACCTTCCACTGAAGGGTGTCGTGGTCGGTGTCTTCCTCGTCGGTGTGTTGCTGGTAGCGTACTTGGCGTGGGGCGGCGCGCCGGCTGTCGACGAACTATTCGAACAGGTCGTCGAACCACAACCAGCGACTACCGAGGGAACAGGTGGTGGTAGCGATGCCGAGGAGAGCGAGGGAGACCGATATCAGGTGCTCGTCGCGGTCGCCCGACCGGACAGGGCCGCGCGTTACATCAAGCTCGCTGATACCTTGGGGAAGCTGCAACACGACGATCCCCACATCCGTGTGCTGAACGTCACACAGATCCCGGAGCAGACGCCGTCGGAGGCAGTCCGTGAGACCGCGGAGGGGCGCGTCACTCGAATCCAGGAACTACTGTCGGAACAGCAACTCGAAGCTGACTACACCGTCGAGGGGCACATCTGCCAGAACATCGCCTTCGACATCCTGCAGACTGCCCGAGAGGGTGACGTCGATCAGATTCTTATGGGATATCCCGAGGAGCACACCGACGTCGCCGAGACAATCGAATACAAAACACCCTGTGGCGTGATGTTCGTTCGCGGGTTCACCGACGAGACGGACACCTCGGTCGTCAACGTCGGCGCGGGTGGTGGCCCCCACCACAAGGCGTTGCTGCCGATGGTTGAGCAGCTCGGGCGGAATGGCGCAGAACTCCACGTCATTAGTGTCGATCCCAACGGTGGCGGCGGCCGTGCGGAGTCCGCAGACGCGACCGTTGCTGGACTCTCCGACACACCCGAAGTACAGGTCCACAACGTGCAGGCACCGACCGTGGCGGAGGGATTGGTCGAGACGGCTGCTTCGAACGGGGGCATCCTCGTTATCGGTGCGACCCGGACCCGCAGACTCAGACGCTGGGTATTCGGGAGTACGCCCGACCGTGTCATCGACCTCGCAGATGGGGCCGGTGTCCCCGTCATCGTCTATGCCGGCGCTCGCGGCGTCCAGGGGCCGATCGAGGATTACCTCTACCCTATCTACCGCTCACTGACTGGTCGCCAGCGTACAGAGGCATCCGCTGACGGATCCTCGATGGAGGCCGACTAACCACATCAACACAGGAAATGTCCCGCAAACACCCAATAGATGGTACGACGCAGCAGCGACGCGGTCAGCGATGGAAGCGGTCCGTGACAGACAGCGTACGATCCGGACGCCTGACGACTGAGCATCTTCACTGTGCCAGTCAGTGTCGTTTAGACGAGACGGAAGCACGAGACCGAATCAAACGGAGGCGGATTCGATGACGGGCGAAGATGAGTCGGCTCGGAGCCAAGAGCTCGAAGAACTCGTGCGAGCTGACCTCGAACAACGAGAGGACGTTACAGCGTTTGAACTCCGGGACGCCGAGGCCGGCGGAATCGTTGCCGAATCGAACAGGAGGGAATCGTTGAGACGTATCTAATTACGCTTGAAGCACGGCCTGACGGATCCGAAGAAACCCACTGGACCTATCTGGGAGAGTCACACGAGGAGAGCTGATCGTTGAAGAGGGACTCTCGCTCAACAGATACTGACAGGATTTCACCGTTGTTCTTGTACGTGCTCCTGTGCAGTTTCGCGGTCCGAAAGCCCTAATGCGTGTTCCCGTTCCGCACCACATCTAGGGCAGGTGTGAGTGTACACGATGTCGGCACCGTCGGCCTCAGCATCCCACGTGCCGTCTTCGTCTTCGAATCCACACTCTCGACAGACTAACTCCTCGTGGTCGTAATGCTCTTTGAGCCGTTCGAACGGGGAGCGGCTACCATTCGCTGTCACACCACTCAATATTCTTTCGAAGAACAAAAAAGTGACCCACTATGTTATTGAATCAGTATTCAAGAGTTCTTAGAAGCGTGTGTTCAAAATCAGTTCGCAAATCATCAATATCGAGTGGAGGGCACAACGTCTTTGCCCGGATAGCCAGAAACTAGAGGCATGACCTACCGCCCCGACGAGATTGATCGGCGGATCCTCTACTACCTCGGAATGAACGCGAGAGACACGTCCGCTCCGATGATCGCCGAAGAGGTGGATGTCACCCCGGCGACGGTGCGCAACCGCATCAATCGATTGGAAGAACACGGAATCATTCGGGGCTATCATGCCGACATCGATTACGAGAACTCCAACGGCAAGGTCACGACACAGTTCACCTGTACGGCTCCCGTCAGCAAGCGCTCAGCGCTCGCTAACGAGGCGCTGTCGACCCCGGGGGTAATTCACGTCCGGGAACTCCTCGCCGGGCAGGAAAACCTCGTAATCACCGCTGTCGGTGAGGACACAACCGACATCAACCGCATCGCCCAGCAGCTCTCGGCAGCAGGTGTGACGATCGAACGCGAGGACATCGTCCTCGATGAAACGTTCCAACCGTACCACGAGTTCGCTCCCGAAGAGGATCGGGCTCCCTCGGCAGTGACCGACTTCCAGACCGTCGTGGGTGGTGGTGAAGTCGTGGAGTTTACCGTTTCGGAGACTGCAGACATCGCCGGGCTGACACTCAAAGCTGCCAATCAGGAGGGTCTGCTACCGGATGAGATTCTTGTCGTGGGGATCGAGCGGGACGGCACCCACATTACACCGAATGGTGATACCCAAATCAAGCCGGGTGATCTTGTATCGGTGTTCTCGCCGGAAACGCTCCCGGAGCAACTCGTCAACGCCTTCGACAGTGAGCCCCGACCCGCGAACGAGCAGATGTAGCTCGCTATCAGAAGGAATATTGAACGGGAGACGGCTGGTGATCGCGTCGGGCTGTCTACTCGGTCAGGGGGAGCACGATACCGAACACAAACGGCGAGAGAAGCGCGACAAGAACGCCGATCGCCGCCATCGTCATCAACAGGCTGTGTTCCCAGGCCGGAACGGACATCCCGGCTTTTTCAATCCCGAACTCACCGAGTTCATCTACCACGAACATCCCGACGCCGACTAAGAAAATCAGCTTCGTGAGCCGTGAGTAGTCGAGATTACCGTATCGTCCATGCATATCCGTGAGTCATTTCCTCAGCGGCATGTAGATTTTTGTTTGGAAAAAGTGAATCCCACTGATTCCGGATTCAAAATCAATTATGAGCTCAGTACTCGAGGTCCTCCCGGAACTACTCGAACTCGTCGTGTTCGGACTCGGCTCAGCAGGCCTGTCCGTGGCGGGACTGTACATCGAACAGTTCGCACTCACGTCAGCACAGACTGGCAGGACCGTAATCGCGGTTTGGGCCGCTGTGATTGGGTGTGTCGTTATCGCCTTCGCATATCTTATGGCGACGGACAAAGCCGCGAACAGCTTCAAGAAAGTCAAGATGGAATTCGCCGAGGGAACTGAATACGGAGTCCATATGCATTGAGAGAGCCAGTCTCAACTACTGCTACAGCTTGAAGATACAACGTCAGAGATAATCGCTTGGTTCCTCACGGTTCTTAATGGCTGAGCGACTTTACTTGGGACGTTTGGTCTTAACTTCCGATCCGATCTTCAGGCGTGGACGGGAGGACCCAATCGTCGTCGGGTTCGCCGTCCGTCGCCGGGCCGAGTGATATCGTCTCCGCGAAGTCGTCAGTCACTTAGTGCCACTCCGCGCCCCGAGCGATTTGGAGTGCCTCTCGGGTCGGGGAGCCTCAGGATCGACGTCTTCAGTCATCTATGCAGAGCCGTCACGGAACCGCTCTAATGGGACATCCGAGACTTCGTCATAGTCGTCGTCACCGCCGACCAGAAGCGTCGCCCCAACCTCTTCAGCGGTCGCCAGCGCAAAGGAGTCGCCGAGCGCCGGGTTGTACCTAAGGATGTACTCTGAGGCCTCCTGCCAGGAGTCAGCGACCTCCACGGTCTCGATTCCGATATCGGTGAGCCAGTCGAGATACTCGTCAGCGGTGGTCCGGTCGTACTTCCGGGCGATGGTATAGCGGATTTCGGCGAGGTTCACGCAGTTGGCATAGCCGGCGGTGTCCTCGACGGCGACTGCGTCGAGATATTCCTCAACCACGTCGCTCCCGGGTTCATCATCAGCGTGTGCGATCAGCGGCTCAGCGTCGAAGACGACGCTGTCAGGGACCACCATCACTCCTCCGAAGGGAACTGCGCGTCACGTCCCTCCCGATCCTGTTCGCGCTTCTCATGGAGGATCTCGGTCGCGGGCCTGTCGGTGGACGCTTCGCTGCGGGCGGCAAAGCCGCGCATCTCACCCGGCGAGCGGACGTGTTCGACGATCACCTCGCCGCCCTCGGTCTCCCGGAACAGCACCTTTCCGGGAGCCTCAATCCCGAGCTTCTCGCGGAACCGCTTCGGAATAGTCGCCTGACCATGCTTGGTGACAGCAACGACTTCCTTCTCAGAGGTATTCGAGTGTTCTGACTTACTCATTATTCATATTGTCTCTGTTATTCATAAATAACTCTTTCCCCGCCTCACTAATCCGTGGACGTACCGAGAGACGAGCCATATGCATTGAGAAGATCGATCTCAACTTCCGCTCGGAAGTCGACATCGACGAAATCGTCCCCTACATTCGCCCGGACATCGAGACGCGCGGCGGCGCCGAGAACGCCTCCACCTCCGTCGAGTGTGACGCCCTGATGTTCGACAACGAGTCGACATCGGACACGATGCCGTACATGGAGATCCAGGAGAACAAGGTCGACGTCGCCCACGAGGCGACGGTCGGGAAGATCGGCGACGAGGACGTCTTCTACCTCGAATCACGTGGGCTGGACGACGACGACGCCAAGCAGATGATTGTCGCTGGCTTCATCGAACCGCTCACGGAGGAACTGCCCATCGAGTACGCGGTCGAAATGAACCGGCTCATCGAACTCGAGATGGAGGGATCGCTCGGGTAGTGACCAGGTCGGCTGAACGCTACACAACGTACGAGAGGATATCTCGATGGCTATCGATCCGAATTTCGAGAACTCCCACGAGGAAGTTGACCGGCACGAGGACCACCGGGTATGGACGACAGATGGCGAGGAACCAAGGGAGGACGAACAGGGCATCCACGGAACCCACGTCGCAGTGGATTTCGACATCTGTATCGCGGACGGGGCCTGTCTGGAGGACTGCCCCGTCGACGTGTTCGAGTGGACCGATACCCCTGGCCACCCCGAGTCCGAAATCAAGGCCGATCCCACCTACGAGGACCAGTGCATCGACTGTATGCTCTGTGTCGATGTCTGCCCTGTCGACGCCATCGACGTTGACCCGGGACGTGCTGGGAGGCTCCGAACTCGGGGTGGATGAGCGCTGACGATGATTCTGACATTACAGTGTTACCGGTGTGGAACCGACTACGAGTACGTTGGCACCTCGCCACATCCCGGCCAGTGCCAGGCGTGTGGCTCGCCGTGTGTTCCCCCTGCAGGGAGTCTCAGCGTCCTCAACAGCGCTCACTGGGAGAGCGCAAACGGCCTCTCGAAAGTCTGGGTGTATGCGCTCGACGAACGAGATCGCCCGTTCGAATTCGAGGTCGCCGCACAGGGCAATCGTGGAAAGTTAGTGGCACTGAGAGTCGACGGTATATCAGTTGCTCCACAAGTAGACGAGACACTCGAAACGCTTCCCCCGGCAGTGGAAACCGAACTCGCTGAGGCAGGAATCGAACGAGTAGATCCCAATACACCCAAACAATCGAAGTGATGACAAGCAGTCATTTGAGCGACTGGTGACCCGGAATGAGAAATAATGCGACAGAGACTCCAGCTGTCAGTATCGAGTGGCGGAGAGGATAGCAACACGATCTCAGATGTCAGATTCACATACTTCAAATCCGACAAGGAGTAGCAGGGCATCATTTACCGAGACGAGAACTCCACCCCCTGGGAACAGCGCGAAGGACTCACCGAGAACATGGCCGACATCCCCGACGGCGCCCCGGACGACGCGATTGACCTCGTCCGGGAGTTCCACTGAGCGATGACAGATACTGACACGTCGGTTCACCGTTCACCCGCTGTCCCAACCGGTGTCGTGTCGAACTATCGTGGGTACGCAGACGCTCTGATCAGCATTGCGGGTGTTCTGAATCACGTAGACGACGACACTCCCAGGTCCAGCATTGGACGCCTTCCGTATTGATAACACCATGCCAGAATGCAGCACCTGCGGAGAGCACGTTTCGGATCGGTTCAGACGAGTGTTTGGCGATGAGACAGGCGTAGTGTATGCGTGTCCTGCTTGTTCAGCGAATGCTGCCATCGGAGAAGCGACACGCAAGCGGAGCGATCAGATATAACGCAACTCAGTAGCGCAGAGGGCGAGAGCGCAACGATATCACTACCGCTGTATTCGTGGCGACTATTTTTTGATCCACCCTCCAGATCAAGGGATCCCGCCCCGCGCTTACTCTTCAAATCCGAAGATCTGGCGCAATTCAGTTTCGATCCGGTCGACAAACTCCGTGAGAAGGGAATCAAAGGTCTCCTCGTCGCCGGGCAAGGTCTGTTTCCGCTCTTCAATATCGTCAGGTAAGGTGATGCGGAATTGTCCATCGCCCTCGTAGACCGGTTCACTCTCGTTGAGCACTTGTCGGTCGATGGCGCGAAGAACCTCTGAGTCGGCCTGTCCGTGGAGTTGCTGGTACGCATTCGAGTATGCCGTCTCCAGTTCTTCGAAGTAATGGACGTATTTGTCTTCGAATTTCTCCGGGTCGAATTCGGTCATCACTGGATCGACGGGCGGAAGAATAAAAGATTCAATGCCCGGACCTGGCAGGGATTACACCTCCTCCCCTGGCCACTCGAGAGTCAGGGCACCCAATTATACCGCTGCTGATGTCACTTTGGAATAACTCAAAAATCATGTTAATTCAGAGTTATACGGCCAGAGTCGAAACAGAGGGGTATGAGTTCCGAAGCGAAAAGTGAGGAGGACCTGCGCGAGGAAATCGTGACTTTCCTACAGAAGAACTTCCCACAAATCGAAATGCACGGGGGATCGGCAGCGATCCAGAACCTTGACCGGGAAAGCGGCGAGGTGTCCATCCAGCTGGGGGGTGCGTGCAGCGGGTGCGGTATCTCTCCGATGACGATCCAGGCAATCAAGAAACGGATGGTGAACGAGATTGCCGAAATAGAGACCGTTCACGCTAATACCGGCGGTGGTGGCGGGGGTGGCCACGGCGGCAAGAGCCCGTCATTCCCTGGAGAAAAAACCGACAGCGGAGAAAGTGGTGGAGACGATGATGGAGCCCCGACAGCACCCTTCTAGAAGTTCCTATCAGAAGTCCAGGATTTGGTATTTTCATTCAGAGAGTTTCACACCTCGAGCAGGACGTTGGTCATTGTCGTTGTAATCGGTCGAATAGTCGTTCGAAAAGTGTTTGCTGTGCGTTTCGCAGATGGTAGGAGAAGGTTGATTGGGTCAGTGAGAGCGCGTTGGCAATCTCGGTTGCCGTACTTCGTCGCGGTGACTGAAAATACCCACCGTACAGTGCAGCTCGCAGGACCTGTTGTTGACGGTCCGTGAGTTCGGTTTCGAAGATTTCTCCCAGCATCCGACCGACTGTGTGTGTATTCGACTCCACAGCGGGAGTGTATTCACGTTTCGAGACCAACGTCGTGTCTGGAAACGACTCCTGGACACGCGTCACGAGCGAACCAATATCGTTGCCAAGTGGTACTTCGCAGATGACTTCGGCCCGGCCGTCAGTTACCGTATCCGCCGTGACGACTGCCCCCTCTGTAACGAGTGTCTGTGCCAAGGATTGCCGGCACAGTCCGATTTCGACCTCTCCACCTGGCGGGTCCTCAGTGTGACGGATCTGTCGCACCTGGGCGGCCCAATCTCCGTTCTCCGCGATATCCTCCAGAGCATCCAACGAAGCACCCTGAACGGACACATAGTGGACGAGCATCTCGTCCGAGGCCGGAATCGTGTCCCTGAGCTCGATCGTACAACCCAGCTGTTCGGAAGCGGAGACGAAAAACGACCCCGAGTCAGTGCCCTCGAACGTGAGCTCGGCCACGTTGTCGGCATGGAGAATGCGCTCTGTCGCAAGTAAGTGAAGAACTTGCCCAATCCGCTCGCCGAGCGTCGTCAGGAGTGTCTGCTCGCGGCTCCCGAACGCATCTCCACGGTCCGTATACAAGACGAGCAGCCCGTAGACGCGGCTTCTGTGCGCGAGCGGAACGATAGCGCCACCCTGGAACCCTTGTTCCAGTGTGTATGCTCGCCATCGCTCGAACTGCGAGTCCGACTGATTCCTCCGAACTGCCTGTATCTCGGCCGTTTCAACAGCGACCGCTGCCGGAGCGACCTCAGTCCGCGATTGTATCGGACCAGTTACGGACTCGTTGGCCGCGACAGCCCCCGACCCCTCCTCGAGATCCGATTCGGTCAGTTCCGTTTCCGGGGTGTACTCGTTAATCCGTGCGTACTGGTATTCGAGCGTGTCCGTCAGTAACTCACAGATGGGTCGTTCGATCTCCTCGTCAGCAGTTGCGCTATTGAGTAGTTCGCTGACCGGCTGGAACGTCTCGGTGAGTTGTTCGAGCCGTTTGTGGACGGTCACGTCTTCCAGTGCAACGATGATTTGCTCGATCGATCCGTCTTCACCCACGACAGGAGCAACGTTGCTCGATAGCCACCGTTCGGAGCCGTCCGGGAGTGTGATCCCGTGGGTGAACCCCTGGATAGTCTCGCCGGTTCTGCGGACGCACATGACGGGATGGTTTTCGCGTGGAATCGGATTACCCGCTTCGTCCCAGATATCCCAGTCCGGGTGATCGTACGCCACGCCGTCCATCCTGCTTTCGGACAGGCCAAGCAACGCTTCTGCACGGGGGTTTGCGCGGGTAATCTCTCCCTCGGGGGTCAGGAGGACGATGCCGATGGGCACCGTTTCCAAGACGCGATCCAGTTTTCGTTCGGCAACCTTCGAGTCGGTGATTTCGGTGAAGACGATGATGACGCCATCGTCGCTTGGGTGGACGCTAGCTTCGACCCACTGTTCCTTCTGGGTGTTGTATCGCTCGAAGGATGTCGATGACCCCGTGTCGAGAGCCGTCCGGATTTTCTCTTCGGCAATGGTGTCAGCCGCTTCGGGAAAGACCTCCCAGACGGACTCACCACGCAGTTCCTCGTTGTCTCGTCCGAGAAGCTGCTCGGCCTGCTGATTCACGTATCTATACGCGAGGTCGTCATCAAGCACGGCAACGCCGTCCGACACGCGCTTCAGACTGTCTATCTCCCATCGTTCGATGGCGGATGTAATGAGTGAGATGGTCGTCTCGGCTAGTTCTCGTTCGCTTGCGAGCCACGCTCGCTGGCCCGTGCCCGGTCGCCGGTCCGTGGAGACGACTGTCATCGAGACGGCTGTTCCGATGCGTGTGTGAGCCTTCGCTGTCAGGGTGTCTAGTGTCGGGCGGAACCCGCCGGTTTCGAACACGTCGTCTCCCACCCGAATCTTGGCCTCGATCGCTTGCGAGTCCCGGAACCACTGTGGCAGTTCCGAGACGTACGTCCGAACACTGTCGTCAACATCGTCAGGCAGGCCGACGAAGAGTTCACTTGCCCGTTCGAGCGCGTTGAGCGCACTCGTCCACTCTTGGAGTGTTCCCTCGGCCCCCTCTCCGTACACGGGGTTCTCGTCCGCCCCGTCGTCTTGGTCCGGCGTGTGCGCGTCTGACTCGGAACCGTCGCGGGACGCACCGGGATCGGCTTCGACGGAGTCGGCGCGACTCGACCGGCTCCCTCCATCGTTCTCCTGCCGATCCTGTTCGTCCATCGCACGTCGAAATTTGTCACCCAGATATAAATAACGCGTTGCTGATCACCGTGTTTCGGGACGCTCGCGCCGGTCCCTGCGATCCAGTGTCCGTCAGCTTTCCGTACCGAAACGCTCGATTTCGGCACGGAATCGTGCCCACGAACCCCGCATAACAAAAACAGCTGAGTCGACAACACCGACCATAGGAGCACTGGCGGTTTGGCACCGTTTCGCGATGGCTTAAAGAGGATCCCCGAAATGAAACCTGAGCTATAGTGGTAATCTCGAAAATCCCACCGTTCGGGATTCCTGCGCCTTCGGGCACAAGAGGATATCGAGCCGGTCGTCCGTTCTGATCATCCAGTTATTCCGTATTCCCCGCACGCGGAAGGCCCACTTCGATCACGCCGCCGCTCGAGAGCTGGATCGTGAGCCCCTGATAAGTGAACTCGACGAGCCGTTCGTTACGGGATGGTCCGGACGGACGGTGTCTCACGATTCGGTCGAGAGCATCCGGGTCGACGACGTGGTGCAGTGGTCGGAGATCAGTCGCCGACTGTCCGGTTATTTTCGCAACCACGAAAATAACCGTTACACTCGGTGACACGTCGCCACCGTCGAACTCCGCAACGTATGTTTCCTCACTGGCGTCGAACGTCAGCGACCGAACGGGGGGGTCACCGTCGATTTCTTCCTGTCGGAAACGATTTCCGTCGTGCTGGGTCGAATCGGGCATAGACGTACAAACACTGACGGAGAAGATAAGTCACCCATCTAGATAACGGGAGACGCCCGGAATCATACCCCGGATGGCGTCCCTCAGGAACGGTTCGAACAGCGAAGCGAGCGAGACGGCCGCCGGTTCTCAGCTGCGATACTCATACTGTTATCTAGAATGGTCAGTTATTGGGTTTGCCACGGGAGAATAGTCCATGTTAGAACAGGTGAAACTCGATCGGTTCGACCTGCGGCCGAAACTCATCCTAGCCTTCGTGCTCGTGGCGTTGCTGGTGGGTGCGACGGGACTGATGGGATACCAAGCGGTCGGCGCCGTCGACGGCGAGGCCCACGTCATCTCCGAGGACGCCGACAAGATCGACGCGTCGATGGAGATGTTGGTCGCCGTCGAGGAACAGCAGGTGGCAGTCCAAGCAGCCCTGCTCGGTGAGGACGATGCCAGAGCCGACTTCGAGAAAGCCAATTCCCACTTCGAAGAGTGGGCAGGGCGGATGGAGGGTACCGACCTGAGCGAGGAAGAACAGCAAGCCTTCGCCGATTTGCGGTCCAGACACCGGGAGTACACGGCCGTCGCTCAGGAGGTGTTCGACGCGGCGGAGGCCGGTGAGACGGCGCGTGCCAGACGAGGATTGGCGGAACTGGACCCGATACTGACCGACATGCGCGAGGACGCACACACGCTCGAAGAACGCGCCGTCGAGGACAAGGAAACAGCGGTCGCGTCGGCAGACAGCACCACGTCGACGGTTCAGTGGTTGCTTCTCGGACTGACTGCTGGGTCGTTCGTCTTGGCTATCGCTCTCGGGCTGTTCGTCGCGGGACGGATCATCCCGCCGATCACCAAGTTGGAGGAAACGGCACAGGCCGTCAGTGCCGGCGACCTCGACAACGACCTCGAGGCCCACGTCGAAGACGACGAACTCGGCCGGATGATCGAGGCGTTCACCGAGATGCAGACGAACCTCCGGGGCGTATTCTCGCAGATCGGAACCGCCAGCCGTGGCTTGCGACAGGGCGACCTCGGGTGGGAGTTCGAGTCCAGCTATCCCGGTCGGTACGGCGAAACCGTCGCCGATCTCGAAGCGGGTGCCGACGAACTCGCGGAGAGTTTCGACGAGATTCGAGGTGTGAGTGACGACCTCCAGCAGGGAGTTCTGGACGGAGACGTCGATGCGAACCGCCCCGGCCAGTACGGCGAAGTGCTCACCGATCTCGCGACCGGGACGACCCAGTTATCGGAGAGCTTCGCACAGATATCGACCGTGAGTCGGGGTCTAAAGGACGGGGAACTCGATCAGGTCGTCGACACGGACTACCCGGGAACGTTCGGATCGACACTGAGTGACCTCGAAAACGGAATCGAGCAGCTGGATACGAGCGTCGCACGTGTCCAGTCCATCGCGGACGACGTCGCAACGTCGAGTCAGAGCGTGGCGAGCAGTTCGGAAGAGATCGAACAGGCCAGCAAGCAGGTCGCGGAGTCCGTCGAAGAGATCTCGCGCGGTGCGGACACACAGAGCGAGAACCTCGACGAGGTGGCCGGCGAGATGAACGACATGTCGGCGACCGTCGAGGAAATCGCCTCCTCGGCAGAGGAGGTGGCTACAACTGCCAGTACGGCCGTCGAGCGCGGCGAGACTGGCCGACAGTACGCCTCGGAAGCGACCGATGAGATCCAGTCGATCGAAACACGGGCCGACGAAGCGGCCACACAGGTCGAGGCGCTCGACGAGAAGATGGACCGGATCGGCGAGGTCGTCGAGATGATCGCCGACATCGCCGAACAGACCAACATGCTGGCATTGAACGCCTCGATCGAGGCCGCGAAGGCTGGAGAAGCGGGCGAGGGGTTCGGTGTCGTGGCAGATGAAATAAAGTCCCTGGCAGGGGAGGCAGCCGAGGCGACCACCGACATCGAACAGCGCATCGAAGAGGTCCAGGCGACGACGGACGAGACCGTTGAGGGCATACAACAGATGAGCGATCGCGTCGAACGCGGCTCCGACACGATCGAAGACGCCATCGAGATGTTCGACGAAATCGCCAATACCGTCCAAGAGGCCGAAAGCGGCATCCGGGAAATCAGCGACGCCACCGACGACCAGGCGGCCTCGTCGGAAGAGGTGGTGTCGATGGTCGACCAAGTCTCCAGCGTCAGCCAGCAGACGGCGGCCGAGGCGAGCAACGTCTCCGCCGCGACCGAAGAGCAGACCGCTTCACTGTCCGAGGCCTCGGAGAACGTGCAACAACTGTCCGCGCTCGCTGAGGAACTACACGACCAAGTGTCGGATTTCGACACCGGATCAGGTGTCGGTGCAGGAGCCAAGGCGACAGCGGGATCGGCGGCCGCGGCCGACGGCGGACACCACATCTCCGAGACCGATGCTCGAACGCCGGAGTACGATGGAGAAACGTAAGCCGATGAGGGCACGTCACGTTCCCGAGTCCACGCTCGTGGGAGGGCGGTACGCTATCGGTATGGGAACTGTCTGCGACCTTGTCGACTGTTCGGAGGAACGGATCCGGAACCGACCTCGGCAGAAGCATGAGTGAGGCGAAGGCCTTGATCGAGACTGAAGAGTTGATACAGGTTCTCCACGTGGACGATCAAGCCGATTTCGCCGATCTCACTGCGACGTTCCTCGAGCGAGCGGACGACCGGTTCACCGTCGAGACGGCGAGTAGCGCCGACGGTGGATTGGAGAGGATCGACGAGCGTCGACCCGACTGCATCGTCTCGGATTACAATATGCCCGGCATGAACGGCCTCGAGTTCTTCGAAGCTGTCCGAGAGCGGTATCCCGACCTTCCGTTCATCCTGTTTACTGGCAAGGGCAGCGAGACCATCGCCAGCGAAGCACTCTCTGCTGGCGTTACCGACTACCTCCAGAAGGGGTCCGCCACCGACCGGTACGACCTCTTGGCCAACCGGATCCGGAACGCCGTCCGGACACGACGCGAGGCACGGCGGGCCGACAGACAGCAACAACTGATGCGACTGACGGAGTTCGTCGGCGACACCGGTGGGTGGGAACTGGATCGAGGGAGTGATACTGTCCTGCTGACGGCCGGCGCCCAGCGAGCGGTCGGCCGCCCTGGCCAAGCCGAAATCCCTCTGGAGGAGGCGATAGCACTGTTCCACCCGGACGACCGCGAAGACATTCGGCACACACTCACCAGGGCGTTCGAGACGGGCGAGGAACTGCACAACACGTGGCGACTTCAGTCAGGGGACGGCGACGAGCGTCTGATAGAAATGACGATCACTCCCGTCGTAGAATCCGGTGGGAGGGTAACGAAACTCCGTGGAGCGGGTCACGATATCACCGACCGCAAGGAGCGTCGGCAGGAACTCGAAAAGTACGAGACGATCATCGAGGCGTTGACCGACGCCGTGTACGTGCTCAACGAGGAGGGGCGATTCACATTTGTCAGCGACGAACTCGTCGAGTTGGTCGGCTACGACCGGGAAACCATTCTCGGAAGCACGCCGTCACTCATCAAGGACGAGGATGCCGTCGAACGGGCAAAACACCACTTGGGTCGGTTGCTGTCGAGTGACGGCCCGCAGACGGTACAATTCGAAGTGACGATCCAGCCATGTGACGGCGACCCGATCGTCTGTGAGGATCACATAGGTGTCCTTCCCTACGAAGGTGACGAGTTCGACGGGTCAGTCGGGACACTCCGAGATATCACAGAGCGCAAAGAGCGTGCACGGAAACTTGAACGGCAAAACGCCCGTCTCGAAGCGTTCGCAAGCATCGTCAGCCACGATCTCCGAAATCCGCTCATGACTGCCCAGGGCCGCCTCGAACTGGCACAGGCCGATTGTGACTCCCCTCACCTAGATGAAGTGGGTGACGCAGTCGATCGCTGTCAGGCGCTCATCGATGATCTATTGGCGCTTGCTCGGAGTGGGAACTCACTCGGAACGACGGAACCGGTCACCCTGTCCGAACTGGCTGAGGAGTGTTGGCGGACGACGCCGAGTGCGGACGCAACGCTCGCTGTCGAAACCGATCTGACGATATCGGCTGATCGGAGCCGACTTCAGCAGTTGTTCGAGAATCTCTTTAGGAACGCCGTCAACCACGGAGGCAGTGAGGTAACGGTGACCGTCGGAAAGATAGCTGACGGGTTCTACGTCGCGGACGATGGAGCGGGAAGTCCCGACGAAGAACGCGACGATATTTTCGAGGCTGGCTACTCGACCGCTGACGATGGCACTGGATTCGGCCTCGCAATCGTCAAGGAGATCGTGGTGGCACACGGCTGGGAAATCCGCGTGACCGACAGCGAGACCGGCGGCACCCGCTTCGAGATTATCGGCATCAAAACCGCACATTGAGCGAACCCATTTTTTAGCTTCTCCGCCGAATCCCGTTATCTAGACTGTCGTCTTATCTCCCTCGGGGCCGGTTGACAAGACATGATACACGATGTCTGATCACTCTCGCGATCCGGCGACCGAGGAAATCGATCTGGTAGCGTCGGGTATCCCCGAACTGGACGAACTGCTCAACGGAGGGCTTGTTCGGGGCCGTACGTACCTCGTCCAGGGCGCATCGGGAACGGGGAAGTCGCTGCTCGGTCAGCACTTCCTGCGAGCGGGACTCGATGCCGACGAGACAGTCGTCTACATCCACGGCGAGGAGTCGAGAGACGACATTCTCGTCAACGCAGCACGGCTCGACGTCGACATTCGGGACGCCGAGTTTTTAGACATCGGGCCCGGGACGGACTTTTTCGCCGAGGACAAGTCGTACAACCTGGTCGAAGCGAGCGAAGTCGAATCCGAACAGTTCACACAGGATATCAAACACGTAATCGAGGAGGTGGATCCGGCCCGGATTCTCATCGACCCGATCACCCAACTCCAGTACGTGGAACGGGACGAATACCAGTACCGGAAGCGGTTGCAGTCGCTCATCCGGTTCCTTCGGGACCGACAGGTCACGACAGTCGCGACGCGAACGCTCGACAGGGAGCGCACTCGCGAGACCAGACACGACGATTTCGAATCGTTGAGCGACGGCGTCGTCAACCTGTCTCTCGACGAGCACGAGCGCCGGATCGCCGTGCCGAAACACCGTGGTCTCGGCCAGAGCGACGGGACCCACGGACTGGAAATCCGCGAGCATGGGATCGAAGTCTATCCACAGACCATCCCGAAACACGAGAACCGAACGTTCGACCCGGAACTGATCCCGACCGGACACGAAGCTCTCGACGGACTCCTCGGTGGCGGGATCGAACGCGGGACCGTCTCGTTTATCAGCGGGCCGACCGGCATCGGCAAATCGACCACCGGCGCACAGATACTTTCGGGCATCGTCGAAGACGGTGGGACAGCGCTCGGATACCTCTTCGAGGAGTCGATCGACCAGTTCGTCCATCGCTCGGAAACACTCGGACTCCCGATCTCGGAGATGCGGGCGCAGGGATCACTGGCGCTGACAGAGACCGAACCGCTCGTGCGTTCGGCCGAGGAGTTCGATCGGCACGTCCTCGACCAGGTCGACGAGCACGCGCCGGACGCAGTGTTCGTCGACGGGCTCTCGGGCTACAAGATCTCGCTCCAGGGCGACGACCAGCGACTTGTTCGCCGGTTACACGGCCTCACCAGGGTTCTCAAGAATCGCGGTATTGCAGTCATTATCACGGACGAGGCGGACCGCCTCACCGGCATCCCGGAAGCCACGAGCACGAACACCAGTTACATCGCGGACAACATCGTGTTTCTCACCTATGTGGAAGTCGACGGCGAACTGGACCGAGCGATCGGAGTCGTGAAAAAGCGACTCGGGGATTTCGACAGCCGGTTCCACCGGTTCGCGATCGAGTCCGGCGAGGGGCTGGTTATCGAAGGACCATTCGATACCGTTCGGGGGATCATGCAGGGTAGTTCAACGCATCGCGTTCCAGATGAGTCCCACCAGACAACGGACCAATCATGACCGCCCAGTCGAGTCGCGAAGTGAGTGAGCGACACACCATACAACTCCTGATACACGGAGATAACGACCGGGAAGCGCTCGAAGAATTTCTTGACGAACGGTACGACGTCGTCGCCGATGACACCCTCCAGCCCGTCGATTGTTATGTCGTTGGTGAACAGATGGTACCGACGTACCGCGACGCGTTGCGAGAGCACAAAAAAGAGGCCCACCCGACCTTCACGCCCGTCCTGTTGATTCAACAGGAAGGGTCGAGGGGAACGGTCCCGTTGCCGTCCGAGCAGAACGGCAACGGGCCACCGCTCGTTGACGAAGTGGTGTCAGCACCTGTCGACCGGACGACCCTGTTTCGTCGTGTGGGGAATTTGTTGGCGAGGCGTGAGCAGTCGGTGGAGTTGTCCACGCGCTACGAGGACGTGCAGATTCGATTTCAGCGGCTGTTCGATTCGACGAACGACGCAATCTTCGTTGTTGCTCCATCTGGCGACGAGATCACCGAGTGCAACCCCGCGGCGTGTGACCTCGTGGGATACTCACGTGACGAATTGCTCTCTATCTCGCCGACCCAGACAATCCACGCCGACGATCGCGAGCGGTTCCGGTCTTTCCTCCAGCAGGTACAGGAGGCGGGGCAGGGATCGACCGACGACCTCACGTGTCAGACGAAGGAAGGAGAAACGCGACAGTTGGAGGTGTCGGCTGCGACGCTTGAGGATTCCGACCAGTCACCGATAATCCTCTCTGCACGCGACGTGACAGACCGGAAAACGTACGCCCGCGAGCTCGAACTGAAATCCCAGGCGATGGACAAAGCGCCCGTCGGGATCACCATCACCGATCCCAACCGAGATGATAACCCGATGATCTACGTAAACGAGGGATTCGAAGCGCTGACTGGGTATTCTGAGTCGGAATCGCTCGGCCGCAACTGTCGGTTTCTCCAGGGTGAGGCCACTCGGGAGGAACCAGTCGCCGAAATGCGGAAGGCAGTTGAGAAGGACGAGCCGGTATCCGTGGAACTCCGGAACTACCGGAAGGACGGCAGTCAGTTCTGGAACCGCGTCAGTATCGCGCCGGTGAGAGATGACGCCGGAACCGTCGAGAATTACGTCGGGTTCCAGGAGAACGTTTCCGAGCGCAAAGAGCGCGAAATGGACTTACAGCTGTTCAAAAAAGCCGTCGAGAGCGCAGGACATGCGGTCTTCATCACTGACAGGGAGGGCACTATCGAGTACGTGAATCCGAAATTCGAAGCCCGAACCGGCTATACTCGTGAGGAAGCTGTCGGTAAAACCCCTCGCATCATCAAGTCGGGCAAACAGGACGCGGCGTTCTACGACCGGATGTGGCAGACGATCCTTTCGGGCGAGCAGTGGAATGCAAATCTCATCAATCAGCGCAAAAACGGGGAGCTGTACCACGTCAACCAGACGATCTCGCCCATCGCGAACGGCGACGGAGAGATTACGCACTTCGTCACGATCGAGTCCGACGTGACGAATCGTCGGTTGCGCAAACAGCAACTCGACGTTCTCAATCGCGTCTTGCGCCACAATCTCAGGAACGGAACGAATGTTATTCAGGGCCGGGCAGAACTACTCCGTAAATCGCTGGGCGATGACGAACATCGGGCGGACGTCCGGGCGATCGAAGAACGGGCGGACGCTCTGGCGACGCTGGGTGACAAAGCCGGAACTGTGCGCTCGCTGTTCGAAAACGAAGTGTCCGCTGAGACCGCTACCAACGTGACGGAGTTAGTTAGCGATGTCGTCACCACCGTTTCTGAAGAGTATTCGACCGCTTCATTCGATGTCGATGATTCTGACCCACTCTACGTTCGGGCGGATAGCCAGTTGAAGATGGCACTTAAGGAACTACTGGACAACGCCGTCGTCCACAACGACCAACCCAAACCCGAGGTGACGGTCACCACCAGACCGTCCAGAGAAAAGCAGTCTGAACAGTGGATCGACATCGAAATTGTGGATAACGGACCGGGCATCCCGGACCAAGAACTGGAGACGATCAAAGAGGGCGAGGAAACGCCGCTCCAGCACGGGACCGGACTCGGGCTCTGGATCGTCTACTGGACTGTCTCGCTGTACGGTGGCGAAGTCACATTCGTGGATAACTCACCGCGTGGAACAGGCGTCGTATTGAACCTTCCTCGGATGTCCGCAGACTCATCCGTTCGGGGAACGCCCGTCGAACACCACTGACCAATGGAAGACACTGCGACTTCGGACACACGGAGCGAGAATCAGGCGGATCGGTATCGGATGCTCGTCGAAGAGTCGAACGACCTCGCCACGATCATCGACACTGACGGAACGATGACATACGTGAGCCCCGCGGTCACCCGAGTGCTCGGCTACGATTCCGAGGAGTTAGTCGGGAACTCTGGCTACGAATACGTCCATCCCGACGACCGGGAGAAAAACGCCGAGGCGGTCGAAGCTGTTCTTGAGACTCCGGACGAACCCCAGACCGTCGAAGTCCGATTCAAACACGCCGACGGGTCGTGGTGCTGGATCGAAGCCACGATGCGGAACCGGCTCGAAGACGATGTCATCGACGGTATTCTACTCAACAGCCGGGAGATTACCGAGCGGAAAGAACAGGAACGCGAACTCCGCGAACTGGCTGGAGAGTACGAGGCCCTCCTCAACAATACAGAGGACGCAATCTTCTTCGTCGATGTCGACGCTTCAGACGGCGACGTTACGTTCGAATTCGACCGGATCAGCCCGGCATACGAGCGACAGACCGGCCTTACGACCGAAGAGGTCCGGGGAGAAACGCCTCGTGATGTATTCGGTGAGCAAGCGGGAGCAGAACTCGAAGCGAACTATCACCGGTGTGCCAAGGCTCGTGAGCCGATCTCGTATCAGGAAGAGCTAGAAATCGATGAGGAGGCACACATCTGGCAGACGAATCTCGCGCCAGTACTCACTGACGGCGACGTAACCCGTCTCGTGGGAATCACCCGGAACGTCACCGACCGCGTCGAACGGGAACGACAGCTTCGTCGGCAAAAGGAGCGGCTCGACGAGTTTGCGAGCGTCGTCTCCCACGACCTGCGCAATCCGCTCAACGTCGCACAGGGCCGCGCAACGATCCTCGATGAACAGACAGAGAGCGAACATCTCGATCCACTCCTGCGGGCACTCGACCGGATGGAAGCTATCGTCGAGGACACGCTGACACTCGCTCGTCAAGGTGAGACGATAGACGAAACGGAGTCGGTCAGTCTGACCGATCTCGTCGGGAAGTGCTGGGGAACGGTAGACACAGACGCGGCGACCCTCGAATTGACATCCTCCTCCGCCTGAAGGCGGAGGAATCCCACGGCACCGCGCCGCTGGATTGGGATATTACGGTTTGCAGTCTACCACTTGTTCCTGCGGTTGGAATCCGCTGGACAAGTCATGAAGGTAGACTCCGGGCTGTGCCAACCAGCCGGTACTCCTATCCCCACCCAACACGGGTGCGGACTCGGAGTTACTTTGATTGATGTCGAGACGGATGTTCTCCGCCCCGTTCACGTCGGCGTTGAACGCCGCATCACACTCTTCACACACGTACAGGCCGCGTTCGATACGCTGGCTATCGTCTTCTCTACCGCAGACGCAACACGTCTTGCTCGTGTCGCGCTCTGAGACCTCTACGACTTCGATTCCCTCGACTTTCGTCTTGTATTCGAGGATGTTCGAGAACCGGTCGAACGCCCACCCGTGTAGGTCGAGGTTGCCGTGCCGACCCCAGTTCTTCGACTCGCCGTTCTCATCCTCACGAACACCAGCGAGTTTCCCAACGTTGATGCGGCCAACTTCCTGCTCGACACACCGTTCTACGATGTGCTTCGCTAAGGAGTGGAAGAAGTGGCTTCGGCGCTCCGACCACTTCGCGTGGAGACGAGTGGCTCGTTCGCCCCCCGAATCGTCGCACTTGGCGATTTCCTTTGGGAAGTAGTACCCGTCCTGTTTCAGGCGATTGCCGGGGTACAGGTCGGCTTCCTCCGTACTGTACGCGACCGCCGCGAAGTTACAGATGCCGAGGTCAATACCCGCTGTTTCGTTGCCGGGTGCGTTGGGCGTCTCGATTTCGTCTTTGCAGACGAAATGCAGTTCCCAGCGTCCTTTCGCCTTGTCGTAGACGGCACGGACTTGTTGTAGGTTTTCGACGGTGACACCGGGGCGTGTCTCGTATTCGACAAGGATGTATTCCCACGCCTTGGGGTGTTCCTTGTGATTCGCGCCTTTGGACAGACGAACACGATTGTTTTTCGAGTCGTGTTTGATGCCGTTTTGCTTCCACGTCACCGTTGACCGAGGGTGTTCTTCGTGGACGCGATGGCCTTCTGAGTCGTAGTAGGTTTTCTTCCGGTAGCCGGGCGGATTCGCTCGACTGTCGGACTTCCTCTTGCCATACCACGAGTTGAAGGCTTCAGCGAGTTCCTCCAGAACGCGCTGACTGGACTGCGAGTGCAATCCCTTGTATTTTGAGTGACCTTTCAACTCGTTTTTGAGGTCGCCGTGGTCGGGGATTTCGCCCGTTTTCTCCCACACTTTGCGGGAGTGGTAGTTTGCAACGTTCCAGAGTTTGCTGGCCGACCACCCGTGCCGGTCGAGCGGTTCCTCTACCTGGCCGTGGTTGAGGATTTTCGCTCGGTAGGTGCGGTGGACTTCTAGCATTCTGAACGTCTGTATAACCACTTATACTCGATTCTCTTGTAAAGGTTCGGTTTGAGAATGGTTGAATATCCGGCCCTGTCATCGACGGTGGGTCGTGGAGGAGTTGTCGGATTCATCCCGCGCCTAAAGGCGCGGGTATTCTCTTCGAATTTCTATAATACGTCCGAAAGACGCTGTAGGGTCTCCTCAGTCAGGAGATACAGCTATGCTTCGAGGATAGCTAGGGGACCACGTTGCTATGTGGAACACGGTCGAATGCTACCAGTCGAGGCTACCCCCGATCTGGTATTCGGTCACCTGCGTCTCGAAGGGATTCTCGTCCTTGTTCAGGTTGACTTACTCGGATATCCACGGGAACGGACTGTCAGTCCCGTACTGTTCCGGTAAGTCGAGTCGTCCAAGGCGCCGGTCGGCGATGTGTTCGACGTACTCGGCGAACTGCTCGGTACCCATGTCAAGTATTTCGTCAGGACACGCCTCGTAGGTGTAATTTTCTCTAAATCGACCGCTTCGGTGATCAGGTCGACTACCTCGTCGCCGAACTCGTCGATCCACACCCTGGGATTCTCCGACCAAATCTGTTTGATGAAATCCACGCCGAAGCCGTCAAGGACCAAAGCACGCATACGCCGAGGGGTAGAGTGGCGTGGTTTACATGGACCACTCTATCATACCGGCCGATGGGAGATCAACTCTCACAGGCCTTGCATTCGAGGATGTCTCGGCTGAACTTCTGTGCAGCGTTCACGCTATGTTGGTAGTAGAGACTCTTCACCCCTTTCTTCCAAGCCTCGATGTAGAGTTGGTTGATCTCCTTGACGCTCACTTCGCTCGGATCGATCGAGACGTTCAGGCTCTGTGCCTGATCGATGTGTTTCTGCCGCTGGGCTGCCTGGTTGACGATCGCCATCTGTGGGATCTCGGCGAAGGTCTTGAACACCTCCTTCTCCTCGTCGGTCAGGCAGTCGAGGTGTTGCACGCTCCCGTCGTTCTGTGCGATGCTGTCCCAGACCTCGCGCTCGTCTCTGCCTCGCTCTTTCAGTATCGCCTCAAGGAACCGGTTCTTCTGCGTCGACTTCAGCTTCGCACCGTCGCGGACGAAGTAGTTCGATTTCAGCGGTTCGATGCTCGGACTGACCTGCCCCAGGATGACACTGCTGGATTTCGTCGGGGCCACGCTCATCGTCGTTGCGTTCCGGCGACCGTAACCCTCGAGCACCTCCGGCTCGCCGAACTCGTCGGCGAGCCGACGACTCTCCTCGTAACTTCGCTCCTTGATGGTGCGGAAGATTGCCTCGTTTTTCTCCATCGCCTCCATGCTGTCGAACGGAATCATCTCGCTCTGTAGGTAGCTGTGCCAGCCGAGGACGCCGATGCCGATCGCCCTGTGCCGTTTCGCAAACCGTACTGGGCGTTCCATGAACTGCGTCCCCCCCGCCTCTTGAATAAACTCCTCCATGACGGCATCAAGGAACCGCGTCAGTGTCTCTACTGCGTCGGTATCCTTCCACTCGTCGTAGTGGAGCGCATTCATCGATGAGAGACAACAGACGAAACTCTCATGTGGCGTGGCTGGCAGTGCAATCTCGGTACACAGGTTGGAGGCATTGATTTCGTAGCCCTTGTCCTTGTAGACCTGTGGCTTACCTTCGTTCATGTTGTCCCGGAAAATGATGTACGGGACACCGATGTTGATCCGGGCCTCAATGATTTCTGCCCACGTCTCTCGCTTCTCCTCGTCGCCGTCGACCATCGCCCGGAACCAGTCGTCACCGATGATGACGCCGTAGTAGATGTCCTGTACGGGGTCGCCCTCGGTCTTGATGTTGAGCCACTCGTCCAGGTCGTCGTGTTCAACGTCTATGTACCCCGCGAACTGGCCGCGCCGCGTCTCGCCCTGGCTGACGACGTTGATGATCGTGTCGAACAGCTCGGTGAAGCTGTAGCTTCCGTTGCTCTTGCCGTTGTTCGTGATCGGGCTGCCTCGGGGCCTGATCTCGCCGAAGTACCCGCTGGTCCCGCCGCCCAGTTTGGTCATCTCGCCCACTTCGGCCTGCGTGTAGAGGATGCTCTCCATGTTGTCCTCTATGTAGCTACCGAAGCAGCTGATGGGCAGGCCTCGGTCCAGACCGAAGTTCGACCACACCGGACTCGCGAGGCTGTAGAAGCCCCGACTCATGTAGTCGTAGAACTTGTCCGCGAAGCCGTCGTCGTCTAAGAGTTCTTCAGCCCGCTCTGCGATCTCCCTGACCCTTTCCTCGGCTGTGACGCCCTCAAGCAGATACCCCTCGCTGAGGAATGCCCTACTGTCCTCGTTCAGCCAGTAGAACGGTTCCTTGTGCTGCTGTTGTACCTCGTCGAGTGCTGGTTCTGTTTGTGCCATCGTTAGAACATTTCCTCCGCGGTGACGCTCTGTGCGTGCTTGTTGTACGTGGTCGACCGCTTGCTGAAGAAGTCGTTGTCCTTCGTCATCATGATGTCCTCGTCGAACCACCGTGTCTCCTCGAGCAGGTCATCGTCCGGGTCGAATATCGGCTCGACACCGACGTTCTCGAGGCTCTGGTTGAACCGGTCCCGCAGGAACGCGTCGACGTGCGCCCGGGGAAGGAACTCCAATTCGCCCTCACCGAAGATCCAGTCCAGTATCTTCATCTCTGCCTCAAACGCCTGCTGACAGGCCGCTTGGACCTCTTCTTCGAAGTCCTCGTCGAAGAGGTCCGGATTCTCCTCGCGAATCGTCTCCACGAGTTCGACACCGAACAGTCCGTGAATCTGCTCCTCCTTGCTGGTCGCTTCGACGGCGTTCGCGATCCCCTTGAATTTCTTTTCGTGTTTGTCGAAGCTCGTCATGATGAGGAACTGCGAGAACAGCGAGACGTGCTCAACGAACGTGGAGAACAGCAGGAGACTCATCACGTACTCCTGTTTATCGTCGCTCTCGCTCTTCTCGAGGTACTCGTCGAGGTAGTCGATCCGCTCCTCGATTGCGGGTACGTCGGTCACCTCCTCGAAGTCCTCCGTGATCCCCAAGATGTCGAGGAGGTGGCTGTACGCATCCATGTGTCTGACCTCGCTCTCGGCGAAGGTCATGCCGACGTTCCCGATCTCCGCTTTGGGCATCTCGTCGTAGATTTCTGCCCAGAAGGTTTTGACCTGGACCTCGATTTGCGCGATAGCCAGCATCGTCCGTTTGATGACGGTCTTCTCGGCCGGAGTCGTGTTAATCTTGAAGTCTTGAACGTCTCCTGAGAAGTTGAACTCCGTGTGAACCCAGTAGCTGTTCCGTATTGCGTCTTTGTACTCGAGGAAATCGGTGTACTCATACGGCTTAAGCTGTGTTCGTTCCGAGAAGATGTCGGTCTCTGGATCTCCGCCTATGGTTTTGTTTTCATTCATTGGCACGTACTCCGGAGGAATCGTCCTCTGTTGGTTGGTTTCTGTTTCCGTCGTTCTCTGTACGTCTGGACGTGGGTCATGCTTGCCTGGTCAAGGATTGACCGAACATTCGTTTGATCTGCGTATGTTTGTGTCATAGTGAGCTGTTCGAGGCTTCGAAGTCATCGAGTTCTGCATCCAAGACTGCGTCAAGTTCTCTCAGGAATTCCTGCGGCTCAGAGAATGCTTTGTAAACGGAGACAAATCGAATGTAAGCTACCTTATCGAGCGTGCGGAGGTTCGCAGAGACGAGTTCGCCGATGAGATTCGAAGAGACGATACGCGCCTCCCGACCTTGCAGTTCGCTCTCGATATCGTCGACGAGAGCAGTCACTGTTGTCTCGGTCACATCTCGCTTCTCAACGGCTCGCTCGATCCCGGCGCGGAGTTTCTGTCGGTCGAACGATTCGATGGTTCCGTCGCGTTTTTTCACCTGGAGTGCCTCCCACTCCGGACGTTCGTAGGTCGTAAAGCGGAACGAACAGCGTTGACACTCGCGGCGCCGTCGGACGGAGGTTCCGTCGGCACTGGTCCCTGTATCGATGACGCGTGTTCGCTCGTTCCCGCAGTCCGGGCAGTTCATAGTTGTCACTACTTAATCCTCCAGGGTCTTAACCCCAGATATGGGGCCTCTCGATTTCGACCGCAATATTTGGTGGTGAGGACTGTCACATAAAGCTTGCCCAATTGAATTGATGTAGTCCAACTAAAATTGATTAGTGGGCGTGGATAATTGGGATCATATGCATTGAGAACACCAGTCTCAACTACTGGAGTACGGATACAGATGGGAGATTGAGAGCGGGTACAAGTCGATCAAGCGGTTCATGGCCGCCACAACGTCGAAGCACTTCGGCCTACGGTTCTTCTACTTCGCGTTCGCGTGCCTCTTGTACTCGATTTAGCGGGCTGTGGACCTGCTGATACAGGTGCAGTTGACCGGTGAATGCGAGCATTCGCCCATTGTGACAGCCGATAATACGCTGACGCTGCTGAAGAAGGAGACAGGAATCGGATAGTACCGTAATTCTCTCCCCGTGATAGCCCGGCACCTGAGTAGCGACACTATCCGGAGTCTCGGAAATCTCCTGTATTGGTTGTCTGGGGAATAGGAATGGCCGTTCAGAAAGCGATCTGACGCAGATTCGCCTCTACGATTCGACCGAAACCACGCATTAGAGGCCCGCTATACCCGCTGTAGTCTCAACTCCCCCCGTACTCAGTAAGGAGGCCGCTATTTCGATTCGTCATGAACACCGAATACTGCTGATGATCGGTGCGCTCGGAGTTCTCTTTACGTCGGTAGATCAGTGTCGTCGAGTGCCACTCGTTGTCGCCGAGATGCAGTTTCCGGTCAGTCTCGTAGCGGTCCTTCCCCCGCTTGAGAAGTCGTTTCGCCTGCGCTTTTTCGCTGGTCTGCATCCGTTTGGGCACCACGTAGGACAGACCGCGCTGGCTGATCATCTCCAGGATATGCTGGCTGTCGAACTCCCGGTCGATCAGTACGTTATCGACGTGAACGGCTGCCTCTGCCGAATCCAAGGGGTCCTCGACGATCTCCTTGCGGGTGTCCCCTTTGCGTACTGGCCGTGCGTCTAGCACGATTGGAACAGCATTCCCAACCAGTTGGACGGTCGCCCACTGGTAGGCGTATTCATCGGTTTTCTCCTTTGTCCCAATAATCTCGTCTTCGTGGCCGGCTCGATCGCCCGTGAAGGGGCTAGATTCAGTGATGTCGATCGCGACAATGCCGGCTCGGAAGAACTGTTCTGTCTCTGCTACCCGGTCCAGCAGTCGACTCACCGCCTGTCGATACATCTCGCGTATCTGCTTGACCGAGAGATCACGGACGTGATCACGGTGTGCGTGGCCAAGTGGTGTCCGCTCCCTATTGGACTCATGAATGAAACTCCGAGCGCCTTCGTTGACAGCCAAGTTCTCTCGAAGCCCGAGATAGGTCTGGAGGTCCCAGTAGGCGTTCTCGTGGATCTCACAGCCCTCGCCTCGGTCCAGTGAGAACGCAGGGAACGCAACGTCGCTGACGCGATCAGTGAGGGTCTCGGCCTGCTCTAATACGGTCTGATCATCGGGGTCCGATTCTTTATTTTCGTCATGGTGTCTGCGGCTCTGTCGGTCTGGTTCGCGCGGGACTGTTACACCTGCGTTCTGTGCTTTGATGAGGATCGTTCGCGCTGCGGTCTCGACTGTAGCTTGGAGTTCAGCAGTGAAGCGATGGTGCCAACTGCGCCACAGGGTTGACTGATCGGGGACCGACTCCAGGCCAAGTTGATCACAGAGATTGGGATGTTTGGTGAGGGATTCGACGAGCGCGGTTTCGTGATTCCAGCCATGGCATTCTTTCAGGAGGAACAGGCGAAACAGCGTCTCCATCTCGTAGCTCGTTGAGCCTGTGTATCGGTCGTGGGCATCGAACTGGACGTATGCCAGCGGCACTGCGTGGACGAATGGTTCGACGGCCTCGTGATCGTCATGCTGGAACCATGGTTCCGCAACGAGGCGAACGTCCGATTCCAGCGCTGGGAGGGATGAGCGATCGAACAGCGGGCTCGACTCGTAGGTGGGCCAGTCGGCGGAGGATCGCTGGGCGATCTGCCGGAAGACAGTGCGGCGAGACTCACGTGTCAGGGCCACGGGAGGAGAGTGGCCACGAGAGGGTCAAGAATTCATCTAACTGCTCGATACCGCCCACCCATGAGTCATCAGACGAATCGTGAGATAGTGACAGGAGACCCACGAAGCGCTCAGTACAGAGAGTCCACGTAGTGGCTGTCAGGAAAGGCCAACATGATTAGAAGATTTTTACAAGAGGAAAAATCTGTGTTTTCCTGATGAATACAAATGACTGTGGGCAGCCCAGAGACATTACTTCTACTCGTCGAGAAGCACTCAAAATCGGCGGTAGTGCGATTGGGGCATCAATACTGGCAACGACACCCGCAGCAGCGCAGAATACCTCATCGACTTCTCGCCAACGGTGGGCATTCGATACTGGGGACCGTGTTGTGTCGTCGCCCACGGTAGCCGATGGCACCGTTTTCTTTGGGAGTCACGATGAAAATGTCTACGCTGTCAATGCACAGAGTGGAGAGCGAAAGTGGATCTTTGAGACCCGTGGGAAGATTCGATCGTCGCCGACGGTGGCCGATGGCACCGTCTTTATTGGGAGCGGTGACAGCACCCTCTATGCAGTTGATGCTGAGAGTGGCGAACAAAAGTGGAGTTTCCCTTCATCAGTCAGTGTTCAATATCGTTCGAAGCCGGTGGTAGTCGATGACACAGTCTTCCTTTCAAGCGGCTACGACTCGATTTATGCGGTAGATGTCGAGAGTGGTGATAAAAAGTGGAGCATCGACACCATTTCTACCAATAAATATTCGGCGCCGACAGTGGCTGATGGCACCGTTTTCGTCGGGGGTGGTACCAAACTTTACGCGATTGGTACCGATACCGGATTCCTCGGAGATGCCGGCGAGAAACAGTGGGCCTTCGAATCCGACGAGATGATTTATTCGTCGCCGACGGTAGTTGATGGCACCGTCTTCGTCGGGAGTGCTGACAGCCATCTCTACGCAATTGATGCCGAGAGCGGTGAGAAACAGTGGGCCTTCGAAGCAGCGGGCGCAATCTATTCTTCCCCGACGGTTGCCGATGGAACCGTCTTTGTCGGAAGTGGCACTGATCTCGAAGAGGGTCTCGACGTCAGCCTCTATGCGGTCGACGTCGAGAGCGGCGACCAACAGTGGGCCTTTGAAACTGACAATTTTGTCGAGTCGTCGCCGACGGTGGCTGATGGAACCATCTTCGTCGGGAGTGATGATAAACATCTCTACGCAGTGGACGCCGAGAGTGGGGAGAAACAGTGGGCCTTCGAGACCGGCGATGAAGTTCACTCGTCACCCATCGTCGCCGATGGCACTGTCTTCGTTGGGGGTTGGGATGGCAATCTCTATGCAATTGATGCCGGCGTCAGCGGGTCAAGTGAGGGTTCGCGTGTGACCGGACCGCTGGAGACGGGTGATAGCCAAACATCTACGACAGGGCCGGGGTTCGGGATTCCAAGTAGCATCGCGACACTTGGGACTGCGGGCTATCTCATCAAACGCCGACTGGCTGAACAGGAATCCAAAGGATAAGTCGGATTGGGCTGTACCCGCTACTGACTATAGATCATATAGAGCGTGTCATAGAAGGGTTCTATGACACGCTCTATGGGTTTTGAGCGGCTGCTGAGTTGAGTGAGTGCTATGGCTGAGGTTTTGAAGACTGAAACCCGAAAACTCAACCACTGATAGCATAAATCTCTGTAGCGTTACTCACTCGGTTGTATCTCGACCAACCTGATGTCGGGGACCGTTCTCTCCTCACCGAAAGAGTAGGTATGAGTCCCTTCGACGGTGCCCCAGATGTCGAACGTGTTCTCGATGTCGACCTGATCTCCAAACCAGGTACATCGCAGCACTTTATCGCCAGAACCGCCATGGTCTGGATGGGCGACGGACATGTGGTATGACCCATTGTTCGTCTCGTCGATCGCGGAGATGTCGACATCCGAATAATGGACTGGCTCGCCTTTCCACTCGTCCATATTCTCCATTAATTCGCTCCAACTGGGGGATTTGGCTTCGTTTTTGATTCGCTCGATTCTCTCTTGCTCTTCACTTTTGCCTCCCAGAACCGCCTCGATTGCTCCACACCCCGAGAGAGGTGCGATCCCCATAGTAGCGAGCAGTGTCGCGTATTCACGTCGTTCCATATCGAGCGCTCCTAAGGGCAAAGTAAAAAATTCTGTTATGCAGATGGCAGTCCATCGGCTCGACCTGTAGACGGACTGTTCACTGACAATAAGGTGATACTAGTTATTCGTCTTTCATGAGTACTCATAGTATACCCGCCGAAGCCGATGCGAACTACTCTCGCCTCGTTTGCTTTTCGGTTCCGACACGAGCAACACTCGTCGGACACGGAAACTTGGGGCCGCTTTCACTGGGGCCAATAACGGGCGTGTGTTCACCCAAACCGAATTCTATGACACGTTCGACCACCAGCAAGAACGTGATTGTGAGGTGTTTTCCCCGCTAGCAAGGAGTCTGTGGACGTGGCGACTATAGAAGTTCTCGGATATCTCTGTGCTCGACGTACAGCGGCGCGTTCTGCATCACTATCAGTTTCAACATCGTACTGTCAAGCGGCAAGGAGACCGTGCCACCGTGGAGTTCGACGGTACCGGACCTCTCGATCGGAACTTGTCCGCCCAGCGTCGGGTCTCTGTGCATCGTGTTGAAATGTGCGTGGTCCAGTACTGCGTACGCGCTAACGTACTGTGTCGGCTTCTGGGTATCGAACTTCACGTCGATCGTGATGCGGTCGATCCGAAGGTTCTCACCCTCGTCTGTCACGTGGACCGTCGTCCGTCAGTAACCGACCATCGTGTGCGTCAGCAAGTGCAAACGCCTGTGCTTCTCCGGGATCAAGATGGTCGCTGACAACCGCTTCTCTATTTGCAACAGTGTCCGAGACCGTCGTGACCGGGATCTCATTATCTAGTATGTCCAATGCCGACTGGAGGTAGGGATGATCGTCGACACCATTGTGAAGTTCTTCGCGAACGACCGGTACTGTACAGATTCTTGAGAGTCCAGCTACTACCCACAACTGGTCGATGTAGGCAAAGTTTGATAGAACAGTCGTATTGAGAACGCTTGGGTCCGCTGGAATATCGGCAGTCGTCATTGCGAGTCCGATGTCTCGTTATCAGCAGGCTCATCATCGAATTCGAGTTCTGTCGCCGTCTCCGCTTCGTAGGCCGCATCCTCCTCATCCACGAGCCCGAGCCGGAGTTCCACACCATGCTCACGGAGAATATCCCGCATTGTCCAGCGGTCGATAGCAGCGAGTCGTGCAGCATCACCGAGCGTAATTCGTTCGCGTTCGTAGAGGGCGACTGCCGCAGCGATGCGTTCGTTTTCGTGGTCCTCGAAATATTCGCGCACGAACTCGCGCAGCGCGTCGCTCTTGCCTCCGAACACACCAGCCTCCACAGCGCCCTCAATGAGGAGGTCGAGGTCGTCAGGATAGGAACCAGTGATTCGTCCCATCGTTCTATCCCAGAGTACGTCTTCATACTATTTATGAACCCCGCCAGATGTCCTATAAATTGAGACGGCCAGCCTCAACTACTGTGCGGGGCGTAGACCAACAAAACAATGATATACATTAGACGGCCGGTCGATGTCTCATAAAGAGACATTTGTAGTAAGAAGATTTGTGACAGCTGAGTTGGACGAATTTACACTCGACGGCCGGGGTGTATCTGTCCTAGCGGGACTATTTTATTCATTCGACGGTTGGTTCTCCTCCGGCCAAAATAGATCTGTAGCAATGAGAGTTGTAACGCCCTATTTTGGCAGATTCACACTCGACGGTTGGGGTGTAGGACGGTCTGTTACACCCGACCCACCGTCTACTATCTTAACCTCATTCGTGAAGCGCTGGGATGTTTGAAAATGAATTCCTATGCCGGTTCTGGAGAAGTGGGGTGTGGTTTTCTTCTGAGCAGACCGTATGGTAGAAGGGCGGTGGCTATGATGCCTCCAAAGAAGAGTAATTGGAGAATAGGGAAGAACGTGAGTGATGGGATTGTAAGTGCTCCAACGATCGTTGAGAGACAAAATAGCCCTCCACCAAGGAGGATGATATGCTTGACCGGCTCTGTTGAAACCCTCGCTCACTGATAGTTTGTTGAGTCTGTGCTGAATACAGGGCGCGTATCTTGTGACCTGGTTGTGCCTGTGTACCGTGCTTTTTGTGTCTTCGTCATTGTCTCGATGTGAACACTATTTTCTGTCTACTGTCAGTACGGTCCGATGATGGAACCGCTCGAGGTCGGACTACGGATTTTCGGTGGAATCGTTCTTATCGGGGTGAACGCCTACTTTGTTGCAATCGAATTCGCCCTGACCCGTCTCAGGCAGTACCCCAAATCGGAGCTCAACACACCCGGACTCGAACTCGCATGGGAGATGACTAACGACCTGGAGTTTTACCTGACGACGTGTCAGGTCTGGATCTCCGGGACCAGTATTGCACTGGGGATTATCGCCGAACCCGGACTCGCAGCCCTGTTCGAACCGCTGTTCGAAAACACGACCCTGGCATCGATCGGGGCTGGTTCGCTCCTCGGATTTCTTCTTATCAACCTAGTCCATCTCACCCACGGCGAACAGACACCGACGTACCTCGGCGTTGAACGCTCCAAACAGGTCGCCCAGTATGGAGCACGACCACTGTACTGGTTTGCCAAAATACTCGCTCCGGCCATCTGGGTCGGTGACTCGGTTGCAAAGGCAACACTCGGCCTGTTCGGTATCGAGATGACCCAATCATGGACAGAAACCGGTGAGGAAATCATCAAAACCCGTGCAGACCTCCGGAACCAGCTTGGATCGGTACTCAAAGAGGGCGAGGTGGCTGAGGACCGCCGTGAGGAAGTGATGAACGCCTTGACCATCGGCGAACAATCGGTGGAAGAGGTCATGATTCCGCCCGAGGATATCGTGGCACTGTCTACTGAAGACGATCTCGAATCGAACTTCGGGAAACTCGAAGAGCACCCACATACGCGGTATCCGCTGATTGGTGAGAACCTGACCGACTTCCGTGGAGTCGTCTACAGTCCGGCGCTGTTCAACCACCGTGAAGAACTGTTCGCCGGTGACCGCGAGTTCACTGAACTGGCAGCACCGCCGATGACGCTCTCACCCGATACCGACGTGAGTGATGCGATCGATCAGTTCCAGACGGAAGGGCAGGAACTCGCGCTCGTCATCGAGGAGGGCGATGTGGTCGGGCAGGTGACTGTCACCGACCTGCTAGAGACCATTATTGGTGAGGTCGAAGACCCACTTGATCAAGACGACCCCGATATACTCGATTAGCGAACACAGACGTGTTCAGGTAGCGGTTTCACTGTACCATCAGGCCAACACTTCGAGGTAATTGAATAGGGGCTTCTAAGGTTGTATGACTCCCGATGTAGCCGCCAGCCTCTTGCCTCTAATTCAGCGGGCACTCTGTTGACTTGTCACTGATATGCCGCCTTTGAATTCGGGGGAACAGCGTTCTTGTGGTGGATGACGGACAACTATCAGCAGTCGAATGAATGGGCTCAGCAGCATCGACAATCCCTGACGACGCGGCACACTCACGAGGATGTCCTCACGGACCGGGAGTTCGAACTCCTCTTGGAAGCGTGTAGTTCACTGCCGGAACCGCGAGACTTGCAGGCACGATTCGTGTGTCTAGCTGGTGGCCGACTCGGGCTCCGGGCTGGTGAGATCGCACACTTCCGGGCAGACTGGCTCGATTGGGATCGGATGCTGCTTCGCATTCCACAACACGAACCCTGTGAGTGCGGCTATTGTCGTCGGCAAGCAGCACAAGAGACGACTCACAACGAGCAACTCACACATGAAGAAGCGATGGACACTCGCTGGCACCCGAAGACGGTTGCTTCCGCCCGGTCGATACCGATTGATCTGTCGCTCCGGTTGGAGTTGTGTTTGGAGCGGTTCACTGACCGGTACGACTCGTTCCCTCGATCCCGTACTACTGTCAATAGAAGAGTGACAGCTGCCGCCGAGGCAGCAGACATTGATGGCCGGGTCTATCCGCATTGTCTCCGTGCGACCGCTGCCAGCTACCACGCCTACCAAGGGGTTGCGCCGGTTCCACTCCAAGCGCTCATGGGGTGGAGCGACTTGGCCACAGCGCAGAAGTACATCCGCATCTCCGGACGAGCCACGGCTGACGCTCTTCGGCAAGTCCATCACCGATGAAACCGGTCTAACATCCATCAACTCTCATCCTCCGTGCTGAATTGAATGCGCGTATCCAGCACGCGGCTCACAACAGATTTCCAAGAGAACTTTGGAATATCGCGAATAAATTCACAGTTATGCGCCGCCGTGCATTCCTCGCGACTGGCTTGACCGCAACCTCCACCATCATCGCGGGTTGTGGCTCACCCGGCTTACGGACTGATACTGTTTATTGTAAGTCATTACCGGTGGTTCGCCGAGACGGTCCGGCGAACCACCGGCAACCAGTTACAATAATCCGTATGAATACACGAACCCGACCGTAACACACGACAACCACGATAACGCGAAATACCTCGAATTCCGCGGCGATAACACTGAATTCGCCATCGTGGGTGTCGATCCCAATATGGATATCACGCCGAGAAGCCTTTTTATATCCATCTCCCACCGTGTAGACACCCGTCTCCAGTCACTTACACAGCGGTTCGTGACTCCGGACAGTAACGGGACCCCGATACGACTCTCAGTTCAGCCTCCTGAGGATAATGAAAGTCCGAATCTACCCATATCACTATCCCAAAACGAGAGGGGCGCGGTCTTGGAGGTAGATGAATTCGGTACTCTCGCCGATGAAAGTGTGTTTATTACGCTCACTATCAGCCACTGGCCCAAGTCAGCCCGCGGACTCGTCATCGAGAACACTGTGGAACTCATTGAGACGGAGGCACCCGACCACACGGCTGTCCTCAACGGGCAGCTCGAATTCAATGCCGATTCCGACATCTGAGTCAATAGGTCTACCGTCAACACGTGGACATTAGCAGGCTCTCCTTCGAATAACCGATCTTGGAACCTGTCGTCGCTGCGGTTTGGTTAGTAACTCGAGTGTTTTCTCGGTCGAGATTGACTGTTGTAAGTCGCTCGTGATTGGTGCTTTCTCCGGGTGGCTAGCAGGCGACTCGGTCAGTGCCACAACGGCGCGGATCGACACGATAACGTCGCTCATTGCCGGGGTCTCGCCCTCAGGTGGAGAGTGGTGGCCACGTCGGTGCCACCGTCTCCTCGATGAGTTGGGTTTGAGCACGCCGTAGTCGTTCGGAGACGGAGGAGGCAGAGAGATCCAACTCTGTGGCAACATCTTCCAGAGACGTTCGTCGAGGGATGTCGAAGTAGCCCAATTCGTAGGCCGTTCGGAGCGCCTCGTGTTGGCGGTCAGTGAGTCCCTCGCCCGGTGGTTCAGTCTCCCCATCCTGCGTGAGACGGCGCAATTGAAAACTGGCGTTGTGCTGCCAGAAATGCGAGAAATCGGTGAACGCGTTTCGACTGGCGAACCAACCCGTTTGGTTCCATCCGTAGTCCCTCACCTCGATCCGCTCGATGATGGCCTCAGCTGTCGCAAGTGCTTTGAGCCCAGTGAGTTCATCAATCTCGTCTCCAAGCTGTTCTTCGAAACTCAGCGCTGGCCGTATCTGATACCGGCGCGTATCTTCGGCCTGACCGATGAACGTCCATCTCTCTACATCGTGGGCGGCACTGAGGGCGTGCTCAAGGTCTCTCTGGGGCCCGCCCCTCGCGGTGACCAGAAACAGGGGCCGGTTCCCATGGTTGAACTGTAACTCCAAAATCAATGTCGCTTCGGAGACATCCGCTGCGACCCCAGTCAGAGGAAGTGCCTCGCAGTGGATCTCGAATTCGGCGACGAGGCCCATACATAATCCTCTATGCGGACGCTAAAGGGACTGCCGAAAATCGCCGGATATACGATAGCCTCGTTGTGTCCTCCCAGTCTCAACAACTCGTTCGGGATTAGCTCCTCTCTGCTCGAAAGTAGGCCCAAGATTGCCACCCTTATTTAAAAAGCCGCATGACTGAGAGAATGTCTTAGCTCACTCCTCCGGCAACGTGATGATACATGTCGATGACACAGTCTGCAGATGGCACAGAAGTTGCCTACGAACGTCGTGGCGACGGTCGGCCGCTGATACTACTTCATGGCGGCATGGCTCCGCGAGAGTACTGGGACACAGTCGTGCCGCACTTCGATGACTTCGGTGCTGTTCTTCCTCGGCGGCCGGGGTTCGGAACCTGTCTGGACAGTCTTGAGACGACGAGTGCCGCTGACGTGCTTGATCGCGAAACCGAGTACGTATGCTCACTTGTCGACGCTGTCGACGGCAAATCGATCCTGTTCGGCCACTCGTTCGGCGCGCTGACTGCACTCGAGACTGCGAGAGATGCAGAGGTCGAGGCTGTCCTCGCTTACGAACCGGCCATCCTCCCCGATGGCTTTCGCGAGCAGGCAGATCTCGCCGATCGAATGGAGCAACTCATCAAGGATGGACAGCGATGCGAAGCAGTCAAACGATACATCGAGACGGTTCTCCACCCGGATGGAATCGACGATCTCGAGGGATGGCTGGCAGGATGGCCGGTCTGGCCGGATTGCGTCGACCTCGCCGAAGAAGTCGTCCGAATGAACCGCGCCGTCGAAAAATACGAACTGCCCACCCATTTCGACATCGACGCTCCCGTACTTGTTATGTCTGGTACCGACGGTCCGGCCTTTCTGCGGAAAAGCGCTCGCGACGTCCACGAGACGCTACCCCACAGCCGCTTCGTCGAGTTTGACGGTGTTAGTCACAGCGGCCCCGGCGAAGCACCGGGACTGATCTCGTCGGAGGTGACCTCTTTCCTCGACCGATAAATCGGAGACTGTGCTTCTCTCCATCGGGAGAGTCTCTCCGCAGTCTGTCCCGCTACGCGTATTCGTACTCTGTATGGGTCACGACTTCCCGACAGTAATCAAGTGGTCGACGGACATACTGTGTCGATGTTTGACCGTTGGTCCGGCAGCTCACTCAGTTCGGGATCCCGTGTCTCGACGAGTCTTGTGTCTCCTGAGAGACATCGCGGTGCCGTTGATATGGACGGCCATTCTATCATCGAAACGCCGGTTCAAACCACGTGATCACTAACTCGTCAGTCCTCGGTTGACGGATCACTAAGCCGAGCGAACGGCCGACATCTGCTTTACTCACCCTTGTCGCCGACACCCGAGTTCTCCCCGCTCTTCGCTTTGGTTTCTCCCCAGTCGAGGTCGCGGGACCGGTCAGTCTCCCGGAGGATGAACGGCCCGATGGAGAGTGTGCGCTTCGTCACGGTGACGATGCGGAGGATGTAGGACAATAGGAACGCGAACGGCAACAGGGAAATGGCCACGCCAGCGCTCACCACCACAACCAGTGTGCGCACGCCGAATACGGTCCCTGGGAACAGCGCCGGTTCGAGGTAGACGATGCCCGCGACCGCCGTGAGGAGCGCGGGTATGGACGCGTACAGCATCGTCCGGGAAAGGTCGATGAGCGCCCACTGGAAGTACAGCGTCTTGAAGTGCTCGCGTGCCGGCCCGAACAGTTCGAGCGCGTTGATGAGTTCGTCGAACGCGTGGTGCGCTTCCTCGGTGAGCAGGTCCTCGTTCTCTGCGCGAATGCGGCGCGCCGCATACAACTTCCACGAGTAGTTGTAGTTCAGCGCGGAGAAGACCACGTCGAACTCCCCGAACTGGGACCCTTCGAGATTATTCTGGACGGCGTCCGCGTTTTTCTTCACGTTCTCTGTGAACGCGGCCACCTGGTCGTTCAGGTTGTCGTTGTCGATGTCTGCGATGGCGTCTTGGAGGGCGTCCGTGTGGCGCTTCGTGAGTTTCACGAGCGACCGGAGGAACGCCGAGGGCTGGGCGGGACTGACGGGTTCCTTGATGACGTCCTCAACGTCCTTCCGGAACGCCATCGCACCCTCCATGCGTTCACGCTGGTCCCCGATCGGCCCCTGTTCCTGGGAGAGTACGAGCTGGCTGAGCGTGAGTACGAGCGTGACGGCCGTGATGATGGACGTGAGCAACCCCTGGAACAGCGTCTCGATAGGGTCCGCCTGGCTGAACAGCGCCAGCGTCCCGATCGGGTGGAGTTGCCCAACGATGGCAAGTGCGAGGAACACGCCGCCCGAGATTCCGGCGGCGACCAGCCACCGGTTCGCATTCAACAGTAGCCAGAATTTCCGACTGCTCTCCGGTACGCGCTCCCGCATCGTGTCGCTTGGGCGACTTCCTTCACTGTCGCTCATACCGTCCGTATTCCGCTCACGATTGAAAATTCCGGGCGACGAACTCGTCGGTCTGGACGCGTCCACGTCCCGTGACGGATAAGCCGCCGGGCGTCGAACCCCCTGGCATACCTCAGCAGACCGTTCTGGCACCTGGCGGTCTGACGTAGAACCGACCCTCGACCCGCTCAAAGGCAGGACGTCGGCAGACGTGGTGCCATGTCCGCCGAACCCTCAGCACCGGAGCCGCTGTGGCGGCGCCCGCCTCGTCGCAGTCTCGGCGTTCATCGCGGTGCGCGCCGGCGCAGGCCTGCGGTCCGACAGCGGTGACTGGGATGGGGGGAGCACGAGGACGCGCTGAACGCGCTCAGGTAGGCCGTACGACGCGGTGGGGTTGTTTGGGTTCTATCTCTGAGGGAGCGTTATCGCGTATTTGTCGTTGAGGTCGGCAACGTATTTTGTAGTAGCAACTTACAGTTCGGTTTCCTTGACGAGCACGTATAGCCCAGCGGTCCCACTCAGTTGTCAGGTTCGACGGGGATTTCGACGCCGCCGCCTGTCCTGTCGCCGGACCCGTCCGTCTCCACCACTTCGGCGAGGTCCTCCAGTGCGAGCGCGACGTTGCGTTTGTTCGCCTTCCAGAGCGCGTCGATCACAGTACCAACGTAGGGGATGGATCCACCCGCCACGTCGATGGTGATGTTGGCGAGCATCTCCACAAGTGTCGTGAAGGTGACTCCGAGGTGCGCCGACTCGGCGACGATGTACAAGGAGAAGGCGCCACTCACCACGTCGCCAGCAACGGGGAGTGCCCCCAGAACGGGGTCGATTCCGATGCGGAAACCGATGCCGGGAACGCGCACACTCTCGTCGAGTATATACGCGACCGTCTCCATCCGCTTGAGCGCGGTCTCGTCGAGGCTCGCCGGTAGTTCACCCTCGTAGTCGACATCGAAGCGGGATTCGAAGTCCGCGGGCATGGGGGGTACTGTTTCGGGTTGGTGACCGAAAGTCTGTGTGGTGGGCGTCGTCCCGACGCTAGTCTCGGACCATTCATTCGGTATAGAGGGTGCCATAGAAGACCTCTCACACCATGATTATGGTACTTCCCGGATTGTCACCACGTTCGTAGTTGGTGATTGCGACGACGAGGCGAAGACACAGCGCAAGGAACACCTGCGCTCGTGCGTGGACGCGGCCTCGAGCGTGAGTGCGCCCGAGGCCGCAGTCTTTGACTGCTTCGTTGGTTCGTTCTACTCCTGTCCGCCGGTTGTACGTCTCGTCTAAGATCGATTGCTTCAGCTGAACATCCTCACCGTGTTCGTTGATGCGGTCTTCGACCCTGTACTCGATGTCTTTCGGGGCGTCAGTATTTCGTGGGTTGTACGGAACGACTGGCACGACCCCTGCGGCCAGCAGGTGGTCGTGCCAGTCGAGCGTGTCGTAGGCGCTGTCTCCAAGCATCCACACCGGCCTGGCGACGGCGAGTGCGTCACGCGTGACGCGCATCGCCGTCTCTTCCAGCGCTTGTTTGCTCTCAGTGAACTCGGCTGCAATCGGGATTTTTTGTCCGGTCGAGACGATTGTACAGCCGTAGCCGTAGTAGTACTCTTCAGCGGTTGGATCGTAGCATGTCGACGCGTCTGGATCGGCCGCCATCGCTCTCACATCGGTTGAATCGATGGAGTACGTCAAGTCGAGCAGGCCGCCCGGCGCGGCCTGCTCGACGAGTCTCTCGAACACTTCGTAAACGACGTGTTCAAGATCGGTGAGAAGGCGATCGACCGCGTCTCTCGACGGCGGTCGATCGAACCCGCAGCTAAGCCAGACAACCGTGTTCCGAAGCTCCCGCTCAACCGGACGGAGTCGATAGACACCGTGGTAGTAGCAATGGAGGAAGCCGCGCATCAACTCTGGTGGCTCGTGATCTCGTGTTCGCCCCGTCTCCGCCGGGGCGAACACGTCGAACTCTTCGAGAAACTCGAAGGAAAGATGCTCAAACAACGCTAACGTCTCGGTCTCCGCGACATTGAAGAACGACTCTACCGAAGGATCATCTTGCAGGGTCGCTGAACTCATTCCAACTCAGCGTTCACCCTGCTCTTTGGTGTGGTAACTGTTCTATGACACCCTCTATCTTCGCAACACGTCGGCTACTTCGTTGAAATTCTCATTCGTTGTGGGGTTTCAGTCGTCGTGCTGAATATAGAGCGCGTATCGGTCAGCGACTTCGGGCCAGTAGACGATTGAACAAATCGGTCGTTACAGAGGATTATGATAGTGACTCGGTGACTTATGCAAACAATATTTTCTGATATTAATGTACTTAATATAATAAACGTCTGAGAATGGGATGCAGCTGGAAAATACATTAAATTTAGAAATCAAATTTATGCATACGGCCCAAATATATATTATATTTACAGACGAAGTGCAGTTCCCACTCGTCATCGTTCCAGACCGTACGAACGTTCTGCACCGAGAGGTCAACGTCAGGACGAGTCTGGTACTCGCAGAGCAAGAAGTCCGAGAAGTGTTTCTTCAGGTTCGAGCCTTTCGAGAGTCGAACTCGATTGTTCTCGGAGTCGTGTTTGAACCCGTCTTCTTTGAACGTAACCGTGGAACGTGGTCGTTCGTCGCCATGTTTCCGGTAGCCGGGCGGATTTGCCTTGTCGTCTTTCTGTCGTGAAAAGTTGCGACTCTTCTTCTGAATGCATACGATCTCATCGAGATCGATTGAGTCCAAGAACCACTAAGCGAACCTACGGTGAGATGGTCGTCATTTTCTGCAAGCGTTCAGGTATTGGCCAGTATCCGATTCGTCGAGAGTGTCCGTGTCAATATGCCCTCCTTACTAAGCTCTCATATTAGCTATCCGCCGAGATATTAACTGACAGATTAGATATGGCCAGATTTAATATAACAACTATTGTTATTAATAACACGATGGCACACATCCACCTCGGTGAAGGCTCGTTCCCCCTGTGGGCACTTGTGCTGTGGACGACCCTCGGCGTGGCACTCGTCGGTGCAGTCGTCTATCGGATCCGCAAGGGCGGAATCAAGACCCACCAGATCGCACTCGCCGGCATCGGTGCGGCAGCGAGTTTCGCAATCTTCCAGCTGAATATCCCCGTCTGGGGTGGCATCCACATGAACCTCACCGGCCTCGTTGGGATTCTCGCCGGGCCGCTGCTCGGTGCGTTGATCGCGCTGGTCGTCAACATCTTCTCGGCGGCGCTCGGGCACGGTGCGGTCGGTCTGATCGGCGCGAATACGCTCGTCAACGCGAGCGAAGCTATCGTCGCCTACTACGCGTTCAAGACCCTGATGGGGATGGACTGGGACGTCTTCCCCGCCAGCGCCAGTGCCGCGACGCTCGGCCTTTCCGCAGGCGCGTTCCTGATGGGGGCGATCATCGTCATCAGCGGCGTGAACGGGAGCGCGCTGCCGCGCGGTGATCTGACGATTGCCGTCGCCGGTCTCGTCGGGCTCAACCTCGGCGTCGCCGTCATCGAGGGTATCCTGACGGGCTTCATCGTTCAGTTCCTCGCCTCCGTCCGCCCCGACCTCGTCGGCCTCGCCGACCGTGACACCCAGGAGGAGCCGACCGGGGTGACGGCCTGATGCAGCGCTGGAAGCAGTACGGTGGTCTTGCTGGCCTCTTCGTTACCTTTCTCGCCGCTGGGTACTGGGGCTTCACCGCAACCGGCGGCGCACTGCCGTGGGCCAAACGCTCCGCACAGGCACTCCAGCGCGGTGTGCAGGAGGGTGGCGGTTCGCTTGTCGACTTCGGCCGCGGTATCGTGGTGGCCGGCCCCATTCGGAAGGGCGGAATGATGCTCGAATTCGGCGCGATCGTCCTCGTACTGGTTGTCCTCGGTATCGGATTGTACGTCTACGTCGACCGCTACGGTGGCTTCGAGGACGGAGAACGCCCGGCTCGGTAACCGTGACGACACTCTCGAACCACGTTCCCGATCCGCGGCTCATCACGGCGTTCGCCGAACGGCGAGACGGACCGTTACACCGCGTCAACCCATGGACGAAGGTCGGCGTCGTCGGTGCACTCGTCCTCGCCGTCACGGTGTTCAACCGCCTTGCGCTCTTGGCCGGACTGTACGGAGCCGTACTGGTGGTCTACGGACTCGCAGGACTGCCATACCGACGGTTGGCCGGCTGGTACACGCTCCCGATGCTGTTCATCGTCTCGGTCGCCGGGCCGCTGGCGTTCCTCGAACCGGGGACACCGATCGGTGGCGCGCTCTCGACACCGCTCGGTGAACTTTCTGTCACGTGGGCAGGGCTCGTGCTCTTCGGGGAGCTCAGCTGTCGATCACTCACGGTCGTCACGTTTGCGCTGACGGCGTCGATGACGACCAAATACACGGACGTCGCGTACATGCTCGGGCGACTACTCCCGCGGCCAATCGACCAGATCGCGTTGCTCACCTATCGGTTCACGTTCGTCATGATCGAGACGCTCGAGGACCTCGTGAAAGCCGCACTCTCCCGTGGTGCGAACTTCTCGGAGTTCTGGTCGAACAAACGGCTGTACGCGAGAATCCTCGGCATGACGATGTTGTCGGCGATCGAACAGTCAGAACGACTCGTCAAGTCGATGGAAGCCCGTGGCTACAACGGCGACATCACGCTGTACGGCGACGTCTCGCGACCGCCGGTCCACGAACTGTTCGTCGTGATCGGGTCGTACGTCGCTGTCGTCGGCTACGCAGCGGTCGCGGTCTACGGGGTGAGACTGTGAGTCGAGACGATTCACCGCTCGTCGATCTTCAGTGTGAGGCCCACACCTACCCAGACGGGACGGTCGGCATGCACGACGTCGACTTCTCGGTGTACCCCGACGAAGTCGTCGCCTTAGTCGGTGGCAACGGTGCCGGGAAGTCGACGCTCCTCGAACACCTGAACGCGACGCTCGTTCCCGACGACGGCGAACTCGTCGTCGACGGCACGCCGATCACCGAAGACAACAAGGCACACGCGCGGCGGGAAGTCGGGTTCGTCTTCCAGGACGCCGATACGCAACTCGTCGCGCCCACGGTCCTCGATGACGTGATGTTCGGCCTCCAGAACTACGGCGTCCCCGGTGACGAAGCGAGAGAACGCGCTCGTGAGGCGCTCGCGACTGTCGACGCGGGCCACCTCGAAGACCGGATTCCTCACTATCTGAGCGGTGGCGAGAAACGCCTCGTCGGCCTCGCCGGCGTGCTCGTCCTCGAACCGAGCGTGGTCGTGCTGGACGAACCGCTCGCAGGGCTCGACCCCGAGCGGTCCCAACTGGTCGCCGACCGGATCAAGCAGATTCACGAGGACGGTATCAGCGTCGTCCTGTCGACGCACGACCTCGAATTTGCCGCTGAAGTCGCAGACCGAGTCTGCGTGATGGCCGACGGCAACGTCGTCGGAAGTGGAACGCCCAAAGCGGTGTTCTACGACGACGCGCTGTTGGCGGACGCGAACCTTCACCCGCCGAGTGCGGTCCGTGTGGCTCGCGATGCAGGGCTGGGGGCGACCGAACAGCCGGTGACGGAAGCGGATCTGGTGGCGCTCCTCACAGAAGCCGACACCCTGGGACCCACACAGACACCCTCTCCAGATGGGCGCGGACACGACTGAGCGCCTCCCTCGGTATCTCGCGCCACTTCCTCGGCGGATCGAGATCGTTGCCCTGCAGTACGCGTGGGTAATCGTCGCGATCAACCTCGCGGGAACGGCATTCGGCTTCTGGTACTACATCCCCCAGTTCCAACTCGAACCGGTCGTCGCGTGGCCGGTTGTCCCGGATAGTCCGACGGCTACGCTGTTCATCGCCTGCTCGCTGGCGCTGTACAAACTCGGCCGGTCGAACGAGTACCTGAACGTGTTGGCGTTTTTCGGTTGTATCAAGCTCGGCCTCTGGACGCCGTACGTCCTGACGGTGTTCGCAGACGCGTTTCTCGCGACGGTCACGCCACCATCGCAGGTCGTTCCACTACTCGGACGAGAACTCGCCTCGAACGCGATGTACGCGTTCCTGTTCGTCTCACACCTGGGGATGGTCGTCCAGGCGTTCCTCATCCATCGCTACAGTGACTTTCCGGGTCGAGCGATTCTCGTTGCCGTGATCTGGTACGGATTCAACGACCTCGTCGACTACTTCGTCCCGATTGTCGGGACACCGCATCACACCCTGTTGCCGGTCGAACCGATTGTGAACGGCACCGTCCAGCACGTCTCCCCGGCACACGAGATTGCAGCTGCGGGTGCTGTTGCGCTGACGATACTGGCGACAGTGGTTGCAGTTCTGACTCGCAGAGAGAAACAGGGTATCCGGGTGGGAACCGATTCAGCGCCCGGCAGCCAGTAACCGTCCAAGCCCCAGCGCGAGGCTGAGTGTGAGCAGAGTGCCGAGGAATGCGCCACCCAGTGTTCCGGCGTGTGGTCCAAGTCCTGGTAGTGCGTATCCCGCAAAGAGACTCACACTGGTCGGCACACCTTCGGAGGCAGCACCGGCGAGTACAGCGGCGTTCTCCATCGGCTCTGCGTACCCGGTTCGCGCAGATGCCCATGCGAATGCTGGTGTGAGTACCACGAGTCCGAGGAGCCCGGCAAGCGAGCGTCGTTGCCATGGTGTCCGGACAAACGATCGGGCGCTCATGCGCGGATACCCTCCGGTTGGAGCTGTTCGGATTCGACGCCGGCGCGGTCGAGAAGCCGCACTCCTGCGAGGGTGAGTACACCTTCACCGATACCGAGGATGAAGTGCCCACCGGTCATGATGGCGACGACCGCGATGAACTCACCGGTGAACCCAGGTGAGACGCCAAGTTGGAGGCCGGCAGATGCAGCAGCAGCGGTGATTCCGATCCACCCGCTGGCCACGATTGCCAGCAGTTCGTTGCGATCTGCGAGTGTTACGTAGACTGCGTACCCGACATACGCTTGGACGATAGCCATATTCCAGATGTTGGCTCCGAGTGCGAGCGCGCCGCCGTCACCGAAGACGAGCGCCTGAACGGCGACAACGAGAGCGACGGCGAGTGCCCCCAGGTGAGGGCCGAGTACGATCGCGGCGAACGCACCGCCGACGAAGTGCGCACTCGTTCCGCCGGGGATCGGCCAGTTGAGCATCTGTCCGGCGAACACGGCTGCGGCGACGACGGCGAACAATTGAATCCGATACTCGGTTAGCGAGTCACGTGCTCGCATTGCGGCCACGGCCAATACCGCGCCGGCGATCAGGAGGAACGCGCCTGCCATCCACGGGTGTAAGAATCCATCTGGTGTGTGCATCGATTCCGAGTTCCGTAGATCTGGATATATGACTTCCGAAACCAATCATAATATAGCTACCACAGTTACTAGACACTCATATGAATTCAGTTCTGATTAATACTCGATGCGCACAAGTTTCAACATCCCCGACGACCTCCTCTCCGAGTTCGATGAAACGTGGCAGGCAGAGGGATTAGATTCGCGTTCGCGTGGCGTCCGCGAAGCGATGCAGGAGTATATCGAGGCCCACACCAGACTGGAGGACATCGAAGGCGACGTCGTCGTTATCATCGCTTTCGATTACGAACACGAAGCGGTCATCGAAGAGATTCACGACGTACAACATCAGTTTCAGGACGTCATCACGACCACGAATCATATCCATGAAGGAGAATGGTGTCTCGAGACACTCTTCTGCAGCGGACCGGCACCGCGTGTCCGGGACCTCACGTATCGCTTGCGCGATTTCGATGCGGTGAGTCGGGTCAAACTGATGCTCCTCGCTGAGCACTGAATTGTACTCACGGCTGACCCTGTTGAGATCCTGGATTGAGGACATTTTACAACGAGGGTGCTGAGTGCATAGCGCGTATCGGTCACGTAGGCCGGCGGTGGTTACGCACCCGAACGGATCTTGCGAGTATGACACACAACCGAGGTATTATTAATATACAGTAGCGCGACTGCACAGTATGGATATCAATGTCGGAGCCACTGATAAATCAGTGCGGACAACAGTCGGTGCAGTCGCCGGAGTGCTTTCCCTGGCGGTCCTCGCCGGGCAGCTCGCCGCGCCAGCTCTTGCCTCACCGGTGCTCGGTGTCGTCGCGCTCATCATGCTTGGAACGGCCGCGACTCGCTCCTGTCCAGTCTACTCCGTCCTGGGCATGAGTACGTGCCCGCGAAACGCTGGGCCGTAGGGCGTCGAATCGATAACGCTGTTGTCCTTCCGACCACGTAGCGAGGGAAACGACGAACCCGACTGGCCTAAGCAGAGATAGCGTCAACGGGACGTGCTGCATACATACTCCGTATTCAGCAGACGGGTTCTTTCAATTTCTGAGAATTTCAACACCGAATCACGACTCGATGCGCTGTTCAATGGAATCTTCGCCGAGTGAGGTGAGCGAGTAATCTACTGCCCGGACATCCGGCACTGCCCGGACGGTGTTGACGAAGTCGGATAGGGCCTCCGTGGTCCCCTCCAGGACGTACAACTCCATACAGTACTGGTCCTGGACGTGTGCATGAGTAGTCGCGGAGACGATAGCATCGTACTCGTGGCGTACTCCCGTGAGACGCTGCTGGACGGCAGGTTGACAGTACTCGAAGACCACTGATACTGTACACATATGCTTCTGTCCGTCGATAGTTCGCCCCTGAAACTCTTCGAGTAGCGTCCGTGTGCCTTCGCGGACGACCTCGCTTCGGCCACTGTACCCGTGTTCGTCGGCGAACTCGTCGATGCGTTCCAGTAACGCCTCGGGCATCGAAATGCTAACGACGCTCATATATACTAAATTTCTATTCCGAGGTATTAGTATCTGTTATGACTGTCGGTACTATATCGTAATAATTAGTATTTTAGTATAGTAGATTCATAACTCGCGTATGCCGTTCAACAACGACCCGATCCCGGTGACAATTCTCAGCGGAAGCCTCGGTGCCGGCAAGACGACGACGCTCAACCACATTCTCAGTAGCGAGCAGGAACTGAACGCTGCCATCTTAGTCAACGATATGGGCGAAGTGAACGTCGACGCCGACCTCGTCGAACGCGAGTCGGATCTCACCCAGAACGACGACGAGATCATCGAGATGTCGAACGGGTGTATCTGCTGTCGGCTCCGTGGCGACATGCTCGACGAAGTGGGACGATTGGCCGAAGAGCGAGACTTCGAATACCTCCTCGTGGAATCGTCTGGAATCAGTGAACCGATTCCGGTCGCTCAGACGTTCGCCCGCGGATTCGAGGACGCGGAGTTCGACCCTACGGGCGTCTACGAACTCGACACGATGGTCAGTGTCGTCGACGCACACAGCTTCTGGCAGGGTTTCGACTCCGGACAGGTGCTCACTGACGATGAAATGGAGCCGCAGGGAAATCGTGTCCCCGAGGAAGCCCTCATGGACCAGATCGAGTTCTGCGACGTTCTCCTGTTGAACAAGTGCGACCTCGTTCCGGACGACGAACTCGAGGAGATGGAGGCCGTCCTGAAGACGCTCCAGCCGCGAGCGAAGATCATCCGGACCGAACACGGCGCCGTCGATCCCGAGGAGATCCTGAACACGGGTCGATTCGACTTCGAGGCGGCAAGCCAGTCCGCCGGGTGGAAGCGTGAATTGCAGGAAGGACACCACCACGAGTCAGCCGCCGACGAACACGGCGTCACCTCGTTCGTCTTCGACGCCGACCGACCGTTCCATCCAGAGCGGATCGCTCGTCTCTTTGCCGATCTTCCCGACGGTATCGTTCGCGCAAAGGGCTTTTTCTGGTCCGCCGGTCGCGAAGACATCGCGATGGGGCTCGACAAAGCAGGCCAGTCGGTCCGGGCCGGTCCGAAAGGGACGTGGATCGCCACGCTCCCGAAGGCCCAACAGGAGCGCTACTTCGCCGCCCGCCCCGGAATCAAAGAGGACTGGGACGACCAGTGGGGCGACCGCGGATCAGAACTCGTGTTCATCGGCCGCGAATTCGATCAGGAGACACTAATCGAGCGACTGGAGGACTGTGTCCTCTCGGACGCAGAGATGGCCGAGGACTGGAACGAGTACTCGGACCCGTTCACCGCCGACGAACAGCGCGAACTCGCACTGGCCGACGACTGATGGCCGTCGACGAGCAACCCCCGGTCACGATCCTCAGTGGCGGACTCGGCGCCGGAAAGACGACCCTACTCAATCACCTCCTCACGGTTGGCGGCGAGGAGTACGATATCGCCGTTCTCGTCAACGACGTCGGCGAGGTGAACGTCGACGCCGACCTCATCGAGAATGGCTCCGAACTCTCGATCGAAGACGGCGGTGTCACGGAGCTGTCGAACGGCTGTATCTGCTGTGGGCTGCAGAACGAACTCGATCAGGAACTGAGACGTCTCGCGTTCGACGAGGAGTTCGACTATCTGGTCATCGAAGCCTCGGGTATCAGCGATCCAGTTCCCATCGCCCAGCGGTTCGTCTCGCCCGCGCGTGCGTCAGCACTGTACGATCTCGATACGACCGTCACGGTGGTCGACGCCGCACAGTTCCATCAGGCGTTCGTCGATGGCCGCCCACTCAAGTCGACAGACGACGACGCCCGACCGCTGTCGGACCTCCTCGCCGAGCAAGTCGAGTTCTGCGACGTGCTCATCCTCAACAAGTGCGATCTCGTTTCCGAGACAGAGCGCGAAGCGGTCGAACGCGTCGTCCGAACACTCCATCCCGGAGTAGAGGTCGTCCGAACGACCGAAAGCACCGTCGACCCGGAACGAGTTCTCGGAACGGGTCGATTCGATCGAGACGAGGCAAGTAACTCCGCCCGGTGGAAACAGGCACTCTCGCCCGATCACGGCGACAGCACAGACGTCGATTCGGACGAGCACCACGAGAGCCAGACGGAGGCGGACGACCACAGTCACGAACATGGCGACGACCACGACCACAGCCACGACGAAGCGCACGACCATCGTCACCCACCAGAGGAGTTCGGTGTCGACTCGTTCGTCTACGAGCGCCACCGGCCGTTCCATCCCGAACGCTTCAGCGAGTGGCTCCGTTCGTTCCCCGATTCCGTCGTCAGAGCCAAGGGCCACCTGTGGGTCGCTGGCCGCGAGCGCTACGCCCTCGACCTGAGCCAGGCGGGAACACAGACCCACGTCGAGGTCAACGGGCGGTGGGCAGTCACACTCCCCGAGTTCCGGTGTGAGTCCTATCGCGAATCGCGGTCGGACCTCCACTGGGACGAACAGTGGGGTGACCGCGAAGTGAAACTCGTCTTCATCGGGGCTGGGATGGACGAATCCAGCATCGTGGATACGCTCGACGACTGCCTCGTTTCGGAGACAGGGATGGACGAGAACTGGGAAGCGTTCGAGAATCCGTTCCCGGGGACGATGGAGTGGTCGCAGTCCCCGATGGAACAACGCCTCGTGGTAGGTGACCGATCGTGATCCAGAATGACCGCGAACTTCCTCCAGTAGCGGACCGACGGACGACGGATGCCGACGGCCACGACTGTATCGACCCGCTAGGCGTGGCCATCGTAACCGTGTCCTCGTCCCGCGGAGATGGCGTCGAAACGACGCCACCCGATCCCAGTGGTGACGCCATTGCGAGTATCCTCGTCGAAGCGGGTCACGTCGTCACGTCACGCCGGATGGTTCCGGACGACTACGTCGGAATCAAGACCACAGTGAGCGAGTGCCTGGATCGGCCGGACGTCGACGTCGTCGTCACTACGGGCGGGACGGGCGTCACCGTCGACGACGTCACTCCGAACGCGGTGAGCGAGCTCTTCGACCGCGAACTGCCTGGCTTCGGCGAGGCGTTCAGATGGCTCTCGTGGGAGGAGGTACGGACGCGTATCGTCTCCACCCGTGCGACAGCGGGCATCGCCCGCGACGTTCCGGTGTTCGTGCTACCGGGAAGTGAGAACGCCGTCGAGCTCGCCACGGCGGAAATTATCGCCGAGGAAGGTCCGCATCTCGCTGGACTCGCAACCAGGCACGAGGTGGCGTAGATGCAGGGTTCCGAAGTGTATCAGGAGGTAATCCTGGATCACTATCGGAACCCGCGACGGTGGGGCGAACTCTCGCCAGCTACCGTCTCCCACACTGGCGAGAATGCTTCCTGTGGCGACGAACTCACGTTCGACCTCAGACTCGCCGATGACGGCGAAACGATCGAAGAGGTCGCGTTTACTGGAGAGGGCTGTGCGATCAGCATTGCCAGCGCGAGCCTGCTTGCGGAGGAACTCCCGGGAATGACGCTCTCGAAAGTTCGTGACCTCGACCGTGATGATGCCCTCGACCTTCTGGGAATCGAGCTGACGCCGATGCGCGTCCCGTGTGCTGTGCTCGCGGAGAAAGTGGTTCAGGACGGCGTTGAAAGCTATGAGGATGGCTAATCAACCCGTGCAACAGCGGGTATCGCCCGCGACGTACCAGTGTTCGTGCTACCGGGAAGTGTGGACACAGTCGAGTTCGCCACGGTGGAAATCATCGCCGAGGAAGGTCCGCATCTCGCTGGACTCGCAACTCGACACGCGAACGAGAACGTCGACAGTGAACAGCACTGATGACCACCGAACGACAAGAAGTCAGCATCCGATGAAACTGGAGAGACGAACCCGATGACCTCGATCGAAGCGAACGAACTGCTTCCGGCTGAACGGATTCGACGAGCGGCCGTCGCCGGAGACGTTACCCAACTGCATCGTGGCGACAAACACGCCTCCGAAGGTGACCGCTTCGAGATCGATGATATCGTCTTCGAAGTGACCACCGTACGAGAGGAGCGACTAGGGGACCTGACAGACGAGGACGCCCGAGCCGAAGGGTCACCGGATCTCGACGCATACAAGGAGCGGATCGAGCGGACCCACGACGTGACGTGGGACGACGACGATACTGCTGTCCTCCACCGATTCGAGAGAGTCGATCAAGACGGGTGAGTTGGGTCATCCGTCGGCCGACGGGCTCCGTGCCAGCGCTGGCGGCGCAAAGCGCGTTGCTCAGGCGGTGACACCGAGGGCTTCTAGTTCTTCGGTGGAGTATTCAGCGCGAAGTTCTTCCGTCGAGTGGTCTTCGAGAACCTCCGCTCGCTCTTCGTCACTCATCTCGGCCGGGTCGCTGAAGCAGTGACACATTGCAACCGTATCTGGGTGCCACAACTACTAAACGCCTGTTAGCACGCTTCTCTAGCTTATGTAATACGGAATCTGAGGTAGCAACGATTAGCAATTCCAGGCTCCGCGTTAGTTACCCCAATGTAAGTTACTAAGACTCTCTATTACTTAGTGGGTGATTATTAACTGAACTATTCAAAATCATAGCTCTTATTATCTAGAATAGCAGTGTTAACAATAGATGTCGCGATACACCCGACGACGACTCATCGCAACTGGACTCGGTACGACAACCATCGGCGCGCTCGCGGGCTGTACGTCGAGCAACGACGACTCCGGCGCGACGGAGAGCGCCGGGCCGGAAGCCCAGTCTTCGTTCTTCGTATTCGGGGACTTGGCCAGCCAGGTTGCAGGCGACACTGCGACCGCAGAGACGCTCGTCCCGATCGGTCAACACGGCCACGGGTGGGAACCAGGCTCCAAAATACAGGGAACGATCCTCGAATCGGATCTCTTCCTCTACGGGATGGAGGGGTTCCAGCCGTGGGCTGACGACCTCGTGACGAGTCTCCGTGACGACGACGCCGACGTCGACATCGTCGCTGCCGGTGCTGGTATCGACCTCATCGAAGGCGGACACGACCACGGTCACGAAGAAGACCACGAGGAAGGCCACGACGAACACGAAGAGCACCACGGCGAATCGGCCCCGTGGGAGTGGGCTGGTCTCTACCACCTCGAAGCTGGCACCTACACGTACACGTTCCACGAGGGCCCCGATCCGAAGATGCAGCTCGCCGTTATCGCAACCGAAGAGGGCGGCGACCACGGCATTCACCACGTCGAGGAGACCGCAACCACCCTCTACGACGACCACGACACGCACACGCCAGTAGAAGACGTCGGGACACTCACGCCGTCCAGCGAGGCGCTCTATCACCTCCAGTTCGCGGACTCCGGCGAGACGACGTTCACCCTCGACACCGAAACCGAGGGTCACTACGTCCTCTTCGCCCAGCACGCTCCCGCGGAGTTCGACGCGACGCTCACCAACGGCAGTGGGTCGGCCATCGACCCCGAAGTGACCGAGACTGCCGGCGGACACGGATACGAGGGCGATGGCGAACACGAAGGTGAACACGACCACGAGAGTGGGGAGGAACACGAAGACGAGCACGAGGGAGAAAGCGAACACGAAGGCGAGGAGGGACACAACCACGACCACTCCGGCGGAACGGACCCGCACTTCTGGCTAGACCCGGAGCGAGCGAAGCAGGCGGTCGACAACATCCGGAGCGGGTTCGTCGACGTCGACAGCGACAATGCCAGTGCCTACGCCGAGAACGCCGAGTCGTACCGTAATCGTCTGGACGAACTCGACGAGTCGTTCCAGTCCGCGCTTGAGGGCGCCTCGAAAGACGTCGTGTTCGTCGCTGGTCACAACGCCTTCCAGTATCTCGGCCAGCGCTACGGCTTCGAAGTACAGACACTGACGGGACTGTCACCGGACGACCAGCCGACGCCGAAGGACATCGAGCGGGCCCAGGAGATCATTGCCGAGCACGACCTCCAGCACGTCTGTGCGGATCCGCTCGAATCCCAGACCGCGGCGAACCAGCTCGTCGAAGAAACCGACGCCACCGAAGTCCTGCCGCTGACGCCGATTCCCGGACAGACCCAGGAGTGGGCCGACGAGGACTGGGGCTACGTCGAGATCATGGAAAACATCAATCTCGAGACGCTGAAGCAGGCCCTCGACGCAGCATGAGCGACACCGCGTCTGGCGACACGGAACCGGAGTGGGACGGGAACGCCGAGCCCGGTCCGTCCGAGAGCCCTCGTTCGGGATTGATGGCACTGGTCGTCGGTCCGGCCGAACGACCAGCGTGTACGATCTATCCGCCGGACGTGGCCGTTCCGTATCGGACGACGACTTGGATTACGGCGTACGGGAACTCGTTCGTCGACCTCGACGACTACCGATGACGACAGCAACGACAGAGAGGGAACGGTCGGGGGACCCTCTCATCAGCGTCGACGACGTCACGTTCGGCTACGGAGAGGTCCCGGTTCTCGAGTCGGTATCGATCGACGTCGAACCTGGATCCTTCCTCGGACTGGTCGGGCCGAACGGCAGCGGCAAGAGCACGCTGCTCGACCTGATGCTCGGTCTCCGACGGCCCGACAGTGGAACGGTTTCGCTGTTCGGCGAACCCGCCCACGAGTTCGAGGCCGGGGAGCGAATCGGATACGTCGCACAGGACGCGACGAAGGCAGCACGCGATATGCCGATCACGGTTCGAGAGGTGGTCGAAATGGGACGGTACCCACGGCGGCTCGTCGGCCGATTCTCGACAGCGGACCGGCGAGCGGTCGAGGAGGCGCTGGAACAGGTCGGAATCACAGATCTCGCGTCTCGGCGGGTCGGCCGACTGTCCGGTGGCCAACGCCAACGGGTCTTCATCGCCCGTGCGCTCGCCTCGGAGGCCGACCTGCTCGCACTCGACGAACCGACGGTCGGCGTCGATGCCGAATCCAGAGAGGAGTTCTACAGCCTTATCCACGAATTGAACGCGACTGGACTGACCGTCATCCTGATCGAACACGACATCGGCGTCGTCACCACGCACGCGACGGACATCGCCTGTATCAACCGCCAGTTGTACTTCGACGGTAACCCGGAGGAGTTCGTCGAGACTGATGCACTCTCGCAGGCATACGGAAAGGACCAGCACGTCCTCCAGCACGACCACAGATGATGCACACACTACACCGCCTCGGAGGGAGTATCCCATTCGAGGATGCGATCGCATCCCTCCTCCTCACAGTCAATATTTTCGCCCCCATCGAGTGGTTCCTCGACCACATCTTCGGTGCCGGAATGGACGTGTTGGCCGACCTGCTCGGCACGCCGATGCTCGGGTATCCCTACATGCAGCGGGCCTACCTCGCTGCGGTGTGTATCGCCCTCATCGGCCCGGTCGTCGGAACGTTTCTCGTCCATCGAGAGATGGCGATGATCAGCGACACCCTCGCACACACTGCCTTCGCCGGCGTCGCCGTCGGATTGTTCCTCAATTCGGCCCTCTCGCTCACGCTGTCCCCGCTGTTCACCGCGTTCGTGGTCGCAGTCGTCACGGCGCTACTCGTGGAGTTACTCGTCGAACACGCCGGGGCGTACAGCGACACCTCGCTGGCGATCGTCCTGACGGGCGGGTTCGCCGTCGGCAGTATTCTCATCACTGCAACCGACGGTGGCATTGCGGTCGGCATCGACGCCTACCTCTTCGGCAGTCTGGCGACCGTCTCGACGGAGAACGTCGGGATCCTCGTGTTGATGAGCGTCCTCGTCGGCAGCCTCGTCACGCTGGTGTATCGGCCACTCCTGTACGTCACGTTCGACGCGACGGCCGCCCGCGCGGCGCGACTGAACGTCCGCCTGTACAAACGCCTCATGGTCGTGCTCACGGCGCTGGTCGTCGTCAGCGCGATGCAGATCATGGGCGTCATTCTGGTCGCTGCGATGCTTGTCGTTCCGGTCGCTGCCGCGGCGCAGGTCGCCGGGAGTTTCAAGCAGTCCATCTTGCTGGCGATCCTCGCTGCTGAGTTCGCGGCGATAGCCGGTGTAACACTATCGTACGTCTATGGAATTGCGGCCGGTGGCTCGATTGTCGTCGCGGCGATTGCTGTGTACGCCGTCGCCCTCGGCTTCCAGGGGCTGGCACATCGTCTCCCAACCGTTCGACGGCACCGAAGCCAACGGCCCGGACAGACCCGAGACGGACTCGAAGCCGACGGAGGCGAGAGAGAGTGACCGTCGACGGACTGGACACCGATACCACGTTGAGCGGGCCACAGTCCTACGAGTACGTGATCATCGGTGGCGGTATTCACGGAACCTGCCTGGCGAACTATCTCCTCGCCGAGGGAGCGTACAGACACCAGGACCTCCGTCTCGTCGACCCTCGCGACCAGTTACTCGCGTCGTTCGAGACGAAGGCTCGTCAGTGCGGGATGCGAACGCTCCGGTCGACGTTCGTCCACCACATCGGCACGGAGCCGTTCTCGCTTGAATCGTTCGCGGAGGGGGCAGGTCGGGAGGCCGAACTCGTCTCGACGGAGAACTATCCGAATCGACCGACGCTGGAACTCTTTCTCGACCACGCTCGAGACGTCATCGACCGGCATGGTATCGACGAGTGTCACCTGCAGTCGAGGGTGACGGGAGTTACCAGGACTGGGGCAGGTGACCGACTCGAGGTACAGACGGATGCTGGGTCACTCGAAGCTCGCCACGTCGTGTTAGCCATCGGACTCGGTGGCTCGCGAACGCTCCCCACGTGGGGGACGTCACTCCCCGATGACGCCCCGCTCGTTCACGTCTGGGACGACGAGTTCGACCCGACGACAGCAGCGGAATTTTCGGGTCCGACGTACGTCGTTGGGGGCGGTATCACCGCTGGGCAACTTGCCTGCTGCCTCTCGGAACACACGGACGTGACACTCTGTTCGCGTCACGACCTCGATATCGAACTGACCGAAGCCGACCCGTACTGGATCAACTGGCGACACATCGAACAGGAGATCCACACACTCCCGTCGGGGTCGAAGGCCCGCCTTGACCGGATTCGGGCCGCCCGCAACGACGCGACGATCCCACCGTACGTCGAGCGTCGACTGGACGAGGCGCGTGACTGTGACGACCTCGAAATCCGACGCGGCGAGATCGCGTCCGCAGACGCGACAGACGAGGGATTACTGGTGCGGTTCGACGACGGTACGACCGCAACGAATGCGCAGGTCGTCCTCGCGACCGGACTCGATCCGGTCCCAGAGCACCCACTAGTCGGATCCGTCGCCGAGTCGTTGTCACTCGAACGCGGGGCCGGCGGCTTTCCCGTCCTCGACGACCGGACGCTCGCGTGGCGAGGGACCGATGGCAGCCGTTCTGCGGTGTACGTTTCGGGAGCGCTCGCAGAACCCAGCGTCGGTCCCTTCGCCCGGAACATCGTCGGCGCTCGTCGAGTCGCAGAACGGCTCCTCGCGTCACGACACAGGGCCGGTTCAGAAAGAGCACCGTCGGCTCCCAGAGGGAGGTCTTGAGATGCCGTCGGACGACGTAACGCTCGCCTTCTCGTTCCAGGCACTCGAAGAACTAACCCGACCGACACGAGCGTTCGACGACGCCGCGACGTGGGCGAGTCATGTCGGAATCGTCTCCTCGGAATCGTCCTTCGTCGAACGATGGCGAGTCCGTGAGGCGGGATACCCGCAGGACTTCTTGTCGGGTCCGCGTTCGATCGGAGAGGCACTCTCGAGTCTTCGAAATCACTTCGAGACGGAAAGGCACGTGTTCGTCGGGACGGACGAGACCGGGGGGTCGCAGAGACGGTACCTGACTGGATCTTCCAATCGGTGACCGATGCTGCAACGGCTGCGGACTGGCGGCTTGGAACTACGTTCTCGACTGGCTACGACTGGCCTTAGCGAGTCAAGTCTGGGACCGAATTTCCGGTCCAAGTTATCCACGAGTAGCGGCCGGCCGCCTCAGAGAAATCGCTTGTCGGCCTGTTCTGACCGGATCGTCGATTCCGACGCATCGAGCCAGCCCGTTTCCACCTCGGACGGGATATCGAACTCGGGAACGAACGGTTTGATATCAAGCAGCGGCGTCCCGTCGACGACATCGATACCGCTCACGGTCAGTTCCCGTTCTGTGACGGACTCGATTGCCACAACAGAGAGGCCGATCGAATTCGGACGTTGTGGCGCCCGTGTCGAGAAGACTCCTCGTCGTTCGTCATCGAGAAACGGTTCGACCCGTAGGGGAGCGTCGTCGCCAGATGCGTGAAAATGGTACAACAGGATACAGTGCGAGAAATCGGCAAGATCCGCTAATCCATCCGCATACGACGCCTCGATCTCGACAGTTCCCGTGACTGAATCTGCTCCGATCGGTTGAACTGGCATTCCTTCTGGTGATTCGAACGGCGTCCGTATCACCCCAATTGATTCGTAGCTGAACGTGTCCTTGGGCACGTTCGTGGCTTCGTCTTGTAGAGAAAATAGCTTTATTGAACCCATTCGCTGGCAATAATTTTCAAAGTCTGGCATATACATAGCGCGCGTTCAGCGCGTCAGCCACGTGGGAGCAGGAGGTGTCCAATCCAGTCAATTTACCGAGTCTGTCCGTCGAGGTTCGGGCGCATCCCACGGGCTAAAATGTTTTGATGAAAATTAGTTTTCAAGAAAAAAGGAATATTTTTCTTCTATACAACTCTAATTTGCTAACGCAATGGTAGTAGAAACAGCGGACCTACGATCGGAACTCGAAGCGAAGGGAGAATTGATGCTCGCAGTCTCAGAATTCGACGAACCACTGGAGATGCACCTCCATGATACGGAGATTGAGGACGGTGTCATAACAATCCAATTGACTGATGGTGTCCTCACGTTCGATGTCGATGAAGTAGTGGCTGTCTGGCATCATACGCATTCGCTCGCAGATTTCGGACTGGAAGACTGATATCAACGGGCGGTGGGTCGTAGGTCGCCGGATCTCGGCACAGAGTCAAAGCGATCGGCATCTTACGAACGCATATTTATTTGCTCGTTTGATGACGAATAGCGGAAAAACCGAACTGGGTGTGCTGGCCACGTCCCCTGTCTCTCACACGCCAATTACACCGGTCACTGACGGTTTCAACGGATCTCGAAAAATTAATTTCGTGAGTAATACCGGTGTTTTCTCCGTGTCACCGTGACCAGTCAGTGATTCTCGTGGATGTGGTCGCGCAGCGCGTCGGTCTCCTCGAACTGCTCGTCGCACTCGGCACACGTGTTGTGGTGAAGCGCGACGTGCTGGGTCACGCCGGCAGCGCTCTGGAACTGTGCATCGCAGCTGGAGCAGGTGTACGACATTACATTAACAACTGAGTCGCTTATTCACTAAAAACGTTATTAAAAATAGGGGCAGAGCGATTGATACGGACTAGTAAATCGACTCTCCAGCTAACTAAGATTGACCGGCTGGGACGTCGAAAAAGCCCACCCCAAATAGAGCTAAATCAACTCTCCTGCCTGTTCACGGAGGGGCTGTGCGAGACTTCTGTCGTCGACCAGTTTCTCGAGTTCGTTCGTCGCTCGGCACTGACCGAGAGCGTTCAGTGCCTGGCGACGATACCCCCCGTCGAGACCACTCGTGACGACGATCAGACGAAGTTGCGTGGTTGCCCCAGCCTCCGCGAGTCCGTTGATGGCGTCTTCCCGAGCGTGCCGCGGCGCGTTCTTGTCGGCGACCGTCTGGAAGAGTGAACGTGGTGAAGACATCGTCAGTCGGCGAGGCCGACCTCTTCGGCACCGTTCTCGCCCGCTTCGGTGTCGTCGCTCTCCGCCGCTCCATCCTCGGATTCGAACGTCGGGAAACGGTCCTCGAAGGCGTCCCAGTCGGCGGCTATCTCTTCGTCGGTCAGTGTAGCTGCATCGAGATCCGTTCGGAGTGCATCGTGGTCCATGTCGGTACCGATAAGAACGAGTCGGGTTCCTCTGTCACCCCAGACCTCCTCAAGCTGGGGATTGGCCTCGAAGTAGGCCTCGCGCTCTTCAGTCGGAAGGGCTGCAATCCATCTGCCCGCGGGTGCAATTCGAATAGAGTGGCCAGCAGCATCTATCCCGAGTGCCATATCCTCACGCCCCGCGAGCCAGAAGTGGCCCTTCGACCGGACCACATTCGTCGGAAACTCGTCCAGCAACTCGGCGAATCGTTCGGGATGGAACGGCCGCCTCGATTCGAAAACGAACGAGGTGACGCCGTGTTCCTCCTCGGCAGACTCGTGTGGTTCCTGCAGTTCCTGCATCCAGCCAGCGGACTGACTCGCTGATTCGAAATCGAACCGACCAGTATCGACGATTGCCTCCGGATCGACGGCGCCGTGTTCGGTTCGGATGATCTCCGCGCGCGGTTGCAGCACCTCGATCATCTCTTCGATCTCGTCGAGCGTCTCCTCGCCGACGAGGTCACACTTGTTCAACAGGAGGACGTCACAGAACTCGATCTGATCGACCAAGAGGCTTCCAAGGTCCTTCTCGGTGTCGCCGTCCATCAGCGATTCCTTCGAATCGAACGTCGTCCAGAACTGGTGGGCATCGACCACAGTGACGGTCGTGTCGAGTTCGTAGTAGTCCATCACCTCGATGCCGGTCTCCTCGTAGAACTCCGTGGGGTCGAGGTCTTCTTGGTCGAATCCCATGGTGAGCGTCTGGGCGACGGGCAACGGTTCGGCGACGCCCGTCGATTCGATTATCAGGTAGTCGAACTCGCGGGCTTGTGCGAGCTTCGCGAGCGCGTCCAGCAGGTCGCCGCGTAGCTCACAGCAGATACAGCCGTTCGATAGTTCGATCAGGTCCTCGTCGTCCTCCGAGATGTCCGAGTGTTCGACGACGCGCTCGGCGTCGACGTTCACCTCGCCCATGTCGTTGACGAGGACCGCGACGTCCAGGTCCGTTCGGGTGTTCAGGAGGTTGTTCAACACGGTCGTCTTGCCCGCGCCGAGGTTGCCGCTCAGCACGGTGACGGGAATCGTCTCTCGACTCATCTGTTATTAAGAATAGAGAGTATATTATTTATAATTAGCTATCTACTACCCTATATTGTTAACAGTGACATCCGAAGAAGCCCGTAAACACGAGTCGCTCGACGTAGCGATTGTCGGGGGAGGTGCCGCAGGCGTCGGTCTTGGGGCCGTCCTCGCGGATCTGGGTCTCGACTCCTACGCCATCCTCGAGCGAGGCGAAGTCGGGGCGGCGTTCCAACAGTGGCCAGAAGAAATGCGCCTCATCACGCCATCGTTCCCAGCAACAGCTTCGGCTACCGCGACCTCCACGCCGTCACCACTGATACCTCGCCCGCATTTGCGCTCGACAGTGAACACCCGACCGGCGGAGAGTACACCGAATCTCTCCAAGGGGTCGTCGAGTTTCACGACTTACCCGTCCGAACCGGTGTAGACGTGGAGTCGTTGACCTCCTCCCACCCCTGAAGGGGTGGGATTCCCCGAAGGGGAGTTCAAGGTTGCGCGTTTCCTCGGCCCTCAAGTACGCTTTCGCGTGGGGCGTTCGACGGTGGCCGATCGGTTACGACCCCGAGCGTGCTTTTCAGCGCGTACAGCCCGGTCAAACGGGCCTTCCCACCCGGACGCGCCGGGCGCTTCGGTGGAACGGAATACCGTCCGTTCCTCCACGGTCGGGTATTCAGCCGACTGGGTACCACCAGTCGCGTCCGACCCGTAGGCCGGGACGTGGTGGTGTGGTTCTTCGGCTTTCTTACCCGGCGGGCTGTGGACGCGAAGCGTCCGTTGGGGTCGAAGACCCCATGCCACAACTGGGGAACGCCGTCACCACATAGTATGGGAGGGCCGAACTTAACAATTCGGGACACAACTCCCGTCAGGCTATCTGGTGGTTTGTCTCCCATCGTGTCGGCTTCATCCCACGGCTAAAGCCGTGGGCTTTCGCCTTGAACAACTGTAATCGCCGTTGCGGGCGGTGAGCGTACTTTCTGTAACGCTCCATTCGTCAGAGTTGAGGTACTGCCGTTGGTAGCCATCGTCGGCATCGGGAAGTGCGAGCGAACACCGGACGCGACTCTCTGTCGTGGAGAGAGAAACCGTGTCGTCATCGAACAGCGTCATCGTCCGGGTGTCGTACTTCACCGTGGGTGCGGTGAACGTCGGCTTGCTGACCTTCTTGCCGTTGGACCGGCGTTCGATACAGCCAGTGATGGCTTGTGCGGCTTGGTGGGTGGCGAGAATCGCATGCTGACTCCCGAGGCCGGTTTGCTCACGCACGTCGTCGTAGGCGAGGGGCTGTACGTCGCTCTTGGCGTTGCACTTGCCCCACGCCATGTCGGTGGCGAGCTGGCAACCACGCTTCCACTCAGAGATGGTCTCCTCAAGCAACTCGCGTTGCCTACCATCTACCGAGAGTCGGGTGATTGCTGTCCGGCGCACGTAGTCGTCTGCCACAGATTCAATGTAGTCTCGTGGCTAGTTATATATTAGTTTCTGTGGCCTATACGAACGCGCTCCTCCCCTCACTACTCGCACCCTTCGGTCGCTCCTTGAGGAAGGGGACTCCGCGCTACTGCTTCAGTTGAACAGCACCGTTCTCGACGCTGCAGAGAAGGAACGCCGACTTCGTACCTAGGTCAGGACTCCGCCGGCTCCAGCATGGCTGGCTCGACGTTGATTCGGAGGCGATACGTACTGTCGGTCGATCCGGTGTCGGGCCGCGTCGGGTCCAGTGAGGAATATCCACTCGTGAACGACGCGACGAGTTCCTCGCGGGCGGGGAGGTCGATGCCGAGCTGATCGGCGAGGTAGACGATCCGCTTGGTCGCAGCGCCGTTGTCGAGGCGTTCGAGGTACTCGCCGACAGTGACCCAGTCGCAACCCCGTTCGTCGGCAGTACGCATCGCGGTTGCGAGTTCTCGAAGGCCACCACAGAACTCGGGGTGGTCCGCACAGTCGACCAGTGTCTTCTCCAGGTCGCTGACCTGAACGGTCGTGCCCTCGATCGATGTCGGCTCAACGCCGAAGAATTTCCGCTCGGTGACTGTCGTGACGCGGTACGGGACGCCGTGGATCTCCCTGCTTTGCGCTCGGGTCGGCGTAACGACGTACACCGTCCGGGGGACCTGTTCGGTCAGCCCGTGGTGGCTGAGGGCGCTGTAGTAGCCGATGTACATCGGCTCGGCGACGTGGGCGGCGATGAGGTACTCGTGGGTGGTGTACACGGCTTCCTCGCCGGCTGTGAGTGGAATGATGAGATACGTGCCCGGGAAGAGCCGGTCGAGCCAGCCCTTCTCGGTGAGTCGGGAGGCGATCTCGCGGGCGGTATTTGGGGGGACCTCCAGCGTCGTCTCGATGTCGTCGACGGAGATGATTTGCTGACCCGCGCCAGCGAGTCGTGCAAGGAGTCGACTTTCTCGAGTCGAGAGCCCCTGGCGTATATTTTGCATTTGTTCTATGGTGCTTACACCTGCGTTTCTTACATAGAGTATAAACACTGGCTTCCTTTAGCCTTGCGACTGCCGTGGACGGCGGAGACGAGCAGACTTAACCAACAAAATCGGGGTGTGGAACCGTGCGTTGGTTAAGGATTCAAACTAGGTATCGAGGCAGGTTCCCCTCCCCACCGTGGGCGGGGTTGAAGCCGACACTCGCTGCCACAAACCACAGACTATTAAGTACCTCTACCTTCTATTGAAAATTGTGGCAGAGGACTACCTGAGACGTACCGCAATCACCCGCCCCATCCTCACCGACGAGCAACAGGACTTCCTCGACGCCACCATCAGCGAGTGGAAAGATGCCTGTAACATCAGTAGTCGCATCGGATGGGAACACGGTGAAACGCGGAAAACCTACCTCCAAGACCTCGCCTACGACACGGTGCTGGAGGAAACACGTCTCGGGAGTCAGCACGCAATTCTCGCCACCCATCAGGCCGCAGCCGCGCTCGATGGTGTCGAAGCAATCAAAGACCTTGATGAACACTACAAAACGTCTCGACCGGAGTTCACCAGTAACACGGTGAAATACGACACGCGAACGATGACGCTGTTCGATGATGGGTCTGTGTCGCTCTCCACCGTCGATGGCCGGATTCGGTGTGACCTGAACCTCCCCGATGAAGATGACGGCTATCAACACGAATACCTCGCCGATGACGAGTGGGAAGTCACGGAGTCTACGCTGTCAAAGCGTGATGGCGACTACTACCTGCACCTCGGGTTTCGTAAAGACAAACCGGAGAAACAGGTCGAACAACAGGGTGACGACGAGGACAGGACAGTTCTCGGCGTTGACCTCGGCATCGTCAACATCGCCACCACCAGTACAGCGTACTTCGCCTCCGGCAGAGAACTTCGACACCAGCATCGAGAGTTCGAGCGGATTCGTGGCAATCTCCAGCAGACTGGTACACAATCCGCCCATCGGACGATTCAGCAGATGAGCGGTAGGGAATCACGGTATCTCCGTGGCCATCTTCATCAAGTTGCGAACCAAATTCTCGAAGAAGCACGATTTCACGACTGCGAGTACCTCGCCTTCGAGAATCTGAAACACATCAGGGAGCGTGCGCCGCCCGTCAAAGAGTTCCACCAGTGGGCGCACCGCAAGCTCGTTGACTTCGTGAAGTACAAGGCTGAAGCCGACGGGATTAGCGTCGAGTTTGTAGACCCTGAGAATACGAGTCGGCGGTGTCCCGACTGTGGTCACACGAGCGACGGGAACCGAGTGCGACAGACGGAGTTTGAGTGTGAGTCGTGCGGGGCAACTCAGAATGCAGATTACGTCGGTGAGAAGAATGTTGGATGGCGGTATGTCCGTCGAGGCCTACAGTCGTCGCGGCGGACGGGCGACAGTCAACTCGCCCTGAAGTCAGGAACGGTGACGCCGAATCGGGGATTTGTCCCGTCCGACTAACCACGGTCGGTAGAGGCCGAGTTCACTGACAAGCCCCGCGCCACCGTGCGCGGGGCAGTTGACGCGCCGTCTTCGACTACGTCGATGAGCGCTTCTACTGTGGAACTGATCCGGTCGAGACGGTCGCGAACGATCTCGGGATCGTCCGACTCCCACGCAGCGAGGTAGAACGCCGACCCACTAGTGTCGAGCCCGCAGTACCGCCCGACGACGTACGCGACGGCTTCGGCCTCGACTTCGCGTTTCGCCCGCTCGGTGTCGTCGTCGACGTCGAAGTGGAGCAGAGCGTGGGCGTACTCGTGAATTAGCGTCCGCGCGAGGTCGGCCTCGTTCTCCCGATCACGCACCTCGACGAGCGGCTGAACGTCGACGAGGCTCAGCTGCTCGCAGATGCCCTTCGCCTCGCCGTGGGTCCACTCCTCGGCTGGAACGATCCGCACCGTCACGCCAAGTTCGTCGGCGGCACCAGTCAGCCGACCGACGAGGTCGCCGGCGTCCCCGGTCGCTTCCGTGTCCAGGTCAGGAAGCGGCTCATCTTCGGTCTGGGAGACGTCGAACACCGGCGCAGGCTTGAACCCGACGAGGCCCTCTGACCACTTTTCAGGCGGTGTCTCGTCGTAGTCAAAGTCGTTGTCCTCGTGGTAGCTTGGTGAGTTTTCGCACTCCGGGCACTGCTTGGTGATGATCGGTGCCCAGATCCAGATGGCCGATTCGCCCTCGTTTAGGTGGCGGTCGAACTCCTCCTGCCACGTCCGGTAGCCCGCCACCCGAGTCGCCTCAGGACATTGGCGCTTGATCAGCAGCGTGTTCCGATACGAGTAGTCGTGGAAGCGGCTCTGGACGTCCAGCCACTCCTGGAATTCCGCGCTGGCCTGCGCGTCGTCGACGCCGGCGACGAGGTCGTCGATCCACTGTTCGATCGTCCTGTTCATCTCGTCGGATCGTGTGTCGGTCTGGTCGAAGGAGACCGACGAGTCTCTGGTCGTGGACATCGTGTTCACCGAATCGAGTTCACGGCGACCGCGTCTGTTCAGACAGCGCCGCACTCCTCAGAGGCGTCGAAAAAACCGAGTCTGTCGGTTAGCGGAGTTCGTGGCGTTCGTCAGCGAAACCGACCCTAACGAGGTACTCGAGGAACTCGTCGACCCGATCCACGTCGCTGGGGGTGTCGGTCGCGAGGTGGCGGGCCCACTCGACTGCCCACTGAAACGCAGGATCAGCTCCACCCTTGCCATGAATGTACCACCAGCGCGCCGCTTTCAGCACGACGAGCGGGTTCGTCGGCGGCTCCGTACTCGCCAGCGCACGGGTCAGCGACTGGATCTCCTCGGGAACGTCGCTTGCGTCGACGTCGCCGGACTGCGTGTTCGCGATATCGACGGGAATCTCGTCGATCGAGATATCTCTCGGTGACTGTTGTTGACTCACGGAAATCACCTAACTGCGAGGACGTTCGCTGAAGCCCTCACCCTCTCAGGGGGCGAAAAACAACCCACAGTCGGTCCGGCGGAGTCTCAGCGGCCGATGGTGCCTTGGCGTGTAATCGGCGCGTCCGGGTTGATGCTGAACGCGACGATGGTGGCGTCCTCGGTTGCAGTGACCGCCACATCGTCGTCACCGGTCACGAGTGCGCTCTCGGTGTACCGACCGATCCGCTCAGTCGATTTCGTGGCCGTACACGACGGTGGCGGCGACCAGCGACCCGCCCCGGTCGTAGATCAGGACGGCGTCCCCGTCGTTGTTCCAGATCGGTCGTTCCGACCCCCAGTAGTGCTCGGTGTCGGTGTCGGTGCCCGAACCGGTACGGAGGGTGAGCGACTGGCCCGGATCGAGACGGGTGCCGTCGGGGAACCGGTAGGCGTGATCGGCGAGGTCCCGAACCGTCCACCGCGAGACGTCGAGTTCCTCGCCAGCGACGTTCTCGACGGTGACGTACTCCTCGGTGAGTGCGTCGCGGTCGTCGTCCGGCGGATCGAAGGCGGTGTCGGTGACGGACAGCGGTGGCTCCGCGGGCAGCGCCGACAGGTCGGGGTAGTCGACCGACGCGACCACGTCCCCCTCGTCGTCGCGGACGGTGATCGTATCCGCCGTGTCGTGCCAGCGGTAGGCGTCGAGCCCCCAGTAGAGGTCGCGGTCGGTATCGGTGCCCGTGCCCGTGCGCACCCGCACGCGATCGCCGGGAGCGAGTTCGAATCTCTCCGGGAACTCGTAGCCGTGGCCGGCGGCATCCTCGACCCGCCAGCCGGTGAGCGTCAGCATGGCGCCGCTGGTGTTCTCGATGGCGACGTACTCGTCGGCTGGCGACTGGATCGACGGCGAGTCGGTGTCGACGCGGTACTCGACGACCGACACCGGCCGGCCGGTCGACGGCGGCGTAGCGTCGGCGAGCGTCCCGGTGATGGGTTCGGACTCCGCCGGCGGCGCCCGTCCGCCCGGCGGCGCCGCCTCCGTCGTCGGTTCGGTGAAGTCGAACCGGAGGCCGCTGGAGGCCTCGCCGCGGCCGGTCGACACGCGCCGCCCGGACCACACGTACGTCCGGCCGTCCGTCCACGTCGCGTAGCGGTAGCGCTGCGAGACGGTCGTGCCGGCGCGGGTGACCTCGTCCTCGTAGAGCCGCATCGACGGGTCGAGGACCCGACCCTGTGGCGTCGGGAGCGCGTCGTCCGGATCGTCGAGCGTGCCCGCGTCGAGCAGGATCGCCGGTTCGAGCCGGTACGACTCCGCCCCCTCGGGGTCGGGCTTGAGCGGGACCCAGTGGTCGGGCACGTCCGTCGCGAGCGTGTACGACTGCTCGGTCCCCGGCGCGGTTTCACCGACCGTCTCGGTCAACACCAGGCGGTGGTCGCGGGTCCCGTCGTCGGTGACCACCGGCCGGTGGATCGAGAGGGCCTCGGCGTCGGCCCAGACCGACGCCCCGGCGCCGGCGTGCCGGACCCGGTCGGTGTCGTAGGCCGGGTCGCCGCCGGTGTACACCGTCAGCGTCTCGCTCGGGGGAACGACCGCGCCGTCCCGTTCGCCGAACGTGTGGACCGTCGTGTCGTCGGCGCGGAGTTGCCAGCCGGTGACGTCGAGTGGCGCGTCGCCGTCGTTGCGGACGGCGACGTACTCCTCGTCGGGCGGGCCGGGCGTGACGTCGACCACCGAGAGGGTCGGTTGGGTGAACTCGCTCCGGTCGCGGCGCCCTCCGATCGGGCTCTCGACCAGCGTCTCGATACCGAACACCAGGTTCGCGACCTCGTCGCGGGTGAACCGGACCTCCTCGACAGGATCGGCGTCGATGGTCGTCTCGACGAGCGGCGGGAGGAGGAGCCCCGGTTCGTCGTGCCCGGGGAGGTCGAACTCGAAGCCGCCCCAGTCCGTCGCGTCGTCGCGCTCGACGGTCGGTTCGACGGTCGTCTCGATGCCGAACGTGTCCCGCACGGTGAGGTCGGTGATCCGCGTCACGGAGCCGACGGGTGCCGACAGCGGCAGCGTGAACCAGTCGGTGCCGGCGACCAGGGCGAACTCCAGCAACAGGAGCCGTGAGAGGTCCTCGCCGGCGGCCGACACCGACCCGAGGTCGACGTTCGCGTCCTCCAGTTCCCAGAACCGCGGCGCGGGCATCCCCTCGAAGCGAGCCCGCGTCGGCGGCCGCGAGAACGACGCCGTCTCCGTCTCGCCGGCGGCCGGCGAGAGGCTGCCGGACCGCACCGAGAAGGCGTGCCAGTCCAGCCTGCCGCCGCGGTGGCCGTCGACGTCGAAGACGGTCTCGTTGTCCGGATCGCCCGCCGCGACCGACCCGGCGTACGAGAGCCGGTCGTCGTCCCACGCCTCCTCGCCGCCGCCGACGGCGGCCGTCGCCGGTTCGGCGTACAGGTCGCGGTACCACTCGACGTAGCCGACCGCCGCGCGCTTGAACGGTTCGTCGAGCGCCCGGTCGGCCGCGACCGGGAGCCACGCTTCGGCGGCCCGCCAGCCGCTCCAGTCGACGTCGCTCCGGTCGTCGGCGCCGACGATGCCGTCGGCACGGGCGAGCGTCCGGTAGATTTCGACGCCGTCGAGCGCCCGACCCTCCAGAACCGCGGCGAACCGCCGGCCCTCGCCGTCCAGCGTCGCCTCGTCGAGGTCGAGCAGGAACGCCTCCGGGAAGTCCTCCGGCGCCGGGAGCGGCGGATCGCCGGCCGCCGCGTCACCGACTGCGTCGCGATAGCGGTCCAGAAAGCCCATCCCGGCCTCGACGGCCGTCCGCGCGTCCGGATCGGCGCCGTCGCCGACCGCGACCGGTTCGCGTTCGACCATCGTCGCGAGCGGCGGGTCGGTCGTCGGGTCGTACGGTTCCGCGTCGCCGTCGCCGAGCGCGACCCGGTTCAGGCGGTCGTGGCTGTAGTCCACGTCCGCACGCACCGGCGAGCCGGCGTCTTCGCCGCGGAATTCGCCGAGTTGTCGCTGCCGAGTCAGCATCCAGAGCGGGTCCGCGACAGCGGCGCGGAGCGCGTCGGTCAGCCCCTCGTCGCGCGCGATCGGTTCCAGCCGTTCCCACATCGTGTACGACCGCAGGTGTGTGTCGTGTGTCATCGTCACTCTCCTCCGTCCCACCAGTCGAACCGGCCGAACCGGACGGACGGGGCGTCCGGCACAGACTCGTTCGACCCGGCGACCGTGGTGTCGTTGTACGGGAACACGAGTCCGGGGAGCGTGTGGCCGAACTCCTCGAGGGCGTCGAGGTCGACGCCGCGGAGTTCGACGAGTTCGCGGGTCTCCGACAGCGTCGTCTGGATCGCCTCCCGCGACCACTCGACGGGGTCGGTCGGCGTCCACGACTCCCCGCGTCGCTCCCACGCCGGCGGCACGGCGAGCAGCGCGGACTGGGGCGCGCGGGCGCCGGCGTCGTCGTACTGCAGGCCGACGCCGATCGTCTCCTCCGTCGCCGGGACGGGGTCGACCCAGCCATCGAGTGCGAGTCCCGCGACCGGCGGCTGGCCGTTCCGTCCGGGCGTCCGTGCGAGTGGGGCGTCGATCCCCGCCCGCGACCCGAACGCGGCGACCATCGACAGTTCGCCGCCGTCGGGCGTCTCGCCGTCGCGGCCGATCCAGTCGACCGAGTCGTGGCCCAACTGACCGACCGCGAGGCGATCGTGGGTGTCGCCGTCGTCGGCCAGCGACAGGGCGTCCGCGTACGTCAACGCGTCGCGCAACAGCGCCGGCTGGTCCCTTACCCGGGCGATCCGCTGCAGCCACGTGTCGACGGCGTAGGGGTCGTCGCCGAGCGCCCGTTCGCTGTCGGCGAAGGCACTCCTGACTGCCGCCGGGTCAGCCGGCGCGAACGGCGGCAGGACGGTGAACTCCTCGCCGAGCAACGCCTCGAGTCGCGCGCACTGGCCGTCGACGGTCGGCTCCGCGGCCACCTCGTCCGGATCGTACGCCGCCGCCGACCGGCGCCGGTCGCGGAGTTTCCCCGCGACCGACCGGGCCTGTGCGAGCAGCGTCCGCCGGTCGGCCGGCCTCCCGCCGGTCCGGGACTGCGGCGTCGCGCCGTAGACGCCGACGTAGGTGGCACGCACCAACGCGAGTCGGAGCGCCTCGAGCGACGACTTCCGTAGCGCCCGCGTCGGCGACTCGCCGTCCAGCAGCGGTCGGAGGCGGTCCCGGACCGCGCCGTCGGTCGCGTACTCGAGGTCGACCAGGTCGTCGAGGTGGTCCCGTGCGATCCGGTCGGCGGGCCCGGCACCGTACGACTGGGCGCCGGTCCTCGCCACCCGAACCGCGTAGCCGGTCAGATCCGGTATCGCGCGTTCGAGCGCGTCGGCGAGCGCCCGCGGATCGTCGGTCCGGTCGTCGAACAGCGTCGCGGGGTCGCTCCCCGACCGGGAGAGCGCGGCCGTCGCGTCCGACAGTCGCTCCTGGAAGGCGGCCGGATCCCCGTGCCTGGCGAACAGCGACGGATGCGAGGTCAGCGCCGTGAGATCACGGACGAGGAGGTGTGGCTCGTCGACGTGTCCGGCGAGCGCCGTGACGACGGGCTCGGGTCGGCGGACCAGCGCCGCTAGCGCCCGCGCGACCGCCGGCGCGTCGGGGTCACCGATCCGGTCGGACAGCACCCGGCGCAGCCCGGGATCGAAGCCGCCGAACTCGACCGGGAGATCGAGTTCGGGGTCGGCTAGGAAGCTCCGGATGCGGCCCCGCACCTCGCCGCGTGGCCCGCGCCCCAGCGGGCTCTCGACCTCGGCCCCGGCGACGGTCGCGTACCGCCCTGCCCAGGGCTTCGCGAGGTCCCCACGAGCGTTGACGATGTCGGTGACGCCCAGCCGTTCGAGCGGTTCGACGACCGCGTCGATGGCGTCGGCGAGGGCGTCGAGTTCGTGGCGCTCGAGTTCGAGCAGGGCGCCGATCGCCCGCAGGTCCGCGTCGGTCAGGGCGTCGTCGCCCGCGGCCCGGGTCAGCGCCGAGACGCGCCCCGCGAGCTCCGCCTCCGAGCGGAGGCCGTCCCAGTGGGCGTCTCGAACGGCGTCGTCGACGGCGGCGGCCGGGGCGTCGGCGCGCGACGGGTCGACGACGGCCAGCAGCCGCCGGAGCCAGAACAACCGCGGCACGACGACGAACTCCTCCTCGAGGAGCGAGGGGAGGGCGGACGGCTCGGGGCGTGGCGGGACGATCCGGAACGACCGGCTCGCGAGCACCTCCCTGACCGTCCCGTCACCCGATCGGAGCCGGCGCTCGAACCGCTCGGCTCGCGCCTCGAACCCGAGTTGGGCGATGATCGCCAGCTTCGCCTCGGTCGGCAGCGACTCGATCAACGACCGGCGGCGTTCCCGGGGTTCGTCCTCGTACTCCTCGAGCGCCTCGCGGCGTTCGTCGTCCAGCCGGTCCGCGGCGATTTCGAGCACGAGTTCGGCCTGCTCTTCGACCGGGAGCCGCGAGAGGGCGCGCCACACCGCCTCGTCGAGGCGCTCCTCTGTGACGACCGTAACGAGCAGTCCCGTGCCGTCCGGGTAGCCGTCGAGGTCGACGGTGACGGACGCGACCCCCTCGTCGTCGGTCCGGACCGACCGCGTCTCCCACAGCGCCGGTTCGCCGGCGCTCCCCAGGGTGACCGTCACGTCGGTTCGCGGGGCGTCGGTGGCGACCGAGAGCGTCGCCCCCTGCTCCGGCGGGACTTGCGCCTCGGCGAGGGTCTCCGACAGCTCCGTCGGCCCGGCCCGGAGCGCGCTCGCCATCGCCCGGAGTTCGGCCGGGAGCGACTGCGACTGGCCGTCGGGTCGTGCGTAGTCGGCGAGGCGGCCCACGGTGTCGACGAGTTGGGAGAGCGGGGCCGCGCGGTCCAGCGACGCCGTCGCCTCCTCGATGCGCTCCGCCATCTCGATCAGCGTCGGCCCGGACTCGTCGTCCAGCGTCGCCAGCCGGTTCGCGATCATCGCCTCGATTTCCGTCACCGCCTCGGCCGCCCCGTCGGCGCGGTCGGCCAGCCGATCCGCCGTGCCCGGCGCGTTCGTCGACTGTCCGTCGAGATACCCCTCGTCGGCCTCGGCGGACGGATGCGCCAGATCGGTCGCGTCGGCCGGTCGGGCCTCGCCGATCAGCTCCGAGAGGCTGCGGGCGTGCTCGACGAAGGCCGCCACGCTCACGTCGGCGTCCTCGGGGGTGTCGCCGAACGACAGCTCCAGCTCCGCGTCGTTCTGGATCGGCGGGTCGTTGCGGGGGCGACGCCGGAAGAGCCGGTAGCCGATCCGGCGCTCCAGCGCCGAGCCGTCGGTCTCCCCTTGAGTCGCTGTCAGCGCGACTGCGTCCAGCGGCGAGAGGTCGAGTTCGTCGAACCGGCAGTCGTCGGCGACGGCGAACGACCGCTCCTCTGGGGCGGCCGGCCACGCCTCGTACCGCAGGACCGCCGTTCCGTCGCCGTCGCCGTCCCCGGAAACCGAGAGCCGGAACCCCTCCTCGGTGACGGTGGTGATCTTCCCGCGTCGGTGGCCGGCGACGCCGCCGTCGGCGTCGGGGCGCGGGAGCGAGAGGACGTGGTGGTCGGAGCCGTAGCGAGCGTCGCCGCCGTGGCTCCGGACCGTCTGTGCCGTGGGACCGACCGCGACTCCCTCGGACCAGCCGGCTGACCCGGCGTCGAGCGCCGGCGTCGTCGCTCCGTCGGCGGTCGATACACCGCCGACGCCGGTGACGGCTATCGCCCCCGGCTTGCCGTCCGTCTCGACGGTCACGGTCTCTCCGTCCGCGGGCACGGTTACCGTCCCGACCGCCGGCGGGCCGCCGACGGCGCCGTCGCTCGTCTCCGCTCTCGCCGAATCGACGGCGACGTAGGTGACCAGTCGCGGCGTCGCCGCCCAGGGGACGCCCTCGTCGGGCCGGCGGTAGGCGAGTTCGAGCGTCGATCCGAGGCCAGTGACGCGTGCGGTCGTCCGGCCGCCGAGTCGCTCCCCGTCGGGGTAGAGCAGGTCGAGGGCGGCGTCCTCGGAGACGGTCCGGGCGTCGGCGCCGGTGGTCGGGTCCGTCGCGGCCGCCGTCACCGTCTGGCCGATTTCGCCGCCGGCGTCGGCGACGGCGATGCCGCGGGAGAGGCCGCCCGCGTCGGCCACCGATCCGCTCGCGTCCGCCGCGCCCGTCGCCATCGTCGCGGTGAGCCTGACGTGGTCGGCGTCGACGCCGAGGTCGACGGTCTGTGTCGCGTCGCCGTCGTCCACGTCGGTCGCGCTCGGCGGGCGGGCGACGAAGCTCCCGGCGCGCACCTCGGAGCGGTCCCCGGTCTTCACGGCCGTGTAGGCGAGCGAGAGCGTCCCGTCGGTGGGCGTCTCGACGGTCGAGAACGCGAGTTCGAACCCGTCGTCGGTCGTCCGCCGGAGCCGGCCGGTGATCGTGCCCGCGGCCCCATCGGCGGTCCGGAGGGGGACGTTGATCGCGGCCGACGAGTCGGTCGCGTAGTGCGTCTCCGTGGGGCCGACGGCGACGCTCGTCGACTGCTGCGTGACGGCGCCGTCGGCCGCGACCGTCGCGGTGCCGTGGAGCCACCCCGGCACCGTCGACGCGGCGCCGACCGACTCCGTGATCGTCTCGACGCCGGTCGAGGCGGTGAACACCAGGAGGTCGGGTTCGAAGCCGACGTCGTCGACTGAGACGCGCTCCGGCCCGTCCGGAACCTCGATCGACCCCGTGGCGAAGTCCCGATCGGCGGTCCACTGGAAGGCGGCCCGGCAGCCGACGCGGTCGGGCGACGGGAGCTGTTCGCCGAGCCAGCCGTCGAGCGCGGGTTCGGCGTCGCTGCGGACCGACACCGAGTCGAGCGTCCGCGCACCGTCGCCGTCGACCGGCGACGGGTCGAGCAGGTCGGGATCGATCGGCTCCGCGAGGTCCGAGCGGTCGACGTACGGGAGCGAGAGCGCGTCTGGGAGGTCGGCGACCCCCAGGGTCTCCCGCAGCGACACCTGCCAGTCGCTCGGCGTCGGCACCGAGTCGGCGTCGCCGAACAGGAGCAAGAGCCGGTGGTTCACCCCGGTCTCTGTCCGGGGCGTGTCCAAGACGTCCGGGTCCTGCATGAGTTCGCCCCGCGAGAGGGCTTCGAGCGCCGCGCTGGCACGCTGGACGTTGCCCGTCGCGAGCTGGTGAACGCTCTCCGCGACCAGCAGGTCGGCGATGGCGTCGATCTCGTCGTCGATCTCCGACAGCAGGGCGTCGATCTCGGCGCTCGCCGCGGAGTTCGGTTCGGGGAACGGATCGCCCCGGGGGAGGTCGCCGTCGTCCCACGCCTCGTAGACCGCCATCCCGTCGACCACCTCGCTGGCCGCGGAGAGGTCGACCTCGCTGGGTTCGGCGCCGCCGTGATCGAGACGGCCGGCGATCGAGGGGTACGCCTCGCGGAACGGGGCGATGTACCGCTCGGCGTCGGTTACGGCGTTGTCGTCGTCCTCGCTGATCCGGTGGAGGCCCCGCTCGAACCGGTAACCGACCAGTTCGGAGAGCGAGGAGCCGTTCCTGACGCCGGTCAGATACGGCCAGACCGCCTGGAGCCGTTCCGCCGAGAGGTCGACCGCGAGCGTCTCGCCGTGTGGGCCGTCGGCGTTCGTCTTGTGGCCGTTCCGGAGGATCGACGCCGTCGTCGCCTGGTTCTGAGAGGGCGCGAGCAGGTACTCGGCATCGGTGTCCGGGTCCGGCGTGAGATCCGTCACGTAGCCGTAGGCGCCGACGTGGACATCGGGTTCCCGCTCCCGGACCCGTTCGAGGCGGCGGGTCGCGACCGACGTCCACCACGCGTCGAGGCGGTGGCTACAGAGGTCCATCGCGCCGCGGGCGATGCGGTCGAGATCCGCGGATTCGGGGTCGATCCGCCCGAGTCGGTCGAGGCTGGCCGCGAACGACGCGAGGACCGGGTCGACCTGCGGGGCGTCGCCGGCCACGCTCGCGCCGATGGCGTCGCGGTACTCGTCGCCGCTCGACAGGGACGGGTGGTTCGCCAGCGCGTCCGGGATCGGGTCCTCGAGGTCGTCGTACGCCGTCCGGTCGCCGTGGTCGTAGCTCGTCGGCTCCGGGCCGACCGTCGGCAGGTCGCCGTAGAGCGCGCCCATCCGGATGCGGCTGGAGACGCAGGCCCGCTGGACGGCGACGAGCAACAACTGGCGCAGCAGCGAGTCGTCGGCCGACAGGACGTCGTCGAAGCCGCGGCGGCAGTATCGGCCGAGCACCCAGCGACGCGCGATCGCGATGCCGAGCGCCTGGATCGTCTCGGCGTCGGGATGGGTGCCGAGCGCGCGCAGCGGGTTCAGCGGCGGCCACTGCGGGGCGTCCGACAGCATCGTCGACAGCAGTTGCAGATACGTGTCGATCGAGTCGTCGGTCAGCGGGAGCTCCTCGCTCGTCGCCGTGGCGGTGAACCCGAGCGTGAGCAGGTCGTCGAGTCGGGGATCGAACCCGTCGAACCCGGCCGTCGAGAGGGCGCGATCGACCTGCGGGTCGCCGACCTCGAACCGGTCGGCGTCGAGCACCCGACCGAACACGGGGTGGTCCTCGCCGAGCAGCCAGGACCGGCGCCGGTACCGCGACGCCGTCGCCTCCTGACCGAGGGCGTCCAGCAACGCCTGGTCGGCACCGTCGTCGGTCACCGTCGGGAGGCCGGCCGCGGCGTCCCGCCAGGCGTCGCGGAGCCCCCAGACGCGCTCGATCAGATCGGTCGTCACGACCCCGTCGTCGACGTCGCCGAGGCGACGGGGCGACCAGTCCGTCGACTCCTCGCCGCCGTCGTCGCCCTCGTCCGTCTCGATCGGGTCTCCGAGACTCGACGGCGGCGTGTCGAACGGCGTGACCGGGAGAACGCCGTAGGGCTGTCGACCGGTCCGGATCGTCCCGAGGGGGCCGTCCGCCCGGACGTACTCCGCGAAGTGCGTCCGGTACTCGTCGAGCCAGGAGAGGACCGTCTCCCCCATCAGCTCCTGTGTCAGCGGCGTCTCGTAGTCGCCGACGCCGGGTTCGCCGTCGTACAGCCGCTCCCAGTCCCAGCCGAGGAGCAGATGCTTCGCGTGGTAGCCGAGCGTCGCCGGCCAGAGCACCCGCTGGAGGTCGCCCGCCGTGGCGGCGTGTCGCGTGTCGGCGCCGTCGACGTTGGCGAAGACGTGATCTCGTCCGTCCGAGGCGATTCCCAGCCCCCTCGCCGTCAGGTCGCCGTCGGTGCCGTCGCCGCCGGTCACCAGCGGCGGCCCCACCTCGACCGGGGCGCTCCCCGCGGGGTCCCGCGCCGACGAGTGGCCCGACGGTTCGTCCGCGTTGTTCGTCGGCGTGCCCGGCGAGAGCAGGGAGAGCCCGTCCGTGTAGTGGTGGGCGCTGACGAGTTCCTCGAGTTCCTCGGCCGTGCTGGTTCGGTCCGACGAGGTCCGGAGCCCCGTCACCTCGACCGTCGAGAACCCCTCCTCGGGGACGAACCCGGACGGCAGGTCGACGGTGACGGCCATCCCGACGGACTCGGCGCGGCCGTAGTCGACCATCCACTCGACCCCGTCGCCGGCGACGGTGTCCCCCGCGGACGCGGCCGTGTTCGCGACGTTCGAGGGATCGGGCCCGGCAAAGAGCGGCTCGGCGATCGGATTCCCGGTGACGCGCTCGACGCGTTCGGTCCCCGAGTCGTCGCTCCAGCGGGCGCGGACAACCCACCGATCTGGCAGGAGTCGGAGCCGGGGCTGGCGGCTCCAGGAGTCGGGCTTGTCCGGGACCGCCGGGAACGCGAGCGCCGGCGGTCGGTCGGCGCCGAAAGGTGGGTCGCCGTCGTCCCAGCCGGCGAGGAGCCGAGCGTCGACGCCCTCGCCCTGTCCGTCGACCGGGCCGAGCGCGTGGACGATCCACGCGGCACGCTCCCGGCCGAAGGAGTCGACACCCCGCCCCCAGGCGCGTTCTCGGACCTGCTCGAAGCGATCGCCCGGATCGGCGGCGAAGTCGTCGAGCTGTTCGAACAGGCCGGCGACCGGGTCGCGCAGGTCCGCGGGGAGCTGCGAGGGGTCGTACGCGTCGGCCGGCTGGACGCCGCCACTCGGGTCCGAAACCGCCGTCGGGAGGTCGTGAGCGACGAGCCAGAGGCGACCCCAGAAGCGTCGCCCCCACTCGCGTTCCCGTGCCGTCAGTTCGGGTTCGTGGCTGTCGACGTGGATCTGCTCTGGGTAGGTCCGGACCCGGAGGGCCACGGGGTCGCCCTCGACGCCGCCGTCGGCGTCGACGAAGCGCGTCTCCAGCCGAACCGGCAGCATCGCGATCGGTGCGTCCCACGACAGTGCAGCCATCGGATCGACGCCCCGCTCGTCGGCCGTCTCCAGCGTCGAGACGTGCTCGGCTTTCGCACGCTCGATTTCGGCTCGGACCCGGTTGCGCTCGGCCGCGGCGTTGTCGACGACCCGCTCGAAGCCGTCCGCCAGCAGCGCCATCCCCGACGCGTCCACCCCCTCAAGTAGCGCGGCGAACTCGTCGACGGCCGCCCGACGCTCCGGGACGGCGCTCGGATCGTCGATGCGGATCGGCGACCGATCCCACCGGCGTTCGAGGAACCGCTCGCCCGGACCCAGCCCCCACTGCCCGCCGAGGCCAGCGGTCGGGTCCGCGTCCGACGCTCCGTCGTCCGACAGGAACGTCTCGACGGCCGTCACGAACGCGTCGAAGGGCAACTCGCCCACCGGGTCGGCGAGGACAGCGGCCGGGAACGACTGCTGGAGGAACCGGTCGAAGGCGGCGGTGATCTCGTCGTCGGTCCGAATCCGCTCCCGGTCGCGCTCCATGCGCTCGGCGCGGTCGGCGAGCGCCGTCCGGACGGTGCGGGCGCCCGCGACGACCGTCTCGAGACGCTCCGCGTCGGCCCGCAGTCGGTCGAGGCGCTCGCGCTGGTTCGACAGCGCCGACTCCACCATCAGTCACCACCCCCGGAACCGGGGACGATGTCTTGGGCGTGGATCGCGATCCGGACCGGCCGCTGCCAGGTGATCCGGGCCATGTGGGCGCCGTTCGTCCCCCAGGCGGCCGCGTCCTCGCGGTCGAACGGTTCGCTCCCGTCCTCGAGCCAACTCGTGTTCTCCTCGACGGCCCAGTTCCCCGACGCGGGCCGGGCGTCGCTCACGTCGACGTGCGTCGGTGCGTCGCCGCTCGTGACGTGTCCCCAAGAGAGCGCCGACCAGCCGTGTTCCGCGCTGTCGTCGGCCGTTGTGATCGTGGTCCGGCCCCCCTCGCCGTCGTCGTGTGTGATCCCGGCCGGAATCCCCGAGGTGTCCTCGTCGTCGCCCGGTTCGTCCAGGCCGAAACGTGCCTCGCCGACTGGCTCCTCGAACGCGAAGAACCACCCGAGGTCGTCCGTCTCGCCCTCGCCGCCCGTGACCGACGCCGTCGGATCCGCGCCCGTCACCTCGTCGGGCGTCAGGTCGAAGCCGAGGAACGTCATGTCCGGCTCGATTTCGCCGCGGAACACCGGATACTCGACGTGTTCGCTCGCGGCCGGATCGTCGCTGGGGGTCGACGAGGGCCACCGCGGCACCCGGTCGTCGCCCTCCTCGTACGCCTTCGCGGCGTAGATGGCCGTGTTCGGGTACCGCCGCAACAGGTTCCCCCGGATCAGGACCACGACGTTCGTCGTCGCCGCTGGGTCCGTCGGTGGCGGGTCGCGTATCGACCGCTCGCTCCCGGTCCGGGTGTTCGTCCCGAGCGGGCTGCGTGCCCGTCGGTTGGGTCCCTCGTCGTCCCACAGGTGCAGCGGGAAGACGTCGTCGAGCCGGTCCGGATCGTCGGGTTTGGGGACGCGGCTACGCTGGTCCCAGAACCGCTTGAAGTACGAGCCACGCTGGTCGGTCGGGTACCGTCGCCAGCGGAGCTCCCGGGCCATCTCGTGGTTGAGGCCGACGAGATACGCCTCGATGAACGCCGGGTTGGTCGCGAGGGCGCCGACGGTGTCGTCCTCGACCTCGTCGGCACCGGGGAGGAGGTGCTCCGTCGAGACGTCCTTCAGGCTCCGGTAGGTCGGCTGGGGGAACTCGGGGGCGGCCATGATCGTATCGAGGGGGTCGGCGCGCTCCCCGACGTCGCCACCAAGCCGTTCGGACACCCGCTCTTCGAGCGCCCGCTCGAAGTCGAGGCTGGCGTCGATCGCACCCTGCGGATCGGGCGCCGGTCGCTCGCGGGGCGTGGCGTCGTAGCCACAGAACGCCCCTTCGAGGTAGTCGGCGTCCGATCCGGGACGCTCGTCGAGGTGTTCTCGGATTCGGTGGATCGCGAACTGCACGTCAAGCACGCGGTCGATCGCTCGCTCGACGTGGCGGACCGTCACCTCCTCGAAGGGTTCGGACAGCGGCACCGGCCCACGCAACGGGTCCATGAGGTCGCCGTAGAGCCGGCCGCGCCGGCGGTGGTCCAGGTCGTCGCTGACCGACGGGAGGTCCTCGGCGAGTTCGGCGGCCACGACGGTGCCGAACGGCCCCTCGTCGGGGTTGCGCCCCTGGAACGTGCTCGCCCGGCCGTACAGTTGGTCCCAGCTGACGCCGATGCGGGTGTGCTGCGACTCGTACGCGTCCCGATCGATCGACCCCTCGCGAAGCCCGTCGAGGATGCGTTCGAGGGCGTCCATCACCGTCCGGCTCGACCCCTCGATTTCGTCGAGATGCCGGCGCGCCGCGAGGACGCGCTCGTCCACCTCGCGCTCCGTCGACTCCTCGTCGAGCGCGCGCGACTGTTCGCACAGCCGATCCGGGTCGGTCTCCCCCGCGACGGACTTGCTCCCGTCGGGACCGCCCGTCCCCGACGGCGGGTCGAGCCGTCCGTCGAGCAACCCCCGAACGATCGACGGGGCGTCCACCGCGCCGTCGACGCGGCGGGCCAGCGGCCCGCGGCCGCTGACGAGCCGACGGAACGGCGCCGAGAGCGTCGCCTCCGGGAACGACGAGTCCGCGAGCCGCGAGGCGGCGGTCTCCCCGTCTTGGAGGACGCGGCCGTGTGCCGGCGCGGTGAACGACAGCAGGGTCCCCGTGTCGGTTCGGCCAGCGAGCGTCCGGGCGACGGTGTTCGAGGCGGCCCGGGAGAGCTGTGCGGCCGAGAGCAGCCGGTTCGCCCTGCGTATTTCGCCCACCTGCTCCCAGGCGGACGCCATCAACTCCTCCTGGTTGTCCCTGACGACGCCCGTACCGATCCCGGCGGGCACCCGGTAACTCGGATCGAGGTTGAGGTCGTACAGCCACTCGACCTCGTTCTCGTCGCTGTTCGCCCAGTCGTCGACATCGTCGAGTTCGTCCCGCTGGGCGTGCCACTGCCCGTAGATCGGCGGGCCCACGGCGGGGTACGACGTCCGGTCTTGGATCGACTCCGGGCGGTTGAGCAGCGTCCGCAGTTCGTCGGTCAGTCCCGCCGGGTAGTCGTCGACCGAGACGCCGTCCGTCGGCCCGAGCGCGCCGCCAACGTCGACGGTCGTGCCGGGCGACGCCAGCGTCTCGGGGCCCGGGTCCGACGCGTCGACCGTCCGGACCCCGACCGTCGCGCCCGAGAGTTCCCGCGGCGTGAGCTTCCGCGCGAGATACTCGAAGTCGCCTTTCTTGCCCGTCTCGAAGGCCCAGTGGTCGTACATCGGCAACACGAGTTCGTCGCCGGTGTCCCCGCCCCAGGCCAGCGACAAGCCCTCCTCGTCGGGCACCGACTCGCCGAGTCCCGCCAGTCGGCCGGCCTCGAACGTCGGTACCAGCGCCGCGACGTAGCTGGTGTTTGCGGTCAGGTTGCGCGGACAGAGGAGCCGAGCGACCGTCGCCGTCGAGTCCGCCGCCAGTTCCTCCGGGATGCTCCGGCCGTGCTGTGCCTTCGGACTGCCGACGATCTGTGAGTGGGTCCAGGCCCAGGCCTCGTCTGCCGGCGGCAACTGTGCCGAGGGGTCCGCGTCGCCGCCGATCCTGAGCGCCGGCAGCGGACGACTGCCGTCGGACTCCGTCTCCACGCCCGCCGTCCCCTCGACCACGACGAGTCGCAGCCAGGGCAAGTTGCGTCCGTGGTCGTCCGTCCGCGTCGGGCTGAACAGCCACGGCAGGTCCACGGCGTCTATCTCGACCAGCGGGAAGTAGTTCGGCGGGAACTCGTCGGAGCCCGGCTTGGGCTCCCGGCGGACGATCTGTCGCCGGTCGAAGCCGGTGACTCGACCCGGGCCGTACATCTCGAGGTCGACCGTGCCGCGCTCGCTCGTTCGATCGCCGTCCGTGGTCGCGACGGCATCGTAGGACACCTCGATTCCCCCGCCCGAGGGGAGCGACCCGTCGGCGGCGTCGCTCTCGCTGAACGGTGCCGTCGGCCGGAACCCGCGGCGCACGCTGCCGTAGAAGCGGTATTTCGTCGCGTCGTCGTCGCCCGATTCGATCGCGGTGTCCGTGTCGTCTGGCATGGTTACTGATCTCCCGTGTCTCGCTCGTGTGTCGCGACGACGCGCAGTTCGCCGTCCACGTCGGCGTGCTCCGAGAGGTACGCCGCCTTCGCGTCCTTCGCCGCCGTCTGCGACTGCCCGCCCTCGGGGTTGGGGTCCACCGCCGTCGCCAACGCGAGGTCCTCGGCCCACACCACCACGTACTGGGTGTCGGCCACCGACACCGACTGGTCGGGGCCGGCGAAGCGTTCCGATCCGGTCGTCCGGCTGTCGGCCGTGGCGACCGCCCCGGTCTTCTCGAGTTCCGCGGCCGTGTCCAAGTGGAGCGTCGAGTCACCGACGCCCGCTGGCAGATCCGCGCCGGCGAGCCGGTAGTTCCCGTCGCTCTCGTCGATGACCGTTGTCTCGAAATCGAGCGTCGCGACCGACGCCAGCGAGCCGTCGTCGCGCCCCGCGAAGGACAACTGGTTGTTCTCGATGCGCTTGCCGGCGGGTAACTGCTCGAACGCCTCCGACTGGAGCTTCTCGCTGTCGGACATCTGCTTGAACTTCGCCGGCGCGAACCGCTCGGTCGCGTCGTCGGGGGCGGGCAACTCCCCGCCCGTCGTCGAGAAGTTCTCGACGGCGAACCGGTCGTATGTCGGCGTCGCGTTGCCGTACTTCTCGATGGTCGTCTGCAGGGGGACGACGGTCTGTCGAACCGACACCGTTCCGAGCGGGTGGACGAGCACCGGCGCCGACTCGGGGGCCGAACCCTCCGTCTGCGGTTGGCGGACGCTCACGAGCGTGGTCCGGTCGTCGGGCAACTGGGCGGCCCAGTTGCCCACCGCCCCAGCGCCTGGTGGAGGTCACCCAGCACGTCGGCCGTCGGCAGCGACTGGGCCTCCGGGTTCGAACCGATCGAGACGTCGACGTTGACCGTCACCGAGAGGAAGACGACTTCGATGGTCACCTTCCCCCGGACGCGCCAGGGCTTGGGCCCCGAGAGCGTCCCGTCGACCTCGATACCGAACGTCGACCCCTTCAGGGCGACCTGCATCTTCGCGTAGAAGTCGACGACGAACTCGAAGGGGTCGAACCGGAACAGCGCGTCGAAGCTCAGCTCGCCGTCGACGGACGCCGCGCCGGCCTCCGCCTCGAGGGTCACGCCGGCGCCGATCTGGAAGGTGTTGGGCGTCGTCGCGACGTACGCGGTCAACTCGACCGAGGTGCTCCCGCCGCCCTTCGAGAGGCTCGCCCGCATCCGGTCGAGTTCGGGGAAGGAGTCCGGCGGGGTGTAGCGCGGGTTGAACCCGCCGATCGACAGGATGAACGAAGAGTTGTCGCCCCAGCCGGACCGCAGCGCCATGTCGCCGGAGACGTCGAACATGGCGATCTTCGAGTCGTACAGCGAGGCGTCGATCGCGATGCGCTTCTCGGGGATGTCGACCACGCCCAGGATGCTGAACTTCAGGTCGACGATCGCCCCCTCGCCCTGCGGGAGTCCTAGCGTGATCTTGCCGAGCAGCGCGATCTTCCAGGTCGGGATCGACACCATGATCCCGACGTCGATGAAGATGATCGGCGGAATCCCCCAACTGAACTTCGCCATCGGGCCGAAGACGTGCGTGTCGGGCTTCGGCGGGAAGAACGTCCGGAGGTCGCTGATGATCTCCGGCGCGTTCGCGACGACGTCCTCCGGGAACAGCACCGATCCGATCCGGCCGTTCCGGACCCCCTCGCCGAGGCGCTTGGCCCGGAACCCCCTGTGGACCCCGACGAGGCCGCCGAGGGCGTTCAGGAAAAAGCCCATCGGCAGCGTGACCGCGGGGAAGTCGGCCGTGATCAGGATCAGCAGCGAGTAGCCCTCGCGCCCGTCCGCGAGCGGCGTCTTCAGAATCCCGACGGCGTTGACCGCGACCTCCTGGATCTGGAGCGACAGCGCGCCGGAGTATCGTCCCGCGTCGGGGTCGAACGAGAGGAAGCCGCCGCCGCTGACCGCCCCGGTGTCGATCGCGAGGCCGATCCCGGTCGGCGGTTTGAACCCCAGATCGACGTCGAGCGGGCCGAGCGAGCCGTCGCTTCGCTGCGGCACCGAGAACGTCGCCGAGAGGCCGACGTTCCGAACCTGCGCGTCGACGGGGCCGATCGACAGCGACGACGTCAGCCCCAACTCGACCGGCACCGAAGACGACTCGCCCCCGACCTCGATGGCGACGTCGATCGTCTCGATGGTCAGGGTGTCGAGGATCGTCTCGTGGATCGGGAGCGTCGCGTCGAGGCTGGCGCTCCCCTCGACGAAGACACCCTTGTCCGTCCCCCAGCCGACGCCGAGGTCGAAGTCGGTGGCGAGACCCTCCTCCGGGAGGACCGTCGCGAGGAACCCCCCGGCGTCGCTCGGCGCGATGACGAACGACGCGCCGGCGGCGCGGGCCACCATCCGGACCGACTGGCTCGGCACCGACAGGGTCGTCGACACGTCCGCCCCGAGCGAACCGATCTCCAGGCGCGTCGCGTCCTCGCCGCCGATCAGATACGCGAACTCGCTGTCGGGGGGGGGCTGCTTCTCCGCCGACGTCGACAGCCGCAGTTCGCCCTCGTCGACCCCCTCGAGGGAGACTCCGTCCGGCGTGATCGCGAGCCCCGGTATCCTCGCGGTCGCCTGAAACGCCAACTGCCACGAGCCGAGCGGGAACCGGTACGACGCCGAGCCGAGGGGTTCGAGGACGGTCGAGAACTCGCCCGCCGTCGGATCGAAGTAGAACACCGCGGTGAGCCGGAACCGCGAGGAGAGCGTCCCGGAGTCGTCGCCGTTCCCGGAGTCGCCGTCGCCGGAGCCGTTGCCGTTCTCGGAGTCGTCGTCCCCGGTGTCGAACGATCCGGACACGGCTATCGAGAGCGCCCCGACCGGCTCCGCCCCGTCGGGCACCGCGTCGGACTCGACGTCGAGGGCGGTGATCCCCTCGCCGGTGGACTCGACGTTCGTCGTCGCCCACGCCTCGATGCCGGTCGTCCCGATCAGCGTCGCCAGCCGCGGCAGCAGTTCGTCCAGTCCGGCGGCGGCCTCGTCGACGCTGAGCGCCGCGAAGTCCGTCTCCCCGAAGTACGCCTCCTTGAGCGTCGGGCCCGGTTCGGTCAACAGCGGACCGAGCCGTTCGAACGCGATCTGCGCGTTCGGACCGCCGGCGCGGAGCGTGGTCCCGTCGGCGACGCCCCGCCCCTCCCAGGCCGCCGTCTCGTAGATCGTCAGCACCCAGGCGATCTGTTCGAAGAGCGGGTGGTTGTTGCGGGTGTACTCCGTCACCAGCACCGACACCAAGTCGGCCCCGAACTGCTCGACGTCCTCCTCGGTCAGTTCGCTGAGCGTCTCGACCGACTCCCTGACGGTCTCGATGGCCCGAAACAGGTCGCCGACCGTCGAAACGAGACCGACGAACTCCTCGAGCGACGTCGGGGGGTCCTCCGTCGCCGCGAGCAACTGCTCGGCCGCGGAGAAGATCGATTCGAAGGCGGCCGGAAGTTCGTCGAGGGGGACCGCGTCGGGGTTCCACCCCATGTTGACCAGCAGCGCCTCCCGCTGGTAGGGGTCCTCGGCGGCGAGCGTGACCGGTTCGGTCAGTTCCGTCAGGGTGCGTTCGAGCGCACCCCCCTCCTCGTCCCCGCCGACGCCCGGCGCGTCGTCGCCGGGAGTCCCCGGACCGTCGCCGTCAGACATTGTCGCGCTCCACCTCCGAGACGTCGACGGCACCCTGAATCAGGTCCGAGGGTCGGCTCGAGACGTTGCCGGTCGGCACCGTCGAACTCGGCGGCGCGACGCCCTGCTTCCCGCCGATGCCGAGGGCGTTGGGCAGCATGTCGACCGTGAACTGCGTGTAGGGGTGTGCCTCGGCGGTCCCGCCCATCCGCCACCAGAGTTTGTGGTTGACGAACCGCCACTCGTTGGGCACCGACTGGTTTCGGAAGGTGAGGTCCTGTGTCCCCCAGTCGAGCGTCACCTCGCCGACGTTGTTCCGGCCGACGACCTCCCCGCCGTAGTCGCGGTACTTGTTGAACCGCCGCCAGGCGTCGGCCGGGTCGGTGGCGTCCCCCTCGGACCCCCCCGACGACGGCTCCCACGACTCCGTCGTCATCTGCCGGCCCCGGAGGTAGTCGACGCGATACTCCCAGTGGGGTTTCCCTCCACGCTGCATCTCCGTGAGCAGCCCGACCCCCCAAGTCGCGTCCTCCTCGAGACCTTCGAGGTGGGATATCGTCGCGTCCTCCAGCGACTGGAGCATCTCGTCGACGCCGCCGTAGTCGGTCCGGTTTCCGATGATATCGTCGAGTTCCTGGTAGACGATCCGGGCCTGTGACTGGGTGCCCTGTTTGGGCGTACCGAACAACGTGAACAGCTCCCAGCCGTTCCCGAGTCGCTCGAGATACCGATCGACGTCGGAGCTCGAAATCGCGTTGCCGCCGGCCCAACTGACGACGGTCTGGCCGACTTTCCGCAGATCGTAGTCCCGCATCAGCGAGACGGCGTATGGGTCGCTCGGGCCGTCGGCCCCGAGGACGATGTCGCCCTCGGCGTACCGGAGTTTGATCGTCCCGAGGTCGATGGTTTCCAGTAGCGGCTTGTTGTCCGAGAGGCTCCACGTCCCCGTCGGCGCCGGGAGCTTGAGGACCGGAATCCGCATCAGTTCCAGTTCCCCCTCCTCTTTGAACCGATCCCACTGGATCGCGATCCAATCGGAGACCCCCTCGAAGTCGATTTCGGCGCCTTCGATGAAGTACTTCGTCGTGATGAGCTGTTCCGACGGGGTCGTCTCGTTCCAGGGCGTCGCCAGCGTCGCCCGCGAGTCCGTCTTGAGGATGTCCGTGTTCGCCGCACGCTCCAGAACCCCGTGGAGCCGCTGTGCCATCGGCGGCGTCGGCTGCTGATCGGGCATCTCGTAGATGTACCGATCGACGATGTCCCAGTTTCCACTCGGGGTGATCTCGTTGATGAACTCCATGTACGGGAGCGGGTCGAGGTCGTCGACCACCTCGCGGGCCTCGTCGAAGGAGTCGTTCCACTCCGTGATCGTCTCCGGCGCGCTCTCGTGGTACCAGCCGCCGAAGGCGGAGGCACGCCTCGCGGTGTAGCCGACGGGATGGAGGAGGTTCGTCAGGAACGATTCGTTCTTGGCCGCGCTGGCCGTGAGGTTCGCGAACCGAGACGAGAACGCGGTCTTGTCCTCCTTGTCGTAGTTGTGCCAGTACTCCGTCCGCGTCGTGTAGCCGTAGTGCACGTCGCCCGAGAGCGTGACGACGTGCTCGCTCAGCCTGGACACGTCCCGCAGGAACGACTCCAGAGCCGCACGTTGGAGGCGCCAGTGCTCGTAGTCCGCGTGTGCCTCGGCGGAGACAATGTCCCAGTCCCGCTCCGACTCCGGAACGTCGCGTGCTTGGAGGAACTCGTTGTTGGTCTCGCGTGGGTAGTGTTTGCCCCACTCCTGGCCGAGGTCGACCAGCGGCACCGTCCACAGCGGGACCGGACTGACGAGAAACAGGGGTTTCGAGCGATCCCAGGAGTTGATCGGGACGTCGAACCACGGCGCCATGTCGAACGTCCGTTCGAAGTCGACGAGTTGCGTCCGCTGGCCCAGCGCCGAGAGCAGTTCCGGCGCGGCCTTCGGCGAGGGGTATCCCCGCCAGGTTCGGGTGTCGAGTACCCCGATGCCGTACTCGCCGGGGAAGAGCGCGAAGTGGTACGTGATCCGATCCGGCGTCCCGCCGTCGGAGTCGCCGTTGCCGGAATCGTCCTCCCCGGAGTCGCCGCTGCCGGACATCGGACTCGCGCCGACCCGGTTCCACTTCCCCGGCGTGTAGATGTCAGCGTGTGACTCACCCTCCGGGACCATCGCGTCCGTCCGGTGGGGAATCCCGAGCAAGTCGTCGAGTTCGGTGCTCTTCGGGCCGTCGAGGTCGCGGTCGACGTAGTCGTCAAACCCGTCGAGGAGCGTCTCGCCCGAGCCGCCGCTGTACGTCGTCGGCTGGTTTCCCCACATCTGACAGACGTTCGCCGCCAGCATCCCGTTCTGGATGCAGGCGTGACCCAGCGGCCGCGACAGCACGGACTCGACCCACTCACCGGTCAGGAACCAGTCGTCGGTCACGTCGTGGTCGTCCCACATCATGTACGTCGGGACGTTCGCGAGGACGCGCCGAACGTCGGACAACTCCTCTTTGAAGTACTGGAGCCGTTGCTTGTCGTCTTCGTACTCCGATTCGGCCTCCGAGACGACGTCGCGTGCGACCTTCGGGCTCTGTGTCTCGTCTTTGAGCGTCGAGAGGGTCAACGACGACTTCGGGGTCCCGTCGCTGTCGGTCAGTTCGCTCGGCAGTTCGCCGCCGTTGTCGTTTCTGATCGTCCTGAAGATGTGTGAGGGGATATCCTGGCCGTCGTTCCACACCGTCTCGAGGTCGGGGAACGTCGACGAGACGTCGCCCGACGGCCAGAGCACGTCGGACCAGACGGCCAGGTACATCGCGAAGTACTCCCCGACACCGAAGAGGTGGCTCGTGGCGAGTTTCGGCTCCGTGTCCATGCCCGCGACGTTGTTGGCGTAGTACTGGCGGTAGTCCGGCCACAACTGGTAGAGGGTGACCGTGTCCCACTCCTCTTTCCAGTCCTCGAACAGCGGCACCTCCTCGGCTCTGCCGAGGAACTGCGTCCCGGCATTCCACAGGAGGGTACAGAACGTGTCCGCGACGTCGTCGGCGTAGATCTGATCGCCGGTCAGAAACAGCGAGTGGGGGCGATCCGTGGGCGTCCCGAGGTTGTCGGCGATGGGCTGCCGGATCGCCGACAGCGCCCCCCGCTTCTTGCCGTGTGGCTTGCGACAGGACGCGTGGAAAAATCGGAGGTCGTTCTTGTCCTTCGGGGGAATCGCGAAGGAGGGGAGCGACTCGTCCCCGGTCGCGTGGACCCGCGGGAGGCCGTTCCCGTCGGGCGCGAGGACGCCGGGCGTCGAGAGCGACGCGCCGCCCGAGCCACCGACCACCGACGGCCGGTCACCGGGGAAGGTGAACGTCAGATCGTACTCGTAGGTAGTCCCCGGGGAGAGACTCAATCCGCTCACCTCGACGACCCCGACGAAGAGGTTCGAGCCGACCTCGAGAAGCGACGTCTCCCCGGACGTTCCCTCCTGTGAGCCGCCCGAGCGGACCTCCAGATCGACCTCGACCTCGGCGTGTGTCGCGATCCAGACCGCGACCGATTCGTCCGTCACGCGGCGAAGGATCGGCCCCGCCAACACGAGCGGCAGCGTCTCCGCGTCGGCCTCGTCGCTCGCCGTGACGCTCAGCGCGCCGTCGCCGTCGGTCGTCAGGTGCGGGACCGAAGTCCGCCACGGGTCGCGGAGGCCCTCAGGCATCGGCGCTCACGCGTCCCGACGCTGCCACAGAAGAGTCAACCTGTTGGCACGTCATCGCGCGTAAAATCAGAAAGCGGCGTATTAAAAGTAACTCCCTTCGGAAGCAGATTGTTGGTCGGGTAGAACTGTCGCTGTGAAAGCGTAGCGGGCAAGGGTGACGCGACGCGTCACTCGAACGCAATGTTCCCATTTGAATTGCTGAGTTCAGAGGCGAGGGCCGCGAACCTGCTGGAGCAGGTTCGCTGGTGCGAGGGCCTCTGTTGCCCGCGCTACCGGTCTGAGTCGGTGATTAAACACGGCAGCTATCGAGAGTATCAACGGTACCTCTGTAAGGATTGCGACCGCACGTTCAACGAACTGGCAACACAATCTTCGCGCACGCGAAGATCGGCCTCGACAAGCTGTTGTTCGCGTTCTACTCGTTCCTCCGGTTCAACACGAGTATCCGCCAGTTAGACGCTGAAAGTGACGTTTCGTATCGCTCGCTTCACCGGCGCGTCGAGCAGTTCGCCAGAACGCTCGACGCGCCAACGATCGATCTCGTTGGCCCGGTCGAGATCGACGAGTTCTACGTCTCTGCCGGGAAGAAAGGCCGCGAGCGCGACTCTCGGTCGCGCTCGCGTGCCCTCTCGAAACGCGGACGAGGAACGTATGAGGGAGATAAACCGCCAGTGTTCACGCTTGTTGATCGCGGCAGCGGTCATCGATACGTCGTCCCGGCGAAATCTGCCGACGAAGCGACGGTGCGACTCCTTCTCGACAACCACGAGAAGGAGTCGCTGATTGTCTATACTGACGGATTTCGGGCCTATGATCCACTCGACGATGACGAGAGCTTCCACCGAGAATCAGTAATTCACGGTGACGGCGAGTACGTTGATGGAGACGCACACGTGAACACGTGCGAGAGCCACGCGTCGCTGGCGCGACGGTGGCTCTCGCCGCACCGAGGCGTCTCAAAGGACAAACTGACAGCGTATCTCAGACCGTTCGAGCTTCGACGGCGAATCCTCCGCAAACCGGGACGAGAAGCACTGAAACAGATTATCCGAGAAGTTCTCTGACACACCAACAATGTACTTCACAAGAGTGCCATTCTAAAAAACCACGAGCTGACGTTCTATCTCCGCAATGCGCCGTCCGGAAACGACGATTTCTATCCCGGATTTGCGGAGCGATTTAATTCTGATGACGAGATTCAGGCCTCGCTTCCGGATCGAACCGAGCGGCGAGGTCGAAAATCGAATGTTCTTGAGTCCACGTATGAAATTGAGATCGACGAACATGGCGACTTGTTCAATGCATATGTGGCTGCACTAGCGACGGCTGTCGACGAACATATCGTCTCACACCACGCTTTGGTTGAGCGTATTGACGAACTCTATCAGGAAACGGTCGTAGAAGACTTGAAGAGGTAACTTCCACTCAAAACAGAAGTCGAGTCGTCAGCCCATCGCCTCTTGGAACCGCTCACGAAGCGCGTCCTCTCGCTCTTCGAACTGCTCGACTTTCTCCTGTAGGTCGTCGCTGACGCGCTCGATGCTCGCCAGCGCTCGTTCACCCTCCAGCGAGGCCTGCGACCCGTCGTCGCCGTCCGCCTCCAGTTCCTCCTCGTAGGCTCGCTCGACCCGCTCGATGGTACCCTCGGGGTTGAACAGGATGTCGTTGGCCGTGCGGACGTAGCCGTCCAGCGACGCACCCTCCTTGCCCTGGAAGAAGTGAGTGAGTGAGCGCGTACGTCGCGCCGGAATGCAGTGTCCACATATCGATCTCGACGGGGGAGGCAGCGTTGGCCTCGGCATCGCTCGCGGCACGCTCGGCCAGGTAGTCCGGGAAGCCCAGCAGGCTGTGAACTGTCTCAGGATCCAGTCCTGAGACTTCCCGTGGATTAGTCGGACACTCCCGTGACACCATCGGTCTGATATCCTCGAACGGTATCGTGGGTCACGGTCGGGGCGTCCACGGCCCCCGATGCCTGCCGTCGCACCTTTCGTACTTGGGGGAGGTTGTTGAGAGCAGGCACATTCCAGTCTTGATGCTTCTCGATGCCTTTCACAGCGATGTTGACGCTTGCACCACGGTCGGCGTGGTCTTGATGCTTGCACGACCGGCACTTGAACCGCTTCTTGTTCCGGTTCCCACACTCCGTATGTCCACATATTGGACACCGCTGACTCGTATATTCAGGGTCAATCCACGTCGTTGGCACACCCTCGAAGCCGGCTTTGTACGACGTGTAGTATTGAAGCGCACGGAACGGCAGGTGGTGCAAGCGTCGGTTCATCAGCGTTCCGTAGTCGATACTCTCGCGCATCTCTTTGAGGTCTTCAAAGACGATGCACGGTTTCTCGAACTGGTGGCTCCACTCCACGATATGACGGCTCACCTTGTGGAGTCGGTCACGGACAAACCGTTCCTCACGCCCTTCCAGCGTGTCGTGCATACTCGGTTTCTCGGCGTTCTGTACCCGCTTCCGCATCGTGAAGTAGCGGTGGCGCTCGAACTTGATTTCGGGGAAGTCGATGACCAGCGTGTCCTCGACGCCCTCTGCTGACAGTGCCGATAGTGCAACGCTGTCTTCGTTCACGTCTACGCCGATGACCGTCCGAGAGTCCTGTTTCTCTCGGACGGTACGCTCGGTATTCGTGACGTTGACGTGCAACTCGGGTGTTCCGTCATAGAACAGTGCTTCCGCCGTCCCAATCGTCCACTCGCCACCAGAGAGCTCGGCTCGGAGAATACGAGATGGGTGTCGTCGCCTTCCAGCACGCCTTTGACGTGCTTATACGGCTTGGCACTGATACGGAACTCCACGGTTCCATCGTCTCGGAGCGTGAGGTTGTAGCCTTCTTCGTAGTTGGCTCGAAGCGGGTACGCGCCGTCTTTAGTGTGACTCGGGAGGCCGAAGTCGTCGTACTCGTGGTAGTTTTCTATCGCGCCGAGCGCTTTCGCTACGACACGTTGTGAGGTATTTTTCACGAGGTCGGCATCGTCGGCCACACGGTCGGGGATTTCATCCCAGTCCACGCCCTCTTTGGCGAGACGGATCGTTTCGTTGTACGCCCACCGCGATTCGAGCGTGGCGTCGTACAGCAGGCTCTCGTTGTCACTCTGGATGTCGAGCTGAAAATCCAGCGTCTTCACGAGAGTCTGCTCCTGTGTCATTTCTCCATCTCGGTGTAACAGTGCGTTGTGTTTCAATATCAGCCATCCACGGTGAAAGTGGAACACTCACCTGAGCTTACGGCCTTCACGCTTGAGGCCAAATTCCGAGGCACTCGGCCTGCTCCGGCTGTAGAACTCCGTGACGGTGAACGGGAGCTCCGAGAAATCAAGCTCGATGTCCTGGGCGTCACGGATGAACTCGAAGAGGTCGTCGGCGACGAGTTGGTCGTGTTAACTTTGGCATCGATTCCACCAGACGGCGAGGGCTTGGAGCCACGATTCTGCTGTCGTCGGCTCAACGTGGCTGAACGTATTTGAAAATGAAGAGGTTCGTCGTTTTACCTCACGAAATAGACGTTCGACGGCATTCCGATTGCCATGGAGTTCGTATCTGCAATCGAGGCCGTGTCGATCGAGGGCAGTTTGGAGCCATTGGGCATCGTCGACGAGAAACACGGCGGTTTCGACATCGTGTTTCTCGCGTAATTCACTCAGGAAGATTTCGGTGAGACCGGTCGTATACGTGCTAAAGAGCCGAATATGAAGGAATGTGTTTGTTTCAGGATCGATGGCGGCGTACAGCCAGTACTGCTGATCGTTGATTCGAATCACGGTTTCGTCAAGCGCAACGTGATTCGGGCTCGCACCGCCTTCGGGCTGTAAATCGGCCTTTTGCACCCAGTTGTGGACGGCCGTTCGAGAGCGTTCGACACCCAACCTTTCAAGAATCGAGATGGTATTCGAAAGTGATAGTCCTGCCACGTGCATCTGAATACCGAGTCGCATCGCGAACTCGGGTGTCCGCTGACGCTCCACAAAATCTAATTCGATCCAGTCGCTATCGTCGCTGAGGCGTGTGATTTCTGGCATAGACACTCAGAAATCAGCACGCCTCACTCTTCACGCTTAATTTGACACGACCCATGAGGGGACGGGAAGAGCTCCGACTAAGTTACGCGTTATAGACAAGTCGAGATGAATCCCGGAATTACGAATCTGAATTTGAGAATCGAGTCTCAATTACCGAGGACTGTATATGGGAGTAGGGCGCGAACACTGTCCCAAGAGGTGCCAACCATGACCGAATCCCCGCGAGATGGGGTCCAATCGTGGACTGAGTCGATGAGCGCCCGCGACCGCATTCGGGCGGTCGCCGAGTCACTTCGCGAACCCCGCTCAGTTAACTGGATCAGCGAGCAGGCCGACGCCGCCTGGAGCACGACCAACGAGGAACTTCAGGATCTCGTCGGCCAGGGCCAGTTGCGTCGCGTCGAGGCCGGCGAGACCACGCGCTACCAGCCGGACTACACGCGACTGCTCTTCGATGAGATCCGCACGCTCATCGAGAAAAACACCCGCGAGGAGCTGCGGAGTGAATTGGCTGCGATCACCGAGGAGATTGAGGAGTGGCAGGCGACCTACGACGTCGAGACGTGGGAGGAGCTCGAACAATCGCTCGCTGACGGCGACCTGGCAAATGCGGAGCTCCGGAACCGCCGCGACGTGATCACGCGGTGGGTGGAGAATCTGGAAGACCGCCGGCTTATCAAGCATTCGTAGGCGCTCTACTCGGATGTCGAAGCCGCTCGCGAACAGCGGGTCACTATGGCTGATCGCGTCACAAACTAATTCTAGTGATCGTCTAACGGGCGAGCGTCATTGGGGGGACCCAGCTACTCGCAGGACTGTTCGTCCGCCATCTGCTGGAGTTCGACGGCTGCCTTCTCGAAGTGTTCCGAGAGGAACGGCGTTCCCGACGTCACCCGCTCCTCAAGGAACGCAACGGCGTCAGTGACCGCATCAGCGTCGCGTTCCGCGGTCGCGACACAGTCGACATACCCGTCGAGTGCCCGACTGAACGCACGCGAGAAGTGGTCGTAGGCGCCGTCGACGCGCTCCATATTGTCGTCGAGCGACTCGACGAGGGCCCGATAGACGGTCGCCGCCGACGCGTACCGCCCATGCTCGCGGTACTCGTTCGCGAGATCGAACCACTGCGTGAAGTCGATGGGCTCGAAGACGACGTGGTACTCAGGGTTCGTCTCTTCGAACTGCCGGTCGATCGAGGCACGAAGCTCGTCGACCGACTGTCTCGTCGGCTCGCCGACGTGGGCGAGAAACCGGGCGCGGAGATCCGCATCGGCCGCGAGTTCTTCACGCAGGAACGCGCGGAGTTTGTCGGCGTTGGCGCCGTTAAGTGCGGCGTCGAGTCGATCGCCGTCGTCAGGCGGGGGGTCGTCGACACACCGAAGCAACACGGCGACGACGTGCTTGCACGCTCCCGGCCCATCGTACGGACAATCACACCACGGGGAAACCCCGTCGGTGGCGAGGTCAACACGGATATCGTACTGACGGCTGCCACTCACGACGGCTGTGACGGTGGTGTCGACGCGGTGAATTTCGTGGATGTGACCCTCGTCACGGTATCCTTCACCGCGTTCGAAGACCGCGTCCGTACAGATGTCTCGAACCGTGTCCTCAGTTACGTCCATATGCGTGGACGATGGTTCCAGCGCGGACGGGAAAACCGATACGTTGCTCTCGCTTGCGCTCCGGATTGGAACGTCCCCACTCTGAGAGAAGCAACGATACAACCGCAGTACGGCGGAAATCCGAAGCTTGAATGAAGTCCTACTCGGCCGCGAGTTCGTCGTAGATTTCCTCGTACTCGTCGAGGTCCTGCCGGCCGAGGAATCAAATGAGATACCGCCGCGCCTCCTTAGCGGACAACTCCTCCAACCGCTCGGGGTGGTCGCGGTCAGTCGGCATCCTCACGGTGGATTTGCTGCGCTATTCAGTCGATCCAGGTCTTCATTCTCGTATGCTGCTCGCCACATCGTATGGACTGCACGACTCACGAGCGACACTTCCGTCACGTCGATACAGGACGGTTTGGCATCAGTCGTCGTGGCGTCGGGCAGCGGGTGGAAATGGATTTCGGGGGAGTGTGTATTCGGGTGGCGATCGAAGCGCCAGTTGACGCCGTCGCTATCGACGTAGTGGAACGAATACATCCCGAGTTCGCTCCATTGGATATCGAGCCGAGCGCTCTCGGCATCGGCGAGCCCATCGCTGAGACTGATCCGCAGTTCCGTGGGAGCGACGACATCGTCGTACGCTGTTTCGTCGACAAGCGACTCGAGATCAAGCCAGAGGTCGCGAATCCGCTGGAGTGCCGGAAGATAGATCGGCCCGAACTCGCCGGCCCGGTCGTCGTCGCTCATACGGCAAGCTGGTGGCTGGCCTCGTCGTAGGCGAGTGCGGCTTGTGCGACGGCGAGATTCTGCCGGGTCGTCCGCCACGCGGTGAGGTCGTCCCAGCCTTCCGTCTCGTCGGCATCGAGTTGCCGGGTGAGTTCCTCCGGCGACACCACGTCGTAGCGGTCCTCATAGCGCCGGATTTCGGCCTTCATGCCTTGAATACTGTCGAGCAACGCCGCCCGATCGACTTCCTCACGCAGTTCGCGGATCCGGGACATCAACACCCGGTCGCTGTTGCGCTTATACAGCGTCGTTTGGCCGTCTGGTTCCGTCTCGGCGAACCCTGTATTCACCAGCGTTTTGCAGTGGCGACGCGCCGTTGGCTCGCTTACAAGGGCGCGGTCGGCGATCTCGGCGGCCGACTGCCCGTCGTGGGTCTGTTCGACGATTTCGTACACCCGCTCGAACGGCGTGGTGTCGTCTTTCCAGTCCGCCTTGACCTGCTCGTTGACGTCGTCCCATGTCTCGGTCATACTGTGTGCTACGCAGTCGAGAAACAAATAATTTCCTGAGAAAATTATCTAACGGTAGTCGTTGTGCAGGTGCGTTGTCAGGCCACCTGCTCTGCTAACGTCTCGTGATGCGTCCGAATCGTCGTTGCTGTGACGTTCGCTACGGCCGCGGCCTCGGCCTGTGTCACCCGCTGGCCGGCCGTGTAGAGACAGGCCGCAGCGAAGCCGGTGGCGTAGTCGACGGCCCGGCAGGTGGCCTGATTTGGGTGCTCAGGACTGCACGTCCCGAATTCCGTTGGCGCCGCTGACTGCTCGGACTCCGACACTGCTCCGCTCACGATCTTCATGGAGTACCGCATCCCAATCTTTTTGAGGGCTATCTTCCTGCTAGGAGAGAATCCCGCTGTTTACGGCGGGAGTGAATCCGACACTTCCTACGCAGTCCACCGTCGATGACAGACCGGATAGTCCACGCCAATCCGTGTCATTAAATAACTGCTTCGACATAGGCTATGTATGGCGATTCAGGTCACGCGCACCTACGTTGGTTCCATCCAGAACTACCGGCAGGTCTGCGATGGCCTCGACTCGCTCGGGGATTCCGCCTCGAAGATCTGGAACGTCGCACGATGGACAGCCCAACGAGTTTGGGACGCAATCGGTACGATTCCCAACGAAGGTTCGCTTAAATCGTATATGAAGAACCGCTCGTGCTGGAAAGAGTTGAACGCACAATCCAGTCAGAAAGTCATTGAAGTGCTCTGTTGAAGAGCGATCTATTCAGCCGATATCACGGGTTTAGAAGGATGAAGACGAGGAATTCGATTCTTGCCTATGGAAGTCGACCTCCTCGACTTCGTTGAGCAGTGTCGTGACCTAGCTAAACAAGCGTTGGGGAAGCACGCGGGCGAGCCCGCCAGCGGCGGGTTCGCCCGCTGGGTCCACGTTGTTCTGCACTGCTTTCGGCTCGAAGAAGGCCACAGCTACCGTGAAACGCCGAATCGGTTGAAGTACTTGACTGAGGTTCGTGACGCCCTCGGCCTAGATCGGGACGACCTGCCGGATTACAGCACGATCTACAAATCTTTTGACCGGCTGAAAATGTGGGTCTGGCGGGCGCTGCTGCGCGTTTCTGCGCAGCAGCACCCGCAGTCTGGTCACGCCGCTCTCGACAGCACGTTCTTCGACCGTCGTCGTGCTTCCTCGTACTTCCGCCAGCGATCGGGAAGCACCGTACAGACGCTGAAAGTGACGACATTAACTGATGTGGAATCGCTTGCGGTTCTTGACGTTCACATCACAGCACGGTGGAAGCACGATACGAAGACCGGACCGCCGGTCGTCCGCCGAAACGCGGACGACCTGCAGTCCGTCGCTGCCGACAACGGCTTCCAAGACTGGCACACCGAGTACGAGATCGCCGCGTATGACCTTGAGTATCTTGTTCACTATCGTGGATCATCACCGAAATCAGCCCTGAACAACGCGCTCAACCGGGCAAACGGCTACTCTCAGCGCTGGATGGCCGAAACGTCGTACTCAACAGCCAAGCGCTCGCTCGGCGACGCCGTGCGAGCGCTCGGCTGGTATCGCCAGTTTCGTGAAATTGTCCTGATGTTCGCCATCATCAACATAGAATCACTGTGTGAGCCGCTGTAACCGTGGCTCAGCATCTATTCAACAGAGCAAAATATTCGGCCTTGTTGAAACCCTTGCTGACAAACACGACTGATGAGTAGCACGAGACAGAATGGATTCCCTTCCGAAGTCACGCCTCCTCCAGTTCGTTGAACGTGCTATCGTGTTGGCTCGTCGTGCTGTTTCTCGGTTTTCGACTCGCTATTCACGGAAGCGGTTCATGCTCCGCCAAAACGTCGTCTTGCTCTGTCCGAAGGGTGAAGACAACGACGTACCGCGACCTCGTTGACGAACTCATCGAGATGCCACGCATCCGTGATGCTATCGGCCTCGATTCGATCCCTGCCCCCTCCTCTGCAAGGCGTTCGACCGCCTGGAGATGGCCGTCTGGCGGGTGTTACTGAACGTCTCACTCGCGGATTTACCACTGAACGGTGTCACCGGTATCGATGCGTCCGGCTTTGAGCGGGCGCATGCCTCAACTCACTACACGAAGCGAACGAACCTCACCATCCAACAGTTGAAGACCACGCTGTTGGTCGATACAGCGACCAACGCCATTCTCGATGTTCACGTGACGACAACGCGGAAACACGATACGCAGATCGCGCCGCAGATAGTGAAACGGAACGGACAGTCCATCTCGGTGTTGACCGGTGACAAGGGATACGACGATCAGAAACTCCGGCGGCTCACCCATGACCACGATATTCGACCACTCATCAAGCATCGGGAGTTTACCCCTCTCCACAAATCGTGGAATGCGCGACTGGACAGCGATCTATACCACAGGCGGAACATGAACGAGACAGTCAACGCGGCGATCAAACAGAAGTTCGGTGCATTCGGTCACGCCTTTGATGGAAGCAGTTCCGCGAACTCGTCATCAAGTGTATCGTTCACAATCTGGAGCGAAGCCTCACCATTTCACAAGAGGGGGGCGACTGTCCGTGATTCCGAGAGGAACTGACTGCTGCATATAGAGGGTGTACTCAGTAGACCGTCGGCTCTGGTTCGGTAGATAGGATCGAACTGGCCGTTCGGAACGACGCAGAAAGGTCGTACTCAACGGGACTACAGGCGTAGGGTGCGACCTGTCGTTACGTTGCCTGAGAGCCTTCGGCGGGTGCGTACATAACCGTGACCACGAACTCGCCGTCGAAATCGGTGAACTGGTGGTCTGTCCCGGGACGGAGATGGACAACGTCACCCGGCTCGACCGCCACCGACTCGTCGTCGGTCACGAGCGTCGCCTCGCCCATATCGATACGGTAAATCTCTTCCTCGGCGTGCGCGTGCATCGGGTCCTCGTCGCCCGGCTCAAACCGCATCACTTGGAGGCTGAACGACACTGCACGCATCGCTTCGGTTTCCATCTCCCCGTCCTCGGCCAGTTGGTCCGCAATGTCAGTAACGTTGATTTTATCCACGATTTACATATGTGGGTGCCGGGTATATGTGCTTCGTTCCTTGCTCGAAAAAATGAGCTTCCGGACGCGCACCGTGGGAGATACGCGCCCTCTATGCAGCACGGCCCGTGAAATCTACCCCGAGGCTGTCAGGAACCTCGTGCCGAATGTAGAGGATAAGTTCAGCACAGCCCGTTCATGTATTTCGCTGGTTCAGTGAGTCTGCGTAATCACTCTGTGCGGAATATCAAACTGTGAGTACCATCGTTCAATACGGAGTTGGCAGTGGAAGTTCGCTGATCGGTTCATTAAGATTGAGGTAGATGGATTGAACCAGTGGATCGCTCCGCTACGAGTCGTCGATTTCGTCGTCGTTCACCATCGCGTTGTTCATTCCGGAGCCGTCGTTGTGACGGCACTGTTCGGTGTAGAAATTCAGGTTGAACGTCGCGGAGTCGGTCTGGATTTCGTTCCCGTGGTCGGTGGGAACCCACCATGCGAACGCGACCGAGGCCGTCGTCTCGGCCGGGAAGCACCCCTGCGAGCCAGTTCCACCACCCTGCTCGGCCGGAATGGTGCCCGGTAGTGTAACGCCGGTGCCGCTGCTCAGTTCGTTGAGTACAGAACGGAGCGATCCGCGGACTACAAACGACTCGCCGTCGTTCTGATAGTTGTTGCCGTCGTCAACCCAAGCGGCGGCTTCGACAGCGTCCAGAAGCTCAACATCGGCGCATTGGTCCGGTTCCGGTTCCGGTTCGGGATCCGGATCGCCGCCGATCGGACAGATTCCAGCGGGTGCTTCGAAGACTCGGTATTCGTTAGTGTCAGCGTCCATAATCAAGAGCGCCTCGAAATCGTACGTCACAGGGTCGCAGACGAGTGCTTCGACCCGGAATCCGGTTCCCGTGGCGAAGTCGGAGATGTACTCACCGGTGTCGGCGAAGACCCGGATGACACCTCCATTCGCGTCCGACGGGTTGTTGCCCAGATAGAGCGTCTTTCGACCGTCCATATCGCCCCCGACGGCGATTCCACTGTTGTTGTCGAACAGATCGCCGGCGGCGTTGACTTCCGGCGTAATCCTGTTCGCTACCGTCCCATCGGTGTTAATTTGCACCGTTTCCTGCGACGCGTCCGACGACCACCAGATGGTGTCGTCGCGCCTATCGTAAGCGACGCCGTCCGCAGGCCAGCCGGTGGTATCGGATGGGGCACTGAATTCGTTGGAAACGTCGCCACTGTCGAGGGTCTCGGTCACCGTCAAATCGCCGAGGTCGATGAGCAGGAACGGGTCGCCGTCGTACGTCGCCCATAGTTCCTGTCGGTCGGGGTCCCAGTCGACCCCACTAATCGTGTCGGTGCCTTCGCCGGGCAGACTACTGGGAAGCGTTTTGCTCGCAACGAGAGTGGCCGATCCATTCGGAGCGGTGGGAGGTTCCCAGATATCGACGACGTCCGAGCTGAAACCTCGTGGCGTGATGACATACGTACCGGTAAAGGTCATTCCGACACCGGTCCCGTTGCTCAAGCTCACCGTTCCCAAGTTGTCACCCGGTGCCGCTGCCGCGGTCCCCGTCATCGCTCCCGCGCTGGCGACGCCCGCCGCCCCGGCACCGGCTGTCTTCAGGAGGCTTTTCCGAGTGATTCTGTCACCTTCGATCGCTTCTCCGACCGTTTCGACCACCTCTTGTCGGGTGTCAGTGTCCAGCAGCGAGGATGCCGACGCACCACCCACCGCGGCCAGCGGCAGCATCGACGCCTCGTCCGGGTCATCCTCTTCGGGTTCGGTCGTGCCGTTTTCGGCACACGAGACGAGTTCGCCCTGCAGCCAGATGTAGCCGGGGTTGTCACAGAGCGTGAAGTCGAAAGTTACCTCGCCGAAGTCACCCGGCTTCACGTCCGACAGGTCGATCACCGGCTGGGCGAGATCCTCGGCGTCCGTGCCGTCGGGACAGCTCGTGTTGCCAGCCGAGTTGGTCTGTGTATTCGCGAGGAACTGATCCGGATCGTCGACCGCGATGAGCCACGCGTCGTTCGACGGGAGTCCCGTGTAGTCGTCGGAAACGGGCGCGTCGGTCGGACCGCCGGTCGAGCCAGGGGGTCCGTCCCACATGACGACGTCCACGTCGTCGTCCGGAGAGTCCGTATCCCCCCCGTCTTCGTCCGTCGACCAGTCCGAGTAGTGAGCCGAATAGGCAGCCTTCATATCGAGCGTTCCGGCCATCAGCCGGTTATTTTCGAACGTTTCCTGATCACTGAAGTACGCGCTCGTCCCCAATCCAGCGCCCGCCGACGCGACCCCGATCGTACCGAGTGCAGCCAGTGCCTTTCGCCGCGAAAGCTCGAAGTCGTCTTGCATGGTTGCTTTCCACTGATGAGGTGGAATACTGTGTTACACGCAACTAACATCCATTAGTTAACTCCCTTTTATTGCATTTAAATTCTGTATAAATTATTCTAATCGCTGGTTAATGGGCCAATATACTCGGTATGACTTCTATGCTCTGACCTTCACTTCGGACGCTGGCGAGCCGAACAATCCTGCATGGGGGATCCATCCAGGTTGGGTTCAGCCGATCACATAGACGTTCTGCTCGGTTAAATTGCAGGCGCAGTCCGTTTACTGGAGTAGCTATCTCCACTCGGTAGCTATCGGTGTACTAATACGTTATCAGATGATGTTGCACTGACGACGACGAGGAATCTACTGCGGCCTGAATCTGGTCATCCCCTACACCGCTGAATTAGGTCGTATTGATGCTCTCCGTAGCTCTCAATCGGGAACTTCATTATGACAGATTCGCACGCTGTATTCAGCACGGCTTCCTGAATCTATCACTGATTGAAGGTTTCAATAGGTAGCGTTGCGATAAGGAACGAGGCGGTCAAAAGTTTGAGTGGTCTATGCTCGAAGGCATACAGGATACTATGTGATCACAGAATACGGTGTATTTCGCACCCTCCGATTTCGACCGTCTCAAGCCCAGCAAGGGGCTCCGTTCACCGACCGAGCGCCTGCAGCGCCCATCGCCGATTTCTCGGTCCTAATCGCACGACAGTGGCGGGATAATCGTCGGTGTCACCGTCTCTGAGTGCACTGCCGTTAATTTCGTTCGGTCACTGAACGATTCCGATCGACGGCGGGTTCGTCCTCTGGTTCGCTACCGCTACGGCGTGGTGCACGGCCGCTAATCGTTGGCCCATTGAACGTCCCCCGATCACGGTCGACTGTCTCCAGCAAATCGGGAGTTGGTGGACCTCGGTTACGGGAACTCCGCACTGCCGTTGGGGACCGGACCGACCACGGTGGGAACACGTGATTTCGTCGGCGTGTGAGTTCAGGGACTATAACGACGATCGAGACAGCGGGTCTGCCACGAGCGGTCCCGAATTCGCCCCAGTGGCAGAACGATTTCCGAGAGGGAGAACCCCGAAAGGGTAGCGGGACTTCCCGCCTCAGAACAGCCGTTCGAGGAGGCCACGGTCGCGGTGTTTCTCCGCAAGCAGGACCGAACACTTCACGTCGTCGATAACGTCCAATACGATCGATCCGGAGACGAGGCGGCGAAGGAGCCCTTCTTCGGTCGCACCGAGGAGCAGAAGCGTCGCATCGTCCGCAGCGTTCTGGATAGCCGTCTCTACATCTCCGGATTTAACGAGCAGGTCAGCGTCCTCCAACCCGTTGTCTACTGCCCACTCTCTGAGGAACTGCTCGCCTGCTTCGCGGTCCTCCGCGACGTTGAGCAAGGTCACCTCGGCGTCGAACTCCGAGCGGAGGTATCTCGCGATGGTGGCCGAGAGCTCCGAATCCGGGCCGCCGGCCGTCGGGAGTAGAACCCGCGAGGGATCGAACCCACGGTCGCGGAGAATCAGGAAGTCACAGGGGACTGCCTCGGTGAGTTCGTCGATCGCCGACTCCGCTCGCCCGGGTGAGCCATGCGAATCAGGTCCCCAACCCATGACGACGAGGTCGGCCGTGTGGGTTCGGGCCGCATCGAAAATGGCCTCGTAGGATTTGTGCGACAGGATGGTGTGTGTCTCGACGTCGACGCCGAACGTTTCGGCGTCTTCGCGGGCGTTGTCGAGCAGGTGTTGTGAACTCTCGTCTATGTCGTCGGATCGGTCGGCGGCGGCCGCCAGCGCCGTCTGGTCGGGCACCGTGATGATGTGGGTGGCGACGACGGTGCCACCGCGCTGTTTGGCGATGGCACTGGCGAGCGTGATGAGTTCCTGCTCGTGTGCGGGATTGGCCAATGGCACCATCACGCGGTACTCCCCGCCATCAGGCTGAACACCGGTAGCTGCGCTAACGGCAGCGTCGGGCATCTCTTCGGACCGTGAGATGATGTGCTTCGAGAGGATTCCCTGTTTTTCCGTTCGGGTTCGAGCATAGAAGAAATACCACAGTATCGCCGCGATTGCGATGCCGAACGACAGTATCAGTGCGTCACTGGCGACGAAGATCAGTAGCGCAAAAGAAAGCACGACGCCTAAGATGGGCAGCAGCGGGTACAACGGAACGACGAAATCTGGGGTGTACTCCTCGGGAGCGACGTAGCGCATCACGATGAGCGCCAAATTCAGCAGGCCGTAGATGATGAGGTGCAATCCCGATGCGGCCCCGGACAGCAGCGTCAAGTCGCCGATGACGATGAACAAGAGAATGAGCCCGCCAGTGATGCCGATAGCGCGGTAGGGGGTTCCGAACCGCTCGTGGATTTCGTTGAGTGCCGGCGTGACGATACGGTCACGGCCCATCGCGAAGTTGATCCGCGAGGAGGCGAGGATGGAGGCGTTCGCGCTGGAGGCCGTCGCAAGGAGGCCACCGAACAGCAATGCACCGCCCATCACGGCACCCTGAATGTAATCGCCCACTTCGACGACGGCGATGGGGTTCTCGGCATTCGAGCTGATGATATCCGCGATGAATCCCGGGGGGACGGCCGCGCTCATAATCACCAGGACAAACGCGTAGATGACTGTCACGATTACGACGCTACCGATGACCGCCCGCGGAAGGTTCTTGCCGGGATCTTTGATCTCCTCGGCGACGCTCGTGATCTGGACGAAGCCGAGATAGGAGACGAAAATGAGGCCCGTCGTCTCCAAGGTGGTGACCACGTCCGTCGCGGCCGGAAGGTTCGACGGTTCGGCTCGGAGCGTCCCGAGGAACGTGAACACGGTGAGGATCGCGACCAACAGGGCGACGATGACGTTCTGGAGTCGCCCGGTCTCCTTCGCGCCCACGTAGTTGACGAGAATGAAGAATGCACCACCGACGAGCGCGATTATCTTCACGACGGTGATCGATACCGGGCCGGCACCGACACTGCCCGAGAGACCGAAGATGCGGGCGATGTACCGACCGAACCCGACCATGTAGAACGCGCTGGCGAACGCCAGCCCGAGCCAGTTGGCCCAGCCAGCGATCGACCCGAACATCGGCCCCAGCGCGTGGTTGACGTAGTAGTAGGCCCCGCCCGATCGGGGCATCGCGGTGCCGAGTTCGCTGGCCGACAGCGCCGTGAACATGGCGATGACGCCGCCCAAGACGAACGCCACGGACGCCAGCGACCCGGCCTTGAGGATGGCCTCGCCCGGCAGAACGAAGATACCCGCGCCGATCATCGTCCCGACGCCGATGGTCAGCGCCGCGAGCGGTCCGAGGTCCTTGGCGAGTTCTTCCTCGCTCATGTCTCGCCCTCACTGGGGAGGGCGATGACCGGGCGATCTGCTCCGGTCACCAGTTTCAGCGAAACGTCGCCGGAGAGAAACTGCATGAGTCGGTTCCCGCCGCGGGAGCGAAACGCGATGGCACTGGCATCGACCTCGTCGGCCGCTTCGAAGATTTTGGCGGCCACGTCCCGTCCGTAGGCAGTGCGTTCGTCGGCGTTAGGGAACACCGACCGGACGGCGGCGTACGATTCCGCGGCCAAGTCCTCGGACTGCTCGACCGGAGTCTTGTCCGGCACGCCACCCCCCTTCTCTACGACGTGAAGGGCGGTCACGTGGGCCGGCCCGTAGGGTTCGAGCGCGGTTGCCGTCGCTAACGCGTCGGCTTCGTGAGCGACGGGAAGAAGCACGTGGGTGAGGATGTCTTCGTCGTCGGACTCACTGCTCATACTGGGTGATTCTTGTACTATCTGTTAAGAGTATGTATCCCGTCCCGGATAGCGTACGGGGAGACGCCAGTCTATCCCGTCCGGCGACACCGACAGAGCGCCCAGTCTGGTTCTCAGGGTGCGCTCGGCCCTTTTAATACGCTTCCTAAACACGAGTCCAGTATGACCGTCTACGAGAGTGACCTTCCCGGTGTCGGGAAGAAATTCGAAATCGAAATCGGGGACGAAGAGCGACTCGTCATCGTCACGCACAACACTGGCAAACGGGAAGTGTTTCTCAAGACCTCTGAGGGTGCTGACTCCGAGAAACTGTTCGAACTCCCCGACCGCCTAGCTCGTACTGTCGGGACTATTCTGGAAGGCGCGTACTTCCAGCCGGTGCAATCCGAACAGGTCGAGACGATGCTCGCAGAGGGGACGTTCCTAGAGTGGTACAACGTCGAAGATGGATCGGAGATTGCCGGCCACACACTAGCAGACGCGCGTGTCCGTGAGCGGACGGGTGTGTCGGTTGCCGCCATCGAACGAGCCGGGTCCGTCGTGCCATCACCACAGGCGGATACGGTTATCGAGGTTGGTGACACACTCGTGGTCATCGGCTCTCAGGAGGATTTGAACGAGTTCGATGTACTCGTCTCCAACGACGCGGGTACTCCCGAGTGACTCCATGGCGAACGAACTGGAGGTGACGTGGCGTGGCGAGTGAGGTGGCGCTTTTCGAACTCGGGGTGTTGTTTGCCGCGGCTGCACTCGTCGGTGGTATCGCCAGTCACCTCCGTCAGTCGGTCATCCCGTTTTATATTGCAACGGGCATCCTGCTCGGTCCGTTCGTCATCGGCCGACTCACCCCCTACGCGCTCGAAGCGACCGAGTTCGTCGAACTGGGTGCTGAACTCGGCATCGTGTTTTTGTTGTTCTTTCTCGGACTCGAGTTCAACCTCAACCGCCTGCTAGCCAATCGGAGTCGTATCGGCAAGGCCGGGACGGTCGACCTCGTCGTCAACTTCGGGGGTGGGATGGTACTTGGATTCGTCCTCTTTCGGGCGTTCCTGCCAGCGTTTCTGGTAGCGGGAATCGTCTACATTTCCTCATCAGCCATCATCACGAAGTCCCTCATTGACCTCGGGTGGATCGCCAACGACGAGGCCGAGCCGATGCTTGGCACGCTCGTCTACGAGGACCTCGTAATCGCGGTGTACCTCGTCGTCGCCTCGGCACTGTTGCTGGGGGGTGGCGATCTCGGAGCCGCTGTTCAGTCGATCGGGGTCGCACTGGGCGTCATTCTCGTCTTGTTGGCAGTCGTGTGGTTCGGGACGCCGTTCTTCCAGCGAGTACTCGACGCTGACTCGCACGAATTTATCGTCCTTCGAGCCGTCGGAATCACCGTCCTCGCTGCCGGTGCAGCACTCGCGCTCGGCGTCAGTGAAGCGGTCGCCGCCTTCTTCATCGGAATGGCCTTCTCCTCGACCGAGCACATCGAGCAACTGGAGCGGCTCCTCGAGCCGATTCGTGACCTCTTCGCTGCGGTCTTTTTCGTCTGGATCGGTCTCGTGACCGACCCGCTGGTGTTCGCTGGCGTTCTCACGCTCATCCTCGTTGCGGTCGTGGTAACAGTCCCGACGAAGCTGGTGAGCGGGTATCTCGGCGGTCGGATATACGACCTGGATATCCGTCAGTCGACGCGGGTTGGACTCGGAATGACTACCCGAGGCGAGTTCTCGCTCATCATCGCGACGCTGGCACTATCCGGTTCGGGAACCACGCTGACTGAGACGGTCGCCCAGACGATCTATGCATTTGCCGTCGGCTACGTCCTAGTCATGAGTATCGTCGGAACGATGCTGATGCAGTATTCGACTCCGATCGAGGGGGCTATTGTCCCACGACTTTCGAAGGTTTTCTCCGATTCTTCGGTTGAGAATTGATCGGAAGTATCCACTATTTCACTCCGATGGGCGCCACACACCACCTAATTCGTTGCGCTTGTAGTCCTCGTAATTCCCATCCTGAAAAATCGACACGCGGCCATTTTCCTCGCTGAGTGTGACAGCCGCGACCACCTCTGAACGAACCGAGACCTCGATGGCGCTCAGATGCTTCGTCCCCATCCAGTCGGCATACTCGATCGTATTGCCCTCCCCGACGTCACTCTGGCTTTTGATCCGGACCATCTGCTCTTGGATGGTACCGTCCGTGCTGATGATAACGGCACCATCGCGTGTGAACGCAACCGTACGTGCCGCCTCAACGAATCTATCCAGATCTTCCGATACGACTCGACAGGTTTCGGTTGGCCATCTATTCTCGCCCAGCGAGTCAGCATATGCTCCGGAGTGGACTCCAGTTACGATAACGAAATACGATCCTGGACCGCGGACGTGCTCTTCCTCCCACCGGTCGAAGCGAAGGCTGATGTCCTCGACCGCATACATCAGAAAATCAGTCAGCTCTCTCACTGTGGTGTACTCGACTCGTAACGGATCCGGATCTGCCATTGGAGTTCGTGTCCAACGTTCATTGGGCTGGTGTAATAAGACCGCCCGGTCACGGATTCACACCGGGGTCACTCCCGTTTCATCGGGAATTTTCGGGTACCGTAGCGCCTTTACCCCGTCTAGTAGGGGCGTACCGCACTCGGATGGGAACCGTTAGAATCGTGATAGAGGTTATCGTTAGCTTGGATTCGTGGAAGACAGGTCGGTCGACCACCGGAATCGACGTGCGGGTGCTACCCGCGCATGAGATTCAATACCTCGTCAACGACACCGGATTCGACGGCGAGGATGTAGCGCTCGCCCGGCTCTAGAATCGTATCGGCTCCCGCGAGCGCTTCACGCTCTGCGGTCGAGATTAGGAGGCTGCCCGTTGGAAGGGCAACCTCGTCGAGACGTCGCCCCGCAACGGGTGACGATTCGGCGACAGTTACCTCGATGATGTCGAGGTCGGCGGTCGGGTAGATCAGTGTTCGGATTTCCTCACCGGTGAGCATATCCGCCGCGTGGTCGCCGCCAAGATGCTGTGGCAGAACGGTTGCATCAACCACCTCGCCGTATTCGTGACCGGTCTGCGTCTCGGCGCGGGCGAGCGTTCGAACTGATGGAGCGAGTTGTTGAGCCTCCATACAGATTGCCAGATTCGTTCCCGTCTCGTCGGTGAGTGCCGCGATAGCATCAGCTCGGTTCAGGTCTGTCTGTTTCAGGATCGAGGGGCGCGTGGCATCGCCATGGATGACGGGACCGAGGTAAGCATCCGACAGTTCTTCGACACGCTCCGCGTCGGATTCGATCAACACCACCTCGTGGCCTTGGTCCGTGAGGTTCTCGGCCGTCTGTAGGCCAACCCGTCCCCCACCGGCGATTACGAACCGTTTGGTCTCGGTCATAGTTTGCTACTTCGGACCGCGTTGGTTTCAACGGTCGCCTCGATTCTTTCGTCTCTGGAACGCGGCTGCCGGGCGCCATCGAGAACTCTTGTAAGGACTTATCAAATGCCAGTGCAATTCCTGCACTAGAGGAACTCACCCCGGTAATAAAGTGAGTCACACGGATCACCGGAAGCGTACGATGTACAACGAGCGAAACGGCGGTTGGGAGTAATGGGCGGGAGTCAGACTCGCGCTCCAGAGGCCGAACTCGGGCTGCTCGACGCGACGATGATCGGGATGGGGGCGATGATCGGAGCCGGCATTTTCGTTTTGACGGGGTTGGCTGCCGAGATCGCTGGCCCGGCCGCGATTCTCGTCTTCGCCCTGAACGGGGTCGTCACCGCGTTCACCGGTCTTTCGTATGCCGAACTCGCTGCCTCGATCCCCAAAAGCGGCGGCGGGTACGCCTTCGTCCGGGAGATCTTCGACGACCTCTCCTCGTTCATCATGGGCTGGATGCTCTGGTTCGCCTATATGATCGCGGGGGCCCTGTACGCGCTCGGTTTCGCGCCGAACTTCCTCGAATTGCTGCACGTCTATGGGATCGTCCCACCGCCGGGGCAGGTGGGTGCTGTCGCGCTGCCGGTCATCGATGCGGCGGTACCACTCGCCTTCCTGCTGGCGTTCGTGGCGGTCCTCGGGCTGGTGGCACTCAACGCCGTCTCGACGGCTGCCAGCGGTAGCGTCGAGACGATCTTTACGATCATCAAGGTGAGCATCTTGGTAGTGTTCGTCGCGTTCGGGCTCGCCTCGCCGATGTTCTCCAGCGCCGAGTTCCAGCCACTGTTCCCCGGAGGCAGCGGGGCGGCCGCGATACTCCCAGCGATGGGGCTCACGTTCATCGCCTTCGAGGGATACGACCTCATCACCACCGTCACCGAGGAGGTCAAGAATCCACGTGAGAACATTCCGAAAGCGATCTTCTTGAGCCTCATCGTGACCGTGATTGTCTACTTGGCGGTCGTGACAGTCGCTATTGCAACGCTTGGAGCCGACGGACTCGCCGATGCCGGCGAGGCGGGGATCGCCGCGGCGGCGACGTCGTTCATGCCGACCGGACTGCCGATCATCCAGAACGGGGGCGCGCTCATCGTCTTCGGGGCGGTCTTTTCGACACTGACTGCGCTGAACGCGGTCGTGATTGCCTCTTCGCGGGTGGCGTTCTCGATGGGACGCGAAGGACAGTTGTTGCCCTCGTTCGGTCAACTGCACCACCGCTACGGGACGCCGTTCGTGGCAATCCTCGCCAGCGCGGTGGTCATGCTCGGGTCGGTGGCGTTGCCGACCCAGAGCGCCGGCAACATGTCGAGTCTGTTCTTCCTGCTCTCGTTTATCATCGTCAACGTCGCCGTGATCAGGCTTCGCCGCGAGCGTCCGAATATGAACCGCCCCTACGAGATGCCGTTCTACCCGGCACCCCCGCTGATCGGCGTCGCTCTCAACCTGATCTTGGCCGGAGTGCTCGTAGAGTACCTGATCCGGACGGATCCACTGGCGCTGGTCCTCAGCGCGGCATGGATCCTGCTCGGAGGGATCGCCTACTTCGCACTCAACCGACTGCGAGCGCAACCGAATCGTGGCCCGACAGACGCCGACACCGAAATGACACCGGAGGCTGAAGACTGAAACACATGACCAGCAATCTCGACATCATCGTCGCTGGCGGCGGGCGAGTCGGCTTCCAGACAGCCGAGATACTTGCCAACCGTGGCCACGACGTAACAATCATCGAACGCGACGAGGGAATTGTCTCGGAAATCGCCGACGAGTGGATCGCGACCGTCATCCAAGGCGATGCGACCAACCCCGACATCATCGAACAGGCTGGCATCGAGCGAGCCGACGCGATCGCGGCCCTCACGGGTGAAACCGGGTTGAATCTCGCGGTTTGTCTGGCCGCTTCGGAGTTGAATCCCGGAATTCGGACGATAGTTCGCATCGAACGGGCGGCCGGTACGGCCTACACCCGGTTCGTCGACGCGGTGCTCTTTCCCGAGCGGGCCGGCGCGCGCGTGGCGGCAAACGAGATCGTCGGCAGCGATGTCCAGACGCTGGCAGACGTGACCGGCGACCTCGACATTATGCTCGTTCGCGTCGCAGAGGGGGCCCCGGCCGCCGGCAAACAACTGACTGAAGTCCGATTTCCGGCCGGAACGTTAGTTGTTTCCGATGACGACGGCCATCGAATCGCCCGCCCCGACACGACGTTGACCCCCGGCAACCGTTACGTCGTTGCCGTCGAACCGGACGTTGCCGACGAAGTGATGAATCTGATGAGGGGGTGACGAACTCCAGCCGGTCAGCTCTCGGACTCGATCGGTGAGAGATCAAACTGTTTTCTAAACTGTTGTATCGCTTCGTCGGAGCCGACGAGGACGATGTGCTCGGTCCCCTTGAACTCCCGCTGTGGGTCAACCGTGGTGGTGAGCCCGGATTCGTCTTCGATGGCGATGACGCGACACCCCGTCTTTTCGTAGATGCCTGACTCGGCAAGTGTCGACCCCGAAATCGGTGTTGCTGGGGCGCGGAGGAGCCGAATCTGGCTCGCTGGTGCGAGGACGTCCTCGTCGCGGAGTTCCCTGGCGACCATTCGAGCACTCACCCGTGGAACGGACAGCACGTAGTCCGCGCCAGCACTCAGCGCCTTCCGGGTCGCACCGGTATCACTCACTCGGGCGAGAATCTCGATATCGCCATTCAGCGACCGTGCTAACACTGTTGTCAGTAGTGTTGCAGAATCATCCGGAAGTCCGATAATAATTGCACCGGCAGTTTCGATCCCTGCCTCTTTCAAGATTTCGTCCGATCTGGAGTCGCCGACGACGTCCACGCCCTCGCGGTCTTCGATATCGACGGTCACGACATCGATTTCCTCCTCGGACATAAACTCCCGTGCGGCTTCACCGACTTCTCCCTGTCCGGCAACGATGATGCGCTCGTGGGCCCGGAGCATGCGGGACGGCTGAGTGAAGTCACTGAACGCCTCCAACGCATCGTGTGCGCCTGTGAGGAGCAGTACCGTATTCGAGCGGATGACTGCGTCCGGATCGGGAGGGAGCTGTAGTTCCCCATGGATCCATGCACCGATGATGTTAGCTCCCGTTTCTTCTCTGATTTTCGAGTTGCGGATTCGTGTTCCGATCAGTCGGTTTCCCTGCTGAATCGGTACCTCTGTAACTTCTAATTCACCCCCGAGCTTGATCGTATCCGTCAACTCCGATCTGAACGAAGAGACTGCTTTCTCGGCGAGTCGCTGTCCGAGCACTCCATGCGGGGACAAGACGGTATCCGCACCCGTATCTAACAAGATGTCTCGCATATCACTGTCGTCGGTCAGCGTAATGATGTCGATATCCGAATCGAGTGACCGTATAGTCAGGATCGTGTCGACGGTTGCATCCCCAGTATCCGTGATGACTGCTCGTGCCGTCTCGATGCTGGCTCGCTCGAATGCCGACGCGTCCTGTGGAGAGCCGTGAATGACTGAATACCCGTCGTCGGACAGTTCCTTGGCGTTCTCTTCGGACGAGGAAATCAAGACGTATTCGATATCGAGTTCCCTGAGTTCATCGAGGAGTACGGCGGAGTCACGCCGGTATTCACAGATGATGACGTGGTCGGATTTGGGAGAGAGCCGGTTGTCGAGGTTGACTTCGGCCCCCGTGAACAACGGGATGATGATGAGCCTGAGTGTGAAGAACCCGATCGCGATACCGGAGATCTGCGTTCCAGCAACGAACAAGAACATCAGCGGATGACTCCACAGCCCGGAGTCCTGTCCGTATCCGGTCGTGGTCATCGTCTGGACGACGAACTCGAACGAAGCGAATATCGACTGATGGACGCCCTCCAACCGTGCCAGTGCAACGTTGTACGTGACCGTGTACACGGCAATCAGTGCAGCTAGCCCGGTGAGATAATAGACGACAATCCGATCCCGACGAGAGAGCTGAATATCGGACAGGCGTTCTGGAAGATCAGGCATTGGTAGGTCGCCTACGCCGATTCCTCGTCGATGCGCTCGCGTCCGCGCTCGTTGATCTTGTCGGCGATGTTTCGCACGTCGCTCTCGGTGAGTTCGCTCTCGCTTGTGAGTTCGTCCATCACTTCGAGCGCGTCGATCTTCTCTTGGATGGCCTGTCGCGTGACCTCACTCCAGTTGATCTCCGGGTGCTCCTCCATCCGTTCTTTGAGGTCGTCGTCCACGTTGACCGTGAGCGAAGGCATACAGAAACCTATTGGATCACAGAATACTGTGTTTTTGGTGTGTCCCGTACCCCTCGATTTCGACCGTCGCAGTCCCAGCAAGGGAGTTCGTTCGCCTATCGACTGAGCGCCTGCAGCGCCCATCGCCGAATTCTCGAGCATAATCGCACGACAACGGCGGGTGGGGCGCCGGAACCATCGGCTCCGAGTGCACCGCCGTTGATTTCGTTCGGTCACTGAACGAGTCCGAACAACGGCGGGTTCGTCCCGTGGTTCGCTACCGCTACGGCGTGGCTCGTGGCCGCTAATCATTGGGTCGTTGATGTCTCTCGGCTGCAATCAACTGGACCCCAGCAGCATCGAGAGCTGGGAGTGGTTGGTCACGAGACACCGTACTATTGCTGATTGAGACTTCTGACGAATCGTATCGAAGAAATTCCCGGTGCCCTACGCCGATAGTATCGTGAAAACGAAGTAATCGGATCGTGATTCGGTCGTGGGATCGACTGGCAGTTGGTAATTATGGACGCTCGATTTCGTCTACTTGACTGCTAGCGAGGTGCATATCTGCAGTATATGACTCTCAAAAATACGATTGGCGCAACGCTGTCTAAACACGTGTCCTGATTGTTTCCCACGAGACCCGGCTGTACAGCACACCAACGACGACAGTACCAGTCATGAATCCGCCAATCCACTGAACAATACCACTATAGGCAAACAGCGGTAGCGCAAGGAGTGCGATAAAAGCCAGCGATAACCGGAGGACTTCGCGCCCCTCAACAGCGAGATAGACCGTTCCAGCAATCATGAGTCCGATTCCTACTGCAACGAGCAGCGACGTAACGCCGACTGTATCTCGGAATGCAAGACCAACAATTGCTAAGAGGAGACCAATCAGGACAATGCTCGACTCAGAGAGTGTCGGTGTCTTCCAGTTCTTCTGGAGGGCGTCCACGACCCGTATTTCAAATCACAAACGCAAGGGGTTACTGGTATGCAGTCCGCACACGCCGAGTTGTTGGATCAGCGGGGAGTGTCTGAAAAAAAGCGAGGCTACGACGAAGACGGCGGCAAACGTGAGGTGGTGTAGGAGACGGTCCGCTTCGTGTGCGTGACCGAGGCTCACCACGACGGGACCGAGGAGGAGCCACACCGCGACGAGCACGAACGCCGTGGCCCGTACCCGACCGTCTGTAACGAGGCCCCCGACGAGGAGCATAGCGAGCGCGGCGACGTCGAGGCCGCGGCCGGCGATCCGGATCCGTGACAGCCACCCAATCCGAGATATCGCTGCGGAATTTCGTTACGGTTCCTCAGGCGGAACTACCCACGACCTCGCGACCTGACCGTCTGATCCGTCGGCGTCAGCGCACGGGAGCGATGACCCGTGGGATGCCCGGTGACAGCAACGAATCCCGACCGAACCCTACGATGGCGACCCGCACCGCACAGGGTTTATAATGCGTCACACGAAGCCCGGGACGTGCCCTCCATCCGCGACGTTCGAACCCGACTCCTCACCCCGGAGAATGTAGGTATCACCGTCGCTATTGTCCTCTCGGTCGTCGGCGCGTACGTGATCCAACTCCGTGTCAGTACGGGCGTCGCCGCGTTCTTCGGGCTGATCGTTCTCGGCGTCTCGACGCCGACGACGCTCACGTCACACGGCCTGTTGGGGACACGGTTCGCCTCCGCGGTCGTCCGCACGGGCGCCGCGTGTACCGCCACCTTCGTCGTCTACGTCGGGTTGTTGATCGTCGTTTCCGGACGGGACGGGAGTCTCCTCGATGCTGCGGTGGCGTTTACCCTGACCGCACTCGCGGCCGAGGCTGCCGCTCGCAGAGTAGATTGAGGATCGGATATGCGAGCGGCAGACATCACTCTCATACTGTTGGATTGCCATACTCGCGACCGAAATGAAACTCCCCGTGGGAATCACGACCCTCCACCTCTCACGAAAGAGCGTGTACCTGCTGGTCCTGGCGGTCGCCCTCGTCGGGGCCGGTGGGTACAGCTACGTCCAGCAAGGACAGGCGGTCGACGACGCCGTCACCGTCCAGGCGACGGTCGACAGCGCACAAGTGGAGCGGATAGATAGCCGGCGAAGCATCGATTACGAACCGGAGATCGAGTACACGTACGAGTATCAAGGCGAGACGTACACGAGCGAGCAGGTGTTCCCCGGGCCGACGATCCGAACCTATTCGGACCGGTCGAACGCGCAGTCCATCGTTCGGTCGTACGAGCCTGGGACGACGGTTCGGGCGTACGTGCGGCCATCGGAGCCGAGCAACGCGTTCCTGATCAGGGAGCGGACCCCGTGGCCGGCGCGAGCGGTTGCCATCGGGGGCGTCCTGCTGTGTATCGTCGTACTCGCCGGACTGGGGGCGAAACGGCCGGGCCGACACGAGCTCCGCCCGGAGCGCGAGGTGCGGTCGCCGCCGTCCCGAACGTGGGTCGAACGCAACGACGAGCGGCTTCGTCGGCTGTCGAAATGGGCACTCCTCGTCTGCTTCGTGGCGTTCTGGCTCTCGATGGTCGGGTTGGCGTTCGGCATCCTGAGCCTCAGCGAGGGGTCGGCACGGCCGGTCGAGGCCGACCTCCTCGGACCGGTCGGCATCCCGCTGCTCGCGGCGGCCGGGTTCTGGGTCGGCATGATCCTCTCGCTGTGTCTGTACGGCGTCCAGTCGTTCAGTCGGTACCGACGGCTTCGGCGGCGGCTCCCAGAGCCGCGGCCGCCGAGTCCGTTCACACACCCGAATCGGCTGGTTACGATACTCGGGACGGCTAGCGACGAGTTACCCGAGTACGGACGGCGCGTCCGCGTGACCGGCTGGGCGTTCCTGATCACCACCGGGATGACCGCCGTCCTCGTACAACTCCTCTATACGGCGAGCTGAGACGCATCTGGGCGGCCGTCTCCCGTGGATTCGAGCCGGATCGAACAGTCATCCGAACGGTGTGGCCCCGTCGATTCAGGACCGCCGGTGAGCGGCGGTCGCCGACAGGAGCAGGAACGCGAGCAGCCCGAGTTGCCACGCGACGACGCCGATCACCGCCGAGCTGGACAGTCCGGCGTACTCGCTGAGCGCCAACGGCCCGACGCTCACCCCGAACAGTCCGACTGCGTAACCGACCCTGTCTGTGCGGTCGGTGAACTTGACGTGCGTCCCGAGAAGGGGGATGTCGAACGCGAGGTAGAAATACGACGCCCCGGCGTAGGTTGCTGCCGTGGCGAGTGCCGGGAACCAATCCGGAAGGAGAAAATAGTAGACGACGGCACCGCTCACCGCCCCGAACAGGCCGGCGACGGGGAGTGCTACCTTGGGTGCGCGTTCGGTCATGGTTCGAAGGTGGGCGGTTCGACACGTCGGCTGCTCCCGCTCAGTACGGGTTCCATACGTACACCACCCCCGCGTACAGGATGCCACTTACCGCTCCGACCGAGAGAGCCTCGACACCTGTTCTCCCGGTGAGCAAAAACGCTGTCACCGAAACGACGACGAACCAGAGCGACCCGTGAACCATGGATTGCTGCTCCCGTGACAGCGCTTCCGACCAGCTGGTGATGGGAGTCCAGTTGCCAGCCAGCATCAGTCAGGAACGCCCCCGATTTATCGACCACGTCGCTAACGTACCGGGTCCCCTGCCTCGCGGAGCAGTGGCGACGACTGCGACAGCAGTCCGTGTCTTCGCGCCGCTTGAACGGGCGGGGTCCTCGCCAGCGGTGACCATACTCGAACGTCCGGCTGACCGTGAATAAATGCGGGCTCCTGTTTCCACGCGAGAAACCGGCGCCGAGCCGAGACATACCGCTACGGTTCGGTCACTCGATCGCTGTCGCGTTTCGGGCCGCGAAATACGCCCCCGCACTTATTCCATGTCGTCGATGTGTAGTTGTCCGTGCGAGACGTGCATACGTCACCGGTAGCGTTCGTCACCCTCGGCTGGCTGTACAGTATCGCTGTATCGTTTCGTGCCCCTGTCGCAGGTGTGGAGATCCCCTTCACGGACGACGCGTCTCTCGGTGCGCGTTCGAGTAACGATTCCGCCACGCGGTCGTGCGTTCGACCGATGTCGCGCGTTACGCTCGACTCATACGTCGCCCACCAAAACGGATCCGTACGCGGCTTCGAGCGTCCCGAATCACGGAATCCATGCGTCTGATCGGGGATCGTAGAGTACTCGTGGGGACGGTCTGTGTCGAGACCGTCGCCGCGGTAGCCGCCCTGTCGTACGGACACCTCTCGCTGCTAGCCGTCGCCGTCCTGTACTGGATCGACCTGCTCTTTCTGACGCTCCGAACGATGGTCCAACAGTTGCTCTCGCGGCCCGAGACGGACCGTCGTTCGACCCTTTTTCAGCGTCCGTTCCGGCTCCTAGCCCACAAGCGTGGGTCGGTCACCGTGACTGACCGCCTTCCTGATATCTATCTGCGAAGCGTTCCAGGGGTCTGGGGAGCGGCGTTCATACTGACCCTTTCGGCGACCACGACGGCGTACGTCGCGGCTGTCGACGTCCCCGGAGAACTGTGGCGTTCGCCGGCCACACCGCTTTTAGTCTGTGGTGGGCTCGTCGCAGCGGCGACGAAATCGTGGCTGGCGCTGAAATCGTACGTGGCCTCTGGGAAACACGAGGTCAACCCCGCCTCCGCGGTCACTCCCCGGAAACGGATACTGGTGTTCGCCGTCTACGGTGGATCGTTGTGGCTCGCCTCGGAGTGGACGCTCAGGACACTCTCACAGGAAGGCCCGGAGACCGCAAGCGCCGGGATGACGATTTCTGCGGCCGTGCTGATCGTGTCGCGTTTCGCGTACGGCTGGTACGTGTCGCGTGTTCCTCCCGACGACGAGGGGACAGCCGCCACGTCCGAGTTTAGTGACGGAGCGGGGCCCCAAGAACGGTCGAATCCCCGCGTAAAGCGGGACACGTCCGTCCCGTCGCTGCCGCCGGTTCCGGACGGAGAACCGCGGGAGACGATGGCGCCGGTTCGCGCGTCTATCCTCGCCGCAGCGGTCGTGAACGCGATGACGACCGGCGGTGTCGTCGACGACCGCTTCGGGCACTGGAGACAGTTCATGATCCGGGTGGGTGTAGCGGGGGTGATGGTCGTCGCCGTTCTTGCCCTGTTGGACGGTGCTATCGTCGTGTCCGCGGCCTTGGCCGCTATTCTCTTCGGTCCGGTTTGTGCTCTCTCGACGATGAGTGCGGTACATATGCTGTTGGCGCTCGGTGGCGTCGAATACGAATTTTACGAGTCCGAGGTGGTGGCGTACGACCGATACCTCGGACGACCACAGTGGACGGCGTCGTACGACGGCGTCCGGAACGTCTCGGTCGAGCGTGGGCTGTTCGGAAGCCCGCTCTGGCTTGATGCCGGAACGGTGTTTTTCGATCGGATTTCGAGCTCCACGGACGGCGACTCCGTGCAGGACCCGAGGTCGTCGGTCGCATTCGTTCCGGACCCCGAGCGTGCCGGTGAACTGCTCAGATCCCGTTCGTGACGAGCCGTAACGACTTCAGCGTGGTCGTCGCTGCTCGGCGAGTGCAACCGGCTGCTAATCTTGAAGTGTCGTAGCCGTGTAGCGGTATCGTGTGAGTACGGATGTCGTCCCTCGACTCCGAGCGTATCTGGACAGGCTCTCGCGGGTGACGCTGCTACTCGGTGGGGCGTTTCTCATCATTGCCGAGGTAATCGGCAGTGTACGGGTTTGCACGGCCGGGGAGTCCTGTCCGCCCGTCGTCACTCCGGAGGCGGCCGTGACTGCGACGTTCGGAGCCGTTCTCCTCTACGTCTCACGCCGATTCCAGCCGGCGTAGCGATCACCGCACCCGTGGACGCGACTCGTCAGTGTCCGGGGATTCACACGGATCGCTGCGTTCGTCGAACCAACGGAGCAGTTCCCAACCCCACGACCGCCACGCTGATCGCTTGTTGTTGCCCTCCACACGACCCGTCGGCCGGCCACGAGAGGTACTCGCCATTGCGAAGCGATACCACAGGCGTGAACGACCGCTGAGTGCGCTGATAGTCGTCCTCGCCGCGGCTGGATTCCTCGGCACGTTCGTCGCGACGTCGCTGGCACCTGCAGTCGTCGGGGGACTGCCGATGGTCGTCGCACGTGCCCCGATTGTCACCGGGGGACTGAGCGGCCTTCTCGCGATGCTCTGGCTATCGAGCATCGGCTCTCTCCAAGGCTACGGAATCAGTGCGATCCTAGCGCTCTACACGGCTATCGGCGGGAGCATCGCGCTCATCGGAATGTTCGCCGAGCGAGCTGTCGAGCGTCTAGAACGTCAGTCCGCCGTGTGTTGCGACGGATCGGTCCCGTATTGAGACGGAGAACGATCACTCCGACTGGAAAGTGAGTAGGCGCTCGGTCAGTCCGGCGAGTAGCCAAGCGCCCAGGTTGACTGCGTGCAGGCCTGCGAGACAGACGACGACACCGACCGCTGACGCGGCCAGCGCCTCCGGAAGCGTATTGATGCTGGCTCCGACCACAGACCCGGCGTCGACGGACAACCACCCGACTCCGATGGTGCCACGGAGGCCTGTGAAGTCGTATCCGACACCGGGTATCCAGTAGACGAAGGGCGTGGCAGCGAGCGTGAACCCAATCGAAAACACGACGGTAATGGCAACGAACAACGGAATACCGACGACGAACGATGCCAACCCGAACGCGACGAGCAGGTAGTTTCGGGGGGTGGTTGCGACGGTTTTCGGATACTCCGTCACCGACAGTTCGCGAGGGTCGGCGAGGGTGACGGACACGTCACGCCTGCGGAGTCGGCTCAAGAGCTCCGCTTCGACAACCCCGATGCAGCCGCCGAGCGCGAGAACACCGACCAGTATCGGGAGTCCGACGACCATCGGAACCAGTCCCACCCCCAGGCTGAGGCCGGTTACCAAGACCGTGAAGTATACGATGCCGAGCGGAAACCGGGCGAGCAGATACGCTAGGTTCGCGTAGGTCTCACGACGAAAGCCGACGCCGAAGAGACGGTTCGCGAGTGACCATCCGCCAGCTGCTGCAGTATCGAACTGTTGACTCCGAGTCATGTCATAGTGATAGTCTGTCTAGTGTATCAACCGCCGGTCACTGTTCCACTCTCTGAAACACCTCCGTTCGAAATACATACACGTGTAGTGGACACAGTACGACTAATGGAAGACGATACGACTCCTCGAGAGAACGACCAACGTGGGCATGGCTGGTATCGGACGCTCGTTGAGGAGGTGAACGATCTCGCGACAGTCGTCGATACCGACGGGACGATAACCTACGTCAGTCCGGCCGTCACACGGATTCTCGGCTACGACCCCGACGAATTGATCGGTCACGAAGGATACGAGTTCGTCCATCCCGAGGATCGAGAACGTAACGCCGACGCGCTGGAGACCGTTCTCTCGGACCCATCCGAATCCGAGACGGTCGAAGTCCGCTTCCGCCACGCCGACGGCTCGTGGCGCTGGATCGAAGCCACGGTGCGGAATCGACTCGACGACGACGTCATCGACGGGATTCTGCTTAGCAGTCGTGATATCACCGAGCGGAAGGAGTACGAGCTCGAATTCCAAGAGCTCGCCGAAGAGTACGAGGCCCTCTTGAACAACGTGGAGGATGCCATCTTTCTCATCAATGTGGAAGAAGACGGGGATACTGTCCGATTCGAATTCGAACGCCTCAGTCCCTCTTACGAGCACCAAACCGGCATTACGACCGAGGAAGTACAAGGTCAGACTCCACGAGAGATATTCGGTGAGGAGCAAGGAACCGAGTTAGAAGCGAACTACCACCGCTGTGTCAACGCTGGCGAACCGATCTCGTATCAAGAGGAACTCCGGGTCGGCGAAGGAGCACGCTTCTGGCAGACGAAACTTGCGCCGGTAGTCTCCGATGGTGGGATAACTCGCCTCGTTGGGGTCACTCGGAACGTGACTGAACGCGTCGAACGGGAGCGACAATTACGCCAGCAAAACGAGCGTCTCGAGGAGTTTGCGAGTGTTATTTCTCACGATTTGCGCAACCCACTCAACGTCGCACGGGGTCGTGCAACGCTCCTCGCAGAGCAAACGGAAAGCGATCATCTCGATCCACTCCTGCAGGCGCTCGACCGGATGGAGGCAATCGTCGAGGACACGTTGACGCTTGCTCGCCAAGGCGACACGATAAGCGAAACGGAGTCGGTCAGTTTGACTGACCTCGTCGGGAAGTGCTGGGCGACAGTAGACACGGCCGACGCAACCATCGAGATCGTCGACGAGATGACCTTCCAAGGCGATCCAGGGCGGTTACGACACGTGTTCGAGAACCTGTTCCGGAACGCCGTTGAACACGGTGGGTCGGACGTAGCCGTCCGTGTCGGATCTCACAATGAAACGGGAATCTACGTCGAAGACGATGGACCAGGAATTCCAGTCGAACAGCGTGACGAAGTGTTCGAACCGGGGCAGTCCTCGGCACAGGGCGGTACTGGTTTCGGGTTGACCATCGTAAAACGAATCGTGGAAGCCCACGGCTGGGAGCTGTCTGTACTCGATGGAACTGATGGTGGGGCACGATTTGAGTTTGAGATGGCTGAACAGGGGGAGTTCGCGTGAGTGTGTAGACTATACGTCGAAAAGTGCGACTCAATCACTGAACGTAGCGTCCCCGACATGAGCGCGCTGTATGCAGCACCAACTTGCCGAACTACCCGACAGCCGTCGTAGTCGTGTGCGAGATACGGAAGATGGGTTCAGCACGAAGTCCGTGGTTGTTTCAGCATAAAGCTGGTGAATCAACTGTACAGCCCGCTGTTCACCGTTCACGATACCGTTCGAACATCTGTCTACTGGCTCCGAGAGCGCGGCCACCGACGGTCAGTATCCGAGCTGCTGTTGCTGTGAAGCCACTACTGACAGAGAGTTACCATCCAACCACGACTGCTGTCACGAGTAACCTCAAAACCCGATCAGTCGATGTGAGAGACGTGTGAAATTCCACAGCGCTCACCCCCTTGCTTTTCATTTTGGTGTAAAACATCTCGGGCTCCTCTGTTCGACTGCCCGATTCGGATTTCTCCCCTTCATTTTCGCAGGCTACTCCGAGAGCCGATCACCTCAGCGTACATCCCGAGACACGCCTGTTCGGCGCGGCATCGGTTGCCAACGATCCCTGTATTGCGACGGAGCCGCCTAGGCCTGTTACAAACGGCTCCGAACTGTCCCCCACACCGAGAATCCACATCCGCTAGAGGTCGGCAGTCTTGAACCGGAGGTAGCCCAGCGCGACGGGAACGAACGTCCACGCGAGTAGCAGTCCAAGGGCGGCCGGCCAAGCGACATACGCGACGCCACTGTCGACGTACCGACCGGCCCGATCCACGGCGAACCCAGTCCGGACGAGCAGGTCGAAGGACTCACTCGGTGCCGCGAGGCGGACGAAGAGAGCCCAGCCGGGCATGTCGTTCGTGACTGCCGTGTCGAACCGATGGAGGATCAACAGCACCGCCGTATGGAGGTCTTCCCAGAGGACGACCGACACTAGATACGCACCGATAGTACCGACGGTCACGCGTCGACCAGTCGCTGTCGATAACGAGACGCCGACTGCCAGCCCGACGAACGCCACCCCGTACAGTACCGTTACACCGACGAACCACGGCAGCCACGGCCACGGCACGCTCCCGTTAGCGAGGACGGTGGCTACGCCGCCGGCGAGACAGAGCGCGAGCGCTGTCGGCACGACGAAAACGACACTCCGCCCGACGAATTTGCCGACGGCCACGTCCCGGCGGGAGTGTGGGACGGAGAGTGCGAGTCGGAGTTGTCCACCGGTTCGCTCCGCGAGGATCGACTTGTACCCGAGCAAGAGCGCAACGAGCGGAGTCGTCACCGCGACGACCCCGGTGAGGCTATCGATATACGTCGGGAACGAGCCGTCGTCGAGCACGAATTCGACGGCGGCGACGCCGACGAACAGGAGGATCTGAACCCCGCCGACGATCCAGATGCCGACTGACTGGCTGGCGGCACGAACGTCCCGGAGGGCGACGTCGCGCCACGTCACGCGAGGTCCCTCCACTCGAACCGGAGTACCGCTACCGACAGTGGACCGAGGAGCCAGCCGACGAAGACCGGAAGTGCCAGCGCCGGCCCGTCGTACCACGTGCCAGCCCCCCGATCGCTCGCAGCCAAGGCGGTAACGAGCGTCTCGAAGGCGCTCCCGGGGTCGAGTTGGGCGCTAACCCGAACCGCGGTACGGATCGGCCCGTCGGTGACCCCCGCTGCCACCAGACCAGCTTCGGTCCCCGCAGTGACGGGGTCCCAGACGATAACCAGTACGAAGAGTGCGGCGACGCCGAGAACGAGTGCCCGGCGGTTCGTCGCGACCAGCGCGGATGCTGCAACGCCGATCCCGACCCAGATGGCGCCGTGGGCGACGCACAGGAGGACGAACGCCAGCAAGCGGAGGGGCTGCAGCGTTCCGAACGGGTAGACGACCAGGACACCCGCAATCACCATCCCGACGGCGATGGCGGCTCCCAGCACGCCTGCTCGGCCGACGAATCGTCCGAGTACGAGTGTCGACCGACCGTGTGGCATCGAAAGCGCGAGCCGCAACGCGCCGGATTCGTGTTCGCGGGCGATGGCGCCGTATCCGAACAACACGCCGATAGGAGCCAGTAACGCCCCGAGCCACCCACCGACGAAGGCGCCGAACCGACTCGTCGTGATCGGCGGGGTGCCGACGACGGGGTAGACGTACGCCGCGATGGACACGACGCCGATCAGGCCGACGAGCGCGGCCTTCGGGAGTCGGGCATCGAGTACTACTCGCCAGTCCCGACGGGCGATCACGCGCCACGTCACACCCGGTCGCCTCCGGTGAACTCGACGAACATATCCTCGAGCGACGCCTCCTCGGTGCGAAAGTTGACGACCCCGACGCCGGCGTCGTGGAGTTCGACCAGCGCGTCCATCTTCGCATCGTTCGTACACGTCGCCTCGATGGTGCCGTCGCGCTCGACCGCCGTCTCGACGCCCTCGACCCGCCCGACCGCGTCGAGGGTTTCGTCGTCGACCCGGTCGGGCGTGATGACCAGCTTCGTCCCGCCGCCGATCGCTTCACGCAACCCGGCGATGGTGTCGGTCGCGATCAGCCGACCGTTCTGGAGGATGCCAACTCGGTCACAGACCGCCTCGACCTGCTCGAGGACGTGACTCGAGAAGAAGATGGTCGCCCCGCGGTCGGCCTCCTCGCGGAGGATGGTCCGCATCTCCGCGGCGCCGTTCGGATCGAGCCCGGTCGTCGGCTCGTCGAGGACGAGCAGGTCCGGCTCCCCGACGAGCGCCATCGCGAGCGCGAGCCGCTGACGCATCCCCTTCGAGTAGTCCGTCGCCGAGCGGGCGGCGTCGTCACGGAGTCCGACACGGGAGAGGACGTCGGCGGGGTCCTCGTCGACGTCTTTCGACCGGATCGCGTATTCGACGTGGTCGCGGCCCGAGAGTCCATCGAACGGGGCGTACCCTTCCGGCAAGACGCCGATACGTTCGCGGACTGCGACGCCGTCGTCCCGACAGTCGTGGCCGAACACCGACAGTGTGCCGTCGGTCGGCGCGACGAATCCGAGCAGGATGTCGATGAACGTCGACTTGCCCGCGCCGTTCGGTCCGAGGAAGCCGAACGTCTCGCCGGCCTCGACGGTCAGATCGACGCGGTCGAGAGCGAGCACGTCGCCGTAGCGCTTCGAGAGGTCCGTGGCGCTAATGACGGTCACAGGACGTTGGGACGGGATGGCGGCCGATGAATACCCCGTGGAGGTTTCAGAGTCGGCAACACCGACACCATTGTTTGGTCGGATCTGTTGGGGGCCACGAGTACCGATTCGGGGTCGATCGGCCGTCGTCGCTATGCCGCGTGCGACCGGAGCGCTTGGCCGGCACGCCAGAGAAGGGTGGCAAACAGCGGAAGCAGCGCCGCACACATACTGAGCGTCAGCGTCTTCGGGACGATCCAGGGCGTCACGAACGCCATCCCGACCCCGACGAACGGGCCAACGGACACGGTGATCGTCGTGCCCACGAGCAGCCGTCGCTGGCTGTCGTCGAACTCGATGCCGTACCCACCCGTCGGCGGAATCAACAGCCCGAGCGGGAGGAGAAACAGACCGGCCCAGACGACGAGCGACAGCGAGAGGAGCGCAACCGCCGGACCGAACAGCCCTCCCGTGCCCGGCGATGGCAGCCTCACGAGCGCCCGGTAGCCGAAAGCTGCCAGTCCTGCGCCGACCGCCGCCACCGGCAGCTGGAGGGGGCCCAGTACGCGATATCCGTTCACGAGTTCCCCATAGTCCGATGTTTCAAAAGCTGTCGACGCGGCGTTTCGTGGCCTGCAACAGCGTCGTGACGTGGCGTCCCCGCAGCGAGCGGAACGCGAACGACGGGCCCACGCGGGGGTTTCCGAACGAGAAACGCTGGACGACGTTTCTCACGTCCCACTCTCGACACACCACGTATGGCCCTCCAGTTAGGCAAAGCGATCGGGCGTGGTGCCCGACGCTCGCTTTCGGTCAGTGGCATCGTCGCGCTCGTACTGATGATCTGTTATCAGGTCCTCTTCGTCGGGTCATTCAACGCGGTCATCGTGGACACGCTCCCATCGGAGGTTCGATCCGGCGACGCCGGGATCGGCTTCGCGCTCCCGCTATCGACCGAGGTTGCAGCCGGGGTGGCCGTCGTCGCGCTGTTGCTCGGCATCGGCATCTTTCTCGTGACCGCACGGCTGTTGGCACGTGACCTCTCCGATCTCTCGTCGCTCCCCGGGAATCTGTTCACCCGGCGTCTCGGCCGTGCGTTCCTGTCCGCGCTCGTCGTCAGCGTCGTTCTCGGAGTGGCGATCCCGATCGGGTTCGCGTTCCTCCTCGTTCCCGGTCTGTTCCTCGCCGTGAGTCTCCAGTTCGCGGTGTTTGCCGTCGCCGTCGAAGACACGGGTCCGATCGAGGCGTTCCGTCGAAGTTGGGGCCTGGCGAGTGGGAACCGCTGGCGGCTGCTCGCACTCGTCGTTCTGTTCGGTGTCATCGGCGCTATCGGTGGGGCGGTCGGATCGGTGTTCGCCTTCGTCTCGCCGTCCGCCGGCCAACTCGCCTCGCTCGTCATCAATTCGGTGCTCGTCATCCTCATGTACGGCATCATCGCCGACTCGTTCGTGCAGCTGCGCGGTGGATCGGCGTCCGCCACGAGTTCGCTCGCCTGAGGCGGATTTGTACCGCCGTCCCGGCAGTTTCGGACGGTGAGACAGGACTGAATCACGGATACTGCCGCGTATCTAAACTCTTCGTGAAACCTCTCCGCATCATCTGGCGGGAAAGCGGGCTTAGCGACTCGTCGCCCGGTACCCGCTCTGATGTGACATATTCGAACGTATTCACAGTCAGCCCGTTGCTGACTGCGAAATACGGTTTGAGCATTCAATAGCCGGTGAAGGAGTCGTATCGATATGCAAACTCGACTGCTCGTTGCCACAGCCACAGCGTTCTGTCTCGTTGCACTCGCCGGTTGTTCACAGCCCGCCGGTTCGCTCTCGATGGACTCGCTCAACGACACGGAACTGGCCGACCACGCCAGTAGGGCCGTCTCCGAGGATGAACTAGCGGAGGAACACGAACGCGGCCCGCAGCCACACGTTCTCAGTCGGGCCGTCGATAACGAATCCGCGACGGTCGCTGCGACGGACCCGCCCCACAAAAACAATTCGACGGTATACCGGACGGGCGACCGGTTCTACACCCTTTCGTACACGACTGTAGGCACGACGAGCGGGCGGGAACTGACCTACGGATTCGATGGAAACGCGACTACGGACGAGGCCGATCGGAACGGGTGGGCAACCGTCGCGTACGACGACTTGCCGCCGGTCGACAGGGCGATGCTTCGGACGCCCCTGTCGGTGATAACGGCAGAGGAAGGCAGTCGGTCAAGCATCAAGGAGAGGCGAACGTACAGTCCAGCCGAACTCAACCGGTCGGTCATCGCCGACCAGCAGTACGATGCGATCAGATACGATGGAACGTTGGTCGAAGTCGATGTCGCGTCGAGCGAACCACGCTCTCTGACCGTCTATCGGTACCAACCGAGACCCGTTGCGACGACCGCTGACGCGTACGCCGCATGTCTGCAGGACGAGTATGTGTTCGAGTTGTCGGGGCTCGATCCGAACACGCGAGAGGTTGTGAACGAGGCGGCCGACGGAACGTACCGCGCGGAGAACACCAGCGACACGGCGTTTCGATCCCTCGTTGAGACGTTCCACAGCCACACGGCGGTTTCAGCGAACACCGCGTCCGGGTCGTGGGTTACCCGATACGAGGGGCGACTCTACTGGGTCAAGCTTCGGTACACCGGCTTCGAATCCGACCGGGACTCCCGTCCGCGGGTGCGAGCCCCGGCGGCTGTCTGTTCGTGACCGGGGAGTGTTCGGTCGGAGGGAGTGTCAACTGCGTCCGAGACGGCCACGGCGTCGATACAGGTAGCACGTCAGGAGAGGAACCGAAACGAGCAATAGCGGCGAGAAGACGGCAGCCCCGAGATGTGCGAGGCCGCCGAGGCTCCACGCGATACTCGGCGACCAGTGCTCGTCGTCACCGAGTGCTCGAACGTCTGCGAGCAGGCACACAAAAACGACGAGGGCCACGAAGATACCGCCCCAGAACGAAGCCACTGCGAGGACGAACGACGCGATGCCAGTAGCGACGTTCGGATCACCGCCGGACGAGGACACGACAATAAACGTCCGCGAACCGAAGTCGGAGAGGAGCGTCGCCACCGCAACGAGGGGGAACAGGGCGACACCGTACCACCACGAACTCGACATCGTGTTAATCGAGGAAGAAATAGTAGTCACACAGAGAGGCGTCGTGTCTCAGGAACATTAGTAGTGTAGAGTGCGTTCTATAGTAGCGATTGATACTGTTTATTGTAAGTCATTACCGGTGGTTCGCCGAGACGGTCCGGCGAACCACCGGCAACCAGTTACAATAATCCGTATGAAACTGTTTGCACAGCCGACCGTACGCAGTACTGCGATCGGCTGTGTAATGACTTTCAATCGCTACTATAGCTTCTTTCATCCGAGAGTCCTCGCTACGTACGACTCCGTGGGTCGGCGACACCATCGCGACCCCTCCGTTCGGCCAGCCAGCCGCCGAAGCGACCGGCGAGCGCTCCGGAGAGGGCCACTATTACGAACATGAGGCCGCCGAACGCGAGTGCCATCCCGACGCTGGCCGCTTGGAACCAGGGCGGGTTCGGGATGTTCGTGATCGCCCGAAGCAGTTCGGTCAGCGCCCAGAGAGTCGGTATTCCACCGATAAGCGCGGCTCGTATTCCGGTCGCGGTGCTGTTCCCGCCGCGTCGCTTGATCAGATACCCGGCGAATACGCTCCCGACGAGGACCGCTCCGAGGGTTATGTTTTCCGGGGATCGCCACACTTCGAGCGCGGTGAAGGGGAGTGCGAGTAGCCCACCGACGAGTGCGTACGTCCACGTCTCGGTCAACTGGAGGGGACCAATCCGAACCACGTCGGGATATCTGTCGCTATATATAAAAACCCCGTCACGGTGTTGCTCGGCCAAAGAGTGGCGTTCGGTGCATTACGAACGGTCTCCGTCCTCGGACGGTCGGAATACACTGGCTTCCGCTCTATGGGTCGTACTCGTCTTTTGCGGTTGGGTGTCGGCCAGTTACCGTACCGAATCGTAGAGCCGGATCGTTACGAGACTACCTTCGGGGTCGTTCTCCCGAAACTGGATCTCCCCTCCTAACTGAGTGACTGCCCAGTTGACGAACCAGAGTCCGATACCCTGGCCGTGGTCGAGTTGTGTCTCGGTTCCGGCAGCGAGCATCTCTCGTTCCCGCTCGGGAATCCCTGGTCCGTTATCCGCGACGGAGAGTTCGACCGTCCCGTCCGACACCTCCCGAACACTGAGTTCGACGCGGGGCACGTCCGCAGTCGTGTGTTCGAGTGAATTTTCCACCAGCTCGAAAAGCACCTGTCGGAGTACGGCTCGATGAGAGGAGATAGTCACCTCGGCGGGGTGGACGAGCGAGATGTCGGCCGATTCGTTCTCGGATCGGAACTGATCCACGACAGTACTGGCTACGTCAGTCAGATCGACCGATTCCGGTGAATCGGTACTCTCGGTCATGACTGCCTCCGCCTCTCTGACCTTGTTACTCAGTTCGAGAAGGTCGGTCGCGCGCTCTCGAATGCCGGTCCGTAGCTCCTCGTCGTCGACGTGGTCGGCGTACGCGAGCACGACGTCCAAGTCGTTCCGCACGTTGTGTCGGAGGATACGATTGAGAACCGTGAGTCGCTGTTCTCTGGTCTCTCGGTCGGTGATGTCTCGGAAGAGCACGGTTCTGGCGACGGGATTACCCTCATCGTTGGTCGTGGCTTCCTCGACCGCGGAGACGCTAAATTGGAACTGTCGACGCCCTTCGGACGTCCGAAGTGCGACTGTTCCCGTCGCACCTGTGTGGAATTCGGTCCCTTCGAGTCCGTCGATGACAGACTGAACCGGTTCCCCGATCATCCCCTCCGTGGAACCGTCGAACAACTCTGCCGCCGTCTCGTTAATATCGAGGACGTGATCGTCCCAGTCGAGGACGACGAGCGCTTCTTGGAGGGTTTCGACTACGCGTGTCCGTGCGACGTAGTCGGCTTTCGGGAACCCGGTCAGTACTGGGTACCGTCGTATCGCAGCGGTCAGAAAAGCGCCCGACAGGAGCAGACCGAGCGTCGTGCCGCCGATCAGTGAGGTATTGGACTCCGCAACGGAGAGCAGGCTCGGAGCCGCAACGCCGGCAGTCAGTACGGTTATCTGTGTGCTCGACACCCGAGGATGACCCCAACTGAGATCGATCAGTAGATACGTCGCATACAGGGCATACAGGAACAACAGAAAGCCGTACAGGATCGTCCATCCGAGCGCGAGTCCGAGTATCGGTCCGACGACCGTTTTGGAGGCATCACTAGCGAGAGCGACCGCACCGATCACCACCGGTAACACGATGCCAGACAGCAGCACGATCCGCTTCCGTGTCGCCATGATTCCGCGGCCGGCATAGCTGAGTGCATAGGCGATCCAAGCCACGGGGAGAAACAGTAGGGCACCGAATTGCACTACGTCGAAAAGCGACTCGAGGAAGCGCACGGTCGCCACGCCGACGACCGTGGCCCCAAGCGACGAGGCTGCCCAGACAGTTAGCGTGATCGAGAGTACGAGAAACGGTTCCGCACTGGGCTGGTCTCTGGACCGGGAAGCTCGCCAAGTTGTCCAACACAAAAGGGCGGACGCCAGAGCCTTGAGTACCAGCGTAGTCAGTGTAGTACCGGAAATCATCGTTCCATATCTCGGACAGCGATTTGGATGTTATGTCGACTGAATACAGCGATGGCTACTCGATTCGGTCTCGAAATCGGAAGGCCGATGCACGGAGCGATGCACGATTAGCGACGAACGCGTTTGGGGAGTTGGGGACCTAGCTCACCCGCTGGGGGACGGAGCGGGCATAGTGACGATGAGTCCCGAAATTAATGGATGGAGCCCCTGTGTTTCACTATCGGAAACTGACGCCCTGAAGCGGTTCGTATCGCTTCGAAGTGTGTCGAACAGATGAGACGCCACTATCGAGGAGGTTCCCATCCAACGGGGGGTGAACGCCCGGCGTGGACTGAACTCGGTGGCGCTTAGGGATAACTGGCCGAGGGTGTAGATGTCGCCCCGGACGAAGCCGTGGACGCTACCGGCGTCCCGGGAGCACGGATCGACGATCGGAGCCGGTCCTAATAGTTCCCTCACAAATACTACTGAATGGACCGTAAGGGCGTTCTACCGGAGAGATCCGCTCGCGATACGGGTGAAGCTCTTTGCTGTCTCGTTGCTCATTACCGCCGTTATCGTCGCTGGGGGACGGCGATCGTCAGTCGGGTCTTCGATCCAGTCACGAACGAACAGTTGGCCCCGGTCGAAGCCAACGCGGAACTCGAGGCGGAGAGTCTCGCCAGATGGTTCGAGGGTGAACAGGAGTCGGGTTCTTGCTGAGCAGGGGGGGTGATCCTCTTCGGTCCAATCACCTCGATCAGACGACGGTCACGTCAGGCGAAAGCAGTCGCCGAAGTGGACCTGACGGCGGAAATTCCGGACGAAAACCGAATCGGGGAGGTCGGGGAGCTCGGAACCAGTCCCCTCGGAACGTGTGTATAGCGAAACGACGACGGCACGACGGTCAATATTACGCTCGCCGATGTCACCGACCAAACTGAGAACGGGGACCGAGTGGGATAGCACCAGTAGCTGAGACCCGTCGGGAGTCGGCTCCTCGTCGTCGATCGATCGCGTCCGTCGCTGAAAGGGGCGCGACGATTTTTAATATCCGGGAATGGGGCTCGTCATCCGTCACTACGACTGCTCGGCCGCTCCGAACTGCACGACGAGTTTCTCGGCTGTGAGTGCATAGATTGTCATCTCTCGACCCTTTACCGAGTACCACGTGTCGATCGGTTCGACGAGGTCGTTCTCTTCGAGGCGCCGCAAGTAATGATGGACGTTCTGTATCGACTCTCTCCGCGATCTCGGAGGTCGTCTTCGGGTCGCCGTCCAGCGCCCCCAGAATCGACCTCCGAACGCGTCCCCGCGACCGAGCGACCGTGACCGCCTCACCGGTCGGGAGAGATGAAGCCTGCACGACTGCACGTTCAAGCCACGCCGCTGAGGGGGACGGGTTCGGATACAACTACCCGAAAATCACACCTCATTTGCGGCTGACGCCCGATCACCGACGATGCGTCCGAAATTATATACACGACCTATCACAACCAATCAGTAGCTGTATGTCACCCTACGGGATTTCTCTCTCCCACTCACTACTTGGTGCCGCCGCTTTATTGATCGCAGCTGCACTCACTCGATCGGCGTGTAATCGACGAAGCAGGCCTGGAGCCAGAGCGCTAGCTACTGTCGGGGGTTTGCTCACGCTCGGTAGTATCGCTTTCATAATTATGTTCGTCTACCCGGCACGGTATCAAGGACAATGGATCGTCACGTTGTACAACACCTCCGGGTTCGTCGCTGTGTTCGCGTTCCTGTTCGCTATCAGGTTTACCGGGCGCGGCCAGTGGCTCACGCGGTCGGTTCGAACGCTCTTGATATCGCTGCCGATTATATTGCTGGTAGTAAGTTTCCTCCCGTTCGAACTGGGTGTCGAGACGACATCGCAGGCGGGTCTCCTCGCTCAGCGCGTAATCGGACTCGTCTCGGATGTCCTTACTCCGCTGTACGCTATCGCTGCCGCCATCCTTCTCTGGGCGGCAATCTCTCGAGATGCCGTGCCGTATGGACAGGGGCTCTTACCGGCTGGGTCACTTCTCGTGTTGGCCCTGGCTCCGATCCTGTCGTCGGTATTTGCCCACTCGGAGCGGATCTTTCCTGTCGTCCTGCTCCTTGCAGGCGGCGGGCTCTTGACCACGCTGCGCTGGTACCGGCCGTTGGAACAGCTTCCGGTTGCCCGGCCGGTAGTCCAGAGTCGTATCGTCGATGAGTTGTCGGAACCGGTCGTGGCGATCGACCGTAAGGACAGGGTGGTCGACCTCAACACTGCCGCCGAAGACACGTTCGGCTGCGAGCAGGCGGCCGTGGTCGGACGACCCGTTCAACGTATCTTCGACGATGCGGTGCTGGCACACGAGGAGCGACAACTGATTCGAGTGAGCGATGGAGTCCTGACCGTCGTTCCGGAGGTTGTTGACGACACCGACGGCGTTCCTCTCGGCACGGTACTGCTGTTCAGAGACGCGACCGACCAGCGGCTCCGCGAGCGGCAAACGCGCATGTTGACCGATCTCCTCTCCGAAGTGATCGGCGTCCAGCTCGACGAAATCGCAAGGCTCGCATCGTCGGTTGAAGAACAGGATGGTTGTAACACCCCCGGAGTCGCGCCGAACGACGCGCGGGCCGACCCCGAGGGTGTGGGCGAACGAATCCGGACACGTAGCGACCTCCTGCTCACAGTCGGGCAGCGTGCAAGAGAGATGGAACAAGCGCTCGCCGGGACTTCCTTGGAAGAATCTAGCGACCTGCTGACAGGGATGCGGACTGCCGCGGCGCGCAGTTCGATACAGGCAGACGAACACGCCATCCAAGCGACCGGAGAGTCGTACACCGTCGCAGTCCCGCAGCCGCTCTTGATTGCGGGGTTCGCGGCCGTTTTCGACACTGTCACGATCCGGAATCGTTCGGTGACCATCTCGTTCGAGGCCGACATCGGAGGGTGGGGCGCACGCAACGGATCGGTCGCTAGCACCGAGTCGGGTACCGAATCCGATGCGGGCGCATCGAACCGCCAGCCGGATCCGCAACTGGCCGTTATGGCAGCCGACGGTCACGGATACGACGGAATCGTATACGTCGATATACGAACGGACTCCCGCGACGAGGAGGCCGATCCGGTGTCGGAACCCACCGCGGAACATCCCGCAGCGAAGCTGCTCTCGTTGATTGCCATCGATGCTGGCGGGAACGTGGGTGTCGACGGAACCCCGTGGGAGCATCTCCGCTTGGCGCTTCCCGCACGCAAGCCCCGGTTCGAGGGTGAGCGATGATCGACCCGCTCGTCGTCGCCGATGTCCTGCTCGTCGTGACCCTGGTCACGGCCGGAATCACGGCCGTCACCCGTCGACCGGAACTCGGGACGACCGGTCTCGGTATCACTGCCGGATGTCTCGCCGTGGTCGCCGTCCTTGACGTGGCCGTCCGGCTGAGAGTCGTTGATATCGAGACGCTGTTCAGCGGTGTGAGAGTCGCCCTGTTTGGGGCGTCGATATCCTGGTTGTGGTTCGCAGTCGAACACACCGGTCGCGGTCCAGAACTCACGCGCAAGCGACTTTTCGGTGGCACCGGGACGGCTGTCGCCCTCGTGTTCGCGACGCAACTGCCGGTATCAGTGATCCAGGACGCCTCGGTGGCCATCATCAATATCTCGGCAACGTACGGGAGTGTCGCGGGGACCTTTCTGCTCTCACAGGCGACACTCAAGCGCAAATTGGTCCCTCTGTGGCAAGGCGTTCTCCTTCCAATCAGCGGTAGCAGTCTCGTTATGGTCGGGTTCGCCGCCTCACTCACACCCCTGCAAGACAGTGTCGTCCAGAACCTCATCTTGGCCACCGTCCTCGGCTCTGGAGTGCCATTGGCGGCGAGCGTGTTCACCGAAGCAGCCGAAGACACCACGAAACAGGCACGGTTGGCCCGCGGCGTGGTTCTCGAAGAAGTTTCGGAAGCCGTGATCGTAACGGATACGCGTGGAAATATTATTTATACGAACGAAACCGCGAGGCAGGTGTTTCTCGGGACACAGTCCCGAGACGCCTTCGGACGTGATTTCGAGTCGCTCATCGGGGTTGGACCCGATGAACTCCGCGATGCTCCCGTCGACCGTGAACTGACGACCGAAATCGGGCGCCGATGGTTCGAGATGACACACAGCCCGATGACGGAACGGAACGGTGACCGGACCGGGGACATCTACATCTTCCGTGACGTTACAGCGCGGCGGAGCAACCAGCAACGGAGAAACGTCCTCGTGAGGCTCTTGCGTCACAACCTCCGTAACAAAGTAGACGTGATCCGTGCCAACGCGGAACTCCTCGATGACCAGCCGGAACGTGGTAAACAGATCGCGAATTCGGCCAGAGAGCTCGCGACGGTGAGCGAAACCGTCACCGAGATGGACCAACTCCTCTCCCAAGAACACATCGACCGGGAACGGATCGAAATAGGGGAACTCATCGGGAAGGTAGGAGAACAGACCGCCGACGATTTCGGAGGGACCGTGACCGTCGACGCGGAGCCGGTAACGCTGTACACCAGTCGTGAGGCCGTCCGGACCGTTGTAGCCGAACTCGTCAGCAACGGCATGAAACACGCCGAGATGGATGAACCACCTGTTCGCATCTCAGTTCGTGCATCCGCCGAACACGCGGTGGTTACGATCGAAGACGAGGGACCAGGCATCCCCGAACAGGAGTACGCAGTGCTCGGATCTGTCGAACAGTCACAGCTTCGTCATGGTCGGGGACTGGGCATCTGGATGGTGCAGTGGATCGTCACCCGACTCGGTGGTACGCTCTCGTTCGACGCCGACAGCTCCGGAACCGTTGTAACTGTTCAACTTCCACGCGGTGAGGGCGAACGTGACGCTCGATCCAACCCCCATCCCACACAAGACTGATATCCAACGGTTAGGTCGGCATATTAATTCATGATCGCGTCGATATTAGATCGAAACAGCTCGGAAACGCACGTATTAGCGGCTGACGACTGAACTTCCGTTTGTCGAGCCGTCGTATCGTTGTGAACGAAAATTCCATTTCAATTACAAACGCCGCTGGACGACCGAGGATACCTAGCGCCGCTCAGGCTTTGGGCTATCGATGTTGCTTATGAGTCTCTGGATGGGGCAGGCTGCTCTTCCCGAATCAAGGACCGTATCGCTGGCTATCGGTATTTCGGCAGTCACGTTAGCATTCTTCCGCGGTGGGCTACTCTCGGGGTACTTCGAACCGGAAGCGATTCCCGACGAAAAACGAGTCCTCTACCGAGTCGTATCCTTGTGACGATGCTCGTTGTCGGCGTGACGGCCTTTCTATCGATACTTGCGCTGCAGTACCGTTGATATATATGCGCCATCCATTGCGACTACTGAAACCGTTCGGGGGGTACATACAGGTCGGCGAACAGAAACCCCATATGAAATATAGGGGTCTGCTCGTCACCCTCTGGATGGTTGGCTCATTTGCTGTCGGCGCAGTGATATTTTCACCACTGAATGGGATAGCACTTTCTTTTTCGACCACGTTCGTATTCTGGGCCTTACTCGAATTGCGGGACATGAGGGGGCCTCAGTGAAGCAGGAGCAAAATCTCAAAGAGCCAACTGTTGGTATCCGGCTGAAGTCTTCTATTGGTGTTCCACCTCATCGCGTTTCAGGGAGCGTTCAATATCGTGACGAGGGGCCATCTCCCGAACGGACCTACCGGTGCATGACGAATACAAAACACGGGGCAGGACTCGCCCGAAAACGTTCGAACCAGCAAAACCTCGTCCTGTAGTGGTCAGGTATGGTAGTTGGCCACAGTATGGCTTCAATCACCCATTAAGTCAAAGACAAAAATATACAGTAGCCAACGCTCACAGGCACTGTGATTCCGTATTCGTCCGTCGGAGAGTTCGCGACGACGCTGTTGCAGTATCTGGCAGTACTCGGCGTTGTTGCCCTCGGGTGTCTCCCGTCACTCACGGTGTCGGACTTTCGTGCCCGACTCGATAGCTGGCCAACTGACCGATTCCCGGTGAACTATTTGCTACTGGTCGGGGTTATCGCACTCGGTCAGGGGGTCGCCATCGTTGCTGGCTGGCAGGTGCTTCACGTCGGGTCCACGCAGAGCGATCCGCAGTTTCGGGAATTTCGACTCGTCGCGGTGCTCATAGCCTATCCAATAGCGGTGTGGGGCCTTGGAACGATAGGTGTTCGTCTGTATTGTTGGCAACGATCGATGGAGCAGTGGTTGACGCTTCGGACTATCGCCGGCCTCGGAGTCGCTGCTGGGATGTACATTGTAACGCTCATCGGAGCAGCAATCGTCCTCTTTATAGCCGCGCTCTTTTTCGCGTTACCGACCTGAAACCGCCGGTTCGGACTTCACGATAGTTCTTCGGGTCAAGGATGTCCGAACATACGACCCCGTGACAGGAGGTGAAACGTATCGTGGTAGACGGCGAGGAACGATTCTATCTGAGTTCGAAGACGCCCATCTACGATATCGGTACCCATTCGGATCCGGACGACCCCGTTGCCATCTTTGGGGTTGCAAGCGACATCACCGAGCGCAAGGAACGTGCGCAGGAAATCACTCGCCTGAACCACCTCCATCAAACCGTCCTCTCGAATATCCGGGAAACTGTCGTCGTCACCGACGACGACGGCCAGTTCACGTACATCTGCCCGGAACTTCTACTATGAGGTCTGCTGAATACAGCGCGCGAATACAGCACGACGACGTTTCCCGATCGAGTTCACTCACTACGGATTGTGCGGTTGTGCTATTTCCCCGTCAAATGCGCTGCTCGTGACGAGCGTTTCATACCCGAATGCCAAAGGTCAACCGTCGCTCTCCCGTACCGTCAGTTAGTGAGCGAGTCACAAGACACGTCCGCGAGGCCAAAAATATCAGTTGCAGTGGTAGACGAGTCACACACGAACGAAATCCCCGACAATATTGACTCGGAACTGTATACGACAACGAGACCGGAGTCATCGTTGGTCGAGTTCGATGCTGATCCCGACGGTGAGCTGGCAGAGGCACTCAGGCGGAACGGGTTCGACGTGTGAACTAATCCACTAGTGATCGCCCGTTCTGTTGAAACCCTCACTGAGCGCTATGTTTGAGGAGCTGTGCTGAACAGAGGACGCGTATCTCGTACAACGCCTCCTCAAGATAGTGCGACTGGATGGTCACTACAAAATGTTCAAATCCCGAATTACCTGGACGACAGCCACCCAATAATAACCGGAGAATGCGGTCCGTCTCAATCACTCGTTCAAAGACAAGGTACGGTGGCTCGTCGATATGATCGACCGATCGAACCTGTTGGTTAGTGGATTCGCGCTGTACACCGGTGGGTTCCCCGGTGTCGCCCTCGCTCACTCTCCGCCAGTGCCGATCGGTGCCTTGTTCGTGTTCGGTGCTGGCAGTGGTCCGGTAACGCCGACGCTATTTGCGGGCCGGAGTATGCTTGCGCCCGACAACCTCCGCGCTGGCGTGATGAGTTTCCGGACGACGACCATCGGCATCAGCCAGGTCGTCGGACCGGTGGCGTTCACACTCGCCGGCGGTGCCATCGGGTACCAATCGACGCTTCTCGGTGCCAGGTCGGGGCCACCCTCTTCACTGCCGTGCTCGCGATAGTTCCCCTCGAGCCCTGAACCGGCATGTGGCTGGCAGCCAGTCACATTGCTTGCCGTTCTTCTCGCCCGAGAGTTCGCGGGACAGTGTGCGCCGCCACTTGGAGTCTCGTCTGGTGTGCTGATACAGGGTTTCTCAAACGAGTTTCACCACGTATGTTGTTTCTATCAGTAGGCGTCGCCCCACGTTACCGAAACGACCGGTTACGGTCGCCATCCGCATCCGCACCCTTGGCAGGAGGTGAATTTCAGTTCACAGAGACGATAAGTGGGATGGAGGCCTCCATTCGTGTGAAGCGAGATGACCCGAGATACCCAGGTAGTGGCCGTCTGTGGAAGTTTAGCCGCCGAGAGCGTGACTCGCGTCGCGCTTCGGGAGACCTTACAGGCAGCACAGGCCGCGGGTGCACAGACCACGCTCGTCGATCTCCGGGAGTACGACCTCCCGACGTTCGACGCCGACAATCAGGATGCCGGTGACGCCCCGGCACTGCGAGCCCAGTTGCGGCAGGCAGATGCGATCGTGCTGGGAACGCCGATGTACCATGGCTCGTTCAGCTCCCCGCTCAAGACGGCACTGGATTATAGCGGCTTCGACGAGTTCGAGGACACGACTGTGGGGTTGTTGGCCGTCTCCGGCGGGTCCTTCCCGACGACCGCGCTGGAGCATCTTCGATCGGTGGCCCGAGCACTCGACGCGTGGCCGCTGCCTCTCGACGTAGCCATTCCCGACTCATACGAACAGGTCGTCGATGGCGAACTCGTCGAGGAGTCACTGCGAGAGCGAGTCGACGAACTCGGCACGAAACTCGTCGAGTACGCCGACGTTGCACAGTACCCTGCCACCGCATCCACCTGCCAAGCCCAGCCCCACGCAGATTAACACTCGTGTCAACCACGACCACTCGTCGAGAGGAAGTACGGTCGAAAAACGTCGAAGCGTGCCCAGTCGTCCAGACGCTGGAGGCCGTTGGGACGCCCTGACGGCTCCAGATCCTGTACGCGCTCCGTGACCCGGAACTGCGGTTCGACGAGCTCAAACGCGCCACCGGTGGCCGATCGAAGACCGTGTCCGACGCGCTCGATGTCCTCTCGGAAAACGATCTCATCACGCGACGAACCGAGGAGGCAGCCCCTATCGCCGTCTACTATCGGCTCACCGAGAAGGGCGAGACACTCGTCAGCCGACTCGACGACGTGAGCCAGTGGGCCGTCGAGTGGATGGACGCCGTGGACGATCCCGACGACTTCAGGAGGCGGCTCCGGTAATACCGAAGGAACGCTGACAGCGCACCGTCACCGCCGGTTCGTCTCTCGAGAACCCGAGAATTATCTGGGTGGGTACAGAACGGTTGGATGTATGACGGGGGCGAGTGGCGAGTTCCCGGCTGAAATCGATCCACAGGACGCGTTTCAGTTGTTCAGCCATGAGTTGCGCCTCGAAATCCTGTTCGCCCTCTGGGAGGCCCCGGAATATGCGCTGGCCTTTTCGGAGATTCAGGACGCTGTCGATGAACGGGATTCGGGCAAATTCACCTACCATCTCGAACAACTCACCGAGCAATTCGTCAAAGAGATCGAGGGACGGTACGTCCTTCAGTACGCTGGGCATCGCGTCATCGACGCCATCCAGAGCGGTGTCTTCCACACGTCGCCGACGGTCTCTCCTGTCGAAGCACCCGGAGCCTGTACGCGCTGTGGGACGACCCCTCTTTTCGAATATGACGAGCATCTCGCGACCGTTTCCTGCCCGGACTGTGAGACCAAACGCATCGAATATCCGTTCGATCCCGGTGGATTCCAGGGTCGGTCGATCGAAGAGGCAATCGAGACGTTCGACCGCCGGACAACGTACAAGTGGCGACTGGCTTCGAGTGGCGTCTGTTTCGTCTGTGCTGGTCGCGTGTCCGTTACATACACCCAGACCGCTGCCGACATCGAAACCAACGACCGCTACCGTACTTTCTTCGCCGCTGATCACCCCGCCCTCTTCCATCTCAGCTGTCAGAACTGTAGCTTCTACAGCTACATTCCGGTTGGTATCCGTCTCTTAGATAATCCGGTTGTGGGTGGCCAACTTGCTACGAGCGGACTCGATACGACCGACCAGTTTCTCTGGGAGTTTCCCTTCGTTACAGACGGGGAATGCGTCACCGTCCAGAGTCGTGACCCATGGGAGGTCACCGTCGAAGCACCGACACCCAACGGCAAACTCGCTGTCACGCTCGATGCGGACGCCACCGTCCAGTCCGTCACGCTCGAACCGTGACCGAGCGCGCCAGGTATTGTGCATGATACCTAGCCTCTTGTATTCTACCTGAAAGATTAGGCGGGGCGCTCGGTAGGTCTACGTGGTATGTGCGACCCAGCGATTCACCACCGTATCGGCACTCGAACCAGCAACTACGGCAACCACTCCGGAGGAACGTGGCGACGGGAAAACTCGTAGATGGCACGTGGGTAGAGGCTCCCGAGCGCGGACACGACGATCGGGGATTCGACGCGTGGATCGGTCGGACGAACGGAGACGGTGAGCCCGAGTATCCGGCTGAACCGGATCGATACCACCTGTACGTTTCTCGGGCGTGCCCGTGGGCACACCGTGTAGCACTTACGCGCCGTCTGAAAGGACTCGAAGACGTGATTTCGGCCGATATCGTCGATCCGCTCCGCCGAGACAACGGCTGGGAATTCACCCCATCGAAACGGACCTGCACACCGGACTCGGTACACGGATTCGAGTATCTCCGCGAGATTCACACGCAAGCTGATCCGGGATACACGGGACGTGTGACCGTCCCTGTCCTCTACGATACTGCCACCGAAACCATCGTCAACAACGAGTCTGCCGATATCGCTCGGATGCTCGACGAGGCCTTCGACGCCGACGCCACCAACGATGTTGATCTGTCTCCCCCACACAAACGAGGCGAAATTGACGCGATCATCGAGTCGATCCACGACGACATCAACCCGGGTGTGTACAAAGCCGGGTTCGCGGACACACGAGATGGGTACGAGACAGCTGTCCGAAATCCCTTCGACGCGCTCGAACAGTGGGATAGTGTCCTCGGAGTTCGCCGATTTCTCGCCGGCGACCAACCGACACTTGCCGATGTGTTCCTGTTCCCGACGCTCTATCGCTTCGGCGCCGAACTCCGCTCGGAGCGATTTCTCGATGGGAGCCCTGGTTGACGCCGGCGATAACTCTGGATCGAGTGCGAAGACACATATGGCGTCAGAGTCCCAGTTCATACATGAGCGAAACGAATAATAAGGGCCAAGAGCGGGTCGTAACCGGCATTCCGGGCGTGGACGATATTCTCGGCGGCGGCTATCTCCCCGAGTCCGCCACGCTCGTGCGAGGCGAACCCGGCTCTGGTAAGTCGATCTTTTCGTTACACTTTCTCGCTGCTGGTCTGGATACGGACGAGACCGGGCTGTACATCAACCTTGGCGAACCGGAGGACTACATTCGGGATACTGCCCGGCACTTCGGCTTCGCTATAGATGCGATCGAATTCCTCAACCTCTCTGCCTCCGGCGACCAGTTTCAGGGCGAGGAGACGTACACCCTGTTCGAGTCCGGTGAAGTGGAAACGCCCTCGCTCGTCGAGAGCATTCGCGCGGAGATCCAGGAGATCAACCCGGATCGGGTCGTGGTGGATCCGGTCACCGAATTCCGGTATCTCGCCCCCGACGAACACCAGTTCCGATCTCAGATCCTGGGCCTGATCAACTTTCTCAAAAGCGAGGGCGCGACGGTCCTGCTCACTTCACAAGCTGCCGCGTCGATGCCCGACGACGATCTGCAGTTTCTCGTCGATGCCGTCATAAACGTGAAAGCGGAGGCGGATCGTCGAACGATCCACGTCTCGAAGTTCCGTGGCTCCTCCGTCCGATCCGGTCACCACACGCTCCGGATCACCGACGATGGCATGCGAGTGTGGCCACGACTCGATCCCAACCGCCACGAGCGTGAGCACAATTCGACCAAACTCTCCTCGGGTGTTCCGGCACTGGACTCACTGTTGTCGGGTGGCCTCACCACTGGAACGATCACGTTTCTGAGCGGGCCGACAGGGGTCGGCAAGACAACGACTGGCCTCCAGTTCATGAAAGAGGCCGCAGGCAGAGGCCAGCGCTCGGTCCTATACAGCTTCGAAGAAGACCACAACACCCTCTTCGAGCGCGCGGAAGCCGTCAACATCCCGGTGACCGAAATGATCGACCGAGGGACGCTCAACGTAGAGGTGATCGGCCCCGAAGAACTCACGGTCGACGAGTTCACCCACCACATCCGATCGGAAGTCGAAGACAAAGACGCCGAAATCGTGATGATTGACGGGACCAGCGGGTTCGAGCAGTCGCTACGCGGCGTCGACGAAGACCCGATGCGGGACCTCGTCAAGGTCGGTCGCTACCTCCGCAACATGGGCGTGACCGGACTGGTGACGAACGAAGTCCACAACATCACCGGTGAGTTCCGCGCGACCGACCAAGGCATGAGCTATCTCGCTGACAGCATCGTCGTCCTACGCCATGTCGAATACAAGGGCTCGCTCCGGAAGGTGATCGGCGTCCTCAAGATGCGCACCAGCCAGTACGAAAACCAGCTCCGGGAACTGGAAATCACCGAACACGGCCTGCGGGTCGGGGACTCGCTGCCCGAACTCCGGGGGATTCTCACCGGCACACCGACCTGGGATGATGATGGAGACTGAGTCACGGACGGGAGTGGATAGCAATGGCGATGACTCCTGAAGCGGTACACGACTCCCCGGCCCGGGTCCTCCCGCTCATCGCGGATTCGGCCAATCGCCAGTTGCTCGAGAGATGGATCGACGACCACCCCTCCTACGAATCCGTGGACTTCTCGGGGGACATCGAGGACGCCGACTTCGATGTCTGTATCCTCGACAAGGGGGCGTTCCAGGAACACCTCGATGCGCTCCGTGCGAAGAAGACGGCGGCGGCCCCCGTTTTGCTTCCGTATCTCCTGTTGCTTCCGGAGTCCGGGGCGGATATCATCGAGTCGGATGCCGGTCAGCTAGCCGACAACGTGGTCACGGAAACGATCGACGAGATCGTCTCCCTGCCGATCCAGCAGGCCGAACTCAACTGGCGACTCGAGGCGTTGCTCCGACTCCGGAATCAGTCGCTCACCTTGCGAGAACGAGAGCACGAGCTCGAACGCCAAGTCGATCTCTTCGAGAAGGCGCAGGATATTGCGGACGTCGGAGCGTGGGAGTACGACGTCGAGGCTGAAGAGGGCTGGTGGACCGACGAGGTTCGCCGCATCCATGCGCTCCCGGACGACACGACGCCGTCCCCGGAGCTGAGCCTTCAACATTTTCACCCCGAGGACCGACCGATCGTCGAAGATGCGTTCGAGACGGCTATCGAGGAGTGTGAGCCGTACGATATCGAAGTCCGACTCATCGATGCGGATGACAACCGGCGATGGGTTCGAACGAGGGGTGAACCCCAGTACGAAGACGGGAAACTGGCCCGCATTCGAGGGACGATGCAGGACATCACCGAGCGCAAGGAGCGCGAACTCGACCTCCAGCGCATCAAGCAAGCGGTCGAAGCCGCTGGCCACGCGATCCTTATCACCGACCCCAAGGGGAGAATCGAGTACGTCAACTCGGGCTTTGAGGAGACGACCGGCTTCACCCAGGCAGAGGTCGTCGGTAAGACACCGCACGTGTTGAACTCCGGTGAGATGCCGGATGGGTATTTCGAGGAGTTCTGGAACACCATCCTCTCCGGAGAGGTGTGGGCAGAGGAAATCGTCAACCGTCGGAAGAACGGGGAGACGTACACGGCGATGCAGACGGTCGCACCCGTCATCGACGGTGACCAGACTCACGCGTTCGTGGCAGTCCAAGACGACATTACGGAACGCAAAGAGCGAGAGAAGACACTCGAACGGCGGACCCAAGCGATCGACGAAGCGCCAGTCGGCATCACCATCACCGATCCGGAACGGGAGGACAACCCGATGATCTACGTCAACGATGCGTTCGTAGACCTGACGGGCTACCCGCGTGAGGAGGTGATCGGGGAGAACTGTCGATTCCTCCAAGGCGAGGGTACCGACCCGGACAAAGTTGCCGAAATTCGGGAAGCGATCGACGCAGCGGAACCGATATCGATCGACCTCAAAAATTATCGCAAGAACGGAACGATGTTCTGGAACCACCTCGAAATTGCACCCGTACGGGACGATGCAGGTGCTGTCGTCAACTTCATCGGATTCCAACAGGATGTCACCGGACGCAAGGAGCGCCAACGACAGTTAGAAGTTCTCGATCGAGTGTTACGCCACAACCTGCGCAACGATATGAACGTGATCCGAGGACGAGCCGAGACGATCCACGCCGAGACGTCGGGCGAGGTTGCAGCATCCGCCGAGACGATCGCGGACACGAGCGATCGACTGATCCGACTGGCAGAGAAAGAACGTCAGATAACGGAATTGCTTCGGGAGGATCCGACACGCGACCAAATCGAGGTACGTGATCGTCTCGAGGACGTCGTTTCGAGCGTCGGTTCGGAGCACTCGGACGCGACGATTGCCGTTGAATGTCCTGACGACGTAACTGTCGAGGCGATACCACAGTTTGGGCAGGCGATCGAAGAACTCGTTACGAACGCGATCATCCACAGCGACTCGCCGTCGCCCGAAGTCACTGTTACCGTCACCCGGACTGACGAGACGGTTCGTATGGCAATAGCCGACAGCGGGCCACGCATCCCCGAGATGGAACGGGACTTATTGGAAGACCAAGCGGAACAAACACCGCTGTACCACAGGAGCGGTCTCGGGTTGTGGCTCGTGAAGTTAATCACCGCCCGGTCGGGCGGTACCATCACGGTTGAGGAGAATTCGCCAGCCGGCAACATCGTCAGAATAGAGCTATCACGGTGACAGTTCCGTCCGGACTCGGGGGGTACGAAATAGTATCGTCATCGCCGACGGATACGTCTTCGCGGCAACGAGCGGCGGTGAAGTTCGCGCGATCACCGCTGAACGGGAGAGTGGCTTCCATCGAAGTTCGCGTCCGACCGAGTCGCTCTCCGGAGAGAACGGGATCGCACGACAGCGGCGGGCTGAACGTCGACGTCGTCGCCACTGGAGACACTGGTGGTGCTTTCGTTTCGCTACTGACCGATTCCGAACGACGGCGGGTTCGTCCCGTAGTTCGCTGCCGCTACGGCGTGGCGCAGGGCTGCTAATTGTTGGATCGCTGGGTTCTCTCGGCTGCAATCAACTGGGCCCCCGCAGTTTCGAGAGCTGGCAGTGGTTGGTTACGAGACGCCGTCCTGTCGCTGATTGAGGATGCCGACGAAGTGTCTCAGGGCTATCCTCCGTGCCCCACTCCGATAGCACACTGAGAGCGCTGGATCCCGTCCGTGATTGGATCGCCAAATCTACCGGGAGTTCTCGGCTACGGCGCGACGAAGAGCGTGAATATCACCCACCGACCGTAGGCTCCCACCTCGTCTCCGTGCGCCGGATCGAGGTTCTTTACTCCGTGACGATGTGGCCGGCGTGGAGCGCAGTCCCGAGCGTATCGATTCGTTGTCCGTCTTCGTATCCGCCGACGCTCTCCGGAGAACGCGCTCCGATCCACGGTTGGCGACGAGCGTGACCGTCGGTTCTTCCCCCCGCGGGTCCGTTCTTCCGGGCAACCGCAGAATAGAGGCATCACGACGCCCGTCGCCGAACGAGGTAGACGAGGAGAAAGGCGGCTGCGACGGCGAGTACGGGTGATTCGTACGGACGATCGTGGAACGTCAGAATCGATGCTGCCACGACGAGCGCACCGGCAATCACCGCGTAGCCGAGATTGGGGTCGGCCACGCTTCGTCCATCGGCGGGCTCCGTGCGGACGACCAGTTCGCCACGTTCGAGCCGGTACAGCGTTCGATCGAATCGAGAAGGAATCCGTGCCAGTGCGGAAAGCGATTGGCGTCCGCCCACGTCTCCTCGATGATCGTGTCGAGGTCGCTCTCGATCAGTCCCTGCTCGACGAGGAACGAGCGCACGACCGCGAGGAAGTCGAACTCCGGATCGAACCGTCCGGTACGCTCTGCGGGAACTCGAAGACGAGGATTTGATGACCTCCCGGATTTCATTCGCCGACGCACGACAGCGTGTCTACTCGCTCACGACCGCCGAGTCGTAGGGATGCGAACGGGGAGGGTGCCAGCTCCGTCGATTGCGGTCGATCGTACTGCCGGCTGGATATCGATACGGGGACGCACCCCTCGGGGAGACCAGTCGCCGGAAAGAGTGACAGTATCAGTGATCGTGTCCGCCGCGGGTGAACTGCCCGGAGAACGCCCGCTGGACGACTTCGGGGAGGGCCGGGTGGATATGAATACTCTCGCGGATGTCCTGTACGGTTCCGGTGCCGGCCGTCATCGCGACGACGACTTCCTGCACGAGCGTTGAGGCGTCGGGGCCGACGATGTGGCAACCGAGTATTTCCCCGTCGAGGTCGACGAGCACCTTCACGAAGCCTTCGGCTTTCATCGCGTCGCCGCGGGCGGTCTCCTCGTATCGGTAGGTGTTGGTCGCGTAGTCCCGCCCGGCGGCTCGCAGGTCGCTCTCGCTGGCGCCGACGCCAGCCACTTCCGGCGAGGCGAACACCGCGAAGGGCATCGCGCTGTAATCGACCGCTTCGAGGTCGCTCCCGAAGATGTTTCGTGCGACGGTCCGTGCTTCGTGGTTGGCGTTGTGTTTCAGCAGGTACTCGCCGACGATGTCACCCAGCGCCCACACGCCGTCGGCGGCCGTCCGCAGGTACTCGTCGGTTTCGACGAACCCCTGCTCGTCGGTTTCGACCCCCGTGGCATCGAGGTTCAGCGTATCGGCGTTCGACACCCGTCCGGCGGCGATCAGTAACTCGTCACCCGTCGCGGTCACGCCCGGCTCGTCGTCGACTCGACCGGGTTGTTCGTGCGTTGGAGGTTACGATCACGGGGCCAGCACTCCCGATAGCATCCGCCCTGACGCTCGGTGGCGTCGTCGTTTCCGGTGTCGTTCGGCGGAGTCAGCGTCCGAACGGCGTCCCCGGCAACTCGAAACGGGGAACCACGGGACGCTAACCCGATGTTTCCGAGTCAGAGTCAGGTGGGGAATAATAAACACGCGTCGGATCCAAGAGGCACGTATGAGTCGCGTCCGACTTCGCTCCCACCGGAGGCGTCTTCACCGGCTCCCGAGGCTGGTGGTCCCGCGACGGTCGTACGGGAGGACGACGGGGGACCGATGACCGACGAATGTACTGCGGCGATCCCATTGGAGGCGTTTCCGGATCCCGTGCTCGCCTATGCCGTAGACGGTGGTGAGGCCCGCATCACGACGACGAACGAGGCCTTCGAGCGGCGGTTCGGGGATACTTCGTCCGACGCGCACGTCTCGACGGTATTCGAGCGATTTAGTCACCGTACTGCGACCGGCGACCGGGATCCGATAACCCACGTCGTTCGGGGTGATCGTGTCGGGATCTATCTCGACGGGAACGGGAATCGAGGGGCGTTTTTCCTGCGGGTGGTCCCCTCGGACGAGGACGCCGGATATCTCGTCTTTTCGGACCTACAGCAGTGTCCCGCTATCGAGGAGATGCCCGCCGTCGACCAAGTCAGCAGCGTGATCAGCCACGATCTCCGTAACCCGCTCGACGTCGCCAAGGCACACCTCCAAGCGGCGCGGGAAACAGGGGAGCCGGAACACTTCGAGTCGGTCGCCGACGCGCACGATCGGATGGAACGGATCATTCGCGACGTCCTCACTCTCACACGGGGGGACGCCGTCGTGGACCCGTCGGAACGAGTCTCGATCGAAACTGCGGCGACGGACGCGTGGCAATCGGTCGATACTGGGGGCGCAGTGCTGGAACTCGTCGGATCACTCCCGACCGTCACCGCCGACTCCGACCGCGTTCGACGGCTGTTCGAGAATCTGTTCCGGAACGCGGTGAAGCACAACGCCACCGATAGCCGGAGACAGTACGGCGACAGCGGGGAGCATGGCTCCACGAGCCATCGGTCGCAGACCCCCGATGACGGCACGGAGCATGACTCTGCGGCCATCCCGACGCAGTCCGAGGGTTCGGTGACAGACGACTCGGACACACCCTCGCCGAACACACGCGAGCACGGGGGAAAGCGGCGTCCGGGACCCCGAGAGCAGTCCCCTGGCGACGGGACGACTCCCGAGAAGAGCGTGACGATCACTGTAGGATCGTTAGGGGACGGGTTCTACGTCGCCGACGATGGCAGGGGTATCCCCACAGGGGAACGGGAGACGGTTTTCAAGCCGGGATACTCGACGATGGCCGGTGGAACCGGACTCGGTCTCGCGATCGTCGAACGGATCATCGTCGCACACGACTGGAACATAACCCTCACTGCAGCCGACTGTGGTGGGGCACGGTTCGAGATCCGATTCGAACACCGATGACGGAACCTGCAACGAGGACTGGTGGGGAACGAAGGGACGAACGCGGTGGTTCGAGCCATGGATGATCGGCTGGAACGGGCGCCGGTCGGCGTCCTCGAGGCCTCGACCGATGGGACCGTCTTGGACAGCAACGAGCGCGCCCGGACACTGATCGACGCCGCTGATCCGGCTGGAGCCACGCTCGCCGAGGTGTTTCCCCGGTCCGTCGACGGCACCCTCGTGACCGCGTTCGAGGGTGAGTCGGTCACTGAGATGGAATTCGAGGAGTATTATCCAGGGCCCGACAGGTGGTTCGCCGTCTCCATCGTTGCGCTCGATGAGGGAGGGGCGGTCTATCTCCGAGACGTGACCGAGAGGCGGCGCGAGAGGCGGTCTCTCGAACGGCTACGACAGGAGCGCAAACGGACGGAGCTCATCGACGACGTGCGTTCGGATATCCTCGCGGCACTCGTCAACGCGACCTCTCGTGAGGAAATCGCCGAAACGATCTGTCGAGGGCTCGGTGAGACCGACCTCTACGAGTTCGCTTGGGTTGGAGAACGCGACGTGGGAGGCGACGACCTCGCCGTCCGCGCCGTTGCGGGTGAGACCGGCGATATCTTCGGCGCCGTTCGTGACGCGGTCGGCGATGAGACGGTGACGACGCCCGAAGAGCGCGCAGTCAGGAGCGGTCAACTGCAGGCTGTCCAGCCACTCACCGACAGTGCCGCGGTTCCTAAATCGGTCCGGAGGGCCGGCTTTGCCGACGGCGTCCAGTCGGCACTGCACATTCCGGTCGTATACGGGCCGAACGTCCACGGAGTCGTCGGCGTCTATGCGAGTGGCACCGAGGCGTTCTCCGAACGGGAGCGGGCTAGCTTCGAGACGCTGGGGGAGGTCGCTGGGTTCGCAATCACTGCCGTTCGGAATCGGAATCTGCTGCTTTCGGACAGCGTCGCAGAGATCACCTTCGAACTCGGTGACGGCTCGCTGCTGGCGCGACTGAGTCGGACGCTCGACTCGACGCTGAAGCTCGAAGGGATGGTTCCACAGGCCGACGACGCGTTGCTCTGTTTCGTCTCGGTCGAAGGCGACGGAATCGGGCGTATCGACCGGGAGACCGAGAGGATGGAACCGATCGATCGGACACGAGTTATCGACGAATCCGAGTCCGGTGGGACCGTCGAACTCACCATCCGCGGCTCGACGCCGTTGCTGGCCATCTCCTCGCTCGGAGGTACCGTTCGGCGTGCCAGCTTCGACGATGGAGCGGGACGTCTCGTCGTGGACCTTCCCCCGGACGGTGACGTCCGCCGTATCGTGGATACGGTGGGTCGGGAGTACGACGCGGAGTTCGTCTCGAAGACGGAGCGGAAACGCTCCGTGACGACCGCCCGTGAGTTCCGCGACGAACTGGACGACCGGCTGACACAGCGACAACGGGTCGTCCTGCAAACCGCATATTTCGCCGACTACTTCGAGTCACCTCGTGGAAGCACGGCCGAAGAAGTCGCTGCCTCACTGGATATCACCGGGTCGACGTTGCTCCATCACCTGCGTGCCGCCCAGCGGAAGCTTCTGGATGCCTATCTCGACGGACAGGGGCGGACATCCGAGAGCGGATGACGGTGCCGACACTCACCGCACAGCGCCCCTCCGAACAGGTACCACGGTTTTCCGGGTCGGGCGTCGAATCCGCACCTCGTCGAAAGCACCGGCCGTCCGTCACGCCACCGGCCGTCACATCTCCCCGCGATCGATTTCGTCGAACTGAGCGAGGATCTCGTCGTCGGTCAACAGTCGTCTGGCTCGGGTTTCGAGTCGCTCCGCCTGCTCCGCCACCGCGACGAACCGTTCGTGCTCGCGGTGCGTCTCGGAGTCCAGTTCGGCTTCGAGCACCGCTCGCTTGGCCTCGGCACTGAAATACGCCCCGAGCGTTTCGTACGCGAGGATCCGTCGCTGTTGATCGATAACCGCGCGAACGTCCTCGCGGTCGACCGGCTTGCAGAGATAATCGTCGAACGGCATATCGAGTACTTCGATTCCGGGATCGACCGCGGTTACCATGACCACCCGTCCGTCGTACCCACGCGCAACCAGTTCCGACAGCACGTCGTCACCCGACATCCCCGGCATGTGGCGATCCAGAAGGACGATATCGACCGGCGTATCCGCGACTGCCGACAGCGCGGCCTCCCCGCTGTACACCGTCTCGACGTCACAGTAGCCTCGCAGCCGTAGCGCATACGCGTCTGCAACCTCCTGTTCGTCGTCGACGACGAGCGTATGCACGTCCGCCGCGCTATCGTTTCCGGACATCTGTTTCGATTGCGTACGTGGTGTCGAGGCTGCAGCCACATAACTGGTCATCTTCTCCGAGCAACGCCATCTGCACTCCTAGAGTCCCGAGTGCCGTGCGGTCTGCATGCTTGCCCCCGATATCCAGTACGAACGGCGTGCTCCTAGGAGTATGTCCGTCAACCCGACCCAGAAGTCGAAACGACACTCCGATTGGACGGCAGATGTCGATCTCTCGGCGACCGAACTGTTCGAACTCTTCGGGGACGAATACACGCGCCGTGTGTACGAGACGATCACGGAGCAGCCACGAAGCGGCCGTGCCGTCGCCGAGGCAGCGGACGTCTCGCGGGCAACGGCATACCGCCGCCTCAACGACCTTCGTGATGCGGGCCTCGTTCGCACTGAGATGATGATCTGTGACGACGGCCATCACAAGGAACGGTTCGAGCCCGTGGCTACGTCGGTCTCTCTCTCCCTCGGCGATGGAATCGGAGCCACGGTCGACGTCGGAGACTGACGCCGTGGGTCACCGATCGAGTCGAAACACCACGACCGGCCGCCGGCCCGGGACCGTGGATCCACCGAAGAAACTGAAAAACCATCCCGATAGGACCCGCGGTCGACGAGGCGGAGTGCATATACCTAGAATGCCTCTATCGGTCGAGTCCGTATTGATAGCCCTCGGTTACAGAGAGATTCGGTACGAGAACACGGATAGGGACGATGACGAGTGCTTTCCCACACCAGAGTCACGTCGAGTACAGTCCTCACGATCGAGCGGACTTCACCGTCTCCAGTGATTCGCAGGTCGATGCCCTCCAAGCGCTGTCGTCGGGGACGGCACAAGCGATTTTGGGGGCGCTGGAGGGCGAACCGAAGACGACCTCCGAGATCGCGGAGAGTGTCGATACGTCGATACAGAACGTCCACCACCATCTGCGACGCCTCGAGGAAAACGACCTCGTCAAGCCGATCGATACGTGGTACTCGGTCAAGGGCAGAGAGATGACCGTCTATGCGCTTACCGCCGAGAAACTCGTGGTAACGTTCGAGGCCGCCGAGCAATCGTAGTGACGCCGACGACTGATACTGTTTATCGTAAGTCATTACCGGTGGTTCGCCGAGACGGTCCGGCGAACCACCGGTAACCAGTTACAATAATCCGTATGAGCGGCCGATCGACGAGGCGTCGGCCAACGAAGGGTCGAGCGAGTGGCGCTATCTCGCCCGGTTCCCGTTCTCGGTTCGCTCCGTGAGATCGGCGAGCGTTATTTCGACTGTCGTGCCGTCCTCGGTTTCGAACGAGAGATCACCGTCTAGCGCATCGATACCCCACTTGAGTTGCCAGAGTCCGAGTCCACGCCCGTGTTGGAGGGAACTCTCGGTTCCGGCCGCCAGCGATTCGAGTTCGGCCACTGGAATACCGGGGCCGTCGTCGCTGATAGCGATTCTGTACCCGTCGGCTGTCGACGTTATCGAGACAGTGACACTCGACTCCGCGTATCCGACGGCATTTTCCAACGGACTCGTGAGTGCCGTTCGCAGTATCTCGGCGTCGGTTCGGAGCGTCGCCGTCGGCGGAAACTCCGTGTTGACAGTGACGTCGTCGGATGCGGTCCGGGAGAGCAGCTCGGAAACCACAACGGTGATATCGACCGTCGCCGGATCGGGGTCGCGAGCCATCAGACGGTCGATCCGTCGGGCGCGAGTGCCGATCGACGCCAGCCGATCCGTCGCTGCCAAGACGGCCTCGGCGTCGTCGCCCTCCGTTCGGTCGGCCAGCTGCTCCGCGTGGCTTCTGATAACGTCGAGCCGATTCCTGAGGTTGTGTCTGAGCAGTCGGTTGAACACCTCCAGGCGTTGTTCGCGCTGCTCGCGTTCCTCGACGAACCGCTCCAGGTCGTCACGCATATCCGCCATCGCCGTTCCGACGGGCCCCGGGATCTCTTCGTCGAGAGCCGTATCGTCGAACTCTCGACGGGCGATCTTTTCGGCCTGTTCGGTGATCGTTTCGATATACGCCTTCGTTCTGTGGAGGCTGGTTCTCAGCTGTCCGACCTCGTCGATCCGGTTGCCGTCCGGAATCTCCGCCGTCAGGTCACCTTCGGCGATCGCTTCCGCCTGACGCGACAGCCGCCTGATCGAACTGATCGGACCGAAGTGAATCATCCCGCTGATCAACAAGAAGCCGACAGCGGTGAGTCCGATCAGCACCGTCAAGTCGGTCTGGACCTGGTCGGTCACGGCGAGTGCCGTCGATGTGGGAACTTCCTTGACGACGACCCAGTTGACACCGTCGCTCGGGACGCTGTGGTATCCCCGCACCTCCGTGTCGTCCAGTTCGGCACCGCTGATCGGCGCGAACTGGTTCGGTCGCTCCTCGATCCGGGATTCGACCTCGGTAACGGTGGCCTCGCCCTTGTACGGATGAAACTCGTTTGGACTGTTCTTCTCGAACATGACGTACCCACTCACGCCGCCGAGAACGACGGTACTCGTGTCGTTGGTCGCGTCGGCCGCCGCCGCGACCCGAGTGCTGGGATGGTACTCGCCGATCAACACGTGATCGCCATCACGCGTCGGTGAGGCGATCGCCACGGACATGTTACCCTGGTCCAGGTAGACCCACGAGACGAGCGTCTCCGTCGGGCTGTCGAACCGGAACGCAACCTCCTCGCCGGAGGCAGTTTGCCCCCAGTCGATCGCGGTCGCAGCCAGCGGCTCGCCGGCTAGCCCGTCACTGCTCGCGACGATCCGCTCCGTCGTGCCGTTCGACGGCTGCTCCGTCGGCCGCTCGACGACGTGGAGGCTAACGAGTTCGTCCGACGTTCGGTTGAGTTCCCTGTCGAGGGTGGTTTCGGTTCGTGTCCGGTTCGACGGATCGATGCCTCGATGTGAGGACAGGAGCCGAATCGACTCCTGTTCGCCCTCGAACCACCGGGCGAGACTCTCCGCCTCGAGTTCCGCGTTGGCTTCCACGGAGTCTAACTGTTCTTCCGTGACCCGATCGGACACTTGTCCTGCGATCGCCGACCCGCCAGCGACGATCACGGCAGTAATGAGCAACGAGACAGCAAAGAGCTTCACCGCGTATCGTGAGCGGATGCCCGCCGGCAGAAGTTCCTTGCTGTCCATTCGAGGCCAATTTCTTCGAGCACGCTAATAAGAAACACGCCTGTTTGCCGAGGCGTACTCGCTGGAATCCGGGAGTACCTCTGCCTTCGTCCGGACCGCCCACCGTCCCATCGGTGAGCCACTCCGAAGGGGTACTGAACTCGGACCATCCACGCGTTCGCCCCGCCGGTGGCTGGATCCAGTTCCGTGACGGCGTCCACCCCCATCGGACACCTCTGGGCGAGACGGACCGTTTCGAGATGGAGTTTCCGGGAGTGATACGGAGGGGTTCCATCTATTAGTTTCGGGAGCCACGGTCCCTACGCCCGCCCAGTCCCCCAGCGGGTGATCGGCGTCCCCGGCCCTCCAAACACGTTCGTCGCTACTCGTGCGTTGCCCCGTGTATCGGCCCGCTGACGTCGGAAATCGAACCGAGCAGCAACCACCGTATCCAACCGCGACAACGGCCAACTCGTAGGCCGAGGCGTCGAACGGTGGTTCCCGTGCTGACGCTGGTGCGCACTGCTCCGGCATCCGTCCTGTTGTCATGGACGTCTTGGAGGGCCTACCGATCCGGAGCGCAGCCCAACGCGGACCCGTTTCTGTTGCTGGTCACCACGCTGACTCTCCGGGCCGTCCTCTCGCTTGAGGCCACGGCGATAGAGGTAGCGACCGTTGGTTTCCTCGAGCCGTTCTTCGACGTAGCGCGACTCGGCACCGTGTCGTTGCTGCCCGTGGCTTGGATCGTCTACGCACTCAGCTATGCCGGCCGCGGAGCCGTGGGAACACGGGGGCGGCTCGTATCCCTGTCCGGTATCGTCTTGCCGGTAGTGATCAGTGCCATCGCCCTCGCCAGTGATGCCTCCGAAGCGGTCGTCGGCCGAGTGCCTCGGTGCTTGCCCCCGGGCCGGTTTACGGTTCCGTAAGCCGACGGGACGACACGGTACGGGTTCCCACCTCGTGAGAACACGCTAGCACCACTTTAGTGACGCTCTTTTACAGTCGGTTGTGGACGTGACCGCTGTGTCACGGTTTTCCTGCCGCACGCCGATAGGAAATCCGGCAAAAGGGACACACCGTAGAAAGAAATGGTACTGAGCATGTTCGGGACGTTGCAGGGACTCTACGTGGTGGTGTTCAGTCTCGCTGGCCTCGTCTGTCTCGGCGCGCTGCTCGGCGTTCGGACGCTGTCTCACGCCGACATCCGGCGTGGGCTTGCCGGGTTGTTTCTGTTGAACGGGGTCTGGGCCCTCCTGATGGCGATACGACTGCTGTTGCCGACGCTGTCGAGCAAGCGTGTCGTGTATCTGTTTGGATTGATCGCCGGCATCGGGACCGTCTTCGCGTGGCTCTACTTCGCCTCGGCCTACAGCGGCCGCCAATACCACCGATCACGATCCCTGCGGCTCGTTGCCGTCGCCGTGTTCTCCTCGATCGTCCTGATAAAGGTTACCAACCCGATCCACGGAGCCTACATGCAGATGCGAATCGTCACGGAACCGTTCCACCACGCCCGCGTCACGCACTTCGCGCCTCACTGGTTGGTGACTGGGTTCTCGTACACCGTCTCCGGACTGGGGTTCTGGTTTCTCTTCGATTCGTTCGCCGACGCCGATACCCGTCCGACCGCGCTGTATCTGCTCGTCTCGGTGACTGCACTGCCGCTCGTTCCGTACATCGCAGCCTACTACCACGAAGGGCCGGTGCTCCTGTTGAACTACGAGCCGATCGGCATCGCTATCTTCGCACTCGGCGTGTTCTGGTACGCACGCGGCGAGTTCACTCGCCTCAGTAATCCCGACCAGTCGTCCATCGCCGAGAGTATCTCGGAGGGCGTACTCATCTTGGACGATCAAGGGACCGTCGTCAACTACAACGACAGCGCGGCCTCCGTTCTCGAAAACGGGCCCGTCCAAGGCCAGTCACTCGACGACGTCGACGCGGAACTGGCGAGCCTGGATAGCGGCGAAACGACCATCCTTTCACGGTCGGTGAGCGACCAGAGTGCCAAGTTCGAATGCCACCGGGAGGACATCGAGGCCGAGACTGCCTCGGAAGCCATCACGCTCACCGACGTGAGCCAGATCGTTCACCTGGAAGACGTCGCCCGGTTGTTTCGTGAGCTCAACAAAGTACTCATCCAGAACGGGGATCCGGACGAGTTCACCACGCTCGTCCCGGAGAAGCTGTCGACCATCGACGCGTACCGGATGGTCTGGCTGTGCGCCCCGACGGACGACGAGACCGGCTACGTCGCTGGCCAACCGGACGGGTACGTCCACCGCCAGCGCAGCGACATCGACAGCCCCGACCCGGTGGGCAGGGCGGCCGACACCGGTGACATACACGTCGCCGACGTCGATCCGAACAGCGATGAGGGGTGGGAAGCCGCGGCTGCCGACCGAGGTATCACGGCGTGTCTGGCGGTCCCGTTGCACTTTCCCACCGGCAGGGAGTACGTACTCGGGGTCTACACGACGGCACTGGACGGGGTCAGCGAAGCCGAGATCGAGTTGTTCCGAGACATCTCCGAGGCGGTTCCGAACACGGTGGCGGCCATCACGGCCCATCAAGAAGCGAAGGAGTACCAGAAAGCAGTCGAACACGCCGGATACGCGATTTTCATCACCGACATCGACGGCGTAATCCGCCACGTCAACCCGGCCTTCGAAGAGATCACGGGGTATACGGCCGACGAAGCGATCGGGAAGACACCGCGTATCCTCAAATCCGGCGAGATGGACGAGGAGTACTACGAGCGACTCTGGGAGACCGTTCTCGGTGGCGAGGTGTTCTCGGACGAGATCATCAACAAGACGAAAAGCGGGGACCGGTACCTCGCCCACCAGACGGCCGCACCGGTCACCGACGAGACCGGAGAACCGATCGCGTTCGTCGCCATCCAGGTGGAACTGACGGAGGATATCGTCAGAAAACAGCGCCTGTCGGTCTTGAACCGGCTACTCAGACACAACCTCCGGAACAAACTGAACGTGATTTCCCTCCAGATGGCGCGACTCGAGGACCTCTACAAGTCCTCGAGTGATGCCAGCGAACGGGACACACAGGCCCGTCAAGTCGTCCAAGAGGTCCAGCGCGTGACCGAGGAGATCATGACTCGCTCGGAGAAAGCGCACGAAATCGAGCAGATCTTCGATCGCCTCGACGCGACGGGGGAGTGTATGCCGCTGGCGTCGGCCACGAAGTCGGTCCGAAGAACGCTGTCCGACACCGAGGCGACCACGACGCTCGACGTCGCCGAGAATCTCGACTGCTACGAGATCACCCCCGAGATTCTGACGATCGTGGACGAACTGATAACGAATGCCGTCAAACACAACACGAGTTCCGACCCGACGGTACACGTCGCTGTAACACTCAGCGACGACAGCGAGGTTCGGTTCTCGGTGAGCGATAACGGCCCCGGGCTATCCGCTCAGGAACAGCACATACTGACGGAGGGGGAGGAAACGCAACTCAACCACAGTAGTGGGCTCGGCCTCTGGATGGTCACGTGGATCGTGACGTACTGTGGCGGAATGGTGGCGGCCGAGGTCGACGAGGAGGGGACGACGATCGACGTCTTACTCCCGGTGTGGCCCACGGAAGGTGGGCGGGAGCGTTCGAGGGTGGGTTCCCCGACCGACGGCGGTCGGGAGTGACCCCCCGCGTGGGCAACCCCGAACGTCGTCCCGATTTCGGTCTCCGTATTTAACGCGCTACTCCTGCCGGGCGTCGACGACACCGGGAGAGCTGTTCCTTGAGGCGTGTTCTCGACCGAAGGAACGCCGCCCTCAAGACAACGTGGCGTGAAGTAGTGGGATGGATCACGACCGAATTCACGCGCGCCGACCGGCCCACGACCCCGGTCGGTGGTCGACGGGGACTGTCGAGTCGATCACGGACCGCGACGGTCACTGCATCGTGACCGTCGAAACCGAGGAGGGGGGCGGGACCGAACTCGTTGTCACGGCCGCGATCCGTGAGCTCGTTCTCTCACGGATGGATATCGGCGAGGGAGAGTCGGCCGTCGGCGAACGGATCTGGTATCGGGAGCGTGGTGGGTGAGCGGGGTCAGTAGGCCACCAGATTGATACACGGTTTCCGATCGCCGTGCCCCGTGTGCTCAGCCTGAGTCCGGTCCGTCTGCGGGTCGCGTATACCAGAGCGCCCAGAGGATCAACACGCCTTGCAGAGGGAGCCGGCCCCAGCGCACGAAACCGGACGGGTCGCCACCCCCCGGCATCCCTTCGACCACGACACCGTGGGTCGCCATGTAGACGTTCGCCGGAAAGATGGCGACGAGTAACGCGACTGCCGTCCACGCCGCGTACCGTCGCGTCCGGGGAAGCAGTACCCCGATCCCGACACCGACCTCGGCAAGGCCGGAAAGATACACGAGAGCGAGCCGTGCGGGAAATACTGGGGGAACGATCTGGACGTACAGCTCCGGCACCACGAAATGTAACGCTCCCGCGGCGACGTACATCGGCCCCATCAGATAGAGGAGCGGGCGTTTGACCCGCTGTAGAATCCCGATCACCGGTCGGGGATAGCGCTCGGGCGGTGAAGTAGCTTCTTCATCGGCGCGGCTCACCTCGGGGCTCCCGTCACGCACCCCATCGGGGAGACGGTGGTCACTCATCCAAAGTTGCGCGTGCGGTCCGATCGGGCCGATACGGGATGCTTGCCGCCCGGCGCGCGAGTCCGGGGACCGGAGCCAGCGGTCCCTCCGTCGCGGACCCGGTCAGCGGCCCATCACGGAGTCGGTCCGGCGTCCAGGTCGTCCCGTCGCGGCGATAGGAGACGGTGCCGTCGGCGTCGGTCGCCGATACCGTATGGGTCTTTCACGTTCGCGGCCGGCCTGCACAGACAGGTGAAGGGTGTATCTGATTGGAGAACGACGCGTGATCTACGACAACAGTTGCCACAAACTCGGTGAACCGGCTGAGCATCGTCTCGACGTTGGTCGACGCCATCGGGTGCCATCGCAGTGGGTGTCGGCCCCCGAGCGGGCCGGTCTGGGGCTCGTGATCGGCGCTGCAGTCGTCGCGCTCGCGATTCGCTACCCGGTGCCCTCCTCACCCCTGCGTGACGGGGCGCCAGCGGACCTTCACCCGTCCTCCCCGTGTTGAGACGGTTGGCTGCATCACGAGATTGTGCGATTCGTGCAAAAATCTTTTAATATCTCAGCGCATACTGTAGACGATTACAATGCCGGATTCGATGTCTGAGCAGCTCCGTCGCGATATGGAGTGTGAGGGCCTCTTGGAGTGCTTTCACGGGCTCAAAGAGCTCGACAGGGAGTGCTTCCGGGTGCTCGTCGAGGCTGAAGAACCACTGACCGTCGACGAGATGGCCGATGCCGTCGAGCGGGAGCGATCAACCGCGTACCGAGCCGTACAGCGGCTACTCCAGACGGGCTTCATCGAAAAGGACCAGATCAACTACGATCAGGGTGGGTACTACCACGTCTACTCGCCGACGGATCCGTCGCAGATCGCAGACGGCATGCAGCGGATGCTCAACGACTGGTACGCGAAGATGGGCCAACTCATCCAGGAGTTCGAGAACAAATACGAGGGGTCAGAAACTGCGACCACGGCCGTCGAAGGCTAACGCCCTCCTCCCCACGTCGGCTCCACTACTCCCGGCGGTGTGGTGAGCTTCCGTGGGACGGAGTCGCGACGGATGTCCGACGTGGCCGACCGTGTCCATAGTGAACACTGCTCGATCGGCGCTGATGTGTCCCTACCGTCGATTGCAACCGGCACTGCATCCATCTTTCGCGTGCCTCGAGCGAGGTCTTTCGACGTCTACACCAAGATAGCTAAACCAACGTGTCACCTATCACGAAACGTGAGCGGACCCACGCCAACCGATTCGTCCCGACGGCAGTTCGTGCTGGGCACGGCGACGATAGCCGCCACCGGCCTCGCGGGCTGTCTGGGCTCGTCGGATCGTCCGGAACCGGTCGCGCTGACCGAGCGGATGAGCTGTGACCAGTGTGGGATGGTTATCACTCAGCAGCCGGGCCCGTCCGGTCAGACCTACTACCAGGACAACAGCCCCGAGGGTCACGACCCACCGGCTCGGTTCTGTAGCACGGTGTGTGCCTACCGTCACCGGTTCGCGACGGGCAACCGGGGCTGGACGCCACAGGTGACGTATCTCACCGACTACGCCACCGTCGACTACTCCGTTCGGGAGGAAGGCGGTGCACGGGTCATCTCGGCACATTTGGCCGCCGAGAACTTCGCCGTGACGGAAGCGCTCGAGGTGGTGATCGGATCGGGAATCGAGGGTGCGATGGGCCCGGCCATCGTGCCCTTCGGCACCACCAGCGCAGCCGAAGAGTTCGTGTCGACGTACGGCGGCGAAATCATCGCTGCCGAGGACATCTCCAGCGAACTCGTCGCCCAGCAGTGATCGTCGTTCCCAGAGTCTGGGAAGTGCCGAGACGATATTGTAGACGTAAAACATTACCACTCGTATGAGCGACGTCCGCCGCCAAGTGCGCGAGCACGTTCGGACGAACCCCGGAGTCCACTTCAACAAACTCGCCCGAACCCTCGACATCGCGACCGGTCAGGCGCAGTACCACCTCCGGCGGCTCATCCGGCGGGACGAGGTCGTGGCCGAGCGGATCCGGGGTCGGACCCACTACTTCGAACCGGAGTACGACGCTTGGGAGCGACGGGTCCTCGCGCTCTATCGGCGCGAGACGGCACGCGAGATCATCACGCTCCTCCTCGACGAGGGAACACTCTCGGCGACCGCGATCGCCGAACGGCTGGATCTCGCCCGCAGCACCGTCTCTTGGCACATCGACACGCTAGTGGACGCCGGCATCATCGACCGATGGTACGGCGAGCGCGGGCAGGTCGAGGTGACGCTCGCTCGGCCCGAGGAGACGGTTCGGTTGTTGGAGGCGGTCGCGCCGTCGCTCGCGGACACACTCGTCGACCGCTTCATGCGGCTGGTCGACGGTGGTCACCCCAGTGCCTAGGCCCGACGGGAACGGACTGCGAGTGTCGCGACCAGCAGCGAGGCGCCGGTCCACGCGACGAGGCCGGCAGCCGCGACGGGTATCGACACGAAGCCGGTTCGTCCCGAGAACGCGACGTACAGCACCGTCTCGAACACCAACCCCCGGTACGCGCTCGCGGGCGATAGCCCGAGCAAGATGTCCAGCCCCACGCCGACCCCGCCGGTCATCGCCTGCAGGACGGTCACGTCGGCACCGACGACCACGACCAGCAAGCCGACGAGCGAGAGCAGTATCGCTCGCCGCCGGGAGTCCGCAAGCGCCGAGACGGCGACGGCGATGGCGAGCGTCGTGAGCGTGAACGCCGCCGTGAGGGCTATGAACCGGACGAACAGGAGCGGCGAGTCGATGCCCCGGTGTGTGGCGAACACCGTCGTCGCTGGACCGGCCGACAGCGCCACGGCGACACCGAGGAGGGCGAGGGGGACGAGGACGACCGTTAGCAACACGACCGCGCGCCCGGCGTAGACACCGATCACGTACGCCCACGGTGGGAGCGGGTAGGTGGCGAGGACGTCGAGCGTCCCACGGACGGCGTCGTCGGTGATGGCGCGGTAGCCGACGGCGAAGGCCACCGCAGGGACGAGCACCTCCACGACCAGCAACACGTCGACGGTCGTCGGTACGTAGCCGGCAGCGGGCCCGTTGCCGGCCCGTGCGAGGGCGAAGAGGACCAGCGTCAGCGCGAGCGTGAGGAGGAGATACGTTCGGCTCCGGACGGCACCACGCACCTCGCGGGCGAAGACAGCCCAGAACCCGTCGCCCGGTCCCCTCATCGCGTCTCCCCCGTGTGGATCCCCACGCTATCGTCGGCCTGGACGAGACTCGTGAACGTCTCGTGGAGTGGGCCACCCGTCCGCTCGCGTAACGCCGCCGGCGTGTCGGCCGCGACGGCCTCACCTCGGTCGAGGACGACGATCCGATCCGCCGAGCGCTCGACCAACGGGAGGTCGTGGGAGGTGACGACGACCGAGTGGCCGTCCTCGGCCAGCCGGTCGAGGATGTCGAACACCCGTTGGCTCATGCCGGGATCCAGTCCGCTCGCCGGTTCGTCGAGCGCGAGGACGGGCGGGTCGCCGGCCAGCGCCTGTGCGATGCCGAGCAGACGCGTCATGCCGCCTGAGAGGGCCTCGACCCGGCGATCCGGCACCCGATCGAGCCCGACGCGGTCGAGCAGTTCGTCCGGATCGTCGTCGACCAGACGCGCGTAGAACCCGATCGTTTCGCGGGTGGTGAAGCCGGGACGGAAGGTCGGCTCCTGTGGAAGGTAGCCGAGCGGGCGTGCCGCGTCCGGCCCGTCGTAGCTCACCTCGCCGTCGCTCGGGGCGAGGAGGCCGGACAGGATCCGCAGGAGCGTGGTCTTCCCCGAGCCGTTCGGACCGATCAGGGCCACGACGCTCCCCGCCGGAACCTCGATAGAGACGCCGGCGAGCGCGGTAACGTCGCCGAACGTGCGGCTCACGTCCGTCCCGCGCAGGTACGTCTCCGTCACGCCGAACCCTCCACGCGCGTCTCGTTGCGCGCCGCCGCGAGGCGGTCCGGATTCGACGGACGTGCCAGCGGCGAGAGATCGATGATACTGGCCCTGCGAAGGCCGGGGGTCGTCCCGCGGAACGCCCGCAGGCCGCGGACGGTGGGCGCGGCGCTCAGCGTCACCGCCGCGTCGGTTCGGTGGAACCGGCGGTCGAGGTCGTCCGTCGGCGAGTAGGCCCGCTCGAGGGTCGGCGATCCGGGATCCCCGGACAGGTCGTAGGCCCCCTCCCAGTAGTTGCCACGGCCGTCCTCGGTGTAGATCCGGAGCGGGCCGGGGCCGGCGGTGGCGTGGCGGTCGTTCCCGACGAAGTCGTTGGCGACGACCCGGTTCGAGGGGACGACCGACGAGGCGGCGAAGCCGACCCGATTCTCGTAGAGGACGTTGTGCTCGTAGGCCGTCTGGGTGGCGTACGACACCAGTCCGCGGTCGGTGTCGACGACCACGTTGCGAGCGACGTAGCTCCCCGACCCGCCGACGAAGATGCCACCCGTGGCGTGGCGGACGTCGTTGCCGACGATGGCGTTCGCCGTCGGGCGCGTCATGACGACGACGCCGCTGCCCCGCTGTCCGCGTGCGACGTTGTCCGCGATCAGCGTCTCGGAGGTGTACATGAGGTGGACGCCGAACCGCTGGTCGAGGAAGGTGTTGTTTCGCACGACGGTGCCCTCGGCGCGGTGGAGGTAGACGCCGTCGCGCCCGCCCTCGACGTACGAGTTCTGCACGACGACGGCCTCGTTCATCGCGATGACGCCCATGAAGCCGTCGAGCCACTCGTCGGTACCGTACACTCGCAGATCGTCCACGACGGCACCGGGTGCCCGCCGGAGCAACACCCCGTTAGCCGGGGTGTTCATCGTCACGTCGTGGACGTAGAGCCCGGAGACGTTGTGGGCGGCGATCCCGGCGTCGCCGCCGCCGTACCCCTGCTGGATCGATTCGTCCCAGTCGCCGCTCTCGGACGCGTTCTCGGCACGCGTCGCGTTGCCGACGCCGCGTATCGTGAGTCCCGTCACCGCCACGTCGTCCGCCCGAACCTCGATCACCGTCCCGGTACCGCCGCCGTCGAGCGTCGCGTTCTCGCCACGGAGGGTGACCGGCTTGTCGACCGTGACGCGTTCGGCGTAGGTCCCCGACGGCACGACGACGGTCGTGTTCGGCGGTGCGGCGGTCACCGCCTGCTGGACGGTCGGTGCGTCGCGGCCGACCACGACCGACGTCTCGCGGTCGAGGAGGGATTCGGCGTCGCTTGCGCGTCGGTCCGCTCGCGTCCGGCGGTCGTCGAGGCTCGATTCCACGCCGGCGGCGCTGGGAACCGCGGGCGGGTCGCGGCGGAGTTCCGCCCAGTCGACGACCCGGCCGCCACAGTCGTCGGCGAAGGCCGACGCGTCGTCCGCCGCGGAGAAGGGGACGACGACCGACTCGCCGGCGAGACTCGCGCGGCTCCCGACGACGAACTGGGCGTCGGTCACTGACACCCAGTCGGGGTTGGTGGCGGACGTGAGCGTGCCGTTCTCACACCGTGGCGAGCGCCCGGCGTAGTCGGAGGCGTAGACGGCGAGTGGATACCCGAACTGCTGTTCGCGCCCGGGTTCGTCGAGCGCCGACACCGCCCCTGCGACGCCCGCGTACCCGACCACGTACCGATACTGCGAGTAGAAGACCTCGACGCGTGGGATGGAAGCGCCACGGTGCTGCGACGCCTGTTCGGTTTCGGCGGTGACGCCGAGTTTCACCGTGTCCGCGAACGGCACCGGATCGGGGCGCGTCGATCCCAGATCGACGGCGAACGCACCGGCCGCCGTCGTGATCAACAGGAGTGAACACGCTCCCGCCACGAGCTGATATCTCCGTGTGGCCCCGTCACTCATCGTTGCGTCGTAGTCGGGGGCCGTATTTACCTCGTCTGGTGTGGGCCTCTAGTTCCGCCTCCCGATACCCTGCCATCCCACTGCCGCCCTCGTCACCGAGGCGGGAAGGGTCGACGGGGACACGGGGATGTCTTCGAGGACCGAACCAGATGCCTCAAGCGGTCGTGCCCGTAACGGTGGGATATGCACCGACGGACGTTTCTTCGGTCGACCGGCGCAGCGGGCGCAGTCGGCGGACTCGCCGGATGTCTCGGGGCAGTCGGCTTGGGCGACTCGAACCCCGATGTCGTCCTCGAGGAACCCGACCGGCAGTTCGAGAGCGGCGACGTTCCGTATCCCGCGTGGGGCCAACGGGTTCCGGACGTGACGCTCCCTGCCCCGATCGAATCCCGGGAAGTTCGCCTCCGAGACGTCGAGACCCCGTCACTCCTGACGTTCTTCTACAGTCACTGCCGGACCGTCTGTCCCGTGCTCATCTCGACACAGCGGAACGTCCAAGCCCACGCGCTGAACAACGGGTACGGTGACGCCGTTTCGTTCTTCCCGGTGACGTTCGATCCCGCCCGTGACACCGCAGAACGCCTCCAAACGTACGCCGAGGACATGAACGTCGACCCCGCCGAGGAGAACTGGCACTTTCTCCGGCCGGCCTCGAAGGACCGAGCGAAGGCCGTCGTCCAGGAGGAGTTCGGGGTCGCCTTCCAGCGAACCGAACCCGAGGACATGGACAGCTACATGTTCACTCACGCGGCACTGACGCTGCTCGTCAACGCCGACGGGTTCGTCGAGCGCGCGTATCGCTCGAAATCGCCGGACGAGGAGACCATCATCGCCGACCTGAAAGCGGTGAGAGGCGCGTGAACCGCCGGCAGACGGTCGCCGCGATGGCCGCAGGACTCGGGCTCACTGGCGGGAGTCTCTGGGTCTCACAGCGCGGTATCCCGGGGGGACGGTCCCGGAGTGGAGGGCGACTGCCGATCCGCGTAGAGACCCTAGACGCACACGGGTCGACGGCGGGAGAGGCGCTCGTGCCGACACCGGGAACCGTGACCGTCGTCGACCTCTTCGCCACGTGGTGTGCCCCGTGTGACGACCAACTCGAGGTACTGAACGCGATCCGTCCCGAATACGACGAGGTGTCGTTCGTGTCCGTCACGAACGAACGTCCGAGCGAGACGCTGACGAGGGCGGACATCGCCGAGTGGTGGAATCGCAACGGCGGCGCCTGGACCGTCGGTTTGGATCCGGGGAGTGAACTGTTGAGTGCGTTCGGGGCGAGCGGACTCCCCTACATCGCCATCGTCGACGGGGACGGAACCCGCCGGTTCGGTCACAGCGGGCTCGCCGGCGCGGACACGCTGCGAGACCACCTCGACGGACTGGTGGAATGATCGAACCGGGAGCCGTTGCGGCGCTGGCCTTCGCCGCGAGCGCGGGCGTCGCGACGTTTTTCGCCCCCTGTGCCTTCCCGCTCCTGCCGGGCTACGTGGGGTACTATCTGAGCGAAAACGACGGGGACACGGGGATGGTCGCCCCCGCCGTCGCCGCTGCCGGGGGTGCGCTCGGTGCGTTCGCCGTCCTCACCGTGCTGGTCCTGGCGGTCGGCCGGCCGGTGAAGACCGCACTCCCGATGCTCGAACCGGTCGTCGGCGTCGGGCTGATAGCGTTCGGCATCCTGACGCTCCTGAATCGAGGGCCGGCGTTCCACGTCCCGCTTCCCGAACGACCGGCGTCAGTAACCGGGTTCGGCGTGTTCGGCGCCGTGTACGCCGTCGCCGCGGCGGGCTGTGTGGTGCCACTACTGTTCGGCGTGCTGACCCAGGCGCTGGCACTGCCGGTCCACTCCAGTGTCCTCGTCCTGGCGGTGTACGCGCTCGGGGTGGCACTCCCGCTCGTCGGGGTGACGCTGCTCGCCGGCGCCGGAATCGACTTCTGGAGCTCCGCCGGCAGGTACTCGGGACGGGTGCGACGGTTCGCGGCCGGTGTGATGATCCTAGCGGGGAGCGGACAGATATACCTCGCAGTGTTCGAACTCGGCGTGGGATGATCGGCGTCGAGACGACGGCGACGGATGCGACGCCGCGGGAGGCGTACGTTCCGTTCCCGTTCGTGGTCGCGCTGCGGCCGGAGGCGCCGACGACCGCGACTAGTCGGCGAACAGCGCGACGGTTTCCCGCTCGAACGTCTCGCCGGTCCACCGCCACGACCCCAGATAGGGGTAGCCGTCGAACGCACAGATGGCGTAGGAGTAGCCGGGCCACGTCGCGCGGTCGACGTCCGTCCGGCTCGGCTGGACCGGGCCGGCGGGGTGGCTGTGATAGAACCCGACGACCGCCATCCCGTCCGCTTCCACCCGCTCGATGATCTCGAACTGCTCTTCGGGATCCATCGCGTACCGGACCTGTGGCTCGTCGGCGACGTTCGTCGCCCGGTGTACCTCGCGAACGACGCTCTCGGTGTCGCCGTGCTCGCCGGCGAGGACGCCACAGACCTCCTCGTCGCCGCCGTCGTAGCCCTGATGGACGATATCGTCGTAGGCACTCCGCGATAGCCGGAGGACGGACCCGGTCACGTCACCCGTCACGTTCGAGTTCGTACTCCCAGGCGTCGTAGCCACCTTTCATGCTGCGAACCGAGCCGGCGTCGTCGACGTCCTCGTAGCTCCCGATGAGTCGTGCGGCCTGGATCGACGACTGGCCGATCGGACAGGCCACGACGACGTCGTCCGCCCAGTCGATCTCGTCGATCCGACTCGGGAGTTCGCCCATCGGCACGTTGATCGCGCCGGGAATGTGGCCGGCCGCGAACTCGCGGGGCCCGCGGATGTCGACGATCTGCGGGCTGTCACCCGACTCCAACCGGTCGTGAAGCTCCTCGGGTGTGACTTCCTCGACCATGGTTATCGCGTGTGACGGCCGATCCGATAGCGCCCGTTCCCGCGCTTCCGAACGGTGCCGTCCGCGAGGTCGGCGACGGCCGTCGGGACCGTCTCCGTGCTCGGGACGCGGTCGACGTCCCGTACCGGCAGGTCGCCCGAGGTCGGCCCCTCGATCGCCGCCCCCGACCCGACCCGCGGACGCGGGCAGACCGCGACGGTCACGCTTCGCCCCCCGGTAGTCGACTCGGAGCGCTCCCCAGCCGTCCCCTCGCCGCGTGGGTCCGGCGGGTCGACGACGTCCGTACGGCTGCGCCTGACATACCCCCACGAACGCGTCCTGTGGGCATACCCGTTACGAACGTCGCAGACCTCTCCTCTATCTCGGACACCGGTTCCCGTTCGACCCCGTCCGGCATCGTTCTCGGCCGGTGGCCCGTCGGGGGTCAACCGCGGTCAGGCGAGCGCGTTCGCCGAGGGCGTCGGTTCGCCACGAAGCTGGACGAACGCGTCCGCGAGGATTCCGTACATCAGGACGACGAGTACCGAATTGACGGCGAGCGACGCGAGCTGTCCGACCGACGGTGAGACGAAGGAGAACAGTGACCCGACGAGACCGCCGATGCCGCCGAGGACGCCGAACAGGACGACCAGGGCGAGCAACCGCCAGCGGTTACCGCTCGCCAGCGCCCAACTCCGACGGAGCGCGTCGATCGGGCCGGAATCCTCGACGGCGACGGCGAACAGCGCGAACTGGAGACTCACCGTGAGAAACAGACCGGGGACGAACAGGAGCGCGAACCCGAGCGGGATCGCCACGGCGAGAACCACACTGACGACGAGCGCGGAGAGGAACGCGGGGGCGATGCGGCGGGTGAACAGCGCACCGGGAAGCGTGGCGAGCGCGGAGAGATCACGCGACAGCAACCGCGCGGTCACGAGGAACACGCCGACACCGAGCAACAGCGCCAGGACCCCCAGCGCGGCCGCGACGTCGGTCGAGAGCGGGAGCGTGAATCCGATCGTCACGTCACCGGGCTGAACGCTCGGCGGGAGTTGGTCCACGACGAGGGTGTTCAGCGATCCGACGAAGACGATCTGATACCCGATCGTCAGTACGAGCGCGACGATACCACTGATCGAGAGTGCGCGTCGGGCACCACGCCCGACCGCTTGACCCAATCGGAGCGCCATACGACGCCCTTCGAACACCCGACGTGTGAAACCCGAATCAGCGTTGCTCGCTCGGAAATCACTGGAGGGCCGTCGGTCGTCCATCGAAGCGAGTTGCACTCGGGGAAACAGTGAGCCACATTGAACGGGGTCGGGAAACATCGACGTTCATGCCCATCTCAGAGACCGAGTGGGACGACGGCGCCCGGGCGGACGACGCGTCGGAGGTGGGGACCACCCCAGTCGGCGAGTTCGAGGACGAGACGGAGTTGATCGTCGCCTTCCTCTCGGAAAACGTCGACAACGCGTACACGAAAACGGAGATCGTTCGTGGCGTCGACTTCGGCAACGACGCCCGCCCGGAGACGATCCGCGAAGTCCTGACCGAGATTCAGGACGAACTGGTCGACGTCGTCGGCGATATCGTCGCGAGTGGGATGCTCGTCGACGACGTCGACGGGGCGCTCGACGAACTCGTCGCCGAGGGGATGGTCGCGACGAAGGACGTCGAAACGGGCAACGGGACGACGACGTACTACCGGCTCAACACCGACGAAGCTCGGGAATGATACCGCCACGAACGCGTGCCGACCGATCGGACGCCGAATCCGCACGGATCGAGTCCCAGTGTCCGGTCTCCCGCAGAACGGCACTCCGGTCACTCGGTGTCCTCCTCGCCGGCGGTACTGCCGGCTGTATCGGGGGATCCGGGCCGTCGTCCGATCGGATCCGGTGGCGCAAACGGATCCGCGGTCAGCCCCTCCTCGACGACGGGACGCTCTACATGATGGGGCGACTGACGCTTCACGCACTGTCCGCGACCGACGGGAGCAAACGGTGGACGACCGAATACAGCGAGGGCGACTTCGACCAGCGGCTCTGTCTCCGCAGCGACATCGCCGTCGACGGCCGGCGGGTCTACGTTCCGGGTTGTGACGGCCTCCGGGCCCTCCGGCGGTCCGACGGCGAGCGGAGCTGGTTCGTCGACGCGCCGCTCAGGCAGGGTGTCGGCGTCGGCGACGGGCGGGTGTACGCGAACGCCGAGGACCTGCTCGCCGTCGACGCCGAGGCCGGCGACGTCGTCTGGCGCGCGGACACTGGTGGTGACCGCCTGACGAGGCCGGCCGCGACGGCCGATGGGGTCGTCTTCACCAACCGCGTCGACGGAGTCGTGACGGCGTTCGACGTCGATGGCGAGCGACGGTGGCGGTATCGGACCGACACCGAGACCCGGGGTCCAACGGTCGCCGGCGACACCGTCTACGTGGCCACGTCGACCGAGCCGGGACTGGCGGGACGGCTGCTCGCCCTGAACCGTGCGGACGGCGCCGTTCGGTGGGCGGTCGAGACACCGTCGCCCAAACGCGGGACGCGTCCGGTCGTCGACGGCGACACGGTGTATCTCGGCTGTAGCGGGCGGGAGCACGGAACCCTCGTCGCACTCGATCGCTCGGACGGCGCCGAACGGTGGTCGTTCACGGACGAGAACAGCACCGTCTACGAACCCGCCGTGACCGACCGGATGGTGTACGCCGGATCGAACGACAACCACGTCTACGCGTTCTCCCGGGACGGCGAGCTGCGGTGGCAAGTCGAGACGGACAGCGTCGTCGGATCGGTCGTCGCGGGGGAAGAGCTCCTCTATGCGGCGAACAACGAGCGGCTCTTCGCCATCGATCGGTCGTGATCGTCCCGTCGACGACCGCTCCCGAGGAGGTGCACCAGCGCGCTCTCCGTGACCGACACGTTCGTGCTCGGCGGCTTCACCGCCTACGTCCTGTTCGACGGGAACGAATCGGACGGGATCACTTCCTACGAGGGGGACCGTCGGGACACGACCATCGGACGAACGATCCTCCGATCCGACCACCGACAGCCACGGAGCAGTGCTCACCGAGACCGGAAGGCAAACGAACAGGAGACGCCGGTACGACACAGCCGTTGACTCGGCCTCCGGGCGCCGAAGTGGGGGTGGGGGTCGACACGCTCGGGGGAACGCTCCCGTTCGTGAGCGACGACGGCACGACCGTGGAGAGCCGACCCCCGGATCCGGACTGATGGGGGGACGGGCGGGGACCACCGTACGGGCGTTTCCGAGTCCGAAGCAGCGACCGGAGTTATATTTCCACCGTGGGCATAGCGACAACGGAACAGCTCGACCTATGGAGGCCTTCGCACTGTCGTGTCGGGACGGGCCCCGACGGAACGACGGTCGCCGGCGACGGGACGTGGTGCTCGCTACCCATCGATCGCACGGTGACCTGACGCGTGACCGGAACCCATCCGAGTGAGCACGCATGGAGCTCCTGTCGACACTCGGGACGGTCAGTCTCAAGGCCGTGGCGACTGCCCTGTTGGGTCGGACGCTGTGGCGAACCGCCCAGTCACGGGAGCAACCGAGTGCGGAGCCGTTCATGGCCCTGCTCGGCACCCTGACGCTGTGGGCAGGGTTCGCGCTCGGGGACGAACTGTCGCCTCTCGTCCCCGGCGACGTCGTCTCGACGGTCTGTTCGCTCGGTCAGTTGGGCGCAGCCATGCTCGTTCCGGGGATCTGGACCGTGTACGCGCTCGGGTACACGGGCCGGGGGACGGGGTTGACGAAGCGCCGGATCGCGCTGTTTCTCGGAATCGCGTTCCCCGTGGTCATGTCCGGCGTCGCCATCGCCACCACGAACTCGGAGACGGCGATGGTGCGTCAGTTGGCCCCGCTGATCGGATTCGAGGTATTCTATCTGTTCGGACTGTTCGTCTACGGCACCTACCTGCTGGTCCGTTTCGGCGGCGACCATCCCCGTGTCTCCAACACACAGGTCGCCGTCGTAACGGGCGGCGTCGCTGCACCGTACCTGATCAGTCTCGACACGTTCGAGACCGTGTGGAACGCCACCGGGACGGGGGGCGGGACGAGTGTCGGCCTGCTGGTCTCCGGCGTGCTCTTGACGGTGGCCGTCCGTCGTTATCCGGTCACGACCGGCTTCCCGAAGGCCGATCACGTCGCTCGAACGCGCGTCTTCGAAACCCTCCGAGAGTCGGTGGTCGTCCTCGACTGGAACGACCACGTACTCGACGTGAACGAAGCCACGATCGATCTGTTCGACACGTCGGCCGAGGCCGTGATCGGGGAACCGATCCGGACGCTCTCCGAAGGGCTCGACGGCCCCGATTTCTCGGCCGGTGCCACCGGAACCGTGTGGCTGCGGACCTCGAAGGGTCGACGACAGTTCCAGTTCGGCGTCTCCGCGGTCACCGACACCTCGTCGGATCGGGACGCGCCCGTCGCCAGGACGGTCCTCCTCCGCGACGTGACCGACCAGCAGACCCGACAGCAACGGCTCTCGGTCCTCAACCGGATCCTCAGACACAACGTCCGGAACGATCTGGACACGGTACTCGCACACACCAACCGGATCGACGACGAGGACGTACGCGAGACGCTCAGAACGACCGTGAACGGGACGCTACGGCTCAGCACGAAGGCCAGGGAGGCCGAGGACGTGATGACCGCCGTCACCGACACGCCGGAACCCGTCGATATCGCGGACGTCGCGTCGTCCGTCGCCGAGGCGTTCCGTTCGCGCGACGATTCGAACGACGTGTCGGTCGTGGTGGACGACGAACCGCAGGTCGTCTCCCACCGAACCGTGCTGCGGCGGGTCCTCCTCGAACTGGTCGAGAACGGACTCGAGCACGCCGAAACCGAGTCGCCACGCGTGGAAATCCGCGTCCAGCGTGGGTCCGATGGGATCCCCGAGGTCGTGGTGGCCGACCGTGGACCCGGCCTCCCGGAGCGCGAACGGGAGATCTTGGCCGCCGGGACGGAGAGCCAACTCAGACACGGGCAGGGTATCGGGCTCTGGTTCGTCCACTGGGCAGTCACGCAGCTTGGCGGTGAACTCACCTTCGACCGGAACGAGCCGACAGGCAGCGTGATCACGGTGCGACTGTACGACGGCGCGGATGACCGGAGCTAGCGTCGAGACGCGAACCGCCGATGATAAAGAGGATGCCGTTGCTCGCGTAGTGAGCCGCTCCGAGGAGGCCGTCGTGATACACGAAGCGAACGGGTGTGCCGCGGCCGGCTCGGTCCGGGGAAACGGCACAGCGGGACCACGAGCTATCGACCGACGGGGGTTCGGAGCGTGATCGGTTCGGGTGTCCCGGAACGGAGACGTGGCACTCAAGACGGCGCCCGGCGAACGCGAACGCAGTGACGCAGGATCTCGTCTCTGCCCTGTTCGGCGACCCGTTCGCAGTGGTGAACACGACCGGGTTGGTCGCGTTCGCGCTCGTCGGCTCGGCAAAGGCGATCCGCGAGGAGTTCGACCTGTTCGGGGTCGTAGTCGTCGGACTGGCGACGGCCTTCGTCGGCGGCGTCACGCGCGACCTCCTGGTGAACCGGGTGCCGCTCGCGCTCCAGTCGCCGGTCGAGATCGGTCTGGGACTACTCGGGGTCGGACTGGCCGTGGTGTTGAGCCTCCGCCTGCGGGCCCCGGACGAGCACACCCTCATCGTCGTCTCGGACGCCGTCGGGCTCGGGGCGTTCGCCACCACCGGTGCCATCGTCGCGAGCGACGTCGTGACCTCGGCGTTCGGCGTCGTCGCCATCGCGACGGTCAACGCCGTCGGCGGCGGCGCGTTCGCGGACATCCTCCTCGATCGGTCCCCGTTCATCCTGTTCGACGACTTCTACGCGAGCTGTGCGGTGTTGGGCGGCTGTTCGTACTGGCTCGTAGCGGGTGCCGGCGTGATCGACGGCGGGGCCGCCCTCGCGTGTGCGACGGTGACCGTGGCGGTCCGGCTGGTCGCGGTCACGCGGGACTGGCAGGTGCCGACGGTCGGGGACCTGCGGAACACGGACGAGTGACGGGACACGGATCCGTTCGGGGGAGTCGACGCGGACGTGACCGGACGGGAGTCCGAACCACCGGCGGATCGGGAACCGATCCCCATCGTTTAACCCCTCCGGCGTCCGATAGCCTACGATGTCAACAGCGCAGCCGACCGTCCTCCTGGTCGACGACGAGGCGGACATCGTCGACGTCTACGCTCTCGCGTTCTCCGAGGACTACGACGTCCTGAAAGCCCACGACGGCGAGGAAGCCCTGGAGAAGGTGAGCGACGCGGACGTGGTCCTGCTCGACCGTCGGATGCCGGGACTCTCCGGGCGGGAGGTACTCGCGGCGATCAGGGAACGGGGGTTCGACGTTCGCGTCGCGATGGTGACGGCCGTCGACCCCGATTTCGACATCGCGGAGATGCCCTTCGACGCCTACCTGACAAAACCCGTGGGGGAGGCGGAACTCCGGGAGACCGTCGACGGTCTGCTGACGCTCACCGACTACGACGAACAGGTGCGCGAGCGGTTCGCCATCGCGGAGAAGATGGCGGCCCTGGAGACGGAGAAGGCGGGCGCCGAACTCGCCGAGAGCGAGGAGTACCAGCGGCTGGCCGAGCGAGCGGCGGAACTCGACGCCGAGACCTCGGAGACGGTCGGCGAGATGGATCCGGAGACCTTCGAACAGGCGCTCACGGGGATCACGGAACTAGAGGACGAGTGAACGGCCGCCGAGCGGTGCGGTCGGCGCGGGATCAGGCGTACTTCGCCACGACGTTCAGGATCTCGTCGAGTTCGTCGCCGTCGAGCGAGTAGCGGCCGTGGGCGAACACCGACCGGAGTTCGTCGCGGTCGTACGGGAGGAGGTCCGCGATCTTGAACGCCGCCACCTCGTCGACCTGTTCGAGTTCGAGGAGGTTCTCGACGAGTTCGCGGGACTCCTCGGCGTCGAGGACGGCGAAGGTGTTGGCGTGCTCGATGGCCCGCGCGAGTTCGTATCGCATCTCGCGGTCGACGTCCGCCGCGCGCTCCGCCTCGACTTCGGCGAGGACGTCCTTGACCTCCGAGACGGTGACGAACTCCTCGTCGAGTTGCTCTTTGAAGATAGTCATCGGGCGACTCTACTGCTGGGCCTTGAGGTGGGCCGGTCGTGCGATGACCGTCTTGTCCTTGCCGCCGTCGTTGATCTCGACTTTGAACGCGCTTCCCTGCGTCCCGACGACTGTTCCGGTGTGCCCGTTGAAGCGGGGGTGGAACCGACCCTCGGAGACGCTCGGGTCGAGTTTGAGGTGGACTTTCTGACCGACGTCGTACTCCTGAATCGCGCGCTGAGGGGGGGACGCACCGCGGTCCCGCGGGTCGTTCGAGAGCTTACCGCGCGTCCCGTTCAGCGGACCGTTTGAACTCGGCATTGTCGTGAAGATGAATACTGCGGTGGCGATTATAAATGGTGCGTTCCGCGGCTCAGATGCGGCCGACGTTCTCGACGGAGACGCTCTCGACGCCGTCGACGCCGGAGAACGACTCCTCGGCGGCCTCCGTCCCGCCCGCGTCGTCCGGAACGATCACGGTGGGCAGGAGCGCGACGAGGCCGAACGCGACTTCGTCGCGCTCGAAGCCGTTGATCTTCGCGCCCTCCGGGAGCGACGCCTCGAGTCGCTCCTGCAGGTCGTCGAGGTCGATGTCGGGACTCTCCGGCATGACCTTGATCTTGGCGGCGACCTTGCCCATGCTTACGGCCCCCTGAACCCGCAGTCCGGGCACTCGTAGAGGTTGCTCTGTTTGCGACATTTCGCACAGCGGTAGATCTGCTGTCCGCAGTCCGGGCATTTGAACGAGGCGGCACTCATCCCGGAGATGTTGATGCCACAGGAGACACATTGACGCTCCTGCTTTCCTTCCGTCTGGCTCATACAGTGACGAACCCGCTCGCGGGTTTTAATCGTTGTCTTTCGGGTTTCGAGGCGCGAGGGCTTCGGGGCCGGTGCCGGCGGTCGCTCACCCGGGTGCCCTGAACGCCTTGAGTCGGAACCGCAACACGACCGTTTCGACGGCGGCGGGATCCCCCTCCCACGTGACGAGCACCTCCGTCAGTCGGTAGGCACCGACGGGAATCGTCCGGGTGTCGAGCGTCGCCCGCCACCCCGGTCCCTCGACCGTCCGCTCGTCGACCCGTTCGCCCCCGAGCCCCTCCAGGTATCCGACCGCCTGTGGCACCGAGAGCCCGCGAAATCCCCGGGTGACGCGGAGCCGGTCGCCGATTTCCGACCGCTCGATCGGCGGAATCGCGTCGAGTGCTGCCTGTCGTTTCCGGTCGGCCCGTGTCAGTGTCAGTGTACTCATCGGCGCTCACCCACGTGTTCCTTCGACCTGTGAAGACGTATACATGAGAGCCGATTCCCCCGATCCGGGAGTCGGCGGCGGCCGGCTCGATCACGACGGGACGACGGCCGGCGCGAGCACCGCCATCAGATGGACCCGCCTGACGCCGAGTACGACCGGGAGCAGGCCCACGAACGTCGCGAGCGCGAACACCGCCAGCCCGACCACGCCCGCGAACAGGTAGGCGACGGCGACCAGCAGACACCCGGTCCCGAGCGACACGCGGGTGTAATCGAGGCGGCCGACCGTCCGGAGGTAGGCGTCGCCGACGGAGACGACGAGGGCGAAGCCGGCGGCGGCCGCGAGACAGGTCGCTCCCACGAGCGGGAGGAGGGGCCCCGTGGCGTCGACTCGCTCCATCGCGACCATCACGCCGGTGCGGGGCGTACCCAGCGCGACGAGGGCGAAGAGGGCGAAGACGGTGTTCGCCGTGTTGGCGCCGCTGGAGGCGACGAGGAAGCCGCGCGCGCCGGAGCGACCGGGAACCACCGGGAGGACGAGGACCGTCCCGACGGCCGCGGAGACGCCCGGGAGGTAGCCGACGAGCGCGCCCGCACCGGCGCCGGCGCCCGCCGTCCCGAGGACCGTCCGCCGGCCGAGGGAGACCGTTGGTTCGGCCTGTGGCGGGACACCCTCGCCCTCCAGGGCCTCGATCAACACGGGGGCCCCGAACAGCCCGGCGAACAGGGGCGCGAGGACGCTCCCGGCGGCGGCCAGTCCGGCCGGATCGAGGGCGAGCGTCGCCCACCCGAGGCCGGCGGCGACGGCGAGGGTTCCCACGGCGGCGAGGCGTCGCCGCCAGGTGGGTTCGGTAGCGACGACGACGAGCGCCACGCCGGCGAGCACGAGCGGGAGGTGTCGACGGAGCGTCGGGTAGACGGCGTCGACGACGCGGGTCAACGGGACGGCGACGGGGAGCGCGACGAGGACGGCGAGCCCGCTCCCGAGCGCGGAGAGTCGGAGCGCCTCCCGTCCCCGGCCGTCGAGGACCAGCCGGTGGCCGGGGAGCGTGACCGCCGCCGTGGCGGGGTCCGGAACCCCGAGTGCCAGCGCCGGCACCACGTCGAGAAAGGTGTGGACGACGCCGGCCGCGAGCATCGCCGCCCCCAGGGCGAGCGGCGGGCCGGGGAGGGCGGGCACGACGGACGCGAGCAACAGCGCGAAGTTGTTCGCGTGTAGCCCGGGCGTCAGCCCGCTACACGTCCCGAGGGCGACGCCCACGAGGACGTAGCCGAGCGTGGTGACACCGGCCGGCGTGGCGAGGCCCATCCCGCGGCGGTGGCCGCGGCATCGGGTTTCAATCTCCGGGGCGGCGAACCCCCGCGAGCCGCGGACGACGGCCGCGTGGCTCGCGGGGGTGGCGTCGCGAAAGAATCGGGTGGTCGTGACCGAATCAGCCGAAGAGTTCGCCGAGGCCCTCGCCGCTGGCCTCTTCGTCTTCTTCGTCCTCTTCCTCGGCCGCTTCCTCTTCGTCGGCCTCGTCGGCGGCCTCGTCGCCCTCGTCGTCATCGTCGTCGTCGCCAGCGGGGGCGCCACCGGCGGCGCCGCCGGCGGCGGGCGCGGCGGCGGCCGTGTCGATGGCCTCCTCGATGTCGACGTCCTCGAGGGCGGCGACCAGCGCCTTCACGCGGGACTGCTCCACGTCGACGCCGGCGGCCTCCAGGACCGCGGTCACGTTGTCTTCGTTGATCTCTTCGCCGGTCTCGTTCAGGATGAGTGCTGCGTAAACGTATTCCATTGGTTGTCTCCGTAGTTAGCCGAACATCGCGCCGAGACCCTCGCCGGCGTCGCCGCCGTCGTCGTCGTCGTCGTCGGCGTCGGCGTCGGTGTCGGTGTCGGCGTCCGCGTCGTCTTCGTCGCTCGATTCGTCGTCTTCGGCCTCGTCGGCCTCGGTCTCCGGGGTCGCCGCGGGCGCTTCCACGCCGCGCAGTTCCTCCGGGAGCGCCTCGTCGTCGTCGATGTGTGCCGCGAGGGCGCGCACCTGACTGTCGGCGGTGGCCACGAGGTCCGGCATCAGCTCGGGGTCCTCGATGGCGGCGTGGAGACCCACCGACTTGGCTTGGCCGGCCGCCTTGGCCAGCAGCGTGCCCGCGGTGCGGGCGGTCGGGTAGGCCGCGTTGACCGAGAGGTTGCGCGCGGCGGCCGCGGCCGACTCCACGTCGGCGCGGTACTCGTCGACGTCGATGGCGAGTTCCTCGGGTTCGAACAGGACGCCCTCGGAGTAGACCGCCCGGAGGTCGAGCCCGACTTCCTTGGGCTCGATCCCCAGTTCGCCGAGGACGTTCGCGAGTTCGTCGCTGACCTCCTCGCCGGCTTCGAGCACCGTCGAGTCGGCGGTCACCTTGATCGACCCGTCCATGATGCGGGCTTCGGCGCCCACCTGCTGGAGCTCGCCGACGAAGGGACCGGGATCGACCCCCGTGTCGCCCTCCGGGATCACGATGTCGTTGGGGGCGACCTCGCCCGCGTTGATCGGGGCGGGCGTCTTCGAGGCTTCCAGTTGCTGGAAGAGACCGAACGGGTTGTCGTTGGTGCCGATGAGGGCGACCTGCCCCGAGACGTACCCGGAGAGGTCCTCGTAGCCCTGATCGACCTCGTCGAGCGCGCGACTGAGAAGCGTGTTCCGGCTCATCCGGACCTCCGCGCTCCCGTGCAGGTCGCGACGCATGTTCTGGAGCTGTCGGCTCGGGATGCCGGTGACGCCGACGATCCCCACGCTGGCGTAGGATTCGATGAAGTCGACGAGTTCGTCGACCTCCGCGCGTTTCCACTGCGGGATCGTCTCGGTCTTCCGGGCGGCCTCGCTCTCGCTCATGCTTCGACCTCCACGGACGGCCCCATCGTCGTCTTGACGAAGATGGAGTCGATGTTGAGCGGTCCTTTCTCCAGGGCCGCCTCCAGGCGGCGGACGATGACGTCGATGTTGTCCGCGATCTCCTCGGCGTCCATGTCCTCCGCGCCGACGCGCGTGTGGAACGTGCGGCGGTCGCGGCTCCGGAGCTGAACCGTGTTCTTCATTCGTTCGACCGTCTCGACGACGTCGTCGTCGGGCTGGAGCGGCGTCGGCATCTTGCCGCGCGGCCCGAGGACGGTCCCGAGATACCGGCCGATATCCTGCATCATCGGCGCTTCCGCGACGAAGAAGTCGGTCTCGTCGGCGAGGTCCTTCGCGGCGTCGTCGTCGTCCCCGAGGTCTTCGAGTTCGTCGGGGCCGAGGACGTCGTCCGCGACCTCCTCTGCACGGAGGGCGGTCTCACCGGTTGCGAAGACGACGATCTGCGTTTCCTGGCCGGTACCGGCCGGCAGGACGACGCTCTCGTCGACGCGATTCGACGGGTCGTTGAGATCCAAGTCGCGCAGATTCACGGCGAGGTCGACCGTCTCGCGGAAGTTCCGCGGCGGTGCCTCGTCGAGTGCGCGAGAGACTGCTTGCTCTATTGTATCTGCCATCTTTCACCTCCGTAGTACGCTTGCGCTCCTACGGGTCAGTGAAACAGGCGTGGGCCTGTCTCATCGGAAGGTGGAGGATGTCGGACTTAAGTCCGTCGAAGCACCGACGACGACGACGTCGAAGACGGGCGTTTCGGCGGCGTACGCGACCGTCGGAGTCAGGCCCTCGGCGCCGCTCGTCGGCAGATGTGGATGTCGCTCTCGGGGAGCGTGAGCCACACTTCGTCGCCGACGGCGGGCGCTCGCTCGGCGAACGCCTCGACGGTCACGCGGTCGATGGAGACGGTCACGCGGGTGGTCGCGTCCTCGCGGACGGCGCGCTCGACGGTCCCGCGAACGTCGCCGTCGTCGCCGATGCCGACCGATTCGGGCCGGATCGTCACCACGTCGTCGCCCCCCACGTCGAGCGCCGAGCGGAGCGACGGCGCGTCGTCGAGGTCGATCACGTTCGATCCGGTGAACCGGGCGACCATCGGCGACTCCGGCCGGTGGAATACCTCCTCGGGCGTCCCGCTCTGGACGACCCCCCCGTCGTTCATGACGACGAGGCGATCCGCGAGAGCACGCGCAGTCGTCCGGTTGTGCGTCACATAGATGGCCGTCGCGTCCGCCAGCACGTCCGCGAGATCGTCGCGGAGCGCCTGTCTGGTCGGTACGTCGAGCGCCGCCAGCGGCTCGTCGAGCAGCATGACCTCGGGTCGTATCGCGAGCGCCCGGGCCAGTGCCACCCGCTGTTTCTCGCCGCCCGAGAGCGTGGGCGGGTAGCGGTCGGTCAGTCCGGACACGCCGAGTTCCGCGAGCAGGGCGTCCGGGTCGCGGGTGTCGTCGTGGTAGCGACTCCCGAAGTCGACGTTCTCGCGGACGGTCATGTGCGGGAAGAGCGCGTAGTCCTGGAAGACGAACCCGAAGTCCCGGTTTTCGGGGTCGGTGTCACTCACCCGCGCCCCGTCGAGCGTGACGGGGCCATCGTGGCGATGAAAGCCCGCCACGGTCTCCAGCAGGAGCGTCTTTCCGCTTCCGCTGGGGCCGAGAATGACGAGGCTCTCGCCCCGTTCTACCTCGATTTCGGCGTCGACGTGGAAGGAGTCCGCCCCGTCGGCGGAGAACATCGCCGACACGTCGGCGTGGAGGCTCATACGACGCCTCCGGTCGTCGTGCTGTCGGTGGTGAGATAGCGGATGATCAGGAAGATGAGCGCGGAGACACAGAGCAGGATGAACGCGACCGCACCGCTCTCGGCGAGGCCGCCCTGCAGGTACGTCCCGTAGACGAACACGGGAGCGTGCTGGGTCGTCACCTCACCGCCGGACGGCGGGTAGAAGAAGGAGACGGAGTAGGCGACGACGGCGACGGCGCCGAACTCGGAGACGGCGCGTGCCCACGCGAGGACGCCGCCGGTGATCATCCCCCGAATCGCGAGGGGGGCCGTCACCCGGCGGAACGTGTCCCAGCGGTTCGCGCCGTGGATGCGCGAGGCGTACTCCAGCCGGTCGTTGATCGACTCGAACGCCTCGCGCGTAGCGTTGACGGCGTAGGGGGCGCTCACGAACGTCATCGCGAGCACCATCCCGATCATGCTCCCGAGGACGGTGACGTTCGGGAAGGCGCCGCCCTTCCCGAAGCCGAAGAGGATGAGGATGCCCGCGACGCTGTGGGGGACGACCAGCGGCAGGTCGACGAGACTCTCGACCAACTGTTGGCCGGCGAACCCCTCCGAGAACAGGTGTGCGAGCGGGATGCCGAACGCCAGGCTGACGATGGCTGCCAGTAGCGGACCGTAGATGCCGAGATAGAGCATCCGATGGACGTCTGAACTGAGCGCCTTCTCGACGACGATGGACGGCTGTTGTCGCGCGACGAACATGAACAACGGGAGTCCGAGCGCGACCATCAGGATGCTCCCCATCGTCGCAGCGGCGACGACGAAGGAGTCGCGCCGGAGCAGGTACGCCGTGACCGCCGTACTGCCGATCATGAAGAAGGCGTACCACGTCGATCGACCGATGGTGTACGCGCCGGCGAAGGCGAGTCCCTGTATCACGACGAACGCCACGGCCAGCGATACGCGCCCGACCCCGTCCAACGAGAATCGCGCCTCAGTACTCGTAGCCATTGCTATCGTTATTTCCATTCAGAAACATAGCTGTGTCGGAGCGGGGAGCTCCGTTACAGTTCGAGCGGACCGAGGTTGCTCTTCGCGCTGGCCACGTTCATCACCCGATCAGGCACGGCGTCCTGACCGCTCTGGGGGACGACGATGGGGTCGACAGGGACGAGCCCCAACTCTTCGAGCACCGACTGACCGGCGTCGCTGCCGAAGTACTCGATCCACGCGGCGCCCGCTTCGGGGTTGGGCGCGACGTTCGGGACGGTCATCCCGTACGCAATTGGGGCGCCGGTGAACGTCCCGCTGTCGGTTTCGACTTCCGCCTTCGCGTAGTGTTCCGCGTACTCGCTCGTCGCCTGCGAGAGGTCGACCTGGGGCTGGAGGTCGATGTAGGGCATGTCCGCCGTACTGGAGATGGACTGGTAGTAGAAGGCGTAGTCGAGGGCACCGGACTCCAGTTGCCCTTTGAGCTTCGTCTCCGTTCCCGTCGGCACGGTGGAGTTCTCGCGGAGCTTCTCGTAGGTGGACTGGTCGTAGAGCGACGACCCGTCGAACTCCTCGGCGCCGAGTTGCTGGGTCATGACCGCACGGTAGCCGCCGGGGTCGACCGCGGGGTCGGAGTGGCCGATGGTCACGTCGTCGCGCGACAGGACTTCCCACCAGTTGTCCTTCGAGATTTCGTCCGCGCCCGGCGAGTCCTCGCGGTACTGGATCGACATCGAGTTCGTCGTGAAGATGGTGTACCAGTCGCCGTAGTCGGGGACGATTCGGTCCCGAATGAGCCGGAAGTCGGAGGTTCCGAGGACGGACGCACGGCGACCCTGCTGGGTGATCTTCTGGGTCGAGGCGACCGATCCCTTCGGTTCGCGGTTCACGTCGACGCCGTACTCCTCCTCGAACGTCGGTTCGGCCTCGCTGAACGCCGCCGCGAGGCTACCGGCGTGGAAGATGGTCATCGAACCGCTGACTTCGGACTCCGGCGTGCTGGTCTCGGTCGGCGTGTCCGTCGCCTCGCCGCCGGAGTCCATCGACTCCTCGGTCGCCGTCGCAGTTGCCGTCGGATCGCTACCGCCACCACCGCCGCCGGAACAGCCGGCGAGCCCCGCCATCCCGGCCGCGCCGAGCCCCTTCAGCACGTCGCGGCGCGATCGTCCCCGAACGACCTGCTTCCAGTGCTCTTTTTGTGCTTGCAGCCAGCTCGGCGCATCTTTCCGTTGTTTCATTGTTAGCACAACGGCGTTGTGTTTTATGTGATATAACGTCTTTGATCGCCGCCGGGATGGTCACGACAACACCTTTTTGAACGGCCCCCGTGCGGAACGTATGGAGTTCTCGACCGAGTTCGACGCCCGGATCGGACGGGACGACGTGACACTCGCCGAGCGCGACGTCGTCCTCCTGCGGGCCATCGACGACCACGGGTCGATCAACGCCGCCGCGACGGAACTCGGCCGCTCGTACTCGCGGGCCCAACAGCGGATCGTCGAACTGGAGGGGGCCTTCGGCGACCTGGTGGCACGCAAGCGGGGCGGGTCGGGTGGGGGCGGCAGCCACCTGACGGACCTCGCACGGGAGCTACTGAACCGGTACGATCGGCTCAGCGCCGAGTTCAGCGGCGTCGCCGAAACCGAGGAGACCGTCCTCTCGGGACGGATCGTCGACCGCGACGGGGAACTGGCGACCGTCGAGACGGCGGCGGGGACCCTCGGGGCGCTCGTCCCGCGGAGCGACGACGGGAGCGAGGCCCGGCTAACCCTCCGCGCCGACGCAGTGACGTTACAGAGTCCCTCCCGATCGCCCGACGAGGATCGGACCAGCGCCCGCAACCGCCTGGAGGGGACCGTCCTCGCCGTCGACCGGGGCGAGGCCGTCGCTCACGTCACCGTCGAGGTGGGCGAGGGGGTGTCGCTCGCGGCCCTCGTCACCGTCGCCAGCGTCGAGGAACTGAACCTCCACCGCGGCACGCCGGTCGTCGCCTCGTTCAAGGCCACCGCCACGCGGGGCGTCCGGACGGCCTAGGGACCGACGACCATGGTCGGTACGGGCGCCGTCCGGACGGTCCGCTCGGCGACACTGCCCAGCAGGACCCGTTCGACGCCGGTTCGGCCGTGGGTCCCCAGGACCACCAAGTCGGCCTCGACGGTGTCGGCGTAGGCGACGATAGCCTCGTGTGGACGCCCGGTGCGAGCGGTCGCGGTGGCCTCGATTCCGACGTCACGAGCCCGGTCGGCGAGGCGCCGGGCCGGCGTGTCGTCGTCGTCGACGGTGAGGGTGTGCAGCCGCGCACCGGTGGCCGTCGCCACGGCGATACCGTGCTCGCCCGCGCGCTCGGCGCCCTCGCTCCCGTCGGTGGCAACGACGATGTCGGCCAGTTCCGGCTCGTCGACGTCGCCGTCCCGAGTCACGAGCACGGGAACGCCGGCAGTCCGAAGCGTGTGCTCGGCGAGGCTCCCCAGCAGGTAGCGGTCCACGCCGGATCGCCCGTGGGTCCCCATGGCAACGAGGTCGATGTCCCGTTCCCGGATAGCCGTCGCCAGCACCCGCCGCGGGCGCCCCTCGACGACGTGTGTCTCGACTGGAACGGGGGCCAACGCCGCAACCTCGTCGACGACCCCGTGGGCCCGGTCGTGGAGGCGGGACTGCTGGCGGCGGACTAGGTCGTCGACGTCACCCACGATGTCGGTCCCGTAGCGGTCCGGATCGACCACGGAGAGGACGTGCGCCGTGGCGCCGGTCCGTTCGGCGAGGAACAGCCCGTAGCGGGCGGCGGTCGTCGCGGCGTCGCTGCCGTCGGTCGGGATTAGGATGTTCTCGTACATGATCAGTTCCCCGCCGGATCGGCGGGCGTGGTCGACTCGCCCCGTTCGATCAGCCGAACCGTTACCAGCGCCGCCGGCAGGATGCCGAAGGCGGCGACGAGCGATAACGCGATGGCGAAGACCGTCGTCACCCCGAAGTTCGCGAGCACGGGGAACTGCGATATGGTGAGGACGCCGAACCCGAAGATGGTGGTGAAACTCGACCCGAGCACCGGCCTGGAGAGCTTCGCGACCGCCGTCGTCGCGGCATCGACCCGCGACCGTCCCCGTTCGGCCACCTCGTATTCGAAGCGCTCGAACACGTGGACGCCGTAGTCGATGCCGATCCCGAGGGTCAACGACGACATCGTGATCGTCAGGGGGTTCCAGGGGACGCCGACCAGATACATCGCTCCCGTCACCAGCAACGCGGCGCTGCCGGCGACGGCGGCGATCAGGGTCGCCGAAATCTTCACCGAGCGGAAGGCAAAGGCCAGGAAGACGAACCCGAGCGTGAAGCTCAACAGCGTCATCGGCGTCAGTCCGGCGGTCACGTTCTCGATGACGTTCCGGTTGAGGACGGGCTTGCCCGTCACCTGCACCTGATCGGCCGTCGTCAGGGTGTAGTCGGCGTTGCCGTGGAACTCGTCGATCAGCGTCCGGACCGGCTCGCCCTCCACGTCGTCGACGTAGAAGGTCAAGAGCAGTTTACTCGGCTGGTCCGCCGGATCACGGATCGCGTTCGGTCCCTCGCTTGCGGCCTCGAGACTACCGTCGAGTCGGTGCTGGGTCTCGGGGATCGATCCGCCGTTTTCCATCCGAACGGTCGTCACCGGGCTTCTCACCGCATTCACGTTCGGATTCTCCAGCATCAACCGCTGGTAGGTGGCCACCTCCCGGAACGTCTCGGGGGTGTACGCCTGATCTGTTTCGACGACGACGTAGATGACTTTCGACCCCTCGACGGTGTCCTCCAGGCGCTCCAGATCCTCCTTGGCGTCGAGGTTCTGGGGCCAAAAGTCCATCATCTGCTGGCGAGGTTCGACCTGCGGGTAGGCGTAGGCGCCCCCGGAGACCAGCAGGAAGGCGATCAGGAGCGTCACCAGCGGCCGCCCGGCGGTCACTCGTCGGGTCACCGCCCCCATCGCGGCTTCGAGCCGGTCGTACTCCGTCTCGCCGTCCGTGGCGTCCCGTGTCCCCGTCTCGGACTCGCTCGCGCCCGCATCGAATCGGACCAGCAAGGCCGGCAACAGGGTCACCGAGAGGAGCATACTCGCGGCGACGCTGACGGCGCTCGTGACCCCGAACTGCTGGACCGGGGGCACCGCGGAGACGAGCAGCGAGCCCAGCCCCACCACGGTGGTGCCCATCGCGATCAGCAGCGCCCGGCCGGTGGTCCGAGTGGCCTGCCCCGCCGCCTCGACGGGCGCCCGACCGTTCGACCGCTCTTCGAGATAGCGGGTCTGGATCTGGAGGCCGTAGTCGATACCCAGACCGAGCGCGATGGGCATGACACCCAGCATGATGGCGTTGAAGTTGTAGCCGAGTACGCCCATCGCGCCGGTCATGTAGATCAGCGCGGTCATGGCCGTCCCCAGCGGGAGGAAGACGTGCCAGCCACGCTCGACCTTCGAGCGCATGACCAGATAGACGACTCCGAAGATGAGCGCGAACGCGCCCGCGAACAGCGTGATCATCTCCGGTAACATGAGCCCGAAGGCGGCGTTCTCGAAGACGGGCTGGCCGGTGATGGTCACCGACAGTCCGGGCGGGAGCGCGGCGAGTTCCGTCTCCTCTTGGATCTCGCCGTAGACGATGTCGGCGCCACGCTGGGGGAGCAGCCGCCCCCGATCGAACGTCCCGACGTCGCCGTAGTCGGCGAGGATGATCGTCGTGCCGGCCTCGGGGACGACCTGCCGTTCCATTCCCGCCAGTTCGGGGTTCCGGTCGGTCGCCCGATCGAGTGCGCGGCGGACGCCGGTCTCCGTCTCGGGAATCCGCCCGTCGTTGCCTGCCCGAACGAGGTCGGCGAGGCTGATCACCCGAGTCGTCTCGTCGAGGCCGGTGTATCGTCGGTCCAGCCGGTCGATAGCCCGTATCGTCTCCGGATCGTACAGCCGATCGGATTCGACGACGACGAAGACGTTGTTCCCCGTCTCGAAGTCGTCTTTCAGCCCCTTCCACTCCGTTGCAGTCTGCGAGTCGTCGTCGATGTAGAGGGTCATCCCCATACTCATCTGGAGCGAGGTGGCTGCGACCCCACCCGAGAGGAGGATCAGGACGACGACGACGGCGACGACCGGCCGGGGGTCGCGGGCACTCCGCTCACCGAGCCGTTCGAGACCGTCCCTGACGCGGGTGCCGATGTCGGACATCTACAGACCCAGGAAACGCAGGATGGACGCGAGCAGGCCACCCTGCCGATCGGTCACTTCCACGGCGGTCGGTTCGACGTTCGTGACGACGGTCCGGTCGAAGGAGTTGTCGTACTTGATCGTCGTATCGAGCGAGTAGGCCTTGGACGTGGCCGCGTCGTCGACGCTCACGGTGAAGGTGACCGTCCGCGACTCGCCGGGCGCCAACTCGCCGATATACGCCGTATCGTCGTCGGTCTCGAACGGCGTGTTGGCGTTGATGCGAGCGACAGCGTCGTGCATCGTCCCGTCACCGGTGTTGGTGACGGTCACCTCGACCGTCTCGGTCGAACCGGCGGCCACCGTCGGCGACCCCGACGTCTCGAAGGTCATTTCCGGGCCGACTTCGACCGGGATGGTCAACGGGTCGCTCTCCACGGGGTCCTGGTACGTGTCGTCGTAGACGACGGTGAACGCGAGCGGATACTCCTGGGGGATCGCTCGGTCGGCAACCTCGAGTTTGAACCGCGCCGTTGCCGTCTCTCCAGGATCGAGCGTGCCGAGGCTGGCGTCGGTCGAGAGGGGCGAGAACGGCTCCGACGGACGCAACACGGCCCGTGCGTTGGGCACCGGGCGGTCGCCGGTGTTGGTCACGGACAGGGCCACCGCGCCCGTCGAGTCGACGTAGAGATCGGTCGTCGTCGCCGAGAGATCGAAGCTCGGCGCGTCCCGGATGGTCACTTCCCCGGTGCGGACCTGTGACTCCCGGACGACGCCGTTGCTGTCCTCGTACCGCAGTCGGAACGGAACGGTGTACGTGTCGGTCGACCCCGTGTCGGCAACGCCGACGCGGAAGGACGCGGTTCCCGTCTCGCCCGGTTCCAGCGTGCCCAACGAGAGGCCGTTGGTCCGCGGGGTCAACTGGTCGCTCTCCCCGAGAACGAGTTCGGCGTCGCTCGCCGTCTCCGAGCCCTCGTTGCGGACGGTGGCCACGACGCGACCGTCCTCCTTGGCGTTGAGGCTCTCGCCGTCGAGCGATTCCACGCCGAGCCTGACGGCCGGTTCGATCCGGACGGTCACGTAGGTCCGGGTCGTCTGATCCCGGCGGGTGACGTACGTGTCGTCGTCGTCGACGCTGACGGCACGGACGTACTGAAAGTCGAGCGTGACGGGCAGTCGGTAGGTGCCGGGACTCGCATCCTCGGCCACTTCGAGTTCGAGCGAGGCCTGCCGCGTTCCGTCGGGTGAGATGGTTCCGACCGGCTGCTCGCCAGTTCGGAGGGTGACGGGAGCGGACCCCGACTCGACGGACGCCGTCGTGGCCATCGCGGCCCCCGGCGTCACGCCCGCCGTCCGGAAGGCGTCGGCGAGCTTCGACGTCTCACCCTGGGAATTCGTCACTGCGGTGCCGCGGTTCTGGACCCCGACCTGCAGGGTCGTCGTCTCGCCGGGTGTGAGCACGTTCGATCCCTGGACCGACGTCACCAGTTCCGGCTCCTGATTCTCGCTGTACGTCGCGGCAGCAGCCGGGGTGGCGACCACGGCGGACATCACGAACAGCACCACGAGCGCCGTCACTGCGGCGCGTCCGTCTCGACCGATTGAACTCATTGTTGTGCTCAATATACACAATACTACCTAATAAGGCCGTCGCAATCGACGCTATATCCCCCTCTATAATGTGAGTATTTTGCACTACCACTGAGCAGTACGCTCGTCGATTTCGATACGCGTATCGGCCTCGATGTCCACGTGACGGACGTGACAGCAGACCTCTTCACACCGCTCGAGCTACGCGGCACCGAGGTTCCGAACCGAGTGATGGTCTCGCCGATGTGTCAGTACTCCTGTGAGGGTCGGGACGGACTCCCGACGGACTGGCACCACACCCACCTAGCCAGTCGGGCCGTCGGCGGCGCGGGCTTGGTGATGACCGAGGCGACGGCCGTCGAGGCCCGCGGGCGGATCACGCCCCACGACCTCGGAATCTGGAGCGACGCCCACGCCGACGCCCTCGCCGACGTCACCGCCTCGATCCGGGACCAGGGGAGCGTCCCCGGCATCCAACTGGCCCACGCCGGTCGCAAGGCCTCCAAGACCCGTCCGTGGGAGGGGAGTCGGCCGCTGACCGGCGGCGACGGCTGGGAGACGGTCGCCCCTTCGGCCGAGCCGTGGCCCTACGAGGAGGGCGAGACGGCGACACGACGGATGACCGACGACGATATCGGCGACGTGATCGACGCCTTCCGCGCGGCCGCGGAGCGCGCCCACGACGCCGGCTTCGAGGTCGCCGAGATCCACGCCGCACACGGCTACCTGCTCCACGAGTTCCTCTCGCCGGTCGCGAACGACCGCGACGACGACTACGGCGGGTGCTTCGAGGATCGGACCCGCCTCCTCCGCGAGGTGGCGAGCGCGATCCGCGAGGTGTGGCCCGACGACGACCCGCTGTTCGTCCGGATCTCCGCGACCGATTGGCTCGACGACCGCGACTCCTGGACCGTCGCGGATTCGATCCGTCTGGCCGACGACCTGGCGCCCCTCGGCGTCGACCTGATCGACGTGAGCGCCGGCGGCATCCACCCCGATCAGTCGATCCCCTCGACCGGACCGGGCTATCAGGAACGCTACGCTCGACGGGTCAGACAGGAGTCGGAGGCCGATATCGCGGTGGGTGCCGTCGGCGGCATCACGACCGCCGAACAGGCCGACGCCCTGATCCGGAACGGTCGCGGGGACCTGGCCATCGTCGGCCGCGAACACCTCCGCGACCCGTACTTCGCGCTGCACGCGGCCCGGGAACTCGACCGACTCGACGCCGACGGCATCGAGGTGCCGGTCCAGTACGACCGCGCCTTCTGAGCGGGCGAGCCGTCTCAGTCCTCACCGGGCGTCGGCGCCACGAACTCGCCGCCGTCGTCGAACGCGAGTGCCGCCGGCTCGGCGATCACCCGCAGGTCGTCGCGGTCGCGCGCCGCCTCGATCAGCGGTTCGGAGGCGTAACATCGCTGCAGTCGCATCGTGTCGGTGACCCGCAGGACCCGCGCCTCGTCGCCGGCGACGGGACCGATGGTCCCGAGCGCCCCCCGGAGCCCCGCGCGGTCGTTCTCGACGACCGGCGGCAGTCGGACGCCGCGGACGGTGCTCGCGGTGATGGCGTTGATGAGCGCCTTCGGCCAGTCGAGTCCCGCCTTCACGTCCCGGTGGACGAAGTCCGCCTGCCCCATCCCCATGGCGTTACCTTTCGTCTTCTCGGTCAGCCCCCGGAGATAGATGCGCTTCACGTCGGGCGATTCGGGTTCGGGCTCGTTGATCGTGAAGTGGCGGCGGCCGGTGACGTTCGTATCCATTCCCTGTCCGCTAATGTCCTTGCCGATCCGGTCCACTACGAGCACGTCCAGGTCGTCGAACGGGAGTTTGGGCATCCGCCGCTCGGCCGTCTCCAGCAGTTCGCGCTCGCGTTCCAGAAAGCCCGAGGCGGGGACGCCCTCGAGCAGCGTCGTGTCGTCGTGTTCGTCCTCGACGATGGCGACGCCGCCGGCGACGGGGAGCGCCTCCAGCAGTTGGCTCGCGATCTCGGGCAGCATGTTCCGAAGGCTCCAGTCGACGGCCCAGTCGTGGGCCATCTTCGCCCCGCGCTGTTTGCCCATGCCGATGACGAGCATCTTCGAGAGGCCGCTCTCCACCTCGCCCCCGAAGTCCGTGTGGGGTTTGATCCGGTTGACCATTACGATGGCGTCGGCGGCGACGGCGTTGGCGTCGGCGTACACCGGCACGCCCCGTTCGGGCGTCTCGCCCACCGTCTCGACGTCCATCGTCGCCCGGATCTCGCAGCCGACGGTCTCCTCGCTCACCCCGAGCGTGTCGAGTTTCTCGCGTTGTCCCTCGGCGGTCGCCCCGCCGTGGCTCCCCATGGCGGGGAAGACGAACGGCTCGTATCCCCGGTCACGGACGCCCGCGACGACGCCGCTGACGATGCTCCCGAGGTTCGCGATGCCGCGGCTACCGGCGCCGATGGCGACCTCCCCGCCGTCGGGGACGTCCGAGAAGTCGAGGTCGTCGACGGCAGCCGCGGCCCGTCCCTCGATTTCCTCGATCGGGATGGGGTCGGTCTCCCAGATCTGCTCGATCACGCCCATGCGGGGGAACGTCGTCTCGCCGACGGCGGTCGCGACGGTGTCCTCCGGGACGACGAGGGAATCGTTCATACCGGGGATAGCGCGGACGTGGAAAAGAAACCCGCGGTGTCCGCGCCGATCGGCCGGACGCGACGGTGTGTCCCGATTACGCGGCCGCTTCGTCCGCGAACTGGTCGTCGTACTCGCCGTCGTCGATGCGCTCTTTGAACTGCCGGGGGTCGTTCCCCTCGATGGTGACACCGAGCGTGACGCAGGTGCCGACGACTTCCTTCGCGGCGTTTTTCAGATCGTAGGCGAGCAGGTCGGACTGTTTCTGCTCGGCGACCTTCTGCACCTGGTCGACGGTCAGGTCGGCGACGAAAGTCTCCTGGGGTTCGCCGCTTCCCGTCTCGAAGCCGGCCTCGTCCTTGATGAGTTCGGCCGTCGGCGGGACGCCCACCTCGATGGTGAACGAGCCGTCGTCGTCGTAGTCGACGGTGACGGGGACTTCCATGCCGTCGAACGCGTCGGTTTCGTCGTTGATCTGCTGGACGACGGCCTGTACGTCGACCGGCGTCGGACCGAGTTCCGGCCCGAGCGGCGGGCCAGGGGTGGCCTCGCCGCCGGGAACGAGCACTTCGATAGTTCCAGCCATACCGAATCAAACCCGGGGGCGACTTTTAACGGTTTTCTTTCGGTTCACGGCCGTGTCCCCCTCTCATACTGTTTATTGTGAGTCATTACCGGTGGTTCGCCGAGACGGTCCGGCGAACCACCGGCAACCAGTCACAATGATCCGTATCACGGGGCGATCACACGTCGACCGCGAAGTCCTCGAGATCGTCCGCTCGCTCGGCCATCGCGCCGAGCAACGCCCCCAGATCGCGGAGGTCCACCTCGTCGATCACCTCGACCGGCGTGTGCATGTAGCGGTTCGGCAGGCCGAGGCTCAGCGACGGCGTCCCCCCGCTCGCCGTGTAGAAGGCGTCGGCGTCGGTGCCGGTGCGGGTGCCCGTCGCCTGCAACTGGACGTCCACGTCCGCGTCGTCGGCGACCGTTCGCGCCAGGTCGACGAGGACGGGGTGGTTGGCGCTCCCCCGCGACACGACGGGTCCCTCGCCCAGTTCGACGGGACTCCGCCGCTTCTCGGGGATGCCCGGCGAGTCGGTGGCGTGGGTCACGTCGACCGCGACCACCGCGTCCGGTGAGAGGTCGACCCCGACCATCCGCGCGCCCTGCAGGCCGACCTCCTCCTGGATCGTGCTCACGGCGTACACCGTCGCGTCGACGTCGGCCGCGGCCGCGCGCCTGAGCGCCTCGGCGGCCGCCCAGACGCCGATCCGGTTGTCGAGGCCGCGGGCCGCCACCCGCGACCCGTGGAGCTCCTCGACCGTCGTCGAGAACGTGACCGGGTCGCCGACCGAGACCAGGTCGCGGGCCTCGTCGCCGTCGGTCGCCCCCACGTCGACGGACTGTTCGCCGATGTCGTCGTAGCTCTCCTCGCCGGTCTCGCGGAGGTGGATCGCCGTCTGCCCGACAACGCCGGGCACGGGGTCGTCGCCGTGGACGGTCACGTGTTGGCCCTTGGAGACGGTGCGGTCGGCGCCGCCGATGGCGCCGATGCGGACGTAGCCGTCGTCGTCGATCCGGCGGACGATGAATCCGATCTCGTCGGCGTGGCCGGCGACGGCAAAGGACGTATCGACGTCCGGATCGCCGCGGTGGATCGCCACCGCGTTGCCGTAGTCGTCGGTCCGCACCTCGTCGGCGAACTCGTCCACGTAGTCCAGCCAGACGCGCTGCCCGCGCGTCTCGAAGCCCGAGGGACTCGGCGTCTCCAAGAGGCGGTGCAGGAACGCCCGGCGGTCCGGGTCGAGTGACATATCTCCCGGTACGGGGGTGCAGGCAAGAACCCAGCGATCCGGCGGCTCGGATCGTTCCTCGGCGGGCCCGTCGGGAGCGCCGCCACCGGCGACGACGCCCGTCTCATACTGTTTATCGTAAGTCATTACCGGTGGTTCGCCGAGACGTTCCGGCGAACCACCGGTAACCAGTTACAATAATCCGTATCAGTCGCCGTGTCGGGTCACGCAGGTCGGCAGGCCCGTGAGTTCGACGGGTTCGGAGTTGTCCGGGGAGTAGACGACCATCTGCCCTTTCTCCATGTAGGGCACCTTGTCCTCCAGCGTCGAGGGGATGTTGACGCTGCTGATCGCGTCCTCGTCGCCCAGATTGAGCACCAACTTCGTGTTCACTTGCTTGAACACCGAGTCGGCGATGTCCTGTGGGTCCTGGGTGATGAGAAAGAGGCCGAGTCGCTCCTTGCGGCCCTGCTTTGCCGCCTCGGTGAACTTCCCGATGACCTTCCGGGCCTGGACGCTCTCGGCGTCGGTCAGGAAGTTGTGTGCCTCGTCCATCCCGACGATCAGCGGCGTCTCCTTGATCCGCTCGTGGTCCGGGTCGTTCGACAGTTTCTCGTCGACCAGCAGGCTGGACACCGCGAGGACGACCAGTTCGGTCGCGCGCGAATCGGTGACGTGGTACGTGGGAACGACCGTCAGGCCACCGGGGCGGACGAGTTCGTGGACCAGATCGGTCACGGGGCGGGCGTCGCGGTCGAACACCCGGGCGAACGCGGACCCGAGCGCCCGCCGGCGGACCGCGTCGAAGGTGGCCTCGTGGATCCGCCCGGACTCGTCGAGTTCCTCCCGGAGGCCGGGGTCGTCGAGAAAGGAGGTGAAGGCGTCGTAGGTCGCTTCGTCGCCGTAGTCGCGGAAAAAGCGGTCGAGGAGGTAGTCGAGCGCCTGGTACTGGTTGTCGTTGAGACGGGCACCCGCGACCAGCCACGGCCGCCGACGGACCATCCGGAAGGGGACGGTGAAGGGAACCTGCTCGGCGCGGTGGGTGGCGCCGTCGTACGACGCCCCGTTGACTTCGGGGACGAGGGCCACGGTGTCGTCGTGGCCGCCGTGGGCCACTCCCTCACGGTCCAGTCGCCGGGCGAAGTCGTCGTCCATCGACGGGTTGTCGTCGTGCATCTGGGCGTACTCGTCCTGCGGGTCGAACTGGACCACCGCCGTCCGCACCTCGCGGCCGTCGTCCATCGGGTACGACGAGTCGAGATACTGCCGGAGGACGTTCTTCGAGGCGTGGGTCTTCCCCGACCCCGTGCCGCCGGCGACGAGGGTGTGCCGGAAGACCAGCGGGTCGCCGTCCGCGTAGTCGTCCGTGAGTCGGTAGTCGATGGTCGGCGGCCTCGCCGCCGTCCGCACCGTCTCGCCGCCGACCGCGAGGTGCCCGAGGAAGACGCCGTCGGCGGGGATGGCCAGCCCCGTCTTGATCTGTTCGGCGTCGGTCGCCTCGCTCACGACCGCCCCCGGCTTCGGCACCCGGTCGGTCATCCGGCGTTTCAACTCCCCGCCCTCCGAGAACAGCACCGCGACGGGATCCAGCGCCGCCACGAACTTGTAGTCGCGCTCGGCGAAGTCGTCGCGGCGCATCGCCCGCCTGGCGTGGATTTCGGTGGCGTCGTCGGCCTCGAACTCCTGGGCGTACTCGAGGGCCGTGATGCGACAGAAGAGCGTCTCGTCGTCCGGATAGGGGACGATCACGTACTTCCCGAGGCGGACCGACTCGCGATTGTCGCTGGTGATGAAGGCCTTCAGCGCCGTGTCGTCGCCGTCTTCCGCGACGCGGAGCCCCTGGGAGACGGAGATGGAGCCGAGGCCGTGGTCGGCGCCGCTCGGCGAGACGTCGTAGGTGTCGAAGTCGTCGGCCGTCGCGTCGTCGGTCGCCCGCGACGCCTCGGCCGTCGTCGCCTCGTCGGTTGTCGCCTCGTCGTCCGGCGAGTCGCCGGGCGACACCTCCGTGAAATCCCCGAGGTCGGACATGTCCACTACCACGGAGGTGGGGATGAAACCCCTTTCGGCGAGGGTGTCAGATGTCGTCGTCCGTATCCCCCGTGTCGCCGTCGTCCTCGACTGCCTCCGCCGTGCTGTCGCCCTCGAGAATCGTATCGAGGCCGCTCGTCGGCGGTTCGCACACGTACAGGAGGCCGTCGTCGGCGACGTAGAAACTGCCGTCCTCGGGGTCCTCGAACACGCGGGCGTCGAGGTCGATGGCCGTGTCGACGAGACCTTCCAGTCCGTCGACTTCGACCCGGGGACGGTCGCTGACGGTCGCGGGGAGCCGTGCGGTCGTGATCCAGTCGTCGAACTCCTCGCGAGTCGATCGGAACTGCAGTGTCGCACGCTCGGCTTCGGAGACGGCGAACAGATCGTCGTACCGTCCGTACGCAAGGCCGGCGAGGCCAAGGAAGCCCACGATCAGCGCGGCCGGGCCACCGATCCGGTACGCCGGTCCGTACGTCCGCTGCCGGGTGAACGGTTCGGTCGTCGATCCGTCGAGCGATTCACCCTCGACGGCGCCGACCTGATAGGTGGTCCCACTGACCGAAACGGGGAGCCGGTAGTCCGCCGTCCGCGCCACGTCGTTCCCGTTGACGGTGCCCTCGAACTCGACCGTCGAGACGACGAGCATCTGAATCGTACCGGGCGTCCCGCCGAGCCGCTCCGAGATGTTCGTCATCCGGTTGTACGTCCGGTTGACGTTGCGTTCGAAGGTGAGTTCGGTCGATTCGCCCGGTTCGATGCCGGTCGTGCGCGTCGTCCCGAGTGGTTCGGTGAGCCGCCAGAACTCGATACGTTCTTCCCCGCTCTGAGTCGGCTGGGATTCGACCGCGCGGAGTATCAACGTCTGCTGGACGGTCACGTCCACGCTCCCACCGTCGGTCGCCTGGTAGCCGAACCGGAACGTCCCCTCGACGAGCGGACTGATGGAGAGGAAGTACGCGGGTCGATTCGAAAGCTCGGTGCCGACCGAATACAGCGGGTTCGGCTCCGTCACCGTTGCCCTCGTCTCGTAAGTTCCGTTGGCCTCCCACGAGGAGACCTGTCGCTGCTCGGTCGTCGTTCCGGGAGCCTCGTAGGCTGTGTACGTCGCGTACCCGCCGACCGCCATCAGTACCACGCCGACCAGGACCAAGACCGCGAACCACTCGTCCAGCAGGATCCGTCCGCGCACCCCCCACTCCCGTGACATGTGGCGCTTTTTCCCGATACCCCTACAAGAATCTTGAGGAGGCGGCGGGATTACCCGTACCGCCTCAACAGTCGCCGGAGGGTCGAGACGCCGTCACGGGAACGGGAGCGAGAGCGGAGCCGGCCGGAGCCGACGAGCGACATCCCGAACAAGTAAAAGGGGACGCCGATGACGGCGTCGACGACGAAGATCGGCAGCCACGGGTGGACTCGGTAACAGGCGTCGATCACCGACGGAGGCAGAACGGCGAGGTAGCGATACTCCGAAACGTACCGACGGTAGTACCCCGTCTCCGGGGGAGCGGACAGCGTCAGCGTCGCGTTCGCGCTCGATCGACCGGGGACGCGAAGCCGTTCGGGAGTCGTCTCGACACCCTCGCTGGCGGGCGTCAGATAGACCACGACGGGGACGACGCCGGCGTTGGGGACGCGGTAGGTGAGGGACTCGGCGGTCCCCTGTCGGATGATCGTCGGATTCTTCGAGTCGAAGTCCGCGCTCACGACGCCGAACTCTTGGGTTCCCGCGGGAACCACCATCGACGCCGTCGCGGTGAGAACGATCAGCGCCGCGAGTCCGGCGACGATGACCCTCGACGACAGCCCCCGGTCCCGACTGCGGGATCGGCTTCGGTCGCGGTCCGTTCCGTCGGTCACGAACAGATCGAAGAGGTACAGAAGCACCGAGAGACCGAGCAACAGGTACGTGAGTCCCTGGGTCCCGAGCAAGGATCGGCTCCCCGTCACCGACGCGAGCGTCCGCTGGGTGTCGGTGACGGCGCTTTGGAGACCCATCACCGCCGTCCCGAGGTGTGGAATCACGACGACCGAGCCGCCGACTTGCCACGCCTTGGCGACGATTTGGGCATCCTTCACCGGTGGCTCGTTGCCGTCCTGATCGGTGAATGGATTGGCGTCACCGCGGGTGACGTAGCCCCGCTCCGTCTCGCCGACGATCCGATGGGTCGTGAGACCACCACCCTGGATCTGTTCGGCCCGAAAGACGATCACGTCACCCTCCTCGACGTCGCCGTCGATGGCCGTCGGGATGGCGACGAACCCATCGCCGGGGTTCAACGTCGGCTCCATGCTCCCGGTTTCGACGAACCCGAGCAACACCGGATAGCCGAGCGCCTGTCCGGCGACGAGCGCGACGACGACGACGATGGCGAGGACCTCCCCCGCGACCGAGAGCATGCGTCGGGGAGACATTCGATTCACCGGACGATTACGTCGAGCCGATAAAAAACCTCTCCGCTCACCCCGTCTGCCGTCACCGATCGCCACTATCCGGTCGATCCGTCGGTATCGAACAGCTCCAGCACCAGACACACGTACGGGCCGATGAATCCGAGACAGAACCCGAGTAGATGGACGTAGTCGTTCGGAACCGTCGCCGACCCGGTGGCACCGGCACCGAACCCGACGAACGGGAATCCGACACACAGGAGGGTCGCGACGACGAGGAGGTCGAGCCAGCCCCGCGTCGATCCCGCCGTCTCTACACCCCCAGCTCGTCGGCGGTCCGTCTCGAGAGCGTGGACGTAGTACGTTCCGAGCACCCCACAGGTCAGCGTGATTCCCAGACTCGTCGTCGAGGGGGGGAGGGCGACGACGGGTGTGATGGCGATGACGACGAAAAACACGGCCGGTGCGTGCCGGAACTCGATCCACGAGGCGAGTCTCGCCCGGGCATAGATCGGAATCAGGAGAGCGAGAAGGCCAGCGAACGCAGCGTTCACGCCCGAAAATCCGTACCCGACGGCACGGCGGGGAAGGGCGAGGTTCAACGCGGAGAGCACGGGGGGGAGTGCTAGCAGGAAGGTTCCCGTCGCGGCCCCGAACAGTCGCCGCCGACCGGCGAGTACCGCGAGCAGATACGCGACACCGGCGAACACTCCGTACCCGAGCAGATTCGAGGCGAGATGTGTGACCCGGAAGTGGACGAAGTGTGCGGCGAACGCCGTCGTGAGAGTGGGCGAAGCGTAGAGAAAGGTCAGCGAGCGGCGACTCGATTCCGGTAACAGGAAGATGCCGAGCAACGCTGCCGGGACGGCTGCGAGCGCCAGGCAGTCCCGGACCCGAACGAGGTCGACGACAACGGCGCCGAACGGCGGATCGTCGGTCGAGCGGAGCGACACGACAGTCACCCTCCGCCGGTTCCACCGCGTCGACGGCGGATCAGTAACGCTACGAGCGAGATCGAGATGATCCCGGACAGCCACGCGATCGACGACGGGTCGAGTGTCGCGGGTTCGCTGACCGACGCGTTCGTCCGATCGGCAGGGGTCGGTGACGGAAGGGTCGAGGACTGGGTCGGCGATTCGCGTTCCGTGCCGTCCTCGTCGACCGGTGTGGCACCGGACGGGGCGTCCGTCGTCGGGGCCGCGACGACGAACGTCCCGGCGTCGACCCCGTCGACGCCCACCGCGTACCGCCCCGGCGACCGTGGCTGGACGGTGAACCGAACTCTCGCCGTCTCGCCGGGTGCCAACTCGACGGCGCGCGTGTCGATTCGCTCGCCGTCGATCGACAGACTGATGTTTCGCTCCCCGGCCGCGAGGCCGTCGTTCCGGACAGACACCGCGACCGTCGAGGACTCGCCTGGCACGACGGTCGAGCGCTGCGGACCGGCGTCGACGATCCGAAGGTCGGGGGTTCGGACGCCCACCACGAACGTCGAGAACCCGGGCGACTCGGCTTCGAACACCGCACGGCCGTTCTGCATGCCGACGTACCTCGCGTCGAGTGAGTGCCAGCCGCCACCGTCGCTGTGTCGGACCACGAGATGGTCGGCGGTGGTTCCTCTGGCCTCGAGATACGCCGGCGCGGCACTGAATCGGAGCGTGGCGGACTCGACCGAACCACCGTCCGTCACTTCGACTGCCCCGAGGGCACTGATCCCGGTGTTGGCGTCCGGTCGCTCCGTCCCCTCGAGCACCCGGACATCGACCGACATCGAGCCGCCGTCGCCGGTCACGACCAACTCGTCGAGGGTGAGCGTCTCCGTCTCGATGGCGTCGACCACCAGTCGGTCCGTATCGAGCGTGACCGGCGCCCCGGCCGGCGCGTTCGTTACGGTGAACTCCCGAGCGTCGTCGCTCGGCGCGTAGGAACTGACCGAACGGTTGTCGTCCGACGTGGCGGCTCCCCCGGTGGCCTCGGCGTCGACGTCGCCCGGTTCGGCGACCCGCGCGTGGACGGTCAGGTCCTCCAACAGCCCGTCGGTGGTTCCGGTCGTGTCGACTCGCATCCCGACGGTCGTCGATCCGTTGGCCGGCAGGACGACGGCGTTGGCCTCGGACTGGATCGGCCGACCGTCCGCCCGGAGAGTGACCGACTCCGAACCGTGCGTGATCCAGATGCGTGCGAACCGCTCGCCGCCGTAGTGGACGACGAACACGTCGTCGAGAATCGTGACGGCGTCGACGCCCACACCGTCGCCCTCGAGGTTCGGATTGGCCGCGGTGAGGTCGACGACGAGTTCGCCGTCGGCGAGGTAGGCATACCCCCCGTTCGGTCCCGACGACGGGGAGAGTGACACCTCCTCCCCGACGGGATCCGACGCTCCGGGGAAGGCGCCGGTCCCGACGGCGAAGGTGGCGGCGGACAGTATCAGAACGCCCACGGCGAGACGCGCGATGACTCGGCTCATCGGACGACAGCGGAACATCGAACTCCCGACCCTTCAGTATAGGGTGTTTGAACCGGGTATCATACCGATTGAAACGGTCGCCACCGCCTCAGTTCTTGCCGCTGATAATTCGCCCGCGCGACTTTTACGTCTTCAGGTAGACAGTTTCGCCGAGAACGACCGATCGATTTCCCCCCACGATGAACGCGTTACGAACCGAAGACAGAGGCGTATCGAACACCGTCGGCGTCGTGTTGTTGGTCGGCATGGTCGTCCTATTGGCCGCGACGCTGTGGGTATTGGTGTCTGGACTGGCCGGATCGCTCGGGCCGGCCCCACCACAGGCCGCCTTCGATTTCGAGTACGAGACGGGCGTCAGCGACCCCAACTGTGCGAGCGATCCCTGTGAGGTCGTCCGCGTCGTCCACACGTCGGGCGATACGTTCGACCCCGAGCAGGTCGAGGTGGTAGTGTACTACATGGACGGCGGAACGGAACAGCGGTACGCGACCGACTGGGTCGACGTCGTCGTCGATCCGGTCGACGCGGGTGAGCGGGTCCGCGTTTGGACGAACAGCCCCATCGACACGCTCGCGACCGCCCGGATCGAACTGCTCTGGACGAGCGAGGACGGCCAACACAGCGACGTGATCGCGCGGTGGGAAGGGCCGTCGGCGTGACACGTTGCCCCCGGTCGTACGTCCGATCCGACGGTCCCGGCCGGACCCCGGAGACTCCTCACTCCGCCGTCGCCGGAAACTGAACGGTCGTCAACCCCACGAACGAGCCCGCGGAGTCCTCGTCGGCGGCACTCAGGGTGACAGTGATGGGTCCTTCGACGATCCGATCCGTGAACAACCCGACTTCGAAGTTCGAGCGCTCCGGCGCCCCCGAGTCCGGTCCGTCGGGCAGATGTTCGAAGGAATCCGTGGCGCCGTCGTCGCTGGTCGCCTCGACTCGGAACCCGGTCACGTCGCCGTCGTCGGTGTCGGCGACTTCGACCTTGTAGTAGAGGCCAGTGATCCCGCCGTCCGTGAACGTCGCCGATCCCTCGAACCGCTCCACGTCGAACCGGTCGGCGGGTAGTTCGACGTCGCCCCCGTCGCCCGGTCTTCGACCGTCACGCCGAAGTTCTCCGCAACCGCGGTGATTTCGTTCTGGGTGAGCGTGTCGGCCAACCACTCCGGGTCGGTCCGCAAAATGCCGCGGGTCGTCCGGTCGAGGATCTCGTTCGGCGTCGACTCCTCGAAGGTCTGCCAGTTAGTGCCGGGGATGCCCTCGTTCTGCTGGTAGACCGCCCGCATCGGCCCGTGTCTGTCGGGCATTACGGCGCCACCCCCGAGCGGGCATCGTGGCTGCGTCCGTGCTGACGTCCTGGCCACCCGCGCCCTGGCGTTCGTGAGGTTGATACCTAACTGCCCGTTGCTCGTGTCCGTGTCGTCCGCCGTCGACATCGCGAACACGCCGTTCGGCCCGGGTCCCACACTCAGACCGAGATACGAGCCGGCGTCGTCGGCGACGCGCACGGTCACGTCGCGGTCGGCGCTGGTGCTCGTGAACGCGCCCGAACTAACGATGCTCACCCCGCCGGTCGTAGCTCCTATGCCGAGCATCAGTTGTCGTCGTTTCATGTCATGTCTCCCGCCTCGGTTTGACCGATCCCTCGATCAAAGCCCACCGACTGAGTCGAACCGTCGAAATGCCGACGTGGGGTATTGGCTATATCGTAGCGTCCTGTCACCGCTGACGACACGGTTCGTTAGTGAGCAGTCGAAGAGTAGGTGAGTGTCCTACTCATGCCCTGCTGCTATCCGAGATACGTGCTGTTTGCTCCAGCAGATGTGGTCGTAACCCCGCCAGTCGTATCGAACGTATTGTTGCTCTTAACGGGACTCAGTGCGATTTTCTCACCGTCGCCAGATGGGGTAGGTAGGGAAACGTCCTCCCTGTCAACACTGAACACGAAGATCCCAGCACCGTCACTGAAGTCGTTCCCTGTGACGGTTACATCGAGGCTTTCAGACTCGTACACTGCGAGACAGTATCCGTTGGTGTCGAACTGGTTACCTGTAATCGATGCGCTGTAGGATAGCGGCTTATCTGTCGCATCAGTTCCACCGAAGGCAATCCCCAGCTCCGTCTCAATTACATTATCACTCACCGTCAGGTTCTCGATATTCGAGACGTACCGAGTGATTCCGATCGTGTCAGCGCTAGCGTCAGCCGGTGAGATCACGTTATCGCTGATTGTGACGTCGTCTGCGCTTTCAATCGCGACACCACCGAGGCTGGCATTTTCACCGTCGTTGTCGTTCGGGGTGATGACGTTGTTGGCTATCGTCGTACCGTCGGCCGGTTTTCCAACTGCTCCCACCTGTATCACGCCTTTCTGGGTGAGGCTACCACTAGCTTCGCGCTCGAGAGCGAATCCGTCGATGGTTACCCCTGTAGCATCGACTGCAACCAAGCTATCGACCGTCGCTTCCGCCCCACGGTCGCCGTCACCGGCGACACCGGCGTTCGGCCCGAACAGCGTGATGTCGTCTTTATTGTTTTCCTCGTCGGTGGTTATGTCGAATCCACTGTACGATCCCGATTCGACGGAGATCACGGAGCCGGAATCGACGTTGTCGATCGCATTCTGGATCGAGGTGTAGTCGCCGCTTCCGTCCGCGTTGACGACGGCGTCGTAGAGGTCGCCCGCGGGACCGGATGGGCCGCCCTCCTCGCCGGTCAGATCCGCCAGCGCCCCGTTCAGTCGCTGGCGAACGTTCGGGGGGATATCCTCGACGGTGAGTTGCCCACTCGCCTGATCGACGAAGTCCTGGATATCGAGTGTCATCTACGGAGCCACCCCCGAAACCGTGATGGTGTCGTCGACGCTCGTGTTCGTGCCGCCGGGATACACGTCCACGACGAGGCTGTACGTCTCGGCGTTCCCCGGGGAGAGATTCACCGTCGGGAAGTTCGTGTCGGGGACGACCAACACGATGAGCGTGTTGCCCGAGTTCGTGTCGACGAACGTCAGCGGGGTCACCGACACGTCGACGGCCTGGGTCCCCTGATTCCGGACCTCGAAGAGGTCCTCGATGACGGTGACGGCGTCGGTGTTGACGCCGGACCCGCCGCCGCTGGTCGTGTTGCCTCCGTCGAGGTCGATACCGAACTCGCCGTTGGCGTCCTCGGTGACGTACTCGGCGTTGTCGTTCCCGGTATCGTCGATGGCGAGATACGCCAGTGCGTCGTCCGTGACCGACACGGACACGTCGCGGTTCGCCTGAACGGTCGTGAACGCACCCGTCCCGTTAACGACCGCACCACCGCCGCCGATGGCCCCGATTATCGCCAAGAGCTGTCTCCTGTTCATGAATGTCACCGCCCTCTCAGGCGAGGCCCACCGGCGGAGTCGAACCGCCGAGAACCGTGGAATGAACCACGATTCGCGCCTGCGTGGGTATGGGATTAATTATGTAGTGATGATTGAGCCACCACCGCTCGCATCGGCGCTAATTGTTGTCGTACTACTAACATCTTTGAACTGCGCGCTGGCGCTCAGATCGATAGCGACGCCGATGTTGGCGCTGCTCCCAGTCGAGAGTTCAAGATCGTTCGTGTGGAGTGGCTGACTAGGGGTACTCCCCTCGTAGAACGTGATCGCCACGTCGCCACTCTGTTGGTCTATCTTGTCAATAGACACGAAATACGTCTGCGTGCCCTGATTCGAAACCTCGAACACGTTGTCGAATTCGTAGTCCGAGCGCACACCTGGGCCTGAGCCGGAAACGTTGGGCCCGGCTCCGTTGAAGTCCAAGAACAGCTCGTTTGCGCTTGTTTGGGAGGCGAACGAATCGCCGTTATCAGAGTTTAGCGGCTTCAGTCCGAGGTACGCGTTGTTCTCGTCGGCAACTTGGACAGCCACGGTTCGGTCGGCTGTTACGCTCGTGAACGCGCCGGTGCCGATGGTGGCCGCCCCACCGCCCATGAGCGTCCCGAGTCCGGCTAACGCCTGTCTTCGTTTCATAATCCTTCAGCTCCTACACGGCGTCTGCCTCAACCGTGAGGGTGAGACCACTGAGATCGCTCGTGCCCGAGTCGACCGCGAAATCGACGTCCACCTTCTCACCCTCGTCAAGTTCGACCGTACCATCCGTGTCGCCGTCGTCGGTGCTGAGCGCAGCGGCGACACCATCACCGCTTATACCGTCAACATCGATATCGCCCGGGTCTTGGATGGTGATGCTAGGGGAGCTAGAGGAGGAGAGGTCGACTTCGACGTTCTGTGTGCCCTGGTTCTCGATCTGGAACACCTCCTCAAAGACGGTCTCTGCGTTCGGGTTCACACCCGAACCCGAACCGGGGCTCCCGGAGCTGTCGAAGTCGATGGTTATCTCATCGCTCGAACTTCCACTGGCGAACTGACCGTTCGGGTCCGAGGTGGCCCGCAGCCCGACGTACGCGTTCGTGTCATCCGCCACGTTGACGTTGACCGTCCGGTTCGCCTCAACACTCGTGAATGCGCCAGTACCCACCGTCGCCGCCCCGCCGGCAGCGATCGATCCCATCGTCGCGATGAACTTTCGCCGTTCCATAGTTGGTCACGTGCCCCGTCGGGAGCACGTCTCACCCCTGTACATCCATCCACCTTGTTGTGAGGCGATTGAAACGACGAAAACGAAGTCGTAGAACCGGTTCAACGGCTCGATTGACGGGAGCCAACGACCGTTTGACGTCGTTTCAAGCCGGGATTGAGTGGGTGTTGGACGGGCCTGAAAGACCCGTCGGCGGCGGTTACTTATGTGACAGGGGGATGTGACGTTAGTTCGATACGTATGGGGGGTACGTCGAACGGAACGAGTCTCGCACGGGACGACGTCTACGAGGTACTGAGCAACCGACGACGGCGGTTCGTCATCCACTACCTGCAGCGGAACGGGCCGCGGGCGGCGCTGGGGACGCTCGCGGAGCACGTCGCCGCGTGGGAGAACGGCATCGACGTCGCCGCGGTGGGGTCGGACGCGCGCAAGAACGTCTACACGTCGCTCCAGCAGTTCCACCTCCCGAAGATGGAGGACCTGAACCTGGTGATCTTCGACCAGCGCGCCGGCGAGGTAGAGCTCACCGACGACGCGGACGACGTCGACCTCTACCTGGAGGTCGTTCAGGGTCGGGACGTGCCTTGGAGCCTCTACTACCTCGGAGTGGGGACGTTGACTGGGGTGGTGACGCTCGGTCACGCGCTCGACCTGCCGGTGCTGGCTGGGATTGGCGACGCCAGCCTGGCGATGTTCACGATCGTCGCCATCGCCACACTGGCGCTGGTTCACACCTACTACACCCGCGGGATGCGACTGGGCTCGGAGGGACCACCGCCGGAAGTCGAGGGATGAGCCGTCGACGCCGACGGATCGTGGCGGTGCTCGCGCTGTGCGTAGCGGCGAGCATGGCCCTCGGTGTCGGCGGATACTCCGCCGCCTCGGCGGACCGGAGCGTGAGTGTCACCGTCGCCGAACCGTCGGAGGCGTATCTGGCACTCGACGGCAGCCTCCAGTGCGGGATGGGCCGCGGCGTCGGCAACAACAAGGGCTTCGTTCACAACCGGTTCCCCGAGAACACCACCGTCGAACGGATCGACGTCACGGTCACGGCGGTCGACGGCTACGTCCGTGTCGGTACCGGCGGGCAGGCCGAACAACTGGGGCCGGGCGAGTCGGCCGACCTGACCTTTTGGGGACCGTACGATTCCGGTGACTCGGCCGGAATACAAGTGAAACCACCCACCGCCAACAACGTCTCCGGTGCCGACTCGTTGCACGTCGAAATCGACTCGGCAACCGGACCGAACGTCGGCGTCTCCGGGGCGACACGAACGTACGAGGTCGACTGCCCCGGAACGTACGGTCGCAACTGAGCTGTCGGTGGGGGGTGACGAAGAGGGAGCGAAAGCGGACTGGCCGGGCGTCGGTCGACGAACGACTCGACGCCGGGAGTTTATAGTAACGCGGACCGCTCCACCGAGCCATGACACTCGCCTGCACCTCGCGGAGTGATCGCCAGTGACCGGCCGCGCTCCCGACCTCCACCCCGAAGCGGAAACGATCCTCGACCGCGTCGATCTGCCGCCGACCGCCTCGCTCTCGGTCGAGGGCGCCCGGGAGGCGCTCCGGGACCTGCTGGTCGCCGAGGAGCCGCCGGACGACGACCTCACGGTCCGTGACCTCTCGATTCCCGGACCCGGGGACGATCCGGAGACGTCGCTGCCGATCCGGACCTACACGCCGCCCGATGGAGGGGCCCGACCGGTGTTCGTGTACCTCCACGGCGGCGGGTGGGTCCGTGGCGACCTGGACACCCACGACGGACTCTGTCGTCTGCTCGCCGAGGCGGCCGACTGTGTCGTCGTCTCGGTCGACTACCGACGGGCGCCGGAACACCGCTTCCCGGCGGCGGTCCACGACGCCTACGCGGCGACGGCGTGGGCGGCCGAGTACGCCGAAATCGTCGGCGGCGACCCGGACCGGGTGGCGGTGGGGGGTGACAGCGCCGGCGGTAACCTGGCGGCCGCGGTGACGCTGCTAGCGCGGGAGCGCGACGGGCCGGAACTCGCCCACCAAGTGTTGCTCTACCCGGTGACCGACTACGCGTTCGACACGTCGTCCTACGACGAGAACACGGCGGGATACCTGCTCTCCCGGGCGAGCATGCGTTGGTACTGGGAGCGCTATCTGGGCGACGATATCGACGGCGCCAACCCCTACGCGTCGCCGCTCCGGGCGCGGGATCTGTCGGGACTGCCGTCGGCGACGGTGATCACCGCCGGCTACGACCCGCTGCGGGACGAGGGGGCGGCGTACGCGGACCGCCTGCGCGAGGGGGGCGTCTCGGTCACCCACGAGAACTACCCGGGGATGGTCCACGTGTTCGCCTCGTTCCCGGACCTCGACCGGGCGCGGGACGCACGGCGGGTGATCGCCGACGGACTGGCGACCGCCTTCGGCCGGGACTGATACGGATTATTGTAACTGTTCACCGGTGGTTCGCCAGGACAGTCCGGCGAACCACCGGTACTGACGTACAATAAACAGTATGAGGCGGCGATTCTCGCCGCCGATAGCCGCCACACACGTCTTTTATGTCACGCACGCGTATTCGACGGTAATGTTACTGATCCGCGGGACGGGTGGGGACACGACGCTCACGGGGACGGTCTACGAGCGGGGTGAGCGGGCGCCGAGCTTCCGTGGCGCGCCCGACGAGGACGCAGCCTACGTCTGGGTCTGCGACGAGTTCTACGAGGTCGAGAGCGGCGGGTCGACCACCCGCATCGACGGTGAGGAGATCCAGGTCGCCTTCGAGTCGCCGATGCCGCGCGGGTTCGACACCCGGGAGCAGGCCATCGAGGCCGCGAAAGAGCACCTGCGGACCCAGTTCGCGCGGGTCGGCGTCCCCGAGTCGACGGTGTCGATCGAGATGGAGAAAGCCGATCCGATCGACTGATACGGATTATTGTCACTGTTCACCGGCGGTTCGCCGGACTGTCCTGACGAACGATCGCTAACGACTCGTCATCGTATGAGTGCGCGCTGACGGACTCAGAACTCCTCGCCCCAGCGGTGGTCGTCGTAGGTCCGGACGAAGGGCGAGTCGAGTCGTTCCTCGAACTTGCGCCGGAGCGCGGCCTTCTCGTCGACGCCGATTCGGGCCAGCGCGTCCGCCCGCTCGACGACCGGGGGCGGGCCGCGGGCGGTCGCTACGTCCCGGAGGATCTGCCGCGTGAGTCGATCCCGGGCGTCGGGGTCGCGGGTGAGGCCGGCGGGGGCCTCGACGCGATAGCAGAGGTCCTCGCGGGGGTCGTAGACGACGAAGAAGGTCACCTCGTAGTCGGCCGGGTCGCGGCGTCGGTCGACGCCGAGGGCGTCGCCGTCGGCCGCGAGCGTTCGGTCGGACCCCCCTCGGGACCGGAACCAGTTGGTGAAGGTGAGTCGATCCGTCGGTCGGCCCTCGTCGCCGTCGGGTTCCAGCAGGCGCGTGAAGAGGGCGGTGTCGTCGACCCACGGCGCGTCCACGCCGTTCTCGCGGAGCGTCCGGGTGATCAACTTCGGCGAGGGGTTCTTGACGAATCCCGCGACGGCGACGTCCCGGTCCAGGAGTCGCTCGACGAGGCGGACGTAGTTCTCGACGATCGCTCGGGGTTTGGCCTCCGTCGCCAGCGCGCCGAGTTCGGCGTCCCGGTCCTGCCAGTTGAGGAGTTCCTTCGGGTAGAGCGGACCGTCGAGGAGCAGACAGTCGTCGACGACATCGGCGTGTTCGAGGGCGTGGGAACTCTCAGCGAGGTAGAGCGCGAGGGCGTGGACGACCCCCTCGGCGTAGCGGTTCACGCGCGGGGCGTGCAGGATCTTGTTCCGGAAGTAGCCCTCGTCGCGGCGCGCCCAGTCGGTCCCGAGCGCGAGCGTCGGATCGTTCGCGTGGACGGTCGTCACCAGACTCCGGGCGCGGTGCAGGTCGAGGTCGGACGGCTCGGCGGCCATCGCGGCGTGGGCGACGTCGAGAACCAGTCCGTTCTTGAACGTGGTCGGGTTGATGGTGCCGGAGTCGAGGCCGTGGACGGTCGGGTAGGGCGAATCGATCAGCGCGACGTCGTCGACGGGGACCGAGCGGAGACGGCGCTCGCCGAGCGGATCGATCACCGTCCGGCCGTCGGCCCGGAGGGGGTCGAGGAACTCCTCGAACGCCGTCCGCGCCAGGTCGTCGTGGTCGGTGTCGTCGACCCGGCGAGCGAGGCGGCCGGCCAGGTCGGCGATACCGTCGACGTGGACCGGATCGAGGGTCATGGGGAACCAACCGGACGGGGACACAAATACCCACCCGATCGGGCCGGCCGCGGGCCGTCGAAGGCGGCACGCTCATACGCCTCGCCCGGATAGGCGACGGTATGGATACGGCCGCGGTGGCGTTCGACCTCGACGACACGCTCGCGGTGACGAACGTCGACCGCGAGACGTTGCTGGCGTCGGCGCTTCGGGCGGTCGACGCCCCGGCCCGCTCCCGGGAAGCGTATCTCGACGCCCACGCCGACAACCTGACTGCACGGAGTCGGGAACCGGTGTTCGAGACCCTCCTCGACGGGACGGACGTCGACCCCGCGGCGCTGGCCCGGGCGTATCGCGAGCGGGTGAACGAGGCGCTATCGCCCGTTTCCGGCGTCGAATCGATGCTCACGAGGCTCGCACGGCGGTACCGACTCGGCCTGCTGACGAACGGGCCGGTCGTCGCACAGCGGTCGAAGCTCCGGGTCCTCGGGTGGAGCGACCGGTTCGACGCCGCGCTGGTCACCGGCGATTTGAGCGCGGGCAAGCCCGACGCGGCCGCCTTCGAACGGCTCCTCGACGCCCTCGACACGGACGCCGCGGCGACGGTGTTCGTGGGCGACGACGTCGAGGCGGACGTGCGGGGCGCGTCGGCCGCCGGCCTCGACGCGGTGCAGGTGACGTTCCCCGGCGGCCCCGACCCCGATCCGGCGGCCATCGCACACGTCGAGCGCGACGAGTTGGCGGCACGGCTCCCGCGGATCCTGTCCTCGCGGTAGCCCGGGTCAGCGGGCGGCCACCGCGCGCTCGAAGACCGACAGGACGCGCTTCACCTCGGCGCCGTCTTCGACGAAGACGACCGTTCGCGGCGGCTCGACGGCCTTCGGGCGGACTCGCAGACCCGCCTCGTCCGCGGCCTCGACGACGGACTCGTGGGCGAGCCGGAAGTTGAGGCGGACGCGTTCGGGGTGGACGAACGCCGTCGCCAGCGGGTCGTCGCCGGCGCGCACCACGTACGCGCGGCTACCGTCGGTCGTCGGGTCGACCTCGGGGTCGGCGTCGGTCACCGACACGGTCGCGAGGCGGCCCTCGTGGCCGACCAGATCGGAGGCGAGCAACTGTGCGATGCGGACGCCGTCCGCGAGCGTGGAGTCGACCATGGGTCGAACACGGGCCGGAGCCGTTTCAAGGCTCCCCGTTCCGGCAAGCGTACCGCGACGAGGGGTTTATGCCTCCGCGCGGCCTTCCTTGTAGGGGAATGAACGACCTTCGAACGGGGCTGAGTTACGGCGACGCCCTGCTGGTGCCGAAGCGATCCCCGGTGGACAGCCGGGACGATGTCGACCTCGCGACGGCGTTCACGCCAGGGGTCGAACTGGCGACGCCGCTCGTCTCCGCGGCGATGGATACGGTCACCGAGGCGGAGATGGCGACCGAACTCGGGCGCGCCGGCGGTCTCGGCGTGATCCACCGCTTTCTCTCCCCCGAGAAGCAGGCCCGAGAGGTCGAGCGAGTCGTCGACGCGGGCGTTCAGGTCGGCGCCGCCGTCGGCCTCGACGAGGATTACGTTTCGCGGTGTGAGCGGCTGGTCGAGGCCGGCGTCGACGTCCTGGTCGTCGACGTCGCACACGGCCACCTCGAACGCGCGCTCGCCGCCGTCGAGCGGGTCGCGGCGGCGTTCCCCGACACCGACCTGGCGGCGGGCAACGTCGCGACGCCCGCGGGCGTCGAGGACCTCGCGGCCGCGGGGGCCGACTGCGTGAAAGTCGGGATCGGTCCGGGGTCACACTGCACGACGCGGAAGGTGGCCGGCGCCGGGGTGCCACAGCTGACCGCCGTCGACGACTGTGCGCGGGCCGCCGCGGACCTAGACGTGCGGATCTGTGCGGACGGTGGCATCCGCAACTCGGGCGACGCGACCAAGGCGCTGATGGCCGGGGCGGACACGGTGATGCTCGGCAGCCTGTTCGCCGGAACCGACGAGGCCCCGGGAGCCGTCGTCGAAGTCGACGGCACGCGGTACAAGCGCTCCCGAGGGATGGCCACCACCGCCGCGGCGGAGGACCGCGACGACAAGGGAGCGGACGTCGATGCCGACGAGGGCGTGGAGGCGCTGACGCCGTACAAGGGACCCGTGGCGGACGTCGCGAGGGAGTTCCTCGCCGGCGTCCGGTCCGGGCTCTCCTACTGCGGCGGCCACACGATCCCGCACGCTCGGGACCGGGCCGAGTTCGTCCGCGTCGCTGCGAGCGCGCGGGAGCGCGAAGGGTTCCACGCGGACCACGACTGGGAGGGCGTCTCGGTGGAGAGCGAGGCGAGCGGTGCCCGCGCGTCGGGGGCCGAAGCCGCCGACGGCGACGACTGATACGGATTGTTGTAACTGTGTACCGGTGGTTCGCCGCACTGTGCTGGCGAACCACCGGTACTGACTTACAATAAACAGTATGACGGATCGGCGACGATCACGCGGAGTCGGCGTCCGACTCCGACTCGGTCCCCTCCCGGAGGTCGGCGAGGGCGCGGTCGGCGGCGGCGTCGACGTCGATTCCCCGGCGGCGGGCGTAGAGGACGGCCGCGGCCTCGATGGTGACGCCGAGTTCGCGCTGTCGCTCGTTGATCGCCGCGACGGCCTCCTGTTTCTCGACGCCGGCCTCGACGAGTGCGGCGAGTACGCGCTCGAACGCGGACTGCTCCCGAAGGACGGACTCGTCGGGGACGAACCCGGAGGGGATGGTGACGGCGGAGGGGTCGAACGACGCGACCAGGTCGTCGCCCTCGCGGGCGAGGAGGCCGCGGCCGGCCGCCACGTCGACGAGGCGCTTGGCCTGATCGGGCGTGAACCAGTCCCGGTCCAAGGAGAGGGCGACGACGAACTCCCCCTCGTCGAGTCGGGACCGCCCCCGGTCGCGGAACGGCGCCGCCACCGCGGTTTCGAGGCTCATGCCCCAGAAGGCGGGGGGCGGCCCACTAAACCCTATCCGTTCCGGCTCCGCGTTCCGAGCGATTCAAGTAGCTGCTAGGACTGGATAGCCGTATGAAAGACCAGGGACGCTCCACGCGCAAGCGGACGGGCGGCCGCCTCCGGCCGTTCCGAAACAAGAAGCGGTACCAGCTGGGCCGTCAGCCGGCCGAAACGACGGTCGGCGAACCCCGGTTCCAGACCATCGACGCCCGCGGGACGGAGACGAAGACGCGGGCGCTCGCCACGAACGTCGCCCAGGTCGCCGACAGCGGCGAGACCGTCGAGGCCGAAATCGAGAACGTCGTCGAGAACCCCTCGAACACCAACTACGCCCGGCGAAACATCCTCACGAAGGGCGCCATCATCGAGACGAGCGAGGGTCGGGCCCGCGTCACGTCCCGTCCCGGTCAGACCGGTCAGGTCAACGCGGTTCTGCTGGACTGAGACGGTTATCGTAACTGTTTCCCGGTGGTTCGCCGGGGAAGTCCGGCGAACCACCGGTGATGACTTACAATAAACGGGATGAGACGCCGGCTACGGCGTCGGTGCCGCCTTCTGCAGTGCCGTCTCGGCGATGTTGCCCCCGTAGTCGGCGCTCCGTGACAGCGAGTCGACGACCAGCCCCAGTAGCTGTGCCCGCGTCGGGTCGAGTTCCCGCAGGAGTTCGTCGATGGAGCGGGCGTGCCCATCGATGCCCTGAACCGACTCCCGAGCCTCGTTGGCGCGGCGCGTCGACTCGTCGCTCTCGTCGAGGAAGAGCGCGTCCATCGCGGCGTCGGTCACGGCCGAGGCGTCGTCGTGAAGCTCGTCGAGGGCGGCGGCGACGTCGTCCGGAACCGGCTCCTCGAACTCGAGCGAGAGGTGGGCGATCTTGGTCGCGTGGTCGGCGATGCGTTCGAGCTGTCGGGCCGCGGACTGGTAGTCGAAACACACCTCGCGGGTGACGCCGAGTTCTTCGGCGGCACGGGGGCTCCGGAGGGTCGCCCGGAAGATACGGGAGACGACCATCCAGAGACGGTCGACGTCGTCGTCGCGCTGGATGACGTCGCGGGCCAGGTCGGCGTCGAGGTCCACCAGCGCCCGCACGGCGTCCTCAAGCATCGAGAGCGCGATGAGTCGCATCCGGGTGACGGCGTTGTTGATCGACAGCTCGGAGGAGTCGAGCAGGTCGCGGATGACCACCCGGTCACGGGTCTCCTCCAGGACTTCCAGGCCGACGAGGCTCTGGGTCGCCTGCCTGATCGTTCGCCGCTGGTCGGTCGTGATGCGGGTACTCTCCAAGGCGATAATGTCGAATCCACTGACGTACATCGTCATCACGGCCCGGATGAGCTCCTCGCCGTCCAGATCGCCGATGTCGAGGGTCCCCTCGGTCCGCTCCTCGCCGGTCCGGGGCGTCATGAAAAGCGAGTCACCCTCGGGGTAGAAGGCCACCTCACTTCCCGCGGAGACTCCGTTGTCGGTCGCCCAGTCTTTCGGGATCGATACCGTGTACGTCGATCCGCCCGTCACCTGCACCTTGCGGGTCTCAACCATACGCGAAGGAAACCGGCGGGGAGAAATAAAACCATCCATATCTATATACTCCTCTAACCGAGCGTGCTGGATCGCCACTCCACCAGGGGTGACGGCCCGTACGGGTGGCCGCTACCGAGCCACATATCGCCCTATAGGCGGAGTAACCGGAATAAGGCTCCGAGATTCTCGTCGATCGGATATCGAGCTGTGGCTCGCGAATCCGGCGGCGAGCGCCCCGGATGGGACCATCGTCATCGGTTGCCGTACGTAGATCTATATAGTTATAATAGAAGGGTACTTACGTCACAGTCGGCCACTGACGGGTGATGACTGACGAACCCGCAGGTGGGTCCGCATCGCGCCGAAAGTTCCTGACCGCGGCCGGCTCGGCCGGTGCGCTCGCCCTCGCCGGTTGTACGCAGAGCGGCGACGACGGTGGCGACGGTGGCGACGGCGGCGACGGGGAGCTCTCCGGCACCATCGACATCGCGGGTAGTTCGACCGTCTTCCCGCTGGCGACGGCGATGGCCGAGCGATTCCAGCAGGAACACTCCGAAGTCAACGTCAACATCCAGTCGACCGGTTCCGGTGGCGGGTTCGCGAACCACTTCTGCCCCGGTCGGACGGACTTCAACAACGCCTCCCGCCCGATCCAATCCGCGGAGGAAGAGGCGTGTTCGGAGAACGACATCACGCCGGTCGAGTTCACCGTGGCCACGGACGCACTGACGATCGTCGTCAACAACGAGATGGACATCGACTGCATCACCGTCGAGGAACTCCGCCAGATCTGGTCGGCCGAGGATCCGCCGACCAACTGGAGCGACGTGAACGACGACTGGCCGGACCAGGAACTGGAGCTCTACGGCCCGACCGACGCCTCGGGGACCTACGACTACTTCATCGAGGCCATCATCGGCGAGGAGGGCCCGGGCCACCGCCAGGACTACTCCGCGACCGAGCAGGACCGCACGATCATCCAGGGCGTCGAGGGCTCGGAGAACGCCATCGGCTATCTCGGCTTCGCGTACTACTCCCAGAACCAGGACCGCGTGACGGCCCTCGGCGTCGACGACGGGAGCGGCTGTACCGAGCCGTCGCTGGAGACCGCTCGAGCCGGCGAGTACACGCCCCTGTCCCGGCCGCTTTTCACCTACGCCAAACAGGAGTCGCTGGCCGAGGAACACGTCGCCGAGTTCGCCCGCTACTGGATCGAGAACTCGACCAGTCAGGAGATCGTCGCCGACGAAGTCGGCTACGTCCCCCTCAGCGACGAGGATCAGCAAGCCGCGATGGACGCCCTCGAATCGGCCATCGAGAACGCGCAGGGTTGAGCGACGCCCGAACGAAGGGTTTTTCGACCGAGCGTGAATCCGACCACACACTAGATGAGTACGGACGACCTGACACAGGACCTCACCCGGCGGACGGAGAACGCGCCACAGGAGCTGTTGACGCGCTCGTTTTTCTTCCTGTGTGCGGTGCTGTCCATCGTCACCACGGTCAGCATCATCGTCCTGTTGACCACCGAGGCGGCGAAGTTCTTCACCGTGACTGCCCCGCTGATGGGCGTCGAGGGAGCGACCGCGTCGGTCGTCGACTTCCTCACCGGCACGGAGTGGGTGATCAACAACGAACAGTTCGGCGTCCTGCCGCTGGTGTCGGCGACGCTCGCGATCACCATCGGCTCCGCGGCCGTCTCGCTTCCCCTCGGCGTCGCGACGGCCATCTACCTCAGCGAGTATGCGACCCCGCGTGCGCGCTCGGTGTTGAAGCCCGCACTGGAGGTACTGGCCGGGGTGCCGACGGTCGTCTACGGCTTCTTCGCCGTCGTCTACATCACGCCCGCACTCAAGACGATCATCCCCGGGCTGGGCACGTTCAACATGCTCTCTGCGAGCATCGTCGTCGGCATCATGATCATTCCGATGGTGGCCTCGATCAGCGAGGACGCGATGTCGGCGGTGCCCGACTCGCTGCGGCAGGCCGGCTACGGGATGGGCGCGACGAAGTTCGACGTCTCGGTCGGCATCGTCGTTCCCGCCTCGCTCTCGGGCATCTTCTCCTCCTTTATCCTCGCGCTCTCGCGAGCCATCGGCGAGACCATGGCCGTCACCGTCGCCGCGGGCTCACAGGCGAACCTCCTCAATCCACTCAATCCCGCCGCGTACCTGGAGGGGGCACTCCCGATGACGGCCGCGATGGTGAACCTGCTGACCGGCGACATCACCGGGGGCGGGGTCGCCTACCGGAGCCTCTTCGCCATCGGCCTCACCCTCTTCGTCATCACGCTCGTCATGAACGTCATCAGCGACCTCGTCGCACAGCGGTACCGGGAGGAGTACTGAGATGGCGACCGAACGTGGCAAGATCGAGGATTTCGGCCACGTCAGCCGGACCGTGGGCACCGTCTTCCGGTATCTCCTGCTCGCGGCGACGCTGTTCGGCATCGTCGCGCTGACGGTCCTGCTGATCTACGTCGCGAACGACGCCATCCAGCCCCTGACGGCCGATCCGGGGTGGCACCTCACCTTCCTCCTGACGCTCGTCCTCCCGACGCTCGCCGTCGGGGCGTACCTCTTCCGGACCGACCCGGCCTCCTTCCGGTTCGGCGGGGCCGTCGTCGGCACGCTCGCCGTCAGCACTATGTTCGCGGGCGGCGTGGCGATGCTCTTCGTCGATATCGTCGAACCGATCACCTGGTTCGCCTACGTCTTCGCCCTCTGTCTCGCGTTCGTCGGCGTCGTGGGCATCGAGCGCTTGGACCGGCGGCTTCCCTTCCTCGCACGCTTCGTCGCCGCCGGTGCGGCCGTCCTCCTGTCGGTGCTGTTCGTCCCCGGCCTCGTCACGTCGCTCCCCGTCTACCCGAGCGACGGCGTGTTGCTGACGCTATCGGTCGGCACGCCCATCGCACTCGTCGTCGGCCGCTACGCCGCCGTCGATGACGGCCGGCGTCGGCGGCTGGCCGCGGTCGGCGTCGCCCTCGCCGCCGTCGGCCTCGGCGCGTTCGTCGGGCCGCTCGTCGGCGTCACGCCGGTGCCGGCGACGGTCGTCCTGGCGGTCGCCATCGTTCCGACCGGCGGCTACGCCATCGGCCACGTGCGCCGCTTCCCCGAGCGACGCGCCGGCCTCGGGTTCGCCGCCGTGATCCTCGGCGGGACGGTGGTGGGAGCCGCCGCCGTCGACGCCCTCGGGTTCGCCGGCCCCCAGTCGTGGGTCGACTGGGGGTTCCTCACCAGCGCCCACAGCGGAACCGCCGCCGACGCCGGCCTCTATCCGGCCATCGGCGGCTCGATCCTGCTGATGGTGACCGTCGCCGCCCTCTCTTTCCCGCTCGGGGTCGGCGCCGCGGTGTACTTGGAGGAGTACGCTCCCGACAACCGCCTCACCCGCTTCATCGACGTCAACATCTCGAACCTGGCGGGCGTCCCCTCCGTCGTCTACGGGTTGCTCGGGCTCGGCGTGTTCGTCACGTACCTCGGTCAGCCGACCGGGACCGTCCTGATCGGCGGGGCGACGCTCGCGCTCCTCATCCTCCCCATCGTCATCATCTCCGCGCGCGAGGCGCTCCGGAGCGTCCCGGATTCCATGCGCCAGGCGTCGTACGGGATGGGGGCGACCCGCTGGCAGACGATCAAGAACGTCGTCCTCCCGCGGGCGTTCCCGGGAATCCTGACGGGGACCATCCTCGCGCTCGGCCGGGCAATCGGCGAGACGGCGCCGCTCATCATGATCGGCGCGCCGAACGTCCTCTTCTCCCTGCCGACGGAGCTCTCCTCGAAGGTGAGCGCGATGCCCCTGCAGGTGTACGCCTGGGCGAGCCTCTTCGCCAGCGACCCGTTCTATCAGGCGGCCGTCCCGGCCGGCGTGGTGGTCCTCCTCGTCGTCCTGCTCAGCATGAACTCCATCGCCATCGTCCTCCGAAACAAGTACCAGAGCGACCGGTAACTACCCATGACAGACAACCCGAACCAGGAGTACGCGGCCGACGAATCGACCGACGATCCGACGACCGACGACATGGCCATCCGGACGGACGTAAGCGAGAGCGTCGCCGCGTCCGGCCCGACGATGAGCGGCGACCCCGTCGTCCGCGCCGAGAACGTCGACGTCTGGTACAACGACGATCAGGCGCTTCAGGACATCAGCCTCGAAATCCCGGAGAATCGGGTGACGGCCATGATCGGCCCCTCGGGCTGTGGGAAGTCCACCTTCCTCCGGTGTATCAACCGGATGAACGACATGATCGACGCCGCACGCGTCGAGGGCGACCTCTATCTGCGCGGGAAGAACGTCTACGACGACGACGTCGACCCCGTCGCGCTCCGTCGGCGCGTCGGGATGGTGTTCCAGTCGCCCAACCCCTTCCCCAAGAGCATCTACGACAACGTCGCCTACGGCCTGAAGATCCAGAACAAGGACGGCGACTACGACGAAATCGTCGAGGACTCCCTGAAGCGGGCGGCGCTGTGGGACGAGGTCAAGGACCAACTCGACACGTCCGGCCTCGACCTCTCGGGCGGGCAGCAACAGCGGCTCTGTATCGCCCGGGCCATCGCCCCCGACCCCGAGGTGATCCTGATGGACGAACCCGCCTCGGCGCTCGACCCGGTCGCCACCTCCAAGATCGAGGACCTCATCTCCGAACTCGCCGAGGAGTACACGGTCGTCATCGTCACCCACAACATGCAACAGGCCGCCCGCATCTCGAACAAGACCGCCGTCTTCCTCACCGGCGGCGAACTCGTCGAGTTCGACGACACCGAGAAGATCTTCGAGAACCCCGACAGCCAGCGGGTCGAGGACTACATCACCGGGAAGTTCGGCTGATCGTCGGGCACCATCGGGGAATCACTTATTACGGACGTGTGACTCGGTCCGGCAGGGATGGCCGATCCGGGGACACGCGCACGGTGGACGCGGCGAGACACGTTGCAGACGGCGACCGGGGCGTTCGTCGGTGGGACGCTGGTTTCGGGACTGTCGGACACGGCGAGCGCACAGAGCGGGGAGTCGTGGCCGCAGTTCGGGTACGACGACGCGCGGACGGGACATGCGCCGGGGAACACGGGGCCGGTGGCGAACGTGGCGGAGCAGTGGCGTTTCGTAACGGAGGGCGCCGTCGGAACGTCGCCCACAGTGGTCGAGGACGTACTCTACGCCGGGAGCGAAGACGGAAACGTCTACGCACTGGAAACGGGGTCGGGTGACGAACGGTGGCGCTTCGAAACGGAAGGACCGGTGGTTCTCTCGTCGCCGACGGTGGTCGACGGCACCGTCTACGTGGGTAGTTACGACGACAACGTCTACGCCCTGGCGACGGGGTCGGGTGACGAACGGTGGCGCTTCGAAACCGGGGGTTTCGTTGATTCGTCGCCGGCGGTGGTCGATGGCACCGTCTACGTCGGAAGTTTCGACGGCTACGTCTACGCACTGGACGCCGAAGCGGGCGGCGAACGGTGGGGCTTCGAGACGGGCGATGCGGTCGTGACGTCACCGACGACGGCCGACGACACCGTCTACGTCGGGAGTCAGGACGACAACGTCTACGCGCTGGACGCCGAATCGGGCGACGAACGGTGGCGCTTCGAGACGGGGCGGACCGTGAATTCGTCGCCGGCAGTGGCCGACGGTACCGTCTACGTCGGGAATCGCGGCGGCGACGTCTACGCGCTGGACGCGGAGTCCGGCGACCAACGGTGGCGCTTCGCGACGGGTGAGCCCGTGTTCTCGTCACCGACGACGGCCGACGACACCGTCTACGTCGGGAGTCAGGACGACAACGTCTACGCGCTGGACGCGGGTTCGGGCGACGTACGATGGCGCTTCGAAACCGGGCTTGGCGTAGAGTCGTCACCGGCGGTGGTCGACGGCACCGTCTACGTCGGAAGTTACGACGGCGACGTCTACGCGCTGGACGCGGAGTCCGGCGACCAACGGTGGCGCTTCGAAACCGGGGATGGCGTTCGATCGTCTCCGGCGGTGCTCGACGGCACCGTCTACGTCGGGTCCAGCGACAACAGCGTCTACGCGCTCACCGGCGACACGCCGACGCCCACACCCACGTCGACACCGGCCCCCACGACCACCTCGATAGCCACCGATACCTCCGGGAGTCCGGACGACGACACCGATACCGACGACGACGCCTCGCTGCCGCTCCTCCCCGTCGCGGGCGCGGCCGCCGCGGCCGGCGCCGGCGGCCTCTGGTACTGGCGGAACAACGGCGAGGACGCCGCCGGCACCGGCTCGACCGCCGCCGACCCGTCGGACGACGGCGGCGGTGGCCCGGTGCGGCGGGGAACGCAACGTGCGAGCGAGGTGTCCGAATCCGGCTCGGACGATACCGGCCCCACACCCGATGCGGTCACCGACCCGCTCGATCGGGGAGACGACCACCGAGAAGCGGCGACCGAGCACGCCGAGGCCGGCGAGTACGACCGCGCGCTCTCGGCGCTCGACGACGCTCGCGAAGCGTACCGCGAGGCCCGCGAGGCGGCGGGCGAAAGCGAGGCGGTCGACGGCGAGGGGATCGAGGATCGGTTGGCGACCCTCGACGATCGCCGGCGAGAGGTGCGCCGGGAGCGATTGGCGTCTCGCCACGATGCGGTACGGGACGACCTCGACCGCGCGGGATCCCTCGTGGAGACCGATCCGGAGACGGCCCGTCGCCAGCTGATGGACCTCGAAGACGATATCGGCGACCTCGCGTCCCGGGCAGCCGGCCGCGGGTTCGACGACCTCGCCGACCGAGCGGCCACCCTGGAATCCGAGCGGGTCGACCTGCTGGCCCAGACCGAGCGTGCGGGACATGAGGGCCCGCCCGAGTCGATCCCCGAGGCACCCGACGTCACGGTCGACTACGAGGCGCTGGCCGACGAGGAACCCATCGGCGGTGGCGGCAACGCCGACGTGACGAGAGCGACCCTGCCGACGCCCGAGGGCGACGTGGCCCTCGCGATCAAGCGCCCGCGGATGCAGGGGACGCTCCACACCGACGCCGTCGAGCGACTCATGCAGGAGGCCGAGACGTGGGACAAACTCGACGACCACGACCACGTGGTCGGCGTCATCGACTACGGAGCCGAACCCCTCCCCTGGATCGCCATGGAGTACATGGACGCCGGGCATCTCGGGGAGCGGGCGGGCGGCCTGGACTTCGAGCAGGCGCTCTGGACGGCGATTTCGATCACGAAGGGTGTCCGGCACGCCCACCGCCGGGGCGTCGCTCACCTGGATCTGAAGCCGGCGAACGTCCTCTTCCGCGGGGTCGAGGGAGCGTGGGACGTCCCGAAAGTCGCCGATTGGGGGCTCTCGAAACACCTGCTGGACCACTCGAAAAGTGTCGAAGGTCTGTCCCCGCAGTACGCCGCCCCCGAACAGTTCGATACGGATCGGGGTGCGGCCGACGACCTCACGGACGTCTACCAACTCGGTGCGGTCCTCTACGAACTCTTCACCGGGGAACCACCGTTCGATGGTTCTCCCGCGGAGGCGATGCACCGGGTGTTACACGAGGAGCCGACGCCGCCAAGCGAGGTGGCGGGCCTGCCGCCCGCGTTGGACGACGTGTTGCTGACGGCGCTCGAAAAGGAGCGATCCGACAGATACGACGGCGTTTTGCTGTTGCGCGAGGCGTTGCAGGGCCTCCGGTGAGTCCAGCGGTGGCCGCCCGGACGGGAGCCGTCACGGCCGACCGGTCGCCGTCGCGACGCGCGGCAGGTGACCGGCAAGTCGACTATCGTCGTCCACCGCCCGCTATATAGCCCTACATAGAGGACTATTGACGGGGGGATAACGCTTAGGGGGGTCGAGGAGAGTGTACTGGTATGGCTCGAACGGATTATCAGTCGTCGCTCGAGGACCTCCGCGACGACGTTCTCTACATGAGCGAAGTCGTCGCGGAGCGGTTGCGGACGGGGCTCGACGCCCTGGAACGGAAGGACGAACGGATCGCCCGGGAGGTGATCGACGGCGACGCCGAGATCAACGACATGTACCTCGAACTGGAGGGGGAGTGTGTCGACCTCATCGCCCTCCAGCAGCCGGTCGCGAGCGACCTGCGCTTCATCGCCGCCTCGTTCAAGATCATCACCGACCTCGAACGCATCGCGGATCTCGCGGTGAACCTCGGCGGGTACACGCTCGACGCCGAACGCGACCTCTTCCCGGACGTCGACATGCAACGGATCGGACGGGCGACCCTCGACATGCTCGACGACGCGATGAGCGCCTACGCCGACGAGGACGTCGACCTGTGTTACGATGTCGCCGACCGCGACGAGGAGGTGGACGCGATGTGCGAGGCCGCCAGCGAACTCGTCGTCCGCGACCTGATCGAAGGCGATTACCTCGGGGAGAGCGAGGACGACGCCGAAATCGAGACGTTGATGCAGGACGTCTCCCGCCTCCTGCTCACCATCCGCGACCTCGAACGCGTCGGCGACCACGCCGTCAACGTCGCGGCACGCACCCTCTACATGGTCGAGAACGACGACGAACTGCTGTACTGATCACGCGTCGGTCGCCCCGCCGACCGCCCGCCGCATCAGCGTCGCCTCCGCCTTCCGCAGGTGTTCGGCCGCCGTCCCCGGGGCGACGTCGAGCGCCGCGGCCACGTCCGCCACCGTCCCCTCGCGCGGCGAGTCGTAGTACCCGCAGTCGACGGCGGCCGCGACGGCTTCGCGTTGGCGGTCGGTGAGTCGTGGCCCCGACGGCCCGGCCCGACGGCGGTACGGGCCGACCGACTCCACCGTCGCCCGCATCCCCGCGGGCAACGCTTCCACGGCGGCGTCGATGTCGGCCGGCGTCCCGACCAGCGTCACCCGGGTCGTGCCGTCCGGTTCGAACGCGACCGGCGGCACCACGACGAGCGTCCCCCGGGCGAAGGCGTCGATGTAGCGCCGGTCCGCATCCGTCGCCCGGTCGCGGACACAGCAGTAGAAGACGCCGTCGACCGGGTCGGTGAGGGCGTAGGCCACCGTCGCCGCCCGCGCGTCGAGTTTCGCACGGAACGGCTCGGGGTCGCCCCGGATCCGAAACACCATCGCGTTCGTCCCGTCGAGGACCGTGTTCCAGTGGAGGAGCGTCGCCCGTTCGATGTCGTCGTGATGCATCTCGAAGGAGTGCATCGGGTGACGCCGTTCGGGGTCGTGGTGCACCCGCAGTCGGGCGTACTTCATCGCCCGGGCTTCGGACGGCAATAAATAAAAAACCTCATCCACGAGGCAGTTTCGACTCCCGGCGTCGCGCCCAACGCCGATCCATGACGCCGATCCGACTCGCGTTCGGGGCCGGACTGCTGTCGGCCGCCGGCGTGTACGTCCTGGTGCTCGGAACGCTCCTGACCGACCACGAGTGGTGGCCGCCCGGCGACCGGACGCCGGCGTACTACGTCCACTGGACGCTCGTGGGCGTCTTCGACGTCGCCCTCCTCGCGACGGCCGTCCTCGACTGGAACGGGTGGGGACTCCCACCGGCCGTGGCCGCCGTCGGAGTCGGCTTCGGACTCTGTGGCACCGCCGTCTTCGTCTGGGGCGCACGGACGATGCGCTCCGCGGAGACGATGGGCGTGACGGGTGAACTCTACACCGGCGGCCCGTACGCCTACACGCGCAACCCACAGTACCTCGGCATGATCGTCGGCGTGATCGGATTCGGCCTCGCGGTCGATTCGGCACTCGTCGCCGCCCTCGCCGCCGTCCACGTCGGCTGGGTCCTCCTTCTGCCGCGCGCCGAGGAACCACATCTGCGGGCCGAGTTCGGCGAGGAATACGGTCGCTACGTCGCCCGCGTTCCACGGTTCGTCGGCCCCTCCACGTTCTCCGGGGCCGAGGACGACGAACTGCCGAACTGATCCCCCTCTTATGACGGCACGAAACCCGGAACCACGGCTCGAATCGTCAGCGACCGACGAATCCCTCGCCGACCTGCTCTCCCCGTACACGGTCGGCCGTGATACCCACCTGAACGCACCCGCGTTCGTCGTGCGTCCCGACGAGGTGCGGGCGGCGCTGTCGACGCTCCGGGGCGCGGCCGGATTCGACCACTGTTCGTGTGTCACCGCCCAGGAGTACGAGAACCGCTACGAGACCATCTATCACCTCCGGAAGTACGACGATCCCACTGACGAAGTGAGCGTCGTCGTCCCGGCACCGAAGTCGTCGCCGGTCTCCGAGAGCGGGAGTTCGGTCTACGAGACGGCGAACTGGCACGAGCGGGAGGCCTACGATCTGGTCGGCATCAAGTACGATGATCACCCTGACCTGCGTCGTATCCTCCTGCCCGAAACCTGGCAGGGTCACCCGCTCTCCCGCGACTACGATCGGAACCGGCCACAGGTCGTCCGCTACGACGAGAACGCGAATCCGGTCGGCGACGACGACCAACGCGGGGAGACGATGTTTCTCAACATCGGCCCCCATCACCCGGCGACCCACGGCGTGTTGCACCTCGAAACCGTCCTCGACGGCGAACAGGTCGTCGACGTGGACCCGGACATCGGCTACATCCATCGGTGTGAGGAACAGATGGCTCAGTCGGGGACGTACCGGTACCAGATCATGCCGTATCCGGATCGCTGGGACTGGGGTGGCGGGGGACTACTGAACGAGTGGGCCTACGCCCGGACCGCGGAGGACCTCGCGGACATCGACGTCCCCGAGTACGCGCAGGTCATCCGGACGATGAGTGCGGAACTGTCGCGTATCCTCTCGCACCTGCTCGCGGTCGGAACGTACGCCCTCGACGTCGTCGGTGACTTCACCGCCACGTTCATGTACGCCATCAACGACCGCGAGTCGGTGCAGAACATCCTCGAAGAGCTGACGGGTCAGCGCCTGATGTTCAACTACTTCCGTCTCGGGGGGGTCGCCTGGGATCTGCCCGAACCCCGGGTGGAGTTCGTCGAGCAGGTTCGCGCGTTCCTCGACGACCTCCCCACACGGTTGGAGGAGTATCACGACCTCCTCACGGCCAACGAAATCCTGCAGATTCGCACCGTCGATACGGGCGTCCTCCCACCGGCGGTGGCCAAGCAGTACGGCTGTACCGGCCCGGTCGCCCGGGGGTCGGGCATCGACTACGACCTGCGCCGCGACGACCCCTACGGCTACTACGACGAACTCGATTGGGACGTCGCCGTCGAGGACGGCCGTGACAACTACGCCCGGTTGCTCGTCCGCCTGCGCGAGATCGAGGAGTCCGCGAAGATCATCGAGCAGTGCGTCGACCGCCTGGAGGACTGGCCGGAAGACGAACGGCGGGTGCAGTCGAACGTCCCGCGGACCATCCGCCCGGACGACGACGCCGAAATCTACCGCGCCGTCGAGGCCGCGAAAGGCGAACTCGGCGTCTACATCCGTGCCGACGGCACCGAGAAACCCGCCCGGTTCAAGATTCGAGGCCCGTCGTTCTCCAACCTGCAGGCGCTTCCGGAGATGTCCAACGGTGAGTACGTGCCCGACCTCATCGCGACACTCGGTAGCCTCGATACGATAATGGGCGAAGTCGACCGATGACGTGACCGGGTCCGGCCGGTCGGGGCTGAAAGAGTTAACAGCCGTCGGCGAGACGGTCCGCGCATGAACGCCGCGGCGACGATCCGCGAGTACTACGAAGCGCTCCGTCGGGGTGAACCGCTCTATCCCTACTTCGCGGAACGCCCGGACGTGGTGAAGTTCGGCGTCGGCGAGCGACTCGTCGGCTACGACGCCGTCGCCGAGGGCCTGCGCGAGCAGACCCGAACGACCGAGGACTGGACCGTCGAGAGCCGTGACCTCCGGGTGACGGAGCGTGACGGCCACGCCTACTTCTCGGACTCGGTGTCCATGGCCTGGACCGACCGGGCGGCCGACCACGAGTACGCGCTCTCGACCCGGTGGAGCGGGACGCTGGAACCGCGGGACGAGGAATGGCTGTTCGTCGGCATGCACGTGAGCACGCCGTACGTCGACGGGTGATGGTCGGGCCGAGCCTCTCCGAGGACGACCGGCGAGCCGCCTCCCGGCGGCTCAAACTCGGCTTCGTCGCGCTGGTCGGCGTCTCTGGCGGATTCGTCGCCCTCGCCGCGGGCGCGACGCCGGTACAGGGGCTCCTCGCCACCCTGGGTGGTCTCCTCGTCGGCGGCCTCCTCCTCGGATACCTCGGACGGGTCGGCCGTGACTGGCGATCGGCGCGGCGGCGCTGAGGCTACGCCCCGTCGACCCGTGCCAACCACCGCTCGGGGGCGTCGAGTTCGGCGTCGGTCGGTAGGTTCTCCGGGCGGTCCCACACCGCGCTCGCACCCGTCAGTCCCCGGGCGTCGGCGACGGCCTCGAAGAAGGCGGCGCCGCGCTCGTACTGTCGGCGCTTCAGACCGAGGCCGAGCAGGCGCCGGGCCAGCCGGGCGACCGGACCGCCACCCTGTCGGCGGGCGTCGAGTTTCGCCCGCAGGTCCGCGTAGTCGTCGTCGAAGGCGCGGTCCATCAACAGCTCGGCGTACCCCTCGACGGCGGTCATGGCCGTATCGAGTTCCCGGAAGGCCTCGCGGTCGAGGTCCCCCGCGACCAGGCCGTCGATGCCGCGTTCGAGTCGGGTTTCGAGGTGCGTCGAGAGCCAGGGCGCGGCGCCGAACTCCGCGGCGTGGGACACCTCGTGGAAGGCGATCCAGCGCCGGAACCGCGGGCGGGAGACGTCGAGGTCGTCCGCCACCGAGACGATGTTCGGATGGACGAAATAGAGGCAGTGCTCGCGGTCGGCGGGGTCGGCCTCCGCGAGGAGGAGGGGGTCGTACTGCCCGAGGACGTTCCGCCCGAGGAAGGCGAGCAACAGGGTACAGGTCCCAGTGTTGACGACCCGAGAGACGTCGGGAAGGAGGACTTCCGGTCCCTTGGCCTCCATCGGCGCCATCACCCGCCGGAAGGTGTCGACGTTCGCGTCGATCCAGTGGTGGCGGTTCTGTATCTCGACGGTCTCCGGCAGGTCGAACTCGACGCCGCCCAGCCGACGCAGTCGGTCGCGGGCGTCGCGGACGTCGGTCGCGTACCCCTCGCGTTCGGCGTCGGTGAGCGTCAACTCGCCCGGCGCCGTCCCGTCCTTGGCCGCGTCGGCGACGGCCGACCAGTCGACGTAGCCCGTCCCCGAGGCGCCGGTGACGGTGCGCACGCTCCGGAAGATGTCCATACCGGACGGTACGGTGGGTGCGTGAAAACGCTTCCGTAGCGGCCGCTGTGAGCCGTGACGTCCCGAAAAGTGACTCGGTCGCGGCTTAGATGCCCGCCTCGAAGTCGTCGAGGGCGTAGGCCGGCTCGGCGCCGCGGCGGTCGAGCGTCTCGTTGGCGAGCAGCCAGTAGACGACCGACAGCGCGCGCCGACCCTTGTTGTTCGTCGGGATGACGAGGTCGACGTTGCTGAGCTGGTTGTTCGAGTCGCACATGGCGATGACGGGGATGCCGACCGTGATGGCCTCCTTGACCGCCTGCGAGTCGCCGATGGGGTCGGTGACGACCAGCACGTCCGGCTCGATGTAGCCGTCGTAGTCCGGGTTCGTCAGCGTCCCCGGGATGAACCGCCCGGTGCGAGCGCGGGCGCCGATGGCCTCCGCGAACTTCTCGGCCGGGAAGCGACCGTACTGGCGCGAGGAGGTCACGAGGACCTGCTCGGGCGAGTAGTTCGCGAGGAAGTCCGCGGCCGTGCGGATGCGACGGTCGGTCTGGCTCACGTCGAGCACGTACAGCCCGTCGTCACGGACGCGATGGATGAACCGCTCCATGTCCTTGGTCTTCTGCTGGGTCCCGATGTGAACCCCCGCGCCGAGGTAATCCTCGACCGGGATGAGGAGGTCGGCCTCGTCGTCGGGCATCACGTTCTCGTCGAACGGCGAGGCGTCGTCCTCGGCGTCGTCCGTCTCTGCCTCGGGGGCCTCGTCGGCCGCCTCGGCGGTCGGTTCCTCCGTCTCCACGGCACCGGCGTCGGGGTCGGGCGCCTCGTCGGCCGCCTCCTCGTCCTCGACGTCGGCGAGTTCGTTGTCGTTGTCAGTCATACAGCGTCCTCCGCGATGCGGATGAGTTCGTTGAGCTTGGCGGTTCGCTCGCCGCCGACCGTGCCCGTCTTGATGAAGGGGGCGCCGGTCGCCACGGCGAGGTGTGCGATAGTCGTGTCCTCGGTTTCGCCCGAGCGATGCGAGACGACGGCCTCGAGCCCGTTACGGGTCGCGAGCTCCACCGCGTCGACGGCGTCCGAGAGCGTCCCGATCTGATTGGGCTTGACGAGGATGGCGTTGCCCGCCCCCTCGTCGATCCCGCGACGGAGCCGCTCGACGTTGGTGACGAAGAGGTCGTCGCCACACAGGACCGTCCGGTCGCCGACCCGGTCGGTCAGGTCGGCGAAGCCGTCGAAGTCGTCCTCCTCGACCGGGTCCTCGACGTACGCGAGGTCGTACTCGTCGACCAAGTCGGCGATGTAGTCGACCTGCTCGTCGGGCGTCCGCTCGACGTCGCCGTAGCGGTAGACCTCGCTCTCGGCGTCGTAGAGTTCCGACGCCGCCACGTCGAGACCGACCGCTACGTCGAAGCCGACGTCCGCGGCGACGTCATCGGTCGCGGCGGCCACGATATCGAACGCCTCGGCGTCCGTGACCGCGGGCGCCCACGCGCCCTCGTCGCCCTTGCCGGCGGGCACGTCCCGTTCGTCGAGCAACTCGCCGATCCGGTCGTGGACCGCCGCGTTGGCGAAGACGGCCTCCGAGACGTTCGGCGCGCCGTGCGGGACGGCGAGGAACTCCTGGATGTGCGTGGCTGCCTTGGCGTGCTCGCCGCCGCCGAGGACGTTCCCCAGCGGAATCGGGAGGTCGCCACCGCGGAAGGTCCCGCCGAGGTGCTGGAAGAGCGGTGCCCCAAGCACGTCGGCGCCGGCCTTCGCGGCCGCCATGGAGATGGCGACGGCGCTGTTGGCGCCGACCGTCGAGAAGTCGTCGGTGCCGTCCGCGCCGCGCAGGGCCGCGTCGACCTCCCGCTGGTTGCCCGCGTGGACCTCGTCCACGAGACGGGGGACGGCGTGCTGGCGGGCCGACGCAATGGCCTCGCCCGGCGGGAGTTCGATGGCCTCGTACTCGCCCGTAGATGCACCGCTCGGTGCAGCCGCACGTCCGAACCCGCCGGAGTCGGTCAACACGTCCGCCTCGACGGTCGGGTTGCCCCGCGAATCGAGGATCCGACGCAGGCTCACCGAGCGAATCAGCGTCATTTGCCCTCCCGCCTGACCGTGAAGGGGAGCACCCCGGCGTCGTACTCCTCGGCCGCGACGAGGATCGGCTCGCTTTGCTCCGTCTCGACGAGCACCGGCGCGCCGTAGGACACCTGCAGGGCTCGCGCCCCGAGGATGCGTGCCTTCTCGTATCGGTTGTAGCGTCCCTGACTCATTGGTAGGGGGAGACGACGTCGACCAGGTCCTTGTGCGAGACGAACATGCGCCGACAGCAGTGTCGGCTCACGCCCAAGTCGTCGAGCACCTCGGCGGGGTCCTCACCCTCGTCGAGGCGAGCCTGGTACTCCTCCCAGTGCTCGCCGATGACCTTCCCGCACGTGAAACACCGGACTGGGATCATCATGGGTGGATCACCTCAGCGGTAGGACTTCTGGTAGCGGGCCCGCGCACCGGGACCGCCCCACTTCTTGGGTTCGGACTGGCGAACGTCGTTGACCAGCAGCGACCGGTCGAACTCCATGAACGCGTCGCGGAGTTCGGCGTCGTTGTGATGTTGCACCAGCCCGCGGGCGATGGCGGTCCGCACGGCGTCCGCCTGGCCGGCGAAGCCGCCGCCGGAGACGCTCACGTCGATGTCGACCGTATCGCGGAGGTCGTCGCCGGCGATGCGGAACGGCTCCAGCATCTTCAGCTTCGAGAGGTCCGGTTCGACCAGTTCGACGGGTTGGGAGTTGATGCGCACGCGACCCTCGCCCTCGCGCACCGTGGCGCGGGCGACGGCCGTCTTCTTCTTGCCGCTCGTGTTGGTTACCATGTGACGTTCGCACCCAGTTGTTCGGAGACGTCTCCGAGGGAGACGAATTTGATGTTCGAGAGGCGATCCAGCGACGTACCCTCGAGCACGTCGCCGTCCTCGTCGAAGGGGTTGCCGACGTAGACGCGGACGTTCTCGAACGCCTCGCGACCGCGCGGCTTCTTGTAGGGCAACATTCCGCGGATCGACCGCTTGAAGATGCGGTCCGGCCGCTTTGGGTAGTACGGCCCGCTGTCGGAGCCCAGCTCCGCACGCTTGCGGTAGGTCTCCATCGTGGACTCCTCGTTGCCGGTGATGACCGCGTCCTCGGCGTTGATGACGGCGACCGTCTCGCCGGCGAGGGCGCACTGGGCCACCTCGCTGGCGACCCGGCCCATGATGCAGTCCCGCGCGTCGACGACCACGTCGGCGTCGAACTCGGCGAGGCTCATCGAATCACCCGGACGTTGGAGCCCTCGGGGTTCGACTCGGCGACGTGTTCCAGTCGCTCGGCCGCCCCGACCTGTTCGATCTTCCGTCGCGCCGTCGACGAGAAGTCGACGGCCGCGACGGTGACGTTCTTTTCGAGCACACCGCTTCCCAGCACCTTACCGGGAACGACGACGGTCTCCTCTTCGCGGGCGTACCGTTCGATCTGCCCGAGGTTGACCTCCGCGTGGGTGCGCCGTGGCTTCTCCAGGCGGTCCGCGACGTCCTGCCAGACACCGGCACCGGACTCGCGAGAGACCGCCTTCAACTCGGCGATGAGACTATTGAGTCTCGGATTGGTCTTACTCATTGTCTACCTCCAGAAGGGAGTGCAGGGAGCAGGATTTGAACCTGCGGACCCCTATGGGACAGCGCCCTGAACGCTGCGCCGTTGGCCTGACTTGGCTATCCCTGCACGCATGTCGCAGTATCGGTCGCCCCTTCAAACCAGTTTCGATTCCCGTACCCCGCCGGGCCACGGCGCTCGTGGCCGTGGCCGTCGGCGCGGGTGCGGACGTCGAAGGTGGTGTTCGGGGCATCGTGGGGTCTCAGACTGCGACTTTCGTCTCTAGTTCCGCCGCGCGGGCGCCGATCGATTCGGCGGCGCGCGTGACCAGTTCCTCGACGCTGAACGACCCGTCCGTCTCCACGTGGAAGACGAAGGCGTCGGGCACGTCGTGTACCTCCAGTTCCTTGCCGGGGTATCGGTTGGTGAGGTCGTGATCGAACTCGTCGGTCGCGACGAGTTCGCCGTCCTCGGTCTCGATGACCCCGCGAAGGATGTTCGGCTCCTGTTCGTCGAACTCGCCGGCGTCGCCGACGACCTCGACGCGCTGGAGGTGGCGGTAGCCGACAGCCACGCCGCCCTGATGTTTGGCGTGTTCGCGGCCCGTATCGAGGACGGCGTCCGCCTCGAGTTCGATCCGCTGTTGCTCTTTGAGCTCGATGATCGGGATGTTGTCGTCGGCGGGTTCGACCATGGCGTCGGACGTCTCGATGTCGCCCGAGTAGGCCGTCGCCGGGCCCTCGACGTCCAGGGCAAGCGTCACCGTCTCGCCCACCTCGAAGTCGTCGAGGGGGGTCGTCAGCGGCACCAGTCCCAGTCGGAGACCGATCATCTCGTCGAACATCACGGACGAGTTCTCGACGAACCGGACGGTGTCGATCGAGAAGGTCGGCACGTCGGCGATCATCGCCCGGCGGATGCCGTTGGCGAAGGCCGGCGACGCGCCCCTGACGAGAAAGCGTGCGTTCCGATCGTCGCGTTCGATGAACTCGACCTCGAAGTCGGCTACCATGATGTTAGAGGCGGCTGTTTTTCGGCGCGCGAGTGCCGTCGTGCGGCATCGGCGTCACGTCCTCGATGCGGCCGATCTCCAGGCCGGCACGGGCGAGCGCACGGATCGTCGCCTGTGCGCCCGGCCCGGGGGACTTGTTGCCGTTGCCGCCGGGGCCACGGACGCGAACGTGGACGCCCTCGAGGCCGGCCGCGAGGGCCTCCTCGGCGACCACTTCGGCCATCTGCATGGCCGCGTACGGCGACGCCTCGTCGCGGTTCTGTTTCACGACCGTCCCGCCGCTGGATTTGGCGAGCGTCTCCGCGCCGGTCTGGTCGGTGATCGTGATGAGCGTGTTGTTGAACGACGCGTGGACGTGGGCGATGCCCCACTTGTCCTGCGGTTCTTCGGCGCTCATTCCTGGGCCTCCGCGCGTTCGGGGTGCAGGTCGTCGGCCAGCGGACTGTTCTCGTCGAAGGCGACGGTCGGCTGCTCGTCGACCTCCACCTTCTTCGAGGGCGTCCGCACGCGGGCGCCGTCGACCGTGACGTGTCCGTGGCTGACGAACTGGCGGGCCTGCTGGGGCGTGTTTGCCAGCCCCTTCCGGTAGACGACCGTCTGCAGCCGTCGTTCGAGCAGGTCGGTCACTTCGAGCGAGAGGACGTCGCTGATGTCGTCCTGCTCGTCGAGGATGCCGAGTCGCTGGAGCCGGGCGACGAACTCGCTGCCGGCCTCGGCCGCCACCTCGACGTCGCCCTGGGCGTCGCCGAGCAGTCGTCGCGCCTCGCGGCGCATCTCGCGCAGTTCGGACTGGGCGCGCCAGAACTCCTGTTTGTTCTTCAGGCCGTAGCGCCCGAGGAGGTCCGCCTCCTCGGCGATGCGTTCGCCCTGGTACGGGTGGTTCGGCGTCTCGTAGAACTTGGTGTTCTTACCGGTCGTCATGCTTCGTCTTCCTCCGCAGCTTCCTCTTCGGCCATGTCTTCCTTGATGGCCTCGACGTTGACGCCGATGGTGCCTTCGGTGCGGCCGGTGGACTTCGTCCGCTGGCCGCGCACCTTCTGTCCGCGCTTGTGTCGGACGCCACGGTAGGAGTCGATCATCTTCATCCGGTTGATGTCCTGCGTGCGCGTCTGACTGAGGTTGGAGCCGACTCGATGGCTGCTCTCGCCGGTGTAGAAGTCGTTCCGGCGGTTCACCATCCACTCCGGGACTTCGTCGCCGAAGTTCTCCACGACCCCGATAATGCGGTCGATTTCGTCGTCGTCGAGGCGCCCGAGCGTGGCGGTTCGATCCACGTCGGCCGCGTCGGCGACGATGCGCGCCGTGCGCTTGCCGATGCCGTTCATGTCGGTGAGGCTCCGCTCGACGGCCTTCGTCCCGTCGAGGTCGGTCTGTCCGATTCGGACGAAGTACCGAAGGTCTTCGTCGTCCTCGGGGGAGCCGTCCTGTGGTTCTTCTGCACTCATGGATATCTGGGTGCGAGCGTTGCGGCGGGGATTCGAACCCCGGAGGCTTGACGCCACAGAGTTAGCAACCCTGCGCCTTGGGCCAGGCTTGGCTACCGCAACACCTGCGTTCGTGTTCGTATCGTCGCCCTACTCGGACTCGGGGCCGGACGCCCCTGCAGCGTATGCACTCGGATCAACCCGGGGACGGTACTTAAACATCACGAAAGGAAGGGGGCGTGGGGCGCGGTTACACGGGCGGTCGGCGGACGCGTCCGCGGGGCGAGCGGCTCAGACCGTCGGCGTGCCGAGGTATTCGTCGTTGACTTCCCACTCGCCGCTGTCGTTCTTGACCATGTACTCGCCGTAGTAGGGGACGCGGTTGGCCACCGTCTCCCGGAACGTCTCCCGGATCTCCGCTTTCGTCATCTCGCCCATCGACCGGAGGTCGTCGTTACGGTTGAGACAGCCCTTGAGGTAACCCTCGTGGGTGACGCGGACGCGGTGGCAGTTGGCACAGAACGTCGGGTTCTCGACGGGGTCGACGATCTCGACCATGCCACGCTCGGCCGGCGGGGCGGTCGGGCCGTCCGGATCCGTTCCGCTCACCCAGTAGCGTTTCCGGTCGTGCATCTCGCGGTGTTCGATCTCGTCGGCGATATCGGCCAGCCAGTCGTGGACGCGCCCGATGTCGATGTTCCACTCGGGCTTGCCGGTGAGTTCGGGCATGTACTCGATCAACTGGAGCTGGAGGCCGTCGTTCTCGGCGACGTGCTCGACCATGTCCTCGACGTAGCCCGCGGTGTGCTCGAAGACGACCATGTTCAGTTTGACGGGGTCGAGCCCCGCGTCGAGGGCCGCCTCGACGCCCTCCATCACCTTGTCGTAGGCGCCGGATTTCGTGATCTCGGCGAAGGCGTCGGGATCGAGAGCGTCCTGGGAGACGTTGACCCGTTCGAGACCGGCGTCGACCAGGTCCGGCGCCCGCCCGGGCAGGTAGGTCCCGTTGGTGGTCATCGACACCTCCATCGAGTCGGGAGTCCGGCGGATGATCTCCTCCAAGTCGCCCCGGAGCATCGGCTCCCCGCCGGTGAACTTCACGCTGTCGACGTCGAACTCCGCGGCGACCTCGAGGAACCGGACGACGTCGTCCGTCGACATCTCGTCGTCCTGTGGATCCATCGGACCCCGGGTGTCCCCGAGCCCCTCGTTGTGACAGTAGACACAGTCGAAGTTACAGCGGTCGGTGAGCGAGACGCGCACGCCCGAAACCTCGCGCCCGAAGTCGTCCTCCAGCATTCTACCCGATAGTTCGTCCGGAGAGGCTTAAATGGAGACGTTTTATCGGGGGTAGTGTAACCGCATTCAGTTACATACCGTCGCCCGAGTTCGCATCCTCGGTTTCACCGAGGGGAGGTCGACAAAACCCTTATCCGACGTTCACGCCGAGGCTACCGCATGGACGAAGCCGACGTACGGGAGCTGCTCGGCCGGGTCGAGGACCCAGATCTCGGCGACGACATCGTGTCGCTGGGACTGGTCAACGGCGTGGCCGTCGAGGCCGGGACCGCCAAGGTGTCGCTGGCGCTCGGGGCGCCCTACGCCCCGACGGAGAGCGCCATCGCCGCCGACGTCCGCGAGGTGCTCGCCGACGCCGGACTGGACGTGGAACTCACGGCGAAGCGGCCGGCCGAACTCCGGGACGACGAAGTGTTGCCGGGCGTGAAAAACGTCGTCGCCGTCGCCTCCGGCAAGGGCGGCGTCGGCAAATCGACGGTCGCGGTGAACCTCGCGGCCGGCCTGTCGAAACTCGGCGCCCGCGTCGGCCTGTTCGACACCGACGTCTACGGCCCGAACGTGCCACGGATGCTCGACTCCGAGGATCCGCCGACTGCGACCGACGACGACACCATCATCCCGCCCGAGCGCTACGGGGTGAAACTCATCAGCATGGCGTTCATGGTCGGCGAGGACGACCCGGTGATCTGGCGCGGCCCGATGGTCCACCAGGTGCTCACCCAACTCGTCGAGGACGTCCAGTGGGGCGAGCTCGACTACCTCGTCCTCGATTTGCCCCCGGGGACGGGCGACACGCAGCTCACCATCCTCCAGACCCTCCCGCTCACGGGCGCGGTCATCGTCACGACGCCCGAGGAGGTGGCCGTCGACGACGCCCGCAAGGGGATCCGGATGTTCGGCCGCCACGACACCAACGTTCTCGGTCTGATCGAGAACATGAGCTCGTTCGTCTGTCCGGACTGCGGCGGGGAACACGACGTGTTCGGCTCCGGCGGCGGCCGCGGCCTCGCCGAGGCGAACAAGCTCCCCTACCTCGGCGGCGTCCCCCTCGACCCCGAGATCAGAACCGGCGGCGAGCCGATGGTTCTGAAGGAGGACAATCCGACCGCCGACGCCTTCCGTGTCATCACCGAGGACGTCGCCAACAACGTCGGCGTGGTCAACCGTCGCCGCGTCTCGGACACCTGAGGGCCGTCGACGGGACGAGCCGCCGCACCAACCCCGGCCGACCGCTTTTGTGTCCGGGGCGCGAGAACGGCGTGTGAACCCAGCACAGGAAGACCCCGACAACCCGTTCGGCATGGACACCGACTGTCGGAACTGTCCGAACCTCTGTGACGTGCGAACGAACGTCGTCCACGGGTACGGCGACGTCGCGGCGGACTTCATGTTCGTCGGTGGGCGTCCGGGACCGGGCGCGGACCGAACCGGCGTCCCCTTCACCGGCGACGGCGCCGGCCGTCGCCTCCAGCGGATCCTCGGCGAACTCGGGTTCTCGAACTCGCCGCCGGACGCCGCCGAACCCGAACTCGACGGCGCGTATCTCACCTACCTCACGCGCTGTCGTCACCCCGACCGCGGGCCGACGAGCGAGGAAGTCGGCACCTGCGACCCCTACCTGACCGCGGACCTGCGCATGATCAACCCGGAGATCATCGTCCCGGTCGGCGAACTCGCGCTCCGGGAGGTGGCGGTCGAACACACGACGCGGGACGCCGAATCGCTGGACGTCGAGGCGTGTCACGCGACGACGATCCGGGGCCGCGGGTTCGAACTCGTGCCCATGCGGGCGCTCGACGACCAGACCGACGCGCAGACCGAAGCGTTCGTCGAACACGTCGCCGAGTCGGTCCTCGGACGCGATTACCGACAGACGAAAGGCCGGAGCGGCGCCCGCGACTGATACGGATTACTGTAACCGTTTACCGGTGGTTCGCCGAACTGTTCCGGCGAACCACCGGTAAGAACTTACGGTAAACAGTACGAGCCGGTCGTCACCGGACCGGCGCGTTCAAGGCCACGCCGCCACGAGCGGGTGACATGACCACCATCGCCGTCATGGCGGCCCCTCCTCGTGAGGGATTGGTCGCCACCGACCTCGCGGCGACGAGTCCGTTGACCGAGGCGGAGGCCGCGGAGTGTTACGCCGCGATGCTCCGGGACGTCCTCGTCGCCGTCTCCGAATCGGGGGCCGACCTGCTCGTCAACTACCGACCCGACGAACTCCTGCCGGCGGACCACGTCACCGACACGGCGGCCGCGGCGGAGGTGCGGGCGCTCGCCGCCGCGGCGCTCGACGACCCCGGCGAGGTGCGGTTCGAGCCCCAGGTGGGGTCGACGTTCGACGCCCGCGCGGGCAACACGATTACGCACCTCCTCCGCGAGGAGGGAGTCACCTCGGCGGCCGTCGTCGAGCCGACGGCGCCGTTTCTCACCCGTACGCTCGTCGACAACGCGGCCATGAAGCTCCGGCGCGCGGAGGCCGTCCTCGGCGTGTCGACTCGCGGTCGGACCTACTACGCCGGCTTCACCGAACCGATCGACTTCGCCGACGCCTTCGCGGCGCCCGCGTTGGAGACGGTGACCGACCGCAGCCGGGCGGCCGGCCACGAGGTGGACTTCCTGCCGATTCAGCCCGTCGTCGAGACGGGAACTGACCTCCTCGACGTGGTGCCGGCGTTGAACGCGCGGGTCGCGGCCGAACGGATCGTCCCCGCGAACACCGCCGCCTTCATCGATCGAACGGGTCTCCGGGTCGTCCACGACGACGGCGAACCGCGGCTAGCCCGGGACTGACGACCGGGGACCGACAGGCCTTAGCGGGACGATGCCGAACGGCCGACCGTGGTGGGATGGCAGAGCGGCCTATTGCGCCTGCCTTGAAAGCAGGTAGCCTCACGGCTTCCTGGGTTCGAATCCCAGTCCCACCGCTTCTCCGCGAACGCTAGTGAGCGGAGAGCGGCCGCTGGGATTCGAATCAGGGAGTGGAGCGAACGAACGTGAGCGAAACGACCGTGGTTCGAATCCCAGTCCCACCGGATTCCCTCGACTCGCGGCGCTCGTCTCGACCAGTCGCTGCTGTCCCGCTCGCTCGGGTACCTCGCTCGCGGGACTCCCACCGCAGTCTCGCGAACCCCACCGAGGACCGCGGCCCGTGTGACCGTTCCCCCCGACACACGCCACCAAACAACATGAACAATAATTATATACCCGGCGGGCGTAGGGATATCCATGTCGACACAGGGGTCGACCTCGGCGTCGTTGCACCGGTGCGGGTGTGGCGAGACGTTCGACTCGACGGAGGAGCTTCTCGAACACGCCCGCGAGGTACACCGGTTCACGCCGTGGTGACCCGCCCTCGGCGACCGGACCGAACGTAACGGCTTTGGGCCGCCCGTCCCAGGGGCCGGTATGGATTGGCCACACGACCCCGACGGCGAGGAGGGAAGCGAGGGCCGGCGCAAGTACGGTCACGCCGTCATCGCGAAGAAGGTAGACGAGGAGGAGGACTTCCCGCTCGACGTCGCGTCGTTCGTCGCGGAGTACGGCGACGACCCCGTCCGGATCGACTTCGAGACGGTCGTCTCCGTGCGCGATATCTTCGAGAACGTCGAGGCGGACGAGTTCGACGACTTCACGGAGCTCCACCGCGCTCTCGGGACGGCGATGCGCGAGAACGGCCACTGGTTCTACGAGGGCGCCGAGGAGTTCGTGGGCGACGCCTGAGCGGGGCCGGCCCGGCAGCCGACCGACTGCACACGGTTCTCGGAAGCTTTTATAAATTATCCGAGCGTTACTGTGGGTATGGTACACGATATCGGACGGCGCGAGTTCCTCGTCGGGACCGGAACGGCCGGGACCCTCGGTCTCGCGGGATGCATCGGCGGCGGTGGAAACGGCGGTGACGGCGGCGGCCCGGAGATGCTCGTCGTCATCGGCTACCCCGAGAGCGGGATCCAACTGTTCCGGGACTACTACTCGATGGCGAGCGGCGACCACGACATCCTGGTTCCCGACGGCCTCCGCGACGGCACCATGCCCGGCCAGGTCGGCAACGACATGGAGAACGTCATCGGGACGGCGCCCGCCGCCGGTGGCCCGAACCAGGAGGCGTTCAACTCGCTGTTCCAGGAACAGTACGGCGAGTCGCCGGGTGTGTTCACCTCCCAGTCGTACGACTCGGTCGCGATCCAGATCCTCGCCAACGCGGCGGCGGGCGAGAACGACGGCACGGCCGTCCGCGATCAGATGCGCCGGATTGCCAACCCCGGGGGCGACGAGTACGGCCCCCAGAACTTCCTCGACGCCGTCGAAGCGGCCGCCAACGGCGACGACATCAACTACCAAGGAGCCTCCAGCGCGACGAACTTCGACGAGGCGGGCGACCCCGCCTCGGCGGCCTACTCCATCTGGGAGTTCGAGGGCGCCGACACCGAGGGCACGAGTCGGATCGAGGTCCAGAACTTCGAGGGCGAGAACCCCGAGGGCGGCGGGCCGAGCGCCGACAGCGGCCCGGGCGGGATGGGACGGACCATCGACGTCGGCATCCTCCTGCCGGAGACGGGCGACCTCGCCTCCGTGGGTGGCCCCATGATCCAGGCGGCGCAGTTGCCGGCCCGACAGGTCAACGACTCGGATCTCGACCTCGAAGTCAACGCCCAGGTCGAGGACACCCAGACGTCGCCGTCGTCCGGCGTCACGGCGGCCGAGTCGCTCGTCAACGCCGGGATGCCGAGCGTCTGTGGGTCGGCGTCCTCGGGCGTGAACGTCCCCGTCTCACAGGAGGTGTTCATCCCCAACCAGATCGTCGGCTGTTCGCCCTCCAGTACGGCGCTCTCGGTCACCAACCTCGAGGACGACGACTACATCTTCCGGACGGCCCCGTCCGACCAGTTGCAGGGGCGCGTGATGGCACAGGTGGCTTCCGAACGACTGGGCAACTCGACGGCCGCGACGCTCTACGTCAACAACGACTACGGCCAGCAACTCTCCGAGCGGTTCACCGGGGTGTTCGAGGACACCTTCGGCGGGACGGTCACGGATCAGGTGGCGTTCAACATCGGCGAGTCGTCGTACTCTTCGGTCATCGAGACGGCCCTGTCGAGCTAACCGCCGAGGAACTCCCGGCGCACCTCCTCGTCGTCGAGGAGCGTCCGCCCGTCGCCGGTAAAGCGGTTCGTCCCGTTGGCGAGGACGTAGCCCCGGTCGCACCGACGGAGCGCCTCCTTCGCGTTCTGCTCGACCATCAGGATCGCGGTCCCCGCGTCGTTGATCTCGTCGATGCGGTCGAACATCTCGTCGACCAGATCCGGCGCCAGCCCCGCGCTCGGCTCGTCGAGGAGGAGGAGTTCCGGATCGAGCATCAGCGCCCGCCCCATCGCGAGCATCTGTCGCTGCCCGCCGCTCAGCGTACCCGCGGTCTGGGTCGATCGCTCCTCGAGGATCGGGAAGCGCTCGAACACCGCCTCGAACCGCTCCTCGGGGACGTCGTCGAGGATGTACGCCCCCATCTCCAGGTTCTCCCGGACCGAGAGCGAGGCGAAGACGTTGTCCGACTGTGGCACGTACCCGATCCCCTCGTAGATGATCTCCTCGGGGTCGAGCCCGGTGATGTCCGTGTCGTCGAACCGAACCGACCCGCCCATATGTGTGGTGAGGCCGAAGACGGACTTCATCACCGTCGACTTGCCGGCGCCGTTCGGCCCGACGACCGTGACGTACTCCCCGTCGCCGACGGCGAGGTCGACGCCGTCGAGGATCTGGAGGTCGCCGTAGCCCGCATCGAGGTCCTGGACGACGAGCAGATCGTCGGCGGCCGTGTCGGCGTCCACCTCCGCGTCGGCGCTCATACGTCACCTCCCAGGTACGCCTCGATGACCGCCTCGTCGCGTTTGACCTCCGCAGGCGTCCCCTCTGTCAGGATCCGGCCCTGGTGCATCACGATCACGTGGCGGCAGTTCTCCATGATGAGGTCCATGTCGTGTTCCACGAGCAGGAACGTGTAGCCCCGGTCCCGAAGTTCGTGGATGTGATCGAGCAGTCGGCGTTCGAGCGTGGGGTTGACCCCCGCGAAGGGTTCGTCGAGGAGCAGGACGTCCGGATCGGTCAACAGTGCACGCGCCATCTCCAGCAGTTTGCGCTGGCCGCCCGAGAGGTTACCCGCGTACTCCTCGGCGAGGTGTTCGATCTCGAAGAACTCTAGGATCTCCCACACCCGCTCCAGTAGTTCGGTCTCCTGGTCGACGACGTCCCTGCGGGCGACGGGGAGGACCGACCGCCAGAGCCGCTCGCCGCGCTGTCCCTTCGGCGCGAGCATCATGTTCTCGAGGACCGTCATCTCCTGGAGTTCGCGGGCGATCTGGAACGTCCGCACGAGGCCGCGATCGGCGATCTCGTACGGTTCGAGCCCGGTGATATCCTCGCCGTCGAAGGTGACCGTGCCGGCGTCGGGCGTGAGCATCCCGGTGATCAGGTTGAACGTCGTCGACTTGCCGGCGCCGTTCGGCCCGATGAGACCGGTGAGGGTGCCACGCTCCACCTCGAAGGTGGCGCCGTCGACGGCGGTGATCCCGCCGAAGCGTTTGGACAGCCCCTCGACCCGGAGCGGCGTGTCGGTCACCTCGGGGCGCGAGCGACCCTCGTCGCCAGCACCGTCGGCGGCGTCACTCATCCGTCTCGCCCCCGCTCGCGTCGCCCGCGGGCGTCGGATCGGTGGCGACGGCGTCGGCCTCGGAGCGACCACCGTCGCCACCCTCGCCCCCACCCGCCCGACCCATCAGCGGGATGGCAGCGGCCGTCTCCTTCCGGTGGCCGAGCATCCCCTCGGGGCGGTTGTGCATCAGCCAGATCAACACGACGCCCATGACCACGAGCTGGAGCTGACGCACGGAGTCGAGCGTGTAGAGCAGGAAGGGAACGGGATCCAGGTTCGCGACGAGCGGCGCGACCGCCGGGCCGAAACTCCCCGGGGCGTCGCCGGGCTGGAAGACGCTCGTGACGAGGTTCTGGAAGTAGAGCGGCCCCTGATAGAGGACGGCCGCGAAGACGGCGCCGCCGATGACGCTCCCGGTGTTCGAGCCCGCGCCGCCGATGATGAGTGCGATCCAGACGAAGAAGGTGAGCCGCGGCCGGAAGAAGTTGGGCGTGACGGCACCCTGTCCCATCAACCAGAGGATACCGACCAGGCCCATGAGCGCACAGCCGAGCATGAACGACGTGATCTTGAACCGACCGGTGTTCTTGCCGAGGGCGCGGGCCACGTCCTCGTCCTCCCGGATGGCCTTCAGCACGCGCCCGAACGGGGATTCGCCGGTCCGTTTCAGGAGCCAGAAGAAGCCGGCGACGACCCCGAGGAGGACGACCCCGTAGACGAGGCTGTGGACGATCGGGTCGGGGTTGTTCGGGACGACGGTGCCGACGAGGGAAACGAGGCCGCCGTAGACGCCGGCGAGGCCGAGGGCGTCGATCAGCGTCAGGAGGGGATCGGGGAAATCGAGGATGAGCCCGCTGCCGCCGCCGAAGCCGACCCGTGTCGTGTCGCCGGCGAGCGTGTAGGGGAACTGGAACCGCTGGAACGTCGAGGAGAGGAACGTAAAGCGGACGATTTCGGACATGGCGATGGTGACGATGGCGAGGTAGTCGGCCCGCAGGCGGAGCGCGGGGAGTGCGACGACGAACCCGAGGAGGGCGGCAGCGGTCATCCCGGCCAGGATGCCGACCGGGATGGGCAGTCCGAGGCCGCCGACCTGTGCCGCACCCCCGGAGCCGTAGAGGGGCTTCGAGACGAAGGCCATCACGTAGATGCCGACGGCCATGAACCCGACGACGCCGATGTTGAACAGGCCGGTGTACCCCCAGTGGAGGTTCAAAGCGAGTGCGAGGGTGGCGAAGACGCCGATGTAGAAGGTGAGCGAGGCGAGGGAGTTCAGCTGTCCGCGGAGGCTGTAACCGAGGACGAGGCCGCTCAGGAGATAGGCGGCGTAGATTGCCAGGATGACGACGAGGAGCTTGACCGCGTCCGCCTCCCAGAGTCGGCGGGCGGAGTCGGCGGTACTCATGCGGTCGACCTCCCGGAAAACAGGCCCTGGGGACGGGCCAGGAGAATGACGATCATGACGACGAAGGCGGCCGCACGGGAGAACGCGGAGGGGATCCAGAGCACCGAGACCGAGGCCGTGACGCCGATGACGAGGCCGCCGGCGATGGCGCCGTAGATGGAGCCGATGCCGCCGAGGATGACCGCGGCGAAGATCAGAAGCAGGAGCAACCAGCCGTCGTTGAACCCGAGGGTCCCCTTCCAGAGGACGAACACGTACCCGGCGACGCCGGTGAGGCCACCGCCGATGATCCACGTGGCGCGGACGACCCGTTCGGTCGGGATACCGGTGATGCGGGCCAGGTCCTCGTCGTCGGACATCGCCCGCATCGCCTTACCGAGTTTCGTCGTCTGGAGCAGGAGGTGGACGCCGAGCATCAGCCCCGCGGTGACCGCGAGGAGCGTGACGTCGTGGGCGTCGATCCGGACCGCGCCGTCGACGAAGTACAGCGATATCTGTGGGATCGCGCCCGCGGCGGTCGTCCCGCGGACGTCGGAGCCGAAGACGAACTGGATCAGATACCGGAGAGCGAAGGCGACGCCGATGCTCGTGATGAGGAGGGTGATCCCGCTCTCGGAGCGGATCGGTTCGTAGACGACGCGGTCGAGCGCCAGCGCCAACAGGACCGTGGCGACGCCGGCGACGACGATGCCGGCGACGACCGCGACGGGCGTGGTCGTCACGCCGATGCCGAGGGCGCCGCCGAGGACGGAGCCGCCGGCGCCGACGAGGAGGAGTGACCCGACGTCGGCCCGTCCCAGCCCGGCGAGCAGGTAGGTCGTCGCCCAACCCGCGAACGCGCCGCTGGTGATGTAGTCGCCGTGCGAGAAGTTCGCGAAGTTCAGAATACTGTAGGTCATCGAGAGCCCGATACCGGCGAGACCGATCACGAGGCCGCGCATCACGCCGTCCCAGACGAGGGAGCCGAGCCGCGAGAAAGATATCGATCCCGAAATGAGCAGCCCCCAGAACAGATCGGCGAGAAACAGGAGGCCGACCGCGACGAAGACGGCCGCCAACACCCGGTCAGCCGTCAGTCGCCACCGGCCCGTGAGCGATTCCGTGAGTCCCATTCGTCCTGTGTGGGAACGTGACATGGACATAAACCTTTCTTTCAGGTGAGTGATAGGCGGTCGCAGGCCGCCGGGACGGAACTGACTTCGGCGGCGGCGGCGAAGGGGGGATATGTGGACGGTCGAACCGGCGGAGCCGGGCGACGCGGCGGCGGTGGCGGACCTCTGGGTGGCGCTGGCGAGCGACCAGCGACGGCACGGGTCGCATCTCCGCGCCGCGGCGAACCGGGAGCCGATCAGGGCGGCGATGGCGCGGGCCGCGGCCGACGACCGACTCGACGTGGCCCGCGACGGCGGCGATATCGTCGGCTTCGTTCACTACGCCGTCGAACGGGGCTCGCTCGTCCAGGACCTGACCCGCGGCGTCGTCAACGACCTCTACGTCGTTCCGGAGCGGCGGAGCGAGGGCATCGGGACCTCCCTGCTCGACGCCGCGGAGGCGACGCTCCGTGATCGGGGGGCCGACACCGTCAGCGTGGAGGCACTGGCGGACAACGAGCGGGCGATCCGACTGTACGAACGGCGGGGCTACCGTCCACACCGCGTCGAGTTCGAGCGTGAGGTCGAAAACGATAAACGCTCCCGCGGGGACCGATAACCCGTCGGCGCGCCAGGGGAGCATGGGCGGTTCATGCACTCGACTTGTAATCGAGATTTCGTGGGTTCAAATCCCACCCCTGGCTCCTGACACCTTCTCCGAGGCGACGCGGCGAACGGCGGGCCGCCCCGTCGTCGATTCCGAGCGATGCCACGAGTCACGGCGAGCGTCGGGTGAGGGCTCGACCGGAGAGACGGCACGGATCACGTTCGCCGGCATACGGAATACCGGGCACGACGTGGGCCGAAAAATGACGGCACCGATGCCGTCGGGAGCGGGACGGCGCAGTGACGGGATCGGCGGCACGCGGAGGGGGTGGCGAGGCCCTGACGTGCCGCCGAGAGGCGGATGCGATGACTGGAGGCCGACGTGACGTCCGAACGATGTGACGGGACTGGCCCCGTCAAACAAGTTGACTCGACGACACTAATACCCCGATAGTTTCGAAGATACTCACAACGAACCGACCGAACGGCGGACTGCACCGACCCGTCGGATCTGGGCGGGCCGCGTTCGTGGACCGGTGCCGGCCGACAGTAGTCCCCCGGCCACGGAGTCCGAGCGAGCGACGGTGTCGGCGGGGCCGGTGTCGGCACGGGGAGACGGTAACACGGCTTTCGTGAGCAGGGTGGACGTTCCGGATCACGATGCGGGCATGTCGCATCGGCGGGTGCCATCCGCCCCAGGGCCTGCCGGCACCGACCGTCTCCCCCATCAATCGTTCAGTTCAACTGACTTATATTTCGGGGCGAGGAGGTCGTCGGCCGAGCAGGGCCGCGTGATATGGCGTCAGTCGGCCTCGATGCCGCGGGTTTCGTCCGCCGCCGGCGCGTCGACGATGTCGGGCGACCGTTCGCTCGCCCGGCGCCGCAGGGTCGGGAGGTCGACCGACTCGCTGCCGATCACCGCGAAGCCGGCGAAGACCGTCAGGAACCCGACGACCGCGGCCGTCGAGATGGTCTCCCCGAGGAACGCCCACCCGCCGATGGCGGCGATTACGGGAACCAGGTAGAAGACCAGGTTCGACCGGATGGCCCCCGCGGCGTCCAGGAGACCGAAGTAGGCGATGTAGGCCACCCCACCGGCGAGGAGGCCGACGTAGGCGAGGGCTGCGACGGCCTCGGGCGTCCACGCGATGGCGGCGGGTGACTCGCCGGCACCCAGGCTGAACAGGTGACAGCAGAGCGCCGCGATGGGGAGCCCCCAGGCGGTCCGTACCGTACTGGACAGGCCGCCGCCCGACCACCGGATCAGGACGCTGCCCAGGGCGCCGCTCACCGCACCCGCAAAGAGGATGGCCTTGCCCAGGCTGCCGGCCATCAGCGTCGCCGGATCGGGGTTGACGACTAGCGCGACGCCGACGAACCCCAGCGCCATGCCGCCGACGCCGCGGAGCGAGAGCCGTTCGTCGGCCAGCAAGAGCGACGCGAAGACGGGCGTCAGGATGGGGTTGAGGCTGAACACGATGGCGGCGACGGCGCTCGTGGTGTACTCCTGGCCCACGAACAGCAAGGCGTTCGTGATCCCGATGGCGAACACGCCGGTCGCGAGGATACCGGCCGCGTCCCGCCACGTCCGAGGGACGAGGTTCGCCCGCTCCGTCGTCAGCGCCGCGTAGCCGAGGAGGGCCACCGCCGCGACGTCGAACCGGAGCGCGACGAAAAGCAGGGGCGGGAAGTACGCGAGTCCGGCCTTGGCCGCCACGAAGGTCCCTCCGAAGAGGACGCCCGTGACCGCGAAGGCCAGAAGCGAGCGGCGATCCGCCGCGCTCACTCTCCGCCCCCAGCGAAGGTCCGTTCGCCGCCCGTTCCGCAGATCGAGATCCGCCGTCGTCGGTTCATAGCTCACCGTACGCGACGGAGCCCTATAGTTTAATTCGTAAAAATTTTCACGATAAGAAAGGAGCGCAGTCCGTCCGATCCGTTCGTGAGGTGCAACGATTTCAGGGGGCGAAAGTGGTTTGTCGTCACGGGGACGACTGCGATCATGGAGTCCGCACTGTCGGAGATCGAGTTCCTGGCGCTCTCGCCGAACCGGGTGGCTGTCCTCCGACGGCTCGCGGAGGAGTCCCACACGCGCACGGACCTCGCGGTGGCGACGGGCGCCTCCCAGGCGACGCTCGGGCGGATCCTACGGGACTTCGAGGAGCGGTCGTGGATCCGGCGGGTCGAGGGTGGGTACGCCGCCACCGCGACGGGCGAACTGATCGCGGACGGCTTCCTCGATCTGCTGGCGATCCTGGAGATCGAGGGCGAACTCCGGCCGATCGTCCGCTATCTTCCGACCGACGAACTCGGCTTCGACCTGCGGCGGTTCGAGGACGCGACGATCACCGTCCCGAGCGGCACGAAGCCGAACGCGCCGGTCAAGCGGGTGCTCGATTTCCTCCGGACCGCCGCGGACGTGCGGGTGTTCTCCCACGCGTTCAACGAGGGGAGCCTCCGGGTGATCGAGGAGCGGGTGAGCGCCGGCGAGACGACCTTCGAGGGCGTCTTCTCGCGGAGCGCTTTGGACGCCGTCGCCGACGACGCCGGCCTCCGTCGCCGTCTCGGCTCGCTGATCGATACCTCGTCGGCGACGGTGCGGGTCCGCGACGGCGAGATTCCGCTGGCGGTGACCGTCGCGGACGGCGCGGTCCACATGCTTCTGCGGGACGAGAACGGCATCCTGCAGGCGTCGGTCGACACCGACGACCCGGCGGTTCGCGACTGGGCACGCGAGACCTTCGAAGCGTACTGGGAGACCGCCGAGCGGGTCGATCCGGACGAACTCACCCACTGAGTCGAGCACCGGTCGGTGGGGCAGCGGTTCCCGTCCACCCGAACACGCGACGCCGCCGGTCAGGACCGGGAGCGTCGATAGTTGACCAGCCGTCCCCCGCAGGTCGGACAGGTCACCCGAAACGGCCCCGCCTCGATCTCCCGGTCGCACCCCGGACAGACGTAGCGTGCCATCGTCACGGCCTATACGTCCACGATAATTAACGTTTTCGTCGTGTTCGATCACACACATACTGATTCTCGCAATATAGACGGACGATCGGTCAGGTTCGTCGCCGCCGAGGGACCGGAAACACTTAGCACGCGCCCGCGGAGATAATCGTATGGTTCAGTTGCGGTCCTGTTACTTCTGTGGCGGCGTCGGCGACTCGCTTCGCGAGTACGAGGTGGTGCCGGAGCGCCTCGACACCGGCGGCGACGGCCGGTCGGCGGTCCTGTGTTCGACCTGTCACGAGAAACTCCGCCGGATGCTCGAACCGCTGGCCGGGGAATCCGCGTCGACGGCGGGGACGGCCGATCCCGAGCCCGCGTCGCTCCAGGAGGTCACTTTCGCGTCCGACGCCGGGGACGACGCGTCGGCGGATACGACGGATGCAGGCCTCGGGGACCGGGCCGGCGGGCCGTCCGAAGCGGCGAGTGACGCCGGCGAGACGGCATCGGAGTCGACGAGCGAGACGGCATCGGAGTCGACGAGCGAGACGGCATCGGAGTCGGCGGATCGGGAAGACGACGAACGGGAGCGATCCACGACGACGAGCGAGTCGGACCCCGACGGCGACGTCCCCGAGGAGTATTACACGGTGCTTCGCCTCCTCCAGAACCGCGAGTTCCCGATGGAACGGGCCACATTGGTCGACATCGTGACGGGTGCGTACGACGTGTCGGAACCCCAGTGCGAGCGCATCCTCGAGACGGCAGTCGAACGTGGCGTCCTGGTCACGGACGGGTCGACTCTCGACCTCGGGCGAAGCTGACGGAGAACACGAACAATTATGCATGATAATCGATAACGTGGGGGTGGTGGTGACGCATGAGCCTCATGGACAAGGTGAAAGAACTGTTGGTACCCGACGACGAGGAGACAGTTCTCTACGACTACGAGTGTCAGGATTGCGGTACGACATTCACGACCAACGCGGAGGCTGACGAAGCGACGTGTGAGGAGTGTGGCTCGTCCGACCTGGAGGAGGTCGGCCGGATGTACGCGGGCGGCGGCGGCGGCGCGCCCGGGTGAGGCTACGCGTCGGCGTCGCTTCCCGGGAGCCGCCCCGGATCGCCCGAGCGGAGGATGTACTCGATGGCGATTCCGTTGAGCGGCGACCCCGCCTCGGCGGCGTGGTTCCGCGCCAGGTGGAAGTACCGCTCCGTGATGCCGACGACGTTCTCGTAGGCCGTCGCGTCGTCGTCCGTGAGGGCGTACTCGGCGGTGACGGGCGTGAGCTGTCCCTCGGCCACGTCGTCGCGGTAGTCGTCGACGTCGTCGAGCCAGATCTGTGCGCCGATGATCGCGAGGACGATGGACGTCCCGAACGCGGCGGGAATCTCGAAGCCGATGCCGCGGTAGGCGTCCAACATCCCGCGGTAGATGACGCCCACGCGGTCGTACTGGGTCCGGAGGTACGGGAGGTCCCGCTCGTCGCCCTCGAAGGGGGCGTCCTCGGGGACGGACGCGAACTTGTACTCGGACTCGATACGCTCGACGGCGTCGGCGTCGCCGTCGAGGGCGTCGGCGAGCAGTTCGCGGAACCGGTCGTCCTGCTCCTGGTGGGCCTCGGATCGCTCGACGGCGTCGTCGTAGGCGACCCGCACCGCGTCGGGGGCCCGGTCGAACGCCGCCTCGACGACGGACTGGAGGTGTGCCTGGGCGGCCACCGCGACGCGCTCCCGGTCGACCTCCGTCCCGCCGTCGACGCGGACCTCGAAGTCCTCGAACTCGTCGTCGTTGATGGCATCGCGCATGTCGCCGTCGAGCAGCGCCTGGACGATGAGCGCGGTTGCCTCCTCGGCGCGTTCGACGTACTCCCTGGCCTCGCGGTTGGCGGCCGCAGAGGGGTCGACACGGCCCAGTCGGCCGCGCAGGCCGGTTGCCCCGTCGGCGACGGGGTCGTACCCGGCCGTCGAGCGTGCGATGGCCCGCCGGTACAGGTAGCCGAGCGTTAGCTCCGCCGGGAGCGTGAGTTTCGTCTCGTACTCGAAGTCGACCGTCTCGACGCCCAGTTCCGCGGCGACGGCGTCCTCGATGTCGGCGTACACGTCGTCGAGGATTGCCTCGAGCGTGTCGTCGACGGCCGACTTGATCCGGAGCGCGCGGTAGTCGAAGCGACCGCTCTCGGCGTAGTAGCCCAGGATCGCCCGCTGGGCGGTCGACAGGCGGTCGGTCGCGGCGAGACGGCGGGCGACGGCCCGCGGCGGCGACCGGATCACCGCTGCGGGCGCCCGGTCGGCGTCCCGGCCACCCCCTCCACCTCCCGACGGTTGACTCGGAGCCTCATGGGGCGAAGGGTCCCCGGCGACGGGTATCAACCTTGTTATCGTCGGGAGCGATGGGACAGCTTTTCGGGGCCGGATATCCCACTAGCGGCCATGCAGGTCCACACGGTCGGTGACGGGGCCCCCGAGGTCGCGGTCGTCGGCGCGGTCCACGGGGACGAGCCCTGTGGCGCCCGTGCGATCGAGCGCTTCCTCGAATCCGAGCCCGACGTCGACCGCCCGGCGAAGTTGATCGTCGCCAACGAGCACGCCCTGGAGCGGGGGGTCCGGTACGTCGATACGGACCTCAACCGGTGTCTGCCCGGCGACCCCGAGAGCGACCAGTACGAGGAGCGACTGGCCGCCGAACTCATGGACGAGGTGCGGGGCTGTGTCACACTCGGCATCCACTCGACCGTCTCCTACGACCGCCCCTTCGCCAACGTGGCATATCTGAACGAGCGGAAACGCGAGGCCGTCGCCCACCTGCCCGTCGAGTCCGTCGTCGACTTCACCGTCGTCGCCGACGGCCGCTCGGTCGAACTGCCCGGGTTCGTCGACATCGAGGCGGGCCACCAGGGCTCGGCTGCCGCCGTCGACAACGCCTACGACTGTCTGGTCGCCTTCCTCCAAACCGCGGACGTCCTCCCGGGCGACCCCCCCGCGCCCGATCCGGACGTCTACGAGGTGACCGAACCCATCTACAAGGAACCGGGACGGACCTACCGGTTCCGCGGTGAGAACTTCGAGCGCGTGCCCGCCGGCGAGCGGTTCGCGACGGTCGACGGCGAGGACCTGGTCGCCGACGAGGAGTTCTGGCCCGTCCTCATGTCCGGCGACGGCCACGACGTCCTCCTCGGCTACCGGTCGACCCACCGGGGACCGCTGTCGACCCTCCCCGAACCGGAGCACGGGGACGCGACCGCGGATCCGCCAGCCGACGAGGCGACCGACTAGTCCCCGACGGTCGACGGCCCGGTCACGGTCGCGGACTGGCGACCGAGCCCGAAGGAGTTACAGCGGTGGCGAGGCGACAGCCCGAGGCTTTAGCCGTGGGAGGACGTCAGAGGTAGCCCTCGATGTGGTCCGCTACCTCGTCGGGGGTGTCGCCGACGGGGACGCCGGCGTCGTTGAGCGCCCGGATCTTGCTCTCGGCGGTCCCGGTGCCGCTCCCGGAGACGATGGCGCCGGCGTGACCCATGCGCTTGCCCGGCGGGGCCGTCCGGCCGGCGATGAAGGCCGCCACGGGCGTGTCCATCTCGGTCGCGATGTACTTCGCGGCCGCCTCCTCGTCCTCGCCACCGATCTCGCCGCACATGGCGATGGCCTCGGTCTCCGGATCGGCCTCGAAGAGTTCGAGGGCGTCGATGAACGAGGTGCCGATGATCGGGTCGCCGCCGATGCCGATGGCGGTCGTCTGGCCGATGCCGCGGTTCGTCAGGTTGTCGACCACCTGGTAGGTGAGCGTCCCCGACCGGGAGACGAGGCCGACGTTCCCCGACGAGAAGATGTTGCCGGGCAGGATGCCGAGTTTCGCCTCGCCGGGCGTGATGACGCCGGGACAGTTCGGGCCGACGAGGTAGGTGTCCGTCTCCGAGAGCCGGCGGTTCACCCTCGCCATGTCCTGGGTCGGGATGCCCTCCGTGATGGCGACGACCAAGTCGAGCGAGGTGTCGAGCGCCTCGAACAGCGCGTCGGCGGCGAACGCGGGCGGGACGAAGACCACGGAGGCGTCGGCGTCCTCCCGGCGGACGGCCTCGTGGACCGTATCGTAGACGGGGACGCCGGCGACCTCCTGGCCGCCCTTGCCGGGGACCGCGCCGGCGACGACGTTCGTGCCGTACTCGATCATCTGCTCGGCGTGGAACTTCCCCTCCCCACCGGTGATGCCCTGCACGACGACGCGGGTGTCCTCGTCGACCAGGACGCTCACGCGAACCACCCCCCGGTGGTGAGCGTGAGGTCGTCGAGCACAGTCTCGCGAGCACCGCGAGCGAGGAAGCGATCGACGGAACTCATGAATCGACCTCCTCGGCGTTGGCGACGGCACGTTGCACCGCGTCCTCTAGGGTCCCCTCGACCTGGACGAGGCTGGTGTCGAGGATCTCCATCCCCTCGCTGGCGTTGGTGCCGGCGAGGCGGACCACGACGGGTTTGGGGATCTCGTCGAACTGCGAGAGCGCGTCGTTGATGCCGCGGGCCACCTCGTCGCCGCGGGTGATGCCGCCGAAGATGTTGAACACGACCGAGTCGACGTTGGGGTCTGAGAAGACCATATCGAGGGCGTTGGCGACGCGTTCGGCCTTGGCGCCGCCACCGATGTCGAGGAAGTTCGCGGGGTCGCCGCCGTAGTGGTCCACGAGATCCAGCGTCGCCATCACGAGGCCGGCACCGTTGCCGATGATGCCGACGTTGCCCGACAGGCGGACGTAGTCGAACCCGTACTCGCCGGCCTTGCGTTCGAGGTCGTCGGTGTAGGACTCCTCCTCCATGTCCGCGAGGTCGGGGTGGCGAAAGAGCGCGTCGTCGTCGACGTTCAACACGGCGTCCGCGGCGACGACGTCGCCGCCGTCGGTCACCATCAGCGGGTTGATCTCGGCCTCGCTCGCGTCCTTACTCTCCCAGAGGTCGTACAGCGTCTCGAGGACGCTCGCGACCGCACGGGAGACGTCACGGGGGATCCCCGACTCGTAGACGGCCTTCCGGGCCTGGTAGGGATGGAGACCGAACGCGGGATCGACCGCCTCGCGGGCGATGGCCTCGGGCGTCTCCTCGGCGACCGACTCGATGTCGACGCCGCCCTCGGAGGAGACCATCGCGACGGGTTCGCCCTCGCCGCGGTCCATCGTCACGCCGAGGTAGAGTTCGTTCGTGAAGTCGACGGCCGACTCGACGAGGACGCGGTCGACGTGGTAGCCCTTGAGGTCCATCCCGAGGATGGCGTCGGCGGCCTCCCGGAGTTCGTCGTCGTCGGTCGCGATCTCGATACCGCCGGCCTTGCCGCGGCCGCCGACGTGGACCTGTGCTTTGACCGCCACCGGGTAGCCGAGTTCGGCCCCGGCGTCGACGGCCTCGTCGACGCTCGTCGCCAGCCGGGAGTCGGGCGTCGGGATCCCGGCGTCGGCGAAGATACCCTTCGCCTGATACTCGTGGAGTCTCATGTCGAATCGTCCAGGGGTACCGGCGACCGGGAGTTAGTAGTACCGGTCGAACGGGGCCGTCGCGGCGTCCACGCCGCCGGACCGGCGGCCGATCCGATCGATCGGACGCGAGACGTCAGTGCGAGATGACCGACGATCCGGCGACGGTCGTGGCCCAGACGGCAGAGCGCGCTCTGGAGGCCGACCCCGCGCGGTTCCGGCGCAACTTCGGCGCGCTGGAGAACGACGGCCGCCTCCTGCCCGGCGAAGACCGACTCAACCGCATGCCAGACCGATGACCGACGGGACGACACTCACGGACCGAGTCGAAGCGGCGCTCCGAACGGTACGCGACCCCGCGGCGGACCTCTCCGTCTTCGAGGCGGGGTTCGTCGAGAACGTCGCCGTCGCGGACGGCGAGGTGACGGTCGAGACCGACCTGACCGCCCTCGACGGCGAGACGAGTCAGGGGGTGATCGAGGCGATCCTCCGCGCCGTGGACGACGTCGACGGCGTCGAGAGCGTCCACGTCGAGCAGGCGGCGCCGTCGAGCGAGGGACGTGCCGGCGTCGAGGCCTTCGACCGGGTGATCGCCGTCGCGAGCGCGAAAGGCGGCGTCGGCAAGTCGACGGTGGCGACCCACCTGGCCTGTGCGCTCGCGGCCGACCACGACGTCGCGCTCTTCGACGCCGACATCCACGGGCCGAACGTGCCGACCCTGCTCGATCTGAGCGGCCCCGTCCACTCCAGCGAGGAGGGCGACCCCCTGCCGGTCCGCCGCGGCGGGATGGACGTGATGAGCGTCGGTCTGATGGAGTCGGGGACGCCGCTGGCCTGGCGCGGCGCGATGGCCCACGACGCGCTCTCGGATCTCTTCACCAACACGGCGTGGCGAAACGAGGACGTCCTCGTGATCGACCTGCCGCCGGGGACGGGCGACGTCGTGCTCACGACGCTCCAGGAGACCCCCGTCGACGGCGTGGTCGTCGTCACCACGCCCTTCCACGCCGCCGTCGCCGACACCGCACGCACCGTCGAACTGTTCCGCGACAACGAGGTGCCCGTCCTGGGCGCCGTGATCAACATGGCCGAGTACGTCTGTGACTGCTGTGGCGAGGCCAACGACCTGTTCGCCGCCGACGGCCTCGGGGACCTGGACGCGCCGGTCCTCGCGGAACTCCCTTTCACCCACGACCTGCAGGGGCGCCCCGAACCGGGGTCGGTGCCCGCGGTGATCGAGCGCCTCGGCGACCGCGTCGCCGACGCCGTCGAGCACGCGGGCGAGGTCGACGTGCCCGCGGACGCCGTCGACATCCGCGGGGTGGCTCCCCAGGAGCGAAAGGAGCGGGTGCGCGAACGGTTCGAGTCGCTGGCGCCGGGCGAGCGGTTCGTCCTCGTCAGCGACCGCGATCCGACGCCAGTGGCGGGGTTCCTGAGCCGTCTCGCCGAAACGCCACGGGACGCACTCGACGTCGACGTGCGGCGCGCGACGCCGACGGCCTGGGTGCTGGAAGCGGAACGGTGAGTGCCGACGGCGACTACCCGCCATTTATTCGGTCCCTCTCCGTAGCGACGGACACATGCGCGCAGTCCGATACCACGAGTACGGCGGTCCCGAGGTACTGCGAGTCGACGAGGTCGACCGGCCCGAGCCGGCCGCGGACGAGGTCCTGATCGAGGTGGCGGCGGCGGGGGTCAACCCCGTGGACACGTACTTCCGCGAAGGGGGCTACGAGCCGTTCACCCTGCCGATGGTCACCGGCGTCGACGCCGCGGGCGAGGCCGTATCGGTCGGTCCGGACGTCGTGGGGATCGACGCCGGCGACAGCGAGGAGCCACGCTCCTCGGGAAGCCGGCTGGAAGCCGGCGACGCCGTCGTCGCCACCGGCCTGAACAAGGACCACTACGGCACCTGCGCGGAGTACGTCGCGGTGCCGAGCGACCGGGTCGTCGAACTCCCCGCCGGCGCCGACCCCGTCGCCGCCGGCGGGGCGGGGGTCGCGGCCGTGACCGCCTGGCGGGCGCTGATCGACCACGCCGGCCTCGAACCCGCCGAGACGGCGCTGATCCACGGTGGGAGCGGCGGCGTGGGCCACGCGGCCGTCCAACTCGCCGCCACGACCGGCGCGCGGGTCGTCACCACCGCCGCGCCGGAGTACCACGACCGCCTCGAAGCCCTCGGGGCCGACGCCGTCCTCGATTACGCCCGCGACGACCTGCGGGAGGCCGTCGAGGAGGCGAGCGCGGGCGGCCCGGACGTCATCCTCGATCACCGCCTCGACGACTACCTGCAGTTCGACGCGGACGTGGCCGCCCACGACGCCCGGATCGTCGGCATCGGCGAGAACGACCCCGCCGTCGGCTTCACGAACGACGGCGCCGCCCGCGGGAAGGACCTCACCTTCCAGTTCATGAGCATGTACAACACGCCGGATCTGAGTCGGCCGCTGGAACGGGTCGCGACCCTGCTCGGCGAGGGCGAACTCGACATCCAGGTGGCACGCACCTACGACCTGGACGACGTGGCCCAGGCCCAGCGGGACGTGATGTCGGAGAGCTTCCTCGGCAAGCTCGTGGTCACGCCCTGATCGTCGGTCGCCGGGTCCCGGGCGGGCGGCCTCGGCGGACGAGCCCCCGCGGGCTTTTGTGTCGCCACGCCGAACAGTTCCCCATGTCGGCATCCTTCGACTTCGGGGATCGGGTGGTACTGGTCACGGGCGTGAGCGGTGCGCTCGGGAGCGCGATCGCGACGGCGTTCGACGACGCCGGGGCGACCGTCTGTGGGGCGGACATCGTCGCGCCGGACGACGAGGACTCGCTCGTCGATCCGGACGTGGTGGACTACTATCGGGGCGACTTCACCGACGAGGACGACGTCAGGGGCGTCGTCGACGCGGTGATCGAGGAGCACGGTCGCCTGGATCACCTCTGTAACGTCGCGGGGACGTGGCGCGGGGGCGACCCGATCCACGAGACGGACGCCGAGACGTTCGACTTCCTCCTCGACGTGAACCTGAAGACGATGTTCCTGGCGTCGAAACACGCGCTCCCGCACCTGCGAGAGCGCGGAGGGACGGTCGTGAGCGTCTCGTCGCGGTCGTCGCTCTCGGGCGGCGAGGGCGACGGCCCCTACCGCGCCTCGAAGGCGGGGGTGCGCCTCCTGACGGAGACGATCGCCGAGGAGAACGCGGGGGTCGTGCGGGCGAACGCGGTCATGCCGAGCGTCATCGACACGCCGATGAACCGCGAGATGATGCCCGACGCCGACCACGACACGTGGGTCGACCCCGCGACCATCGCGCGGACGGTGCTGGCACTCTCCGCGGACGCCACGGCGGCCACCAGCGGCGCGGCGGTCCCGGTCTACGGCGAGGCCTGACGCCCGTCGGCCGGTGGCGGTCGTCACGGCGGATCGTGATCCTTTTTTCGGTGGTGGCGGAAGCCGGACCATGTCACAGAGAGAGACGTGGGCGACGCGGGTCGGCTTCATCCTCGCGGCCGTCGGAAGCGCCGTCGGCCTAGGCAACGTCTGGCAGTTCCCGTTCCAGACGGGCGCGAACGGGGGCGCCGCCTTCATCGTCGTCTACCTCGCCGCCGTCTTCCTGATCGGCTTTCCCGCCATGCTCGCGGAGTTCGTGATCGGTCGCCGCGCGGAGCGAAACCCCATCGACGCCTTCGCCCGCCTCGGCCATCGAGACTGGCGCGTCGTCGGCGTCCTCGGCACCCTCTCGGCGTTCTGGATCCTCGCCTTCTACAGCGTCGTCGGCGGCTGGGTGATCCGGTACATCGTCGGGAGCGCCACGGGTGCGTACTTCTCGGGCTCCGAGGCGTACTTCGGCGCCATCGCCGCCGGCCCCGACGCGGTCGGCCTGCACGCCGTCTTCATGGCGCTGACCGTCGGCGTCGTCGCCCTCGGGGTGACCGACGGCATCGAGCGGTCGACGAAACTGATGGTGCCGAGCATCGTCCTCCTGCTCGGCGGCCTCGCCGTCTGGGCCGTGACCCTCGACGGCGGCGGCGCCGGCTACGCCTACTACCTCTCGCCCGACATCGACACCCTGGTCGCGAACATCGGAAGCATCCTCCCGGCCGCGGTCGGGCAGGCCTTCTTCACCCTCTCGCTCGGGATGGGGGCGATGCTCACCTACGCCTCCTATCTCGGCCGCGACGACTCGCTGCCGGCCGACGGCGCGACCATCGTCGTCCTCAATACGTTCGTCGGCCTGCTGGCGGGCCTGGTCGTCTTCCCCATCCTCTTCTCGCTGGGGATCGAACCCGGGAGCGGCGGCCTCGGCGCCGCGTTCATCACTCTCGCGGGCGCGTTCGCGCAGTTGCCCGCCGGACGCCTCCTCGGGGTCGTCTTCTTCGTCGTCCTCCTGCTAGCGGCGCTCTCCTCGGCGATCAGCCTGCTCGAAGTCGTCACTGCCTACCTCGTCGACAACACCGACCGCTCGCGCTCGACGCTAGCGGTGGCCCTCGGCGCCGCCATCTTCGCGCTCGGCGTGCCGAGCGCCTTCGGCCTGCCGATCCTCTCGTGGTACAACGCCATCGCCTACAACCTCCTGCTCCCCCTGTCGGTGCTCTGTCTGCTCCTCTTCGTCGGCTGGGTCGACACCGACGACGCCGTCGCCGAACTCCGTCGAGGCACCGGGCTGGGCGAGGGCGGCGCCGTCGCGTGGCTCTGGTTCGTCCGCACGGTCGTCCCCCTCGGCGTCCTGGTGACGCTCCTGCTCGGCCTACAGTCGCTCGCGGTCCGGGCGGGACTGCTCGCCGAGGCCGTCGTCTAAGCCTCGCTCCGTTGACGACTCACGACACGAAACCCACTTTACCGGGGTTCACCGACGGTGTGCTAATGGCACGAGAGACGTGGGGTACGCGCACGGGCTTCATCCTGGCCGCCGCGGGGAGCGCGGTCGGACTGGGGAACATCTGGCGGTTCCCCTGGATGACCGCCGAGAACGGTGGGAGTGCCTTCCTGCTCGTCTACCTGGTCGTCGTCCTCGGGGTCGGCGTCCCGGGACTGCTCGGGGAGTTCGTCATCGGCCGCCGGGCCCGCCGCAATCCCATGGGCGCGCTGGGCGACCTCTCCGGGTCGCGCCGCTGGGCCGCCGTCGGCGGCGTCTCCGCGATAACCGGCGTCGCGCTCCTCTCCTTTTACGGCGTCGTCGGCGGCTGGATCCTCCGTTACCTGCTGGTCTCGCTGACCGGCCCCGTCACGGGCGGCGCAGCCTACCTCGCCGATCCGGGCGCGTACTTCGAGGCCGTCTCCTTCGGCGTCGAGGCCGCCGCCTTCCACCTGCTCTTTCTCTCCCTCACCGGCCTGATCGTCCTCGGGGGCGTCCGCCGCGGCATCGAACTCGGGACGAAGGTGATGATGCCCGCGGTGCTCGCGCTCCTGGTCGGCATGGCCGTCTGGGTGTCGACACGCCAGGGCGCCGGCGCCGGCTACGACTTCTTTCTCGCCTTCGACCTCGGGACGATCCGGGGCGATTTCTTCTCGATCCTCGGGCCCGCCGCCGGGCAGGCGCTCTTTACCCTCTCGGTCGGCGCGGGCACCATGATCACCTACGCCTCCTACCTCGACGAGGACCGGTCGCTCCCCTTCGACGGGTCGGTCATCGCCCTCCTCAACACGGGCGTCGGCGTCCTCGCGGGCCTCGTGGTCTTTCCGCTACTCTTCTCCCAGGGGATCGATCCGGGGAGTGGCGGTCCAGGGGCGCTTTTCGTCGGCATCGCAGGCGCGTTCGCGGCCCTGCCCGGCGGCGAACTCCTCGCGATCCTGTTTTTCGGCGTCGTCGCCTTCGCCGCGCTGTCGAGTTCGATCAGCATGCTGGAGATTCCGGTCGCCGTCCTCGTCGACGAGGCGGGGTGGTCGCGGCGGCGGGCCGTCGGGGCGTTGCTGGCCCTGATCGCGACGACGGGGACGATCACCGCCCTCCGGCCCGCGCTCTTCGACTTCGTCGCCGGGACGCTGGTCGACCTCCTGCTCACCGGCGGTCTGATCGCCTTCCTCCTGTTCGCGGGGTGGGTCCTCGGCCGCGACGCGGTCGCGGAGTACGCGACCGGCGCGGGGCCGATCGCGACCCGCTTTGGCACCCCCTGGTTGCTCGCCGTCGGGGTGGCTATCCCCCTCTTTCTGGTCTTCACGCTCATGACGACCCTCGGCCTCGACGCCCGGATCGGGTTCTGGCCGACCGTGGGCGCCGCCGTCGCCGTCGTCGGCGCCGGGATCGCGTTAATCGGCCTCCGACGCGGCCGCGTGGCGGTGTGAGGACGGCGGAATCCTTTTGCCGCCGGTCGAACCTTTAACGTATCATGACAGGTGGTGGGCCATGACCATGGACGAGCGGATCGAGGAACTCCGCGAGAAGCGGGAGCGGGCGCTCCTCGGCGGCGGTCAGGACCGGATCGACTCCCAACACTCGAAGGGGAAGATGACCGCCCGCGAGCGGATCGACTACTTCCTCGACGACGGCACCTTCCGGGAGTTCGACCAGTTCCGGACCCACCGAACTCACAAGTTCGGCATGGAGGAAAAGCAGTTGCCGGGCGACGGGGTCGTCACCGGCTACGGCGAGGTGAACGGGCGCAAGACCTTCGTCTTCGCCCACGACTTCACCGTCTTCGGCGGCTCGCTCGGCGAGGTGATGGCCGAGAAGATCTGTAAGGTGATGGACAAGGCGATGGACGTCGGCGCGCCCATCGTCGGCCTCAACGACTCCGCGGGCGCCCGCATCCAGGAGGGGGTCCGCAGCCTCGCCGGCTTCACCGACATCTTCCACCGTAACCAGCAGGCCAGCGGCGTCATTCCCCAGATTTCGAGCATCATGGGTCCCTGTGCCGGCGGCGCGGTGTACTCCCCCGCCATCACCGACTTCGTCTTCATGGTGAAGGACACGAGCCACATGTTCATCACCGGACCGGACGTGATCAAGACCGTCACCGGCGAGGAGGTCACCTTCGAGGAACTCGGCGGGGCGGCCACCCACGCCTCGGAGACGGGCGTCGCACACCGCGCCTTCGAGGACGAGGAGACGGCCCTCGACAACATCCGTCGCCTGCTCTCCTATCTCCCCCAGAACAACGTCGAGGATCCGCCGCGGCTCGACCCCTGGGACGACCCGGATCGCCCGGCGGACGAACTCGTCGACGTGGTGCCCGACGAACCACAGAAGCCCTACGACATGACCGACGTGATCGACGCCGTCGTCGACGAGGGCTCCTTCTTCGAGATCCACGGCGACTGGGCGCGCAACGTCGTCGTCGGCTTCGGCCGCCTCGACGGCCGCTCGGTGGGTGTCGTCGCCAACCAGCCCCGGTCGAACGCCGGCACCCTCACCGTCGACGCCAGCATGAAAGCTTCGCGGTTCGTCCGCTTCTGTGACGCGTTCAACGTGCCCATCCTCACGCTCGTCGACGTCCCGGGGTACATGCCGGGCACCGACCAGGAACACCGCGGGATCATCCGCCACGGCGCGAAACTGCTCTATGCCTACTCCGAGGCGACCGTGCCGCTACTGACGGTCATCACGCGGAAGGCCTACGGCGGCGCCTACTGCGTCATGGCGTCGAAACACTTGGGCGCGGACGTCAACTACGCGTGGCCGAGCTCCGAACTCGCGGTCATGGGACCGGAGGGGGCCGTGAACATCCTCTACAGCGACGAACTCGACGCGGCCGACGATCCGGAGGCCCGCCGCCAGGACCTCGTCGAGGAGTACCGCGAGGAGTTCGCCAACCCCTACACCGCCGCCGACCGCGGGTTCATCGACGACGTGATCGAACCCCAGGACACCCGGACGCGCCTGATCGACGACCTGGAGATGCTGGCGACCAAGCGCGTCTCGAACCCCGAGAAGAAACACGGCAACATCCCGATCTGAGATGTACGAACTCGACGTCCCCGCCGACGCCGACGCGGAGGAGGCCGCGGCCATCGCGGCCGCCGTCGGAGCCCACGTCCGTGACGGCGAGCGTGCCGCGGCGGCGGCCGCCACGACCCCGTCCGACGAGGGCTGGGACGGGCGCCGCTGGACCTTCGCCGGGCGGATCGACGGCCTCCAGAGCCGGTCGGTTCGCGTCCCCGACGGGGCGCCGACGGACGGCTGGACGGCCGCGGGTCGCACCGACCGACTCTGAGCCGATCGTCCGACATCCGTTGACACGTTTCGGAGGATACACGTTTCAATACGCATATACGGACCCCGTTCGAAAGCTGGGGCCGTGAGCGACGAACAGGGGAGCGCCGACGAGAGGGCGGTCGGAGACCCCGTCGGCGGCGACTTCGCCGGGCTCCTCGCCAAGCGATCCCGGAGAGGGTGGTTGACCGGGGGGCTCGAAGTCCCTCTCGGCGGACTGTCCGTCGCGTGGCGTCGGCGTCTCGGGAGCGGCGTCGTCGCCGGCGTCGGCCTGCTGCTGGTCGGTATCCCCGTCTATCACCTGTTCAGTCACGGGGCCGCCATCGAGAGCCTACTGGGTGATCTGCTGCCGCTCTCCTTCGGCGCCACGCTGATGATGACGGGTGCCTGGCTCCGGTGGTGGAACGACGACGACACGGCCCCGATGGTGACGGCGTTCTGGGTCCTCGTCGGCCTCGTCGGCGCCGGACTCGTGGCGCTGTACGTCCTCATCATGCACGTCGGCCACGGCCACGTCGTCCAGTCGCCGTGGTTCCTCGCCTACGACATCGCCGCCACGGGCGCCGTGGCCGGACTCCTAATCAGCCGGTACGACCTGCGAGCCCGGACCCGCCACCGCCGGCTGAGCGAGCGGGAACGCCAGTTCCGGGCGGTGTTCGAGGGGACGCTCGACGCCCTCGTCGTCACCGACGACCGGGGCCGATACGTGGCCGCCAACCCCGCGGCCGCCGACCTGTTCGGCCTCGAACGCTCGGAACTGATCGGCAAGCGGGTCGTCGATTTCACGCCCGAAGACGTCGACGTCGACGAACAGTGGTCGGCGTTCCTCGACGAGGGGAGCCAACGCGGCGAGATCGAACTCCGCCGCCCGGACGGCGAGATCAGAACCGTCGCCTTCGCCGCCACCGCGAACGTCCTGCCCGGGCGTCACCTCTCGGCGCTGCGGGACGTGACCGAGCGCACCCGTCGCGAGCAGGAACTGGGCGAGGAGCGCGCCCGCGTCGAGTTCCTTAACCGACTGCTCAGGCACAACATCCTCAACGGCATGAACCTCGTGCTGGCGAAACTCGACGTACTGGCCGAGGACGTCCCGGACGGCCGACGCGAGGACGTCGACATGGCCCGCCACCGGAGCGAGGAGATCGTCGACCTCGTCCAGACCGCCCGACGGCTGGCGAGCGACGTGACCGAGGCATCCGCGGAACGCGCGATCCCGGTGGGCGACCCGCTCTCGGCGGCCATCGGGACGGTCAGAGAGACGTACCCGCGGGCGACCGTCGAGTGGTCGCCGCCCGACCGGCCCCTCCGGGTCCGTGCCGACGACATGCTCGAGACCGTGTTCGATCACCTCCTGACGAACGCGGTCGAACACAACGACACCGAGTCGGTCCACGTGACCGTCGACGTCGAGGCGGACGCGGAGACGGTCACGGTGCGTTTCGCCGACGACGGCGTCGGCATCCCGGCCGAACGGCGCGAGCAACTGTTCGACGGCGGCGGCTTCTCGCACGGCCGCGACTGGGGCGGGTTCGGCCTCTCCATCGTCGACGTGCTCGTCGACAGGTACGGCGGCCGCGTGCGGACGACCGAAAACGAACCCCACGGCGTCGTCTTCCACGTGGAACTCCCGCGGGCCGCCGACTGATCCGGCCGGCGCCGCGGCTCGCGGGGAGGAGGAGGAGTCGCTCGACGTACAGCCGACAGTATCAGGCCTGGGCGGCCGCGCCCGCTTTCTTGCGCGTGATGTAGCCCGCGATCCGGTTGCGAACGCCCTTGGATTCGACGTTAGTCAGTTTGGTGACACTCTCCTTGTTCGTCTCGAAGTCGGTGTTGAACGCTTCCGGATATCGCTCCAGCAGGAGCCCGCCGAGCTGTTTGACGTATTTGGGTTTGATGGCCATACCGACAGTTGTGCCGCTGGGCCACTAAAGCGATTCGTTCCGCCGCGCCCGCCAGCCGGTCAGTTCGTCGACCCGGTCGAAGGCCGCACGCTCCGCCGGCCCGCCGCAGCGCTCGACCGTCTCGGCGAAGTACGCGAGGCGGTCGAGCAGGGCGTCGGTGTCGTAGGCCGGCACGTCGAGCCGCGAGGCCGCCACCGTCGCGTCGATGACGGCGTAGAACCCGCGGTTTATCGTCGGTACCCGCCGCTCGCGCACCGTCGCCTCGCCGGGGTCGAGCGCCCAGCGGACCCACTCGGTGCCCCCTTCCTCCCCCTCGTCGAGCCGTTCGACGGTCACCTCCACCCACGCGGCCGCGCCAGCCCGAACCGGCTCGTCCGTCTCGGTCACGTCGAGGGCGGCGTCGACGAACTCCCGGGGATCGGTCGTGAACTGGACGACGCCGCCGCCCCGTCGCTCGAAGTTGCCGCGGGTCCGGGTGTGCCCCCACGTGGTCGCGGTCACGGGGTCGTCCGGACCCTCGGGCGCGTGGAGGCCGAGCGCCGCCTGGTTCCAGCGGTCGTTCGGGCCCAGGGTCGCCGCGACCGACTCGGTGACGCCGGCGAGGTCGACCGGCCAGCCGTCGGGGGTCGTCACACCGGCACCCCCCGTTCGAGCGCGACGAAGGCCGCCGCAGCGGTGTGATCGGCGGTCGTCCCGGGGTTGATCCCCTCGGCACGGAACCGCTCGGCCAGCTCCTCGGCGGCGTCGAGATCGTCGCGGACGGCCGCAGCCCGCCGGCTCGCCGCCTCGGCGACGTCCCGACCGTGTTCGGTCGCCACGAGCGAGTCGGGGCGCTCGGCCAGCAGGTCGAGGAACGCGCGGGCCAGTCGGTCGGTGACCGGCCCCTCGTCGTCGAGGACGGTTTCGGCGGCCGCGAACGTCCGCTCGAAGCCGCCCGTCCACTCCGCAGCGTTGCCGTCGCGGTCCGCACTCAGGTCCATCACGTCCGCGAGCGTCAGTCCCCGCTCCCTGATCGCGGGCGCCGCGTCGGCGCCGCGGCGCACGTCGAGGGCCGCCGCGTCCGGCGGCGGGTCGTCGACCGCCACTTCGACGTGTTCGAACGCGCGGTAGAAGGAGACGGCGTCGTCGACGGTCGTGGCGTCGACGACACCCGCAACGCCGGCCGGCGAGAGGCGGTCCGTCGCGGCGGCACGGACCAGCGGGACGAGCAGGAGGAGACAGCCGAACTGCGTGTTGTCGCCGTCCTGCTGGCTCATGCCCCGGACCGCCCGTTCGAAGGCGTCGCCGAGCGGGCGGTCCGGATCGGCCGCCTCGCGGAGTCCGGGTCTGGCTCCCACGGCGCCCGCGAGGAAGTGTTCGAACCGGAGGTCGTCGTGGTCGCGGCGGCGGTCGACGTTGCCCGGCTTGGGCGTGCTCGCCACCTCCAGCAGCAAGGCGAGTTCCGCGTGATCGACCGGCGACATCCCGGGTCGAGGGTGGGATGGGCGGTCGTCGGTCATTCCCGCACCCCTCCGTCGTTGCGGGCCGGGGCCGACGGTCCCTCGGCCCGGCGGTCCCAGTCGTCGACGGCGCGGGCGACCCGTCGGAGGATCGCCGGATCGTCGCTCGGTCGGCCGACGCTGACGCCGTCGGCGCCGTAGGCGAGGTACTCCCACGCCGTCGTCCGGTCGCGGACGCCGTTGTTCGCGAGGACGAAGGCCTCGGGGGCCGCGGCCGCGACGTCGGCGACGACCGGTTCGCTGTCCATCGCGTCGACGTGGACGATATCGGCGCCCGCGTCGGCGACCCGGCGGGCCGTCGCCGGCAGGTCGACGCCGTCGACCTCGGTGCGGACCTTCACGCTCACGGTTGCGCCCGTCTCGGCCGCGGCGGCGACGTAGCGGGCGAGGCGGTCGGTATCGCGGAGCAACGCCTCGCCACAGCCGACGGCACACAGCTCCGACTGCCGGCAGTGGGCGTTGATCTCCAGAACCGCGTCGTGGCGGGCACACGTCGCGGCGGCCTCCCGGATCGGTCCGGCGGCCGTACTCCGGACGTTCAGCCCGGGGCGGATCGGCGCGTCGGCGAGGGCGGCGAGTTCGTCGTCGGCGAAGGAGAGCGGGTCGTCGGGGAGGAACTCCTCGCGGCCGCGGGCGATCAGGCCGCGGGCGGCCTCGCGGGCCTCGGAGTCGAGGGCGAGGCCGCCGAGGAGGGCGAGGTCGGCGAAGGGGGCGCCGTCCCGCGCCCACGCGGCGTCGGCGGCGCCGCTGAGGCTCGCGAGGGCGAGCATCAGGCCACCTCCGCGAGCGCCGCCGCGGCGGCGCGGACGACGCGTTCGGCGTCCGCCGGGCCGTCGATTCGGGTGTCGGTGCGGACGACCGGGCGGTCGAGGGTCGTGCCGTCGTCGGTGTCGAGGACGAACGCGTCGACGAAGGGGTAGGCGTCGGCGACCCCGGCGGTCGAGGGATCGCGCCCGACGCCGCGCATGAGGTCGTCGGCCGGCCCGGAGAACACGCGGTCCTCGATAAAGGGCGAGACGGCGACGACCGGTGTGTCCGCGAGGGCGTCCTCGACGCCCGGGAGCGCGCGGATGGGGCCGACGCTGGTGACCGGGTTCGACGGGCCGATCACGACCGGCTCGTCGAGGGCAGCACGGACCGCGGGGGTTGGGGTCGCGTCGGCGGCGCCGCGGAACTCGACGTCCTCGACGGCGGGGGCGGCCCGGCGTGCCACCCAGTACTCCTGGAAATGCATCGTGCCCGCCTCGGTGTGAACCATCGTCGCCACGGGGTCGTCGCTCATCGGCAGGAGGTCGACCGTGAGGTCGAAGGCGTCCGCGAGGCGACGCGTCACCTCGGTCAGGCTGCGACCCTCGTCCAGCAGGCCGGTGCGGGTGAGGTGGACCGCCCGGTCGCGGTCGCCGATCTCCATGAACTCGGCGACGGCGGAGAAGCGCCGCCAGCGGGCGAGTCGGCGGCCGGCGGTCTGTCGGTCGGGGGGCAGATACCGCGGCCCCCGGGGGAGGTCGGCGGCGTCGGCCAGCCGGACGAGTTCGTCGTGTGTCGCGGTCGTGTCGCCCTCGATCCCCCACCAGTGGCCGCGATCGAGGACACCGCCGCCCTGGAAGAGGACGGTATCGAGGTCGGGACAGACCAGCAGACCGCCGAGTTCCACGTCGTCGCCGGTGTTGGCGACGACGGTGACCGCCTCGGGGTCGAAGGCGGCGTCCACGCCGTCGAGGAGTTTGGGCGTACCCGTCCCGCCGGCGAGAAACGTGACCATGCGCGCCGTAGCGGACGGGTGGATTTGTGCCTTTGGGGTCGGGTCGGACCCCCCGGTCGGTCACGCGCCACGCTTACGGAACCGCCGGTCGAAGGGTCACGCATGAGCGACATCGAGGTACTCCGCGACGACGTATCGCTCGACGATCCGACGCTGGTCGAGGGGTTGCCGGGGGTCGGCCTCGTGGGCAAACTCGCCACCGACCACCTCGCGGAGACGTTCGACATGGTGCACTACGCGAACGTCCACTGCGATGGACTGCCGCCGGTGGCGACCTACGAGGACGACGACCGCGAGCTGGTGACGCCGGTTCGGCTGTACGCCGACGCGGAGCGCGACCTGCTCGCCCTCCGAAGCGACGTGCCGGTCACGCCGCCGGCCGCCCTGGAGTTCGCCGAGTGTCTGTCGGCGTGGGACGACGACGGCGGGACACACGTCTACCTGAGCGGGATCGGTCGGGAGCGCGATGAGGGGACAGCGCCGGCGCTGTACGGCGTCGGCACGGCCGGCGGGAGCGAGAGTCTCGCGGCCGTGGGGATCGAATCCCCCGCGGAGTCGGGACTCGTCTCCGGCCCGACGGGCGCACTCCTGAACCACGCGGTGCGGACCGGTCGGCGAGCCGTGGGACTGATCGTGGGGTCGACGCCGAACTTCCCGGACCCGCAGGCGGCCGCGCACCTCCTCCAGGAGGGAATCGGGCCGCTGCTCGGGACGGAGGTGCCGGTCGACGAGTTGATCGACCGCGCGGCGGAGATCAGAAAGGCCAAGCGGCGGCTAGCCCGGCAGATGCAGGAGGCGGACGAGACGAGTTCGCAGGCGCGGCCGCTCGGGATGTATCAGTGAGCGCGTTCTGCAAGTCTTAAGCGACCCGAGGCGTTTCGTTCGACCATGCAAGAGGATGCGGCCGACGGAACGACGACTGACGGCGACGCTCCCGAAGTGGACGACGGCGAGTCGGCCGAGGCCGACCTCGCCGAACGCGTCGCCGAGTACGACGCCGACCTCGGTGCGGCCGTCGAGGACCTCGAAGCACGGATCGAGGCTCTCGAAGCGGACCTCGAAGCGGAACGGGACCGTGCCGACGACTTGGAGTCGCGACTGAAACGCAAGCAGGCCGACTTCCAGAACTACAAGAAGCGCACCGAGGAACAAAAGGAGGAGCTCAAAGAACGGGCGACGGAGGACTTCGTGGCCCGGCTGGTGCCGGTGCGGGACGACCTGGTCAGGGCGCTCGAACAGGACGACGACGTCGACATCCGCGACGGCGTGGAGTCGACGCTGGCGTCGCTCGACCGCGTCCTCGAGTCCGAGAACGTGACGGCCATCGAGCCGTCGGCCGGCGACGAGGTCGACCCAGTCCGCCACGAGGTGATGATGAAAGTCGAGAGCGACCACCCCGAGGGAACCATCGCAGAGGTGTTCCGTCCGGGCTACGAGATGGCGGGATCGGTCATCCAGGAGGCGCAGGTGACGGTCAGCGACGGGTCGGCGTAGCGCAGCCGGAGCGAACCCGGCGGATTGCAGTTCTACATAAATGGTGTTGGTGAAGGACGACCAGCGAGCGATAAATCGGGGGACGGGAGCGACCCGCTCTGGACGGGGAGCTCGGGCCGTCTAGTAACCTTTAACCGAACTAAACCGGTAATCAAGGACAAGATGGCGAGCAACAAGATTCTGGGAATCGACCTCGGGACCACGAACAGCGCGTTCGCGGTCATGGAGGGCGGCGATCCGGAGATCATCGTAAACGGCGAAGGCGACCGAACGACTCCCTCCGTCGTCGCGTTCACGGACGACGAGCGACTCGTCGGGAAGCCGGCGAAAAACCAGGCCGTCCAGAACCCCGAGCGCACGATCCAGTCGATCAAACGCCACATGGGCGAGGAGGACTACTCCGTCGAGATCGACGACGACGAGTACACGCCCGAACAGATCTCGGCCATGATCCTCCAGAAAATCAAGCGGGACGCCGAGGAGTACCTGGGCGACGAGGTCGAGAAGGCGGTCATCACGGTGCCGGCGTACTTCAACGACCGGCAGCGCCAGGCGACCAAAGACGCCGGCGAGATCGCCGGCTTCGAGGTCGAGCGCATCGTCAACGAGCCGACGGCGGCGTCGATGGCCTACGGCCTCGACGACGAGTCCGACCAGACGGTCCTCGTGTTCGACCTCGGGGGCGGCACCTTCGACGTGAGCGTCCTCGATCTGGGCGGCGGCGTCTACGAAGTCGTCGCGACCAACGGGGACAACGACCTCGGGGGCGACGACTGGGACGAGGCGATCATCGACCACCTCGCCGAGGAGTTCGAGAGCGACCACGGCATCGACCTCCGCGAGGACCGCCAGGCGCTCCAGCGGCTGAAGGACGCCGCCGAGGAGGCCAAAGTAGAGCTCTCCTCGCGGAAGGAGGCGGACATCAACCTCCCGTTCATCACCGCGACCGACGACGGCCCGATCCACCTCGAGACGTCGCTCACCCGCGCGAAGTTCGAGTCGCTGACGAGCGACCTGCTGGAGCGGACGGTCGAGCCGACCGAGCAGGCACTCTCCGATGCGGGCTACTCGAAAGACGACATCGACGAGGTCATCCTCGTCGGCGGATCGACGCGGATGCCGCAGGTCCAGGAGAAAGTCGAGGACCTCGTCGGCCAGGAGCCGAAGAAGAACGTCAACCCCGACGAGGCCGTCGCGCTGGGCGCGGCGATCCAGGGCGGCGTCCTCGGCGGCGAGGTCGACGACATCGTCCTGCTGGACGTGACGCCCCTGTCGCTCGGGATCGAGGTCAAGGGTGGCCTGTTCGAGCGGCTGATCGAGAAGAATACCACCATCCCGACGGAGGAGTCGAAGATCTTCACCACCGCGGCGGACAACCAGACGATGGTGCAGGTTCGGGTCTTCCAGGGTGAACGCGAGATCGCCGAGGAGAACGAACTGCTCGGCGAGTTCCAGCTGACCGGCATCCCGCCGGCGCCCGCCGGTACGCCCCAGATCGAGGTCGGCTTCAACATCGACGAGAACGGCATCGTCAACGTCGAGGCCGAGGACAAGGGCTCGGGCAACGCCGAGTCGATCACCATCGAGGGCGGCGCCGGCCTCTCCGACGAGGAGATCGAGCGCATGCAGAATGAGGCCGAGGAACACGCCGAGGAGGACCAGCAGCGCCGCGAGCGGATCGAGGCCCGCAACGACGCCGAGGGTGCGATCCAGCGCGCCGAGACGCTCCTCGAGGAGAACGAGGAGGAGATCGACGACGAGATCCGGGAGTCCGTCGAGGACGCCATCGCGGACGTCGAGGAGACCCTCGACGACGAGGACGCGACGGCCGAGGAACTGCAGGACGTGACCGAGACGCTGTCCGAGGAACTCCAAGAGATCGGCAAGCAGATGTACCAGGAGCAGGCCCAGCAGGCCCAGGCCGGCGCCGGCGGTGCCGGTGCGGGCATGGGCGGTGCGGGTGCCGGCCCCGGTGCAGGTGCGGGTGCCGGCCCCGGCGCGGGTGCCGGCCCCGGTGCCGACGACGAGTACGTCGACGCCGACTTCGAGGAGAAAGACGACGAGGACGAGGACGCGTAGTCCCCGAGCCGCGTTTTTGAAATAGGTAGGGACGGTACGAAAGGATAACTGATGACAGAGGATTTCTACGACGTGCTCGGCGTGTCCCAGGACGCCTCCGAGGAGGAGATCAAGGCGGCGTACCGGAAGAAGGCCTCCGAGTACCATCCGGACGTGAGCGACGACCCCGACGCCGAGGAGAAGTTCAAGAAGGCAAAGAAGGCAAAGGAGGTGCTCACCGACGAGGAGAAGCGACAGGCGTACGACCGGATGGGTCACGAGCGCTTCGAACAGGCCGAGAAGCGCGGCGGCTTCGACGGCGGCGGCGGGGCCGACGGCGCACGCGGCAACCCCTTCGGCGGCGCGGGTGGTGGCGGCGCCGGCGGCTTCGAGGACATCTTCGAGCAGTTCTTCGGCGGCGGCCGCGGCGGCGGCGGGGGCGGCGACCGGCCCCGACAGGGGCAGGACCTCCGCACGTCGCTCGAACTCGACCTCGAGGAGGCCTTCGAGGGCGTCGAACGCGAGTTCACCGTGACGCGGCCGTCGCGGTGTCCGGACTGCGACGGCGAGGGCCACCCGCCCGACGCCGACGCGCGGACGTGTCCCAACTGCGACGGCCGGGGGCAGGTCACACAGGTACAACAGACGCCGTTCGGCCGGATGCAACAGACGGGGACCTGCCGGCAGTGTGGCGGCGACGGCACCCTCTACAGCGAGACGTGTGCCACCTGCGACGGCGAGGGGCAGGTTCGCGAGGAGTCGACGCTCTCGGTCGACATCCCGGCGGGGATCCGGGACGGACAGACCCTGCGGATGGAGGGCGAGGGCGCGCCGGGGCGGAACCGCGGGCCGAACGGCGACCTGCTGATCGAGGTGTCGGTCGCCGACCATCCGGACTTCGAACGCGACGGCGACGACCTGCAGTACCAGCATCCCATCTCCTTCCCGCAGGCCACTTTCGGCGACACCGTCGAGGTGCCGACCCTCGACGGCACCGTCGAGATGGACGTGCCCGCGGGCACCCAGAGCGGCGAGACGTTCCGTCTGAAGGGGAAGGGAATGCCCCGACTCCGACGGCGGGGCCGCGGCGACCTCTACGTACAGGTGCAGGTCGTGACGCCGGACGACCTGAACGAGGAGCAACGCGAGGCTCTCAAGGAGTTCGCCGAGGCCGGCGGCGAGGAGGTCGACGTGAAAGAGGGCTTCTTCGAGCGGATCAAGAGCAGTTTCTAGATGCGCGTCCTCGGGGATCTAGTCGGCCGTGACCGGCGAAGCGAACGGATCGCGTTGCGGGTCGTGACCCGCGACCGAGCGGTCAGCTACCGCGATTTCTGTACGACGGCCTGGAAGGCCGGCCACGCGCTCAGCCACCTGGGCGTCCACGAGGGGGCGCGGGTCGCACTCGCGCCCGACCCGGCACCACAGGTCGTCGAGACGCTGTTCGGTGCGGCGTCGCTCGGCGCCCCCGTCGCGTTCGACGTCGACGCCGACGCGCGGGTCGTGATGGGACACGTCGACCGGGAGGCCGAACTCGACGGCGGCGAGCGGAAGGTCTGCGTCTACGGCGGGGCGCCGGCGGCGGCGACGGCGACCCACTGGGAAGGGGTGGTCTGGAGCGAGAACCCCGCGATGCCCCCCGGCGAGCGCTCGCCGGACGACCCGGCCCTGCTCGACGGGGAGCGGGCGTGGTCACACCGCGAGCTGTTGAGGCGGGCCGAGGACGTCGTCGACGCGGCGGGACTGGACGCCGGGACGGCCGTCGCGCTCCGGGCGTCGCTCGCCGACCCGCGGGCGGTGGTCGCGGGGGTGCTCGCCCCGCTGCTCGCGGGCGGAACGGTCGTCCTGCCCGGCGCCGAGGCGGCGGGACCGGTCGCGGTGAGTGACGATCCGGTTCCCGAGGAGCGTCGGATCGCTCTCGGTTCGGTGTGAGCAGCGGTACGGGGTCGAACGTCCGCGCCTTGGAGGGGTGACTCACGTCACCCGACACCACACCTTTATATCCAAAGATCATGTCGGATGCGAGTATCGATGTCAACACGACAGCGCGTACAATCGTTCGGTCGATCGATGGCGGACTGGTCGGAGAGGTGGATCCCGAGTCCGTTCCTGTTCGCGGTGATCCTGACGCTGATCGCGTACGTAGCCGCAATCGCGTTTACACCCGACGGTCCCTACCAGAACATCCAGAATTGGTACGACGGCTTCTGGACCCTGTTGACCTTCGCGATGCAGATGGTGTTGATTCTGGTCACGGGGTACGCTGTCGCCGACTCGGATTTCGTCAGTAGCTATCTGGATCGCCTCGCCGCAGTCCCGGACACGAACACCCAGGCGGCAGCCCTCGTGGCAGCCGTCGCGTTGATCTTCGGCTACTTCCACTGGGGCATCGGCCTCATCGTGGGGGCAATCTTCGCCATCTTCGTGGCACGGGCGGGCCACGAGCGGGGGAAGACGTTCCACTATCCCATCCTCTGTGCCGCGGGCTACACGAGCCAGACCATCTGGCACGTCGGCCCGTCGACGAGTGCGGGGCTGTTGTCGGCGACGGAGGATCACCCCTTCCAGGACATCATCGGCATCGTCCCGCTCAACGAGAGTGTGTTCACGATTTACGCGTTCGGCATCGCCGTCTTGGTGTTCGTGACAGTCATCCCAGTGCTGGCGTTTCTCGCACCCGACGAGGAGGACGCGACGGGTATCGAGGAGTACGCACCGGAACTCCTCCGCGGCGACGACCCCGAGGAGGCCGTCTCGGACTCGGACGACGGGGCGACGGTCACGGCGAACACCCCCCGGTCTCCGGCGGACCGGCTCAACGACAGCCGGGCCGTCGCCTACCTCATCGGCATCGGGATGATGGTGTACGTCATCAACTACTTTGTCAACGCCGGCGGGATCGGCGAGGCGCTCGACCTCAACGTGTTCAACTTCACGTTCATCGCGCTGGGCCTGTTCCTGCACAAGACGCCGGCGGCGTACATGGAGACGATCCGTGACGCAACCGAGGGCGCGGCCGGGATCATCCTCCAGTTCCCCTTCTACGCCGGAATCCTGGGAATCATCAGCAACTCCGGGCTCTCGGATCTGATCGCCGAGGGACTGCTCGCTGTGGCGACGCCACAGACCTTCCCGGTGATCGCGTGGCTGCTCGGCGGATTGATGAACCTGTTCGTCCCGAGCGGCGGCGGGGAGTGGGGAATCATCGGCGGCGTCGTCGGAAGCGCGGCGGTCGAACTCGGCGTGCCGCCCGGCAAAGCCATCGTCGCCTACGGCGTCGGCGACATGTGGACGAACATGTTCCAGCCGTTCTGGGCCATCCCACTACTGGGACTGACGCAGGTCCGTGCTCGCGACATCCTCGGGTACACCATCGTCGTCATGCTGGTGTTGTTCCCGGTGTTCGCCGTGGGGCTCTATTTCCTGCCGTACTGACGCGACGCGGCAAATCCTTTTGGTTCGCCGCTCACTACCTCGGCCCATGTACGTCCGGGACGCCAAGAACCGAGACGAGGCCTGGTTGCTCGACCACATCGAGGAGATGGCCTTGGACGACGTCGCCTTCAGGTCCCGGGATTACGTCATCGCGGTCGACGAGGAGACGAACGAGCGGGCGGGGTTCGGCCGCGTCCGCGTCCACAAGACCGACGACGGCGACTACTGCGAGTTGACGGGTGTCGGCGTCCTGCCCACGTGGCGTGATCAGGGGGTGGGAGCACACGTCGTCGAGCGCCTGGTCGAGACGGCGGCCGCCGAGGGGTTCGACATCGTCTACTCGGTGACCGACCGGCCGAACTACCTGGTCCAGTTCGGGTTCGAACCCGTCGAGTCGGACGCCCTCCCGGAGCGGATGCGCGAGCGGGTGGCCGAGAAGCGGGAGTCGGTCCAACCCGACGCCGTCGCGACGCGCCTCCGCGTCGACGCCTTCGAGATGCCCGCGCGGTTGCGGGAGGCGTTCAAGAACGCAAGTCCCCACGAGGCGGGCGCCGAGTCGTCGGAGGCCGACGCCGAGGACTTCGGTATCGACCCGGACAGTGCGACGTACAAGTACGACACCGGCCGTTAGGTCCGGTCCTCGAGGAAGTCGGTGCTGAACGCCAGCCACGCGAGAACCGTCGTAAAGAGGATGGGCGGCAGGATAGCGAAGGCCCAGAGGGGTTCGATACCCCACACCAGGAGGAGGACGACGTCCGCGAGTCCAAGCAACAGGAAGGGCGTCACAGCCAGCGCCGCGCGTCGGCGGTTCGGCGTCGACGCCTCGCCCTCGGAGAGTGCCATGGTGGGGCTCGTCGTTCCGCGAGTAAAAGTCCCTCGGGTGGGGACAACCCCTATGCGCTCCCCGCGTGTACGAACGGGGCGTGACCGACGAACTCGTCGAACGCGCCCGCGAGACCCTCGACGCCGCGTACGTCCCCTACTCCGACTACCGTGTCGGCGCGGCGCTTCGAACCGCCGACGGCACCGTGTTCACCGGTTGCAACGTCGAGAACGCCAACTACAGCAACAGCCTCCACGCCGAGGAAGTCGCCCTGGCCGAAGCGGTCAAACGTGGCCACCGAGCGTTCGACGCGCTGGCGGTCGCCTCGGGTGCCCGCGACGGCGTGACCCCCTGCGGGATGTGTCGCCAGACGCTCGCGGAGTTCTGCGACGACGACCTGCCGATCCGCTGTGACGAGGGTGGGGACGCGGTCAGCGAGTATACCCTCGGCGAACTGCTGCCCGCGACCATGGGTCCCGAAACTCTCGAATCCGCCGAACGTAGTCACGAATAACGAAATTCGAAACGTACATCGAACTATTTTCCCATATGCACCCATTCCTTAAACACTATTACGTCTATGTAACACATACCAACAGCAGACTTTTATGGGACGGATGACATCGTTCTATCAAGATGGCACAAGCCAGCCGAGTCACCGATCCGTCCGAGCTATCGACCTGTCCGTCCTGTGAGAGCACCGTGTTGAACGTCCAAGGCATCCACGCCTGTTCGGCCTGTAGTTGGGTCACCGCCGAGTACCGGTAACCGGCGGTCAGGCTGCGAGTCCCCCGCCGCGGAGGTGTCCAGCCGCCGTAGCTATTTGCGCCCCGTATCCGTACGGGGTCCCATGGCAGACGACACCGACCGCCAGTACCACCTCGAAGTCGCGCCGGGAGACGTCGCCGACACGGTGTTGCTCCCCGGCGACCCCGACCGTGTCGACGTCGTGACCGACCGCTGGGACGAGGCCGAGACGGTCGCGACCCACCGGGAGTACCGCACCGCGACCGGAGCGTACGATGGCGAACCGGTCTCGGTCACCTCGACGGGCATCGGGAGCCCCTCCGCCGCCATCGCCGTCGAGGAACTCGCACGCGTCGGGGCGGAGACGTTCCTCCGGGTCGGATCCTGTGGCGCCATCCACCCCGAGATATCGGTCGGCGACCTGGTCATCACGACCGGCGCAGTGCGGGGCGAGGGGACGAGCGAGGAGTACGTCCGCCCGGACTACCCCGCCGTCGCGGACCACGCGGTCGTCTCGGCGCTGGTGGCGGCCGCCGAGCGACTCGGCTACGACTACCACTGCGGGATCACCCTGAGTACGGACAGCTTCTACGCCGGGCAGGCCCGTCCGGGGTTCGAGGGGTTCGAGGCCCCGGGGACCGACTCGTTGCTCGACGACCTTCGGACCGCGAACGTCAAGAACATCGAGATGGAGGCGAGCGCCGTGCTGACGCTCGCGAACCTCTACGGGCTCCGTGCGGGCGCGGTGTGTACCGTCTTCGCCAACCGAACGACGGGCGAGTTCCGGACCGAGGGAGAGGGTCGGGCCGCGGAGGTGGGCAGCCTCGCGGCCGCGCTCCTCCACCGGATGGGCGAGCGACGCGAGGCGTCGGGCGCCGACGCGTGGCACGCCGACCTCTCGCTGTAGTCGGTGCCGTCCGGCGACGTTCCAACATCCCTATAACGAGGGGATTCGGAGTGTCCGCCATGACCGCACAGGTCGTCGTACTCGGGTCCGGGTACGCCGGTGCCGGCGCCGTCACCAGTTTCGAGGAAGCGGCGGACGACAGCGCCGAACTCACCTGGATCTCCGAGCACGACTATCATCTCGTCCTTCACGAGGCCCACCGCGTCGTTCGGGACACGAACGTCGCCCCCAAGATATCGATCCCCGTCGACGAGATCAAACCCCCCGAGACGACGTTCACACAGGGCCGCGTCACGGGTATCGACGTCGACGAACGGGAGATCCACCTCCGCGACGGCAAGTCGGTCCCCTACGACTACCTGCTCGTCGCACTGGGGAGTCGCACCGCCTTCTACGGCATCGAGGGACTCGAAGAACACGCCCACACGCTCAAGAGCCTCGACGACGCCCGGGAGATCCACCGCGACCTGGCCGACGCGGCCGGGGAGGCCACGCGCTCCGACCCCGCACAGGTCGTCGTCGGCGGTGCCGGGCTCTCCGGTATCCAGACGGCCGGCGAAGTCGCCGCCTACCGGGACGACCACCGCGCGCCCGTCGACGTGACCCTCGTCGAGGGACTGGACGAAGTCTTCCCCGGCAACGATCCCGAACTCCAAGGGGCGCTCCGCAAGCGACTGGAGGCCGCCGGGGTCGACATCATGACCGGCGAGTTCGTCTCGAAGGTCGACGCCGACACCATCTACGTCGGCGGCGGCGAGGACGAGGACCCGACCGAACTCGACTACGACGTCTTCGTCTGGACCGGCGGGATCACGGGACAGGCCGAACTCGAAGACGCGGCCGTCGACAAGGACGACCGGAGCAATCGGGTGTACGCCGACCGCGACTTCCGGACGAGCGACGACCGGGTGTTCGCCATCGGCGACACGGCGCTGATCGAACAGGGACCGGAGGAGTTCGCGCCGCCGACCGCACAGGCCGCCTGGCAGGCCGCCGAAGTCGCCGGCGAGAACCTCGCCCGCGCCGTCGAGGGACGGTCGCTCGAGACCTGGACCTACGACGACAAGGGGACGCTCATCTCCGTGGGCGACGAGGCGGTCGCCCACGGGGTCGACCCGCTCCCGATCGATACGTTCGGCGGCGTCGGCGCCGAACTGCTGAAGAAAGCGGTCGCCGCACGCTGGATCGCGGACGTCTCCTCGCTCGGCCGGGCCATCGACGCCTGGTCGGACATGTAACGGGGCCGAGAGCGATGGCGAGGTAGCGGATATCGCGGACGGGTGCTCAGTGCTCGGGCTGTTCCGCGGGCGCCCGCATGTCGTCGATCCGCAGGATCAGGATGTTGTCGGTGTCGTCCTTGCCGTCGACCGTCCCGTCGACGACGAGTTTCGAGAGCGGCGTGGGGCCGACGCGCACCTTGTCGCCCTCGTGGAACTCCCGGACCGAACCCTGGACGTGGATCTCGGCCCGACACAGGTCGGGGTGGTGGACCGACGAGAGGTCGATCTCGCCCACGTTCGCCGTGTCGACGGGTTCGCCGTTGTGGAGCAGGGGCACGGCGGCCGGTTCGTCCATCTGATCCACGTCGAGCGCCTCGTAGGCGTTGGCCGTCGGCTTGTACCCGCCTTTCGGCCCCGGTACGCCCTCGACGAGTTGGAGCGCTTTGAGACTCTGCATCTGGTTGCGGATTGTGCCCGGATTCCGGTCGACCTCGTCGGCGATGTCCTCCCCCTTCACCGCGTCCTCAGTCTCGCGATGGAGGTTGATGAGGGCGGTCAGGATCGTCTTCTGACTCGAGGTCAGTTCGATTGATGACATGCCATGGGGTTTGTGACTAGCGTTATTAAATTCGATGGATGTGAGGAAACGACGTCCGATTTCGCCACCTCGTCGTGACGAAAGCGATACAGCTTTGCATCTATCGGGATTCCCCTTCCCTCATGAGAGGGAAACGAGTCCTCGTGACGGGCGGCGCGGGATTCATCGGTTCGAACCTGGCGAACCATCTCGCCGCCGACAACGATGTCGTCGCGCTCGACGACTGCCACCTCGGGACGCCCGAGAACCTCGACGGCGTCGACGCCGAGGGCAACGCCGACGGCCCCGTCGAGTTCGTCGACGGGAGCGTCCTCGACGACGACCTACCGACCGACGTGGACGTCGTCTTCCACCTCGCGGCCTACTCCTCCTATACGATGGTCGAGGAGAACAAACGCGAGGCCACGCGCGTCAACGTCGAGGGCTTCGTCAACACGGTCGAACAGGCCCGCGAGGACGGCTGTGACACCGTCGTCTACGCCACCACCTCCTCCATCTACGGCTCCCGGACCGAACCCTCGCCCGAGGAGATGGACGTCGAGGCGCGCACCTGCTACGAGGCGTCGAAGCTCGCCCGCGAGCGCTACGGCGAGTACTTCGGCAACCACTACGACATGACACTCGCCGGCCTGCGCTTTTTCTCGGTCTACCAGGGCTACGGCGGCGCCGAGGAACACAAAGGCGAGTACGCGAACACGGTGGCGCAGTTCGCCGACGCCATCGCCGACGGCGAGTCGCCCGTCCTCTTCGGCGACGGCACGCAGACCCGTGACTTCACCCACGTCGACGACGTGGTCCGAGCCATCGAACTCGTCGCCGACCACGAACTCGACGGGGTCTACAACGTCGGCACCGGCGAGAGCTACACGTTCAACACGATGGTCGGGATGATCAACGACGAACTCGGCACCGACGTCGACCCCGAGTACGTCGAGAACCCGCTGCCTGTCTACGTCCACGACACGCTGGCCGACGCCACGAAACTCCGCGAGGCCACCGGCTGGGAGCCCGAAGTGGGCTTCGAGGAGGGCGTCGCTCGCGTGTGTGCACCGTACAAGGACTGACGCCGACCGCATTTTTACGCGATCAGCCACTGCGACGACCACGGCGGGCGGGGCGAACCCCCGGTGGCGTTCGCCGCGAGCACGCCGCGCGAGCGTCGGCCGTCGCGTGTGGGGTCAGGCGTCGTCGAGTTCGCCATCACCCGTCCGCTCGGCGGGGATCACGGCCACCGAGGCGACGGCGTCGCCGGCGTCCAGATCCATCACGATGACGCCCATCGTGTTGCGTCCGACCGTCGAGACGTCCTCGACGGGCGTTCGGATGATCTGTCCGTCCTCGCTCATCACCACGAGGTCGTCGCCGGGGCCGACGGCGTCGATGGCACAGGCCGGACCGTTGCGCTCGTTGGTCTTGATGTCGATCAGCCCCTTGCCGTAGCGGGACTGCTGTCGGTAGGCGTCGACCGGCGAGCGCTTGCCGTAGCCGTTGTCGGTCACCGACAGCACCCAGTCGTGGTCCGTGGGGTCGACGGCGGCCAGGCCGACGACGTGATCCGAGCCCTCGAGTTTGATGCCGCCGACGCCGCGGGCGTCGCGTCCCATGGGTCGGACCTCGTTCTCGTCGAACCGGATGCTCATGCCGCCGCCGGTGGCGACGATCAGGTCGTGGTCGCCGTCGGTCAACTCGACGTCCACGAGGGCGTCACCCTCGGCGAGGCGGATGGCCCGGATGCCGGTCGAGAGGATGTTGCCGAACTCGTCGACTGCGGTGCGTTTCACGCGACCGTCGCGGGTCGCCATGGTGAGATAGCGCTCCGCGTCGTCCTCCAGGCTCTCGCAGTCGACGACCGCTTCGATCTCCTCGCCGTCGTCGAGGTCGAGCAGGTTCACCGCCGACTTGCCGCGGGCCGTGCGGCCCATCTCGGGCACCTGGTAGGTCTTCAGCTTGTACACCTGCCCCCGGTTGGTGAAACAGAGCAGGTAGTCGTGGGTGTTCGCGAGGAAGACCGAGGAGACGCGGTCGCCCTCCTTGAGGTCCGCGCCGATGATCCCCTTGCCGCCGCGGTGCTGGGGGTCGAACGCCGACAGCGACATCCGCTTGATGTAGTCGTCCTCGCTGACGACGACGAGAGTGTCCTCCTGGGGAATGAGGTCCTCGTCGGTTACCTCGCCGTCGTCCTCGATGATCCGGGTGCGGCGCTCGTCGGCGTAGTCGGCTTTGATCTCCCGGAGTTCGTCCTCGATGACGCCGAGGAGTTCGGACTCGTTGTCCAGGATCTCCTCCAGTCGGTCGATCCGCGCTTGCACCTCCGCGTACTCCTCCTCGATGGCGGCCGTCTCCATCGAGGTGAGGCTGCCGAGTTGCATGGCGACGATGTGATCGACCTGGTCGTCCGAGAAGTCGAAGGCGGCTTTCAGCGCCGCCTTCGCGGCGTCGCGGTCCGCGGCGTCCTGGATGAGTTCGACCACCTCGTCGGCGTTCTCAAGAGCCGTCAGTCGCCCGTCGAGGATGTGAGCGCGGTCCTCGGCCTCGGCGAGGTCGTACTCGCTGCGCCGGCGGACGACCTCGCGCCGGTGATCGAGGTAGACCTCCAGGGTCTCCTTGAGGTCGAGCACCCTCGGCTGACCGTCCACCAGCGCGAGGTTGATGACGCCGAAGGTCGTTTCGAGGTGGGATTCGAGCAGCTGGTTTTTCACCACGTCCGGGTTCGCCCCGCGCTTGAGTTCGATCACGATGCGGATGCCGTCGCGGTCGGACTCGTCGCGCAGGTCGCGCACGCCGTCGAGTTTCCCCTCGTTGACGTCGTCGGCGATGCGCTCGATCAGGCGCGCCTTGTTCGCCTGGTAGGGGAGTTCCGTGACGACGATGCGGTCCTCGTCGGCCTCCATCTCCGCCCGGACCCGGAGGCGACCCCGGCCCGTCTTGTACGCCTTGTAGATGGCGTTGCGGCCGACGATGTTCGCGCCGGTCGGGAAGTCGGGCGCGACGACGTGTTCCATCAGGTCCTCGACGGTGCAGTCCGGGTTCTCGATGAGGTGGATCGTCGCGTCGATCACCTCGCCGAGGTTGTGCGGCGGCACGTTCGTCGACATGCCGACCGCGATGCCCGAGGAGCCGTTGACCAGCAGGTTGGGGAAGGCCGCGGGCAACACGTCGGGCTCCTGTTTCCGCCCGTCGTAGTTCGTCGAGAAGTCGACGGTGTCCTTCCCGATGTCCGCGAGCAACTCCTCGGCGATGGGTGACATCCGGGCCTCGGTGTAGCGCATGGCCGCCGGCGGGTCGCCGTCGACGGAGCCGAAGTTGCCCTGGCCGTCGACCAACGGCGCGCGCATCGAGAAGCCCTGGGCCATCCGCGCCAACGCGTCGTAGATGGCTGAGTCGCCGTGGGGGTGGAAGTCGCCCATCGTCTCGCCGACGACGGAGGACGACTTCCGGTGAGAGGCCCGGGAGGTGACGCCCGCCTCGTGCATGGCATAGAGGATGCGTCGGTGGACGGGTTTGAGGCCGTCGCGGGCGTCGGGGAGCGCCCGTCCCGCGATGACCGACATCGCGTAGTCGATGTAGGACTGCTCCATCTCCTGTTCGATCCGGGCCGTCTCGACCCGGCGGGCCGGCGCCGCCGAGTCCTCGGGGATGTCCGAGCTCATATGTCCACCCACTCCGCGTCGCTCGCGTGCTCCTTGATGAACTGTTTTCGCGGTTCGACCGCGTCGCCCATCAGGATCGAGAACATGCGGTCGGCCGCCGCCGCGTCCTCGACGGAGATGCGCTTCAGGATCCGGTTTTCGGGGTTCATCGTCGTCTCCCAGAGCTGATCGGGGTTCATCTCGCCCAGGCCCTTGAACCGCTGAACCTGGTCGGCCTCGCCGTTACATTTCTCCTCGACGATCCGGTCGCGCTCGGCCTCGCTCATCGCGTCGTAGGTCTCGCCGCGATACCTGACGCGGTAGAGCGGGGGTTGGGCGGCGTAGACGTAACCGCGTTCCAGCAGGGGCTTCATGTGACGGTAGAGCAGCGTGAGCAGCAGGGTGCGGATGTGGGCGCCGTCGACGTCGGCGTCGGTGTTGTGTGCACAGAGCCCACCCATTCCAGCGACGAAGTTCTCGTCGTGCTCGACCGAGAAGTCGTAGACGTACTCCCCGGTCGGGTCGACGCGTTCGACGCGTCGGACCGACAGCGCAACCAGATCGTCGGAGATCTCGTGGTACCGGCGGGTGCCCTCGTTGTCGCTACCGTGCTCGACTTTCGGTCGCAGTCGATTCCCGTCGCGGTGGTGTTTCCAGACGTCGTCGATCTCCGCGAGGTCGGAGCGTGCGGCGACCGTGATCGTGTGCCGATCCGCGTTCGTTCCGTATCCGCCGATCTCGTCCGCCGGCGTCACCGAGTGAGACGCCACGACGCCCTGCGCGGAGAGGAGGTACATGATCCCGCTGGCGAGATCGCGCGAACAGGTCGTCCACGAGAGCTTCGTCTCCGAGACGGACCCGTCGCCGTGGAGGTAACCCCGCAGGAACGCGCGCTGGAGCGGCCTCGGCACGTCGAAGACGAGATCCGGCACGGTCTTCGATGCGGCCGTCTCGCCAGTGCAGCCGAACACCCGCTCCCAGACGAGCGCGGCGACGCGGTTGACGAGTTTCACTTCGTCGACGCGACCGTCGGCCTCGCTGTGCTTGGCTCGAATCCCGAAGACGTGTTCGAACGCATCGCGGTATCTCTCTACAAGCTCGCGGTTGTTCGGCCCCATCGCGAGTCGAATCCCGTTGCGGGGGGAACTGGACCCGTCGGCGGCATAGAAGCCGAGCAGTTCGAGGAGCGTCTCGTCGACCTGCACGTATCTATCGACGGCTTCGTCGGCGTAGTGTTCGGGGGTGAGCGTCACTTCGGCGTCCTCGGGAATGTGTTCGAGGTCGTCCTCGGTTAGTTCGCTGACGCGAACGTACTCCGTGACGCGATTCGCAGGTGACCCCTCGTACTGCTCGTTCCACCGCTGGTCGAGCAGGGAGTCCACGACCGACACCTGCTCCATCACTGCGGCGGGGGAGACGCCGATGGCCTCACAGTATGCTTGGAAGTTCGAGACGGTCGGCCGCGACTGGCCCCGTTCCCACTCCGAAACCGTGATCGGTTGCGCGACGCCGACTGCGTCGCAGACGTCCCGCTGTGTCAGTTCGGCATCCGTCCGCTGGGCGCGTAGCGTCTCCCGAACCGACGCCGGGGCGTCGACGCGTGGCTCGGCACGAGCCACGACGCCTCCGTCCGCGGCGTACTCCTCGCGCACCCTGTGTTCGAGCAACTCTTCGATCCCGTCCCCGCGCGCGTAAATCTCCGAGTCGAACGCGTCGCCACGCTCGACGAGTTCGGCAAGCAGGTCGATCCGCTCGCCGTCTCGATCCCCGTGTAGCGGGACGGATCGTGGCGCGACGACCCGATCTCCGGGGGCGATCTCGTCGCCTGCTGCGAGTTCGATCTCTCCATCCCGGTGAACGAACACGCTGTGGGAGGCAGTCACCCGCAGGTTCCGCCCGTAGTCCGTCTCGATTCTGTACAGCGGTTCGTCGATCTCGTGCCGGATGACCTGATCGATGGGGCGGAACTTCGTGGTCTCGTCGTCGCGACCGAAACAAAGCACTTCGTACTCCTCGTATCCCTCGCCGTCCGCCTCGATGACCTCGTCAACGAACGATCCGATCTCGACGAATCGTGTCCGATCGTCGCCGTCCCGGACGAATCCGTGTTCGGAGCCGTCGACACTCATCAGGATGATCCGCTCGTAGCGGGCCTCCTCGATGTCGAACTCCTCGCCGATGCCGGTGCCGATGGCGGTGATGAGCGCCCGGATCTCGTCGTTCTCGAGGATGCGGTCCAACCGGTGTTTCTCGACGTTCAGGATCTTCCCCTTGAGCGGGAGGATGGCCTGGAACTCCCGGTCACGGCCCTGTTTGGCGCTCCCGCCAGCGCTGTCGCCCTCGACGACGAACAGCTCCGACTCGCCGGGATCCTTCGACTGACAGTCGGCGAGCTTGCCGGGGAGCGCCGTCGACTCCAGGGCGCTCTTGCGGCGGGTCAGCTCCTCGGCCTTCTTCGCAGCCTGGCGGGCCTTCGCCGCCTCGACGGCCTTGCCGACGATGGCTCGCGCCGTGTCGGGATGCTCCTCGAAGAAGGTGCCGAGATGTTGGTGGACGGCGCTCTCGACGATGCCGCGCACCTCGCTGTTGCCGAGTTTGGTCTTGGTCTGGCCCTCGAACTGCGGGTCGGGGTGTTTCACCGAGATGACGGCGGTCAGGCCCTCGCGGACGTCTTCACCCTTGAGGGTACCGTCGAGATCACCCAGGAGGCCGTTGTCCGTCGCGTAGTCGTTGACGACGCGCGTAAGCGCCGTTTTGAATCCGGTCAGATGGGTGCCGCCCTCGCGGGTGTTGATGTTGTTGGCGAAAGCGTGGATCGACCCCTGGAGTTCGTCGGTGGCTTGGAGCGCCACCTCGACGGAGATGTCCTGTTCCTCGTCATCGAAGTAGACGACCTCGTCGTGGAGGGCAGTCTTGGTCTCGTTGAGATATTCGACGAACTCCCGGATGCCACCCTCGTAGCGGAAGGTGACGGACTCGCCGTCCCGCTCGTCGGCGAGACCGATCTCCACTCCGGAGTTGAGGAAGGCGAGTTCTCGGAGGCGCGTCGTGAGCGTCTCGAAGGAGAAGTCGCTGGTCTCGAAGATGTCGTCGTCGGGCCAGAACCGGACCGTCGTCCCCGTCTCCTCGTCGGGGTCGAGGTCACGGACCCGCTCGAAGGCCCCCTCGGCGGGTTCGCCGCGCTCGAACCGGTGGGTCCAGACGGCCCCGTCGCGTCTGATCGTGACCTCCAGTTCCGCGGAGAGGGCGTTGACGACGCTGACCCCGACGCCGTGGAGGCCGCCGGAGACCTGGTAGGACTTGTTGTCGAACTTGCCGCCGGCGTGGAGGACGGTCATGATGACCTCCACGGCGGGCCGGTCGTACTCCGCGTGGGTGTCGACCGGGATGCCGCGCCCGTTGTCGGAGACGCTCACGGAGTCGTCCTCGTGGACGGTCACGTCGATAGCGTCGCAGTGACCCGCCAGCGCCTCGTCGATGGCGTTGTCGACGACTTCGTAGACGAGATGGTGGAGGCCGCGCGAGTCCGTCGATCCGATGTACATCGCCGGCCGCTTCCGGACGGCCTGGAGACCCTCCAGGACCTGTATCTGTCCGGCTCCGTACGCTTGTTCGTCAGCCATAGAATCTACACGGACTAGACGGTCACACCCCTTAAACGCTCGCACGCGTGCGCGCGACCACAATTACGATTACTCCAAAACGAAGATCGGGTTTCGATTCGACAACCTGAGTTCGCCGTCCGCCGGCAGCCCGGCCGCGAACCGTCGCGTTCGCCGGCAGAGCCGAGTCGAGCGCGCTCGGGCGCGCACGTGGACGGATCACTTTCACCCCGCTGGCGGTGGCCTTTTAAACGTCGTCCGGGTAGGGAGGCTCACGGATGACATCGTTCCAGTCGACGCTCGGCGAGGAAGGGGGGATCGCCGAGGAGTTGGCCGAGAACCAGCGCGCCATCTCCATCGCCGAGTTCTTCGAGAAGAACAAGCACATGCTCGGGTTCGACTCCGGGGCCCGAGGGCTGGTGACCGCCGTCAAGGAGGCGGTGGACAACGCCCTCGACGCCACGGAGGAGGCCGGCATCGCCCCCGACATCTACGTCGAGATCACCGAGGTCGACGACTACTACCGACTCGTCGTCGAGGACAACGGTCCCGGGATCACGAAAGAGCAGATCCCGCGGGTGTTCGGCAAACTACTGTACGGCTCCCGGTTTCACGCTCGAGAGCAGTCACGCGGCCAGCAGGGAATCGGTATCTCCGCCGCCGTCCTCTACTCACAGCTCACCTCCGGCAAGCCCGCGAAGATCACCAGCCGAACCAAGGGGAGCGCCGACGCCCAGTATTTCGAACTCGTCATCGACACCGACGACAACGAGCCCGAGATCCGAAACGAGCGGACCACGTCGTGGGACCGGCCCCACGGGACCCGGATCGAGTTGGAGATGGAGGCGAACATGCGCGCCCGGTCACAGCTCCACGACTACATCAAGCACACCGCAGTCGTCAACCCACACGCCCGGGTGGAACTCCGGGAACCGGGCCTCGACGAGCCGCTGAAGTTCGAGCGCGGCACCGACCAGTTGCCCGCCGAGACGGAGGAGATCCGCCCCCATCCCCACGGCGTCGAACTCGGGACGCTCCTGAAGATGCTCGACGCGACGGAGTCGTACTCGGTCTCGGGCTTCCTCCAGGGCGAGTTCACCCGCGTCGGCGGCAAGACGTCGACGAAGGTGTGTGATCGCTTCCGGGACCGGCACTTCGGCCGCGAGATGGCGTGGGCGACGCCGAATCCACACGACGAGGCCGATATCGAGGACGCCCTGATCGACGCCGTCGCCAACAAGAGCGCCGACGCGACCGACTGGTTCGCCACCCGCGTCGCGGAGACGGTCGGCGACCGGGAGCGGATCGCCCACCACGACCTCGTCGAAATCGTGGGGAACCTCGCCGACGCGACCGAGGCGGAGTTCGACGAGACGTTCGGCGAGACGGTCCGGGAGAACGCCGTCGGCGCGGCCTGGGCCGAGTGTACCCGGACCGATCTCCTGACCGCGACGCTGTACGAGCGGATCGACGACGCGACCAGCACCCGGAAGGACGACGCCGCGATCCAGGGGCTGGCCGAACGGCTCGCGGACAAGTTCGCCGGGGCCGACGACCCGCGCCACCGGGCGACCCGCGACGAACTCGCGGCGTACGTCGACCGCTCGGCCGACCGGGTCGAAGAGGCCACCGGGGCCACCTTCGGCGACACCGCCCGCGAGAACGTCGTCGAGGCCTGCTGGTCGGTGATGTCCACGGTCCCGGACGACCTTCCGAAGGTGAAGACCATCGCCGACGACCGGGACACCGCCTCCGAGTTGCTGGAGGCGATGCGCGAGACGGACATCCTCGCGCCCCCGACGGGCTGTCTCTCGCCGATCACGGCCGAACTCGTCGAGGCCGGCCTGCGCAAGGAGTTCGACGCCGACTTCTACGCGGCGGCGACCCGCGACGCCGAGGTCCACGGCGGCGACCCATTCATCGTCGAGGCGGGCATCGCCTACGGCGGCGACTTGGAGAGCGACGGCTCGGCCGACGTGATGCGCTTTGCCAACCGCGTGCCCCTCGTCTACCAGCGCGGGGCGTGTGCCGTCACCGACGTCGTCAAGGGGATCGGCTGGCGGAACTACGGGCTCGATCAGCCGGGGGGTCGCGGCCTCCCCTCCGGCCCCGCGGTGGTGATGGTCCACGTCGCGTCGACGAACGTCCCCTTCACCAGCGAGTCGAAGGACGCGGTGGCGAACGTCCCGGAGATCGAGGACGAGATCGAACTCGCCATCCGCGAGGCCGCACGGGAGCTGAAGTCCTACCTCAACCGCCGGCGGTCACTGGAGAAGCGCCGGCGCAAACAGGAGGTGCTGGGACGCATCCTGCCCGAGATGGCGGACAAGCTGGCGTCGGTGACGGGCCGCGATCGGCCGAACATCGACGGCGCGCTCGGCCGCATCATGAACAACGTCCTCGTCGAGCGGACGGTCGAGGACGGGACGGTCACGCTCGCGGTGCGGAACCACTCCGAGCGCGCCGAGGACCTCGACGTGACGGACATCGTCGACCGGGAGCCGACCGCGGTGAGCGACGGGGCGTCGGTGGTCGACCTCGACGACGAGTGGTTCGTACAGTGGTCCCCGTCGGTGTCGGCGGGTGAGACGGCCCGGCTTACCTACGAGGTGAGCGACGGCGACGGGGCGACCTTCGACGTGGACGTCGAGGGCGTCGAGAGCGAGAAGCTCACGGTGGACACATGAGTTCTCAGGACGAACGCGCACGACGGCAGTTGATCGACCTCGCGGCGGAGTTCTACGACCAGTTCGACCGGGAGGAGGTGCCCGAGATGACCCTCCCGACGCGGACCAAGAGCAACATCGAATACGACGAGGACAGCGGGGTGTGGGTCTACGGCGACCGCACCTCGACGCGCTCGGCCAACTCGGTGCGGGGGGCCCGGAAGCTCCTGAAGGCCACCTACACCATCGACTTCCTCGCCCGTCAACTGGAGGAGGGCCGTTCCTCGACACTGCGTGAACTCTACTACCTCTCGGAGTCGTGGGACTCCGACGAGGCCGCCTTCTCCGATCAGGACGAGTCCAACCAGTTGATCGAGGACCTCGAAATCGTCTCCGACGTCACCCGCGAGGACTTCCACATGCGCCCCGAGGAGTCGGGTGCGACGCTGATGGGACCGCTGGAGTTGCGCGAGCAGACCCGTCGCGGCGAGCGCGAGATCCACTGTCAGAAGGACGTCGGCGAGGGCGGGTATCAGATCCCCAACAACCCCGACACCATCGACTTCCTGGATCACGACATCGAGTTCATCCTCTGTGTCGAGACCGGCGGCATGCGCGACCGCCTCGTCGAGAACGGCTTCGACACCGATCACGACGCCCTGATCGTCCACCTGAAGGGACAGCCGGCGCGGGCGACCCGGCGGATTACCAAGCGGCTCCACGACGAACTGGACTTGCCAGTGGTGGTCTTCACCGACGGCGACCCCTGGTCGTACCGCATCTACGGCTCCGTCGCCTACGGCTCCATCAAGAGCGCCCACCTCTCGGAGTACCTCGCGACGCCCGAGGCGGAGTTCGTCGGCATCCAACCCGAGGACATCGTCGAGTACGACCTGCCGACCGATCCCCTCGCCGACTCCGACGTGAACGCCCTGGAGTCGGAACTCGACGACCCACGGTTTACCACCGACTACTGGAGGGAACAGATCGAACTGCAACTCGACATCGGGAAGAAGGCCGAACAGCAGGCGCTCGCCTCGCGCGGGCTCGATTTCGTCACCGACGAGTACCTGCCCGACCGACTGGATCAGATGGGAATCTTATAGCTCAAACTACACTTATTCCCCTCGACGGCGTAGCGGGCGGTATGACGTTCGACACCGATCGTGGCCGCCTCCGTCACCTGCCCGAGACGCCGCTCCGGGCGCTCAAGTGGTCGTTCTGGTGGCTCCGGAAGACGTTCTTCTCGAAGCCCAAACCGGAGAACCCGGCCGTCGTCGTCGACATGACCGAGGGTGAGGCGGAGGCGTTTCTCGGGGAACGCTTCTTCGAACCGGGATGGGAAATGTCCTACCACTACCACAACGAAATCGTAAACGTGCGGCGAGTGCAGTACGTCGGTGATCATCCGTCCGGATTGGAGTGGTGGCAGACACACGTCCGCGGCTACGCGCACCCGAGCGGACTGGAGCTGACGGCCCACTTCGAACCAGAACCCGCCGAACACCCCGATGCGCATCTCGACGGCGAGTTCGTCGACGTATCGCGGGGGAACGCGACGCTGGTGGAACTGCTGGAGGCGGACGGAATCGAGTTCGAGCGGATCGGGTCGTGGACGACGGAGACCTGATCACGTCCACCCTTCGTCGAGAACGACCGGCACGCCGCGACTGGCAACGTCGGCCGCGAACGCCTTGGAGTCGGCGGCCAGAAACGCCTGCGTGTCGTAGTGGATCGGACAGACGAGGTCGGGGTCCAGATCCGCCGCGAGCGACGCCGCCTCGTGGCGATCCATGCACACGGATCCCGAGATGTTGGCCAGCAGGAGGGAGACGTCGAGAGCCGAGTGGTGGGGTAACACGTCGGAGTCGCCGGGCCAGAAGACCGGGACGCCGCCGAGTTCGAACTCGTAACCGACGCCGAACCCCTCCGGGTGGACGACGGAACCGTCCGGCCTCGTGTGCGACCCCTCGGGGTCGTTGTACGCCGGGAGGCTCCGCACGGGGACGCCCGCCGCCTCGACCCGCTCGCGCTCCCCGATCCGGATCAGATCGTACCCCTCCCGTTCCGCGAGCGCTTCGGGTGATGGCGGCCGACCCGCGCGCTCGGCGTCGACGCCCTCGTAGACGACGAGCGTGGCGTCCGGGGCGGCGACGCGGCGGATCCCGTCGGGGTCGTAGTGGTGGTCGTGGGTGACGACCACGACGTCGCCGTCGCGGGCGTCGTAGGCGGGGCCGGCAGGGTGCCGGGTGTCCACGCCCTCCGGCGGCTCCCAGTTACCGGTCAACACGCCGTAGCGACCGGGATCGGTGTAGACGGCCGTCTCGCCGTCGTCGACGCGGGCGGTCGCGTAGCCGAGCCAGCGGATCGAGCAGCCGTCGTGACGGATGGTCATGATCGAGTCGGGGTTCGCCCGCCGAAAACAAAAAGCCGCGCCGGCCGACGAACACGGGAGGTCACGGACGGGCGATCGATTCGACCTAGCTGTCGTCGGTCTGGTCGTCGTCCACTGCCGCGTTGTTCATGCCGCTGCCGTCGTTGTGGCGGCACTGCTCGGTGTAGAAGCCGAGGTCGAACTCGGCCTGGTCGGACTGGATCTCGTTGCCGTGGTCGACCGGGACCCACCACGCGAAGGCGGCGCTGAACTCGGTCTCGCCGCGGAAACAGGCGGTGGGGAAGGAGCCGACCAGCGATCCGCCGACCGCGGGATTGCGGTAGTAGACGTCGAGCGTGTCGCCACCGCCGAGGGTCCCGCGACCGGCGGCCATCGAGAGAACGACGGCGTCGTCGCCGTAGACGTCACTGAGGTCGGTCCCGTCGGCGTTGCCAACGGTGTTGACTCCACCGTCCGTGAGCTCGAACCAGTTGAAGTTCGGATTGTCCTCGGGATCGGGGTTCCCGGCGATCTCCCGGTGGACGTTCCGGGTGGCCCAGCCGTCCGCGCCGCCGCTGTCGTCGGTGTTCGACGTGTGGTAGACGACGTGTCGGGTCCCGTCGGCCTCCTCGATGAGGAGGTACAGCTCGTCCGGCGCCGACGTACCGTTGTTCGCGCCTTCGTAGTACTGGTAGGTTAGCGTCGTCGTCGGATTCGTGGGATCGTCCGTCAGATCGCCGAGTGTCGGTTCGGGGAGCGACACGCCAGTCGTCACGTAGTCGTTCGTCGCCTCGCCGCCGGAGGTGGCGTGGGCGACCTTTCCGCTGTCGACGGGGTCGTCGACGAGTTCCACGTCGGCGTCGTAGTTGCCGTCGCCGCCGGTGTCGAAGCGCGTGATTCCCGCACGGGTGAAGTCGGTCGGTGAGGAGTCCGCGATGCTCGTGTTCGCGCCGTCGATCCGGACGCCGTTCCCGCTGTCGAGTGCGTCGAGGACGTTCCGGAGGCTGTCGACCAGCAGCGGACTCTCGCCGCCGTCCTGGTAGTTGTCGCCGTCGTCGAGCCACACGGCCGCCTGGACGACGTCCAGCAGTTCCACGTCGGCCGGATCGGTGGAGTCCGCGTCGCCGTCCTCCTGTGGATCGTCGGCCTCCGGCTCCGTGATACCGTTCTCGGCGGCGGTGACGCCGCCCGGGTTGTTGATCCAGACGTAGCCGGGGTTCGTACAGAGTTCGAGGTCGAAGGTGACCTCGCCGAAGTCACCCGGCTTCACGTCCTGCAGGTCGACGATCGCGCTCTCGCCGTCGGCCTGGGTGAGGGCGCCGACGCCCTCGTCGGCACAGCCGTCGTTCGTGACCTCGTTCTGTAGGGTGTTGTCGAGGAACTGATCGGGGTTGTCGACCTCGATCAGCCACGCGTCGTTCGCGGGCAACCCGGTGTAGCCGGGCGTGAGTTCCGAGGCGGTGCCGGTCTCGCCGGCCTCGCCCTCGTACATGTTGACCGCGACATCGTCGCCCTCGTCCTCGCTCCAGTCCGAGTAGTGGGTCGAATAGCCCACACCCAGATCCAGCGTCCCCGCGGTCAGTTGGTTGTTCTCGAAGGTCTCCTGATCACTGAAGTACGCGCTCGTCCCGAGTCCCGCACCCGCCGAGGCGACGCCGATGGTACCGAGTGCGGCGAGTGCCTTCCGACGGGAGAGGTCGAATCGTTGGTCGCTCATTGTTGTCTTCCCCCTCGCGGGGAGGCCCACCGACGGAGTCGAACCGTCGTGCGGCGGCGACGCCGTACGCCCTGTGGGTCGGACCGCTCCGCCATCCGGATCGACCCATGGATGACACCCCGTTAGCTATTGAGCGGTTAGCGGAATCAAGCGAGGAGTTAATGCAACTAAGCGGGGGTTAATCGAGGTATTGCGGTGCCTGAGCGGTGATTCTTATATCATTGGCGCATTACTTCGCGACGAGAGCGACGGCTCACGGGTGTCGAAAGAACGTTCCGAGACACGCTGATCAAAACGGTGTCGCTGTGAACGACAACCGGTCCGCTGTGACGTTGCGGGACCGGGAGATCAGTCGTCCGCCAGCCGCTCGATCCGCGACAGTGAATCGGCGTCCGCGGGCGTCTTGTCCTCGCGGACGGCAACGAACCGCGGGAACCGGAGCGCGTAGCCCGAGCCGTACGTGGGCGACTCCTGAATCGCCTCGTAGCCGACTTCGAAGACCACGGTTGGGTCGATGTCGACCTCGGTTCCGTCCTGCCGCTGGATCAGCGGCTCCAGCCGGTCGCTCAGGGCGGCCAGTCGCTCGTCGGAGATACCCGTCGCCACCTTGCCGATGGTGACGAAGTCGTCGCCGTCGGTGGATGCGTCCCGTGCCGACAGGAGGAAGGTGCCGAGGTGGTTCGCCCGCCGCCCCTCGCCCCACTCGGCGCCCGTGACGACCAGATCGAGCGTCTCGACTTCGGGCTTTCGCTTCAGCCAGTTCTGCCCACGCTTGCCCGGCGTGTACGCCGAGTCGGGGTTCTTCAGCATGATGCCCTCGTGGTCCGCCGCCAGCGCCTCGGCCTCCCGGTCCGCGACGGCGTCGGGGTCGTCCGTGATCGTGAGCGGCGAGCGGCCGGACGGCAGCGTCGATTCGAGGTGGTCGCGACGGTCGCGGAGGGGGACGTCGAGCAGGTCCGTCCCGTCCGCGTGGAGGCAGTCGAACGCGCGGAGTTCGACGGCCACCTCCTCGCGCATCCGGGCCACGTCGTGTTTGCGCCGGAAGCGACGGAGCACCGCCTGGAAGGGGAGGGGATTGCCGTCGTCGTCGACGGCGAGCGCCTCGCCGTCGAGGATGACCGGCACGTCGACCGCGCCCTCGACGAACTCCACGAGTTCGGGGAGCGCGTCGGTCACGTCCGCCATGTTCCGGGAGTAGACGGCCGTCTCCCCGTCGGGGTCGTGGTGGACCTGCACCCGCGCGCCGTCGAACTTCGTCTCGACGGCGACGGTCCCCCACGCGTCGAGGGCGTCGGCCACGGTGCCGGTCTGGGCCAGCATCGCCCGCACCGGCCGGCCGACGGTCAGCGTCACGTCCGCCAGCCCCGCCACCCCCTCGTCGCGGGCGCGAACCGCCACCGCACCGTAGTCGTTGGTCACCTGGAGCGCGCGCTCGACGGCGTCGACGGGGACGTCGAACGCCTCGGCGATGGCGTCCCGAACCGTCCCCTCGCCGACGCCGATCCGCATCTCCGAGAGGACGAGGCGGGCGAGGTACCGGGCCGCGAGCGGGTCGGCGCGGTTGAACAGGCCGAACAGGGTGTCGACCTTGCGGTCCTGGCTCCCCGACCCGTCGGCGTTCGCCAGCGCCCGCAGGCGGTCGTCGACGTCGGCGACGGTGAGGGGGTCGGGGTCGGCGGCGGCGAACGCGGCGAGGCCCCGCTGTCCGCCCGTATCGAGCGACTCGGCGACGGCCCCGATGTCGCCGGTCTCGGCCAGTCGGTCGGCCACGTCGTCCGCGGTGACGTTCGTCCCGGCGGCGCGCGCGAGCGCCTCGTGACAGAGGCTCGGCCCCACGTCGAGGGTCGTGGTGTCCCAGGCGGGCACGACCCGTCCGAGCAGGAGCCGGACGACGACGGACAGGTCGTCACCGGCGTCGGCCAGCAACCCCGCGGCCAGCGACGTGATCTCCAGATCGGCCGTCTCGGCCTCGACGTCGGCGACCCGGTCGGCGAAGTCGGCGAAATCCATCGGATCGGGCTCCGTTCGGGGAGCGCTTAAGCGCGGCGGGTTCCGGTGTTCGGAGTCACGGGATTCAAGACGATGTATCGTGCAGGGGTGGGTATGAACCGTGACCTGGTGGCCCGGGTTCGGGACGTCCTCGACGTGGACGTCTCGGAGTTCCGCGCCCAGGCACAGGCGGACGCGGAGGTGGTGAAGGCCGAACTCAAGGACGGAACCTTCGACAACCACCGGTCCATCGTCGGACTGGAGTACGAGTTCTACGCCGTCGCCGACGGCCGGTGGCGGCGGAACGGCGACGACGACGACGCGGGCTCGGAACTCGTCCGCGTGCCGCGGCGACTCCTCGAACTCATCCGCTTCGAGAAGGAACTCGGGTTGCACAACGCGGAGATGACGACCAGCCCACAGCCGTTGAACGCCGAGGGCCTCCGGGCGCAGGCGGCGGGCGTCCGTTCACACCTCTCCTCGGCGCTCCAGACCACACGCATCGAGGGGATGCGCCTCGTCAGCGACGGCATCTGGACGATCCCGCCGTCGGGGGAAACCGCCCGTCGGTATCTGACCGACAGCATCTCCGACGAGGGGGTCCGCGTCGCCACCAACATGACCGACGCGGTGCGGTACCACGCGATGGCCAACGGCCGGAACGCGCCGACCCCCTTCGTCGTCGAGGCGCCACACGTCAGTCTGGAGGCCGACACGGTGATGCCCGAGAGCCTCATCACCTCCATCCAGCCACACTACCAGGTGCCCCACGCCTCCGACCTGCCGACCTACCACAACTACGCCCTGCGTGTCGCCGGGCCGTTGCTGGCCCTCGGCGTCAACTCCCCGTTCTTCCCGCCGGACCTCTACGACGAGGGCGTCGACCCGGCGGCGGTCGTCGAGGACGCCCGCGCGGAGAACCGCATCCACGTCTTCGAGTCGGTCCTCAACACCGAGGGCGCCGAGAAGGTGCGTTTCCCGCGTGACCTCGACACCGTCGAGGAGGCGGTCGACCGCGTCGCCAACGATCCGACCGTCGTCCCCATGCCCGTCGACCGGGGCGACCGCTTCGACGACAAGTTCGCCACGCTCCGGCGCAAGCACGGCACGTTCTGGCGGTGGGTGCGCCCCGTCTTCGACGGCGCCGACCGCTCCTCGGCCAACGCCCGGATCGAGTTCCGGCCCATCGCCGCCCAGCCGACCGTCCGCGACTCCATCGCCTTCCTGGCGACCTTCGCCGGCCTGATGGAGAGTCTCCCCCGCCACGAACACCCCGTGATCGGCCAAGACTGGGGCGTCGCCCGGGAGAACTTCTACGCCGCGGCCCGTCACGGCACCGCCGGCGAGCAACGCTGGATCACCAACGACGGCCAGGAGACGACCGACCCCGAAACCATCTACGACGACCTCTTCTCCCACGCCGTCGAGGGACTCCGGGCTGCGGGCTGTGCGACCGACGAGGCCGAATCGTACGTCGAGCCCCTGCGGGCGCGCGTCGAGGCGGGCGTCACGCCGGCGTCGTGGAAACGTGACCAGGTGCGACGGCGGGTCGCGGACGGCGCGTCGCTGGCGACGGCCATCCCCGCGATGCAGCGTGCCTACGTGGACAATCAGACGGAGACGTTGCTCGACGGGTCGTTCGCCGATTGGTTGGACGACGGAGACGGAACGTAGCCGTCGGACGGCTGAGAAGCGACGGCCTACAGCAGGGACTCGAAGTCCTTGTGTTTCGTGATCTCGACACCTTCGTCGGTGACGACGGCGACGTTGATACCGTTGCCGGAGGCCAGGTCGCGTTCGACCGCGCTCTGGATGCCGTGGGCGGCGACGGACTTCGCCTCGTCGACCGAGAGTTCCTCGTCGTACTCCTGTTCGAGGACACCGAGAGCGTACTGGCTCCCCGAGCCGGAGACGGCGTAGTCCTCTTCCATCAGTCCACCGAGGGGGTCGAGGCTGTAGACGTGGGAACCGTCCTCGTCGACGCCGCCGAGGAGCGGGGAGACGATGAAGAAGGCCCCCGAGCGGAGGAAGTTACTCGTGAGCGTCGAGAGCGCCTCCATGCTCATCTCCTTGCCGCGTCGGGTCTCGTAGAGGCTGGCCTCGGAGCGAAGCGAGCTGATGAGCGACTGGGCGGCCGACACCGACCCCGCGATGGTGAGAGCGGCGTTCGGGTGGATCTGTTCGACCTTCTGGACGTCCTTGCTGGAGACCATCCGGCCGGCGCTCGCGCGCATGTCGGTCGCCATCACGACGCCGTCCTCGGTCGAGAGGCCGACGGTCGTGGTCCCGGTTTTCATCTCCTTGTCCTCGTCTTCGGCCGCGGCGAGGCGCTGGTCGGTGTCGGTGAACTCGCCGATCTCGGGGCCGAACACCGGCCGGTCGCCGCCGTCGAGACGCTCCTGTGTCCGTGAAAAGTCCTGATTCGTCGGAGTACGCATCACCTGCCCTTGCGGGGGCGCGCTGATAAATGCAACCCTTCCCGACGCTCACGCGGCGCTCTCGTAGGCACGCCCCACGGCCGACACGATGTCGCCGACCGGCACCGGAACGCCGAGGCGGCTCGCGAGCAGGGCGACCGGCATCAGGACGATGCCGGCCACGAGGGTCAACTGGTAAACGGTGGACACGCCGGCGCGATACAGTGAGTCGAACATCTGCGTAGCCGGTGCTGGAGCGGGCGCCGTATATAAGCTTTCCGCCCCATTCGCACGACTCATCCCGACGACGTCGGGTGATTATTCGGATGACGACGACGGCGCCCCAGGCCGACCGACACCGCCGGACATCCGGGTATTCCGGGGATGCGGTATCCCCGTCTCATCCATAAGTTACGCGTGGGATCGGCGGCACGTACGCGCGGCGTCGTGGGAAACGCTGATACGTTGGCTCGCCGTACGGCGCGACATGTCGAACTGGACCGATAGGATCGTCAGCGACCGGATGGCGGTCGACCGGAAGTTCAGCGATCGGGTCCGTGCCTCGGAGTTCTCGAACCAGGAGTGGGGGTTGATCATGACCGCCGTCGAGTTCGAAATCGAGCATCCGGACGATCCGGAGCGGGCACGGATCGTCCCCGACACGGAGAACCTCCCGCAGATGATGCCGGAGTTGGAGAAGGTCGGACAGGGTGCGGGTCCCGCCGGCGGCACACCACAGGGGGACAGCGGCACCGGCGTCCTCGACGCCGTCCGCGGCGCGCTCGGCCTCGGCGACGACGACGAGGAGGAACGGCTCGACGCCGCCGAGCGACTCGTCGGGGAGTACGCCGCCGAACTCCAAGCGCGGCTCGAAGACCACGGCAAGTGGACGGAGGTCCGCGAGGCGTACAGCGACGGAACGGCTTAGACCTCGTCGCCGCTGTGGAACAGCGTCAGCTCCTCGGCCTCGTAGATGTTGATGAGTTCGGTGACGATCTCGTCGTACTCCTCGTCCTCCTGGCGAAGTTCGTCGAGTCGGGCGACAGTCTCGTCGTCGAGATGGATCTGTGGCATACGTTCGGACGAAGGCGGCGAGCTATCTTAACCTTCGGGGAGCCGGTCGACGACCGCCGCGGCCACCTCGTCGGTGGTCGCCGTCCCGCCGAGGTCCGGCGTCCGCGGCCCGTCGGCGAGCGTCGACTCGACGGCCGTCCGCACGTCACGGGCCGCCGCGTCGGCCCCGAGGAACTCGAGGAGCATCGCGGCCGAGAGGATGGTCGCCGTCGGGTTGGCGATTCCCTCACCCGCGATGTCGGGCGCACAGCCGTGAACGGGTTCGAAGATACCCCGCTCGGCCCCGACGTTCGCGCTGGGCAACAGGCCGAGGCCGCCGACGAGGCCGGCGGCCAGATCCGAGAGCATGTCCCCCGCCAGGTTCGGACAGACGATCACGTCGTACTGCCCGGGATCCATCGCGAGGTGTGTCGCCATCGCGTCCATGTACGCGTCGTCGGCGTCGACGCCGCGTTCGGCGGCCACCTCGCGTACGGTGTCGACGAAGAGGCCGTCGGTGACGCGCATCACGTTGTTCTTGTGAGCGATCGTGAAGCCGTCCAGCCCGTTCGACTCGACGTACTCACAGGCGAACTCGGCGAACCGCCGGGATGCGGACTGGGTCACCAGCCGCGTCAGGGTCGAGACGTCCGCCGAGAGACGGTTCTCGATGCCCGCGTAGACCCCCTCGGTGTTCTCCCGGAGGATCACCAGATCCGTCTCGGGTTGCACGGCGTCGACGCCGGGGTAGGTCCGCGCCGGGCGCACGTTGACGAAGGAGTCGACGGCGTCCCGCAACGGGAGGATCACGTCCGCCGACGTCTCGCCGGTCGCGCCGAACAGCGTCGCGTCGGCGTCCGTGACCGCCTCCAGGGTCTCCGCGGGTAGCGGGTCACCCGTCCGCTCGGCGACGGCGTCCCCGGCCTCCACGTGGACGAACTCGACGTCGGCGACGGAATCGAGCACCTCCAGGGCCGCAGGGACGACCTCGTGACCGATGCCGTCGCCCGGGATCACCGCGACGGTCTCGCTCATCGCGACTCGACGTACGGCAGGTCGGCCGCCGTCCCGTCGATGGCGTCCATGTTCGACCGGAGCAGGGCAACGGTGTCCCAGATGCCCTGCACCAGCGCACCGCGCATCGCCTCGTCGATGTCGACGTCGACGGTCTTCCCGTCGTAGGTGACCGTCTCCCCGACCACGTCGAGTTCGATCCCCGCCTCGGGGTTCGCCTCGATGAAGTCCTGTAACTCGGCGACCGTCTCCGGGTCGGTCGTCGCCGCCGGGATACCCAGCGACTTGCAGTTGTCCGCGAAGATCTCCGCGAAGGACTCGCCGACGATGGCCTCGACGCCCCAGCGGGCGAGCGCCCGCGGCGCGTGCTCCCGCGAGGAGCCACAGCCGAAGTTGTCGTTGACGACGAGGACGTTCGCGCCCCGGTACTCGTTGAAGGGGTGGTCGTTGAGTTCGCCGTCGTCGTCACGGCGGGCGTCGTAGAAGGCGTACTGGTCCATCCCCTCCCAGGTCGTCGTCTTGAGGAACCGTGCGGGGATGATCTGGTCGGTGTCGATGTCGTCGCCGCGGACGGGGACGCCCGTCCCGGCGACGCGGCGCACCTTCATCTCCTCGACGCCGACGCCGTCGTCGCCACCGTCGTCACTCATGCGTCCACCTCCGTCAGGTCGCGCACGTCCGTCACTTCCCCCTCGACGGCGGCGGCGGCCACCATCGCGGGGCTCATCAGCACGGTCCGGCCGTCCTTGCTCCCCTGTCGACCCACGTAGTTGCGGTTCGAGGAGGACGCACACCGCTCGTCGCCCTCCAGGGAGTCGTCGTTCATGGCCAGACACATCGAACAGCCCGCCTCGCGCCAGTCGAAGCCCGCTTCGCGGAAAGTCTCGTCGACCCCTTCGGCTTCGAGCTTCGATTTCACCGTCTGTGAGCCGGGCACCGCGAGCGCGCGCACGTCGTCGTGGACCTCGCGGCCCTCGAGGACGGCCGCGGCCTCGCGGAAGTCGCTCACGCGGCCGTTCGTGCATGTGCCGAGGAAGGCCACGTCGATGTCGTAGCCGGCCATCGGCTCGCCGGGTTCGACGCCCGTGTGGTCCTGGGCGGTGCGGGCGGCCTCGCGTTTCCCCTCCGGCAGATCCGCGGGCGCGGGGACGGGGTCCGAGACGCCGACGGCCTGCCCGGGGGTCGTTCCCCAAGTGACCATCGGCTCCAGATCGCTCGCGTCGAGGTTGACCACGTCGTCGTACTCGGCGTCGTCGTCGCTCTTGATCGACTCCCAGTACGCCTTGCGCTCCTCGAAGGCCTCGCCTTCGGGGGCGAACTCGCGGCCCCGCAGGAACTCGTAGGTGGTCTCGTCGGGGTTGATGTAGCCCGCGCGGGCGCCGCCCTCGATGGACATGTTACACACCGCGAGCCGCTCCTCCATCGAGAGGTCGCGGATCGCCTCGCCGCCGTACTCGTAGACGTAGCCGACGCCGCCGTCGACGCCGAGTTCGGCGATGATCTTCAGGATCAGGTCCTTCGAGTGGACGCCCGGACCGAGCCGACCGTCGACCTCGACGCGTCGCACGTCGGCCTTGTCGGCGGCGACACACTGCGAGGCCAGCACGTCTCGGACCTGACTGGTGCCGATGCCGAAGGCGATGGCGCCGAAGGCGCCGTGGGTGGCGGTGTGGGAGTCGCCACAGACGACGGTCATCCCCGGCTGGGTCAGCCCCAACTCGGGTGCGACGACGTGGGTGATGCCCTGCTTCTCGGAGTCCAGCCCGTAGAACTGGATGCCCGATTCGCCGGTGTTTCGCTCCAGTGCGGTGAGCATCCCCTCGGCGGACTCGTCGGCCAGCGGACGCTCGCGACCCTCCGGCCTGGTCGGCACGATGTGATCCACCGTGGCGACGTTGCGCTCGGGGTAGGGAACCTCGATGCCCCGCTCCCGGAGCTCCGAGAACGGCTGGGGGCTGGTCACCTCGTGGATGAGGTGCAGGCCGATGAACAGCTGGTCCTGCCCGTTCGGCAGATCCGCGACCTTGTGTCGGTCCCACACCGTGTCGTACAGCGTACCTTCGCTCATCGTCGTCGGATCCTCGTCGGTGTCTCGCGCGTCGACCCACCGGCGACGGCCGTTCCCGTCCGATCAGTCATCGGCCGGGGCCTCTGCCTCCTCCGGGGCCTCCTCGTCAGCCCAGGAGAACAGCGCGCGCAGTCGGGCGCCGACCTCCTCGATGTCGTGGTTCCGATCGGCCCGGTGGAGCTGGGTGTAGCTCGGGCGGCCGGCCTGGTTCTCCGCGATCCACTCGCGGGCGAACTCGCCGTTCTGGACCTGCTCCAGCGCCTCGTCCATGTTCTCGCGGACGCCCTCGCCGACGATGTCCGGCCCGACCGCGAGGCCGCCGTACTCGGCGGTGTCGGAGACCGAGTTCCACATCTCGGCCATCCCGCCCTCGTACATCAGGTCGACGATCAGCTTCATCTCGTTGAGACACTCGAAGTAGGCCATCTCGGGGCTGTAGCCCGCGTCGACGAGCGTCTCGTAGCCCTTCTTGATGAGCGACGTGATGCCGCCACAGAGGACGGCCTGTTCGCCGAACAGGTCCGTCTCGACCTCCTCCTTAAATGAGGTCTCGACGACGCCGGCGCGGGTACAGCCGATGGCCTGAGCGTACGCGAGCGCCTCCTCCTTGGCCTCGCCGGTCGTGTTCTGGTAGACGGCGAGGAGGGCGGGCGTGCCCGTATCCTCGACGTAGTTTCGCCGGAGGAGGTGGCCCGGCGTCTTGGGCGCGATCATCGTCACGTCGACGCCCTCGGGCGGGTGGATCTGGTTGTAGTGGATATTGAACCCGTGGGCGAACTGGAGGGTGTCGCCCTCCTCCAGACCGTCGCTGATGGCCTCGAACACCGCCGGCTGGACGGTGTCGGGGACGAGCATCGAGACGACGTCCGCCTCCGCGGCGGCGTCGTCCGGGGTCGCCACGCGCAGGCCGTCGTTCTCGGCCTGCGCCCACGAGTCCGAGGATTTCCGGAGACCGACGACCACGTCGATCCCGCTGTCGTCGAGGTTCTGGGCGTGGGCGTGCCCCTGGCTGCCGTAGCCGAGGACGGCCACGGTCTTGTCGGCGATTGCGTCCCTGTTCGCGTCGTCGTCGTAGTATACCGGTGTGGTGAACTCTGTTTCGCTCATTGTGTTATGTCGTCTTTCGCGTGCCGCGTTCGAGCGCCGCGGTGCCGGTTCGGACGATCTCGTGGATGCCGAACCGCCCGAACGTCTCGACGGCGGCGTCGATCTTCTGCTCGCTGCCCGTGATCTCGACCGTCACCGACTCCCGGGAGACGTCGACGGTCTTGCCGTCGTACATCTCCGCCACCGCACCCACCTGGTCGGGGGCGCTCCCGTCGACCTTGATCAAGGCGAGTTCGCGCCGGATGGCGTCGGGTTCGAGCTCCGTGACGGCGATGACCGGGACGAGCTTCTGGAGTTGCTTTTTGGCCTGTTCGATGCCCGGTTCGGGCTCGTCGATCTCGAGGGTGATCCGCGCCCGGTCCCCATCGGTGGTCGGACCGACGGTCAGGCTTTCGATGTTGAACTGCCGCCGGCGGAAGAGCCCGGAGACGTTGGCCAGGACCCCCGGCTCGTGTTTCACGAGCGCCGAGAGGACGGCCCGCCGGCTCTCCGGCTCCGCCTCCACCTCGGGGTCGATGCGGATGCCCTGGGAGTTGCGCCGTCCGTCCGGCGACTGGCGCTCCTCGGGCGGCGGCCCCTCCAGTCCGCCGCTCATAGTTGGTCCTCCGAGAGGGCGAACTGGTCGTTCGCACCGCCGCTCGGCACCATCGGGTAGACGTTCTCCGCGGGATCGATGTGGAAGTCGATCACCGAGGGCCCGTCGTAGGAGAGCGCCTCCTCGACGGCGTCGGCCACCTCGTCGTAGTCGTCGACGCGCCAGCCGCGGGCGCCGAAGGCCTCCGCGAGCTTGTCGAACTCCGGGATCCAGCTGTAGCCGGCGGCCATGTGGCGCCCCTCGAAGAAGGCGTCCTGCCACTGGCGGACCATCCCGATGTACTCGTTGTTCAGGATGGCGACCGTGACGTCGAGGTCCTCACGCACCGCGACCGAGAGCTCCTGGACCGTCATCAGGAAGGAGCCGTCGCCGTCGATGCAGACGACTTCCTCGCCGTCGTCGGCGGCCAGACGGGCGCCGATGGCCGCGGGGAGCCCGTAGCCCATCGTCCCCAGGCCGTGCGAGGAGATCCACTTGCGCGGCTCGCGGAACGTCCAGTACTGGGACGCCCACATCTGGTGCTGGCCGACGCCCGAGGTGACGATGGCCTCGTCGCTCGTGGCCTCGTCCAGCGCCTCGACGACGAACTGCGGTTTCAGCGGCTCGTCGTCCGGCGCCGCGTAGTCCATCGGGTACTCCGACTTCCAGGTCTGGCACTGCTCGCGCCACTCGTCGGCGTCGGGCGCCTCGGACACCGCGTCGTGGAGCTGTTCGAGGACGCTCCCCGCGTCGCCGATCAGTGGGTAGTCCGCGTGGATGTTCTTGCTGATCTCCGCGGGGTCGATGTCGACGTGGATCACCTCCGCGTTGGGGGCGAAGGTGTCGATGCCGCCCGTGAGTCGGTCGTCGAAGCGGGTACCCACGGCGATCAGGAGGTCGGTGTGGTTGATCGCCATGTTGGCGTAGCCGGTGCCGTGCATCCCCGCCCACGACAGACAGAGTTCGTGGTCCTCGGGCATGGTCCCGATGCCGGGCATCGTCGTCACGACCGGAACCTCGTACTCGGTGGCGAAGGCCCGCGCCTCCTCGCTGGCGCCGGCTTTCGTGACGCCGCCGCCGAACAGGAGGAGCGGCCGGTCGGCCGACTCGATGGCGTTCGCGGCCGTCTCGACGGCCTCGGGGTCGGCCTCCTCCTGGGGCGTGTACGTCTCCGGCGTCTGTGGCATCCCCGGTTCGCGGTCCGTCTCGTCGTTCGTCACGTCCTTCGGGAGGTCGACGAGCGTCGGCCCCGGGCGACCGCTACCCGCGAGGGCCACCGCCTCGCCGACGGTGTCGCCGACGGTGTCGGCGTCGCTCGCGAAGTAGTTGTTCTTCGTGATCGGTGCGGTGATGCCCGTGGTGTCCGTCTCCTGGAAGGCGTCGCTGCCGACCATGGTCTGTGGCACCTGGCCGGTCAACGCCACCACGGCGTCGGAGTCCATGTTCGCGTCCGCGATGCCTGTCACGAGGTTGGTCGCGCCGGGCCCCGAGGTGGCCAAACAGACGCCCGGCCGCCCCGACACCACGTTGTAGGCGTCGGCGGCGTGGGCCGCCCCCTGCTCGTGGGCCATCATCACGTGGTCGATGTCCGACCCCCAGAGGGCGTCGTACACCGGCATGATCGCGCCGCCCTGCACCCCGAACATGGTCTCGATGCCGGCGTTCTCCAGGGCGCGCACGGTGGACGTCGCGCCGGACGTGACGGTCGTCGGCGCGCCGTCGCCACCCTTGGCGTCGGTCGTCTCCTCGGTCTCCCGCTGTTTGGTCGTTCGTTCGCTCATGGTCCTGTCTCGGTCGGTCGGTGACGGTGCCTCCGTCGCTGCCTGTGTGTGTGGGTCATTGGTCGAGTGGCCGTCTGGCTCCCTGTGGACGGTACGTGTGCCGGAGAGGATAGTGGGTGATGAGGGGCTATACAGCCCCTACAATGGGCTCGACCGGACCGCCGACTCCGCGCTGGCGGCCCCCGGAGGGGCCGGCGCTCGCGGCCTGACTGCGGTCGACGTCGAACCCTCGCATCGTACCCGTTGGATCCCACTCCGAGCGTATAACGCTTTCCGTCGCGGTCTGTCGGACGGGGGGCCACCCGCCGCTCCACGGGTGGAGCGAGCGGGCGTGGCCCCATCAGGCGCGAACCTCCTCCTCGCGCGTGACGTTCTCCTCGCGGGCGAACCGCCGGAGGTCCGCCATCGTGACGCGCTCCTTGTCCGCGCCGTAGTCCTTGACCAGTCGCGTGACGGCCCGGACCTCCGAGTCGGTCGGGGCGTAGCCGATCTCCTCGAGGCGCTTGCGCACCGAGTGGGTCCCCGTGTGCTTCCCGAGCACGAACTCCCGGGTGGCACCCACCATCTCGGGGGTCATCACGCCCGGCTCGAACGTGTCCGAGTTCTCGATGACGCCCGCGGCGTGGATGCCGCTCTCGTGGGAGAAGGCGTTCCGTCCCACGACGGGCTTGTTCGGCGGGTTGGGGATGTCGCTGTACTCCTCGACCATCCGGGACAGCTCCGTGATCCGGGTGGTGTCGATGCCGGTGTCGACGTCGTACAGCGCCTCGGAGGCCATCACGACCTCCTCGAAGGCCGCGTTGCCGGCGCGTTCGCCGATGCCGTTGACCGACACCTGTGCCTGCGCGGCGCCGGCCTCGAACCCGGCGATGGCGTTGGCCGTCGCCAGGCCGAAGTCGTCGTGTGCGTGCACGTCGACCCGCGCGTCGGTGTTCTCACGGACCATCCGCACCAGGTCCATGAAGCGAGTGGGGGTCGCGACCCCACACGTGTCGGGGATGTTGATCCAGTCGGTTCCCGCCTCGCTGACCGACTCCACCATCTCGACGAGGAAGTCGTCGTCGGTCCGGGTGGCGTCCATCGGCGAGAACATGCACTCCACGCCCGCCTCCTTCACGCGCTCGACGCAACTGACCGCGCGCTCGACCGCCTCCTCGCGGGAGGCGTGCATGGAGTCCTGCAGTTGCACGTCGCTCGTGCTCACGAAGACGTGGACCAGCTCCACGCCCGAATCGATCGCCGCCTCAACGTCCTTGTCGACGACGCGGGCGAGGCCACACACCGTCGTGTCGGTGGCGTTCGAGATGTCCCGAACGGCCTCGAACTCGGCGTCCGAGTTGACCGGGAACCCCGCTTCGATGACGTGGGTGCCCATGTCGTCGAGTACTTCGGCGATGTCTCGCTTCTCGTCGTAACTGAACGACGTGCGTGGCGACTGCTCACCGTCTCGTAGCGTCGTGTCGAAAATTCGTACACCGTCGATTTCACCGGTGCGGGCCAACGTGCCCTGGAAGAACTCGATCCGCCGGGGTCTCCGACGAATCCTCCATGTCGTTAGACATTGTATCCTACCAGAGGACGCCCCCGATATAAAAAGTTGTCCCTGTGGCCCGCATCATCAGCCGCCTGATCAGTTCGCGACGATCCCGGTTTCGTCCGTCGATTCGTTCCCCTCGGCTGTCGGAGAGGTTACCGACCGGCGGCGAACCCGCGGGCGATTCGTTCCACGAGCACGAACACGTTCGGGGGAAACCCTCTCGGGAAGCGGCGGGGCGTGTCCACCATGCCACTGATCGACTTCGAGGCCGGACGCGAGTACGACGACGACCGGTTCACCGCGAAGACCACCTTCGAGAGCGACCGGGCGAAGGTGCTCCGCGTCTACTTCGAACCGGGACAGTTCATCCCGGTCCACGCACCGGGGAGCGACCTCGTCGTCTCGGTCAGGGCGGGCACGGGCGTCGTCCGCGAGGACGAGACGTCCCACCGGGTCGAACCCGGTGACGCCGTCGTCGTTCCGGCGGACACGCCCCGGGGGATCAAGGCCGACGGCGACCGGCACCTGGAGGCGCTCGTCGTGACCGCGCCGCCGCCGACGGACGCCGAACACGAACCGGTCCGGCAGGGGCTCCGGCGCGGCGAGTTCGATCCCGACTGATCGGCGCCTCGCGACGCCCGAACGCTTTTCTCGCGCCCCCGCGACCGTTTGGCCATGAGCGAGTTCGACCTCGACCTCCGCAACGCGGAGGAGCAACTCGAGGGTGGGGAGGACGGCGGTTCGGAGGTGATCCTCGGCGTCCTCGACGGGACCACCGATCCGGCCGAGTGGATCACGGCCGTCGAGGGCGGCGACGTCCTCGTGTTGGACGTCGACGGGGACCTGAATCGGCTCGCCGCCGGGTTCGCCCGCGAGGTCAGGGACGCCGGCGGGACGCTGATGCGCTTCCGTGGCTTCCTCGTCGTGACGCCACCGGACGTCGGCATCGACACCGACCGACTCTCCTAGCGGCGGATCGAGGGTTTAAGCGCGTCCCGCCCCCACGGAGGGGTATGCCACTGAAGGGGGGTCACCCGGACCTGCGAGAGATCGACCGCTGGGACGGCGGCGTCGGCTGGATCGCCTACCCCGACGAGCGGATGCAACGGGCGAGCCACGCCCTCGTCGGCGACGACGGGGTGTGGGTCGTCGATCCGGTCGACGCGCCGGGACTCGACGACCTGCTCGCGGAGTTGGGCGATGTCGCCGGCGTCGCGGTCTGTCTCGACCGCCACGAGCGCGACGCCGGGACGGTCGCCGCCCGCCACGATGCACCCGTCTACATCCCCGAGTGGATGGACGGGGTGGCGCCGTCGTTCGACGTGCCCGTCGAGCGGTTCGGCGCCGAACTCGGGGACTCGGGCTACCGCGTCCGTCGGGTCCGCGACGCCTCCCTGCCGCCGTGGCAGGAGGCTGCACTCTACACGGACGAGACGCTCCTGGTGCCCGAGGCCGTTGGCACCGCCTCGTTCTTCCGGGCCGGGTCGGAACGCCTCGGGGTCCACCCGATGCTCCGACCGATTCCCCCCCGCCGGGCGCTCGCCGACTTCGATCCCGAGCGGGTGCTCGTCGGCCACGGGGAGGGCGTCGTCACGGACGCGGGCGACGCGCTCCGGGACGCCCTCGACGGCGCGCGACGCCGACTGCCCGCCGCGTACGCGAATATGCTCCGCGAGATGGTGCTGGGGTGACTCGCGACCGCACGGACCGAACCGCGGTCTACGCCACTCGGGGATTGGTCGAGATGCTGCTCGAACGCGCCGCGGACGCCGAGCCCGCGTCCGTGAACCTCGTCCTCGATGCGACGACCGCCGACGAGTTCGACGCCGAGTTGGAGTTCGACCCGTCGACGCCGGTCCTCAGTCACGTCTACTTCCCCGCGGCGGGGCGAGCCGTCAGCGACGTGTTCGGCGTCGACCTCGGGACGCCCGCGGGCCGGGGGCGTGCCCGCTTTCTCAGCCACCCGCAGGGGCCCGCGGAGCTCACCCGCCGCGACGACCTCGCGGGCGTCGTGTTGCTCGCGGTGCCGCCGTGGGAGGACCTGCTCGCCTTCGACCGCCGGGGGCGACGCCTGGAACTGACCGTCGTCGACGCCGAGCCACCCGTCGAGTCGCTGCCCGACTGAGCGGGCGTCGAGTGGGTGTCCCGGCCCGCCCCGCCGACGGTCCGCCTCATACGGATTATTGTAACTGGTTGCCGGTGGTTCGCCGAGACGGTCCCGCGAACCACCGGTAATGACTTACAATAAACAGTATCAGTCGAGGTAGCCGAGGTCGGCCAACTGGTCGGCGATCTCCTCGAACTCCGCTTCGGTCAACTCGCCGCGACGCTGGTGCTGGATGACGATGCTCCGGAGCAGGAAGCGGACCAGGTCGCTCGTGCTGGAGAAACTGGTGCCTTCGATGGTCTCCTCGACCCGATCCCCGAGTTCCTTCGGGATCGAGACCGTCGTGTACTCGGTCATGCCCGAACCCAGGGGCGCGGGTGGGTTATACTCTCCGTGACGAAGCGGAATGGCGGTCGTTTTTAGTGGTTCGCCGACAACCCCCGGTAATGGCAGCCAGGCCGCCCCAGCAGGACACGTCGTCACCTGATTCGGTCGAGTTCGGCATCGCGGCGCTGGTCGGCCACCTCGACCGGGCGGAGGTGGAGTTCCCCGCGACCGAGGACGAGATCGTCCGCGCGCTCGGCGATCCGGACGTGCCGTACGACGCCGCCGGCAACACGGTCGCGCTCTCGGAGGCGATGGAGGCACTCCCCAAGCGGGACTTCGACTCCGAATCCGAACTGCTCGACCTGCTCCATCCCGTCTTCGAGGAGTACCGCGTCTCGACGGGCGGGAGCCTCCTCGGCCGCCTGCGTTCGATCCTCCCCTTCTAGCTCACGGCCTGTGGCGCTTCGTCGAGGGCTACGTCCAGCCGCTCGGTGACGAACTCCTTGACCACGCGCTCCTCGGCCCGGTGGAGCGTGACACTCGCCGTCGACTTCGCCAGATCGGCCGCCTCGGCGACTTCGGTCAGCGTGCTCTCCCGCGGCGTGTCGTAGTACCCCATCTCGACGGCCGTCACGAGCAACTCCTGTTGCCCGTCGGTGAGCAGGTCCGGCGACTCCGAGGTATCGTAGACCCGATTGAGGGTGTAGGACATCCCGAAGGCCTCGAGTTGGCGGCCGAACTCCGAGAGCCGGTCCCGCGAGGCCGTGAGTTCGATGACCGCCTCGCCGTCCCTGATAGTGAGGGGGAGTTCGATCGGGGCCCCCGACTCCTGAATCGACAGGAGGAGCAGCGGTTCACTCGTCTCGAACTGGACGATGGCGGTGTCGTCGGTCCGTTGCATCAGTGCCAGCGAGGAGATGCCCGAGCGATCCTCCAGCGCGTCGAGGACGGCGGGCATCCCCTCGCTCTCGATTCCGAGCAGGCCGAACCCGGCGTCCCCCGACGGGACCGCCGAGAGTACCCGGAACGTCGTCGACGGGAACGCCCGGGAGACTTCCCCGATCCAGACCGCGGACGGCAGATCGATGGTGAGTTTGGCGTAGGGCATGGACGTGTTCGGACGAACGTCATCCGTTCACACGGCGGTTTGCCCGAATATGTTCGCCGGGAGCGCCGGGGATCGAGCGCGCTCCGAGGACGTTCGGAGCGGTTCGCGGCACGGTCGACGGTCCCTCACTCGGGGGGTCCCGTCGTCCGGCACGGGGCGCTCCCCGCCGTGTACCAGATCGACAGCGACGGCGGGCGTCCGTCGCCGATCTCGACGTCGAGTCCGAGGCAGTCGGCGTCGTACTCGGCGAAGTCGAACCGCTCGGCCGCCGCGAGGGGCCGACCGTCCGGACGGACGAGCAGGCGGTCCGGTTCGACGCCGTCAGGATACCCCTCGAAGGTCGCCGTCCCCAGACCGTCCGGCCCGGCGGCCGGGACGCGCTTCGATGTCCAGTAGACCGGCGAGTCGGCTTCGAGCAGGAGGACGTGGATCGTGTGCGGTCGCGCGTCGCGGTTCGTGGCGCCGAGTTCGCCGAGCCACGGCGAGTTCCCGAACCGGCCTGCACACCCGGCGAGACTCCCGAGGACGGCGAGGGACGCACCGCGGAGGATCGTTCGACGGGACGGGGAGGGCATCGGGTGGACACGTCGCCCACGGGAGGAAAACGTGTCGGCGAATCCGTAGACGGGGGTCGATCCCGTGCCGGGGGTCGCGGGGCGCCACGGAAACGAACCGTTCACGTAGGGGCGAGACGGACGCCGTGACGTGTTCGGATCGACGCTCGACGCCGTCCGTGGCTTCCGGCGGCCGGTCTACGCCGTGGCCGGGGGGCGTCTCATCAACGTCTTCGGATCGGGGCTGGTCTACCCCTTCGCGAGCATCCACTTCCACCTGCAGGTGGGGCTCCCGCTGAGCGTCGTCGGCCTGGGCCTGCTCGCGAACAACGTCGCCACGGCGACGGGGACGGCCGTCGGCGGCTACCTCGCCGACCGCTACGGCCGGCGGCCGGTGATGGTCGGGAGCATGGCCCTCTCGGCGTTCACGCTCGCGGCGTACGCCCTCGTCGCCACGGGCGCGGGGTTCGTCGCCGTCGCGACGGCCGCGGGTCTGACGACGGGGCTGTACGCCCCCGCGAGTCAGGCGATGATCGCGGATCTCACGGACGCGGGGGAACGCGAGCGCGGCTACGGCCTCCTGAAGGTCGCCAGCAACGTCGGCTTCGGCTCCGGGTTCGTCGTCGGCGGCGTGCTCTACGAGTTCGCCGACACGGCCGTCTTCGTCGCCGACGGCCTCACCTCCGCCGTCGTCGCCGTCGTCCTCCTCGCCGCCCTCCCGCGGGTCCACGAGGGACGAGGGGCCGCCACCCTCTCGGAGAGCGTCGGCGACTGGAGGCGGGCCATCTCCCAGCGCCGACTCCTCGCGCTCGCCGGTCTCAACGTCGGGTTCGCGGTCATGTACGCCCAGATGCAGGCGACGGTACCCGTCGTCGCCAGCGAGACGCTCGGGCTCGACTCCGCGGAGATCGGTACGCTCTACGTCCTCAACCCGCTCGTCCTCGTCGTCTTCCAGATGCCGGTGCTGGCCGCCGTCTCGGGGTGGCGACGGACGCGCGGCCTCGTCGCGTCGACGGCCTTCTGGGCGGTCAGCTTCCTCGCCGTCGTGGCCGTCGACTGGACGCCCACCCTCCTCGCGGCCGTCGGCGTCGGGTCGACCGCGCGGGGAACGACGCTCCTCGGCGTCGGCTTGCTCGCGGCCTTCCTCGTCCTCCGGACCGTCGGCGAGGTGCTGCACTCGCCGCTGGTCACGTCGCTGGCGAGCGACCTGGGCCACGCGGACGAGCGGGGGTCGCGGCTCTCGCTGATCGAGGTCGCCAAGCGCCTGGGGATGGGCGGCGGCGCCGCCCTCGGGGGCGCCTTCTTCGATTTCGGCCTCGCCGCCCTGCTGTGGCCGACGCTGATCGTCGGCTGTGTGGGCCTGGCCGTCGGGGTGTTCGCGCTCGAACGCCGCGTCTCGGCCGCCGAGAACGGCGTCGCCGGCTATAGTAGCGATTGAAAGTCATTACACAGCCGATCGCAGTACTGCGTACGGTCGGCTGTGCAAACAGTTTCAATCGCTACTATACTCCCGCAACCGCTCCCGCACCGCCTCGCGGCGGACGGTCCCCGAGTCGGTTCGCGGGATCGACGCCGCGAACCGGATCGTCCGCGGGACCTTGTACCCCGCCAGCGACTCCCGGCAGTGGGCGTCGAGTTCGGCCGCCGAGGGGTCGGCATCCCCGCGGGGGACGACCAGCGCGGCGACGCGCTCCCCCCACTCCTCGTCGGGGACGCCCACGACCGCCGCGTCGGCCACGTCGGGGTGGGTCCGAAGCCGCTCGGCCACCTCGGCGGGGGCGACGTTCTCCCCGCCGGTGACGATCCGGTCGTCGACCCGCCCGATAACCCACAGGCGGCCGTCGGCGTCGCGGTAGCCCACGTCGCCGGTCCGCAGGCCGTCGGTACCGAGCGCGTCACCCCCGCTGTCGCCGAGGTAGCCCGGCGTCACCGTCGGCCCGTCGACGACGAGTTCGCCCACCTCGCCGGGCGGCCGCACCTCGCCGTCGTCGCCGCGGACGGTCACCTCGGTCCAGAGCAGCGGCCGGCCGACGGTCCCCGGATACTCACGTGCCTCGGCCGGCGTCGCCGTCGCGATCTGTGACGCCGTCTCGGTCATGCCGTAGGTGGGGAAGACCGGGACGTCCCGATCCGCACACCGGTCGAGCGTCGCCTCGGTGGCGGGCGCACCCCCGAGCAGGACCGCACGGAGGGAGTCCCCGAGCGACCCCGACGTCGCGTCGAGCAGTCGGTCGAGCGTCGTCGGCACCAGCGACGTGGCGGTCACGTCGTAGCGCTCGAAGTCGTCGGCGACGGCCGCGGCGTCGAACGACTCCCGGAGCACGACCGTCATGCCGTACAGCGGCATCCTGAAGGTGGGCGTGAGGCCGCCGACGTGGTGCAGGGGGAGCGCGACGTGCCACGTCTCCGCGCGGTCGAGGCCGAGGCGGACGGCGGAGGCGGCGGCGCTCGCCAGGAGGTTCCGGAGGGTCAATCGCACACCCTTCGGATCGCCCGTCGTCCCGGAGGTGAACGGGATCAGGACCGTCGCGTCGAGCGCCCAGTCGTGCGGGACGACGGCGTCCGGGGTGCGGGCGTCGAGCGCGGTCACGCCCTCGGTCGTCGCGTCGTCGACGGAGACCACGGGGACGCCGCCGGCCTCCTCGGCCGCCGCGACCGCCCGGTCGGCCGTCGTCGCCGCACAGATCACGGTCGTCGCCGCCGCCCGGTCCAGGTTGGTGGCGAGTTCGGCGGACGTAAGCCGGTGGCCGAGGGGGACGGTGACGGCGCCCAGGCGGAGCGCCGCGTGGAGCACCCGGACGGTGGCCACGCGGGGCGGGAGCACGACAGCGAGGCGGTCGCCGGGACGGACGCCGAGCGCCGCGAGGCGACCGGCGGTCCGCTCCACGGCCGAATCGAGGTCGGCGACCGTCCACCGCTCGTCGGCGTCGGCGTCGACGAGCGCCGTCGCGTCCGGGCTCACGTCGACCCGGTAGTCGAGCGGATCGTTCATTCGCCCTCGACGAACTCCACGAGGACGCCACCGGTCGATTCGGGGTGGAGGAAGGCGACCCGGTGGCCCCAGGCGCCCGGCCGGGGTTCCTCGTCGACGAGTTCGACGCCGTGTGCCCGCGCCGCGTCGAGCGCGGCGGCCAAATCCGCCGTCTCGAAGGCGACGTGGTGGATGCCGGGGCCGTCACGCTCCAGCGAGCGGGCGACCGGTCCCGCGTCGTCGGTCGGTTCGAGCAGTTCCAGATAGCCGTTCCCCAGGTCGAGGAAGCTCACATCGAGGCCGTCGAACCGCTCGCGGTGGGCCACGGGAACGTCGAGGAGGCCCCCGAACAGGTCGGCGAACCGGTCGACGTCCCGCGTGGCGACGCCGAGGTGATCGAAGCGCATACGCCCACTCCCGCGTCCGCGACCAAATAGCCTGCGTGGCCTCGTACGGATATCGTAACTGTTCACCGGTGGTTCGCCAAGACAGTCGGGCGAACCACCGGTGACGACTTCCAATAAACGGTATCAGGACTCGTCGGCCTCGTCGTCCGTCGCGAACGGGGAGTCCTCGACGGAGACGGGCTCGACCGTCCGGGTGCGATCCGCGAGCTCCGAGAAGTAATCGAGGGCGATGGGGATGACCTCGTCGTCGGCTGCGAGTTTGAACCGTCCGTCGACGAACCCGAGATACTCCGCGTCGTCGCCGATGGGTTCGAACCGCAGCACCCACTCGGGGCCGTTCGCGTTCAGCCAGTTGGCGATGTCGTTGCCCGTGATCGTATCCCGATCGAGGTCGTCTCCAGGCGGTCCGGTCTCGCTCATCGGTCCGGAGAAAGGACGGTGGTGACTAAACGTTGTCCCCCGAACGGGTTCGTGCGTCCGGTCAGGAACGTGTCACGTTAAGGTCCCGCCGGACGTCCTCGGTGTACTCCTCGTCGACGTCGATGGGGGTGCCGGCGTTCCGAATCGTGTTCGTGGCGATCACGCCCGCCTCTCCCGACCGGATCCGGATCCCCGCGGCCGCACAGTCGTTGATCGCGTTGCCGGTGACGGTGAAACTGTGCGGTCGTCTCCCCTCGCGTGCCGCGGTGTCCTCGGGGTCGGCGGGAACCGTCCGGGCGACGAACCCGACCTCGCAGTTCTCGATCCCGTTACCCGAGACGGTGACGTCGTACGACGTCGCCTCGGGCGTGCCGGCGACGGCCTCGCTGAGGTGGGTCTCCTTGTACTCTATCTCGATCCCCGCCTCGCCGCCGGGGTCGCCCCCGAACTTGTTCAAGTTCCGACAGACGTTGCCGACGATGGTCCCCTGCTGGGCCGGCGAGCACGCGATCAGGCTGTGGCCGCCGTCGAAGACGACGTTGCCGACGACGCTGAAGTTGCTGACGTTGTAGGTGGCGATGTTGTTGAACTTCATCCCCGAGACACGGTTCTCCGCGACGACCACGTCGGTCGAGCGCTTCAGGTCGCGCTCCCCGCCTTCGGGTGCGCCACGGCTCGTGATCCCGTACCAGTTCGGGTTCACCACCTCGTTGCCGCGCACGACCACGTTCTCACAGCCGGTGAAGGAGAGCGCCATCTGGAAGCCGTTGACCGTCCGGTTGTTCCCGATCAGGACGCCGGTGGCGTCGTCGGCCTGGACGGCGTGGCTGTCCAGTTGCGTGCCCGCACCGTCGAACTCGACGTTCGTGACGGCGACGTCGTCGCCGCGGATCCGGATCAGGTCGTGACCGCGCGGCAGGGGATTCTCCTGGTCGTCGCTCGGGAGCGGGTCGTCGCGCCGACCGATCCGCGACCCGACGAACCGCGTGCCCCGCTGCCCGGTCAGTGCGGTGTCGTCGCCGAGCGTGGCCGGGCCGCCGAAGCGGAACGTGTCCGCGGCGGCGACGACGGTCCCGCCGCTCGCCGGGATGGCGTCGAACGCGTACTGGAACGCCTCCTCGGCCCTGCGGTCCGCCGTCGTCCGGAACGCGACGCCCGTCCCGTCGGTCACGCGGTACTGGCCGTTCTCCCGGTAGACGAAGTACGTGGCGCCGGGCCGTCCCGGACCTCCGCCCCGCTGAGCCACGCCGGTACCGGTGAACGCGCCGAGGCCGGCCGCCGACCCGACGCCGGCGACGAACGACCGCCGGGTCGACCGCCAGTCGGCGACGCGTGCGAGTCCCGTATCGCTGGTGTCGTCTGCCATCGCTCCGGCCTGTGCCCGATCCGTCCTTAACCCTATATAATAGCCGTCCGGACGGTCACGGTCGGCTCCGGAGCGGTGGGAACCGCGGGGAACGCTTCGAACCGTCCCCGACACACAGCCCGGCTCCGTCGTCCACAATAGTGCTATCGAGGGCCACGTTGCCCTCTCGATCGGTTCGAACCTCGCGTACGGCTACGTACACGAATATATCAATATTACAATAGTTAATAGTCGGTCGGTCACTCGCCACGCACGATGTCGGAGAAACACTCCGCACGACGGCGACGGTTCCTGAAATGCTCGGCGGCGGCCGTAGCGACCGGGCTGGCCGGCTGTGCCGGCGGCACCGGCGGTGGCGGGGGCGAGAGCGGCAGCAACGACGTGAGCGGCGCGTCGGGCTCCGGTGACCCGCTGCTCGCGGAAGCCGGATCGTTCGACCCCGCCGAGCCCGGCTGGGAGGAGCGCAACTACCTCTCGGGACCGCTGATCGAGTCGGGCTACGAGCGCGGTGGCCAGTCGGACCTGGAGAACATGAGCAACCGGGAGGTCGAGGAGGTACCCCACGGCGACCCCGTCCGCGAGGCTCCCGAGGACGAGAGCGAGTACCTCGACCCCGATACGCTGATCTTCACCGAGAGCCCGAGCGAAGACGTCGAGGGTCGCTACGAGGAGGACTTCCAGGCGGTGTTCGACCGGATCGAGGAGGAGACCGGGAAGCCCGTCGAGTACAACCGGGTCAACAGCTACGCCGCCTCCGTCGAGGCGATGCGCTCGGAACGCGCCCACATCGCCAACTTCTCGACGGGGACGACCTGTTTCGCGGTCAACCTCTGTGGCGCGGTGCCCTTCGCCGCCGGCGTCGCCCCCGACGGCGCTTTCGGCTACCGCCTGTTCGCCACGACGCGGGCGGACGCGAGCGGTATTCGGTCCGTCGAGGACTTCGCGGACGACGACGTCCGGATGGCCCACGCCGAACCGGCCTCGAACTCCGGTCACCAGGCCCCCTCCGCGCTGTTCGACCAGTACTTCGACGTGACCGCGGGCGAGGATTACGAGATCAACTTCTCCGGCGGCCACTCCCAGACCACCCGCGGCATCGCCGCCGGCGACTACGACGCCGGCCCCATCTGTTCGACCTGTTTCAAGGACACCGTCGAGGGCGACAGTAACCTCAGCTACGACCAGTTCAAGGTCGTCTGGGCGTCCGCGCCGTTCCCCAACGGCCCCATCGCCTACCGGTACAATCTCCACCCGGACATCGTCGAGGGCATCGAGGCGGCGTGGCTCGACTCCGATTTCGCGGGCACCACCTACGCCGAGCGGACCGGCTACGACGAGTACGTCCCCATCGAGTACCGGCGCCACTGGTACGACATCATGGTCATCCAGCGGTACAACGGCGTCGAGTACACGCAGAGCACGCTGAGCGAATGACCCTCGAAGCGACCGACCTCCGGAAGACGTACCCGACCGGCGACGAGGCGCTGAAGGGCGTCAGTCTCTCCATCGAGGGGAGCGAGACGGTGGCGATGATCGGCCCCAGCGGCGCGGGCAAGAGCACGTTCGTCCGGTGTATCAACCGGCTCACGGAGCCGACGAGCGGAAGTCTGCGCCTCGACGGGACGGAGCTGACCGCCCTCGACGCCGACGAACTCCGGGCGGCCCGCCGCGACATCGGGATGATCTTCCAGGAGTACAACCTCGTCGAGCGCCTCACCGTGATGGAGAACGTCCTCACCGGTCGGCTGGGCTACGTCTCCGCGTGGCGCGCCTTCCGCCGCGACTTCCCGCCGGAGGACGTCGAGCGGGCCTACGGGATCCTCGACCGCGTCGGCCTCGGGGACATGGAGGACAAACGCGTCGACGAACTCTCCGGCGGACAGCGCCAGCGGGTCGGCATCGCACGGGCCGTGATCCAGCAGCCGAAGATCCTCCTCGTCGACGAGCCGACCTCAAGCCTCGACCCCGAGACGTCGAACACCGTGATGGACCTCCTCACCGACATCGCGGCCGAGCGGGAAATCCCCGTCCTCATCAACATCCACGAGGTCGACCTCGCGTTGGACCACGCCGACCGCGTCGTCGGCCTCCACGACGGCGAACTCGTCTTCGAGGGGACGCCCGCGGAGCTGGACGAGGGGGCCCTCGACCGCGTCTATCGCGGCGCGGACCCGCCGGAATCGGACCCGTCGCCGACGGCGACCGAGGGGTCGACGGGCGACCGGACGCTCGGCGTGCCGGAGGAACCGGAGCGGTCGGTGCCCGGGGGGTCCTGACGTGGCCGCGGGCGAGCGCACCTGGCAGCGGCCGACCGTCTTCGGCCGCCGCGGGATCAAGTGGGCCGTCTACGCCGCCGTCGTGGCCTTCTTCGCGTGGTCCGCGTGGGGAGTCGGTGCGGACCCGTCGCGGATCGTCCGCGGACTGGGCCGCGGGGTGACGCTCCTCGGCGACTTCTTCCCGCCCGACGCGACGCCGCGACAGGCCCAGCGCATCGTCGACAAGATGGTCGAGAGCGTCGCGATGGCGATGGTGGCGACGGTCACCGGCATCGCGCTCAGCGTCCCCGTCGCGTTCATGGCCGCGGAGAACCTCGCGCCCCGACCGCTGTACTACCTCAACCGCGGGTTCATCTCGATCTCGCGGGCGTTCAACGCCATCATCGTCGCCATCCTCGTGGTGAAGGCGGTCGGACTCGGCCCGCTCGCGGGCATCGTCACGATCACGTTCAAGACCGTCGGGTTCTTCTCGAAGCTGCTCGCGGAGGACCTGGAGGATATCGACGCCGGGAGCGTCGACGCCGTCCGGGCGGTGGGCGCCTCGCCCCTCCAGACGCTCTGCTACGGCGTGGTCCCACAGATCGTCCCGCGGTTTGCCGGGCTGTCGGTGTACCGCTGGGACATCAACATCCGCACCTCGACCGTCGTCGGCATCGTCGGCGCGGGCGGCATCGGCTCGGTCCTGCTCACCGCGTTCAACCGCTACGACTACCAGTACGTCTCGGCGATCCTGCTCGCCATCGTCCTGGTCGTCCTCGTCGCCGAGGGCGTGAGTGCGGTCGTCCGACGGAGGTACCAGTGATGTCGAGCGAGACGCGGGAGTGGCGGCGGTTCGACCGTCGCCGCCGGCTCGGCCGGTCGCTCGGCTGGCTCGTCGCGCTGGTCGTCTTCGTCGGCTCGTGGCAGTTCCTCGATATGCGCCTCGTGGCCGCCGAGACGGTTCCGCGGGAGGTCAACGACCTCCTGTCGCGGATGTACCCGCCGGACGTGGCCTACGCGGGCGAGGTCGTCGCCCCGCTGATCGAGACCCTCCACATCGCCGCGCTGGGCACCGCCGGCGCGCTGGTGCTCGCGGTGCCGGTCGCCCTGCTCGCCGCCGAGAACACGACGCCCAACCGCGCGACCTACTGGCTCGGGAAGGTGATCGTGACCGTCAGCCGGTCGGTGAACACCATCGTCTGGGCGCTGATCTTCGTGGTGGTGTTCGGCGCCGGTCCCCTCGCCGGTGCCGTCGCTATCGCCTTCCGTTCGGTCGGCTTCCTCGGGAAGCTCCTCGGCGAGGAGATCGAGGAGATCGACTTCGGACAGGTCGAGGCGGTCGAGGCCGCGGGGGCCTCGCCCGTCCAGACGCTCCTGTACGGTATCCTTCCACAGGTGAAACCCGCGCTCGTCGGACTGTCGGTGTACCGCTGGGACATCAACGTCCGCGACTCAACCATCCTCGGGTTCGTCGGGGCGGGCGGGATCGGCGTCCAACTGTTCCGGGCGGTCAACGCCTTCGCCTGGGGGTCCGTGGCGACCATTCTCCTCGTGATCCTAGGGGTCGTGATCGCGAGCGAAGTGATCTCGGCGTACGCCCGGGGGCTGGTCCGATAGCGTGACCGTGAAGCGACTCCGGCACGGAGTGGAACCCACATGAGCCCGCCGACCCCGCCAGGGACGGACACCGGAACGACCGACCGTGCCCTGCTGTTCGACATGGACGGCGTCCTGATCGAGGGCCGCGGGGCCGACGACGTCGTCCACGAACACGCCCGCGACGACACGCTCGCGGAGTACGGGATCGACCCGCCGGAGCGCCACCGCGCGCCGCTCGGGAACTACGAGTACACGGACGCGTTCGTCGAGGCGTGTCGCGCAGTCGGCGTCGACCCCGTCGACTTCTACGCGGCGCGCGAGCGCCACAGCGCCCGACGGATCGTCGAGCGCCTCCGGGCCGGCGAACGCGGCCTCTACCCCGACGTCGACGCCCTCGACCGGGTGGCCGACGACCGCCCACTCGGCGTCGTCAGCAACAACTACGATCCGGCCGTCGAGTTCGTCGTCGACCACCACGGACTGGACGCCTTCTCCTTCGTCCGCGGCCGGGACCCCGGGGTCGACGGCTTCCGCCACCGCAAGCCGGATCCCCACTACCTGCACGAGGCGCTGGACGCCCTCGACGCCGAGACCGGATACTACGTCGGCGACCGCGAAACCGACGTCGTCGCGGCCGAACGCGCCGGGCTCGACGGCGTGTTCGTCCGTCGTGACCACAACGCCGACGCGACCCTGCGTGTCGACCCCACCCACGAAATCGAGTCGCTGACCGAACTCGACCGGCTGTTCGAGCGGTGAGTGCGCACTCACCGCAATCTATAAGAGCCGACACGCGTTAGAATATAATGATAAAACATGAATGATTCGGGCACGATCGACTGTCCGCTCTGTCCACGGGCGCTGTCCGCTCGGACGGAACTCCGGATCCACCTGATGGTCGACCACCGGAAGAGCACGGTCATCGACGAGTACGTCGACCGGCTGGACCGCCGCGACGGGTCGACGGTCGCTACCCCCTGATCGGGCTACCGTCCGGGCTGGTACTCGCCGAACTCGTCGCGAAGGACGTTCGCTATCTCGCCGACGGACGCGTAGGCCTTCACCGCGTCGACGATGGGCGGGAGCAGGTTGTCGTCGCCCCGGGCCGTCTCCCGGAGGGACGCGAGTGCGGCCTCGACCGCCTCGTCGTCGCGGTCGGCCCGGACCGTCTCGAGGCGGTCGATCTGTCGGCGTTCGTCCTCCTCGGTCACCTCCTCTAGATCCACCTCGGGGTCCTCGTCCTCGACGCGGAACTCGTTGACACCGACGATGATCCGCTCGCCCTCCTCGATCTCCTGTTGGCGGTCGAAGGCGACGTCCTGGATCTGCCCTTGCACCCACTGGGACTTCACCGCGTCGAGCATGCCGCCGCGTTCGTCGATCTCGTCGAGCAGATCGAGGGCCTCGCTCTCCAGTTCGTCCGTCAGGGACTCGACGTAGTAGCTCCCGGCGAGGGGGTCGATGGTGTCGGCCGCCCCCGACTCGTGGGCGAGGATCTGCTGGGTGCGAAGCGCCGTCCGGACGCTCTTCTCGGTCGGGAGCGACAGCGCCTCGTCCTTCCCGTTGGTGTGGAGGCTCTGGGTGCCGCCCAGCACCGCGGCGAGCGCCTGGTAGGCGACGCGGACGACGTTGTTGTCGATCTGCTGGGCGGTCAGCGTCGAGCCGCCGGTCTGGGTGTGGAACTTCAGCTGCTTCGATTTGGGGTTCTCGGCACCGAACCGCTCTTCCATGATCGAGGCCCACATCCGGCGGGCCGCGCGGAACTTCGCCACCTCCTCGAAGATGTTGTTGTGGGCGTTGAAGAAAAAGGAGAGCTGTGGGGCGAACTCGTCGACGTCGAGGCCGGCGTCGAGGGCGGCCTCGACGTACTCGATGCCGTTGCCGAGGGTGAAGGCGATCTCCTGGGCCGCGGTCGACCCGGCCTCGCGGATGTGATACCCCGAGATCGAGATGGTGTTGAACTTCGGCGTCTCGGTCGCACAGAACTCGAAGATGTCGGTGATCAGCCGCATCGACGCCTCCGGCGGGTAGATGTAGAGGTTGCGCGCGATGTACTCCTTCATGATGTCGTTCTGGATGGTTCCCCGGAGTTCCGCCCGATCGACACCCTGCTGGTCGCCGATGGCGACGTACATCGCGAGCAGGATGGCGGCAGGCGCGTTGATCGTCATGCTCGTCGACACCTCGTCGAGCGGGATACCGTCGAAGACCGTCTCCATGTCCCGCAGGGTGTCGATGGCGACGCCCGACTTCCCCACCTCGCCGGCGGCCATCGTGGCGTCGGAGTCGTAGCCCATCTGGGTCGGCAGGTCGAACGCCATCGAGAGGCCGGTCTGGCCCTCGTCGAGCAGGTAGTTGAACCGCTCGTTGGTCTCCGTCGCGGTCCCCATGCCCGCGTACTGACGCATGGTCCACAGCCGACCGCGGTACATCGTCGAGTAGACGCCACGGGTGTAGGGCTCCTGGCCCGGGTACCCCAGATCCGCCTCGTAGTCCAGGTCGGCGACGTCGGCGGGCGTATAGAGGGGGTCGACCGACTGCCCGCCGGTGTCGGTGGTGAACGCCTCCTTGCGCTCCCCGAACCGATCCACGGTCGGCCCGTAGGCGTCGTCCTCCCACTCCGCCTTGGCCTCGCGGATCCGTTCGAGGTCGTCGGGGTCGAACATGCGCGGAAGGTGGAGCGCCGCGACCTTAATCCTTCGAGACCCCGTCGGCGACGTCGTTTTCAGGGATCGGGAATCGTCGACGCCAGTTATCTCGGTACGGAGCCGACGTTCGAACGAGGTGAGCACGATGCAACTACCCATCTACACTCTCGGCGGGCTCGCACAGCACCACCCCGGCCCGCACGGCCCCCACTGGGGCGCCGGCCCCGCGGGTGGGATGGGATCGGGCCTGGGCATGGGCGGCGGGTGGCTCGTCCTCCTGTTGGTGTTCGCGCTTCTCGTGGTCGGCGTCGTCGCCGCGGCGCTGTACCTGCGGGGCGAGACGGGCGACACCGACCGGACCGCGGACGACGCGCTCGCGACGCTCCGGGAGCGGTACGCCACAGGCGACCTCGACGACGACGAGTTCGAGCGCCGCCGGGAACGGCTGACCGAACGAACCGGCTGACGACCGGCGGCGACCCTCGGTCCCGGGACGGCCGGTTTTCTCGTCTGATAATTCGGTCGGGTGCTTTTATACGCCCGCTTGCCAGCGTACGGAACAGTATGCGTATCGTCGAACGAGGGACGCGAACGGACGCGGAATCGACAGCGAGTGCGGGATCGCTGGCGGGGGGGAGCGGATGAAGAGGCTCCCGTCGGTCGTCACCGACAGTTATCTGAAGCGGTTCGCGGCCATCGTCGCGGTGGTGCTCGTCGTCGTGGCGGGCGTGGGGGTCTTCTTCCAGGGTGCCATCGCCGAGGATATTCGACACAACGAACAGGCCGAACTCCGGACGATGGCGGAACTCGAGGCCAACGCGATGGCCGAGTGGATCGATCGCAACGGGGAGAACGCACGACTGGTGTCGTCGCTCGGCGAGATCAAGTCGGGCGACCGATACCGGATCGACGCGGCGTTGAACACGGAACTCGAACAGCTGTCCGACTCGACACACTCGGTCCACTACGTCGACATCGGCCCGAACCGGATCATCGAGAGCACCGACGACGAGCGGACCGACGCGAGGCTCGACGACCTGCGATGGGCGCGTAGCTCCCTCGACGGCCTGTCGGGACAGGACGCCTCGGCGGTCGCCGTCTCGGAGGGCTACCGGCAGGACGGCGTCGAACTGATCGCGTTCGCCAGCCGGATCGAGGGAACCGACCGGGCCATCGTGGTGACCGTCGACGCGGGTCAACGGGCCGCCGGGTTCCGGACCCCGACCGAATCGAGCTTCACCCAGGTCGTCGACAGCGAGGGGATAGTCGAGTTCGCGGCCGACGAGGAGGCGGCACTCGAACCGTACGGCTACGGTAACGGCCACATCCGCATGGCCCAGCAGGGCGAGACCGGCGTGATGGACATGCCCGAACGCGACCTGGTCGTGGGCTACGCACCGATCGAGGGGAGCGACTGGGTCGTCGTCACGCACGCACCGCGCTCGGAGGCGTACGCACTCGCCGGCGTCGTCACCCGCGACCTCGCCATCCTCGTCGGCATCGCCCTCGGCGGCTTCCTGCTGATCGGCGCGACGCTCGGGCGGAACACGGTGAACGCGCTCGACCGCCTGACCGACGAGGCGGAGGCCATCGCACGCGGGGACCTCGACGCCGAGGTGGCGTCGACCGACCGCGACGACGAGGTCGGACAGTTGATCGACGCCTTCGCCGACATGCAGTCGTACCTCTCGACGGTCGCCGCACAGGCGGAGGCGGTCGCGGACCAGCGGTTCGACGCCGCGGTCCTGGAGGAGGACGTCCCCGGCGCGTTCGGCGAGACGATCGAGCAGATGAGCGACGACGTCGAACGCGCACAGCGGGAGGCCGAACGGGCCCGACGCGACGTCGAGGAGCTGAACGCGGCGCTGGAGACGCAGGCCGACGGCTTCGGGGAGACGATGTCCCGGGCCGCGGCGGGCGATCTGACCCAGCGGATGGATCCCGACGGACGGAGCGAGGCGATGAACAGCATCGCCGAGTCGTTCAACGGGATGATGGACGAAATCGAGGCGACGCTGGGACAGGTCCGATCCTTCGCCGACGAGGTGGCTGCGGCCAGCCAGCAGGTGACCACGAGCGCCGAGGAAGTCGAGAGCGCGAGCGCGGACGTGAGCGAATCCATCCAGGAGATCTCGGCCGGTGCCGAACGGCAGGACGAGCAGTTGACGACCGTCTCGGGCGAGATGCAGAGCCTCTCGGGAGCCATCGAGGAGGTCGCGTCGTCTGCCAACGAGGTGGCGACGACGGCCGAACGGGCGGCCGAGACCAGCGAAGCCGGCAGCGACGCCGCGATGGACGCCGTCGAGGAACTCGAACGGATCGAGAACCGGGCCGAGGCGGCGGCCACGGAGGTGACGGCGCTCGCGGAGGAGGTCGCCGAAATTGGGGACATCGTCGACGTGATCGCCGACATCGCCGAACAGACGAACATGCTGGCGCTGAACGCCTCGATCGAGGCCGCCCACGCCGACGGCGACGGCGACGGCTTCGCGGTCGTCGCCGACGAGATCAAGGGTCTCGCCGGCGAGGCCGCCGACGCCACCGAGCGGATCGACCGGCGTATCGCCGACGTGCAGGACGCCGCCGACGACACCGTCGACGACATGGAACGGCTGCGGGAAGGCGTCGCCGACGGAAGCGAAACCATCGACGACGCGCTCGCGTCGCTCGACGACATCGCCCAGCAGGTCGCCGACCTCGACACCGGCGTCCGGGAGATCAGCGAGGCGACGAACGACCAGGCCGAATCGACCGAGGACGTCGTCTCGATGCTCGACGAGGTGTCCGAACTGGCCGATCGGTCGAGCGCCGAGGCGTCGAACGTCTCCGCCGCCGCGGAGGAACAAACCTCGACGCTGTCGGACGTCTCCGAGAGCGCGCAGTCGCTCACGGGCCGTGCCGAGTCGCTCCGGGAGCTGCTGGCCGAGTTCACCGTCGACCGCGGGGAGTCGGCCGACGCGGCCGCCGGGGGCGACACCCGTCCGGCCGCGGCCGACGGCGGTGCCGAGCGATAGCCCCACCGAAACACAAGCGTTCAAGGGCACGCCAGCCCCCTCTTTGGGCAGAATGTACATCGCAGACGAGACGTGGCCGGAGCTCGGGGACTACTTCGACGACGAATCCCTCGCGCTCGTTCCGCTGGGGTCGACCGAACAGCACGGCCCCCACCTCCCGCTGGCGACCGACCACCTGATCGCGGAGGCGCTCGCCAGTGAAGCCGCCGAGCGGACCGGCTACCTCCGAACCCCGACGATCAACGTCGGCGTCAGCCCGCACCACCGGCAGTTCAACGGCACCATGTGGGTCGACGCGCCGGAGTTTCGCGACTACGTCGAGTCGTTCACCCGGAACCTCACGTACCACGGCATCGACCGCGTGGTCTACGTCAACGCCCACGGCGGCAACGTCGACCACCTGCGGGAGGTGGGGCGCCGACTGCGCGACGACGAGGAACTCTACGCGATCGAGTGGATGTGGGACGAGAGCATCCCCGAGTTGGTCGACGACCTGTTCGAACAGAACGGCCCCCACGGCGGCCCGAAGGAGACGGCGATGATCCAGCACCTTCGGCCCGAACTGGTCCGCGAGGACCGACTGGCCGACGCGCGGGACGGTGGCGTCCCGGACGTCGAGGCCGCGGACACGATCAAACACGGCGCGCGGACCTTCTACGACGCCGCCGACAACACCGGCAACGGCGTCCTCGGCGACCAGACCGACGCCACCGCGGCGAAGGGCGCCGAGCTGTTCGAGGCGGCCAGCGAACAGCTCTGCCGGCTCTGTGAGTGGCTCGACGACCAACCCTTCGAGGACCTGCTGCCGAAAGACCACGTGTAGTGCACCCCGTCGGAGCCCCTATGACTCCGGCGCTCGTACGTGGCGCATGACCCTCCGCCGGCGTCTGCGCCGTCTCCCGGACGAGCGGCCCCGTCTCGCCCTCGTGGTCGCCGTGCTCGCGGTGGAACTCGTCGGCGCCTCGGGCGCCGTCTTCACCGCCAGCGGCCTCGTCTCGTGGTACGGCACCCTCCAGCGCCCGGCGATCGCGCCGCCGAACTGGGTGTTCGGCCCGGTGTGGACTCTCCTCTTTGCCCTCCTGGGTGTCGCCGTCTGGCTGGTGTGGCGGCGGCTGTCCTCGCCGCGGACCGAGGGCCGTGCCCGCGTCGCGCTCGCCGTCTTCGCCGTCCACTTCGTCGCCAACGTCGGATGGTCGGCGGCCTTCTTCGGCCTGCAGTCGGTCGACCTCGGTCTCGCCGTGATCGTCGTCCTCCTGGCGCTGATCCTGCTCACGATCCGGGCGTTCGATCGGGTGGACCGACGGGCGGCGCTCCTCCTCGTTCCCTACCTCTGCTGGACGGCGTTCGCCGCGTATCTCAACTACCGGTTCTGGGTGTTGAACTAGTCCCTCGACCGCGCCCCTTCGCCATCCTTTTGCCCACGCACCCCCACCCTCGATCCATGTTTGGTGGCGGCGGCATGAACCCACGGAAGATGAAACAGATGATGAAACAGATGGGCATCGACGTGACCGAACTCGATGCCGAGGAGGTCGTCATCCGGACGGCCGACGAGGAACTCGTCTTCTCCGACGCGCAGGTGACGCGCATGGACGCACAGGGCCAGGAGACCTACCAGGTCGTCGGCGAACCCGAGACGCGGGACCCGGGGAGTGCGGCCGGCGCCGTCGAGTCCGGCGACGACGACGTGAACGACGCGGACGGCGACTCCGCGGACGCCATCCCCGAGGACGACGTGGAACTCGTCGCGACGCGTGCCGGCGTCGGGAAAAGCGAGGCGCGGGAGGCGCTCGAGGCCGCCGACGGCGACTTGGCGTCGGCCATCGCCAGCCTGGAGTGACGTCGACGTTCCTGCTGGTTCGTGAGGACCGGGAGTACCTGCGCGCGCCCGGCGAGGAACTCCAGACCGACCTCGGCGTGTTGACCGTCCCCGAGGACGTCGAACCGGGCCAGCGCCTGGAGACCCACCTCGGCGAGGAGTTCGTGGTCCGGGAGCCGCGGGGGCCGGACCTGTTCGATCACTTCGAACGGACCGGCGCGCCGATGATGCCCCGCGATATCGGGTTGGTGGTCGGCATGACCGGCGCCGCGGCCGACGACCGGGTACTCGACGCGGGGACGGGCACCGGCGTCCTCGCGGCCTACCTCGGCCGGATCGGCGCGGCCGTCCGGACCTACGAGCAGGACCCCGAGTTCGCCGACGTCGCCCGCGAGAACATGCGCCTCGCGGGCGTCGCCGACCGCGTCGACGTGCGGACGGGCGACGTGACCGCGGAGCTCGACGCCCTCGCCGCGGAACCGGGGTTCGACCTCCTCACCCTCGACACCGCGGACGCGCCGTCGGTGGTGCGCCGGGCGCCGGACCTCCTCCTCAGCGGCGGGTTCGTCGTCGTCTACTCGCCGTTCGTCGAGGGCACCCGCGCGGCCGTCGAGGCCGCCGAGGAGGCGGGACTGACCGGCGTGGAGACCCACGAGACGATCCAGCGACGGATGCAGTTCGACGAGCGGGGGAGCCGCCCCGACACCCGCGGTGTCGGCCACACCGGCTACCTGACCGTCGGGCGGCTGTCGTGACGATCCCGGGGGACGGGAGCGCGGCCGACGGTATAAGTACGTGGCCGCCGAATCGGCGCCCATGAGTCGGGAGCGCGGCGCCGAGATCGAGGACGTGCGGACGTGGCCCGAACTGGCGGTCGGACTCTACGAGCGGCTCACCGGCCGCGGTGCCGAGATCACCTACGAGTTCGACGACCTGGAGATACGGGTGCCGGATCGGATGGGGCCCGACGCCGACCACGCCCGCTGGCGTCTCGACGGCACCGTGCGCATCCGGACCCGCGAGACCGACCGCGAGTGACCGGGGCGGAACGACCGCTCGACGTCCACGCCGACCTGACCGTCGAGGTCGACGGGGCGACGGTGTCGATCCGGGGGTACGGCGACCTCGTCGTCGTGCGGGCGCCCTCGCTGGCCGCCGCGCGGGCGCTCTCGACCGGGACGGGCCTCCTGTTGGACCGCCTCCACGACGCCGACGTGACCCTCGACCTGCGGGTCCGCGGCCATAGCGTCGCGCGGGCCGGACCGGGTCACGACCCGGGGCTTCTCTCGCGGGCGGTCGGGGCCGCCCCCGCACGGCTCTCGCCCGGCGGCGTGGTGCTCTCCCTGCTGGACTAGCGCGTCCCGCGGATCAGTTCGAACAGCTCCGCCCGGAACGCCTCGGGGTCGATGTGTGTCTCCAGCGTCTCGACCACGTCCTCGGCCGCCGACCCGTCGGCGCCGACGACGGCGGTCGGATACGCGCCGCCGGCGAGCCTGAACGCTCGGTCGGGGGCCCACACCGCCAGCCAGCCGTCGACGTCGAGGGTCACCCCGTCGACCCGGCAACGCGCGTCGTACCGGAACAGGCGGGCATCGGCGTCGCCCACCCGGAGCGACCGCCGCTCGGCCCGGTCGACGTCGACGAACCCGCGGTCCCCGAGGCGGTCGGCGAACCCACGGCTCGCCCGCGAGGCGACCAACCGGCGGAGCGGTCCCGTCACGGGCGGCGAGGGATCGAGTTCGAGGCGGGCGGCGAGGAAAAAGCGCCAGCTACGGTCGAGGCCGGTCCGCTCGCGGACGGTCCCGCGAAGCCGGTCGTCCTCGTAGAGACGGATTCCGGCGGAGACGGTGAGTCCGCCGGCGGAGAAGGGCGTCTCGGTGGTGTCGCTCACCTGCCGCCAGTCGGTCAGTCGCTCGCTCGGGACCGACGGCGGTGCGACCATCGTGCGGCATCCGGGGCGCGACGGATATAATGGTTCGTCACTCCGTCAGTGATCGTCCTCGCGCCACTTGTGCTCGCATTCGGTACAGACGAAAAAGCGGGTCTCGGACTCGTCGGCAGCACGGATCTGCTGCATGTACCAGTAGGCCTCGTCGTTGTCACAGGACGGACAGTCGGCGCTCGTCGTCGGGAGGCCGCTCGTGCCGCCGCCGGACTCGATGATCTCCGACTCCTCCTGGGCCTGTGTCGTGACCATCTCGGCTTCCTGCTCGGCGTCGCGCGCCTGCTCGAACCCACACTGGGTACAGATCCACACGCCGTCCTCGGTCTGCATCATCGATCCGCATTCGTCGCAGAACTCCATGGTGGCTCGAACCCTGATGCTCGACGGTCTTTAACCCACGGATAGCCGCCGTCCGCGCGGGATTTCGACGGCCGCGATCAGGCGTCCCCGTCGGACTGTCCCGGTTCGCCGACGGCCTCCACGGGGAGGACGTTCTGGAGTTCGTCGAACAGTTCGTCGGGGCCGTGGAAGGCGTCGCTCCCGAGTTCCGAGACGAGTTCGCCGAGGTTCGCCTCCCCGTTGGCCAGGAGCAACGTCACGTCCGCGAACTCGGCGGCGGCGTCGTCACGTGTGACCGGGTAATCGAGGCGCTCGAAGGTTGACTCCACCCGGCTCAGTTTCACGCGCTCGCTCATGACCGTGAGTTCGGACCCACGGCACTTAGTCGTGGGCCCGACCACCGGTGTCGGATGGGTGATACGCTTTTACATTCCCACACCGTATCGGGGCGCACATGGGGGAGGGATCCACGCCGCTCGACGCCGCCCTCGGAGAGGCGTCGTCAGTCCTTCTTCTGGCCCCGTCGGCGAGCGAGTTCGAGGACGACGCCTGTGTCGACCTCCTGACCGCCGACGAACCGTCGCGGAGCAACGTCCTCAGCGTGACCCTGACGCAGTCGCCCGACGAACGGATCGCCCTCTGGCGACGCGAGGCGGGCGAGCAGTTGCCGGCGCGGGCGATGGTCGTCGACGCGAACGGGGATCGGTCGGCGACGGAGTCGACGACCGACCGCGGGGACGACCTGTCGAGCACCCTCTCCGTCGACGTCCTCCGCTCGAACGCGGAACCGATCGACGTCGGGATGGCCCTCGCGCGGCACCTCGGCGCCTGGGAGTCCACGCCCGAGTCGACGCGGATCTGTCTGCACTCCCTGACCGCTCTGCTCGACAGTTTCGACCGCGAGGCCGTCGTCTCCCTGGTCTCGGCGCTCAACGACCTCTGTGACGCCGCCGGCGCCACCGCACACCACCACCTCGACCCGGCGGCCCACGACGACGGTCTCGTCGCGACGTTCCGCCCGCTGTACGACGCGGTGGTCGAACACGTCCCCGAGGACGGATGGACGGTGACCCGGGCGCCGGACGACGCCGAACGCCCCTCCTTTCGACGGTCGACGACGCCCCCGGGCGGGGCGGCGAGCACCGACCCCTGTCGCCCCGAGACGGTCCCGATGCCCTACTCGTTCGACCAGACGCTCGATCTCATCTCCGTCTCCCGGCGGCGCACGCTGCTCTACCACCTGAAGGATCTCGGCGTCGGCACCGTCTCCATCGACGAACTCGTCGAGGGGGTGGCGACCCGCGAACGCTCCATCCCGGCGCGCGAGGCGCCCGAATCCACCGACTCCGTCCGCGTCTCGCTCGTCCACGCCCACCTCCCGAAACTGGCCGACCTCGGCATCCTCGAGTACGACGTCGAGTCGGCGACGGTTCGCTACCACGGCAACCCCGCACTGGAGTCGTTCCTCCGGTACGTCGAGACGCTCGAACTGGGCTGACGCTCCTCGGCGGATGACGTCGGGAGAAGTTTTGCGAGGGAAGAGCGCTCCCGGAGCGCCTTCCGCATCTTCCGCGGTGGGGTTCACCGCGTCGGGCACGAGCCCTTCGATGCGAGGGAAGGGATTTGAACCCTTGGACCTCTACAGGAGCGGATCTTGAGTCCGCCGCCGTTTCCAGGCTTGGCTACCCTCGCACGCAACGAATCCTGAACCTTCGTCCGGGTTCAAGCCACCGATTTCCGGGCGCCGGCCCCGTCGTCGGGTCGTCCGTGGTAGGCGACCCATCACGGGAAGCGAGGGCTTATGACGCTCGTATCCAAAGGGTCCCCGTTATGTTCGACGACACCGACCGACGCCGGTTCCTGCAACTCGCCGGAACGGGGACGGCGCTCTCGATGGCGGGTTGTAGCGCGCTCTCGAATCACGACGGCGACGGCGGTGCCGGCGCCGGCGGTGACGGCGAGGCGGAGATGACGACGGTCACTCTCGGGGTCCAGCCCGACGAGGAGTCGCTCCAGGAACTCCAGTCCAACATCAGCTCCCGAGTCGAGTCGGGCGAACTCGGACGGATGGAGGCCCAACAGGAGTTCCGGACCCAACGCGCCGAACTGACGAGCGCCGCGGTGGACCGCTTCCGGAACCGCTCGGAGGACCTGTCCGTCTCCGTCGACGAGACGGTCGACGAGTTCGGCGTCCTCCTCGTCACGGGCGAGCCGGCGGCCCTGTTGGAGTCGCTCGGCTTCGACGGCGTGAACGGCCTCTTTCCTGCGGCGGTGTTCGAGGAAGCCCGAGCCCAGGCCGATACTGGGGCGCCTACCTCGGGCCCGGAGAACGGCTCGGAGATGGCGTAACCGATTCACGTCGCGTCGTCGACTGCTCCCACGTCGGCGACGGCCGACGCGATGGCCGCGCCCCACGACAGGAGTTCCTCGTCGGCGCCGAAGGGCGCGACCACCTGGAGGCCGAGCGGCAGGCTCCCGACTCGGCCACAGGGGACGGTCAGCGCGGGGACGCCGGCGTGGGTCCACGGGAGGTTCATGATCGGGTCGCCGGTGTCGTCGATGCCCGTCGGCGCGGGGCCGGGGGCGGCCGGCGAGAGCAGGAGGTCCACGCCCGCCTCGCGGGTCCGTTCGCCGATCCGGGAGCGGAACGCCCTGGCGGCCACGCGGGCGTCGACCAGTTCGTCGACGCCCACCTCACGTCCCGCCTCGATCAGGTCGGCCGTCGTGTCGGCGAACTGCTCGCCGTACTCGGCGTACCGCTCGGCGTGGGTGAGCGCCAGTTCGGCGGCGGTCAGGGCGTCGTGGCGCTCGTTCACCGCCTCGATGTCGTCAAGCATCGACACGCGGCGGACCTCGTAGCCCGCGTCGGCGAGGGCGTCGGCGCCCGCGTCGAGGCCGGCCCGTCCGGCCGGCGTCGCCTGTTCGAGGTACGGCCCTTCGACGACCCCGAGGATCGGCGGGTCGTCGGGGTCGACGGGCTCCCAGCCGTCACACAGGACCGACGCGGCCCGGGCCGCCCCGGCCACGTCCGCGGTGAAGGTGCCGACGTGATCGACGGTCGGCGAGAACGGCACCACGCCGTCGAGCGGGATCCGGTCGTGGCTGGGTTTGAACCCGACGACCCCGCAGAACGCCGCGGGGCGGATCACCGAGCCGACGGTCTGGCTCCCGAGCGCGAGCGGACACATCCCCGCCGCCACGGCGGCGGCGGATCCGCTGGAGGAGCCCCCTGGCGTGTGATCGAGGGCGTGCGGGTTCCGCGTCGGCGCCGGGTCGAAGTAGGCGAACTCGGTCGTGTGGGTCTTGCCCAGATGGAGCGCGCCGGCGTCGAGGAGCCGGCGCACGGCGACCGACTCCGCGTCGGTTATCGTCGCCGATGGAACCGCCGAACCCGCGCGGGTCCGGTAGCCATCGACGTGGAAGATGTCCTTGACGCCGACGGGGACGCCGAACAGCGGCGGCCTGGTTGACGGTTCGTCGTATCGTGCCTCGAGCGCCGCGGCCTCGCGGCGCAGCCGTGACTCGCGTCCGGGTTCGGAAACGAGCGCCTGGACGTCGTCTTCGACGGCGTCGATCCGATCGGTACAGTCGTCGATCACTCCGGTCGGCGTGTGGCCGCCGGCACGGAGCGTCCCTGCGAGTGGGTCGAGCGGTCGTCGGTCGGTCGACATCGCTTCCTGGTCACGGCCGAGAAGGATAACACTTCGGTCGTGGGGGCCTCACTGCGTTCGCGTCGCCGCGGTGGTCCCCGTCGTCGATCCGCTCGTGTCCGGGCCGGCGACGGCCCGGTAGCCGCCCCACAGCAGCAACACGATCAGGCCGGCGAGCACCAGCCCCGTCCGGATGGCGGGGTCGACGCCGGGGGTGGCGACGACTTCGCCCGCCTCGTTCGTCACGGGGGCCGCGCCGTACGGTTCCCCGTCGACGATCTCGACGATCCCGAGGACGACGACCCCGAGCGTCAGCAGCGTGCCGCTCAGCGCCATCGCCACGTTGTCGATGGTGGTAGTTTGCATGGGTGATCACCTCCTCAACCGAGCAGGTATTTGAGCCGCGGGTACTGCTGGACGAGTTCGGTCCGTTCGATGATCGCGTCCAGGCCGTAGTACCGACCGGCGGCGAGGACGATCAGCGTGACGAACAGCAGCAGTCCCATCAGGTCGCCGTTGACGACGCCGTGGCCGAACTCGGCGTTGCCGACCCAGAAGAACGCCATGAACACGGCGCCGCCGGCGGACGCGAGCCTGACGGCGACGCCGGCGGCCAGCGCCAGGCCGATCAGCGTCTCCGCCAGCGGGACGATGGCCGCGATGAACCGCGGAATCGCGGTCCCCATCCACACCGCCAGCGGGCCGAGGACGGTCCCGCCCATCTCCGTGAGGTAGGCGGGACCGTACGTGTAGTTCAGGCCGGATTCGACGAGTTTCGTCACGCCGGCGTGGAAGAACCACCAGCCGACGACGATCCGGAGGAACGCGATCCAGAAGGTCGTGATCGGACTGGATCCGCCGAACTCGAACGTTTCCGCCAGCGGATTCGACGTGTCGTAGGCCATAGTACGCACCCCACGTTCGCACGTCGAACCGCCGGACGAATATACCACGCGGCCGGTTCCTGCACCCTGGGAATCGGGGCGACGTCCCGCCGGGTCGATAGTTTCGAAACGAAGGAAAGGTGCGGCTCCGTCGAGGGTTTCAAAAACTAAACCCGCAAACCGCAGCTGTATCAGAACCACAACCCAGGTGAACGGGTGTCCCGTAGATCCGGTACGATGTCTCCGTCGACCGACGCCGACGCCCGGTTCGGGAGGTGGATCGCGTGACAGTCGTCGAATCGTTCGTCGAGGGGTTGCGCCTGGCCGCGGAGATGGGCTGGGAGACGTGGTGGGCGCTCGTCCTCGGGTTCACCATCGCCGGTGCGGTGGAGGCGTTCGTGAGCGAGGAGCGGATATCCGCCGTCCTCGGCGGGAGCGGGTGGCGCGAACTCGGCCTGGGGACACTCTTCGGCGCCGCGTCCTCGTCGTGTTCGTTCGGCGCGGTGGCGACCACGAAGTCGCTGTTCAAGAAGGGGGCGTCGCCGGTCGCCAGCCTCGCGGCGTTCCAGTTCGCCTCGACGAACCTCGTGATCGAACTCGGACTGGTGATGTGGGTGTTGCTCGGTTGGCAGTTCGTCGTCGCTGATTACGTCGCCGGCTTCCTGCTCATCTGCCTCCTGGCGGCGACGTTCGCCGCCCTCGTCCCCGCGGAGTGGTTCGCGGCCGCCCGCGAACACCTGCGAGCCACCGAGGGCGTCCGCGACCCCGCCTGCGGGATGACGGTCGATCCGACGGCCGACGATACCGTCGAACTGGCGACCGAGCGCGGCACCGAGTACTTCTGTTCGGAGTCGTGCAAGACGGCGTACGCCGAGGAGCGGCGCCAGTCGGACGCGACGTGGCGCGACCGCCTGCTCACCCGCGACGGGTGGCGGCTGGCCTCGAAGAACGCCCTCGGCGAGTGGGGTATGCTGTGGACCGACATCGTCGCCGGTTTCCTGATCGCGGGGCTGATCGCCGCCTTCGTCCCGCGGGCGTGGTGGACGACGCTGTTCGGCGTCGGCGCCGAGGGGTCGCTCACCTGGGTCGCCGCGAGCGCCGTCGTCGGCGTCGTCGTCGGCGTCGTCACCTTCGTCTGTTCGGTCGGCAACGTCCCCTTCGCGCTCATCCTCTGGTCGAACGGCATCGCCTTCGGCGGCGTGATGAGTTTCATCTTCGCCGACCTGATCGTCCCGACCATCACGGACGCCTACCGCCGCTACTACGGCCTCCGGATGGCCGCGGTCCTGTTCGTGAGCATCTTCGTCACCGCCGTCGTCTCGGGGGTGGCCATCCACTACCTCTGGGCCGGAATCGGGTTGATCCCACCGGCCGGCGAAACCGGCGGTACCGCCCCGAACGGGTACACCACCGACCTCAATGCCGCGTTCACCCTCCTCTTTCTCGGGCAGGTGTACGTCGGGTGGATACGCGACGACGACGCCGAGGGCGAGGTGACGGAGTCCCACGCCTGACCGTCAGCGATTGCGACTGGCCGGGAACTTCTCGCGCTCTGGGTGGTCGTCGAACCGTTCGGGGATGGCCCGATACAGCGTGTACCGCGTCCGGGTGCCACGCCGCGAGGGGACCGGATACCGGGGGCGGAGTTCGACCCACGACTCCCGCTGGACGACGTTGCCCGTCGGCCGGTCGTTCACGTCGGGTTCGACCGGCGTCCCGTCGAGGCCGAACCGTCGAAGGAGTCGGGATCCGGTCCAGTGGACGGGGGCCCGCCGAGGGCGACCCAGCCGACGTGGTGCATACCCATCCCCCGTCGGGAGCCGTGGAACATCCCCGTCCCGGACGGTCGGGGACAAGAGCCACGTGGCCGGCGGCCGACGCTCCCGGCATGCGCTCCGACTCCCTCCCGTCGGCGCTGGTCGCCGTCGGCATCGGCCTCCTCGTGCTCTCTGCGGTCCCCGTCGGTAACGCCGCGGACACCGACTACGTCCACCGGGTCGAACCCGCCGAGAACGGTACGCTCGCCTACGGCATCGAGTACGACGAGTCGGCGGTTCTGCCCCACGAGGACCTCTCGGAGCGCGGGCAGCGGGCCGTCACCCGCGGCGTCGCGGACTCGCCGTACGTCGTGGAGAACGCGTCGGCGACGGCCCCCGAGTTCCGGTACACCAGCGACCACGTCGCCCTGAACGAGGGCCTCTACGCCGTCCGCTACGAGGGGGTGGTGTACTCGATGCGCACCGAGCGGCGAAGCGAGGGGTTCAACGTGGCGACGCTGGCGCTCGGCCTCGCGCTCTCGGCGGTCCGCCCCCTCGGACTGCTGTTCGTCGCCGCCGGCCTCGCCGTCGCGGGGTGGCGCTGGTACCGGGATTAGCCCCCACTCACGGTCCGTTCCCGTCGGTGCAGCCACAGCGCCGCGAGCGTGGCGACGAGCCCCGCGGCCGCCGCGATGCCGAAGGCGATCCGGTAGCCGAAGACTGTGTAGACTCGGGCGCCGTTGAGGGTCTCGCCCGTCCAGTAGGCGTCGAGGACGCCACCCAGGAGTGCGGGCAGCAGCGCGGCCCCGAAGTAGCCGAACCCGTTGACGACGCCGGTGACGGTCCCCGCCACCGACGGGGGGTGTCGCTCCTTCCCGATCGTGAACACCAGCGCCACGCCGCCGTTGGCGACGAGCGCGACGAAGAACACCGGCGCGACGACCGGGAACGGCGGGACGACGGCGAGGACGGCGTACGCGAGCGTGAAAAGCAGGGCCGTGGCGACCACGAGTTCCGTCCGGCGGCCGAGACGGTCCGAGAGCGCCCCCAGCAGCGGGGATCCGACGACGAACCCGACGTTGCCGACGAGCACGACCGTCGAGGCCCGAGCCAGGGAGACCCCGTAGGTGTCGACGAGGAAGGGCACTCCCCAGAGCCCGAGGACGGTGAAGTTCACGCCGAGCACACAGAAGAGGATCGCACCCATCAGCCACGTCTCGCGCTCGCCGACGACCGTCCGGACGTTGGCGACGACGTCGGCGAGGGTGGCGGCGCCGGTGTCGGAAGCGCCCTCACCGTCCGCGGCAGTGGCCGCGCCCTCACCGTCCGCGGCAGTGGCCGCGCCTTCACCCTCCGCGGCAGTGGCCGCGCCTTCACCCTCCGCGGCAGTGGCCGCGCCCTCACCCTCCGCGGCAGTGGCCGCGCCTTCACCCTCCGCGGCAGTGGCCGCGCCCTCACCCTCCGCGGCAGTGGCCGCGCCCTCACCCTCCGCCGCCACTCCCGCCTGTTCCGGCGTGTCGCGGACGAACCCCGCGATGGCGAGGGTGAGCACGCCGGTCGTGGCCGCCGTCGCGAGGGTCGCCGTCCGCCAGCCGACGGCGCCGGTGGCGACGGCGAGCGGCGTCGTCGCGAGGATGCCGCCCAGCCCCGCCGCCGCGACGGTGTAGCCGGTCATGGTCGCGTACTCGTCGGCTCGAAACCAGTTGGCACAGAACCGGAGGGTGCCGATGTAGAGGACGCTCCCCCCGAGGCCGACCACCGCGCGGGCGAGAAACGCCGTCGCGAGCGACTCCGAGAGGGCGAACCAGGCGACCCCGAAGGTTAGCAGACCCAGGCCGCCGGCGCCGACCCGCCGCGGGCCGTACCGGTCGACGATCAGCCCCGCCGGCAGCTGGAGGGGGGCGTAGACGTAGAAAAACGAGGCGTGGAGCAGTCCGAGTTCGGCACCCGTCGCGTCGAAGGTCCGTGCGAGCGAGTCGGCGAGGACGGCCGTCGCGGTCCGGTGGAAGTTGACGAACAGGAACCCGGCCGCGAGGACGGTCCAGAGCGCGGCCCGCCGTCGTCGCATCGAGCGGAACACGCCTCGTCATCGCGGACTATCCCTGAAATACCGCCCGGTTCGGGGCGGCCCTAGTGGAAGGTCCGGCTGGCTTCGCTCTCGGGGGCGGCGGCGCCCTCGTCGGTCGTGAAGCGCTGTTCGATCTCGCGGTAGCGTTCCCGGGTCTCCTCGGTGACGCTCGGGCTCACCTCGTCGAGCGCCCGCTCGAAGTGGTCCATCGTGACGCGGACGTTGCCGACGGATTCACCGATCTCGTCGGGCGAGACGCTGTTGATGAACTCCCGGGAGGCGGCCATCGAGGCCTCGCGGCAGACGGCCTCGATGTCGGCGCCGACGTAGTTCTCGGTGCGCCGCGCGAGGCTGTCGAGGTCGACGTCGTCCGCCAGCGGCTTGCTCCGGGTGTGCACCTCGAAGATGGCGCGCCGGGCGTCCTCGTCGGGAACGGGCACGTGGACGTGCCGGTCCAGACGCCCAGGTCGCAGGAGCGCCGAGTCGATGAGGTCGGGCCGGTTCGAGGTGGCGATCACCACGACGTCCTCCAGGGTCTCCAGCCCGTCGAGCTCCGTCAGGAGCTGCGAGACGACGCGCTCGGAGACGCCGGAGTCGCCGGTGTTCTGCCCGCGTTCGGTCGCGATGGCGTCGATCTCGTCGAAGAAGATCACGGTCGGGGCGTTCTCGCGAGCCTTGCTGAAGATCTCGCGGACGCCCTTCTCGCTCTCCCCGACGTACTTGTCGAGCAGTTCCGGCCCCTTCACCGAGATGAAGTTGGACTCGGCCTCGTTGGCGACCGCCTTGGCCAGGAGCGTCTTCCCGGTGCCGGGCGGGCCGTACATGAGCACGCCCTTCGCGGACTGCATGTCCATGGCCTCGAACACCTCGGGGTAGTCGAGGGGCCACTGGATCGTCTCGCGGAGGCGTTCCTTGGTGTCCTCGAGGCCGCCCACGTCGTTCCAGGTGACGTCGGGGACCTCCACGAACACCTCGCGGAGCGCCGACGGCTCGATGCCCTTCAGCGCCTCGCGGAAGTCGGCCTGATCGACTTCGAGCGATTCGAGGATCTCGGCGTCGATCTCCTCCTCCTCGAGGTCGATGTCCGGGCGGATGCGCCGGAGCGCGTTCATCGCGGCCTCCTTGGCGAGGCTCTCGAGGTCCGCGCCGACGTAGCCGTGCGTCGACTCCGCGAACCCCTCGATGTCGACGTCCTCGGCCAGCGGCATGTTGCGGGTGTGGACCTGCAGGATCTCGCGGCGGCCGTCGCGGTCGGGGACGCCGATCTCGATCTCGCGGTCGAACCGCCCGCCACGCCGGAGCGCGGGGTCGATGGCGTCGACGCGGTTGGTCGCGCCGATCACGACGACCTCGCCGCGCTCCTCGAGCCCGTCCATCAGGGAGAGGAGCTGGGCGACCACGCGGCGTTCGACGTCGCCGCCGGCCTCGCCACGTTCGGGCGCGATGGAGTCGATTTCGTCGATGAAGACGATGGCGGGCGCGTTCTCCTCGGCCTCCTCGAAGACCTCGCGGAGCTGCTCCTCGCTCTCGCCGTAGTACTTCGACATGATCTCCGGCCCGCTGATGTCGTGGAAGGAGGCGTCGATCTCGTTGGCGACGGCCTTCGCGATCAGCGTCTTCCCGGTACCGGGCGGGCCGTGCAGGAGCACGCCCTTCGGCGGGTCGATGCCCAGCCGCCGGAACAGCTCGGGGTGGCGCATCGGCAGCTCGATCATCTCGCGAACCTGTTCGAGTTCGCGGTCGAGGCCCCCGATGTCCTCGTAGGTCACGTCCGGCGTCTCGGGGCTCGCGTCCGCGGCCTCGGTCTCCCGGATCTGCTCGGCGGGCTGCTCGCTGATCTCCACTTGCGTCGAGTCGGTGACGACGACCGTCCCCGAGGGCTCGGTGTCGGCTACCTTCAGCGGCAGGGCCTTGTTCCCGCGGCCGCCCATGAAGCCGAAGCCGAAGGGGACCCGGAGGGTCTGGCCTTTGGTGATCGGCTTGTCGGTGAGCTTGTCGCGGAGGTAGGGGCCGATGTCGCCGCGAATCCCGATCTGCTGGGGGAGCGCGACGGTCACGCGCTCGGCCTGCTTGACCTCGGCCTTCTCGACCTCGACGCGGTCGTCGATGCCGACGTTCGCCTGCTGGCGGAGCTGACCGTCGATCCGGACGACGCCGGAGCCCTGATCCTCGGGCAGTCCCGGCCAGACGCGGGCGATGGCGGTGCCGTCGCTCCCCTCGATGCGGATGTAGTCGCCGACGTCCAGGCCCATCTCCGCCGCGGCCGCGCGGTCGATGGCGGCGAGGCCACGGCCGGCGTCCTTCTGTTTCAGCGGCTTGACGATCAGCTTCATCGGTCGCCCCTCACGACGAGCACGCCGTTATTGGTGTCGACGCTCTCGACCGATCCGGGAACCTCGAACTCCAGTTCCACCTCGTCGTCGACGAGCACGATGGCCGTCCCGTCGACGACGTCGGTGGCCAGACGGTCGTCCGCCGCGCCGACGTCGGCCGCGATTACCCACCCGTCCTCGTAGTCGTACCGGCGGACGAACCGATCGTCCTCGCCGGCGTATTGTTGTCTCACCATGATTCTTCCTAACTCAACGTTAGCTGTATATCTATTTAAAACTTTCGCCAAATAATCGCGGTACAGTGTCGGGGTGGCTTCGTTCAGTGAAATAGCGGTTCACACGTTTCGTCCCCCGCGGGCGGGGTTTATACGCCTGCCAGCGCTATCGATCGTATGGAGACGGTTACACACCACGGCCGGACGACGGCCTACCGGCGACACGACCGGGGCGGCGACGAGGCGCCGATCCTCTTCGTCCACGGGAGCGGCGGATCGAGCGGGGTCTGGAAGGCACAGACCAGACTCGCCGACCGGCGGCCCGTGATCGCCCTGGATCTGAGCGGCCACGGGGACAGCGACGACGTCGACGCCGAGCCGGGGTACGAGACGCTGTCGGCCTACGTCGACGACGTCGTCGCCGTCGCACGCGAGACGGATGCCCGCGTCCTCTGTGGGAACTCCCTCGGCGGCGCCGTCGTCCTGACGCTCCTGCTCGACCGTGATCCCGACCTCGACCTCTCGGGGGCGGTGCTCGCGGGGACGGGCGCCAAACTCGCGGTCCTCGACGACCTGCTCCGGTGGCTCCGGACGGACTTCGAGCGGGCGATCGAGTTCCTCCACGGCCCGGATCGGCTCTTTCACGACCCCGACGAGCGGCTGGTGACCGTCTCCCGCGAGATGCTCCACGAGGCGGGCCGGGCCGTGACCCACCGCGACTTCCGGACCTGCCACGAGTTCGACGTCCGGGGCCGACTCGACGACGTGGCGGTCCCGACGCTCGCGGTCGTCGGGGAACACGACGCCCTGACGCCGCCCTGGTACCACGAATCACTCGCCGAATCCATTCCCGACGCCGAGTGGACGACCGTCCCCGACGCGGCCCACCTCGCCATGCTGGAGCGTCCCGAGGCGTTCAACGAGGCGCTGTCGGCGTTTCTGGAGCGAACCGCCACGCATTAGCGGGTCGGCCGCCAACCCGCGGCCGTGCCACACCGCGTCGAGCGAACCGACCCCGACGGCGTCGACTTCGGGTGGGTGATGCAGGTGACGTTCGTGACGACCATCGTCGCCGGCGCGCCGCTGGTGGCGGCGCTCTCGACGACGACGACGCTCCCGACGTGGGGTGCCCGCGCCGCCTTCGCCGTCCGGGTCGGCGCGCTCGTCTGGTTCGTCACCGCGTTGCTCGCCTACGCCTACGCACGGCGGGCGGTCGACGACGCGGGCGAGGCCGACAGCGGGAGCGACTGACCGCCAGCCGGAAACTCTTTGCCGCGGACACGTCACCTCCCCGTATGATCGACGAGACCATCGAGGAGATCCGCCGGATGGAGACCCACAGTTCGTCGGTGGTCGCGGTCAAGGCCACCGGCGCGCTTCGCGAACTCCTCGATCGGGACTACCGGAACGTCGAGTCCTACGAGCGCGACCTGGAGCGCAACGCCGGCGCGCTCCGTCGGGCCAACCCTTCCCACGCCTCGCTCCACAAGGCGATGCGGGAGGTCGTCGAGGCGGTTCTCGGGGCGTCCGACACCGTCGAGGGGGCGAAATCCCACACCGAGGAGGTGATCGGCCGGGTCACCGAGGAGATCGAAACCGGCAAGCGACGGGCCGCCGCGGAGGCCGCCGAGACGTTCGAGGACGGCGAGACCGTCCTCACCCACGACTTCTCCTCGACCGTGTTGGAGGCAATCGAGACCGCCGCCGGCGAGGGGCGGCACCTCACCGCCTACGTCACCGAGGCGCGACCCCGCTATCTCGGCCGCAAGGCCGCCCGCCGACTCGCCGAGATGGGTCGCGTCGAACCACACCTCGCCGTCGACAGCGCCGCCGGCCACCTCCTCGACCGGTGTGACCGGGTGATCGTCGGCATGGACTGCATCGTCGAGGACACCCTCTACAACCGCGTGGGGACCTTCCCCATCGCCGCCGCCGCCGACGTGGTCGACGTGCCCGTGACGGTCGTCGGCTCGCAGTCGAAGATCATCGAGGACGACTTCGTCTTCGAGAACGAGTCGCGCCCGCCCGCCGAGGTGATCCGCGAACCGGTCGAGGGCGTCCGGATCGAGAACCCAGCCTACGACGCGACGCCGATGTCGCTGGTCGACGAGGTCGTCACTGACCGGGGTCACTACGACGGCTGAGGCGTCGTGACGGTTACCGCCGGATCAACTCGGAGAGCCGGTCCCGAAGCCGTTCGTCGGGGCCCAGACGGAGGTAGTACGCGTCGCCGTCGTCCTCGTAGTAGTTCTCGATGCGACGCTTGATCTCGAAGCCGACGGACTCGTAGAAGGCGAGCGCCCGCTCGTTCGTCGCCCGAGCGTGACAGGTGACCGTCCGGTGTTCCTCGGCTACCTCCGCGATCAGCCGTCGGCCGAACCCCTCGCCACGCCGTTCGGGGGCGACGGCCAGAAAGAGGATGTAGCCGTCGCGCCGAGCCGTCGCGAAGCCGACGAAGTCGTCGTCGAGGTAGAGCAGGTGGGTCTTCGCCCGTCGATACGCGTCCATGAAGAAGCGCTTCCGCTGTTTCAGGACGCCCTCCGTCCGGCGGATCCGTTCTTTGAGCTCCCAGGCCTCGCCGGCGTGGTCGGTCGTCCCGGGGCCGTCCACGCGCTTCTCGACGGTGACGCTCACTACGTCACTTCTAGGCGTATCGGACGTTATAACTTCACCGTCGGCGTCCATCGTCGCCGCATTCGGACCGCGCGCACCCTCAGAAGGACCGGTCGAGGTAGTCCGACTCCCACTCCCCGTCGCCGTCGGCCGACATCGCCCACTCGCTCCGCTTGACTTCGAGGTACGAACCGAACAGGGCCTCGCCCATCGCCGACCGGAGGACGTCGTCCTCCGCGAACGCGTCGAGCGCCGCCGCGAGCGTGCTCGGCAGGCGCTCGATTCCGCGGGCCGCGAGTTGGGACTCGTCGACGTCGGCCGGGTCCCGGTTCAGCGGCTCGCCGGGGTCGAGTTCGCGCTCGATACCGTCCATCCCCGCCGCGACCAGCGCCAACTGCGCGAGGTAGGGGTTGGTCGTGTTGTCGGCCGGCTTGAACTCGACGCGGGTCGTCGCCGCCGGCGCGCTCCGACTCACCGACGGGACGCGAACCGTGGCCTCGCGGTTGTCCTCGCCCCAGCAGGTGTACGCGGAGGACCACATCCCCGGCGCCAGCCGGTCGTACGACTCCACCGTCGGGGCCGTCACCGCCACCAGCGCCGGTGCGTGTTCGAGGAGGCCGCCGACGAAATGCCGACCCGCCTCCGAGAGCGGATACGGTCCGTCCGCGTCCGGGTCGTGGAGGACGTTCTCGCCGTCACGCCACAACGACAGGTGGATGTGACAGCCCGTCCCCGGAAGCTTCGGGAACGGCTTCGGGCGGAACGTAGCGTCGATGCCGTGGTCGGCGGCCACCGCCCGCACCGTCTCGAGAAACCGGACGTGGTCGTCCGCGGCGGCGACGCCCGTGTCGTGATCGGTGACCAGTTCCTGTTGCCCGGGGCCGTACTCCGGGTAGTACGCCGACAGCCCCATTCCCTGAGCCTTGAGCGCGTCGACGGTGTCGAGGACGACGTCGTGGGCGCTCCGCATCCCCGCCGTCGAGAAGCACGTGCTGTCGTCGAGGGGGACCGACTCGCCGTCCTCGTCGGTCCGGGTGTAGTAGAACTCGCTCTCGTAGGCCAGTTCGGGCGCGTACCCCTCGGCCGCCAGTTCGTCGAGATACCGGCGGAGCTGCGCGCGCGGCCCCGCGGCCCACGGCTCGCCGTCCAAGTCGTGGAGGTCAGCGAGCATCAGCGCCGTCCGGTCGTCGTACGGCAGGACGGTGAACGTCTCCGGGTCGGGGACGACCCGCACCTCGCCGGCGGGCCCGAACCGTCCCTCGGGAGCCAACCGGTCGAGCGCGTTGAACGACTGCATCGCGTGGGTGACGTTCGCCCCGTCGGCCAGTACGGTCGGCAACGACTCCCGGTCGACGACCCGCCCCCGCGGCACGCCGCTGTTGTTGACGAAGACGATCCGTACCAGTTCCACGTCCTCCGCGTCGGCACGCCGGAGGACGTCCTTGCTGGATGTCATGTGCCGTGACGACACGCGACACCCCCGTATGCCGGGGCATACCGGCAAATGATTCTCCTTCCCGAGTCGGTCGAGCAAGCGTTTTGCCGTCCCCACCCCTCGTTCCGTCGACGACCCCCGATGAGCTTCGAACTCCGCCCCCACACCGCCGACGTCGCCGTCGCGTCCCGCGGCGAGACCCGCGGCGAGGCCTTCGCCGCCGCCGCCGACGGTCTCGCGGCCGCGACCTGCGAGGAGATCCCGGAGACGGGCGAGCGCTTCGCCGTCACGGTCGTCGCCGAGAGCGTCGAGGCGCTCCTCTTCGACTACCTCGACCGGCTCATCTACGAGCGCGACGTCCGCGGGGTCCTCCCGGTCGACAACGAGGCCACGGTCCGCGAGGACGACGGGGAGTGGACCGTCGAGGCGAGCGCCCGCGGCGTCCCCTTCGCGGCCATCACGGCCCGCGACGTGAAGGCGGTGACCTACTCCGAGATGCGCGTCGAGCGGACCGAAGACGGCTGGGAGGCCTACGTCGTCCTCGACGTGTAGTAACGTATTCCCGCGTCGACCCCGTCGACCCCGGTATGACCACACGCGAGTTCGACGGCATCCGGCTCGAACGGGTTCGGGAGCACGTCTGGGAGATTCCCCGCGAAGGGGAGATGCGCGTCCCCGCGCGGGTGCTGGCGAGCGAGTCGCTGCTCGAACGGATCGGCGACGACGATACCCTCCAACAGCTCAAGAACGCGACCCACCTGCCCGGGATGACCTCCCACGCCGTCTGCATGCCCGACGGCCACCAGGGCTACGGCTTCCCCGTCGGCGGCGTCGGCGCGACGGACGCCGAGACCGGCTGTATCTCGCCGGGAGCGGTCGGGTACGACATCAACTGCTTGCCCGGCGAAACCGACGTGCGGCTCGCCTTCGGGCGGAAGCTGTCGCTCGAAGCGCTCGGCGAGCGGTTCGAGAACGAGCGTGCCGCCGTGGCGGCGGGCGACGAACTCACCACTTCGGAGGTTCGGCTGTTCACCGAGTCCGGAGCGAAACCGGTGTACGAACTCGAAACGGCGACCGGACGGCGAATCGAGGCGACCGGCGATCACCGATTCGAGACGCCGGAGGGAATGATCCCCGTCGAGGAGCTAACGCCCGGCGAGTCGGTGTACGTCCACCCGTTCGAGGGTATCGAACACGAGGATCCGGACGAGTTCACCGTCCTCTCCGAGGACGACTTCGCCGACGACAATCCTCAGATCCGGCGTGTCCTGAAGGACCGGGGGCTCCTGCCCCTCCGATCCACGGACGAGCAGTTCCACCGACTGCTCAAGATCGTCGGATTCCTGCTCGGTGACGGTTCGTACGGCGGCCCAGGTCAGACGTGGTTCTACGGCGAGCCGGAGGAACTGGAACGGATCCGCGCGGACATTCGGGAGATCGGGTTCAAGCCCTCGAAGATATACGAACGCGACCGAAACCACGATATCGACGGTTCGACGTTCGAGCGGACGGAGGACAGCTTCAAGACGACGTCCAAGGCGTTACGGCGCGTGTTCGTCGAACTCGGCGTTCCCGAGGGGCCGAAAGTGGCGTCCGGGTTCACGACACCCGGCTACCTCGACCGTCTCGCAGACTGGCAACGGGCGCTCTTCTACGCGGCGTACTTCGGGGCCGAAATGAACACCCCGGCGGCCCAGAGCGACAAGAACCTCTACTGTCCGAAGGTCTCCCAGACCAGAACGGCCGATACGAGGACGGCAGGGTTGGCTTTCTTGGAGGATATGGCGTCGTTCCTCGACGACCTCGGCATCGAGACCAACGATATCGAGGCGTTCGAGACCGATTCGAACAGCACGTCCGAGACGATCCGTCTCCGCCTCGGTATCAAGAACGACTCGGAGAACCTCATCCGATTTTTCACTCGTGTCGGGTACCGATACCACCCGGAGAAACGGCGGAAAGCGGCGGTGGCGGTCCAGTATCTCCGATCGAAAGAGCGAGCGATCTCCCGACGCGAACGGATCGCCACGGAGGCACAGACGCTGGCCGACGGTGGTTCGGACGTTTCGGATATCAAGGAGCGCTTCGAGATCAACGACCGGTTCGTCGAACGAAGCGTCTGGAGTGGTCGCACCGGTCGACCGAGACCGGGCGACGACTTCCCCGACTTCGAGGAGTTCCGTGAGACCGTCGACGTTCGTGCGGACGGCGCCGTCAGGACCGAAATCGAATCGATCCACGCGGCCGGTTCGAAACCGGTCTACGACATCGGCGTCACCCACGACGCTCACACGTTCCTCGCGAACGGGTTCGTCGTCTCCAACTGCGGCGTCAGAATGATGAAAACAAATCTGACCTACGACGACGTCCGCGGCCGCGAGGAGGAACTCGTCGAGGCGCTGTTCGCGAACGTCCCCTCGGGGCTGGGCGGCGGCGGGGTCGTCCAGGGCGATATGGACACCGTCGAGTCGGTCCTCGACCGCGGGGTCGACTGGGCGCTGGAGGCGGGGTGGGCGGTTCCGGCCGACCTCGAACACTGCGAGGACGAGGGGCGACGGCCGGACGCCGATCCCGCCGCCGTCTCACAGAAGGCGAAAGACCGCGGGAAGAACCAACTGGGGAGCCTGGGGAGCGGCAACCACTTCCTCGAAGTGCAGCGCGTGACCGACGTCTACCGCGAGGACGTCGCCGACGCCTACGGGCTGGAACCCGGGCAAATCGTCGTCCTGATCCACTGCGGGAGCCGGGGGCTGGGCCACCAGACCTGCACGGATTACCTCCGGAAGATCGAAAAACGGCACTCAGACCTGCTCGCGGACCTGCCGGACAAGGAACTCGCGGCCGCACCCGCCGGCTCCGAACTCGCCGAGGACTACTACGGCGCGATGTGTGCCTGCATCAACTTCGCGTGGGTGAACCGCCAGTTGATCATGCACCGGACCCGGAAGGTGTTCGAGCGGGTGTTCGACCGCTCGTGGGAGTCGATGGACATGCACCTCCTCTACGACGTCGCCCACAACATCGCCAAGAAGGAGGTCCACGACGTCGGGGTCGACCCGCAGGGGCGGCCGGGCGGCGACGACGTACGCGAGGAACGCGAACTCTACGTCCACCGCAAGGGCGCGACGCGGGCGTTCCCCGCCGGCCACCCCGAGGTGCCCGCCGCCTACCGCGACGTGGGACAGCCGATCATCATTCCCGGGAGCATGGGTGCAGGGAGCTACGTCCTCCGCGGCGGCGAGGCGTCGATGGACCTCACCTTCGGATCGACCGCCCACGGCGCCGGCCGACTCATGAGTCGGACGCAGGCCAAACAGGAGTTCTGGGGCGAGACGGTCCAGGACGAACTCCGGGATCAGCAACACGTCTACGTCAAGGCTCAGAGCGGCGCGACCGTCGCCGAGGAGGCCCCCGGCGTCTACAAGGACGTCGACGAGGTGGTCCGGGTCTCCGACGAACTGGGCATCGGCGACAAGGTGGCACGGACGTATCCGGTCTGTAACATCAAGGGGTAGGTCCCCGCCTCAGGGGTCGAGCCTGACGTACTCGCTCTCGGGGACCGCCTCGACCGCCTCGCCGTCCTCGAAGCGGACGTAACTCAGGTAGAAGGGGTCCCCACAGCCGGTCGCGTCGTCGTCGCGGAGGGTGCCGTCGGCGCCACAGACGAAGCGGACGCCGTCCGCGGCCTCGATATCCCCGTCGGCGTCGGCGTACGTCCACCCTTCGAGCGGATACGGCGTCACCGACTTGTCGGCGAGATACCCCTCGCGTTCGAGTTCGACGATGGCCCCACACCGCGGACAGTGGTAAGTGACCGGATAGCTCATGTGGGCAGTACGGTACGGAGGGAGTTATACTGTCGGCCGTGGGTCGTCGAGCGACCTCGCCGGTCCCACCTTCGCCCTCGCCAACGGGACGGGAAACGTGAGCGGTAAGCCGTTACCGGGCTTCGACACCCCGGACACGGGGAGCTCGCGTCGGAACCGCGAGCCCCAGTGACCGGCGTCCGAGTGCGTCGACGGATCCCGGTAGCCGGACGAAGCCTTTTGGTTTCGGCCGTCTACCGTCAGTCCGTTGATGAGCGGGCACCGGAACCCGAGCAATGGGGGGAAAACGTGGTGACCGACGGCTTGTCACGCCGAGCGGTGTTGCGGACGGTCGCCACGGGTGTGGCGCTGTCGGGCAGTGCCGGTATCGGTGCCGGGCGAGGGGACCGCTCGGAGTCGTGGCCACCGTCCGGGGATGACGAGACGAACACCGGACGCGCACGGGAACACACGAACCCGGAGCCAGGTGGTGGGGAATCACGGCGGTTTCGAACGGACGGGAACGTCCGCTCGTCGCCCGCCGCGGTCGAGGGGACCGCTATCGGGGAGCACGACGACACCGTCTACGCGACTGGTGGAGGAACGTTGACATCCGCGTCGTCGACGGAACCCCTTTCCCCGGACGGAGAGCTGTTCGCGGAAAGCGATAGTCGAACCGACGGCCCCGCCGGCGACGACGGGCGTCCCGTTCCCGGCGGTGTCGTCGGTGTTTCCGATCCATCGTCTTGGATCGTGCTCGTGCTCGTGTCGGTGAGCGTACTCGCCGCTGGTATTCTGGGAGCCGTCCGCCTCCGGAACCGGGGCCGAGACGACGACGGCCGATCCGACGGGACGCCGCCGGCGACCCCCTCCGGACCGTCCCGATCCACGTCGGGAACGCCGCCTGCCGACGGCGACGTCACCGCAGACGCCCACCTGACCGCCGGCGACCACCTCCGTGCCGACGCCAGGGCGTTGCTCGGCGACGACACCGACCGGGCCCTGACGCTCGCCGAGCAGGCGCGAGTGGCGTACGAAGAGGCCCGACGGATGGCACCGACGCCCGACGCGCGTGCGACCGCCGACGAGCGGATCGAGGAACTCGATGCCATGGTGAGCGAGGCGCCGGCGAACGACACTCCGTCGGTGGCGAAGACACCCGGCTACGCCGCGACCCTCGAAGCGCTCCCGGAGCAGGTCCGCGGCCACGTCGAGGACGGCGTCGGCCGGGACGAGCGGTTCGTCTCCGCCGTCGAGACGCTCGGAACCCTCCGGGCGAACACGTGGCTCGTCCTGACCACCGACCGCCTCGTCGAGGTCGACGACAACCTCTACGACACGACGGAGTCGACCGAGGACGACCCCGCACGCGTCGCGTTCGAATGGTCGGACGACGACCTCCCACGGGTTCGCGTCGCATCCGACGACGGCACGGTCTCGACGTTCGATCTCCGGGCCGCGCCGGATCAGTTCTTCCGGGACCTGATTCGGACGCGTCCCGAACTGTCGGTCGACCCTCCCGAGTCGGTCGACGCGACCGATCCGTCCTCCGTCTCCGACGATACGGAAGCCCCCCGCGACCGTAGCGGGGCGGCGTTGACCGACGCCCGAACCGCCGCGAACGACGGCGCGGTCGACGACGCGCTTGACCGGCGGGCAGCGACGCGGCTGTGTGCCCGACTCGACCGCGCGGAGCGGCGTCTGGAGGAGATCCGGGACGACATCGAAACGGAATCGGTGCCGACGCTACGAACTCGGCTCGACGACGCGACCGAGTCCGTCGACGCCGTTGCGAAGACCGCCGAAAACATGGACGACGATCGGCTACGGACCCGCGTGCCGGCCCTCCGATCGCGGGCGAACTCGTGTCGGGACGCGATCGATCTCCGTGCGTCGGTCGACGACGTCCGGCGGCGCGTCGACGACGCCCTCGACCGCGTCGCGGACGACCCCGCGCAGGCGCGAGAGCAGTTGGTGGCGATCGAGGACGACCTCGAGACGATCGCTCGGCGTGTCGACGCCACGGGGATCGAGAGGTTCGATACGACCGTCGGGACCCTTCGGGAGCGATGCCGGACGGGGATCGACCGGGCGACGGAACTGCTCCGGAACCGGCCGCCCGAGACGATCCCGACCGTGGCGAACGTCGACGTCGACTACGCCGCCCTGGAGCGGCAAGACTTCCTCGGGAAAGGTGGAAACGCCGACGTCTATCTCGTGAGGACGACCGGAACGGATCGAACACACGAACTCGCGGTCAAGGAACCGCGGATGGTGGGCACGCTCCACACCGGGACGGTCGAACGGCTCATGGAGGAGGCCGAGACGTGGGACAAACTGGACGACCACGACCACATCGTGGGCGTGGTGGATTACGACGCCGACCCGCTCCCGTGGATCGCGATGGAGTATATGGACGCCGGCGATCTGGCCGACCGGGCCGGAGAACTGGAGTTCGATCAGACGCTGTGGACGGCGATCGGAGTGACGAAGGGCGTGCGTCACGCACACCGCCACGGCATCGCGCACCTCGACCTCAAGCCCAAGAACGTCCTCTTTCGGTCGGTCGAGGACGGGTGGGACGTGCCGAAGGTGGCCGACTGGGGGCTGTCGAAGCAGCTCCTCGAACACTCGAAGAGCCTCGAAGGACTCTCGCCACAGTACGCCGCACCCGAACAGTTCGACGAGTCGTACGGGTCCACCGACGACATCACGGACGTCTACCAACTGGGGGCGGTGTTCTACGAACTGTTCACGGGACGGCCGCCGTTCGAGGGGCCGCCGACGAAGGTGATGCGGCGCGTGTTGGACGAGGAACCGACACCCCCGAGTGACGTCGCATCCGTCCCATCCGCCCTCGACGACGTCCTCTTGACCGCCCTCGAAAAGCGGAAACACGACCGATACGAGTCGGCACTCCTGTTACGAAACGAGTTACGGGACCTGCGGGAATCGTGACCGGCCACACGACACGCACGGCACGCCGGTCGAAAGTAATTTTAATAACCTCTGGTTATCCCCTGACATGGAGCTACCGACGCCGCAGGACCTGCGGGAGCGCCGGACCTCCCTGGACCTGACACAGAGCGCGCTCGCGGAGATGGCGGGCGTCTCCCAGCCGTTGATCGCGCGGATCGAGGGCGGGGACGTCGACCCCCGGCTGTCGACGCTCAGACGGATCGTCTCGGCGCTCGACGAGGCCGAGGGGAGCGTCGTCCGGGCGGAGGACCTGATGAACGAGACGCTGGTCAGCGTCGCCCCCGACGACTCCGTGGCCGACGCCGAACGCCGGATGGAGGAGGCGGCCTTCTCGCAGCTGCCGGTATTACAAAACGGGCTGCCGGTCGGTTCGATCAGCTTCAGCGACATCCGCCACGAGGGGGAGAACGTCGGCCAGAAGGCCGTCGCGGAGATCATGAGCGAGCAGTTCCCGACGGTCTCCCGGGAGGACTCCGTCGACAAGATCAGCAACCTGCTCGACTACTACAAGGCGGTCATCGTCACCGAGAGCGGCGAGGCCGTCGGCATCATCACCGAGGCCGACATCGCGGCCGAACTGTCGTAGACGGAACCGCCGGCGCCCCGCCTACAGGTCCAGCCCGCGGACCGAGACGCCGCTCCCCGATTCGACGCGACCGATCACGCGGCCGTCGACGGCCGCCGCCAGCGACTCGGCGTCCGACCGATCGAGCGCCGCGACGAAGCCAGTTCCCATGTTGAACGTGCGGTACATCTCCTCGTCGGCGACGTTGCCGGCTTCCTGCACGAAGTCGAAGACCGGCTGTGGGTCGAAGGGCTCTTCGACCACGTAGCGGGCGTCGCCGAGGCGGTCGAGGTTCGTCCAGCCGCCGCCGGTGACGTGTGCCGCGGCGTGAACGCCGTGTTCGCGCATCGGGTCGAGGAGGTCGGTGTAGATGCGCGTGGGTTCGAGCAACGCGTCGCCGAGGCGGTCGTAGTCGCCGAACGGACAGGGGTCGGTGTACGACCCCTGGCGGGTGACGGCCTCCCGAGCCAGGGTGAGCCCGTTCGAGTGGATGCCGGAGGACGGCACGCCGACGAGGGCGTCGCCCACTTCCGCCTGCCCGGGGAAGACGGCCTCTTTGGCCGCCAGCCCGGCACACGTCCCCGCGAGGTCGAGTCCCGTGATGACTTCGGGCATCACCGCCGTCTCGCCCCCGACGAGTTCGATCCCGGCACGCTCGGCGCCCACGGCGAGGCCCTCGCCCACCTGCTCCGCGAAGTCCTCGTCGGGTTCGTCGACCGCGAGGTAGTCGACGAACGCGACCGGGCGGACCCCGGCGGCGACGAGGTCGTTCGCGTTCATCGCGATGCAGTCGATTCCCACGGTGGAGTAGTCGCCGAGGGCCTCCGCGACGAGGAGTTTCGTCCCGACGCCGTCGGTCGCCAGCCCCAGGTACCGGTCGCCGATGTCGAGTAGTCCCGCGTAGTCGCCCGTGCCTTCGCCGACGGCGCCAACGAGGGCGGCGGTGGCCGCCTCGCTCTCCCCGATGTCGACGCCGGCGGACGCGTACGTGAGTTCCTCGTCGTCGTCGCTCATGCGTCGGAGGCCGTCGGCCGACGGCAAAAGCACACCGCTTGCGACGGCCGAGGTATTTGGTGTTCCGTGCGCGAGGGGTGCACATGGACCGAGCCTTCCTCGTCGGCGTTGCCCTGTCGGCCGTCGGCGTCTGTGGCTACGTGGCGGGGCTGGTCGTCGCCTACCCCGGCCGGGCGTTCTCGATCACGGCGGTCATGGTCGGGATCACCCTCGTCGCCGTCGGCGACGGTCGGAGGGCGACGACATGACGGTCCGGACGGTGGTCTACGATCGGAGCGTCGTCGAGGGACGCGAGGGGTCGGGCCTCGACGCGTTGCGCGAGGCTCGGTCGGCGACCGGGACGACGTGGGTCCGGGTCTCGGCGCCCACCGACGAGGAACTCGACCGGGTGGCCGAGGCCTTCGACCTCCACGCGCTCGAGATCGAGGACGTACAGGGCACCCCCGCCCCCAAGGTCGAGGAGTTCCCGGAACACACGTTCGTACTGGTCAAGAGCGCACGCCTCCGCGGGGGCGAGACGACCTTCGAGGAGGAGATCCGCGATCAGCCGGTCGGCCTCTTTTTCGGCCACGACTGGATCGTGACGATCACCGCCGAGGAGACGGCGGCCGTCGGGAGCGTCTGGGAACGCGTCGCCCGCGAGGAGCCACGACTGCTCGGCAACGACGCCGACTTCACCGCCTACCGGGTCCTCGACGCCATCGTCGACGAGTACTTCGCCATTCTCGACGAGATCGGTCGCGACATCGAGGCCGTGGAGGACCGCATCATCGACGACCCCGACACGGAGACCCTGGAGATCCTCAACAGCCTCCGTCGGGAACTGCTCTCGATCCGGCGGATCGTCTGGCCGACCCGCGACGCGGTGAGCGTCCTCGCCCGGGGCGACGCGGCACACGTCCGGTCGGGGACCGAGAAGTACTACCGCGACGTCTACGACCACCTCGTCCAACACGTCGAACTCGTCGAGACGTACCGCGACCTGGCGAGTGGCGCCCGCGACATCTACCTCAACACCCTCTCGCAGTCGACCAACGAGGTAATGAAGCGACTGACGGTCGTCGCGACGATCATCCTCCCGCTGACCTTCGTCGTCGGCGTCTACGGCATGAACTTCTCGGGCGGGCCGTACAACATGCCCGAACTCGGGTGGCGCTTCGGCTACCCCGCGGTCGTGGCGGGGATGGCCCTCACCGCCGCGGTCATGCTCGGCTACTTCCGCTCGTCGGGGTGGCTCTGATCACATGTACATCCGGTCCTCGGGCACCTCTCGGTCCGCGGCCGCCTCGACCTGGGTCGCGAGGTCCCGGTAGTACTGCTCGACGGTCCGGGCGAACGCCTCGAGGGGTTCGGCGTCGATGCCCAGGTCGTAGACCCGCTCGGCGGCCTCGACGAGTCGGATCGCGGCGGGCACGTCCGGCACCTGTGCGTGGACCGGCGTGATGAACACGCCGGTCCGGAGGGTGGACTCGATGCCGCGGTACGCGAGCGCGCCGTTGACACCGTCGAGAAACCCCTTGCCCATCGGCTCGATGTCGGTCCCGTCGAGACGGAACTCCCGGTAGTCGTCGGAGGCGACGTAGAACGTTTCGTGGGCGTCCGGGCCGTGTGCGTACGGAATCCCCGAGAGCACCAGCACCTCGGTGACGTCGTGTTCGTCGGTCCAGTCGAGCATCGCCTCCGCGAAGGGGTCGGCGGCCGAAGTAGGCAAAAAGAGTTCGTTGACCAGGACAGTCAGATCCAGGTCCGGCCGGGAGAACAACCGCGAGTGGTGCCGGGGCCGACCATCCTCGAAGGGTGTGATCGAGGGGAGCGAGTCCGTAGTGACGTGTCCGGTTTCCTCCAGATCGAGCGCCTCGACGAGGTAGTCCGCGGCGGTGATGCCGGCGAGGCCGAACGCGGAGAAGCCGGCGACGACCGTCGTCGACGGCGCCGTGTGATCGGAGATGTGAAAGGATGGGCCAGGAGGTTGGACTTCTGACATGACCGGTTCCTACGGCGGAGCCACAGTTATACTGTCGGCCGCGGATGCCATACGGATCACGGTACCTGTTTATCGGTGGGTCGCCGGACCGCCTCGGCGACTCACCGGTGCTGACTTACAACGAACCGTATCAGTCGTCGGCCGGGTCGTCGACGACGTCGGTCACGGCCGACCCGCGGGGTTCGGCGGTGCGCCAGGTTCCGCGTCCGAACCAGACGTAGGCGATGACCGCGCCGGCGACGTTCGAGATCAGGAAGGAGACCCAGATGCCCGGCGGGCCCATGATCCGCGAGGCGAACCAGGCGATGGGCAGACGCACGCCGCCGAGCATCGTCACCGCGATGGCGGCGGCGGTGAGCGTCTTGCCCGCCCCGCGGAACCCGCCGTTGTACGAGCGCATGATGCCGATGAAGCCGAAGGAGGGGGCGACGTAGCGGAGGAACGTGGCGCCCACCTCGATCACCTGTCGGTCGTCGGTGAAGAGCGCGACGATGGGGTCGGCGAAAAACCACGTCACGACGCCCGCGGCCGCGAGGACGACGAAAGTGGTCCGGGCGGCGACCCGGGCGGTCAGGGCCGCGCGGTCCGGCTTGCCGGCGCCGATGTTCTGTCCGGACATGGTCTCGACGCCGCGGGCCACCGCGATGGCGGGCAGGAAGATGACCGAGAACACCCGCACGCCGATACCGAAGGCCGCGACGACGGGCGTCGCGAACGTGCCGACGATGAACATGAGGAGGTTGATGGCGACGGCCTGGCCGGTGCCCTCGACGGAGGCCGGAACGCCGATCCGGATCAGCCGTCGACCGTACTGAAGGTCGGGGACGACGTCCCGGGGTCTGATCCGGACCCCGCGGCGGCCGGAGAGCATGATCCAGAGGCCGACGACGAGCGCCAGCCCACGCGAGAAGACGGTGGCGATCGCCGCGCCCTCGATGCCCCACTGCGGGAACACCCACCACCCGAAGATGAGGAAGGGGTCGAGGACGACGTTGAGCGCCACGGAGCCGAGCATGACGAGCATCGGGGTGATCGTGTCCCCGTACCCGCGCATGAGCGAGACGAACACCAGGAAGCCGAACATGAAGAAGATGCCGAGCGAGATGATCTCCATGTAGCCGGTCGCGAGGGGCAACACGTCCGGTTCCGGCCCCAGGAGGGCGAGGACGTCACCGACGAAGACGTAGGCGACGGCGCCGACGACCACCGAGACGACGGCCGCGAACCCGACGGTCTGGGAGGCGGCGTACTCGGCCTCCCGCTCCTCCCCGGCGCCGGTGTACTGCGCGACGAGGATGCTCCCGGCCACCGCCAATCCCATCCCCAGCGAGATGATGAGAAAGACCATCGGGAAGGCGAAACTGATCGCGGCGAGGGCCTCCGTGCTGTACTGACCGATCCAGAACGTGTCGGCGAGGTTGTACGCCGTCTGCAGGAGGTTCGTGACGACGATGGGCAAGGAGAGGTAAAACAGGGGCAGGCCGACGTCGCCCTCAGTCAGGTCGAACTCCTCGCGGGACTTGAAGACGTCTCCGAGGTTCATCGGGAGCCCTCCCCGAGGTGGTCGTCGACGAAGCCGTCGATGGCCTCGCGCACGCCGTCGTCGGCGCCGAGGGCGACCCGGCGGGAGTGGGCGCCGTTGAGGAGGGTCACCAGGAGCGTCGCCGTCGTCTCCGGGTCGGCGTCGGCGCGGAAGGCGCCCGACTCGACGCCGTCGCGCACGACGGATCGCACCTCGCCGGCGAGGTAGTCGTCGAAGCGCGACAGCCGCTCGCGGAACGCCTCGTCGTGGGGCGCCTGGGCCTTCACCTCGAAGAGCGCCGTCCGGAGTTCGCGGTGCGTGTCCGTCCGCGGCGGGTCGAGGGCGGCGTCGATCAGCGCGTCCAGCCGTTCCCGTACCGGCCCCGAGTCGGGAGCGGCCACGCGGTCGGTGTAGGTAGTAAAGAGATGATCGAGGAAGGCAAGCAGGAGTCCGCGCTTGGTGTCGTAGTGGTAGTGGAGGGCGGGTTTGCTCTTCTCCCACTCGTCGGCGATGTCCTGCATCGTCAGGTCGGCGTAGCCGTGCCGGCAGAGGGCCCGATAGGTCGCACACATGATGTCGTCGGTCGGTTCGGGGACCGAGTCGTCGCCGTTCACACCGTAACTGACCGGTCAGTCAGCAAAAGGCTTCGGAACTCGCGCGCCCGCCGATCAGAACCCGACGCCGAGGACGAACACCACGTAGACGGCGAGGGCGGCGGCGGGGACGAACGCCGCGACGAAGACGACCGTGCTCCAGTCGAGGACGGTCCGCCCGTCCAGCGGCCCGAAGGGGACGAGGTTGAACGCCGCCAGAAAGAGGTTGATGGCGATGCCGCGCCCGCCGAGGAGGGCGAGGAAGGGCGATCCGACGAGGGCGCCGGCGACGTAGACGGGGACGAACACGAGCGCGAGGAGGCCGTTGGTGACGGGACCGGCGAGGGCGATGAGGCCGTGTTCGCGCGGGGTGAGACGCCCGCGGTGGTGGACGGCGCCGGGTGCGGCGAAGAGGAAGCCGACGAGCGCGCTCATGACGGCCAGAAACAACATGCCGTAGTCGGCGCGGAACTCGGCGATCTGGTCGAAGCGGACGGCGACGACCTTGTGGGCGAGTTCGTGGAGCAGGAAGCCGAGGCCGGCGGTGACGAGCGAGATCAGCAGGGGGCCGACCACCCCTCGATCGAGCAACATCGTGACTGCGCGGCTCCCCCCACCGGCGAAGAAGATGGCGAAGGCGACGCCGAGGGCGACCCACGCGACCCCCAGGTCGCGGAGTTCGCGAGCGCTGAACCGGAGGGTCACGTGACGGTCCTCCAGAGCAGTTCGGCGCTGTTGCGTGCGCCCTCGACCATGAGTCGGGAGACGCCCTCGATGCCGCCGATTTCGGTCGCGAACAGCGGCAGGACGTACACCGCAAACAGCAGGCTGGCGATCATGCTGCCGACGTTGGTCATCGCGACGACCATGATGAGTTTGAACAGCGGCACCTCGAACATCTCGCCGACGAGCTGGCGGATCGGCTTCTCCTCGTCGCTCAGGAGTTCGTTCAGCGTGCCGATGTCGGCGACGTTGACCGGGTTGTGACGGAGTTCGACGTAGCCCGTGAACCAGCCGGGCGCGAGCAGGGGATTGACGGAGGTCATCCACGCCACCAGCCCGCCGACGAGCGTCGAGGACCACCGGGCGCCGGCGAGTCTGGCGAGCCCCGCCGCGAAGACGCCGTTGACGACGAACCACGCGGCGAAGAGCCGCAGGAGGAAGCCGTCGCGGACCCCGGCCATCGCCAGCAAGACGAAGAAGGCGACGAAGCCGACGGAGACGAGGACGCCGACGGCCTTCAGCCAGGGGACGCCACCGCCGGAGTCGGTGCCGACCAGCGACTCCCAGGGGGGAAGCGTCTCGGGCGCGTCGAGGTAGCCCTCGATCCCCTCGCGGTGGCCGGCACCGACGACGGCCACCACGTCCCGGCCGGCCTCGCGGAGCCGGACCAGTTCGTGGGCGATGTAGGCGTCGCGCTCGTCGATGAGCGCGCGGGCGCCGGCGGGGCTGAAGGTTCGAAACTCCTCCATCATGACGCTCACCACGTCGGCGTCGGTGAGTTCGGCGACGTCGAAGTCGTCGAGTTCGTCGGCCTCGGCGGCCCCGTAGCCGGCGCGGTCGGCGAGCCAGCCGGCGACGAGGCCGACGCTCACGCCCCCGGCGAGCCCCAGGGCGAGGCTGCCGACGACGCGGGCGACGAAGGGGCCGAGCGAGGCGACGACGCCGTCCGCGAGGCCGAGGCCGACGCCGCCGAGCAGGCCGGCCGCGACGCCGACGGCGCCGCCAGCGATCAGCGCCTCGTCCGGGCCGAGGACGACGTCGGCGAGCGTGTGGACGACGAGGCCGACGGCGATGGCGAGGAGGACGCCCCCGGTGATCCGCGTGAGGATGGGGAGGGTGAGGCCGAGCGAGGGGCCGAACAGCCCCAAGAGTGGCCCGGCGATCACGCCGGCGGCGACGCCGAGCGCGAGACCGATCCCTCGGGCGTCGGTGACGCCGAAGACGAGGCCGCCCACGAGGCGAGCCTTCTCGATGGGGCCCAGTCGCGCCCAGAACCGCTGGATCGTCGTCTGGATGTCGCGATCCACGAGCGCCACGTCGATCCCGAGTTCCTCGGCGCTGTCGACGGCGGCCATCATGTCCGCGCCGGGCGTGACGTCGAACTTCTCGCCCAGCCGCGACTGGACGTACGAGAGCATCCAGTAGGCGAGAAACTGGAAGACGGTGTTGCCACGCAGGAGGTCGCCGGGTTCGATGTCGTCGGGCGTCTCGCCCTGCAGTTGGCGGTAGCGACCCTCGTCGAGTTCGACCGCGACCACGTCTGGCCGTTCGTCCTCGATGGTGTCCTCCACCTCGCGGACGCTCTCGGACGAGACGTGTGCCGTGCCGACGACGCGGACGCGACCCTCCCGACCGGTCGACGCCCCCTGGTCGTTCATCACCGCCCGCTACTGGGGCACGCTTTTTACCCTTGTCGGAGAGAGGCGGGGTATGGTCTCCATCGAGAACGAGAGCCGGCTGGCATCGACCGTCGGCCGGGAGACGGCGCTCGCCTGTATCCGTGCGGGCATCGAGGCCGCCCGCCCCGACCGCGTCGTCGCCGACGCGGTCGGCCTCGACGACGACCGACTCCGCGTCGGCGACGCCACCTACGACCTGTCGGGCGTGACCCGCATCGTCGTCGTGGGGGGCGGAAAGGCGGCCGACGGGGTCGCGTCCGCGCTGGAGGCGGTCCTCGGCGACCGGATCGACGCCGGCGCGGTCGTCACGCCGGAGCCCGGCGAGGGCGACCGGATCGAACGGCTCCGGGGCGACCACCCCGTCCCCAGTCGAGCGGGTGTCGAAGGGACCGACCGGGTCCGCGAACTCGTCGCCGACGCCGACGAGGGGACGCTGGTACTCGCGGTCATCACCGGCGGCGGGAGCGCGCTCCTGCCGGCGCCGGCCGAGGGGATCACGCTCGACGCCCTGGGGTCGACGACCGACGCGCTCCTCGACGCGGGTGCGGAGATCGGCGATCTCAACGCGGTGCGCAAACACCTCTCGACGCTCAAGGGGGGCGGCCTCGCCGAACTCGCGGCGCCCGCCCGCGTCGTGAGCCTCGTGTTCAGCGACGTGGTCGGCAACGATCTGAGCGTGATCGCCAGCGGACCGACCGCGCCCGACGGGTCGACCTACGCCGACGCCCTCGACGCCCTGGAGCGGTACGACGTCGACCCGCCGGCGGCGGTCCGGGAGCGACTGGAGCGGGGTGCGGCCGGCGACCTCCCCGAGACGCCGGGTCCCGGCGACTCCGTCTTCGACCGGACCCACAACCACGTGCTCGCGGACGCGTTCACGGCCATCGACGCGGCCCGCGAGGTGGCCGCCGACCGCGGCTACGGGACCTGCGTCCTCTCGTCGTCGGTGCGGGGCGAGGCCCGGGAGGCCGCGCTGACCCACGTCGCCGTCGCGGAGGAGGTGGGTGCGACGGGCAACCCCGTCGAGGCGCCGGCGGTGGTCCTCTCGGGCGGCGAGACGACGGCCACCGTCCGCGGCGACGGCGTCGGCGGGCCGAACGCCGAGTTCGCCCTGGCGGCGGCCGTCGAACTCCCGGCGTCGACGACGCTCGCCTGCGTCGACACCGACGGCCGCGACGGCAGCAGCGACTTCGCGGGCGCGCTGGTCGACGCCGACACCGTCGACGACGTCGCGGCGGCCCGCCGGGCGCTCGCGAACAGCGACGCCTTCGGCTACCTCAGGGACCGCGAGGCGGTCGTCGACACCGGCGCCACGGGCACGAACGTCAACGACCTGCGGGTCGTGGTCGTCGAGTAGTCCCCGACGACGAAACGCTTATGATGTTTTAGGCTAGCCTAAATCGTATGATCGAGGTGTGTCCCGACACGTCCACACGAGGTGAGGCCGATGGGGCTCCGTGAGACGCGGCGTCGAATCGAGTCGCTTGCCGACGGCGGGCCATACCGCGTGGCGTCGGCCCGCACCGGCGAGCCGCCGGTTCCGGCCGCGGGACTGCGCTTTCCGGACCGGGAGACGGCCGCGACGGCCGCCCGGCTCACCCGCACGTACCGGGCGGCGCTCAGGCGGTGGGACCCCGCGCTGTCGTGGGTCGACCCCATCGTCCACGACTGCCGGGCGCCGCCGGCCGACCGGGAGTCGACGACCGGCCGCTCCGCGGTGTCGGTGGAGGGCGAGCGATGACCGTCGAGATGCACGTCCCGGCGGCCAGCGAGCGGGTCGCGGACGAACGGGAGGCGGTGGCGGCGAAGCTGACGGCTTACGATTCCTTCGTCGAGCGGCTCCGGGACGTCTCGACGGACGGCGTCGGCGGCGACGCGCCCGGCCCCGTCGGGACGACGCTCGCGACGACCCAGCAGGGTGGCGGCTGTGCGGCGGTCCGTGAGGCCTTCGCTGCCACGGTGCGGTCGGCCGAGTCGGTCGACGACGACGAGTCCGTCTTCGAGATCCTGGCGAGCGAACTCGGCGAGGAGGTGGCGGTGGCGCTGGCGCCGACGACGGGGTCGGCGTTCACCCCGCAGTTCCGCGAGCAGGTGATCGAGGCCGCGACCGAGCGGCGGTGGCAACTCCGGACGATGGCGACCGCGCTGGAGCGCGAAGCGGCGGCGCTCGACACCGCCAGCGACGTGTTCGCGTCGATCCGCCGGTGGCTGGAGCGGGCCGACGAGACGCCGTTGACGGATCTCGACTTCGACGGCCTGCGCAGCCGGCACGCCCGCCTCGACGACCACCTCGATCGGTGTGCGGAGCGTGCCCGGGAGCGACAGTCCTTCCTCGACGGCTCGACCAGCGAGCACGCACACGTCGGCCTCGGCCACCGGTGTTTGGTCTCCTACCTCTACGAGGACCTACCGGTGGAGTATCCCGTGCTCGACGGCGTGGCGACGCTGGTCGCGACCTGCGAGCGGTGTCAACGCAACGTCCGGGCACACCTCACCCGGTGTGCGTAGACGGGGACAGAAAGGAAAGTGCGCCGGGGCGGCCCGTCCCGGCCTCGTCCGCCAGCAGGGTGCTCGGGCTCCGTTCGGACGTCAGTTCGTCGCGGATTCGAGGACGAGCGTGTCGTCTTCGAGGTAGTGTTCGAGGTGGTGCGCGTGCTCTTCGAGGGTGATGAGCTGCTCGCGGAGCATCTCGGCGGTGGCGTGGTCACCCAGCCCCTCGGCGAGTTCGACGTGGTCGCGGACCGTCTCGATGATCTCGCCGTACATCTCCATGTCGTTGTGGAGCGAGGTCCTGATATCGTAGACGTCGTGATTCTCGGGCTCGACGGGTGCGTGCTCCTCGAGACGCTTGCCGCCGGCCAGCGGGACGCCACCGAGCGCTTGGGCGCGCTCCGCGAGCTCGTCGGCGGCCGCCTCCGCGTCCGCCGCGGCCTCGCCGAGGTACTCGTGGACCCCGAGGAACTCGGCACCCTCGACGTTCCAGTGGTGCTTTTTCAGCTGGTGGTAGAGAACGTACGTCGCGGCGAGGTCGGTGTTGAGCGCCTCGACGATCTGTTCGGACTTGTCCTGCTCGAGATGGAGCGCCTCGCTGGCCTCGACCGTATCGGCCTGCTGTCGGATGGATTCTTGCTTACTCATTGCGATTAGGTGTAGGGCCTCCACCCACTTACGCTTTTTCGCTGTGACCCGTTGTCACGATTTGATACGCCTAAATTCGGGGGAATTGGTGGCTCTCACTCCCGTCCGTGATCGGCCGTTCTCCATCGTTGACAGGCCGGGAGAGGAAGATTTGTACCCCCCCGCGGCGTAGCGGCGCCCATGGCTGATCTGCTGCCCTCCCGTCCCGACACCGCCGCGGCCGAGGAGGCCGACCCGCGCGTCATCGGCCTCGACGACGAGGACGCTGACGACCTGTTGTCCGCGCTCTCCTCCGAGACGGCTCGCGAGGTGCTCGACACCCTCCACGACGACCCGGACACGCCCGCACGCGTCGCCGAGCGCGTCGACACCTCCCTCCAGAACGCGCAGTACCACCTCGGCAACCTCGAAGAGGCGGGGTTGATCGAGGTGGTCGACACCGTCTACTCCGAGAAGGGCCGGGAGATGAACGTCTACGCCCCCACCGACCGGCCGCTCGTGGTGTTCGCGGGGGGCGACTCCGAGAGCGACGGGTTGGAGAGCGCGCTCAAGCGCCTGCTGGCCGCCGTCGGGCTACTCGGCGTCGCGAGCCTCCTCGTCCAGTGGGCGCTCGACGACCTGCCGGGGATGGCCCGCACCGGCGGCGCGGGCGGCGCCGACGGCGGCGGCGGGATGGGCACGATGAGCACCGAGGCGTCGACGGCCGCCGCCGACGCCGCGGGCACCGGCCTCCCGCCCGGCCTCCTCTTTTTCCTCGGCGGACTCCTCGCGCTCGTCGTCGTCGCCGTCGCGTTCTACGTCCGCCGGTAGTGGTAGTGTTGCGATTAGCGCGATTGGATTGGAGACACCTCGAAAGGGGCCGGCGTCTCGGCGTACCCGGACGTTCACGAGAGCAAAGCTCTCGTGAGCCAACCAGAATCCTCCGGATTCTGGTGACGACGCAAGCACCGCAACGGAGTGAGGAGCGTGGTTCGAGAGAGCTTCGCTCTCTCGTCATCACGAAAGCGCGCTCTGCGCTCTTTCGAACGAGAGCGAGTCCTGAGAGCCGAGACGCCGGGGGCTTTCGAGGTGTCTCCAACCCAATCGCGCTAATCGCGACACTACCTCCGACACCGCGAGCGGCGGGGCCGGGAGTCGCCACGAGGGTGTGGAGCACGGTGAGCCACGACGTCCGGCCGCCCCCCCCCGAAGCGCGGACGTTAAAGGGCCGCGCCGGCAACGAAGGGTAATGAGTCAGGACGCATCCACCGATGGCGACCTCCGAAACACGGGGCTGTCGCTCAAACACGACCGGGAGTGGGACTACGAACTCGACCGGATCGTCGAGGCAGTCGAGGAGCGGAACGCCACCAAGGTCGGCCTGCAGTTCCCGGAAGGGCTGAAACGGCGGGGACCGGCCGTCGCCGACGACCTCCGGGCGATCACCGACGACGACGTCACCTACATGCTCTCGGGACAGCCCTGTTACGGCGCCTGCGACCTCGACACGTACCTCATGCGCCGGACGGACGTGTTCGTCCACTTCGGGCACTCGCCGATGAAGGAGTCGGACAAGATCATCTACGTCCCGCTGTTCTCGAACGTCGACCCCTTCCCGATGATGGAGGACGCGCTCGACGAACTCCCCGAGGAGGACGTCGGCCTCGTCACGACGGCCCAGCACATGAACCGCTTCGACGAGATGAAGGCGTGGCTCGAGGACGAGGGATACACCGTCCACACCCGCAAGGGTGACGACCGCCTGACCCACGAGGGGCAGGTGCTCGGCTGCAACTACGCCTCGGCCGACATCGACGCCGACCAGGTGCTCTACGTCGGCGGCGGGAAGTTCCACCCGCTCGGCCTCGCGATGGAGCATCCGGACAAGAAAGTCGTCATCGCCGACCCCGTCAACAACGTCGTCACCGTCGCCGACACGGAGAAGTTCATGAAACAGCGGTACGGCGCCGTCCACCGCGCCATGGACGCCGAGAAGTGGGGGGTCATCTTCTGTACCAAGATCGGGCAGGGCCGCTGGGACATGGCCGAACGGATCGTCGAGGACAACGACGACGCCTACCTGATCACGATGGACGAGGTGACGCCGGACCGCCTGCGCAACTTCGATATGGACGCCTTCGTCAACACCGGCTGTCCGCGCATCACGACCGACGACGGCCCGCAGTTCCACAAGCCCATGCTCACGCCCGGCGAGTACCGCATCGCCGTCGGCGACGAGCCCCTCGATTCCCTCTCGTTCGACACGTTCCACGGAACGTGGTGATCGCGGCCACACTTTTCTCCTCCTCGCCACGACACATCATCATGAACTGCGAACCGATCGGGACCGTCTACACGCCCTTCGAGACGACGAGCGAGGCGCCGCGGCAGGGGTTCAGAGGCGACGCCGAGGGCGTCGTCGAGGTCGATCCGCCCTACCGCGAGGGGCTCGTCGGGTTCGACGGCGACCGGGTCGAGGTGGTCTGGTGGGCCGACCGCGCCGACCGCTCCCTCCTGACGCTGGATCGGGACGCCGACCGCGGCGTGTTCACCTCGCGCTCGCCGGCCCGTCCCAATCCCGTCTGTGTCACCGAGTGTGCGGTGTTGTCGGCCGACCCCGCGGCCGGCCGCCTCCGCCTCGACGGCGTCGACATGGCCGACGGGAGCCCGGTCGTGGATCTGAAGGCACCGATCACGACTCACTGCTGGGACGACGACTCGACGTAGTCGACGGCCGCCGCGGGCGTCTCGACCGCCTCGACGCCGGCGACGTCGTGGGTGTCCAGTCCCGCGACCGGGCGGTCGAAGACGCCGGCGAACCCGAGTTCCGAGAGCGTCCCCGCGCCGCCGTCGACGGCCACCACGGCGTCGCCGTTCATCACGACCATCGCGTTCCGGGCGTGCCCCATCCCCGTCGCGACGGGGGTGTCGACGTACGCGTTCGCGTCGTCGGGGTCGGCCGTCGGGAGGATGCCGACCGTCTCGCCGCCGGCCCGGGTCGCGCCGGCACACACCGCCGCCATGACGCCCCCGAGGCCGCCACAGACGACGACGTGACCCCGTTCCCCGAGCAGTCGGCCCAGCGTCCGGGCCCGTTCGGCCGTCCGGTCGTCCACGGTACTCCCACCGATGACGCTGACGCGCATGGGACAGGATCGCACGGCACCGGGAAATGCGTTCGGACCCGTCCTCCGGCCGTCGACCACCCACAGTTATGTGTCGGTTGACCGCCTACTCGTGTATGTCAGCGATCGAGTCCCTCCGGACGGCGGTCGGCACGCTCCGGCGCCACCCCGTCCTCGTGCTCGGCGGCGCGTGTTACGGCCTCGTGGTCATGCCCCAGCGAGCCCTCCAGTTGGCCGGCGTCCCCATCGCCCCCGCGCTCCTCCAGATGCTCACCTTCTTTCTCACGCCCTTCGTCCTCGCCGGCGTCGTCGGAATGGCCCGGACGGCACTCGGCGGCGAGACGTCCGTCGACGAACTCGTTGCGGTCGGCAAGGACCGGTACGTCGACCTGTTGCTCGCCACGCTCCTGGCGTTCGGCATCAAACTCGCCTTCGGAATCGTCCTCGTCGTGCTCGCCGTTGCCCTCCTCGTCACCGGCGGGAGCGGGACGGCCGCCCTCGTGGGGGCCGCCCTCGTCGTGGTCGTCGTCCTCGTCTACCTCGCCGTCCTCATGCTGATCCAGTTTTACCCCGTCATCGTCGTCGTCGACGACGCCGGACCGGTCGATGCCGTCACGGACAGCGTCGAGTTCGTCCGGTCGAACCCCGTCGGCACGCTCGGGTTCACGGCCGTGACGCTCCTGCTCGGTGCGCTGGCGGCCCTCCCGGTCACGGGCGTCGCCGCCTACAGCTTCGCCACGTCCGATGCCGGGTCCGGCGGGAGTCCCGGACCGATCGGTGGCGGGATGAGTCCTGGCAGCCCGGGAGCCGGCGCCGGGACGACGAACGGGACGGCGGCGCTCGGCGACGCCCTGGCGAGCGGGGGGTTGGGCCTCTCGACGCCCGAGGTGCTCGCGCTGTCGCTCGTCTCGGTGGCGGCGACGGCGCTCCTGGTCGCCTTCCGGCTGACCTACGCCACCGCGTTCTACCGGTCGAACGCTCGATCCATCGAGGAGCGCGTCCTCGACGAGGAGTGGTAGTCGGCGGCTACAGCAGGAACGTCTCCTCGCGCTCGGCGAGGTCCATGAAGGTGTCGGCGGCCTCGACGAGTTCGTCGGCCGTCGAGGAGCCGAAGGCCATCACCTCGACGCGGACGCCCTCGTGACGGAGGTGCGAGCAGAGCCGCGAAAAGTCGCCGTCACCGGTACACAACACGACCACGTCGACGTGGTTCGCCAGCGTCACGGCGTCGAGGCTGATTCCAACGTCCCAGTCGGCCTTCTTCGTCCCGTCGCCGAAGGTCTTGATGTCCTTGATCTTTCGCTCGAAGCCGATGTCCTTGAGCGCCTCGAAGAACCGCTCCTCCTCGGGGGAGTCCGCACGGATGACGTAGGCGATAGCCCGCACGAGTTCGCGGTCGGCGACGCCCTTGGAGAGCAGCGCCGAGTAGTCGATGTTCCGGGAGTAGAGACTTTGGGCGGAATGATAGAGGTTCTGCGCGTCCGCGAGCATGGCGACGCGCTGGTTCGCGTGGATATCGGTCACGTTGTTCGAACGTAGGACGCGTGCGATTAAATTCTTGCTCATGCGTGGCGGTGATACGTGCGATTTAACCCGACGGCGAGGGCAGGGAGGGACATGCGCACCGAGCAGGCCGCTCCAGTACTCGGCATCGTCGGCTGTCTCGCCGTCGTCGTCGCCCTCGCGCTCCCCGTTGCCCTCTTTCCCGACTGGGGGACCGAACTGGGTCGTTACTACACCAGCGGCCCCCTCGGGGTCGGAGCCGTCCTCGCGTCCGTGCTCGTCGGCGGCGTCGTGTTCCTCGCGGGCGCTCGCGGCCGGACGGACCCGACGACGGCTGCCGGTATCGCCGTCCCGCTCGGGGTCGTCGCCTTCGTGATCGCGCTCTGGTGGGCGGTCGCGGCACCCCTCGATCCGCTCTTTGGCTTCCCGGCGTCGTGGATCACGGACCTGCGGTGGGTCGTCGTCGTCTCGACGGCGCTCACGGCCACCGCCGCGGCGTTCTACGCCCGGGCCGTGCTCTGACGACGGGAGTCACGCCGACTCCAGCCGCGACGACGGTCGTGACGTGCTGTACGGACTGTCGTGGGTCGTTTCCGTCGGTCGCCGACCACGGGAGTGGCGGCCACACCGTATCAGACCACGAGGAACACGACGCCGCTCGTGACGATGATGCCGAGTACGATGGAGACCAGCTTCCCCAACCGGTGGGTGCCGAGAATCCACGCCAACGTGGCTTTGAGGGCGGTGTTCGCGATGGCTGCGACGACGATTCCCGTCGTGGCGACCTCCGTCGAGACTGCCCCCTCGGCCGCGAGTCGACTCAGCGTGATCGTCATCGCGTCGACGTCCGCGAGCCCGGAGACGAACGCGGTCAGGTACACCCCCGACGCGCCGAACCACTCGTTGGCGTATTCGGAGACGAGCAACACGGCCGCGAAGATGGCTCCGAACAGGAGGGCTGGCTGCAAGCGGAGCGGGTTCTCGAGCGCCTCCGGTTCCACGGTTTCGTCGGTGGCGCTCCGCCAGTACAACACCCCTGCAGCGACGGCACCCACTGCGGTCATCACCCCGAGTGGGAGCGCGACGCTCGGGAGCAGATCGGGGTTGACGACGGCGACTTCGATGAGCGCGCGTGGGAACATCACGATGGAAGCGGTAACGACCGCGAACGCGCAGACGCGATGGAGCGTCGCCTTCCGAGTCGTCTTCTCGGCCATCGAAACCGTCGTCGCGGTAGAGGAGACGAAGCCGCCGACGATCCCCGTGAGGGCGATTCCCCGTTCGGGGCCGAGCAGTTCCCCGAGCACGTACGCCGCGAATCCGAGACCGGTGACGAAGACGACCATCAACCAGACGAATCGGGGATTGAGTCCGTAGAGGGGTTCGAGCGGTCGATCCGGCAGCGCGGGGAGCACGACGAGGACGACGAGGACGAACTTCGCCGACGCGCGTCGTTCGGTTTCTTCGATCCGGTCGGCGAACTCGTGTATCGGATCCTTCACCGAGAGCAACACTGTGACCACGCCGCCCGTGATGACGGCGACGACTGCCCCCCGATCCGAATGCGTCGTCATGGCTCCGAGAATCACCATGACGAGGACCGCCACGAGCGTCGTCAGGCCGAGATCGTTCTCGTACCGGATCTTGCCCACGTACGCGACGGTGAGCGGCGCGACGAGTATCCCGACGGCGACCGGAAGCATGGTCGGAAAGAACGCCTGAACGAGCGCCCCGTAGAGGGTGATCAGCGGGAACGTCCGGCTCCCGGCGAACGATCCCCCCGACTCGCTTTGCTCCCGTTCCAGACCGACGAGTGCGCCGAGACCGATCCCGAGGAGGAGATGTAAGACGAATTCGCTGAGGGAAGCGGTCGCGGGGTCGACCATCGTGTGTCGCATCTACCTGGGAGATTGTCAAACGATAGGATTATCGTAGCCTCCGTAAGGCCTCGCACACCTGATCGCCGGACTACGTGCGGTCAGGTGTGCAAATAGCGCCAACGCTACGATAGAGGGCCGGCCTACCGTCGTCCACCCGGACGACGACACGTCGGGAATCCGGTTCGACGGGTGAGCCGGACTCCACACCTCCGCGTCCGATCCTCGAACCGGTGGCGGACCGGACGCGGCCGACACGCCGTCCGCCTCGTCGACCCGACGCCAATCGCGGGCTGGCGAGTCGAAAGGCCCTTAAGAGGAAACGGCATACGAAGGGATGGACTAGGTCGGGCAGTTAGGCCCTGCTCCACCGCCCGCACTACGGTCTTCAGCGGGGACCGAACCCGGGTGCGTCCGGTCAGACCGATCCGGGCCCCGGAAGCCAACGTGGAAGCCTCGTCCTGCGGGGACAGCGGCCCACGGCGCGCGTCTGCAGGGACGCTCCGTCGTGGTTCGTCGGCGGTACCGGGTCAGGCGCGGAAGCGAGCAGCCCGTCGCCGGACGCCCGTCGCTCGGAGGATCGCGGGGTGGAGGAGGCGACCGGGACTCCCCGGGCCGGAACGCCGGGCAATCCCGCCGTCCACATTCGTACCTTCTCGTGGCGAGCAGCGGCACCGTGCCCGATACTGGCGAGCGTTGCCCCATCACTAAATATAAACACCCTGGTATTAGTTAACATGGTACGAGACAACAACGATGAAGCAAGAAGACATGGCACTCCTCCGCGACGAATGCAGTGACGGAAACGACCGCGCCTGCCACACGCTCGAACGACTCTGCGAGGACGGCCGCGACGACGCCTGTCAGTACGTGCCGAACTGATCCGTCCGTTCGACTCGCTTCTCGGCGATATCCCGATTCCAAGCCGCCGCTATCGCTCCGATCCTAGCGAACGGCGGTCCACTCGAACACCGACGGCCCGTCGACCGTCGTGGAGTCTCATACTGCTTATTGTAAGTCGTTACCGGTGCTTCGCCGGACCACTCTGGCGAACCACCGGTAAACAGTTACAATAATCCGTATCAGTCGTCGCCCGGCGTCGGGTCCGGCTCGTACGGGAGCAGTTCCGTGAGCCGTTCGGCCACCGCGGGGTCGATCAGCCCCGCCATCTCCATGGCCTCGGATTCGTAGGCCTCGAGGTCCAGCACGCTCCGGAAGAACCACGAGAGGGTGACGTACGTCTCGTGGAGGTCCGCCGCCCGTGCGCGCCCCGCGTCGGTGAGCGTCGCCCCCTCGTACGGTTCGTACGTGAGCACCCCGCCGGTTTCGAGGTCCTGGAGCATCTGCGTCGCCGTGGCCTGTGACCGGTCGACGAGGTCGGCCACCTCGCCGGAGGAGACCGGTGGGGAGCCGCGTTGCTCGGCGATGTACAGCGCGAGGAGGTACTGGGCGGTCCCGCTCATCGGGACGTCGTTACTCGCGCTCCCGTGCGGGGGTGTCGTCGGTCGGTTCCTCGTCACCGGAACCGAAGAGCCCGGCGTAGACGCCCGCCCACAGTCTCGCCCGTCGCCGCGGGCCGACCGACGTCATCGTCCTCCGGGCGCGAGACGCCGCGTCCTGGTAGCGTTCATACTCGATTAGGCCAGCCTAAAACACATATGTTTTTCGGCTGGCCTAAAGCAGGAGGTCGTCGTCCTCCGCCGGCCGTTCAGAACGGCGGCGAGTAGTCCTCGTACTCCTCCATGCGCTCCATCTCCTCGGTCTTGTCGGGCATGACGGCCGCGCGTGGTCCGCCGGCACGCCGAACCGTCACCGAGGAGATCTCGTCGGCGATCCGTCGCTTGATTGCCTTCATCGTCATGGGGGCGATCCCACAGCCGGAACACGCACCGCCGATTGCGACGGTCACCGCGCCGCTCTCGTGGTCGACGTCCTCGATCTCGAAGTGACCGCCGTGTTCCTGGATCTGCGGGACGTTGTTGTTCAGGTAGTTCCGCGTCCGCCGTTCGAGGCTTCGAGCGCTCGTACGGGTCGAAATACGCGGAGAAATGTAATAAAACTGTAGTTTTTTACGAGCCTAAAACCCACGCAGAAGTGTTAGAGGTGCCAAAAAATCCACTTTCGTCCCATTTTGTATAGAAGTATCAAGATAGTGGGAATGGTTTCGGGGCCGGGCTCTCTCCCCCCGTGGCGCCTCGTCGCTCGCTTCCTCGGGGTCGACCTCGGAAACGGGGCGTCCCGCACCCCACGACGGGGTCGCAGCGGTGGCTCCGTACGAACCCCGCGAGCGAACGGAGTGAGCGAGTGGGACTACGGGCGGCACACGGACGAAGAGAGTGCGCCGGCCGGGATTTGAACCAAAACCAGACGTGCTCGCTCCCTGCGGTCGCTGCGCGCGACTGGTAGGGTTCAGACCCCTCTGGGCGATTTTCCTCACTCCGTTCGGAAAATGCACCGGCCGGGATTTGAACCACGGTCGTTCCGCTCGCGTCCGCTCGCTTCTCTCCCTGATTCAGATCGCCAGCGTGGTGCATACACGGCTCTCACGTTCGTTCGAGACGGTATGCGCCGCCGGCCGGGATTTGAACCAAAACCAGACGTGCTCGCTCCCTGCGGTCGCTGCGCGCGACTGGTAGGGTTCAGACCCCTCTGGGCGATTTTCCTCACTCCGTTCGGAAAATGCGCCGGCCGGGATTTGAACCCGGGCCATGAGCTTGGAAGGGCGCTCGCGTCAAACGCTCGCGCTGAACCCTACAAGCCGCGTAATCGGCATTTCGGGGGTACACCCAATCTGCGACACTTGTGTAAACGTACACGAGTGGCATAAAACTATCGGATTAACCGACACGATGGTACTCAGAAAATCCCTGCGTAGCACTAATTTTGGCAGGTATTAGCGACCTTACAGTCAATTCGTGTAGAGCCTATTCATATCGAGAATCTGTTAACTATCTGGATATTCCTTAGAATAATGATGCCCCGCTCGAAACATATACCAGATGGGTACTGATCCTTCTCACGAGATCGACGCTCTCGCAATCAAGCTCGAACACCTCATCGCTCAGAATGAGGAAGTGCTGGCGGAGTACGAAGAAGAGCATACTCCATTCTCCGAATCCTCTGATTCAGGGGCTTCCGGTATAGACGCACCTGACGCTTCGGAGTTGTTCTCCTGAAACAGTTCCCGCGGAGTATCGAACCTTCGAGGTGGCTAAAGCTCTCCGTGTATCGAGCAGACTGAAAAATGACGCAGTCGTTCCCGAAGCAGGAGCGCGACTGAAACCGAGCTGACAACCTCTCTTCGCTATTTCGACGGAAGTTCGACCTCCAACCCCGAGGGTTTGACCAACGAATATACCGGTGCAATCTCGAAAAATTCAACGCCGTCTTGCGATTTTCGCCGCCTTTATGATGCTGGACGTTGTTTGTATAGTGAAGGCAATTCCTCGGAGACTTCACCTCTGTCCAGCCGTAGCTATCGCATCTCAGGGTATTGACCCTTGGAGGGTGGGGAGAGGACTAACCGCCGAGAGCCATCTGACATTCGACTAATTATGACGACAGATTCGATCTCAAACAGCGACAGCTATGACGAACTGACGAACTCCTCGGCCGGAGTAACAACTGACGAAGCCCAGGACCGACTCAAAGATACCATTTTCTCCGCACTCAACTCCGCAGAGAATACCATCGTTAACGCGCCTACCTCCCTCGGAAAATCACACCAGATCGCAACAACAGCATGGCGAGAGTATCCCGAAGTGACCGGCAGTAACTTGGTCATCCACATTCACCAGACTACGGATGCTCGAAGGGAGGCAGTGGAACGGAGTAAGGCAACTGACGGTGTAGAGTTCGAAGTCTTCGAGGGACGTGAGGACTGCTGTCCAGTTGCGGCTGGTGACTTCGATCATGAGCTTACCGCTCCGCATGGACTTGCTCCCTCTGAGTGGTTCGACTGGATGTGTGACGTTCGAAAAATCGGATTCGCTAAGGCACATTCGCAACTGGAGGGGGTGTGTGACTGTCCCTGTTCAGAACAGGGCAAGTGCCCTTCCCTCAAGCAGTGGTGGCAGACCCTCCGAGATGAAGATGGACGGCCAACGGTTGACGTTGTCCACACAACAGCGAACTTCGCTCATGTGGCTGAACTTATTGACGGTGCGAACTTGGTTTTCGATGAACGTCCCGACTACGCCCTGACTCTCGGAGATACCGAACTGCAACAAATTCGTGACTCGATCTCGAATCTCCTTGATTATCGTTCAGACGGCGAATACGCTATATCTGACGTAATAACAGCTAACCGACACGGGGACTCTGAACTGACGGAAGAGCTACGGTCGCTTCTCGACGAAGAAATCAGCCGAGATTGGTACTTTCGTCGTGAGGAAACCCATCGACTTGCACCAGCGATTGGACTGGCAATACTCAACGCTGAGGAAATCCTCGAAAACCGATGGGCAGGTGAGGATGCGAATTTCTCGGGTCGAAGGATGGGGAAACACCGTGGACTCGAAGTCGTAATGAACAGCTCGGGAAAGCTTCGGCACATCGATTACAGTCCCGATCTCTCCGAGGCAAGGTGTGTTCTCGGACTGGACGCATTTCCTTCGGACTATCGTTGGCAACTCAACACCGTGGATGATCTCACACGCGCGAACGTGTTGTCTCCCAAGGAGCGTCGTATTTGGCGGCGAAACGAACGTGGACTGAAAATCGTCCAACTTGGGGACGCTACTCGCTCCTACACGGGGGGATGGGACGGAGCTGGAAAAGAACGCTCAGCCGGCCTCATTCACATCCTTGTCCGAAAGCATGGAGGGGATTTCGGATCGTGTATCACAGCCAGCAAAATTGAAGACGATGTTCGCCAGCAAATGACTGCGGCGGGTATCGAGAAGCCACGAACCATGCATTACGGTGCGCAAAACAGTCGGAACGACTTCGGAAATGAAGGGATAGGTTTGCTCGCAGGCTGTATTGACCCGGGTGATAAGAACATCCTTGACCTGTTGGCCCTCGGTGGTCGGTATGCATGGCCTGAGATGATAACCACCGAGGAAGGGGAGAAGAAACGGAAGCCTGGACGTTCGTTTGTGGGGCCGGATTCGGACACTGCACAGGATATTCTCGTATCGGTACGCGAGTCAAATATCGCACAGGCCGCAGGTCGATACGCTCGTGACCCCCGCTCACCGGGATCGTCTGCACTCGTGTACGTCTGGTCCGACGCGTGTCCTGAGTCACTGACTGATGAAGTAATCGAAGTTAGCTATCATTCGTTTACTGACGCGCGGGAAGACATGGTTGATGCACTCCAGAATGGTTGTCGAACAACGACCGATGTTGTGGGTGAAACTGGTTCGGATAGGTCATATGTCCTTGACTGTCTGGATCAGTTTTGTGAACGGAACCTCGTGAACAAGAGCGAAAGAACGGGAAAGTACGGTGCAACCGAATGGGAGTGGCTTGGCGGTGAAGTTGGAACGACGAAAATCCACGTCCATCTTGACTGCTGAAATCATTGGGTGTCCCACATAGGGACATTAGGTGAGATACCCTACGATTCCGCCGGAGAGTTCCAAGCCTTCGAGGTGGTTTACAGTCGGGGATTAGAGTCCGCTCTGAACTGGTCTGTTCCTCCCCCTCGAAGGATTTCTTCTCTCCAGCTCAAGTACCGCCTATTGAAGCTTCGGGTGGGAATTGGAGATGGGAAGCCTCGGATCAAAGCTCAGTAGCGTTCTCGACCAAACATTGCCAGCGGGAGGGGCCGAACATACCCTAACCGTTCGCAGGTTCCTCTCAAAAGATGTGTGCCCAATCGAACGAAACAAATCGTCCGTCAGCACTACACCGCGTAATTCAGTTCTGATAGTAACGCACATGGGTACTAAATGCCCCCATGCATATCACCAGATGGATGACGAATCGCGTAATCTCTGATTACATCACACCAGCCGACGAGATTCAGTCGGCTGACGGGGGGATTACGGCTGACAACCTCCTTGACGAGGTCAGTCTCTACAATCTCTACGACAGCCGGGATTCTCCCGAGCAAGACGCCGAACGGATTCTGAACATCACCTACCCAACCGAGACACTCAGCGCCATTATCGAACGGACAGCGGAGAAGTTCGATGACTCATCAAGTGTCTCTGAGGGGGCGCACATCATCGGTGGCGAGTTCGGGAGCGGGAAGAGCCACATCGAACTCGTTCTGTACCACCTTCTCTCCTCACCGAAGTTGGGAGAGGAGTGGCTACAGGAGAACGACATCGACGCCACGCTTCCCTCGAACGCACAGACCACCGCCCTCCAGATGCTCAACCTCGACCGCAACTACGACAAACTCCACGTCGCGGTAGGGGACTATCTGGACATCGACGAGTGGCAGGAGGGCAACCCTCCGAGCGTTCACGAGATCCGGGACGCCCTTGACGACCGCCCAACCGCGGTCTTCATCGACGAGTTTGAGCGGTGGTTCGGGATGAGCGGTCGTGCCGACTACCGCGACGACAACCTCGGCTTCCTCCAGAACCTTCTCGAAGCCGCCGGGCGCGACGACACGCCACTCGCGGTCTACGTCTCGCTCCTGTACGAAGAGGCGGACGTGGAATCGATTCTGCCCCGGACCAATCCCTTCCGGCACGATCTCTCCCGACGGCGCGACGAGAAGATCCGCTTCCTCCTTCACCGGCTCGTTGGTGATGTGTCCGATCCTAATGGCCTCGAATCTCTCGCCAAGGAGTACACGGATGTCTACCGGAACAACGGGCAGATTCAGCTCTCCGATTATCAGGACATGGAGGGGCGCATCGAAGATTACTACCCCTTCCATCCGACGGCGCTGGAGACGCTGATGGACAAGTTCTCCGAACAGCAGGGTCATCAGGACGCCCGTGGACTGCTCCACCTCCTCACCGAGATTCTCGCCGACAACTACCACGAGGTAGATCTCATCCTCACGGGCGACATCGACGTGTTCGAGTACACCGGCTGGTTCCGGTTCATCGACGAGGAGTTGGTGAGCAAGTACCTCAACGACTATCACCGGCTCGGCGAAGCGTCTACAGACGAGCGGGACAGCGAGAAGGCCTTTGGGCCACACGTCGAGGAACTACTCAATATCGTTCTGCTCCACAGTCTCGCCCGAGGAGGTGAAGAAGGAGCGAACAAGCGGCAGATGCTCATGGGGACGATGCGGAAGGGCAAGAACGCCCACGAGATCGTCCAGACGTTCAAGGAAGATGTGTACGGTCACGCGTGGCACGTCTTCCGCATCAATGGCGAGTACGCCTTCGATACCGATGAGAACCCGGCGGCACGCATCGAGAAAAAGGCCGAGGACATCCACAAGAATACGGCCATCCATCGTGTCGAACGACTTGTCACGGACGACCTCTTCGGAGGACACAGCAACGTCCACATCCTCGACCCCGTCAACACCGAACAGGACATCCCCGATAGCAAGACGCTGAAGATCGTCGTCTCCCTCTCGGCCAAACAGAACCAACTCGCCTACAACCAGCAATTCGAGGAACTCACGACGGGACAGGAACGCGAGTTCAACAATACCATCGCTCTCTTCACGCCGCAGAAACGGTCGAGCGTTGATTCAAACACCGGCATCAGAGAACTTGCACGCAAGGTGGTTGCGGGGGAACAACTCGACCGAGAGGAGGAGGTTCTGCCCGAGGGGTTCAACGACATCCACGAACAGAACTACCAGAACCTCCTCGACCGTGTTCGAGACAAGTACGGGACAGTCCACGTCTCGACCGACCGAGGACTCGTTCCGGAGGACATCTCGGTGGCCGAGGGGGAGGACTTCTACACGGCCACCATCGATGTGATCAGGCCGGACATCAGTCAAGTTCGCTCCGAGGTCGAAGAAGTGGTCGAAGAGAAGGAGGGTGGCGGCATCCAGTACCAGTACCTCCTCAACGACTTCTACCGGAACACGAAGTATCCGACTCTCACCGACGAGCAGGAACTGAAGGATGCCATCGACGAACTCTGCCGCGACGAGATCGTCAAAGTCGGGAGTTACTTCGGGAAGCCGGTGGGGAGCATCGGGAGCGATACCGTTCTGGTTCACGAAGACTACGTACAGACCGTCGAAGAAGAGGACGACGAGCCGGCGACCATCACCGTTGACTCCACGAGTATGGCTGGTGGAGGGAGTCTCTCGACAGAGGGACAGTCAACGTTAGACTCAGAAGGGGATGGAGAGAGCGATACCGTATCCGGAGCCACGGCAGTATTCGAATGTCCGGAGTGCGGTGAGGAATTGCAGGGAACGAGTTGTGAGTGTGGGTTCGAGTTCGATGCCTCGGACATCAAAGAGGGGAAAGTCACAGTCGAAGGTGGAGACGCCACGTCACTCGTAGAGCAGTTCGAGGCTCTGAAAGACGAAGTGGAAGAGGAAGACCTCGAAGGGACGACGACCTCACGATTCCCCGCCTTCGACAAACTGGACGCGACGGACAAGCCGAGCCTCATCGACACGTTGGAACGCGAACTCGGTATTGGCTGGAAGATTCATACGGTCAATCTGACCTACTCCGGAACGCTGGACGCTGACGGCGTCTCCAGCCGGGGCCTCGATGAGGATGATCTCGCCGAGCGAGTCACCACCGAGGAAACGCTCGAAATCGATCCCGAGGAACCACTCTCGCGGAACGATCTCCTGAACGGCGTCCTCCTCCGGCTTGACGTTCCCGACGACGCCGAGTTCGAGGTGTGGCTGGAGGTCGAGAAGGATGAGTAGCGGTCTCTACGGAAGCGAACAACTGTCCGAACTGGTCAGAGGTGAGTCCGTCCTCGACGGAGCGTTCGAGTGCTTGCGGCGTATCTGGTCCAGACCGGACGCGCTTGACGGACAGACCCTCACCGACTCGGAGTATCGCACGCGCCTGCTGGAACACCACCTCGCGGCGCAAGAGCCTAAATTGTATGACGAACTCAATGCCTCGATGGGTGACCATCCAATCACACGCCTTGACTCCGGTTGTGGCGTCATCATGGACGCCCTCAGTCTACGGGAGGGCTTCCAGCTTCTCAGCGATCTTCCCGACGAACACGGGTGGGACGTGACGTTGGAGTGGTCAGGAGTCGAACGGCTCCCCTCCGAGACGACGTTCATCTGTCGGGAGTGGTTCGACGCCCACAGCCCATCGGCGGTGAATCGAGACGACTACCGATTCGTCGGCGATCTCGACGTACCGCAGTTGCCCGCGTCAGATCCAGCGTTCGTCTGGACGCGCCATCCCGACCGTCGGCTCGAAGAGTCGTTCAAGGGGAACTACTCCTCGGAGGCGATGACCGACATCTACAGCGACACGAAGGGTTTGCTGGAGGAAATCGTCGCCGAGAGCGTCCACGACGAGTTCCTCGTAACCAGCGACCACGGCTACGTCAACGTACAGGACACCAACCCGTACGTTCTCTCCGACAGCAACGAAGACGCGCTGTCGAGCAAGTTCTCCGGGCGACACCGCGAGGTTGCGGACGACTATGCGCTTGACCAACTCCACGATGCAGGTGTCATCGAACGAGCGGGGGGTCACTACGTGGTCAAGGGCCACTACCACCCGACGAAGCCCGGCGCGACAAAGCACATCCGGCACGGCGGACTCAGCCTGCCGGAGTGTATGACGCCCGTTCTGCGAATCACGACATAGGAGCTACTCATGGACAACAAAACTGAGACTTGGGACAAACTCCCGCTGAATCTGATGGACGAACTGGCCGAGAAGGAGACGTATCGACGCGACGTGTACCGCCCCATATACTCGCTTCACAAGTGGTGGGCGCGTCGGCCCGGCTCCACGTTCCGCTGTCTCGGCCTCGCGGCACTCACAGATGATACCATCACGAAAGACGACATCCTTACCGAGCGGACGACCGGGAGCCACGACGGGCTGTACATCGACTCCTACGACGAGCAAATCAACCCGAACGACGAACACATCGACCGCGACGTGACTGTCCTCGATCCTTTCGCCGGAGGGGGAACGACGCTGGTCGAGATGAACCGCCTCGGCGCGGATGTCGTCGGCTACGAACTCAACCCCGTCGCGTGGTGGACGGAGAAGAAATCGATGGACGATGTGAACCTTGATGTTCTCGAACGTGAGTCAGACCGGATTCTGGAGGAGGTGCGAGATGAACTCGGGGAGTACTACACAACCGTCGATCCCGAGACAGGGCAGGAGTGCGAGGTTCTATACTACTTCCAGTCACAGCGGATTCCGTGTCTGACGTGCGACGAGGAAGTTCAATTGTTCCCGCGCTACGAATTGTCAAGGACAAAGAAAACGAGTCCGGGTGTTCTGTACTGTCCGAATCAGGAATGTGACGACCGTATCATCGAACTACAAGACCGCGACAAAGGCCTTGACGAAGGAACGGAAGTCACCGCCGCAAGTGGCGTCACGATGACTGTTTCGACTGATGGAAATGAGGTCTGTCCAAACTGTGGCCACGAGTTTGACCCGACTGATGGAAACGCCGGATGGGGAAAGTACACCTGTTCAAACGGACATAAACACGATATTAAGGAAACACTACGAAGAAAGGATGAGAAGCCAAAATTTGAGCGATTCGCACTTCAGTACGTAGACCCGCAAGGAAACAAGAAATTCAAAGAGTTCGATTCAACCGACTCTGAGTTAGTAAAATCGGCCAAAAAACGTCTTAACGAACTCAGAGAGGAACTTCCGCTTCCCAATCAGAGGATTCCAGAAGGGATGGCGATGACAACCGGAGCCTTGCGAAACTACAATTACGAACGGTTTAATGAAGTCTTCACCGACCGACATCTTCTGACGTTTGGATTACTGTTTGACCGTGCTTGGAAGACGAAAAAGAAGGAGTTCAAGAACGCGGATGCTCAGAATATCGCAGAATTCCTCGTTACCGGCGTGTCGAACAACTTGGAGTACAACGGAAAACTGGTGAAGTGGGGTATCACCTACTCAATTTCAGGACATGTTTTTGAGCGTCACGCCTACATCCCACGAGTACAACCGATTGAAGGTAATCCTCTCAACAGCCACGGTAGCCGTAATGCGTTAGGTAACTTCTTTGATAAAATCTTGGAAGCAAAGCGATACTGTAAGGAGCCGTTTGAGAAAGTCAAGAATCGACAGACAGGCGATGTTGAGCAGTACTACGCCACGAACGAATCAATCAGCGAAGACAGAGTTGCAGGGCTAAACTGCTCAACGGCAGAGCGAATTGATGCCGATGATGAGTCAGTTGATTACGTCATTACCGATCCTCCGTACTACGACAACGTACAGTATTCGAAACTATCTGATTACTTCTACGTGTGGCTTCGTGAGTGCCTTCACGAAGAGTACGATGAGTTCAAACCAGAACTCGTCCCGAAGGCGCGAGAGATAGTCGCCAACGAGAACGCCAACAAGGACGAGGAGTTCTTCGTCAAGTCGCTCGCCAACGTGTTCTCGGAGTGTCACCGCGTCCTCAAACAGGACGGGGAGATGATTTTCACCTATCACCACAACGAGAACGAAGCGTGGTCGGTGATTCTGGAGGCACTCATTGAGAGCGGGTTCACCATCACGGGTGCGTACCCCGTCCAGTCGGAGATGCCGAACAGTCCTCACATCTCCGAACTCGACAACGCGGAGTACGACATCCTCGTGTTCGCCAACAAGGAGCAAGCCGACGAGGAAATCACGCTCACGGAACTTCGACAGAACCTCTTCTTCGAGTTGCAAGACATGGCCGAAGAAGAGCGAGAGCGTCACGAAGATCTCTCCAAGGCTGACCTCGGCGTTATCCTTCGCGGGAAGTGTATGTACTACTACTCCCGGTACTACCCGAACGTCTACTCCGAGGGCGAGCAGGCGGGCATCGACGAGGCGTTGGAAACGGTGGACTCCATCATCGAACAGGTTCTCGAAGGCTCGGTCAACCTCCCGGCGAGCATCGATGCGATGAGCGAGGCCTACGCCGCTTTCGTCCAGCGTGGTCCAGAAGGGTACGACGACCTCAACAAGCAACTGCTCGCCAAGAATCTGAACGTCAGCGACCTCGAAGATGAGAAACTCGTGAAGGGGCCGCGCAAGCTGAAGGAGCCGGTTCCTGCTGATGAGAGGGTCCATCACATCGAGGGGAAATTGAACGGAAACATCACTTCCGACCGCTTGCTCGACATCGACAAAGTACAGTACCTCTACCATCTGTACATCACAGATCAGAACACCGCCGAGTACCTCAGCGAGTGGAAATCCAGCGACCTCGAAGAGTTGGCAGAGTTCATGGCTGACGCCACGGACGACGACCGCTACGAGAGCGTGATGGAAATGAGCCTCTCACAGTTCTAATTATGAGTCTCCACGCTGGTTACAATCTCGTGACGGATGCGGTGGAAGACACCGAAGAATCGATTCCAGCACTTGCCTTCTTCCGCCGACTTGCAGGAGATGGTTCGCTCCCCTCTCGTGTGACCGTTACCGGCTTGGAAGATCTCCTGTACCGTGCCGACGAGGAGGACTTGGACAACGCCGCTCGAGAACTCCGTGACGTACTTCGAGATGTGAGTTCGTTCCACGGGCCGCAGGCTGTCCAATTCGTATTCGACGGTGATCTCGTCGACGATGACGTGTTTACCGTTCGAATCGAACGAGGAGGTGACGCGGTCTATCTCCCTGTCGGGAATCTCTTCGTAGAGGAACCGAACCTCATCACGGCGAATCACGCTGTCGCCCGGAAATAGGCCCTCCTTTAGGTACCGCTTTGTTTCCCCTCGCTTCATGCCGCTTCACCGCAGTCTCCAGTGTCGTAGTAGAGATCGTTGGGTGTTCCACATGGGGACATTAAGTGGGATACCCAACGATTCCGCGAGTTTTTTCAGCCTTAGAGGCGGGGTAAGAGAACCCGCTGTCCTCGTTAAGATGGTGGGAAGATAGATACCAAAACCGACTCTATGCGTCGGAAATCGTCGGTTGAAACAGAGAGTGTTAATTCCCGGTAGTCGTCAAGATCGCGCTTCCTTCGATAGCTCGTGAAACGGTACAGGCGACTCCAGAGAGCGTTAGGCCGCCATGCAGTCAGTTTGTTCGAGTCGCCACGCGGCTGATTTCGGCGCTCTCGGTAACCGTCGACACGTTCTCGTGTTCAGAGTTTCCCGAATTGCTCACTGCAGAATGTAGCGGACAGACAGATTCGAAGTGCTAACACTCTCGATATATCACTTCACCCATTGGCGTCCAACCGATGCCTCCTTCTCCCATCGAGCCACCGGTATGGAGTTTGAATCTCGAAAGTTCAACCCCGTGTTTTACGGCCCAAACCACGGCAGAAATCAACACCCGAACAATGAAAACAGCAATACCGCCGAACTCAACAGTCACTTCGGGTATCTTTGGTAGTTGGAGTTTGTCCGTCAGGTTCGTCCACTCATTAAGCACGGCGTAGATTTCTGATCCCCGCTTATAAGCGTTGTAGACCTTTTTTGCCAACGGCGCAAACTGTTTTTTGATGAGGAGTTTTATTGGTTTACCAGAGTCAGTGAACTCCGTTTGAATCGGCCAGTGTTGATCGAGGTAAGTGTACGTTGGGTGTTCTGAAGCTGATTGGTAACGCATGACACGTCTTGTACCTTCTCGCACAAAAAGACAGGGTGACAACCAACAGTCGTGTCAAGTTAAGCGTGAAGAGTGAGGCGTGCTGATTTCTGAGTGTCTATGCCCGAAATCACACGCCTCAGCGACGGTAGCGACTGGATCGAATTAGATTTTGTGGAGCGTCAGCGGACACCCGAGTTCGCGATGCGGCTCGGTATTCAGATGCACGTGGCTGGACTATCACTTTCGAATACCATCTCGATTCTTGAAAGGTTGGGTGTCGAACGCTCTCGAACGGCCGTCCACAACTGGGTGCAGAAGGCCGATCTACAGCCCGAAGGCGGTGCGAGCCCGAATCACGTTGCGCTTGACGAAACCGTGATTCGAATCAACGATCAGCAATACTGGCTGTACGCCGCCATTGATCCTGAAACAAACACATTCCTTCACATACGGCTTTTTAGCACGTATACGACTGGTTTAACCGAAATCTTCCTGAGCGAATTACGCGAGAAACACGATGTCGAAACCGCCGTGTTTCTCGTCGACGATGCTCAATGGCTCCAAACTGCCCTCGATCGACACGGCCTCGATTGCAGATACGAACGCCATGGCAATCGGAATGCCGTCGAACGTCTATTTCGTGAGATAAAACGACGAACCTCTTCGTTTTCAAATACGTTCAGCCACGTGGAGCCGACGACAGCAGAATCGTGGCTCCAAGCCCTCGCTGTCTGGTGGAATCGATGCCAAAGTTAACACGACCCAACCAACGATGGGATCTTTCATCAAAACCTGTAACGAACCTTAGAGTTGGTTTTTTTCGGTCAGGGATTCAGTTGCTTGGAACTGTTCGTAAGAACACTCAGTAGGAGGGCTTGCTTCTACCCCCACCTCTATGCGTGGTTACTCTTGCGATAAAGAGCAGTTTATACTCAAATACCAAAGGCCAAATGTCGCTCTCTCGTACCATCAGTTAATGAGCGAGTCAGAAGACGGGGCTACGAGGCCAACAATATCAGTCGCAGTTGTAGACAACTCACACACGAACGAGATCCCGGATAATATCGACTCTGACCTCTATACGACAACAAGACCAGAGTCCTCGTTGGTTGAGTTTGCGGCTGATCCTGACGGTGAGCTGGCAGAGGCACTCAGGCGGAACGGATTTGACGTGTGAAGTAACCCACCGTTGATCGCTTGTTCCGCTGAGTTACCTTTTCACCAGTGCTTCTTCGCCCGATGAGTCGCTTTCATCAGAGGTTGCGTCAATAAGCGCCTTTGCGACCGCACTCTTTCGGTGGCTGACTTGCAGATGTTGGTACAGTCGGGTCGAAGTGTTTCTCGCCTCATCACAGACAGGACACTTGGCCGGTGAATCACTCATGAGCATCTTCGGGGTCGGAATCTGGGTCTTTGCCTGGACACAGCACATCCGGCCCACGATTACGAGGTGATCTCTCCACGAACTCCCTTATTCTCTGGAGATCGTCTTCTGTGAGGCCAGTAGTCATGCAAGTGTGAGTCAGTCTTCAGGAGAAAAAGAATTGCTATGAGGGCTATTGAGCCGTCTGGACCAGATCTCTTAGCGGGATCGCGACCGACTGATTCTCGCCCTATTTTGATTGATCTTTCCGCCAATCCTCGTTGATCTCGTACGTGTTCTCCCTCCGGACTGTCGTTCCGAGTCATTGAGGAGATCATGTTGACACCCGCTCTATGCGTGGTTACTCCACTTCACACACGACCTCTCGAAGTCTCGTCGCACTGGTTGTCAGCTTAATTGCCGAGATGGCCGGCACTCCACGATTCCATCGGCAGTTCCGAATCTCCGAGGCGGCTGTTTCTCACTCAATACATGACCAGTAGAACTCTCCGACAAGATGTAGTTCTATCAGTTACAATTGAGCGACTGATGTACACGGAGGAACGCTACCGAACGGTTCAGGTTGATCTCTTTAAATCTGATACTCTATATCCGGGTTCCCATCCCCATCATGACCAAGCCCAATTAGCACTAATAAGTGTAGCAGAGATTGAAAATGTACACGACCAACTCTGTCAAAAACAGGATGATGAAAGACACTGGTATCAGCAACAACTCATAACTAAGGCAATCAATAGTGTTGCCTCAGTTCACCTTCTGACTTGGAACCAGTTCTATGACTCTGCATATCGAGACGTACGAACTCTAATTGAGACGTATCTGATTTTGAACTATATGAACGATCACAAAATCGAGACTGCAAGAGGATTTCTGAGACAGGAACGCGAGATACTCAATTCTGACTTGGAGGCAGGTTCTGGAGAATGGCAATGGGAAGAACTCCACGTCGAAGATGCGTTCCACGATATGCTTCAAAAAGAGAAATCGCGTTTGAAGAACACAGATCATGAGTTCGGCCGACTATTCAATTTGCTCAGTAATCGGAACGTTCATCCAATTCGTATTGACGGGGTTGATGTGGACCGAAATTACTCCGAAGAGGAAGATTTGCAACTTCTCAGATGGCAGTTGGATATTCTTCTCGGACTCATTATCCAGTTAATCAAATTGTACTCAGACACTGAGGGCTATTCAGGAATGAAAGAGAGCTTAGAACCAGTGTGGGTGGAAATTGAGGAAAATCATGAACCTGATCCTCTCTTAGAGGTTGGGCTTGAGAACTTCCCTGAAGAAATTTAACGCAATTTCCAGTCTCAGACCACCAATCTCGCTGACGAGCTTACCTACTCTGCCGATTTTCGATCTGAGTAGTGTTCCAACTGCCCTGGCTGTTTCGACAATTGACGTTTTATTTAACAAATTTCGAGTAATTATTCGAATCACTTTAGACGGCTGTCTAACGGGCTTAGATTACCAGTATGATTCATCCCTTTCGCAACCTCAAGAAACCAAACAGCGGTTAGTGTGCGGCTCTCTGTTGGAATCTGTTGGGTAGCCGCTCCCGTCGATCTCACATTGTCGTCTTGATGAGCGGTGAACTACTATGGAACGGTTATATTGGAGTTGATATACTGTATTACTAAGGATGTGTTCTAAACCTTAGAGTCGGCTTGTTGGTCATGGGTTTTAACAGCATAAAATAGGTTATATAAGAGTTCATTTTACTGTGTTTCTTATACTTGCTGTAGTTGTTACTCTTACTGTAGGTGGTTTTGTATATACACTATAGTAGTAATAATAGTAGTAGTAGTAACCGCGTATAGTCCACTTGCCTGTGTTACGCTGATTGTCGAAACCTCAGCACACCCTCTATGCGTTTTTTCTCGAAGTGTGACGTACTAAGTCCCTGTACCTGAGAGGTTAGAAACCCCCTATTCCACCTGACCGAACTCCGTGAACTCCTCCAACCGAACATCCGACCAGTGATACGCGTTCCCACGCCCGCCGCGCCGGTGAGTGACGTATCCTTCCTCGTCCAGCTCTTTCATCAGCTCACCGACCTGCTTCGTCCCGACCGACGTGTTCGACGCGATCTCCTTGTTGGTAAGCTCGCCATCGGGCCAATCATGCGAACAACGGAGCGCCGCTACAACCTCTTGCATCCCCTCAGACCACGTCTTGATCCGCAAGGGTTCGGGAGTGACCCACCTCGGTAGTCGGGATGTGTGGACATACACTGCCGCTCCATGCGTGTCAGCACTCGGGGTCCGACCAAAACGTAGCACGGCCTGAAGAACCTCTTTCTCGACAACGTCTCGAAACAGCGCGTTACCAAGTCCCCCGAAGTCGAGATCGTCGCCACGGGTCGGCTGTCCATCTTCCCGCTCCTTCCGTTCGATGGATTCCCCATCGAGAGCGCCCCATCGTTTGACAGCCTCATTCTCTGGTGGGTGAGGGCTTCCAATCACCGCGCCAACACGGACTTCTGCGAACCTGTTACTTCCTTTGAGATTGCCGTAGTGTTCCACGCCCTCTATGAGTGACAATACGTCTGATGACTCGTACTGTGCTTGAGCTTGCTTTGAGGTGATAACCGCTGGCCGAGACTCTTCTCGCTCGTAGATCCCCTCCAGCAACGCTCCATCGGATTTGGTATTGACGTGCTTACCGCTCTGATACGGCTTCGAACCAGCATCTGTTTGCTTGATTTCGAGGCCAAGAACGTCCCGTAGGTACTCCCGTTTCTCCGTATCTGAGTCAAGCACTTCCTCGCGTTCTATCCAGTTTCCACCGAGGGCCAGTCGCCATTTGGTTACTGTGGGAGTTCCGTCCAAAGCAACGACGCTTTCCGAAGCATAGAGTGGGGGCGGAATGAGGACAGTCCATTCGTCTTCGGGACTTCGAACGGCTATTCGTCCCGATCTAAGGGTAGCGCACTCCCACTCGTTATCCAGTAGTTCAAACTCAAGTCCAGCATAGGTGAGGAGCGGAGCATGAGCATGGAATCCGGGGTTCTGTTGAAGATGTAGTCTCGTATCCCTGTGAGAGTAGAAACCGAGGTTTTCCTTCCACTCCTTGACCTCCTCCTCGTACTCAGAATCGTCTCCACGTTCACTCAGATCCTTCCAGTTCTCGAACGGAAGAGTGTCTTCAGCTTTCAGGTAGTTGCTGATCGCTCTCGTCGCTTCGTTATGTGTCGGTTCGAAAAAGTACGCATCACCCGGAAACTCGTCGATAGCGACGTACCGACCTTCCAAGTAGTCTCGATTGTGAGCTTGGAGGTAGTGACCGATCAGCACGTCGTAGTCCTCGGGATCGAACTCCCGCCGCTCCATGTATCGACACTTCCCTTGTTGCTGGCAGGGTAGTGGTTGACCGAAGTATTGGCGAGCGTTTTCGTGGATTTCTGCTCCGGAGATTCCCGACTCATAGATCTGGTTGACCTCCGCCTCCAAGGGTAGATCCTCTCCCATTGTTTCACAGTCATGCTGAAAAGCAGGTAGTGAGAGGAAACTCAGACCCATCTCTTCACACCACTCCACGTATTGTCCGTAGAGTTCTCGTCGAGAAGTGAAGACGGTAAGTGGATTTCCTGTCCTCTCAGCCCACTTGATAACTCCATAGCTCTTGCCCATCGCCGGGAGAGCTTCTACGAGGGTAGTGTTGTCTTGGTCGAAAGCGCGACGAATAGAGGCATCGAGGCGATCCCGAACCTTAGAGAGGGTTAGTGATGGACTTGGTTCCTCAAATAGAGCGATAAGTTGACGAGTGGAGGAGAGGATTAAATAGTGCCGGAAGTCGTATCAAACAACAAGTTAATGATAATTTTCTAATACATCTGAATGTCCCCTCATCCGTAGATTTAACCGTGTATATTGAAACGAATAAACAGTTCAAATAGTGTTGGTCGAATTTATGGGGATGGGGACGGCGTTATTGGGACTTCTTGGATTAGGGGTAGTCGGCTGTTGCGGTTCGAAACAGCAACAGCAACAACAGATTACGGTGTCAGACAACAGCAGTTCGGCACCAAAACGGGTTTGTCCTGACTGCGGGATGGAGAATCCCACGGAAGCAAATCACTGTGGTGACTGTGGTTTCACTTTTAAACCTTCTGAGGATGAAGATGACCAGTGACGATTCCGATGAGCTGTCACCGAGTGATTGGAATTACAGACACAATGAACGAACCGAACCCAGTAAAGCCAAGGCAGTTATAATCCTTTCTTCGATAGGATTTGGTATCATTTTATCATTCTTTTTAATTTTTAGTGGAGATCCATTTCTCGGATTAGTCGTTTTGACAATTGGACTTTTGCCGATGCTTTCTACGAAAATGGCCAGAGAAGATCTCAAGCACATGATGACAGATCACGACGAAGGAAGAAACCATTCAGGGAGCCAGCAACAACAGATCAGTAACTCAACAGCAAAGCAAATTTGTTCTGACTGCGGCTGGCAAAATCCTCATTCTAATAATTTCTGTATAGATTGCGGCAGAGAGTTGGGGCAAAATGAGTGATCAGAATCAGACGGGGGAGAATGATTTTGCAGACTCCTCACAGGGATCTCAGAAAGAACGAAATGATCCGAGTGGGAAATACAAGTCTGCTGACCCGCTTCACGAACGGATACATCCCATCTTGGCGTGGGTGATTGTTATTGTCGCTTTTTTGATTTGTGGGCTTATTGGTTCAGCAATAACTCAAATAACCAATATAGTGTTTTATATGATATTCGGATATTTGGGTGCAATCCCGTTCTATGCATTCCTAACGAAATCAGGGTCGAAATGGCGAAATAATGTGAAGTCATACCTGAATTCGAGCAGTCAGACGCAGATCAAAAAGACAACCCGTAAAAAGCAAATTTGCTCAAGTTGCGGCTGGCAAAACAGTCAAGAGAACAATTTCTGCCACGATTGTGGAACGGAGCTTGGAGATTGACAAGAGAATTTCTCGAGGATATTTTTCGAGTTTCAAATAAAATCCTCCGCCCGTATCCACTCTGTCACTCTCGTCCAGACCGTTCCTTATCTTACCGAGGTCGGTATTTCGGGTTGTGCGCTCGATGTACCGGGATGTACACGAGTGGGATACTGACTATGCTGACGTATCCTGTATGGGGTGCTTCTCTGACTCCGGCATTATCCATCTTGTTAGGAGTTGTACTGCTAATTCCTGGAGGAATAGACGGCGTTACGCAATTGATTGGTGATCGTGAAAGTACGAATTCAATCCGGGTTCTTACGGGCGTTCTACTCGGCGTAGGTGTCGTTCTCTTCGCAAACGGCGGAATTCTATTTCTGCTTGGTGTTCTGTTTCAACAAAACTAAATTTCTTTACTCCACCCCATCTCCTCTGATCGCTTTTCGAACCCCTCGGATTCCAAAATGTGTTCCATCGCAGGGTGCATCACGTTGTTCGTCGTCACTTCGGAGAGGCCGTGTGCTTGGCTCATGGCTATGAACTCGTTGACAGCGGCTCGTGCGATTCCCTTGTCTCGTAAGTGAAGTTCGACCTCAATCATTTCCATTTTCCCTGGGAATCCTTCGATAGCTCCAACGTATTCACCGTTCAGCAGTATGTTGTATCCTAACGTCCCTTTGGTGAGGATTACGTCCTCCGGATCGATTTGAGTAGTATCGTCTTCCATTATTTCACCACATTGAATCGGCGGCTTTCGTCGCGGCATCGACCGACCCACGAGTGTACCGCATCGTCGTTTCGACGTTCTTGTGCCGAAGCTGGTTCTTCGCCAGATAGATCCCCTCCTGTTCAGCCCACATTGAGGCCGATCCGTGACGGAAGGAATACCACGACAGGTTACGGCCCTGCTGGTCGAGATCGGCCGCCTCGATGAGTTTGGACAGCACGCGATTCAGCGTACCTGACCCGTAGGTGTTCCCCGTCCGGGTAAGCCACACCGCGTCCCGTCCGTCGTAGAGGTCGTAACTCCCGCGCTCCGAGAGCCAATTGCTCACGGCGGTAACTGATTTGCTGGAAAGCGCACACTCCCACTCGGCGTCGTTCTTCGTGGACTCATCTTTCGGGACGAGCATCTTCTTGTTCTCCAGATTGAACCAGTCTACCTTCGCACGCCCCACCTCGATGGGTCGAAGTCCACAGTCTGAGGACACAGAAACAATTGAAGGGATTTTCCACGAGTTTGCCCGCTCGAACTCTTCGGCACCGATCTCCGATTTGGGCATCTCGAATCGCTGAGCGAGATACGCCTTGATCTGATCACGTTCCGACCGACTAACGCTGTGGTAGCTCTTGACGGAGCTGATAGCGAGTGCGGCTTCGTAGAGCGCCCGCATCTCTTCGGGGTAGAACTTGTCCTTGGTGGAGGAATCTGAGTTGGTGTCCAGCGGAATGTCGTGGCTCCACTCGGGAATGTCCTTGTTCCGCTTCTCGCGGAAGAACTTGAACAGACGCTTCAGTGATTTCTCGAACGTGTAGACGTAAGTTTCAGGATGCGTCGTTCGCCGGACGAGAAATTCGATTAGTTCCGTTGCGTCATCGGGGGTGAACTCTTTGGTGTAGCTTTCTTCGCGTTCCCACAACCAACGGTAGGCTTCTTCGACCTTGTAGTGGGTCGTCCGCACCGTAGCATCAGCGTAGCCTTCTCGCTTGTAGGTATCCCGCCCCTCGATGAGTAGCCATTCGAGGAAGGTCTGCTTGAAGTCTCGATAGTCGTCTCCGAGAAGCGCGGAGAAATCATCGAGTCGTTCTTCCGTTGCCTCTGCTACCGGAGGAACCGGAAATTCGACCGTCTTAGTGGTGTCTTCCTTGAGTTGCATGAGTATCACTCCCCGGTTCGGCATTAGCTGAAGCCCGTGGTTTCGGGGCTTCCTTGCCTACCCACTCTAATCGCCACACGGCGGCGGGGTAATCTCCATTAGCCGAACCGGAAGATTTTCTCTATATTTGGTTTCTGACTGTTTCGCGCCGCAAAATGAGCGTACGAGGCGTGAAACGCCGATTCATGCGCCGGCCGGGATTTGAACCCGGGCCATGAGCTTGGAAGGCTCAGGTCCTACCACTAGACCACCGGCGCCCACGAGTCGGTTCTCGACGGGAGGATAAGGCAGTTACGTTAGCCGTCGGACGGCGTCACACACCCCCAGCCAAGAGCGCCGCGTCGACGAGGAGGAGGGTGGCGAGGGCGGCACCAGCGCGGAAGTACGGTCGGCCGACGTCGGCGAGAGCCGGGACGTCGGCGTCGCCGCCGAGGGTAAAGCCCCGGCGGAAGTACGCACCGAGTCCGGGCGGGTCGCCGCGAGACTGGCACATGCGATAGACGCCGAGTTCGACGAGGCCGTTCATCAGGGTCCACAGCGCCGCCATCCCGAGGACGAGGTGGCCGGCGGTCGTGCCGAACAGCCGCGGGAGGGAATAGAGCAGCCACAGCTGGTAGGCGCCGGTGAGCGGCAGGGCGACCCCGGTCCATCGAGTCACCTGGAGGAGGCCGTCGACGCTCCGCGCGAACGCCGCCGGCGAGAGGTCGCCGGCCGACGCCGCCGGGATGACCGCGTAGACGGCGTACAGGACGCCGCCGGTCCAGAACGCCGCCGACACGACGTGGACGACGTACGAGAGGGCGAGCGCAGGGTCCATCGTTCCGGCGGCAGTCGGCCTTAGTCGTCGGCGGGCGACTCGACGGCTTCCTCGCGGAAGGCGCGGGCGGCCTCGCGGAGCGACGCCGAGATGGCCGGCACCTCGTCGGCGTCGACGGCGCCCCGTTCCTCGATCTCCTCGACGCTCCGGGGGAACGGCCGGAGGTCCATGTGGATCGCGATGCCGGCTTTGGCCCCCTGGCCCATGGCGACGGGGATCTGGTTGTGTCCCGGGACGAGGTCGCCGACGGCGTAGACCCCGTCGACGCTGGTCCGGCCGTGGTCGTCGACCTGGACGGTCCCGTCGTCGTTCAGGTCACAGCCGACATCGGCCGCGAGGTCGTTGTTGTACTCGGAGCCGTACATGGGGAAGCCACCGCGGTACTCGCGGACCGTCCCGTCCGCGAACTCGAAGCTCTCGAGCCAGCCGTCGAGCCCTCGGTTCATCCCCGTGATCTCCTCGTGGATCACGTCGATCGGGTGGGCACGGAGCATGCGGTCGGTCTCGTCGCTCCAGGTCGGATCGTCGCCGCGGGTGAGGAGGTCCACCTCGTCGGTGAAGTTGAGCATGATCATGGCGACGTAGGCGGCGCTGTCGCCGTGACCCATCACGTACACCGACTCGTCGACGAACATGTAGGCGTCACAGTGCAGGCAGTAGTGGAGACCCCGACCCGTCGGCGGGAGCGGCGGGTCGGGTTTGGCGTCGGAGAAGCCGGTCGCGAGGACGACCCGATCGGTACGGATCGTCCCGTCGTCGGTTTCGAGGGCGAAGGTCCGGCCGTCGTCGCGGCGTTCGAGGCCGGAGGCGAAGCTTCGACGGTGGGTCGCACCGTAGGCCTGCACCTGCTCGCGTGCCGTCTGCAGGAACTCGACGCCGGAGACGTCCTCGGTGACGCCGATGACGTTGTGCGTGTCCTGCATCATGGCTGCACGGCCGCCGCCACGGTCCACGACGACGGTGTCCAGCCCGAGACGGGTCGTGTAGAGCGCGGCGGTCAGGCCGGCCGGCCCCCCGCCGACGACGGCGACGTCGAAGTCGTGCGTATCGCTCATCGGTCCCTAGTACCGACGCCGTGGGGTTAAGTCCCCCACGTCTGTGCACGGATTCGTCCCGACCGCTCAGCGGGACGGGGGACCGACCACGGCGTAGCAGTTGCCGCTCGACTCGAAGCGGTCGACGGGTTCGAGGTCGCTCGCGGCCAGGTCCTCGTCGAACTCCGTGGGGTCGTAGACGTGGTAATACCGGGGGAGCGTCTCGCCGCCGGGGAGCGTCCAGTCGACGGTCGTATCGAAGCCGGCCGTCGCGTCGAAGCGGTCGTGGGTCGTGCTCCAGACGCCGACGAGGGCCCGACCGCCCGGCGCGAGGACGCGCGCGAGTTCGTCGAGGCTCCCGATCCGTCGTTCCCGCGGCCGGAGGTGATGGAGCGCCGCGACGTAGACGCCGAGGCCGACCCGGTCGGCGCGGACGGGGAGGCGTGCCGCGTCCCCCTGGAGCAGGTCGACCGCGAAGCCGCGGTCCGTCCGGCGGTCCCGTGCCGTCCGCAGGAGGCCGCGGCTGACGTCGAGTCCGAGGACGCGGTCGGCGACGTCCGCGAGCACCTCCGCGTGGCGGCCGTTCCCACAGCCGACGTCGAGCGCCAGCGCGGCCGGGTCCGCGTCGGCGACGAACGATTCGACCTCCGGCCACGGGTGTTCGCGCGTCGCGGCGAAATGTTCCGCGATGCGGTCGTAGGTGTGTCGTGGCTCCGGGGCCTCCATGGGCATCCCTCGACGTGGAGGCGTAAAAGCCCTTAGAGCAACGCGAGCGCGAACACGAGATACGTCAGGGCGAGGAGTCCGGCCGCGTGTTTCACCCCGTCGGCGATGCCGCCTTCGGCGAGTTGGCCGGCGATCATCCCGGAGCAGACCGCCTGGATCGCGGAGATGTGGAAGAAGACGAGTTCGTACGCCTCGGTGTTCACACCGGTTTCGGAGAAGGCGCCCGTCACCCCCACGTTGGGCGCGTTCGCCGGGGCCGACGCCGTGGTCCCAGCCGCCTCCTGGACCGCGGGGATGAAGGCGACGGTCAGCGCGGCGATGATGCCGAGGAAGACGAGCACCGAGATGTAGATGACGAGGATGTAGGTGAGCATCTCCTGGCGGCGCTCGCGGCGGAGGCGTCGCGTCGCCTGGGCCTCGTCGGCGGCGATGCGGAGGACCGGTGCGATGTCGCCGCTGGCGTTCATCGCGTTCGTGATGAGGGTGACCGCCTGCGAGACCATCCGGGTGCGGGTCCGGATGGCGAGTCGGCGGAGCGCGTCGCCGGCGTCGGCCCCCCAGCGGATGTCCCGCCAGGTGCGCTCGACCTCCCCTTCCAGGCCGCCGAGGTCGGTGCCGGCGACGCGTTCGATACTCTCGACGACGGTCATTCCCGCCTCGTTGACGCTCGCCAGGCGATCGAGGAAGTCCGGGACAGCCCGCTCGAGGCGCCGGATGCGGCGTTTGTGCGTCTCGTGAAGCACCGCGAAGACGACCATCACGACCACCGAGGCTTCGACGACGGGGTGATCGAGGACGCCGAGCGCCGAGGGGCCGAGGGGGATGGGGACCGAGCGGAACAGCACCCAGCCGACGCCGAGCGGGATGGTCACCACGAGGCTGATCCACGGGCGTTCGAGGACGCCCCGGATCGGGTTCCGGAGCCAGTCTCGGAACCCACGCAGACGGTCGTAGGCCGCGAGTCGCTCCGCGTTACGCCGCTGGGCGTCGGCCGCGGCGTCCGCGACACCCGCCGTGCTCCCGCCGTCGGAGCGCGGCGACGGATCGGTCGTCTCGGCGTCGCGGGTTCCGACGCTGGTGACGTCGTGTCGGACGTTCGTCAGCGCCGTGTCGTGTTGCGTGAGACTGTCGATGTAGACGACGAAGGCGGCGGAGGCAAGCGGAATGCCGGCGTAGCCGACGATCCGGACGGCCGTGAGCGTGTCCTCGATGACCAGGCCGATGACGACGAGGACGGTGATCAGAAAGAGCGGGCCCGCGACCAGGACGGTCACGTACACCTCCGCGAACGTCGAGACGAGTTCGAGGTACTGCTCCTGCTGTGACTCGGCCTCCTCCTGATAGCGCTCGTACTGTTCCCGGAGGAACGAGGAGAGGTTCCGACCGCTGCCGAGGACGCTCGCGAGGTTGTCGGCGAACTCCTCCATCCCCTCACTGGGCGTCCGGTCGGCCGTGTGCCGGAGCGCGGTCAGGATGTCCGTCGAGAAGGCGTTCATATCGCGGACCGCGACCCCCACCTCGCGGGCCGCCTCGCCGTAGATGTCGTCGTTGCGGGCGAGCGTATCGAGGACCGCGGGGAAGGGCATACCGCTCCGCGAGAGCGCGTAGACGAACGCGATGGTCCGGGGGAGCGTCGCCTCGATCTCGCTCGCCCGGGCGTTCGCGAGCTGATCGAGGTACGTCCACCGGGCCCAGTAGGTTCCGAGAGCCAGGACCGATCCCACCGTCGCCCCGAAGAACAGAAAGAGGACGAACAGCCCGAGGAGGGTGAGGTCCTGCAGTCGGGTCAGGCCGGCGAGAAAGGAGAGCGGCGGGGGGACGGACGCGAGGATGGCCGCCCGGCTGATCGAGAGGAGATCGACCAGCCAGACGGCGACGTACACGCCGAGGATGGCGCCCACGATGCCGGCGAGGCCGCTGATGAACAGGGTCCGCGAGGCGTAGACCCGGTGGGTGGTGCCGACGTGGGTGGCACGCAGGCGCGACAACTGCCAGGACCGGCGGGGACTCCGACCCACGTAGTCGCCGAAGATGGGCACGGCCAGCCGGGAGACCAGCAGATCCGCCCGACGGCTCACCGGCGAGAGGACGACCGGCAGGGCGAGGACGACGACGAGGACCAGCGGGAGGAGGTGGGCGATCACGACTCCTCGGCCTCGGGGGCGTCGACGCGGTCGAGGACCCGTTCCGAATCGGCGTAGTACTCGTTGACGAGGGCGGTAAAGCGCCGGTAGTCGGTGATCCCCTGCTCCAGGAGGGCGGTGAGGAACCGACGGCGGTCCCGAAGCTCCTCCAGGAGCTGCGTCCGCGACCAGCCGCGGTCGTCCTGAATCTCGTCGAGGAGGGAGCTGTCCTGACGGTCGAAGGAGTCGGTGTCGGCGTCCCACCGGAAGGCGTTGGAGTAGTCGAGTTCGCCGGTCCGCTGGTCGATACCCCCGATCTCGCTGATCGCGTTCGACCGCCGGACCCGCTCGCCGTCGAGGCGGGTGAGCCGCTGGACACAGAGCAAGTCGAGCGACTGGATCATCGCCCGGGGGACGTTGATCGGTTCGTTCTCCAGGCGGTTGATGACCGTCTCGATGCTGTCGGCGTGCATCGTCGAGAACGTCGTGTGGCCGGTGTTCATCGCCTGGAACAGCGTCACTGCCTCGCCGCCGCGCACCTCGCCGACGATGATGTACTCGGGGCGGTGCCGGAGCGCCGAGCGCAACAGGTCGTACATGTCGATGTCGGCCCCCTCGTGGAGGCGCTCGCGGGTGACACTCGACAGCCAGTTGTCGTGGTACAGCGACAGTTCGCGGGTGTCCTCGATGGAGAGCACCTTCGAGCGCGGGGGGACGAACATCGACACCGCGTTCATCGAGGTGGTCTTCCCCGATGCCGTCCCGCCGGCGAAGATCAACGACTTGTTGTTCTCGATGGCCAGCCACAGGTACGCCATCTGCTCGACGTTGAAGGTCCCGTACTCGATGAGGTCGATGGGCGTGAACGGGTCGTCGGCGTACTGGCGGATGGTGAAGGCCGATCCGCGGGGGGTCACCTCCTCGCCGAGGGCGAGTTCGACCCGGGAGCCGTCGGGGAGCGTCGTGCCGACGACGGGGTCGCCGACGCTGATGTGCCGGCCGGACTGCTGGGCGAGTCTGACGACGTAGTTGTCGAGTTCGTCGGGGTCCTCGAAGACGACGTTCGTCGCCACGTCGGTGTACTGGTCGTGGTAGACGAAGATGGGCAGGTCGTAGCCGTCACACGACACGTCCTCGATGTGCTGGTCGTGCATGAGCGGGTCGAGACGGCCGAAGCCGTTGAAGTCCCGAACCAGGTAGTAGCGGAGTTTGTGGAACGTCTGCATGCCAACCTCCACGCCGTACTCCTCCAGCAGGGACTCGAGTTCGCCCTCGAGGATCACCTCGTCGGTCGGGTTCTCGTCCTCGGAGCGGAAGAGGAGCGGGTCGCGGATGTCCTCGCGGACCCGTTCGAGCAGACCGGACTCGAAGGCGTTCAACTCGGGTTCGACGGCGTGGTACCGGTTCTCGCTCTCCGCGGTGTCGTAGGTGATCACCACGTAGGCGAAAGGGGCGTTCACCCAGTACCGGTCGAGTTCCTCGTGATCCGGCGGCACGTCGAAACTCCCGAGCGGGCCGTCCTCGCCGGGGCGAAACGGGCGGGCGTCGATGGTCGATCCGCGGAGCATCTCGTAGGTGCGGACGACTCGCCGTCGGAGCGTCCCGAGCGGCCCGTCGGTCCCCGACGCCGCGTCTCCTGACATCGTTCGTGGGCGCTAAGCGAGGAATTGACTTAAACGTGCGCCCGGCCCCGGCCGAAAGGTTCTGGTCCCCCCCGGGCCACATCCGGCCGTGTACCGACGCGGCCACCTCGGCGTCTCGCTGCTCGTCTTCGCGCCGGCGGGCGCCGCCCTCGTCCTCGCCGGGCGTCCGACACTCGCCCTCGTCGCCGGCGGCGTCATGCTCTGGCTGTCGATGCTTCCCGACGCCGACCACCGAATCCCCGGCCTCACCCACCGCGGGTCGACCCACACCCTCGCCTTCGCCGCCCTCGTCGGCGCCGTCGGGGCCGGTGCGGGTGCCGGCCTCGCCGTCGTCGTCGACGGTGGCCGGGGCACGCTCGTCCCTTTCGGCTTCGCCGTCGGCGCCCTCGCGGTGCTCGCCCACCTCCTCGCCGACGCCCTGACGCCCGCGGGGGTGCCTCTGCTGTGGCCGCTGTCCGGGCGGTCGTTCTCCCTCTATCTCACCCGCGCGGACAACACGATCGCCAACTACCTTCTCCTCGCCCTCGGCGTCTGTGCCACTGCGGCCGCGGCCCTTCTCACGGTGCGGATGGGGTGAGGTGGGCTTTTGGCGTCGGCCGCCCCAGGAGTGTGCATGAACGACGACGCGATGGCTCGGTTCCCGGTACCGGACCGGGCGGACCTGCCGGACGACCTGCGGGAACGCATCGACGCGGAGACCGAACGGGCGGGCTTCACCCCGAACGTCTTCGCGGCGCTGGCGTACGCCCCCGACCAGTTCCGCGCGTTCGTCGACTACCACGACGCCCTGGTCGAGGGGACGGCCCTCGACCGGGCGGAGGTGGAGATGATCGTCGTCGCCGTCTCGGGGGTGAACCACTGTTACTACTGCAACGTCGCCCACGGCGCGCTCGTCCGCCTCTACGCAGACGATCCGACGCTGGCGGATCAACTCGTCGCCAACTACCGGACTGCGGACGTGAGCGACGAGCGACTGGTCATGCTCGACGTGGCGGTGAAACTCACCGAGCGACCGGCCGAGGTGACCCAGGACGACTTGGACGCCCTGGCCCAGGCCGGCTACTCCGAGCGCGAAATCTGGGACATCGGCGCCGTGACGGCCTTCTTCAACCTCAGCAATCGCCTGGCGAGTTTTGCCGACATGCGCCCGAACGACGAGTTCCACACGCTCGGTCGGTCGACGGACGACTGAGCCGGGCCGGGGGTCTTGAACGTCCGTTCCGGTATCTCCCCTCGTTCGTCCGATAAGAAATTTTGATGAACTATTATTTTACTTTCTGGTGTCTCTCGGAGCGTGCCGGAATCCTTATGTCTCCTCATTTCGTCGTTCGCAACGCAATGGCGACAGGTACGGTTGCGTTCTTTAACGACACTGGCGGTTACGGGTTCATCGAGACCGAAGACTCCGACGAAGACGTGTTCTTCCACATGGAAGACATCGGCGGCCCGGACCTCGAAGAGGGACAGGAAGTCGAATTCGACATCGAGCAGGCCGACAAGGGCCCGCGGGCGACCAACCTCCAGCGACTGTAAGTCCGGGCCGGGACATCCCGACCGCTCGAAACGGCGCTGGATCGGAATTTTCCCTTTTTCACGCGACCAGCGGCGGCTACAGCCGCCCATCGCGGGCGCGGCTGCGGACCGTCGCTGCCCGCTCCCGGATGGCCGACAGCTCCGCGTCCGACTTCCGGTCGAGGTGTGAGTACATCAGGCCCATCCGACCCGTCCCCCGGAGGCGCTCCTCGTGGTCGTCGAGGAAGTCCCAGTACAGCGCGTTGAACGGGCAGGCGTCCGCGCCGGTCGTCGCGTCGACGTCGTAGGCACACCCGGCGCAGTGGTCGCTCATCCGGTCGACGTAGTTGCCCGAGGAGACGTACGGTTTCGAGGTGAACGCGTCGGTGGCGAACGTCCCCATCCCGAGGACGTTCGGCGTCGTCACCCAGTGGTAGGCGTCGACGAACCCGAAGTGGAACCACTCGTTCAGTTCCCGGGGGTCGGCGCCGTAGAGCGACGCGAAGTTCGACAGCACCATCAGCCGCTCGATGTGGTGGGCGTAGCCGCGGTCGTAGACGTGTCCCACGGCCGCGTCGAGACACCGCATCTCGGTCTCGCCGTCGTAGTAGAGCGGCGGCAGGTCCCGCGACCGCGAGAGCAGGTCGGACTCGACGAGGTCGGGCATCGTCCGCCGGTAGACGTGGCGCATGAACTCCCGCCACCCGAGCACCTGCCGGACGAACCCCTCGACGCTCTCGACCGGCGCCGCGTCGCGGCGGTGAGCGTCCACGGCGGCGTCGATCACTTCCCCCGGACCGAGCAGGCCGAGGTTCAGCGACGACGACAGCAGGGAGTGAGCGAGCGCGAACTCGCCGTCGACCATGGCGTCCTGATAGGGGCCGAACGCCGGCAGTCGGTGTTCGACGAAGTGATCGAGCGCGTCGAGGGCGGCCGCCCGCGTCACCGGCCACGCGAACCCCGTCGCCTCGCCCCAGGTGTCGAACCGGTCGGTCACCCAGTCCAGCGTCTCCCGTGTCAGGTCGTCGGACTCGAACCGCGGCACCGGCGGCGGCGACCAGTCCGCCGGCGGTGTCTCGCGGTTCGACTCGTCGTAGTTCCACTGGCCCCCGACGGGGTCGTCGCCGTCCATCAGCACGTCCTCGCGGCGTCGCATCCAGCGGTAGAACGCCTCGTGACGGAAGGTGTCGGCGGCTTCGCCGCCCTCTCGAGGCGTCCCCGACGCCTCGCCGTCCTGCCACGCGTCGAACGCCTCGGGCGGACAGAGGAAGCGGTCGTCCGCGACGAACGCGACCGACCCGCCCCGGGATTCGACGAGGGTCCGCAGACGCTCGGCGGCGCCGTGGCTCGGCGGGCGCATCAGGCGAAGGTCGTCGCCCGGACGCGCGTCGAAGTGGGCGTCGAGGGCGTCGCCGAAGGTCTCGGCCCGGCGGTAGTCGACCTCGTAGCCCGCGTCGCGGAGCGCGTCGCGGGCGTGGCGCATGGCCGCGAAGACGAGCCCGAGCTTCTGGGGGTGGTACGGCTTCCGCTCGGCGAAGGCCGTCGCTTCGATCAGCAGGACCCGGTCCGCGCCGTCGAGGACGTGACTCTCGGGGTGGAGCTGGTCGCCGAGGAGCCAGACGGTCATGGCCGGCGTTGGGACCACCGCGACAAAACTGTGTGGGGCACCCGCGGGGCGACTCCGCGCCGTGGCTTTTTGTCGGCCCGCGACGAGGGTCGGCCATGGAGTACACCACCCTCGGTTCGACCGGCGTGGAGGTCTCCCGCATCTGCCTCGGCTGTATGAGCATCGGCACGAGCGACTGGCGCGACTGGGTGCTCGACGAGGAGGAAGGGATCGAACTCGTCGACCGCGCCATCGAACTCGGGATCAACTTCTTCGACACCGCCAACATGTACTCGAACGGCGAGTCCGAGCGGGTCCTGGGGAAGGCCCTGGAGGGACGCCGCGAGCAACAGGTCGTCGCCACGAAGGGCTACTTCCGGATGGACGAGGACGACCCCAACTCCGGCGGCCTGTCGCGGAAGGCCATCGAGCAGGAGCTGTCGAACTCGCTGGACCGGCTGGGGATGGACACCGTCGACCTCTACCAGATCCACCGCTGGGATTACGACACGCCCATCGAGGAGACGCTCCGCGCCCTCGACGACGCGGTGCGGCGGGGACAGGTCCGCTACCTCGGCGCGAGTTCGATGTGGGCCCACCAGTTCGCCGACGCGCTCCACACGAGCGACCGGCTGGGACTCGATCGCTTCGCCACCATGCAGAACCACTACAACCTCGCCTACCGCGAGGAGGAACGCGAGATGCTACCGTTCTGTCGGAAGGAGGGGATCGGCGTCATCCCGTGGTCGCCGCTGGCGCGTGGCTACCTCACCCGGCCGGACGAGGACGTCGACGCGACCACCCGCGGCGCGAGCGAGGAACGCCTCTACGAACATCCCTACCGCGAGGGCGGGGGACCGGCGGTCAACGAGCGCGTCCGGCAACTCGCCGAGGAGCGGGGCGTGAAGATGGCACAGATCGCTCTCTCCTGGGTGTTGCACAAGGACGCGGTCGACGGCCCCATCGTCGGGACCACCTCGATCGAACACCTGGAGGACGCCGTCGAGGCCCTGGAGATCGATCTGAGCGACAGCGACGTCGAGTACCTTGAGGAGCCGTACGAGCCGGTTCCCGTCTCCGGGCACGACTAGCGGCGGCCGCCGGCGGCGCCTACCGCTCGGCCTCGATGGCGCCGGCGATGGCGTCGTAGGTGGGCTGGACCGACCGCCCGGCGACGAACACGGTGGGTGTCCCCTGCACGCCGCCGTCGATTCCCGCCTGGCGGTCGGCTTCCACGACCGGCCGGTAGGTCTCGTTCAGCGCGTCGCCTTGGACCGCACACCCAGGCGCGCCGACGTCGTTCGCGCGGTCGGTGATCAGTTCCGGCGAGAAGTCGTCCTGGTTCTCGAAGAGGGCGTGGGCGTACTCGAAGAAGGTCTCGTCGTCGGTCTCGTCCTGGACGCCGCGGGCGGCGCTCGCGGCCTGCCACGACCAGCGTTCGTCGACCGGGATGGGGAAGTCGTAATGTTCGTACCGAACCACGCCGGAATCGACGTACTCCGAGCGGATGTCGGGCAACACCTCCAGACTGTACGTCGCACAGTGGGGACACGCGAAGTCCTCGAACGCGGCGACCGTCACGGCGGCGTCGTCCGGACCGAGCGTCGGCCGCGGCAGATCCGAGACGGTCGCCTCGTCCTCGATGGAACAGTCCTCGGTACCGCCGCCACCGCCGCCGAGACAGCCGGCGGTGAGACCCGCCGCACCGAGCCCCGTCGCCGCGGCGAGGCACTCGCGTCTGGTGTAGACCATACGGGCGACTGGTCCCACCGGGCCTTATCCCCCTCGGTCGCGCCGCACGGCCGCCGGACGGGGAATCAGGGCGCTTAAATGTGCGCCGGCGGAACGTCGTGGCATGAGCTTCGAGAAGGACGATTCGGTCGTGCTCCACGACAAACACAGCGAGTACGACGGCGACGTGGGGACGATCACGCAGGTGATGGAGACGATGTTCGGCGACGCAACCTACACGGTCAGTTTCGAGGACGGACAGGAGACCGGCGTCCCCGAGGACGCCCTCGAACTCGCCGACGACGAGTAATCCGGACGCCGCCCTGCATGTCGAACGTCCCCTTTCACTACGTCGACCTCCGCGCGTTCTCCTACGCCACCGAGGACGAGAAACGCGTCGAGAGCGCGCTCCGAACCTATCTCCCCGAGGAGACGGAACTGGACCGCCAGGTGACGACGGGCCACCACGGCGACCGGATCGTCGTCCTCTCGGCCCGTCTGGAGAACGCCGACGACGTGCGACACGTCCTCGACCGGCTGGTCTCCCTCCCCGACTACGAAACCTTCCTCGACGAACTCGACGAGCGCGTCGCCGAGGACTGCTCGCTCTACCTCACGCTGGACAAACAGGCTGCCTTCGGCGGCGAGGTGCGCCAGGGCGACGGTATCACCCTTCGGGGCAAGGTCGAGGCCTACCCCGCGGAACGCGAATCCGCCGTCGAGAACGCCCGCGAGGCGTTCGAGGACGCCCGGGACTAGAGCAGGTCGATCACCCGCTCGGCGCCGACGAAGCCGTCGTCCAACCGATCGGTCACCTCGCCGTCCTCGAAGACGACGAGCGTCGGCACGCGCGTGACGTCGTAGTCCTCGATCAGCCGCGGATCGTCCCGCGGGTTGACGAGGGCCACGGGGACGCCCGTCCCTTCGGCGACGAGGCCGAGAACCGGCTCCATGGCGGCACAGGCGCCACAGCCGTCGGTGTAGAACTCCACGATCACGCGGTCGTGGTCGGCGACGAACCGATCGAGGGCCGTCGCGGTTTCGAGGCGGGTAGGCGTCGGCGCGTCGGTCGAGGAACCGCGGTTCACACGGGGACTACGCGCCCGAGACACCTGACGCTGACGCCCGTCGCTCGGGACGCCCGTCACGCTGGACGGCGCTCCACTCGGGCCGGCCGAGGGCGTCGTCCGCGGTCACTCCTCCCGCAGGCTCGGATGGGTCGGCTGTTCCTCGGGGTGGGACTCGGCGAAGCGGGAGCGCATCGTCTCGAGCGAGCGCGCCTCGCGCCGCCGGCGCTCGTCGGCGTCGATCTCCGCACAGCCCGGAGGCACCTCCCGACCGCGATCGGTGAAGTAGCCCTCGGGCGCGACCCAGTCGTGATAGAAGGGCCGGTCGTCGTCCTCGAGGAGCGTGATCGCCACCTCGGCGCCGTGGCCGGCACAGACGACCGCCTGGTGGGGTTTCTCGGCCAGGCGTCCGGCCGCGTAGAGTCCGTCGACGCCGGTGCGGCCCCGCTCGTCGGTGTCGACGAACGTCTTGCCGCGGTCGACGATTCCGACGCCCTCGACGTCGTCGAGGTAGTCCGTCTCGTTTTTCGTCGCGGCGACGACGTACTCGGCGTGGAGCCGGTCGCCGTCGTCGGTTTCGACCGCGAAGCCGTCGTCGGTCGGCGCGACGCGCGTGACCGTCCCCCGGCGCCGTTCGCAGCCGGCCTCCTCCGCACCTTCACCCATCAACTCCAGCAGGAGGCGGGGGTTGACGCCGGCCGGGAAGCCGGGGACGTTCTCGACGTGGGCGTTCCGTCGCAGGATGGAGTCGCCCGCGTCGACGACGAGCGTGTCGAGTCCGTGTCGCGCGGTGAAGGTGGCCGCCGAGAGGCCGGCGACGCCGCCGCCGACGACGACGACGTCGCGGTCCGCGGGTCCGTCCGCCGAATGCGTGGTCATGTGTCGTCCCCCACTGGTCGGTCCGCCGCGATGAACCTCCCGGTCCGTCGACGGACCCGTCGGTCTCCCCGATTCAGGGCCATTTGATCCCGCAGCCACGCGACGGGCCGGGGTCGACGGCGACGTCCTCGCCGGCGCGGACGGCGTCGATGGCCTCGCGGATGTAATACTCGGTGGCCTCCTCGTCGGGACCCATGGCGTCGTCGAGGCGGCCGTGGTACGCCAGTCGGTAGGTGTCGCCGTCGCGCCGGAAGAGGAACGGATCGGGGGTACAGACGGCGCCGTAGGCGCGGGCCACCTCGGCGGCCTCGTCGCGGAGGTAGGCGTCGTAGGCGACGGTCCCGTTCTCGACGTACTCCCGCATCTTCCCGACGGAGTCCTCGGGGTACTCCTCGGCGTCGTTGGCGTTGATGCCGACCACCGTCACGTCGTCCTCGGTCGCCAGGTCGTTCAGGAGGTCGAACTTCGCCTGTGCGTACGGACAGTGGTTGCAGGTGAACACGACGAGCAGTGCCTCGGTGTCGAAGCTATCGAGGGTGTACGTCTCGCCGTCGACGCCTGGCAGTTCGAAGTCGGGGGCCGGATCGCCGGGTTCGAGTTCGGAGTCGGATTCCTGGAGTGCCATGGGCACGGGTAACGGCGCGGCGCCCAAATACCCCCCGCCGACGGCAATCGGCCGCCGGTCACTCCACCGAGACGAGATAGATGCCGAGGACGGCACAGCCGATGCCCGCGACCTTGCGGAGGGTAAGCGCCTCGTCGAGGAAGGCGATGCCGACGGCGGAACTGATCACGAGGAAGGTACCGAAGATGGGGACCACGGCGCTGACGGGGCCCAGCGAGAGCGCCCGGTAGTACGCGAGGATGCCGACGGCGAGGAAGACGCCGGCGAGGTAGAGATACGGCGCCTTCGGGTGGCCGAGATACGCCGACACGGACTGTCCCTCGTAGAGGACGACCCCGACGGTCGCCACGAGCAGGATGCCGTTGGTGATGAGCGCGGCGACGAAGCTCGGAACCTTCGGATCGCCGGTCGTCGCGAACCCGACGAGCGGGGCCACGGCCGAGTACGCGACCAGTGCCACCAGCGCCCACTGCAGATAGCCCATGTGGCTACCCGGCGTGGGCGACAGTATAGGGTTTCGATTCGGTCGCTCACGGCGGCCGGTGTGTCTCGACGTGGTCCGGAAGCGCCGACCGAGTCCCCGTCCCTCGCCCCGAGACGTAGTGGGCAGCACAGGCGTTGCCCGCCGCCAGAGCGAGTGCCCAGTCCCAGTCGGCCGCCAGGGAGCGAGCGAGCGCACCGCTGAACCGATCGCCAGCGCCGGTCTCGGTCGGGCCCCTCGATACGTCGAGCGCCGGGACGGTGATCCGTCCCGCCGGCGTCGCCGCGACGGCGGCACCCTCGCCGTGGACGACGACGCTCGTTCCGTCGGCCGCCGTCCGAACGGCGTCGAGGACCGACGCCTCGGTCGGTTCGTCGGCGGGTTCGCCGACGGCTTCGCCCAGTCTCGCCGCCTCGTCTTCGTTCACGCTCAGGACCACGTCGTAGGCGTCCCCGAGCGTCCGGAGGACCGCGAGGAGGTCGCGTGCCCCCGCGACCGTGAGTGGCCCGGGGTCGACACAGAGGACGCCGCCGTCGGGGTCGCGGGCGGCCATCTCCCGCATCGCCTCCCCGAGTCCCGGCGTCGACGCCCAGTTGACACAACAGAGCGCGTCGCGTTCGAGGAACGACTCGAGAGACTCCGAGAGTGCCGCCCGGAGGTCGGCGACGGTCCAGTCCGCGAGGTCCGTCGATTCCTCGACGAACATGACGTCGTCGTCGTCGAGCAGACAGACCGTGACGCGGGCGGGCGACCCCATGGACACCGCCTCGACGTCGAACGTGAACTCGAAGACGGGGTGGTCGAGATGGCCCGCGAGGAGCACGTCGTCGCCGAGGGCGGCCGCCTGTCGCGCCGCGTTCACCGCCTGGCCGCCAGCGTCGGTCGTCACGTGATCGAGGTCGAAGGAATCACGTCCCGCGGAGATGGCGGCGGCCAGGGCGGCCCGCGAGGTGACCGTCGAGTCTCCCTCGCGGAGCCGGTAGTAGTCGTCGACGCTCCCGTCGGCGAGGGCGCCGAAGGTCACCACCTCGTGATCGGCACGGAGTCGATCGACAAGCCTGTCGTACGGCACGTCGCCACCTACGACGGCGGCGCGGAAAACGTCCACCCACACCCGCGAACGGCCGTCGGATTCGGTCGAAGTCGCTCACGGGGTACGAACGGGCACGCTCACGACGGGGCCTCTCAGCCGATCCACACCGACGAGAACGCGTCGAAGAAATCCTCGTCGGTCCCGACCAGTTCGTGGGTGACCCCGAGGTCCTGTGCCCGACCCGAGACGTCGTCGGCGAACTCGTCGACCCGCGTCCGGTACCGCTCGGCGAGGCGGCCGCCGAAGTAGGTCCGACGGGTCAGATCGGACTCCAGATCCTCGAAGATGGTGTCGCCGGCGACCTCGGGGTCGAGTTCGTCCGGCGAGAGGACCTGTACGAGGACGACTTCGTTGCGCGCGAGCGACGCGATGCCGGTCTCCAGGCCGTCCAGGTCGCCGATGCAGTCGGTGACGACGACCACGAGCGACCGCGAGCGGATGCCGGCCGCGTACTCGCCGAGCGCCGCCTCGAAGTCGGTGTCGCCGTCGGGGTCGGTCTCGTTGATCCGGTCGACCAGCGCCAACACCTCGCCGCGGGTCGCCGTGCCGGTGTCGATACGCTCGGCCCGGTCCCGGAACAGCGAGAACCGGAAGTCGTTGTGCTCCTCGGCGGTGAGGTAGGCGTAGCCCAGGCCGAGCTTCGCGCCGAACTCGAACTTGTGTTGGTCGCCCTCGCCGAAATCCATCGACGCGCTCGCGTCGAGCAGGACGTGGACGGTGAGGTTGCGCTCCTCCTCGAACTGTTTGATGAAGAACTCCTCGGTGCGGGCATAGAGGCGCCAGTCGATGAGGCGGGTGTCGTCGCCGGGGGAGTACCGCCGGTAGTCGCTGAAGGTCAGCCCCTCGCCGACGCTCGGGGACTCCTGTTCGCCCTTCTTGACCGCCGTCGACTGCTGGTTCAGCGACGCCTCGAACCGGTCGAGCTCGTCGAGGAAGTCGGGTTCGATGGGCATCTCAGACCTCGTCGAGCAACCGCTCGATCACGTCGTCGGTGGTGAGCCCCTGTCGCTCCGCGCGGAAGTCGAGCAGGATGCGGTGCCGGAGGACCGGCGGCGCCATCGCGGTCACGTCCTCCCAGGAGACGTGGTTGCGGCCGTGCAGGAACGCCCGCGCCTTCGCGGTGACGACGAGGCCCATGCTCGCCCGGGGACTGGCGCCGAAATCCACCGTGTCGGCCTCGCGGGTCGCCCGCACCAGGTTGATCGCCCGGTCCCGGACGTCCTCGGCGACCGGCACCTCGCGGACGAGCGACTGGATCTCGCGGAGGTCCTGCAGGCTCAACACCTTCTGGACCGGCGGGGTCGACCCGCCCTCGGTGTAGAGGTTCACGATGTCGCGTTCCTCCTCGAGAGAGGGGTAATCGAGGACGAGCTTCAGGAGGAAGCGGTCGGTCTGGGCCTCCGGGAGCGGGTAGGTCCCCTCCTGGTCGATCGGGTTCTGGGTCGCGAGCACGAAGAAGGGCCGCGGAAGGTCGTAGGTCTCGCCGGCGGCAGTCACCTGCTTTTCCTGCATGGCCTCCAGCAGCGCGGCCTGGGTCTTCGGCGTCGCGCGGTTGATCTCGTCGGCGAGGACGACGTTCGCGAAGATGGGCCCCTTCTCGAAGACGAACTCGCGTTCGCCGCCCGACTCGCGGATGATCTCCGTGCCCGTGATGTCGGAGGGCATCAGGTCGGGGGTGTTCTGCACCCGCGAGAAGTCGAGGTCGGTCACGTCGGCGACGGTGCGGACCATCGTGGTCTTCCCGAGGCCGGGGTTGCTCTCGAGGAGGGCGTTGCCGTCGGCGAGGATGCAGACGAGCAGCCGTTCCAGGACCTCCCGCTGGCCGACGATGCGCTTGCCGACCTCCTGGCGGACGCGTCCGAGCCGTTCCTGTAGCGTGTCGATGTCCGTCGTTGGTTCGCTCATGAATCTGACTCCGAGTCCTCTCGAATCCGCAGGTTGTACTCGCGGATCAGCTCCGCGTCTTCGAGGCGCTCGCGCTCGTCGAAGCCCGCCCGCTGGCTCTCGACGGGGCTCGACGAGTCGAGGCCGCTGTTCCGGTAGGCCGCCGAGTCCACCTCCGTGCCGTTCCCGCTCCCCGAGCCGCTCGTGTCGATGTTCGCCTCCAGGTCCTCACTCCCCTCCGGCACGTCCTCGGCCTCCCCGAGGATCGAAGACCCGTCTTGGAGGCCCTCGTACTCCGTCTCGGTGCCGCCGTCCGGTCCCTCGGGCTCGGCGGGACCGCCGAGGCCGGAAAGCGAGATGTCGACGACGGCGAGTTGGATGGTCGCGATGCTGATGACCGAGACCAGCAGCATCACCAGCGCCACCCGACGGGTCGAGAGCAGGCCGATGCTCGATGCGTCCCGCAGTTGATCGAGGACGTCCTCGTAGAGCCGGAGGACGATCCGGGACTGCCGGTCGCGCTCGACGGCGTCGCGGGCGGTCCGCAGCGACTCGGAGAGCGAGGGGTTCGCGGCCGCGAACTGCTCGACGAGCGGCTGGCGGGTCCGCCAGCCCACCTCGGCGAGGAAGACGAGGAGGCCGGCGGCGGCGCCGACGACGGCCGCGCTCGACACCGTCGGCTCCGCGGGCGTCGCGCCGACGCCGGCGAGGGCGTCGAGGACTGCCCCGGGGATGGGGAGCCGCGTCGGCAACCCGGGAGCGCCGGCGACGGTCACGACGAGGTTCGCGAGCAGGGTCGCGAGGGCCGCGTCGACGACGGCGTAGATGAGGGCGACCTTCAGCCCCTCCCGGCGGATCTGTGTCAGGGCGCGCCGGAGTTTGCGCTCGACGGGTGGGGGGTCGGGATCGTCTTCGGCGTCGGCGTCGGCGGGCGTCGAGTTGGACATGGTATCAGTTGCACTCCGGCGGGGGATCCTCGACCTCCGAGCAGACGGCCGCGAGGTCGCTACGGAGCCGGTCGTTCTCCCGTTCGAGCTGTTGGATCCGGTCGTTTCGCCGTTGGAGCTGGTCTTCGAGGGTCGTCACTTCGCTCTCCAACTGGCTCACCTCGTCGTTCAGGTCCTCGACGTCGGCCTGCAGTTCGTCCCGCTCCTGGCGGAGGTCCTCGTTCGTGGTTTCGAGGTCGGCGACCTCCGACCGGAGTTGGGAGTTCCGGGATTCGAGCGTCTGGACCTCACCCTCCAGTTCGTCGACCCGCTCCTGAGCGTCCCGGAGGCTCTGGCGGGTCGAGGAGAGCTCATCCTGAGTCGACTCCAGTTGCCCCTCGGTCTCTTGGAGGTTCTCGGAGACCTGGCTCACGTCGCTCCGGGTGGTGCTGAGGCTCTCGTTGAGGTCCTGCAGTCGCTGGCGGGTCCGCTGGAGGTCGCGCTCGGTGGACTGGAGGTCCTCCCGAAGCTGTTCGTTCTCCTGGCGGAGCTGGCTGTTCTCGGCGTCGAGTTCCTCGACCGACTCCTGGTAGTACAGCGTCGCGCCGGCGGTGCCGGCGACGGACAGACAGATGAGGAGGGCGAGGGCGAGGTTAATCGACCGGCCGATGAGGCTCATGGGAGACCACTCTCGGTTCGAGTACGACCGTTGTACACTTGAAGCCGCCGGACGATCACCTCGGTCAGGAACAGGAGGAGGGCGGCGGTCAACAGCGCCCAGTCCCAGTTCCGGCGCACGTCGCGCACCCGGGTGGACTGCTCGCGGGCGAACCGGGCGATTTCGGCGGCCTGATCCGACGAGAACTCCCGGCCGCCGGTCGCCTCCACGGCGTCGGACAGCGCCGACGAGGTGCCGAAGCCCGCGTACTCCGCGGGGTAGTTCGCGGCGTAGGTTGCTCCCGCGGCCGTCCGGTATCCGACCTCGGTCGGAGTCTCCTCGGCCCGGTAGACCCCCTCGCCGACGGCGCTGAACGCGAGGTCGGAACCGCTCGGCGGGTCGTCGCCGCGGTAGACCACGGTCGTCGGTTCGCCGACCCGGGTGTCGGAGACGTCGGTGACGCCCGAGGCTTTCCGCTCCGGGTCGCCGATGGCGTAGTTGACCGACTTGGTGACCACGAGGGAGTCCGGCCGGCTGAGCAGGCCGCCGAGGCCGCCGCCCTCGTCGTAGGTCGTGATGGTGGCGACCCGGCCGAGGCCGTAGCGCCACGACGCGACCGCGGGCGTGCCGTCCGGGCCGGCGACGAGGAAGTCCGCGCCCGGGCGCATCGACACGTCGTTGACCGACCCGGGCGAGGCCTCCAGGGAGACGCCGCTCGTGATGAAGTGTCCCGAGTCGACGACCGTGAGCCCCTCGCCCTGGAACTGGCGGCTGCCGCCGCCGAAGAGCAGGCGCAGGCGTTCGGTCTCGCTCGCGCGGAAGTAGTTGCCGCCGGACTCCTCGGCGATCCGTCGGAGGACGCCCTCGTTGACGTTGCGCCCGGCCCCGACGGTGATGACACGGATGCCCTGCCGGCCGAGCGCGTTGGCGACCACGGCCGACCGGCTCTCCGTGTCGCCGCCGTCGCTGACGAGGATGACCGTCCCGCGCTGGCCGCCGAGCATCTCCTCGGCGCCCCGGAGGCCGTTGGCGATGTTCGTCGCCCCGCCGGCCTGGAGGCGGCTGATCCGGTCCCGAACCACGCCGCGGTTGTCGCTCAGGGGCGCGGGCTCGGAGACGCCGTAGGCCTGGTAGTTGAATCCCACGACGCCGACGACGTTGTCGTCGTCGAGTTGCGAGAGTGCATCGAGCGCGATGGCCTTCTGGATCCGCATGCCGCTGCCCGCGCTCCCCGAGACGTCGATCAGCATGACGATCCGCGCGCTACCGGGCGCCGACGGCCCGAAGGTGACCGGGAGCATCGACCCCACCGAGGAGTTGGCGTAGCCGCCGTTCTCGAAGCTGTTGGGGCCGCCGGTCATCAACAGTCCGCCGCCGTCGATGACGAACCGCTGGAGTTCGTCGACGTTCCCCAGGTCGTCGGCCGCGACGTTCTGGACCACCACCGCGTAGTACGGATCGAGGTTCTCGGGCACCGACTCGGCCCGGTCGACCCGGTACAGCTGATCGAGGTAGGTCCCGAGCGAGTAGTTCCCGCGGGAGACGTAGAGCACGCGCGGCTGGTCGACGACCCGGACGGTCTTGCGCGCCACGTCGTTGACCGCGAAGACGTCCTCGCCGTCGATTTCGGCGGTGATCCGGTGGCTCCCCGTCGATTCGAAGGTATGCGAGACGGGGACGGCCCCGGTCCCCTCGTCGATCCGCTCGGTGGCGACCTCCTCGCCGTCGATGGAGACGCTCACGTCGACGGGGGAGCCGGCCTCGACGCCCTCGACCCGCACCAGAAAGCGACTCTCGACGCCGACGCTCGCCTTGTCGGGCCCGGTGAGGGTGACGTACCGCTCGGTACGGGTCGGCTCCGGCGAGACGGTGCTGATCGTGGCGTTGACGGAGCGGGCGAACTCCGCCGTCTCGGCGAGGCTCTGCCCGCCGGTCACCTGCCCGTCCGAGACGACGACCACCGACCCGTTCTCGCGGAGGTTGGCGGCGACGCCGTCGCCGATCCGGGAGTTCGTCCCCTGGCCGACCGTCGAGACGGTGACCGGGACGCCCTCCTCCTCGACGTCGGCGGCGAGGTCCTCGGCCACGTCCGGCGAGACGTCGGTGCTGTTCGAGCGGTCCACGAGCATCGACACCGAGGGGTCGCCCTGCGTCTCCGTCGTGACGACGGTGAAGGGGCCGGCGGCCGCGACGACGATCAGCGTCGCGACGACGACACGGGAGGCCAGCAGGAGCCGTCGGCTGCGGGTCGCGGCCGTCCCCGAGGCGCGGTAGTGGATCAGCAAGGCGAGCGCACCGACGACGACGGGGAGCGCGACGAGGACCAGCGGTCGCTCCAGGCCAACGACGGTGCCGTCCGACAGCGCCGTCCGCACGGCGAGGGCCCCCCACATCAGAGATCACCCCGGCGTCGGAGGAAGGCGACTTCGCCGACGACGACGAGGAGGGCTGACAGCGCGACCAGCCAGGTCAGCGGCCGCGGCACCTGCCGTTCCTCCTCGCGGGTGACCGCCCCGGGGTCGTCCGTGCGGTCGGCGAGGGGGACGGCGTCGACGTCGGACTCGGCCTCGCTGTACAGCGAGACGCCGACGCGCCGGTCGCCGACGGCGTAGAATCCGGCGGTGTCGAGCGGGACCGTCCGCGCCGAGACGGCGCCGGCGGGCGTCTCGACACGCGTCTCGTTGGCGAAGCGGAGGCGGTCACCCGTCCCGCGGTTGAGCGAGGAGAGCGACTCCCGGCCGGCGAGGTGGAACGCCGCCCGCTTCCAGAAGACGGGGTACTGGTAGTTGAACCGGAACGGGTCGTCGCCCACGTAGCCGTAGTAGAGCACCCGTCCCTGCCCGCGCTGGTGGGTGGCCACGAGCGGCGTTCCGTCGGCCGTCTGCACCAGCGCCGTCCCCGCCCGCAGCGACCCCTGGAGGTACGTCCCCGGCGGCGGGAAGTCGATACCGCGAGTGAGCTCCGTCGTCGTCACGCGGCCGACCGACGGGTTCCGGTCGGTCCCGTTCGGCGAGAGCAGGAGGAGATCGCCGTACGTCTCCGGCGGACTGGGCTGGGCGAGGACGCCGACGCCGCCGCCGGATTCGATCACGTCGCGTCCCGCCTCGACGTTCCCGCGGAGGAGGCTCTCGGGCTCCAGATCGCTGTAGAGGATCACGTCGTACCCCTCCTCGACGGTGGTCGGCGGCTCGTCGACGGTCAGATCGACCTCCTCGACCACCGAGAGGGCGGTCGTGAGATACCGGTCGCGGTCGTTCGTCAGGAGGAGAACGTCCACCGTCGGATCGTCGGGGGCGGCGACGTAGGCGACGTCGTCGGTGGGGAAGGCGTCGCCGGGGGTCAGTTGCGCCCGGCCGCCGCCGCCCGGGATGGTGAGGCTCACCCGCTCGACGTCACCGGGACCGAGTTCGATCGATCGGCTGCGGCCGCCGAGTTCGACCGAACGGGTGACCGTCGAGTCGCCGAAGTTCTTGATCGAGAGGGTGACGTTGCGCCCCGAGAAGGAGCGGTCGACGATGCCGACGTTGTCCGCGCCGCCGCCCGCGAACTGGCGGAGGTCGACCTGCAGGTCGCGGGCCCGTGCGGACCGGACGGCGTCGGTCCATCCGTCGTCGGCGAAGTCGCTGAACACGACGACGCGTGCGTTCTCGCCGGCGATGGAGGCGGCCTGGGAGATGGCGGCGCCGAGGTCGGCCGACACGTCGGTGACCGCGAGTGAATCGAGGGTGCCCTGGACCTCCGTGTCGCCGCCGGAGCGGAGGGCGACGCGGCTCTCGGCGCCCGCGAAGACGACGGAGTTGGTGCCGGTGGTTACCTCGCGGGCGGCCGCCCGAGCGGCGTCGAAGCGCGTTCCGCCGTCGGTTTCGACGGCCATGCTCGCGCTCCCGTCGAGGACGATGACCGTCTCCTCGACGGTCTGGCTCTCCGAGACGGAGACGTAGGGACCGGCGAGCGCCACCGCGAGCGCGACGAGGACGAGCAACTGGAGGAACAGGAGGAGGTTGCGCTTGAGCCGTTCGAGCAGGGGGTTGCTCGCGTCGCGTTGGTCGTCGTCGAGCAGGAGTTCGATCGTCGGCAGTTCGATCCGGCGGGGGTCGGGCTGGACGAGATAGAGGAGGATGACGGGGACCACCGTCAGCAGGGCGACCAGCCCAAGCGGCGTGAGGAACACGTCGGAGAGGGCCATAGCTCCACTGTGTCGCCGCCGCCTATCGGTCTTTCGACGCCGGATCAGTCACCATCGATCGGGACGGATACTGACGCGTAAGCAAACCCTTTCACCGAGGGCGCCGACGGGAGGGTATGGCCGACAAGTTGGAGCTACTCGACCTCCTCCTCGAGGACGCCCGCGAGAGCACGGACACCATCGCGCGGCAGCTCGGATGCGACGAGAGCGAGGTGGAGTCGATGATCGCGGAGCTCGAAGACGAGGGTGCGGTCCTCGGCTATCAGCCGGTCGTCGACTGGAGCCGCGTCGAGACGGACCACGTGACGGCCGAGGTGGAGCTCAACCTCGAACTCGACCGGGAGACGAAGTACGGCGACGTGGCGAGCCGGATCACGAAGTTCGACGAGGTGACCGCGCTCCGCCTCGTCTCCGGCGACTACGACTTCGACGTAACCGTCGAGGGGGACTCCATGCGCGACGTGTCCATGTTCGTCTCCGAACAGATCGCGCCGATCCCGGAGGTGACCCAGACGGTGACCCACTTCGTCATGAACACGTACAAGAACCGGGGACTGGAGTTCACCGACAGCGACGACGACGACCGCCTCTCGATCTCGCCATGAAGCTCTCGGAGCGCGCCAGGAACACGCCCCCGTCGGGCATCCGACGCTTCTTCGAACTCGCCGAGGAGATGGACGACGTCATCTCGCTCGGGGTCGGCGAACCGGACTTCAGCGCGCCGTGGAAGGCACGGGCGGCCGCCATCCACTCCCTCGAACGGGGGCGGACCTCCTACACCACCAACCGGGGGATGCTGGAGCTCCGCGAGGCCATCGCCGGCCACGTGCCGCGGTACGACCTCGACTACGACCCCGAGACCGAGATCCTAGTGACGACCGGAGCGAGCGAGGCGGTGGATCTGGCGCTCCGTGCCCTCGTCGACCCCGGCGACGCCGTCGCGGTCCAGTCCCCGGCGTACATCTCCTATGGGCCGGGCGTGCGGTTCTCCGGCGGGGAGCCACTGCCCGTCTCGACCCGCCCGGAGAACGACTTCGTGATGACCTACGACGACCTGGAGCGGGCGGGCGCCGCCGACGCCGAGGTGCTGATGATCTGCTATCCGAACAACCCCACGGGGGCGACGGCGAGCGCCGGCGACCTCGCCGAAATCGCCGAGTTCGCCCGGGAGCACGACCTGACGGTGCTGGCCGACGAGATCTACGCGGGCCTGACCTACGAGGGCGACCACACCTCGATCGCGACACTGCCGGGGATGCGCGAGCGGACGATCGTCTTCAACGGCTTCTCGAAGGCCTACGCGATGACGGGGCTCCGCCTCGGATACGCCCTCGGGCCGAGCGAGGCCATCGACGCGATGAACCGCATCCACCAGTACACGATGCTCTCGGCGCCGACGACGGCCCAGTACGCCGCCCTCGAAGCCCTGGAGGCGTGCGACGACGACGTCGCGGAGATGCGAACACAGTACGACCGTCGTCGGCGGTTCGTCATCTCTCGGTTCCACGACATGGGCCTCGACTGTTTCGAGGCGACTGGCGCCTTCTATGCCTTCCCCGAGGCGCCGTACGACGACGAGCAGTTCGCGGAGGACCTGCTCCACTCGGAGGGCGTCGCCGTCGTCCCCGGCCGCGTGTTCGGCGAGGAGGGGTACGGACACCTGCGCGTCTCGTACGCCACGGGGATGGCGGACCTGAAGGAGGCGATGACCCGCATGGAGCGGTTCCTCGACGAACGCAGGGACGAGACATAAGAAGAATTATTTGTCGGCCTTCCGTGTCACAATCCGATGGTCGCGGGTGGTGAGATGGGACCCGACGACGAGGGAATCAGCTTCGCACACGCCCTGGCGACGTTGAAAGAACAGGGCAGCGCACTGCTCGTCGTCGGCTCGGTTCCCGAGGAGATGTTCGCGCAGGCGTCGGCCACGATGCTCGGCGCGCCGGACGCCGAGCCCCCGCGGCGCCGACTCGTCGTGACGCCGAAATCGAACCGCGAGCGGGGGGTCCGTCGACTTCGCGAGACCGGGCCGCTCTCCGCCGAGTACGCACGCCTGATCACGGGTGGCGAGCGCGCGCGCAGCGCGGCCGCGGGACGGTCCCTGGACGAGGTGTCGCCCCGAACCCACGTCGTCGACGGGTCCGTCGGCGACCTCGGGACGACGATCACCGACGTCATCGAGGAGTTCGAACTGTTCGCCGGGGAGCTCGCCCCCGCGGAGTTCCGGATGGCCTTCGACTGCCTGCCGACCCTGCTCGCCACGTACGGCCGCGAGACGGCGTTTCGGTTCGTCCACGCCGTCGTTTCACAGTCCCGGGCGGCGGCGGGGCTGGTCCACGTCGGACTCCCCCGCGACGTGACCGCGGAGGTCGTCCGGCTGTTCCAGCCGCTGTTCGACGCCACCGTCGAACTCCGAATCGACGGCGGAAGCCTGGATCAGCGGTGGCACTTCCGTGACCGCGACCTCACGTCCGACTGGCTACCAGTCGACGAACTTTCGTGACAATCAACCAACAATACCCTTTTGTGCGCGACGGCCGACTCGACGGATAGGATGAGTCGAACCGAACGGCCGGAGGGTTTCGGCGTCGAGACGGAGGGGGACGCCCTCGAAGTGTCGTTTCGGACACTCGATGGCGAACCCGGACTGGTCGTCGCCGACCTCATCGAGCGCAACCAGTTCCGGCTGTTCACCGACCGCCCGGTGTCGCCGACGCCCGTCGACCCCGCCGGCCATCGGTTCCCCGTCGACGCCGCCGTCGCCGTCGAGACGGACGAAATCGAGCTCCCGACGGTCGTCTCGGTCTGTGTCCGCGACGAGCACGGCGAGATGCTCGCCGAGACGGAGCATTCCGCCTACGAGGAGTTCCCACCCGGGAGCTACAGCCTCGAACTCTGTGGCCCGATCAAGATCTACCTCCGGGTCGAGGGACGCGTCACGGTCGCCTCGGATGTGACGCGGACGTGCATCGGGTTCGACGGCGAGACCGAGGTTCGGATCGGCGCCCGCTCCCACCACGAGGGTCCCGCGGCGACGCTGACGACGACCGACGACCCCGCGGACGTGATGGCGGCCGTCTCGGAGTTCTCCTCGGCGCTCAAGACCACGTCACCGGAGCGGTCCTACCCGACGCTCCGGGGACACCCGCCGCTGGTCGAACTCGGGGACCGGGTCGAGATCCCCGAGGGCGTCGTCTCGCCGGAGACGGGCATCAGGCTCGAACTCCCGCCCGAGTATCGATCGATCTACGTGGCGACGCCGCTGGCGTACTACCTCGCCGCCGACGTGGTTCCGAGCGACCGTCCGCGCCTCGTGACCGACGACGGGTTCGAACACGACCTCGATACGATGCGCGGGTTCGAGACGGAGGTCGAACGCGTCCTCAAACAGACGTTCTTCCTCGACTGCGTGACACGCACCGAGGGGTACTACTCGGTCGACCTCCACGAGCGTGAGGCCGTCGAGACGGACCTCGACCTCGATTTCGAGTGGCTGTACGACCAGTCGCTCGCGACACAGTTGGAGGAGTACCTCTCGATCCCGTTCGGCGCCGTCGAGGACGAACTCCCCGAGTGGCGGCTCACCTCCCACGTCGCCCCCACTCCGGAGAACGTCGAACTGCTGCCCTTCGTGACCAACGACCTCGCGGTCGTCCGGACGCCGCGGGACCAGCCGGAGTCGAGTTCTGCGGTCCAGACCGCCGCTGCCGACGAGTTCTTCCGCGATTCGGCGTTCACCCGAAGCACGGCGGCCGACGACGGCACGCGGTCGTACGTCCAGCCGGAGACGGCCGACTCGCTGGAGCAGTCCTGGATCGGTGAGGGGGCGCCCATCGGCGCCAGCAAGGCCACCACGGACGCCTTCTACAACCGCCTGGATCGGACCCCCGCCGACGGCGACATCGGCATCACGGTCGTCTGTAACGACCCCCGGATGGCCGACGAACGCGACGTCGTCGACCAGGTGTACGGCTCCCGCGAGGAACTCCCGTTCGACGTCCGGGTCCACCACGACCTGGGACGGGCGGAACTCCGGGAGGTCCTCTCCGCGGAGGCGGACCTCCTGCATTACATCGGCCACATCGACGCCGAGGGGTTCGAATGTGCCGACGGCAAACTCGACGCGACGACGCTCACGAGCGCCGGTCCCGACGCCTTCCTGCTGAACGCCTGCCAGTCCTACGAGCAGGGGTCGGCGCTCATCGAAGCCGGGGCCATCGCGGGCATCGTGACGCTCTCGGACGTGATCAACAGCGGCGCCGTCCGGATGGGCCGGATGCTGGCGCGGCTTCTCAACCGCGGCTTCACCGTCGGGAGCGCGCTCGAAGTCGCCCGCGACGACTCGATCATCGGCGAGCAGTACACCGTCATCGGGGACAGCAGCCTCTCGCTGGCACAGACCGACGGCGGTCCCCCGAACGTCTGTTCGATCGAACGGCAGGACGACGGCTACGAACTGGAGTGGCAGACCCATCCCTCCACGTCGTTCGGCATGGGGAGCCTCGTGATCCCGTGGATCGACGACGTCGACGAGTATCACCTCTGGTCGGGGAACTCACGGAGCTTCGAACTCTCGGGCGAGGAGCTACGTCAGTTCCTCTCGCTGGAGACGGTACCGGTGAAAATCGACGGTTCGCTCGTCTGGAGCGACGAACTCGACTTCTCGAACCTCTAAGGCCCGGAGATGCCACCGCCGTTGCCGTCGGCAGTGTAGGGACCGGAGATGCCACCGCCGTTGCCGTCGGCAGTGTAGGGACCGGAGATGCCACCGCCGTTGCCGTCGGCAGTGTAGGGGCCTGAAATGCCACCGCCGTTGCCGTCGGCAGTGTAGGGGCCTGAAATGCCACCGCCGTTGCCGTCGGCAGTGTAGGGACCGGAGATGCCACCGCCGTTGCCGTCGGCAGTGTAGGGACCGGAGATGCCACCGCCGTTGCCGTCGGCGGTAGTGGATTGTCGGGTCTCGTCGGCCGCAGTCACCGTGCCGCTGTCACGTTCGGACATCGCAACTGGACTGTCAGCCGGAAAATAATTATAATTTTTCGAGAATATCTGATAGTAAATATAATCAATTAACCCAGTTGACTACTGACATAAAATGTGGCGAGCAGAAGACGGCTGTCGACGGTGGATTCGTCGCGAAAAGATCGCGTTTCGTGTCCGTTTTCCTACTCTTCCGCGTCCGAGTCGCGGTCGATATCCTGATAGACGCGTGCCATATCGTCCATCTCGGCGAACCGTTCGAGTTTGTCGTCGAGTTCGGTCCGCAGTTCCTCGATGTCGTCGAGGAGTTGCTGGTACTTCTCGGAGTCGTCGAGCGTCGACGCGGGCGACTCGGATTCGAGCAGTGCTTTCTTGGAGGCGAGCGAGAAGAGTCGACGGACCCCTTCGTCGTACGCGTCGCGGGCGAGCAGGTTCGCCACCGTCCCCGTGAGATCCTCCCGGGAGACGGGTTTGACGAGGTAGTCGTCGAATCCCATGTCGATCACGTCGACGTCGGGTTCGACGGCCGTCACCATGGCGACTCGGCAATCGAGGTCCCGGTCACGGATGGCGTCGAGCACTTCGTCGCCCGAGAAGTCGGGCATCCGTCGGTCCAAGAGGACGACGCGCACCTCGTCGTCGAGTTCGTCGAGTGCCGTGCGACCGTCGTTGACCGAACGCACGCAGTAGGACTCGCCGAGCCACGTGGCGTAGAGTTCGGCCAAGTCGCGTTCGTCCTCGACGACGAGAACGAGGGGGGAATCGTCGGTCATATCTGCTCCCGGAGGGGAGTGCGGCCACTCACGGATGTCCATGTATCGCCGGAGCATATCAAAATACCCCTTGCGGAACCGACTGTCGTCGAAGATCGACGGACCCCGCCGGCGGGTCGACTACTCCTGGGGGCTGTAGTTCGGTGCCTCGTCGGTGATCATGACGTCGTGAGGGTGTCCCTCCGTCTGGCCGGCCGAGGAGACGCGGACGAACCGCGAACGTTCCTTGAACTCGGGGATGGATGCCGCGCCGACGTATCCCATCCCGGATTTCATGCCGCCGACGAGCTGGTGGAGCTCCGAGGCGAGCGTCCCCTTGTAGGGGGTGGCTGCCTCGACGCCCTCGGGGACGAACCCCTCGTCGTCGTCCTCCTCTTTCAGGTAGCGGTCGCCGCCACCCGAACGCATCGCGCCGACCGACCCCATGCCGCGGTACTGCTTGTACTTCTTGCCGTTCATGGTGATGACCCGACCGGGTGCCTCCTTGGTGCCGGCGAAGTAGGAGCCGAGCATGACCGCGTCGGCGCCGGCGGCGACGGCCTTGATCGCATCGCCCGAGTAGCGGATGCCCCCGTCGGCGATGACCGGCACGTCGTGGCGGCTGGCCACGTCGGCGACTTCGGCGACGGCGGTGATCTGGGGCATCCCCGCGCCCGTCACGACCCGCGTCGTACAGATGGAGCCGGGGCCGATGCCGACCTTCACGCCGTCCGCGAAGTCGACGACGGCCTCGGCCGCCTCCCGGGTGCCGACGTTGCCGACCACTACGTCGGCGTCGACCGTCTCGCTGATCTCGTGGGCGCTCTCGATCACGTTCCGGTTGTGGGCGTGCGCACAGTCGATGAAGAGCACGTCCGCGCCGGCGTCGTCGGCTGCGGTCGCCCGGTCGTCCTCGAAGGGACCGACGGCGACGCCGATCCGGAGGGCCCCGTCGTCGGCGCGGGCGGCGTTCTCGTGTTCGCGACGCTGGAGGATGCCCTGCATCGTGACGAGACCGGCGAGGCGGTCGTCGCCGTCGACGATTGGGACCCGCTCGATCTTGTGGTCGTACATGAGTTCGAGCGCCTCCCGGGCGGTCACGTCCTCGCCGGCGGTGATGACCTCGTCGGTCATCGCCTTGCGCACCTCGTCGGACTCGCCGACCTCCAGATAGGGGCGGATGTCCGTCCCGGAGATGATACCGAGCACCTCGTCGTCGTCGTCGACGACAGGCGCGCCGCTGACGCCCTCGTGTTCCATCATCTCGTCGACCTCGCGGACGGTCTGCTCGGGGCGGGCCGTGACCACGTTGTCGCGGCGAATCACCAGTTCGTCGGCGCGTTTGACCCGCTCGACCTCCACGACCATCTCCTCGACGGTCATGTTTCGGTGGAGGACGCCCAGGCCACCGTTGCGGGCCATCGCGATCGCGAGGTCGCTCTCGGTCACCGTGTCCATCGCCGCCGAGAGGACCGGGATGTTGAGATCCACGTTCGTCGACACGCGGGTCGAGACGTCGGCCTCGTCGGGTTCGACGTGGCTCTCCATCGGTCGCAGGAGGACATCGTCGAACGTCAGCGCCTCCGGTACCTGCAGTTTCGTCGAGAAGGGGTCCGAATCGGGAACGTCGTTCGCCATGTAATCCGTCGTCTCGCCGCCGGGAAAAACGTTGCGAGACGGCGTGTGCGCCTGTGTCGCCGTCGCACGCTCACTCGTACCGGAGCGCGTCGATAGGGTCGACGCGGGCCGCCCGCCAGGCCGGATACAGCCCCGCGAGGACGCCGACGGCGACGCCGACGCCCACCGCGGCGGCCATCCACCCCGGCGCGAGCGTGAAGCCGACCTCGGCGTACCGGGTCGCGGCGTAGCCGACGGCGACGCCGACCGGTAGCGCGAGAATCGCCCCGACGACGCCGAGCAGTCCCGACTCGACGAGAAAGAGGACGAGCACGTCCCGGTTCCGCGCGCCCACCGCCTTCATCACGCCGATCTCCCGGGTCCGCTCCGTGACGCTCACCAGCATGATGTTGGCGATGCCGATGGCGCCGACGACCAGGCCGATCACCGCGACGCCGGTCACGAACCGCGTGATCCGGTCGATGACCGACGAGATGCGGGCCGCGAAGTCGCCGCTCGTCCGTGCCGTCGGCTCCGTTCCCGCCGGCACCAGTCGCCGTGCGTCCGACTCCTCGCGAAGATACGTCGACACCGCCGCCTGCGTCGCCTCGGTTCGCGTCGGATCGGTCACAACCGTCACCTGCGGGTAGGCCCGCTGGCGGACCCCGACGCTCGGGCTCTCCACGACCGTGCGGTAGAACGGATCGACCGGGACGTACACCCGCGAGCCCTCCGCGAAGTCGCTCACCGGCAGTCCGCCCTCGGTCCCGTTGACGATCCCTACGACCCGCAGTTCGTGGGTCCGGTTCCCCGCAAGCGACAGCGTGAGGCGATCACCCACGCTGACGTTTCCCGCGAAGGTCCGCGCCGCCCGCTCGTTCAGGACCACCTCCTCGGTTCCCGAGCGGAACCCCCGACCGGCGACGATCCGCCCCTCGTCGAAGGTCTCCGGCGTCGTCGCCGTCACCCGCTGGCGGGCCACGGTGTCGCCGTCGTGGGTGAGCGAGTTGGCGTCGACGGTGCCCCGCGGGATGGCGGCGGTCACCCCCTCCATCGACGCCAGCGCCCCCACGTCGCGTTCGGTGAACGCCGGCTGGACCACACGATCGAAGCCGCCGTCCTCGTCGTCGGTCGGCGTCGCGAAGACGTAGACGTTACTCGCGCTCGACCCCTCGATTTCGCCGACGATCTCCGCCTCGACGCTCGCGCCGAACGTGGCGAAGACGACGACCGACGCGATGCCGATGACGAGCCCGAGGACCGTGAGCGCCGACCGGAGTCGGTGGCTCCGAATCGATCGGGAGGCGATCCTGACGGCCTCCGTCGACTTCATCGGCCACCCTCGTCGAGGTCCTCGATCCGTTCGAGTTCGCCGTCCCTGACGTGGACGATCCGCTCGGCTCGCTCCGCGACGTGTCGCTCGTGGGTCACCAGGAGGACGGTGTTCCCGGCGGCGTGGAGCCGATCGAAGACGTCGAGCACGCGGCTTCCGGTCTCGGTGTCGACGTTGCCGGTCGGCTCGTCGGCCAGGACGAGCGCCGGGTTCGCGACGAGCGCGCGGGCGATGGCGACGCGCTGGCGCTGGCCCCCGGACAGTTCGGTCGGGTGGTGGTCGGTCCGGTCCCCGAGCCCCACCTCGGCGAGCAGTTCGCGGGCGCGCTCCCGCCGCTCCGCCCGCGGGACGCCCGCGAAGACGAGCGGCAGGCCGACGTTCTCGACGGCCGTCAGCCGGGCCAAGAGGTTGAACGTCTGGAAGACGAATCCGATCTCCGTCCCGCGGAGTTCGGCACGCGCCCGCTCGCTCGCCGCGGACACCTCCTCGCCGGCGACGACGACCCGGCCCGCGGTCGGCGTATCGAGCGCCCCGATCAGGTTCAACAGCGTCGACTTCCCGGAGCCGCTCGGCCCCATCACGGCCGTGTACGACCCCGCCGGGAGCGACAGCGAGACGCCGGCCAGCGCCTCGACGGTCCCGCCCAGGTCGTAGGTCTTGTCGACGTCGGTGAGCGTCACCACGTCGGCAGCGGTCGCCGTGGCGTCCGAAGCGGCGGTCATCGCCCCCGTTTCGGACGGGACGCTAATGAGTCGTGTGCCCCGCCACCCCCGATTCGCGACGTGTACCCGTCACCGCCGATTCGGCGGCCGACCGGATCCTCTTTGCACCGCGGCCCGTAGCGGCGACACATGACGTTCGTTGTGCCGTTCGACGGGTCGGAGCTGGCGGCGGCGGCGCTGGTTCGGGCCGTGGAGTTCGGCGACGTCCTGGACGAGCGGGTGGTGAGCGTGAGCGTGATCCCCGACGGAAACGCCGCCTACGCGCGGGAGCGGGGGTGGCTCGAAGCCGACGAGCCGTTCGACCGCGAGGCCGTGGTCGCGACGCTCCACGAGGACGTGGCGGCCCTCGCTCCGAACGCGGAGTTCCGGTACGAGACGGTGGGGCGGCGAGCGACCCCGGGGACCATCTCGAAGCGACTCCGGGAGATCGCCCGGAAGGAGGACGCCTCGATGGTGTTCGTCGGCAGCGAGAACGCCGGCCACCTGGTGTCGTCGCTGAGCAGCGTCGGCGGGACCGTCGCGGCCGACGACGCCTACGACGTCGTCATCGTCCGCCACCGGGCCCCGTCGAGGATAAAACGGGTTGCCGAGACGTCGCCACACCGGGCGGAGAAGTCCGACTTCTACCGGTGAGATCCGTCGCCGTCGCGGAGTCACACGCGCGCCGGACGGTCGTCTGACGGAACTATTTGTAACCCTCTCCCGTGGCGACTAACGCATGAACGAGGGAGACGGACTCGCGGAGATGGAGACGGTCACCGTCGAACTGGAGGAGGAGACGGTCGACGCCGTCGACGACATCGCCTTCGAGGACCACCGCGACAATCGGGCGGCGGCGATTCGAACCCTCCTCGACGAGTGGCTGAAAGACCGCGACGGGGACGAGCAGCGCGAGTGAGAACGGGGAGCGGGGACGGCCGCCGACCGCGACGCCGTCACTCCTCCTCGGGTTCGGTTTCGACGACTTCGATCACCGACAGCGGCACGTCACGGAGCGCGCCCCCGACCTCGCTTTTCGCGATGCGGGTGGCGTGGTTCTCGCCGTCGGCGTTGAACACCTCGATTTCGAGCAGGAGGCCGACCAGCGCGGTGTCGGCGGCGATGAAGGCGGAGTCGAACGGCTCGCCGCAGGCCGGGCAGGGCGTGACCCCCACCTCGACTTCGACGTACTCCTTGTCCTGTTCGTTCAGCCGCTTTCCCGCCTCGCTGACGGCGACGCCGATGGCGTCGTCTACGTTGTCGACGTCCCGGACCAGCCACGCCGCTTCCATGGCGACGAGATAGTTGCTCATACGTCCGACACGCCGTGGAGTCCCTCGTGTCTTGTGGTTCGTGCCCGGCGGCTCGCCTCCCCGACACACGCGTCCGAACCCCGACGGTAGAACCCGGAGTACGAAGTTTAATACCCCGTTAGCTACCATCCTCGTACCGGACGATCGATGAGTGAATCGAGGGGGACGGCGCCGCCGAAGCGGGACGACAGCGAAGTACAGGGATCGACGGAGCCGACCGAACAGGAGGTGTTCGACATTCTGTCGAACCGCCGGCGGCGATACGCGCTGTACGCACTCCTGCGCGACGAGACGACGACCATCGGCTCCCTGGCGGATCAGATCGCCGCCTGGGAGAACGACTGTGCAGTCGCCGACGTGACCCCCGCGGAGCGAAAGCGCGTCTACACCGCCCTCCAGCAGTCCCACCTCCCGAAGCTGGAGCGGACGGGGCTGATCAGTTTCGATCCCGACAGCGGCCGCGTCAACCCCACCGACGCCGCCGCGGAACTGGACTTCTACCTCGAAGTCGTCGGCGAGGAACAGCTCTCCTGGGACCAGTACTACCTCGGGCTCGCCGCCGTCTCGGCGGCCGTCGTCGCCGCCGTCTGGCTCGATCTCCCGCCGTTCGGCGCCGTCTCGCCGCTGGTCTGGCTGACGGCTGTCGTCGGCCTGTTCGGCGCCTCCGCCGCCGTCCACAACTACCGTTCGACCGGCCTGAGCGACGCCGCCGAACCCCCCGAAGTGCGGCGTCAGGACTGACGCCCGGCGACGAGGCTCCCGGCGAGCAGAAGTGCCGCCGGCGTCGCGTACCACGGCACGGCGACCAGCGGGCCCGCCGTCCCGATGCCGACGTCGAGCGGCGACACCAGAGCGCTACGGGGTCGACGCGGAAAAGCGTACCACGGGCGCGTGGGACACACACAACGGCTACGAGCGGCGCGCGTCGCGGAGGTCGTCGGCCGCGAGGCGGACGGTGTAGCCGGCGACTGCCAGGGCCTCCTCCCAGTCCTCCCCGGTCGCGCGCGTGTCGAGGGTGTCGAGGCCGTCCTCGAGGCACTCGGCCGTTTCGGCGCGCAGCTCCCGGAACAGGCGTTCTGCCTCGGCGTCGCGTCCCTCGAAGAAGTCGATCAGGCGGCCGTGCGTCCGGAGGCTGACGAGCGTCCGGCCGACCATTCCGCCGGCGACGCGGTGGATCGGCTCCTCGCGGCCGCGGAGGTAGGCGTGCATCGGGCCCGCGCCGTCGGCCCCGTCCCCGTCGTCGAGGTCGGCGACCGCACGGACCCGACGGAGGTGGTCGGCCTCCTGGGCGACGACGGCGGCGTAGGTCTCGCGGAGCGTCTCGTCGGCGGCTTTCTCGACCCACTCCCGGAACGTCTCGCGGGCGGCGTCCTCGCTGTCGGCGGCGGCACACAACAGCGCCGCAGGGTCGGGCTCGCCGTCCGAGAGCGCGACGAGCAGGTCGCGGGAGCCGAGCAGATCGAGCGCCGCGGCGTACTCGGCCTCGATTTCGGCACGGAGGTCGGCGGCGTTCATCGATCAGTCGTCGGCGGCGGCCGCGCCGGTCGCCGTGTCCTCGATGCTCGGGGGATACTTTCCCCGGTCGAGCACCAGGTCGCTCTGCGGGCGGGCCATACAGGTCAGCGCGTACGACTCCGCCTCCGCCTCGGTGAGCGCGCGGGCGGCCGGCTGGGTCACCTCACCCTCGACGATTTCGGCGGAGCAGGCCATACACATGCCGACGCGACAGGAGTACTCCTGGGCGATGCCGGCGTCGAGGCACGCCTGCAGGATGGTCCGCTTATCGGACATCTGAATCGTCTCGCCGGTGCCGACGAACTCGACGGTGTATTCGGCCATGCGTCGGTCTACACCGGACCCATGCAAAACTCTTTATAGAAATTCGAGGAGAATACCCGCGCCTTTAGGCGCGGGGTGAATCCGACAACTCTTCCACAACCCACCGTCGATGACAGGGCCGGATATTCAACCATTCTCAAACCGAACCTTTACAAGAGAATCGAGTATAAGTGGTTATACAGACGTTCAGAATGCTAGAAGTCCACCGCACCTACCGAGCGAAAATCCTCAACCACGGTCAGGTAGAGGAACCGCTCGACCGGCACGGGTGGTCGGCCAGCAAACTCTGGAACGTTGCAAACTACCACTCCCGCAAAGTGTGGGAGAAAACGGGCGAAATTCCCGACCACGGCGACCTCAAAAGCGAGTTGAAAGGTCACTCAAAATACAAGGGATTGCACTCGCAATCCAGTCAGCGCGTTCTGGAGGAACTCGCTGAAGCCTTCAACTCGTGGTATGGCAAGAGGAAGTCCGACAGTCGAGCGAATCCGCCCGACTACCGGAAGAAAACCTACTACGACTCAGAAGGCCATCGCGTCCACGAAGAACACCCTCGGTCAACGGTGACGTGGAAGCAAAACGGCATCAAACACGACTCGAAAAACAATCGTGTTCGTCTGTCCAAAGGCGCGAATCACAAGGAACACCCCAAGGCGTGGGAATACATCCTTGTCGAATACGAGACACGCCCCGGTGTCACCGTCGAAAACCTACAACAAGTCCGTGCCGTCTACGACAAGGCGAAAGGACGCTGGGAACTGCACTTCGTCTGCAAAGACGAAATCGAGACGCCCAACGCACCCGGCAACGAAACAGCGGGTGTTGACCTCGGCATCTGTAACTTCGCGGCGGTCGCGTACAGTACGGAGGAAGCCGACCTGTACCCCGGCAATCGCCTGAAACAGGACGGGTACTACTTCCCAAAGGAAATCGCCAAGTGCGACGATTCGGGGGGCGAACGGGCCACTCGTCTCCACGCGAAGTGGGCGGAGCGCCGAAGCCACTTCTTCCACTCCTTAGCGAAGCACATCGTAGAACGGTGTGTCGAGCAGGAAGTTGGCCGCATCAACGTTGGGAAACTCGCTGGTGTTCGTGAGGATGAGAACGGCGAGTCGAAGAACTGGGGTCGGCACGGCAACCTCGACCTACACGGGTGGGCGTTCGACCGGTTCTCGAACATCCTCGAATACAAGACGAAAGTCGAGGGAATCGAAGTCGTAGAGGTCTCAGAGCGCGACACGAGCAAGACGTGTTGCGTCTGCGGGAGAGAAGACGATAGCCAGCGTATCGAACGCGGCCTGTACGTGTGTGAAGAGTGTGATGCGGCGTTCAACGCCGACGTGAACGGGGCGGAGAACATCCGTCTCGACATCAATCAAAGTAACTCCGAGTCCGCACCCGTTTTGTGTGGGGATAGGAGTACCGGCTGGTTGGCACAGCCCGGAGTCTACCTTCATGACTTGTCCAGCGGATTTCAACCGCAGGAACAAGTGGTAGACTGCAAACCGTAATATCCCAATCCAGCGGCACGGTGCCGTGGGATTCCTCCGCCTTCAGGCGGAGGAGGATGTCAACCAGTCGGACGGCGCGGGGGACGGCGGCGCCGGGCCCACGAGTTCGACACGCGCCGTTCGTCCGTGAGTGGCACTCACAAAGCCGGTAGCCGCCGTGTACGACTCACGTCTGACACAAGATATATGTCTGTTCGGTGCGCTCGTCTCTAACGAGACGCAGGGGTTCGGGGGCAGTTGGTAGGGGTACTTTCGGTCCCCGGAAGCCTGCGGGTGGTCTTTTATTGGATCGACCGACCAGTCAACCGACCATTATGTCGACACGGACGGATAGCCGGGCGACTTCCGCCGAGAAGTAGTCGGCCGACGGGTCCGTTACTCGCCCCAGTCCTCTTCGAGTTCCGGGGCGGCGTCCAGTTCGACGGGGTCGAGACCGACGACTTCGAGTTCGGCGCCGCAGGTCCCACAGTCGACGATCTCTCCGACTTCCAGATCCTCGTGCAGGGTCACGTCGGCCCCGCATTCGACGCACTCGGGCATAGTTCGGCCGAGGATTGGTCGTGGGGGGACTTGAAGGATGCCTTTCGCGGCCGCTACTCCTCGCCAGCGAGGGGTTCGCCCTGTCGGTCGATCCGGGTCGCCGGCAGTCCCGCCCGGTCGGCGTGTTCCCGGACCGCGTCCTCGCTTTCGGCCTGGTAGTGACAGAACGTTCCCGTCACCGCGCCGTCGTCGTTCGTCAGCACCTCGGAGTCGACCCACTTGATGTCCACGCCCTCGGAACGAAGTTCCTCCAGCACCTCGCCCGACTTCTCGGCGGCGCCGTGGAGGTCGTCGCGGCTGATCGGTTCGTCCAGTTCGCGGAGGATCAGATAGTCGTTCACGTTCGATGGGGGATGTCCGGGACAATATAAAACTACCCCCGGACGAAGGCCACAGCTTGAAGCGGTGGCACCCGTTTGTCGTACAACGATGTCGTATTCCACTGCCGGCGTGTTGCCGGTCGAGGAGCTGGCCCCGGGGACGTCCCTGCTGGTCTCGGGGCCGCCGCTGACGCGCAAGCGGGAACTCATGATCCGCCTGCTCGGCGGCGAGCCGGACGAGGACGTGGCGATGGTGACGACGAAGATGGGCGCCGGCAACCTCCTCGAACTGTTCCACGAGTGGAACGGCCGGCGGCCGTCCGGCCGGCTCCACGTCGTCGACTGCGTGACCAGGGAGCGGGGCCTCGGCACCGTTCGCGAGACGGACACCACGTCCTACGTCTCGTCGCCGCGCGACATGACCGGGCTGAGCATCGAACTCTCCGGACTGTTCAAGCGGATCCACGCCACCGACCGACCGATACGGTTCGGTCTCCACTCGCTGTCGACGTTCCTGATGTACCACGACCTCCAGCGCGTCTACCGGATGCTCCACGTCCTGTCCGGACAGATCGAGAGCATCGGCGGGATCGGCGTGTTCGTCGTCGACTCCCCGACCGAGCGGGAGCGCGACATCCTCAGTCAACTGATCGACGGCATCGTCGAGACGCGGGAGAGCGAGGGCGGCTGTGAACTCCGCTTGCGGGGACTGGGCGGCCGCGGGGCCGGCTGGCGGACCTACTGATCGGTCTCGCCCGCCGACAGCGCGTCGATGCCCACGTCGGCGAGGGTGTCGAGCGAGGGCGCCGCATCGCGGTCGAACGTCACGGCGACGCCGGCGAACTCCTCGCGCGGAAAATGCACCATGATCGCGTTGTCGAACCGGCGGATGACCACGTTCATCTCGCCGTAGAGGCGGAACTGATCCTGGTTGGGCTGGTCGCCGAGCCCCTCGATGACCAACTGTTTGACCTTCGCGTCGAACTCCTCGGGGGAGTACGTCTCCACCACGTCGTCGCGGGCGAAGACGACCTCGTGTTCGTCGCCTTCGTACCAGAGGGCGACCCGGAGACAGTCCGGAGCGATCCCCTGATAGCGCTCGACGAGCGCGTCGACGGCGTCTTCCATGCCCGAGGCGACGGTGGGTCGGAACTAATACCTTTGTACCGGGCCAGGATCGGCCGCCGGCACCGTCCCGTCCACGGTTCGACGCCGATATCCGGCGGGAGCGACACACCGGATCCCGCTGCCGTCACCGGATTCCGGGGACCCTGCCAAAGTTTTAAATAACAGGTTCGCCACGACACTTATAATGGAACGTCCGAGCCGCCAACGTCAGCGGAGCCAGGAGACGGAACAGGAAGCGGACGAGTCCGTCGACTGTCCCGAGTGTGGGTCCGACAACATCGTCACGGACGCCGATCAGGGCGAACTCGTCTGTGAGGACTGTGGGCTCGTCATCGACGACCGGCAGATCGACCGTGGCCCGGAGTGGCGGGCGTTCAACCACTCGGAGCGACAGAGCAAGTCCCGGGTCGGGGCGCCGATCACCGAGACGATGCACGACCGGGGTCTGACGACGACCATCGACTGGAAGGACAAGGACGCCTACGGACGTTCCCTCTCCTCGGAGAAACGATCCCAGATGCACCGGCTGCGGAAGTGGCAGGAGCGCATCCGGACGAAGGACGCGGGCGAGCGCAATCTGCAGTTCGCGCTGAGCGAGATCGACCGGATGGCCTCGGCGCTGGGCGTTCCCCGCTCGGTACGCGAGGTGGCCTCGGTGATCTATCGACGCGCGCTCAACGAGGACCTCATCCGCGGGCGTTCGATCGAGGGCGTCGCCACCGCCGCCCTCTATGCCGCCTGTCGACAGGAAGGCATCCCCCGATCGCTCGACGAGGTGGCCGAGGTGTCCCGCGTTCCCCAGAAGGAGATCGGGCGGACCTACCGCTACATCTCCCAGGAACTCGGCCTGGAGCTCAAGCCGGTCGATCCCAAGCAGTTCGTCCCCCGCTTTGCCTCCGCGCTCGAACTCAGCGAGGAGGTCCAGGCCAAGGCGACCGAGATCATCGACGTCTCGGCCGAACAGGGCCTGCTGTCGGGCAAGTCGCCGACCGGCTTCGCCGCCGCGGCCATCTACGCCGCCTCCCTACTCTGTAACGAGAAGAAGACCCAGCGCGAAGTCGCCGACGTCGCCCAGGTCACCGAGGTCACCATCCGCAACCGCTACCAGGAACAGATCGAAGCGATGGGCTTCCGCTAGCGGACGAACACCACGACTTCCCGGTTCCAGAGCGACAGCCGGTAGGTGCGCGCCTCGTATCCGTCGAGCCGCGGCGCGAGCGTCGACCGCTGGCTCGCGTCGGCGACGACCACCGGCGGCGTCTCCGTCGCCTCCAGACCCCGCAGGTCGCGGACGCCGTCCGTCTCGGCGCCCATCCGTTCGAGATACCACGGCAGGGGGAGGCGGTTGCCCCAGGTGTCGCTCACCGGCGGGCGCTCGGCCGCGGCGCCGTCGGGGCCGGCGGGGACGAACGTCGATCCGTAGAACAGCACGTCGGTCCCGCGGTTGCCCTCGATGGCGGCCGACACGTCGGCGACGAAGGGGTCGAGGTCGTCGGCCGGCTGGGCGTGGTGGACGAGGGGGTTCTCGGTCGTCGTCGGGCCGTACGCCGTGCCCGCGACGGCGACGCCGACCTGGCCGACGAGCGCGAGGCCGAGGAGGCCGGCGACGGCGACGGCCGTCGCGTCCGACCGATCGAGGGCGCGCGTGCCGTACCGGACGAGCAGGCCGACCGCCGCCGCCGCGGGCACCAGCGCCGGCGCGACGGTGTGGACGGTCAGCCACGCCGCGCTCTCCTCGGTGACGACCGGGAAGACGAGCAGCGACGCGCCCGCCCAGTAGGCGTGGAAGGCGACGATCGGACGCGACGGGCCGCGGCCGTAGCGGTCGGCGAGAAAGCCCACCACGGCGAGCGCGAGGACGACGCCCGAGGCCGCCAGCAGCGTCTCCGCGTGCGCGCTCAGGTAGGGGAGCAGTTCGTGTTCGCCGCCCTGCCGCCGGCCGACGATGCGCACCCCGTAGAACGTCCGGGCCGCGCCGAGGACGGCCGCCTCGACGGTCGCCGGCGACGGCCGGATCGACCCGCCCACCCGCGGCGCGTAGAAGAACACGTGGACGACGAGGAAGACGGCGAGGGCGCCGAGCGCCGAGCGGGTGGAGCCGCGGAGTCGCTCGGCCGCGCGTGTGACGTGGTCGCGGGCGGACGGCCCCTCACCGACGAGGCGCCGCTGGTCGACGGTGAGCGCCGCCGCGGCCAGCCAGCAGAGCACGTAGCCGACGACGAAGCCCGAGGACGCGACGGCGAGGGCGAGGGCCGCGGCGCCGAGATAGCGGTAGCGCGGCCCGGCCCCGTCGAGGACGCGGATCGCACACCCGACGACGACGAGCGAGAAGACCGCGAGCGGCACGTCGCCGCGGAGGAACCGCCCGTAGTAGAGCAGGACCGGACTGGCGGCCAGGAGGGCGGCCAGCGCCACCGTCTCGGCGTCGCCGAGGCGGTACCGTGGCACCGTCCCGTCGTCGGGGCCGCGACGGACGAGGAGGGCGGCAAGCGGGGCGAGGCCGCCGACGACGGCGACGGCGGCGCGGGCGGTGGCGTCCGTGGCGCCGACCAGCGCGAAGACCGTCCGGTCGACGACATAGAGGAGGGGACCGCCCGCGATGGGGCGGTACTCGAACGCGCCGGAGTCGAGAAAGCGGAGGGACCAGTAGCCGACGCGGGCCTCGTCCCAGTGGAAGGGGCGGGCGCCGAGGCCGACGAAGCGGGCCGCCAGGGCGGCGACGGTGAGGACGACGACGGCGACGGCGACGCGGTCGATCCGGGGAGCGCCGTCGGACGGCTCGGCCGCTGACATACCGGTCCATCCGCCGGGGTGCCGGTGAACCTTTCGGAAGCCACCGACCGATACAAACCGGTGGCTCCCGGAGGGTCGGTATGGACCTGTTCGGGACGGCGGGCATCCGCGGTAGCGTTGAGACGGACGTGACGCCGGAACTCGCGGTGGCGGTCGGGCGGGCGGTCGGCCGCGAGGCCGACGAGGTGGTGGTCGGCCGCGACGGTCGGACGACGGGCCCCGGCCTCGCGGCCGCCGTCGAGGCGGGCGCCCTCTCCGGCGGGGCCGCAGTCCGGCGGGTCGGCGTCGTCCCCACCCCCGCGCTCGCCTTCGCCTCGCGGGGGCGACGGGGCGTGATGCTCACCGCCTCGCACAACCCGCCGGGTGACAACGGCATCAAGCTCTTCGTCGACGGCGTCGAGTACGACCGCGCGGCCGAACGGGACGTCGAGCGACGGGTCGAGGCCGACGAGGGACCGGTCCCGTGGGACGGGTGGGGGGACCGTCGGACGTCGTCACCCCTCCCGGACTACTGCGCGGCGGTCGCGGAGTACGCCCGGGCGTTCGGCGCACCGCTCGACGGCCTGCGGGTCGTCGTCGACTGCGGGAACGGGATGGGTGCACGGGCCACGCCGGCGGTCCTCCGGAAACTCGGCGCGAGCGTCGTCTCCCTGCACGCGAACGTCGACGGCCACTTCCCGGGCCGGGGGAGCAAGCCGACGCCGGACTCGCTCGCGGACCTCCGGGGGTTCGTCGCCGACGACCCGGACGCCGCCCTCGGGATCGGACACGACGGCGACGCCGACCGGATCGTGATCGTCGACGGCGACGGCGAGGTGGTCCACGAGGACACCGTCCTCGCCGTGATCGCCGAGCGATACGTCCGGGCGAGCGACGCCGCCGACCCGGTGGTCGTGACGACGCCCAACGCCTCCGGCCGGATCGACGAACGGATCGCGGCGGCCGGTGGCCGCGTCGAACGCGTCGCGCTCGGATCGCTCCACGAAGGCGTCGCCGACGTCCGGGCGTCCGGGGAGACGGTCGCGTTCGCGGCCGAACCCTGGAAACATCTCCATCCGCGGTTCGGCGGGTGGATCGACGGCGTCGCCAGCGCGGCCGTGATCGCCCGGTTCGTCGCCGCCGAGGGGCTCCCGACCCTACGGGCGCCCGTGACCGAGCGCCCCTATCGGAAGGTGAGCGTTCCCTGCCCCGACGGAGCGAAGGCAGGGGCGATGGAGCGGCTGCGGACGGCGCTCCCCGAGGCGTTCCCAGAGGCGAGCGTCGATACCGACCACGGGGTGCGACTCGACCGTCCGGACGGGTCGTGGCTGCTGGTGCGCCCGAGCGGCACCGAGCCCTACGTCCGCCTGTACGCCGAGAGCGAGACGGTTGAGAACCTGGTGGCGGAGGCACGGGCGGTCGTCGAGTCGGCCGTCGAGCGGGCGTCGTAGGGGCCGTGCCGGACCCCGGACCGGGAGCGAAGAGTTTTCACACAGCGGCCGCGACACCTCACCAATGATCACCCACGAGTACGACGTCGTCGTCGTGGGGGCGGGCACCGCCGGCTGTTACGCCGCCGCCAGCCTCGCCCAGGACGGCCTCGACGTCGTCGTCGTCGAGCGGAAAGATGAGGCGGAAGCGGGTCACATCGCGTGCGGGGACGCCCTGAAGGGAGCCGACGCGTTCCCGGACGCCATCCCCAAATCGCGGATCGAGGCCTCCTTCACGAACACGGGGGTCGATCACGGCCGGTTCGAGATTCCGGACCACGATACGGTCCTCGACATCCCGGTCCCGGGCGAGTTGGCCGTCATCGACCGCCACGAGTTCGGGCGACGGATCATCGACGGCGCCGAATCCGCCGGCGCCGAGTTCCACTACGACACCGTCGTCCAGGACGTCCGGCAGGCCGGCGACCGGGTGATCGGCGTCCGGGGGATCAGGAAGGGCGATCCGGTCACCTACGCGGCGGACGTCACCGTCGACGCCGCCGGCGCCCTCTCGATCCTCCAGGACAAGGCCGACCTCGGGGGGACGACCTTCGACACCAACGTCTCCTACTCGCAGTTCTGCTCGGCCTACCGCGAGATCGTCGAGGTGCCGGAGCCTGTCGAGTGGGACGACGCCCTCGTGTTCAAGCCGACCCAACGCGCGGCGGGATACCTCTGGTATTTCCCGCGCACCAGCACGACGATCAACGCCGGGCTCGGCTTCCAGATGACAGAGGAGCCGATGAAGCTGGTCCGGGACCTCCGGGCGGATCTGGAGGCCCGCCCCGAGTTCGCGGGCGCCGAGGTGCGGGACAAACTCGGCGCGGCGCTGCCGACCCGACGGCCCTACGATTCGGCGGTCGCGCCGGGCTTCGTCGCCGTCGGGGACGCCGCCGGTCACGTCAACCCGACCACCGGCGGCGGCATCGCCGGCGCGGCCTACGCCGGCACCTACGCCGCCGAGGCCATCGTCGGCGCGCGCGACGACCCGACGGAGGCGGCGCTCTGGGAGTACAACGAGCGGGTCATGGACCACTTCGGCGGTCGCTACGCCGGCCTCGACGTCTACAACGTCCTCTCCACCGCTGTCGACGTCGACGACCTGATGGGACTCCTGGCTTCGCTCCCCGGCGAGAAGCTCGCCGAGGCGCTGTACTCGGGGTCGACGTCGATGGGGCTGGCGCTGAAGCTCAAGAGCGCGATCAGGAGCTTCGGCTACTGGGGGACGATCCTCGATTTCTACCGGACCAAACAGCTCGCCGAGGAGCTGATCGACCGCTACGACGCCTACCCGTCGGGTCCCGAGGGGCTGTCGGCCTGGCAGGCCGACCGCGACGCGGTCATGGACCGGGTCTACGAGACGACCGGCGCCGAGCCGAAGTACTAGCGGTCCGTCCGTCGGCGTTTCCTTCAGTCACGGTCGCTCCGCGCCGATCCGTTCGACCGCCCCCGACAGCACGTCGACCGCGATCCGGATCGTCTCCTCGTCCACGTCGAAGGCCGGGGTGTGGTGCCCGTCCGGGTGGTCGGTGCCGACACAGACATAAGAGGCGAGGCCGCCCCGCGCCTGGACTCGCTGCATCAGGTAGGTGGCGTCCTCGCTCCCGCCGAGCGTGTCGCGGTCGCGGATCGAGTCGACGCCCGCGGTGTCACCGGCCACGTCCGCGACCACCGCGGCGAGTTCGCCGTCGCTCTCGCCGCTCGGCGCCCGGCCCGCGTACTCGACCTCCACCTCGCAGTCGTGGGTCTCGGCGGCGGACCGGAGGACCCGCATCGCGTGGTCGTCCATGTACTCCATCAGGTCGGTCGTCTCGCCGCGCACCTCGCCCTCGATGAACGCCGCCTCGGGGACGATGTTCGAGGCGGTGCCGCCGCCGACGCGGCCGGCGTTGACGCGGGTAGCCCCGTCGTGGTGGCGGGGGATCGAGTAGAGGTTCTGGACCGCCGTCGCCATGGCCTGAACCGCGTTGCGGCCGCGCTCGGGGTGGCCGCCCGCGTGGGCCGAGGCGCCCGAGAACTCGGCGTCGAAGTGGCTCACCGCAAGGAAGCCGTCGATCCCCGCGACCACCTGGCCGGTGGGGTGATCGAGACCGACGTGGAGCGCGAGCAGGTAGTCCACGTCGTCGAGGTGGCCGCCCTGGGCCATCGGCTCGCCGCCGGAGACGGTCTCCTCGGCGGGCTGGAAGAATACCTTCAGCGTCCCCTCGAAGTCACCCGCCGCGATGGCGTCGACGACGCCGACGCCGACGGTCGCGTGGGCGTCGTGGCCGCAGGCGTGCATATATCCCTCGTTCTCGGAGCGAAAGCCCTCGCTCGCGGGGAGGTGATCGGCGTCCTCGGCCTCGGTGATCGGAAGGCCGTCGATGTCGACCCGGACCCCGACCGTCGGCCCCGGGCCGCGCCGGAGCACCGCGACGAGGCCGGTGTGGCCGCCGGCCAGTCGGTCGACCACGTCCGCGCGGGCCCCGGCGTCGACCGCCCGTTCGGCCCACGTCGCGAGTTCGGCCTCGTCGGGCACGCCTCGGCGGTCCTCGGAGAGTACCTCGGGGCCGACGTACAGTTCGTCGAGCGGGCGCGTCTCGAGTTCGTCGACGAGGCGGGCAGTCGTGTAGAACTCCCGCCACGCGGGTTCGGGGTGGCGATGGAGGTCACGGCGCAGGTCCAGTAGCGCTTCGTGATCCGGGCCGTCGAGGCTCATGTCGTGGCGATGGCCCGCAGGGGAGATAAGTTGTCGGCCGGAACCGGCGTGTTTAATCCGGGGGGTCGACGACCCTCGAACGGGATGAGCGAAACCGACCTCCCCGACGGTCCACCCGAGGAGTCACGCGTCGAATTCTACGGTGGCCGGGCGATGAGCGCCCTCCCGCTCGCGATATTCATCGTCTGGGCTATCGTCCAGAGCGGCCTACTTGGCATCGGCGACACCTCCGGTCTCGTCGTCGGCATGCTCGTCGGCCTCATCGTCGGCATGCTGTTCGTGAAGGGTAACTGGAAGAGTTACGCCGACGTCATCTTCGAGGGGATGACCCAGCGCGTGGCCGCGACGGCCGTCGTCGCCTGGCTCTGGGCCGGCATGTTCGCCGACACCATCCAGGCCGGCGGCTTCGTCGACGGCCTCGTGTGGGCGTCGAGCGCAGCCGACGTGGGCGCGGCGTTGTTCCCGGCGCTCACCTTCGTCTTCGCCGCCCTCCTGGCGACGGGTATCGGCACCGGATACGGCACGGCGGTGGCCTTTACCAGCCTCGTCTTTCCGGCCGGCGTGCTGCTCGGCGCCGATCCCGTCCTCCTGTTCGGCGCCATCCTCTCGGGTGCGGTCTTCGGCGACAACCTCGCGCCCGTCTCCGACACTACTATCGTGAGCGCGGTGACCCAGAACGCCGACATCGGCGGCGTCGTCGCCTCGCGGTTCAAGTACGCCATCGTCGCGGCGGTGCTCGCCCTGGCGAGTTACGTCGTCGCCGGACGGGCGATGGCGGGCGAACCGCTCGACGTGGCCGCGACCGCCGGCGCGGGTGCCGGCCCGCTCGGCCTCGTTCACCTACTCTCGATCCTGGTCGTCATCGGCACCGCCGTCCTGGGTCGACACATCATCGAGGCGGTCTCGTGGGGGCTGATCGTCTCGGTCGTCCTCAACCTGGCGCTCGGCCTCGCGCCCGCCTCGGCGATGCTCGTCTTCCGGTCGACGAGCGAGTCGGGGATCGCGGCGACGCTCGACACCCTGCCGGTCGTCGGGAGCGTGATCGAGATCGCACCCGACGCGTCGGCGACGGTCGGCGGCAGCCTCTACACCGGCGCGCTCGGCTTCTTCCCACTCATCGTCCTCGTCCTCCTCATCGTCGGCGCCGCGCAGGTGATGCGGGCCGGCGGCGGCTTCGCCGCCATCGAGGAGTGGCTGTTGGAGCACGTCGCGACGACGGTCCGGCGCGCCGAGACGACGATGGTCATCGGCACCGCCATCGTCAACGCCACCATCACGATCAACACGGCCGCGGAGATCGCCATCGCGCCGTTCATCCGCACGCTCGGTCAGCGGTTCAACATCAACGGGTACCGCCGGGCGAACATCCTCGACGCCAACACTTCGGCGCTCGGGTACATCTTCCCGTGGGGCGGCGGTGTGCTCGCCGGCTACGCCGCGATGATCCAGCTGCCCCAGCAGTTCGACTGGTTCACCGAGGCGATGCTCGCCAACCCCGCGGCGGTCTGGCCGTACGTCTTCCACGGCTGGTTCCTCGTCGCCGTCTTCCTCGTCGCGGCCTGGACCGGCTACGGACTCGAGTACGTCCCCGACCGACGGAGCGAGGAGGTGGCCCGCGTATGAACGTCGGCAAGTTCTTCGAGGGCTGGACGTTCCGGACGAACCGCCCGGCGTACGCGGCGGGCGACGAACTCACCGCCTACGTCACCGGCTACGCGAACGGGACGGCACGGGTTCGGATCGGCGATACGATCATCGCGCTCCCGGACGCGGAGCGCGGACTCGGCGACCGGCTGGTACGGCTCCGCATCACCGAGTTCGACGACGCCGAGAGCCGGGGAACGGGTGAACTCCTCGACGTCGTCGAGGGGGACGCGTAGCCGCTACTCGTTCCGGTAGCCGAGCGGTTTCTTGCGGTCGACCTCGATTTCGACGTGGACGCTGTCGGGGAAGTCCATATGTCCGACCCGACCAGCGACGTCGTCGCTGCCGTGGATCTCCAGTCGTCGGGAGTAGCTGGTGTACTCCCAGGAATCGAACTGCTCGCCCGGTTGGAGGGTCCGGTACTGGGGGACGGTGAGCCGTTCCGGCGGCGAGGAGTGAGGTCCCTTGCATTCGGCGCCCTTGCGCTCGACCATCCGCTTCAGGTCGGTCACGAGCGACTCCAGCACCTCGCGGTCCCCGCTCTGGAAACTGAGTTTGGTGACGAAGGCCATCGTTACTCCATCCGTGTGCGCGGGGGACCAAAAGCACATCCGTCCGTCCCCGGCAGTCGCGTCGAGGGACGAACGACGTCCGGAACACCTCGGACCGGGCGACTCGCCGGGTTCGGGGCACGGAATCGGTCGGGTCGTCCTACTCCCGGCGGGAGGGTCCTCGCCCGTCCGACATTCTATTAACCCACGGCCGTCTACTGCGGGTAATGACGGTCGAAGCGACCAGTGCTGGAGCCATCCTCTTCCGCGACACCCGTGGCCACCGGGAGTACCTCCTCCTGAAGAGCCGACCGGGGGACTGGGAGTTCCCCAAAGGCGGGGTCGAGGGGGACGAGGAACTCCAGCAGACTGCGATCAGAGAGGTTACCGAGGAGGCCGGAATCGAGGATTTCCGGCTCATCGACGGCTTTCGAAAGGAGTACGACTACGTGTTCGAGGCCGGCGGCAACACCATCCACAAGACGGTCCACCTGTTCATCGCCCGCTCGTTCGAGGCCAGCGCCGAACTCTCGAACGAGCACCGCGACCTGCAGTGGCGGGACTACGAGCAGGCTATCAACACCATCACACAGGATGGTCCCCGCGAGATACTGGAGGAGGCCCACGAATACCTCGACGAACTCGTGGCCGAGGCCGAAGCCGAGGACGGCGACCGGACGTACGTCGGGTGACCGCATGACGCCGGCACGCCACAGCCCGACCACCCACCTGGGGCCGTGAGCGACGGCGTTCCCGGCGACGCGGAGTTCGGCTTCGAACTCGTCACCTGCCGGTGGGCCGAGCGCGCGTGGCCGCCGGAACCGGACCGCGAGACGGACGCCGTCCCGGTCGTCGCCCGCCAACTCGGCACCCGGAACCGCCGCTGGGACACCGTGGTCGTCGAGGCCGATCCGGCGGGGCTGGCGGCCCGCGCGGCCTTCGGGGAGCGGGCCCTCGACTCCGACCTGCTGCACGTCGTCCGACACGCGCCGGCCGAGTGGGCGTGGTATCGCGACGCCCTCCCCGAACCGGGCTACCCGTGGCGGTACGTCCGCGCGGCCGTCCACCGGGCGGCCGACCGGGACGTCGTCGAGACCCGACGGGCGGGCAACCGGATCGAGATCCGACGGATCGCCCCCTACCCCGACTGGATCCGCCGGATCGTCGCTATCGAGAACAAACCCGACCTCTCGGCGAGCGCGGCGCGACGCCTCGGCGACCAGATGGACCACGACGTGACGACGGCCCTCGCCGACGAGGTGTGGGTCGCGACGGCCGCCACCGGCGAGGCCGTCGAACCCGCGCTGCTCGAGGACCTCCCCGTCGAGGCTGGCGTGCTGGTGCTGGATTTCGACGGCGACGACCCGGACGCGCGGGTGGCGTGGCATCCGGCCGCCCTCGACCCGAGCGCCGACACGTCGCTGTCGGCGGAGACGAAGGCGGGAAAGCGGCTCGAACTCGCCGAGCGCGCTTACGGCGACGGCTGGCGGTCCTACGTCGAGACGATGCGTCCGGACTGTCGCTGGTTCGAACTGCGGTCGGAATCGGGGGCGTTGGTCCCCTGGTGTGCGGCCGCGGAGTGCCACCAGACGGCCGGGGAGTGTTCGGGCTCCTGTCCCGAGTTCCAGCCCGAACCGCCGTCCTGGCGCACCCGCGGGTGGCCCATCGAGGGCGGGCCCGGGAAGGGGATCCGGCGGTTGCTGGCGCGGCGCCGTCGTCGGGTCCGGGCGTTCGACCCCGAGGCCTGATCAGGAGTCGACGACTTCGACGTCGACGCGCTCCCGGTCGACGGCCAGTTTGAACGTCGGGACGGTGCGGTACACCACCTCGACGACCCCCTTGCGACGGAGGCTCTGGAGCGCCTCGCGGACGGCGTCGACCTCGGGGTCGGCGTCGAACGTCGCCCGCACCTTCTGGAGGACGCTCACGACGCTCTCGGAGCGCTCCGCCGGGCCGGCCACCACCTCGAACACCTGGGCTTCGAGTTCCGGCACGCGGATGACCTGTGGCCCGTCCTCGTCGCCCTCCATCCCCGGTTCGGCGTCCGTGAGTTCGGCCGCCTCCGGGGTCGCACAGATGTAGCTGTCGTCGTTTCGGTAGTAGTAATCGCTCAGATGTGCCTCCAGATATCCGTGCACCTCGCTGCCGCTGTCGAACCCCCAGCGCTCCTGTAGCTCCTTGTTCTTCGTCGGCTGGAGGCGGACGATATCCGCCAGTCGGTCACGTTCCTCCGGGGACAGCGTCATCGAGGGGCGATTCGTCGGTCTCCCATATCCGTGTTCCGTTCGACCGCGGGCCGCGACGCCGGGCGGCGCCCGCTCAGCGGAACCGCCCGAGGACCCGGTAGTCGTCGTCCGGCGTGTACCGCCGGAAGAGGAGGCTGTTGGCCAGCACCGAGACGCTGGAGAGGGCCATCGCCCCCGCGGCGAGGACCGGCTGGAGCAAGCCGAGCGAGGCGAGCGGGATCATCGCGGTGTTGTAGCCGAGCGCCCACACGAGGTTCTGCCGGATCTTCCGGAGGGTCGCGTCCGAGATCCGGATGGCCTTCACCACGTCGCGGGGGTCGTCGCGCATCAGCGTCACGTCCGCGGCCTCGATGGCCACGTCGGTCCCCGAGCCGATGGCACAGCCGACGGACGCGACGGCGAGGGCGGGGGCGTCGTTCACGCCGTCGCCGACCATCATCGCCTCCCGGCCCTCGTCCTGGATCGCCGCCACCGCGTCCGACTTGTCCTCGGGGAGCACCTCCGCTCGGACGTTCCCGGGATCGATTCCCACCCGGTCGGCCACCGCGCGCGCGGTGCGCTCGTTGTCGCCGGTGAGCATCATCACGTCGAGGTCGCGGGCCCGGAGCGCGCTCACGGCCTCGCTCGCGCTCGGTTTCACCGTGTCGGCGTCGGCGACGACCCCGAGGAGTTCACCGACGCCTGCGGCGGGAACCCGGCCGACCAGCATCGCCGTCTTCCCCTCGGATTCCAGCCGTTCCATCGTCTCGGCGGCGGGCGCGGGATCGATCCCGGCGTCGCGCAGGAGTCTCCGGTTGCCGACGAGGACCGTCGCCCCGTCGACCGTCGCCCGGACGCCCCGTCCGGGGACGTTCTCGAAGTCCTCGGGGTCGCCCACGTCGATGCCGCGCGCCCGGGCGCCGTCGACGATAGCGCGGGCCAAGGGGTGTTCGCTCCCGCGTTCGGCCGTCGCGGCGAGGCGGAGGACCTCGTTCTCGGTCGGGCGCTCGCGGACGGCCACCCGGCCCCCGTCGGCGGCTGCCCCGTCGTCGGTCGTCGGCCGCCCGTCCGCGAAGGCGACCACGTCGGTCAACTGCATCTCCCCTTCGGTCAGCGTGCCGGTCTTGTCGAAGACGACCGTGTCCACGTCGCGGGCGCGTTCGAGGACGTCGCCGCCCTTGAACAGGACGCCGTTGCTCGCGCCGATGGTCGTCCCCACCATCGTCGCCGCGGGCGTCGCCAGCCCTAGCGCACAGGGGCAGGCGATGAGAACCGCCGAGGCGAAGACGACGACCGCGAACTCGAAGGTCGAGACGGTGCCGCCGGCGACCGCGGGGCCGCCGGCGACGAGGCCCCACAGCGGCACCCACTCGACGACGGCGGCGAGTGTCTCGGGGAAGAGAAACCAGAGGACACCCCACAGGAGGGCATTCGCGATCACCGCGGGGACGAAGTACGCGGAGATGCGGTCGGCGAGGTTCTGGATGTCGGGCTGGCGCGACTGGGCCTCCTTGACCGTGCGGACGATCTCCTGGAGCGCCGTGTCGGCGCCGACCCGCGTCGCCTCGACGACGAGCACGCCGTTCTCGTTGATCGTGGCGCCGACGACCTCGTCGCCCGCGCCCTTCTCGACGGGGACGGACTCGCCGGTCACCATCGACTCGTCGACCGCGCTGGTCCCGTCGACCACGACGCCGTCGGTGGGGATCCGCTCGCCCGGCCGGACCTTCATCCGGTCGCCGACCGCGACGTCCTCGACGGGAACCTCGCGTTCGGCGCCGTCGGCGTCGACGAGCGTCGCCGTCTCGGCCTCCATCTCCAGCAGTTTCCGGAGCGCCTCGCCGGCCTGCCCCTTCGACCGGGCCTCCAGGTAGTTGCCGAGCGTGATGAACACGAGGATGAGCGCCGCGGTGTCGAAGTAGACCCGTCCCGCGACCAGATCCAGCAGGACTGCGACGGAGTAGACGTACGCCGTCGTCGACCCGAGGGCGATGAGGACGTCCATGTTGGCGCGGCGGTTCCTCACGAGCGCCGTGTAGGCGTTCCGGTAGAACGGCCGCCCGAGGAGGACCTGCACGGGCGTGGCGAGCAGGAACCCCACCCAGTGGAACGGGACGCCGAGGAGTCGGTCGGGGAGGTAACTACCCCCGAGCAGGAGTTCCTCGACGAGGAGGAGGAGGAGCGGCGCCGCGAGCGCCGCCCCGAAGACCGTCAGCCGGCGCTGTCGGCGGATCTCCGCCCGGCGCGCGGTGTCGCGGGCGTCGGGTGCGTCGACGGTCCCCGTGTCGTCCTCCCCCTCGCGGACCGGCGTGTATCCCGCGTCCGCGACGGCCTCGTGGAGTTCGTCGGGGGACGTGGCCCCGGAGACGTAGGTGACCTGGGCCTCGTCGGTGGCGTAGTTGACCGTCGCCTCGACGACGCCGGGGACGCCGTCGAGCGCCGCCTCGGTCGTCTCCGCACAGTTCGCACACGACAGGTCGGCGATCCCGAAGGTCGCGGTCTCCGTGACCACGCCGTAGCCCGCGTCCTCGACGGCCGCGACGATCTCGCGGAGCGACACCGCCTCGGGGTCGTACTCGACGGTCCCCTCGTCGGTGGCGTAGTTGACCGTCGCGTCGGATACGCCGTCGAGGGTCGTCAGGGCGTCCCCGACCGTGGCCGAGCAGTTGGCACACGACATCCCCGTGATGTCGAGCCGGGTGGTGCGTGGATCCATCGTGACGTATCCTACGTCCTCCACACTTAGGGGGCTTGCTGCTTCGATCCACGGGATCGAGGGGCCGGTAACTTTCGATCCGAAAGTCGTTCGGGAGGGGAGTCGGGCCGACACGGGCGGTGGGTTCTCGGGCGGTCCGGCGACGAAACGACAGGTCGAAGCGACCGAGCGCCCGTAGGCCCGACCGACATGTCACGAACGATCGGCGTGGAGGGACTGTCCTGCGAGCACTGCGAACGGACGGTCGAGGAGGCGCTGGCGGACGTCGACGGCGTCACGGCCGCGAGGGCCGACCACGAGACGGATACGGCGACCGTCGAGGGTGACGCGGAGACGGCGGCGCTCGTCGATGCGGTGGCGGCCGCGGGCTACGACGGGTCGGCGCCGGCGGTCGAACGGACGGCCTGACCGGTCGTCGCTCCCCAGCGGCCGGCCCGGGGGACCGCTCTCCCGAACGGTTAACCCCCTGGCCGTCGTCCGGACGGGCGTGTCCTGGAACACCGTCACGCTCGATGTCGACGACGGAATCGCCCGTCTCACGGTCGACCGCCCCGACGCGCTGAACGCGATGAACACCGAGACGCTGGACGAGATCACGGCGGCCATCGCGGAGGCCGAAGCCGAGTCGGCGCGGGTGCTCGTCCTCACGGGCGCCGGCGACGACGCGTTCATCGCCGGGGCCGACATCGACTACATGAAGGAGTTCTCGACGCCGGAGGCGCTCGCCTACGCCGAGCGCGGCCAGTCGGTCGTCCGCGACCTGCGGTCGTTCCCCGGCGTGACCATCGCCGCGATCAACGGCTACGCCTTCGGCGGCGGCTGCGAGTTCGCCCTCGCCTGTGACCTGCGGGTGGCGAGCGAGCGAGCGGTCGTCGGGCAGACCGAGATCGACCTCGGGATCATCCCCGGGTGGGGCGGCACGCAGCTCCTCCAGCGGCTCGTGTCCGACGAGACGGCGCGCCGGCTGATCTTCTTCGGCGAACGCCTCGACGCGCAGGACGCCTACGAACGGGGACTCGTCGGCGAGGTGGTCGCCCACGACGACCTCTACGACCACGTCGACGAGATGGCGGCGGAGCTCGCGTCCAAGCCCCGCCATGCCCTCTATGCGGCCAAGGAGGCGCTCGACGCCTACCACGAGACCGCCGGCGAGGGCGGCTTCACCGTCGAACGCCGGGCCTGGAGCGGCCTGTTCGGCACCGCCGACCAGCGCGAGGGGATGGACGCCTTCGTCGAGAAGCGCGACCCCGAGTTCGAGTGAGAGGCGTCGTCAGTCCCCGGGCGACCACGGCCAGTCGACGGTCCGCTGGGGGTCACCCGTCTCGCCGACCTGCGTGCTCACGAGCACGAGCGCGAGCGTCGCGAGCATCCCGGCCGCGAGGAAGGGAACGGCGAACCCGAACCGCTCCAGATAGCCCGAGGCGAGGGGGCCGATGGCGACGCCGAGGCCGAAGGCCATCGTCAGCACGGAGAGGGTGGTCCCCGATTCGCCCTCGCGGGCCAGGTCGCCGGCGACGGCGAGCGACGGGGCGAAGACGAGGGCCACGGCGACGCCGAGCAGGAAGCGGGTGACCGTCATCGGCGCCGGGGAGAGGACGTAACCCTGGGCGACGGTGGTGGGGACGAGCAGACAGAAGCCCGCGAGGAGGAACGGGCGGCGCCCGTAGCGGTCGGCGGCCCGACCGATCGGGATCTGGAAGGCGACGTTGGCGAGGGTGACGGCGCCGAACTGGAGGCCGAACCAGAGCGTCCCCTGCCCGAGTCGCTCGTTGATCCGGCCTTCGAGGGTGGCGAACATGGCGATACAGATCCCCATGGCGACGGTGCCGAGACCGAGGGTGAACACCGGATCGAGGAGGCGGTCGTCGCCGCGGACGGCCACGGAGAGGTCGTCGCTCGCGGCCGTCTCCGGGCGTTCCGGATCGGAGACGAACGCCCAGACGGTCAGGAAGCTGACCGCGGCGCCGGTGACGGCGACGGCGAAGGCCGCGTCGAAGCCCCGGGCCTCGACGACGAGACCGGCGACGATCGGACCGAACCCGAAGCCGATCAGCCGGAAGGTGTTGAACACGCCGAAGTTGCTCCCGCGGTCGTGGCCGGTCGCGAGTTCGTTCACCAGCGCCACGGTACAGGGGATGGTGAAGGCGGCGCCGACCCCCTGGAGAACCCGCAGGAGGACCACGAGCCAGTAGGACGAGACGAGGGCGTAGGCGCCGCTCGCGGCGCCGAGCAACAGGAGGCCAAAGAGGATGAAGGCGCGCCGCCGGCCCGTCCGGTCGGAGAGGCGGCCGGTGAACGGCTGGGCGAGGCTGTTCAGGAAGCCGAAAAGCGAGAGGACGATGCCGACGAGCAGGTACTCCGTGATCGTCAGCGACGCGCCGAGCAGCGACACCCGGGCCCCGACGAGCGACTCGATAGGCACCTGGCCGCTCGCCAGATACAGCGGGAGGACGACGATCAGAAAGGAGTTGCCGACGGCGTCGGCCATCCGCGCCAGGCCGAGCGCGAACACGCGGCGGTCCAGATCCAGCAGCCCCATCTCGTCTTCGGGTTTGCCACCCACGTACCTCACGGTTGCGCTCCCGATCCGGGGCGACCGTCGTGGACGCACGCCGGTGATCGTGCCCCGGATCGTGGGCCCGTAGCTATTCATACTCCGCGCACGAACGTCGGGGCATGGAGCACACCGCCGAGGTGACCGGCATCGGGGTGGGCACGAGCGACGACGGGTCGAACGTCCCCGCCGTCCTCCTCGCCGCCAGATCGGAGTATCTCCCCATCGTCATCACGGCCGACCAGGCGCGCGCGATCCAACTCGGACTGTCGGGGGAACCGTTCGAGCGCCCGCTCACCCACGACCTGCTCGTCGAGATGCTCACGGAGTTCGGTGGCGCCGTCGACGGCATCCGGATCGACGACCTCGCGGACGGTACCTTCTACGCCAAGGTTGACGTCGAGCGGTACGACGAGGGCGAGGCGCGGAAGTTCGTCTTCGACGCCCGCCCCAGCGACGCCATCGCGCTCGCGGTCCGCGTCGACTGTCCGATCACCGTCAGCGACGCCGTCCTCGACCGGGCCGGCCGCCCGGAGGACGAGTTCGAACCCGAGCGCATCGACGACTTCGACGAGGAGCCCTGATCCGGGCCCCGCGGCGCGGTCGCACCGACGAATCGAGGGGACTTTTCACGGCCCCGACGCACCCACACGCCATGACCGCGACGCTGGCGGAGTCCCACACCGAGATGACGGAGATCGTCCTCCCCAACGACACGAACACGCACGGGCGGGCGCTCGGGGGTGCCGTGCTGCACTGGATGGACGTCTGTGGCGCCATCGCGGCGATGCGATTCGCCAACGAGAAGGTCGTCACCGCGTCGATGGAACACGTCGACTTCAAGAGCCCCATCGACCTCGGCGAGGTGGTCGTCGTCGAGGCGTACGTCTACGGGACGGGAACCACGAGCATCGAGGTGAACGTCGAGGTGCGCGCGGAGAACCCCCAGCAGGACACCGAGCGCGACACCACCTCCTCGTTTTTCACGTTCGTCGCGGTCGACGACGACGGGGATCCCACGATGGTGCCCGACCTCGACTGCCCGACGGAGGCCGAACGACGGCTGCGCGACGCCGCCCTCGACGACCGGCAGACGCAGTTCGAACGGCTCGTCGAGCGGATGGCGTGACCACTCGTCGAGGAGTTCCGGCGTCCCGCCCGGGATGCCGCGCATCCGGGTGAGGGGGTCGCCGACGCGGATGCCGTCGCCGGTGATGTCGAACTCCCGGAGCGTCCGCTCGAAGTCGCTCGTGCGCTGTTTCAGGACACCGATGGCCTTCCGGAGTTCGCCCTGAACTTCGGGGTAATGTTGTCGGCGGGGTAGCTGCTGTTCCCCTGGGTGGCGACGAACCCGCCGTGCAGGACCCCGTCGACCGCCGACTGACCGACGCCATGGATGCCCCGATTCGGGCGGACGGGGGATAAGCGACAGCCGTCGTGACAACGAACGGTCAGAAGCCAACCCTTACGGGCAAGTGGCCCGGAGAGGGGACGCCACGGCCCTATCGGGATACATGTCACGGGAACAGGCGGATGGAGCGATCGAAGGGGGCGACGACACCCGTCCGAGCGTCGACGAGCCACGGGTGTTGTTGCTCATGGCTCCGGGTCGCAACCGTGACCTCCTGGTCGAGACGCTCGGTCGTCGCTACCGGGTCGAGACGACGACCGACCCGACGGCGCTGGAGACACCCTTCGACTGCTGTGTGTTCGACCGACAGGGGCTCGACCGAACCGAGTTTTCCCGGATCGCCGACCTCGTCGAGACCGGCCGCGAGACGGGGAGTGCCTTCCTACCGTTCGTGTTGCTGGTCCCGGCCGAGACCGCCGATTCGGTGGGGACGGCCGTCTGGGACTACGTCGACGACGTGATCGAACTCCCTGTCGGGCGGGCGGAACTCCTCTCCCGGATCGACAACCTGATCCAGCGACGACGGACCGCCGTCGAACTCGAATCCCGGTCCCGGAAGCTGGAGGAGACGGTCGCCGAACTCCGTCTGAAGGAGCGCGCGATGGACAGGGCACCGGTCGGGATCACCATCACCGACCCGTCGCGGGACGACAACCCGATGGTCTACGTCAACGATCGGTTCCAGGAGCTGACCGGCTACGACGCCGAGGAGGTACTCGGGCGGAACTGTCGGCTCCTGCAGGGCGCGGACACCGATCCGGAGACGCGTCGCCTGCTTCGGGAGCGGATCGACGCCGAGCAGCCGGTGTCGGTCGATATCGTGAACTACCGCAAGAACGACCAGCGGTTCTGGCAGAAACTCGACGTCGCTCCCGTCCGCGACGAGGACGGGCGCGTCGTGAACTTCGTCGGGTTCCAGACCGAGATCACCGACCGCAAGATCCGGGAGCGACGCCTCGAGGTGCTGAACCGCGTCCTCAGCCACAACCTGAAAAACAAGATGAACCTGATCGAGGGTCACGTCGCGTTGCTCCGCGAGGAGCTGGACCGCGACGGCTCGCTCGACTCGCTCGGGGTGATCGAGCGAGCGGCGAACGACCTCATGGCGCTCGGGGAGTCGGTGCGCCGGATCGACCGGATCATCTCGACCGCCAAACCCGCGGACGAACCGGTCTCCCTACGCGAGCGGATCGAGCAACTGGTGAGCGTCCTGCGGGACCGCTATCCGACGGCGACGTTCGACGTGACGCTCCCCGACACCACCTGCGACGTCGCAGTCGGGGGGTTGACAGCGGCCCTGGAGGAGGCGATGGAGAACGCCGTCCGGCACAACGCCGAGGACGCGCCCGCCGTCGAGGTCCGGGTCGACTCCCGGGACGAGGGGTGGATCGATATCGAAATCGAGGACGACGGGCCGGGCATCCCGGAGCGTGAAGTCGAGGTGCTCGAAGGCGGCGAGAGCCCCCTGAACCACGCCGAACGGCTCGGCCTCTGGCAGATATACTGGATCGTCACCAAGGCCGGCGGGGAGTTCTCCGTGCGTGACGCGGAGTCGGGGGGAACCGTCGTCACGCTCTCGGTTCCGTGTCGCGACTAGTCGAAATCGGGGAGGTCGTCCGGCGCCTCGTACTCCGTCTCCCACTCGATGTACTCGTCGAGTAACACGTCACACACGGTCTGTCCGAGTTCGGTCATCGCGGCGTTGATGCCCGAGACCGTCCCCCACGAGTCCAGATCGGGGTGGTACTCGCGTTCCTTCCAGTCCTCGGGAATGCCGGGGGCGTGGTAGCCGACCCGTTCCGCGAAGGAGTCCCAGAAGAAGTCGAACCGGCGGAGCATCCCCAGGTCCGTGACGATCCCGAACTCCCGTTCGTCGATGTCGGTCGTCTCGGCCCACGCGCCGAAGGCCTCGGCCCACGCTCCCTCCCGGAGCAGGGCCTCGATCTCCTCGCGCTTGTAATCCGTATCCCCGACCACGTCCGCGTCCTCGTACTCGTTCGGATCGGTCTCCTCGAGTTCGGGCGGGTCGGGTACGGCGACGTCGAGCGACATGGCCCCAGTTCGTCGCCCGCGGCGATAAAGCCTCGGCGCGTGCGCGACGGACGGTCGTCGCGCGGTGACCGCAACTGGAACCGCGACCTTTTTGTTTTAGGTTTGCCTAAAGGCTCTCGATGGACGCACGCACCCAGTCACACGCCGAGCCATCGTCGGGTCCGGCGGCCGCCGCCCCCGAGATAGCCGTCTGTGAGAGCGGCCCGGGCACGGCCGTCTTCCTCGAATCGGGGAACACGGACGGATGGATCGCGAGCGACGTGACCGTCGACGTCCGTCGGTGAACCCATGTCCGAATCGGATACCGAGAAGACGACGATCAGAACCGGTCGCGAGTTCGAACAGGAGTACCGCCTCGACGCCGACGAGGCGGGACGGTTCCTGATCGACCTCGGCGAACAGCTCAGGGACGGCGACGAACTGAAAATCGAGACCGACGAGTGGGAACTGCCCTTTGCCTTCGGCGAACCCGTGTGCCTCGACGTCGACTTCGACGGCGTCGGGGAGCCGGAACTCGAAATCGAACTGGAACTGCCGGGACGAACGGACGAGAGCGCCCCCGACGTCTCGTAGGTCGGCGACGGTCCCCGCTTTCCTCCGAAACCACACCCAAGACCGACGGGTCGTACGGACCACTGTAACCGTGTTCCGGTAGGTCGCCGGACTGTCCTGGCGACCCACCGGTACTGACGGACGATAGACGGTATCAGCCGCCGGAGAGCCACGTGGCGACCGACTCCCCCCACCGCCAGTGCGCCTCCGCCGTCAGCCACGTCGCCCCGACACAGGCGGCGAGGACCGTGGTGAGAAAGCCCCACGGCGAGATCCAGACCGGGCGGAACCACGGGGCGCGGTGGGCCCACCAGGTCGCGAGCGCCGTGCCGACCCCCGCGGCGGGCGTGTCGTCGGTGACCCGATCGAGCCACGCCTGCGGGGTGGTCCGCCCGGCGCCCGGCGACTCGCCGGCGCCGTCGTGGACGGCGTAGCGCCCCGTCGCGTTCAGTTCCTGGACGGTCGGCCCGTTCGACCCGTCGCCGGTACCGAGACGCTCGGCGTCGTAGGGCGCCCAGGTAGCGTAGAACTCCCAGACCACCTCCCCGGTCGGCGTCACCTCGATCACTCGATGGCCGAGGCTGTCGACGACGAGCGTGTTGCCGTTCGGGAGGCGGTCGGCGTCCCGCGGCCACGTGAGGTTGCCCGTCAGCGTCCACGTGCGGTTCCAGGAGCCGTCCTCCCGGGTGTACTCGACCACGCGGTCGTTCTCGCTGTCGGCGACGAGTATCGTCGGGCGGCCGCCCGGGCCGCGCAGGTAGTCGGGGTTGTGTTGGGCGTGTAGGACGTCCGTGTTCCCGTCGCGTCCCAGACGCATCTCGACGTCGCCGGTGGTGCGGTTGATGAGCAACACCTGATCGAAGTTGCGCGGTGAGACCAGCAGGCGGTCCTCGCCGACCGGGTCGACGTCGTTGACGTGGGTCCAGTCGTCGTCGACGCCGCCGTCGGTGTCGGCGGGGAAGTGGTCGGCGAAGCGCCACTCCCAGGTCACCTCGCTTCGCGACCGGTTCCAGACGACGACCCGGTCGCCGCTGGTGCCGTTCTCGACGTCCGTGCGCATGTGGGCGACGACCAGCCGGCCGTCGTCGAGCCTGTCGACGTCGTGCGTGTCGGTGAAGGGGAGCCGTTCGGTCCAGACGCGCTCACGGGTCTCGCGGTCGAGTTCGTAGACGAGCGTCTCGCCGTTCCGCGGGCTCACCACCAGCAGGTTGCCGTTGGGGAGCGGGTCGACGTCGAAGAACCAGCCGCCGACGCCGTCGCCGTGGTCGCCCTCGTACTGCCACCGGAGGCCGCCGTCGGGGTCGACCGAGACGAGCCGGGGCGGCCGCGACCGGTCGAACTGCCCGGCGAAGTGGACCCCTTGCGTGCTGATCACCGTCGCGTTCGACGGGTCGCGGTCGACGGTCCCGGGACCGATCGAGCCGTCGTCGACGGGGTCGTACGCGAGCGACGAGCCGACCGAGACGAGCACCAGGAGGAGGAAGACGAGCGCGAACGCCGGACGGGGACGGATTCGACTGTCCACGCGGGCCGTGCGAGCGGCCGGCACCTGAATCCTGTGTTTCGTCGGCGCGACCGGGATCCGACGGACGTGACGCCCGACCACCGTTTTGATATACGCGCGGGAACTGGGACGGGTATGGACGACGTCAGCGACCAGTACGCCCCCGAGGACGTGGAGGCCTCGGTCAACGCCTACTGGGACGAACACGACGCCTACGAGGCGGCGAAGGAGGCCCACGCGGACGACCCGCCCTTCTTCTTCGTCGACGGCCCGCCGTACACGAGCGGACAGATGCACCTCGGCACGGCGTGGAACAAGACGCTGAAAGACGCCATCATCCGGTACAAGCGGATGGCAGGCCACGACGTGACCGACCGGCCCGGCTACGACATGCACGGCCTCCCCATCGAGGTGAAAGTCGAGGAGGAACTCGGCTTCGACTCCAAGAAGGACATCGAGGAGTACGGGATGGAGGCGTTCATCGAGGAGTGCAAGTCCTTCGCCGAGCGCAACCGCGAGAAGATGGACGAGGACTTCCAGTCCATCGGCGCGTGGATGGACTGGGACGATCCCTATCGGACCGTCTCGCCCGAGTACATGGAGGCGACGTGGTGGGCGTTCAAGCGCGTCCACGAGAACGGCCTCGTCGAGCGCGGCAAGCGGGCGATCAACCAGTGTCCCCGGTGTGAGACCGCCATCGCCGACAACGAGGTCGAGTACCACGAGATCGAATCCCCCTCCATCTACGTCCGGTTCCCCCTCAGCGACCGCGAGGGATCGCTCGTCGTCTGGACGACGACGCCGTGGACCATCCCGGCAAACGAGTTCGTCGCCGTCGACGCCGAGATGACATACCGGGCGGTCGACGCGACGCGGGACGGCGAGACCGACCGCCTCTACGTCGCCGCTCCCTGCGTCGAGGACGTCCTCCGCGAGGGGCGCTACGACGACTACGAGGTGATCGAGGAGCTACCCGGCGAGGAACTCGTCGGCTGGACGTACGACCACCCACTCGCCGAGGAAGTGCCCGACAACCCCGACGTCGAGGGAACGGGACAGGTGTACGCCGCCGACTACGTCGAGGCCGACCGCACGGGGCTGGTCCACTCCGCGCCCGGACACGGCGAGGTCGACTTCGAACGCGGACGGGAACTCGGGGTGCCCGTGTTTTCGCCCGTCGCCGGCGACGGCACCTTCACCGAGGAAGCCGGGAAGTACGCCGGACGGTTCGTCCGCGACGCCAACGACGACATCATCGCCGACCTGGACGCGAACGGGTACCTGCTGGCGTCGGGCACCACCACCCACCGCTACGGGCAGTGCTGGCGGTGTGACACCGACATCGTCTATCTCGCCACCGACCAGTGGTTCATCACGGTCACCGATATCAAAGACGAACTCCTGGAGAACATCGAGGACAGCGAGTGGCACCCCGAGTGGGCCCGGGACAACCGGTTCCGGAACTTCGTCGCGGACGCCCCGGACTGGAACGTCTCCCGACAGCGCTACTGGGGCATCCCCCTCCCCATCTGGGTGCCCGAGGACGACCCCGATCCGGACGCCGAGGACATCCTCGTGATCGGGACGCGGGAGGAACTCGCCGAACGCGCCGATGGGGACCTCGACCCCGAGACGATCGACCTCCACCGGCCGAGCGTCGACCCCGTCACGATCACCGAGGACGGCGTCACCTACGAGCGCGTCCCCGACGTGTTCGACGTGTGGATCGACTCCTCGGTGGCGACGTGGGGCACCCTCGGCTACCCGGGTAACGAGGACGACTTCGAGGAGCTCTGGCCCGCCGACCTCATCGTCGAGGCCCACGACCAGACGCGTGGCTGGTTCTGGTCGCAGCTGGGGATGGGGACCGCCGCCCTCGGAGAGATTCCCTACGACGAAGTCGTCATGCACGGCTTCGCCAACGACAGCGAGGGTCGGAAGATGTCGAAGTCCCTCGGCAACATCGTCACGCCCCAGGAGGCCATCGACCGCTACGGGCGCGACCCGCTCCGGGCTTACCTCATGAGCCACGACCAGCACGGGGCCGACCTCTCCTTCGAGTGGGAGGGACTCGCGGAGACCCAGTCGACGCTCAACATCTTCTGGAACGTCTTCCGGTTCCCGCTCCAGTACATGGCGCTCGACGACTACGACCCCGCCGAGGCGGACCTCTCGGACGGGGAACTGACCGTCGTCGACGAGTGGGTGCTCTCGCGCCTCCAGTCGGTGAAAGCCGAGGTGGAGGCGGCGTGGGACGAGTACGCCGTCCACGACGCCTGCAACGCCGTCCTCGACTTCGTCACCGAGGACGTCTCCCGCTTCTACGTCAAGGCGATCCGCGAGCGGATGTGGGAGGAGGCGGACTCGGCGTCGAAACGCGGCGCCTACGCGACGCTCGCGACCGTCCTCGACGAGACGATCCGCCTGCTCGCGCCCATCACGCCCTACATCGCCGAGGAGATGTACCGGACGCTCGACGGGCGCGCGACGACGGTCCACCAGCTTTCCTACCCGACGGTCGACGGGACTCACCACGATCCGGAGCTGGAGCGGAACGTGGCGGTCCTCCGGGCGGTCGAGGAGGCGGCGGCCAACGCCCGACAGCAGGGCGGGCGCAAGCTCCGCTGGCCCGTCCCGCGGGTGCTCGTCGAGAGCGACGACGGGTCGGTCCGCGAGGCCGTCGACTCGCTGTCGACCCTGCTCGGCGAGCGGGTGAACGCCCGATCCATCGAGGTGACCGACTCGTTCGACGAACTGATCGAGCGCGCCGAACCGGAGATGGGCGTGATCGGCCCCGCATTCGGCGGCGACGCACAGGAGGTGATGGCCGCCGTCGAGGGGCGCCGCCGCGAGGAACTGGAAGCCGACGCCGACGGCCAGACCCCCTACACCGTCACGCTCGACGGCGAGCGCTACGACCTGACGGGGGAGATGGTCTCGTTCCGCGCCGAACCCCCGGAGAACGTCGCCGGCGCCGACTTCGAGGTGACCGACGACGGCGACCGGACCGGCGGCACCGTCTACGTCGACACCTCGCTGACCGAGGATATCGAGGCGGAGGGGTACGCCCGCGACGTGGTGCGCCGGATCCAGGAGATGCGCAAGCGACTCGACCTGGACGTCGACGAGCGCATCCGCACCCGGATCGACGTCGACGACGACCGCGTGGCCGCGTTCGTCGACGAGCGGCGCGACCTCATCGCCGAGGAGACTCGGACCGCGGAGTTCGACGCCGACGCCGACGACCTGACCGAGGAGTGGGAGGTCGAGGGCGTCGCCGTCACCATCGGCATCGCGCGGGTCGAAGCCGAACAGCGGGCCGCATAAGGGCCGCCTTTCCTCCCTCGCCGCTACGCCCAGTAGAGCAGATAGAGGAGGTACAGGCTCGACGCGACCACGACGAGGCCGACCAGCGCGAACCCGACCGCGGCCACGGTCGAGACGGCGAACGCCGCGAGTTGGATCGACTGGAGGCCGACGAGGGCGGCGAACGCCGCCAGGAGCGTCCAGCAGACGGTGCCGAGGAGGGACCGCCCCGCAGTCCGGAGTTCGTCGCGAACGATGGCGCGGATCCGGTTCTCGCGGGGTTCGTCGGAGGGGACCATGGGAAGCAGTCGTCCCCGATCCTCCCTCAACGTGTCGGTGAGCCGTCCCGAGGCCGGACCGTACGGACCCCCCGAACGGCAGCGGGAGCCGCCTACCAGGTCAACCCCTCGTACGTGAGCCCGTCGCGGCGCTCGACGACCCGCCGGCCGTCGATCACGACGTCGCCGCTCATCAGGTCGAACTCCCGGTCGAGGTCGGCGAACTCGGGCCAGTCGGTGACGACGAGCGCCGCCGCCGCGCCCGAGAGCGTCGGCGACGCCGAGGCGAGGTACTCCACGTCCGGGAACCGCTCCCGCATCGCATCGGCCGCCCCCTGGTTCGGATCGTAGGCGATCACCTCCGCGCCACGGTCCTTGAGTCCCTCGATGATCGGGACGGCCCGGGAGTTGCGGATGTCGTCGGTGCCGGGCTTGAAGGCGAGGCCGAGGACGGCCACCCGCTCGCCCGCGACGTCGACGTGGGTATCGAGCAGGTCGAGCATCCGTTCGGGCTGGCGGTCGTTCACGTCGATGGCCGCCTGGAGGAGTTCGGGTTCGTACCCCCGGTCGCGGGCGGCGGCGACGATGGCCGCCACGTCCTTCGGGAAGCAGTTGTGAACGACGAGGCCGTCGGTCGTCACGAACGTGTGGTTGTCCGCGACTTCCAGCGAGTAGACGTCGACCGCGGCCTCCCGAGTCGAGACTCCGCTCACACTCACGGTCGTGTGCCGTCCGCCGTCTGTGTAGCCGGTCGGAGCGATCTGTCGGTCGTAACTCGCGAGTCGCTCCTCGATCCGCTTCCGCTCGGACGGGAGAAACATCCCAGCCAACTCGGCTATCTGTCGTTCCGAGCTCACCCTGAGGAAATGAGCCGGTGTCGTCGATTTCTTGGACTGTGATGTCTTGTAGCTCGGAACGATGCCGAGACTGTGCAGGAGGAACTGCATTCCCTGGATCAACTCCTCGCTAACCGAACCGTAGTCGTAGACGACGGCGTTCGAGTGGTTCGTGTATTCGACGTAACCGTCACCACGAAACAGTCCCGACAGGAGTGCTCGCCGGTTCGCCTCACGCTCCCGATACGCCGGATCCGGGATCCGTGCGGAGTACGAACCCGTCCCACAGCCGAGTCGTTCGAGGAAGTGGGCGAACACGCGACTCGAAACCTCGACGTGGGTTGCCGTCTCCTGTGTGTCCGTCCGGTACCGGATACCGAGTGCATCGAGGTAAGACGCCACATCCGAGACGTACTCCTGCTCGTCGGTCGGATGAAAGCTCAGAAAGACACGTTTCCGAGGGGTCGATCCGTTACCCGACTCGTCGGTGTGGATGTGTCCCTCACTGAGGTAGTAGCCGATGAACCGCCAGAACCGCTCGTCCGCGGGGATGACGGCGGGAACGTACGTCTGCCCGCCGCCGACGGTCGTATACAGGGCGACATCGTTCCGGTCGAAAGGGAGTCGAGCCTCGAATTCGAGGAACACGTCGAGTGGGATGTAGTCGTTCCGGATGAACTCGTGGACCCTGTCGTAGTCGAACCGTCCGTTGTACTCGTCGAGACACTCCCGGACCCGTTCTGCAACCGACTCCGCCTCGAACGACACTTTGAGATACACCGAGTCGTCGTCGAATTCGGTCGCCTCCGCAACGAAGTCGATGAGGTCGAACGATCCGACCGGATCGGCCGGCAAACCCGACTGGACGGGGAGCGCATCACCCTCGTCGATCCTGTGTGCTTGTCGAACGACCGACGAATCGTCGTCGACGACGACCATGGGGTGGTCGTGGGTGACGGTTACCTCCTTGTTCATCCTCGTCTCAATTGTGTGTAGCGTTCCATCGTACCGACGGCGAGTCGCGGCCACGACGGACTTGAACTCCACGTCGCCGTCAGCGTAACTGAGCACGGACACGTCGTCCACCGATCCGTCGGCCACGTACTGGTCGAAGAAGTCGGCCAGCGTGAGGAGCGTCGTTCCATCGTCATCCTTCGCCAGAACACGCTGATCACCCGTAAGACAGCTCCCACCCCAGCCGACGCCGCTCCGCAGGAACCGCTCGCCGATGCGGTCGTCGAGGCCGATGGCGTCGGCCACCTCGTAGGCGTCGACGCCGTACTCCTTGCAGATGTTGCCGAGTTCGTTGATGAGGCTGATCTTGGCCGCGAGGAAGGCGTTGTTGGCGTACTTGATCATCTCGGCCTCGTCGAGCCCGGTGCGAACGACCGGGACCTCGTCGAGCAACGGCGCGTAGACCGCCTCCAGCGTGTCGAGCGCGCGGTCGTCGGTCGTCCCGAAGACGAGCTTGTCCGGGTGTTTGAAGTCGTCGACGGCGCTCCCCTCGCGCAGGAACTCGGGGTTCATCGCGAGGCCGAAGTCGGCCCCGACCCGCAGCCCGGACTCGCGTTCGAGGATCGGCCCGACCACGTCGGCGGTCGTCCCGGGGACGACGGTGCTCTTGACGACGACGGTCGGATACCCCTCGACGTCGGCCAGCACCCCGCCGAGCGCCTCGGCGCCCGCCTCGACGTACGCGGTGTCGATGCTCCCGTCGTCGTTCGTGGGCGTCGGGAGCGCGAGGAAGACGACCTCGACGTCCGCCAGGTCCGCGTAGTCGGTCGTCGCGAACAGCGACGAGCCGGCGTAGCGGTCGAGCAGGTCGTCGAGACCGGGTTCGGAGATGGGCGACTCCCCCTCGTTCAGCCGTCTGACCACCGATTCGTCGACGTCGACGTTGATCACTTCGTGCCCGAAGTCGGCGAGACAGGCCGCGACGGTCGTGCCGACGTACCCGCTCCCGACGATACCGATCTTCATACCCCACCCTGTGCGACGACGGATCAAAGAGGGTTCGGATGCGGCCGATCCGGGCCGATCCCCCGGCGGTGACGAGCCGTCAGCCCGCCGGCGCGTCGACGTCGAACGCATCGAGGGCCGTATCGAGGCGCTCCGGGTCGTCGCTCCCCGGGAGCGGGCGTTCGGCGGTCCGACAGGGGGCGTCGACGGCGAGTCGGTCACAGAGCAGGTCCGCCGTCGCCTCGGCCATCCGCCGGTAGGTCGTGAGCTTCCCGCCGACGACGGTGACGAGGCCCGCCGCGCCCTCGGCCTCGTGATCCAGCAGGGCGAACCCCCGGGAGATGGCGCGGCCGTCGCGCCCCGACTCGTCGGGGGCGTACAGCGGGCGGACGCCCCAGTAGGTACGGACGGTCGGCATCCCGGCCACCGCCGGACACATCGCCGCGCACTCGTCGACGATCCGGTCGACCGCCGCGTCCGACCGCTCGAAGTCGTCCGGGTCGTCGACGGCGACGCTCGTGGTGCCGAGGACGGCGGCCCCGGGCGTTGGCACCACGATGTCGCCGTCGGCAGGCGGTCGACACCGGTTCAACACGGCGTCGACGCCGGGGTTCTCGACGGCGACCATGGCGCCCCGGGTGGGACGCATGGGCACCGAAACACCCGCGAGGGCGGCACACCGCTCGGCCCACGGACCGGCCGCGTTCACGACGGCGTCGGCCTCGACGGTCGTCCCGACCGTTCCGCCGACCGCGACGGCCCGCACGCGGCCGTCGGCGACGCGCATCGACTCGACCGGCGCGTGGGTGTGGATCGTCGCCCCCGCCTCGCGGGCGTCGAGGGCGTTCGCGACGACCAGCCGCGACGGCGAGACGACGGCGTCGGGGACGGCGAGGGCGCGCTCGACGGCCGGGCTCGCCTCGGGAACCCGCGCCCGGAACGCGTCGCCGTCGAGGGTCGTCGTCTCCATGCCGAGGTCGGCACAGGCCGCGCGCTTGCGCTCGAAGTAGTCGGGGTCGTCGCCGTCGAGTTGGAGGAAGTAGCCGCCGGTCTCGCGGAGACAGCCGCTCGCCACCTCGCGGAGGACGCGGTTCTCGGCCAGACAGGCCGCGGCGTCGTCGGGATCGGCCTCGGCGTACCGGGCGCCGCTGTGGAGGACGCCGTGCGAGCGCCCCGTCGTCCCGCCGGCGAGGGCGCCGCGCTCGACGAGAGTCACGTCGACGCCGCGAAGGGCCAGATCCCGCGCGACGCCGACGCCGGTCGCCCCGCCGCCGATCACGAGGACAGTCGTGCGCATACCGTCCCGTGGTCGAGCCCCGCACTTCACGGCGTCGGTGGGGCGCTCCGTGACGCGGTGCTTTTAACGCCCCCGGCCGGAGCGGAGGTATGGTGCCACCGCTCGTACTGGACATCGACGGGACGCTGACCGCGCCGACGGGAGGGATCGATCCGCGGGCCATCGAGACGCTCCGGGAGTGGGACGCGCCCGTCGTCGTCGCGACGGGCAAGGCGTTCCCGTATCCCGTCGCACTCTGTCATTTCGCGAACGTCCCCGAGCGGGTGATCGCCGAGAACGGGGGCGTGGTCTACGCCGACGACGAGGTGACGGTGACCGTCGACGGCGCCGACCGCCCCCGGGCGGCGGCGCGGGCGTTCGTCGACCGGGGCGGCGACTTGGGGTGGGGGGCGGCCGACACCGTCAACCGCTGGCGCGAGACGGAGGTGGCGGTCCATCGCGACGCCGACGCGGCGTTGTTGGGCGCCGTCGCCGAGGAGTTCGACCTCGAAGTGGTCGATACGGGCTACGCCTACCACCTCAAGACGCCGGACGTCGAGAAGGGGGACGGACTCCGGTCGGTCGCCGCGACGCTCGGCCGCGATCCCGCGGACTTCGTCGCGGTGGGCGACAGCGAGAACGACGTCTCCACCTTCGCGGCCGCCGGGCGGTCGTTCGCGGTGGCGAACGCCGACGACCGCGCGCGCGCCGCCGCCGACGAGGTGACCGAGGGATCGCATATGGACGGCACGCTGGAAGCGCTCGCCACGTTCGCGTGACGCCGGGGCGCCGTCGCCTCGGGACGAGCCTCTATGCCGGCGTCCTCTTTACCGTCCTCGGCGCCGTCGCGTGGGCCAGCGGGCGGCCGTTCGTCTTCCCGAGTCTCGGCCCCTCGGCGTTCGTCCTCGCCTTCGAGCGCCGGGGGGACCGGACGGCCACCTACCGGGTCGTCGGGAGTCATCTGATCGGCGGCGTCGCCGGGTTGCTGGCGTACACCCTGTTCGGCGCGGGCGTCACGCTTACGTCGACGCCGCCGGCCCTCTCGACGGCGGGACTCCGCCTCGTCGGCAGCGGCGTCTGCTCCATCGTCCTGACCTCGTGGGGCATGATCGCCACGGATACGAACCACGCCCCCGCGTGTGCGACGACGCTCATCGTCTCGCTCGGTCTGCTGTCGACCCCGCGGCAGGTCGCCATCATCGTCACGAGCGTCGTCGTCCTGGTCGAGGTTCACGGCGTCGTCGTCGGAGGGTTCCGGCGACTGGTCGGGGCGTCCCCGGTCGGCGGGGTCTGATCACTCCCCGGCGTCGACGCTCTCGGCGACCCACGCCGCGAACGGATCGTGGCCGTCGGCGACGCCGATGCGCTCGATACGGGGGACGTCGTGGGGATGCCACTCGGCGACGCGCGCTTCGAGGTCGGCGTACCGGTCGTCGGTCGTCTTCGCCAGCAGTATCGTCTCGTCGTCCGCTTCCACCGACCCTTCCCACCGGTAGACCGAGGAACAGGGGACGAGGTTGACGCAGCCGTCGCGCCAGCGTCCGTGCCGCCTCGGGGGGAGCGGTGACGCACGCCGTGGGCATCCTCGTACTGTTTATTGTACGTCGTTACCGGTGGTTCGCCAAGTCAGGCGAACCACCGGTAAACGGTTACAACAATCCGTATCAGGCGTCCGCGGGGTCCCGCTCCGTCTCGATGGGGACGAACGTGCCGTTGATGTCCCACTCGTGGATGCAGTACACCTCGCCGACGAGCCGCTTACCGTCGTCGTCGACGTCGATGCGCCACGTGCTCGTCGCGTCGTTCCAGACCTCCCGCCGGCCGCAGTCCTCGCACTGGCGGGCGGTCGGTTTCCTGATTGTCACGCCCATGGCGGGAGTAGCGGTCGACGGGGATTTAACGGTACCGTCGGCGCACGGAATTTACGTCGTGCCGACCAATGGTCCCCATGGGCTTTCATACGTTCGACAGCGACCGGGCCGACGCCCTCGAAGACGCCGCGACTAGGTACCGATACTGCTCGCGCGAGGAACTCCACGCGCTCGTCGGCCCGCATTCCGACATGGTGCTCGCCGACATCGGCAGCGGGACCGGCTTCTACACCGACGACCTGGCGCCACACGTCGGGAGGGCTTACGCCGTCGACGTCCAGTCGACCATGCACGACCGCTACCGCGAGAAAGGGGTCCCCGAGAGCGTCGAGTTACTCGAGGCTGACGCCACCGACCTGCCCCTCGCCGACGACGAACTCGACGCCGTCGTCTCGACGATGACCTTCCACGAGTTCGCCGCCCCCGAATCGATGGCGGAGGTGGCCCGCGTCCTCCGACCGGGCGGGCACCTCGTCACCGTCGACTGGGCCCGGAACGGCGCGGGCGAGGCGGGCCCGCCGCGGGACGAAACCTACGCCCTCGGCGACGCCGTCTCCCTCCAGACCGACGCCGGCTTCGCCGTCGAACGCGCGACGACGCGGCCCGAGACGTTCGTCTGTGTCGCCCGCCTCTAAACCACGATACCCTCGGTGTACCGTTCGAGGGCGACCACGAGGGCGGCGCCGACGACGCCGGCGAGCGCGAAGACGAGGAGCGCTCCGGTCGTCCAGCCGCCGGGCGCGAGCGCCTTGCCCGCCTGCACGACCGGGGCGCGCAGGCCGCCGACGACGAGGCTCACGAGGAAGGCGAGCGTCGCGTAGCGGTAGGTGGCGAGCGCCCAGCGGACGGCGTGGGCTACGGATAGCAGGCCGACGACGGCGCCGATACCGAAGGCGACGACGGTCGTACCGGGGGCGATCACCGCCGCGACGCTCCCTCCGACGAGTAGGCCGAGGAGGCCGTCGACGAAGGCCGTCAACCGCCCGACGAGGAACTCGTACTGCCCCAGGATGACGAGGATGAGCGACCCCGAGATGCCGGGCAACACCATCGCGCTGATGGCGACGGCACCCACGGTGACGGTCACCAGTGGCGTGGAGGGGAGCGCCGTACCGGCGCTCCCAGCCGAGATGAAGGCCACGAGGAACCCGGCGAGGGCGGCGGCGACCCGTCCAGGGGTGTCGAGGGCGACTTCGGTGCCGAGGACGACCGCCGAGGCGGCGATCAGTCCGAAGAAGAAGCCGAACGTGAGGACGGGTTCGGAGTCGAGCGCGACGTGGAGCACGCGCGTCACCACGAGGATGGCGGTGGCGATGCCGCCGCCGAGCGCGGCGAGAAAGCGACCGTCGACGGCACGGAAGGCGGCGCGGGCGTCCGCGCGCCGCCCCGGCACCGGGGCGGCGAGGACGGACAGTACGCGCGCCGGCGTGACGGCGGTGATGGCGGCGATGAGGCGCTCGTAGATGCCCGTGATGAGCGCGATGGTGCCACCCGAGACGCCCGGCACGGCGTCGGCCGCGCCCATGCAGATCCCCTTGAGGTAGACGACGACCAGCGAGGGGAGGCGACGGTCCATCGCCCGTCAGGCCCGAACGTCGGCGGTGGGTGCGTGGAGCCGCGACTGGGCGGCGGGCGACGCGTCGTCGGTGCCCCCGCCGTCGTCCGGGCTCTCGGCCCCGTCGGTCGAGCCGTCGACCGAGCCGGCTGGGTCCAGGGATTCGGACTCGTTACCGCCGCCGAGCGAGAGGTTCTGGAACGGGTTGTTCTCCTCGAGGGTCACCTCGCGCTCGCCCTCGATATCGCCGTTGACGCGACCTTCCTCGATCTGAACCTGCGAGCGGAACTGGACGAACGATTCGTTGCGCGTGGCCAGCCCCGTCTCGATGGTGTACGGGCCGGTCGCTCGGACGCTCACGTTCGTGTAGCCGTTCGAGGGGCCGTACTCGTCGTAGCCCGTCGTGGCGTAGGGGAGCGTCATCCGGAGTTCGCCCTCGTCGTTCGTCCGGGTCTCCTGGGTGTAGGTGAACGTCTCGTTGGTCGTCGGCACCCGCATCGGCACCGTCGCGCGGACCGACGTGTTCGGGGGCAGGCCGTCGCTGGTGACCGTCGCCCCGGGTACCTTCTCGAAGGACTTCACCCACGAGGGCTCGTAGACCGTCTGCGACGACGGCGGCACGCCCGTCACGGCGAAGGTTCTCCGCGTTGCCCGTTGGTACTGCGAGGCGCTGGTGGCGTTCGACTCGCTCACCTTCACCAGCCGGTAATGTTCCAGCGCGGGCACCCGCTCGGTCGGGTAGTGGCCCACGCCGCCGATCTGTGACGTGCTGTCGTTGGCGACGTAGGACTCCGCGGCCGACATGTTGGGGAACTGGCGGAGCACGCGTTGCTCCTCCCCCTGTGGCCCGGCGCGGATGGAGATAGTCTCGCCGCTCTGGGTCTGGGCGCGGCGCTCTTCCCAGTCGACGACGATCGGTTGGGGCTCCATGGCGCTCCCGTGGTAGGCGTAGAGCCGAACCATCTGGCTCTCGTAATACCGCTGGTTGCGCAGGTAGAAGAGCCCGCGGAGGTTGCTCGCGTACACCGGGCCGTAGAAGTCGCTCTGGGAGACGTTCCCGGCGTCGTAGAAGACGATCGGGGCGCCGAACTTCGACTGCGGGTTGACCATCTGCCAGTCGACCATCACGTACCGGGTGCCCGCGGCCTCCGTGTCACGCTCGCCCAGGGCGTCCTGGGCGGCCGTCTCGTTGGGGGCGAGCAGGAAGTTCGCGGCGTCGTTGGACCCCTGCTGGAACGGGTTGGCGTTCGGGATCCGTTCGCCACGGACGGTGATCCAGTGGCCGTAGTCCCACCACGACTGGACGCCGTAGGCCCCGGCCGGGTAGTCGTAGTCGCTCGTCAGCGAGTACGTCCCGTAGTAGTCCATCTCGTTGTCCGCACCGCCGAAGGTGCCGGGTGCCGGGGTGTTCGACTCCATCCAGTCGAGCGACCCCTCCCACTCGGTGATCGCACCGGGCCCCGTACTCTGGGCCGACTCCCATGCCGTGCTGCTCTGATCGACGTCGGGGTTCCCCGTGTTGCGGACGTTCATCGGCACGAGCAACACCGGGGTGACGATCAGCATCGCCGCCGCGAGCACCGCGAGCACCTGGTAGCCCTCCAAGTCACGGAGCGCGTCGAACGACGACACGTCAAGGTCGAGATACGCGAGGATCTGCCCGATCAGGTAGGCGTTGGCGATGGCGACGATGGGGGCGAGGTAGTAGTGGAACCGGACCTGCGTGAACGCCGCGCCCGTGATGAAGGCGGCCCACACGACGAAGAAGAGCTGCTCGGCGTCGTAGTTCGACTGGAGGACGGCCCCGAACAGCATCAGCGCCACCAGCGCGACGCCGATCAGTTCCGAGACGACGCCGAGCGCGTCGCCGAGCGCCCGGAACGGTCCGGGGACGAGGAAGATGAGGCCGATCAGCGCGAGCGATCCGGCGGCGTAGGCGACGCGTTCGGTCTCGCCGTCACGCACCAGCGGCTTGGCGACGAGCCAGATGACCGCCGCCACACCGGTGAAGAGGGCGAAGCCGTAGTCGGCCATGATCCGCCCCGTGGCGTCCATGGCGTTCTGCTGGAGGATGTCCGGCGAGAGGTAGGGTTGGGCCTCGGAGATGGTCCGGAGACCCGCGTTGGCGCTGAAGCCGACGAACCTGAGGAGGTTCGTGGTGAGGGTGTCGAACAGCGACGGGAGGGCGACGGAAACGACGCCGGCGGCGACGCCGATCAACGCGACGACCGCGACCGGGTAGAGCGACCGGTCGAGGTCGTTTCGGTCGAACAGCCGCGCGAGGCCGGCCATGAACGCGGCGCCGGCGCCGACGCCGAGCGCGACGACCGGCTGGAGCAAGCCGAAGTTGGTCGGGCTGAACGACCCCTCCTCGAACTGGAGGAGCATCAGGAGGGCGGCGACGACCATCGAGACGACGCCGACGAACGCGACGGGTTCGGGCGAGCCGCCGGTGACGTAGTCGCTGGTGAGCTGGTAGGCCAGATAGACGCCGAAGACCCCGACGATCAGGACGCCCGGCGGCCACACCCACATGTAGAGTGCAACGGCGACGCCCGCGAGGGCGCTCCAAGCGAGTGGCTGACGGAGGGCCTCCAGGTCGCGGTCGAGGACCAGTTCCCAGACGGGCTTCTCGCGGGTGGCGACCGCCAGCGCGATCATCAGGGCCAGTACGGCGATCGTCTGGAAGAGCGGCTCAGCGATGTTGTGGTCGGCGAAGCCGACGAGGCCACGCTGGAGGAACTGTCCGGGGAGGAGCAGGAGGACGACGGCGCCGAAGAGGCCGGCCAGACGGCCGGCCATTCGCTTGCCGACGGCGTAGACGGGGAGGGCGACCAGCGCGCCGAAGACCGCCGGCGCGACGAGCAGCGTCTTCGCGATCAGGTCGCTCGACGGGCTGCCGAGCCCGACGACCAGCGCCGCCGTGGCGATAAGCTGGTCGTAGAGCGTCCCGAACTGCGCGGCGTTCGTCCCGTACGGGAAGTTGGTCCACGGGTCGTACGGCATCGTGAACGGCCAGTGGCGCACGATGTACTCGACCTGGCGGAGGTGATACCAGGCGTCGTTTCCTGAGAAGTACACCCGTCCGTCCCGGACGAAGGAGCTGTACGATTGGAGGCGGATGGCGAGCATCGTCGCCACGACGAGGACGAGCGCGGGGACGTGGTACCACTCGAAAAAGAGGTCTACGACCGACGAGGACCCCTGTCTCTGATCGTCGCTCATTGGCCGAACGGACTGGGATTACGGGCATAAACCTTGTTATCTATCGGTGGCCGGAACGGCTTTCGGCGCCGAATAGCCCTCCCGATCGAGCGTCACGAAGCACCAACGAAAACGCTTATTCGCACTTCGGCGGAACGTCCGGGCGATGCAGGTGTCGGTCGTCGTCTGTACGTACGCGATGGAGCGGTACGACGCGTTCAGCGAGGCCGTCGAGAGCGTCCTCGCTCAGACGCACGAGCCGCTCGAGGTCGTCCTCGTCGTCGACGGCAACGAGGCCGTCTTCGACCGCGTCCGCGAGGACTTCTGTGGGATCGAGAACGTCGTCTGTCACTGCAACGACGAGAACCGCGGCATCTCCTACTCCCGGACGAAAGGCGCGGAGCTCGCTTCGGGCGAGGTGGTGGCGATGATCGACGACGACGCCGTCGCCCGCGAGGACTGGGTCGAGAACCTCGTCGCCGTGTACGAGGACACCGACGCCGTCGCCGTCGGCGGCGACGTACGCCCCGACTGGCAGACCGAGAAACCCGACTTCTTCCCCGCCGAATTCTACTGGCTCGTCGGCTGCGTCGAACCCGGCTTCGCCGCGGACGGCGAGGAGATCCGCAACGGCTACGGCTCGAACATCTCCTTCCGCCGGGACGTCTTCCTGGAGGCCGGCGGCTACGACACCCACACCGGGCGCCGGGGCGACAAACACATCCAGGCCCACGAGGCGCCCGTCTGTATTCGGATCCGGGAGCTGACCGGACGGGGCGTGATCTACACCGAGGACGCCGTGGTGGATCACAAGCTGTTCGACTACCGCGGCGACTTCGGGTGGCTCGTCCGCCGGTCGTTCTGGCAGGGGTACTCGAAGCGCGTGATGGACCTGCTGTACCCCGACGAGGCCGGCGACGAGACCGACTACCTCCGCTTCCTGCTTCTGGATCGGGTGCCGCGGCGGGCGAAAGGCGTCGTGACGAAACCGTCGGTGGCAGCGGTGTTGCAGATCCTGGCGATCGTCGTGTTCACGGGCGCCGTGGGACTGGGCTACCTCTACGCGCTCCTGACGCCCGGGCTGTTGGAGAAAGTGGAGACGGTCGAGGAGTAGGTCGTACCGTCGTCAGCCATATACTCGACGAGCAGGCCCGTGTTCGTATTTCGTCCCCGCTTCACGATGCGTCGTCTCGATCGACGTACATCCCGCAGTATCGATCGACGATTCGTTCGAGACGCCTGTCGTTCCGGTCACGGGCCACTTCGATGGCTTCGCGTGTCTTCGTCACCGTCTCCTCGCTCCACGCGCTCCGGAAGTTTGCGAGGTCGCTCACGCGAGCAAATACACTCCGCCCCGACAAAGCCGTACCGTTTGCTACAGCGACGGCGGCCCGTCCACGTCCGCCCCGGTGTCGGACGGCGACGCCAGTTCCCGGGCGTAGCCGCTCGCCCGCGCCGCCGTCATCGCCGTCGAGAGCGCGCCGAAGGCGAGGCGGTCGTCGAGCGGGAGGTCGACGGGTTCGGTGTCGAGGGGCTCGTGTCGCGGCGGGATCGGCGGCTCGCCGTAGCGGTCGGGGTAGTAGCGCTGGAGCTGGCAGTGACCCCGCCCGACGCGGACGTTCTTGCCGTAGAGCGACCGGAACGAGGACCGGACCGGGTGGTGGACGACGGCGTCGGCGCAGTACCCCATGTCGTAGCCCGCGGCGTCGACGCGGTTGCCGAACTCCATGTCGCCGCCGGATATCAGCCGTGGATCGAACAGGCCCACGTCCGCGAACACCGCGCGGCGGACGAACAGGGCACAGGTCGGCGCGTAGCGGTGGCGGGCGAGATACTGTTCGACCGGGAAGCCGGTGTGGGCGTTGTAGCGGGCGGTGCGGGTGCGTTCGCCGTCGGGGACGGTGAGGTCGACGCGACAGCCCAGATAGTCGAGGTCGTTCTCGTGGAGGTGGGTGAGCGCGCGGTCGAAGTAGTCGTCCGAGACGGTCATGTCGGCGTCGAGGAAGGCGATCACGTCGGCGTCGGTGTTCCTGATTCCCGTGTTGCGGGCGGCGTAGGAGGACTGAATTTCGTTTTCCGAAATGTAACATGCTGTGTTGATTCCGGAAGTGTGGCAGCGGATCGTGGCAGCCGTCTCGTCGGTAGATCCATTATCGACGACGGTGAGGGCCCACTGATCGTTCAGTTGACACTGGGAGAGAGAGTCGATCGTTCTGGCGACACCGGCGGGGTCATTGTACACCGGGACGATGATTGTCGTATCGGTTGTCGATATCACGACTCTGCTAACAATTATTTTCGAGGGCGTCCTGAAGAATCTCTTCAAGTTGATCCACATCAACTCGAATATCAAGTCCGTCCTGTTCGCATTGGAGGTACCGATAATCGTGGCCTAGGTTTTCTGCGAGTCGATCGAACGTTGTCATCGTCTTGTCCCCAAACAGTTCGATTACTATCAGATCGGTTCCGTAGAGAATGTTCGTCAATCCAGCGCCGTGGGGGCCCAAGACGAGCTCGGCGTCGCTGAACAACTCAACCTGTTCTTTCACACTAAGCTCTCCTAAGACGTACGTATCGATGTCATGATAATCAAGGACTCGCTGTACGGCATCACGGTTCGCAATACGCCGGACAGTCGCATCCCCGCGAGAGACGAAAATGCGCTCGCCATGGTCGTCGTTAGATTCGACATTAGCCCTCATTCGGTCACGAATCCAGAAACACTCCCTCGGTATCGGATCGGGGAACGTCGGAACGACCAGTGTCTCGACTTCTATTATACCACTCCCGAGTCCTGCTATCTCTCCCGAGTAAGCTAGTAGTTGGAGGGATTCGTCCATCCATGAGGGGCGTTCCTTCGGAACGAGCAAGGTGGGGTACGTCCCGGTTTCGTCGCCGTATTTTTCGAGTAGTCGAGCCCGCAGAAGACACTCAACCGTCCAGTGGTAGTAATTATTCCACGGAGACACAGCAAGCGTTGCCGTTCCGATCCTTTGATCAGGAGTGACTTCGTCTCGGAGGGCGTTGAGTGTTGGTCGAATCCCATTAGCCGTCATCGACTGGGCTATCGAAACCCCGGTTCGTCTTGGAACAAGAGGAGGCGTTCCAACGGTATCCGCTATCACGGTCCCTTGGTCGGTGAGTCCTGGGCCAATCGGTCCAAGCAATGTTGCATTCGAAAACTCACAGACGAATCTATCGCCGGAGGTGTACTCCTTTGGATGGTCCACTCCTCGAAATCCGGCCGAACCCTTGAATCGTATCGCCTCACGGGATTCATCGAAGATGAAACAATGTTCTTGCTCGTAGATTTCGTCTCGAGTGAGTACGCCAACCTTCTGTTCGAGGAACTGTTTGTACACGATTCGGTAGAGGAATAGATCCTGAATCAGAACGTCACGGCCCTCACTGAGGAATGCTCCCACACCGTCTTTTCGGAGTTTTCGGAGTGATCGAGCGGGGAGTTTGTTGAGATCCATATCGAGTAGACAAAATAATAGAGAGGTTTTAATTGCACTGGATGTCAAGCAGATCTGTTTCAGGTCGTCCTAAATTTCAAAATATACTGTTTGGTGGTCCACGATTCAGGATATATTTTCGGGATGCCAATCGCGTATGTATGGATATATCGATAGAAGATGAAAGGGTCGTTCTCCGAGTAGAGAAATCACGAAGTGGTAGTAGTATAGAACATCATATGGATAATCTATTATACATTTTCGAAATGCCACTGATGCCTCTTTCATCTCACCCATTTCTGCCAGCGCGATACCGCGATTGTACCTCCTTTTGGCTCTGTTCTCGGGTGTTAATTTGTCTCCATGCTTCGAGAGAATAGTTCTCTCGCCCTTTGCGACCAGTTCAGCGTTCATACTCACACTGTCTGTCTGTTTGAAGCGCCGGCAGAGCACCTCGTCAATTCCGAACAAGTCGTACTCTTCAAGAATCTGAAGATAGAAGTCCAGATCGGTAGAGTTAATCACGTCTTCGTCATGAATCCCCACTTCATCTAGGATATCTGCTCTGAACGTGAGGAGAGATAGACCGCCGATTCTGTCGTACATATCTCTTATCAGATCATCGTATGTTATTCTCCCGTCGTAGCCCGGCTGAGAAAGTTTCCTACTATCCACGACATCTTCGTATCCAGTCACGATTCCCGCGAACTTGTCAGAAAGTTCTCCCAGTTTGTTGATCGATTTTTCAAGATGCTGTGGTAGTAGTACGTCATCAGAATCGAGGTAGGAGATATACATTCCTTCGGTCGCCTTGAGTCCTGTATTTCGGGCAACATTTTGGCCCCTATTTTCTTCATGTTCGATATATCGAATTCTGTCGTCGTTGTATCCTTCAATTATTTTCTGAGTGTTATCTTTGGATCCGTCGTCAACAATAACGATCTCGAAGTCATCGATCGTCTGTTCTAATACACTATCAACCGCTCTTGATATCGTGTCTTCTCGATTGTATGTGGGGATTACTACACTTATTTTCGGATTCATTTATAACTGCGTGTGCATGGGAGTTGTTGTCATACTCCACCTCATGATATAACCGATCCGAATCCGTTTCTGGATAGACGGTGTCGTGGTTAACATAATCGTCACGATGGATCAGATCCTGCATCAACGAATACCATCAGGTTTTCATACACCCAGGTGGATCGGTCAACTTCGATCATATCTCGCAGGTTCTCTACAGCATCCGGATCATATTCAAAACCTCTTGATTCGAATTTTTTGTACCAGTATTCACGGGGCTGCTCATTCACGTGATGAGTACCCCCTTGCCCCGGTGTAGCAGCAGTCATAACAATAGTCTTGCCAGCATCAGCAAGAGTGTCAACAAGAGTGTCCGCATACCGCTCCGGAAGGTGCTCAGCTAACTCAAAACAAAGAACTAAATCATATTCTTTTTCCGTATCATATCGATCACGTAAGTCATGCTGTTCTAGGTATTCTTCCGGAACTACTGCATGATCGAATGCGTCTGAATTACCCTCGATCCCTTTTATGTTAATTCCGTTCTCATAGAATAGTTCAAGATGCGCGCCGATTGCACACCCAAAATCAATCACGCAGTCGGGGGCAAAATATTGTCTGATTGCTCTCGAAATATTCTCTGCGTCCGTTCTCCAAGGATCCTTTTTTCTTTTTGAGTAATAATTTTCACTATATATGAAATTAGGTCCGATAACTCGTAGTGAATCGAGACTTCCTAATAGAAAATTGATAGCCGTTCTATACATCTGATAAACTGGCCGTAAAAAAAAGAGAATGGGTTCGGGGAATTTCTCTGAAACCCACTTTTTCACGTCCATCACGTTGTGATATATACGAGGAGAATTATATCTTTCGGAAAGTGATAAATGAAAATGGCACACAAGCAACAATAGTAGTGTGAATTTGTGCGCACGTCATCAATATGTATGTTCGTGTCTGGTTTAATAGCCGAATCAGTTATCAAATATGTATCGCGGCTTTGCGAAATCAAATAGTCACCCTTCTAAGGAGCGAGACGATTAGTTGACTCCGATAGTATCAACAAAATTAAACATATTTATCATGATCGGCGAACGAGAGAGTCGTACCAGTCTCGATTTTCATGGTACCAGTCCACGAATCGTTGTGCGCCCTCCCTGATTGGTACACTCGGTTCGTAGTCAAGCAGCTTCTTAGCCTTCGTTATATCTGCATGGGTGTGTTCCACGGTAGCGTTGCGATAAGGAACGAGGCGGTCAAAGATTTGAGTGATCTATGCTCTCGTCCGACCGCCTCAGCGGCGATAGCGACCGCTTCGAGTTAGAATTTCTGGAGCGAGAGGCGACACCCGAGCCGGTGATGAAGCTCGGTATTCGACTCCATTTGGCTGGACTATCACTTTCGGATACCGTCTCAGTTCTTGATATATTGGGTGTCGATCGTCATCGAAGCACCGTGCATCGGTGGGTACAGAAGGCCGATTTACAGCTGACAGACGGTGCTGACCCGAATCACCTTGCGGTTGACGAAACCGTGATTCAACTGAATGATGAGCGATACTGGCTGTACGCTGCTATCGATCCCGATACCAACCGCCTGCTTCATATTCGGCTCTATCCGACGAGAACCACCGCGATCACCTTGATGTTTCTCTCAGAATTACGCGAGAAACATCAGGTCGACGACGCAGTCTTTCTCGTCGACGGTGCACCGTGGTTGCAGGCAGCCTGCCACCGACACGGGCTACGATTCCAGCATATTACACATGGGAATCGGAATGCCGTTGAAGATATATTTCGTGAGGTAAAACAACGAACTAACCAGTTCTCGTATATGTTCAGTCACGTCGAACCGAGTACCGCTGAAAATCGGTTACAAGCGTTTGCTTTCGCATGGAACCAGCTTATCTAGACACTACCCCCGTCACGAGTATCTCCATTATTGAACTCGAAATACCCATCGCTGAAAAATCCCCCGAAACGTCCGGGACGACGCTTAATATTTATTTAAACCCTTTCCCGAGTATACGAAAATAGCTGAGCAATAATATTGTCTCACCGTCTAGGTTGTGATTCCAATCTACGACGATCCTCAGGATATCCAAACAACGAGTATCGAGTACTCAGTTATGAAAATGTAGAATCTACTTGTAGCCAAGAGATCGGAGCCGTCTGTCAACAATATCTTCATTCACAGATTCATCTTCTACCGGTGGCTCTATTCGCACTTCTTTTCTATGTTCATAACTAAACTCCATATAGGGAACAACACAGAGTTCCTCGGTCCGAATATTCCCTGGATGCTCCCACTGTCGAGGTCCGAATGGATACAATCTCTCACCCAATAGTTCTCCGTGATCAGAGGTAAGGGCTGTTTTCCCCGGCAAGGACTTCTCGAGGAGTTGGCACTCCTCAATAACACACTCTAATGTTTCCCGATATGCTGTGCGAACTTCATCTCGTTCAATTCCCTCTTTTAAAATATCCCGATAGGACGCAGTCTTGATTTCTTTCGAATCCATGTTGGTGTATTCGCGTCCAGGATCCAATCCGCCGATCGTTTTTCCCGTACGACGCCGTATAGATTCTGCAGTGCTACCTAAAAATGGCGCATGAGGTTGTAAGAAATGGATCAATAACCGCTTATTCGGATAATTATTCGCTGCTTCAACGGCTGCTTGGCGTACTTTATCTGGCTTAATAGTCTGTGTCTCCTTATCCCATTCCTCAAGTAGCGAGATTGTATCGTAGAACACATTGCAATAATCCTCAAATTCAAATTGGAATTTGAGCGTTTGGGGATTAGCTGTCACATAAACAATGTCATGATAAGGTGGATTTTCAAACGTTGAGCGGAGAAAATCAGGTGTGCGTGATTCTAATGTCACTCGTTTCTCAATAGAGCCGGCATCATAAGGAGAGACCCGACAAAACTCATCGTATCTACAAGCATCAAGTAATAAAAGATTATCCCAATCCTTTGCAAGAATCGAGGTGCCTCGCCCATATTGTAGATTCCAAATAAGATTGCGAAAAACATGCGCTGGAGTCAGCGATTTCCTTGCCAAATATAAAAGAGATCGTTGGGAAAGTTCTAGCAGTCCTTTTTCTTGAAGAATAGACATGCCTTGATGTACAGTTTCTTTCATAGTGGTAGAGTTTCTTCTGATACGTTATTCATCTTTCGTACTGGCGTGTGGATGGCTCAAGTTCCAACCTTTATTTGTCATATATTTAATATTACTGACGATGGCGACGTTTCTTGAACCAAAGATACGTCTTGCTGGAGGTGACAATTGGGCGTAGACCTCGTCATTGATCTCGAACGTGTTGAGTGATCGATAGGAAAGGTCATCAAGGCGTAACCACCGACAGCGCTACAGATACCCCAGTTGTTCCAGCCGCTCTTCCACCGACACAGTCTCGTCATCCGTACTGGGCGCCGACGCCGTCGGTTCGCACGTCCCCTCGTCGGTCGCCGTCGTCTCGACCCACGGCACGTTCCGCATACACGGGAGCGGACAGCCGATGACGTGCCGGTAGAAGCCGAATTCGCCGAACGCCTCGCCGTGGTCGGCGGTGATCGCCACCGTCTCCGCGTCGACGTTCTCCAGGAGCACCGCCACGTCGTCCAGCACGAACCGGAGGGTGTCGAGGTAGGCCTCCCACACCTCTTCACGGGAGGCGGTCCCCGACTTGAGCGCGTCGAACGGTCGCCACAGCTCCTCGCCGGCCAGCGGGTACGGATCGTGCGGATACAGGTAGTGGACGATCAGCCGGTCCGAATCGACGGAGCGCGCGACGTCGATGGTTCGTTCCGTCGTGTGTCGCGGATGGCGTCGCGTCCGGTCGTCCTCGCCGACCATCCACTCGTCGCCGACGTCGGCCCGCCACAGTTCCTCCAGGTAGCCGAAGTCCTCGGGGTCGACCACATCGTACGCCGAGGGGCCGAACGGGATGGCAGCCGAGCCAGTCTCGCCGCCCTCGCCGAACACGCGGTCGGTGTACCCGTTGCCGGTGACGAGGGCGGTCCGTCGGACCTCGTCCAGATAGTCCTTCGTGAAGGTGTGGTTGAGCCACTCGAAGGAGGTACTCCCGACGGACCGCATCGACTCGACCTCGGTGATGAACTCGTACTCGTCGGCGACCTCGCGGAGTGCGTCGACCCGACACGCATCGAGGATTATCAGCAGGTCCCAGTCGCGCTCGTAGACGTTCGTCCCGTAGGGGACGTGCTGGGTGATGCTGAGCAACGCGGCGACGTAGACGTAGTACAGCGGTCGGGCGAGGCGTGCCGGGAGCGATCGGTCCCCGGATCGAAGGGTCGAGAGGCTCTCGGAGAGCCAGTCGGTGAAACTAATCATATGGAGGCCGTGCGTCGTTCAAAACGCAGTCGGCGTATTATATTTCTCGTTTCCACCGGTTCACGGGCGCCGGCTGGATATCTTCCACCGAGGTACAGCACGCCAGTCGTGGTGCTCGCCATCGATGATGGCCGTCTCGAAGTGGAGACGGCCGACAGCCTCAGCCGAAATACTCGACGGGCAGGTTCTCCCGAACGGTCGTCCGGAACGTCGGGGAGAGGCCGGACAGTACCGTGAAGTACGCCCCGGCACCCAGACCGACAAGCAGGAGCACTAGGGCGAAGTTGTGTCCGAGAAGACGGTAGCTCTCTTCGACCCGCAGACCGCCGTAGGCGACGGCACCACAGACGCCAGCGGCGAGGACCTGCTTGCCCACCATCGCGTAGGGCAGGTCGAAGTCGACCAACTTGGCGGTGTACCGGTACGCCACCACGGCACCGATCCCGGCCGAGAGGGCGGTGGCGACGGCGGCGCCGAGCCACCCGTAGAAGTACACTAGCGCCAGGTTCAGCGTCGCGTTCGAGCCGATGAAGACGAGATTGACGTTGAACGTCAGATCGGGTCGATCGATGGCACCGAGGGTCGTGATCAGTTGCTTCTGGTAGGATCGGAGTAGCGCCGCGACGACGAGGGTCGTCAGCACCGTTCCACCGACAGTGAACTCCCGCCCGTAGATGCGGAGGATGCGCGGGCCGAGGATGGCAGCGCCGACGAGACCGGGAACGAGTATCAGGCCGGCGTAGCGAAGTGCGTCCTCTAGAATCGGTGCGGCCGCCTGGTTCTCGGCGTCGGCGGTGGCACTGCTGATCTCGGGGAAGGTCGCGTTGCTGATCGCGGTGTCGAACGTCAGCAGGAAGGTGGTGATCGTCCAAGCGACGGAGTAGACGCCGATGAGATCCGAGGAGACGAACAGGCCGAGGACGGTGACATCGACCCAGCCGAACGCCCGACGTTCGACGGAGCCGAGCCACGCGAACTTGGCGTACTCGAAGAGTTCGACGAAGTGACGACGGGACGGGAGGCTGATCGACGGCCCAGCGAGCCAGATACCGACCACCCCGATGAGCGCGTAGCTGAGCGCCTGGCCGGCGAGCATCCCGATCAGTTCGAATCCCAGCACGACCAAGCCGATCTGGGTGACGCTCCGGAGGATCATCCGGACCGGCGATAGCAGTCCTTGGACGTGAACGAGGTGACTGCCCGTGAGCGCCGCCCCGCTCATGGCGTTCAGCAGCGTCGCAAAGAGGATGAGGAGGACGAAGCCGACCACCGGTCGACCGATGTACGCCTCGAGCGGTCCCCGAAACGCGTACACCAGCGCCGACATGGCGACGAACGTGATCAGCAGCGACAGCGTACCGGCGGTGAAGAACTCGTCCGAATCCTCGCCTTCGCTCATCCGCTTTTGCACGGCGGTGGTGATGCCGACCTTCCCCACGATGCCGACCCACGCCACAACCGCGAGTACCAGCGAGTACGTGCCGAGGACGCCCGCCCCGAGGAGTCGCGCGAAGTAGAGGGTCGCTACAAAGCCGGCGACGGAGCCGGCGACCTTCGACCCGAAGACGATCAGCGAGGTCTGACCGATCCTCATGGGCAGCGCTCCCGGTGGGCGAACGGTAGCGTGGAGTGATAGGTCACGAGATGAGACACGAATCGACGGTCTACACGTACCCCAGATCCCGCAGCTGTTGCTCCACGTCGCCGGACAGGTCAGCCTCCACGTCGCCCTCCACGGCGGGGAACCGTTCGACCGCGTCCTCACACGCGGTACGCAACGCCGCTGGCGCGTCCGACACGTCGACGGCCTCGTCGCCCCGATACGCGCTCACCGCTCCGCGTGAGTCCGCGACGACCTTCCACTCGCCGTCGAAGCCCAGGACGGTGTGTGTCAGCGATTCCCGTTCGACGAACCAGTCCTCGAAGTAGTCGTAGTTCCGCATCGACTCCTCGTGGTAGGGGTTCGCCGGTAACTCGAAGAACACGGGATCGTCGTCGAAGTAGTCGTCCCACGTGGCGCCGCCGACGTCGAGGAAGGATTCGAGGTCACCGGTGAGCAGATCGTAGAGCGCGCGGAGCGAGGTGCGGTCCTCGATGGTCCGTGCATCGAGGTCGGGGTGGGCCACGATCAGCGGGACCGTCCAGAGATGTTCGTTCAGAGCGTCGAGATGTCCCATGCTCCGCTCGCCGCGGAGGTCCGTCTCGCCGAGGCCCTCGCCGTGATCGGAGGTGACCACGACCACCGTCTCGTCGCGGACGCCGGCGTCCTCCAAAGCCTGCAGCAAGCGCCCGACCTGTTCGTCGACGCTCCGTACCTCCGCGCGGTAGGCGGCCCGAACGAGTTCGACGTCGTCCTCGTCGATGTCGCCCGCGAAGAACTGGTTGCGGAAGGTGCGGGCGTTCGAGAGATTCGGCGACATGGTGCGCAGATCCTCGAGTTCCCACCGGCCGTCCGCCACCGCACGAAAGTGTTCTTCTGGCGGCTCGTACGGGTAGTGTGTGTCCATGTAGTTCGCGAAGGCGAATAGCGGTTCCGAACGGTCCGCTGTCCGCTCAATTTCGTCGACGAGGAGGTCGGTCGAGCGGGTCGATGCCCGTGTCAGGAAGCCGTAGGAGTCGGCATCGATCAGCGGAAGGTAGTCGCGGTAGCCGTACCGCCGGTCGAGTTCGAGGGCGACGGCACGGCTGAAGTTGTCGAGGCTAGCGAGCGGGCGGTCGTGTGTGGCGGCGTCGACGAGCGTCCGTACGTAGTCCCGCGGCCGGGGCGTCCGCTCCTCCTGAATCTTGCGGACGTGCGCGAAGGGGTTCAGACCCCGCGGGTTGAGTGGACGGCGCGTCTCGTAGAAGCGGTCGAATCCCGAGTCGAAGCCGTGCGAACTGGAAGCATAGATGTTCGCGGTGACACCGACGGTGTCGAACCCGCCGGCGGCGAGTGCGTCGACTAGGGGGAGTTGGGCGAGGTGGTGTTCGCGGTGGTAGTAGCCGTGTTCGTGGGGCCACTCGCCGGTGAAGAGGGAGGTGTGCGCCGGGAGCGACCAGTTCGCGGGGGTGACGCAGGCGTCGAAGGAGAGGTTCTCCTCGCCGAGGGCGTGGATGTTTGGGGCGTCGGCCTCGGTGATGGCGTCGAGTCGCAGACAGTCGAGGACGAGACACAGGACGTTCGGGTTCCCCATCTCGCCTACACTCATAGTCGTCGAGTTCAAATACGTATCGTTCCGGGAATCAGAGATATCCCAACTCTTTCAGGTGACTCTGGACGTCGGAATCGAGCACCTGATCGCCGGCGGCGACGGTCGGGTCGGGGTCGACGGCGTCGAACGTCGACGCAACCACGTTCTCGTCGTGGTCCACTGTTCGGCGTTCGAGCCCGTTCGGAATTACCTGCGTCAACGCACTCCCGTGTCGCCGGGAGAACTTCCACACCGCACCGTCGCGCCACTCGTAGACGGCGCGCCACGGGCCGCCGTACCGATCGCGGTTCGAGCACGCGTCGGGGAGTTCGTCGTCGGGAGACTGGACGCGCTCGGTCGAGACGAGGACCGGTTCGTCGGGATCGAAGCCGAGCGACGTGTCACCGTCGTCGGAGTCGATCACGCTCCGAACGACCGCCGGAAACCGCGTCAGCGTCGCCGGACGGTCGACCGATTTCCCCGCTTGCTGACCCGGATACTTGACCACGAGCGGGACGTGCGTCACCGCCTCGGAGACGGACCAACTGTGATCGACGAGTTCGACGGTCGGCTCCAGTTCGCTCGGCTCGCCGAACCCCTCACCGTGATCGCTGGTGACGACGACGAGAGTGTCGTCGAGTTCGCCACGTTCCGCCAGTGTCCCGAGGAGACGATCGAGATGAGCGTCCGCCTGTCTGATCGCGCCGTCGTACAGTGCCTCGAAGGCCCGCAGTTTCCAGAGATACTCGCCCGAGAGGAACGTCGTCGAGTAGGGGCCGTGCGTCTCGCGGTGTAGCCGACGGAGCGTGGAGCCGCCCCATCGGTCGAACTCCTCGTCGGGACGGTAGGGGTAGTGGGCGTCCATCAGGTTGAGACAGGCCGCCCACGGCCCTTCGCGGTCGGCGTGCCAGTCGAGGAACTCGGGGACGTACGTCGCACCCGACTCGTCGATCGCGAAACGGTCGAGCGTGTCGTAGGCGAGTTCGGCGGCCCCGTTGACGAGCGATCGGAGGGGGGTCCCGCTGGTGACCGACAGACGGAGGTACTCGAGTTTCGTCGTGTCGTTGATGTTCTCCACGTCCGACGGCGAGAACGCGTCGGGGAACGGATCCGACCGCCGATCCTTCGGGCCGACGACGGTGTCGAAGGCGTCACCGAAGTTCGACGAGCGGGTGATGACGGCGTTGGGGGTGAAGAGTCCGGTATCGTAGCCCCGCTCGCCGAGCTCGGCCCAGACCGTCCGCGACGGGTCGATCTTCGCGCCGTGTGTCGTCAGGCCGTGTGCCGCGACGTGGACGCCAGTGAAGATGCTGGCGTGACTAGCGAGGCTATGGATACCCGGGGCTCGCGCCTGGCGGTAATCCGTCGCCCGCTCGGCGAAGGCCGTCAGGTTCGGCGTCGTCTCCCGGCGGTATCCGTGGAGGCTCGTGTTCCGTGCCCGGACGCTGTCGAGGACGACCAGCAGGACGTTCGGGGCCATCGCGTGTAGGCCTGAGGAACCGAGCGGCGATAATAACGCTGGCGAAGCGCCACGGCCGGAGCCGAAAGTATTTGCAACCCCGCCGACCACGATGTCCCATGAAGGCAGTCATCCTCGCGGCCGGCAAGGGCACCCGTCTCCGCCCGCTCACCGAGGACAAACCGAAGGTCCTCGTCGAAGTCGACGGCAAGCCGCTGATCGAGTACGCGTTCGACTCGTTGATCGACGTCGGCGTCGACGTCTCGGAGTTCGTCGTCGTCGTGGGCTACAAGAAAGAGCAGATCATGGAGCGGTACGACGACGAGTACCGGGGCGTGCCGATCACCTACGCCCACCAGCGCGAGCAGTTGGGGCTCGCCCACGCGCTGTTGACGGCGGAGCCGTACGTCGACGACGACTTCGTGCTCATGCTCGGGGACAACGTCTTCGAGGCGAACCTGGGCGACGTCGTCAACCGGCAGGGCGAGGAGCGTGCCGACGCCGCCTTCCTCGTCGAGGAGGTGCCGTGGGAGGAGGCGAGTCGCTACGGCGTCTGTGACACCAACGAGTACGGCGAGATTACCCGCGTCGTCGAGAAGCCCGACGACCCGCCCTCGAACCTGGTGATGACCGGCTTCTACACCTTCACGCCCGCCATCTTCCACGCCTGTCACCTAGTGCAGCCGTCGGATCGCGGCGAGTACGAACTGCCCGACGCCATCGACCTGTTGATCCAGAGCGGGCGCACCATCGACGCCATCCGGATGGACGGCTGGCGCATCGACGTGGGCTACCCGGAGGACCGCGAGGCGGCGGAGGAGCGACTCGCCGAGGGGGCCGCCGACGCCGAGGCCACCCCCGAGTAGCCCGGCGAACCCGCAGGCCGGATGGGAACGCCTTTTTGCCCGCCCCATCGAGTCACACACCCATGTCCGACCCCGACGGCGTCTGCGTGCTCGTCCCAACCCTCGACGAGGCCGAGACCATCGGCGACGTGGTGACCGAGTTCCGAGCCGAGGGGTACGACGACGTCCTCGTGATCGACGGGGGATCGGCCGACGACACCCGAGAGGTGGCCCGCGAGGCCGGCGCCCGTGTGGTCGAGCAATCGGGATCGGGGAAGGGACAGGCGGTCCGCGAGGCCGTCGAACGCCACATCGACGCACCGTACGTCCTCATGCTCGACGGCGACGGGACCTACCGCGCCGACGACGCGGACGCGATGCTCGAACCCCTCCGCGCGGGCGAGGCCGAACACGTGATCGGGAACCGCTTCGCCGACATGCGCTCGGGGGCGATGACGGTGCTCAACCGCATCGGCAACCGCCTCATCAACGGGGCCTTCGGACACATTCACGGCGAGTCCTTCGGGGACATCCTCTCGGGGTATCGGGCCTTCACCCAGGCGTCCTTCGAGCGGATGCACCTCACCGCCGACGGGTTCGGCATCGAGACGGAGATGGCCGTCGAGTGTGCCAAACGCGGCATCTCGACGACGGTGGTACCCATCACCTACCTCCCGCGACCCGCGGGGTCGAACACCAACCTCCACCCCATCCGCGACGGCGGGATCATCATCCTCGAACTCTACCGCCGGGCCAAGACCAACAACCCGCTGTTTTACTTCGGGAGCATCGGCGCCGTCTCGACGGTCTCGGGCGGGGTGATCGCCGCGTACGTCGGCGTGGAGTGGGTCACCCGACGGATCTCCCACGAGGTGCTCGCCGTCGTCGCCGCCTTCGCCATCCTCGTCGGCGTCCAACTCCTGATGTTCGGCGTGCTCGCGGACCTGATCCTCTCCCTGCACCGCGAGCGGATTCGGGACGGGGACGGCCGGTAAGCCCGGAGGCGAGTCGGTCCGCCCCGGATCAGCCGACGAACCGGGGACCACACGTGTCGATGAAACTGAATAAAGCCGGGTTAAATCGGTCTCGTGGTTTACACGTCTGCACGGTTGATTACGACGAAGGGAGTACCACCTCGACGGCCAACGCATGGATCAGTACACGGTTCTGGCGCTCGTCGTGGGGCTGCTCCTGATCGCGTCCCTGTGCGCGGTCGTCGTGGCCGGTCGTCTGGGGAGGGTCGGGATCCGCGGGGCGACGAGCGACGAGGGGACGGCGAACGCGTCCGATCGGGGACCCGCCACCGCGGGCGCTGACGCTGACGCCCGCGACCGCGCCCGAACGGCCGAGAACGGCCGCGACCGCGCCCCCGGTCGGATCACCGAGGACGACCGCGAACGGATGCGCAGGCACCTGAACAAACCTCGGGCGCGCCGACAGCCGGAGGATCTGCTGCCGTCGGACGAGGACACCGACTCGGACGGGTCGTGACCGTGGCGCCTCGGGAACGGTCGCCTTCGGGAGAAGGTACAAACCCGCCGCCGCCCGTCTTTCGGGTATGCGCGACCTCGACGAGACGGATCTGGCGATACTGCAGGCCCTGATGGGGAACGCCCGGAAACCGTGGGCCGAGATCGCGGAGACGGTCGACCTCTCGCCGCCCGCGGTGTCGGACCGCGTCGACCGCCTCCAGGAGATGGGCGTCGTCCGCCGGTTCACCGTCGACATCGACCGCTCGAAACTCCGCGAGGGGGTGCCGGTGCTGGTCCGCGTCGAGACGCCGACGGCCGCCGTCGACGACGCCCGGGCGAGTCTGCGGGAGGCCGAGGCGGTCGAACACCTGTTCACGACCGCGGAGCGCGACCTGATCTGTTATGCCCGCATCCCGGACGGGGACGTCCCCCGGTGGCTCGACGCGACGCTCGCGGCGGACGCCGTCGATGACTACACGGTGACGCTCCTGACCGAGGGGGAGTGGACGCCGACGGTCGGCGGCACCGGGTTCGCCCTCTCGTGTGCCGAGTGTGGCAACACCGTGACGAGCGAGGGGACGACCGCCCGGATCGGCGGGGAACGCCACCAGTTCTGCTGTCCGTCCTGCGAGCGCCGGTTCGCGGAGCGATACGAGCGGTTCGACGAGGGCGCCGGCGACGGCGCCGAGTGATCGTCCGAACCGTTGATTAGGGTGCCGGCCGTCGTGCCGGGCGATGTCGGACGAGGGCGGCGTCCCGTGGCGATCCGGGCGGCTCTATCTCCTCCTGGCGACGGCCGCGGTGGCACCGCTCGACGTGAACATCGTGGGGCCGGCGCTCCCCGCCATCGCCGACGCCTTCGGCGTCTCGAGCACGCGGAGCGGCCTCGTCATCACCGCCTTCGCCGTCCCGGGAGCCGTCCTCGCGCCGGTGGTGGGGATGTACGCAGACCGCCTCGGACGCCGCCGAGTGGTCGTTCCCTGTCTGCTGATCTTCGGCGTCGCGGGCGTGGCCGTGACGCTGGCGACGGAGTTCTGGATGGTGCTCGCCCTCCGGGCGATACAGGGGAGCGTCGGCGGGAGCATCCTCGCCTCGCTGACGCTTGCGCTCGTCGGCGACTACTACGAGGGCACGCGTCGCAACGCCGTGATGGGCGCCGTCAGCGCGGGGATCTCCTTCAGCGCCGCCGGCGGTCCCGTCCTCGGCGGGACGCTGGCGACCCGGTCCTGGGACGCCCCGTTTCTCCTCTACGGGTCGAGCGTCGTCGTCGCCGTCCTCGTCGTCCGGTATCTCGACCCGCCGACGGCCGGCGGCGAGGGTCGGCACGACGGCTCGTACCTGCGCGACGCGGTGGCGTCGCTGCCGACGCGGGAGGCGCTGACGCTCTACGGCGCGACGCTCGCGAGTTTCGCGCTCTTCTTCGGCGGCGTCCTCACCGCCGTCCCGTTCCTGCTGGAGGGAACCTACGGCCTCGAATCGGGGCGGATCGGTGCGCTGGTGACGGGCGCGATGTTGCTCGCGGCGGTGGTGGCGGTGTGCAACGGCCGGATCGCCCGCCACCTCTCGGATCTGGGGATCGTCACCCTCGGGTTCGTCTGTTACGCCGCCGGGCTCCTGGGCGTCTGGGCGGCGCCCTCCGCGCCCGGCGTCCTCCTCGCGCTCTGCGTGTTCGGCGCCGGCCACGGACTCGTCCTCCCGTCGGTCGCGTCCGCGTTGTCATCGATCGCCGGCCCCGAGTTCCGCGGGGGCGTCATGAGCCTGCGAACGAGCGTCGTCCTCGGGGCACAGGCCGTCGGGCCGCCGCTGTTTACGCTGCCCGCGACGGAACTCGGTGTGGGGTACGAACTCCCGCTCGGGGTCGCCGGGGTGGCCGCCGGCGTCGGCGCCCTCGCCCTGTTCGTCGCCGCCGGCGGCCGAGCGGGCGTCCGCGTCGCCCCGGAGTGAATCCGGGCGGGCGCCAAAGGGCAACGTTTAGGCCGCCTCCGCGGGGTGAGTCACGCATGTCCGAGACAGTGCTCCTCGTCGGCGGCGGCGGGCGCGAACACGCCATCGCCCGCGCCGTCGCGCCGGACTGTGACCTCTATGCCTGTGCGAGCAACCGCAACCCCGGCATCGCCGACCTGGCCGCGGAGGTCCGATCGATCGACGAGACCGACGCCGACGCCGTCGTCGACTTCGCGACGGACGTCGACGCCACGCTCGCGGTGATCGGCCCCGAGTCCGCCCTCGCGGCGGGGGTCGCCGACGCCCTCGACGCCGCCGGCGTCTACGCCTTCGGGCCGGGGGCCGAGGCGGCACGCATCGAGACGGACAAGGCCTACCAGCGGCGGTTCATGCGGGAGAACGACGTCCCCGGCTGTCCCGACTTCGAGACGTTCGAGGACACGGAAGCCGCCTGCGAGTACATCGACGACTACGACGGTCACTTGGCCGTGAAGCCCGCCGGCCTCACCGGCGGCAAGGGCGTCCGCGTCACCGGCGACCAGGTGACGAAAGCCGAGGCCAAGGAGTACCTCCGTGCGTCGGACTACGACCGCGTTGTCCTCGAGGAACGGCTGGTGGGCGAGGAGTTCACCGTCCAAGCGTTCGTAGCGAACGGGTCGGTGCGGGTCACGCCGGCCGTCCAGGACCACAAGCGCGCCTACGAGGGCGACGAGGGGCCGAACACCGGCGGCATGGGGAGCTACAGCGACGCCGACCCCACGCTCCCGTTCATGGACGCGACGGACTACGAGGCCGCCGTCGACGTCCTGACGGCGACGGTCGACGCCCTCCCCGAGTACAAGGGCGTCCTCTACGGCCAGTTCATGCTCACCGCCGACGGCGTCCGCGTCGTGGAGTTCAACGCCCGCTTCGGCGACCCCGAGGCGATGAACACCCTGCCGGTCATGGAGACGCCCTTCCTCGACGTGCTCACGGCCGCCCGGGACGGCGACGCCCTCCCCGACCTCGAGTTCTCGTCGCGGGCCACGGTCTGTAAATACGCCGTCCCCGCGGGCTACCCGACCGACCCCGAGTCCGGCGCCCGGATCGACGTCGACGAGGACAGCGTCGCGCGCGCGGCGGCCGAACACGGCACCGACGCCGGCGATGCGCTCCTCTTCTACGCGAGCGTCGACGCCCGCGAGGACGGCCTCTACACCACCACCTCCCGGGCCTTCGCGGTCGTCGGTGTCGACGGGACCATCGGCGACGCCGAGGCCATCGCCGACGCGGCGCTGGACGCCGCCGGCGACGGGCTGCGGGTGCGCGAGGACATCGGCAAACCCGCGCTCGTACAGCGGCGGATCGACCACGTCGAGCGGCTCCGGGAGTGAGGCTGCCGGGCGTCGACTGCGGGATCGAGACGGTCAACGGTCCGACGAATCGAGAGGCGCATGACGGACGTGTGACGGTCTGCAAACCTTTATTTCGTCACGTCTCGTCGTTCCGTCAATGGCGACGTTACGGGATTCTCTGGGTGACCTCGTGGCGGACGTCGACGGTCTGTTCCTGTTTTCCCCGTCGGCCCCCCACTACGAGCGGTTCGACGACGTCGACGTGACGCAGGTGGTGATCGCCGCCGAGAACGGTGTCGGCGCTGACGCGTTCGTCGAACTCCCGCTGGGGTTCGAGAACGTCCGCGACCGGATCAAGTTCGGTATCGAGGGGGCGATGGAGCAGGGGTTCGTCGCCGAGGGAGACACCGTCGCCTGCTCGCTGGCGATGTTCGGCGACGACGCCGACACGGTGGTCCGGATACGGGTCGACGAGTCGGTGCGGTCGGGGGTCTACGACCTGTTCATCGACTCGCGGGCCGAACCGGGCGTCGTCCGCGACGTCTTCGAGGTGGCCATCGACCTCGGCAAGAAGGGGCAGAAGGGCAAACCCGTGGGGGCGCTGTTCGTCGTCGGCGACGCGGGCAAGGTGATGAACAAGTCCCGGCCGCTCAGCTACAACCCCTTCGAGAAGTCCCACGTCCACGTCGGCGACCCCATCGTGAACGTGATGCTCAAGGAGTTCTCGCGGCTCGACGGGGCCTTCGTCGTCTCCGATGCGGGCAAGATCGTCTCGGCGTACCGCTATCTGGAACCCTCCGCCGAGGGCGTCGACATCCCGAAGGGACTCGGGGCGCGTCACATGGCGGGCGGCGCGATCACCCGGGACACCAACGCCATCGCCATCGTCCTCTCGGAGTCCGACGGGATGGTCCGGGCGTTCAAGCGCGGCGATCTGATCCTGGAGATCGATCCGGAGGAGTACTGAGATGCAAGGCGGGTCGGTTCGAGCGGCCCTGTCGGCGGTTCCGCTCCGGTTCTGGCTGGCCCTCGGGACGCTCGTTCTCGGCGTCCTCCTCGGCTGGCTGGTCCGGATCGTCACCCGGCGACTCCTCCGGCGGGCCGGCGTCCCCGGTGCCATCGAGGGGACCACCTTCGAGCGAACCGCCCGCGAGTTCGGCACCTCGACGGTGGCGATCCTCGGGGCCATCGCCGGCTACTTCGTCTTCGGCATCGCGGTCTTCGCCGCCATCGCCGTCGCCGAAATCGAGTACGTCGCCCAGTTCTGGAACGCCGTCGCCGGCTTCCTGCCCCAGCTGTTCCTGGCGGTGATCGTCCTCATCGTCGGCGTCGTCCTCGGGGACAAGGTGGAGCTGGTGGTCTCCGAACGGTTCCGCGGGGTGAAGCTCCCGCAGGTGAGCGTCCTCCCGCTGGTGGCGAAATACAGCGTCTTCTATCTCGCGGCCCTGATCGCCCTCGGCCAGGTCGGCGTCGCGACCGCCGCCCTGATCGTCCTGCTCGCGGCCTACGTCTTCGCGCTCGTCTTCCTCGGCGGCCTCGCGTTCCGGCAGTTGCTCTCGGCCGGCGCGGTCGGTGCGTATCTCCTCCTGCACCAGCCCTACACCATCGGCGACGAGATCCGGGTCGGCGAGGTCCGGGGGATCGTCCAGGAGATGGACCTCTTCGTCACTCACGTCGAGGCCGACGACGAGGAGTACGTCCTCCCGAACAACAAGGTGTTCGCCGACGGCTTCGCACGGATCCGGACCTGAGCGCGCCGCCGGTGCCGGGTTCGCGATGGCGGGGACGGGTGTCGACGACGGCCCGCCGGGCTCACTCGCCGTCGCCGTCGCCGTCACCGCCACCGACGCCGCCGTCGACCGGCCGGGCCGGCACCCCCGCGACGGTCGTCCCCGGCGACACGTCGCCGGTCACCAGGGAGTTCGCCGCCACCTTCGCGTCCGCACCGACCTCGACGCCGGGGAGGACGACCGTCCCCGCGCCGATCATCGCCCGTTCGCCGATCACCACCTCGCCGGTCCGGTACTCCGCCTGCAGGAACTCGTGACAGAGGAGCGTGGCGTCGTAGCCGACGACTGCGTCGGCCCGGATCGTCAGGAGTTCGGGCCAGAACACGTCGGGGGTCGCCTCCAGGCCGACGGCAACCCCGGGTTCGACCGTCGCGCCGAGGCGTCGCAGGACCCAGTTTTTCAGCCGCAGGCTCGGGGCGATCCGGATCACCCAGACCGCGAGGTAGTTCAGAACGACCCGGAGCGGGCCCTTGGCCTCCGTCCAGTGCCACAGCGAGTTCCGCGGCCCGGCCGTCGGGATCCGGTCGAGGCGGTCGTGTCGCCGGGCGGCGTCCGAATCGCTCACGCCCCCACTTCGGGAGCCGCCGTCTTGAATCCCGTTACCGCCGGGCGACCGATCGGTCCGAATCGACCGTCCCGACGATGAGGTAGGCGGCCGGGAGACAGCCGAGGAGGGTACCGACGCCGACTACCAGCCAGGCGTAGCGGTTCGGTGGGGTGAGAACGAGCGCGACGGCGGTGGGGACGCCCGCTACCACCAGCGCCAGCGTCAGCCGTTCGGCCGACGCCATCTATCTGACCGCGGCGTCCCGGCCGAGCGTCTTCGAGACGTACGGCCCGTCCTGGTGGTAGCCGAGCTTGTCGCGGTAGTAGCGGCGAACGCCGATGCCGCTGATGACGCTCACCTTGTCGTAGCCGGCCTCGGCGGCCAGTTCCTCGGCGCGTTCGAGGAGTCGGCGGCCGTAGCCGCGGTGTTGCCAGTCGCCGTCCCCCTCGTCGCGGATGCCCGCCTCGCTCCCGTAGACGTGGAGTTCGCGCACGAGGGCGGCGTCGTCGAGTTCTGGCCGCACCGGGTCGTTCGGGAAGCGCAGGCGGCAGAAGCCGATCAGCAGGTCCGCTGCGGGGTCCTCGAAGCTGAGGAAGTGTTCGGTCCCGCCGCCGGCCTCGTAGGTCAGCGTTTGGAGTTCCACCCGCTCCGGATCCGGGTCGGCGTCGTTGTGTCCGACCTCGCGGGCGCGGATGTCCCGTGGCGTGATGCCCCGCTCTTCGGCCCGCTGGGTCGCCAGCTGTCGGAGGTTCGATTTCCAGACGCCGGCGTCGATGTGGTCGGCGGGGATGTCCCGCTGGACCCGCTGGAGGCGAGTGTATTCGGGGATCAGATCCATCACCTCGGCGACGAGGTCCGCGGCCGTGTCGTTGTCCAGTGGCTCGAAGTCGTCGCGGCGCCACATGTCGTACGTGCGGGTGCCGCGGACGACCAACGTGGGGTAGATCTTCAGGTAGTCGGGGCGCCAGCGCGGGTCCTCGAAGAGCTGTCGGAAGTCCTCCAGACACATCGCCTCGGTCATGCCCGGCTGGCCCGGCATCATGTGGAACCCGACCTTGAACGCGGCGTCGCGCAGGCGACGGTTGGCGTCGATGGAAGCCTGCACGCCGTGGCCGCGGTGCATCTCGCGGTTGATCCGCTCGTAGGTGGTCTGGACGCCCACCTCCACCTTCGTGCCCCCGAGTCGGAGCATCCGGTCGATCTGTTCGGGGCCACACCAGTCGGGCTTGGTCTCGAAGGTGGTGCCGACGTTGCGCACGTCGGCCGTCTCGTTCTCGGCGATGACGTCCGCCAGGTATCGAAAGTCGGGGTCGTCCTCCGCGAAGCTCCGCCCCTCCGCGGGGTTCGGTGTCGCGTCGACGTCGTAGTCGTTCAGCGCCTCCAGCGCCCGCTTGACGAACCACTCCTGGTAGTCGTGGCTCCGGGCGGTCATCGTTCCGCCCATCAGGATGAGTTCGACCTTGTCGACCGGGTGACCGATGTGTCTGAGCTGTTCGAGCCGAAGGGTCACCTGTCCGTACGGGTCGTAGTCGTTCTGTTCGCCCCGCGCCGCGGCCGGTTCGTGGCCCGTGTAGCTCTGGGCGCTCCCGAACTCGGAGGCGGGGCCGCCGGGACAGTAGAGGCACTTCCCGTGGGGGCACATGTGCGGCGAGGTCATGATCGCGACGGGCGAGACGCCGGAGGCGGTGCGGACGGGCTTGCGGCGGACGACCGCCTGCACCTCGTCGCGTCGCTCCTCGGGCGCGTACTGGAGGATGTGGGCGTTCTTCGGCACCTTCGCGGCGCCGTGTTCGGAACAGGCGTCGAGCTTCGCCGACTCGAGGTCGTCGCGCTCGAGGTCGCCGTCGAGGATGCGCTCGACGAGGTCCGCACACACCCGGTCGAACGCCTCGCTCGGGGCGTCGACGCCAACGCTGTCGGTCATCGTCACCGTGTCGTCGGCTCGCGAGGTTAAGGGTATCGCTCGGCCGACTCAGAGCCGGTCGACCGCGGCGTCGACGACGGCGTCGACCGCGGCGTCGCGGCGACCCGAGAGGAATTCGAGGCGGCCGTCGCGGACGCTCGCGGCGACGATGCCCGCGTCGGGCGCACTGTCCGCGGCGTCGCCGGCGACGCCCCGCAGGTCAAGGTCGGCGTCGCTCCGCAGGTAGAGTTCGTCCGTGCCGACGCCGACGATCAGGCGTGCGTCGTCGTCGCGGCGACGGTGGAGTTCGTCGAGCAGGAGGCTCGTCGGCGGGAAGTCGAACCGGTGGGTGTAGGCGTCGGTGTCGAGGACGTCGACGGTGACGCCGTCCGTCTCGCGGCGGTCGATGTTGGCCGTGGCGGTGTCGACCTCGGCGTCGAGCTTCTGGCGGAACTGCTCGCTGATGTGGCCGGCGAGGCCGCCCGCGTCGTCGAACAGCAGGTCCGTGATGAGTTCGCGCTTGTCCTCGTAGGACTGGTAGTACGCCTCCAGCGCGATGGCCTCGCGGAGTTCGCGCGTGCGGTCGGCGTCGTAGCCGGCCTCGGCGGCGAGGTCGAGGGCGCTCTCGGGAGCGTCGCCCCAGTAGGAGACGGCCGGGAGGTGAGCGATGCCGTCGCGGACCTCGGGGTTGACTGTCGCGGCGAGGGTGGCGGCGAGCGCGCCCGTCGAGAGGTCGGCGGCGGCCGCCCCGGCGAGGCCGGGGTTGACGATGGCGTCGCAGTCGTCGGCGACGGCGGCGTCGGCCACCTCGGCGTCGACGACGACCCGTCGGGCGCCGTAGATGCCGAGCAGGCCCAGCCCGTCGCTGGATTCGACCGTGCTCCCCGTGCCGACCAGCAGGACCAGCGGGAGTTTCTCGTCGTGTCGGTCGCGGTCCTGGAGCATCCGGGTCACGTCGTTGGTGGCGTCGTCCATGTCGTAGACGGAGCCCTCCAGCGGCCGCCGAGTGAAGTAGTGGTACTCGGCGTCGGCGGCGGCGTGCTCCTCACGGATCAGCGGGAGGACCGCCCGCTCGATGGCCGCGCCGGCGACGTAGCCGTCGGCCGACGCGACGTGGCGAACGACCACGGGACGGGACTCGAGGACGGCCCGGCGGATCGTCTCCGCGGCGTCCTGCAGGGACTCGGCCACGGCGTCGACGGCGTCGTGCTCGACCAGCGAGGCGACCGCGTCCGGTCGGGCCTCGGCCGTCAGCGCGTCGGCGAGGCGCTCCTCGACCGTCGCCGCCTCGTCGTCGGTCAGGATCGTGAGCTCCTCGGTCTCGACCTGGAGTTCGTCGTAGCGACGCTCGACCTCGCCGTCGAGGCGAACGACGCTGCCGACCTCGGCGTCGGGGTAAGCGCGGACGCCGGCCTCGACGAAGGCCGCACAGTCGACGACGCCGGTGCCGTCGCGAAGCTCGAACACCGTCGGACCGCTGGTCTGGCGGACGCCGACGATCTCGCCTTCGAGGCGAACCGTCTCGCCGACGCGGTCGTCGAGCGACGACACGTCGACACGGTCGGGGGTGCCCGTCCCCGCGACGGCCTGGCGGCCGTTCGTCTGGGGGGTGGGTTCCTGTTCTGACCCCGACGGGGTCTCCGTCGTCGACGATCCCGCGTCCCGCTCGCTTTCGGCGTCGTCCTCGCTGTCTTCGTCCTCGTCCTCGTCGGTGGTCGGAGTCGGCCGCTTCCGGACCGGGCCGGCGTCCTCGTCCTCGTCGGCGGTCGACTCGTCGATGGGGTCGCCGTCGGCGTCGCCCTCGGGGTCGTGAATCCGGGCGCCGCGGAACTCGCCGCCGGACTGTCGTTTCGACCACGCGAGGTCGACGTTGCCGTTGTCGCGGACGTTCTTCACCTGGACGAACACGGTGTCGCCCGGCTCCCAGTCCAGACTCTCGAGTCGGCGGTCCAGCTCGCTCCGGTGGAGCAGCCCGGTCACGCCGGGCGAGAGGTCGACGAACACGCCGAAGTCGGCGAAGCCGTCGACCGTTCCCTTGTAGTACCGTTCCGAGACGAGTTGGTCCGGGGCGGAGCCGCGGAAATCAAACCAGACGTCCTCTTCGTGGGTGATCCAATCCATTGAGGGAATCGAACAGCCGCAACCTAAAACGATTGTCGAAACGACTCGGAACCTTAGATGATGTACCAGGCCCGCAAGAGGGCGTGGAGCGCGTCGAACCCGCCGAAGCCGTAGCCGAAGAGGAGAGCGGCGGGAAGTGCGCTCGCGAGGGTGGCCCGGCCGGTCGAGGTGTCGTGGACGACGGCGAGGCCGACGACGAGCAGCGCCGCCCCGTAGAGACAGCACGCGACCCGGAGCCCGGGGACGGGCGCCGCCGCCAGCGGACAGGGCGCCGTCGCGTAGGCGATGACTTGGACCGTCTCGCTCACGCCCGCCCGGTCCCGGACCGTCGCCATCAGCGCGAGGGTCTGGAGCGCCGCCAGGAGGTGGAGGACGGCGGGCGCGACGAGCACGGCCACGAGGAGGACGGCCACGGCGGCCCGGAGCGGCCCGGCCGCCGGGAACCGGCCCGGATCGAGCAGGGCGAGGCCGAGCGCGTACGCCACCGCCATCACGACGGCGAACACGAGGCCGGGCGCCTGGTCGCCGGGCGCCACCCCGTGACTGAAGAACCGTCGGGGGCGAACCAACACCTCCGCCCACGCGCGGGCGACGCCGCGCGGTCCGCGGTCCCGGCCACCGCGGGGGTTCTCGACCCACGTCGTCACGGACGTGTCTGTGACGCCGGTCGGCAAAGGGGTTCTGATTCACCCACCGACGTTCTGGTTGCTCTCGAAGGTCGACGGATCGGGTTCGATGGTGGCGTACTCGACGATCCGTCGGCCGAGGGTGTCGACCCGCGCCGCCAACGTGTCGTCCACGAGCCGACCGTCCTCGAACGCCGCCGACGCCCGCGGGATGGCCGCCTGGTGCGGGAGCACCCACGCGTCGAGCGCGCGACACACCGACCGTAGATGTTCGAGCGTCGTGATCGGGAAGGCACCGCCCGCGACGCCGAGGAGGCCGACCGTCTTGCCCTCGAACTCGTCGAACCCGCAGTGATCGAGGGCGTTTTTCAACACGCCGGAGTACGAGCCGTGATACATGGGCGAGCCGAGCAACACGGCGTCCGCCTCGCGGACGCGACGGGTGAACGCGGCGGCGTCGCCCTGGCCGTCGACGTCGGGGTCCAACGGCGGGAGGTCGAAGGCCCGAAGGTCGAGTAGTTCGGTGTCGGCGCCGGTCGCCTCGGCGGCGTCGAGGGCACGGTCGAGCGCGAGCCGGGTGTAGCTCTCCGTCCGGAGGCTACCGGGGACTGCGGCGACGGTGACCATACGTGGGGGTGGACCGCCACGGGCAAAGGTCCCGCGGCCGGCTCACCACTCCAGTCCGCCGTTGACCCCCAGGACCTGCCCGGTCATGTAGTTCGCGTGGTCGCTGGCGAGAAAGCGGACCATGCCCACGATGTCCTCGGGGTCGGCGAAGCGGTCCAGCGGGATCTTCTCCCGGATGTTGTCCTGGACGCGTTCGGGCACCTTCTCCAGCATGTCCGTCTTGACGAACCCGGGCGCGACGCAGTTGGCCGTCGAGCCGTGGGAGGCGAGTTCGAGCGCGAGCGTCCGCGTGAACGCGAACAGGCCGCCCTTCGAGGCGGCGTAGTTCGCCTGCCCGTAGTTCCCCTGCTGGCCGACGACGCTGGAGATGTTGATCAGGCGCCCGTGGTCCGCGTCGCGGATATCCTCGAAGAAGGCTTTGGTGCAGTTGAACGTCCCGCCGAGGTTGACGTCGATCACCTGCTGCCAGTCGTCGTGGGTCATCTTCTCGAACTTCCGGTCGATGGTGATGCCGGCGTTGTTGACGAGGACGTCGACCGAGCCGAGTTCGTCGTGGACGTTCGCGGCCATCGCCTCGACGTCGACCGGGTCGGAGACGTCGCCCTGTGCACACATCGCCGTCTCGCCTACCTCTTCGATCCGATCCACGACCGCCCGTGCCTCGTCGTCGGAACTCCGGTAGTTCACGACGACTTCGCCACCCGCCCGTGCGAGTTCGTACGCGATGGCCCGACCGATCCCCCGGGAGGCACCGGTGACGAGACAGGTTCGCCCGTCGAGGGGGCGCGGATCGAGCGGTTCCAACCGTTGAGCCGTTTCGGACATACGTTCCCTTATGGCTCGTAATGCGTGTTAACTATTCCCGATGAGTGGGCGGAGGGAGCGCTGCGCAGTAACCGATTCGTGACGAGGGATGGTAACGTGTGGGCAGCCGCACGGAGCGCCACGCGCCGAGGGGCCGTCGCCTCTCGAGTGACACGTCGTGGGTCCCGTAACGCGCCGGGCCTGTCGACGATCCGATGTCGGGAACTTATGACGGGGGCCACTCAGGGGTAGTGTATGAGGGTCCTGTGTGTCGACCCGGACACCGACGCGGGACGCGCCACGGGGGCCGCCATCCGTGACGCCGGTATCGACGCCACGGTCTGTGGTACTCTCCGCGAGGCCCGCGAGGCGCTCGACGACACCGTCGACGGCGTCGTCACCGAGTACGACCTTCCCGACGGGACCGGCCTCGAACTCGTCGACGCGGCCCGCGACGTCGTCCCCGACGCGACGTGTGTCCTCTTCACCGACGCGGTCTTCGACGACCTGGACACGGCCGCACTCGGGACCACCGTCGTCGAGTACGTCGACAAGGGATCGCCGGACGCCCACGACGAACTGGTCGACCTGCTCACGTTCAGCATCGACAACCGAAGCCAGACGGCCTACCCCCTGCCCCCGAACGAGGAGGCCCGTCTCGACGCCATCGAGCGGTACGTGTCCGACCCGGACGCCCTGGACGCGTCGCTCGAACGACTCACGACCGTCGCCGCGGCGCTGTTCGACGTCGAGGCGGCCACGGTCGGATTCATCGAGGCCCGACAGGAACGGTTCGTCGCCTGTCACGGCACCGACGTCGACAGCCTGGACCGCGAGGACACCGTCTGTACCTACGCCATCCTCGACGATGGGGTGATGGTGATCCCCGATACGCACGACGACCCGCGGTTCGACACGAACGACGCCCTTGACGACGCCGAGATCCGGTTTTACGCCGGTGCACCCCTCCGGACCGACGAGGGGGAGGCCATCGGCGTCTTCTGTCTGTTCGATCCGGAACCGCGCACCTTCGACGCGGCGGACCGGGAGTTGCTGTCGACGCTCGCCGACGAGGTGATGGCGAACCTCGAACTCAGACGGCGTCTCCGCGCGGCGACGGGTGAGGGCGATGAGTGAGTACCGCTTCGAGGGGTTGCCGCTCGACCCCGTCCGCGGCGGGACGAGCATCCTCGTCGCCGGGCCGGCACACGGCGGGACCAGGGAACTGGCCTACCGGATGCTGGTCGGCGGCGACGAGGAGGGCGTCATCGTCCTGACGACGAACACGACGGCGGCCGACATCGCGGCCGAGTGCGAGACGGTCGGCATCGAGGCGACACCCGACCGGATGGGCATCGTCGACTGTCTGGACAGCGACGAGAGCGGCGTCCCCGCCCGGGTGCTGACGGTGTCGAGCGCACAGGACCTGACGGGCATCGGAATGCGCTACTCCAAACTCTACCGGGAGTTCCACGAGGAGGGGATCGAGGCCGTCCGGACCGGACTGTTCTCGATTTCGACCGTCCTGTCGCTGACGGAACTCCAGACCGTCTCCCGGTTCGTCCACACCCTCGTCGGCCGGGTGAGCAAGGTCGACGGCCTCGGCGTGTTCCTCGTCGATCCGGCGATGCACGACGAACGCGAACTCAGGACCATCTCGCAGTTCTGTGACGGCCGGATCGACGTGCGCGAGGGGCCGGAACTCCGGTCGCAGGGCTTTCTCGACGGCGACTCCGAGTGGATCCCGTTCGACACCCTGGCGGAGTGACGCCGGCCGAAAATCTCAGCGCTGATACGCGTCACCGAAGGGCTTAGGTTCGGGGGTCCGATGTGCGGTCGATGTCAGAGTCGGGTGACGAAATCCGCGTGCTGCACGTCGACGACGACCCGGACGTGGCCGATCTGACGGCGATTTCCCTCGAACGCCAGGACGAGCGGTTCGTGGTCGAGACGGCCCACGACACGGGGACGGCTCTCGACCGCCTCGACGACGGGGTCGACTGTGTGGTCTCGGACTACGAGATGCCGGATGGGACCGGGATCGAGCTCCTCGAAACCGTCCGCGACCGCTACCCCGACCTGCCGTTCGTCCTGTTCACCGGGAAGGGGAGCGAGTCGGTCGCCAGCGAAGCCATCTCCGCGGGCGTCACCGACTACCTCCAGAAGGGCGCCCACGCCGACGGCTACGCCATCCTGGCGAACCGGATCGACAACGCCGTCGATCGGTACCGAGTCGACCGGGAGCGACGCCGGCACCTGGACGCCATCGAGACGGCACAGGAAGGCATCGCTATCCTGGACGACGGGGAGTTCGTCTACGTCAACGAGGCGTACGCGTCGCTGTACGGGTACGACCCGGACGACCTGGTGGGGGAGGGATGGGAGCGGATCTACCCCGACGACGAGACGGAGATGATCCGCGAGGAGGTGCTCCCGACGGTCAGGGCGGAGGGGAAGTGGCACGGCGAGACCACGGGACTCCGGGCCGACGGCAGCACGTTCGTCGAGGACCATCGCCTCGCCACGACGGACAGGGGGGAGTTGATCTGCTCCGTCCGGGACGTGAGCGACCGGCGGGAGCGAACCCGGCAGTTCGAGGCCGTCTTCGACAACGCCTACACCTTCGTCGGCCTCCTCGACCCCGACGGGACGGTCCGGGAGGCCAACCGGACGGCCCTGGAGTTCGGCGGCGTCGACCGCGAGACGGTCGTGGGCAAGCCACTCTGGGAAACGTGCTGGTTCGCGACGGGCGAACGGGCCCGAGCGACGGTCCGCGAGGCGGTGCGGCAGGCTCGCTCCGGCGACCTGTTCCGCGACGAGGTCCGCGTCCAGGGAACGGACCGCGAGGCGATCATCGACTTCTCGGTTCGCCCGATCACCGACGAGCGTGGCGAGGTGACCTCGCTCGTCCCCGAGGGCCGAGAGATCACGGAGCGCAAGCGACGCGAACGGGAGCTCCAGCGGAGCGAACGGCGCCTCGAAGCCGTCTTCGAGGACCCCAAGATGCTCGTCGGGGTGCTCTCCACGGACGGCCGACTGCGCAAGGCGAACCGGACGGCGATGGAGCTGCTCGACGCGGACCACGAGGACGTGGTCGGCGTCCCGTTCCCGGAGACGCCGTGGTGGCCCGAGGAGAGCCGTGCGGACGTCCGGGAGTGGATCGAGCGCGCCGCCGACGGGGAGTACGTCGAGTTCGAGGCCGACCACGTCGACTCCGGGACCGAGAACCGGAGCGTGAGCGGGACGATCCGTCCGGTCACCGACGAGTCGGGGACGGTCGTCTCGCTCATCGTCTCGGCACGGGACATCACCGAACGGCGGGAACACGAGCGGGCGCTCAGCCGCCGGAACGAGCGGCTCGACGAGTTCGCGAGCGTCGTCTCCCACGACCTCCGAAACCCGCTGAACGTCGCCAGCGGCCACCTAGCCGTGGCTCGACGGGAGGTCGAGAGCGACCACCTCGACGAGACGGCCCACGCGCTGGAGCGGATGGACGACCTGATCGAGGACCTACTGACGCTCGCGAAGACGGACGACCGGGTGGGCGACTTCGAGACGGTCGACCTCGCGGCGGCGGCGCGGGACTGCTGGCGAAACGTCTCGTCGCCGGACACGAGCCTCCACGTCGAGGCGGAGGGGGCGATCCGCGCGGACCGGAGCCAACTCCAGCAGCTCTTCGAGAACCTGTTTCGGAACAGCGTGGAGCACGGCTCCACGAGCAGCCGGACGCAGTCCGGCGACACCGTCGAACACGGTTCGACGAACGGCCGGTCGGAGACCGACGACGGATCGACGAACGTCACCGTCGGCGAGCTGCCCGGCGGGTTCTACGTCGCCGACGACGGACCGGGGATTCCGGAGGAGGAGCGAGAGCGGGTCTTCGAGAGCGGTTACTCCACGTCGACCGACGGGACGGGCTTCGGCCTCTCGATCGTGTCGAAGATCGTCGAGACCCACGACTGGACGGTCGACGTCGTCGAGAGCGACGGCGGCGGAACGAGGGTCGAGATCACCGGCGTCACGCGTCCGAGCGAGCGCCAGTCGGCGGCGTGACGGTGCCGTCGCGTCGAGCGGTCAGGTCCGTTTGCCGATCTCCTCGCGCAACACGTCGCTAACGACTTCGCCGTCGGCCTTGCCGCGGAGGGCGCCCATACACTCGCCCATGAGTGCGGAGAACGCGCCCATGCCCTCCTGCTCGACCTGGTCGGCGTTGCGCTCGACGACGTCCGCGACGGCCGCGCGAACCTCGTCCTCGGAGACGCCGGCGAGACCGGCCGCCTCGACGGCCGCCTCGGGGTCGAGATCGGGGTCCGCGGCGAGCGTCCCGAGCACCTCGTCGACGCCCTCCTTCGCCAGGTCGCCGTCCGCGACCAGCCGGAGGGTGCCGAGCAGGTGGGCGTCGGTGAGGCGGTCGACGGCCACGTCGTCGCGGCGGAGTTCGGTCAAGGTACCCTCCAGCACGCCGGCGGCGAAGGTGGCGTCGACGCCGGCCTCGACCGCCCGCTCGAACAGGGGCATACGCCGGCCGTAGGCTACCTGCTCGGCCAAGCCGGCGTCGAGGTCGTACTCGCGCCGGTACCGCTCGACTTTCTCGGTCAGCAGTTCCGGGCGCTCGACGTCGCTCGGGTCGAGTTCGACCGGCGGCACGTCCGTCTCGGGGTACATCCGCGCCGCGCCGGGCAGGGGCCGGAGATAGCGGGTCGTCCCCTCCTCGGTGGCGTCCCGGGTCTCCTCGGGGACGCCCTCGATCCCCGTCCGGGCACGGTCGGCGACGGCCTCGATGGCCAACTCGGCGGTCTCGGGGTCGTCGGCGACGATGGCGACGGCGTCGTCGGGGCCGGCATCGACGGCCTCGCGGAGCGACGCGACCTCCGCCTCGGTGACGCCGTAGGCGGGGAGTTCGTCGGTGTGGAAGATCCCGCCCGCGCCGTGGCGCTTGGCGTGGTCGGAGAGTTCGGTCCCGAACCGGCGGTCGGGCTGGAGTTCGCGCCCGACGAGGCCGTCGAAGCCGTGGAGCGGGACGGCCCGCACCGCCCCGCCGTCCTCGAGCGCGCTCCGGAGCACGCCGCTGTCGGTGTCGGCGAAGACGTCGGTCACGTCCCGCGGGTCGCCGACCGCGGCGTCGCGGTCGTCGAGTTCGGCCGCGACGTCGAGCAGTTCCACCTGGCGACGCACCTCCAGCCGAACGATCTCGTCGATCTGATCGAGCGCCTGGACGCCCTTGATCTCGACGCGGGCGCCCTCGGCGATGGAGACGTTGACGTCCTGCCGGATGGTGCCGAGGCCGCGCTTGACGGCGCCGGTCGAGCGGAGGAGCATGCCGATCCGCTCCGCGGCCTCCCGGGCCTGTTCGGGCGTGCTGATGTCCGGGCGGGTACCGATCTCGACCAGCGGGATGCCGAGTCGGTCGAGACTGTAGCGGACGCCCGCGTCGGTCTCCTCGACGCGGCCGGCGCTCTCCTCCTCGAGGAGGAGGTCCTCGACGCCCACGGGGCCGGCCGCCGTCTCGATCTGCCCGTCCTGTCCGACCAGGGTGCTCCGCTGGAAACCGGAGGTGTTCGAGCCGTCGACGACGATCTTTCGCATGACGTGGGCCTGATCGACGACCGTCATATCGAGGAGGTCGGCGATCTGCAGGGCCACCTCAAGGGCCTCGTCGTCGATCCTGTGGGGCGGTTCGTCGTCCTCCTCGACGAGACAGGTGGTCTCGAAGGCCAGATACTCGAACTCGCGGTCGACGCGGCTCTCCTCGACCGCCGCCTCGTCGAGTTCCCCGAGTTCGCTCGTGGTCGGGTGGAGATACCGGGAGAACGTCCTGACCGCCTCCTCGGGTTCCCGACGCTCGGTCGGACACGCACAGAACAGTTTCGTCGCGGTGTCGAGTTGCTGGTGAATCTCCAGCCCCGCGACCAGCCCGAGCGCCTCGTAGTCGTACTCGCTCATCGTCGGTATCTCTACCCGGCGAGCCTAAAAGCGTTCAGTCTGCGAGTCGCCGCCGAGCCGGAGCCGTCGCTTTCGGTTCGACCATTGTCGACAACGGACGAAAACGGATACGTCAGCTCCCGAAAACGCGTATACTAAGGAATCTTTATTGGGAAGCGAGCGGCCTTTATATGCGCAAAACATGTCCGAAGACGTCGAACTCCGTCGTACGCAACTCGCGACACCGGCCAGCGATCCCGACTTCATGGAGAGTGCCTCGCGGAGCGACGCCGACGAAGTCTTCCTCGATCTGGAGGACTCCGTGGCGCCGAACGCGAAGGCCGAGGCTCGGGAGCCGCTCATCGAGGCGGCCCAGGAACACGACTGGTCGGACAAGATCCTGTCCTTCCGAATGAACGGCATCGACACCAAGTGGTGGTACGACGACATCATCGAGGTCGTCGGCCGCGCGGGCGAGTACATCGACGACATCATCGTCCCGAAGGTCGCCGGCCCGAGCGACATCCACACCGTCGAGAACCTCCTCGCGCAGGTCGAGGAGAACAACGGGCTGGAAGTCGGGGGGATCGGTCTGGAGCCCCAGATCGAGGACGGCGAGGGGATGCACAACGTCCACGACATCGCCCACGCCTCCGACCGCCTCAGCTCGATCATCTTCGGCCCCGGCGACTACTCCGCCGCGATGGGGACGCCCGGCCTCGACATCGGGCAGTTCCCGGACTACCCCGGCCACTACTGGCACCACGCGCTCTCGGAGTGTAACGCCGCCGCGAAGAGCGCCGGCCTGCCGTGCATGGACGGTCCGTACGCCGACATCGACGACCCCGAGGGCTTCCGGACGTCGGCGGAGCGCGCCAACATGATCGGCTGTGACGGCAAGTGGGCCATCCACCCGAGTCAGATCGAACTCGGCAACGAAGTGTTCGCGCCCGATCCGGAGGTCGCCGAACGCGCCGAGCGCATCGTCGACGCCTACGCCGAGGCGATGGAGGAGGGCAAGGGTGCCGTCTCCGTCGACGGCCAGATGGTCGACGAGGCCACCAACAAGATGGCTCAGGAGATCGTCGCCAAGGCCCGCGCCGCCGGCATCCTCTAAGTCGGCTGCGACCCCGTCCCGTCGCCTATTCTTTCGCACCCACCGGACAGCCGCGGATCTCGCCGCCGCGCATCCCTTCGGCGAGCCAGTGGATCGAGAGCACCAGCGCCACCAGCGCGAGCAGGGCGAACTCCAGGCCGTCCAGCGGCAGGAGCGTCACCAGCCCCGCGGCACCGAACAGCGACAGGAGACCGGCGATCACGGCCGAGCCACAGGCCGCACACCCGGCCCCGAGGGTGCCGAGGACGACCCCAAGCAGGCTCCCGCCCCCGCCTTCCGCCGAGAGCCGGTGTTCGCGCACGTGGTAGGCCACGAGGGCGACGTCGACGCCGACGAGGACGGCGACCAACACGACGACCGACCCCGTCAGCGGTCCGTACGAGGTGCCGACGAAGGGGAAGAGTTCGGCGAGGATCGGGACCGGCACCCGTCCGACGAGGGCGTCGCGGACGGTCGCGAGGTTCCCCGAGAGGACGAACCCGACGAGCGCGACGGCGGCGGCGCCGAAGGCGACGGCGGCGTAGCGAGGCCCCCCGAGGACGAGCCGTGCCGTCCGGCCCATCAGCCGCCAGTCGTCGGCGCGGAGGGGCAGGCGAACCGCCACGCTCACAGCTCCAGCGCGCCGGTCACGAACTCGAAGCTGACGGAGCCGGTAGCGCGCGTCCGGTACTCGCCGTCCCGGAACAGAAAGACCGTCGGCGTCCCGCTCACGTCGGCCGCTCTGCTCGCGTCGAGGTCCGTCTCGACGGCGTCGGCGTGGGCCTCCTTCTCGGCGTCGGCGACGACCCCCGCGGCGTCCACGTCGGTCTCGGCGTCGAGAAACGCTTCGGTCCGGTCGAGGACGTTATCCGGGCCGAAGGCGTCCTGCCGGTCGAAGTAGTGGGCGGCGAGCGTCCAGAACGCGTCCGCGTCCCGGGCGAACGTCGCCTCGAGGGCGTAGATGGCCGGCTCACCCCACGGGTAGACGACCGGGATGGTCCGGGCGACGAACGTCGCCTCGCCGGGGTCGACGAGCTCCGACCGGATCTTCGGGACCGTGTTCCGCTCGAAGGTGGCACACCGGGGACAGGACGGATCCTCGAAGGCGACGATGGTGGCCGTCGCGGACCCGGGGTCGGGGCCGAGACGGGGCTGGGCGGCCAGGTCCGCCCCGACCGGATGGGTGGAGAGCGAACGTGCTTCGTCCCCGTTTCCGTTCCCGGCCCCGCCGCCCGTTCCCAGACAGCCGGCACCGAAAAGCGAGAGTCCCGCTCCGAGGGCGCCACGACGCGTGAGCCGTTCCGGGACCGAACCGTTCATGCAGGGACGGACCCACCGGGCGGAAAAGACGTTTCGCCGGGTGTGAGCGGCGGGCGCACGACCCCTTATTCCAGCGGTGCGACGAGTTCGACGACGTGCCCGTCCGGATCCTCGATGAAGGCGGTGCGCGCGCCGGCCGCGGGCTGGTCGCCCGGTTCCTCGACGACGCCGTAGTGATCGACCGTCTCGAAAACCTCGTCCACGTCGTCGACGCCGAGGGCGAGGTGGTCCCAGGCGGTCCCCGCCTCGAACTCCGTCTCGCCGTCGGTCTCGGAGAGCTGGATCTCGACGCCGTCGGGGTCGGCGACGTACCGGTTCTCCGTCTCGCCGTCGGGCGTCTCGAACGACCACGACTCCTCGAAGCCGAACTGCTCGTAGAACTCGATCGACTCGTCCGCGTCGGCGACGTTCAGACAGACGTGAATCAGGTTCATCGCGTCTCCGACACGCCCCGCCGCGGACAAAAAGATGTCTGAACGGGGCAGACCACCCGGGGGTCCGCCACGCGACCCCGAGCAGTGTGTCGATTCGCGGAATCGTGCGTGGTCGTTCGTGTAGGATTCTGTCGGTCGCGGCAATTATTCAGACATCACGTTCAGATAGACTGCAAGACGGCGACGGGGCGCTCAGAGACCGTAGCGTAGGAGTTATACCAACTCAGTACGGTGTGTGACGCATGGCCATTGATGAACGATCAACGGAATTAGAGACCTCGGCGGACTCCCTGGGGCACGACCACCCCGACGCCGAGGAGTATCGGGCACTGGCCGAAGACCTCCGCGAAGGCGTGCAGGGGGACGTCTCCTTCGACGAGTACGCGCAGGTACTCTACGCGACGGACGGGAGCATCTACCAGGCCAAGCCCGCGGGAGTCGTGTTGCCACAAACGGTCGACGACGTGAAACACACCGTCGAGACGGCGGCCGAACACGGCGTGCCGATCCTGCCCCGAGGCGGGGGGTCCTCGCTCGGCGGACAGACGGTCGGGCCGGGTTGTGTCGTCGTCGACTTCACGCGGTACATGGACGACATCGTCGACGTCGACCCCGAGGGACAGCGCGCGGTCGTCCAGCCCGGCGTCGTCCAGGACCACCTCGACAACCGGCTGGAAGACCACGGTCTGAAGTTCGCACCGGATCCGGCGTCCTCGAACCGTTCGACGGTCGTCGGCGGCATCGGCAACAACTCCACGGGAGCACACTCGGTGCGGTACGGCATCACCGACGCCTACACCGAGGAACTCGACGTCGTGCTGGCGGACGGGTCGCTGATCCACACCGAGGAGGTCGTCCTCGACGGCGAGGAGTGGGAGGAGAAGGTTTCCGGTGACGGTCTGGAGGCCCGGATCTACGAGACGACTCGCCGCCTCGTCGAGGAACACGAGGAAGAGATCGAGGAGAAGTATCCCGACCTCAAACGGTCCGTGTCGGGGTACAACCTCCAGAAGGTCATCTACGAGAACGACGCGGGCGAGGAGGTCATCAACCTCTCGAAGCTCTTCGTCGGCGCGGAGGGGACCCTCGGCGTCATCGTGGAGGCCGAGGTGTCGCTGGTCACCCTGCCCGAGGAGACGGCGCTCGTCCTCTACTGCTTCGACGACCTCGTCGAGACGATGCAGGCCGTTCCCGAGGCACTCGAGTTCGACGTCGGCGCCGTGGAGTTGATGGACGACGAGGTGTTCCAACTCGCCGCCGACTCGACGGAGTACGCCCAGTACGTCGAGATGATTCCCGAGGGGACGAAGGCGGCGCTGATGCTGGAGTTCGACTCCGAACTCGTCGACGACTTCGAGGCGGCCATCGCGGAGACGAACGACTACTTCGTCGAGAACGGCGACGCCTTCCACGCCATCGAGGCCTACACCGAGGAAGACCAGGCCGACATCTGGAAACTCCGCAAGGCCGCTATTCCCCTGCTCATGGGGATGAAAGGCGACCCCAAGCCGTACCCGTTCATCGAGGACGCGACGGTGCCGCCCGAGGAACTGTCGGAGTACGTCTTCGAGTTCGAGGAGGTCCTGGAGGATCACGGCACCTCCGCGGCCTACTTCGCCCACGCCGGGAGCGGGACGCTCCACATCCGACCCATCCTCAACCTCAAGGACGGGGAGGGCATCGAGAAGATGCACTCGATCACCGAGGACGTTACCGACCTGGTGCTCGACCACTACGGGTCGTTCTCGGGCGAACACGGCGACGGGATGGCGCGGACGGAGTTCAACCCCAAGATGTACGGGGACGAACTCTGGACCGCGTTCAAGGAACTGAAGACGGCGTTCGACCCCGACTGGCATATGCACCCGGGTAACGTCGTCTACCGCGAGGGGCCGGAGGATATCGGTCCCGATTCGGAGCGGGGCGTCAACGCCGACATGCGCGAGAACCTGCGCTACGGCGCGGACTACCAGTCGGTCGAGCCCCAGACCGCGCTCGACTTCGAGGACGAGGGTGGCTTCTCCCATCTCGTCGAACTGTGTAACGGCTGTGGCACCTGCCGGCAGACGGACTCGGAAGTCATGTGTCCGACCTACCGGGCCAGCAAGGAGGAGATCCAGACCACCCGCGGCCGTGCGAACATGCTCCGGGCGGCGATCAGCGGCGAACTCGACGAGGACGAGATCTACTCCGATCGCTTCCAGGAGGAGGTCATGGACCTCTGTGTCGGCTGTAAGGGCTGTAAGAGCGACTGCCCGACCGGCGTCGACATGGCGAAACTGAAGACGGAGGTCAAACACCAGTACCACCAGGAGGAGGGTGTCAGCCTCCGCGAGCGGGTGTTCGCGAACATCGACACGCTCTCGAAGGTCGGCTCGATGCTCGCGCCCGTCTCCAACATCGCGCCCAAGATTCCGGGCGCGCGCAAGGTGATGGAGGAGGCCATCGGCATCTCGAGCGAGCGCGAACTGCCCACCTTCGCGAGCGAGAGCCTCGAAGCCTGGTTCGAGCGCCGCGGCCGCTGTCAGATGGCCCCGAGCGACGCGGAGGATCAGGTGTTGCTCTTCCCCGACACCTACACGAACTACATCTACCCCGACGCCGGGAAGGCGGCCATCGAGGTGCTCGAGGCGGCGGACGTCTTCGTCCGCATCCCCGAGGACGTTGCTCCCTCCGGGCGTGCGGCCTTCTCGTCGGGGATGCTCGATCTGTGCCGCGAGCGCGCCGAGCGGAACGTCTCGGCGCTGCGGGAGGCCGTCGACGACGGCTGGTCGGTCGTGTTCATCGAGCCCTCGGACGCCGTCATGTTCCAGGACGAGTACCGCGACCTGCTCTCGGGATCGGCCGTCGAGGCCGTCGCCGACGCCGCCTACGGAGTCATGGAGTACGCCGACGTGGCCGGACTGCCCGAGTCGGTCGAGTTCGCCACGCCCGAGCAGTCGCTGTCCTACCACGGCCACTGCAACCAGAAGGCGACGAACAAGGACCACCACGCCCTCGGCGTCCTGCAGGGTGCGGGCTACGACGTCGACCCGCTCAACACGACCTGCTGTGGGATGGCGGGCTCCTTCGGCTACCACGAGGAACACTACGACATCTCGCAGGCCATGGGGAACCTGCTGTTCGAGGAAGTCGAGGAGAGCCCGGGCGATCAGGTGACTGCACCCGGGGCGTCGTGTCGCTCCCAGCTCGGCGACGAGTACGACGACCATCCGCCACACCCGGTCGAGAAGCTCGCGGACGCGCTGTGATGAGCGAGAGAACGTTCACCGTCACTGTCGACGGCACGGCGGTCGGGGCCACGTGGGCCGACGAGAGCCCCGAGACGCGCCGAGCGCTGGCCGACGCGTTCCCGCTCGAAGGTGAGGCCACCCGCTGGGGCGACGAGCTCTACTTTCGCGTCCCGGCCGACGTCGGCGCCGAGGACCCGCGGGCGGCGGTCGAACCCGGAGCGATAGCCTACTGGCCACAGGGGCCGGCGCTCTGTCTGTTCTGGGGACCGACGCCGGCGAGTACGGATTCGACGCCGCGGGCCGCGTCGCCGGTGAACGTCGTCGCCCACCTCGACGATATCGCTCCCTTGTCGGTCCTCCCGAGCGGTGCCGGCGCGACGGTTCGCGTCGCCGACGACTGACAGGAATCCGACTCCCTCCCGTCTCACATATTCCCCTTCTAGAGCCGCTCACACTCCGTTGAGTGGCTTCTGCGCGTGGCTGCCGAATAGAACCATTACTCCGCTGTCATGCATCGATGATTATTTATGATATGACAAGCCTGGATAACATGGATCGCACAGACGATGGTAGCATGACCCACGAAGTATGATCCCATCCAACCAGGGGAGACAATGACAGATACCCACGACGAAAAACGAGTCGAAACCGACGGTGGTCTGACGGAGGACGACGTCCACACGACCGCCGAAGTCGGTGAACAGTATCGTGCGACGGTGTACCGGGACGTCGACTACGACGACCTCGAGGTGGCACCCGAGACGAGTGAGTACCCGAGTACGGACGGCAAATGGGGCTTCCGGAAATACGACATGCCGAAGGTCCCGAAAGTGTCCCACCTCGTCGGACCGAGCGCCATCATGCTCGGTGCGTCGCTCGGGAGCGGCGAGACGATGTTCTGGCCGACGCTGGTCGCCCAGAACGGGTGGGGCCTGTACTGGGCCTTCTGGGTCGGCGTCATCACCCAGTTCTTCATCAACACGGAGATCCAGCGCTGGACGATCGCCACGGGCGAGAGCATCTTCCGGGCGTTCGACCGGATGAACAGCTTCTGGCCGTGGTTCTTCCTCGTGGCCGGCTTCTTCCACGTCGGGTGGCCCGGCTGGGCGGCCGGCGCGTCGGAAGTACTGGCCGTCTGGACCGGGATCGTTCCCCGCGGGAACTGGGCCGTCATCGGCGTCGCGACGATGATCCTGATCTGGCTCAGCTACCAGGCCGGACCGATCCTGTACAACGCCATCGAGAAGGCCCAACTGATATTGATGTTCGTCGCCATCTTCGGCGCGGTGATCCTGGCCTTCATCGCCGGCTCGGTCGGCCAGTTCGCCAACATCCCTGCCGGGGCCGTCAACTTCGGCGCGCTCCCGCAGGACATGGACATCGCAACCTTCCTCGGCGGCCTCGCGTACGCGGGCGCCGGCGGGTATATCAACCTCGCACAGGGCATCTGGGCCCGCGAGAAGGGGTACGGCATGGGTACCTACCAGGGCCGGATCAAGAACCCCCTCCGCGGCTCCGAGCCCGAGGAGGTCCACGGCGGCTTCACCTTCGAGCCGACGAAGAAGAACCTCCTCCGCTGGAAGCAGTGGTGGAAGGTCACCCAGCAGGAGCACTTCCTCACCTTCGTCCTCGGTCTGCTCATCGTCGCGACGGTCGCGATGACTATCTCCGCCGAGTACGCCAGCGGGACGGATCAGGGCGCCATCAACATGTGGCTCGACGTGATCATCCCGCAGCTGGGCGCGCTGCAGGCCCAGCTGATGTACGCGGTGATCTTCATCGCCCTGTTCAGCACCCAGTACGCCATCCTCGAGGCCTTCGTCCGCAACAGCGTGGACATCATCTTCGAGGGGTACGGCCGCGGTGCCGGGTGGGACCTCTCGCGGGTCTTCCTCGCCCTGCTCACGCTCTTCACGCTGTGGGGCATCCTCATCATCGTCGCCCAGTTCCAGCAGCCGTGGATCCTGCTGGTCATCGGTGCCGCCATCGCCGGCGCGATGATGTGGCCGTACAACGCCTTGGTGACCATCCTGAACACGACGCGACTGCCCGAACACACCCAGCCCGGCTGGGGCCGCATCATCGCGATGTGGTGGGCGACCGGCTTCTTCGGGTACTTCACCGTGCTGCTCATCGGTGGCGTGCTCACCTCGCCGGAGTCCTACGGGCTGAACTTCCCGGCCTTCGAGACGACGGTCGGTGTCGTCGGGAGCGGCCCGGCCGGCTACGCGCTGTGGGTGTTCGCGCTCGTCGTACAGATCTACACGATGTATCGCTCCGCGACCGGGAAGATGAACGCTTCCGGCACCGTCGAGGGGTCGGAAGACGCGCGCGGCTTCCTGTCGTAACGCACCGCTTCGCCGACCAACCGTTTTTTATTGCCGTCGTCGCCAAGTGAGACCATGGCATCCCAGACGCAGTCCCCGGACCGTCCGCTCGGGACCCTGTTGCGGTTGCTGGTCACCTATCGCCTCTTCATCTATCTCGGCGGGCTGATCGCCATCGGCGTGCCGCTTTTCCTCCGGCGGGCCTACGGCACGGAGCTCTCTCCGGGCGCTCGCACGGCCATCGTCGTCGTGAGCCTCGGACTGATGATCGCGACGTACATCGGCGAACGCCGCGTGGGCCGCGACCACGTCGACGCCGAAACCGGCGAGTCGACGGAGTCGTACTCGCTGCGTCTGCGGGCGTCCATCGCGACGGCCGTCGTCGGCCTCGCAATCGGCATCTACGTCGTCATGGAAGTCAACCCGCTCACGGGGGCCTTCTTTATCATCGGTGCGTTCCTCTTTGCCTACATGGGGTACCGAACCGAACGGGAGGGTGCGAATGGCGTCTGAAGCCGGGGGCGCCCCCGACGCCGAGCTCGACGAGTCGGACCTGGAGGTCGACCTCGACGAGTTCGACGACCTCCCTACGACCGACATCGAGACCGAACTTCACGTCCACTTCGGGATGGCCGGCTCCTTCCCGCTGCGGATGGCCGACATCTTCTTCGCGAGCGACGGGCTTCACCTCGCCGAGTACAGCTACATCACGCCCATGTTCGGGCTGGGGACGAAGAAACACCGCCGCGAGGCCAGCGCGATGCAGGAGATTTACGAGGTCCACGGCCTCGACGAGGTGCTGTTGCAGGCCGACACCGTCTACTGGTTCAACTACGAGGGGATCGACCGCGTGGTGCTCAACCGCGGCGGCCGCTTCGGCCGGCCGAAGCTCACCGTCTACCCGGCCGACGAGGGGGCCCGATCGAACGCCTACCGACTCCACGAGAACGACGACACGGACGCCCTCGCCGCCGAGTTGCGCGAGGTCGCCGAGGGCCGACCCTTCGAGGTAGTCGTCGAATCCGGCTGGGGGTTCGCCCCGCGCGAGAACGTCCAGCGGTTCTTCAGTTAGGCGTCGATCCGACGCGTTCCCGGCCGCGGAGCCAGACGTGGCCCGCGGCGGCGACGACGACGCCAACGACGTAGAGCGCGATCAGGACCACGGACAGCAGGGCCCGGCCGACGGCACCGGTCCGGTCCCGGCGGTCGGCCAGCGATCCGCAGGCGTCGACCAGCCACCGGACGGCGCGGGTCGGTCCCGTGTCGGGGTGGCGAGCGAGCGTCGCGGCGATGGGCGGACTCATGGCCTCGTAGACGCGGAGGAGCGCCCGTCCGGAACGGGTCGGCGCCATCACGTCCGCGCGGAAGCCACGCAGCGAGTCGAGGGTGGGCCCCTCGCCGGCGGTGGCGGTCGTGATGAAGCAGTTGGAGTGGTGCTGTGTGATCTCCGCGCGGTGGAGGTCGCTCTTCCGATAGCGCGTCGTCTCGGCGGGCGGGAAGTCCGGATCGGCACAGACGAGATACTCCGTCTCCGTGTGCCGGAGGAAGACCTTCTCGTGGTCGAACTGCTTGCCGGCCGCGGTCACCACCAAGAGGTGTTTCTCCCGCCCGTCGCCGACGCCCATCTCCGACAGGTCCTCGTCCCCGTCCGCCGGCGGCCCCGCCCCGTCGTCAGTGCTCATACGGGTACACGAACGGGCACCGTAATGAGCGTTGTCCGATGGCCGGCCGGCGACCTTTTGCCGGTCGAAGCCCAATCGTGAGCGTGTCGCCGCCGATAACCGTCCTCCTGAGTTCCCTCCTCTTTCGGACGATCATCGTCGGCGCCGTCCTGCTGGTCGTGAAGTTCATCTACGAGGGCGTGTTCATGCAGGCGGGGATGTTGTTGCTCGCCCTCTCCTTTTTCGCCTACCTCTCCTTTACCGAGGCCCGGCTGCTGGAGTGATCAGAGGTAGCCGTTCTCGACCAGCAACTCGCCGTTCAGGACGCTGGCGCCGGCGGCGCCGCGGACGGTGTTGTGAGCGAGGCAGTTGAACTTGACGCCGTGGTCGGTGGACTGGACGCCGCCGACACAGATCTGCATCCCCTGACCGCGCATCCGGTCCATCCGGGGCTGGGGTCGCTCGGGGTCGTCGAAGACGTGGATGAGCTGGTTCGGCGCGCTCGGCAAGTCGACGCCGGGGAACTCCCGCATCGCGTCCGCAACTTCGTCCACGTCGGGGTCGTCCGCGAGGTCGACGAAGGCGTTCTCCAGGTGGCCGTCGAGCGTTGGGATGCGGTTACAGGAGGCCGCGACGTCCATGTCGTGCCAGGCGACCGCCGCGCCGTCGAAGTCGCCGAGCAGTTTCCGGGACTCGGTCTCCATCTTGTCCTCCTCGCCGCCGATGTGGGGGATGGCGTTGTCGATGATCTCCATGGAGGTGACCCCGGAGTAGCCGGCGCCGGAGACGGCCTGCAGGGTGGAGACGTCGACGCGTTCGATGCCGAACCGATCGAGCGCCGCGAGCGGCGGAATCATCGTGATGGTCGAGCAGTTCGGGTTCTTGACGAGGGCGCCGTCCCAGCCGCGCTCGTCGCGCTGGACCTCGATCAGGTCGAGGTGGTCGGGGTTGATCTCGGGAATCGTCAGCGGGACGTCCTCGGCCAGCCGGTCGTTCGAGGAGTTCGAGGAGATGACGTAGCCGTCGCGCGCGAAGTCCTCCTCGACGTCGACGGCGACGCTGGAGGGGAGCGACGAAAAGAGAAGGTCGACGTCGTCCGGCACCGCCTCGGGCGTCGTCTCGCGGACGGTCATCTCGGCCACGTCGACGGGGATTGGGGAGTCGACCCGCCACTTCGCCGCCTCCCGGTACGGTCTGCCCGCGCTGTCCTCGCTGGCGGTGAGCGCTGCGAGTTCGAACGTCGGGTGCCCGTCGAGAAGCTGGATGAACCGCTGTCCCACCGCACCGGTCGCACCGAGGATGCCGACTCGTACTGACATACGAGCCCATGCGGTTCACTCGCATAAGGCCGTTTGGATTCGGCGCCACCGCGCCAACGCGGCGAATCGACCGAACAGTCGGTTATCGCCACGTATCTCTCGGAGATCCAACGGATCGTCCACCCTTCGGATGTTTCGGTTCCGGATCGGAACCGTCGGGGCGAACGGCGGGGTGTCGGGTCGATCGGGTCAGTTCACCGATACACTAACAGGGGAATCGCCTGAAAGGGGGGATATGTTCCGCAAAGTCCTCGTCGCCAACCGGGGCGAGATCGCGGTGCGCGTGATGCGCGCCTGCGAGGAGCTGGGGGTCCGGACGGTGGCCGTCTACAGCGAGGCGGACAGACACGCCGGGCACGTCCGCTACGCCGACGAGGCGTACAACGTGGGGCCGGCCCGGGCGGCGGACTCGTATCTCGACCAGGAGGCGGTGCTGGAGGCGGCCCGGAAGGCCGACGCCGACGCCATCCACCCGGGATACGGGTTCATGGCCGAGAACGCGTCGTTCGCGGAGCGGGTCGTCGAGAGCGAATGTACGTGGATCGGACCGCCGCCGTCGGCGATGGAGCGGTTGGGCGAGAAGACGAAGGCCCGGCGCGTGATGGACGCCGCGGGCGTCCCCGTCGTGCCGGGGACGACCGATCCCATCGAGGACCCCGACGAGGTGGAAGCCTTCGCCGAGGAACACGGCTACCCGGTGGCGATCAAAGCCGAGGGCGGCGGCGGTGGCCGCGGCATGAAGATCGTCGAGGGGCCCGACGAGATCCAGGCACAGTTCGACGCCGCCAAACGCGAGGGCGAGGCCTACTTCGACAACGACTCCATCTACCTGGAGCGCTATCTCGACGCGCCACGGCACATCGAGGTACAGATCGTCGCCGACCACCACGGCAACGTCCGCCACCTCGGCGAGCGGGACTGCTCGCTCCAGCGTCGCCACCAGAAGGTCGTCGAGGAGGGCCCCAGCCCGGCGCTCTCCGACGACCTGCGCGAGCGGATCGGGGCGGCCGCCCGCCGGGGCATCGCCGAGACCGACTACACGAACGCCGGCACCGTCGAGTTCCTCGTCGAGGACAGCGCGGGTTCGAAGAACCCGCGGGCAGACGACGAAGTCGTCGACGGCGAGTTCTACTTCCTCGAGGTCAACACGCGCATCCAGGTCGAACACCCCGTCACCGAGATGATCACGGGCATCGACATCGTCAAGGAACAACTCCGCGTCGCCGCGGGCCAGGAGATCGGCTTCGCACAGGAGGACGTCGAAATCGACGGTCACGCCATCGAGTTCCGCATCAACACCGAGAACGCGGCCAACGATTTCGCGCCCGCGACCGGCCGACTCGACACCTACGACCCTGCGGGCGGGATCGGCGTCCGCGTCGACGACGCCGTGCGCCAGGACGACGAGATCGGCGGCGACTACGACTCCCTGATCGCGAAACTGATCGTCCACGCGGGCGACCGTGAGGAGTGTCTCGCCCGCTCGGAGCGTGCCCTCCGCGAGTTCGACGTCGAGGGCATCCACACCGTCATCCCCTTCCACCGGCTGATGGTGACCGACGAGCGGTTCACCGAGGGGACCCACACCACGAACTACCTCGACGAGGAACTCGACCCCGAGCGCATCGACCGCGCGGTCGAGCGCTGGGGCCCCGACGCGGAGGACGACGCGGAGGACGACGCCGACGAGACGGTGACCGAACGCGAGTTCACCGTCGAGGTCAACGGCAAGCGCTTCGAGGTGAACCTCGAAGAGCGGGGGGCGCCACCGCTCCCGACGGACGCCGGGACGGGCGACGCCGCGGGCGGCGGTGGGATGGATCGCCCCGACGCCGCCACCGACGACGGCGAGGGGAGCGTGGCCGCCGGCGACGGCGAGCGCATCGAGGCCGAGATGCAGGGGACGATCCTCTCGGTCGAGGTGGCGGCCGGCGACGAGGTGGCGGCCGGCGACGTGGTGCTCGTCCTCGAAGCGATGAAGATGGAAAACGACGTGGTCGCCGAGAGCGGCGGCACGGTCGCCGAGGTGCTGGTCTCGGCGGGCGAGAGCGTCGACATGGGCGACCCGCTGGTCGTCCTCGAATGAGCGAGCGCGACACTCGTCGACGACTGCTCGACGAACTCGCCGCCGCCGAGGGGCCGGTGTCGGGGCCGGTCCTCGCGGACCGCCTCGACGTCTCGCGGGCGGCGGTCTGGAAACAGATCGAGGCGCTGCGCGAGGCGGGGTTCGAGGTGGCGAGCGGCGCCGACGGCTACGCCGTCCGGTCGATCCCCGACTACGGCGCCGACGCCATCGCCTACGGCCTCGACACCCCGTACGCCGTCGAGTTCCACGACCGGCTCCCGAGCACGAACGACCGGGCGCGCGAACTCGCCGCCGAGGGGGCGAGCGATCGACTGGTCGTCGCGGACGAACAGACCGGCGGGCGCGGACGGCTCGACCGCTCCTGGGACTCGCCGCCCGGCGGCGTCTACGCGAGCCTCCTCCGGCGGCCCGACCGACCCCCGGCCCACGCGCCCGTCTTCACCCTCGCGGCGGCGGTGGCCGTGACTCGCGCCTGCCGGGAGGCCGGCGTCGACGCGGTCATCAAGTGGCCCAACGACGTGTTAGTCGCCGGGTCGGAGCGAAAGCTCGCCGGCGTGTTGACCGAGATGGAGGGCGAGGCCGACCGGATCTCCTGGCTGATCGTCGGGATCGGTGCGAACGTCGACGTCGACGGGGCGACGCTCCCCACGGGGGCGACGAGCGTCCGTGCGGCGGGCGGCGACGTCGACCGCCGGCGGTTCTGCCAGCGGGTCGTCGAGACGGTCCACGGCCTCGCCCCCGACGCCGTGCTGCCGGCGTGGCGCGAGAACGCCGTCACGCTCGGCCGACTGGTCCGCGTCGAGACGCCCGGGGGGACGGTCGAGGGCGAGGCCGTCGACGTCGAGTTCCCAGGGGCGCTGGTCGTCCGAACCGACGACGGCGACCGCGTCGTCCACGCGGGCGACTGCGAACACCTGCGGCCCGCCTAGTCCTCCACGGGGACGGTCGTCACGGGGACCGACGAGGCGCGGATGACCCCCTCGGCGACGCTTCCGAGGAGGAGGCGGTCGATACCGCCGCGGCCGTGGGTGCCCATCACCACGAGGCCACAGTCGTTCGCCTCCGCGTAGCGGACGATCTCCCGACTCGGCTTGCCCTCGACCACCGCCGTTTGGACGGGGACCACCGGCTCGTCCGCCTCCGACCGCTCGACGGCGATCTCTCGGACCCGAGCCACGGCCATCTCCGCATCCTCCCGGAGCAGGCCGTCGACGCTCTCCCACGAGGACTCCATCGCCAGCCCCGCGTAGGCGTCGGAGTTGAGCACGTAGAGTCCGTGAACGGTCGCGTCGTGGATCGTCGCCACCTCGATGGCGTGTTCGATGGCTCGCTCGACGCCGTCCGATCCGTCGGTCGGGACGAGGATGCGTTCGTACGCGACCATGTGCACTGATACCACACCTCGATACATAACTCTTGACACCGGTCGCGGACGTGGCGACGACCCCCGAGCGGGATGGTTAAATCGCGGTCTGAGCTTAGTGTACCGTTATGTCGTCGTGTAATCGAGTCGTTCACATGGCCCTCCAACTCGGCCGAACGTGTATCGACGGTATCGAACGGGTGTTGACCCGGACCGGCGCCCTCCTGCTCGTCGGTCTGATCGGCATCCAGTTGCTAACTCAGTCGCTAATCAACACGGCGGTGGTGGATATCTTCCCGGCCGGACCGGCGGGGGAGCTCGAAGCGCTGCTCGGCTTGACCCTGCCGATCCCCGGAGCCGTCGCCGGCGTCCTTTTCGTCTGCGTCATCGTCCTCAGTTCCGCGTACTTCGTCGTGCTGTCGCGAGCGCTCACTCGTCCGACGGCGGAGCTTTCGACGTTCCCGCCGACGCTGTGCACGCGGCGGCTCGGCCGCGCGACGCTGTCGATGCTCGTCGGGGGGCTGGTCGTCGGGGTCGCCGTGACGCTCGGGTCGATCCTCCTTTTACTGCCCGGAATCTTCCTCGCGGTCTGCTTCCTGTTTTTCATCTTCGCGGTCGGCGTCGAGGATCGGAGCTGGATCGGCGCCCTCAAGCGGAGCTGGGCGCTCTCGCGGAGCCACCGACTGAAACTCGCCGTCGTCGTGATCCTCGCGGGCCTGATCGGTGGCGCGGTCGGGACGGTCGGAACGGTGCTCGATCTCGCCCGCTCGCCGGTCGTCGCCGAACTCGTCTCGAACACCCTCAGTAGCGTCCTCTTCGTCTTCCTCTACGGGATCATGGCGTCCGCGTATCTCCGGGTGCGTGACGAACGCGCCGGCGGGAGCGGGCGATCCGGGGCGACCGATCCGACGGGAAGCGTCGACGCCCTGGACGGGTAACGGAACGGCGCGAAACCGCCGTGACGGTGCTCCCCGACCTACAGCACGACCCGGTCGACGTCGTCGACGCCCGCGCGCCGGACGACGGCCCGAACCGGATCGCGGGCCCCGGCGAGGTTGTCGGAGTCGCCGTCGAGGACGAGCAGTTTCGCCGGGCGTCCCGGCTCGATCAGGCCGCAGTCCAGGCCCACGAGTTCGGCGCCGTTGACGGTCGCCATCCGCAACACGTCGCGGGCGTCGACGGTCCCCACTTTCGCCGCGAACGCCATCTCGCGGAACATCGACGGGCTGTTGAGCATGACGTTGTCCGTCCCGAGCGCGACGGTCGTCCGATCGAGCAGGTCGGCGACGGGCGGGGTGCCGACGCCGGTGACGAGGTTCGATCGGGGACAGACCACGACGGGGACGCCCGCGTGTTCGATCCGGTCGAGGTGGTGGGGTTCGGGGTGGACGACGTGGACGAGGAACGTGGGATCGAGGTCGAGCGCGGGGTCGAGATCGGTGGGGTCCCGCTCGCCCGCGTGGATGCCGAACGGCTTGCCGGCCTCGCGTGTGGCGGCCCGTTCGTCGGTGAAGTCGGCGTCGCGGGCACCGCTGGCACCGAAGCCGTCGGCCTCGTGCATCGCCGCGACCGTCTCCCGGCCGAGGACGACCGCCGCGACGTCGAGGCCGTCGAGCGCCGCCCGGACGGCCCGCACGCCGTCGACGCCGCCCTCCCGGAACTCGACGGTCGCCGCCGTTCCCGAACGCTCCATGAACCGGAGGGAGCGGCGCATGGCCGCGACCTTCTCCGCGTCGCTCGCCGCCCGCAGGAGGCGGTGTTTGAGGCCGTCCGGCGGGGCGACCAGTTCGTCGAGCGAGAGGCCGGCGCCGGCCTCCTTGGCGATGGAGTCGCCGATGTGCGTGTGCGCGTTGACGAAGGCCGGACAGACGATGGCGTCGCTCTCGACGTCCGACTCCTCGACGGCGACGATTTCGCCATCCTCGACGACGATCCGGCCCTCGACCGGATCGAACGCGCGCCCCCGGAGGATGGTGCCCTCGACCTGCATGTGCGAAGTGGGGCGAGCGCGGGCCTTGAAGCTATCCGAACTCGTCGAGCGTGGCGTCGAGGCCGCGGCGAACCGTCGAGACGAGCGCGCCGTCGATGTCGAGTCCGAGGGTCCGGACGGCGGTCCGGCCGACCCGGTCGACGGCGCCGGGAGGCGCGTAGACGCCGAGGCGCCACTGGTTGCGACCCGCGGTCCGGAGCGCGGAGACGAGCGGCGACTGCCGGTCGAGTCGCCGGATTTCGCCGTTGACGACGACCCGCGACGAGGATTCGCGGATCCCCGGCGGCGGCGGTACGTCGAGGATCACCGCGTCCGGATCCAGGTCGGCGTCGGTCGCCATCTCGCGCTCCAGGTCCCGGATCCGATCGTGGTCCGCCTCGCGGAGCGACGCGGGCACGTCGTCGAGTTCGGCCCACACGGCCCGCTTGTAGAGGTCGCGAGTCGAGAGGCGGTCGGCCAGGTCGGCCGTCGCGTCGGTCCGCCGGAGCGTCACCAGCAGGTCGGCGTCGTCGAAGCGGCGCACGCGCTCCGGGTCGTGGCCGGTGTCGTCGAGGAGTCGTTCGGTCGCCCGCCGGAGCATCGCCTTCCCGATGCGCGCGACGTGGTGCTGGTACACCGTCGGGTTCATCAGCGCCCGGGCGAGCAGGAGGCTCTCGGCGGTCTGGACGTTCCCCTCCGCGATGACGAGTTCGCCGTCCCGGAAGGTGAGCTCCCGGACCAGCCGGCCGTGGTCGATAGTGCCGTACGGCACACCCGTGTGGTGGGCGTCGCGGACGAGGTAGTCCATGCGGTCGACGTCGAGTTCGCCGGAGACGAGTTGGCCGTACCGGCCGTCGCCGGCGATCAGGTCGGCGACGGCGGCGGGCTCGAGGTCGTGGTCCCGGAGGACGGCCCCCACCCGGCCGCTCGTGACGAGGTCGTCCACGTCGTCGTGGAGCTTGCCCGTCCGCCGGTAGAGGAGGCGTTCGACGTTGTGGCTGAACGGGGGATGTCCCACGTCGTGCAGGAGGGCGGCGGCACGCACCCGTTCGGCCGTGCGCCCCGCGACCCCGAGGTGACCGAGCGCCTCGCTCGCGAGGTGGTAGACGCCGAGGCTGTGTTCGAAGCGGGTGTGGTTGGCCGACGGATAGACCAGGGAGACGGTCCCGAGCTGGCGGACCCGCCGGAGCCGTTGCATGGCCGGCGTGTCCAGCAGGTCCTCGGCCACGCCCGTCACCTCGATGTGGTCGTGGACGCTATCCTTGATCGTCGCCATACCGACGGGTTCGGCGGCCTCGGATATATACTCGGGGCCGGACGCCGACGGAGGCGGACGAACCGGCCCGGGACTCTATGGTCGTCCAGCGCGTCCATCCGGCCATGACGACCGTGGCGATACTCGTCTACGACGGGTTCGACGAACTGGACGGGGTCGGTCCCTTCGAGGCCTTCGGGATGGCGGCCGACGCGGGCGCACCCTTCGAGACGTCGCTCGTGACGCTGGACGAACGGGAGCGGATCACGGCGTCCCACGGCCTCCGGATCGAGCCCGACGGGCGACTGGCCGTCGACGACCCGCCGGATCTGGTCGTCGTCCCCGGTGGCGGGTGGAACGACCGCCGCGAGCAGGGGGCGTGGGCGGAGGCCGAACGCGGCGCCATTCCGGACGCGCTCGCCCGGGCCCACGACGCGGGCGCGACGCTGGCGGCCGTCTGTACCGGCGGAATGTTGCTCGCCCGCGCCGGCCTGCTCGACGGGCGGCCGGCCGTCACCCACAGCGGCGCGCTCGACGACCTGCGGGCGACCGAGGCGCGCGTCGTCGACGCCCGCGTCGTCGACGACGGCGACGTGGTGACCGCCGGCGGGATCACTTCGGGGTTGGATCTGGCGCTCCACCTGATCGAGCGGTTCGCGGACCGCGAGACGGCCGAGGGGGTCGCGGAGGGACTGGAGTACGAGCGACGGGGCGAGCGCTGGACGTCGTGAGTCGGCCCCGTCAGGCCTCGGTCAACCGGAGCAACCACCCGATCAGGAGCGCGGCGAGACCGCCCCCGGCCGCGAGCGCGTACCACCCGGCGGCGTAGCCGGCGGTGTCGACCAGGTAGCCGAACGCCGGCGGGGCGACCAGTCCGCCGACGTTGATCGTGAGCTGGCCGCCGGCGGTCGCCTCGCCAACCCGGTCAGCGGGAACGAGCGCCGTCATGCAGGCGTAGTAGGTGGCGGGGATCCCGAACAGGAAGAGACCGAGGGCGGCGAAGCCGGCGGCGGCGACGAGCGGCCCCTCGACGAGGGTGACGGCGACGAGACAGGCCGCGCCGGCGAGCGACTGGCCACAGAGGACGAGCGCGCTCGCCCGGGCGTCGCCGGCGGGGAGGCGGTCGACGAGGACGCCGCCGCCGATCCGGCCGACGCTCCCGGTCAACTGGACCAGCGCGAGGGTCGTCCCCGCGAGGCCGGCGGCGACGGCCACCGATTCGGTGAGATAGAGGACGACGTAGGCGGTGGTGGTGAAGATGGTGCCGCCGTAGAAGAAGCCGGCCGCCGCGAGCGTGCGGTAGTCGGGGCGGGCGAGCAGCCCACGGACGTCGGGGAGGCCGGGCGAGCCGTGACCGCCGTCGCCGCGATACCAGTAGCCGAAGGCGACGGCGACGAGGGCGGCCGCAGCGGCGGCGACGAAAAAGCCCCCGCGCCACCCGAAGCGCGTGGCGGCCACCCACGTCACCAGCACGGCCCCCAGCCCGCTCCCGACGGTCACGCCGACCTGTTTGAGGCTCATGGCCAGGTTCCGGCGACCGGGCGGCGCGACGGCGAGGATGGCGCGGTTGGTCGCGGGCATGGCGGCCGCGTAGGCGCCGCCGATCACCAGCAACGCGACCAGGAGCGCCGGATAGGTGGGCGCGACCCCCACCCCGACCGCGCCGGCGCCGAGCGCGAGGAGGCCGGCGATCATGACCGGCCGCTCGCCGTAGCCGTCGACCAGCGCCCCCATCACGAACAACAGGAGGGTGTAGCCGAGCATCGTCGCGGTGATGGTGACGCCGACGAGGGTTCGCGAGAGCGTGAACTCCGTCCGGAGGAAGGCCGTCGCGGCGAAGATGGCGTAGAAACAGAGGCTAGCGACCGTCTGCCACCCGCTCACCAGTCCGACGCCACGCCAACCACGCATCGTACTCCCCCGTCGACCACCCCGTTACAAGGGTCTGTTCATCCGCTCGAACGCCCGTGTGGCGTGTTAGCGTGCGTTTCCTCAAAGCTTAACAGCGTCCCGATACATCATCTGTGTGGAGGTTATTCCAATGAGCTACGAACTCGACCCACTTCCGTACGATTACGACGCACTGGAGCCGCACATCTCCGAACAGGTGCTGACCTGGCATCACGACACCCACCATCAGGGCTACGTCAACGGCTGGAACAGCGCCGAGGAGACCCTCGAGGAGAACCGCGAGGCGGGCGACTTCGGCTCCTCGGCGGGCGCCATCCGGAACGTCACCCACAACGGGTCGGGGCACATCCTCCACGACCTGTTCTGGAACAGCATGTCGCCGGAGGGAGGCGACGAGCCGAGCGGCGCCCTCGCCGACCGGATCGAGGAGGACTTCGGCTCCTACGAGGCCTGGAAGGGCGAATTCGAGGCCGCCGCCGGCAACGCCAGTGGTTGGGCCCTGCTCGTATACGACAGCTTCTCGAACCAGCTTCGCAACGTCGTGGTCGACAACCACGACGAGGGCGCGCTCTGGGGTTCCCATCCCATCCTCGCGCTCGACGTCTGGGAGCACTCCTACTACCACGACTACGGCCCGGCCCGCGGCGACTTCGTCGACAACTTCTTCGAGGTCGTCGACTGGGAGGAACCGAGCGCCCGCTTCGAGCAGGCCGTCGAACTGTTCGAGTAAGCGGTAGCCGCAACGCGACGACTCGGCCGATCCGATTTTTTTCGCCCCCACCCAGCCAGTGGCGATACCACGCCGTCAGTTTCGACGACCTAACCAAACAGCACAAGCCGGATGACAACGTTCGAACCAGTATGACACGATCGGTTACGCGACGGCGCCTCGTCGTCACCGCAGGCACGCTGACAGCGGCTCTCGCCGGCTGTACCGGCGGGACGGACGACACAGCCGAGCCGACGCCCACGACGACGGACTCGACGGCCGCCCTCACCGATTCCGCGCCCGTTCCCGAGGACGCGTCGTGTGGCGTCTGTAACATGATGCCCGCGAAGTTCCCGGACTACAACGCCCAGTTGACCGTCGAGGCGGGCGACCGCGTCTTCTTCTGCTCGTCGGGCTGTCTGGCTGCCTACTACGTCGACCCCGGCAACTTCGAGCCGGCCCACGAGGGCGCGACGTTCGCGGGGCTCTGGGTCCACGACCACGAGACGACGGAGTTGATCGGCGCACGGTCGGCGTGGTTCGTCCGCGAGACGAACGCCGATCGGGTAGCCGACCCGATGCAGCGCAACCCGTTGCCCTTCGCTGCCGAGAGCGACGCGGAGGCGTACGTCGCCGAGTACGACGATCTCTCCGAATCGGATATCCTCCGTCTGACCGACTTCGATATGGATCTGGCGACGTTCTACCGCGGCCGCTTCTTCGAGTAGGTTCGGTACCGTTTACGGGGCCGCCCGCCTATCCACACGCATGCCACGACCCAAGGAGTCGTTCGACGAAACCTTCGCCTGTGAGTTCTACACGCCCGAGGAGTTGCTCGACCCGGAGCGGATGTACACGATCGGGGAGATCGCCCGCCTGTTGCAGGGGCTGGAGCCCGACGCCGAGGTCGACGAGGGGACCGAGGCCGTCATCGTCGACTGGGCGGTGCCGTGGGTGATGATCAACGCCGAGGACCTGGTGATCGCCGAACCGCCGACGGAGGAGGATCCGGGCTACTACGGCCTGCGGGAGGACTAGCCCATCCGCGCCGCCTCGCCCGCCCGTTCGACGGTCGCGTAGGCGTCGGTCGTGACGCTCGGCCCGTGGCCGGTATGGAGGGCCGCGAGGTCGGGATCGACCGTCTCCCGGAGCCGGTCGATGCTCCGGATCAGCGTCTCGCGGTCCCCTTCCTCCAGATCCGTCCGTCCGAAGGCGCCGTTCGCGAACACCAGATCGCCCGCGAAACAGACCCGTGTCGACGGCGCGTACAGGCAGACGTGATCGTTCTTGTGGCCCGGCGTGTGGACGACCGAGAAGTCGTCGTCGCCGAGGCGGACCGTCCCGCCGAGTTCCCGGTCGACCGACGGCTGACCCGGATCGTACCCCCACGTCTCGACGCCGAAGGCCTCGCGGACGGCGTCGACGTTACCGACGTGGTCCGGGTGGGTGTGGGTGAGGACGACGGCGTCGAGGCCGTCGCTCCGGGCGTCGACGCGGCTCACCACTTCGAAGTTCGCGCCGGTGTCGACGAGTACCGTCCGGTCGCCGGTCACGAGGAAGGCATTGCTGGTGAACGCCTGCACGTCGGCCGCGAGGTTCTCGATATCGGTCATGTGGTTGCCCTACCGGTCCTCGCGGCTTGAACGGTTCGTCCCGGCCTCGCTCCGCTATCCCTCCGCGTAGCGAGGGGACCGCGTCCCTCGGGCCCACCGTCGAACCGGCGGATTGCCGTCCCCGGGCCTCCGCGGCGTCCGCGGCCGTGGGACTAGTTCCGCACCCACTCTTCGAGCGTGAACGCCTCGTACTCCGTGCGGTCGGCGAGGTTCCAGTCGTCGGGGTTCCAGTCGGGGAAGGACGTATCGCCCTCGTACTCGTCGGGGATCCGACTGAGCACCATCCGGTCGGCGTGGGGCTGGAACAGGTCGTAGATCGCCGCGCCGCCGATGACGTAGGCCCGGTCGCTCCCGAGCGATTCGACGGTCGCCACCGCGTCGTCGACGCCGGTGGCGTGGTGGGCCGACGCGACGTCGTACTCGGTCGTCGACCGACTCAACACGACTTGGGCGGTCCCGGGGAGGTCGTCGCGCATCGAATCGAAGGTTCGCCGACCGAGGATCACGGGCGAATCCGCGATCCGTTCCCGATACTGGCGCTTGTCGGCCGGGATCGACGGCCACGGCAGGTCGCCGTCCCGACCGATCACGCCGTTCGCCGCCACCGCGGCGACGGTTATCAGTTGCATGCCGTCTCTCACCTCACCGCCGTCCGCGGCCGTCCGTCGGCGGACGCCGCGACGCGCATCCGTTCCATCGGGGATTATCGTCGCGGCGTGGACAAAAACGTCCCCCTCGGGTCGTCGGTCCCACGATGGGGCACTCCCGATGGTTAAAGTAGCCCGGCGCCCCCCTCGAAGTTATGGACGTCAAACTGCTCGAAGCGACGCCCGATCCGGAGCGGGTGATCTGCTCGGCGGCGCGAAACGACTACCTCTCGGAGTTCGTCGGCGACGTCCCCTTCCAGGAGGCGATGGAGGGGATCGACGGCGACACGATCGAGGAGAAACGGGAGACGCTGATCGGCCACCTGCTGGATCACGGCCACTTCGGCCCGTTCGAGCATCCGCAGGCGACCTTCGCCATCAAGGGCGTCAGCCGGTCGTGTATGGCCCAGATCACGCGCCACCGACACGCCAGTTTCGACATCCAGAGCATGCGATACGTCTCCTTCGACGACGTCGACCCCGCGGACGTCGAGGAGGGAGCGATGGTGGTGACGCCGCCGTCGGCGGTCGATCCCGACTGGATCGGCCGCAACCAGTCGAGCGGCTCCGTCGACGAGGAGACGGTCGCCGAACGCAAGCGCGTCTTCCGCGAGACGGTCCGTGACTCCGTCGAGTCCTACCAGCGACTGCTCGACCTGGGGATGCCGCCGGAGGACGCCCGCTTCGTCCTCCCCATCGGCACCGAGGTCAACATCGTCATGTCGGTCAACGCCCGGATGCTGATGCACATCGCGGACATGCGCGCCGCCGCCGACAGCCAGTGGGAGATCCGGGAGATGACCGAATCCATCCTCGACCTGGCCGCCGACTGGTGTCCGACCACCTTCGAACACTACGAGAAACACCTGAAGGGTCGGAAGAACCGCCTCGCGCCCTGATCCGCGATCCGAGGCGCCGACACGTCGTCGCCACGACTTATTTCCGTCTCCGTGTGCTACTGTTTGCCATGGTTGATCGACCGGTCACGGCCGGCGAGACGTACGTCGTCGCCATCGAGGAGTTGGGCGACGAGGGCGACGGGGTCGGCTACGTCGACGAGTTCGCCGTCCTCGTCGACGGCGCGTCGCTCGGCGAGACGGTGCAGGTCGAGATCACCGACGTGGGGTCGAACTTCGCCCAGGCCGACGTCCTCGGCGACGAGTTCGGCTTCGACTGATACGGATTATTGTAACTGTTTACCGGGGGTTCGCCAGGATAGTCCGGCGAACCACCGGTACTGACGTACAATAACCAGTATGAGGGGAGTCGCCGGGACGGGTCGATGGGCGTCCCGACGATCCGAACGTCTTTCCGAACCGCCACCCCACGGCCGAGCATGTACCTCACCTTCCTCGGCACCGGGAGCGCGATGGCGCTCCCCGACCGGGCACAGACCGGTCTGTTGCTCGACGACGGTGACCGGCGCCTGCTGGTCGACTGCGGTGCGGGCGTCCTCCACCGCCTCGCGGGGACCGACGCGGGTTACGAGGGCGTCTCGACGGTGCTTCTGACTCACCACCACCTGGATCACGTCTCCGACCTCCTAGCGCTTCTGAAGGCGCGGTGGCTGGCCGGCGAGGACTGGCTCGAAGTCGTCGGCCCCCGGGGGACGAAGGCCCTGGTCGACGACCTGCTCTCGGCTTTCGACTACCTCGACGGCCGGGTCGACCTCCGGGTGCGCGAGGTTGGCGCCCACGAGTTCTCGGTCGCCGGCTTCGACGTCAGCGCCCGCGAGACGCGGCACTCGGTCGACGGCCTCGCGTACCGGTTCGCGGGCGCTGCGGGCGACCTCACGATCAGTAGCGACACGGAGGCCTTCGAGGGGATGGCCGCCTTCGCCGACGGCTCCGCGGTCCTCGTCCACGACTGCTCGTTTCCCGACGACGTCGACGTCTCGAATCATCCCTCACCGTCGACGCTCGGCGACGCCCTGGCGGGCCACGACTACGGACGGGTCTACCTGACCCACCTCTACCCCCACACCGAGGGCCGTCACGACGAGATGCTGGACGCGGTCGAACGGCGGTACGACGGCGACGTGCGCTTCGCCCGCGACGGGCTCCGCGTGGAGTGTTAGATCACGTCCTCCGGGTCGTGTTCGGCGGCCATTCGCCGGGCTTCGGCCGCGTACTGCTCGCGCCGGTCGTCCGCGACGTCCCCCAGGTCGGTCGGGGACGCCTCGACCGCCGCGGTCGTATCGCGGACATCGGAGAAGGAGGTGAGCGCGCGCTCTCCCGAAGTACCGCTCGCCATCGGTCGTCGCGTACGTGAGGATGATGACGTTCTGCTCGTCGTCCGAGTACGTCCGCTCCACGAGCCAGACCCGGACGGTGTCGTCGGTGGCCATGGGCCAGGCGACGGGGCCCCCGAGTGAAAAGCGACCGGCCGGACCGCGCCGTCGCTACGTCGTGTGAGTCCGGTGAATCGCCTCGGGGTCAAGCCCGGGGTATTCGCCTTGTCCGCCGATAAAAAACGGCGTCGTGTGAGCCGTCGCTCCGAAGCGACGGGTCGAAAGTCGTCTTAGTTGCGAACGACGTTGGTCGCGCGCGGACCCTTCGGGGAGTCCTCAATTTCGAATTCCAGTTCCTGTCCTTCCTCGAGGTCCGGACCGCCAACGTCCTCCATGTGGAAGAAAACGTCGTCGTCAGCATCCTCAGTCTCGATGAAACCGTAGCCGCCAGTGTTGTTGAAGAAATCAACCTTACCGTTTGCCATTGCAAATATACGTACAGCCGCTTCGGGGATAACCCTTGCGAGGGTCGTGGTACCACGACCGCCGACCCCATACGGTTTACTGTAAGCCATCACCGGGGGTTCGCCGGACCGTCTCGGCGAACCACCGGTGAACAGTTACCGTACTCCGTATCAATCGATCCGGGTTCCCGGCTCGCCGCCCGCGAGGAAGGCCGGCAGGTCGTCGGCGCCGAAGACGTACGCCGGCGCGTCGAGGTCGAGGAGGGTCCGGACCTTCCCGGCCATCCCGCCGGTGACGTCGGTGGCGTCGCTCCCGCCGAGGGCGTCGGCCACGTCCGCGAAGGAATCGATCCGGTCGATCACCGCGCCGTCGGCGTCGTAGACGCCGTCGACGGTCGAACAGAGGCCGACCCGGTCGGCGTCCAGCCCCGTCGCGAACCGGACCACCACCTCGTCGCCCGAGATGATCGTCGTCCCGCTCCCCGCGTGGGCGATGACGTCGCCGTGCGAGACGGGGACGAACCCCTCGCCGAGCATCGTCCGCACGGTCTGGATGGGGAGTTCGAGCGTCGCCTCGGCGTCGCGGGCGCCCGCCGAGAGCGGGTGGACCGGCAGGGCCGGGACGTCGCAGTCGTGCAGTCGCGCGAGGACGAACCGGTTGAGCGTCGTCATCGACCCGTGGATCTCGAGGGCCGCGCCCGCGTCGGTCGTCCCTTCGGTCACGCTCACGCCGTGTTTCTCGGCGTAGTGGTGGCCGAAGCTCCCGGCGCCGTGGACCAAAGCGAGGTCCGCGGGGGCGCCGCCACCGACGGCGTCGGCGACGGCGTCGGTCGCCGCCGAGAGCGCGTCGTCGTCGAGCGTCTCCCGGCGCTCCTTGTCGGTGACGAGGCTTCCCCCGAGTTTGAGGACGGTCGTCATTCCAGCCTCCGGACGCCGTCGGTCGCGAGTTCGGCACGGAAGGCCTCCTCACAGCCCGGCGTGAACTGGAGCGCGGTCAGCGTCTCGGGCGTCGGATCGAGGGCGACGATGCAGCCGCCGCCGCCGGCCCCGGTCAGTTTCGCGCCGTGGGCACCGGCCTCGCGGGCCGCCCACACCATGCTGTCGAGCGACCGCGAGGAGACGCCCAGGGATTCGAGCAGACCGTGGTTGAAGTTCATGAGCCGACCGAGTTCCGTCAGCCGGTCGTCGGCCGACCCGTTCTCGGGGTCGAGGAGCCGTTCGCCCGTCCGGACCAGATCGCCGATGGTCGAAACGGTGTCGGCCGCGAAATCGTACTCCTCCTTGAGCGCGCGGACGCCGGCGACGAGTTCGCCGGTGTCGCCCGCGCCGCCGTCGAACCCGACGACGAAGGGGAGGTTCGGCGTCTCGATGGCCCGGCAGTCGTCGCCCTCGACCCGCACGGCGCCCCCGACGGCCGAACAGAAGGTGTCGGCCCGGGAGGCCTGGCCGTCCTGGACGGCCGCCTCGGCGCGGTACGCGCGGTCCGCGAGTTCCCGCGCCGGGAGCTCGTGGCCGAGTTCGCGGGTCGCGGCGTCGATGCCGGCCACGGTCACCGCGGCCGAGGAGCCAAGCCCCGCCCCGAGCGGGATGGAACTCTCGACGGTGATGTCGAAGCCGGCGTCGGGCCGGCCGACGGCCTCGCGGGCCTGTTCGACCGCCGCGTCGACGTAGCCCATCGCCGCCTCGACCAGCGACGCCGGCACGTCCACGTCCGGCCGGCCGTCGGTCGTCCCCGCGTACTCGACGGTGAAGCCGTCGAGGCTGAGGTCGGACGCCTCCACGCGCACGTGGTCGTCGTCGCGGGCCTCGACGGTCACCGTCGCTCGCCGCTCGATGGCACACGGGACGGCGGGTTCGCCGTAGACGACGGCGTGTTCGCCGAAGAGGTACACTTTGCCCGGCGCACTCGATACCGTCATACGAACCCCTACGGACCGGGCGTCGCTTAAGGAGTCCGGATGGGCAGACGGATTACCGTGACCGGTTACCGGTGGTTCGCCGGACCGTCTCGGCGAACCACCAGTACTGACGTACCGTAGACGGTATCACTCCTCGTCCAGGTCGGCGAGGTCCTCGAGTTCGTCGAGGTCGTCGCCGCCGCCGCGGAGCTTCTTCGCGACGACCGCGAGGAGCACGAGGCCGCCGAGGACCAGGAGGAGTGTGCCGAGTTTGCGCCCGGGACAGCCACAGCCCTCGGCCGCGTCGCCCTCGTCCTCGTCGTCGACGGTCGCGTCGTCGTCGTCCGACGACCCGCCGAGCGTCGCGGGACCGATCTGCACCGTACCGTCGCCGAGGTTGAGTTCCAGGAGGGTGAGCTTCTTGTCTACCATACCGACCATAGCGCCAGCCGCGACTTATATTGTCGGTTGCGTGTCCGGACGCAACCGACTTGGTCGTCCGCACCAAGGGAAGACCGATGGATCGGCCCGAGGCGGAGGTCCCCGAGCGACTGGCCGCCGCGGCGGACGACGTCGACGTCCTCGAACTGCTCGACCCCGCCGTCCGCGACTGGTGGGTCGACCGGTTCGGGGCGTACGTCCCCGAGAACGGCGGCTTCTTCACGCCGCCACAGCGGGGCGCCATCCCGCTCGTCCACGAGGGGGAGAACGCGCTCGTCTGTGCCCCGACGGGCAGCGGGAAGACCCTCGCCTCCTTCATCGCGATCATCAACGAACTGTTCCGCCGGGAGCGGGCCGACGGCCTCGACGACACGGTGTACTGTCTGTACGTGTCGCCGCTGAAAGCACTCGCCAACGACGTCCAGCGGAACCTCGCTGACCCGCTGGCCGGCATCCGGGAGCGACTGGAGACGCGGGGGGAGTCGACGGAAGTGCGACAGGCCACCCGCCACGGCGACACCGACGACGCCGCCCGCCGGCGGATGCTCGCGGAGACGCCACACATCCTCAACACGACCCCCGAGACGCTCGCCATCCTGCTCAACGCCCCGAAGTTCCGCGAGAAACTGCGGACCGTCGAGTACGTCGTCGTCGACGAGATTCACGCGCTCGCCGCGAACAAGCGCGGCACGCACCTCTCGGTGTCGTTGGAACGGCTGGCAGACCTGACCGAGGGCTCGCCGACCCGGATCGGCTGTTCGGCGACGGTCGAACCCCTCGATACCGTCGCCGACTTCCTCGTCGGGCGGGCGGAACCGGGTGGCCCGGCCCGGGACTGCGAGGTGGTCGACGCCCGCTTCGCCCGCGAGTTCGACCTCCGGATCGACTGCCCGGTCGACGACCTGGTCGCCACGCCCGGCGACGTCGTCCGCGACCGCTTCTACGACCGCCTCCACGACCTGGTCGACTCCCACACCAACACGCTGGTGTTCACGAACACCCGCTCGGGTGCCGAGCGGGTCCTGCAGGCGCTCCGCGAGCGCTACGGCTACGACGACGGGAACTCCGGCTGTCACCACGGGAGCCTCTCGGCCGAGCGCCGGGACGCGGTGGAGGCGGCGCTCAAGGCCGGCGACCTCGACGTGGTGACCACCTCCACCAGCCTCGAACTCGGTATCGACATGCCCCACGTCGACCTGGTAGTGCAGGTCGGCTCGCCGAAATCCGTCGCGGCGTTGCTCCAGCGGGTCGGACGGGCTGGCCACCAAGTGGGACAGGTCGTCGAGGGGCGCGTGGTCGCCCTGGACCGCGACGACCTGGTCGAGTGTGCCGTGATGGGCCGCAAGGCCGAATCCGGGTTCGTCGACCGCGTGTTCGTCCCCGAGAACGCCTTCGACGTGGCCGCCCAGCACGTCTATGGGATGGCGATCAACGGCGTTCGCCCCGAGTCCGAGGTGCGGGCGATCCTCCGCCGAGCCTACCCCTACCGGAACTTCGGCGGCGACGACTTCGAGACGCTCTTTCGGTACCTCACCGCCGATTACGAGGGACTGGAGGAGCGAAACGTCTACGCGAAGGTCTGGCGGGACCGGAACGACCCGCCGGACGGCGAGCACCACCACCCGTCGTTCCCGGTCGGCGAGCCACTGATCGGCAAGCGGGGCCGCCTCGCGCGGATGATCTACCTGACGAACGTCGGGACCATCCCCGACTCCTTCGCCTGTGACGTGTTCGTTCGCGGCGGCGAGGAGTGGGTCGGCCAACTCGACGAGGACTACCTCGACACCCTCGATCCGGGCGACGTGTTCGTCATCGGCGGCGAGCGCTTCGAGTTCCGCTACCGTCGCGGTTCGAAGGTGTACGTCGACCGCACCGCCGCCCGGCCGACGGTGCCCTCGTGGTACTCCGAGCGCCTGCCGCTCTCGGCGGACCTCGCGCGGGAGATCCTCGCCTTCCAGCGCGACCTCCTCGACCGTCTCGGCGAGGGCGGTCCGCCGGCGGCCCGGGACTGGCTCCGGAGCGACGTCCTGTCGGAACGGGCGGTGCGGGCGCTGACCCGCCTCTACGACCAGCAGGTCGCCTTCGCCGGCGCGGAGAGCGTCTCGACGCCGACCCGCCTCGCCATCGAGGAGGTACGCGACCGGGAGACCTACCGCCGCCGGTACTACGTCCACGCTGTCTACGGGCGGCGGTGCAACGACGGCCTCTCGCGGCTGCTGGCCGCGAAGTGTGCCAACGAGGCGACGGCGAACGTCACCGTCGCGGTCGCCGACAACGGCTTCGTCCTCTCGATGCCGCTGAACCGCCGGATCGACGTCGCCGGCCTCCTCCGGGGACTCGACCCCGACGACGTGCGGGCGGAACTCCGGGCGGCCCTCCGGGGGACCGACCTCCGCAAGCGGTACTTCCGGATCGACGCCACGCGCTCGCTGATGATCCTGAAACGGTACAAGGGGACGGAGAAGTCGGCGGCTCGCCAGCAGGTCGAAAGCGAGACGCTCCTCTCGCTGGCCGACGACCTGGAGGACTTCGCGGTGATCGAGGAGACCGACCGGGAGCTACTGGAGGACAAACTCCACGTCGAGGGGCTCGAACGCGTGCTTCGGGGGATCCGGTCGGGGAAAATCGAGATCAGCGAGCGGACGGTCGAGACGCCCACGCCGCGGGCCTTCGGCCTGGCGACCCTCGCCGCCACCGACACCGTCCTCGCCGAGGACGAGGACGCGGTGCTCCGGGAGTTCCACGAGCGGGTGCTGGCGGATATCGACGGGAGGTCGGCGGGAAGCGACGCCGATGTCGCCGGCGGTAACGGGCCACGCGGAGCGGACGGCGACGGGTAACGGCACGACTGACCGGCCCGGCGGGCGGACGGATCGACCAACGGACATTTGTCGGTGTGGCAAATACGATCGGGTGACGGAAACGGTAATTCGGCTATCGCCGGGGACGGTCGGGGGGCCACGATGTGGGACATAGGACGGTCGTCATGGTAAGGTCGGCTCACGCTCTCGGGTAGATGGATCTCTCGCTCACGCTGTTCGTGCTGCTGGAGCTCGTCGTCGGCGCGACAGCGACGGTCGTGGCGTTCGTGGCGTGGACCTACCGCGACAGGCCGGGGGGAACTCCCCTGCTGGCGATGGCGGTCACGGGCGTCGCCTACGCGGCGACGAGCGTCGTCGAGTCGACCGTCGGCGACCCGATGCTGTGGGAGCTGGTCACGGGCCTCCAGTATCCACTGACGGCCGCCCTCGCCGTCGAGTCGTTCTACCTCGCCGCCGAGTTCACGCGGCGCGAGCGGTACCTGCGGCCGGCGGTCACGGGGCCGCTGGTCGGCGTGGTGGTGGTGATCCTAGCAGTCTCGCTGACCGATCCCGCACACGACCTGCTTCGAGGCCCACCCGAACTGACGGCCATGGGCGTGTTCACCGCCACCTACGGCCCGCTCTTCTGGATGCATACGCTCGTCTCGCTGGCGATCATCCTCGCCAGCGTCACCCTGTTGACCGTCGAACTGGCGAACGCGGACGGGATCTACCGCGAGCAGATCACAGCCGTCGTCGTGGGCTTTCTGCTCGGAATCGCCTTCTTCCTCTGGGAGTCGCTCGCACCGATCCATCCGGCGTTCAACCTCGCGACCGTCGGGATCGTCGGCTGGTGTTTCGCCACGCTCTGGGGCGTGTTCCGGGTCGATCTACTCGAAACGAGACAGGTCGCCCGCAAGACGCTCATCGACGGCATGGCCGATCCCGTCATCGCGCTGGACACGGAGGACCGCGTCCTCGACACCAATCCACGGGCGCGCGACCTCCTCGACCTCGACGACGACGACGTCGGGACCCCCGTCACGGCGGCGCTCTCCGCGTATCCGCCGCTGCTGGACGCGATCGATGCCGGCGAGGACGAACGGGAGATCACGCTCCGGCGGGACGGCGGGGAGCGCCACTACCGGATCAAGCAGTCGCCGGTGTATCACACCCGGTCGCACGCGGGCCGCCTCGGCGATCGCGAGGTCCGACTCGGTCGGACGGTGGTGATCGAGGACGTGACCGAGCGCAGGAACCGTGAGCGGGAACTCGAACGACAGAACGAGCGCCTCGACGAGTTCGTGAGCGTCGTCTCTCACGACCTTAGAAACCCGCTGAACGTCGCCGCGGGACACGCCGAGCTGGCCCGTCAGGAGTGTGACAGCGACCACCTCGACGAAGTGCTGCGATCGCACGAGCGGATGGAGACCCTGATCGAGGACCTCCTGACCCTGGCACGGAGCGGGCGCTCCATCGACGAGACGGAGGCGGTCGACCTGCCGGCGGTCGCCCGGCGCTGCTGGCGGAACGTCGAGACCGACGGCGCGACTCTCTCCGTCGAGACGGACCTGACGGTCGTCGCCGACCGGACCCGCCTCCAGCAGCTGCTGGAGAACCTCGTGCGGAACAGCGTCGAACACGGGTCGACCGACAGCCGGCCGGAGGCCGACGATAGCGTCGAACACGGAGCGGGCAACGACGACGGCGTCACGGTCACGGTCGGTGCGGTCGAGGACGGCTTCTTCGTGGCGGACGACGGCTCGGGGATCGACGCGGCGGAGCACGAGCGGGTGTTCGAGAGCGGCTACTCGACCGGGGACGAGGGGAGCGGGCTCGGATTACACATCGTCGAACGGATCGCCGAGGCACACGGTTGGTCCGTCCGCGCCGCCGAGAGCGCGGCGGGCGGGGCGCGCTTCGAGATAACCGGCGTCGAGGCGGCGTAGGTCTCGGGTCGTCGTCACCGCCGCGCCCAGTCCAGCATCCGGGCGTAGAACGGCTCCGACGCCAGCGCCCCGGCGTCCCCGACGAGGACGAGCGACTTCTTCGCCCGCGTGAGCGCCACGTTCACCCGCCGGGTATCCTCGAAGATGGGGCCGTCGAGGTCGCCGGTGGCGACGAAGGAGACGACGACCACCTCGGCGCTCGACCCCTGGAAGCGGTCGACGGTGTCGACGGCCACGTCCACCCGGCGGCTGATCTCCGCCACCTGCGCGCGGAAGGGGGCGATCACCACCACGTCGTCGGGGTCGACGCCGGCGTCGAGGTACTCCGCGACGACGGCGGCCACCCGCTCGGCCTCGACGGGGTTGGCGTTGCCCTCGCGGCACCCGTCGGGGTCGATAAATCGGACGCCCCGCCGAAGTTCCGGACCGAGGGCCGCCCCGTCGACGCCCGGGAGGTCGGAAAGCGTCCCGCCGGCCACCTCGGGGGTCGCCGGACGGAGCGCGCCGTCGTAGAACTCCCGGGAGGCAAAGGCCTGGATGCGCTGGCTCATGCGGTACTGTCTGTCGAGCATGGTCGCGGCGTCGGGATGCGCGTCGTGGAGGCGCTCGAACAGCGATGTAGCGAGCCGTTCGTCGCCCGACTGGACGACCGGCGGGAGTTGCTGGTGGTCGCCGACGAGAACGAACCGGTCCGCGAGGTTGATGGCCGCGAGCGTCCCCGGCTCCGTCAACTGCGACGCCTCGTCGACGACGGCGACGTCGAAGGAATCCTCGCGGAGCTCCCGGGAGCCACAGGTGGCGGTGGTGGCGGCGACGACGGGCGCCGACCGGAGCGCGGCCGCCCGGTCGTTCGGCTCGCCCCGGCGCTCCAGGCGCACGTCGAGCATGTCCTCGCGGACGCCAGTCGCCGTGCCCACCCGGGCCACGTCCTCGAACCCCTGTTCCCGGAGGGCTTCGAGGGCGTTGTCGACGGCACGGTTCGTAAACGCCGAGAGGAGGACCCGCTCGCCGCGTTCGACCAGCGCTCGGACGAGGTGGGCGATGGTGTAGGTCTTGCCCGTCCCCGGCGGGCCGTGGACGAGCGCGAAATCCTCGGCGCCGACGGCCCGCCGGACGGCGTCGTTTTGGGCATCGTTGTTGTCGACGAACGTCTCCGTCACCTCGTTGAAGGTGGGGTCCCGCCGGCCGAACAGGACGTCCTTCCGCTCGGGGTCGCCCTTCAGGAGCGCGTCGTGGAGTGCCGTCAGCTGGCGCGAGACCGAAATCTCCGAGGGGTAGACGTCGAGCCGTCGTAGGTCGAGCGGTTCGTCCGCCCTGACGACCGCCTCGTCGCCGAGTTCCTCGATCCGCCCGAGTTCGGCGTCGCCGTCGATGGGGTCGCCCGCGCTGGCGAGGGCGACGTCGCCCTCGCGGAGTTTCGAGACGGCGCCGTCGGGGACCCGTGCCCGGAGTTCCCAGTCGCCGTCGGGGAGCTGCCGACGGTCGAGCGGCTCCAAGTCGATCAGGGCGCGGTCGGCCGCCGCCCGCTCGGCCGGTCGCTGTTCCCACAGCTTCCGGTACTCCGCGTGGACCGCCCGGCGCTCGTCCTCGATGGCCCGGTAGAACGTCTCGAAGTACTCGCGTTCCTCCTCGGGGATGGCGGTGCCGACCTGTCCGGCCTTGGACTCCTGATCGAGGCGCCCCGAGACGACCATGCAGGTGTCCTGCTCGAAGCACCACTCGCATTTGGCGTCGGCCTCGTAGCCCGTAGGGACGCGACGCTCGGCCTCGGCGGCCGCGATCTCGTTGCGCGTCCGGACGACGAACTCCAGCAACCCGCGCCCGACCGAGAACTCCTTGGCCGGGGAGAGGTCGCCGCTCGCCTCGCTCCGGTCGAGGGCCGCGTTCTTCGTGTAGAGGAGCGTCCCCGTGTCCGGCGGGTCGCCCGACTCGCCGAGCAGGAGGGCGTACGTCGCCGCCTGGATCTTGTCGTGAAAGCGCGGGTCGCGCTTGGTGTTTTTCCCCGTCTTGAGTTCGACCGGCATCCCGCGCCGGAGCGCGTCGGCGCGTCCCTTGATGCCGAAGGTGGGACTGATGAGCGTGTACTCCGAGCGCCACTCGTCCTCGTCGGTGAGGGTACCCTGTGCCAGCCACCCCTCGATGGCGGCGGCGTTCCGGCGCACCTCGTCGCGGACCTCCTCGGCCTCGCGGCCCAGCAACCCGAGTTCCAGCCCCGCGGCTTCGACGTGGTCCGCGACGGCGGCGTCGAGGTCACGGCCCCGCAACAGGTCGCCGAACACCTCGTGGACGATGGTCCCCTTGACGACGGGGTAGGCGAGTGGCACGCCCGAGAGCTTGTTCAGGTAGTACATCCGCGGACACTGCACCCACGAGCGCACGTCGGTCACGTCCACGAGGAAGTCGGGTTCGAGGACGACGTAGGAGTCGCCGGTCGTCGCGTATCCCCGCTCGCCCCGGAACTCCGTCTCTTCGGCCTCGGTCACGAGGAGGTCCATCCCCTCGCCCGCATGCTCGGCGGTGTGGGTCCACTTCCCCCAGAGCGTCACCGTGACCGATCCGTCGGCCGTCGTCGCCCCCTCGCCGTCGATGCGCTCGGGACGGATCGTCGCCTCGACGAGTTCGCGTTCGCCGTGTCGCGTCGAGACGCTTCGCACCTCGCCGACGTCGATGATCGTCCCGCGGAGGTTCACGACCGGGGGTGGGCGGTCGCCGGCGAAAAACCCTGCGGGTCACCCACCGTCGCCGTCCCCCTCGCCGCTCCGGACGTCGCCGAGGCGGTCGACCGCCTCGTCGTCCGCCGCCGAGACCGTGGTTCGCCCCCGCGGCGACCCGGGCGGGCCGTCCCCGGCTTCGGCCGACCGCACGTCCGTCGACCCGCACAGCGGGCACGCCCCGGTCGGGTCCTCGACGGCCGTCCCGCAGACTGCACAGACGACGTCGCCGGTCGGGTCGTCGTCCGCCATCTCGCGGTCGCCGGTCGGGTCGTCGACGTCGACCGCTCGCTCGCCCGCCGTCGGCGCATCGGTCCCGCCGGCCACCGACTCGGCGTCGGGGATGGACACCCGGTCGGGGCGCTCGACGTCCTCGCCGTCGCCCGACGTGTCGTCGCCGTCCTCGGTCGTGGCAGCGTTCGGAACCGTCCCCGACGACGTTTCACCCTCCGAGGGGGGCGATGGATCGAGATCCGACGGCGTCTCCAACGGTCGGTCGTCCCGGTGGACGACGGTGGGGGACTCGCCCGCGAACCGATCCTCGTCATCCGGGGGCGCGTCGTCGCCATCAGTCCCGTCGCCCAAAAAGGAGCCGAGCCACGCGCGGAGGCCATCGAGGAGCCCCGTCATCGGTAATGTTTGAACAGGAGCGCCTTCACGTCGTCTTTGGTCCGGACCTGCTCGGTCGTCCCGTCGGGCAGTTCGACCGCGTACCGCTCGTCGCCGTCGGACTCGCCCCACTTGTCGTCGTGGGTGTCCAGCAGACTCATCATCTCGTTCAGCATGGCGTCGTCGCCGCCGGTCGTGGGGTCGCCGTCGGTCGTCCCGTCCGCGGCCTCGCCGTCGTCGTCGTCGTCGACGACACGGGCCGTCGCGGCCTCGGTGCCGCCGACCGAGTCGCCCCCGTCGGCGTCGTCCGCCGCGTTCGCGGGGTCCGCCTCCTCGTCGTCCTCGTAGCGATCGAGGAGATATTCGACGGCGTCGCGGGGCCGGACGTGGCCGTACTTGCCGACCACGTCGCGCGCGATCTCCTCCTGGAGGGCGCGCAGACGCTCCTCCTGTTCCGAGGTGATCTCGATTTCGGGCATTGCCCGAGTTTGCGTCCCGCGACCTATGAAGGTGGGCGTCTCCGCGACCGATACACTCTCGGGGATCGCTCGTCAACCGCGGCCCATGCGGGTCAGAGAGTGGCAGGACATCCTCGACGACGTGAGCGAAGGAACCGTCGACCCGGACGGGTGGCGTGCCGTCGCCGGACAGCGCCGTGACGGCGTCGGCGAGGATCTCTATCTCGGCCATCCGGGCGTCGGCGTCTACCACCTGAAGACGTACGCGAAGAACCCGTACGACGTCCGGGGCGTCGGCACGAAGGTCACCCGGTCGCTCGACGACGACATCGCCGCTCACTTCCCGACCGAGGACCGCCCCCGGCGCTTCGCGGTCCAGTCGCCGCCGGAGAACGAGGACGAGGCCGAGTCGACGGCCAGACGGCTGGCCGAGACGGTACGGGTTCACGCCGAGGCACCGACGACGCCCGAGGACTTCTTCGAGGACGTGATGGAGACCGTCGACAGCCCGGCCTACGGACCGATGTCCTTCGACCTCGCGGACCGCCCCGAGCCGCTGGACGCACTCTCGGAGACGTTCGAGGAGGCGGAGGAACTGCTCGATGCGGAACTCGATGATCTGATCGAAAACGACGGCGTCGGCCGCGGCTTCCAGTGACTACGCGGCGTCGGCGGCGCCCTTGGCTTCGAGGAGCTCCTTGTACCGGTTGCGGATGGTGACCTCGCTGATGTTGGCCACCTCGCTGACCTCGCTCTGGGTCACCGTCTCGTTGGTGAGGAGGGCGGCGGCGTAGACGGCGGCGGCCGCGAGGCCGACCGGGCTCTTGCCGCTGTGGACGCCGCGCTCGCGCGAGGAGCGGAGCAGTTCGCGGGCCTGTCGGCTCACCTCCTCCGAGAGGTCGAGATCGGAGGCAAAGCGCGGGACGTACTGCTCGGGGTCGGCGGGTTTGACCTCGAGTTTGAGTTCGCGGACGACGTAGCGGTACGTCCGGGTCAGCTCCATCTTCTCGACGCGGGAGACGGTGGCGATCTCGTCGAGGCTTCGTGGGGTGCCGGCCTGGCGCGCGGCGGCGTACAGCGCGCTGGTGGCGACGCCCTCGATCGATCGGCCGGGTAGGAGGTCGTCGGCGAGCGCGCGGCGGTAGATGACGCTCGCGGTCTCGCGGACGTTCTCGGGCAGGCCGAGCGCCGAGGCCATGCGATCGATCTCGCCGAGGGCCTGCTTGAGGTTGCGCTCCTTCGAGTCACGGGTGCGGAACCGCTCGTTCCAGGTCCGCAGGCGCTGCATCTTCTCACGCTGGCGCGAGGAGAGCGCCCGCCCGTAGGCGTCCTTGTCCTGCCAGCCGATGTTCGTCGACAGCCCCTTGTCGTGCATCATCTGGGTCGTCGGGGCACCCACGCGGGACTTGGAGTCGCGCTCGCTGGAGTCGAAGGCGCGCCACTCGGGGCCGTGGTCGATCTCGTCCTCCTCGACGACGAGCCCACAGTCGGCACACACGGTCTCGCCGTGTTCCTCGTCGGTCACGAGGGAGCCGCTACACTCGGGGCAGTTCGGGGCCGTCCGCTCGTCCGTTCGTTCCTGTTCTCGCTCGGCCGCGTCCGTGGTACTGTATGTCGTTGTTTCGCTCATGGTTGGTGTCGGATGCCCCCGTACCGAGAGAGAAGCGAAGAGACGAACGGCGGGTGGGTCCTTAACCAAAAGTACGGTCGTGACAGTTATAAACGTTTCGGCACCGAAACGCCCGAATTCGGGTCGTTAACGGTCTTACACGGGTATTTTGCCGTGTGAGTGAGGCACACGGACGCGCCGGCGACGTATATATCTATTTCGCTCGTCGCGTGGGCCAAGCTACTTGACCGCAGCGACCGAACCCGCGGTATGTCGATCACGCTGTACGCGCTCGACGGCTGCCCGTACTGTGAGAAGATCCACGACGCGCTCGCGGCACACGACGTCACCTACGACACCGTCTGGGTCGAGGCGCTCCACTCGGAACGAAACGAGGTAAAGCGAGTCAGCGGCCAGCGAGGCGTCCCGGTCCTCGTCGACGACGAACACGGCGTCACGATGGCCGAGAGCGACAACATCCTGCAGTACGTCGAGCGAACCCTGGCATGACGGTCTACACCGGCCGCGGCGACGAGGGCATGACCGACCTGCGGGACATGTCCCGCGTCTCGAAGACGAGTCCCCGGATCGAGGCCTACGGCACCGTCGACGAGGCGAACGCCCTCATCGGGACGATCCGACCGTCGGGGTACGACGACGTCGACGACCGGCTCGAACGGATCCAGAACCACCTCCACATCGTCCAAGCGGACTTCGCGAACCCCGACCCGGACGACGACGACCCTGCCGTCGACGAGGCCCACGTCGAGGAACTGGAGGCGTGGATCGACGAGGCCGAGGCGGAACTCGATCCGCTGCAGTCGTTCGTCCTCCCCGGCGGGAGCGAGGCCGGCTCCGCCCTCCATCACGCCCGAACGGTCGTCAGGCGGGCCGAACGGCGGGCGGTCGACCTAGCCGACGCCGACCCGGTGAACCCCGTCGCCGTCGCCTACCTGAACCGGCTCTCCGACGCGCTGTTTACGTTCGGTCGCCTCGTCAACGCCCGCGACGGCGTCCGCGAGGACCGCCCGACGTACTGAACGGGCGACACACCACCGCGCCCCCGTGCCGACGGCCGGTCATCCCCCACAAGAGCTATATTTGTCGTCCACGTCTGGTCACATATGAACAAACACTTCGAAGACGCACTGTACTACATCGGCCGCGCCGGCGAGCACGCGAAGGAAGGCGTCATCGAGGAACTCGATCCGCTGGAGGAGCGATTCCGGGAGCTCACCGGGGAGGAGAAGGAGCCGGAACCGTCGCGCCTGGAGAAGCTACAGGACGACCTGCAGGAACTGGAATCCCGGGCCGAGGGCGAGGCGAAGACGGCCATCGAGGACGCCCGCGAGCGCATCCGTCGGTACCGCTCGGGCGAGTAAGACAATCCTTAAGTCGGCGTCGCCGGTACCGACGTACTGCGCGGGTTGGTGGTCTAGCCCGGTTATGACGGCTCCTTCACACGGAGCAGGCCGGCGGTTCGAATCCGCCCCAACCCACTTCTGCCGACGCAACGACGACGAGCGAAGCGAGGAGTCCGTTCGTCGTCGAAGTGGTCGGCGGATTCGGTCCCAGAGGACGAGCGAAGCGAGTCCTCGCGGTTCGAATCCACCCCAACCCACTCGTTTTCCTGACGTTCCTGAAGGAGGGATGGAACAGGCCGGCGTTCCCGCCGAGCGGAGCGAGGCGGGAGGCAGCGGACGACCGGCGGGAGTCCGCCAGCGTTCGAATCCGCCCCAACCCACTTCTGCCGACGCAACGACGACGAGCGAAGCGAGGAGTCCGTTCGTCGTCGAAGTGGTCGGCGGATTCGGTCCCAGAGGACGAGCGAAGCGAGTCCTCGCGGTTCGAATCCGCCCCAACCCACTTCCCCTGCATCGTACCGAGCTACCGGTGACAACCGCGGTTCCACGCCGACACACGCAAGAAACAACTTTCAAGCCACCGGGCGGTTCACGTGTAGCTATGGATATCTCCGATATTGCGACTCCCGAATACATCGAAGTCGACGCGGGCGAGCGCTTGGGGAAGGTCCGTTCCATCTTCGAACGCGAGAACCCCAAGGGGCTCATCGTCACTCGGGACGGCGAGTACGCCGGCGTCATCGGCGAACGCGACTTGGTTCGATCGCGGATCGAAGACGACACCAAGGCCGACGTGCTGATGAAGTCCGCCCCGCGGGTCGACCGCACGGAGGACGTCCGCGAGGTCGCCCGGGTCCTCGTCGAGGGGGGAACCAAGGTCGCCCCCGTCTACGAGGGCGAGAAGCTCTGGGGGATCGTCACCGCCGACGCCATCCTGGAGGCGGTTCTCGACAGCCTCGACGCGCTGACCGTCGAACAGATCCAGACCGACGACGTGATCACCATCGGCGAGAAGGCCCACGTCGGACAGGCGATCAACCGACTGCGCGAGCACGGCGTCTCGCGACTGCCCGTCGTCGACGACGATGACGGGTCGCTCGCCGGCGTGTTGACCACCCACGACATCGTCGACTTCGTCGTCCGTGACGCCGACCGGCAGGGTCGCGGCGACCGCCGGGGCGACCTCGATCGGATGCTCGATCTGCCCGTCTACGACCTGATGACCAGCCCCGTCCTGACGACGACCGCCGACGAGACCGTCGAGGACGCCGTGCGGACGATGCTCGACAACGACGTGTCCGGTCTGGTGGTCACGCCGACCGAGGCCGACGACGGGACGGTGGCCGGCGTGCTCACCAAGACCGACGTGCTCCGCGCGCTCACCTTCACCGAGGAAGGACAGATGGACGTCCAGATCACCAACGTGGCCCTGCTCGACACCATCGCCCGCGAGGAGATCGTCGAGGGCATCACCGACGTGGCGGACAAGTACCAGAAGATGCAGGTCCACCACGCCCACGTGCGCTTCCACGAGCACAAGGAGAAGCTCCGTGGAACGCCCCTGATCCAGTGTCAGATCCGCCTGCGGACCAACCACGGGCAGGTCGCCGGCTCCGGCGAGGGGTACGGCGCCGATCACGCCTTCCACGTCGCGGCCGACACGCTCGAGCGAAACGTCCTCGAACTGAAGGGACTTCGGGCCGACGAGCAGTACCGCGGGCAACTGCTCCGGAAACTCGGCGAACTATAGGCTCTCCTCGCCCGCGGCCAGGCCGTCGCCGGTGATGCGGAAGGTGACCGTCTCGCCGGCGGGCTTCGACCGGTGTTTCTCCAGCGTGGCTCGCCGGTTGCCGCCGCGGAACCGATCCAGGCGGACGACCGTCCCCGTCCAGTGGTTGAGCGTGTTCCCGCCGAGCGCTCGCGTCCGGTCGGCGTCGGGATCGGTGAACACCTGGTTGGTGACGACGACCGCGAGGTCGTGTTTCCGCGCGAGCGACAAGAGGTGGGTCACCTGCCGCCCCACCCGTCTGAGCGTCTCGCCCTCGTCGCCGTCGCGGCGTTCGAGCCGATAGAAGCCCGTGGCGCTGTCGAGGACGATCAGCTCCGCCCGGGAGGCGAAGTCGGCGGCGTCGCGGACGGCCTCTTCCTGTTCGGCGAAGTCGTGAGCCTCGGTGACGACGATGCGGGAGGTAACCGCCTCCAGGTCCCCGTCGTCACCGAGAACCCCCGTCGCGAGCTGTCCGAACCGTTCGACCGAGAGCCCCTCGGTGTCGATGTACACCGCGGTCCCCCCCTCGGCGGCGACCTGGACGGCCGCGGAGAGCGCGACGTTCGTCTTGCCGGCGGCCGGCGAACCGTACAGTTGGGTGACGGTACCGCGTTCGAAGCCGCCGCCCAGAAGGTCGTCGAGCGGGGCACAGCCGGTCGACACTGGCGCTGGCTCTGACTCGGACACACACCTCATCGGTCGTTCCGGGTCATAAACCCTCGACACCGCGGTCGTCGCTCGACCGCGATACGTTTTACCGCCGCGGCGTCGAAGGGAGGTCGTGATCGTCGTCGCCACCGCGGACTTCGAGCTGTACCACGAGGTCGTCGACCTCCTCCGGGAGCGCGGCGTGGCGTTCACCACGGTCGAACCGGACGACGACCTGCCCGAGGGGACGTCGGTCGTCGTCACGGCGCCGGACGACCACATCGACGGTGACGCCGACGTGGACCGCGTCACCGCGACGGCCGACGAGGCCAGACGCGCCGTCGACGAGGCACTCGCACTCCTGCGTGGCGGCGAAGGCCGGACCGTCGTCGGGGTCGATCCCGGCACCCGGCCGGGAGTCGCTGTCCTCGCCGGCGAGACGGTCGTCGCGGCCTTTCACGTCCCCCTCGCCGACGCCGTCGAGACGATCCGCCGGGAGGTCGCGGACGCGGTCGACCCGCTGGTCCGGATCGGCGACGGCGCCCGCATCCAGGGGGCCCGACTCGTCGACGACCTCGACGACGTGACCGTGGAACTCGTCGACGAGACGGGGACGACCCCCTACCTCGGAACCGGCACTCGGGGGATGGGCGACGTCCTCGCCGCGGTCAACATCGCCCGTCTGGAGGGCGAACGGGTCGACTCGCGGGAGATCGAACCCACCGCCGGCGAACTCCAGCGGATCAAGGACCGCTCGCGGCGCGTTTCGACTGACGACCGGACCATCGACGACGCGCTCGCCCGCCGAGTCGCCGTCGGCGACCTCACCGTCAAGGAGGCGCTGGACGAGCACCGCGACTAGACGCGCGCCGTCGCCTCCACCTCGATCAGCATCTCGGGGTCGATCAACCGCTCGACCTGCACCATCGTCGTGGCCGGCCGCCCTCCCGAGGAACGTCGTTCCTCGCTCTCGTCGAACGCCTCGGCGTGGGCGCGACCGATGGCCTCCCAGTCGTCGATGTCGGTCACGAACAGCCGGGTCCGCACCACGTCGGACAGCGAGGCGTCGAGTGCCGCGAGCGCCGTGTCGACGTTCTCGATCGCGCGACGGGTCTGTGCGTAGGGATCGCCGGGACCGACCACCGCGCCGTCGTCGTCGGTCGCCGTGGTCCCCGAGACGTGGATCTCGTCGCCGGCGCGGACCGCCCGCGAGTAGCCGACCGCCGATTCCCACTCTGTACCCGAGGAGACGCGTTCTCGCTCCATGTCGGGCGCTCGACGCGGAGCCTCGAAACGGTGTCGCCTACCGGTCCCGGATCGCCGCCTCGGCCCGTTGCAACACGGTGCGGACCGGCAGGTCCGTCGCACGGGCGACCGCGAGCGCGTCGTCGTACTCCGCGCTCACGTCGTAGACCGTCCCGTCGGCATCGGTCGCGACCTTCACCGCCACGTCGTAGTCCTCGCCGTCGACGTCGAGCGTCGCCGTCTCGAAGACCCGGTCGGCGACCCAGCGGTGCCCGGCGCTCCCCTCCCGGACGCCGAGCGTCCCCGTCTCCTCGGCGAGACGGCGCGCCACCCGCTCGGCGTCCGCGGGGTCGACGACCACCTTGACGAGGTGACCCGGTCGCGATTTCTTCATCGTCGCGGGCAGGATCGACACGTCGCGGGCCCCCGCCTCGGCGAGCGTCTCCTGCAGCGCCCCGAGGACCTCCGGCGTGGCGTCGTCGAGGTTGGTTTCGAGGACCGTGATCGACTCCCGACGCAGCCCGCCGCCGCCGTCGCCGACGAGCGCCCGGAGTACGTTCGGGCGGTCGGGAACGTCCGCGTCGCCGGCGCCGTAGCCGACCGTGTCGACGGCGAGGTCGGGGAGTCGGTCGGCGCCGTCGGCGAGTTCCGCGAGGATGGCCGCCCCGGTCGGCGTGAGGAGTTCGCGGTCGACGGGACCACCGCGGATCGACCAGTCGGCGTCGGCGACCACCTCCGTCACCGCGGGCGCCGGGACCGGGTAGGTGCCGTGACTCATCGTGACGGTCCCCCCGCCGACCGCGACGGGCGTCGTCACGATCCGCTCGACGTCGAGGTCGGCGACGAGGAGGCAGACACCCACCACGTCCGCGATGGCGTCGTCGGCGCCGACCTCGTGGAAGTGGGTGGTATCGAGGTCGGTACCGTGGACCGCCGCCTCCGCCTCGCCCAGGCGACGGAAGACCGCGAGGGCGTTCCGCTCGACGGCGGCTGGGAGATCCATGCCCTCGACGAGGGCGACGACCTCGGGATAGGTGCGGTCGGGGCCGGCGCCCTCGGCATGCGTGTGGGTATGGTCGTGGTCGTGACTGTGGTCGTGGTCGTGGCTCTGGTCGTGACTGTGGTCGTGGTCGTGGCTCTGGTCGTGACTGTGGTCGTGGTCGTGGCTCTGGTCGTGACCACGCTCCGGGTCGTGCTCCGGACGCCGCTTCCGAGCCGGATCGTCGGCCTCGGCGTCGTCGAGGATCACGTCGACGGTCGTCGCGTCGATGCCGGCTTTCGTCGTCGACCCCACGTGGTATCGGACGTCCAGCGCCGCCTCGACGGGGTCGAGGACGGCCGGATCGGCGCCGGCGGCGACCAGGGCTCCGAGGAGCATGTCGCCGCTCGCCCCCATGCGGCCGTCGAACGCGAGCGTGTGCATACCCCCTCGGTCGGGTTCGACGGGCAAACGGCTTGCGACCGCCGCCGGACCGGCAGGGGTTTGTACCGCCCCGTCGTATGCTACGGTATGTCACAGTCCACGGCGAAATCGGACCCCGAAACCCCGGGTAACAACAAACTTATCCCGCATCATCGCCCAGTCACGACCATCCTCGCGGGTACATCATGAACGAAGTGCAACTCGAAGTGGCGAAAGCGTACCCGAACGACTCGGGACGCGGCATCGCCAGACTGGACCCCGACACCTTGCTCCACCTGAAGCTGTCGCCAGGTGACATCATCGAGATCGAGGGGGCCGAGACGACGGCGGCGAAGGTGTGGCGTGCCGACAGACAGGACTGGAACACGGACACCGTCCGCATCGACGGGTTCACGCGACAGAACGCGGACGTTGGGATCGGCGAGCGTGTCACCATCCGCAAAGCGGAGGCGACGAAAGCCGAGAAACTCGTCCTCGCGCCGCCGGAGGAGGCGAGCGTCCAGTTCGGCTCCGACGCCGCCGGCATGGTGAAACGCCAGATCCTCAAGCGCCCGGTGGTCGAACGCGACATCGTGCCCGTCATGTCGAGTACGAACCACCCGTTCATGCGCTCGCCGGGACAGGCCATCCCGCTGATCGCCGTCGAGACGGAGCCCGACGGCGTCTGTCTGGTCACCGAGGACACCGAGGTCGAACTGCGGGAGGAACCGATCTCGGGGTTCGAGAAGACCGGCGGCGGCATCACCTACGAGGACATTGGCGGCCTGCAAAACGAGATCCAGCGGGTCCGGGAGATGGTCGAACTCCCGATGAAACACCCGCAGATCTTCAAGAAGTTGGGGATCGAACCCCCGCAGGGCGTTCTCCTCCACGGCCCGCCGGGGACGGGGAAGACCCTCCTCGCCAAGGCCGTCGCCAACGAGACGTCCGCGAGTTTCTTCTCCATCGCGGGCCCGGAGATCATCTCGAAGTACTACGGCGAGTCCGAACAGCAGTTGCGCGAGATCTTCGAGGACGCCAAAGACGAGTCGCCGTCGATCATCTTCATCGACGAACTCGACTCCATCGCGCCGAAACGGGAGGACGTGACCGGCGAGGTCGAACGCCGCGTGGTGGCGCAGTTGCTGACGATGATGGACGGCCTCGAAACCAGAGGGCAGGTCATCGTCATCGCGGCGACCAACCGCGTCGACAGCGTCGACCCCGCGCTCCGCCGCCCGGGCCGGTTCGACCGCGAGATCGAGATCGGCGTCCCCGACGAGGAAGGGAGGAAGGAGATCCTCCAGATCCACACCCGCGGGATGCCGCTCTCGGACGACGTGAGCCTCGATCACCTCGCCGACGAGACCCACGGCTTCGTCGGCGCCGACATCGAGAGCCTCACCAAGGAGGCGGCGATGAAGGCGCTCCGGCGCTACCTCCCCGAGATCGATCTCGACGAGGAGGACATCCCGCCGAGCCTCATCGACCGGATGATCGTCAAGGACGACGACTTCGGCGGCGCGCTCAACGAGGTCGAACCCTCGGCGATGCGGGAGGTGCTGGTCGAACTCCCGAAGATCACGTGGGACGACGTGGGCGGGCTGGAAGAGCCAAAACAGAACGTCAAGGAGGCCGTCGAGTGGCCGCTCTCCTCGCCGGAGAAGTTCGACCGCATGGGGATCGAACCCCCGAAGGGCGTCCTCCTGTACGGCCCGCCGGGGACGGGGAAGACCCTGATGGCGAAGGCCGTCGCCAACGAGACCAACGCCAACTTCATCAGCGTGCGCGGCCCGCAACTCCTCTCGAAGTGGGTCGGGGAAAGCGAGAAGGCGATCCGGCAGACCTTCCGGAAGGCCCGGCAGGTGTCGCCGACGGTCATCTTCTTCGACGAACTCGACTCGCTGGCCCCCTCGCGCGGGAACGAGGTCGGCAACAACGTCTCCGAGCGCGTGGTCAACCAGCTCCTGACGGAACTCGACGGGCTGGAGGAGATGGGCAACGTGATGGTCATCGGCGCGACCAACCGGCCCGACATGATCGACCCCGCGCTCCTCCGCTCGGGGCGGTTCGACCGCCTCGTGTTCATCGGCGAACCCGAACAGGAGGGTCGCGAGCAGATCCTGAAGATCCACACGCAGGACTCGCCGCTGGCTCCCGACGTGAGCCTGCGCGAGATCGCGGAGATCACCGACGGCTACGTCGGCTCCGACCTGGAGAGCATCGCCCGCGAGGCGGCCATGGTCGCGCTCCGCGAGGACGACGAGGCCGAGGACGTGGAGATGCGCCACTTCCGGCAGGCCATGGAGAACGTCCGCCCGACGATCACCGACGAGATCATGGACTACTACGAGCAGATCGAAGAGCAGTTCAAGGGCGGCGGCGGCGAGAGCTTCGCCGAGCGCGGCAGCGGCGGTCGCATCGGCTTCCAGTAACGCCGCCACGGCAGGTTTATCTCCCCGTCAGTCCTGCCTCGGGACGTGGCGTGGGATCCGACGCTGTACTCCGTCGTCGGCATCGCGGCGGCGGCGCTGTTGTTCGTCGTCGCCGCGGCAGGGTGGCAACACCGAACGGAGCCCGGGGCCAAGGCGTTTATCGGTCTCATCACGGCGCTCGGCGCGTGGGCGCTCGTCTACGGGATTCAACTCGGATTCACGACTCTCGACGCACAGCTCGCCTGGCAGCGCGTCGCCCTCGCCATCGGGGGACCGGTGCCGACGCTCTGGTTTCTCTTTGCGGTCCAGTACACCAACCGCGACGCCTGGCTCACCCGTCCGGTCCGGGCGATCATGCTCCTCGATTCGGCGGTCTTCGGCCTGCTGACGCTCACGAACCCGTCACACGGCCTCGTCTGGCACGACGCATCGCTCGTCTCCTACGGCACGCTCCAAGCGCTCGACATCGCGTTCGGGCCGGGGTATCTGCTCCACATCGCGTACACCTACGTCGTGACGCCGATCGGGTTCGGTCTGCTCGCGGTCGCGACGCTCCGGTCGACGCTGTATCGCGCGCAAGCGGGACTCTTGGTGGTGGGGGCGATCCCGCCGCTGGTGGCGAACGCGGCGTTCTCGCTCGGACTGCGATGGACGTCGTTGCCGCCGGTCGATTTCACGCCGTTCGCGTTCGTGATCACGGGGCCCTGTTTCGCGCTGGCGCTGTTCCGATTCGACCTGCTGGAACGCGTCCCCGTCGCGAGACGGAAGATCGTCGCGGACGCCGACGACGGGTTCGTCGTCCTCGACGAGGACGAACGGATCGTCACGTTCAATCCGAGCGCGGCACGGCTGCTCGACGATCCGATCGAGGGACGTCCGCTCCGAGAGCACCTTCCGGCTGGAAGCGACGGCGCGACGCTTACCGCCCTCGACGGGACGACCCTGACGGCGGTCGTCGGCCAGCAGCAACGCGTCTACGACGTGACCTGCTCGACCCTGTCGGACCACCACGACCGGGTGGTTGGCTACGTCCTCCGCTACCGGAACGTGACGGATCGTCACCGGTACGAGAAGCGCTTGAAGGTCGCCAACCGGGTGTTGCGACACAACCTCCGCAACCGGATGAACGTCATCATCGGGTGGGCCGAGGAACTCCGGGAACGCGACGACCCGGAGGTCGCCGCCGCCGGCGAACGGATCACCACGACGGCCGTGGACCTGGTCGAACTGGGATCGCAGGTCCGACTGCTGGTCGAGACGGCCGACGACGTCGGCGAGACCACCGAACGGGTCGTCCTGCGTGATCACCTCGAACCGTTGCTGAACCGCCTGCGGGAGAGTCATCCCCAGGTCGCCGTGGAGGCGGACCTCCCGTCGACGGCGACGGCGGTCGTGCCGAGCGCGAAACTCCTCGTCATCGCCGTCGAGAACCTGCTCCAGAACGCCGTCGAACACAACGACGCCGAACGGCCGTGGGTCCGGTTGGTCGTCGAGGACGACGGCGAACACACGCGAATCCGGGTGGCCGACAACGGGCCGGGCATCCCCGACGACGAGCGGGCGGTGTTGCGCCGGGGCAGCGAGACGCCCCTCGAACACGGGAGCGGACTCGGCCTCTGGCTGGTCCACTGGACCGTCACCGCCGCGGGCGGCGAGGTGTCGTTCGGGGAAAGCGACGCCGACGGGAGTGTCATCACCCTCACGTTGCCGTCCGGTACCGACGGCGGGGCGGCGTCGGCGTAGCGGCCCACGGGCCGGTGCGTATTAGTGATTCGTCGGCGTACGCCAGCGTGGAAGGGTGGCTCAGTGGTAGAGCGCACGCCGTCGTCCGCCCGACGAGGGTGGCCGGCGGGGCTGTCGACCGACCCCGGTCGGCGCGTGGCTTCGCGTGGTTCGACTCCCGCCCCTTCCACTTCGGGTTAGGAGTTGCGGGGAGAGCGAGCGTCGCGAACGTCGGCGCCGTCACGGACCATGTCCTCACAGCGGGGACACACGCGCGGTTCCTCGACGCTGTTCGGCGTGAACACCCGGGCGTAATCGCGAGTGACGAAGGCTCCACAGTTCTGGCACTCGGGCATACCGCCGGAAAATCACGTCAGATTTGACATAAGTCTTGGGGGATCGGCGATCACCGGGCGTCGTCCGGTCCGTTCCGACGCGAAGCGAACGGCAGCGACGGCGCCCGACCTTCGGTACGTTTATTATTCCGACCACCCGCTTTTGATGGCATGGGCGGACGACCCCTCGACGTGCTGGAGGCCTCGCTCGACGAGGACGTGACGGTGTATCTCAAGGACGGCCGTGCGTTCCACGGCCTTCTCGGCGGGTACGACCAGCATATGAACGTCGTACTCGAACCTGGCGACGAGATCGGCGAGGGCGCCCTCGACGATCCGAACGTCGAGCAGGTCGACAACACAACCATTATACGCGGCGACAACGTCGTGACGATAAGTACATGACCGGAGCAGGAACGCCGAGCCAGGGCAAGAAGAACAAGACGACCCACGTCAAATGTCGACGTTGCGGTGAGAAATCCTACCACGTCCGGAAGAAGGTCTGTTCGTCGTGTGGCTTCGGCAAGTCGGCGAAGCGACGCGACTACGAGTGGCAGAGCAAGGCCGGCGAGTAACCCGGCTCCGAGCGGGCCGACGCTCCGTTTTTCGTCTCTCCTCACGATCGCCGTTCAGCAGGGATAGCGGCGCTGATACGGCCTATCGCCGCTCGGGGTCGAGGCGAAAACGTACCCAATAGCGTGCCTTTTTACCCCGCGGCACACTACCCACGCTCATGGCACACGGGCGGGATCACCGTACCCCGGACGGGATGACCGAGAAGTGTGGCGTCGTGGGCGTTTCCCTCGCCGACCGCGACGCCGCTCGGCCCCTGTATTACTCGCTGTACGCACTCCAGCACCGGGGGCAGGAGTCGGCCGGCATAGTGACCCACGACGGGTTCCAACAACACAGTCACGTGGAGATGGGACTGGTGGGCGACGCCTTCGGCGCCGACGACCTGGACCAGTTGAACGGGACCGCCGGGATCGGTCACGTTCGGTACCCGACGTCCGGCGGCGTCAACGCCTCCTGCGCTCAGCCGTTCTCCGTCTCCTTCAAGTCCGGATCGCTCGGCCTCGCACACAACGGCAACCTCGTCAACGCCGCGGAGATCCGCTCGGACCTCGAGGCGCTCGGCCACGCCTTCACCTCCGACGGCGACACCGAGGTGATCGCCCACGACCTCGCGCGCAACCTGCTGGAGGAGGACCTCGTGCGGGCGGTCAAGCGAACCATGGGCCGCATCCACGGCTCCTACGCCCTGACGATCATGCACGACGACGCCGTCCTCGGGGTCCGCGATCCGGAGGGGAATCGCCCGCTCTGTATCGGGAAACTCGACGACGGCTACGTGTTGGCCTCGGAGTCGGCGGCCATCGACACGCTGGACGGTGAACTCGTCCGCGACGTGGCTCCCGGGGAACTGATCGTCCTCGAACCGGACGGCTCCGGATTCGACTCGTATCAACTCGTCGACCGCGACGACACGGCCCACTGCTTTTTCGAACACGTCTACTTCGCCCGCCCGGACTCGGTCATCGACGACGACCTCGTCTACGACGTGCGGCGTGACCTCGGGCGCGAACTCTGGGCGGAGAGCGGCATCGATACGGACGTGGTGATGCCGGTGCCGGACTCCGGGCGCTCCTTCGCCTCCGGCTACGCCGAGGCCGCGGGCGACGACGGCGGCGACGTGGAGTTCGCCGAGGGACTGATGAAGAACCGCTACGTCGGCCGGACGTTCATCATGCCGACACAGGACGAGCGCGAACGCGCCGTTCGGCTGAAACTCAACCCGATCCGGAGCACGGTCGAGGGCAAGACCGTCACCATCATCGACGACAGCATCGTCCGTGGCACCACCTCGACCCAGTTGGTCGACCTCATCCGCGACGCCGGGGCCGAGGAGGTCCACGTCAGGATCGGTGCCCCACCGATCGTCGCCCCCTGCTATATGGGGATCGACATGGCGAGCCGGGACGAACTCATCGCGGCGGACAAGAGCGTCGACGACATCAGGGAGATCATCGGCGCCGACAGCCTCTCCTATCTCTCCATCGACGCCATCGCCGACGTCCTGGGTCGGGCGAAAGGCGACCTCTGTCTGGGCTGTGTGACCGGGGAGTATCCGTACGACATCGAGGGCGAGCGGACCGACCGCGACGTCTCCCGGCCGGCCGTCGGTGGCGAGTCCGCGCCGGCGGACGACTGAACTCCCGTCACCGAACTGACCGAAAACCCCGCGGATCGGGCCCGAAACCGGCAATATTTTTGAAGGGGTCGTGTGTAGGAGGAGGCGACCATGAGCGAGGAACGCGACGCTCGGCTGGGACGGCGGCGGCTGTTGCAGGCGAGCGCCGGGGCCGTGGGTGCCGGGCTACTCGGTGTGGGAGCGACCGGGACCGCCGCGGGCCAGTCAGGCCCGTTCGACGGATGGATGAGTGACGTGAGCAACTACGAGGGCGTCGTCGACCAAACGGGGTCGGGCGAGGTGACCGTCGAGGTGGGCGTCGAGGCCAACAACGGCGCGTTCGGGTTCGGTCCGGCGGCCATCCAGGTCGACACCGGGACCACCGTCGTCTGGGAGTGGACCGGCCAGGGCGGACAGCACAACGTCGTCGCGGAGGAGGGCGGCGACTTCGAGAGCGAGCTCTCCGCCGAAGCCGGCTTCACTTTCGAACAGACCTTCGACTCCGAAGGCGTCGTCAAGTACTTCTGTACGCCCCACCGGGCGCTCGGCATGAAGGGCGTCGTCGTCGTCGGCGACGTCGACACCGGCGCGGAGGTCATCAGCGGCGGTGGCGGCGACGGCGGTGGCGGCGGTGGCGACGGCGGTGGCGGCGACGGCGGTGGCGGCGGTAACAGCGGTAGTGAGGGGAGCGGGAGCGGCGGTGACGGCGGCAGCGCGGCCAGTCAGGTGATGTCCCTGGCGATCGGCGGGTCGCTCGTCGCCGCGTTCCTCTCGCCCATCGTCTTCGGGCTGATCCTGATGCTCCGGGATGCCGGCGGCTCTCGCTCCGACGACGCGAGCGCCGAACACGGGGAGCCGAGCCACGAGGACTAGTCGACGACGCTCGCGTCGGCGACGAACGCGCGGATGATCGCGCCCTCGGCGCGGTGGAGCCGTTCGCTGGCGGTCGACTTGGCGATATCGAGGTGATCGGCCAGCTCGGTCAGCGTACAGGTCCGCGGCGTGTGGTAGTAGCCGCGTTCGACCGCCGTCTCGAGCAGGTCGCGCTGGCGGTCGGTGACGACCGACTCGGGGTCCATCGAGGTGCGGACCGACCGCACGTCGAACTCGAGGCCGAAGGTACGAAGCTGGTCGGCGAGCGACGACAGTCGGTCCCGCGAGGCCGTGAGTTCGAGGTCGGCGACGCCGTCGACGATGGTGATCGGCGGCTCGAACGGCGTCCGGGAGTTACGGATCGAGAGCAACAGGAGGGGTTCGTCGGTCTCGAACTGGATCAGCGCCCGGTCGTCCCCACGGTGGAGCAGTTCGAAGACCCGGACGCCGGAGACCGCATCGAGCTGCGAGAGGACGGCCTCCATGTCGGGGGCCGTGATCTCGACCAGCCCGACGCCCGTGTCGTCGTCGTCGGGGAGCGCGGCGAGTACGCGGAAGGTCGCCTCGGGATGGCGCGACGAGAGATCGGCGATCCAGACGTCCTCCGGAAGTGTCACCGCGAGCCGTGCCGTGGGCATGACAGTACGGTTGTCCGCGACGGGTATAAGTCGGTCTCGACGCGCCGGAACGGCGAACGGATCGACATCGACCACAAGGATGTCAGGCGTACTGTGCCCCTTCGTGGCTGGTGCCGTGGGCGTCGGGGTCGTAGATGTCCTCGTTCTCCTCGCCGACCACGTCGACCTCCGCGAGCATCCCCCGGCGGGCGACGCGACTGAGCGCGTGGTCGACGAGCTTGATCCGCTCGGGGACGGGCGTGTCCATCTCGCCGATCATACAGCTTCCGGGCGGCACCTTCACCGTCTGGATGTTCTTGTCGGCGTACGCCTCGAAGTCACCGTCCTCGGGGATGCCACCGTCGCGGTAGGCCCGCTTCCAGACGTTGCCGATCGGGTGGAAGTTGCTGGAGTAGTTCGGGCCGCCGTCGACCATGAACACGCGCACCCGTTCGCCCTGCTGGACCTCGATCGGGCCGCGGTTGGCGGCCGCCCACGCGTACTTCTCGCCGTTCAGGAGGACGTAGGTCGGGTTCTCGTTCCGCATCGCGGCCATGTCGAAGCTGTGCTTGCCCTCCTGTCCGACCTCGCCGTCGGTGTACACCTCGTGCTGGCCGAAGTAGAGCTCGCGGTCCACCTCGGGGAGTCCCCCCTCCGGTTCGACGAGGATCATGCCGAACATCCCGGCACTGATGTGCATGTCGAGGTTCGGCACGGCACAGTGGTAGATGAACGCGCCGGGGTAGTCGGCCCGGAACCGCATGGCGTTCTCCTCGCCGGGTGCGGCGGTGGTCGCCACCGCCCCGCCGCCGGTACCGTAGACGGCGTGGAGGTCAACGTTGTGTGGCAGCGCGTTACCCGAAGGACTCTCGAAGGTCAGGTCGACGGTGTCCCCCTGCCGGACCCGGATCATCGGGCCCGGAATCTCCCCGTCGAACGTCATGAAGTCGAAGGTGACGCCGGGTTCGATCTCGGCGGTCACCTCCTCGGCGGTCAGCGTAACCTCGTGCGTCGTCGGCTCGTCCCGATCGATCGGACCCGGGATGTCGGTGGGATCGGCAGCCACCTGGTCGGTAGTCGGCGTCGACGTCTGTTCGACCTGTTGTCGCTGCGTCTCGGCTTCAGAGGCTCTCGGAGCCTCGGCGCTGCACCCTGCAACTGTCGCCGCGCCGCCGATACCGAGCGCCTGGAGCGCCCGTCGACGGGTGGTTTCGAACATCGGGTGTCACCTCTGTTTGGATCATCGGGAGCAACCCGTATCAACCGGTCAGTCGATTCCTGACGGGTGGGTCCGCGACCGAACCGGTTCGGCCGGGTACATAAAAGGGCCGGCGGACGGGCGACGAACGGTCGCTCCGACGGTGACGCGGCAACGCCGCGCAGTCAACAGCAGAAGATGAACGGGTAGACCAGGCTCACGCGGTCCTCGTCCTCGATTTTCGTGTCGAACCCGTCGAGGACCTCGTTGAACTTCCCGTTGACCAGCACACGCGCGTAGGGTTTCGTCTGTTCGCCCTCGGGATTCTTGTGCCACGTGCCCGGGAGGTTCTCCGGGGGTTTCGCCCACCCGTCGGTCGTCGCCTCGGCCTCCGTCTCCGCGACGAGCATCTCCGCGAGCCCGGGCTGTTCGTCGAACAGTTTCTCCAGCAGGTCCCGGAGGGTATGCCCCTCGAACGTGAACTCTTGGTGGGGCTGGTCCATCGCGTCGCGGACGTGTCCGGTCGCGTGGAGCGCCACCGTCGTCGTTCGTGGATCCGTCCGGCCCTCGGAATCGGTAGTCGTACTCATGACGACTACACATACGTGAGTATCACCCGAAAAGCTGTGTCCGAACATGTTCGATCGGCTCCGTGTCGTCGTCGCGCTCCGGGAAACGGCGGGCCTAAGTGAGTTCCTCGGCGATGGGTGTGTATGGTGCGCGATCCGCTGTCGGGCGACGATCCGCCCGACCTGCAGTCGGTGTTGGACGCTCTCGACGACGCCGACTGCCGGACCATCATCCGGCACCTCGACGAGCCGATGACGGCGACCGAGGTGTCGGAGGAATGTGATATCCCCATGTCTACGACCTACAGAAAACTCGAGCTACTGACCGAAGCATCGTTACTCGTCGAGGGAACGGAGATCAGACCGGACGGTCACCACGCCACGCGCTACGAGGTCGACTTCGAGGCCGTCACCATCGGGGTGACCGAGCAGCGCGACCTGGACGTGAGTATCGACCGGCCGTCTCACAGCGCCGACGAGCGCCTCGCGTCACTGTGGGGGGAGGTTCGCAAGGAAACATGAGCCACATCGACATCGCGCTCATGGCGGTCAAGACGGGGACGCTTTTGCTCGGGAGCCTCATCACCTTCCTCTCGCTCAAGGCCTACCGTCGGACTGGCACACCCGCGCTCCGGGCGCTCGGCATCGGGTTCGGTCTCGTCACCGTCGGCGCGCTCCTCGCCGGCGTCGGCCACCAGTTCACCGCGCTCTCGCTCACGCACTCGGTCGTCATCGAGAGCGGACTCACCCTCGTCGGCTTCGCGGTCATCGTCTACTCGCTGTACGTGGAGTGACACCGCTCCGCCGCCGGTTCGGCGCCGGTCTCCTCGGGTACCGTTACGGTCGGTTGCGACAGGATCGACTCGTGGTCGGTCAGTAGCGGAGATAGAGCAGGCCGTAGACGACGTTGCCGAGGACAAAAGAGAGCAGCCAGAGCGCCGCGGCCACCCGTCCGACGCGGGCGTGGGCGGTGTCGGCGAGCGCCGCGACCGGACGTGTCGTCCCGAGCAGGAGCACGTAATAAAGGAGGGGGATACAGACGATGGCGAGGAGGATGTGGACCGCGAGGAGGGGGAGATACACCCAGCGGCGGACGGCGTCGGGGCCGGGGAACTCCGCGGGCCCAACGAGTGTCACCTTGTAGAGGTAGAGCACGAGGAAGACGGCGAAGAGGGCGGCCGAGGTAAGCATCATCGCGCGGTGTCTGTCGAACTCGCCGCGGCGGGCGAAGGCGATGCCCGCGGCGATGGTGACTACGGCGACGGCGCTGACGGCGGCGTTGACGTGGGGGATGGCGGTCAGAACCGCCTCGGGCGCGCGCGGAACGGCGCCGCGGGGAATCGCGCCGAGCACCGCGCCGAACACCAGAGCGAGCGACGCGGCGGTGAGGACGGCGGTGAGTGCCGGCACGCGGTTCCGTGCGTCGAGCTGCATACCCGACGGTGAGGTAGCAACTCACAAAACGTCGGGGATTTCGGTGCGGGCGCCACGACGGAGGCCACCGAACGACGACGGGCAAAAGGAAAGCCATTTCAAATACCCCCGACAACGGTGGTATGCGTACCGACGAAACACAGAACACTGCGAGCGTGGGTAGCCAAGCTAGGCCAACGGCGCAGCGTTGAGGGCGCTGTCCTGTAGAGGTCCGCCGGTTCAAATCCGGTCCCACGCATCGCACGGACGCGAACGGACGTGAGCGGCCGGGGATGCACACCCGGGTTCGAATCAGGGAGAACGCGCGAGCGTTCGACCGTGGTTCAAATCCGGTCCCACGCATCGCACGGACGCGAACGGACGTTCGCGCCCACCGATGCAGGTGATTCCCATCCGGGACATCACCCACGCAAAACTTCTCCACGGACGTCGACGGCGAGCGGCAGCCACGACGAAGCGTTCAGGTGCGCCCGGTCCGAACGGGCGCACATGGAACCGTCTTTGCCTCTGCACGCCGTCGCCGACGCGGGCTTTAGGTCGCCCGGGCTGGTCGCCGTCGTCGTCGTCGCCACGCTCGGAGCAGCCGTGCTCCTCGGGGTGGCCTTCGCCGCCTTCGTGCAGCGGCGCTCCCGGCCCTACCTCCTGCTCGTCGCCGCCTTCGCCGCGCTGCTCGGTCGGTCCGCCGTCGTCGGGATGAGCCTGCTCGGGGGACTCTCACCCGCGGATCACCACCTCTTCGAACACGGCCTCGACGTGGTGCTGGTGGCGCTCGTCGTCGCGGCGGTGTACTACGCCCGGAGCGTCGACCGGGAGGTGTCGGCCTCGTGACGACCCAGCGCGACCGTATCCGCCGACACGTCGCCGCCAACCCGGGCGTCCACTTCAACCGGCTCGCCCGCGAACTCGATCTGGCGACGGGGCAGGTCCAGTACCACCTCAAGAAGCTCCGCCGGGCTGGCGACCTGGTCGCGGAGCCGCTGTACGGCCGCACGCATTACTACACGCCGGAGTACGACGCGGCGGAGCGGGGGGCCATCGCCGTGTTGCGACGGGAGACGGCGCGGGACGCGTTGCTCTCCCTGATCGACCGGGGGCCGAGTCCACCGGGGACCGTCGCGGCGGACCTCGGCATCGCCCGGAGCACGCTGGAGTGGCACCTGGATCACTTAGTCGAACAGGGCCTCGTCGAGAAGCGACGCGACGAGCGCGACCGCGTGACCCTCGCCCTGTCGCGGCCGGGGGCGACCGCCCGCGCGCTCCGCGAGATCGAACCCAGCCTCCCCGAGCGACTCGTCGATCGGTTCACGCGACTCGTCGACGGACTGGTCGCCGACGAGTAGCCTTCGAGAGCCACACCACAACCCGCTTCCCGTCGAGGCCCGAAGGCTCCGCCGACCGATGTCCACTGACGGCGACCGATCGCGGCGCGCGGTTCTGAAGGCGGCCGTCGCACTCGGCGGCGCGAGCGCGCTGAGCGCCTGTCTGGACCGCACCGACGACGACCCCGTCCCCACGGGCGACCCGGCGTCCAAGCCGCCCAGACAGCACGCGTGGCGCGAGTACGTTCGCCACGACGATCACGGGAACACGCAGTTACCGTCCCACCAGATCCTTCTGTACCTCGATTTCGACGTCGAGGGGCCGCCGACGGACGAGGACCAGGAGGCGCTCGCGGCGTCGCTCACCGCCCTCGACCGCGCCTACGCGTGGCGTCACGAGGGGCTCCTCCACTCGCTCGCTTACTCCCCGGCCTACTTCGACCGGTTCGACGCGTCGCTCCCCGAGGGGATCGACCTCCCCGAGCCGACGGCCCTGTCGCCGTTCGAGTCGCCGACCTTCGACCGACAGGATGCCGTCCTCCACCTCGCCAGCGACCGGGCCGACGTCGTGCTGACGGCCGACCGCGCCCTCCGCGGGGAGCGCGAGACGGCCAACGGCGTGTCGGTGCCGCCGCTGACCGAGGTGGCGACGGTGGCGTCCCGGCGGACGGGCTTCGTCGGCGCCGGTCTCCCCGCGGCCAACCAGGACGCGGCGGGCATCCCCGACTCGGAACCGGTGCCCGAGGCGTCGCCGCTGTTCATGGGCTTCGAGGCGGGGTTCCGCGGCAACCAGGCGACGGAGGACTACGTGACTATCGAGTCGGGGCCTTTCGCCGGCGGGACGACCAAAGTGATCGCCAACCTCCGCCAGCGACTCGACGACTGGTACGACGAGCAGTCCGAAGCGGAGCGGGTGATGGAGATGTTCAGCCCGGGGCACGCCGAGAACGGCCTCGTCGAGGGCGTCGGCGACAACCTCGGGTCGTCGAGCGGGATCGACCAGTTCGTCGACGGCATCGTCGACGACGCACGGGAGCACGGCCGGGTCGGCCACGCCCAGAAGGCCGCGCGGGCCAACCGCGACACGGACGGGAACGTCCGCCTGCTCCGCCGGCATTTCGAGTCGACCGACGACATCGGGTCGGATCAGCGGGTCGCGAGCCTGCATTTCCCGTCGCTCCAGCGGCGGATCTCGGCGTTCGAGGCCGTGCGCCGGGCGATGAACGGGACCGACCTGACGGAAGCGACGCCGGCGATCCGCCAGCGGGTCAACAACGGCATCCTGGAGTACATCTTCGTGCGTCGCCGGGGGAACTTCCTCGTCCCGCCACGTCGACACCGTGTCCTGCCGACGCCGCGGCCGGAGTGAGCACCCGTTCGACGACCGGACCAGAACCGGTTTTCCGTCCGAGCCCCGAGCGGGGATATGAAGCGCCGGGAACTGCTCCGGACGGGCGCGGCCCTGTCGGGAGCGCTGACGCTCGCGGGCTGTTCTAGGCTGATGGAGACGCGGGCGGCCGGCGTTCCCCCGGTCCCGGAGGACCGTCCCGACGGCGTCTACCTCCCCAGTCACGTCGAGGGAATGGAGATGGTCGGCACGGCGTCGAGCGGCGACTACGTGGTCGGCCTCATGTACAGCTACCCCCACCGGTTCTGGAACGTCAACGGCGAGAACGTCTCGCTGACCGAGATCGACACCGACGACGCCGTCCACCTGATGGCGAGCGTCTGGGACGCCGACACCGAGGCGATCCTCCCCGACACGGGCCTCTCGGCCGAGATCTATCGGAACGGGTCGCTCGTCTCCCAGGAGGCCATCTACCCCATGCTCTCCCAGCCGATGGGGTTTCACTACGGGGCGAACTTCGGCCTCGACGGGGAGGGGACGTACGCGGTCCGCCTGAGCGTCGGTGCGGTGTCGACGCGCCGAACGGGGGCGTTCGAGGGGCGGTTCGCCGACCCGGCGACCGTCGAGATCCCCTTCGAGTACAGCGAGGCGGCGAAAGAGGAGATCGAGTTCCGAACCCTCGACGACCGGGCCGGCACGCCCGGGGCGGTCGACCCCATGGGCATGGAGGGGCTCCCCGACTCCTTCGCGCCGCCGGAGTCGGCGCTGCCGGGGCGTGTCCTCGGCGCGGCGACGAGCGACGACGCCCGCCTCGTCGTGACCGCACTCGACGGCCCGCCGACGGGGATCGACGCGGAGGGGACCTACCTCGCCGTCTCGGCACGGACCCGGTACAACCGGATGGTGATCCCCGCGATGGGGCTGTCGGGACGGCTAGAGCGCGACGGCGAGGCCGTATACGACGGCGAGTTCGCGCGCACGCTCGATCCGGACCTGGGCTATCATTACGGGGCGGTCGTCGACGGCGTCGAGTCGGGGGACACGCTCACCCTCTCGACGACCGTCCAACCACAGACGGCGCGCCACGAGGGCTACGAAACGGCCTTCGGCGGAGTCACGGGCGGGATGCCCGACGTGACGGTCGAGGCACCCTGAACGACAAGGGATTTATCGGTCGATGTCGTTGTCACGGATATGGCAGGCCCCGTCACCGACGTACTCGCCTGGGCCGTCGTCGGCCTCTTTCTCGTCGGTGCCCTCCTCCGGTGGCAGGACCGCGACGGCGGTCGGGCGGTGACCGTCGCCGCGTGGGCCGTCTTCGCCGCCTTCTGGGCCGCGCTCGTGCCCCACTTCGCGTTCGAACAGAAGAGTTTCGTCGAGGGCTTCCTCTCGCTCGTCGCCGTCCCCGCGTCGCTGTACGTGGGCTGGCTCCTCTACGACGGCCGGGACTCCCTCTTCGTCCTCTCGAAGGCCATCGCCGTCATGGGCGTCGTCTACCTCCCCTTCGAGACGATTCCGGCGCTCACGGTCGGCGGCCTCGCGCTCCCGTCGCCTCGCTATATCCTCATCTCACATACGACCGCCCAGACAGAACGGGCGATGGAACTGTTGGGCTACACGCCGACGCTCGTCGAGGGCGACCAGGGGTATCTCAACACGTTCAAGTTCGTCACCGAGGGCGGACACGTCATCCTGTTCTCGATCATTCTCGCCTGTACGGGGCTGGGCAGCATCGCCATCTTCGTCGGCCTCATCGGCGCCGTCGAGGCACCGCTGCGTCGAAAACTCCGGGCCCTCGCCGTCGCCGTGCCGATCATCTACGTCCTCAACATCGCGCGCACGACGTTCATCGCCGTGATGTTCGGCGAGCAGTACATGCAGTGGTTCGTCGACGAGGTGCTGTTCCTGTTCGGCGGCACCGACCCCTACAAGGTCTCGTTTTACATCTCGGATCGCGTCATCAGTCAGGTGCTCGCGGTGTTCGCCCTGATCGGCGTCACGTTCCTCGTGGTGCGTGAACTCCCCGAACTCCTGACAATCGTCGAGGACGTCCTCTATGTCGTCACCCGCGAGGAGTACGACCTCCGGGAGGCGCTCGACCTGCCCGAACCGGACGAGATCGGACCGGGCGCCGATTAGGGGGAGACGGCCACAATGCTTTCGTGGGCAGGCTGAGCGTTCCTGATCGGTATGGCGTGTCGCGGCGGCGGGCGTCACCCGGCCTCAGAGCCTGCCGACCCCGACCGCTTCCCCCGTTCGACAGGAACTCCTCAACCGTATTAAAATTTTATCCCGTTTGCCCGTGTTTTTGCAAAAAAACCGGCGATCTCCCGCATCTGCATAATATTTTCGTGATATTTTTCGCGTCGGTGTCGCGTTTCCAATGGTGGATCGACGCTCCCTACTCCGGGAGGAGCGCCGCGGGCGCGTCCGCGAGCGTCCGGAGGGCGTCGGCCTCGACGTGGTGGACCTCGCCGGGGATCACCAGCAGGTGGAGCGGGTCGCCGAAGTCGCGGTCAGCGAGCGCCGCGAGGCGGTCGGCGGCGACCAGTGGATCCGGGCTCCCCGCCCGCGCCACGGCCACGGCGAGGCGGTCGGGCCACTCCGCGGCGAGCAGATCTGCGGCGACGTCGGCGGTCATGAACCGCTCGCCGGCGTCCGGTCCCCGTCCGTCGTCGACCTTGATGTCGAGGTAGACGAGGGTGTGGAGGCCACGCTCGCGGTTGGCCGCGACCGAGTCGACGACCGAGTCGGGGACGCCCGCCCCGCCGTGGGCACGGGGGAAGGGGAGCGTGACCGCCTTGCCGAAGCGGTAGTTCTGGAGGCCGGTGAGGCCGCTTGCGGCGGACTGGGCGGTGACACCGTGGACGACCCTGGTGTCGATCCCGCGGTCGATGGCGCGCAGGCGGAGGTCGACGTGGGTCGTCGAGATCATGGCGTCGCCGGCGGTCAGGAAGACGGCGTCGCCGTCCGCGGCGGCGTCGAGGATGGGATCGGGGTTCCGTTCGACGCCGGCGCGGTCCCGGACCTCGATGTCGACCCCGTGGTGGGATTCGAGGGCGTCGACGCTGGTCCCGACGAGGCGACTGGTGTAGAACTCCGCGAACGCACGGTCGGCCGCACGGAGGGCGTCGCGTCCCTCGACCGTGATCGACCGTTCGTCGTAGAGTCCGAGGCCGACGAAAGTGAGCATACGGGTCGTGGGACGCGAGCCGATAAATCAGGTGCGTCTCGCGCGCGCTTGCCGAACGTCCGCGCCGTCGCGGACCAGATCCTCACAGTTCGGACAGACGCGCGGTTCCGTCATGCCGGTGGGGGCGAACACTCGGACGTAGTCGTCGGTGACGAACGAACCACAGTTCTGACAGCTCGGCATACGTGCCAACGAGTGACGTGAACCATCATGTACGTTACGGCCGACCGACGTGATCGGGACGGGAGTCGTCGTTTCAAGTGCTCGGGGGTCGAACGGCCGCGTATGTACGACGCGATACTCGTCCCGACGGACGGTAGCGAGGGCGTCGAGCGGACGCTCGACCACGCCCTCGAGATGGCGCGCAACCACGACGCGACGGTCCACGCCCTCTATGTCATCGACCGTCGGTTCGAACTCGCGGCCGACGAGGACCGCGACGACCTGATCGCCCGCCTCACGGAGCGCGGCGAGGGGGCCGTCGCGGCTGTGGCCGAGCGGGCCGGGGCGGCCGGCGTCGACGCCGTGACCGGCGTCCGCGAGGGCATCCCCTACAAGACCATCCTCGGGTACGCCGACGAGGCGGACGTGGACGTCATCGCGATGGGGACCCACGGCCGCACCGGTCGGGACCGACTCGCCCACCTCGGTTCGGTCACCGAGCGCGTCGTCGAGAACGCGACCGTCCCCGTGTTCGTCGTCAACATCGGGGACGACGCCGACTGAGCTACCCGTCGCGTTCCTGTGCGTCGACGACGGCGACGCCCGCGAGGTTGACGATGTCCTTGACCTCGTCGCCACGCTGGAGGACGTGGACGGGTTCGTCCATGCCGACCAGCATCGGCCCGACGGCGTCGGCGCCGCCGAGGCGCTGGAGGAGCTTGTAGCCGACGTTACCGGCTTCGAGGTTGGGGAAGATCAACACGTTCGCGGGTTCGTCGAGCTCGGCGAAGTCGTAGGTGCCCTCGAGGACGTCCTCGACGACGGCCGTGTCGGCCTGCATCTCGCCGTCGACCGGGAAGTCGACCGCCGGATCCGCCCGGAGTCGCTCGGCGGCTCGCCGCGGTTTGCGTGTCCCCGCGTTGTCGACGCTCCCGAAGTTCGAGTACGAGAGGAAGGCCGTCCGCGGCTCGACGTTGAAGCGGCGCGCCAGGTCGGCGGTGTGGCGACCGATCTCGGCCAACTCGTCGGCCCCAGGGTCCTGGTTGACCGTGGTGTCGGCGACGAAGATCACCCGGTTCCGGAAGGCGAGCATGTAGACGCCGGCCGCGTAGTCGGCGTCCTCGGCGGTCCCGATCACCTGGAGCGGCGGCCGCAGCGCCGAGGGATAGTGGTGGGTCAGTCCCGTCAGGAGCGCGTCGGCGTCGCCGGCCTCGACCATCACGCTCCCGAAGTAGTCGGTGTCGGTGCGGACGCGGTCCGCGGCCTCGACCCGCGTGAGGCCCTTTCGCTTGCGCGCGTCGTAGAGCCGGTCGGCGTAGGCGTCGAGCACGTCGGCCTCGGCCGGGTCGACGATCGCCGGGTCGAACTCGAGGCCGAGATCGGCCAGTCGTCCCTCGATCGTCTCGCGGTCCCCGAGCAGGACGGGGTGGGCGATCCCCTCCTCGACCATCCGGGCGGCGGCGCGGATGGTCGTCGGGTTCGTCCCCTCCGCGAGGGCGACCCGCTTGGGGTCGGTCTTGGCCTTGTTGAGGACGATCCGCATCATCTCGCGGTCCTTTCCGAGGCGGGCCTCCAGGTCCTCGCGATAGGTGTCGAGGTCGAGGTCGACCCGGGCGACGCCGCTCTCGACGGCTGCTCGGGCGACGGCGGGGGCGACCTCGAACAGCACGCGCGGGTCGAGCGCCTTCGGGATGAGGTACTCGGGACCGTAGCGGAGCGGGTCGTCGCCGTAGGCCTTCGCGACGGCGTCCGGGACGTCCTCGCGGGCGAGTTCGGCGAGTGCGCGGGCGGCCGCGACCTTCATCTCCTCGTTGATCTCGCGGGCGCGCACGTCGAGCGCGCCCCGGAACATGAAGGGGAAACAGAGGACGTTGTTCACCTGGTTCGGGAAGTCCGAGCGGCCGGTGGCGGCGATCACCGTGTCGTCGCGGGCCGCCCGGGCCTCGTGGTATCCGATCTCGGGGTCGGGGTTGGCCATGGCGAAGACGACGGGGTCCCGGGCCATCGAGCGAACCATCTCGGGGTCGACGAGGCCGCCGACGGCGAGGCCGACGAAGACGTCGGCACCCGCCATGGCGTCGGCCAGGTCGCCGGCGGGGCGGTCGCTCGCGAACCGTGCCTTGTAGTCGTTGATCTCGCCCGCGTCCGCGCGCGCAGTCGTGACGATTCCCTCGGAGTCGACCATCGTCACGTTCTCGCGGGGGACGCCGAGCGAGACGTAGAACTCGGCGGTGGCGATGGCACTGGCGCCCGCGCCGGCGAAGGCCACCTCCAAGTCGGCGAGGTCCTTGTCGACGAGGTCGACGGCGTTGAGCAGGGCCGCCCCGGAGACGATGGCGGTGCCGTGCTGATCGTCGTGGTAGACGGGGATGTCCATCCGCTCGCGGAGCCGTTCCTCGATCTCGAAACACTCGGGGGCCTTGATGTCCTCGACGTGGATGCCGCCGAAGGAGGGTTCGGTGAGCGCGACGGCCTCGACGATGGCGTCGGGGTCGTCGGTGTCGAGTTCGAAGTCGAACACGTCGATGTCGGCGAAGCGCTTGAGTAGGACACCCTTCCCCTCGATGACGGGTTTGGACGCCTGCGCGCCGATATCACCCAGTCCGAGGACGGCCGATCCGTTCGAGACCATGCCGACGAGGTTCCCCTTCGCGGTGTAGGTGTAGGCGTCGGTCGGGTCGTCGGCGATGGCCCGACAGGGCGCGGCCACGCCCGGCGAGTACGCGAGACTCAGGTCGCGTTGCGTGCTGGTCGGTTTCGTCGTCTCGATGGCGACCTTGCCCGGCGGATCGCGCCGATGGTAGTCGAGGGCGTCTTCGTCGAGTCCCATACCGCCGACTCGACACCCGCGCTGATAAAACGGGGCGGACGGTTACGCGTCCGCGGGCGGGGTGTCGAGCCAGGTGCCACGCAGGCTGGCGGCCCACTCCGGCCGGCGCTCCCACGGCACGTCGGACGGGAGCGCGGTGACGACCGCCGCGCCGGCGCGGATGCGGTAGGCGTAGACGGTGGTGCCGTCGATCTCGTAGAGCACGCGGTCCCACGGCCGCCCGGCGAAGGTGGCGGTGCCGGACGCGGTCACGGGGCCGTCATCGGCCGACGCGACGGCCGACCGGGCGACCTCGGGGGAGGCGAACCGTTCGACGTACAGCGGTTCGGCGTCGAACCCCGCGTCGACCGTGTCGATCAGCATCGTGACGCCGGCCGTCCGACTCGGTGATCGGACCGGGCCGAAGAGGTCGGTGAGGACCGGTTCGAAGTCGTCGAGTCGCTCGCGGTAGTCGACCGTGTCCTCGAGGAGAGCCACGGTACCGTCCTCGCCGACAGCGTACAGTTCGTTGTACTGCGGTTCGTTCTCGTGATCGCCGACCGGATGCGGGGGGGAGTGGGCGTGTGCGTGGGTGTAGGTCCGGTGCCCGCTCGGGAACTCGTGGGTGTGCCGGTCGATCCCGTCGCCGGCCGTCGACTCGGTGCGGTCCGGATGGGACCAGGTGACGAAGTCGTCGTCGGCGCTCACGAGCGCGACGACCCGGTCGTCCCCGCCCGGGACCAAGGTGTCGTACAGTGGCCCGTAGATCGGCCGCCGGGAGAACGCGTTCTCGACGTACTCCGTCGAGATGGCCCGCTGGTAGAACACCCGGGCACTGGAGAGCGCCCGCCGCTGTAGTTCCTCGTCGTTCCGGGTGACGCCCCGCTCGAAGTCACGGACGTAAACGTTGTCGCCACGCCGGAGCGCGGCGTCGACGACGAAGTGATCGACGAGGCTCGACCGCACGTAGTCGGCGACGGTCGTGGTCGCCTCCCGCAGCGCCGTCACGTGGGACTGGGTCGCCTCGTCGGCGGTCTCGGCGTCGCCGATGGCGCCGAGCACCCGGTTGACCCGCGTTCGGAGTCCGCGGATGGCCGCCGGATACTCCGTGCGGAACCACTCGAACTCCGCGACGACGTCGGCCGTAGCGCCCGCGAGGTCGGCGTGGGCCACCGGCGTCGCCGTCGCCGTCGCCGTCTCTGTCGCGTTCGTCCCGGTCGGTTCGGGGGTCCCCGTTGCCGCCGCAGTCGACCCGCCGTCGGCGTTCGATCCGTCGTCGGCGGTCGTACCGTTGGAGCCGTCGAAACACCCCGCGAGGATGGAGGACTGGGCGAGCGCCGCGGCCGCCAGGAGTCCCCGTCGGGTCACGGACATTCGGTGAAAGGGAGGGCCGGCGGCCAATTAGCTCTGTCGGCCGACCGCTCGGCGAGCGTTAACGTCTTGAACCGGGGTGTCGAACGACGCCGTATGAACCTTCCATCGTTGACGACGCCGGACGGTCTCTTCGAATACATGATGGTGTTTATCCTCCTCGCCGCGGCGCTCGGGTTCGCAGTCATCTACTTCGGCGGGTGACCCCGCCCGGCCCGTCTACGGGTAACGTTCATGATAGTGTGCCCGAAACGGGTAGCCGGTGTTACACCGATGACAACGACCGAAGACGTGCTGGACCACCACCTCGACGCCTTCACCGCACAGGATCTCGACGAGACGCTCGCGGACTACACGGACGAGTCCGTCGTCATCACCAACGTCGGGACGTTCCGGGGGCTCGACGAGATCGAGGGCCTGTTCGCCGATCTGTTCGAGGAGTTCTCCCAGGAGGGCTCGCGGATCGACCTCGAACGGAAGACCGTCGAGGACGAGTACGCGTACATCGTCTGGAACGGGGAGACCCCAGAGAACGACTACGAGTTCTGCACCGACACGTTCGTCGTCCGTGACGGGACGATCCACCGACAGACGTTCGCCGGGAAGATCGAACCGAAGGCGTAGCCGTCGGCGTCAGGACGGTCGGACGAAGACGCGGCCGTCGGCGTGGACGGTGACCCGCATCTCCTCGACCCCGAAGGTTACGCTCATCGAGGGGCCCGAGTCGGTCACGAGCGCGTCCAGCGCGTCGGGATCGACGTAGTCGAACAGCGGTCGGTCGCTCCCCTCGCGGGCCACATCGAGCGCCTCGGCGACGGCGATGCTCGGCGGGAGGCCCTCGGCGTCGAAGTCGGCCACGTACGCGTCCCGGTCGTCGTCCCAGGAGGCCGGGGGATCGGTCCCGATCATGGCCGACGGGACACCTCCGTCGCCGCTGGAGGGAGGGCCGTGTTACGGCCGCTCGAGGGAGATTCGGCGATACGCCGCCGTCGGGGGCCGCGATGGTGGTCGGGCATGATGTGTGCCTGTGCTACGGGGACCAGCTAGCCGCCTCGCTGGAATACGTCTTTTGGCAAACGTGTCTCAGGCTTCGAGCACCTCGACGAGGTTCCCCTCCGGATCCCGAACGAAGAGGATGCGCGTCCCGCTCTCGGTCGTTCGGGGTTCGCTGAGGGTGGTGACGGCGGGGTCGAGGCCGGCGTAGAAGGCGTCGAGGTCCTCGACGGAGAGGCCGAGGTGTTTGGCCCCGGGGCGGTTCACGGTCCCGCCGGAGGCGTCGGGACCCTCGGGGTCGTACTCGACGAGTTCGATCCGGGCGCCGCCGGCGTCGAAGTGGGCGAACCGCCCGGTGGCGCCGTCGACGTCGACGGCGTCGGCAAAGGCTTCCCCCGAGACGCTGAACCGCTCGGGGTCGCCGAGCCCCAGGGTGTCGCCGTAGAACTCGACCGCACGATCTAGGTCGGAGACGGTCACGCCGAAGTGGTGGGCAGCGAGTCGGGTCACGTCGTCGGGCGGGGCCGCCGTCGACATAGCGGCTTCGATACGGCCGGGGGAACCTTCTTTGAGATCCGGGCGTACTAGCAGTCATGCGACCGACACTCGGCGAGTGGCGCCGCCTGGCGCTTCTGGTCGTCGCGGTAGTCGCCCTGGTGGCCGTGGCGGGCGCCGCGACGACCGGCACCGACGACGGGCAGCCCTCGGGCGAGTCGGTGCTCAACGACACGCGGGACCGGTACGCGGCCGCGGACACCGTCGTCGTGACGGCGAACGTGACCGTCGACAACGGGAGCGCGAACCGCACGTCGACCGTCGAGTTCGCCGCCGCGGGTAACCGGTCTCGGACCGTCGTCGCGGGCCAGAACGTCACCTACCGGACCGGCGTCAACGAGACGGTCGCCTGGTACGTCGGCCCCAATCGGAGCGTCGCCGTGGAGCGCGGCGCGGCCGGCCGCGTGGCCGGCGTCGAACCCGTCGGGAACGCCTCGTCGACCCTCGACCCCACGAACCGGTCCGCCGACGAGGCGAACCTGAGCGCCACGTACCTGCGCCGCGGGAGCGACGACGGGACGGACGCCCACGTCGTCGAGGTGCGCCCGGACGACCCGTCGGCGACGACCACGGCGACCGTCTGGGTCGCCGTCGACGACTCGCGGCTTCTGCGGGTCGAGACCGAGGACGGGACGAACACCACGGTGATCGACTACCGCGAGACGCGGTTCAACGCGAGCGTCCACGACAGCACCTTCGACCCGCCGGGCGACCGCCTCTCGGTCGCTTCGGTCGAGCGCTACGACGCCTTCGGCGCGGCGCAGGCGAACACGAGCCTCGACCTGCCGCGGCTGGACGCCGAGTTCCGCAACGCGACGGTCCTCACGCGGGCCGCAGGCACCAACGTCGCCCAGCGGTACCGCGACGACGGCGACGACGTGACCGTCGTCTCGACGACGGCGGACCGCGAGTTCGATCGGTCGGGCGAGAACGCCACCCGCGTGACCGTGGACGGCCACGAGGCGAACGTGACGACGGTCCGCGACGCCGCCGTGGTCTACTGGGAGGACGACGGCGTGACGACGGCCGTCGTCGTCGAGGGGAGTGAGGACCGAGCCGTGTCGCTGGCCCGCCGACTGGACGGGTAGGGAGGCACCGCGACGGCCGGATCGGTGCCGTCGACGGTCGTGGGGCCCCGTCCCACGCAACGTTTAATACCGCCGTGGCCCCACTTACGCCTATGGCTTCGAAGCGTTCCATCGCCACGCGCACTGCCGCCCGGACGAGTTCCGTCGAGAACTCCGGCATCTTTACAGCGCTGGCGAATTTCAAACGCTTCGGAACCGACGCGAACGTCTCCGACCGACCCGATAGGTCGCGGGCGTTACACCACCGGTCGGCCGATGGTTACGGCCGCTAGCGTGGCATGAGCGTCTCTCAACACCCGATCGCACTCCGCCTCGAGCGACGCGTCGGTGGTGCGACGAAGCTCCTCGCGACGGTGATGATGCTCCCGCTGATCGACGGGATCTTTCCCGCGCTGATCCTGGCGGGGGCGCTCACCTATCCGTTCGGCATCCTCGAGACCGGCCTGCTCATCTTCGGTGGCTCGGCCACCGTCGCCGTCGTCCTCGCCGAGATGGACGGCTCGCCCCGCGAGCGCGTGCGTGCCATCGCGCTGCTGGCGCTCGTCCTCCTCCCGGCGGCGGCCGTGGAGGCCGCGCTGGCGCCGACCGTCCAGAGTCTCATCGACATGGCGGTCTTCGAGCGGTTCGCCGGGTTGGTCATCCTGACCGTCGCGGCCAAGACGGCGAGCGCGCGCGTCGGCGAATACCTCCCCCGGCCGGCGGTCATCATCGGCCTGGGGCTGATCGCCAGCCTCCAGCCTGCGGGGGCGTCCGTGACGTTCGTGGCCGATCCCGGCCTCGTCGTCCGCGGGGTCGCCGCCGCCGGCGTCGGCGTCGGCTTCGCCATGCTGATCGCGGCGCTCGGACCGGTGCTGCAGGAATCGGTCGACCTCGATCTGTTCCGGTTCGGGAGCGCCGTCGCCCTCGGCATGCTGGCGCTCTCCGTGTTGGGCCTGATGCCCACCGAAGCGCCCGTGGCGCTCGGCGTCCTCTGTGTGACGGCCCTGTTCTCCTTCGACCCCGGCCGTGCCCCGGCGGAGGACGACGCGGACGCCGGAGACGAGGATCCGGCCCCGGAGGGGTCACCGGAGGTCGCCGACGAGGACGCCGACGCCCCCGCCGAGGACGAGGGTCGCCCCTCGCCGTTCCCCGTCGAGGAGGAGTCCCGCGCCCCGTGGTTATGATACTGTTTATTGTACGTCGTTACCGGTGGTTCGCCGAGACGGTCCGGCGAACCACCGGTGAACAGTTACGATAATCCGTATGAGTCGTCCGCCGACCGGACGGTGAGCACGGGAAGCGGGGACGACCGGACGATCCGTTCGGTGACGCTTCCGAGCAGGTATCGGTCGATGCCCTGTCGGCCGTGGGTCCCCATCACGATCAGGTCGGCCTCGGCCTCCTCGGCGTAGTCGAGGATCGATCGGTGGACGGCCCCCTCGACGACGGCCGTGTCGGCCTCGACGCCCGCGTCGGCGGCCGCCTCCGCGACCGCCGACACGGCCCGCGATCCCTCCTCGTGCAACGCCTCGACGACCGTCGGCGTACTCTCCCCGAGGACGCCGTACGACCCGCTGTCGACGACGTACAGCGCGTGGATGCGGGCGTCGTATCGGTCGGCCAGATCCACCGCGTGATCGACCGCCGCCGCCGAAGCGTCGCTTCCGTCCGTGGGCACCAGGATGGTTCGATACATACGTCCCCCTAGGTCGGCCGGCGGGCGTAGTGTTGTCGGCGGCCAGCACGGTCCCGGGTCGCACGCTTCGGGTTTTTATCGGTGGATCACGAACGAACCACCATGAGCGAGCGAGTGCGGGCCCGCGTCTTCGTCTCGGGACGGGTCCAGGGTGTGTACTACCGTGCGAACACCCGGGACGCCGCGCGAGCCAGGGACGTCGACGGCTGGGTGCGCAACCTGAGCGACGGACGCGTCGAGGCCGTCTTCGAGGGCGAGGAGGCGGCAGTCGAGTCGATGATCGAGTGGTGTCACACCGGCAGTCCCGCCGCCGACGTCCGGGACGTCGACGTGAGTTACGAGAAACCGGACGGCGAATCGGACTTTACGATCCGCCGATGAGTGAGGGTGACCGACCGACGTGAGTTCGGTCGTCAAGCTCGTGGCCGGCGTCGTCGGCGCCCTGGGACTCGTCGTGACGCTCGGCGCGGGGTATCTCGTCGTCCGCGGACCCTTCCTCGGCGGCCCCACGCTGGCGCCGCGACCGCTGCTCGCGACGCTCGGCGCGTTCGTCGTCGGCGTCACCGTGGCGGCCTGGGGCGCCACGCGCTACGCCAGACTGTAGTCGGTCGCACGACGGGGCACGGTTTCGATCCGGCCGATTACCCGGGATCCCAGCAAGACTTATCCGTGTGTACTCCTGACATGGTTTATAGTCTCGGTTACCAGCGGACTGGTCGACCGCCCCCGCCGTCCGGCGTCCCCTGGAGTCAACGCACGCACCCCGTGGTCGCGACCGGGGCGTGGTAGAAGTAGCCATACCACACGCGTCGGGGGACGTGACGCCGGTCCTCGGGCCCGAGACACGACGAGACAATGACGAAGGAAACCCTCGAAGACCTCAGCCAGCACTACAAGGAATCGGTTCCCGCGGACCTCCGCGAAGCGAAGCGCTTCGACTGGTATCTGGACGAGGTGTACGACCATCCGCGGATCGCCCGTAACTCCCACCAGCGTGTCGCCGACATGTTCGACTACTACGGGACGGAGTACGACGAGGACGCCGGCGTGGTGGAGTACCTCATGGCCTCGGAGGACCCGTTGCACGACGGGGAGAACACCTTCTACGGCCGGGAGGTCCACGAGTCGATCCACGAGTTCGTCAACAAGGTGAAAAGCGGTGCCCGGGGGCTCGGCCCGGAGAAACGCATCAAACTGTTGCTCGGGCCCGTCGGCTCCGGAAAGTCCCACTTCGACTGGATGGTCCGGCGCTACTTCGAGGACTACACCATGAACGACGACGGCCGGATGTACACCTTCCGGTGGACCAACCTCTGTGACATCGTCCGCGATCAGGACCCCGCGGACGACACCGTCGTCTCGCCGATGAACCAGGACCCCCTCGTGCTCCTCCCACAGGAGCAACGCGATCGGGTGCTCGAACGCCTGAACGGGGCGCTGGAGGCACCGTACACGATCCGGAACGAGCAGTCGCTCGACCCGGCCAGCGAGTTCTACATGGATCGCCTGCTGGCCCACTACGACGACGACCTGAAGGCCGTCCTCGACAACCACGTCGAGATCGTCCGGCTGGTCGCCTCCGAGAACAAACGCCAGTGCGTCGAGACCTTCGAGCCGAAGGACAAGAAAAACCAGGACGAAACGGAGTTGACGGGGGACGTCAACTACTCGAAGATCGCCATCTACGGCGAGAGCGACCCCCGGGCCTTCGATTACTCCGGAGCGTTCTGTAACGCCAACCGCGGGCTGTTCAGCGGGGAGGAACTCCTGAAGCTCCAGCGGGAGTTCCTCTACGACTTCCTCCATGCCTCCCAGGAGCAGACGATCAAGCCCAAGAACAACCCCCGGATCGACATCGACCAGGTGATCGTCGGCCGCACCAACATGCCCGAGTACCGGGACAAGAAGGGCGACGAGAAGATGGAGGCGTTCAACGACCGCACCAAGCGCATCGACTTCCCGTACGTGTTGGAGTACAGCGAGGAGGCCGAGATCTACCGGAAGATGCTCCGGAACGCCGACGTGCCCGACATGCACATCGAGCCCCACGCCATGGAGATGGCGGGGCTGTTCGGCGTCCTCACCCGGATCACCGAACCCGACGGCGAGAACGTCACGCTCGTCCAGAAGGCCAAGGCGTACAACGGCGAGATCGACGAGGCCGACGACGTCGACGTCAAGAAACTCCGGGAGGAGGGTGAGCGAAAGGCCGACATCGCCGAGGGCATGGACGGCGTCTCCGCGCGGTTCATCGGCGACGAGATCGCCGAGGCCATCATGGATGCCACCCACCGCGGCCGGGGTTACCTCTCGCCGCTCTCGGTGTTCACCCACTTCGAGCGCAACCTCGAGAACCACGGCTCGATCCCCGAGGAGAACGTCGACCGGTACCACCGCTACCTCGAACTCGTCCGCGAGGAGTACAAGGAGCGGGCCATCGAGGACGTGCGCCATGCGCTCGCCTACGACGTGGACGAGATCCGGCGGCAGGGCGAGAAGTACATGGACCACGTCATGGCCTACATCGACGACGCCACGGTGACCGACGAGTTGACCGGGCGCGAGCAGGAACCCGACGAGACGTTCCTGCGATCCGTCGAGGAGAAGTTGGACATCCCTAGCGACCGCAAGGACGACTTCCGACAGGAAGTGTCCAACTGGGTGAGTCGTCGCGCCCGCGAGGGCGAGGGGTTCGACCCGCAGGACAACGACCGCCTGCGGCGCGCCCTGGAGCGAAAGCTCTGGGAGGACAAGAAACACAACATCAACTTCTCGGCGCTCGTATCGGCGAACGAACTCGACGACGACGAGCGGAGCGCGTGGGTCGACGCGCTCATCGAACAGGGATACTCCCGCGAGGGCGCCACCGAGGTCCTGGAGTTCGCCGGTGCGGAGGTCGCAAAGAGCGAACTGGAAGGATGACGGGCGAGTACATCCGCGCGGGCGACGAGGCGCTCTCCGGCGCCTACGAGGAGCCGATGAGCCTCGAGGCGTACGTGGAGACGGCGATGGAGCGGCCCTCCATCGCCTCCCACGCCCCGAAGTACCTGCTCGAAGCCATCGAATCGATGGGTTCCCGGACGGTCATCGAGGAGGGGAAGCGGCGGGAGCGCTACCGCTTCTTCGACGACCCCGCCAACGACGGGGAACACGCCGTCCTCGGCAACACCGAGGTGTTGAACGGCTTCGTCGACGACCTCCGGACCATCGCCGCGGACCGAGGGAAACGCGAGAAGATCATCTGGTTCGACGGGCCGACCGCGACCGGCAAGTCGGAACTCAAGCGGTGTCTCATCAACGGCCTCCGGGAGTACTCGAAGACCGAGGCCGGGCGCCGGTACACCGTCGAGTGGAACGTCGCCAGCGGTAGCGAGGAGCGAGGCCTCAGCTACGGCGACGGGGTCGACCGCGAGGACGACTGGTACGAGAGCCCCGTCCAGTCCCACCCGCTCTCGGTGTTTCCCCCCGAGGTGCGGGCGTCGATACTCGACGACCTGAACGCGGGGAGTCACATCCCGATCCGGATCGAGACCGACCTCGATCCCTTCTGCCGGGAGGCCTACGACCACCTGGAGGAGCGCTACCGGCGGGCGGGCGGCACCAACCTGTTCTCCTCGATCACCGACCCGCGACACCTCCGGGTCAAAAACTACGTCGTCGACGTGGGGCGGGGCATCGGCGTCCTCCACTCCGAGGACGACGGCTCGCCCAAGGAGCGACTGGTCGGTTCGTGGATGCCCGGGATGCTCCGCGAACTCGACTCCCGGGGGCGGAAGAACCCGCAGGCGTTCTCCTACGACGGCGTCCTCTCGCAGGGCAACGGCCTGCTGACGGTCGTCGAGGACGCCTCCCAGCACGCCGACCTGCTGCGGAAGCTCCTGAACGTCCCCGACGAGGGACGGGTGAAACTCGACAAGGGCATCGGGATGGACATCGACACACAGCTGCTCATCATCTCGAACCCCGACCTCGACGTCGAACTCGATCAGTACGCCGACCGGAACGGCCGTGACCCGCTCAAGGCGCTGAAGCGGCGCCTCGACAAACACGAGTTCGGCTACCTCACCAACCTCTCGCTGGAGGCCGAGTTGATCCGCCGAGAGCTGACGGCGGAGACGGCCGTCTGGGAGGCGGAGGGGTACGCCGACCTCGAATCGCGGGTCCGCGAGGGCCTGACGCTGTCGACCCGCGACGACGACGGCGTCGTCGAGCGCGAACTCGCCCCGCACGCCGTCGAGGCGGCCGCGCTGTACAGCGTCGTCACCCGGTTGGACGGCGAGGACATCCCCGGGAACCGGACGCTCGTCGAGAAGGCCCTGCTCTTCGATCAGGGCTACCTCCGGGAGGACGACGAGCGGATCGAGGCCGACGAGTACGACTTCGACGGCGACGACGGGAGCCACGGGGTTCCCGTCACCTACACCCGCGACGTGATCGCGGACCTGCTCCAGACCGACGCCGACCGACACCATCCGGACCTGCCGGTCGAGCGGGTCGTCATGCCCGACGACATCCTGGACGCGATGGCCGAGGGACTGAACGACGCGCCGGTCTTCTCGCGGGCCGAGGCCGCCGAGTACGAGAACCGTCTCGCGGTCGTCAAAAGCTACGTCTTCGACCGACAGGAGGCGGACGTCCTCGACGCGCTGCTCGCCGACAAGGCCGTCGACGAGGAGACGGTCGCGGAGTACGTCGAACACGTCTTCGCCTGGGCGAACGACGAGCAGGTCGAGGCCGAACGCGGCCCCGTCGATCCCGACCCCCTGTTGATGAAGGTGTTCGAGACCGAGCATCTGGGGCGGTTCGGCGCGAGCGCGTACGACGGCGACCGACCGGCCGACCGGGTCGAGGAGTTCCGTCGCGAGAAGGTCATCACGGCGATCAACCGCTACGCCTGGGAGAACCGGGACGAGGACTTCGCCATCGAGAACGTCGACGTGGCCGACATCCCGGTCATCCGGGCGGTGCTCGACGCCCACGACTGGAGCGACGTGAAGCGGCTGTTCGACGACTTCGATCCCGCGCAGTGGACGGACCCGCCGTCGGGCACCGAGACCGAGCGGCTCAAGGAGCGCACCCTGACTCACCTGCAGGATCACGGCTACTCGGCCGCCTCGGCGGAGCTGACGGGGCGGAAGGTGATGCGGGAGGTGGGCTACCGATGGGACTGAGGGAGGACCTCGAACGGTTCCGCGAGGTCGGCGAACGGCGCCGGGAGGACCTAGAGGAGTTCATCCGCTACGGCGACCTGGGGGGGAGCGGCCCGGAGAGCATCCGGGTGCCGATCAAGGTGGTCGACCTGCCGGAGTTCGCCTACGATCCCCGGGACCGCGGCGGTGTCGGGCAGGGGCAGGACGGCACGCCCGACGTCGGCCAGCCGGTCGAGGGACCGACGCCGGACGACGCTGACGGCGAGGGCGACGAGGACGGCGACCCCGGCGAGGAGGGCGCCGACCACGAGTACTACGAGATGGACCCCGAGGAGTTCGCCCAAGAACTCGACGAGGAGCTCGGCCTCGACCTGGAGCCGAAGGGCAAGGAAGTGATCGAGGAAGTCGAGGGCGACTTCACCGAACTCACCCGCGCGGGGCCGAACAGCACGCTCGACTTCGAGCGCCTGTTCAAGCGGGGGTTGAAGCGAAAGCTGGCGATGGACTTCGACGAGGAGTTCGTCCGCGAGGCCATGCGCGTCGACGGGGCCACCCCCGACGAGGTGTTCCGGTGGTGTCGCGAGGAGAACGTCCTCGTCTCGCGGGCCTGGATCGGGGACCGGTGGGACTCGATCCCCGACGACGAGCGCGGGCGATGGGAGAGTTTCGAGGAGATGGCCGAGAACGTCGAGCGGACCACGACCCTCGAACGCATCCGTCGTGAGGGGCTCCGGGAGGTGCCCTTCCGCCGCGAGGACGAGCGCTACCGCCACCCCGAGGTGATCGAGCAGACGGAGAAGAACGTGGTCGTGGTGAACATCCGCGACGTGTCGGGGAGCATGCGCGAGGGGAAACGCGAACTCGTCGAGCGGACGTTCACGCCGCTGGACTGGTATCTCACCGGCAAGTACGACCGCGCGGAGTTCGTCTACATCGCCCACGACGCGGAGGCGTGGGAAGTGGACCGAGGGGACTTCTTCGGCATCCGGTCGGGCGGGGGAACCCGCATCTCCTCGGCGTACGAACTCGCCGCGGAGATCTTAGAGGAGCGGTACCCCTGGGCGGAGTGGAACCGCTACGTCTTCGCCGCCGGCGACTCGGAGAACTCCAGCAACGACACCCGGGAGAACGTCGTCCCCCTGATGGAGGGGATTCCGGCGAACCTGCACGCGTACGTCGAGACCCAGCCGGGCGGGACGGCGATCAACGCTACCCACGCCGAGGAGGTCGAACGCGCGTTCGAGGACCACGACGGCGTCGTCGTCACGTACGTCGCCGACGCGGCGGACGTGACCGACGCCATCTACGAGATCCTGAGCTCGGAGGACCAATGAGAGACGACCGCATCGACGCACGACGGGAGGCGAGCCGACTCGCGGAACCGGTCGAGGAAGCCGCGGCGCTGGCGCGGAAACTCGGCCTCGATCCGTATCCGGTCAACTACTGGATCGTCGACCACGACGAGATGAACGAACTCATCGCCTACGGCGGGTTCCAGCGACGTTACCCCCACTGGCGGTGGGGGATGGCCTACGACCGCCAGCGCAAGCAAGACCAGTTCGGCATGGGGAAGGCCTTCGAGATCGTCAACAACGACAATCCCGCTCACGCCTTCCTGCAGGAGTCGAACTCGCTGGCCGACCAGAAGGCGGTCATCACGCACGTCGAGGCTCACGCCGACTTCTTCGCGAACAACGAGTGGTTCGGGCTGTTCGGCGACGGCCAGGACCGGGACGACGAGCACGCCGATCCCGACGCCGCGGCCATGCTCGAACGCCACGCCGAGACCATCGCCGGCTACGTCGAGGACCCCGCGATCGACCGCGACGAGGTCGAGCGGTTCATCGACGCGGTCCTCTGTCTGGAGGACACCATCGACCAACACCGCGCGTTCGCGCGCGCCGACGAGCGCCGCGAGAGCGACGCCCCGCCCGATCTCAGGGAGCGCCTCGACGACCTCGACGTCTCCGAGGACGTGCGCCGCCACGCCTTCGACGAGGAGTGGCTGGACGACCTGGCCGAGTCCGAACGGACGGACGCCCGACTCGAAGACCCCCACACGGACGTGCTCGCCTACCTCCTCGAACACGGCCAGCGGTTCGACGAGGAGTCGGGCAAGGCCGAGCCGTTCGAACCCTGGCAGACGGACGTCCTCGACATCCTCCGGACGGAGGCGTACTACTTCGCCGGCCAGAAGATGACGAAGGTGCTCAACGAGGGGTGGGCCAGCTTCTGGGAGTCGCTGATGATGAGCGACGAGGGCTTCGCCGCCGACGACGAGTTCGTCACCTACGCCGACCACATGGCCCGCGTCCTCGGGGCGCCCGGACTCAACCCCTACAAACTCGGGAAGGAACTCTGGGAGTTCGTCGAGAACGTGACCAACCGCCGCGAGGTGGTCGATCACCTCCTCCGCGTCGAGGGGATCACCTGGCGGAACTTCCACGACGTGATCGACTTCGAAGCGGTCGAATCGCTGCTGGCGCCGGACCCGGCCGTCGCCTCGATCACGGCCGACTCGCTCGCCGACCTCGATCCCGACGATCCGCGGATCGACGCCGAGGCCCTGGAACGGGCACGAGCGGGCGAAGTCGACGTGGAGCGATACCCCTGGAAGGTGCTCACGACCGCGGGGCTGGCCGAGCGTCACTTCTCGCTGTCGAAACCGCAGAACAGGGGGTTCCTCGGCCGGATTCGGCGGTCGGAACTCGAACGGCTGGCGCGGTACATGTTCGACGACGCGAAGTACGACGACGTCGAGGCGGCCCTCGACGACGTCGATTACGAGGCCGGCTGGCGGCGGATGCGCGAACTCCGGGAGAGCCACAACGACGTGACCTTCATCGACGCGTTCCTCTCCGAGGAGTTCGTGGCCGAGAACGACTACTTCACCTACGAGTACTCGCGGGCGACCGACGACTTCCGCGTCGCCTCGGACGATCCCGAGGACGTGAAAAAGAAACTCCTCCTGCAGTTCACCAACTTCGGGAAACCGACCGTCGCCGTCTACGACGGCAACTTCGACAACCGCAACGAACTGCTCCTCGGCCACCGGTACAACGGCATCGACCTCGACGTCGAACAGGCAAAGCGCGTGCTCGAACGCACCTACGAACTGTGGGGACGGCCGGTGAACCTGATGACCATCGTCAAGCGGTACGACGAGCACGAACTCGAGATCGCCCGGCGGCGCAACCGCGAACCGACGCCGACGGAGGTGGGCAAGCGCATCCGATACGACGGGGAGCGGTTCGAGACCCACGACCTCGACCCGGACCTCGAGGAGCGCATCGCCGCCAACGACATCGACTACGACACGAAACCCGACGACTGGCTGAACTAGTCGGCGTCCGCCACCGCGTCCCCGTCGATCCGGTCACGGCGCGCGAGATACGCGTTGGCGCCGGCGACGACGGCAAAGAGGGCCACGATCAGACCCGCGGCGGTCAGCCCCGACACGACGCCGAGCCACGCCGCCGCGACGAGGCAGGCGGCGAGCGCCGAGAGGCCGAGATAGCACGCCCACCACGGGACGTCCCGCTCGTCCGGGGTCGCCAGATATGGCTCCAGGTCGGCGGCCCGGTCGGCGAGAGTGATCGTCCCCCGGTTCCGATCGTACTCGACGATCCCGGCCTCGTCGAGTTTCGGCAGGTGGGTCTGGTGGAGCGACGTGTAGACGCGCTTGCGCTGTTTGTAGTCGACCTCGGACACCGGCACGTCGTTCTCCCACGCGGCGATCCGCTCGGCGAGGTCACGGAGCGACGCCGATCCCCGGTTCCGGTCGAGATAGCGGAGCACGTGCCGCCGTCGCTGGTTGCTCAGGATCGAGAAGACGGTGTCTCTCGACAGCCGATCGGGACGTCGGCGTTCGCGGCGTTGGGGCTTCTGTATGGACATGAGTGGTCCGACCCAGCGGCGGTCGCTCCGGCACAGGATTCCGACCGAACGCACCGTGGCGGTCGCGTACCGTATACTGTACCGGTTGATTGATAAATTCACTCCCCGTGGCGATCGGTCCGGTCCCCGAACGACGCGCTCGCCGACGCTCGTCGGCGTCCATTGCGGAACCGGGCGCACGTACGTTCGCTCGCAGTGAACTACCCCACCCTACCGCTCGCCTGACGGCTCGCGCTTGAGGGAGGGGCTTCCTGTTTCCACGACGCGCTTTGCAGATACGGACGTATCCACAGGGAGCGCAGTCTCCACAGGCGTTGATTCGGAGCGCCCCGCTCCTAACCGCTTCCTGCCGCGAGAAAGAATGTTCCACGCCGCGTTCGCATCTCTATCTGCCTCAAACCCGCAGGCAGGACAGGAGTGTTCGCGCACCCACAGCGGTTTCTCGGTCGAAACGCCGCAGGACGCGCACTCTTTCGTCGTTCCGCGTGGATTCACGGCGACGAAGTGCGTTCCCTCGCGTTCGCACTTGTATTCGAGCATCCGAAGGAACGTCCCCCACGCCGCTCCTGCGCGGTTTCGAGAGTTGCCCGGCAGTTCGACCAACCCCTTCGCGTCCAAGTCCTCAACCGCCACGAGGTCGTACTCTCGGGCGTAGTAGGTCGAGAGTTTGTGCAAGAAGTCGCGGCGCTTGTTCTTCAATTCGGCGTGGCGTTCAGCCACGACACGGCGCTGTTGCTCCCAATTCGAGGAACCGTGTTCCTTCCGCGAGAGGCCGCGCTGTGCGCGTTCCAACCGTTCGCGCTCGTCTGAGAGGTCAAGTGATTCAACGGCGGTTCCGTCTGTGTCGTGGGCGTACTTGAGAATCCCCACGTCGATACCGACGCACTTCTCGGGATTCTCCGGTTTCGCAGGCGGGTCGTCCGGGGTTTCGACGCCGAGGATAGCGTGCCACTTTCCGGTCGGTTCTTGCTTGACGGTGACGGTCTTAATCTCGGCGCCGTCGGGGAGGTCGCGGTGGAAGGTGAGCGGGATTTCTCCGAGTTTCGAGAGCCACAGTTTTGTCCGACCGCTCGTGTTCTTGAGCTTGAAGCCGGATTGACTGTAGGTGAAACTGCGGTACTCGCCCGGCGCTTTCCACTTGAGCGTCCCGACGCGGTAGCCGTTCTCTTTGCGACCGCGAAGCGTCGAGAGGTTGTCGTACAGCCGTTGCACGACTTTCTGAAGGACCTTTGAGTGAACTTGTTTCAGGTCGTTCCACCACTTCTTGAGACTTGGCAAGAGTTTTTGCTCGCTGTATGCCGAAGTATCGTCGGTTCGGTTGAGTCGGTGAAGGAAGTGGTTGTAGACCTGTCTACAGGTATCGACAGTCCACGATAACTGCTCTTCGAGAGCGTCGGACGGTCGGAGTCGATACCTGTAGTTGTAGTTCACGAGCGTTCTTCGATGAGTTCGTCAAGTTTCTCTTGGACGAACGAGGACAGACTCAGGTGGTTCTCCTGAATCCACTCCTCTTGGTCGTCGCGGATAGAGATGGTCTTGCGCGTTGCCACACCATAAGTTATGCAAAAAACGTACTAAATCGTTGCGATTGTGTGGGCCTGTGGGCCGAGCGACGAACGTGTTTGAGAGCCGTGCGGCGCTGTATCCCCTCCCTACTCGCTCCCTTCGGTCGCTCGTTGAGGAAGGGGCCTTAGCGCCTCAATTCAGGTAATGCTCGGTGGGGGATCCGAACCCGATTGCGAGACTCGCTATCGCACTCTCGCGTGGTTCAAATTCCGTTCCTGCGCGTGCGTCGTCACTCACTTCGTTCAGAATCATGCTCGGTCAGGGATTCGAACCCTGGTCGTCGGCTCGAAAGGCCAACATGATTGGCCGGACTACACCAACCGAGCTTCGTTGACGCTCGACGCCCGACCCGACCACGCGCCGGGTGGCATCTTGCCTGCGACTAATTCGACGGATGCACGATTGATAAATCCCTCCTTTTCCGTCGGCGAGACGAATTTGGTTCACCGAGCTACGCTAACGAGAGTCTGCACGCGCGAGAGGGTGGCGTAGTCGGTTCCGAAGACCCGCTGACCGATCCGCAGGAGGTCGTCCACCCGCGCCTCGAACGACGACTCCCGGTCGGCGACGACGTCGTACATCTCCCGGAGGGTCGCCTCGCGGAACTCGAGTTCCTCGCGGCGGCGGCGACGCTCCGTGACGTCGCGAAAGCAGACCGTGAGTCCCGTCGCCGAGGGGTACGCGCGGACCTCGAACCAGACGTCGAGCGGGGCGTAATACTCGTCGAAGGTGACGGACTCGCCCGTCCGCATCGCCTTCCGGTATCGCTCCTCGAAGGTCGTGCCGCGGGCGTCCGGAAACACCTCCCAGAGGGTCCGTCCAACGAGTTCTTCGGCCGCGTCCGCCTCGCCGACGGCGTCGTGGACGAGTTCGCGGGCCCGCTCGTTCAGATACGTGAACCGCCACTCGGTGTCGAGGGCGAACACCCCGTCGAGTATCCGGTCGAGCACCTGCTCGAACCGCTCGTCCCCGCCGACCGTGGACGCCCGGTCCGCGCCGTCACTCATCGTCGATCACGACCGACTGTTCCATCGCCGTTGGTAGGCGCCACCGGCAAAAAAGCCCAGCGGTGGTCCCGTCCGCGTCACGCGACGAGGTCGAACGTCGCGGTGCGGGGATCGGACGTCCGGTGTAACTGGAGTTCGCCGATGGCCACCGACGCGGTCAGGCGGCCGGCCGGCCAGTCGTCCGTCTCGAAGGTCATCGCGTCCTCCCAGGTGTAGAGTCCCGCCGTGTCGACCGTCCGGTCCATGTCCCGGTTGCGACGGACGACCAGGTCGTCGTCCGCGAGGACGTCGACGCCCTCCTTGAGGTTGATCGTCCCCGAGGGGACGCGGAGGCGGTAGCGAAAGGCGACGACGGCGGGCTGCCCCCGGGGGAGCCGGGCGATCCGGTTCGCCGCCAGGTCGCCGGGTTCGCTCCACGTCGAGACCAGGGCCACGTCGAGCAACTGGGGCCGATAGCGCTGCTCCGGCGGCGTGCGCGTGGGGGTCGCCGTCGGCGTGGCGGTCGGTGTCCCCGTCGCCGTCGACGACGCCGTCCCCGTCGGCGTCCCGGTGTCGGGCGCCGTCCCTGTCGATCCACATCCGGCCAGTCCCGCCCCCGCGGCAACGAGAAACGCACGCCGATCCATGCCCCCCGTTCGTGGAGTGATCGGTATAAGGGTTCGTCACCGTCGGAGCCGGCGGCGGGGCCGAAGAGTCGTCGTTCCCCCGCACCCACGGAGGTTCGCTGGGGGGTTCGAACTCCCCGAACCGCTCGCTATGCTCGCGGTTCTCTACCTCAAATCCGCAGGAGACGCTTTCGCCTCGCAACGCGGCTCGCTGGCTCACGGCGACGGCGTTCGCCATCCCGAGACGCTCACCGGTCGGCGTCGACGGAAATGCGCTGGCTGGGATTTGAACCACGGTCGTTTCGCTCGCGACGCTCGCTCCACTCCCTGATTCGAATCCGCAGGAGGAGTTTTCGGACTGCGGAAACGACTCGCTTCGCTCGTCGTTTCGTTGGAGTCCGAAAATGCGCTGGCCGGGATTTGAACCCGGGTTGTGACCATGGCAAGGTCACGTGATACCACTACACTACCAGCGCCCTTCGCATTTGTACGAACTGGGGACGGATTATTAAGGGTTCCGAAATCGCGCCCAACCGAGGGCGGGCGTGGTGATCGTCCGCACGTGAGAGGGTGCCACGAATCGCCGTTTCGGGGCGTGTGACGCCGTCACAGCCCGCTCGAGCTTTCGCTACCCTTTTACCGGAGGATGCGGTACGAACTGCACAGTCTAGTGACGTGACGCGGAAAGGCCCGGCATGACGCTCAGCGTGCTCGTGCCGTCTTCCCTCGTCCGGGAAGCCGAGGACAAACGCGAGGCAACTCGCAAACTCGGTTACGTCGCCCGTGCGGCGACGGTGTTCCGGGCGGATCGGCTGGTCGTCTTCCCCGACGGGGACGGCGAGCGCCGATGGGGAGGCGGGTTCGTCGAGGTCGTGCTTCGGTACGCCGCCACGCCCCCGTACCTCCGAAAGGAGGCGTGGGGGCGTCGGGACGAACTGGAGTACGCCGGCGTGTTGCCGCCCCTCCGCGTCTCGTCACGGACCGGCTCCGGACCTGACCGTCCGGGGTCGTTGCAAGAAGGAATCGTGACCGAGGTCGGACCTGACGGCCGCGTTCGGGTCAATTGCGCACTGCAACACCCGATCTCCCTCCTCCTCCCCGACGGGATGGAGGCGAGCGAAGGAGAGCGCGTCGCCATCAGGATCTCTTCGAGAGAACCGGTCCGCGCCCGAATCGTCGACGAACCCCCGCCGGGGTTCGCGGTTCGGCGCGCGGACCTGTCGGAAGCGCTGGCCCGTCCCGACGCGGGACTTCGCATCGCGACGTCCCGCCACGGGACGGCGCTGTCGGTCGACCGATTGGCCGACATGGCCGGGCGCCGGGGCGACATGACCGTCGCCTTCGGCGCGCCCGGGCGAGGGCTTCCGAGCATCCTCGACGTATCGGTCGAGGACGTCGCCGGTGCGGCGGAGTCCGCCGCCGGCGACACGGACGTCGAACCCGGACCGGGGTTCGACCTCTGGCTGAATACGATTCCGCGGCAGGGGAGCGAGACGGTGCGAACCGAGGAGGCGATGTTCGCGTCGCTCGCGCCCCTGACACTCACGGAGTAAATCCATGCCACAACCAAGCAGACCACGAAAAGGCTCGATGGGATTCGGTCCGCGCAAGCGCGCGACCAGTGAAGTCCCGCGTATTCGCTCGTGGCCCGACGACGACGGCGCCCCCGCGCTGCAGGGCTTCGCCGGCTACAAGGCCGGCATGACCCACGTCGTCATGGTCAACGACGAGGCCAACTCCCCCCGCGAGGGGATGGAAGAGTCGGTCCCGGTGACCGTCGTCGAGACGCCACCGATGCGGGCAGTCGCCCTGCGAGCCTACGAAGACACGTCGTACGGACTGAAGCCGACAACCGAAGTGTGGACCGACGAGTTCCACCCGGAACTCGACCGCACGCTCGACCTGCCGGCCGAAGACAGCTTCGAGGCGGACGCCGACGCGCTCCGCGAGGCCGTCGAGAGCGGTGCGGTCGACGACCTCCGGATGATCACGCACACGGTGCCGAGCGAACTGGCGAACGTCCCGAAGAAAAAGCCCGACGTGATGGAGACGCGCGTCGGCGGCGGCTCGGTCCACGAACGCCTCGACTTCGGGCTCGAACTGCTCGAGGACGGCGGCGAACACGACATGTCCGACGTGTTCCGCGCCGGCGAGTTCATGGACGCGAGCGGCATCACGAAGGGGAAGGGTACCCAGGGCCCGGTCAAGCGCTGGGGCGTCCAGAAGCGGAAGGGCAAACACGCCCGCCAGGGATGGCGCCGACGGATCGGCAACCTCGGTCCGTGGAACCCGTCCCGCGTGCGCTCGACGGTGCCCCAGCAGGGACAGACGGGGTACCACCAGCGGACGGAACTCAACAAGCGCCTGATCGACATGGGTGACGGCGACGAGCCGTCCGTCGACGGCGGCTTCGTCAACTACGGCGAGGTCGACGGGCCGTACGCGCTCGTGAAGGGCTCGCTGCCGGGCCCGGACCAGCGCCTCCTGCGCTTCCGTCCGGCCGTCCGACCGAACGACCAGCCGCGCCTCGACCCCGAGGTGCGGTACGTTTCGACCGCATCCAACCAGGGATAACATATGCAAGCAACAGTACGCGATCTGAGCGGCGAGGATGCGGGCACGGTAGACCTCCCCGAGGTCTTCGAGACGGCCTACCGGCCGGACCTCATCAAGCGTGCCGTCCTGGCCGCACAGGCGAACCGAAAACAGGCGTACGGTGCCGACCCCTACGCCGGGCTGCGAACCCCGGCGGAGTCCTTCGGGAGCGGCCGCGGGATGGCCCACGTGCCCCGAGAGAACGGGCAGGGCGCCCGCGTGCCCCAGACGGTCGGCGGGCGCAAGGCGCACCCGCCGAAAGCCGAGAAGGATCAGGGGAAAGGAATCAACGACAAGGAGCGAAAACTGGCGGTCCGTTCGGCCATCGCCGCGACGGCCGACGCCGAGCGCGTGGCCGAGCGCGGCCACGAGTTCGACACGGACCTCTCGCTCCCGCTGGTCGTCAGCGACGACTTCGAGGATCTGGTCAAGACCCGCGATGTCGTCGACCTGCTGGAGACGCTCGGCGTCCACGCCGACGTCGAACGCGCCGACGACGGCCGATCGGTCAAGGCCGGACAGGGCAAGGCCCGCGGGCGCAAGTACCGCGAGCCGAAGTCGGTCCTGTTCGTGACGAGCGAGGAGCCGTCGAAGGCGGCCCGGAACCTCGCCGGCGCGGACGTGACGACCGCTCGGGAAGTCAACGCCGAGGACCTAGCGCCGGGGACGGACGCCGGTCGCCTCACGCTCTGGACCGAGAGCGCCGTCGCGGAGGTGGCGGACCGATGAGCTCGGTCATCAAGCACCCGCTGGTGACCGAGAAGGCGATGGACAAGATGGACTTCGACAACAAGCTCCAGTTCATCGTCGACATCGACGCGACGAAAGGCGAGGTCGCCGAGGCGATCGAGTCCCGCTACGAAGTGACGATCACGAAGGTGAACACGCAGATCACCGCACAGGGCGAGAAGAAGGCCGTCGTCTCCCTCTCCGAGGACGACGACGCGCAGGAAATCGCCTCGCGAATCGGGGTGTTCTAAGATGGGACGACGCATTCAAGGCCAGCGGCGTGGTCGCGGTGGGCCGACGTTCCGTGCCCCCAGCCACCGCTACAAGGCCGATCTCGAACACAAGAAGGACGAAGAGCGCGACACGATCTCGGGAGAGATCGTCGACATCGAACACGACCCGGCCCGCTCGGCGCCGATCGCGGCCGTCGAGTTCGAGGACGGGGACCGACGGCTCGTCCTCGCCCCCGAGGGTGTGACGGTCGGCGAGACGATCCAGGTCGGCGTCTCCGCGGAGATCAAGCCCGGGAACACGCTCCCGCTGGCGGAGATCCCCGAGGGCGTCCCGGTCTGTAACGTCGAGAGCAGCCCGGGCGACGGCGGCAAGTTCGCCCGAGCCTCCGGGACGAGCGCCCAGCTCATGACCCACGACAAGCGCGTCGCGGTCGTGAAGCTACCGAGCGGCCAGGTCAAGCGCCTCAACCCGCAGTGTCGCGCCACGGTCGGCGTGGTCGCGGGCGGTGGGCGGACGGAGAAGCCGTTCGTCAAGGCCGGCAACAAACACCACAAGATGAAATCGCGCGGCACGAAGTGGCCGCGCGTTCGCGGGGTCGCGATGAACGCCGTCGACCACCCGTTCGGTGGCGGCGGCCGCCAGCATCCCGGGAAGCCCAAGTCCGTCTCGCGGAACGCGCCGCCGGGACGGAAGGTGGGCGACATCGCCTCGAAGCGAACCGGACGCGGAGGTAACAAATAATGAGTTCCGATTACCGAACCGGCCGCGAGGGTGAGTTCACCTACCGCGGTCACACGCTCGACGAGCTGCAGTCCATGTCGCTCGACGAGGTCGCGGAACTGCTCCCCGCTCGACAGCGGCGAACCATCACCCGAGGCCTGTCGCTCGAACACCAGAAGCTCCTCGACAGCGCCCGCGAGGCCGGCGAGGAGGAGACGGCCAACGACCCGATTCGGACCCACCGACGGGACATGCCGATCGTCCCCGAGATGGTCGGGCTGACCTTCGAGGTGTACAACGGCCAGGCGTTCCAGCGCGTCGCGGTCGAACCCGAGATGATCGGGCATTACCTCGGCGAGTTCCAGCTCACCCGGACGTCGGTCGAGCACGGGCAGGCCGGTATCGGCGCGACCCGGTCCTCGAAGTTCGTGCCACTCAAGTAACACATGGGAATCAACTACAGCGTCGAGGCCGACCCGGAGACGACCGCCAAGGCGATGCTCCGAGAGCGGCCCATCAGCATCAAGCACAGCAAGGCCATCGCCCGCCAGATCAAGGGGATGACCGTCGCCGACGCCCAGGAGTACCTCCAGGCCGTCATCGACGAGGAGCGGTCGGTTCCGTTCAAACAGCACAACACCGGTGTCGGTCACCGGAGCGACATCGACGGCTGGGACGCCGGTCGCTACCCCGAGAAGGCCAGCAAGGACTTCCAGAAACTGCTCACGAACGCGAGCAACAACGCGGACGAGCAGGGATTCGACGGCGAGTCGATGACGATCAAGCACGTCGCCGCCCACAAGGTCGGCGAACGGCAGGGTCGCAAGCCCCGCGCGTTCGGTCGTGCGGACCCCTGGAACACCACGCTCTGTGACGTCGAACTGATCATCGAGGAGGTCGAGGACTGATGGCTGACGAACACCAGTTCATCGAGAACGGGCTGCAGCGCTCCCAGATCGACGAGTTCTTCGCGGACGAACTCGGCCGCGCGGGCTACGGCGGCATGGACGTCGCCAAGACCCCGATGGGGACCCAGATCGTCCTCAAGGCCGAGAAGCCCGGAATGGTCATCGGCAAGGGTGGGAAGAACATCCGCAAGGTGACCACCGAACTCGAGGAACGGTTCGACCTCGACGACCCCCAGATCGACGTCCAGGAGGTCGACGAGCCGGACCTCAACGCCCGCATCGTCGCGGACCGCCTGGCCAACGCCCTCGAGCGTGGCTGGTACTTCCGCAAGGCGGGTCACACGACCATCGACCGGATCATGGAAGCCGGTGCCCTGGGCGCCGAGATCGTCCTCTCCGGGAAGGTCACCGGCGCCCGCTCGCGCGTCGAGAAGTTCAACCGCGGCTACATCAAGCACAACGGCGAGCCCGCCGAGTCCATCGTGGACGAGGGCCAGGGCGTCGCCGTGATGAAACTCGGGACCATCGGCGTGACGGTGAAGATCATCCCGCCGGGCGCCGAGCTCCCCGACGACTTCGAGATCGCCGAGGACGCCGACGTCGAACCGGTCGAGCAGGCCGCGGAGACCGGCGGCGGCGTCGAGGAACTCCTCGAGGAAGAGCCCGAGGAGGTCCCCGACGTCGGCGAGGACGAGGACGTCGAGGTACCGACCGAGACGCCCGACGACCTCGACGAGGGCCTCGACGAGGAGATCGTCGAGGAAGTCGTCGAGGAGGAACTGCCGAGTGAGGACGAGGACGACGAGGCGTCCGCCGACGCCGACGCGGCCGAGCCCGACGACACCGACACCGTCGACGAGGACGTCGACGAGGAGACGATGGACGAGGCGGCGGACCTCGTCGAGGAGATGGAAGACGTCGACGAGGAGGAGGACGCATAATGGCGATCCTGCACGTCGATGAGATCCGCGACATGACGCCGGCGGAACGCGAGGCGGAACTCGAGGATCTCGAGACGGAACTGCTGAACGCGAAGGCGGTGCAGGCGGCCGGCGGGATGCCCGACAACCCTTCGCGAGTCGGCGAACTGAAGAAGACGATCGCGCAGATCAAGACGATCCAGCGCGAAGAAGGCGACCTCGAATAATGCCACTCACACCCGAGACCCTCACACGACACGAACTCGTCGGCCTGCGGACGCGGGTCGTCGAGTCGACGAACCCCGACAGCGTCGGGATCGTCGGCCGCGTCGTCGACGAGACGATGCGGACGCTCGTGATCGAGGGGGATCGGGTGCGGCGCGTCCCCAAACGGGGGACGACCTTCGAATTCGCCCTCCCCCAGCGCACAGATGAAGCCGCCGACGCCGAGAAGGCGTCGGGGACCGCGCCCGAACTTCCGTCGGAAACTGCCGGTCGAACCGGTCAGTCGGACGGTTGCGAGGACGTGGCCTACGTTACGGTGGATGGCGCACGACTGCTCTCACGACCCGCCTTGCGAACCGAGAAGGCAGGTGTATCCACATGGCGATAGGACTGAACGTAACCGAACCGGAGGAGCCTTGCTCCGACCAGAACTGTCCGTTCCACGGCTCGCTTGCCGTCCGCGGACAGACGCTGGAGGGCACGGTCGCCTCCACAGCGATGGAAAAGACGGTCGTCGTGGAACGCGAATACGACGTTCGCGTTCCCAAGTACGACCGATACATGAAACGCCGGAGTCGCATTCCGGCCCACGCACCCCCGTGTCTGGGCCTCGCGGAAGGCGACCGGGTCCGCATCGCGGAGACGCGACCCCTCTCGAAGACCAAATCACACGTGGTCGTCGAGCGACTGGGAGGTGACGAGTGATGGAGGCGCTGAAGGCCGACGTCACGCGTGGCCTCGCCAAGGGGTCGCTCGTCAACTGTGCGGACAACACGGGGGCGCGCGAGCTGAAGATCATCAGCGTCGCGGGCTACTCCGGAACCAAGAATCGACACCCCAAAGCGGGCATCGGCGACAAGGTGACCGTCTCGGTCACCAAGGGCACGCCGGAGATGCGTCGGCAGGTGCTGGAGGCGGTCGTCGTCCGCCAGCGCAAGCCCATCCGGCGCCCCAGCGGCACGCGCGTAAAGTTCGAGGACAACGCCGCCGTCGTCATCGACGACATGGAAGAGCCTCGCGGGACCGAGATCAAGGGTCCCGTCGCACGCGAAGTCGCCGAACGCTTCGGGAGCATCGCATCGACAGCGACGATGATCGTATGACTCGACAGCCACACAAAGAGCGCACACGGAAGCGAAACGCGCCCCTGCACGAGCGTCACGATCAGGTTCGCTCCACGCTGGCCGCGGACCTCCGCGAGGAGTACGACCAGCGGAGCGTCCGCGTCAACGCGGGCGACACCGTCGAGGTGCTCCGCGGCGACCACGCCGGCACGGAAGCCGAAGTGATCGCGGTGGATCTGAGCGACGAGGTCGTTCACGTCGAGGACGTCACCGTCGAGAAGGCCGACGGCGAGGAAGTGCCTCGGCCCCTGGACGCGAGCAACCTCCGCGTGACGGAACTGGACCTGGAAGACGAGCGCCGGCAGGCGCGCCTAGAGGAGGATAGCGAATGACGCGACATCAGAAACGACTCTCGGTTCCGAAGTCCTGGCCGGTCGAGCGGAAGACCGCGACCTGGACGGTCAAGGCCGGTGCCGGTCCGCACGGCGAGGCGGGGGTTCCCCTGCTGATCGTCCTGCGGGACGTGCTCGGCTACGTCGACTCGCGCAAGGAAGCCAACTACGCGCTGAACCAGGGGAGCGTCCTCGTCAACGGGGACGCCGTCTCCGACGTCGAACGCCCGATCGGGATGTTCGACATCCTGGCGTTCACGGAACGCGAGGAGTTCTACCGCGTGTTCCCGGACGAGGGCGGTCGGCTGGCGCTGACCCCCATCGACGCCGACGCGGCCGGTAGCCGCCTCGGCAAGGTCGTCCGCAAGACGCAGGTGACTGGCGGCGACTTCCAGTTCACCCTGCACGACGGAACGAACGTGCGCGTCCCGGCCGACGAGGCCGGCGAGTACGCCACCGGTGACTCCCTGGTCGTCGACAACGAGACCAAGGAGATCGTCGCCCACTTCGTCTACGAGGAGGGCGCCCTGGTGACGGCCGTCGCCGGCAGCCACGCCGGCGAGATCGGCGAGATCGACACGATCACCGTCACGCCGGGCAGCGGCGACAACGCCGTCACCGTCAGCCAGGACGACGGCGAGGGCTTCGAGACGATCGAGGACTACGTCGTCGTGATCGACGAGAACTTCACCGGAGATGCCGACGACGAGTCGGCAGCAAATCGGACGGAGTCCGACGGAGGTGACGACGAATGAGCGAGAGCGACACGGCGGACTTCCACGAGATGCGCGAACCGCGGATCGAGAAGGTCGTCGTCCACATGGGCGTCGGCGAGGGCGGTCGCGAACTCGCGGACGCCGAGGACATCCTCGAGGACGTCACCGGACAGCAGAGCGTCCGGACGACGGCCCGCGGGACGGTCCAGAACTTCAACGTCCGCGAGGGCGACCCCATCGGCGCGAAGGTCACCCTTCGCGGCGAGAGCGCGGTCGACTTCCTCGAGACGGCGCTGCCGCTGGTCGATCTCTCGGCCTCGCAGTTCGACGATACGGGCAACGTCAGCTTCGGCGTCGAGGAACACACGGCGTTCCCGAGCCAGGAGTACGACCCGAACGTCGGCATCTACGGGCTCGACGTGACGGTCAACATGGTCCGTCCGGGGTACCGCGTCGCGAAGCGCGACAAGATGTCCCGGTCGATCCCGTCGAACCACCGACTCGACGCATCGGACGCGGTCGACTTCGTCGAAGCCACATTCGACGTGGAGGTAACGGAATGAGCGAAAGCGAAAGTGAATCAGGAACCCAGGACGGGCGCGACGTGACCGGAGAGCACGCCACGCCGCGCACCGACGACCGCCACCAGTGTCGTCGGTGCGGGCGCAAGCAGGGACTCGTCGGCAAGTACGACATCTTCCTCTGCCGGCAGTGCTTCCGCGAGGTCGCCCGAGATATGGGATTCAAGAAGTATCGATAACAATGGCAGGGAACGATCCCCTCTCGAACGCGCTCTCGGGGCTCGACAACGCCGAGAGCGTGGGACATCTGTCCCACACGGTACAGCCCGCCTCGAACGTGATCGGCTCCGTACTCGAGGTCTTCTACGACCGCGGGTACATCGACGGATTCGAGTTCGTCGACGACGGCAAATCCGGTCGCTTCGAGATCGAACTGAAAGGCGCGATCAACCACTGTGGCGTCGTCAAGCCCCGCTACTCCGCGGGTGCGGACGAGTTCGAAAAGTGGGAGAAGCGGTATCTCCCGGCCCGCGACTACGGGGCACTCGTCGTCACGACGAGTCACGGCGTCATGAGCCACTACGAGGCCCGCGAACAGGGTATCGGTGGCCAGGTGATCGCATACGTCTACTAAACCATGAACCGAACAGAAATCGAGATTCCGGACGACGTATCCGCCGAGGTCGACCACCTGGATCTGACCGTCGAGGGTCCCAACGGGAGCGTCACGCGACGCCTCTGGTACCCCGACGTGTCGGTGACGGTCGAGGACGACCACGTGGTGATCGAAAGTGAGGCCGACGACGCCAACACGCGCTCGACGGTCGGCACCTTCGAGAGCCACGTCGAGAACATGTTCCACGGCGTGACCGAGGGCTGGACGTACGAGATGGAGATCTTCTACGCCCACTTCCCGATGCAGGTCACCGTCGAGGGCGACGAGGTCGTCATCGAGAACTTCCTCGGCGAGCGAGCGCCGCGGAAAGTTCCGATCCGCGGCGACACCGAGGTACAGGTCGACGGCGAGGAGATCACCCTCTCCGGCCCCGACAAGGAGGCCGTCGGACAGACCGCCGCCGACATCGAACAGTTGACGCGCGTGCCCGACAAGGACACCCGCGTCTTCCAAGACGGTGTCTACATCACCCAGAAACCGCAGGCAGGTGGGGCGTAGATGAGCGCAGACGACGACACCGAGATCGAGGAGGTCGAGGACATCGGCGGCGTCGGGCCCTCGAAGGTCGAGGCGCTCACCGACGCCGGCTACGAGTCGGTCGAGGACCTCAAGGCGGCGAGCCAGTCGGAACTGGCCGACATCGAGGGCGTCGGTAACGCCCTGGCCGCCCGGATCAAGGCCGACGTCGGTGGCCTCGAAGTCAGCGAGGAGACCGAGGCCGAGGTCGAAGAGGAGACCGAGGAAGCGGAGACCGAGGAGGCGGAGACGGAACTCCGTCCCCGCGGTCACGCCGACAAGACGCCGGACCTGGACGCGGAGGCCGCCCGCGCGCTCGTCCAGAAGCGCCGGGAGAGCAATCCGCAGTTCAACCGCCAGGACCACCACAAGAAAAAGCGCGTCGACCCCTCGTGGCGCAAGCCGCGCGGGAACCTCTCGAAACAGCGCCGGGGCATCAAGGGCAAGGGCGCCACCGTCGATGCGGGCTACCGCTCGCCGACGGCGGCACGCGGCCTGCACCCCAGCGGCTTCGAGGAGGTCCGTGTCCACAACACGGACGACCTCGAGGGCGTCGACTCGGACACCGAGGCCGTTCGCATCGCGAGCGGTGTCGGCGCGCGCAAGCGCGAACGCATCGAAGACGTCTGTGAGGACCGCGGGATCCGCGTCCTCAACCCGACGTACATCGAAGTCGAAGTGGAGGAAGCCGAATGACGGATCTGAGTGCACAGAAACGGCTCGCGTCCGACGTGCTCGACGTCGGCGAGGACCGCCTTTGGTTCGACCCCGAATCCCAGAGCGAAATCGCGGAGGCGATCACCCGCGAGGACATCCGTGACCTGATCGAACAGGGCACGATCCAGGAGAAGGACACGTCGAACAACTCGCGCGGTCGCGCCCGCGAGCGGGCGGACAAGCGAGCCTACGGCCACCGAACCGGCGCCGGCTCCCGTCGCGGGACCGCCGGCGCACGGAAAAACGAGAAGGAGGATTGGACGAGTCGCATCCGCGCCCAGCGGCGTCGCCTGCGCGAGTTGCGCGACGACGGCCCGCTCGACGCCTCCCAGTACCGCGAGCTCTACAACAAGGCTGGCGGCGGGGAGTTCGAGAGCGTGGCGCGACTCGAAGCGTACATCCGCAACAACTACGACGTGGAGGTGAACGACTGATGGCAACAGGCCCACGATACAAGGTCCCCATGCGGCGTCGCCGCGAGGACCGAACCGACTACCACCAGAGGTTGCGCCTGCTGAAATCCGGCAAGCCGCGCCTGGTCGCTCGCGTGAGCAACAGGCACGTCAGGGCGCAGCTGATCACCCCCGGTCCCGACGGCGACGAGACCCACGCGGCCGCGTCCTCCGAGGACCTCGCGGAGTACGGCTGGGAGGCCCCCACGGGCAATCTCCCGAGCGCGTACCTCACGGGGTATCTCGCGGGGATCCGCGCGGTCGACGCCGGCCTCTCCGAGGCCGTCCTCGACATCGGTCTCAACACCGCGACGCCGGGCAACAAGGTGTTCGCAGTACAGGAAGGCGCAATCGACGCGGGACTCGAAATCCCGCACAGCGAGAGCGTCCTCGCGGACTGGTCGCGCAACCGCGGCGAGCATATCGCCGACTACGCCGAACAGCTGGACGAACCGCTGTACGGCGGCGACTTCGACGCGACGGAACTCCCCGAGCACTTCGACGAAGTGCGCGAACGACTGATGGAGGATCATGAGCAGTAACGATTACGGCGACGGCTGGGAACCGCGCACGCGGCTCGGCCGCAAGGTACAGGACGGCGACGTGACGTCGATGAAGGAGGCGCTGGAGTCCGGGCTCCCGCTGAAGGAGGCCGAAATCGTCGATCAGCTCCTGCCGGGGCTGGACGACGAGGTGCTCGACATCAACATGGTCCAGCGCATGACCGACTCCGGGCGCCGGGTGAAGTTCCGGTGTGTCGTCGCGATCGGTAACCGCGACGGCTACCTCGGCTACGCCGAGGCCCGCGACGACCAGGTCGGCTCGGCCATCCAGAAGGCCATCGACGTGGCGAAGCTGAACATCATCGAGGTCGACCGCGGCTCCGGCTCCTGGGAGGACCGCGCGGGCGGTGTCAACTCCCTGACCCGGAAGGCGACCGGCAAGGCCGGGTCGGTGACGGTCGAGATCATCCCCGCCCCGCAGGGGCTGGGGCTGGCGGCCGCACCCACGGTGCGGAACATCCTCGAACTCGCGGGCGTCCAGGACGCCTGGACGAAGTCGACGGGCAACACCCGGACGACGGTCAACCTCGCGAAGGCGACGTACAACGCGCTCCGGAACGCCTCGCAGTCGCGGACGCCCGAGCGGGCGCGCCGCAAGCAGCGCGAAACCGGGGTGACCGAGTGATGGAGGCGCTCGTCCAGATCCGCGGCGAGGTGAACATCTCGGGCGACGTGCAGGACACGCTGGAGATGCTCAACCTGCACGCCGTCAACCAGTGTACCTTCGTCCCGGAGACCGACGCCTACCGCGGCATGATCACGAAGGTCAACGACTACGTCGCCCACGGCGAACCGTCGGCCGACGTCGTCGCGACGCTGATCCGCCGGCGGGGCGAACCCGAAACCGGTTCGGGCGAGGTCACCGACGAGTGGGTCGCCGAGGAGACCGACTACGCCGACGTCGACGCACTCGCCGCGGCGCTGGTCGACGAGGAGACGACGCTGCGCGAGCAGGGTCTGGCCCCGTCGCTCCGGCTTCACCCGCCGCGAGGCGGACACGACGGCCTGAAGCATCCGACCGTCGAGGGCGGCCAGATCGGCAACCACACCACCGAGGAGATCGATCGACTGCTGGAGGCCATGCGATGAGCGACAAGAAAAAGCGCCAACGCGGGTCGCGAACCCACGGTGGCGGCACCCACAAGAACCGGCGCGGCGCCGGGCACCGTGGTGGCCGCGGGCGTGCGGGCCGCGACAAACACGAGTTCCACAACTACGAACCGCTCGGCAAGCACGGCTTCACCCGCCCCGAAACCGTCCAAGACGAGGTGCGCGAGGTGACGGTTCAGGAACTCGACGAGAACGCCGCCCTGTACGCGGCGGACGGCCTCGCCGAGGAGACCGACGGTGGCTACCGCCTCGACGCCCGCGACGTCGCCGAAGACGGCTACGACGCGGACGTAGTGAAGGTGCTCGGTGACGGGCAGGTCCGCAACGAACTGTCCGTCGTCGCCGACGCGTTCACCGCGGGCGCGGTCGAAAAGCTCGAATCCGCCGGCGGCAGCGCCGACCTCTCGGAGCGAGCCGAGGAGGCGGCCGAGGACGCCGCTGACGATGGCGACACCGAGGAGTCGGACGAGGAGTAACCCATGGGATGGAAGGAGACCGCCGAACCGGTGCTGACGCGGATGCCGTCAGTCAGGCGTCCGGAGGGGCACGTCCCCTTCCGGCGCAAACTCGGCTGGACTGCCGGCGTCCTCGTGTTGTATTTCTTCCTGACGAACATCCAGCTGTTCGGGCTGGACGCCGGCACGCAGAGCGACCTGTTCGGCCGCTTCCGATCGATCCTCGCCGGGTCGCAGGGCTCTATCCTCCAGTTGGGGATCGGGCCCATCGTCACGGCGAGCATCGTCTTGCAGCTGTTGGGCGGTGCGGACCTGCTCGGTCTCGACACGGACGACCCCCGTGACCAGGTGCTGTACCAGGGCCTCCAGAAGCTCCTGGTGGTCGTGATGATCTGTCTGACCGGCCTTCCGATGGTCTTCGCGGGAAGCTTCCTGCCGGCCGATCAGGCGGTCGGACAGGCGCTGGGGATCGGCCTCCAGGGCGTCCAGACGCTCCTGTTCGTCCAGATCGCCGTCGGCGGGATCCTCATCCTGTTCATGGACGAGATCGTCAGCAAGTGGGGCGTCGGCTCCGGGGTCGGCCTCTTCATCATCGCCGGCGTGAGCCAACAGCTCGTCGGCGGCCTGTTTAGCTGGGAGGGCCTCGGCGGCACGCCCGGCTTCTTCCCGACCTGGTTCGCCATCCTGACCGGCGCCCAGGACATCGCCTCGCCGCTCACCGCCGAGGGGCTGCAAGCGCTCCTGCTCGGACAGGGGCAGCTCCTCGCGCTGGTGACGACGGTGCTCATCTTCTCCATCGTCGTCTACGCCGAGAGCGTCAGAGTCGAGATCCCCCTGGCTCACGCCCGCGTCAAGGGTGCCCGCGGTCGCTTCCCGGTGAAGCTCATCTACGCGAGCGTCCTGCCGATGATCCTCGTGCGCGCCCTGCAGGCGAACATCCAGTTCGCCGGGCGCATCCTCAACAGCACGTGGAATGCGATGCCGGCGTGGCTCGGCCAGTACAGCAGCGGCCAGCCCGTCTCCGGGCTGTTCTACTACCTGGCGCCAATCCAGACTCGGAACGACTGGATGTGGTGGCTGGCCGGCACCTCCGCGGAACCTTGGCAGATCATGATCCGGGTGGGGCTCGACCTCACCATCATGGTGATCGGCGGCGCCATCTTCGCCATCTTCTGGGTGGAGACGACCGGCATGGGGCCGGAGGCGACCGCCCAGCAGATCCAGAACTCCGGGATGCAGATCCCCGGGTTCCGGCGTAACCCGCAGGTCATCGAGAAGGTCATGGAGCGGTATATCCCGCAGGTGACCGTGATCGGTGGGGCCCTCGTCGGGCTCCTGGCGGTCGGCGCCAACATGCTCGGTACCATCGGACAGGTCTCCGGAACCGGCCTCCTGCTCACCGTGAGCATCACGTACAAGCTGTACGAGGAGATCGCCGAAGAGCAGTTGATGGAGATGCATCCGATGATGCGCCAGATGTTCGGCTCGGAGTAACGGGCCGCACATCCCCTTCGGACGCGCTATTCTACCGTCGCCACGGAGGCGTTCGCGCAGGAGTGTGCTATCGGCGGACGCAGTCGACGTTACGCCTCCGGTTCGACGAAGGTCAGCATCTCTTGGGGGTTGTCGACGAGGATCCGGTCGATGGTCGACTGCTCGACGCCACGCGCCCGCAGCATGGGGACGACGTTCTCGAGGATGTGCCCGTATCCGAACCCACCGTACGCCCGTCGCTGCATCTTCAGATAGACGTCGTGGGCGAACAGGAGGTTCGAGGCGTAGCCGTCCTCGATCAGTTCGGTGACCGAATCGAGGCGCCAGCTGTCGGAGGGATAGGCATCGTCGTGTGCTTCGAGGTACGCCCCCATGCCCCAGAGGTCGTACTCCAGATACGCGCCGCGTTCGGCCAGCTCCCGCTGGTAGTCGAGGTCCTCGAACACCGTTCGGTCCATATGATCGACGACCACGCGCTCCGGCGCTAGCCCCTCCTCCTCGACGATGTCGAGGACGTCGAGCCCCCACCGCGAGGTGGGCTTGGTACGGCCTTTCTGACTCCGCTTGGTCCGCCCCGGCGGATGGACCGTCAGCGACGCGCCGGTCCGCCGGGCGGCCCGTGCGCCCGCTCGCAGAACGGCTTCCTCGTCCGGGTAGATGCGGTCGCTCAGCCCGATCTCTCCGACGATCCCGGCCCTGATGTCGGTGTCGCCGATCCCCTCCCGGACGTCGCTCACGAACTCGGCTTCGAGTCGCTCCGTCAGTTCGGCGGGATCGAGCGACGAGAACCGCTCCGGATGCGCGGGTTGGGTGTAGTACGCGGTTCCGTGGACGGCGTTCAGGCCCGTCTCCCGGGCGATTCCGCGCACCCGCTGGGGGTCACAGCCGAGGTTCTTGGGCGTCACGTCGACGACGGTGTCGCCGCCGCCGCGCATGAAATAGGAGAGCTCGTCGATTGCCTCCGCCATCGAGTCCAGTCGGAGGTTGTCCTCGTGCCCCATCGGGTGCCGGCGGACGTACCAGAGGTTGTCGAGTTGGATCGGCTCCGAGGCGACGGCGCGTTCGTGGGCCGATTCGGGGGGGTCGAACCAGGCGTCGACGGCGTCGATGAACAGGTGTTCGTGGGTGCTCGTGATCCCGACCTCGCCGGGGTCGATCGGTCCGTCTACCGTGACAACACTTCCCGTGTCACCGTCGGTCATGAGAGATACCACCGCAGGTGAGTAGAAAAAGTCTTGCGCCGTCGGTCCCGTGACGATGGCGGGAGAGCGACCGGACACCCGAGGACGCCGGGGGACGAGGGCTCCGGCTTTATACTGCCGGCGTGCCAGGGGGGAGCCATGACGCCCACGGTCACGCCCCGCTGTGCCGGGTCGCTTACCATGGACGCGAGCGTCCTCGTCGAAGGTCGGTCGGGCACCACCGAAGCGCCGTCCATCGTCTACCTGATCGAGGGCGAGGAGACGCTCCTGGTCGATACGAGTTTCGGCGACCCCGGTCTGATGGCCGACCGCCACCCGGGATACGAGTGTCACCGGACCGCGGGACAGGAACTCGACGCCGTCCTCGCCGACGAGGGGTACGATCCGGCGGACGTGGACGGCGTGGTCCTCAGTCACCTCGACTGGGACCACTGTTACAACCTCGATACCTTCGGCGCCGACACGGACGTTTACGTCCAGCGCCGGGAACTGGAGTACGCCATCGCGCCGTATCCGATGCACGCCGAGCGCTACGAGGCGAAGTCGCTGGGGCGGGAACCGCCGTGGCTGACGGTCGATCTGACGCCGATCGAGGGCGAGACGGAACTCTGTGCGGGCGTCACCGCCGTGCCGACGCCGGGACACACCGTGGGCCACCAGTCGGTCGTGGTCGAAGCGGACGCGGGGACGACGGTCGTCGCCGTCGACGCGGTGCCGACGTTCGACAACGTCACGGACGACCCGTCGGCACCGATCCGCCGGGGGCTGGCGATGGACGAGTTCGCGTGGCGCGAGAGCGCACTCGACGTACTCGACCGGGCGGATCGGCTGCTCCCGGGCCACGAGTGGGGGATCCTGGACGCCGAGCCCGCGGGACTGTAGTAGTGTTTGTGACTGTTTGCACACCTGATCGCACGCAGTCCCGCGATCCGGTGTGCGATGTCTTACAAAAGCTACGATAGCCTGACACCGTGTCGGCGACCCGTCGGAGCGTCTCGTGATCGGCCGCGGAGTAGGCGATCATCCGGACGTCCGCGAGCGTCGTCGCCTCGTAGTCGGTGATCGCCTCGAAGCCGAGTTCGGCCCCCTCGGCGAAGTCGACGCCGGCGGCGCCCATCCCGAGGACGGGAACGTCCAACGACGTACAGCCGGGGTCGTCGGCCCGTTCGCGCCGCGGCGGAGCGCCCCCGCGACACCGCTCCCCATCCGGAGGCTGGTCCCGGCGGCGTTCACCAGCGTCCGCGGACTGGGCAGCGGCGTCCCCCCGAACGGTGGTGAACTCCATGGGCGAGGGTACGGCGAGCGCCGACAAAATACCGGGGCAGGAGCGGCGGGCGAATCAGGGTTCGGCCGGACTGGATCCCCGACGCGCGCCCTCGACACCGCGGAACTCGAAGCGGGCACCGCCGGTCTCGCTTTCGGTGACTCGTACCGTCCAGTCGTGGGCGTCGGCGATCTCCCGAACGATCGAGAGGCCGAAGCCGGTGCCGGAGGGGTCCGTCGAGTAGCCGTCGTCGAAGATCCGCTCGCGGCGGCCCTCCGGGACGCCGACGCCGTCGTCCTCGAGGTAGAAGCCGCGCCGGGGCCCCGCCTCGGTGGCGGTCGGGGCGTCGGCGCCCGCGCCGCGCACGAAGTCGTCGAGGGCGCCGACGGTGACGGTCAGGGCGTCCCAGTCGTCGGGGTCCAAGCCGTCGTCGGCCGCCGGCCGACTGCTCGTGAAGCCATGCTCCACGGCGTCGCCGGTTTCGCCGGCTTCTCGAGGGACCTCCGATCCCTCGTCGTCACCGGACTCCGTCCGGTTGCTCGTGGAACCGTGTTCCACGGAGTTCCGAATCAGGTTCTCGATCAGGCGCCGCAGCCGGCCCTCGTCGGCCCGGACGGGCCGCGAGTCGTCGACCCGGAGTTCGGCGTTCGGGGTCTCGACGTGTCGCCAGCACTCGCGGACGATCCGTTCCAGTTCGAGCGAATCGGCGTCCGCGTCGGTCACGGGACCCCCATCCCTGGCGAGCGTGAGGAGGTCGTCGATGAGCGCCGACATCCGGTCGTGGGCCCGGTCGACGGCCGCGAGGTCGTCGCTATCCCGGGTCTCGCGGGCGAGTTCGAGTCGCCCGCGGGCGATACCGAGGGGGTTCCGGAGGTCGTGGGCGACGATGTTGGCGAACCGCTCCAGGCGCTCGTTGCGCCGCTGGAGGGCCCGCTCGGACTCCAGACGCGACAGCGCCCCGGCGACGAGTTTGGCGAGGACGCCGGTGATTTCGAGGTCGGCGTCGTCGAAGGCGGCGAGGTCGGTGTCGCCGACGCTCAGGACGCCGTACTCGCCGACTGGGAGGTACATCCCGGCCCGGAAGTCCCCCCGGTCGTACCCGTCGTCGACCTCGGCGAGTTCGTCGTAGAGCAGGGGCTCGCCCGTGCGGTAGACCCGCGCGGCGGGTGTGTCGCCGTCGATCCGGTAGTTCGGGCGGGCGCCGGCCTCGGCGACGGACTCCTCGGTGGCGATGGCCGTCCGCAACAGACCGCCGGCCTCGTCGGCCAGGCGGAGCGTGGTGTGTGGATACTCGAGGATGTGTTTCGCCGCGTCCGCGGTGATCCGTGCCACCTCCTCGAACGTCGTCGCGTCCATGAGGCCGCGACTCGCGTCGTGGAGCGTCTCGAAGCGCCGCTGGCGCTCCACGAGTTCCCGCTCGCGGCGCTTCAGGTGGGTGACGTCGTGCTGGAACCCGACGAAGTGCGAGACGGTGCCGTCGTCCGTGAGTGGCGTGATCTCGACGTGGTTCCAGAAGACGCTACCGTCCCGCCGGTAGTTCCGGAGGACCGTCGAAGCCGACTCCGCGGCGTCGACGGCGGCCCGGAGTTCCGCGATCCGGTCGGGATCCGTCTCCGGTCCCTGGAGGAACCGGCAGTTTCGCCCGAGGGTCTCCTCGGGTCCGTAGCCGGTGAGCCGGTAGAACGCGTCGTTGGCGTAGACGATGGGGTTGTCCGCCGCCGTCGGATCGGTGATGACGACGCCGAGGGGCGCAGCATCGAGCGCCCGGCGTCGCACCAGGTCGCTCACGCCATCGCCCGATCGCTCGGGGTCGTTCGGTGGCATCCGGTGGGACTGCGCGGAGTCGACAGATAAGCCTTGGCTCTCGGTGCGAACCGCCGCGCGACGACGCCTCGATCGTTGCCGCCGCGAGTCGTCGGTCGGGGCGGGGAACAAATGACGGATCACCAATACGTACGGTGGTGAATGTCACCACGTGACACACCCATCCCCTAGTAACGATCATGAAGGTTTATTATGGAGGGGTTCAATGATGGATTCACGATGCAACGCGTCGCACTCGTATGCTGACCTCGGTTCGACGAGGCAGTGACGGCCGGTAACCGACCCAGCATACGACACACCCAATGAGCACGTCCCGACGCACGACCCGGAAGAACCGTTCGACGATCACTATCGAGCCCGTCATCCCGCTCCAGCCGCGGTCCGGAACCGGTCCGACGACCGACGGTCGGCGGGACCGCCCCGAATCGACGGACGACGCCGAACCGACGACGACGACGATTCCCATGATCGACGCCGGCGGCCTCGGGCCGAAACCCGGAACGGACTGATCGGCCACGCCGTCTTCTTTCCCCGTTTTTCGCCGCGTCCGAGCGGCGCCGCCGTCGGATTCCGGTAAGGGTTTTGATCGCCGAGCCACAAGGTCGGGTACGATGGACGAATCCGAACTGGAGGCGGAACTGCGCAAGTTCGGCATCGACGTACACGACGTCGAGGCCGTCGACCCCATGGAGCTGTCGTACGTGACGGCCTATCCGGGCGAAGAGGTCAACCACATGGAGATGGGACAGATGCTGAACGGGCTGCTCGACCTGGCGCGGGACGGCGAGTGGGAGCCGACGCGGATCGAGGCGACGGTCCTCCGGTTCGAGGACGAGGTGATGAACAGGTGGTACGCCAAGACCGAGTGGTTCGAGGATCTACTGCAGTACCGGATCTCGGAGACCGAGTTCTCGACGAACGTCCTCGAGACGCTCGACGAGGACCTCGAGTGAGATGCCCGTCGCGACGGGCGTCCGGCCGGCCGCCGACCGATTCGAGTTCGCGACGACGACGCTGAGCTTCGGGAGCGAGGCCGGCCCCCGTCGCGGCCGACTCTACCGCCCGGACCGGCCGTCGTCGCCGCCGGTCGTCGTCCTGGGACCGACGGTCGCCGCCGAGTCGTCCTTCGGCTACCCGCGATACGCCGAGCGGTTCGCCCGTGCCGGCTACGCCGCCTTCGTCTTCGACCACCGCGAGGCCGGGGGCGGCGGCCCCCGCAATCTCGTCGATCCGGACGCCCAGATGGCGGACTGGCGCGCCGCCGTCGACCGGGTTCGCCGCCTCGACGGCGAGCGTCGCCGGATCGTCCTCTGGGGCTTCGGCCTCGGGGGCGGCCACGTCGTCCGTCTGGCGGCCGAACGGCGACGCGTCGCCGCCACGGTCGCCGTCTCGCCGCTGGACGGCCGGGCGTTCGCCCGCGCCCGGTCGCCGGGCTACCTCGCGCGGGCCGTTGCCGCGGGCGTCCGCGACCGTCTCGGCGCCCCGCTGGGTCGGTCCCGGTCGGTGCCCGTCGTCGGCGGTCCCGGGGAGTTCGGGCTCCTCCCGCGGACGCCGACCGGCGAGGCGTATCTCGACTGCGTCCCGCCGGAGAGCGACTGGCACAACGAGACGCCCGCCCGCGGCCTGCTCTCCCTGTTCCGTTACCGGCCGCTCGCGGACGCCGCCGACGTCGACTGCCCGACACTGGTGCTCGCCGCCGGGGAGGACGACCTCGTCCCGCCCGGGACGGCCGCGACGGCCGCCGACCGCATCGACGGCGCCACCTACCTCCGACTGCCGGTGGGCCACGTCGACCCCCTCGGCGACGCCTTCGAGACGGCCGTGGCGCATCAACTCGCGTTTCTGGAGGGCGTGGTCGACGTTCGGTAGCCGACCACGGAGCGCGTGGTCGACGTTCGGTAGCCGACCACGGAGGGCGTGGTCGACGTTCGGTAGTCTTCGGATCCGTCGTCAGTCCGCAGAATCGAGCGGAACGACGGCGACGGGACGCGAGGAAGCCAGTAGGACCGACTGCGTAGTGCTGCCGAAGACGACTTTTCCCGTGGGGTTGCGCTTTCGCACGCCGACGACGAGTTCGTCCGCGTCCACCGCCTCGGCGTGCGCGAGGAGGTCCTCGTCGGGGTCGTTGCCACGGACGAACTGGTGGGTCTCGACGGTGGCCCGGGCGCCCAGTCGCGACTGCACCACGTTGATGGCGTCCTCGCCGTCGCGGGCCGTCTCGGCGTCCGTCCGCGACCCGCCCCACAGGGAGTTGACGGCGTGAACCGTATCCTCGGGGTCGAGTCGGTCGTCGAGGTAATCACACAGCGCGGCGCTCGTGTCGACGGTGTCGGTACCCAAGACGTAGGTGGGCATGGGGCCCCCATCGTCGTCCGGAGGAATAAAATCCGCTTTCACCCTCCGCAAAGCATTTGCGTAGTCCGGGAGTTTCCGCGCCTATGCGTCGCGAATCAGCGCTGGCCGCGGGTGCGGTCGGCGTCGTCGTCCTGGCCGTCGTCGCGGCGGTCCTGGTCCCCGGTGCCCTCGCGGATCCCAGCGAGGACCGGCCGGTCCGCCCCGGTCCGGTCACCATCGCCGACATGGAGATTTCGGCGGGCGACGTGACCGGCGACACCGTCACCCTGAACGTGGGGACGCGCCTGTCACACCGCGGGCCGCCGGCCCGGAACGTCAGTCTCCGGGTCCAGGCCGTCGACACGGAGTCCGGACTGGTCGAGTCGACCCGTACCGTTTCCGTCGGGAACCTCAGCGAGGAACGCGAGGTGGCGGTCCCGACGAACCTGACCGTCGAGCGCGAGGGCGGCTACCGGATTCGGGCGGTCGTCTACCGCGACGGCGAACGGATCGACAGCGGAGCGCGCGAACTCCGCGGACTGGAGGCGCTCCAGCCGGCCTACGCCCGGAGCGACGTCCGGTTCGCGTCCGCGGACGCCCTCCCCCCGGTCTCCTTCGCGGTCGCCGAGGCCGGCGAGGACCGGACGACACTCGACATGCAGGTCGCACTGACCAACGAGGGCGACGAGCAGCCGTCGGATCTCCGCGTCACGGTGACGCTCCGGCAGGCCGACTCGAACATCGTCGCCAACCGGACGGCCGTCGACGTGGGGTCGATCCGCCCCGGTCGCACGGCGACCGTCGAGACCCGGCTGACCGTCCCGGCGGGGTACAACTACTACGTCGACGCGGTGCTCTGGAAGGACGGCGTCGTCATCGACAGCACCCGGGGCGCCGCGAACCTCGATCCCTCGGAGACGATCAGCGTCAACGAGACGCGTCGCGATGTGGAACTGGAGGTCGGCGACTTCACCCGCGGCGACGGGCAGGGTGGCGACCGGCCCCGGCCCGAGGCGACCGGGATGCCGACTGCCGGCGGCGGCCCCGGGTTCGGCGTCGGCGTCGCCGTCGTCGCCGTCGTCGCCGCCGCGCTGTTCGCCCGGAGGTGGACCAAATGAGCGACACACACACAGACACCGATCCGAGCACCGACACCGACGAGACGAGCGAGAGCGACGACGAGGACACGGGCGCCCGCGTCCGCCGGTACGCGAACTACGCGATCCTCGTGGTCCTCGGACTCCTGGCGTTCGTCGCCGTCGTCCGGCTGTATCTCAGCGTCTCGAACGCCATCGGGACGTGGGTCACCCGCGAGTACCGCTCGCTGTTCCAGGCGGCGTTCAACCTCGTCGTGTTGCTGGCGGCGGGCGTCGGTATCTCCTATCAGCTCCGCCGGCTCTACGGCTAGCCTACGAGACGAGCAGCCACGCGACGAAGACGGAGACGCCGCCCAGCCCCGTGCTGAGGACGGCGTGAACGCGGAGCCGGTCGAGCAGTTCGTGGGCGTCGCCGGTCACCGTCAACAGGTCGTGGACGTCGCTGCCGAGTTCACACCGCGGCAGGAAATCCATCGCGACGTGGAGGAAGATGCCGGCGGCGAAACCGAAGACGACGCCCCGGACCGTCGGCGCCGCGGGCAGGGCGATCAGGCTGGCGAGGATGGCCATGATGCCGACGCCGGCGGCGGGTAGGAGCAACACCATCGGGTCGCGGTCGTTCGTCACCAGCCGGCGGGCGGCCGCGTAGCCCGCCGGCCCCTTGTGCGAGACGATGGCGAGGCCGAGGATCGGTCCGAGGTCGGGCATGTTCCCGTAGACGACGCCGATGATGAGGCCCGCCGAGAGGGCGTGGGCCGTCAACTCCGTGGCGGTCCGGTCGAAGGGGACCTCGAGGTGGGCGAGCCGATGACCGACGGTGTGGCTGGCGAAGCCGATCAACAGGCCGAGGGCGACGCCGAACCCCCCGAAGGTCGCGTCGTGCGCGATGGCCTGCGGGACGAGGAAGACGGCGGCGCTCGTCACCATCGCGCCGCTCGCGAGGCCGTACCCCCAGACGAGCGTCCACGGCCGCCCGCCGAGCGAGCGACGACCGAGCGGGATCCCGGCCGCCATCGCGGCGAAGGCGACCCACGAGATCCCGAGCAGTTTCCAGGCCTCCCCGGTCGCCGCGAACCAGGACAGCCCCACGAGCGTCACGGTGGCGGCGGGGCCGACGAGTGAGCGTCGAGTCACATTAACAACTATCTAATTGGTGTTAATAACACGTTCGATTCGACGGGCGCGTTACCGCGTCGCCGACTTCCAAGCCCGCAGGTCGAGTACCTCCCCGTCGACGGCCTCGGCCTCGGCGTCGCGGGCGGCCCAGACGAACATCGGTGCCACGTCGTCGGGGTCCCGGCCCGTATCGCCGCTCAGATCCGTGGCGACGTAGCCGGGGTCGACGACGCCCACGACCTGTTCGAGGTCGGCGGCGAAACCCCGGACCAGCGCCTCCGCGCCCGCCTTCGAGACGGCGTAGGCGCCCATCCCCGCCGTCGACTCGCGGGCCACGGCCCCCGAGGGGACGAGGACCCGACCGTCGGCCGCCAGGTGCGGGAGCGCCTCCCGCACCGTCGCGAAGACGCCCCGGAGGTTCGTCCGTACCGTGTCGTCGAACCGGGAGTACGACTCCTCGTGGAGGGGGCTCTCGCCGGGGTCGCCGTGGTTGACCGCGGCGTTCGCCACCACCACGTCGATACCGTCGCCCGCCCTGGCGGCCCGTTCCATCAACCGCTCGACGTCGAACTCGTCGCGCACGTCGGCCCGCACCGCCGTCGCCGCGTCACCCGCGTCGACGATGCCCTCGACGACCGACTCGAGGGGCTCCCGCCGCCGCGCACAGCAGGTGACGTGGGCCCCCTCGGCCGCGAACCGCGCCGCGACGCTCGCACCGATCCCCCGACTAGCACCCGTGACGACCACACTCGTTCCGTCCATGCACGCCGTTAGGTGGCGACGAGCATGAAAGGCGGGCCGACTCCCCCGTAGGAGTTTGTCAACACCCATCATACGTTTTCGATCCACCAAGTTAAATTCAGAATTTTTAAGCTCGTCCGTCCCGGATCGGTTGTATGAGCCGACACACCGACACCGACGAGCGTACAGACGTCGACTACTACCTCCCCGGCGCGTCGATCCGATCGACCGATCCCGGCCCGGTCGGGCGATTCCTGACCCGTCTGTTCCGCCGCCGCGGCCGCTTCTGAGTGCGGCCTGCCGGCGGTTCGTAGGCGTTTTCCTTCCTGCCGCCCTCCTCTCGCTAGATGAGCCTCCGTGCGTTCGATCCGCTCCACGTCGTCGCGGCCCACCTCGCCGTCCTCGTCGCGGTGCTCCACCTGGCGCTCGGCGTCACCAACTGGGTGACCTACCTCGCGGGCGGGATCGTCATCCCCCCGGACGTCCGCTGGCCGCTGTTCGTCCTCTCGGGGGTCGCCATCGTGGCCGGCGTCGTCGCCGCCATCGCGGGCGCCGACCGCCGACCGCTCTACGCCGCCGGCGTGGGGCTGATGGTCGTCTACGTCGTCGGCTACTTCGCCTGGCACGTCGGCGGTCACCGACCGCTCCTGTTCGTCGGCCCCGGAACGCATCACCACGGCTCGACGTTCGAGTACCTGCTCGCCCACGTCTTCGCCGGCCCCGTCGAATTTCTCGCCCTCGCCAGCGAGACGGCGCTCGCCGGACTGCTCGGCTACCTCTACTACCACGACCGCTGATCGACCGCCTTCGCGCGACCCGCGCGACCCCGGCATACACTTTTGCCCCGACGGCGGCGAACGGCGTGTATGGCACGCGATCCCTTCGTCGTCGTCGGCGGCGACGCGGCCGGCCTGAGCGCGGCGAGCAAGTTCCGACGCGAAGCCGACCGTGACGTCGTCGTCTTCGAGCGTGGACGGTGGATCTCCTACGCTCACTGTGGCGAGCCCTACTTCGTGGAGGGGACGGTCGAGCGACTGACCGACCTTCTCTCGCTGTCCCCGGCGGACGTCGCGGACCGCGGGATCGACCTGCGCCGCGGCCACGAAGTCGTCTCGGTCTCCCCCGAACAGCGGACCGTCACCGTCGAGGCGGACGGCGACCGGTTCGATCAGCCGTACGCCGAGTTGCTGGTGGCGACGGGTGCGAGCGCGACGACCGGCGCCTTGGACACCGCGCTCGACGGCGTCTTCACCATCCACGGCCTCGATTCCGCGGCGGCGACCGACGCCTACCTCACCTCACCCGCCGAGTACGACTGGAGCCGTCTGGGCGACGGTCCGGTCGACGAGGCGCGGGTCGAGCGCAACGCGGCGCTGGACCCACCGGAGCGGGCGGCCGTCGTCGGCGGCGGCTACGTCGGCGTCGAGATGACCGAGGCGCTCGTCGCCCGCGGCGTCGACGTCCACCTGTTCCAGCGCCCGGAACACCTCCTCCCGCCGTTCGGCGAGGCGATCGGCGAGCGCGTGGCCGACCACCTCGCCGAGCGGGGGGTGACGGTCCACACCGGAGCGTCGGTGACGAAACTCGTCGGCGACGACCGGATCGAGGCGGTGGCGTACGACGGGGAGCGCCTCCCGGTCGGGATGGCGGTGATCGGGATCGGCGTGACGCCGAATACGGCCCCTCTCGACGGCACCGGCGTCGACCGCGGACCGGGCACTGCCGTCCGCACCGACGCCTACGGACGGACGAGCCTGCCGGCCGTCTACGCCGCCGGCGACGTGGCGACGGCGAGACACGCGGTGACCGGCGCGGAGACGTGGGTGCCACTCGGGCTGACCGCGAACCGCGCGGGACGGGCGGTCGGAGCGACGGTCGCCGGCGACCCCACGCCCGTCGGCGAGGTGGCCGGCACCGCAGTCGTGAAGGCCTTCGACCTGGAGTGTGGTCGGGTCGGCCTCACCGACGAGGGGACGGCCGCGGCCGCGGGGTTCGACCCCGCGAGCGAGACGATCACGGCGGGATCGCGCTCGGGCTACTACCCCGGCGGCGACGAGACGACGGTGACGCTGCTCGCCGACCGGACGACCGGTCGGGTGCTCGGCGGCGCCATCGCCGGCCGCGACCGGGCGGCCATCCGCATCGACACGCTGGCGACCGCCATCGAGAGCGACCTCACCGTCGCCGAACTCGAACGCCTCGACCTGGCCTACGCGCCCCCGTTCAGCCCGGTGTGGGACCCGGTGCTCGTCGCCGCCAAGGTTCTCAACGGCCGACTGGACGACTGAGCACCCCGGCGGCCACACCGCGGGCGGGCGATCACTCTCCCTCGCGACGGCGGGTAGTATATACGGATCACGTCCCTACGGCGGGGCATGAACGATAGCTCGCCGGTCGGCGACGCCGACGGTCGGTCGGTGGTCGTCGTCGGCAGCGGATTCGGCGGCCTCTCGACGGCCTGTTATCTCGCGAACGCGGGGGCTGACGTGACGGTCCTGGAGAAAAACGAACAGCTCGGCGGGCGGGCGAGCCGCCTGCACACCGACGGTTTCCGGTTCGACATGGGGCCGTCCTGGTATCTCATGCCCGACGTGTTCGAGGACTTCTTCGCCGACTTCGGGCGCCGGCCCGAGGAGTACTACGGCCTCGAACGCCTCGACCCCCACTATCGGATCTTCTTCAAGGACGGCGACCGGGTCGACCTCGTTCCCGACATGGACGCCAACCGGGAGACCTTCGAGGCCTACGAGCCGGGCGCCGGCGACGCGCTCGACGACTACCTCGACCGGGCGGCCTACACCTACGACGTGGGGATGGAACATTTCGTCTACGAGGACCGCTCCCGCCTGCGCGATTTCGTCGACCCGGACGTGTTGCGGTACGCCCGCGGGCTCTCGCTGCTGGGGACGATGCAGGACCACGTCGAGGAGTACTTCGATCACCCCAAGCTCCAACAGATCGTCCAGTACTCGCTGGTCTTCCTCGGCGGCGCACCGAACAACACGCCCGCGCTCTACAACCTGATGAGCCACGTCGATTTCAACCTCGGCGTCTACTACCCGGAGGACGGGATGGGCGGCGTCGTCGACGGCATCGTCGCCGTGGCCGAGGAGTTGGGTGTCGACTTCCGGGTCGACCACCCGGTCGCGGAGATCAGGGGCCGGGAGGGCGCCTTCGCCGTCCGCACCGAGGACGGCCGGGAGTTCTTCCCCGACGAGGTGGTCTCCGACGCCGACTACGCCCACACCGAACAGGAACTCCTCGTCCCCGAGGACCGCCAGTACGACGCCGACTACTGGGACTCGCGCACCTACGCTCCTTCCGCGTTCCTCCTCTATCTCGGCGTCGAGGGCGACGTCGACCCGCTCGAACACCACACGCTCGTCCTCCCGACCGACTGGGACGACCACTTCGAGACCATCTTCGGCGACCCCGCCTGGCCCGAGGACCCCGCCTACTACCTCTGTGTTCCCTCGAAGACCGACGACACGGTCGCCCCCGAGGGCCACAGCAACCTCTTCGTCCTCGCACCGGTCGCCCCCGGCCTCGACGACGGCCCGGAGCGCCGCCAGCGGTTCCGCGACCTGTTGCTCGACGACATCGCCGAGCACACCGGCGTCGACCTCCGGGACCGCATCGTCGTCGAGGAGCGCTTCTCGGTCTCCGAGTTCGCCGACCGCTACAACAGCACCCAGGGGACGGCCCTCGGCCTCGCACACACGCTCCGACAGACCTCGCTTCTCCGCCCGCCCCACGCCTCCGAGGCGGTCGACGGCCTCTATTTCACCGGCTCCTACACCACCCCGGGCATCGGCGTCCCCATGTGTCTCATCAGCGGCCGCCTGACGGCCGAGCGGATGACGACGACTCGATGACGATGCCGGGGGCGGCCGTCTACCTGTTCCGGACCTCGCGCCCCCGGTTCTGGCTCTATCTGGCCGGGCCGGTCGCCGTCGGCGTCGCCTACGCCGCGAGCGATGTCGGCGACCTGTTCACCCCCACGACCTTCGCCCTGTTCGGATACTTCCTCGTCCCCGCGAACGTCCTGCTGTACGGCGTCAACGACGTGTTCGACGTCGACGTCGACGCGGAGAACCCCAAGAAGGAGGAGCGCGAGGTTCGGTACGGGGGCGACCGGCTCGTTCCCGCCGCCGTCGGTCTGAGCGCCCTACTCGCGCTCGTCCCGCTCGGGCTGACCCCCCGCATCGCCTGGCCGTGGATCGCCGGGTTCCTCCTCCTGGGGGTCGCCTACAGCGCGCCGCCGCTCCGCCTGAAGACCCGCCCGCCGCTCGACTCCGTCTCGAACGGCCTGTACGTGCTGCCCGGAGCCGCCGCCTACGCCGCGGTCGCCGGGGTCCATCCCCCGGCGCTCGCCGTCCTCGGTGGGTGGCTCTGGTCGATGGCGATGCACACCTTCTCCGCGATTCCGGACATCGAGCCGGACCGGCGGGCGGGCATCGAGACGACCGCCACGCGCCTCGGCCAGCGGCGGACCTACGCCTACTGTGCGCTCTGCTGGGCGCTCGCCGCGGCCGCCTTCGGCCTGCTCGACCCCCGACTCGGCCTCCTCCTCGCCCCGTACCCCGTCGCCGTCGTCGGCGTCGCCGCCTCCCGGGTCGACGTCTCGCGAGCCTACTGGTGGTATCCGGCCGTGAACACCGTCGTCGGCGCGCTCCTGACGATGGGCGCGCTCTGGAGGCTGGTCCATGGGTAGCGAGGGCGGCGACGGTCCCGCCGGAGCGACGGCGAGCCGAACGGCTCGGCCGACCCGAACCGAGCTGCAGGCCCGCCTCGACGACCTGATCCGCGAGAACCGCGTCACCGTCGCGGTGGTGTTCCCCGCCGTCGGTTCCGTCCTCCTAGTCGCGAGCGCCGAGGGACTCCTCCCGCCGCCGCTCGCGTTCGAGCCGTTCACCCTCCTGCTCGGAACGCTCGTCATGCGCTCGCCCCTGCTGGTCGGGATGGCGCCGCTGATCGATCGCCGGGCGGCCGTCGGCGTGACCGCCCTCGCCGGCTACGCCTACGCCGTCGAGTTCGTCGGCCTGCGGACCGGCTGGCCCTACGGCGAGTTCTACTACGCCATCGACCTCGGGCCGGAGGTCGCCGGCGTCCCCGTCGGCCTGCCCGTCTTCTTCCTGCCGCTCGTGGGCAACGCCTACCTCCTCTGTTCACTCCTGCTCGGGGAGCGAGCGCGGGCGGCCCGGATCCGCCTGCCGGCCGTGATCGGGACGGTGATCGCCATGGATCTGGTCCTCGATCCGGGGGCCGTCGCGCTCGGCTTCTGGGCCTACCCCGGCGGCGGCCCCGTCTACGGCGTGCCGCTGTCGAACTTCGCGGGGTGGGTGCTGTCCGCGACGGTGACCGTCCTCGTCCTCGACGCCGTCCTCGACCGGACGGCGCTGCTGGATCGGCTGGCGACCTGTGAGTTCGCCCTCGACGATCTGGTGAGTTTCGTCCTGCTCTGGGGGGCGGTCAACGTCTACTTCGCCAACTGGGGGGCGGCCGCCGTCGCCGGGCTGTTCGGCCTCGGGTTGCTCCGTGCGGACCGCTTCGACGTGCCCCTCGACGGGCGGTAGGGCGGCGGGTCATACCGATTATTGTAACTGTTTCCCGGTGGGTCGCCGGGCCGTCCTGGCGACCCACCGATAACGACTTACAATAAACAGTATCAGGTCAGCCGGCGGAGCCCCTCGACGGCCCCGCGCAGGAGCCGTCGGCCGATGCCGCGGGTCGAGTGGGTCCGGTCGTGGTCGGGGTCGGGATCCGCCGGAACCTCCGGCACGGCGCTCACCCGCCGGAAGACGGTCTCGGGATCCCGGTTCCACTGCCAGTGCCAGCGGGTCCGGGCCACCAACAGCAGTTTGCGGAGCGTGCCGAGACTCGGCGTCTCCGAGAGGACGTCGTAGTCCCGTTCGCGGATCAGCCGGTGGTGGTCGGCGTACAGTACCGCCGCGACCAGCACCGGAAGCTGGCAGTCCGTGGGGAGATACTCGATGCCGGCGACGCCCTCGCGGTAGAGCGCCTCGGTCCGTCGGAGTTCCCGCTCCATCGCCCGCCGGAACTCGTCGCTGACCTCGAAACGTCGGAGGTCCGCCTCCGAGATGTCGTACTCGTCGAGCGTCTCGCGGGGGAGGTAGATCCGGTCGCGTTCGACGATGTCCTCGCGGACGTCGCGGAGGAAATTCGAGAGCTGGAACGCCTCGCCGAGCGCCGTGGCGTGGGGACGGGCGCGCTCGGGATGCTCCGGATCCATCACCGACGTCATCATGCGGCCGACGGCGGCCGCCGAGCCGTCCATGTACGCCCGGAGTTCCGCGAAGGTCTCGTAACGATCCTTGGTCACGTCGGTCAACATCGCGTCGACGAAGGTGTTCACGTCGGCGTCGTCGATGTCGTGTCGCTCGCGGAGGTCCGCGAAGGCGGCGAGGACGGGGTCGTCGGTCGGCTCCTCGCCGAGCGCCGCCGCGCGCAGCCGCTCGAGTTCCGCGCGCTGCTCGGCGGGGGGGACGCCCTCGGCGTCGTCGACCACCTCGTCGGCGACCCGGAAGAAGGCATAGAGGACGTACGTCGCCTCCCGGACCCGCTCGGGGAGGAGCCGCGTGGCCAGGTGGAACGTCTTGCCTGTCCGTCGCTGGATCGCTTTCCCGCGGGCGACGCCGTCGTCGCTCACCATCCGTTCGCTCCCGTCGGCGGCGTCGCGGTGGATGGGGCCCGACGGCGGTTCGCGTGCGTACTGTCGGACGGGCTCACGGCCGAGGCCCGAGCTAGTTCAGCACCTATCATGTCACCAGAACGTATCGCTGCAGTCGTAGACGACCCCGTGGTTCGGACAGACGTACTTGCAGTGACGACGGTGCATCGCCGTCTCACAGCGGGGGCAGGGTCGCCCACCTGACGCAGACATGTCACCCATTCAGAGCCACATCGACATGACTGTTCCGCCGTCGCCGCTCCGCCTTGCGGGTTCGGAACGTCAGGCGATCCGCGACCGTCGTTTCGGCACCGGGTCGAGCCGGGTCGGGCGCGTCAGATCAGCACTCCGACCAGCCACAGGACTCGCAGGTCTTGCAGCCCTCGGAGTAGTAGAGGCTCATCGAGCCACACTCCGGACATTCGGGGCTCTCGCCCGCGGCGAGGAGGTCGTCGGTGTCGTCACCGGCCGTCGCGGCGGCGGCGCCGCCGTCGGCCTCGGGCGACTCGTCCATCGCCTTCGCCTCGGCTTTCTCCAGTTCCGTGAGGTTCTGCTGTTTGGGGTAGGGCTTGTCGATCTCGCCGTCGAGGTAGCGCCGCATCGCCGTCCCGATGGCGTCGGGGATGGAGTTGATCTGTTCGCCCTTGTCCCAAGCGACCTTCGGCGAGCGGATGCCCTGGAGTTCGGAGGCGATCTCGCGGGGGTCCACGCCCGAGCGCAGCGCGGTCGAGATGGTCTTCGCCAGCGCCTCGGTGAAGGAGGCGGTGAAGCCGCCGGAGTTGCCGATGTTGGCGAACAGCTCGAACGGCCGGCCGTCCTCGTCCTCGTTGATGTTGACGTAGAGCTTCCCGTAGCCCGTGTCGATGCGTTGGGTGATGCCGTGGAGGACGTCCGGACGGGGCCGCTTGGTGCCGAGTTCGCGCTCGCCGTCGGCGGCCGCGAGCAGTGCCGACAGCTGGGTGTCGAGGGCGGCCTGAACGTCCTCGTTGTCGAGGAAGCCCTCGATGCCGCCGAACACTTCTTCGATCTGGTCGATCAGCGCCTCGGCGGCCTCGCTCTCGTCGGCGAACTCCGTGTTCTTCGCACGGGTGGTCAGCACCTGCTTCGAGCGCGTCCCGTCGCGGTAGACGGTGACGCCCTTGCCGCCGTGTTCGTAGATGTAGCGGTACACCTCGTCCATGTCCTCGACGCTGGCGGAGTTGGGGAAGTTACAGGTCTTCGAGATGGCGGAGTCGACGCCCTGCTGACACGCACACTGGACCGCCGCGTGCTGTTTCCCGGAGAGGTCGCCGGTCACGACGAACAGTTCGCCGATGGGGTCCGGAACGGTGTCGAGTCCCTCGACGCCGTCGAACTCGTTTGCGGCCATCTGCTCTTGGGCCTCCCGCTTGACCGCGTCGATGTCGAGGTCGTTGGCCTCCAGCGTCCGCAGGAAGTAGTCGTCGAACTCGACGAGCATCTCGTCGCCCTGCACGTCGTCGGAGACGTTCTTGTAGTAGGCGACGTTGTAGATGGGCTCACAGCCGCCGGTCGTGTTGCCGACCATCGAGGTGGTGCCGGTCGGCGCGATGGTCGTCGTGTTGTGGTTGCGGATCGGGAACCCGTCTTCCCACTCGTCGGCGTCGAGCCCGGTGTGGTGTTCGAACCACTCGCGGTAGCGGACCGGGTCGGCGTACTTCGAGTCGTCCCAGTCCTCGAAGGAGCCGCGCTCCTCGGCGAGTTCGTGGGAGGTCCACTTCGACCCGTGGTCGATGTGGGTCATCAGCTGTCGGGCCACCTCGTTGCCCGTGTCGCTGCCGTAGCGGATGCCGAGCTGGACGTACAGCTGTGCCAGCCCCATGACACCCAGGCCGATCTTGCGCATCTGTCGGACCTTCTCCTCGATCTCGTCGACCGGGAAATCCGACATCGTGACGACGTTCTCGAGGAAACGAGTGCCGTACTCGATGCGGTGATCGAAGGCCTCCCAGTCGACCGCCTCGTCGAGGAACGCCTCGACGGCCGCGGCCTCGGAGTCGTACTCGTCGGCGTGCTCGTCGGCCCAGACCCGCCAGTCCGGCGCGTCCTGCGCCGCGAGCGTCGAGAGGTTGATGTGTCCGAGGTTGCAGGCCTCGTACTCCTCCAGGGGCTGTTCGCCACAGGGGTTCGTCGCGAGGATGCGGTGGTCCGGGTGCTCCTCCACGTCGAAGGAGTGCTGTTTGTTCACCCGTTCGAGGTAGATGACGCCGGGTTCGCCGTTCTCGTGGGCGCCCTCGACGATGTCCTCCCAGACGACTTCCGCGGGGATGGAGAGCTCCTCGCCGACCGCGACGTACTCGCCGAGGCCGAACATGTCGTACAGCTCCTTCGTCTCGGGGGTGACGACGTGGGGGTCGCCGGTTCGGGGGTTGGTGAACGTGAACTCCTCGCCCGCCTCCAGGGCCTCCATGAACTCGTCGGTGATGCCGACGGAGATGTTGAAATTCGAGAGGTGACCCTCGACGGCGTTGCGGAGGTGTTTGGGGACCTTCCCCTCGTCGTCGATGAGTTCGCGGGCCTCCTCCAGGGCGTCCGCGAAGGAGGTGTGCGTGAAGTCGTCGGGGTCGTTGAGCCGGAGGGTGTGTGCCAGCGAGACGTCCTTGTTCTTGGCGTGGATGAACTGGATGACGTCGGGATGCGAGATGCGCATGACGCCCATCTGTGCGCCCCGGCGCGCCCCGCCCTGGGCGATGGTCTCACACATCTGGTCGAACGTGCGCATGAAGGTGATGGGCCCGGAGGCGATGCCGCCGGTGGAACCCACGGGGTCGCCGTAGGGGCGGAGCCGCCAGAAGGCATAGCCCATGCCGCCGCCGGACTGGAACACCTGTGCGGCCTCCTTGGCCGTCTGGTGGATGTCGTCGATGTCGTCCTCGGGCGAGTCGACGAAACAGGCCGAGAGCTGCTGGAGCTCGTCGCCAGCGTTCATCAGCGTCGGCGAGTTGGGCATGAAAGAGAGGTCGCCCATCAGCCGCTCGAACTCCTCCCGGGTCTCCTCGACGGTGTCCCGGACGTCGTCGGGAAGCTCCGGGACGACCGTCTCGTAGGCGAACTTGTTGACGTTGTACTTCGAGAGGGTCGTCTCGGCGTCCGCGTCGGTGGTGACGCCCGCCCCGAACACGTCCTCGGCGAGTTCGTCCCGCCGCGGGTGGTCGGGCTTCAACTGGTCGGGCGTGACCGTGATCTCCGTCCCCTGCTTGCGCGCCTCGAACACCGCCTCCGCGAGCGCGATGTTCTTCGCGACACGCGGGAAGAGGTCCTCGGGCTCCTCGATCAGGTCCCCGTCGGCGTCCTTCCGGAGGTACCGTGCGGGCAGGATGTTGTGATAGGCGTTGTCGGTGAGACGCTCCGCGAGTGTCTCCCCGTCGGTTCGTTTGATCGGTAGTTCCACGTCGTCGGTGTCGATGTCGTGCGTACTCATGTGTCGGTCGTGCTGATCGCGTCGCGGGTTCCCCACCCCGAACGGGCGCCGGGCGTGCGCCGGTCGCTGGTTCGAATCGGTGCAACCGTGACGGTTGCTGTAAGTGGAATCGGGGGTGTAAAGGCGTTGGTTCGTCCGTCGAACTATCCGATTCCTGTCTACTTCACGGTGTCGGCCGATGACCGTCGGTCACCTACACGGGTCCATCATCGCCCCGCGAAACACATAACGATGTGCAGACCGGAGTGAAAGTAGAAATTGGCGGAACAAATCGGGAGACTGCGACGGGAAATCCAGTCGAACGAAAGGGGGGTCGGCGAACGCGAGACGGACCGTCGAGTGATACACCGCTGTCATGCTAGGCGCTCCCACGTGGCGGACAGCCGGGAGAACGGACGGTCGTACGTATCCGATTTCTGATAGAGGAGATCGACGGACGGGACGAGGGGCCGCCCACAGACTTATGCATCCGCTGTGAGTCCGTATCGAATATGTCGCTCACGGCGCAGGTGGCGCTTCAGCTTGGCGGTGTCCTCGGCGGACCGCTTGGACAACTCCTCGCGACCATCGTCGCCGTCGGCGTCGTCATCCTGGTCGGCCGCGTCCTGTTGAAGGTGGCCTGGCGGCTGGTGACCATCGCCGCCGTCGTCGTCGGGTTGCTCCTCCTAGCCTCGCTGTTCCTGCTCTAGGCCGTCGCGTCCGGCGTCCGGGCCGCGCGCAGGAAGTTGTCGATCACGTCGTGGCCGACGGCGGTCAACACGCTCTCGGGGTGGAACTGGACACACTCGATGGGGTGCTCGCGGTGGCGGATCCCCATGACGAGTTCGTGTTCGCCCCCCTCGGCGTCGGCGTGGGTCGTCGTCGCCGACACCGCGAAGCAGTCGGGGACGTCCGTCGCCACGAGGGAGTGATAGCGGCCGGCGCGAAAACCCCCTTCGAGGCCGGCGAAGACCCCCTCGCCGTCGTGGTCGACGGGGTAGGCCTTGCCGTGGATCGGTTCCGGGGCGTGCCCGACCGTGCCGCCGTAGGCGTAGACGGCCGCTTCGAGGCCGAGACAGACCCCCAGGGTCGGTACGTCCGGGCTCACCTCCCGGAGGACCGCGTTGGTCACGCCCACGTCGCGGTCGTTCTTCGGGTGTCCGGGTCCGGGACTGACGACGATGGCGTCCGGATCGACCGCGCGGACCGCATCGAGGGTGGCGGTGTTTTTCAGCACCTCGACAGTGATCGGGTCGCCGGTCAGCGGATCGGGATGGTCCGAGATGTACTCGACGAGGTTGTAGGTGAACGAATCGAAGTTATCGATGACGAGGACCTTCATCGGCGCACCCCCGGGGCCGTCGTCTCGATGCGTTCGAGCGCGTCGAGGACGCCGCCCATCTTCTGTTCGGTCTCCTCGTACTCGCTCGCGGGGTCGCTGTCGGCGACGATACCCGCGCCCGCCTGGACGGTGATCCGGTCCTCGGCCCCGTGTTCCACCGTCGCGGTCCGGATGACGATGGCGAACTCGGCGTCGCCGGACCACGAGTAGTAGCCGACGCCGCCGCCGTAGACGCCCCGGGCGTCGCGTTCGAGTTCGTCGATGATCTCCATGGCGCGCACCTTCGGCGCCCCGGTGAGCGTCCCGGCGGGGAACGTCGCCCGCGTGGCGTCGAAGACGTCGAACGGCGGCGACCGCTCGCCGCCGGCGCCCGGATCCGTTCCGGTCGCGAGCGTCCCCGTCACCGTCGACTCGATGTGCTGGACGTGGGAGTATTTGAGCACGTTCATGAACTCCTCGACCCGGACCGATCCCGGCTCCGAGACGCGGCGCACGTCGTTGCGCGCCAGGTCGACGAGCATCGTGTGTTCGGCGCGCTCCTTGCCGTCGGCGAGCATCTCGCCGGCGAGCCGCCGGTCCTCGACCGGACCCGACCCCCGGGGGCAGGTGCCGGCGATGGGATTCGAGACGACCCGTCGGCCCCGCACCGACACCAGCGTCTCGGGGCTGGCGCCGACGATGGACCGATCGCCGTGGCGCAGGAGGTACATGTACGGCGAGGGGTTGACCGCCCGGAGCGACTCGTACAGCCCCAGGGGGTCGACCTCGCCGGTGAGTTCGCGCTTCCGGGAGATAACGCCCTGGTAGATGTCGCCGTCGAGGACGTGTTCCTTCGCTCGACGCACCGCGTCCTCGTACGCCTCGCGGGGGCCGGCCGTCTCGCCGGTCTTCACGAACCCGCCCGTCTCGGGCGCGTCGTGGGCCGCGAGGGCGCGCTCGACCGTCTCGGCCTCGTCGAGGAGGCGGTCGTGGACGGCACCGGGGTCCGCGCCCGGTCCGACGACCGGGGTGAAGACGAGTTCGACCGTCCCCTCGGCGTGGTCGAAGGCGACCGTCCGCGTCGTCAGGACGAACTCCGCGTCGGGGACGACGGGGTCGGGGCGCTCGACGCCCACCTCGTCGAGCCAGAGGTCGTAGACGGCGTCGTAGGCGAGGAAGCCGACCAGCCCGCCGTCGAGGTGCTGGCGGTCGGCGGCCGGGAACCCCACGCGGTCGACGTCGGGCAGGGCCGTCCGGAGGGCGTCGAGGACGTCGGCGTCCCCGCCGTCCGCGTCGAGGCCCGCCCGCTCGGCGAGCAGATCGGCCGCCCGGCCGCCGAGCGACTCGACGGTCACGTCGGTTCCCGTGACCGAGACGACGGCGTCGGGGTCGTAGCCGACGAACGAGTAGCGGGCGTGGCGGTCGGTCCCGCCGCCGGAGGTGAAGGCGCCCTCGGGGTCGCTGGAGGGGGTCTTCTCCGCGCTCTCCAGCAGGAACCCGTAGTCGCTGCGGTCGTCGAGGGCGGCGTAGGCCGACAGGGGCGTCGTCTCGACGTCGAGCGTGACCGCGAGGCGGGCGACGGCCGGCTCCGTGCGGCCGGCGAGGGCGTCGGCGAAGCTCGCCCGGTCCGTGTCGGGCGTCACGGCGACACCTCCACGCCGGCGTTGCGAACGAAGGCCCTGACCGCCTCGTGGTCCTTCTCGCCGCCGCGGCGTTCGACGCCGCTGGAGACGTCGACCGCGTAGGGACCGACCGTCCGGGCCGCCTCGGCGACGTTCTCGGGGGTCAGTCCCCCCGCGAGGACGACCGGCGTCGAGCAGTCGTCGACCAGGTCGGCGGCGGCGTCCCAGTCGTGGGTCTCGCCGGTCCCGCCCGCGCCCGACTCGGTCGTCGAGTCGATCAGGACGGCGTCGGCGACGCCGTCGTACCCGCGGACGCGGTCGGTGGCGGCCGCGTCGACGGCCGTGATCACGTCCGCGCGGGCCTCCCGGCGGACGTACCGGACGTCCTCGGCGTCCAAGTCGCCGTGAAGTTGGATCGCGTCGGGGGCGACGGCGCCCGCGAGTTCGACCGCACGCGCCGGGCTGTCGGGCATCGACACCAGCACGGTCGAGAGGAAGGGGGGCGCGGCCGCGACCAGGTCGGCCGCGCGGTCGGGGGCGACCTCCCGGGGCGTGTCGACGCTCACCTCGGTGATGATACCGACCGCGGCGGCGCCGGCCTCGGAGACCGCCCGCAGATCCGTCTCGTTGGTCACACCGCAGATCTTCGCCCGGACCATCACACACCCCGCAGGTCGTCGAGTTTGGCGGCGGCGGCGCCGGAGTCGATGGCCTCGCGGGCCGCGTCCACGCCGCCCGGCAGGTCGTCGGCGATCCCGGCGACGTAGAGGGCCGCGCCCGCGTTCGCGAGGATGATGTCGCGTTTCGGCCCCGTCACCTCGCCGGCGACGATGCCGCGGAGGTCGGCGGCGTTCGCCTCGGGGTCGCCGCCCGCGACCGCCTCGACGGGGGCCCGTTCCAGCCCCAGGTCGGCCGGCGTTAGCGTGTACTCGGTCACCTCGTCGCCGTCGACCTCGGCGACGGTCGTGGCGTCGTGGATGGCGATCTCGTCCATCCCGGCGCCGTGGACCACCATCGCCCGGTCGACGTCCATCCGAGCGAGCGCGTGGGCGAGGACGGGCACGAGGTCGGGGTCGTAGACGCCGACCACCTGCGCGTCGGCGCCGGCGGGGTTGGTCAGCGGCCCGAGGACGTTGAACACCGTGCGCATCCCCAGTTCCTTCCGCGGGCCGATGACGGCCTTCATCGCCGGGTGGAAGACCGGCGCGAGCATGAAGCCGATGCCGTCGCGCTCGATCGCTCCCTCCACGGCGGGCGGTTCGGCCTCGACGTCCACCCCGGCGACCTCGAGGACGTCCGCGCTGCCGGAGGTAGAGGAGACGGAGTAGTTGCCGTGTTTGGCGACGGCGGCGCCCGCGCCCGCAGCGACGATGGCGCTCGTCGTCGAGACGTTGATCGTATCGTAGTCGTCGCCGCCGGTCCCGCAGGTGTCGACCAGCGGCGACCGGTCGGGGGTGATGGTCCGGGCAGCGTCGCGCATCCCCTTCGCGAAGCCCGCGATCTCCGTCTCGGTCTCCCCCTTCGCCCGGAGCGCCGCGAGCAACGCCCCGATCTGGGCCTCCGTCGCTTCCTCGAAGACGGCCCGGGCCGCGTCCCGTGCCTCCTCGCCGCTCAAGTCCTCCCCGTCGGTAACGCGCTCGATATAATCCTGCATGGATGAACACCAGTGTATTAGTTCGGGTTACGATGAACAAATCTATACATCTTCATAAACCTATCGTCCGGCGGCCGTCGGCGGGGCGGGGGCGCGAAACGGCCCTCGACGCGGCGGGGCGGCCGAACCGCGGCCACCCCGATGCCGGCGTATAATTCCCCCGAAATCGCCGCGCCGGGCGGCGTTCCGAAAGGTTCAATTACCGGCCACCGGTACGTTGTGATGCGTCGAAACGCACGCAACGTCCGGGTTGGTGGTCTAGTCCGGTTATGACACCTCCTTGACATGGAGGAGGCCGGCGGTTCAATTCCGCCCCAACCCACTTCTGCCGACGCTACGCGAGGAGCGACGCGACGAGCCGGCGCCGGCGAACGGATCCGCGGATTCGAAGCAGGGAACGAAGCGAACTCCGTGAGCGAAGTGACCGTGGTGCAATTCCGCCCCAACCCACTTCTGACGACGCAACGACGACGAGCGAAGCGAGTCCTCGCGGTTCGATTCCACCCCAGCCGCTCTTTCGACCCCAAGGGTTAGCGGCGTGGCGGCGGTACGCCGACACGTGCCCGCCGATTCACGAGCGAGCTGGACGGACCCCGCGTACCTCGCGACCGTCGTCGGCGTCCTCGCGACAGGGGCGGTCGTGTTCTACAGTGCGACGGCCCGCTCCGGTCCGACCGTCGACGAGGTCGTGTTCGTGGTCCTCTCGATCACCGTTCCCGCCACCGTCGCGTACGAACTCGCGCGCCGGTGGGGATGAGCCGTGCGGTCGCGCCGTCGCGGTCCCGCCGAGCCGTCACCCCGCCCGCACCCAGAGGTCGCGGCCGACGACGACGACGGCCGCCGCCACGGGGAACGCGACGGGGAGGGAGCCGACGGGTCCCGTGTCGGCGCCGAGGGCGACGCTCGCGGCCACGACGAGGACGGGGAGGACGGGGCCGCCGACCAGCGCGGCGCCGAGGAGCGACCGGTCGCCGCGGAGGTAGCCACCGCCCCAGGCGAGCAGTCCCGGAATCAGGAGGACGAGCGCGAGCAGGCCGAGGGCGACGCCGAACAGCGCGTTCAGCGTGGCGGTCAGGTCGGCGGTCGCCCCGGGGCCGGTCGTCACGAGGATGACCGTCGCGAGCGTCCCGACGCCGGCGCCGGCGAGCGCCACGACCGCGGTCCAGCGCTGCCAGCGCGCCATCCGCTCCCGGTCGCGGCGAAACAGGGAGAGCAGACCCAGCAGTATCGCGAGCACCGCGACCAGCGCCACGACGGGGATGACCGTCCGCTCGACCCACAGCGCGCTGAACCGCGGCGGATCGAAGACGTAGGAGTCGGTGGGCACCGGACCGAACCAGCGGGTCGGAACGGCCGCGACGACGACGAGGAGGCCGCCGAGCGCGGTCAGCCCGCCGACGAACCGACGGTCGGGGGACCACACGGTCAGCCACCCCCGACGGCCACCACGGTGCCGTCTCGCGTCGCCGTGACGACGCCGCCGTCGAGGACCGCGGGCGACACCACGGGTTCGGCGCTGCGATACCCCCACGTCGCCTCGCCGAAGCGCGCGGTGAACGCGAGCAGTCGCGGGGGGGTCGGTCGGTCCCCCGCGTGCGACTGGATGGCGAAGGCGTGGTCGCCGGCGGCGGCGGTCACCGCCCCCTCGCCGACGAACGAACACCAGCGCGGGTCGGGGGCGCCGTCGCCGGTCCGGTCGAGGGCGAACGTCGCCTCGCCGGCCTCCCCCGGTCGTTCGACGGCGTAGACGGTCTCGGGGGTGACGACCGGGGTCGAGTAGGTGCGTCCCCCGCCCCGGTCGACGAGCCAGCGCTCCGTGCCGTCGTCGAGGGCGGCCCCGAGGATCCCCTCGCCGGTACCGACGTAGACGACCCCGTCGGCGACGGCGGGCCGGGACCGAGGGTCGACCGACGACGACCACAGGCGGTCGCCGGTCGCGGCGTCCAGTCCGCGCAGGTCCCCGCCGGCGACGACGACGGCGCCGTCGGCGACGGCGAGACGCGACCCGCCGTCCGTCGTGGCCGTCCACCGACGGCCGCCGCCGGCGGTGTCGAGCGCCGCCAGTTCGTCACCGGTGGGGACGAACACCGCCCCGTCGGCGACGGTCGGCGACGCGGTGGGGACGACCCCGGTGGCTCGCCACCGCTCGGTCCCGTCGTCGGTTCGGAGGGCGACGACGCCGTCGGCGGTGGGGACGTACACGGTGCCGGAGCGGACGACCGGCGGCGCGGGCGTCGCGCCGTGGCCGCCGGCCGACGTCGTCGCGGGCGAGAGGTCCCCGTATCGCCACTCCTCGCGGCCGTCGCGGAGCGAGAGCGCGAACGCGCCCGCGCCGGTCGTGAGGAAGACCCGGCCGTCGGCGACCGCCGGCGGACTCACGTCGGCCGTGACGCCGTCGACCGTCGGGGCGGAGAGCGTCGTTCGCCAGCGGAGCGTCGGGGCGTCGGTCGGCGGCCGGCGGGACGGCGCGAACCCGGTGTTGGCGGGGTCGAACCGGGGCGCGGGCCAGTCGCCGCCGGGGAGCGAGTCGAACCCCCGATCGGCCTCGCCCGTGCCGAACGTCGTCGACGGCGTCGGCGTGTCGTCGTCCGGACACGACGACGAACAGCCGCCGAACCCGGCGACGACCCCCGCCGAGAGCGTACCGAGAAACGTCCTGCGTTCGATGGAGGGCATCGGTCGTCTATTGTGACACCTCCGTGAAAGGTGTCTCGGATCGTTGCAGGCGGAGAGAGACCGGGGGACCACGCGGCGGGCGACGGCCACGCGTCGACCATGGTAACCGTTATGCCAGTACATGTCCTACGTCATCACATGACAGAGACGCTGGTCAAAGAGGCGATGACCACGCCGATGCTCACGCTGGACGCGGAGGCGACCGTCGACGAGGCGTCGCGCGGGATGCTGGAGGCGGGGATCAAGTCGCTCGTCGTGGTCGGGGAGGCTTGTCGCCCGGAGGGCATCTTCACCTCCACGGACGTCCTGCAGGTTGCGGCCGACGGCCGGCCCACCGACGAGGCGACCATCGGGGAGTACATGACCTCGCCGGTGAAGACGGTCGACCCCGACACCTCGCTCTCGTCCGTCGGCCGCCGGATGGTCGAGGAGGAGGTCAGCCACCTCCCGGTGACCGACGCCGACGGCAACGGGGTGGGGATCCTGACGACGACGGACGTGACCGAGGCGCTGTCGGCGGCCGAGTTGCCCGCCGGATCGACGTAGCGTCGCCGCACGAAGAGTTACGGCCCGGCAGGGCCGTTCGTTCCTATGGCCATCGACCTCGAACGGCTCGTCCGGTACCCCGCGAACTCCGAGGAGTGGGCCACCATCCTCCTCGTCGGGGGCGTGCTGACGGCGCTGTCGGTGTTGATCGTCCCGGCCGTGCTCCTGCTCGGTTACCTCCTCCGGGTCCTCCGTGCGGGCATGGCCGAAGCGGCGGAACCCCCCGGGTTCGAGGACCCACGAACGCTCCTCTACGAGGGGACGGTGGCCTCGATCATCGTCCTCGTCTACCAGTTCGTCCCCCTGTTCGTCGCGACGCTGACGGTCGGGGGGACGGTCCTGGCGGTCCTGACCGGCGTCGAAGTCGGTGTGGTCCCGGGGCTGGTCGGTCTCCTCGGGGGGCTGGCGCTCGCCGCGATACTCGCCGTGGTCCTCGGCTACGTCACCCTGATCGGCCTCGCCAACTACGCCCACGAGGGTGACCTCCGGGCGGGGTTCGACCTCGGCGTGTGCCGCGCCGTGGCGTTCGACGGCGCCTACGCCGTCCCGTGGCTGTACGGCGTTCTCCTTCTCGTCGCCGGAAACGTCGTGGCGGGAGTCCTTGGGTTCGTCCCCGTCGTCGGCGTGCTGGCCGTCTTCTACGCACAGGTGGCGGCGGCCTGGGCCTGGGGCAAGGGGTTCGCCGACGCGACGGGTCTCGACGACGCGCCGGAGCCACAGGGGACGGCCACGGGGTGAGCGCCGACCGAGGACCACAACCCTGAAGCGCGGCGCCGTCGGGGTCTTCGGTATGGCTACCGTCGCGGAACGCCTCGGCGTCGAACCGGCGCGGCTCTGGCTCGGGTCCGTCCTCGCCTTGCTCGCCGCGCTGATCGGCGGGTCGCTCGTCTTCCCACGCGCCGTCTACGACGGCTTCGTCTGGCACTACTTCTGGGGACCGGTGCAGGCGGACGCCAACGCCGCCGTCTGTGCCATCCGCGAGGGCGGCACCACGCGCTATCTCTACGACAGCGCGGCGTGTTCTGCGGCGGCCGAACCGGTCGCCTACCCGGGGTACACCCTCGTCTCGGAGGTCGGCTACGTCGTCGTCCTCCTGATCGCTCTCGCCGGGGTCGTCTTCCTCTTACAGCGACTCGAGATCGGCTCCGACCGCAGCCTCTTTTTCTCGCTCCTGCCGTTCGTCTTCTTCGGCGGCGCGCTCCGGGTCGTCGAGGACGTGACCGACGCCCCCACCGAGTCCGTGATCACCTACCCCCTGAACACCCTCCTCATCAGCCCCATCATCTACTTCACCGTCTTCGCGGTGACGCTGCTCGCCTTGCTCGCGAGCGTGACGCTCGAACGGAAACGGGTCGTCGAGCGGTACACCAGCCCGCTCGTCGGAATCGGGTGTGCCGTCCTCGTCACGACGCTCGCCTTCCTCCTCTGGAGCGCCGTCGTCCCCGGGGGTCCGGGCACGTTCTACCCGCAGGTGCTCGTCGTGATCCTCGCCGGGGCGACGGCCTTGGCGGGCCTCGTCTGGTGGCTGCTCGAACGGTACGCGCCGGCGGTCAACGCGGGCACCGGCCGCATCGGTGCGGTCGTCATCTGGGGACACGCCGTCGACGGCGTCGCCAACGTCGTCGGCCTCGACTGGATGGTCGCGCTGGGTGCCGGGACGAACCTCGTCCCCAAACACCCGGTCAATCGCTTCATCGTCGACGTCACCGCGTCGACCCTGCCCGCCTCGGTGCTGGCGATCACCGGAGACACCTGGCCCTTCCTCGTCGTGAAACTCGTCGCCGCGACGCTCGTCGTCTGGCTGTTCGACGAGCAGATCTTCGAGGAGAGCCCGCAGTACACCATCCTCCTGCTGGTCGCCATCCTCGCGGTGGGGCTGGGTCCCGGGACCCGCGACATGCTCCGGGCGACCTTCGGCGTCTAGGGGTACGGGTGGAACGGCCGGTCGAGACGCGGTTCGTACCCTAGGTCCCGCGGGACGGTCTCGGCCCGGTCGCCGAAGTAGGGGTCGTCGACGAACAGGGGTTGGGCCTCGGGAGAGAGGACGCGGACCGCCTCGAACCCGAGGGCGGCGACGTCGGGGGTGGTGAGCCGCGCGGCGAACGTCGAGAGGCCGGCGTCGGCCGCCCGCTCGACCACCGCGTCGAGTTCGGCCTCGCCCGTCGGCACGGGGTCGGGACCGACGCTCGCCGCCGGCACGCCGTCGTCGGCGTCGGTGAACGCCCGCGTCTCGGGCGGCCGGTCGGCGTACCGGCCGATGGCGCCCTCCTCGGCCGCCGCGTCCTCGGGACCCAGCGCCCGCAACTCCATCCAGTTCTGGAGCGCCTCCGCGAGCGCCGACCGCGCCGCCGCCCCGGCGTCCAGGTCGGCGGCCGAACCCAGGGCGAAGCGGGGCCACGCCCCCTCGCGGTGGACCGCGACGGCGACGACGGGCACGTCGACGTCGCCGGTGACCAGGACCGGCGACACCGACAGCCGTTCCGCGCGGGCGCGGTCGGCGAGCGCCGCGAACCCCTCGTCGTCGACGGCGAGCCCCAGCGGTTCGTACGTCGAGTACCACGCGCACATCGTCGCGTCACGCTCGATCACCTCGTAGAGCCCCGAGCGAAGCGCCTCGGCGCCGCTGCTGCCGAGTCCCAGCCCCGTGGTGATCGGCGGACGGTGTCGCTCCGTGGGCGGCGGGTAGTGGACGAACTCGGCTGGCAGGGAGACGGCCTCGCCGGTCCGCAGGTCCGTCCCCGGCACCCAGGGAATCGGGGCGTCGGGGTCGACCGTCGCGTCGTCGGGGCGGACGAACGCCGCCGGCGAGACGCCGTCCGCCCGGGCCGCGGGGGGCGCCGTCTCGAACGACGCCTCCCGGTAGGTTCCGGCACAGTAACGCTCCAGTCCCTCGCCGAGGGCCTTCATGAAGGCGTGGTCCCAGTCGTCGTCGACGCCGGCGGCGTAGGCCGCCGCGCGGGCGTCGCTGTAAACGGTCGTGTCGGCCGTCGCGGCGATGTAGTACGGTGCGGGGAACGACTCGCGCTCGCCGATCCGAGTGAGTAGGCCGACCCGGTCGTCGACGGCCCGCTCCGCCCGAGCGAGGGCGTCGTCGAGGGCCACGTCCCGGAATTCCGTCCGGAGGGTCCGGTCACGGTCGTCCGGCTCGGGCACGGCGAACAGACGCCGCTCGTCGCCGGGTACCTCGACGACCGTGCCCGCGAGGTCGGCCCCGGCGAGCAGGGAGACGGCGCGGCGGCCGGCGACCGCGCCGGCGAGGCGGACGGCGCTCCGATCCCCCGAGGGCGTGCCGTCGGCCCCGTCGTCGGCGTCGGCGGTCGACGCCACCCGGGCCCGCAGGTCGCGGTAGCCGACGCCGTCCGCGAGGACCGTCACCGCGGCGTCGAGGTCGGGGACGGCCCGGCCGCCGAGGCCGCCGATCTCGACGGCCAGCCAGTCGGTCGCCGCGTCGTCGGCCGTCCCGAACGCCGGGGCGCCCGTGGGCGCGATCACGACGCCCAGGGGGTAGGCCCCGAGTTCGTCGGGCGTCGTCGCCGTCGCCGTCGCGTCGATGTCGTCGAGGGCGGCCCGGACCGATTCGGCGGCCGGGCCGCTTCCCGCGATGCCGATCTGCATGGGACGGCCGAGGCCCCCCGGCGGCAAAAGTGATCGGGAGTCGGCCGGGTCGGGAGGGCGGCGGGCCCGACCGGCCCCGTCAGGCGGAGTGGTTGAGGGTGACGGCGGCGAGCTCCGCGGGCGTCACCCCGTCGAAGCGGTCCCCGTGGAGTTTCAGGCGGAGTCGGGGACGACCCACGTCGATGGGGACCTTCTCGGTGCGGATCAGCCCCTCTTCCTCGAGGGTGGTCTTGGTTCGCGAGAACGTCGCCTTGCTCGCGATTCCCACGTCCTCGCCCCACTTGCTGATGTCGTAGAGGAGGACGTCGTTGTGGGCCGCGACCAGAAGCGTGAGCGTCACCTCGTCGAACTGGGAGGCGGCGTCGCGGGCGTCGTTCAGGGCATCGAGGGCGGCGTCGAAATCCTCGCGGACGTCCTGCCCGATCTCCTCGGCGAGGGTCTCGCGGACCCGCGAGAGCGGGGGCGTCCGCAGGTCGAACGTCGGGGCGGGGTCCCACTGGGCGCCGTAGGTCTCCCGGACCGCGTCGACGAACGCCGTTTCGTCGCCGCCGAGGGCGGCCACGCGGTCGCCGACGGAGACCAGCGCCCACACCGCCGTCTCGGTGACGACGAGCGTGTTCGTGCTCCCGGTGCCGCCCGCGCGCATGGAGAGGGTGTCGGCGGCGACGTGGTCGGCCGCGTTGCTCGCGACCACGAAGTCGTCCATCACGTCCTTCAGCAGGGCCTCGTCGGCCAGGATCCGGATCGACGGCGGGTCGCTCGCCGAAGTGGTGACGGCCATCAGTGCCCGTACCGCCTCCGCCGTCGGATCGACCAGCAACAGTTCCTCGGCCGACTCGAAGACGGTCTCGAGTATCTCCTCGAACACCTTCCCGTGCAGGTTCGCCCCGGCGACCATGGCCCCAATACCGGCAGGTCCGTATTAATTTTAACGACGAGCGGTGCTCGTAACAGAGTAATTCCCGCCTCTACGTCGGCTTAATTTTTCCTCCGTGGGATGTGGCACCGTCGATCGACGGGACGGCGGAGAGACAGGTTTATGCGTCGCTTGTGCCGGAAGTACGTATGGAACACGAACACGTCCGCGAAGCCGATCCGGCGGTGGCGACGGCGCTCGCCGACGAAGTCGACCGCCAGCGGAACACGCTCTCGATGATCGCCTCGGAGAACCACGCGAGCAGGGCCGTCGTCGACGCCCAAGGGAGTGTCCTGACGAACAAGTACGCCGAGGGGTATCCGGGCGAGCGCTACTACGCCGGCTGCGGCCCCGCCGACGCCGTCGAGGAACTGGCCATCGAGCGCGCGAAGGAGCTGTGGGGCGCCGACCACGTCAACGTCCAGCCCCACAGCGGATCGCAGGCGAACATGGCCGTCTACCTCGCCACCCTGGATCCCGGCGACAGGATCCTCTCGCTCGAACTCGAACACGGCGGCCACCTCAGCCACGGGCATCCGGCCAACTTCGCCGGCCAGCTCTTCGAAGTCGAACAGTACCGCGTCGACCCCGAGACCGGCTACCTCGACTACGAGGGGCTGGCCGACATCGCGGACGAGTTCGACCCCGACGCCATCGTCTCGGGCTTCTCCGCCTACCCACGGACGGTGGACTGGGAGCGGATCGACGCCGTCGCGGACGCCGTCGACGCCTACCACGTCGCCGACATCGCCCACATCACCGGCCTCGTCGCTGCGGGCGTCCATCCCTCGCCCGTCGGGATCGCCGACTTCGTCACCGGCAGCACCCACAAAACCATCCGAGCCGGCCGCGGCGGGATGATCATGTGCGGCGAGGAGCACGCCGACGCCGTCGATAACGCGGTGTTCCCCGGCGTCCAGGGCGGGCCCCTGATGCACAACGTCGCGGGCAAGGCCGTCGGCTTCGGCGAGGCCCTAGAGGACTCCTTCACCGAGTACGCCGAGCAGGTCGTCGCGAACGCCCGCGCGCTGGGCGAGACGCTCGCCGACGCCGGCCTCACGCTCGTCTCCGGCGGGACCGACACCCACCTCGTGTTGGTCGACCTGCGTGACTCCCATCCCGACCTCTCCGGCGGCGACGCCGAGGCGGCCCTCGAATCGGCGGGGATCGTCCTCAACGGGAACACCGTCCCCGGCGAGACGCGGTCGCCGTTCGACCCCAGTGGGATCCGTGCCGGCACCGCCGCCCTCACCACCCGCGGGTTCGACGAGGCGGCGATCCGCGAGGTCGGGGACCTGATCGTCCGCGTCCTCGACGCCCCGACCGACGAGGCCGTCCTCGCGGCCGTGAGCGAGCGGGTCGACGAACTCTGTGCGGCCCACCCGCTGTACGAGTAGCGTAGTCCCGCCGAACCGTCGCCCTCTATCGACGTATATAGCGCTCCTAGTAACGGATATATCTCCGTCTTCCGACGAGTTTGTAATGACGTGCCGGACCGGCGCGATACTCCGAGCGGCGTACGACGACCTCCACGTCGGCATCGTGTTGTACGATCCCGATACCGGCGCGGTGCTGGACGCCAACGACAGACTGGAGTCGATCTTCGGGTTCACGACCGGCGAACTGCGCGACCTGTCGGTCGGGACCTACACCGCGAACACACACTCCTTTTCCGCGTCGGAGTTCCACGAGCGCCTCCGCGCGAGCGCCGACGGGGAGCCCCAATCGTTCGTCTGGCGGGTGAAACGCGGCGACGGGGAACTCGTCTGGGTCCGGCTGCACCTCTCACGACGGGCGGACGGCCTCGTCCGCGCGGAGGTGCGTGACGTCACGGACTCGTATCACACGCAACGCCGGGAGGAGCTGTTCTGGCGACTCCTCCGACACAACCTCCGAAACGGGGCGAACGTGCTCACGGGCCACGGCGAGCGGATCGCTACCGAGGCGGAAACCGAAGGGGTGCGCAGGTCGGCGGCAGTCGTTCGCGACACGGCGGGCAACCTGGGTCGGATGGCGGAGTCGGTCACGGAGATCGAACGGGCGATGAGAGGGGAAGACGGGGGACGGCGACGACCCGTCGCCGACGCGATCCGGGAGGTGGCCGACGACCTGGCGGTCGACCGTCCCGCGGCGACGGTCGAGATCGCGGAACGCGAGCGGATGTGGACGGTCGTCGACGACGCCTTCACCCACGCCGTCGCACACGCGCTCGAAAACGCCGTCTTCCACGCCGATCGGTCGGGGCCGGTCGTCGACGTCGCGGTCGGCCCGTCGCCGAACACCGGCCGCGTCGAGATACGGATCGAGGACGACAACCCCCCGATACCGAACGCCGAACTGCGCGCGCTCGACGACCGCGCGGAGACGACCACCACGTCCCACGGATCGGGCGTCGGGCTGTTCGTGATGAAGTGGTGCATCGAGTCGCTGGGCGGGGAACTCGCCATCGGGAGCGACGATCACCGCGGGAACACGATCCGGTTCTACCTCCCGCCGAAGGCACCGTCCACGTAGCCCCGGCGGGGATCACTCGACCGGCGTCTTGACCACCACCACCGGTTCGTCGGCGAGGCGGACCACGCGGTCGGTGACGCTGCCGAGCAGGCTCCGGTACTCCTCGGGGTGTCGACGGGTCCCGAGGACGATCAGGTCGACGCCCTCCTCGCCGGCGTAGTCGACGATCTCCTCGTGGGGGCGACCGTGTCTGAGCGTCTCGATCACCTCGACGCCGTGCTTGGCGGCGCGATCGGTCACCGCCGCGAGCGCCTCCTCGCCGACCTCCTCGAGGCCGTGTTCGGGGCCCTCGCGTTCGTCGACGTACTCGTCGCCGCTGTAGGCGGAGTAGACGTCGCTGTCGACGATGTAGAGGGCGTGAAGCATGGCGTCGTGGAGGTCGGCCAGGCCGATGGCGTGTGCGGTCGCGTCCTTGGAGGCGACGCTGCCGTCCGTCGCGAGCAGGATGTCATCGTACATATGGGAGGGTTGGCGGCCGCGTGTGAAAAATCCACACCGTGGCTCCCGGCGGCTGCGACTGCGGCAAACGGTGACTTGAATAGCACACGGAGACCCGGTTCGGGTATGACCGACGTTATCGACGGCGACGCCGTGGCGGCGGACGTCCGTGAGGGACTGGCCGACGCCATCGGGACGCTCGACGACGCGGGCGTCACGCCCACGCTCGCCACCGTACTGATGAGCGACGACCCCGCGAGCGAGACGTACGTCTCGATGAAACAGCAGGACTGCGCGGAAGTGGGGATCGAGGCACGGGACGTGGAACTCGATCCCGAGGCGCCCGCCGAGGAACTGTTCGAGACGGTCGCGGACCTGAACGCCGACCCCGCGGTGAACGGCATCCTGGTCCAGATGCCCGTCCCGGACCACGTCGAGGACCGGGACGTGATCCGCGCCATCGACCCCGCGAAGGACGTCGACGGCTTCCACCCCGAGAACGTCGGCCGACTGGTCGCCGGCGACCCCGTGTTCAAGCCGTGTACCCCCCACGGCGTCCTGAAACTCCTCGACGCCGCCGGCGTGGAGACCGAGGGCGCCGACGTGACCATCGTCGGTCGATCGAACATCGTCGGCAAGCCGCTGGCGAACCTGCTGCTCCAGAAGGCCGACGACGGCAACGCGACCGTGACGGTCTGTCACTCCCGGACCGAGGACGTCTCCGAGAAGACCCGGCGGGCGGACGTCGTGATCGCCGCCGCGGGCGTCCCCGAACTCGTCGACGGATCGATGCTCACCGACGGTACCGTGGTGATCGACGTGGGCGTCAACCGCGTCGAGCGCGACGGCGAGTCGACGCTCGTCGGCGACGTGGACTTCGAGAGCGCGAAGTCGAAGGCGCGGGCCATCACGCCCGTACCCGGCGGCGTCGGCCCGATGACCCGCGCGATGTTGCTCTACAACACGGTGAAGGCGACGAGCCGACAGGCCGAGGTGCCGGTCGACCTATAGTAGCGATTGAAACTGTTTGCACAGCCGACCGTACGCAGTACTGCGATCGGCTGTGTAATGACTTTCAATCGCTACTATACCGTAACCGGTCGCGGGCGGCCGCGAGCGCCGTCTCGTCGTCCTCGCGGAGGTACGTGCCGATCTCACGGGCCGCCGTCACGAGCGACTCGGCGTCCGACGGCGATACGTCGCCCTGGAGCGCTTCGATCCGCTTGATCCGCTCGCGGAGGGTTCCGAGCGCCCGTCGGGCCTCGGAGTCGGGGTGTTCGTCCAGCCACGCCAGCAGGTCGTCGCGGTAGGCGTCGGCGGCGTTCGCGTCGCCGAGGCCGCGGGCCGGGGCCAGCGCGTCGGTGACCGCCGACGGTCCCGGCCGGCCCCCACCGTCGGCGTCGCGGAGGAGCGCGAGGACGTAGGCGTGGTCGGCGTCGGTCGGGGACCGGAGGCGGTCGAAGGCGTCGACGACCTGCAGGAGCTCGGCGGCGGCGACGAGCGTCTCGTCGAGCGGGCGGAGCTGCCCCCCGTCGACGAAGCCACGGCGGCGGACGTACGTCCGCAGGTCGCGCTTGCAGTCGTCGACGACGTCGTCGAGTCTTCCCTCGGCCGCGGCGGTCCGGTACGGCGTCAGATCGAGCGTCGCCGGCGAGTCGGTGTGGAGGGAGCGGTCGTCGACGCCGACGCTACGGAGGCTCTCGCAGTCCGGACACGCCACGCTCCCCGTCTCGTAGTACGACCACCGGTAGCCACAGTCCTGGCACTCCCGTCGGCCGCGAACCTTCATGCCCGTCGTTCGCCGGGCGGCGACAAAAGGCCGACGCTCGGCCGGCGGCCGGGGGATACAGGTGGCCGGCGCCGCCACACGAGACCATGCGAGACGAAACCGAGGTGCGCGAGCAGTACGAGTTCCTCCGGGAACAGCTCGACGACGACGAGATGCGCCACGAGGGCGTTCGGGAACTGTTCACTCACTACAAGCGGGCGCTGGGCTGGGTGTTGGAAGAGGAACACATGTGAGGCCGAGGCGGTACATTTATATCTCCCGGCTCCACAGGTTCAGGTGACGCTTCGTCTGGAGGGCCGAAGCGTCAGCGGGGACCAATTCAGGGCGGCAAGCTTCCACGCGATTTTCGCGTGGCTTGCTTTCCTTTTGTCGTACCGAACTCCCGAGTCGACCGACCGGTCAGCCCCGGCCACGGACGTTCCGGCTACCCGCTCGTACGGATCGGTGTCCCGACGGGACCGATCCCCGACGACCCGTCTCAGTCACCCGCCGTCTCGTTCTCGTCCGTCCCCAGACTTCCGGGGTCGACCGCGAAGGGTCGGATGGGTTCGGATTCGAGGAGTTCGGGGAGAACGATCCGTGCGAAGTGGACGATCAACACGAGAAGCATGGGCGCGAGGAAGATGCCGTACCAGCCGAACAGCAGGGGCCCGAAGGTGTAGGCGATCATCAGGCTCCCGACGTGGAGACGCCGTCCCGAGACGTACGGCCGGAGGACGAGGTCGGGGATGGTGTCGACGACCACGAACGAGACGGCCACGAAGGCCACGACGAACCAGAGCGTGGTCGGATCGGTCAGGAACCCGACCCCGGCGAGGTAGGCGGTCACGGGCACGTAGACGAGTTTCATCCCGACCATGGGGACCAAACTCGCTACGCCGGCGAGCAGGCCGACGAGCGGCGCGGCGGGAATCCGGAGGCCGGCCGGCGCGTAGACGTTCAGGATCGAGTACATCAGAACGCCGATGGTCCCGGTCAGGACGGCGTTGAGGATGTTGCCGAAGAAGATGGCCTTGAAATCGCGGTCGACGGCCCGGACGTACGCTTCGAAGACGCCGCGGTCGTCGCCGAACCGTGCGAGCGTCCACCGCGCGAACCGACCCCCGTCACGGAGCAGGTAGAACGCGAGCGCGAGCATCACGAACAGGTGGACGGCACCGACGCCCAGAAACGCCACCGTGTCGACCGCCGAACTCAGCGACGACAGCAACGACTGCAGGCCCTCGCCGGTGAGGTACCGCTCGGGGTCGAGCGCCAGGAGGGCGGCCGGGTCGGCGACGGTATCGAGTAACTCGGAATCGACCAGCGGCCACCGCGCGGGGTCGAGCATCCCAGTGTTGACGTATTTCATGAGTTCGTTCAGCGCGATGCTGAGGGCATACAGGACCAGGAGGAGCGCGGGGAGCGCGAGGGCGAAAAGCGAGATGGCGGCCGCGAGGCTGGGCGGCCGGACCACCCGCCGCATACGGCCGTAGATGGGCCGGGTGGCGTAGTAGATGAACACGCCGAAGACGAAGGTGCCGACGAAGGAGTAGACGACGTAGGTCAGCGCGGCGCCCAGGACGAGCCCCAGACTCCACCATCCGAGCCGATAGCGGGACGGCCTGAACTCCGACATGGTAGCCACAGTCGGGTGCCGGGGTGAAAAACCTCCCCTGCGCCGGCCTCAGGTCCAGCGATCGAGCCCCGTCTGGACGAGCGCGTCCTCGATGCGCTCGAAGCCGCGTTCGACCTCCGCGGCGTCGACCTCCCAGTCCTCGATCACGTACTCGCGGGCGGCGGCCACGTCGGGGTCGACGTCGCCGTCGAGGGCGTAGTCGTCGGTCACGGGCGGATCACGGAAGAGCTCCCGCACCCGGTCGGCGTTGGCCACCTGCCAGCCCTCGGCGTCGAGGGCAGCCCACAGGTCGCCGTGCTCCGCGATGGCCCGGAGTGCCGTCTTCGGGCCGACGCCGTCGACGCCGGGGTTGAAGTCCGTCCCACAGAGGATGGCCACGTCGATCAGCCCCTCCCAGCTGATGCCGTGGCGGTCGAGGGTCGCCTCCAGGTCCATCAGTTCGGGCCGCCCCTTGCTCGTCAGTTGTCGGAGGGTGAGCGGCGCGCCGAACAGCAGGGTGTCGTAGTCCTCGCTGCCCGCGTAGTCGGCGTCGCCGCGACGGGCCATGTACGCCGCCTGAGCCTCGCCCTCGGCGGGCGCGTCGACAACCGGCACGTCCAGGCGGGCGAGCAGTTCGCGGGTCGTCTCCAGGATGACGTCGGTGAGTCGCTGGGTGCGCGCTTCGAGGCGGGCGGCCTCGACGGCGTCGCCGCGTTCCTCCGCCTCGGCGCGCCGCTCCTCGGCGCGTTCGCGCTGTTCCCGACGGGCCGCCACCTCGTCGTCCTTCAACTCGGTCACGCCGCCGTCGAAGACGAAGACCGGCGTCAGGTCGTGGTCGAAGAACTTGGGCAGGCCCTGAACGACCCCGACCAGGTTGGCCACCTCCTCGCCCGCCGCGGTGGTGTACACCTCGTCGTTCGTCCACTTGACCGTCGTCGTGAGGTAGCGATACAGCCAGTTGTGCGCGTCGACGGCCACGACGCTACCGGCCACCTCGTCCCAGTCCACCTCGGAGAGGGCCGCGAGCTGTCGGAGGTCTGCGTTGCCCATCGCCCGCGACTACGCGGGCGCGGGCTTTCAACGTCCGGGTTCGTGCCCGCCGCCGACGCGCTCGCCGTCGGCGTCGACGCCCGGCGGCGGGGCGACGGTCGGGGGCGGATCGCCCCCGAGCCAGTCGTCGAGCCGGGCGGCCAACCCTTCGTTCAGGTCCCGCTCCCGGTATCGGTCCAACCCCGCCCGGTACCGTTCGGGGTTCCGGTCGGCGGGCGTGGCCGCGGGTCGCTCACAGACGAGTTCCGCAAGCCCCGTCTCCCGACCCGTGAAGGCGAAGCCGGCGCGGTAGGCCGCACGGTAGGCCGCGGGGTTGTTGACGGCGATGCGGACCCGGTCGTACCCCCGGTCGGCGGCGCGGGTGGCGACGAAGGCGAGCAGCCGGGGCCCCAGCCCCTCGCCGCGCCGGTCGTCGCGGACGGTCACGTAGCGGACGACGAGGCAGTCGGCGTCGGTGCGGTCCGCGCTGAACGACGCGGCCGCGAGCACGTCGCGGTCGAAGTCGTCGTCGGGGTCGCCCTCCGGCGGGGAGTCGGAACGACGCACGACCGCCGTCCCCGTCGATCCGCGGACGAACTTGCCCGCGTAGGCGAACCGGCGGTAGTCGAGACGGAGCGTGGGAGCGCCCGGCGGCCACCCGAGGAGGGCAAACTCCATGCGACCCGTAGCCGTGCGTCCCCGAAACCTTTGGCGCTCGGCCGTCGACGTGGTGTATGACCGACGACGGTGCGGAACGCGGTTCCACGGGGGGGCGGTGGGAACCCGGCGACGTCGACTTCTTCGACCGCGTGGCGCGCCTCTACGACCGACTCGCGCCCGAGGCGGATCCGGAGCCGCTCTGGGCGGGGCTGGCGCGGGCGGACCGCCCCGTCGAACGGGTGCTCGACCTGGCCGGGGGCACCGGCCGGGCCGCGCGGGCGGCGAGTCGGCCGGGGGCGGACGGGTGGCGCGCCCCGACGGCCGTCGTCGTCGACGCCTCGCGGCCCATGCTTCGCCGGGCGGTCGAGCAGGGGTCGGCCGCGGTCCGGGGCGACGCCGGGCGGCTCCCGCTTTGCGACGGGGCGGTCGACGCCGCCGTCGTCCTCGACGCCTTCCATCACCTCCCCGACCCCGACGCGGCGCTCGTGGAGGCGGCGCGGGTCCTCCGACCGGGCGGGGTCCTGGTGATCCGGGAGTTCGACCCCGGGACCGTCCGGGGGCGGGCGCTGGTCGCGGCCGAGCGCCTCGTCGGCTTCGACTCGACGTTCCGGGGACCGGAGGCGACGGCGACGGCCGTCGCGGCCGCGGGGCTGGCGCCCTCGGTCCTCGACCGCGGGTTCGCGTTCACGGTTGTCGGGAAAAAGCGGGGAAGCCATTAGGCCCCAGTCGCAAGCGCGGATATGGCAAACGCAGTCGCGGACTTCTTCGACCGCCGCCTCGACGGCCGTGCGACGCCGCTCGCGGTCGGCGACCTGCTCGTCGTCGCCGCCGTCTTCAGCGCGGGCACGGTTCACCACAACGGCCTGCCGTTCGTCCTCGGGAACCCCGGCTACCTGCTGAGCACCATCGCCCCGTTTCTGATCGGATGGATCGTCGCGGCACCGCTGCTCGGAGCGTACGCTCCCGGCGCCGCCGAGTCGGCGAAGGCAGCCGTCCCGCTGGCGCTCCGCTCGTGGCTGGTCGCGGACGCCATCGCGCTGGGGATTCGCTCGCTGCCGTTCGTCCACGGCGGCGTCCAGTTGTCGTTCGTCGCCATCTCGCTGGTGACCGGGCTCGTCGGCCTCGGACTCTGGCGGACGCTCTTTTTCAAGCTCCGGTAGACCGGATCGGCCCACCGGGGGACTCACGGGCCGGCGACGACGGGACGCCCGCTCAGTCCCGGACGACGAGATAGACCGCAGCGGCGGACGCCACGAGCGCGAAGCCAGCCAGGACGCCGAACAGAACCCCGGCGTCGGCGTACGTCAGGACGGCGCCGGCGACGGCGCCGCCGAGCGCACCGACGCCGAAGGAGCCGAGGTACGTGTAACCGTAGGATAGCCCGCGCGTCCCGGCGGGAGTGTAGTCGGCGACGGCCGCCTGGTAGAGCGGCTGGGCCGCGAAGAGCGTGAGACCGAACACGGCTCCGAAGGCGAGGAGAGGGCCGATCCCCAGCGCCGCCACCGGGAGGAACGAAAGCGAGAGGAGGGCCAGGAGGCCGAAGACGCCGGCGATGCCGTACTCCGGGGGAACGTGGTCGGTGAGCTTCCCGCCGAGATACTGTCCGGCGATGCCGACGAGCAACAGCCCCGCGTAGAAGTACCGTTCCGGCCTGAGCGTGCGTTCCGCCCCCGCCTCGATACCGGGGACGAACGCGGCGAGGGGAACGGGGTCGAACCCGGGCAACCCCTCCAGTAAGTTCGGCAGGAAGGTCAACACCCCACGGTAGAACAGGCCGTTCCCCATGACGATCACGAAGACGACGACGAAGGCGCCGGCAAAGAGGAGTCTGGACTCGGCGACGAACTCGGACAGCGAGTCGACGCCCCCCTCGGCGCGAGGGTCGCCGCCGTCTGTACCGACGCCCTCGACGGCCGCCGTCTCGTCGAACTCGGCCCGGAGAGCGTAGAGTCCGGCGAGGACGGCCGGCACCGCGAGCACCGTCGCCACCGCCGTCCAGTCGAAGAGGAGCAGGAGGACGGCCGTCAGAAGGGGTCCGAGCCCGATGCCCACGTTGCCGGCCGCGCCGTGGTACGCGAAGCCGGTCCCACGCGCCCGCATCCCCTTACTGATGAGCGTCAACCCGGCGGGGTGATAGACGCTCGCCGCCAGCCCCCACAACAGGAGGGACACCGTCACCACCACGAGGTCGGGCGCAATCCCGAGGAGGAAAAAGGAGCCACCCATCCCGAACAGACAGGCGGCGATGAGTCGCCGGGATCCGAACCGGTCGACGAGGATCCCACCCGGCAACGCACCGAGACCGAACAGACCGTAACCGGCGGTGACGACCAGCCCCAAGGTCGCCTGGGTGACACCGACCTCGAACCCCGCGAGGGCGATCACGTCGAACTCGGCGAGCCAGATGGTGACGAAAATCGGGATCGAGAGCTCGTAGGTGTGGACCATCCCGTGTGCGAGCATCAGTAATCCCACGATCGACCGGTCGTTCGAGTTCACGGTCGAAAGAACGCCATCATCCAACTTAATTCCTGCTGGAATGGGCTGTAAGTATAATTATCGTCGGTGTTGGTCTTTCGACTCAAAACTTATGAATTAGTTATCGAATGGCTTCGAAATGGTTCTTCAAGTTCACGGAAAAAGCTATGTGATGCCCACACATACTATCGATCGGATCGTACCATGGTTGGATACTACGACTGCGTGCTCGGTCTCGTCCCCGTCGCCCTCGTGGGCCTCACCGCGGTCCTCGTCGCCCGTGGGTTCGCGTTCACCGTCGCCGTCCCCGCCGGCGCGGGAGCGGCGGCGCTGATCGTCGGTCACGCGCTGTTCGTCAACGGACCGGTTTCCCCCTCCGCGTCGGGGCGGGCGACGGACGATCGGTCGCCCGTCGATGCCGACTGAGGGCACCCGGTACGCGTCGGTCCCCGTCTCCGGGCCAACAGTATAACTACCCGCACGCACTGAGAGGCGGTATGACCGACACGCTGTTCCTGTCGAGCGAGGACGTCGCGGGACTGGCGACTCCCGCGGAGTACGTCGACGCCGTGCGCGACGGCTACCGCCAGCGCGGCGAGGGGGCGCCGGCCGAACCCCGGACCGCCCTGTACAACGAGGAGCCACCGGGGCTGTTCACCTCCTACACGGCCGTCCTCCCCGACACCGGAGTGATGGGTGGATACGTGTACGGCGCGGGCTTCGGCGAGGGCGACGCCTGGTTCGTCACGCCGCTGTTCGACGCCGACTCCGGGGAACCGCTGGCGCTCCTCGACGGTGCGAGCATGAACCCGTTCAAGACTGGCGCCGCGGGCGCCGTCGGCGTCGACGCCCTCGCCCGCCCGGACGCGTCGACGATGGCGGTCCTAGGGGCCGGCGCGCAGGCCCGCGGACAGTTACGCGCGGCCGCGACCGTCCGCGACCTCGAAACCGTGTGGGTGTACTCGCCAACCAAGGAGAGCCGCGAGGGCTTCGCGGGCGAGATGGACCGACTGCTCGACGCCAGCGTCGCCGCCGTCTCCTCCAGCGCCGCCGCCGTCGAGGGCGCCGACGTGGTCGTCACCGCGACGAACTCCCCGGAACCGGTCTTCGACGGCGACCTGCTCGACCCCGGCACCCACGTGACCGCCATGGGCCAGTACCACCCCGAGAAGCGGGAACTCGACGACACCACGGTCGCGCGCTCGACGTACGTGATCGACCTCCGGGGACGGCTCACGCAGGACGCCGGCTCGTACATGCACGCCGTCGAGTCCGGCGCCGTCGAGGCGGACCACTGTCACGGCGAACTCGGCTCGGTCGTCGCCGGCGAGCGTCCGGGCCGGCCCGACGAGGAGGCGATCACCGTCTTCGACAGCGGCGGGACGGGCATCGAGACCGTCGCCGCCGCCGCGATGCTCCACGGGAAGGCCGTCGAGGCGGGATTGGGGGAGACCATCTCGTTCGCGCCGGCCAGCGAGGCGCTGACCGGACGGGACGATCACTCCAGCCGGTAGCGCAACAGCGCCGCGATCCCGCCGAGGTTCTTCAGCCGCTGGCCGGGCTCGAACTCGCCCGAGAAGACGACCACGTCGCCGCCCTGTCGCTCGACCGAGGTGATGACCTCGTCGGCGTCGACGTCCCAGTCCCCGCGGCCGCCCCGCTCCTCGCGCAGCCGGTCGTCGAGGACGAGCAACGTCTCGACGGCGCCGTACTCGGCGGCTTCGGCGGTCGCCTCGGGACCGTACGTCGCCTTCGTGCCCGTCGCCATCCGCTCGGTCAACTCGTCGATGAGTTCCGCCTCGCGGGCGATGCGCGTCTCGTCCTGGACGTCCTCGACGGCGCCCCGCTTCAACACCTCGTGGACGCCGCGGTCGCCGACGCCCGAGGTGTCGACGGTCGTCGTCAGTTCCGCCACCTCGGGGAACTCGTCGTCGAAGTGATCCAGGGCGTCGCCCTTCGTGAACCCCGGCCCCGCGAGGATGATGGCGTCGGGATCGAGATGCGAGAGCGCCTCGCCCAGTTCGTGGAACAGCTCCGACCGCGGGCGGGCGTACTCGCCCTTGCCCGTCGGCCGGGTGAACGAGGCGTACTCCTCGGTGCCGTACTGGGCGACGGTGTGGACGTGGGCCTCCCCCTCCTCGACGGTCGCGATGGCCACGTCGGGGTTCTCGGCGGCCGCCTCGGCCTCCTCGACCCGTTCCATCTGGTCCGGTTTGAAGTGTTTCTCGATGGTCAGCTCGTCGTGTTCCTCGACGTTCAGCGTGTGGTGGTGGCCGAGCTGGTCCTCGCGGGAGCAGCCGACGATGACGCCGCCGACCCGGAGCCGGTTGGCGAAGCGGGCGAACTCCACGTCCTCGACCTCCAGGGTGACGTGGATGTGCTCGCGCTCGCCGCCGGTGTCGCGCATCTGATCGTCGTCGCGCTGGATGCGTCGGCTCGTGTCGCCCTCCACGTTGTCTCCGGGTTCGAGGACGTAGGAGAGGTGCCAGAGGTCGTCGACGTTCTCGGGGACGACCGTCAGCCGGGTGCGTCCCTCCTCGCCGCGACCACGGCTCTGGATTCGCATACCGGAAGGTCGCCGCCCACGGCCACATACCTTGCCATTCCGGACGGCGCGGAAGCCGTGAGCGTCCGACGTCAGGCCGTCGTCGACTCCGCCCCCACGCCGCCATCCTCGTCGTCGTGGAGCGTCAGTCCCCGGACGTCACCCCACGCGTGGCCGACGACGTAGTACGCGGCGACCGCGGCGTAGAAACTCAGGAACGCCCCGACGAGCGTCCCGAGCACCGGCACGGCGTTGAGGGCGCCGGCGACGATGCCGGCGCCGACGAGGAGGGCGAAGGCGAGCAGCCACGCCGTGGCGTACGTCCCCGAGGAGAGGACCGGACGCAGGTCGTCGACGGCGAAGCCCGCGCGGAGCGACCCCCGTTCGGCGTAGTTGGCGACGGCCGCCGGCACGACGTACGCGGCCAGGAGGCCGGCGATCAACGCGAAGAGGCCACCCACCAGCACCACGCCGCCGACGAGCAGTCCGCTCCGGGGACCGGGGCCCGCGATCAGCGCCCCGGCCGCGGCGGTCGCGGCGACCAACAGTCCGGGAACCACGCCGTAGACGAACGCGATGACGACCGCCCGGACGCCGTCGCCCGCGAGCGGCCCCCAGTCGTCGAACCGCGGTGGCACGTCGTCGCCGTGCATCGTCCCTCGGAGGACGCGGACGAGATAGCCCGCGACGAGAATCGCCGGCAGAATCAACACCCCGAGGAGTGACAGGAGACCGCCGATCAGAACCGTCTGTACCCAGTCGTCGCTCGTCCGGAGGTAGGTGAGTGATTCGTCGAGCATGGTGGCTGGCGACGGAGCGGACCGATCCGACATCGCCCGAACATATAACACAGCTGAAGATATTAAAGCTGCCGAGCGGGACGGCCCACGGCGCCCGACTCAGTCCCGAAGGTCCCGCAACGCGTCCCGGAGGTAGAGGACGGACTCGTAACGAGCCCGTTTCTCCTTTTCGAGGGCCGTCAGCAACACGTCGTCCAGCGTTTCGGGGACGTCGGCCACCTCGCTCGGCGGCGTCGGCGCCTCGTGCAGGACGCGGTGCATCGTTTTCGCCGGCTTGCCCTCGAACGGCGGCCGGCCCGTGAACAGTTCGTACAGCACCGCACCCAACTGGTAGACGTCGGTGATGTCGTCGACCGGGCCGAACTCGTCGTCGAACTGCTCGGGCGCGGCATATTGGGGTGAGAGCCCTTCGACGCTCGCCGAGTGGTCGAGCAGGTGTTTCGACAGGCCCCAATCCGCGACCTTCGGCACGTCCCAGGCGCCCTCGACGGACCGAAAGAGGACGTTCGCGGGTTTCAGATCGAGGTGGGCGACCCCTCTGCGGTGGGCGTGGCGGACGCCCTTGGTGATGCCGAGTGCCGTCCACAGCGCCTGGTCGAAGTCGAATTCGCCCGCCCGTTCCGAGAGGTCGCCGGCGTCCATGTACTCCATGGCGATCCAGGGGAGCGGTTCGGCGCCGTAGTCGACGACGCCCACGATGTGGTCGTGATCGTCGAGTTTGTCCCACGTCTCCGCCTCCGCCATGAGCCGTTCGACGGCGTCGGTGTGGAGCGTCCCCTGCATCCGCGGGCGCTTGATCGCCAGGGTCACGTCACCGGTCGGCGTCGACAGCGTGGCCCTCGTCACGTCGGCGTTGCCCCCGCCGCCGATCGGTTCCTCGTCGGTCAGCGCGTCGTAGTCGACCGACACGTCGGGCGCCCGCGGGATCGACTCCGGCGGGCCGAGGCGGCCCGTGCCTTCGGCGTCGGCCGACGGGTCCCGCCGGCGGCGGTCGTCGAACCCCGCTTCTGTCAGCCGATCGGCCAGCGCGCCGGCGCGGGCCGTCGCTTCCCGGAGCCAGCCACGGCCGTCGTCGAACCGCATCCCCTGGATCTCCCGTTCGGTGTCGTCGAGTCGGTCCAGTCGCTCGTCGACGGTGTCGGCGTCGACCGCGTCGCTCTCGCCCGCCGCGTCGCGGGCCCGACGGTACGCCTCGCGGGCGTCGTCGAGGAGGGAGAGCGCGCGGTCGTACTCGCCGGCCGCGGCGAGGTTCGTCGCCTCGACCTCGAGGCTGTCGCCCTCGTCGACGGCGTCGGCGGCGGGGTCGACCGTCCCGTCTTCGTCCGCCTCGGCGTCGGTCTCGGCCGCCTCGCCGTCGTCCGCCTCGGACCGGAGACGTTCGACGTCCTCCTTCGGCCACGAGATCCCGTCGGGATCGTCGTCGACGTCGAGGTCTCGAATGCGTTCCAGCGCCGTCGGCGTGTCGTCGTCGCGGAACACGTACTGTTCGTCCCCCTCTTGCGCCCGTCGCCGTCGCGTCAGGACGAGTCCGAAACCGAGGACGACACAGAGGCCGCCGCCGACGAGGAGTATCGGCCGCGGGTCGATGCCGGACGGAGGGAGGGCGTTTGGGAGGACGAGTGCGGCGGCGAAGAGGACACCCCCGGCCACCAGAGAGAGGAGGATCAGCACCGCGTCCGCGAACGTCCAGCCGTCGCCCATCACTACGGTCGACCGACCGGCCTCCACTAAGCCCTTTCCCCGCTACTCCTCGACGATGCTGCTCCCGCCCGGCGGCAGGAACTCCTGGATCTTGTCGGGGCTCGCCACCTTCCGGACGAACGACTCGTCGGCGAAGCGGTCCTTGAGCTTCCGGTAACACCGCTTGGCGGCGTCGTTCTGGGCGAACTTCCCGGGTTCGAGGCGAAGCGTCGTCTCGGCCCGCGGCTCGACCGCCGACGGCGGCCCGCCGATCACCCGCGTCTCGGGTTCACACTGGATCCCCACCGCAATGCTCGCGGAGACGTCCCGGAAGTAGGTGCGGTCGCCGCGGATGACGAACCCCCCTTTCTCGATGTACTCCCCGCTCTCGGGGGTCTTCGACACCTGGTCGGGGTCGACCATGTAGGCGTCGCCGGCGAAGCGGCCGTCCTTCCACACCGAGGAGTAGGAGACGGCGAACTGCGCGGCCTCCTCCAGACTGGAATCGGGGAAGTCCACGTCGCGAGCCTTTTCGCTCGGCCCCGTCGCCTTCAGCACCGTCACCGGGCCGCCGTGGGCCTGCGCGTGGAAGAAGCGGTCGTTGCCGTCCATATACTTCTTCACCAGCGCCTCGTTCTCGTCGGCGTTCCGGCCGCCGATGACGAGAAAGTCGTCGCTCGTGTGGAACCACCGGAAGTCCTCGTACCAGTGTTCGGGCTGTTTGATCGGCACCGAAGACATCGAGCGCCAGTCCACGTCGCGCTCCTCGTCAGCCTCCTCGTCCGCCTCGTCCTCGTCGTCGGCCTCCCACTCCTCACGCCGGCGCTCGACTGCTTCCAGTTCCTCGCGGGTGTTCTCGATGGCGGCCAGGGCGCCCTCCTTTTTCTCCTCGATGCGCTTGGCCTCCGTGTACCGCCGGTCGGCGTTCTTCTCGACGCCCACGGAGGGATCGACCGGGACGACGGTCCCGTCGAGGTCGACCGTCACTTCGCCCTCCGCGGGGTCGACGTCCTCGACGGCCTCGGCGGCGGGGATGCCACGCTCGGCGCCCGCCGCGAGGGTCTCCTCGATCTCCGCCCACGGGACGCTGTCCTCGCGGGCCGCCCGGACCGTCGAGATGACCTCGTCGACGAGGTCGTAGTGGGCGTAGAGCGCCTCGGCGCGCTCGCGTTCGGCCGCGGCCTGCTCCTCGAACCCCTCGATGGCCCCCTCCTGCTGTTCGATGATGCGCTGCTGTTTGGCGATCTCGGCCTCGAAGTCCGGGCGCTCGGTCCCGGTGGTCTCCTCCTCGGGTTCGCGCTCCAGCCGGTAGAAGTAGTCGTCGAGGGCGGCGTTGAAGGAGTCGAACCCCTCGGCCGACAGCCCGGATCGCTCCTCTAGGGGGAGCGGCGTCGCGTCGACGACGCGGTCGTCCTCGAGATACACCCGCGGGTCGAAGTCGCCGTTTCGGACCCGGTCGGCCAGTCGGCCGATGGCGTCGTAGAGCGCCTCGTACTCCGCCTCGCCGGCCTCGGCGATATCGAGGCCCTTCTCGACGCCCGCGCGCGAACAGATCTCCTCGCCGTAGAGCCCGCCGAAGTTGAGCTGTGTCGCCAGCGTGCGGACCACGTCCGTGTCGGAGTCCTCCATCTGCCGGACGAAGGCGTCGTAGCCGACGGTCAGCGGGTCGACCCGCGAGTCCGGGAAGCCGTACTGCGAGCCGGGGGCGACCGTCCGCGATTTCAGGCGCACGGTCTCCAGGCTCCGGACCACCTCGCCCGTCTCGTCGAGGACGGCGACGTTGCCTTGGCCGAACAGTTCGGCGACGACGGTGGTGTTCTCGTCGTCGCGCTCGAACTCGAAGGAGAGGATGCGGTCGAACTCGTACTGCTCGACGCCGGCGAAGTCGGCGCCGCTCAGGCGGTTTCGCAACATCATCGCGAAGTTCGGCGGCCGCCCCGGCGCGTCCGCGACGTGTTCGGGGTCGGCGACGTGGGCCCGCTTCACGTCGCCCACCTCGATCAGCAGTTCGACGCGGCCGCGGTCGAAGTCCCGCATCCGGAACCGCAGGAGGTCGTCGTCGTAGAGGTAGACCTTATCGACTTTCGCGCCCTCGTAGCGCCCGAGTTCGGCGACGAGGGCCGCGAGGTCGACGCTGGTCAGTTCCCGCTTCGCGTCCATACCGCTCTTTCTCCGCGGGGCGGAAAAGGCGTGTCGTTGTCCCGACGGGAGACGAGCGGGTCAGACGGATTATCGTACCTGTTTCCCGGTGGGTCGCCGGACTGTCATGGCGACCCACCGGTAACGGCTTACGATAACCAGTATCAGTCGTCGCTCAACACCCCCTCCGCCACCGCCATGTCCTCGACGTCGGGGTCGTCCTCGGAGACCCGGAGGACGAACCGCTTGCGGACGAGGTCGGCGGCGTAGATGGCCGTCCCGAGGATGATGAGCGTGTCGCCGGGGAGCCGCGCCCAGAACAGGGTCTGGACGATTGGCTGGTTGTAGAAGGCGAGGCTCCGGCCGGCGGCGTAGCTCCCCGTGAAGATGGCCTCCAGTTGCAGGAAGCCGACCGGGAGGACGGAGACGAACACCATCAGCCCCAGGCCGACGTTCCAGCACCAGAACGACGCCCGGAGCCACGAGCCGTCCCAGCGCTCCGGCTCGATGGACAGCTGGAGCATGTAGCTGACCATGCCGAGGGCGAGGAAGCCGAAGGCGCCGAACATGGCGGCGTGGGCGTGTCCCACGGTGAGGTAGGTACCGTGCTCGTAGTAGTTGATCAGCGGGAGGTTGATGAAGAAGCCGAGTACGCCGGCGCCGACGAAGTTCCAGACCCCGCTGGCGACGATGAACATGAACGGGATCTTGTAAGGGAAGTCGCCGGACTCGGTCATCGCTCCGTACTGGCCGAGCGCCTCGTAGAGGATGAACACCAGCGGGATGAGTTCGAGCGTCGAGAAGACGCTGCCGATGGGCACCCACATGTCGGGCATACCGACCCACCAGTAGTGGTGCGAGACACCGATGACGCCGGTGCTCATCACCAGAAGCGCCTGTAGCATGACGGCCTTCTCCGCGCTGCGCCGTCGGAGCAGGTTCATCGACACCAGCGTCAGGCCGACGATAGCGACGATGAAGAACTCGAAGGCGCCCTCGACCCACATGTGGACGACCCACCAGCGCCAGAACTCGGTCACCGCGATGTTGGTCTCGGGGGTGAAAAAGAAGCCGGCGGTAAAGAGGAGGGCGATGGAGCCGCCGGCGTAGAGGATCATGTGCGCCAGCCCGTACACCGGTTCGCGGTCGAGCAGGGGCTTCAGGCCGCGGATCGCTAAGACGGCCCAGGTGCCGAAGCCGGCCAGCAGGCCGAACTGCCAGACCTTGCCGACTTCGAGGTACTCTAGCCCCTCGTTGCCGAGGAGCCACCAGAGGTCACCGAGGTAGCCGTTCGCGCCGAGCCAGATGCCGCCGAGGCCGCCGACGGTGACCACGACCACCGCGGCCAGCAGTCCGTCGATGTACGTCGACTGGTTCTTCGGCTCGTGCCCGGTCAGCAGCGGCGGCAGGTACAGCCCCGCGCCGAGCCACGTGGCGGCGATCCAGAGGATGCCGAGGTCGATGTGCCAGGTCTTCGCGATGGAGAACGGAAGGATCTGGAGGATGTGGACGCCGAACACCTCCTCGATGCCGAAGAAGCCGGCCCGCTCGATGTAGAAGTGCGCGAGCAGGCCGCCGAGCAACACCTGTGCGAGGAAGAGTCCGGCGGCGACGGGGACGAAGCGGAGCGCCGAGCGCTGACTCGGGAAGACGCTCACGTCGCCCGGTTCGGGCACGGAGAGCCCATCGGCGGACGGTTCGGGCAGTCGGACCGAGCGGTAGAGCCAGATGCCGAAGCCGGCCCCCGCGACCAGCAACACCATGGCGATGACGCTCCAGGTCATCGCGGCGGCGGTGGCGTCGTTGCCCGCGCCGGGCGCGTACGGCCACTCGTTGGTGTAGGAGTGGTCACCGCCCGGCCGGTCGGTGTGGGAGAACCACGCCGTCCACATCGCGAAGTCCGCGAACTGGCGGGCGTCTTCCTCGCTGTCGATCATCCCCTCGGGGACGCCGCGCTCGTGGCTCCCCTCGTGGTAGCGCTCGACGTACTCCTCGCGGACCTGCTCGTGGGCGTACAGCTCCGCCGCCGAGTACTCGATGTCGCCGCCGCCGTACTCGCCGTCGAGGTCCTGTTTGACCACCTCGTCGACGGCGGCCCGCTCGCCGGTCGGCAGCGAGTCGTACGCGGCCCCGTACCGCTCCTGGGCGTAGTACGACCGCATGTACTGGGTCTTCAGCGCCAGGGCATCGGCGGTGTAGTCCTCGCCGTAGTACGCCCCGTTGCCGAGGATCGACCCGTGGTTCATCAGGCCGTGTTTCTGGAACGCCTTCTTTCCGTCCCTGATCTCCTGATCGGTGACCACCGTCTCCCCGTCGGGACCGACGACCTGGTCCGGAATGGGCGGTGCCTCCTGGTACGCGAACCACGCACCGCCACCCATGACGACGAGGTTGAACACGAACGCCACGGCGATCACCTTCGCGATCGTCTTTCGGGTGAGCCTCATGGATCGACGTGGGAGACACGACTCCTTGAACCGGAGCTCCATTCCCGACTCTCGGGGGACCCCTCGAACATGTTCGACCCTTGGGTGGGGTGTGTCCGTCGAATCCGTTCGGCCCGGGGAACGGGGTACCAGGAGTTACTATAACCCTCCGGAAACACTGGGTGCGGTATGCGACTGGAGGACTACTGGGGGGTGGGACCGAAGACGAGCGAGCGTCTCCGCGAGACGCTCGGGGAGGACGCCGCCATCGACGCCATCGAGTCCGCGGACGTGCGCGCGCTGACCGACGCGGGGATCACGCGCGGCCGGGCGACGCGCATCCTCCGTCGAGCGAACGACGAGGCCGGGATGGACGCGCTCGCCACCCGGGATACGCGGGCGGTGTACGACGACCTGCTCGAACTGGCGAGCGGCTATGCCCTCACCCGGCACGCGGCCGACCGCATCCGCGTGTTGACGCCGCTCTCCGAACGCGGGGCCGTCGAGGACCGCCTCGACGCCGTCGACGCCGCACGCGAGGCCTGGACCGCCCTCGACGACGCGGGCCGGGAGGCGGTGGTCGAGGCCTTCGCGGCCTACGACGCCGACGACGGGAGCGAGCGCGCCGCCGTCGACGCCGCCCTCGCGCTCCGGGATGCGGGGCTCGACGGCACGGCCTTCGACGCCCTCGGCGCGGTCGACCCCGACGCCCTCCGGGAGGCGGCCGACGCGCTCGGCCACGTGACCGCCGACGGGGTCGCCGCGGGGGCCGACGACCGCCTCGACGACCTCCGGGCCCGCCTCGACGACGCCCGCGCCCTCGAGAACGACGCCTTCGACGTGCTCGAACGGGTCCGCGAGACGGGCGTCCGCGACCTGGCGGACTTCCGGCGGGCGTTCGCGGACTACGTCGACCGCGAGACGGATCTCTCGCGGTCGGCCATCGAGGAGGCCGCCCCCGAGGAGGCCCACGACGCCGCCGACTTCGTGAGCACGGCCCTCCGGGCGCTCGTCGACGACCTCGAACGGCGGGCGACCGAGCGCGAACGCGAGATCGAGGACGACCTCCGGGCCGCGGTCGCCGACGCCCGGGCGGACGTCGACCGGGTGCTCGCCGCCGTCGACGACGTGGCCGTCGACCTCTCGCTGGCCCGCTTCGCCGAGGCACACGACCTCGTCCGGCCGACCCTCGGGGGCGACCGCCTCGCCGTCGAGGGAGCGCGCAACCTCTTTCTCGACGATCCGGAGCCCGTGACCTACGCCGTCGGCGACCACGGCCTGTCGCCCCCGAGCGGCGACCGCGTGGCGGTGCTGACCGGCGCCAACAGCGGCGGCAAGACGACGCTCTTGGAGACCTGTTGTGCCGTCGCGCTCCTGGCGGCGATGGGGTTGCCAGTGCCCGCCGACCGCGCCGAAGTCGGGAGCTTCGACGCCGTCGTCTTCCACCGCCGGCACGCGAGTTTCAACGCCGGCGTGCTGGAGTCGACGCTGAAGTCCATCGTCCCGCCGCTGACCGACGGCGGCCGGACCCTGATGCTCGTCGACGAGTTCGAGGCGATCACGGAGCCGGGACGCGCGGCTGACCTGCTGAACGGGCTGGTCGACCTCACCGTCGAGCGGGGCGCCCTCGGCGTCTACGTCACCCACCTCGCGGACGACCTGAGCCCGCTCCCCGACGCCGCCCGCATCGACGGCATCTTCGCCGAGGGGCTGACCGGCGACCTGGAGTTGCGGGTCGACTACCAGCCACGCTTCGGCACCGTCGGGAAGTCCACGCCCGAGTTCATCGTCTCGCGACTCGTCGCCGACGCCGGCGACCGACGGGAACGACAGGGGTTCGAACACCTCGCGGCCGCCGTCGGCGAGGAGGCGGTCCAGCGCACCCTCGCCGAGGCGTGGGACGAGTGATCCCCCGCGGAGCGTGCGACTCTTAACCCCGCGCCCTCTGTGAGGGGTATGTTCCGGGACCGGTCGGACCTGCTCGCCGACAACCCTCCGTTTCGCGGGTACGGGGCGGCCGTCACCGCCGGCCCCGACGGTCCCCTCGTTTTCGTCGGCGGCTTCGGCGACGCCAACCGCGTCCTCCGGACCGAGGACGGTGACGTCGTCGACGCGGCCTGTGGCGTCCTCGCCGACGACGGCCGTCACGCCATCGGCGTCGCCGCGGCCGACCTCGACGCCGACGGCCGGGAGGAGGTGTACATCCACAACGTCGCCTCCTTCGGCGGCACCTCCGCGGAGGCGGACCTGCTCCTCGATCCGGAGGGGGAGGGCTCCCGGTGGCGCGACCTCTTCGCCGACCCGGTGAACCGGGGGCGGGAGAACTACCGTGTGGGGCGCTCTATCGCCGCCGTCGACCGCCTCGGAACCGGCCGCTACGGCCTCTTCGTCACCGGATACGGCGCCCCCGCGCGCTTCTACGAGGTGGGCGACGACGGCGGGATCACCGACCTCGCCGACGCGGTCGGCCTGGACGTCGTCACCGGCGGGCGCTCGGTCGCCACCGGCCCCATCCTCTCGGAGCGGACGGACCTGTTCGTCGGCGCCGAGCGGGGGCCGAACCTCCTCCTGCGGAACGCCGGCGGGAAGTTCGTCGACGTGGCCCGGGAGTACGGCGTCGACGACCCCGAGGAGAACGCCCGGGGTGCGGCGCTCGTGACGCCCGACGGCGCCCCGACGCCCGACATCGTCTGTGGCAACTGGAACGGCGCGAACCGGCTGTTCGCCCGCGGCGACGCCGACGACGACGGCTTTCGGGACACGGCGCCGCCGGCGCTGGCTCGCCCGGCGCGGGTCCGAACCGTCGTCGCCGCCGACTTCGACAACGACCGCCGGACGGAACTGTTCGTCAACTGTCTGGGTGCCCCCAACCGCCTGCTGACGTACGGCGACGACGGCTGGACGCAGACGGGCGTGGGCGACGCCCTCGAACCCGAAGGGATGGGCACCGGCGCGGCCGTCGCCGACCTCGACGGCGACGGGACGCTGGAACTACTCGTGGTCCACGGCGAGGCCGAGGCACAACCGCTCTCGCTCTACAGCGCCCCCAACGATGGCGACTGGCTCCGGGTGCTCCCGCGGACGCCGGCCGGGGCGCCGGCACGTGGCGCCCGGGTGGTCCTCCGGACCGACGCCGGGCGACAGGTCCGTGTCGTCGACGGCGGGAGCGGCTACCTCTGTCAGATGGAACCCGTCGCACACTTCGGCCTCGGCTCGGCGGTTCCCCAGGCGGTCACGGTCCGCTGGCCCGACGGCCGCGAGCGGACGGTCACGGACCCGCCCGCCCGGACGACGATCCGTCCCGCACACCCGGGGTCGCCGTCGCTCGCCGACCGAGGTAGCGGGATTTAAGATGGGGTCCCCGCTACTGACTGGAAACATGATCGACCCCACGTCCGACATCGGCGAGGACGTCGACGAGAGCGACGCGCCGACCTGTCACACCTGCGGGAAGAAGATCGTCATGGAGCCGGAGCACCGCGTCGTCTCGTGGATCGAGGACGACGCCGTCGAACACCTACACTTCTGCGACGACGAGTGCCACGAGGGCTGGAGCGGGCGCCGGCCGGGGCGCTGACCGATCGCGTCGGGGGCTACCCACCCTCCGTCCCGAACCGATCCAGCCCCAGCGACAGCATATCCGGACTCACCGGCTGGAACTCCGCGCGCTCCCACGCGGGCAGGTAGTCACGAACGCCGTTCCACCGGTCCCGCGCGTAGCGCTCGTCGACGAGCACCCGGACGCCCCGCTCCGCGGGGCCGCGGATGACGCGACCGATCGCCTGGCGAGCCTTCCGGACCGCGGGCACCGTCAACGCCGTCTCGAAGCCGTCTCGGCCCTCCTTGTCCCCGCCGAACGCCCGGTCGTACGCCGTCACGACCGCCTTCGTTCGCGGCCGCGTCGTGTCGACCAGCGGGACGCCACACACCACCGCGGCGTGCAGGCGGTCACCGCGGTAGTCGACGCCCTCGGTGAGCGTCCCCCGGAGGCTCGTGACGAGCGTCTTGCCGCCGCCGTCGAAGAAGTCCGCCTTCAGCTTCTCGGTCGCGCCGTCGTCGCTCGACTCGTCGAGCAGGACCGGCGAGTCCAGACGCTCGTCGAGGCGGCCGGCCATCCACTCCGCCTCGGCGTAGTTCGGCATCCCCACGAGGACGTTCCCGCCGCGCCCGGCCACCTCGGCGACGGCGTCGACGTACACCCGCCGCGTCTCGGTGTCGTCGCCGACGGCGCCGCGGTTCTCGTAGGTGTAGGCCGGCGCGTCAACCGCGAAACTCTCGCGGTTCTCTGACGGGAAATCGAGGCCGTACGTCCGCTCGACGACCGGCCGGCCGTCGTCGGCGAGGCGGTCGAGGCCCGTCACCGTCCGGAAGACGTCGAGCGGTTCCAGCGTCGCCGACATCAAGACGCCGCCGCCGAAGTCGTTGAGTCGCTCCGCGATGGCGTCACCGGGCACGCAGTTGTGGAGCGACAGCCGGGCGTTGTAGGCCCGCCGCCACGAGTCGCCGGGTTCGGTCTCGTTCCACGTCCGCGAGAGGTCGACCGACCGGAAGAACCGGGTGTGATCCGCGCGGTACCACGCCCCGAGCACCCGACCGACCGTCGGCGCCGCCCGCTCCCGGTCGGCCTCCTCCAGTTCGTTCAGGACGCGCGCGACGACGGCGCCGACCGCCTCGGCGCGCACCCACACGTCGTCGCCGTACGTCCCGTCGGCCCACTCGGTGAACGCGTCCGGGCCCGGCCGCTCGGGGTCCCGGAGCGGAATCTCGTCGTCCGGGAGGTCCCGCATCGACGCGCGCCACCCCGGACGCTCCCGGTCGAGGTGGGCACGCACCCGCCGGTCGAGCTCCTCGCGCAGGTCGCGCACGAACGACCGCGTCGCCTTCAACTCCGCGAGGCTCACGTCCGACTCCTCGAGTTCGCCGCGGACGAGGTCCGCGTCGCGCTCGGTGGCTCCCGATCCCGGCCCCGAGTCGTCGAACTCGACCGGCTGGATCACCCGGGTGAGTTCGGACTCGGCGTCCCGGAGGGTGGCGTCACCCACCCCGTCGCTCACCAGGTCGCGCACCCGCGGTTCGAGCATGTGCGCCTCGTCACAGATCACGAACGTCGACTCGTCCAGCAGGGCGCCGGTGAACGACTCCGTCGTCCGCGGGTCGAAGGCGTGGTAGTAGTTGCCGATTGTCACCTCGACGTGGGGGATGAGCGCCCCGAGGATCGAGTGCGGACAGGTGCCGTGTCCCGCCGACAGGGCGACGAGGTCCTCGGTGTCGAGCAGGCCGCGGTCCGCGAAGTCGAAGGGAACGGCCTCGACCGGGTCGCCCTCCTCTGGCAGGTCGTCGAGGTACTGCGCGTAGAAGGGACAGTATTCCGTGTCGCCGCGCTCGGCGGTGTCGGGCGGATACGGCGTCGGCTCGTCGGCCGTCTCCAGGAAGTCGGCGGTCGACCCGCCGCCGGTGTCGAGCAGCCCGGTCTGGGCGCGGCGGGCGTCGTCCGCGAGCGCCGCGGCCGTCGTGGGGCCCTCCGCGCCCGTCAGATTCCGGGTTCGCTCACGGAGACCCTCACACCGGTCGTAGACGGTGGACTCGTCGACCCCGGCGACGCGCTCCCGGCTGTACGGACAGACGTCGGCCTTGCCGACCAGCGTCAGCGCCGAGACGGGACGCCAGTCCGCGGGGAGTTCGTCGTTGATCGTCCGGACGTCCGCCTCGAACTGGCGGAGTTGTTGTTTGACGCTCGTGAGGACGGCCACCCGCTCGAACCGGGAGTCGGGGTCGCGCACCCGATCGATACCCGCCGTCAGCGCGAGCATCGTCTTGCCCGTTCCGCAGGCGCCCTCGATGACGGCGAAGCCGCCCCGGTCGGCCGTCTCGATGGCCGTCTCGATGCCGTCGGCCTGATCCGGGTACGGCTCCTCGTGGCCGAACACGTCGCGCCACGTCTCGCCCATGTTATCCACAGGCTGGCGGCGTCCCCGGATAAAAAGCTCGGCTCACAGCGCCGACGGGATCAAAGCAGGCTCCGACCCAGCACGATCACCGCGAGGTTGTTGGCGAAGACGGCGAGGCCGACGGCGACGAGGACGCCAAGCCACGCCTCGATCAGGAGCGCGAAGTAGTGGTCGGCCGGCGGCGGCGTCCGGCGCAGGCGGCCGACGAGCAGGCGGAAGAAGCCGGTGACGAGCACCACGACGACGAGGTGCGCGCCGACCACGACGAGCGTGGGTCGGCCGAGTAGCCACCGCATCAACGGGTTGCCCTCGGCACCGCGGCCGACGACCCGCGCCGCGGCGAGCGTCGTCAGCAGGTCGACCGCGAGCAGGAGAAAGAGCGCGACGGCGATCCAGTCCCAGTACTCCTCGATCCGCGACTCGGTGACCCGCCGCGAACGGGTCACGGCCGGCCTCCGGAGCGGAGCGCCGACGGACGGGACGCGCTACTCGACACTGGCCTGCCGGCCCCCACTGTCGTCGGTGTCGCGCCCGTCGCCGCCACGCCGCCGGTCACCGTTCGCCGCCCGGTCGTCGCGCGCCTCGTCGCCGCCGTCGTCGCTCCGCCCGCTTCGCTCGTCCTCGCTCCCGGAGCGACCGCCGTCCGCGTCCGTCCCCTCGCCGTCTGCCGTGTTCGACCCGTCGGGACGCACGCTCCCGTCGTCGCGGCCGTCGTCGCGGGTGGCGTTGCGCGTCCCGTCGTCGGATCGGTTCCGCGCCGGTCGCTCGGCCGTGGCGGTGCTCGCCGCGCGGTCGGCCGTCGCGGCGGTCGAGGCGTCGACGCCGGCGTCCGTCGCCGGATCGTCGGCCCCGGCGGCCGGGCGGTCGGCCCCCTGCGTCGCCTCGACGGCCGCGAGGGCGTCGATCGAGCCGTCGTCGCCGTCGGCGGTGCGTTCGAGGATGGTCTCGACGCGTTCCGGGGAGGGGTCGCGGTCGCCCGACGCCATCAGCGCCGCGGTGCCGGCGACGTAGGGGGCGGCGGCCGACGTCCCGGCGAGGTCCATCGCCCGGGTCCCGGCGTTCGCCGGGGCGAGCAGATCCACCGTACCGTTCTCCGAGAGGGAACTGTACGCCGCCCGCTCGCCGTTCGCGGCCGCGCCGACGGCCACGACCCGGTCGCTCGTCGCCGGCGCGACCATGCTCCCGTGGGCGGTGGCGTGTTCGAGTCCGTGGTTGGCGGCGAACACCTGCACGCGACCCGGGGTGGCGACGGGGTCGTCGGCGTAGACGGCGAGGTAATACCGCCCCTGGGGGACCGCGACGTCGATACCCTCGACGCTCACCCCCGGGCCGGTCTCGTCGGCCGTCGACTTCGCCACGACGCGGTCGGGCGCGTTCGGGAGCCGACGGTAGAGATAGAGGTCGTAGTCGGCGGCGGACTGCCAGCGCAGGCGGGCGGTGACCCGCCCGCGAACGCGTTCGCCGTCCGCGAGGTGGTTCGCCGCATCGCCCTCGGCGAAGCTGACCCACCCGTCCGCGGTCCCCGTGCCGGCCCAGTGGCGGTCGGCGTAGTTGCCCGCCGAGGTGACGAAGACCACGCCCTCGGCGGCCGCCGCCTCCGCGGCGGCGGTGATCCGACTCCCGTCACCGGCGACGCTCGGGAAGTAGCTCCCGGAGTCGACGACGACGTCGACTCCCTGGTCGGTCAGCCACTTGACGGCGGTGGCGTACTCCTCGGGCGTCGGCGTCCGCCCGACGCCCGCGAGATAGAGGTCGGCCGACGGCGCCGTCTCGGAGACCACCTCGGCGACGGCGGTGTCGTGGGCCGTCGATCCCGGGTCGCCGCCGATCCGCCGGTGCTCGACGACGTGGGGGGCCATGACGCGGTCGTCCGCATCGAAGCCGCGGCCGATGACGCCGACCTCGACGTTCGATCCCGTGAGGCCGCGGTCGTGGACGGCGTCGGCCCGCACCGACCGGAGCGCGTCGGCCGTCGCCCCGGCGCTCGACGGGTGTCGCTGGACGGTCGAGCCGATGGTCGGCCCGACATCGCCGCCCGCGGTGGCCGCCCCGGTCGACCGATCGTCGGCGGTCGAGGAGGGGACGGGCTGTGCGAACGCGAGGACCACTACGACCGCGAGAAGGACGACACGCGCGCTGGAGGCGTCGAACATGGCGGATCAGCGACGGTATTGGTCCCAGACGACGAGCAGCGAGAGGACGAGGAGGCCGCCGGCGAGGAAGGCGACACCCGGGGGGACCAGGCCGAGAAGCGGCCCCGTCGCGCTCCCGACGCTGTCGCCGACGCGGGGCGCCGTCCCGGGGCCACCCAGGTCGACGACCCCGGTACCGAACGCCCGCTGGACCGCCAGCGCCCCCACCGCCAGGACGGCAAGGGCGCCGACGAACCGCTCCAGCGAGTCGAGAAAGCGCTCCTTGTCGTCGTCGGCGCCCACGCAGACGACCAGCGAGTCCTGCGTGGGCGCGTACACCTTCATCTCGCGTCCCTTCACCGAGTACCGCGTGTCGGCGACCTCGACCAGCCCGGCCTCTTCGAGGTTCCCGAGGTGATGGCGGACGTTCTGGAGGGAGGTCGACACCGTCTCCGCGAGCTCCGACGCCGTCGCGGGGCGTTCCTCCAGGGCGGTCAGGATCGAACGGGCCGTCTCGGAGGAGAGCGAGCCGATGAGATCCTCGGCGTCGTCGTCCGTCAGGGACAACACGCGGAGCTCGCCGTCGCCCTCCGCGCTCACGTCTCCCTCCGCCTGTGACGGTAACAACCCTGACATCAGGCCGTGGATTACCAATCCAGGGTAAAAACGCTTCGCCAGAATCTCATTCAGTAATCCTACTGATACTAGTCGTCGCCGGACGCGGTCGGGAGGACGCCGCGGAGATGCAGGGCCGCGAGACAGGCGAGCAGGGCGAGGAGGGCGCCGGCGAAGCCGCGGAAGATGGCGTCGAACGGGTAGAGTTCGCCCAGCGCGCCGACGGCGCCGCTCCCGGTGGCCTGGACGACGAGCGCCAGTCCGCCGTAGACGGCGTAGGCGCTCCCCCGGTTGTCCGACACCGTGCCGAGGACGTACGCGTCGAGGGCCGGAAAGAGGCTGTGGGCGACGAGCCCGAGGCCGACGCTCACGACCACGAGCGCGGCCGTCGACCGGGCGACCGTCAACGCCACGACGCCGACGGCGACGCCGGCGCCGATCGTCAGGATGTACGGGACGTGCGGGAGGCGGTCCGCGAGACTCCCACCCAGCCAGAACGCCGGCAGCCCGGCGGCGAAGGCCACCGTCAGGAGCGTCCCCGCGGCACCGGCGGTCAGCCCCTTGGTCGTGACGAGGTAGGTGACGTAGAAGTTGAACACGCCCTGCCAGACGAAGCCCGTGCCGCCGACCATCACGACGGCCGCGAGGATGACCGGCCAGTGGCCCAGCGCCGCGACGAAGTCGTGGTCCCTCCCCCGCGGAACCCCGCCGTCCCGTCGGCGGGCCACGACCAGAAAGAGGAGCGTCAGGGTCGCACCGAGCACCGCCAGCAGCCAGAAGACGGCGCGCCAGGAGTCGGCGGCCACGAGCGCGACGGTGAGCGTCGGCGCGACGACCGCCGCCGCCTGGGCCGCGGTGCCGTGGATGCCGGCCGCCCGCCCGATGGCGTCGGGGTAGAGGTCGCCGATGAGCGGGACGGCCGCGGCGTAGTACGCCCCGGAGGCGACGCCGATTGCGAAGGCGCCGGCCTGCAGGAGCGGGAGGGACGTCGTCGTGGCGGTCAGCGCGGACGCGACGGTCAGGAGCACGCCCGCCCCGAAGACGATACGTCCGCGGGCCACCCGGGTGACGAGGTAGCCGACCGGGATGCGGGGGACGGCGGTGCCGACCCAGACGAGCGTCGTCACGAGGCCGACCGCCCCCGTGCCGACCCCGAACGTGGTCCGGAACGTCTCCAGAAGGGGGGCGAAGGCCACCCGGCCGAAGTTGGCACAGAACACCAGCCCACAGAGCGTGCCGAAGAGCCGACGTGTCACGGTCGCCCTTCGACCAGGTGGGGCACAAGCGTTGCGCTCCCCGTGGCGAATAGTATAACGGCCGCCGGGGCGAAGCCGGGGTATGATCACCGCAGAGCGGATGGCGGCCGTCGACGAGAACGCGGCCGCCCTCGGCGTCCCGCGCAAGCAGTTGATGGAGTCGAGCGGCAACGCCGTCGCGCGGGCGGTCCGGGGAGCCGCCGACCCCGGCGCCGCCGTCGCCCTCGTCTGTGGCCGCGGCAACAACGGCGGCGACGCCTTCGTCGCCGCCCGTTTCCTCGACGACTACGACGTGACCGTCCACCTGCTCGGCCGTCCCGAGACCATCGGCACCGACATCGCCCGCGAGAACTGGGGGGCGCTGACCGCCGCCGACTTCGACACGCGAGTCGTCTCCGACTCCCGGGATCTGGCCCTCGACGATCCGGACGTCGTCGTCGACGCCCTCCTCGGCACGGGCGTGACGGGGGCGCTCCGCCAGCCCGAACGCGCGGCCGCCGAGGCGATCAACGGGACGGCGGCGACGGTCGTCGCCGTCGACGTCCCCTCGGGCGTCGACGCCGACACCGGCGAGGCGGCGGGCGTCGCCGTCGACGCCGACCGGGTCGTCACCTTCCACGACGCCAAACCGGGGCTGGACGCCCTCGACGCGGCGGTGACCGTCGCCGACATCGGCATCCCCGAGGCGGCGGAACTGTTCACGGGGCCGGGCGACCGCCGACTGCTCTCCCGGCCAGCCGACACGCACAAGGGCGACTTCGGCGAGGTGCTCGTCGTCGGCGGCGGACCCTACACCGGCGCGCCGGCGCTCGCGGCGCAGGCGGCGATGCGCACCGGCGCGGACCTCGTGCGAGTGGCCTGTCCTCGGGCCGTCGCCGACGGGGTCCAGGGGTTCGAGGAGGGGCTGATCCTCCGGCCGTTCGACGGCGACCGACTGCGGATCGACCACCTGGATCACGTCCACGAACTCGCCGCCACCCACGACGCCGTCGTCCTCGGCCCCGGCCTCGGCGACCACGAGGCGACGCTCGCGGCCGTGCGGGACTTCCTCGCCGACTTCGACGGCCGGGCGGTGGTCGACGCCGACGCCCTCGGGGTCGTCCCCGACGCCGACACCGACGCGACGCTCCTCTGTACGCCCCACGGGGGCGAACTCCGGGGGATGGGCGGGCCGAGCGCCGACGACTGGCGCGACCGGCTGGACGCCGTCGCCGACTTCGCCGCCGACCTGGGACACACGCTGCTGGTGAAAGGCGCGTACGACGTGATCGCCGACGGTGAGCGGGCGCGGGTCAACCGGACGGGCAACCCGGGGATGACCGTCGGCGGCACCGGGGACGTCCTCGCGGGCGCCGCGGGGGCGCTGCTCGCGACGCAGGACCCGGTCGACGCCGGCGCCCTCGCCGCCTACGCCAACGGCCTCGCGGGCGACCGGGTCGTCGACCGACAGGGGTATGGGTTGCTCGCCAGCGACCTGTTGCCGGAACTCCCGCGGACCCTGTGGGGTGGTGCCGATGAGTGACGACCCCGCCGACGACCTCACCCACACCGACGAGTCCGGCAACGTGCAGATGGTGGACGTGGGCGACAAGCCCGACACCGCCCGCCGCGCGGTCGCCGCGGGGACGATCCATCTCCAGCCCTCGACGGTCGCCGCCATCCGCGACGACGACATCGGGAAGGGGGACGTCCTGGCCACCGCCCGTGTCGGCGCCGTCCAGGCCGTGAAACACACCTGGGAGACGATTCCGATGTGTCACCAGATCCCGATCACGAACGTCGAGACCGACTTCGCGGTCGGCGAGGATCGGGTGGACCTGACCGTCGCCGTCGAGACGACGGGCAAGACCGGCTGCGAGATGGAGGCCCTGGAGGGCGTGACGACCGGCCTGAACGTCGTCTGGGACATGGTGAAGGCCGCCGAGAAGGACGACGACGGCGAGTACCCGGACACGGCGATCAGCGACGTGCGGGTGACCGAGAAGGTAAAGCGGCCGTTAGACTGATTCGACGGCCGCGAGGTCGCCCGCCTTGGCGCGGGCGCGCTCGACGACCGACGGCGGCGCCTCGAACTCCAGGGTGAGCTGTTCGCCCTCGTACTCCTCGGCCTCGACGTTGCCGTGATCGTGGACCCAGGAGACGAGACTCATGGCGTCGTCCGAGACCGGGAGGACGAGCCGTTCGAACTGCCAGTCGGGGAGTTCCCGCTCGATCCGGTCGCGGAGTTCGTCGACGCGTTCGCCGGTCAGCCCCGAGACGGCGACGGGGTTGGGGGCGAGCGCCGACAGCGCCTCCCGCTTCTCGGCGAACTCGTCGTCGTCGACACGATCGATCTTGTTCAACACGGTGACGATGGGCGCTTCGTTGCGCTCGTACAGCGTGTCGTGGCAGGTGACGAGCTTCTCGCGCATCTCCTCGACCGGCTCGCTGGCGTCGACTACCAGCAGGACGAGGTCGGCGTGATACACGGAATCGAGCGTCGACTCGAAGGATTCGACCAGCCAGTGGGGCAGGTCGGAGACGAACCCGACCGTGTCGGTCAGGAGGACGTCCCGGCGACCGGTGTCGGCTCGGCGGGTGGTGGTGCCGAGCGTCGTGAAGAGGCGGTCCTCGCTCTCGGCGGTCGTCTCCAGGTCCGGGTGGCGGTCCTCGTTCTCGTCGACGTCGAGGTCCGCGGCCAGCCGGCGCATTAGCGTCGACTTGCCGGCGTTGGTGTAGCCCGCGAGCGCCACCAGATCGAAACCGGACTCGCGGCGTCGCTCCCGCCGCGTCGCTTCCTTGTCGGCGATGGAGTCCAGTTCCCGCTTGATGTCGGCGATCTGGTTTTTGATGTCGCGCTCGCGGCTCTCGTCGTACTCCCCGAGGCCCATGAAGCCGGGGCGCTCGTCCCGCTTGGCGAGGCTGGTCTTGGCCTCCGCCCGCGGGAGTTCGTAGCGAAGCTCCGCGAGTTCGACCTGTAGCTGTGCCTTGCGGGTCCGGGCCCGCTGGCCGAAGATGTCGAGGATGAGGGTGAAGCGGTCGACGACCTCGACCCCCTCGGGGAGCTTGCCGCCGATGTTGTACGTCTGGTAGGGGCCGAGCCGGTTGTCGACGATCACCGCCTCGGCGTCGCGGTCGACGGTCAGGGCCGCCAACTCCTCGACTTTCCCCTCGCCGAAGCCGTAGGCGGCGTCCTCCTCGCGGGTCTGGGTGAGTTCGCCGACCACCTCGTGGCCCGCGGCACGCGCGAGCTCCTTGATCTCGTCGAGATCTGCGTCGCCGCGGTCGACGCGCTTGGCGACGATGGCTCTCATCGGTGCGTCCACCCGTCGGGACCCGGTTGTGTTCCCTGCACGTTCTACCGTAGCGGTAGGCGCTCGAACCACTTAAACTCCGCTCGCGCGCCACAAACGACTTACCCCCGCACGGTCCAGAGGGGGTATGGACGGGCTCCTGTATGCGTTGCAACTCGGGATCGACCCCCAGCAGTTGGGGATCGAGTTCGGGAGCGGGGCCGTGATCGGGGGGATCATCGGCTTCGCGGCCAAGAAACTCGCCAAGATCATCGCACTGATCGTCGGCCTCGAACTCGCGCTGTTCAAGTTCCTCGAATCCCGGGAGATACTGACCGTCGACTGGGAGGCGCTGTCGGCCGGCCTGCTGCGAACGGGCGAGGGGGCGACCGCCGGCCCGCCGGGCTGGGTGTCGACCATCCTCTCGACGCTCTCGGTGTCGGTGGGCTTTACCGGCGGGTTCCTCCTCGGCTTCCGGCGGGGATAGCCGGCCGGCGGCGCGTCGATACTGCCCGCGGCCTTACCGGACGTTGAGGTCGTCCTCGTCCTTGACGATCCGGGTCTCCGCCTCGCCGCTCGTGACCTCGTTCACCAGGTCGTAGAACTCGTTTTGCATCCCGGCCGGGAAGGTGAGCACGCCGATCCAGGAGCCGTCGGCCTGCCACTCCTCGCTGTCCAGGTCGGCGAACTCGCGGATCTTCGCCTGGGCGCTGCCCGCCTTGTCGGCGGGCACCTGGACCGCCACGGTCACCTCGGCAAAGCGGATCGGAATCACGGGTCGGAGGGCGTCGAGCGCCTCGTCGACCTGGGTCTCGACGCGCTCCATGGGATCGACCTGGAAGCCCGCCTCCTCCAACGCCCGCTCGATCCGTTCGGGCGGGTGCGGGGCGTCGTCCATCTGTGGGTTGACCGCGTTGCGCGCGATCCGGTTGATCAACTGCTTGCGCTTTTGCTCTTGCATCTCGCGGCGCTGTTCGGCGGTGATCTGGATCTCGCCGCGCGTGACGACCTCCGGGATGATCTCCAGGGGATCGGTCGTCCCGAACACCTCTTCGAGGTCGTTCTCGGCGGGCCGATCGCCCCGCGAGGCGTTCTCGAAGACGTCCTCGGCCGCGATGACGTCCTCCAGGTCGCCATCGAACTCGCCGCGCTTGATGGCCAGCGCCGCGTCGGGGTCGATCAGTACCTCGAAGCGCTCGCCGTGGGATTCGAGGCGGGCGGTGACGGCCTCGTCGAGTGAAATCATACGGCGAGGTAGATACTCCGGGGGTATATACTCTCGGCCCGGGATTCGGGGCGCGGGCGCCGTCGCCCGACGAACCGGCCGGAGGGCGGCGGCGAACGCCCGATCGAGGGGCAGCCTCAGGAAAGGTCGTCGATGACGTCGATCAGATCCGCCTTGTCCTGGACGCCGATCAGTCGCTCGGCCTGCTCGCCGTTCGCGTAGAACTCGAGGGTGGGGACGCTCCGGATGCCCCGATCCTGGGCGAGTTCCTGGAGTTCGTCGATGTCGACTTTCAGCACGACCGCGTCCGTCTCGGCGGCGATTTCCTCGACCGTCGGCTCCAGCATCTTGCAGGGACCACACCAGTCGGCGTAGTAGTCCACGAGGACGACGGCGTGTTCCGAAACGAGTTCGTTCAGGTGGTCGTCGTCCTCGACGTGGATCGGTTCGGACTGCTCCGCGGTCGACTTGCTCATATCCCCCTGTAGCCGTGCGAACCCCTTAACGGTTGAGTCGTTCTGGCGTCGTCACGCACGACCGTCAGGGCCGTCCGTCGACGCGATACCGGAGGACGACCCCGTCGTCGACCCGGTCGACGTCGACGAGGTCGAGGGCGGGGAACGCCTCGACGAACCCCTCGCCGTCGGCGAGGGTTGGGGCGTCGCGGCCGCCGACGACGAGCGAGCCGACGAACACGCTGAGTTCGTCGACGAGGCCCGCCTCGAACAGCGAGAAGACGAGTTCCCCGCCGCCCTCGGCGAGCAGCCGGTCGACGCCCGCATCGTCGAGGGCCGCGAGGGCCACAGGGAGGTCGACCCGCTCCTCGCCCGCGCGGATGGCCGTCACGTCGGCTCCCGCGTCGCGGAGAGTGTCGAGTCGGTCGTCGGGCGCCGCCTCGGAGACGAGCAGGTAGGTGGCGGCGTCGTCGTCCAACACCGTCGCGTCGGTCGGGGTCCGGGCGCGGGAGTCGGCGACCACTCGCGCCGGGTTGGCCGGGCGCCCGTTCCGGAGGCGTTCGACCCGGCGGTCCTCCGATTTCACGCCGAGGTGTGGGTCGTCCGCGAGGACGGTCCCGACGCCGACGAGGACGGCGTCGGCGGCCGCCCGGAGGCGGTCCACGCGGTCGAAGTCCGCCTCGCCGGAGATGCGGACCTGGCGGCGCTCGCGGGTCGAGAGCTTCCCGTCGACGCTGGTCGCCGCGTTGACGACGACTTCCATGCCGAACCGTTCGCGCGACGGCGCAAACCGCTTTCGGTGGCGGCCGTGACTCACCGCGAGCGGCGCCGGTATCGGCGAGCGGCCGGGTCGGGGCGGACGAGGTTTTTATGACCGCGCGACCAACCCACCACCCGATGCAACTCGACGATCATGCCGAGGAACTCGCCTCCGACCTCGGCGCAGACAAAGCGGAGGTCAAAGAGGACCTGCAGAGCCTGCTCGACTACAACGTGCCCATCGAGGAAGCGAAGGGGAGCGTCCGCCGGAAGCACGGCGGCGACGGGGGCTCCTCGGCGACGCCGACGGCGAAATCGCTCGCCGACGTCGACCCGGAGGACGGCTCCGTCACGGTGACCGTCCGCGTCCTGACCAAGGGGATGCGCTCGATCCGCTATCAGGGCGAGGACCAGGTCATCCGGGAGGGCGAGTTCGCCGACGGGAGCGACCGCATCGCCTACACGGCCTGGGAGCCGGTCGACTTCGAGCCCGGGGACTCGATCACCGTCGGCAACGCGAACGTCCGCGAGTGGGAGGGGGAACCCGAACTCAACCTCGGGACGAACACCACCGTCGCGGCCGCCTCGGACCCCGTCGAGACGCCCTACGAGGTGGGTGGCGACCGCGACCTGATCGACCTCGAACCCGGCGACCGCGGCCGGACCGTCGAGGTGACTGTCGTCGAGGTGGAGAGCCGGACCATCGACGGCCGGGACGGCGAGACGGAGATCCTCTCGGGGGTCGTCGCCGACGAGAGCGCCCGTCTGCCGGTGACCGACTGGGATCCCCACGCCGAACTCGAGGAAGGGGCGTCCCTCCGGCTCTCGGACGTGTACGTCCGCGAGTACCGGGGCGTCCCCCAGGTGAACGTCACGGAGTTCTCGACGGTCGAGCGGCTCGACCGCGAGATATCGGCGCCCGACTCGGCCCCCCGACTGGGGGTCGGCGAGGCCGTCGAGTCCGGCGGACTGTTCGACGTGGAGCTCGTCGGCAACGTGATCGAGGTCCGGGAGGGCTCCGGGCTGATCGAACGGTGTCCGGACTGCGGACGGGTCGTCCAGAACGGCCAGTGTCGCGCCCACGGCGAGGTCGAGGGCGAGGACGACCTGCGGGTGAAGGCCATCCTCGACGACGGCACCGGGACGGTGACGGTCGTCCTCGACACCGACCTGACCGCCGACGTGTACGGCGGCGGGATCGAGGAGGCGAAGGCCGAAGCACGCGACGCCATGGACAAGGAGGTGGTGGCCGACGCCATCCGCGACCGGATCGTCGGCCGCGAGTACCGCGTTCGGGGGTCGCTCTCGGTCGACGAGTACGGCGCCAACCTCGACGCCGAGACGTTCGTCGAGTGCGCGGACGACCCGGCCGACCGCGCGAGCGAACTGCTCGCGGGGGTGGCGCGATGAGTTCCGCCGACGACGGCGACGACGCGGGACCGGGGCGGCGCGAGGTAGCCCACCGCCTGTTCGCCGCGGAGTTCGACGACGCCACCGTCTCCTACGCCGAGAGCGACGAGGAGCGCGCCCCGAAGTACGTCGTCACGCCGACGGGCGCGCGGGTGAACCGTCTGTTCGCGGTCGGCGTCCTGACCGAAGTGGAGTCGGTCAACGAGGACGTCCTCCGCGCCCGGATCGTGGACCCGACGGGGGCGTTCGTCTCCTACGCCGGCCAGTACCAGCCCAACGCCGCCGCCTTCTTCGAGCGGGCGGACCCGCCCGCCTTCGTCGCGCTCACGGGGAAGGCCCGCACGTTCGAACCCGAGGACGGCGACCGGGTCTACAGTTCGGTCCGCCCCGAGAGCGTCGCCGAGGTCGACGCCGAGACGCGCGACCGGTGGACGGTGTCGGCCGCCGAGGCCACGCTCCGTCGCATCGCCGCGATGGCCGAGGCCAAGACGCTCGACGTCGAGGGCGAGGCGCTGCGGTCGATCCTCGAAGACCGGGGGTACGACGCGTCGACGGCCGCGGGCATCGAGGTCGCCCTCGATCACTACGGGACGACGACGGCGTACCTCGACGCGCTTCGGGGGGTGGCCCTCGACGCCCTGGAGGTCGTCGCCGGCGACCGCGACGCCGTCCGCTCGCTCGACCGCGCGCCTGGCGACGCCGGCACGTCGTCGCTCGGGCCGCTCCCCGCGACGGTGACGGGCGACGCGGGGTCGATCGACCCCACGACGACCGCCGACGCGGGCGACGGGGCGGGCGTCGCCGACGACGCGTCCGCCGACGAGGGAATCGCCGCACCGTCGACCGACGACGGCGAGGCCGGATCGGCGGAGACCGCTGCGGCCGAGACGGGGGCCGACGCCGCGACGGGGACGGGCCCCGAGACGGCGACCGAACCCGCGGACGCCGAACCGGAGCCGTCGGCCGCCGAGTCGTCGGGGACGGCGGACGACCTCGGCGACTTCGACGACGCCGGCGAGACGGCGGACGACCTCGGCGACTTCGACGACACCGGCGAGACGGCGGACGACCTCGGCGACTTCGACGGCGGCGTCGGGGACCCCGACGAGTCCGCCGACGACCTCTACGAACTCGACGAGGAGGAGCGCCGCGAGGTCGAGGAGTCCTTCGACGTCGGCTTCGAGAGCGGGGCCGAGGTCGACGAGCCGGGCGAGGCCGGCATCGACGTTCCCGGGCCCGAGGACCTCGACGCCGAGGCGGACGCGACCGGGACCGAGGGCGGAACGGCAGCCGACGACGGGGGGGACACCGACGCCGGATCGGCCGCGACGACCGACGAGGGCGGTGACGGGGCGACCGGCGCCGCGGACGTCGACCTGGAGGCTGTGGCCGTCGAGGCGATGGACGAGCTCGACGACGGCGACGGGGCGGCCCGGGACGCGGTCGTGGGTGCGGTCGTCGACGAGTACGGCGCCGACCCCGGCGCCGTCGCCGACGCCATCGAGGACGCGCTGATGAGCGGGAAGTGCTACGAGCCGAGCGAGGACAGCCTGAAGGCGATCTGATGGCGGCGGTCGAACCGGTTCCGGGCGAGCCGGCGGCGGTCGCGGACTGCGGCGACGAGTGCGCGCTGGTCGTCGCGGACTATCACGCCGGCATCGAGACCGGCCTCCGCTACGAGCGGGGCGTCGAACTCCGGAGCGACGCCGACGGCCGCCGGACGCGCCTGCTCGCCCTAGTCGAGCGGGTCGAGCCGGATCGGGTGATCGTCCTCGGGGACCTGATCCACCGGATCGGCGACCCTGGGGCCGACGAGCGCGACGAGGTGGTGGCCCTCCTCGACGCGCTGGACGATCGGGGGCTGCCGCTGACGCTCGTCCCCGGCAACCACGACGGCGGCGTCGCCGAGGCCTACGGCGACCGGCTGACGGTAGCCGACGCCGGCGGCCACCGCCGCGGCGACGTGGGGTTCGTCCACGGCCACACCTGGCCGGATCGGTCGATCCTCGGCGCCCGGACGCTCTGTATGGGCCACGAGCACCCGCAGGTCCGCCTCGAAGACGAGGTGGGGGGCGGCCGGACGGAGAAGACGTGGCTCCGGGGCCCCCTGCGGGCCGACCCGTTCGCCGACGAGTTGGGCGTCGACCCGGCGGCGCTTTCCTGGCCCGATCCGCCGCCGGAGCTCGTCGTCTTCCCCGCGTTCAACGACCGCTCGGGCGGGACGTGGATCAACGTCGAGGGCCAGTCCTTTCTCGCGCCGTTCCTGCCCGCAGCCCTGGACGACGCGGCCGAGGCGTACCTACTCGACGGGACGCGACTGGGCGCGTATCGGCGGATCTGAGCCGGGACGGCGGCCGTGGGCGAACGGTGAGCTTAATCGGCTCGCGCGACTACCGCGGTCGATGGCAGATACGGAGTCGTCGCGGATGGACGCCTTCACCCACCTCGGCGATCGGGTACGGTCGGCGCTCTCCGAGCGCGGCTTCGCGACGCCGACGGAGCCACAGCGGCGGGCGATCCCGCCGCTGGCGGCCGGCGAGAACGCGCTTGTCCTCGCGCCGACGGGGACGGGGAAGACCGAGACGGCGATGCTGCCGGTGTTCGACTCGATCCACCGCGCCGAGGACCGGTTCGGGATCTCGGCGCTCTACATCACGCCGCTGCGCGCGCTCAACCGCGACATGCGCGAGCGGCTGGACTGGTGGGGCGAGTACCTCGACGTCGAGGTAGACGTCCGCCACGGCGACACCACGCAGTACCGGCGGGGCAAGCAGGCCGACGACCCCCCGGACGTGCTGGTGACGACCCCCGAGACGCTGCAGGCGACCCTGACGGGCGAGAAACTTCGAACGGCCCTGTCCGATGTCGAACACGTCGTCGTCGACGAGGTGCACGAACTCGCGTCGTCGAAGCGGGGCGCGCAGTTGACGGTGGGCCTCGAACGCCTCCGCGACCTGGCCGGGCCGTTCCAGCGCATCGGCCTCTCGGCGACCGTCGGGTCGCCCGCGGAGGTCGGCCGGTTCCTGACCGGCGACCGCGACTGTGCGGTCGTCGAAGTCGAGGCGGGAACGAACGTCGAGTTCCGGGTGCGCGAACCGGAGGTGACCGACGAGGACGAGGCCCTGGCGGGGAAGCTGGCGACCGACGTCGAAATCGCCAGCCACGTGCGGACGATCCGCGACGTCGTCGCGGCCCACGAGTCGACGCTGATATTCGTCAACACGCGCCAGACCGCGGAGGCGCTCGGTTCGCGGTTCAAGCGCCTGGAGGAGCCCATCGGCGTCCACCACGGATCGCTCTCGAAGGAGGCCCGGATCGAGGTGGAGGACGCGTTCAAACGGGGCGAGGTCGACGGCCTCGTCTGCACGTCGTCGATGGAACTCGGCATCGACGTGGGACGGGTCGATCACGTGATCCAGTACGGGAGCCCCCGGGAGGTGGCTCGCCTCCTCCAGCGGGTCGGCCGCGCGGGGCACCGCCGGGACGCCGTCTCGGAGGGAACGGTCGTCACGAGCCACCCCGACGACACGCTGGAGGCGCTGGCCATCGCCCGCCGGGCGGTCGCGGGCGAGGTGGAGCCCGCGACCATCCACCACGGGAGCCTCGACGTGGTCGCCAACCAGACCGTCGGCCTCGTGATGGACCACGGCGAGGTCGGCGCCCGCGAGGCCTACGAGACGCTGACGCGGGCGTATCCGTTCCGCTCGCTGTCGGAGGCGGCGTTCCGGGCGGTAGTGCGCGAACTGTCCTCGAACCGCCTCCTGTGGCTCGACGAGGACGCCGACCGCCTGGAGAAATCGGGGGGAACGTGGCGGTACTTCTACGCCAACCTGTCGATGATCCCCGACGAGGAGACCTACGAGGTGTACGACCTCTCCGCCCGGAAGACGGTCGGGACCCTCGACGAGCGGTTCGTCCTCAACTTCGCCGGGCCGGGCGAGACCTTCATCCAGCGCGGCGAGATGTGGCGGATCACCGAGGTGGACGAGGAGGAGGCACGCGTCGAGGTGACGCCCATCGAGGACCCCGGCGGCGAGGTGCCGTCCTGGACGGGCCAGGAGATTCCGGTGCCGGCGGCCGTCGCGGGCGAGGTGGGCGAGATGCGCGACGTGGCGACGACGCAGTTCGAACGCGGCGCCGACCGGCGGGCCGTCGCCCGCGAGTTCCTCCCGCGGTATCCGGGCGACGAGTACACCGTCCGCGAGGCGCTCGACCCCGTGGAGCGACAGGTGGAGGCGGGCGCCCCGACGCCCACGGCCGACCGCCTCGTCGTCGAGGGGCAGGGCCGAGGGGTCGTCCTCAACGCCCCCTTCGGCCACGAGGTGAACGAGACGCTCGGCCGGCTGTGTTCGGCGCTGATCGGTCAGAAGACCGGCTCGTCGGTGGGGATGGAGGTCGACCCCTACCGGATCGAACTGGAGGTGCCCGGGCGCACCGGGCCGTCCGACGTGGTGGAGGTCCTGGAGACGACGGATCCGGACCACGTGGAGGGCCTTCTGGAACTCGCCCTGAAGAACTCGGGGACGCTGAAGTTCACGCTGGCGCAGGTGGCCGCGAAGTTCGGCGCGCTCAAGCGGTATCAGGGGCAGGGTCGGTTCGGCGCCGACCGCCTGCTCGCGGCCCTGGAGGATACGCCGGTGTACGACGAGGCGGTCCGGGAGGTGTTCCACACCGACCTCGCCGTCGACGAGGCAGCGGCCGTTCTAGAGGGAGTCCAGACGGGCGACATCGAGGTGACGACCGCCCGCGAACACACGCCCATCGGCACGGGCGGCCGGTCCAGCGGCCGGGAACTGCTCGTCCCCGAGAACGCCGACGCGAGCGTCGTCGAGACGCTGAAAGAGCGCATCCGGAACGACCGGGTGATCCTCGCCTGCCTCCACTGCACGGAGTGGACGCGGAAGACGAAGGTGCGGCGGGTGCCGGACCAGCCCCGGTGTCCGGAGTGCGAGTCGACCCGGATCGCCGCCCTGAATCCGTGGGACGACGACGTGGTCACGGCGGTGCGGGCAAAGGAGAAGGACGACGAGCAGGAGGGGATGACCCAGCGCGCCTACCGCTCGGCGAACTTAGTCCAGAGCCACGGCAAGCGGGCGGTGATCGCCATGGCCGCCCGCGGGGTCGGTCCGCACAACGCCGCCCGGATCATCGCCAAACTCCGCGAGGACGAGGACGACTTCTATCGCGACATCCTCGAACAGGAGCGCCAGTACGCCCGGACGCAGTCGTTCTGGGACTAGAGATCCACGGGGAGCGACGGCGAGACGGCCTCTAGCGCCGCCTCGAAGTCGGCGGCGGTCAGAGACACCTCGTCGGCGTGGTCGTTGGCCTCGGCGGCGGGGTAGGCGTCGGCCACCGAGCGCACGGCACGCATGGCCGCCTCCCGGCAGACCGCGGCGAGGTCGGCCCCGGAGTAGCCCGCGGTCCGGGCCGCGAGGTCGTCGAGGTCGACGCCGTCGGCCAGCGGCTTCCGGCGCGTGTGGACCGCGAGGATGGCCCGGCGGGCGGCCTCGTCGGGACCGGGCACCTCGACGTGGGACTCCAGGCGGCCGGCCCTGAGGAGCGCCGGATCCAGCGCGTCCTTTCGGTTCGTCGCCGCGAGGACGATCAGGTTGGGGTTGTCGGCGACGGCGTCGAACTCGGTGAGGAGTTGGGAGACGACGCGCTCGGTCACCTCGCTGTCCCCCCGATTCCGGTCGGTCGCCACGGCGTCGATCTCGTCGAAGAAGACGATGGCGGGGGCGGCGCCGCGGGCGCGGTCGAACACCTCGCGGACGGCCTTCTCGCTCTCGCCGACGTAGCGATCCAGGAGTTCCGGTCCCCGGACGTGGACGAAGTTGACGCCGCTCTCGGCGGCGACGGAGCGGGCGAGGAGCGTCTTGCCCGTCCCCGGCGGTCCGTAGAGCAGGACGCCGGCGGGCGGGTCGGCGTCGGCCGCCTCGAACAGCGGATCGTAGGTGAGCGGCCACGTCACCGCCCGTTCGAGGGTGGCTTTCGCCTCCTCGAGGCCGCCGACGGACTCGAAGCCCTCGGTCGGCGCCTCGGAGACGTACTCGCGCATGGCGCTGGGGTCGACGGCCGCCATCGCCGCCTCGAAGTCCTCGCGGGCGACCGAGATGTCGTCGGTGGCGGTCCCCTCACGGCGGGCACGGCGGAGCGCCGACATGGCCGCCTCCGTCACCAGCGACTGGAGGTCGGCGCCGACGAAGCCGTGGGTCCGGGCGGCGAGTCGGTCGAGGTCGACGCCGTCGGCCGTCGGCATCCGGCGGGTGTGGACGTCGAGGATCTCGCGGCGCCCCGTCTCGTCCGGGACGCCGATCTCGATCTCGCGGTCGAAGCGCCCGCCCCGCCGGAGCGCCGGGTCGAGGTCGTCGACCCGGTTGGTCGCGCCGATGACGATCACCTCGCCCCGCGCCTCCAAGCCGTCCATCAGGGAGAGGAGCTGGCCGACGATCCGATCCTCCATCCCGCCGCCCTCCTCGCGTTCCGGCGCGACCGAGTCGATCTCGTCGAAGAAGACGATCGACGGGGCGTTCTCGCGCGCGTCCTCGAACACCTGCCGCAGTCGTTCCTCGCTGTCACCCTTGTACTTCGAGACGATTTCGGGCCCCGAGACGGAGACGAAAGTGGCGTCCACCTCGTTGGCGACGGCGCGGGCGATCAGCGTCTTGCCCGTGCCCGGCGGCCCGTAGAGCAGGACGCCCTTGGGTGGGTCGACGCCGAGCCGGGCGAACAGCTCCGGCTCCGACAGCGGGAGTTCGATCATCTCCCGCACGAGGTCGAGTTCGTCGTCGAGGCCGCCGATGTCCTCGTAGGTGATCCCGGTGGTCGGGCGGCGGCCGGCGCCGGCGTCGCCGTCCGCCCCGTCGGTCGGCCCGTCGCGCGAGACCGGATCGTCGCGGGCATCCTTCGGTCGCGTGGCCGCCGCGTCGGCGGGCCCGCCGCGCAGGCGGAGGTCGGTCGCCTCGACCATCCGGACGGCGCCCGCGGGGGCCGTCTCCCGCACCACGAACGCGCCGGGGTCGAGACTCTCGACCCGAATCCGGTCGCCGGCCCGTAGCGGGCGGCCGTCGAGTTCCCGTCGGAGTTCCCGCCGGACCGCGTCGCGGTCGGCGTCGACACCCGTCGGCACCGCAAGGGTGACCGACTCGGCGTCCGTGACGGCGGCCGTCCGCACGCGGACGGCATCGCCGACGGCCACCCCGGCGTTCGCCCGCGTCCCGGCGTCGATCAGGACGGCGTCGTCGGGGACGCCGGCCCGCGCCGGCCAGAGTTTCGCCACCGTCGTCCGGTCGCCTTCGAGCAGGACGGCGTCGCCGCTCAGGACGCCGAGTCGCTTCCGGGCCGCCTCCGGGAGGCGTGCGATGCCGCGGCCCGCGTCGCGCTTCTCGGCGGCCCGAACCGTGAGTTCGATCCCGGCGCTGTCGGTCATCGTCGGGCGGTAGGGCCGGCCGGGCCTTTACGCTTCGCTCCCGCTCGGCCCGTCGGCGAAACCGTTTATGTGGGCTCCGGGTCGATCGGGTCGCATGGTGTCGGATCTGCTGACCGTGCCGGTCGTCCTCGTCGCGCTCGGCGCGGCGAGCGTGTACACGGGGTGGAAGCGTCGCCGCGTCCACGCCCGGATGGCCGCCCTCGAACCGACGCCGATCGGGTCGCTCCCGGCCGACGGCCGCGTCGAAGTCGAGGGGACGGCGACCCCCGTCGACGACCCGATCACCGCGCCGGTCTCGGGGCGGGAGGCCGTCGTCGCCGCCTGGACGGTCGAGGAGTGGGACGAACGCGGCGACCGGGGGCGCTGGCGGGAGGTCGCTCGCGGCATCGAGTCGGCCCCGTTCCGCGTCGACGACGACACCGGCTCGGTCGCGTGCGAACCGATCTCGAAGCGGGAGACGGCCGGCAAGTGGACGCAGACGACGGGCGTCACCGCCACCGAGGGCGTCCGGATCGACGACGCCCTCGCCGAGTTCGCGTCGTTCGCGGTGGAGATGGAACTGCCGCCGGACGCCGATCCGCCGCCCGGCATCCGGCGCCTCCACGCGGATCACGGCCTCTACGAGGACACCGGATCCGTGACGAACGTCGTCGACGTCGGCACGGAACACGGCCACCGACGATACACCGAGGGAACCGTCGACGTCGGCGAGTCGGTGTACGTCCTCGGACGGGTCGAGTCCGACGGGAACGGGCCGACCGTGACGACGCCGCGGGAGGGGCCCTTCGTCGTCTCGGACCGGGCCGAGGCGGCGCTGGAGGCGTCCATCGAGGGCACCGCACGGCGGCGACTCGTCGGGGGCGCCGTGGCGACAGTCCTCGGCCTCGCGGGCGCGGGGTACCTGCTCGCGCCGTTCTGACGCTCGGCGGGCGGAGCGTCGGGAGCGACCCGCCACGGCGGCGGACGAACGGGCCCAACGTTGATTAGCGCCGGCCGCGCCACTCCGGGCGTGACACCCACGACCGACGACCACGGCGTACCGACGGCCCGCCCGCGGGGGTGGGCGTGATGCGATACCTCGCCCGCACGGCGGACGGGCGGTCCCTGCTCGGCGACGACGCGGGGTTCGTCCCGCTCGCGGCGGCCTACCCCGACGCGTCGAGCGTCCGTGACGTGTTGCCCGCGGCGTCCGGCGGCCTCGTCGACCCCGACGAGGCGTCGGCCGGGCGGGTCGGCCGCGACGGGCTGACCCTCGGTCCGGCGCTCGCCGACCCCGGCAAGCTGTTCGGCATCGGCCTCAACTACGCCGACCACGCCGCCGATCTCTCGGAGGAGCCGCCCGACGAGCCGGCCAGCTTCTTCAAGCCGGCGACGGCCGCGACGGGGCCAGGGGGGCCGATCCGGCTGCCGCCGGCGGACGTCTCCGACCGCGTCACGGCCGAGGCGGAACTCGCCGTCGTCGTCGGCCGGACCTGCCGGAACGTCGCCGTCGACGAGGCCGCGGCGGTCATCGCGGGCTACGTCCCCGTCGTCGACGTGACTGCGGAGGACGTCCTCCAGCGCAACCCGCGGTTCCTGACGCGGGCGAAGAGCTTCGACACCTTCCTCGTCCTCGGGCCGCACGTCGCAGTCCCGGAGCCGGGACGTGACCTCGCCGACGTCGAGGTGCGGACGGTCGTGAACGGCGAGGTGGCGGCCCGCAACGTCGTCGGGAACATGCACTTCTCGCCGCGCGAACTCGTCGCCTTCCACTCGGAGGTGATGACGTTGGAGCCCGGCGACGTGATCTCGACGGGGACGCCCGGCGCGGCGGTCGTCGAACCGGGCGATCACGTCCGGGCCGAAATCGACGGGGTCGGACGCGTCGAGGCGGACGTGGTGCGTTAATCCCGGTCGACGGGTTCGAAGGACGGTTCCCCGTCGACGAAGGAGAGCGAGAGCCACGAGTCCACCTCGACGGCGTCGGGGGCCTCGCGGGCCAGCGCCTCGGAGACGCGGAACGCCGAGAGGTGGCCCGTATCGCGGATCCACGCCATCCGGACCGTCTCCGGATCGTAGGTGCCGATGGTCGAGAGCGCCGCGACGATTGCGCGTTGGTCGTCGGGGAGGACGACCGGAACCGTCGCCTTGCGAAGCGAGTTGCTGGTGAGCGCGTTGGTGTACACCTGATCGAGGTCGAGGTCCTCGACGGCCGCCCGGGTGGTCAGGTCCGCGAGGCCGATGCCGTTGCCGTTGCCGTGGGTGGCCTCGGTGAGCCCCCGGACGACGATCCGGTCGATCGACGGCGACGCGGGGTCGTCGGCGTTCAACACGCGGTACCGCCCGATCACGTTGGTGTCCATCCCCGCCCCCGAGACGTCCTTGCCGATGCGGTCGACGACGAGGACGTCGAGGTCGTCGTACGGCAGCGTGGGCATGTACTCGTCGGCGGCGGCCTTCAGGGGTTCCTCGGCGTCGGGCAGGTCGGCGGCGGGGACGCCCTCCACGGCCGCGGTGCGGTCGTGGAAGTTCTCGACGACGGCGATCCCGCCCAGCAGCGGCGTCGATTCGCGGACCACCGCGTACGCCGCCTCGATGACGGGGACGTACCCCTCGTCGAGCGCGTGTTCGTGGGCGGCCTTCGCCCCGGCCCGCTTGCCGAGGCCGATGGTCGCCATCTTCGTCAGGCCGCTCTCGAACCGCCCCGTGAAGTTCGTGTGGGCCTTCACGCGATTGACGACGACGACGCCGTCGGCCGCCAGTGCGGCCGTCGAGAAGGGAACGGGGGCGCCGACGGCGGACTCGCCGAGGGTCGTCGTCTCCATCCGGGCGTCGATCGGACAGCCGAGGGCGTCCTCGGTGAGGCCGATGCCGGCGAGCGCCTCGCGTTGGCCCTCGGCGGTCGCCCCGCCGTGGCTCCCCATCGCCGGCACGACCACGGGGTCGAACCCCCGCGCCCGGAGTTCGTCGACGACGGTCCGGGCGATGGGGACGACGTCGTGGATGCCGCGACTCCCGAGGCCGACGGCGACCGTCGCGCCGGTCGGCAGGTCCTCGAGTGGAAGGGCGTCGAGTTCGGTGCGAGTCCGGCCACGCACGTCGTCGAGCGTCGGCGTCTCGGGGTCGTAGCGGACCCGCGCGAACCGCGGGAGCGCCGGGTCCGAGAGCGCGGCGTCGACGACGTCGCCGTCGGGAAAGCGCATGGAAACCCTCGGGGCGAGCGGTCCGTAAACCCCCCGGCGTGCGGTCGGTCCACATAGACATTTAGTACCGGCCGTCGAAACGCCGGCCATGGCCGAGCGACGCGACAGGCGTGCCGACGTATCGACACAGTCGACCGACGTGGAGCGAACGGCGGACGGCCGCCGCGACGGGAGGCGGTCTTGAATGCGCGATTACGGTGCGGGGCCGAGCCGGCGGGCCGACGCCCGCGACGTCCGGATCACCGACGTCGAGACGGCCGTGATCGAGGGCAACTTCGACTGGAACCTGGTGCGGATCCACACCGACGCCGGCGTCACCGGCCTCGGCGAGTCCTACCGCGGCGGCCGGGTGACGGACATCATGGGGTACATGACCGACTTCCTCGTCGGCGAGAACCCCCTCGACGTCGAGCGACTCTTCCGGCGGCTGGTCCAGGAGACGTCGGGCCACGGCGGGACGACCGGGAAGGTGGTGACGGCGGCCTCGGGGGTCGAAATCGCCCTCTGGGACCTCGCGGGCAAGCTCCTCGACGTCCCCACCTACCAGTTGCTCGGCGGGAAGTACCGCGACGAAGTGCGGCTCTACTGTGACTGCCACGCGGGGGAGGCCTACGCCGTCGACACGGGGTACACCGACTACGGCGACGAGGCGGCCTACGAACCCGCGGCGTACGCGGAGACGGCGACCCAGGCGGTCGAGTTGGGCTTCGACGCGATCAAGTTCGACCTCGACACGCCCGCCGACAACGATCCCGATCCGTTCAACGGGCGGCTGTCGGCGGCGGACGTGGCCGAAAAGGAGGCCATCGTCGAGGCAGTCGTCGAGGCCGTCGGCGACGACGCGGAAGTCGCCTTCGACTGTCACTGGGACTACTCCCTCGACACCGCGAAGCGCCTGGCCCGGGCGCTGGAGCCGTACGAGCTGCTGTGGCTGGAGGACGTCGTACCGCCCGAGAACGTCGACGCCCAGCGCGAGGTGGCCCGGTCGACGTCGACGCCGCTGGCGACCGGCGAGAACCGCTTTCGCGTCCACGAGTTCTCCGACCTGCTCTACGACTTCGCCGTCGACGTGGTGACGCCCGACCCGACGACCTGTGGCGGCCTCGCGGAGTCCCGGGCCATCGCCAACCGGGCCGAGGAGAACTACATCACCTTCTCGCCGCACAACGTCTGTAGCCCGGTGGGGACGATGGCCTGCGTTCACCTGGGAGCCTCCGTCCCCAACTTCGACTATCTCGAGTACCACGCGCTGGAGGTGGACTGGTGGGACGACCTGCTCGTCCGGTCGGATCCCCTCATTCGGGACGGACGGATCGCCGTCCCCGAGAGGCCGGGACTGGGCGTCGAACTCGACGAGGACGTGGCCGCCGACCACGCCAAGGGCGAGGGCCTCTGGACGTCCCGGACCGATTGACGGGCGTCCGGGCCGGGGCGCGGACACCCGTCCGCGCGGCTTACCGCCTCCGACCGGATTTATACGTTCCCGGACGGAGGGGACGGACATGGACCTCGAACTCGACGGCACGAGCGCACTGGTCACCGCATCGAGCAGCGGCCTCGGCAAGGCGTCCGCACGGGCGCTGGCCCGGGAGGGGGCGAACGTCGTCGTCAACGGCCGGGACGAGGACCGACTGGCCGCGACCGTCGACGAACTGCAGGACGTCGGCGACAGCGAGGTGATCGGCGTCCAGGGCGACCTGACCGAGCGGGCGGATATCGAGCGCCTGGTCGAGCGAACCGTCGAGGCGTTCGGGGGCATCGACTCGCTGGTCACCTCCGCGGGCGGGCCGCCCTCCGGCCCCTTCCTGGAGACGACGGATCAGGATTGGTACGAGGCCTACGACCTGCTCGTGATGAGCGTCGTCCGGACCGTCCGCGAGGCCGCCCCGTACCTCGGGGAGTCCGAACAGGGGACGATCACCTGCATCACCTCGCGGTCGGTGAAGGAGGCCATCGACTCGCTGGTGCTCTCGAACTCGGTGCGGATGTCCGTCGTGGGGCTGGAGAAGACCCTCTCGCAGGAACTCGCGCCGGACGTCCGGGCGAACGCGGTGTTGCCAGGTCCCCACGAGACCAGCCGCATCGAGGAGTTGATCGAACAGGCCATCGAGCGCGGTGACTACGACAGCTACGAGGAGGGGCTGGCCGACTGGGCCGAGGGCAACCCCCTCGAACGCATCGGCGACCCCATCGAACTCGGCGACACCGTCGCCTTCCTCTCCTCGCCCCGCGCGGGCTACATCAACGGCGTCGCCCTGCCCATCGAGGGCGGCGAGAGCGGGTCGAACCTGTAGCGTCGGCGTCCCGACGAGAACGGGAAATTTTTCCGGGCACGAACGGAGACCGTAGGATAATGGACTGGAGTGCGTGATGTCGATTCGAGTGGACTGGCGACAGAGCGTCGCGCTCACCGGGACCGTCATCAAGTATCTCTCCGTCGCGATGCTCGTGCCGCTGGCACTCAGCCTCGTCTACGGGGAGGACACCGTCGCCTTCCTGCTGTCCATCGGCATCTCGGTCGCCGTGGGCCTCGCGCTGGAGCGGTTCGCCGACGACCCGCAACTCGACGCCCGGGAGGCGTTCCTCCTCGTCGCCCTGGCGTGGGGCGCCGTCGCGATCATCGGCGCGATCCCGTACGTCGTCGCGGGCTACGGCACCGAATCCGCGCTCCGACACCCGATCAACGCGCTGTTCGAGTCGATGTCCGGTTTCACCACGACCGGGGCGACCGTCACCGAGGAGATATCCTTCGACCAACACTCCCGAGCGCTGCTGATGTGGCGCCAGCTCACCCAGTGGCTCGGGGGGATGGGCATCATCGTGTTGATGGTCGCCATCCTCCCCGAGGCGGCGGTCAACGGCGCGCAACTGATCGATTCGGAGGCCCCGGGACCGGAACTCCAGAAGTTGACGCCGAAGATCGCCGAGACCGCCCGGCTCCTCTGGCTGTTCTATCTGGCCTTCACCGTTCTGTACGTCCTCATCCTGCTCGGCCTCCACTACGCGGGGCTGGCGCCGAACATGGACGCCTACAACGCCGTCGCACACGGGTTCACGACGCTGCCGACGGGCGGGTTCTCCCCGCAGGCCGACAGCATCGCCGCGTTCTCGCCGGCCGTCCAGTGGGCCGTCATCCCCTTCATGCTAATCGCGGGGATGAACTTCGCGCTGTTTTACCTGCTCGTCCAGGACGACTACGCCGAGTTCCTCCGCGACCGCGAGCTACAGGCCTATCTGGGGGCGAACGCCGGCCTGATCGTCGTCCTGTGGGGCCTGCTTTTCACGGGGTCGGCGCCAACCTTGGAACTCGGGGGCGTCACGCAGGGGGCCGTCGAGAACTCGCTCCGGCAGGCGACGTTCCAAATCGCCTCGCTCCTGAACTCGACGGGGTACGCGACGAGCGACTTCGCACAGTGGGGGACGACCGCACAGGGACTCCTCCTGTTCGCGATGTTCGTCGGCGGGTCGGCCGGCTCCACCGGCGGCGGCGTCAAGGTCGTCCGCTGGCTGGTGGTCATCAAGGGGATCCGCCGACAGCTGTTCACGACGGCCCACCCCGACGCGGTCAAACCGGTTCGGCTCGGCGGCCACGTCATCGACGAGGAGGTGATCCGGGCCATCTACGGGTTCACGCTGCTGTATCTCCTCACCTTCGGCGTGGCGACGATCCTCATCCTGCTCGACGCGGGGCGTGTCGGCCTAGAGATCACGACGCTCGAAGCGATCAGCGCGAGCCTGGCGACCATCGGCAACATCGGCCCGGGATTCGGCTTCCTCGGCCCGTTCGGGAGCTACGTCGACTTCCCCTCGACCAGCAAACTGCTGATGGTCTTCCTGATGTGGATCGGCCGGCTGGAGATCATCCCGGTGTTCGTGATGTTCACCGGCGCGTTCTGGACGGAGTGAGGCGGTACCGAGCGGGGCGACCCGTCGCGGCCGTGACGTTATGTGAATCCGTGGCGGAGTCCCGCAATGACCGACGCTTCGAACCCACCGACCCCGCCGGCGGGGCTCCCCGACTCGCTCGCGGCGGAACTCGCGGAGTTCACACCCGCGGAACTCCGAAACACGATCATCCACGCCCGGAAACGCCACCAGTTTCACGAGGAGCGGGAGTCGCCGGTCGAGCCGGGGCCGGGTGACGACATCCTTCGGGCGACCGACAAGGGGGCTACACCGAAGTCGTGAAGCGGTTCTACTGTGGCGAGGGCTGCGACGACTGTCCGCACGGTCCGTACCTCTATCACGTGCGTGAGGAGGATCACCCCGAGGGCGAAGTGCGTCCCGAGGAGGACTGACGGGGCCGGCGATCCCCCGTCCGTCACGGATCCAGGCCGTACAGCCCGGCACGGACGAACACGAGGACGGGGATGATCTCCAGGCGGCCGATCCACACGTTGAGGACGAACATCGCCTCGGCGACCGGGGACATCGTCGGGCCGGTGCTGCCGGAGGAGAGGCCGACGTTGCCCTGGGCGCTGGCGACTTCGAACAGCGCGTCGGCGTAGCCGAACTCGGGGCCGACGACGTTGACGAGGACGAGACTCCCCACGAGGGCGATGAGCCACAGGAGGGAGACGATGGCAGCCTCGCCGAACTCCCGTTCCATGGCAGCCCGGTCGAGCGTTCGGCCGCCGAGGCGGGCGGTCACGACGGCGTTTCTCGGGAGGAACACCCGCGAGAACTACCTGACGGTGCCGTGGTCGATGGTGTAGCCACGGCGATTTTGATGCCCCCGACGGTCGATCCGGCGGCGCTCCCGAGCACCATCACGCCGACGACCAGCACCTGCAACGTCTCCTTGGTCGTCGCGTCGTCGTTGATCACCAGACAGTCGTACTGCCTCGCCGCCCGATCGGCCCGGCCCTCGTCGCGTTCGATGGCGGCCACCTCGTTGACGCCGGTGGTTGCGATTTCAAGTAGGAATATGCCGATGTCGCCCGCGCCGACGATCACGAGATACATCGCTCGCGTGTTCCGAGTCGACGGTTGAAATACTGCCACTCTTCGCCCTTGGAGCACTTGGAAGTTGAGACTACAGTGGGTTTAGTGGGGCTGTGATGTGGTTTCGGGCGAATTTTCGAGGCGAAGCTGCTTCGGATCTACTCTCGATAGTCTTCTTGTGTCGTACTACCAACTAGACCGGTGAATTTCCAAGATCCCCGACAGCGTTGCCACTCAGGAATCCGGATTGTCCCGGACAGAGTATCTCTCTATCCGATTCCGGTCTCCTTCTTCAGCAGCGTGAGCGTATTGTCGGCTGTCACAATGGGTGAGTGTTCGTACTCACCCGTCAACTCGACTTGGACGAGCAAATCGACCGCTCGCCAAATCGAGTACAAGAGACACGCGAATGCGAAGTAGAAGAATCGGAGCCCGAAATTCTTCGACGTCGTCGCCGCCATAAACCGCTTTATCGACCTGTAGCCGCTCTCGATCTCCCAGCGATAGCCGTACTCAGTGAGGTGCCCACTCCCACAATTCGTCATGAACACCGAATACTGCCGGTGATCGTCGTGCTCGGAATCTTCTTTCCGGCGGTAGATCAGCGTCGTTTCGTGCCATTCGTTCTTCCCGAGGTGGAGCTTTCGGTCGGTCTCGTATCGGTCCTGGTCACGCTGGAGCAATCGCTTCGCCTGGGCTTTCTCGCTAGTCTGCATCCGCTTCGGCACGACGTAGGAGAGCCCACGTCGGCTGACCATCTCCAGAACGTGTTGACTATCGAACTCCCGGTCCATCAGGACGTTATCGACGTGAACGAGCTCTTCAGCCGAATCCAGCAAATCCCCGACGATCTCCTTGCGTGACTCGCCTTTCCGTACCGGGCGGGCATCAAGCACGAGTGGGATAGCGTTGCCGACCAACTGGACTGTCGCCCATTGGTAGGCGTACTCGTCGGTCTTCTCCTTCGTCCCGATGATTTCGTCTTCGTGGCCCGTTCTATCACCGGTGAAGGGGTCAGCTTCGGTGATATCGATGGCGACGATGCCCGCTCGAAAGAACTGCTCCGTCTCCGCGACTTCGCTCAGGAGCCTGTTGACGGCCTGTCGGTACATCTCGCGAATCTCTGATACCGAGAGATCGCGAATCTGCTCGCGATGGGCGTGCCCTAACGGTGTCCGCTCACGAGTCGACTCGTAGGTGAAGCTACGAGCGCCCTCGTTGGCCGCGAGGCGCTCACGAAGTCCGAGATACGTCTGTAAGTCCCAGTAGGCGTTCTCGTGAATCTCACAACCGTCCCCACGATCCAGCGAAAACGCCGGGAAAACGATACGGCTGACGTGATCGGTGATCTTCTCTGCCTGCTCCAACGTAGTTTGATCGTCAGGGTCTGACTCATCAGACTCGTTCCCGTGGTATCGGGGCTTTTGTGTCGGTTCACGCGGAACCTCAACACCCGCATCCTGGGCTTTGATGAGGATCGTTCGAGCCGCCGTTTCGACTGTCTCCCTGAGGTCAGCGGTGAATCTCTGGTGCCAACTTCGCCACAGTGTCGATTGGTCCGGGATCGTCTCGAACCCCAGTTTCTCGCGGAGCTCAGGACGGGTCCCGAGGTAACTGACGAGTGCGGTTTCGTGCTCCCACCCGTGGCATTCTTTCAGCACGAACACCCGAAAGAGCGTGTCCATCTGATACCGTGTCGACCCCTCATACTGATCATGGGTGCTGAATCGGAAGTAGGCTAGCGGGAGTGCACAGACGAACTCCTCGACCGAGTCGTGGCTCTCGTGGTCGAACCACATCTCCGACACTGTCCGGATATCAGATTCCAGTCCAGCAAGCGACGTTCGGTCGTACGGCGGTGTCGACTCATACGCCGGCCACTGAGCGTATTTTTGTTGTGCGAGCCGTCGAAAAACAGTCTGATGAGAGTCAAGAGTCCGCGGCACTACAACACACTGGTACCATAATCCTCAAGAACGTATCTGCGTGGCCAGTACAGTGGGACACATACTGCGACATGTGATTTCTTTTCTGTTAAGGGAAATACTATGTGTCTTCACGAACAGCACAATGTATGAGTTCAGTTCCATCTCTCACAGAGGTTCAGGAGGTGTTCGAGGCGCTTGGGCCGCCTGGAACACCGTTTACGACGACTGAGGTCGCCACAAGGTTCGAGTGTACCGACCGAACAATCTACAACAGACTTGAGACGCTGGTCGAAGATGGCGTGCTGGAGACAAAGAAAGTCGGTGCCCGCGGTCGTGTCTGGTGGCGACCAGTGGAGGGAGACGGCGAGAACGAACGGAATACCGAGGAAACGTACCAGAAACTGTTCGAGTCGATCAACGAAGGACTCTGTACTATCGAAGTGTTGTTCGACGCTGACGAGCAGCCAGTCGACTATCGATTTCTCGAAACAAACCCCGCGTTCGATGAACTCACTGGCTTACGAGATGCAGCGGGCAAACGGATACGCGAGTTGGACGTAGACCACAATGACTACTGGATCGAAAAATACGGTGCTGTCGCACAGACGGGTGATCCCATTCAGTTCACAGAATATGCAGAGCATCTCGGTGAGCAGTGGTACGAGATCAATGCATTCCGGATTGGTGACCCGACAGAGCACATTGTTGGCATCCTATTTGATGATGTCACCGAAGGTGAAAATGCTGAGAACGCGGTAGATGAGGGTGAAAAACGGCTTGAAGCGTTGCTGGAAGCCACCACAGAGGGAGTCTATCGAATAAGCCCAGATTGGTCGGAAATATACCAACTCGCGGGAGAAAATTTCATCGCTGACGACCCTCCCAACACGTGGCAAGAGTATATTCCGGAAGATGACCGAGAGCGTGTCGGGAAGGCAATCGAGGAAGCGATCGAAACACAGAGCCCGTTCGAATTAGAACACCGCATTACCCGCGCCGATGGAACCATCGGGTGGGTAGATTCGAGGGCAGTACCGATAGTAGAGAACGGCGAGATCGTCGAGTGGGTCGGCACGGCGACGGATATCACCGAACGCAAGGAACGCGAACAAGAGATCAAAACGCAGCGTGAGTGGCGAGAAGCTGTGTTTAATGGAAGTCGCGACGCAGTGTTCATCTCTGATTCGGACGCAGCCTTTGTCGACATAAACGACGCCGCAACTGATCTCACCGGGTACGATCGTAAGGAACTGTTGTCGATGCGGATTCCGGATCTCCATGAGGAGACAGATATGGATGCCTACCGCGAGTACAACGACCGTATTCTCGCTGGCGAGTCAATAACTACTGAAGCGCAGTTATTGCGCGCCGACGGATCGAAAGTTCATGTCGAGTTTGATAACAAGCGTATCGAGATTGATGGAAATGTATATATGCACACTACTGCCCGTGATGTCTCCAAACGAAAAGAGCAGGAAGCAGAGCTTAGACGGCATGAAATGTATCTCGAAAGCATGCCAGACCATGTCAGTCTTGTCGATCAGAATGGAATCATCCGATACGATTCGCCCAGCGTCACTAAACTCCTCGGCTATGATTCCGACGAGCGACTCGGGGATTCGGGATTCAACTATATCCATCCCGACGACCGTGACCGGATTAAGAAAAGATTCCACGAGTCCGTTACTGGAAGTGCGACCACCGAATTATACGAATACCGCGCGAAGACAAAAGACGGTGGATGGGTTTGGGTCGAGAGTTCTGCCCGTAATCTTACCGACGATCCGGACGTCGGCGGTGTTATCGTGAGTGTGCGGGATATAACTAAACGCAAAGAAGAGCGACGGCAGCGCGAGACGCTTATTGACAACCTCCCCGGGATAGCCTATAGATGCCGGAACGAGAAGGGATGGCCGATGGACACTGTGGGAGGGGAATGCGAGGAACTTACCGGGTATGCCCAATCGGCTTTCGAGTCTGGCAAGGTGTCGTGGGGTAAGGACATCATCCACCCCGACGATTGCGACGAGGTATGGGAGACCATACAGACAAGTGTTCAGCAGAACGACGCCTTCGAGACAACATACCGAATCATCACGCGTGACGGCGACCAGCGGTGGATGTGGGAACGTGGGGAACCTGTCTCAACAACCTCGGGGAGCGACCCGGTACTTGAAGGATTCATCACAGATATTACCGAACGTGAGCAGCTAGAACGTGAGCAGCAACAGGTAATCGACCGGGTGAACGACGGAATCTTCGAGACGGACGCAGAAGACCGGTTTGTATTTGTCAGCGATATGGGCGCAGAACTATTGAATACGCCGAAGACGGAACTCCTTGACGAACACATCTGGGACGTGTTTGAGAGCGCACGTGGCACGCCCTTCGAAGAGCAATACTACAAGGTGATGGAGACACGCGAACCAACTTCCTTCATCGAGTATTATCCGGAGCTCGACAAGTGGTTCGACGCGCAAGTGTATCCAGACGACGATGGTGGAATTGCCGTCTACTTCCGTGACGTGACTGAACGTGAGGAACGGGAACAAGCACGGCAGCGAGCCGAAAAACGGTACCAGACGCTACTGGATGCGGCCCCGGATCCGATTGTCGCTGTCGATACCGAATGTAGAGAGGTCATCGAAGCGAATCAAGCAGCCGAAGATCTGTTCGGACTGACGAAATCGGACCTTATCGGCCGATCAGGGCTCTCTCTCCACCCGGCTGAAAGAAATGCGTCGTACGAGACGTTCATGGCAACCGCTATCGAAGAAGAAGAAGGAAGGTGGCGGTACCTATCTGATGGCTCTCCGATCCACGCCGAAACCAGTACAGGTGAACATATCCCTGTCGAAATCAGCGTTCGGACGCTCGAACTTGGTGAGGGAGCGGTTGCCTTCGGTATCTTCCGAGATATCAGCGAGCAACTCACACACGAACGCCGCTTGAAGGAACTCAACAAGTCAACCCGAGAGTTGCTTGACAGTGAAAACATATCGAGCGTCGAACAGACTGCGGTCGAGACCCTGGACAACTTGCTAAATGTCTCAGCCGTTGGCTTCTATCATTTTTATGAGAAAGACTCCTCACTTCAACCGACGACTACAATTGCCTCGAGGGGATCCGAGCAGCAGTCAGAATATCTTCCGGTAGTTGAAGCGGGTGTAGGTGCTGAGTGGCGTGCGTTTTCCACTGGCCAGACCGTAGCGATCGATGACTTCTGGGCACGCGAAACGGAGTACGAGTCAGAGCGGGCGGTTCGAAGCGAGGTTGTAGTGCCAGTTGCTGACTACGGTTGCCTTGTTGTGAGTGACACCCAGCCCGCGGTGTTCACCGATCAAGAGATTTCTCTTGTTAAGGCATTAGGAGCCGCAGTCAAGGGAGCACTGAGAAGTGTCGAACGTGAAGAACGAATCCGAAACCAGCGCCGTGGTCTTCAACAGATCGAATCGATAAACAAGCAGATTCGAGACATTGCTCACGCAGTCGTTGAGTCCGAATCGCGGACGGAACTTGAACAGACGGTTTGTGATCGCCTCCTCAGTTCCGAACTGGTGGACTTCGCTTGGGTCGGTCGCGTAGATTTCAGCGAACAACAGTTGTCTGCCCACGGTCAGGCCGGTGACAACGAAAGCTATCTTGACAACATTGCTCTTGGGTTAGAAGAGGGAGGCGGGTCTGAACCATCTGTACAGGCCGCACGCTCCCGCGGGGTGTGTAGTAGTTCGAATGTCCCTGAAAACATCCATCGCGACGAGTGGCGGAGCATGGCTCTCGAGCAAGGGTTCAAATCGGTGCAAAGTATTCCACTCGTCTCTCAGGAGACGCTCTATGGGGTACTCAGCGTGTATACAAAAACTTCATCGGGTTTCCCGGAGGGGCTGCAGTCGGTGCTTGGTGAACTAGGTGACCTGATCGCACACGCGGTTGTGTCGATAGAACGGAAACAAGCAATGTATACGCAGCAGACAATAGAGTTAGATCTCGAAATTCAGGATCCGACCTGTTTCTTTGGCCGGCTCACCGACAGAGTCAATTCGACTATCGAACTAGATGGGATCGTTCCGCAGTCTGATCGATCCACGCTTGTTTTCATCAAAGTTACTGATGGATCCGCGGAACAGGTCCGAGAAGCGGTGAAAAAACAAGATGAGGTCAGACGTAGCCACCTCATCAAAAGGACCGAAAACGATCTACTGAAAGCATATCTTACCAAACCGTCTATTCCATCAGTGTTGTCCGAACAGGAGCTCAAACTGAAACAACTGGTAGCGGACGACTCTCAGTGTCAGGTCACGGTGGAAGTTCCACAAACAGTCGATGCTCGGGAGGCGATGGCGCGAGTTACGTCTCACTACGAAAATGTACAGTTACTAGCCAAACGAGAAGCAAGTCCTACGACCGACTCAAGTATATCTTCGCCCAGAATCATTGAAACTCTCACCGACCGCCAGCGCGAAGTCATCGATACAGCCTACCGGTGTGGATACTTTGATTCACCACGAGGTGCCAGCGGCAAGGAAGTTGCAGAGTTGTTGGATCTCTCTAATGCGACGTTCCACCAACACGTCCGGAACGCAGAAAAGACCGTATTTGAGGCGCTGCTGACGGCTGACTCCTCTTCTTTTCAGCACACCAGTAGCTCAAACGTTGAGTGATACAATCTCATATATTAGTGTCCAGAGGATAATCGCACAGATATCTGGGGAAGTGCCTTCTTCTTCACAAAATCCTGTGCAAGAGCGTGGAAACACAGTACCAGTGAACCCCAATGTTCGAAGCAATACTCAATACAATATCGGTTGGAATGGCTGGCACGCGAACAGGGACTACAGACACAGACGGGCAACCCCAAACCGAACAGCAAGGTAATCTCTCCACGACGGATGGAGACGAAGCTGTCTCTAGCATCCTCAATGGTCTTGAAACACCAGCTATTTTCGTTGGAACGGGTGGGTTGATACAGAATATCAACAAACAGGCGTCAAACCTATTTGACACGACTGAAGCGGAGGCGGAGGGAACGGAACCCAGTTCTCTTCATGATGCTGACAGTGAGGCAACGGACTTCGCAGCGAAGGTGCTCCGGACTGAGAAGGAGTTCCAGCAGGTGCAAGAACCGATCAAAATTAATGGTACTGAGATAGTCAGTGAACGGACGGCAACTCCGATATACGACGGGCAAGATCAACTCGTTGGTGTCCTTGAACTGAATCGCGATGTATCAGAGAGGGTGAAAGAACAAAACCGGAAAGAAGCCCTCGAAGACTATCAGCAACGAGTGCTTGACGACCTACAGGACAAAATCAGCAGAGTAGGCCGTGGAGACCTCACAATCGATCCAACTGTCCCAGAGCCAAATGCGGACTTCGACGAAATTCAGACGGTGTACAACGAGTTCACCGAGATGAACCGTGAACTCGGTTATGCCGTCGACAGTATCCAAGACCTTGTTGACGAACTACAGTCGCTGTCGGACGACATAGCGGAGACCAGCCAGGAACTCGGCGGGACGAGCGAGGAGGTCACATCGTCCATCGAACAGATTAGCGCATCTAGCACTGAAGTGACGGAAGGTGCGGAGGATCTGGCACAGAAAGCGGAGGTGGCTTCTGAGAATGTGACCGAACTCTCTTCATCGATCGAGGAAATAACAGCCACCCTGCAGCAGATCGACTCACAGTCTGAAGAAGCGGCCTCTCTCGCAGGCGACGGAGTGTCTGATGTTTCGGATGCAATCGCTCAAATCGAGGAAGCTGTCGAAGCGATGAATGAGATTGAATCAGCCATCGATTCGTTAGAATCCCAGATGGAAAATGTGGGGGAAATCACCGAAGTGATCGAAGATATTGCAGAACAAACGAACCTTCTGGCACTTAACGCGAATATCGAGGCCGCCCGAGCCGACCAATCTGGTGATGGGTTTGCGGTGGTTGCAAACGAAATAAAAAGTTTAGCTAATGAATCTCAAGAATCGACTGCGAATATTACACAGATTATTGACGAGGCGCGGGAAGAAACAGCAGCGGTTACTGAACGATACGAAACAGTCAACGACGAAATCACCAGTGGAGTGGCTGCAGTCGAAGCAGTGGTAGATATACTTAATCAAATTGAAACGGGGATCGAAGAAACCAGTCAGGGAGTTGCTGAAGCAAGTGACGCAGTCGAGAGCCAGGCAGAAAATGCCGAGGAAGTCAGTTCTGTTGTCGAAGACACTACTGCGGCGACTGAAGAGATTACGGCCTCAATGCAAGAAGTCGCCTCAGGTATCGATCAACAGTCTACAGCCATGGACGAGGTCGCTGAAATGGCACAGGCGCTGAGTGCGCGTGCTGAAACGCTTGAAGAAAAGACAAGCGAATTCAAAGTCGATACCGACCAATCGGCATCGCTCTCGGATTAATATGCTCGAACCACTACAAATCGCCGCTAATGTGGGGTCAGAAGAGAGATGAACGGAATACAGAACCACTCAGAGCAACACGCCGACGAGAGCACGCAGGTACTCACTTTCGGCATCGCAGACCAGTCGTATTGTATCGAGCTTGAGTATGTAACCGAGATTATTGACAGCGGAGATATGACTACGATCCCTGACACGCCTGTCCACGTTGAGGGGGTGATGGATCTGCGTGGCCAGACGACGACGATTGTCAATCCGCTGGTCTTGCTCGAAGGAGAGTCGCTCAATCCCGAAGACATCGTCACCGATGGCGGTGAAGAAACGCATCGGATCATCATGCTTGATGAGAAACTCGTCGACAGTGATGGAGCACTCGGCTGGTTGGTTTCAAGTGTCTCTGCTGTGGATAAGATTCCGATCGAAACACTCGAAGCTGAGGGACTCGCCAATTCGCCGATGTTCCGGGGGGTTGTGAAACAGGATGATAACGGCTTTCTGATATGGCTGGACCCAGAGGAGCTCACGGTATGATCATCCCCCCAAATCAGTCACCAATGCTCGGGTTGTCAGCAACGGAGGTACACATCGGCTACAAAAAGCCTCTGAGGAAAGAACTGGCCGCGATGGTGGACGAAGTATCGAGTGTGGGTAAGCAAGCGGCGGTGGAGACCGGTAAATTCTCTGACTCACTAGAAAGCAGAATAATTCACTGCCTGGAAATTTCAGAAAGTAGACGAAGCCTGTCACAGCTGCCAGGTAACCTCTACGACCAACTTTCTGGGTTCAAGACCCAGGCCGACCCAAGAAATGACATTCCAATGACTGTAGGGGCGCTGAGCGGGACATCTGAGACTGTTCACGCGGATGACGGTCATATGTCCGTCGAACGGCGGTCTGACAGGGGTGGGCCGGTTTGATTAGGCAACAACAAGCAGGCCACCTTCTCGACCAATGGCGACTGCCTACGGTCAGGCTCTATCCGAATGAGGTGGGTAATCGATAGATGGCAGATACTAGTGTTCCAGCGACAGAAACCAGACAGCGACTGTACTCTATCATACGGAAGCAAATCCCGTTTGACAAAAAAGCCCGTGAGGTGCTGGAAGTTGGCGCAGAGTATCTCGGTCTGGAGTACGGATACATCACCCGGATTGACAACGAAATGGGCGATTGGGAGGTAGCCATCACAACCGACACCGAGGAGTTCCCCGTCGGGCTACGTTGTCCACTTCAAAACACACACTGTCGCGAAACCATCACAACAGAGACTCACTACGCGCTTTACGATGCGCCCTCTCTAGGGCGGGCTGACGACCCGAAACCCCAAGCCCGCAAACAGGGTACGTACCTCGGGATACCACTTATCAGCAACGAAAGCCTATACGGAACGGTCTGTTTTGCCGCTGAGGAGCCCCGCTCCGACCCATTCAGTGATGTGGAGACGTGGTTTGCCGAACATCTGGCCGGGTTGCTTGAACGTGAACTCGTCCGCGACCGCGTTGAAGCCAAACTCACGAACCAAACCAACCTCGCTACCGTGTTGAACCGTGTCCTCCGACACAACCTCCGTAATGACATCTCTGTCATCCGAGGATACACAGAACTTCTCAACGAGCAGGTTGAAAATGTCTCAACCATTCAGACCATCCTTGACCATATCGATGATCTCATCGAGATGAGTCAGAAAGCCCGTGAACTACAACAGACCGTAACCGCCGGTTCTGAACGGCGCCAGGCGGAGCTAGGGGAGTTCATACAGGGGATTGTACACGATATCGAACAGGACTATCCAGAGGCGTCCATCTCCGTCGAACACGACGGGAAACTCCATGTGGATGTCCTACAGAATTTCGACCGCGCTGTCGAAGAACTCGTGAAGAACGCTGCCAAACACAGTGGAGACACTCCGAACGTCACCGTTGCTATCGATGGAGCTCCAAACGCTGCCGAAATTCGAATCGACGACGACGGTCCCGGACTCCCAGAAGACGAAGCCCAAGTCCTTACGACGGGTGAGGAGACGCCACTCGCCCATGGCTCCGGATTGGGGATATCGTTGGCCCGTTGGATCGTCACCAGTCACGGCGGTTCCCTCACAGCAGAAGTTACCGAAGGCGGAACAACAATCACGATAACAATTCCTCGACAGTCCGGTTTAGGCATACAACAACAGCTGACAGAACTCTCGCGGTCGCGAGACAAGTACAAATCGGCCTTCGATGAAGCGGTCGACGCGATGGTTATCGCTGACGACGACGGACGATATATCAAGGTGAACGACAGCGCAACCGACTTGTTTGGCGTGCCCGAAGGAAAATTACTCGGACGCACGATTGCCGATTTCATACCCGAGGGCGTTGGTTTCGAAGAGGAGTGGCAACAGTTTCGCACCGCAGACGAACAACAGGGAACGGTTCGAATCATGCGCCCAGACGGATCCGAGAGAATCGTAGAGTACGCTGCCAAATCAAATATTGTGCCCGGCGAACATCTTTCAGTCCTGCGCGACGTCACTGAACGTGAAGAACGCAAACAGGAGCTAACGGCACTGAAACAGCGGTACAAAACACTGCTTGAGGCGGCTCCTGATCCAGTGTTTATCGCAGACATTGAAACCGGTGAGATTATCAATGCGAACGCGGCTGCCGAAACAACTCTCGACAGGTCGCGTCAAGAGATAGTCGGCCACCACCAATCAGACCTCCATCCTTCAGACAAATCTGAGCTATATCATGAACTGTTTCAAGAACACGTTCAGTCGGAAGGAATGAGACGATATCTCCCCGATGGAGCGCCCATCTATATGATAACAGGCGACGGGGAGCAAGTCCAGGTCGAAATCAGCGTCGGCAGGGTATCACTTCCTGATGGTCCCGTCGCATTCGGAATCTTCCGAGAACTCACCAGTCGTATCGACTATACTAGCGAGACGGTACAGCAACTGACTACGGAGTGACAAACAGACATGGAAGGTTCAGAACGACCACCAGCTCATCAACGACAGCAACCTCTAGCACAAAGCAATGATTTCGACCTCGTTCTGAACACGAGCCAAATTACTACGCCCGGGAGAATCGACGTCCTCCACGTTGACGACGACGAGAGCATCTTAGATCTGTCTGCCACGTTGCTCGAAAAGAATCACGGTCTGTTGTCGATTCACAGCAAACTCGATGCCAAAGAAGCGCTCGACTATCTCGAAACGAACGACATTGATTGCATTGTCTCCGACTACGATATGCCCGGTCTCAACGGTATCGAGTTTCTCGAACAGGTGCGCGAGGTACATCCTGATATCCCGTTTATTTTGTATACTGGCAAAGGGTCCGAAGAAGTCGCAAGCAAGGCTATCTCGAAGGGAGTGACCGACTATCTACAAAAAGGCACAGGGACGGAACAGTACGAACTTCTGGCTAACCGAATCGAGAACGCCGTTGCTCAGCGTCGGTCGGAACGACGCGCCAACAAGATCGAACGCTGGCTCGTAGAACTCGCCGAAGAGACGACGAACATACTCTGGATCTTCACAGCGGATATGGATGACGTGATATTCATCAACTCCGCTTTCGAGGAACTCTACGGCATCCCCATAGACCGACTCCGCGACGATCCAATGGCCTTTCTTGACGCAACTCACCCCGAAGATCGACGGCATGTGGCGAAGGCCGTCGAACGGCTTCGGAACGGGCAGACCGTTGAAATTGAACATCGAGTTAACGAAAGCGAGGACTACCAACGCTGGGTATACGTCCAAGGAAAGCCGATCCGTACTGACGACGGCGAAGTCACCCGGGTCGTTGGCTTCATAACAGACGTCACCGAGCGCAAAGAACGCGAACAGCAACTCCGAAAGTTCCAGCGTGCCGTCGAATCCTCAGGCCATGCGATTTATTGTACAGATACTGACGGCATCATTGACTACGTCAACCCAGCCTTCGAAGAGATAACCGGATACACGGCCGAGGAAGCGATCGGAGAGAACCCAGCTATTCTCCAGTCGGGAGAACACGAGCAAGCGTTCTACGAAGACCTGTGGCAAACCATTCTTGACGGCGACGTCTGGCGTAACGAGGTGGTCAACGAACGCAAAGACGGCGAGCGGTTCGTCATCGACCAGACGATCGCTCCGGTGACCGACGAGTCGGGAGAAACAACCCACTTCGTTGCGGTCAATAACGATATCACTGAGCAACGCGCTACCGAGCGCAAGTTAGAGATCCTCCAGACAGCGATCGACAATGCCCACGCGCCACTCACCCTGACTGATCCGCACAAAGAGGACAACCCGATGGTGTACGTCAACAAGGCGTTCGAAGACCTCACGGGCTATACAGAATCGGAAGCTCTCGGTCGGAACTGTCGGTTTCTACAGGGTGACGGTACCGATCCCGAAACCGTTGCTCGGTTGCGGGAGGCGATCGACAACGAAGAGCCGATCACCGTTGAAATCCGCAACTACCGGAAGGACGGAACCCCGTTCTGGAACGAACTGAGCGTCGCGCCGGTGTACGACGCCGATGGCGATCTCATCCGGTATCTTGGCACGCAGCGAGACGTTACCGACCGGAAAGAACGTACCCAAGAGCTACAACGCCAGAACGACCGCCTCGAGGAGTTTGCAAGCGTCGTCTCCCACGATCTTCGTAATCCACTCAATGTAGCTGAAGGACGGCTTCAGCTTGCCAAAGACGAGTGTGAGAGTGAGGAGCTATCGCACGTCGAGGGTGCCCTCGATCGAATGGGGGCGCTGATCGACGATCTCCTGACGCTGGCTCGACAGGGAGAAACGATTACTGATTTCGAGTCCATCGAGCTTGCGGCACTGGTCGAGAAATGTTGGGCCACTGTCGAAACAACGAGCGCCTCTCTCGTCGTCGAGATCGATAGTGAAACCTCGATCCAGGGGGATGCGAGTCGGCTGAAACAGGTGTTCGAGAACCTGATTCGAAACGCGGTCGAACACGGCGGCCCGGATGTCACGGTGACGGTCGGCGAACTGGATAACGGGTTCTATGTAGCAGATGATGGACCTGGAATCCCCGAAGAGGATCGCGGTCAGATCTTCGACGCCGGGTATTCGACGGCGGACGCAGGGACCGGGTTCGGCTTGAGTATTGTCGACCAGATCGTCGGTGCTCACGGGTGGAGCATCCAGGCTACCGAGAGTGAGGCCGGCGGTGTTCGCTTCGAAATTACTGGCGTCAGCGGTGCTGGGTCTGCTAGCCATGAACGAGTTGGAGGAAACAATGGGGGAGACCCAAGAGTATGACCGAAGCACATCGCCCATCCTCGGATCGAAAAATGGTGCTAGAACTCTGCGAAGCACTCGATGAACATGATGTGGACTTGGGCAGTACCCCGTTGCACCAGTATGTTGATCCGGAAGCACTGGAACGAGTTGTTAATTCGCTGGATGACGACTTTGAAATTACCTTTACAGTCGAAGCGACTTCCGTTACTGTAACGCCGAAAGGTGTTCACACACAGCGACGCGAGTGAACAGTGTAGCTATGACGTCGGGCAATCCGCGAAGGCATTTTCTGCCCGTATGATTATTCTATCTTTGTACCGGAGATTTTTTTTTGATTGTTTCGTCAACAGTTAGGTTCGTACTATAAGCAAGTTTCAAATTTATAGGGACCTTCGGCTGGGAGATGTAGCAGACTCCTTCTGATGGCGTATGAATTGAGATGCCCAGTCTCAACTTCTCCCGATTCGCTGAAGTTGAGACTACAGCGGGTTCAGCGGGCCTGTGATGCATGGTTTCGGGCGAATCGATAGCAGAATCTGCTTCAGATCCCTCTCCAAACGACCATTCTTGTTGAGATAGAAACTAATTCGGAGTGTTTCCGTGGCCTCGGATAGTGTAGCCACTCGGACGCCGGGCTAACGCCGGTGGCGCACCCTCACTATCCGATCCCTTTCTCCTTCTTCAGCAGCGTCAGTGTGTTATCGGCCGTCACGACCGGCGCTTGCTCATACTTGCTGGTCAGTTCGACCTATACGAGCAGACCAACCGCTCGCCAAATCGAGTAGAGCAAACACGCGAACGCAAAATAAAAAATCGAAGCTCAAAGTCCTTCGACGTGGTCGCGGCCATAATCCGATTAATCGATCTGTAGCTCGACAGGACGACCCCGTTGGTGCCATCAGGCAGTGATCTGGATGCCTGTGAAAAATGGGTAATGGTGGGTAAGACTGATATATGCGTGGGCAATAGTGGGTTACAAGATGAAAGTTGACGCTGACAAACTCCAGACGAACGAGACCGACGATCGGGGACGGGTGTACCTCGGGACTGAGTACGCGAACAAGCGCGTCACAGTGGCTATCGTCGAGGTTGAGTCCGAGACTCCCGACGAGGCAGAACTAGCCGCTGCGTATCGTGAGGCGTCGGAAAGCGCCAGTGATCTTGCCGACGAGTGGGACGGGGCTTCGGACGAGGCGTGGTCGGGACTTGATGAATGAGTGACGACACCGAGGTTCGGCGCGGTGATGTCGTTATCGTTCGACTCGATCCTGCCGAGGGGCACGAAATGCGGAAAACACTGCCTGCGGTAGTGGTTCAGAACGATGTCGGGAACAAGAACTCTAATACCACAATCGTCGCACCTGCGACGGGAACGTACCGAGGCTATCCCTTCGAGGTACTCGTGGAAGCGTCTGGCTCACCGTTCGAGAAAGACTCCTCCGTGCGGCTTGATCAGATTCGAGTCGTGTCTGTCGAGAAGCGAATCCATTCGGTGGCTGGCAGTCTCGCCGACTCGACAATGGGCGAGGTCGACGACGCGCTCAAATTGAGTCTCGGACTCGACTGATCCGGAAACGTTTTGCGAAGAGACCAGTGTCACTGTTCATCCTCAACGCTCGGGTGTGACTCGCTAGGCGCGTGTTTGCGCCAGGATTCCGTGTCCTCTGTGCCAAGCTGCTCGTTGAACAGTGCAGTCGCCCGCTCGTAGCCGCTGTATCCTTCGAATCGCTCGGTCTCGTCGGTGATCGCCCAGTACGTTGCCTTGTGTTCGACGAGATCACGATCCTTCAATCGCGAGAGAGCAGTGCTGACCGCGCCCTTGTCGGTGCCAATCTGAGAGGCGATTTCGCGGGGCTTGAACGCCCGATTCTTATTGGCGGCGAGAAATCCAAGGACTTGATCAGGCACGGAGAGCTCTTCAAGTTCCTCCTTGCTCGTGTTCTCGAAAGTGTCTCGGTCGATGGACATCGTTGAATGGAGGTACGTCATCCTATGTAAAGAGCGTTAGAAGTGAAAGTAACGAAAATACTGAAATCACTGTTGCCACGAAGCGAGTTGAGGAATGCATTGAGACGATTAGTCTCAACTTCAGGTCCAGCACATACGCCCATGAGGGCGTCCGGAAGGCCGTCGCGCTGGCCAGGTACGCTCGCGAACTCCGGACGTGGGCAGCTGACCTCCACGACCGCGCTGACGCCGCGACTGGCGTCGACGACTGGTTGCTCCCCGACCAGCGCGGCAGGCACAAGCGCGAGTCCGTGCCGTTGGTCGTTCCTGATCGATATACCGAGCGGTTCGACCAGCTTCGCAGCTACCTCGCAGATGAGATGGAGGCTGTGGATGATGAGTCGATGCAGCAGGAGGTGGAACTCCTGGAAACACTGTGTCAGCAGGCGCCCGCGACGCCGCGCGAGGTGAGTGACTAATGCTCGTGTTCGCGTTCGACCGAGACTGGACTGTCGACGTGAATCCACATCCCCGCCGCGACGCTGTCCCGCTGGAGTGGGTGCGTCATCTCGCACATGAGACGCCGCACACGGTCTACGCTATCGGGAATCAGACGCTGGCCGAGGAGGCCGCAATTCCGGGTGTCGTCGACATCGTCGGCCGCCACCCCGACGACTGGGACGAGTGGCTCGGCGAGAAACAGCCCGACGGCCGGTACGAGCAGTTCCCACTCCGGCGCGAGCGGCTATCACTCATCGCCGACCTACACCCGGACGCGGACGGCTACGTCGTTGTCGACGACCTCGATCTGAGTGATGTCAACGGGTGGGAGCACTACCACGCTTGGGAGTTCGTTCCCGCGGTCGAACGGGGAGACATCCATCCCGACCTCCCATGGGTTCGTGACCTAATGACCGACGGTGGACTCCCGACGTCTGCTGGAATCATCCCTCCGGACGCATCGGCGCTATCGTCGTTCCTCGATGAGCACGCCGATGCGCCCGGATTTGAGCTCACATACGAGGAGGAGGGGACCGAACGGACGCAACTGTGCCACGATGTCTCCCTTCACGCGGTGACACTCGAACGACCCTCAGCAGCACCGGCACTCCAGTGTACGCCGCTCGCGCCCGGTCGCGATCAGTTCACCGTCAGTGTCGATGCGATCGAGTTGCTCTCGGTGGTTGATCCGCCTCCGGAGCTGTATACGGCAGACGCTGAGACGCTTGCCGAGGAGGCAACAGGGCTCCGCCGGCTCGCCCATGCGAATCCAGAGGCAGTCCGTATCTCATCGATCCTCGCTCTTCTGGATCGCGAAGATGAAGATCGAGTTCGAGACAGGAATGCAGTCCAGGCACTTCGTCGGGTGGCGGCAGTGCATCCGGAGGACTGTACGCCGGCGATTCCAATCCTCCGGTCACTGCTGGAACGTGACGAGCTACCCGCTCGGGCCGACGTGTTGGCAACTCTTCGAGCGATTAGTGATGCCGATCCGGGGGGGATCGCTCCGCTCACCGACGAACTCGTACCGTATCTGCAGTCGAACATTGTCTCCGTCAGGCGTGAAGCGACCAGATGTATCGCCGCGATTGCCGAGGAAGACCCCGAGGATGCTGTGGATGCCGTTCTGGGACTTGCAACGATCGTTGAGGACGACGCTGACGGACTCCAGTACGCGGTGTACGCACTTTCGCGGATCACGCGCGAGTATCCGGAAGAGGTCAAACCGGTCGCCGAGACACTTGGGGAAGTCACGCTCCGTGACTCGTTGTCCGACAGCGTTCGCTTGAACGCGACCGCTGGGCTCGGCCGGATCGTGGGCGAATACCCGAGTACCGCCGTCGAAATTGTCGACGACGTCGCGACCCTGTTCGATGCCGACAACCCCAAGCTCCGAAACAACGCGATCGGACTAATCGGCGACGTGGCGATCGTTCACACCGACGTAGTCGAACCATACACCGAGGAGATCACCGCATTGTTGACGGTCGAAGACACATACACGCGAATCAATGCGAGTGGTGCCCTCAGCCGCGTAGCGGAGGACTTCCCGGAGTCGGTCGAACACGTCACGCCGACGTTCGTGGAGTTGCTGTCGGACGAGAATCCACTCGTCCGTGAGAACGCGTGCTGGGCGCTCGGACACCTCTGTGCTCGCGGCGCGACTTCGACCTTGGAAGAGCGGGCACGCGGTGATGACAATGCCGATGTCCGCACGAGGGCATCGTGGGCACTCGCCCAGATCAACAACGGGGATCAACGTGATGACTGACAACGTACCGCCCGATGTGTTCACGGCTTCGAAGCTGGATCGTCTCATGGAAGTCCTCGCAAAGCAACAACGACGAGTGATTCTGTACCGGTTGAAAAAAGCCGATCGGCTGCAGCTATCCCGGGGACCAGACGCTCTAGATAGTGCAGCTATTGAACTCTATCATATCCACCTTCCAAAGTTAGAGGCAGCAGGGTATATCGACTGGAACCAGGGAACTCGCGAGGTCAAGAAGGGGCCTCAGTACGACGAGGCTGAAACCTTGCTTACACTGCTCGAAAACAATGCTGACGAATTCTTGGTGACATACGATGACTGAGATAAGGAACGTACAGGACTGTTTACGGCTGCTGTCACCGTTTAGTGTTGGTTAAGATAATCACCAGTGTTGGTTAATTTTTGCCAGTAAGTCGATATCGTGGTGACGCCCCTGCTGAACACCGAACTATGCTGATTCTCATTGACGCTGCTCGTGTATTAGTATCATATTTTATACTATTTTGTCTCCTGCCTCCTTGTCAACGAATATAGATTCATATTCGACCTGATTCGCTCTTATATTTTATTTGGTATATTCTTGGAGTAGTGCGATTGGATTTTGACGTCCTTCAATACTGAAATTGCTACGTGGACAGACGATGGCGTTGACTTTGAGGTCTCGATCAATGGAGTTGAACGGACGGTCGAGATAAAAACAAGTCAAAAGAGTCCGGATTTTTTACCGGTGAAAGAAGGACGCGTTAATTCTGATTATTACATTCTCGGCCATCTGGAGGATTCTACGGTGACGTTCCTTGGCGCGGCAACGAAGGAGACGGTTCTCGACAGGGAGCCAACGAAGTCGAAGTATGGACACTACAATTATTTGGTTCCCGTTTCGGTACTGGAGGCGCTCCCTGATAGCGACTCGATTGTGAGTGTGTAGGGAAGATTGCCAGTCGGAATCTGTGCGGTGTTTTCTGGAACGTACTCCTGTGACACCCGATGTTGCACCCGCTGGTTATTTATATACCCGTGTAGTTATTTCGGGATGAGAAGGGAGAAGTCGGATCAAGAACCAGCAATAGTGGCCTTGAAGTAGCCGATTTCGGCCGATTTGGAAAAAGTTTTTGATAAGGACGAGACCCCGGGTTCAAATCCCGGCCTAGGCTCTCTTTCCCTGTTACGTCCGGTAGTTACCGGGTTCTTCGTCGGTGAAACAATGTACACCACGCAAGAACGGGTACCCGGTGTCAAATACGGCACTCCGACGCCTTACAGCGGTTTCAACGTAGTTGGATAGCAGTTCCATGCCGAGACGATTTCGTAGCAGTCTCATAGATCGTTCACCAGTGCTGAACTACTGTGTCGCTGGGGAGTCGCGGATCAACGGAATCGGCAGATTCCGTGATCCGCACCGACGATAGTTCGCTACTCCGCCAGCAGCTGGTAATCAAAGAGCTTGAGAACCGATTTCTACGCCGCCAGATCATTGCACAACAACAGGAGATCGAACAGCTTGAGGCTCGCCTCAAGCAGTACGAAAACCCAAACACACCACCCAGTAAGCAGGGTGGTGCGGCTAAATCACCGGGTGGCGACGGTCAAGACGGGGATGAAGACGAAGAATCTGAAGAAGATGACGCTGGCGGCGACCCTGACGCCGCCAGCGACTCTTCACCAGGACGGAGTGAAGGTCACGAAGGAACAACACGACCGCCACCAGAACCCGAAGAGACGATTCGGGTTGATCAGGGATACTGTCCAGACTGTGAGCAAATCCTCTCGAACCCTGATAACTACGTCTCACGAACTATTATCGATGTCCCGCTTCCCGTTCCAACCACCGTCGTAGAGTTCCAACTCGGCAAACATAACTGCTCCTGTGGAAACGAGGTGTTGCTGAGCATCCTGACTGTCCCGAAAAGGGGCGGTTTGGGCCAAATATCCTGGCCCAAACCGCTCTCGGTCGGTTCCATCAACGACTGCCAAACCGAAAACAGGCCGAGTTGTTTGACTGGGAGCTCGACCTTCCGATCTCCCACCGGACGATCTACAACTTAACCAAGCGGGTCGCAGACCGGCTGCGACCCGCATACAACGATGTCAAAGAGAAGATTCGAGAGAGTGAGGTCGTCTACTGTGATGAACAGGCTTTCCGGTTGACGGAGAGCAACACTGGGCGTGGACGTTCGTCACTGATGACGAAGTGCTGTTCTGGGTTGATGAGAGCCGTGGAAGTCAGGTCCTAGAAGACGTCCTCGGCGAGGAATTCGCCGAGGACTCGACACTCAGTTGTGACGGCTGGTCAGCGTATCCGAGTTATCACCCGAAGCTTCAGCGGTGCTGGGCGCATCTGTTGCGGGAAGCCGAGTACGTCGCTGAACGGTACGACGAAGCAGAGCGGCTGTCTGGAGAGTTGCACGCACTCCACGACGATCTAACGACGTTCGTCGAAGGAGATCCGTCCGCTTCCGCCCGCGAGCAGAAGCGGGCGGAAGCGTCCTTGCACTTAGAGGGCCTGATTAGGGAAGATTACGAGGTCCGAGAGGTTCAGCAGCTGATCAAGAAGATCAGCAATGGGCTGGGTCATTGGCTGACGTTTGTGACTGAGCCAGACGTTGACTCAACGAATAATCGCGCAGAGCGGGCTCTGCGCGAGCAAGTAGTCCTTCGGAAGATGTTTCGGACCCTCCGTTCGGCAGAAGGGGTCCAGATTCACGAGACAATAACAACGATGTTGGCGACGTGGAAACGGCGAGGACTTGACCCACCTGAACAGCTCCAGTCAATTTTGGGTGGGAGAGAACTTCGGTAAGGACGAGAGGCATCACTGAGCGGTGTATCTTGGTCTTACTATCCAACTACTGAGGAAGTACTGTGCGACCACGCGGTCAGTCGCCCGGCGAATTGTCTCGCTGGCGGTCGATTTATCGACCCCGAGCGCATCCCCCAGCTCCGTCAAATTGCACTGTCGCGGCACCTCGAAGTAGCCTCGCTGGTGGGCCACCATCAAGCACTCGCGCTGTCGGTCGGTCAGCAAGCTCTCGCTGTCCTCGGTGTGGACTACGGAGAGGAGTTCGTATCGAATCCCAGCGAGTCCACTACTTTCTGGCCGTCTTCCGAAGGAAACTTCGTTATTTCTGTGATTTCGGTCCGACCGGCCCATACCGTCGGCCGTCGCAAACGTAACCCCGAGGTCGACGTACGGGGAGAACGCGTCCCGTACGGACCTACTCGCTCTCGGCGTTGACTACCGTGACAGGCACGTCGGCGTCCAAGAGGACCTGCTGAGCGACGCTCCCAAACAGGGCCTTTCCCGTGGGGGAGCGACGGTGGGTTCCCATCGCGATGTGATCGACGTCGAACTCCGCAGCGATCTCGAGGATGCCGTCGGCGGGCGGATGTCGTGCCTCCGCAAGCTCGACGGCGACGCCGTCGTCTTCGAGCCGGTCTCGTACGAGGGAGACCGTATCGACGCGGTCGAGGTTCTGTAGCTCGTCCGGCGCGTCGGCTTCCTCGCCGGTCAGCGTGTGTGTCACGACGACCTCGATGTCCGCCGTGCCGGGGAGGCCGGTGACGAACTCCGCCTGCGAACGGGCCCGGTTCTCGTCGTCGTCGACGGGGAGAAGGATCCGATACATCGACATCGGTTATCCCCCCAGGTAGAGCCGGCCGACCTCCTCGTTGTTGAGGAGTTCGGTGCCGGTCCCCGTGAACTTGATCTCGCCGCTCGCGAGGACGAACCCGCGGTCGGCCACCGAGAGCCCTTTCTCGGCGTTCTGTTCGACCAACAGGATGGTCGTCCCCAGCTCGTTGAGCTGTTCGATTCGCTCGAACACGTCGTCGATGAAGCGCGGTTCGAGCCCGATCGAGGGCTCATCGAGCATCATCACGTCGGGTTCGACCATCAGCGCGCGGGCGAGTTCGAGCAGGCGGCGCTGCCCGCCCGAGAGCGTTCCGGCCTCCTGGTCGCGGATATCTCCGAGGATCGGGAACTCGTCGTAGAGCTCCTCTGCGCGTCGGTTCGCTCTCTCGTCGTCCTCGAAGACGTAGCCGCCCATGAGCATATTCTCGTGGACGCTCATCCCCGGGAAGACGCTCGCCTCTTGCAGGACGTAGCTCATTCCGTTGGCGAGGTTCTCCTGCGGCGAGCGTCCCGTGATGTCCTCGTCGCGGAGCGTGACCGTCCCCTCTTTGACGTCGGCGAAGCCGTAGATGCTCTTCATCAGCGTCGACTTCCCGGAGCCGTTCGGGCCGATCAGACATGCGATCTGGCCGTCCTCGACGGCGATATTCACGTCGTGCAGGACTGTCGTGTTACCGTAGCCGGCGACGACGTGGTTCATCTCGAGGAGCGCGTCCGTCCCGTCGTTGCTCTGGGATTCGGGTGTCGTGGACACGGATCACTCCCTCCCGAGGTACGCGTCGAGGACTCGTTGGTCGTTCTGTATCTCCTTCGGGGTGCCTTCGGCGATCCGCTCGCCGTGGGCGAGGACGTAGATGCGATCGGCGATTTCCATAACGAAGTCCATATTATGTTCGATGAGGAAGATCGTCGCTTCCTCGTCTTCGTTTGCCGTCCGGATGTACTCGATGAGGTTCTCAAGCATCGCGGGGTTGATCCCGCCCGCCGGCTCGTCCATCAGGAGGATGTCCGGTTCGGCCATCAGTTCCATCGCGAACTCGATGAGTTTCTGCTGCCCGAAACTCAGTCGGCCCGCCCGCGTCTTCGCGAGCCCGCCGAGATCGACGTAGTCGAGCAGCTCCTCCGTCCGCTCCAACAGCGAGTCGTCGGGCCGTCGGAGCAGATTACTCACGTCGGACCCGCCCTCCTGCGCGGCCAACAGCAGGTTCTTTTCGACGGTCATATCGCCGAAGATGCGAGTCTCCTGGAACATCCGTCCGAGACCGGCCCGCGCGATCTTGTACTCCGGCCAGTCGGTCACGTCTTGGCCCTGGAGATGGACGCTCCCCTCGTCGGCGCTGAGCGTCCCCGTGATGCAGTTGAACAGGGTCGATTTGCCAGCGCCGTTCGGGCCGATGAGACCGACGATCTCACCGTTGTTGACCGTCACGTCGACGTCGTCGACGGCGGTGAGACCGCCGAACCGCTTGGTCACGCCGTCGGTTCGCAGCACTGCTCTGTCGGCGTCGGTAGCCTCACTCATCGTCGATCACCTCCGAATCGCCGTCGCCGGCGGCGGCCATCCCGCCGCGTTCGTAGTAGTCCATCTCGCTCGCGTACTCTCTGAGCGTCCCGACGATCCCCTCCGGGAAGCCGATCACCGTGACGACGACGACGACCCCTAGGAGGACGAGATGCCAGCCGACGAAGGCGGTCTCGACGTACTCGATGACGGTGTGGAGGCCGAACGCGCCGAGCACCGGGCCGGCGACGGTGCCCGATCCGCCCAGCAGCGCCATCGCGATCAGCTCGACGTTCCAGGCGCCGTTGTACGCCGTCTGTGGATCGATGAACGTGTTGAACAGGCTGTACGTCCCGCCGGCGAGTCCGGTGAAAAGCGCCGCCAGCATCCAGGCGGCCGTCTTGTAGTAGGCCGTGTTGAACCCCATCGCGGTCGCCTTCTCCTCGTCGTCGCGGATGGCGTTCAGGATGAACCCGAACCGCGTGTTCGAGAGGTAGTAGACGACCGCCATTTCGACGACGAGCACGCCGAAGAACAGGTAGTAGAACACGGTCCCCGGCGGCACGTCGAGGAGGATTTTCCCGCTCGCGCCGCCGGTGATCTCGATGATCCGCGAGACCTGCTGGGTGGCCAGGAGGACGCCGAGCGTCGCGATAGCGAAGTAGTGGCCGCGGAGCCTGAGCACGGCCGCGCCGATGATCGCCGCGAACGCGACGGCGATCAGTCCGGCGGCGACCATCGCCAGCGGCACCGCCACGGTGAAGTCCTTCACCAGGATCGCCGTCGTGTAGGCACCGATCCCGAAGAAGGCCATGTTTCCGAAGCTCGGATAGCCCGTCTGGCCGCCCACGATATCCCACGAGAGCGCCAGGATCGCGAACAGGTACATCTCGGAGATGACGGTCATGTAGTACCCCTGTTCGAGTCCCAGGAGCGGCGGCAACGCGCCGGCGACGGCGCCGAATGCGAGGAGCTTCCAGGCGTGTGCGTCACAGAAGTCGAACACGCGTTCGATCTGATTCGGCGGCACGATCGATCGAAGCAGTCCCTCGCTGCCGTCCGATTCGTTCGTACTCATTGTTCAGCCCCCTCGCCGAACAGGCCGTTCGGTTTGACGACCAACAGGACGATCAGCAGCGTGAAACTGACCGCGAGCGTCCACTGCGAGGAGACGAACCCCGTGGTCAGTTCCTCGACGGTCCCGAGCAGCAGGCCGCCGATGAGCGCCCCGGGGATCGATCCCACGCCGCCGAACACTACGATGACGAAGCTCTTGAGCGTGTAGATGAGCCCCATCTGCGGCTGGATGTTGAGGATGGTCGCGATGAACGCGCCGATCCCCCCGGCGATGGCCGACGAGATGCCGAACGTCACCGCGCGGGTGTGTTCGACGTCGATCCCGACCAGTGCCGCGGCCTCCGGGTTCTGCGAGACGGCTCTGATCGCCCGTCCGGTCCGCGTCCGCTGCAGGAACAGATAGAGCACGGCGGTCAGGGCGATCGCGCCGACGAACGCGACGAGCTTCATCTTCGGAATGACGAGGCCGACGACGTTGATCGACGGATCGCCGAACGCGACCTGGATCGACCGCGGGTTCGCCGACCACGCCTGGATCGCCAACTGCTGGATCGCGATGCTGATGCCGAACGTCACCAGAAGCGTCAGGAAGATATCGGTCCCGATGACGCGCGAGACGAGCGTCCGCTGGAGCCCGTATCCGACGACGTACAGCACGGCGATCGCGGCCGGGATCGTCGCCAAGAACAGCAGCGGGGTGCCCTCGGCGTTCCCGGTGATGAGGCTCAGCACCCAGTAGGAGGTGTAGCCGCCGAGCATCACCATCTCGCCGTGGGCGAGGTTGATGATGTCGACGACGCCCCAGATGAGCGCGAAGCCGACCGCGACCGCCGCGAACAGCGCCCCGATGAGCAGGCCGTTGACGACGAACTGCGTGACAGCCATCCGTCTCAGCGCTCACTCCAGTCGGGCATCGGGTAGATGGGGTCCGACTGCGCGACGTTGTCCGGATACGTGATCTGGAGGCCCGGTTCGGGCTGCCACTGGTAGACGAGCATGTTCTTGTTGATGACGCCGGAGTCATCGAAGGAGACGGTGCCGTACACCGTCGAGAACTCCGCCTGCCGGATGTGGTTCCGGACGTTTGTGGGCGTGATCTCGCTGACGTTCTCGAAGGCGTTGACGAACGTCATAATCACGGCTTCGCCGGCCGCGCTGTGGTAGTCCGGCGTGTAGTCGTAGTTCTCCTCGATGGCCGAGACGAAGTCGCCCGTCGTCCCGTACACCGAATCCTCGAAGTCGGCGTTGACCGCCCACGAGGACGGGCCGTACATATAGTCGCCATTCGCGCCGACCTCATCCTTGAACGACTCGTTGAGGCTGCCGACCGTTCCCATCGCCGCGTCGACGTTGACGCTCTGGCTCTCCATCTGGTTCGCCAGGATGATGTTGTGCTTCTGGTGGGCACACAGGAGCAGGATGTCGGCGCCGGCGTCCCGCACGCGGCCGAGGTTCGTCGAGAGGTCCGAGGTCCCCGAGGGGAACGTCTGGTCGACGACCAGTTCGAGGTCGGTGTTCTCGATCTTGTTCCGTGCGCCCTCCGCGGTGGACTGGCTGAACGTCCCGTCCTCGGCGAGGATGGCGATGGACTCCGGCGTCGAGTCCTGCGCGAGGCACATATCGATGTAGCTCTTGGCGTACTTGTTGGCCGTCGGCAGGAGCCCGAAGATCCACTCGTTGCCCTGTGCGAAGATTTCGGGGCTCGCGCCGCCGCCCTCGACCATCGGCTTCTGGTTTTGGGCCGCGACCGCGCTCGCCGGGAGCGTCACCGTACTGGAGTAGGGGCCGAGCAGGTAGTCGACGCCCTCGCGGTCGATGAGCTCCTGGTAGATGCTCTTGGAGGTCGAGGCGTCGGTCCCGTCGTCCCGGAGAATCATCTCCAGTTCGTAGGTGTTGCCGTCGCCGGCCTCGACGCCGCCGTTGTCGTTGATGCGCTGGATCGTCAGCTCGTATGCGTCCTTGTACAGCTGGCCGAGGTCGGCGTTGTCGCCGGTCAGGCTCATCGACCCGCCGAGGGTGATGGTCTGTGGGTTGCCGTCCGAACTCCCGGTCGTCCCGCCGCCACTGTCCGTCGAGTCGCCGCCCGACGAGCCGTCGTCACCGCCTCCGCCGTCGCCGCCGCCGCCGGAACATCCCGCGAGTCCGGTAATTCCGATCGCACCTGTGCTTCCTGCCACCTTGAGGAACGTCCGTCGGTTCTGTCTGTCTTCCATAGTGTCTGCCCCGGCGCGTATCAGTGATACACGCTCTGTCGGCGCCAATGTATACCATAGTAATAAATGCTAGTGATCTATAGCAATCAATATCGGCGGTCGGCCCGCTATGCGGCGCACCGACTCGCGTTCTCCCCGGTGATCACCAGAGGACGTGCGGCCAGAGGAGTCTGAACAGGAGTACGACGAGCGCCGTCAGGACGAGCGTCATCACCGCGTTCAACAGCACACCCGCCCGGATCATATCGCGCTGTTCGAGGTGCCCGCTTCCGAAGACGATGGCGTTCGGCGGCGTCGCCACGGGGAGCGCGAACGCGAAACTCGCGGCGACCGCGCCCGTGACGGTCAGGAAGACCGAGGCCGGTATCGGATCGACGCCGAGGGTCCCCGCGAGGACGCTCCCGAGGCCGATGAGGATGGGCGCGAGGATCGTCGTCGTCGCCGTGTTCGAGGTGAGTTCGGTCGCCAGCACGGCGAAGACGATGACGGAGAGCACCACGAGCGCCAGCGGCGCGCCGACGACGGTGTCGAACACCGACTGCGCGAGCCACGCGGTAGCATTGGTGTCGCCCAGCGCGTCGGCGAGCGAGATGCCGCCGCCGAAGAGCAGGATCGTCCCCCAGTCGATGTCGATGAGGTTCTCCCAGTCGTCTGCGCCGCTCAGCACGAGTGCGGGGATCGCCAAGAGACCGACGACCACGAAGTAGAGGGTTCCCCGGTGGCCGTTCAGTCCGAAGAGGTTCGGCCCGTCTCCGCCGAACAGTGTCACCTGCCACGCCGTCGGCAGGAGCCCCTCGAACAGGAACCCGAGCCCGCCGAGCATCCACAGCCCGGCGGTCGCCGCGAAGATGTACGCCGCCCTGCGGGCCCGCTTCGACATCGGTCCCTCCTCGGCGACGAGCTCGGCGGCCTGCGATTGGGCGTCGTTCACGTCGTCGATCTCCGGCGGATACAGCCAGAACGTCAGCGCGTACCACGTCAGCGGCAGCGTCACCGCGACGATGGGCAGCCCGATCGCGAGCCACTGGACGAACGAGATCTCGATCCCGACCAGTCTGTCGAGGAACGCCACGGCGACGACGTTCGGCGGCGTTCCGATGAGCGTTCCGACGCCGCCGACGCTGGCGGCGTAAGCGGTGCCCAAGAGCGTCGCGACCCGCATATTCGAGGTCCCGCTGCCTTCGGTTTCGCGTCCGACGACGCCCGCGAGCACGCCGAGGGCTACCGGCGTCATCATCGCCGTCGTCGCAGTGTTCGACACCCACATCGAGAGGAACGCCGTCGAGAGCATGATCGCTAAGATGAGCAGCCGCGGCGACCGCCCCAGCCAGTTGATGAGATTCAGCGCCAGCCGCCGATCGATATTGTGTGTCTGGAGCGCCTCGGCGAGCACGAACCCCGCGATGAACAGGAAGATGAGCGGATCGGCGAACCCCGACAGCGCCGCCTCCATCCGATCGTAGATCCCGAATATCGTCAGCACGACCGGAATGAGGAGCCCCGTCAGTGCCAGCGGAAGCGCTTTCGTGACCCACAGGATCGCCGCCAACGCCATCGTCGAAAGCGCCAGCTGTCCCGCCCTGCTGAGCCCCGGCGGCGTCGGCACCCCAGCGATCACCGCGGTCGCGACCAGCGCGACGATCAGCGACAGCGCGGTCCGGCCGGTCATCTCCCACTGTGTTCGACTCATCGTCAGAAGTACTCCACTAGAACGCGGATCTGCTCGTCGCTTAGCTCGGTCCGGTACAGGTCGAACAGCTGCTCCAGCCGTTCGCGGGAGAGGCTCCGGGTGTCGTTTTCGAGCATCGAGATGTGAGCCTGCATAATATCGTCGAGCTCCCGTTCAACGTTTCGCTGATCGAACCCGGCGGCGACCCGGAGGAGCCGCCAGGAGTCCGGAGAGATCTTCCCGATCTCGATCCCGTCTTCCCCGCCGGATTCCATCTCTCGTCTATTACCAATATTAAACACGTTCATATAACTGTCCGTTCCGGAGCTATCGGCCGCGTTGGGTTTTTGTCCATCCCCCGTGGCCGCTCCGTATGGCGTTCCTCGTCTTCGGCATCTACTTGCTCCTGTGGGCCTTCGTCGCTGGATCGATCGTCGTGACCTTCACCGCTGCCCCGTCGGGCGGACTCGTCGATACGCTGTTCCGGGCCCCCGGTCAGTTCTACCTCGAGACCGTGCTGACGCTCCGGCAGTTCGCGCTCTTGACGACCCTCCCGGTGCGGTGGACCGACATCGGCTACGCGGCGCTGTCGATGGTGCCGCTCGGGACCCACTTCTTCATCACTAGCGTCGGCATCGACGTGGCCGCCGAACAGTACTGGAAGGACTCCGACGTCGGCATCCACTTCCTGCTCGTCGGGGTCGTGATCGCCGTCCTCGTCATCTTCGGCGCCGTGCTGCTTGAACTGGGCGCGCAGCTGCTCGTCCTCTCGCTCCTCGCAATCGGTGTCGCGCTCCTGACGCTCGCGTTCGCAGCAGTCTTCATCGCGTCGTGATCGGCCTCAGTTCAGCGAACTCGACCTGTCGGCGTCCTGGGGTGGCCGCGGACGGCTGGTCCGATCGTCCGGGTCGGTCCGCAGATACTTGGCGAACAGATCTGCAATCCGCGTGTACGCGTCGACGACGGTCTCGCGCTGCGTGAATCCGTGGCCCGCGTCGGCGTATCGCTGCAGTTCGTATCGCTTGCCGTGTGCGTCGAGTTCGGCAGCGAGCTGCTCGGACTGTGAGATCGGCACGCGCTCGTCTGCCTCGCCGTGCAGTAACAGCAGCGGTGCGTCGATATCCGGCACGTCTTCGATGGGGCTCGCGTGGGTGAACTCGGCGAGATCCGGCGCGGGGAGGCCGAGTTCACGCCTGACGACGCGCCAGCCGATCTCGTCTGTGTCGTCGACGAACGTCTCGTAGTCGTACACGCCTGCGAGTGCTGCGCCGGCCGCGAACCGGTCAGACGCGGCGAGTGCCTTCACCGTCAGCTGTCCGCCGGCACTGCCGCCGACGATGCCGGCCCGACCGCCGTCGATCGGTCCGTACTCGCCGTCGAGGTGTTCGACCGCGGTCACCACGTCTGCGACGTCGCCGCGGCCACGGCGGTGGTTGTCGCCGTCCCGAAAGGCACGGCCGAAGCCCTCTGACCCGCGGTAGTTCGGTTTGACGACAGCGTAGCCGAGCGCGGAGAAATACTGCGCGCGGACGTCGAAGCCCGGTTCGTCGACGGCGGTCGGCCCCCCGTGTGGACTGACCACGAGCGGGATCGAATCGGGCGCTGCCGTCTCGATCCCCTCGGGAAGATAGAGGTGAGCCTGGATCTCGGTCTCGTCCACGGACTCGTACCGGACGCTCTCGGGGACCGTGAGTCGCTCCTCGAATCCCACCCCGTCCGTCCGGTGGATCGACTCTCCGGCCGTTACGTTCCGGACGTCCAGCGGTCGCGTCGGCGTGCTACGCGTGCCGAGGAGTTCGCCGTCCCACCACGCGGGCGGCTGTCGCGCCGCCGGGCCGCTCGACGCCTGGTCGGGTTCGCCCTCGACCGGGACGATGTACCACTGTGACGCTCCGTTCGCGGAGACGGCCGTTGCGACCCGGTCGCCTGTCGCGTCCCACGCCGGGACCCCGGCTTCGACCCCGTCTTCGACGAACAACGCCTCTCGGTCGCGTCCCGGGCCGTCGAGATACAGTCCTTTGCAACCGCTCGATTCGTGGACGAACGCGAACTCGTCCGTCCCGGGCCTGGGGCGTGGGCCGAACGCCAACACCCCGGGTTCGGCGTACAGCACTTCGAGCGCTCCGCTCCGGGAGACACGGACGATCTCGGATTCGTTATCGAACGTATCCCAGTGCTCGGTTCGAACCGCGAGCATCGTCTCCGTATCCAGCCACACCCGGTAGAAGGGAGATTTCTTGATTCAACTACTTCCCTCACGAGTGATCTTGACGGCCTGGCGAACCAGTGCGTCGTGTGGATCGGTTTCCGGCCTTTGCTCGATTATCTGGTTGAATGCTTCGTTGAGGTTGTTTTCTGTAAGGTGTGTGATTGCGGCTGCGGCGACTGAAGGGCTGCGGGAGGATCCAGCCGAACAGTGAACCAGGACGCACCGACCGTTTTCACGTTGCTCAACAACTGTTTCTACGGCTTCGGCGAATGACTGGTAGCTGTTCTGAGGGCCGTCCACCATCGGGACATCTACTCGGGTGATGTCTCCTGTTTCCGGGTTGCTGTGTGTTAGAGAGATGACGGTGTCGACACCGTGTTTCTGTAGAAGCAACTCGTCGCCGGCGTTAGATTCTGTCCCTACGTAGATCCCGTTGAATACTTCGTTCATCCAGATTCGACCTGTTGAGAGGTATCTACAGTCACTGTTCGGTTAAGTTCTGCTCGTCAACGCCTCCGTGTTTCCGATGGCGATCAGGACAGATTATTTAAATATTTTAGACCAATTTTCGGATGAAAACCCAAACGAAGGAAGGAGACGTGAAAAGCACGGTAGGAAACGCCAGAGAAACGTTAATTCTCCGCCCGGCTTTCCCATTCTATCAACGGTTTAATCGGCATCATCTGAATCCGGGGTGAAGTGATTCAACAGAAGCCGTGTGTCACCGTTCTTCTTCCAAACTATGCAACGTGAATAGCACTATATGTCATCTCAAAAATACGTGGATGTAGAACGCGAACTTCAAAATCTGGAAAACGAGGTTTCTCAAAAAAATTACCGGGTGATCCGGGAGTTCATAGACCACGCTGCTGCTGAAGGTATCAGTGAGACACAGCAGACCAGGCAGATTCAGTCGTTGAAGTGTCTGCTCTGTTGAATAGATGCTGAGCCACGGTTACAGCGGCTCACACAGTGATTCTATGTTGATGATGGCGAACATCAGGACAATTTCACGAAACTGGCGATACCAGCCGAGCGCTCGCACGGCGTCGCCGAGCGAGCGCTTGGCTGTTGAGTACGACGTTTCGGCCATCCAGCGCTGAGAGTAGCCGTTTGCCCGGTTGAGCGCGTTGTTCAGGGCTGATTTCGGTGATGATCCACGATAGTGAACAAGATACTCAAGGTCATACGCGGCGATCTCGTACTCGGTGTGCCAGTCTTGGAAGCCGTTGTCGGCAGCGACGGACTGCAGGTCGTCCGCGTTTCGGCGGACGACCGGCGGTCCGGTCTTCGTATCGTGCTTCCACCGTGCTGTGATGTGAACGTCAAGAACCGCAAGCGATTCCACATCAGTTAATGTCGTCACTTTCAGCGTCTGTACGGTGCTTCCCGATCGCTGGCGGAAGTACGAGGAAGCACGACGACGGTCGAAGAACGTGCTGTCGAGAGCGGCGTGACCAGACTGCGGGTGCTGCTGCGCAGAAACGCGCAGCAGCGCCCGCCAGACCCACATTTTCAGCCGGTCAAAAGATTTGTAGATCGTGCTGTAATCCGGCAGGTCGTCCCGATCTAGGCCGAGGGCGTCACGAACCTCAGTCAAGTACTTCAACCGATTCGGCGTTTCACGGTAGCTGTGGCCTTCTTCGAGCCGAAAGCAGTGCAGAACAACGTGGACCCAGCGGGCGAACCCGCCGCTGGCGGGCTCGCCCGCGTGCTTCCCCAACGCTTGTTTAGCTAGGTCACGACACTGCTCAACGAAGTCGAGGAGGTCGACTTCCATAGGCAAGAATCGAATTCCTCGTCTTCATCCTTCTAAACCCGTGATATCGGCTGAATAGATCGCTCTTCAACAGAGCAGAATATTTGAACGCGTTACTGCTGCCCCTCACAACAGGAACGTCGGCACGACTGGCTGATCGCCTCCAAAGCGCCCGCTGCCTACTGCAATAACGCTCTAGGCCCCAAACGAGGGTGTCATAGAAGGATTCACAAGATGTTGTTTCCACTCAAATCCCCTGTGAATTAGCCGATACGTGAGTATACGAACGTACCGTCCACCTACGAAGACTCGGGATTTTCCAAGTGATAGAGCAGTTCGTAGTCACCGACATTTTCTCCGCTTTCGAGCACATCAGACAGTACCTGCTTGTGTTCTTGATCGATGTCGTGCGATGAGTCCTCGAACGATTCATACACCTGTTCGATGCTGTCCGCTTTCATATAGTAAATCAAAAAGTCGCTCTCCTCCGTATGTTCGATAAACGCAGTCTCCGAATGCATTCCCTCGCTCTTGAGTGTTTCAACCGCCTCTGCTTCTCTCTCGGTGATTTCCTCCATCCATTCCCTGAGCCGCTCCGTCTTCCCCTTCTCTATTTTTTGCTTCGCCAGCACTATTTCAGCCATATCTCGAAATGATATGTTGGAAGATTAGTTCTATCGTCTGTCTCTACCGATAGCTCGGACTCGAAACCGTCGGTGTGTGAACTCTTCTATGACACCCTCCCCAAACGCGTAAATTATCAACTGTAGTGTATTGTGTATGGGCTTAGTGAGGGGCAGTTCCTACTCTGCGAAGTAACTGATAATCCGGGTCCCGGGTGTCTCCCCACGGGATTATAATCGACCACAATCACATCCTGTCCCTCTGAGGTGCTCGATCGGCTCTGCCCTTTTGAGTTCTTCCCCATCCGTTCTGTCGCTCTAATCGATTTTTTGACTCTCCCTACCGCGTCACGCCTACTCTTCGTCGCGGAACACATGATACCAGACTAAGATAATCGATCCCAGTCTTGATGCGATCGTGCCCAATTTTGACCAGGGAGTTAAATTGAACAGCCAGGTCAGCGGACCGGATCCAGTACCAGGGGTCGGGGTCGAGTTTTGGTTCTTTGGGAGGGACGGATCCGCAGTTCCCGGCTGCTCAGTCCCCCCAGATCCCGCCGACGAGTCGGACGATTCGTTCGATATCGAAGACTCGGCCTGTTGGGGGCCGAATGAAGCGATCCAATTGCCGTCATTTGAGCTCCCGCCCACAATGTAGTGGTCGCCAACCTGAATCGGCTTCGTGAAACTGTAGCCGCCGACCCCGCCACTAAGCAGGTTCTCCGGCTCGCTGAGCGGGACCTCCCACTCGAAAGCTTGCGTTTCGATGTCTCTGGATCGAATGTACCCGTCGCCACTGTCACGACCGATTACGACCAACTCCGTGCCAAACACGTCGAAGGAGAGCTTTGTCGCCTCAAAGTTCAGTTGCCACTCGATCTCACCAGTCGTCTCTCGCATCGCATTGATGCCCTCCGAATCACCGATGAAGAACAGCCCTGCTGCGGGACCACAGGAGCTGATACCGGAGCCAGTGTACTGGAGTTGTCGCGTGGTGCCAGCCTGCAAATCAAAAATATAGGCCGCATTAGAATTCCGCTCAACGACACAGGCAGTGCTATTATTACTAATCGTCCCGGTCCACTGTCCAAACGCCCCTTGGTAGACCGCAGTTTGGGTTATCTCTTCGAGGACGGTGCCGTCGGTCGGATCAACAAAAAGCAACCGGCCACCACTCTGTGTGATCACAAGTCCATTCTCGCCTGCGAGCGGCGTTTGTGGGTTCCGAGCCCGACCGTAGCCGAGATCCTCTTGCCAGAGTGGTTCCGGGCCGCTGGCATCGAATTTTTTCAGTGTCGCATTCGTATCGACGACGTAGAGATACTGGCCAAAGCTGGTCATTCCAGCGGGCTGTGCGCCAATGGGAAATCGGCCGACTGGCTCCTGTGTTGCCAGATCGAAAAACCGGACACTCCCAGATTGTAGCGTGACAGCGAGGATCGAATCCGCCACAGTGAGCCCGTAGGCTGTAATACTCCCATCCACGCTCTGCTTGAATTGTGACTCGCCGGAGCTGGCGTCATAGCCGAAGATGTTCCCATCTGAGTCGGCGACGTACGCGACCCCATCATGCGCGACTGGCCATGTTGGTGAGCCATTCAATGGCCGATACCACGCCGTTCCAATGTCGTTTGACGTGGTCGCGGATTGGGCGTTACCCCGCTGTGAGGTGGCCCCAGCCACTCCGGCCCCTGCGATCATCGACAGTGCCGTACGACGGCTCACGGCGGGCACCCCCGGCGGACGGTTATCCGATGTGTGGTTTGGTACCATACAGACTACTTACAAATATGACAGTATTGGCTAATAATTTGCGTTGGTGACGACTCGTCGCGGTTGATCGGCTGCTGGCTCTGTGCGTGAGGCTAACGTATGGAAACCAGTCACCCCGCAATCGGCATGAGGACGTGGCGTAGCCTCCCTCCGGCCGATAGCCGATAGCGGGGTCAGCCGCTGGTGTCGTTTACCACTGTCCTGTTCGACTCGTTGAGGTTGATGGTGATGTTCTTCGTCTGGGCGGTCGTGTTGTCGGCCCCAGCTGAGCTGTCTTCGTCAACCATCTCAATATTCGAGTCATCGATCTGTAGTTCGACCCACGAGTGCACGACGGTCTCCGCGCTGAGATCGACGGTCAGCATAACTGTACTTCCGTTCCCGTCGGGGCGCTGGAGTTTGATGTCGACGTGGCCGTCAGTGGTTGCCTCCGTGACCGTTGCATCCAACTCCGTGGCGTCGAGGTGCGCCCGAACGTTATAGCTCGTCTGCTTGTCGGACACGACGAGACGCTCGATCAGCTCCCGGTCGGCCTGGTCCAGTACTCCCATATCGTCGGTGTAGTTCAGGCTTACCGCCTGGACATCCGGACGGACTGTCTGGACCGTCACCGACTCGTTAGTGTGGTTTACCGTCCCCCGAACTAATGGGAGGCAATCGTCAGCCGGTCGAACGCGAATCCCCGCGATATCCAGCGGTTTGTCGCGGGCTGTGGATTCGTAGTACTGATTGATTTGTATCTCAAGCTGGCGGTACTCACTGAGGCCGGCACGAGTACCCACCTTTGTAACGACGAGTTCGGCAAGCCGCTGGCGTCCGATCTCCTCGATCACCGCTCCATCATGATGGGTGACCAACGTGACAGTCACGTTTCCGACCCGATGGGTGGTGCTGTTGCGCGCCGAACTGTTGAGGCGGAGGGCACCACTACAGGTGCGCTGGGCTTGCTGCAGGGTGTACTTGCCCTGGTCAGTCCGGGTCTGTGTCACGTTGAACTGCTGATCTGCCTCTAGTTGTGTCGTGTTGGTTCCGTCAGCGGGGCTGGCTATCGGATCGGAGGGTAGACTGGCACCTGCGATGACGACGACGCCACTGGCTACAAGCAGGACAGCCGAGATGCCGAGGGCGTACAGTGCGAGTCTGTAGTCACGTTGCATGGTTCTTGCTCCCATCATATCGAGTGTGTTGTCTCATCGGTTGCTCCAGCAACAGCCGGGCGGGGACCAACGGGCGGCCACGAGCACCGTGGAGCCGGATCGCAGTCGATTGTGGGCAGCCGGCCGACTGCTGCACTCGTGGCTTGCAGGAAAGTCCTTGTAAATCACCGTTGGAAACGGCTATGAAACACGACTGAAACGCGCCTGAAACGCGTTTCAGCCGCTGAAAATACTGAAAATCATCAGATACATACTGTCGATGTGTCGAGAACGAACTATGCCCTTGGTCCCCCCATCCCGACTGGCACTGGTCCTCTCGCTGGTCGTCCTCGGCAGTAGTCTTGCGGTGTTTGGCAGCGCTGCCGATATCGTCACCAGCGACCCCCACGAATTCACAATCAAGGACGGTGCCCTCGTCGCTACGACCGATGGGAGCCAGCAACACGTACTGGTCGAAGACGTACGCACAGTCACTCGCATCGAGATCAGCCATCAAGACCGCTATTATGCGATCCAAACGGTCACCCGTGGGCCTCCACCAGTGGATACGCAGACACGCCTGCGTGCACAGCAGGCTGTCACGTCCGCACAGACCGTCGGCAGTGACATCCCAGCGCCAAGCAGTGCCGCGTATGCTGTCCGTCGGATCCCAGCCCGTCTCTCCAGCGACCGCGCAGCGGCCATCGGAGCCACACCGAACACGTCGCTGCAGACGGCGCTTACCGCCAACGCGTCCGCCTTCACTGTCCGACAGCACGACGATACGATCGTCTTTGCACGGCGTGAATCACGGTGGAGCGACGATCGCGTACTCGTCGTCGTGACACCACACGCGTCTGGTGTCCAGTACAGTGCCGTGGTCAATCTTCGTACCGAGACCGTGGAATCGCTCGTTCGACTCGATAGGAGCGGCCGATGAAAGGCGGCTGTTCGCTCCTCCATCGGACTCATATCCGTACTCGGACGTGGGTGCCATCCCTCCGCGCTGTCGCCCCGACTGACCTCCGAGGGCGTCTGAGACACTGGTTGTACGACATGCATCTCGGTGATAAGCCATGACACAGCGACGCTCCCGCCCACGCTTTGAGCTACTCGCTGCCGGGATTCTCGTCACTGCCATGGCGGTCCTCGTCGCCCAGTTCATGAGCGCCACGCCAGCTATCGTCGTGGTCGCCGACGAGAGTACGCGAGTTGGGACCTTTGGCTGGCAGTTCACGTTTCACGATGTGGTCGTCATTGCCGTGTCAGCATGTTCCGCCGGAGCGAGCGCGACGGTCCTCCTCGATAGAGCAGATTCAATGTCGGCAATCGCAGTGGATATTGAGCGTCTGGACTCGGATGCACAGCAGCCCACCGGCGAGTCCAGCAACGAGCTACTGCAGGCCCGCCGGCAGGAGTGGGCCACCATCTCAGAACGGCTTACGAGCAACGAGGAACTGGTCTATCAGACGGTACTCGAAGCTGACGGCGTCCTTCCACAGAGCGAGATCGTCGACCAGACAGATCTCTCGAAAGCGACTGTCAGCCGCACGCTCGACAGTCTGGAGGCCAAAGATCTCGTCGAACGCAAGCGCCGCGGAATGGGCAATACCGTGTTGCTCACGTAACGTGTGTCGAGTGTAACACGTCATCTTATATCGGCCTCTCGAAGGGCTACGTGCTACAACGAGCGGTCACGGCGCCCACTGTGTTTTTTCTGTGGTTGGCGTTCGCTGTCGCAACGAGCTCACAAGGAGAGTCAACTCGGAGTGCAGTCGCAGTCGGCGCCGGCGACGACCGATGCAACACAATCGAGTCCACATTGGCAGTGAACGAGACTGCAACGCGCGTTACAGCTTCCGGAATCGATTTTTCGGGGTGCAGGCTACTGTTGAGTGCCCCTGCTGTCCTCCCCGAGACTGGCAGGGGCTGCCATCCCCCTCCGCGTCAACACGTTGCATGGTGCCGCCCATCCAAGGGCGGCAATTCGTCCCTACCGTGTTACAACGTAGGTGCACACCACCCCGCCCTGGCGGTGACACGCAGCCTGATGACGGCGCTACTGCCGTCGCCATCTCAGTAGCGAACCTGCAGATCAGTTGGAGTGGAAAAGATCCAGAAGCAGGGAGGTGTGATCGTTATCGCTCCAGCTTCGATAAGCTGGCTTCAGTCTTGCTATACTGTGAGGTCGAATCGCCTCGACGAGAGCGGATGCTGCAGACATTGCGCGTACGTGCCACGGTATGCCTGAGGCGGCCTGACCCGTTCTATAGAGGAGTGTGTGACCGATCTGCAGTATCTTCTTGCGGGACTTCGCCCCGCTTCGTATCGAAATTTCTGCCTTTCGTGACGACGTGTTCGTCTCTGTCCCACTCGAGTACTCTTCTCGTCTCCAATTCCCGAAACGAGTGGTGGGAAAACCAGAGATGGAGCCTCGCAGCAGCCCCACTGCGACTCCCACGCCGGTGCATCCGTATCCAAGTCGGTGAAGTCGCTCGTTGGATGGTCATGCTGGGTGCGGGCCGCTCGCTGGCATGCTTCAGTTCGTTGCTGGCGTCCTTGCTCCATCGCTCGGCCGCAACGCGTCCGCTACCTGCTGCAATAACGCTCCAGAGCCCCCAAACACGTAAATTATCAACTGTATTGTATTCTGTATGGGGCTTCCCGAGTGGATCGGGTCGGTCCGCAGGGCGCTGCGTCGCCGGTTCGGTCGTGACCGCGACCCCGACACTCGCACGGTGGAGACGACCGATCTTGAGCTCAGCCTGTATTTTCGCGTTGACCGAGTCCGGTTCGAGTCGGCTGATCAGAGTCCGAGTGCCCAAGCCAGAGTTGAAACCTCTGAGCTAACCACCGAGTTAGCCGACGATCCGCACATCCGAGAGGTTCGGACGGATCGCTACTGCCCGACGCCGTCGCTGTCGCCTGTGTTTGGTGATGTTGTTGAGATGGCGTTCACCACGGGCACGACGATCACACTCGGCGCACTTGCGAACCTTCTGTACGACTATCTGAAGCATACTTCAGGGGTGCGGTACATCGAGATTGGAAGCGTCCGCATTCCATTCTCTGAGGAGATGGATAAAGAAGAATTCAAACAGCGACTCGATGACGCGTGGGATCAATTGGACAAGTAACGACGGGTCGCGGCGGGTCCCTGGTGATCCACTCGCCCGGGGATACATGTCGGGTGTCATCGGGTGCTGTTCCCTTTCTGGAGTGAGCGTGACGGCGCTGTTGAAACCCTCTGCAATTGATAGACACAGCGTCCGAGATACAGAGGTTGCACCTCGCACAAGGGGCTCAGCATGGTACGCGGTTCAAATTCCTCGATGCAGTCGCTCGACACACCATGATATCGGTCCCGGGTGGCCCGACGAATAACTACGGCCGTCGGTTACCGGCCCGAGGACCGTCAGGATGATAACCGTCGCGGTATATGTCATTATATGCCATGTAGGATCCGCTGTAACGAGTGTGATCTTGATCGATGGCTGGAGGATTGTGTGATCGCTCACAAACAGGCAAAGGAACACGAGGCTCGGTACACCGACCACTGGATCACCCTTCACAACCCACCCGACTACGGTTCCGATTCGAGCGGTGAATAACCGACGTGTTCGGGACAGCTGTTACGGTCGATCGAAGCGCTTCGGATTATCGGTTACTGTCCCGACGACTCCTGATTTGTACCGACTGGTAGAGATGGACCGTGGAGTACGCTCTGTCCGAACGAATCCAAGGAGCGTGCCAGCCTCCCCGAATTCGTCGTCTGACGGACGTTCGGCCACGGACGAGAGCGCCCGTAGTTCGGGTGTCGCATGACATCCGCGATCCCGTTCGTGCGAGAGGAGCGCTGTGTATGCAGCAATGCTGTTTGGAACCACTTAGTGTCCGATAGTCGCTACGTGACCGATACAGAGAGAACATCGGCCGGTTCGTATTCAAAATAGACAGGATTTGATCCATATTAAATAAAATTAAGGAGGTAATAATCCCATTAGCATTAATAACAGAGCATTTTTGACTCCGAACGTGTACATGTAGTTGAGGCGGTCGGGGTTGGCGGGCGCTGGGAGTGGGTAACATCCACGTTTGCGACATGCCATACGTGACAGGAACTTCACAACCCGTCCACGAAAGCCATGTTACCGCCTCATTGCCTCATCAGGGATAGTAAACTACCCTGGCGAGGTTGCTTTGTAAGATATGTGCTCTGTATTCAGCACGCAGTTCGTATCAACTGCTGAGGGTTTCAACAGAGCCATGTTGTCCTATGAATTGTTAAACGCTGGGGAGTCAGCCTGCCACAGTCGCGTGGTTTGGCTCCCAGTTGTCGGCTTCATCCCACGGCTAAAGCCGTGGGTTTTCGCTTCGCACTTTCTATCTCATTGGAACTGATTACGTTCGTCTCTCACCGTTCTACGCCTCAATCGGTGCATTCCTCATCACCGACCTTGGAAATCTCGCCTGGCTCTCCATACGAACGCGCAACTAACGATCCAATCAAGCGTACCCACCTAGTATTCGATCCCGGACGTACGAATGCCAGGACGATCATCCCCGTCACGAACACTCCAATTCGTTGGAGCCATCACGGCCGTCGTTGCGCTGATCGGATACATCGTATTTGGCTGGCGATTCGGTGACACTAACGCATCACTCCCGTTCCTCCTCGGTGCTCTCTGTGCCGTCATCGCCGTTGGATGGGAACTCTATCGACGGTCCTGAAACCAGACCCCACTCGGAATCGTCTCCACCCAATCAGAACTCCTCGTCGATCATTCCGCGTAGGTTCCACCCGCCGTCAGTATCTCCTCTGAGGATCAGCCTGTATGCGAGGGACTAGTTGATGTGCGTAAGAAAATGCTCGTTGACAAATCCTCGACCATACTGTCTCATCGCTCGAAGCAGTGGTTGTGCGGACACGCGTTTGAGTATCGATTTATCTGGCGGGGTACTGCCGGCGAGCGACGTCTCCCAGCCGGTACGCGCCTGCAGGCGCTCACGCTCTCGTGTCGCGGCTGCACGAACGGCCTCGACGTCCATCGATGTGACCGATTGCTCCTCCATGAGTACCTCACCGTCGACGACGACCGTTTCGATATCTCCCGCAGTCACCGAGTTCGCCAGCACCGACGGGAGGTTGCTGAATGGCTGGAGACGTGGCGTATCGACGTCGATGACGAGTAGGTCGGCGCGTTTGCCGGGTTCGAGACTGCCGATTTGATCCTCGATCCCGAGTGTGCGTGCGGCGTCGATGGTGAGCATCTTGAGGAGATCATACGAGGACCACTGCTGGGCTCCGTACTCGAAATTCGACAACAATCGAGCGTGTTTGGCTTCCTGGAAGAGATCCCAGGAATCGAACCAGAACGGATCATCGAGGCCGATGACGACGTTCGCGCCGAACTCCTGGAGGGCCGGAAGCGGAAACCAGGTTCGCTTCCCAGCTTGGAAGTAACTGTACACAGTCGGGCAGTGAAGCACGTGCGCACCGGCCTCGGCGATGCGTCGTGCATCTTCCCGATCTGCATAGAGGAGATGCGTCAACAGCGTCCGTTCGTCGAGCAGTCCGTAGCGGTCTAACAAGTCGAGCGGATCGTCAGCACCGCTTCCAGCCGCCATCGTATCGGCTTCGGCCGAGTCATAGAGGTGGGTGTGGAGTCGCAAGTCTGGATAGTCATCTCGGAGTTCTGCAACACCTTCCCAGAGTTCTCGCGAACACCCAGCCTCGCCACCCGGTGCGATGCTCGCCATGATACGGCCATCGTACGTGTCGTGGTGGGTTTCTATGAACTCACGTGCGTCTGTGAGCTGTTCGTCTGCGGACGCGGGGTTGAGAAAGTCCGCGAGTTCGGGACCGATCACACCACGTAATCCGGCCTCGCCGATGGCTTCTGCTCCGAGTGCTGGCGTGAAGTCCATCGCGTTGACCGTCGTGACGCCATGTGTGAGCTGCCGGAGGCAGGCGAGTTGCCATGCGGCCTCGAAGAACGACTCGCCGAGTGCCGGCTCAGCTGTGTGGTACAACGCGAAGGCTTCTTTCAGCAGTTCGGTTCCGTCGAGTTCGCTGAATAGGCCTTGGACGAGGGTGAAATCGGTGTGGCGGTGGGTGTCGATGAGGCCGGGTATCACGACCTTGCCGCTGGCATCGATTACGTGCTCCGCAGTTGAGACTTGGTCTCCAGGCTCGGTCGTTTCGACGGCCGAAATGGTCCCGTTTGTCACCCGAATAGAACCGTTTTGTAGAATCTGGTTCTCTTGATTCACCGTGACAACGATTGCGTCGTGAATTAGGAGATCAGTCATTATTCGATGGGCAGGATTTAAATCGGGAAAGCAATCCGGGGGAATGACTCCCCTGTAGGCGAGCAGTAAGTCTATCTGACCGTTGAGAGATCGTCAACATTGCGTCAGGCAGCCTGAGGTGACCACGTGTTCAGTCGGTAGATCATTCGTAGCACGTCCAGTACAATCACGCCTCCGACTAGGGCGCCAAGATACGATGGGGTATTCATCAGAGATATAAGTGTACCAACGACAAAAGCGGCGATACTGATGCGGAGAACGGTATTCCCTGCTATATTCTGTATCACGTCGTCTGGGACGGAAGCAGACTCGTCGTAGCCTGCGAGGAGAAACAGCCACCCGCGGGACCTGATTAGTACGCCGAGGATCAACAGGAGGATTCCGGCGGCGAATCATAACAACGTCCCTGAGGATAACTCTATCATCGTTCAACACCCCGGTCAGGAGTCATCTCGAAGGTAGTGATCGTACCGAACAATCCCGTTGTCGTTTCCCTGACTGAGAGTCCTGCTGCTTTGACGACCTCGCTCGGTTCTTGTGTCCAGCGACAGCCACTTTTCGCGTAGTGGGCATCAGCGCGCCATTCCTGAAACCGAGCAATAGCTCCCACGTCACTCCGACCGTGTTCGACGAGGCGGATCGTCCCGTCCGGTTTGCAGACTCGTTCCATTTCCCGTAGTGCAGCAATCGGGTCGGGGAACGTACACGTCGACAGTGCGGAGATCACCGTATCGAAACTGTTGTCGGGAAATTCGAGATTCTGTGCGTTCATCTCTCGAAGAGTTCCATCCATACCTAACTTGGCAAGGCGCTTCTCAGCGTTTACCAGCATGTCCGGACTGATATCGATGCCAACGAGTTCAACAGGATCGGGCAGATACCGGAAGTTCGTTCCGATGCCGCATGCGACATCCAACAATCTTCCGTCAACGTCTCCAAATTGCGCTTGACGGTAGCGACCGATGAAGAGACGGTCAACCCATTCAAACCGGTGCATCCGGTCAGCGTACTCAGCGTACCATTCCTCGATCTCCGAGACCGACATCGGGTGGTTCGATACTGGATCGGTATCGTTTCTGTGGTGTTGGTGGTTGGATTTCATCTGTTTCGATTTCTCAGTTGAGGCCCGTGTTGTCGGCCGTCAGTTCGCAGTACTGTCTGAGGAACGTCTTGTGGTCGGTTCGGCCGGCGTCGGCCGCCACGAGCGTCTCCTCCAGCCCGTCTCGGTTCTGATGACAGCAATCCCGGTGACAGGGTTTGCAGAGGTACTCAAACGTCTTGTCCTCACGGCTCCAGCGGTCGCCGTGTTTGTCGTACTCACGAGCATCCTCACGGGCGACCTTCTCGCCGCAGGCAATACACGTTACCTGCTGGTTAGAGTTGCTCCCCAACAGTGTCGAGACAGTCATGGTCACCGATCCACCTCTCCTATAATAGTGTCGAGACTCCCGAGGGTCGCGACAAGGTCGGGAACGTACTCACCCTCCGCCATTGCCGACAGCGCTGACAGATTCGAAAATGACGGCCCGCGGATCTTGAACCGGGCAGGGGTCTCGGTGCCGTCGGCACGGATGTAGATCCCGAGTTCGCCCTTGGCCCCTTCCACAGCTTTGTAGCACTCGCCAGAGGGCTTCAGCGTTCGCGGAACGTTAGCTTGTACGGTACGCTCCTCGTTCGGCCAGTCTTCGAGAAGATCCACGCACTGTTCCACGATGGCTGCTGACTCCTCGATCTCCCGCAGGCGGACGAGTACGCGGGCGAAGTTGTCGCAACCGTCCTCGGTGACGACGTCCCACTCTAGCCGGTCGTAGTAGCCGTAAGAGTCGTCTCGTCTGAGATCGTAGTCGATGCCGGAGCCGCGAGCGACTGGGCCCGTGCAACCGTACTGCTTTGCAACCTCCGGCAGTAACTTACCGGTGTCGACACAGCGGACCTGGAGGACTTCATTGCTCGTCAGCAGGTCGTGATACTCGTCGAGCCTCTGTGGAAGATCGTCAATGAAAGAGCGCACGTTATCAAAGAACTCCCCGCGGGGTTCGGGGATGTCCCAGACGACGCCGCCGACCCGGGAGTAGTTGAACATCATCCGTTGGCCGGTGAGGTCTTCTAAGAGGTCCTGAACGATTTCCCGGTCTCGGAAACCGTACATAGAGGTAGCGTTGAACTCGCCACTGACGTCTAGTGCATACATCGCAGTGAATAGCAAGTGCGAGAGGATGCGTGACAGCTCGGCGCTCATCGTCCGGATGACCTGCGCGTACTCGGGGACTTCGGTATCGGCTAGGTCCTCGATGACGCGGGCGTAGGCCCACTCGTTGAGCAGGCCCGCCCCACCCCAATCCCATCGGTCGGGGTACGGCATAATCTGGTGGCGGTAGGTACCCTTCTGGCACATCTGTTCCTCACACCCATGGATATACCGGATATCCGGCTCGACATCGGTCACCTGTTCGCCGTCGAGAACCACCTCAAGGTGAAGCACGCCGTGGGTGGACGGATGGTGGGGCCCGATGTTGAGGAACATCGTGTCTCCCTGCTGAGTATCATCTTGAACAGGGTTGGCGTGCTCGCGCAGCGTCACGATTTGCGGCTGGGCCTGATCGTGGTCGTTCTGGAGCGGGTGCCCCTGCCACGTCTCTGGGAGCAGAATGCGCCGGAGGTTAGGATGGTCTTCGTATTCGATACCCACGAGGTCGTAGGCCTCCCGTTCGTGCCACTCCGCTGTCCGGTAGACCGGCGCAGCGGACTCGCTGACTGGGTTGTCCTTCGTCGTCGGAACGATGACCGATAACTCACGCGCCCGGTCATCGTAGCTGGTAAGATGATACACCGTCTCGAAATGGTCGTCGTACTCCTGGGCGGTTACACACGAGCAGTGGTCAAACCCGACTTCCGAGCGAAGCGTCGAGGGTGCCTTCTGGACGTGATCGGCTCGAATCACGAGCGCGGGGGCGTTCTGGTGTGAGTCACGGTTGACGATGACATCGTCGGGGAGGGCTGTGACCGCCTCGTCCACGAGTCGGTTGGCGGTCGAGGACTGTTGCTGTTGCATCGTCCTTCGGCTGTCAGTTCTCAGTATAGTTCCGTAGCCACGCTGCCTCACTAGTGGTGTGATTTAAACCTAGATCAGCGAGGTATTTTATTGCGCGCAGTTTTGGCTGACGCTATGCGATACCTCACCGCGTTAGTCAAACCAGATGGAGGGGCAGCATTCCATCCACTCGGAGAGGAACTGACGGATGACCCGTCGATCAGGCGGCGGGCTATCCATCATCTTGAGCTTCTTGAAGATGATACTGTCCTCCTGTTTGCCGAGGCAAGCGGCAGTAAGGAACGGTACAAACAGATTATGGAGGATTCATCGTATGTCCTCAGTTATCTTACTGCGGGCGAAGATCGGTGGATGGCTGTGAGCCAATTCGAACCGACAGAAGCGGTTCACCGATCCCTTAAACTGCAACAGGAATCGCTGCTGGTGATCGAGACTCCGATTCATTTCACGTCTGAGAATCATCTTAAAGTCACCTACCTTGGAACTGACGAAACGTTCAGTAAATTATACGAATACGCCGAGGAGATGGATCAACTCACGTTCGAAGTCCTTGGGATGGGTGATTATGAGTCCGACAAATCATCGCTCAATAGGATGATTACACCGAGGCAGGAAGAAGTGCTTGAGGCAGCCGTTGATTTAGGATATTATCGTGAACCCCGCCAAGCGTCGCTCGAAGACATCAGCGAGATTGTTGGGATTTCTCCCGGAACAGTCGGTGAGCACCTTCGGAAAGCTGAAGAACGCGTGTTCAGCGAACTCGTTCACTAATCGTAGCGTCGGTGAGATCCTCACCGTACAGTAGACAGAAGCTTCGGGATATATAAGCAGCCACACCCATGCGGCAGTCCTCGTATTCAGCTTTGTCGCGTATTTCCCTCCACGGGAACACGATGTCTACGACGAAACCCAGACCCATAACCACAGAGGCGGTTACAAAGACTGATGCATCGTTGTTCAGTGGGCACGATGTCGAATCGACCTATCGTAACATCAACGGCGTGCAGTTACACGTCGTCACTGCCGGTGATTCCGACGCACCTCTATAGTAGCGATTGAAACTGTTTGCACAGCCGACCGTACGCAGTACTGCGATCGGCTGTGTAATGACTTTCAATCGCTACTATAGTTGTCCTTCTGCACGGACATCCCGATTTCTGGTACGGCTGGCGTGATCAGATCCATCCGCTCGTTGAGGCCGGCTTTCGTGTGGTTGTTCCGGATCAGCGAGGCTGTAATCTGAGCGACGCACCTGATGAGGTTGATGCCTATCGACAATCGAAATTAGTCGCTGACGTGCGCGAATTGATTCACAGCGAGGGACGCGACTCGGCCCACGTAGTCGGACACGATTTCGGCGGGTTCGTCGCTTGGAACGTGGCACTCCGCCATCCATCTGTCGTTGACCATCTTTCAATTCTAAACGTACCACATCCAACGGTGTATCGAGAGACCTTACGGTCTAGCCTCGAACAAATCGTCCGGAGCTGGTACGTCTGGTTCTATCAGGTACCGAAGCTCCCCGAGTGGATGCTGCGTCGGAACGATATGGCCAATATGGTTGACTCGCTTGAAATAACTTCGAACAAAGGAACATTCGACGAAGAAACGATTAACCGCTACAAGGCGGCTTGGCAGCATTCAGGCATTGAGCCGAGGATTAACTGGTATCGTGGATTCCGTCGGTCGGAACGCTCATCACGCGACACCGTTACCCAGCCGATGCTGATTTGTTGGGGAGAAGATGACATCGCACTTCGTCCCTCGATGGCCGAAAAAAGCCTTGACTACTGTGAAGACGGTCAGTTAGAGATGTTTCCTGACGCATCACATTGGGTACATCATGAGCGTGAAGAGGTTACTGATGCGCTAGTCCGTCATCTCACGGGGAACAACAGACTCGAATCAACCGAGTCGGTGAAACCGCACTATTAGTCTCCGACGGGAGCGACATTCGCTCTGTTGGCGAAGTCGTTCTCGATCACAAAGCAATTTGAGATCCGTATGCATTGAAACTACCAGCCTCCACTTTGGTTATCCTGTGAGGTTGAGACTACAGCGGGATTAGCAGGGCTGTGATGCGTGGTTTCGGCCGAATCGATGAGCAGAAACTGGTTCAGATCGCTTTCTGAACGGCCGTTATTGTTGGATGGTCAATTTATTCGGGGTGTTTCCGAGACCGCGGATAGTGTAGCCACTCAGACGCCGCTTTACCACGGGTAAAGACCCTCGCTATCCGATTCCAGTTCCCTTCTTCAACAGCGTAAGAGTGTTGTCGGCCGTCACGATCGGCGAATGGTCATATTCACCGGTCAAATCGACCTGTACCAGCAAATCGACCGCTCGCCAGATAGAGTACAGCAGACAGGCAAAGGCGAAGTAGAAGAATCGAAGTCCGAAATCCTTCGACGTCGTCGCCGCCATGAATCGCTTTATCGACTTGTAGCCGCTCTCGATCTCCCATCGGTAGCCATACTCGGTGAGGTGACCACTCCCGCAATTCGACATGAACACCGAATACTGCCGGTGATCGTCGTGCTCTGAGTCCTCTTTCCGCCGGTAGATCAGCGTCGTCTCGTGCCATTCGTTCTTGCCGAGGTGGAGCTTCCGGTCGGTCTCGTAGCGGTCTTGGTGCCGTTGGAACAACCGCTTGGCCTGGGCTTTCTCGCTGGTCTGCATCCGCTTGGGAACGACGTAGGAGTGCCCGCGCTGGCTGATCATCTCCAGGACATGCTGACTATCGAACTCCCGGTCCATCAGCACGTTATCGACGTGAACGAGGTCCTCAGCCGAATCGAGCAAGTCCTCGACGATTTCTAGTCGTGTCTCTCCCTTTCGGACGGGGCGCGCGTCCAGCACAATCGGGACGGCATTCCCGACCAACTGCACCGTCGCCCACTGGTAGGCGTACTCGTCGGTCTTCTCTTTCGTCCCGATGATTTCGTCTTCGTGGCCCGTTCTATCGCCTGTGAAGGGGTCAGCTTCGGTAATGTTGATCGCGACGATCCCGGCGCGGAAGAACTCCTTCGTCCCCCCGACCTCGTCGATGAGTTGCCGGACCGCCTGTCGGTACATCTCACGAATCTGCTCGATAGGGAGATCACGAATCTGGTCGCGATGCCCGTGTCCGAGTGGTGTTCGATCACGCGTCGACTCGTGGATGAAGCTCCGAGCGCCCTCGTTGGCGGCCAAGTTCTCACGGAGCCCTAAGTAGGTCTGTAAGCCCCAGTAAGCGTTCTCGGAAATTTCACAGCCCTCGCACGATCGAGCGAGAAAGCGGGGAACACGACGCGACTGACGTGGTCAGTGATCCTCCCTGCCTTGTCGAGGAGGGCCTGATCGTCAGAGTCCGATCCGGTAGCGTGGGGGCCTCGATCCGGGAGGTTCCGTTCTGGTTCGCGTGGTACGGCGACATCCGCGTTTTGTGCTTTGATCAGGATCGTTCGAGTTGCTTTCTGGACCGTCTCGCGGATATCTCGCGTGAAGCGCTCGTTCCAGCTGCGCCATAATGTCGACTGATCGGGCACCATCTCCAACTCTAGGCGTTCGCAGAGTGCGGGATGGCTATCGAGGTAGTTGAGGGGTTCTTTTTCGTGCTCCCATCCGTAGAGTTCTTTCAGCACGAACACGCGAAAGAGAGTGTCCATCTCGTAGCGTGTCGACCTTCCACAACAGTCGTGAGCCTCGAATCTGAAGGAGGCTAGCGGGAGTACGCAGACGAACTTCTCAACGGAGTTGTGGCTCTCGTGGTCAAACCACGCCTCTGAGACTGTCCGCATATCTGATTCCAGTCCAGCGAGCGACGTTCGATCGTACAGCGGTGTCGAATTATATACCGGTCACTCAACATTGGACCGACGCGAAATTTTCCGGAAAACAGTACGATGAGACAACTCATTTACTCCCATGAGAATTGGTGGAGTAGGCATGCCGCAACGCGCCGGTCTCGATCCGCCGAGGAAGTGGCGCGAGATACCGAGGGAGGCGCTCAGTCGTGTCCGCGCCCATCTGGAGAGGGTGTCTGTGTGGGTCCCAGGGTGTCGGCTTCTGTGAGGAGCGCCACCAGATCCGCTTCCGTCACTGGCTGTGCGGTCGTCCCCAGCCCTGCATCGCGAGCCACACGGACCGCACTCGGCGGGTGAAGGTTCGCGTCCGACAACAGCGCGTCGTCGTAGAACACCGCTTTGGGCGTTCCGCTTCCGACGACGTTGCCGTCGGCCATCACGCAGACTCGGTCTGCGACTTCAGCGGCAAATTCGAGGTCGTGCGTCGACAGGACGACGCTGATACCGTCCTCGTGAATCTGCTTGATCCGGTCGGCGACCAGTTGGGACCGCTCGGGGTCGAGCCCTGCGAGCGGTTCGTCCAGCACGACCACGCTCGGTTCGAGGACGAGCACGCCGGCGAGGCCGACGAGGCGTTTCTCGCCACCGCTCAGATAGTGAGGAATCCGGTCTTCGAGGTGGCCCGCGTCGACAGTCGCGAGCGCCTCACGAGCGCGTTCTCTCGCTTCGTCACCGGGGACGCCGTAGTTCTGGAGGCCGAACATCACGTCATCGAGGACCGTGGGCGCGACGAGTTGCGTATCGGCGTCCTGGAAGACGAACCCGACTTCCCGCCGCGCGTGTGCCTTGTTGTCTTCGGTGATCGGCGTGCCGTCGACGACGAGTTCGCCGTCGTCGGGAACGAGCGTCGCGTTCAGGTGTTCGAGGAGCGTCGACTTCCCGGCACCGTTGCCACCGACTAAGGCGACGACTTCGTCGGGGTACACCGAGAAGTCGACGTCGTGCATGCCGACCGTCCCGTCTGGGTAGGTGTGGGCCTCACACTGAAGATCGACGAGCGGTGAATCGTCTCGACTCACAGTCTCACCCCGTAGACCGCGACCGCTGCGTAGCCGACGACAGCGACGTACGACCCGATCACGACGAACAGTTCGTGGACCGGCGGTCGCGAGACGTCGCCGTACAGCGTGATGTCGCCGTTGTAGCCACGGGCTTCCATCGACTTGACGAGTCGTTCTGACTGTTCGATCGCCGACAACATCGTCATGCCGAGGATTCTCGCGTACAGCCGTTTGTTCGACCAGAACTCCGAGAAGTTCGCACCACGGGAGAGTGCGGCTTTCACGAGGTCCTCGAGCGTCTCGATCATGACGAACGTGAACCGATAGGTGAGCAACGCGATCTGGTCGATTGGCCGCGGGAGTAGTCGCCCGAGCATGTACGCGACGTCCGTGTATTTGGTCGTCATCGACGCCGTCAGCGCAAACGTGACGACCGTGAGTGATCGACAGCTGAGCTCCCCGAAGAGCACGAGCCCTGCCCACGTGACAGAAAGTTCACCGAGCGGTGTCGAGAGCGCGCCACCGATCGGTGTCCCCGGTTCGAGGAACGCCAGCGGCCCGGCGACCGAGACGATGAACAGCATCGGGAGCGTGTACCAGCCGGCCAACCGTCGGTATGGCAGTCCTGCGAGTCCGTAGACCACCAGTACGGCTCCGTACAGTCCGGCCAAGAGCGCAAGGCGGTTGAACACCGTGACGGCGAGGACGAGTGCACCGACGACGCCGACCTTCGTCCATGGGTTGACGCGGTGTAACGGTCCGTCTCGCCGTTCGGCGAACGCCGTGATGAGCCGCGGATCGGGAACGTGGTTCGAGAGTGTCGTCACGGTTACCGAGCCGGGCGTTCTCCGTCCTCGAAGCCACCGTAGCGGTCGACGTAGACGTACAATCCGATACCGAGGACAACCAGTACGAGGACGATCGCGCCGAATTCGAGCATCATTCCGCCCTTCCGAATGGGGCCGGCCACCACGATGCCGCGGCCGAAGTCGACGAGCGCGCCGCCACTCTCTTGGACACCACGCTGAAGTGCCTGTGCGGAGCGTTTGGCCCACGGCAGTGCGCCGCCGGTTGCGGTGAAGCCCCAGTAACCAGCGGCGAGAAAGGCAGCGAAGAGGCCGGCAAGGCCACCGTACTGCTTCCAGCGCTGCATCAGGTGGTCACCCCAGTCGGCTCCTCCTGGGTGTCACGGTCGGCAAGGCCGACGAGGTCGGGGCGGACGGAGGCGAGGAACTGAACGATGAAGCCCGTCAGGATACCCTCGATGACGGCGACGCCGAGGTTGAGTCCGACGAGACCGGCGACGGCAATCGTCAGATCACCGCGCGGCAGCGCGCTCCCGTTCACGCCGCTGATGACGATGATCGCCCCCATCAGGAACGCGCCTGCGGAAAGGCCGAGCGTCGCGGCACTGGCGCTGGCGGGGAAGACGTCCCAGTCCATTCCCATCAGGGTCTTGAACGCGTAGTAGGCGACGATAGCTTCGCTCGCGTTGACGAGCGTATTCGCGCCGATCAGACCGACCGCACCGTGCCCGAGCGCCGCCGAGAAGATGTTGACGACCAGCGCGATCAACGCACCGAGCAGCGGCCCGGCGAGAATCCCAACGAGGCCGGTGAGGTTCATGTGGATGCCACCCCAGACGGGGATATTCAGCTGGAAGATTGCGAAACTCGCTGCCGCACCGATGCCGGCGAGTGCGATCTGGTGGGTCTTGATGCCACCTTTCCGGACTCGGTAAACTACAGCACTGATCAGTCCGACGCCAAGCAGCGTCCAGAGTACCAGTGCCCATAGCGGGAACGAGCCTTCTCCGAGGTGAATGTGTGCCATCTCTGGTTTGCCAATTCTTGTTGCAATTATAATAAGGTTGCTGTACTGGATTAAGCAAGCTAACAATCATAGCGTAGAATGAGACAGTATATTGATAGAGAACGGAGTCGACTTTTGTCGGCGCGAATGATTTCGAACCTACTGCTCGCTGATCTGTGCGTTCATGGCATCGACGGGTAGGACCGTGTATTCGACTGAAACTGACTCGTCTGCTCCTCTAACGGTTCCGATGAAACGCAGGACATCGTCGTGCGCGGCTTCGATGACGAACGTCTCGACACAACCGGCGTTCCCTTCGAGGCAGTTGTGGGAATTCGACCGGATCGACGCTTCGAATTCGTGGCGGATATCCATCATCCGGCGTTCGATTTCCGGTTCGTCGTAGCCGAAGACAGCAGTAACTGTCGCCAATACCCGCCGACCCTCGTAGTCTGTCTCTTGGTACTCTTTGAGTAGTGACTGGCACGCTTCGCGGATGACCTCACTTCGTCCGGTGTAACCGTGTTCTTCCGCAAACGTATCGAGATCGTCTCGGAGTCGCTCCGTCATCGAGGAGCTCACGATGGGCATATATTAAAAATTGTCTCAAAGATAATAGTAATAGCAGTCTAGTAAACCGCTATTAATAACCTTGCTGTAAGAGCGTATCACTGGCTAGTGTCGACAGGACTTCCGAGCGTATTCCTAATTCGCGCGACGTGGTTCACGAAGTCACGAGAGGTCCGTTCACGTGGGCGTTCTAGGTCGATAGAGAACGTCGACTGCACGGTTCCCGGGTCGGCATCCATGACGACCACGCGATCAGCGAGGGTCACTGCCTCGTCGATGTCGTGGGTGACGAACACGACGGTCTGTCCGGTCTGCGTCCAGATATCGAGCAATTCGGCGTGCAAGCGGTCGCGCGTCCGAGCGTCGACACTACCGAACGGTTCGTCCATCAAGAGGATCTCCGGATCGGGGGCGAGCGCGCGGGCGATACCGACGCGCTGTTTCATGCCGCCGGACAGCTCTTTTGGGTACGCGTCCTCGAAGCCGTCGAGCCCCACCAAGTCGATCAACTCCCGGACTCGTCCCTCGCAGTCGGGACAGTCACAGGCGGGCCGGTCGAGGCCAAACCGGATATTCCCGCGGACGGTTCGCCACGGGAACAGCGCGTACTCCTGAAAGACCATTCCCCTGTCCAGCCCAGGATCGGTAACCGGGTCTCCACCGACCAGTATCGACCCACCATCCGGATCGTCAAGCCCGGCGATTGCTCGCAACAGCGTCGTCTTCCCACACCCCGAGGGACCGACGACACAGCAGAACTCCCCCTCCGCAACCGAAAACGAGACGTCTGCGAGCGCCTGCGTCGACTCGTATGACCGGCTGACGTTCTGGATGGTGATCTTCTCACGTGCGTCTCGACCGGTAGACGAGTCCGAACTCAGCGCCATGCGAGGACCCTCCGTTCGAGTAGTCGGAACCCGACGTCCATACAGAGGAACGCCAGGCTGATCAGGAACATGTAGGCGACGCTGGTTGCCATCGCGAGGTTGTTCGAGGCGTTGATGATCTCGTAGCCGACGCCTGGTGCGCCGAACAGTTCGGCGCCGACGACGATCATCCAGCAGCGACCAATGCTCGTCCGAAATCCGGTCAACACCTGGGGAGCGGCACTTGGGAGTGCAACGAGTTTCAGCATCGAGAGGTCGCGCTCCACGCCGAGCGTCGACGCCGCATCGGTCAGTTCGGTCGAAACGCCCTCCACGCCGCCGTAGGCGCCGTAGAAGTTGATCCAGAACGCGCCGACGAAGACGATGAACGCCGCGCCAGTGTGGTGGATGCCGAACCAGACGATGGCGAAGACGATCCACGCCAGCGGTGGGATCGGTCGCAGTACCCGGACGAGTGGTCGCAGCCAGTCGTCGAGCGCACCGTTCCAGCCCATCGCAAGGCCGAATCCAGCTCCACTGACGGCACCGAACAGGAGGCCGGGAACGTAATGTAACAGCGTCTGTGTGAGGTGTGCAATCCCGGTCGGAAGTGTTATTTCGGCACCGAATAGCGGAACGAGGAGCGCTGTCGACGTAGTAAACAGGTCGAGAAATGCTCGTGCCGACTCGACCGGCCCCGGTAACAGATACGACGGTTGTGTGGTCGCTGCACCGATCCACCACACCGTGAGGAATATACAGAGACCGCCGACGCCGCGAGCATACCTTCGCGTATCGATCCCGAGTCGTGGACGCTCAACGTCGCCGATGCCGGTAGTCGTGCGTGCCGTCATTCTCGAACGGACTCGTATGGCTCGAATGCGAACAATTCGTCTGATTCAACCGCTTCGTCGATGTTACCCACCTCCGCGACGTATTCCGACATCGTCTCGGTCTGGTCAACGATCTGTCGCGGGTCAGAAATGAAATCTGCCGCGCGAGACTGCATCGCGGCCTCAGCGAGTTCGACGCTCACCCCCGACCCGATGACCGACGCTGCGTGAGCGGCAGCCGTGTTCGGATTAGCGTTCACAAACTGAGTCGCTCGAATGTGCGCGTCAACGAGCGATTGAGCAACCTCTGTCGCCTCGAGTACCCGTTGGTTCACGAACAACCCGGTCATCGGATGCCCCGGAAATATGCTTCCAGACCATTCGAGTTCGGTGAATCTCTCGTCGCGTCCGATTATTGTCGCAAACGGTTCCATAATCATCGTCGCGTCGATATCGCCTGCTTGGATAGTCTGTACCGAGCGAGCCGGATTGATTTTCGACTTCGTTACAACTGTGTCGAAGTCCCCCACACCGAGATCCCGTTCGATCCAGTACCGAAGAACCACATCGGGGACGCTCCCGTCCGGGGGGGCCCCAAATCGCATCTTACGCCCGGATTCTGCCTCGAATTGCTCGAATGTATCCGAACCCACTTGCCCGTATAGATCTGCGATATCGGTAGTCGCCATCACTTTGAACGCGTTTCGCCCGTTTGCCGTGAGAACGGTTGCATTAGCTCCTCTATCGACGAGAACCATCGCAGGAGTGACTCCTCCAATAGCGACATCGATATCGCCGCTGGCGAACGCCTTCACCAAGCTCGGACCGTTGCTGAACCGTTCAACGGTGACATCGACAGATAGCTCGTCGTAGTAGCCCTCCTCCTGCATCACGAAGTGTTGCATGTTCGGGTAAATCGGGACGTACGCGACCGTGACGGAATCGAGTGATGCACCTCCCTGACCGAGACAGCCGGCGATTCCTGTCGCAGCAATCGCGGTTGCGCCTGCCTTCTGGAGTAGTCTTCGGCGCGAGATTTGAACCATCAGTATTGCTAACTCTAGAAGTATTCCTAATAATAGATGTGATTCCAACAAAATAGTTAATAGTTATAGAGGATAGAGTTCGCAGATGTTGCTAGAGTCGGCGTGAATTCAGCGAGAATCCCGCGAGCGACCGCAGGGAGCGAGTGGGATGTCGGCGAGCCTACTGACTGGAGCGAGTGGAACGAGCGGAATGAAGTAGGCTCGCCGGAAGGGGCAAAACAGTATCAGTTCATATCGGCCAGCGGGCCGAAGTCGTCGACGGGTAGCACTGAGTAGTCGATTGTGAGCGTGTCCTTCGTCGCTCGAATCTTCCCGACGAACGTCGAAATCTCTTCGAGCGACCCTTCGAGTACGAACAGTTCCATGCAATGATGGCCGCCGACGTGGCTATGGAAGTTCGAAGCGACGATGTCCTCGTGCTCGTGGCGGAGGTGCATCATCTTCTCCTCGACGCTCGTCGTTTCGTAATCGAAGACCACCGTGACGACACCCATCAAGTCTCGATCTTCGAGTTTCGTATCCTCGAACTCACCGAGGAGGTTCCGACTCGCCTCACGAAGTACTTCACTGCGACCAGTATAGCCGTGATCGTCCGCGAACTGGTCGATTCGGTTAAGCAACTCCTCCGGCATCGAGACGCTGACCACACTCATATAACAATGTAGGCAGCACGAAATATTAAGGATTATCATTTTCAGCTGCGGCATTACAGTGATTAGCGACTTGCTTTCTCACGATAGTGGCGGCACTCTAAGAGACGGTGGGTTGCTTCGAAATTGCGGAGTGTTGCTGAAACGAATTTCAGGGTTAGTCAGAAACTTGTGATGTATTTTGTTGGAATGAAAAAACAGAATACACGCATCAATACCACCCTCCGAGTTGTGGGGATTTGAGACTTCGTTCAGAAGAAGGTGTAACGCGCAGAGACGTGAGTGCTCGAAAGGAGCTACCGTAATTCTTTGACGAGAGCAGTGGTCGCGTTATCGACGATATCATCCGCCAGACGACCCTGCCAGAAATCGATGTCCTCGTGGCCGATCGATTGCACACCCCATGGAACGATCCGGCTCTCATCTGGCGTACCGCCACGAAGCCAACTCTCCTCGGGAATGTCGATGAGTCCATCCATCCATGATTTCGACGTCAGCGTGAGCGCGATATACTGCTCGCCGTGGAACGGACGCCCTTCGTGGTTCGAAAGAATGAGCCAAGGCCGAGCGTCCTCGTCACGTTTGAACGGGTCATCGCCGTAGACGACGTCGCCACGGTCGAAAATTGGTGGTTCTCCGTTGGTCACTGTTCATCCTCAACGCTCGGGTGTGACTCGCTGGGCGCGTGTTCGCGCCAAGATTCCTTGTCTTCTGTGCCGAGTTGCTCGTTGAACAGAGCAGTCGCCCGTTCGTAGCCGCTGTACCCCTCGAGTCGCTCGTCGTTGTCGGTGATCGCCCAGTACGTTGCCTTGTGTTCGACGAGATCACGATCCTTCAATCGTGAGAGAGCAGTGCTGACCGCGCCCTCGTCGATGCCAATCTGAGAGGCGATTTCGCGGGCCTTGAACGCCCGATCCTCGTTGGCGGCGAGAAATCCGAGGACTTGGTCAGGGACCGAAAGATCCGCGAGCTCGTCCTCGCTCGCGTTCTTGAATGTGTCTCGGTCGATGGACATGGTTGAAAGAAGGTACGTCATCCGCTGTGAAGAGTGTTAGGTGTGAAAGCTACGAAAATTGCTGAAGGCGAATCACTGTCCATCACGAAGGAGTTTGAGAACCGTATGCATTGAGACGATCAGTCTCATCTTCTGGGAGCACTGGTTCGCTATCGCGACATGCGATTTATCGAGGCGTTTCGGGTGGAAGTTGAGACTACAGTGGGTTTAGCAGGGCTGTGATGCGTGAATTTGACCGATTCGGTCAGCGGGTACTGCCCCAGATGGCCCTCCAAGCGGCTATTCTTGTCACCCATCCAACTATATGTGCAAATTTTCGAGACTTCCAGCAGCGTAGCCACTCAGACGGCACGCTAACCCGAACAGAGTTCCTCACTACCCGATTCCAGTTTCCTTCTTCAGCAGTGTCAGCGTATTATCTGCCGTCACGATTGGCGCATGTTCGTACTCCCCGGTCAATTCAACCTGGACGAGCAGATCAACTACCCGCCAGATCGAGTACAGCAAACACGCGAACGCGAAGTAGAAGAAGCGGAGTCCGAAGCCCTTCGATGTCGTCGCCGCCATGAACCGCTTGATCGACTTGTACCCACTCTCGATTTCCCACCTGTAGCCATACTCGGTGAGGTGGCCACTCCCTCGATTCGTCATGAACACCGAGTACTGTCGATGGTCGTCGTGCTCTGAGTCCTCTTTCCGCCGGTAGATCAGCGTCGTCTCGTGCCATTCGTTCTTGCCGAGGTGGAGCTTCCGGTCGGTCTCGTAGCGGTCTTGGTGCCGTTGGAACAACCGCTTGGCCTGGGCTTTCTCGCTGGTCTGCATCCGCTTGGGAACGACGTAGGAGTGCCCGCGCTGGCTGATCATCTCCAGGACATGCTGACTATCGAACTCCCGGTCCATCAGCACGTTATCGACGTGAACGAGGTCCTCAGCCGAATCGAGCAAGTCCTCGACGATTTCTAGTCGTGTCTCTCCCTTTCGGACGGGGCGCGCGTCCAGCACAATCGGGACGGCATTCCCGACCAACTGCACCGTCGCCCACTGGTAGGCGTACTCGTCGGTCTTCTCTTTCGTCCCGATGATTTCGTCTTCGTGGCCCGTTCTGTCGCCCGTAAAGGGGTCAGCTTCGGTAATGTCGATCGCGACGATTCCGGCTCGAAAGAACTGCTCTGTCTCGGCAACTTCGTTTAGGAGACGAGTGATGGCCTGCCGGTACATCTCTCGCACTTGGTCAATCGAGAGGTCCCGGATCTGTTCCCGATGGGCGTGCCCCAGCGGTGTCCGATCCCGAGTCGATTCGTAGACGAAACTGCGAGCCCCTTCGTTCGCAGCCAGCCGCTCGCGAAGTCCGAGATATGTCTGCAGGCCCAGTAGGCGTTCTCGTGTATCTCACACCCATCGCCCCGGTCCAGCGAGAACGCCGGAAAGACGACACGGCTGACGTGATCGCTGATCTTCGCTGCTTCTTCCAAAACAGTCTGGTCGTCCAGATCGGTCGCACTAGGCTCGTCGTTATGGTACTGGAGCTTCCGTTCCGGGTCACGAGGAATCGCAACACCGACATTCTGTGCGTTGATGAGAATCGTCCGAGCCGTTCTCTCGATTGTCTCACGGAGATCGGCGCTGAAGCGCTTGTTCCAACTGCGCCAGAGTGTCGACTGGTCGGGAACGGAACCGAACCCGAGCGAGCGACGGGTTTCAGAGTGCTGACGAAGATACTGGACGAGCGCGGTTTCGTGGCCCCAGCCGTACATTTCTTTCAGTAGGAACGCTCTGAAGAGCTGTGGCATCTCGTATCGAGTCGGGCCGGAGTACTGATCATGGGGACTGAACTCCACGTAGGACAGTGGATACTGACAGACGAACCCCTCGACCGAGTTGTGAGCGCTGTGTTCGAACCAGATTCCCGAGCCGGTCCGGATATCCTCTGTGAGCGCTGTCAGTGAACTTTGGTCGTACAGTGGCGTCGAGTCGTAGGCCGGCCAATCGACGTGTGGGCGTTGAGCGATTCGTCGAAAGACATCACGGCGGGAAGTATCACTCGGGACCACTAGAACTCCATACCCCTGACTCGTGTACGGACTCATCTCCATCGAAAGATGTGCGGCACTGTCCGAAACGGGCCAATTCCAACTTTGCCGTCATTCCTCTACTATCAGGCTGAGTCGACACCACGGGAAGGTCAACCACCGATTGCAGTGATAATGTGGAGGACGAGGACGATAGCAGTGACAACAGTCAGCAAGACGTGTACTTGTCGCCATCGTGAAAAGAGAGTCTCTTTGGTGACGGTCAGCACACGGCCAACGACTGACGGTGTCTCATCTCCTCGTCCAAGCCGGACGACGTGCCGATGTAGATATCGACCATACAGGCCACTCGCCACCTCTACACCGAGTAAGACAGCAACTGCGAGACCGAGGCCTTCCCACTCTTCGACAGCAATGAAGTGTGGCAGCGTTAGTGCCGTCCCGATAAGAACGACCCACTGGTGTGTTTGTAATTGATACCGACGGTACTGCACCGGCAGCAATCGCTTTCGCTTTGCAAGACTGTACCCAAGGACACCGAGGACGAGAAAGACAACGCCAGCTTCAACCACACCAATGTACGGGGCCTCACTCACTTCACCACCAAGGCCCCACCAATCTCCAATCAGACTCGCGCCTGTCTCATCTTCGTCCGAATCCTCTGCATCTTCACCTTCCTCTTCCTCACCATCCAATTCATCCACGTCCGCAACAGGAGGGAGTGACTGTTCTGTTGCGTCGAGATTTTTCACGACTATATGATCACCATCTACTGGTGATGCCCCCGCTTGAACAGTGCCGACTCCGCTAACGACCAGAATGAGCACAACGGCGAGGCCGACTTGCGATAATCGATTATACATATCCAGCTGTGGGTACGGTATCAAAAAGTGTGTTCGCGTCCAGTCATCGAATCGTATGCGTCCACACAGTATTCTGGCATAATACGAAGGGCTCAACGCAGGTGCCCGGGACTACTGTGCCTGCAGGCGGTTACTATACAATAGCGGATAGGTTTGATCCGGTATCAGCTAATCTTCGTCATCATCGTCGGAGTGGTCGTCGGAGTCATCATCGTCGGAGTGGTCGTCGGAGTCATCATCGTCGGAGTGGTCGTCGGAGTCATCATCGTCGGAGTGGTCGTCGGAGTCATCATCGTCGGAGTGGTCGTCGGAGTCATCATCGTCGGAGTGGTCGTCGGAGTCATCATCGTCGGAGTGGTCGTCGGAGTCAGAGTCTGAATCAGGATTGCCGGCGTCATCCTCATCAGAGCTTTCGTCACCTTCGTTCTCGTTGGAGCTGTCGTCAGAAACCGTATCCTCTGAATCCGAATTGTCGTCTGAGTCGGTTTCGTTGAGGTCGTCTGAGTCGGTTTCGTTGAGGTCGTCTGAGTCGGTTTCGTTGAGGTCGTCTGAGTCGGTTTCGTTGAGGTCGTCTGAGTCGGTTTCGTTGAGGTCGTCTGAGTCGGTTTCGTTGAGGTCGTCGATATTGATGGTCTCACTTGGGGTGTCGGCAGTCAAGCTATCGGATGCACTATCATCGGAAAAGAGCGCTCCGAGCGAATCAAATAGCGATAGTCCGCTAAGTGACTCTATCTCTATCTCACTCGTCCACGTAGTAGTACTGTTCGTATCTTGATCAGCATCTGCTGTTTGGTTTGCGGGCGCGGCGGTGACGGAACCAGTTGCTGCTGCGCCTGCGCTCAATATGAGCAGGGTAGCGAGGGCGATACTGGCTATCTTATTGCGTGGCATCACACCCACCTGGGTACCGTTTACAAAATAGCGTTCGCGTCCATCTATCGAATCGTCGTACAACCATCGAATCGTTTGCACGCACGGATTAGACAGAGCACTGATTGCACCAGATGCCTGGTAACCGAATGACATAGATTCTCAGAACTCACTTCACGTCCTGAACCGATTCGATAGCTGTACGAACATTCGATGGTTGGACGCGAACGCCTTACTACGGCTGTCTCAACCTTCTATCTGTAATGGCAGCACGTAACGACCGACACGTCGAAGATAGTGGTTCTGAACCGAGGGGTAGCTAATTATGCGCGTTCCCGTCCCGAAAAACAAACTCGTCGCCTTCACGCTCGTCGGTGCGCTCCTCACAGCTGGTGTCGCCGGGGCCCTCGCGCTGCCCGGTGGCGGCCTCGCGCAAGTTGGCGAGCAAACTGACTCATCCGGTTCAACGGCATCGGATGTAGCACAACAGGCCGCTTCGGATGCGCCGACGCCGAATCAGGAGTTCACCCCAGCAGTCCAGACACAGTCCGGATACGAGGACGAAGAACACGAGGAGTATGAAGAAGACGACGAGGATGAATACGAAGAGGAACACGAGGACGAAGAACACGAAGAGGACGAGTGACCGAGATGATGGGATCGCTCGCATCGGTCTACGAACGGTTTGGGGACACCTACCGCGAGTTCGAGTGTTGTGACACGACGTTTCAGATTCAGGCGACGGGCGTTCGGGCCGAGGGTGGGGCAACTGCGGCCCGAAAAACGGCTGAATCACTCGAAGCCCAGCTGAACGCCTTCGATGCGGCGAGTGCCGTCAGCCAGCTCAACCGTGAAGAAGAAGTCAGGAACGAACACGTTGCCCAAATCGTTCGCCGTGGAATCGAATACAACGACCGGACTGACGGGGTGTTCGATATTCATCAGGGCCGCGTCGAACACACCCTCAAAACATTCCTGCGCGGTGACAGCGAAACACCACCAACGGAGTTTGATACCGGAACTGTCCGAACCAGCGGGTCGCACGTCACGACCGACGTCGAACTCGACCTGAATGGCCTCGCCAAGGGATACATCGTGGATCGAACCGCCGAGACGCTCACGGGACTCAGCCGATGCGGGTTCGTCAGTGGTGGGGGGGATATGTCTCCACCGACGGGCCCGGTCGCCATCGAGAGCCCGTACGGTGACGACACACCGCTGAAGGTCCTCGACACGGACTGGTATGTCGCAACATCCGGCGGATACCGACGGTCGCGAAACGGCACTGACCACGTCTACGATCCGACCACCGAATCGCTCGGCTCTCGCCATGAATCGGTCACCGTCGTGGCGCACCGAGACTGTATGGAAGCCGACGCCCTGGCGACGACCCTCGCGGCACTCCCACTTGCCAAGGCACGCGAATTAGCATCGGAATGGGAGGGTCTAGAGGCGCTCATCATCCACGATGGCGTCTTCCATACGACAGATGGCTTTGAGACACATGTCTTGGACACATAAGCAACGAATCACTGTCGTGGCGATGGTCGTCTTAGTGGTGGCTGTCCCTGCTCTTTGGCAGATCGGAGACGTGCGTGCCGCCCAAGCGACCGAACAAAAACAAAGCGACCTCGTCGATCAGACCGTTTCGACGCGACAGGCCCCTGCCGATTACGATGGTGATGGTATCAACGACTCGGCGGATAAGTGTCCGACACGACCGGAAACGAAAAACGGGTTCCAGGACGCGGACGGCTGTCCCGATGTCGTCGAAACGACGGGGGCATCGTGATGTCACAGCTCGTCTGGCTCCTCGACCGAGGCGCCGCACTCGTGACGTATCCGGCGTTGTATCTGGCAGTTCTCACGGGGATCCTCTACAACACGGAGTCGTTTGGAATGCTCCACGAGGCCGCTCAACGAATCCATATCGAACTATCCGTGTTCGCGATGATCGTCACGTTGCTACACGCGGGACTCGGTGTGCTTGATGCGTGGTTCGTCGTCACCGGACAGGTTCCACCGCCGGCATACTCGATGCTGTACTTTCTCGGCGGCATCACCGTAGGTGCGGGGGCACTGCTTATGCTCGTCGTTGCGGTGCTTGGCTTTACTGACGCAAAACGCTTCCAACGCCCCTGGGGCCCACGCGTCGTCCACTCATTCGCATATGCTGGGTTCGCGTTCGGGACAATCCATGCTGCAGCGATCGGGACTGATCTGGCGGGACTCATCCGTCCGCTGCTGGGACCCTCAGTGGCATTTCTCGTATACGTACTCCTGTTGCGTCTGTTGGTGCTTCGAGGGATACCGTCGAACGCGACCCCGGGTTAGTAGCTGTCCCAGAGACCCAGAATTCGGTCGACGACTTTGTCAGTGAACGAGCGTTGGTGAACCGTGTAGAGGTATTTTACCCGATCAGGATTGCTGACCTCGTAGACGACGCTCCGGCCGTCGCGTTCTTTCGTGACGAGGTCAGCCTCGGCGAGCTTCGAAAGATGCCACGAGATGGTCGATTGCGCCTTGTCCAAGCGGTCGCCGAGTTCGGTTGTCGAGAGTGGACCGTCCGTGAGAAGATGTGCGAGGATGCGGCGACTGTATTCCCGGCGCAGCGCGTTCATCACTGTTCGATCGGCTTCGTCGAACTCGGCAGCCGGATAGTACCGCGTGTACTTGCCGTCGTCAGAGACGTCGATCAGGTCTTCATCGGCGAGCCACCTGAGCTGGTACTGGAGCGTCCCCTGCGCGTACTCGAGTTCGTCGAGGAGCGCGCGAAAGTGAATTCCAGGCGTATCGGCTATCCGCTGGTAGATTTCCCGCCGAGAGGCCAATTCGAGATCCGGGTCCGACATTGCTTAGTCCCGCGTCAAAGCGACGAAAAACGCCAGGAGGCCACCGAGGATCAGGATTGCACTCCCGTGTTCGAGTAATTCCAGCGTCGCGTACGGGAAGTACGGGAGCAGCGGGTACTCGAGAAACACGATGAGTCCGTAGACGGCGAACATCGCGTACCCGAGCGTAACGATCCACATACGACGATCACGTTCCCGCCGCCATGCGAGGAAGCTGAGTACACTCAGGCCTGTCGCGAGGACGAAGATGCCCAGACTGACATATTGTTCGAGGAGTTGAGCGAGTGGCATACGTTGTATCTGTACACACAGCCGGAGCGACGTACTCGGCGATCGATACAATTCAATCGAAGGGGGTAGCGGGGAAAACGATTGGCGTTCAACCGTCGAATCCAATCTTATGCATTGAGACGACCAGTCTCAACTTCTGGTTTCGGGAATCAGTATCTTCAACACGGCACGCCCCGGAGTCGGGGACATGAGCCTCGAGATGACCCGCGACTGCCCCGAGTGTGCGAACGACCGGTTCTGGCGGACCGCGAGCACGACGATGCATCTGGGGGAGAAGACGAAGTGGACCTGCACCGAGTGTGACTACAAGCTGATCCGGATCGACGGCATCGACAGCGCCGAGGCCTGATCGGCGCTATTCGACGTTGTCGCGGTACTCGTCGGCGGTCAACAGGTCGTCGAACTCGCTCTCGTCGCTCGGTTCGACCTCCAGCATCCAGCCGTCGCCGTAGGGATCCTGGTTGAGCAGTTCCGGCGCGTCGAACAGGTCCTCGTTGACGGCGGTCACCGTCCCCGACACGGGCGAGAGGAGGTCCGAGACGGCCTTGATGCTCTCGACGACGCCGAACTCCGCCTCGGCGGTCACCTCGCTGCCGACGTCGGGGAGTTCGACGAACACGACGTCGCCGAGTTCGTCCTGTGCGAAGTCGGTGATGCCGATGCGGACGGTGTCGCCGTCCGTCGTCGTCCACTCGTGCGATTCCAGATACCGCCGGTCGGTGGGTACGTCGAAGCTCATTTGTCGATGAATGGTGGGCTGACCACCTTTGCCTGCTTCGGTTCGCCCCGGACCACGACCCGAACGCGGGTTCCCGGGGGTGCCTCGTCGGCCGCGAGGTAGCCGAGGCCGATGGGTTCGCCGAGCGTGGGACTCATCGTGCCGCTGGTGAGGTGGCCGAGGTGGTCGCCGTCGGCGTCGACCACCTCGTACCCGTGTCGCGGGACGCCCCGTTCCAGCAACCGAACGCCCCGGAACCGCTCGTCGATCCCCTCGCGCTCGACGCGTTCGAGCGCGTCACGCCCCACGAACGACGTATCGAGGTCGACGGTCCAGGCGATGCCGGCCTCGTAGGGCGTCCGGGGCTCGTCCTCGGGGTCGAAGTCCTGACCCGAGAGGAGAAAGCCCATCTCCAGACGGAGGGTGTCGCGCGCGCCGAGCCCGCAGGGCTGGCAGTCGAACGCCGACCACACCGTCTCCACCTCGTCCCACGGACAGAGGAACTCGAAGCCATCCTCGCCGGTGTAGCCCGTCCGTGACGCGAGCGAGCGGACGCCCGCCACCTCCAAAAACGAGGCCTCGAACCGGTCGACGTCGCGGGTCGCGCCGTTCGTCGCGTCGGCGGCGAGGTTCGTCGCGTCCGGCCCCTGTAACGCCAGCATCGCCCACTCCTCGGTCGTGTTTCGCACCGTCGCGTCGAGGCCCCGCTCGTCGCGGTGATCGACCCACCGCTCGTACATCTCCTCGTCGTGCCCGGCGTTCGGGACGAACAGGTACCGGGGACCCGCGTCGTCGGGCAGCCGGAACACCACCGTGTCGTCGAGGATGATCCCGTCCGCGTCGGTGATGCAGGCGTACTGGGTGTCTCCCGGATCGAGTTCGGTCACGTCGTTGGTGGTCAACCGGTTCAGCAACGCCGTCGCGTCGGGACCGGACACCTCGATTTCGCCCATGTGCGAGACGTCGAACAGTCCGGCGGACTCCCGGACGGCCGCGTGTTCGGTACTGATGGAGTCGAACTCCACCGGCATCTCCCAGCCGCCGAATTCGGTGAACGAGGCACCCCGCGAGGCGTGTGTCTCCCGCAAGGGTGGCTTCCGTAGACCCATACCGACGCAACGACGCCTCGGATCCTAATGCTTTGGTCCGCTCGGGACTGCCCGGACGGTGGATAAATCCTATGTCGCGATAGCGAAGCGCGGTGCGGGGGCGAACACGGCGTGCGTCACTCGTGTGGGTCGTCGATGGACGCCAGCCCCTGTGCCATGAGTCGGCGGGCGATCACGACGAGGCCGTTGCCGAACCCCTCGCCGAAGATGGCCTGTTCCTCCCCGGAGTCGGGGACGATGGAACTCACCAGGATCGACGCCCGGTCGACGAGGAGGAGGCGACCGATCGCCGTCTCGTCGGTTCCCGCCCGCCGAAGCCACTCCAGTCCGGAGAGAAACGTCGTGGCGTCGGGGAGGGCCGTCGCGATCCGCTCCTGGAGCGGTTCGGTCAGCGCGCCGACCACGACGTCGACGTCGTCGTCGACCCCGTCGAGGGTGTCGACGAGGTCGTCGGTGAAAAGGGATTCGTCGCCGACGACGAGGACGACCTCGTCCGAGGCGTCGGCGATGAGGTCGTCGGCCCGGTTCTCGATAGCCTCCCGTCCGGACATCGCCCACACCTCCTGGATCGCCTTGCCGTCGTCCTCGTCGACGACTTCGATCGTCTCGAGGGCCGTGTGGAGGCGGTCGACGCGGTCCTCGTACCGGTCGCGGAGCGTCTCGGTCGCCTCGGCCAACGGGACCGCCCGGAACTGCTGTGGGCTGGAGTGCTGGATCTCGACGAGTCCCTGTGACTCCAGCACCCGGATCGCGTCGTACACTCGGGTTCGGGGTACCTCGGTCATCTCGCTCAACTGCTTCGCCGTCCCCGCACGGACCCGTGAGAGGCCGACGAAACACCGTGCTTCGTACTCCTTGAGCCCGAGTTGCTGGAGTACGTCGACCGCCCGTTCCAAGTCGTTTGTCGTGGTCATGTGTCCCAACCTCACGGGATGACCCCGTGATTCGCTACCCGATTCTCCGTCGGGCCGGATAGATGTTGTCACTAGCGGAGTGACGGACTCGAAAGGTAACGCCGTCGTTCGCCGTTCGTAACCCGATCTCTCAGATGACGTTTTTGTTGTGATTCGATCGGTTACAGTGTCGGCATCGCTCGTAAACAGCCGTTCCACGGATCGAGGAACTGGACCGCGATGTGACGCATTTGATCACAAAAGAGATATATCGGGAGAGTTCGAAGGTCCCTCTTGGCACGCAGAGTTCTGTGTCCCAACCACCGTTCTACTGCGTGCCGACCCGGCCACCCCGTGGTCGGGTTCGCACTCGCGCCGGCGGCCGGTGATCCACTACTCCCGTCGAGCGACTCGCACGGCTCCCGAGTGTCAACGTCGTCCGGTGCGTCCCCCTCGATACGCCCGACGGCCGGAAGTCGGCGCGTCGTGGCCGACGGCTACGGCTCGCCGGTGAAGTCGACGGCCGTGATCTCGAACCGGGCGCCGCCACCCGCCGCGTCGGTCACCGTGATGTCCCATCCGTGAGCGCCGACGATCGAACGCACGACCGAGAGGCCGTATCCCGTCCCGTCCTCGTGGGTGGTGTAGCCGTGTTCGAACACCCGGTCGCGGTCCGCCGTCGGGATGCCCGAGCCGTCGTCCTCGACGTAGAACCCGTTTTCGAGCGGGCCGACGGCGACGTGTACCGGGGGGGCGCCGGCTTTGCCGGCTTCCCGAGGGATCTCCGATCCCTCGCTGTCGCCGGACTCCGTCCGATTGCCCGTCGAACCGTGTTCGACGGTGTCGTCGGCGCTTTCGCGCCGACTGCTCGTGGAACCATGTTCCACGCTGTTCCGCAGAAGGTTCTCGAACAGCTGGACCAGCCGGTCCGGATCGGCCATCACCGCCGGGACCGGGTCGTAGGTACAGGTCGCATCGCCCGACAGCGCGCCCTCCTTGGCGATATCCAGGACACGCCCGATATCGGTCGTCTCCGGCCGTTCGACCACGTCGCCCTGTCGGGCCACGCGGAGGAGGTCGTCGACGAGGTCCTCCATCCGGTCGGTCGTCGCCTCGATGGCCGCGAGGTGTTCCGGGTCGCCGGTCTCCCGGAACAGTTCGAGACGGCCGTCGACGACCGACAGCGGGGTGCGGAGGTCGTGAGAGAGGATGTCGGTGAACTCCTTGAGCCGGTCGTTCTGGCGTTCGAGCATCCGCTCGCGTTGCTTGCTGGCGGTCGTGTCGTGGCTGACGACGGCGTAACCGTCGGTGCCGTCGGTCCCGAGCGGCGAGACGGTACAGGTCGCCCAGAACACCGATCCGTCGTCCCGGACGTGCCAGCCCTCGATTTCGATCGGGGCGGTCGCCGCCTCGGCCAACAGGTCGTCGAGGGGCGGCGGCGTCCCCCGGTCGTCGGCGAAGAGCCGTTCCAGTCCCCGGCCGACCATCGCGTCGGGGTCGTGACCGTAGAGGCTGCGGGCCACCGCCGGCCACATCGAAACGTCGCCGTCGGCGTCGAGCATGAACGTCGCGTGAGCGGCCGTCCCCTCGAGGAGCCGTCGGTACGCCCCCTCGTCGTGTCCCGTTCCAGTGGAAACGTCGGATGTGGCGTCCATGTGTCAGGCGGTGCGAGGGCGGCCGTCGTCACCGCCCGCGTCGCGGACGGGATGCCTCGTCATGGAACACCAATCGTCCTTCGACGGCGTAAAGTGATGGTGTTTTCACAGTTCCTGTCGTTTCGATTAATCGGGTGACAGCCGGCGAGCGTCCGGGAGGCGACATCCGGGACGAGTTCGACACGGACGCTCCGGAGTCCTCGATCGAGCGGCGCGAGGACGGCGCGTCGCTCGGCGGCGGCGTTCCCGTGCCGGATCGTCGACGATCGGCTCGACACCGAGTTCGAGAGCGACGACGTCGAGGATCGACGGGTTCGTCTGCAGCCGTCTCGGCAGGGTGCCCGAGGTGGGCGACCGGATCGAAGCGGGTGGGTCTCTCCTCGAGGTGGCGGCCGTCGACGACACCCGCATCGAACGGTTCGTGCTCCGGGCGGCACACGACGACGCCTAAAAACGGGGGAGATACCAGCCCTTTTGACACGCCCGTGTCTGCCTCCGCTATGTCCGTCGTCTCGGTCGCGCTTGCCGTTCCCGGAACGTCGACGCCCGTGACGGTCGAGATGCTCGTCGTCTTCGCGCTCATCCTCCTCGCACTCGTGCTCTTCGCGACGGAACGGTTCCCGGTCGACGTCACGGCCATCCTAGTGATGGTCCTCCTGATGGTCCTCGAACCGTGGACGCAGATCTCGCCACGCGAGGGCATCTCGGGGTTCGCCAACCCCGCGACGATCACCGTCCTGGCGATGCTCATCCTGAGTACGGGGATCAACCGGACCGGTCTCGTCCAGTTGCTGGGCCGGAAGATGGCCGCGTTCGCGGGAAGCGACCGGCGCAAGCAACTCGCGGCGACCATCGGTGTCACCGGGCCGGTCTCGGGGTTCGTCAACAACACGCCGGTCGTCGCCATCCTGGTTCCCGTCATCGCCGACCTCGCCCACGAGGGAAAGACCTCCCCGTCGAAGCTACTCATGCCGCTTTCCTTCGCCTCGATGCTCGGGGGGACGCTGACGCTCATCGGGACCTCGACGAACATCCTCGCGAGCGACATCGCGGCCCAGTTGGGCGCCGAAAACCCGGCCCTCGAGTTGGAGGCGTTCGGGATGTTCGAGTTCACGAAACTCGGGGTCGTCGTCTTCGTCGTCGGCGCCCTCTATCTCATGACCGTCGGGGTGCGGCTCCTGCCGGAGCGGGTGCCGGCCGACGAGGACCTCGTCGAGGAGTACGACCTCCAGGAGTACCTCACCGACGTCGAGGTTCCGCCGGAGTCGCCGCTCGTCGGGCAGACCGTCGATGAGGCGCTCGGCGACGACGACCTCGACATCGACGTGTTACAGCTGCTCCGGGGCGGGGAGGGGTTCTCCGACCCCCTCGCGCGCAAGGAGATCCGTCCGAACGACACGCTCCGTCTCAGGACGAACCGCGAGACGCTCGAACGGATCCTGGAGGCCGAGAGCCTCTCCCTGTCGGGCGGCCCCGAGACCGAGGACGACCTAGGTCCGGACGACGAGCCGCCGATGCTCGTCGAGGTGGTCGTGCCGTCGGGGTCGTCGCTCGTCGGCGAGACGCTGGCGAGTTCGACGTTCCGTCAGCGCTACGACGCGAACGTCCTCGCTTTTCGGAGCCACGGCGACGTGGTCCGGGACCGCTTCGAGGATATCCGCATCCGCGTGGGGGATACGCTGCTCGTGCAGGCGCCGCCCGACAGCTTCACTCGCCTCGTCGACAACGAGGACTTCATCGTCGCCCACGAGTTCGACGAGACCACCTACCGGGGCGAGAAGATCCCGTTCGCGGTCGGGATCATCGCCGGCGTCGTCGCGCTCCCGGCGCTGAATCTCCTCCCCATCGTCGTCTCGGCGCTGGCCGGCGTCGTGGCCATGGTCTTCACCGGCGTTCTCAAACCCACGGAGCTCTACTCGTCGGTCGAGTGGAACGTGATCTTCCTGCTGGCGGGGGTGATCCCGTTGGGGATCGCCCTCCAACAGACGGGGGCCGCGACGCTACTCGGGGAGGCCGTCGCCGCGACGGCGACCGTCCTCCCACCGATCGGCGTCCTGTGGGTGTTCTACCTCGCCACCGGGCTCCTGACGAGCGTCATCAGCAACAACGCGAGCGTCGTGTTGCTGATCCCGGTCGCCGCCAACGCGGCCCAGGCCATCGGCGGGAACGCCTTCGCCTTCGTCCTCGCGGTGACGTTCGCGGCCTCGACGGCGTTCATGACCCCCGTGGGCTACCAGACGAACCTCTTCGTCTACGGTCCCGGCGGCTACCGGTTCTCCGACTTCCTGCGCGTCGGCGCGCCCCTCCAGCTCCTACTCTCGGTCGTCACCGTCCTCGGCATCGCCTTCTTCTGGGGCGTCCGGGCGTGACGGAGGTCGCTCCCGCCGTGCGACCGACCGCAGCAGTCGGTTCGTCTATAACCAGTCCAGTGTGAATTCCGTATCGGCGTTCGACACGGGGTCGTTCGGAACGGTTTAGTACGTGACGAGCGAACAGCTGCCGATCACGGACCGATGAGGGAGATCGAGTTCTCGGTAGCGTACGAGCCCGGCACCGACGCGCTGATGGACGTGTTCCACGAGTACCCCGCCCTCTCCTGTCGATCGTCGGCCTGTTATTCGAGTCCGTCGACGATGTGGCGGATCGACCACGTCCACGGCCCGGAGGCGGGGATCGAGGCGTTCGCGGACGTGTTCCTCGACGAGGGGCGTTGTAACGAGTGTCTGGACCAGCCGGGGTGTGACTCCCGGCGGGAGTATCACGTCCTCGACGGGACGCCGACCTCGCGGACGATCTACACCTACCGCGAGGAGGTCCACCGGTGTCACTCGCTACCCTACTTCGTGTTGGACCACGTCGGCGAGGGCGTGGTCTTCGAGTCCTGTCGGACGGACGGCGGGTACCGGTGGAAGATCCTCTATCCCGGCGAGCAGGCCGTCGGCGAGCTGTTCGACACCATCGAGTCGAACCTTCGGGACGGCCTCTCGCTGGAGCTCTCCCATCTCCGGCAGTCGGGAAAGTGGGACGCCGACGTCCGCACGGCCTTCCAGCTCTCCCACGAGCAGTGGGAGGCGCTGACCCACGCCGTCGAGGCGGGCTACTACACCCGTCCGCGCGAGGCGACGGTCGCCGAGTTGGCCGAGGATCTCGGCCTGCCGCGGTCGACGGTGCAGTACCGCCTGCGCTCCGCGGAGGACGTCGTCGTCTCCGAGTTCGTCCGCAACACGCTCTAGCCGAACAGGAGCCGAACGTTGTACGCGGTCGTGAACGCGCCGACGAGTGCGAGGGTCGTCGGCGGCCCGTAGTAGAGCAGGGGGTCGGCGTCCCGGGCGCCCGCGAGGCTGATCCCCAGACAGACGAGGAAGGCGAGGAGTTTGAGCCCGACCAGCCCCCAGAGGCCGAAGGCGTCGATGGCCGTCCGGAGGACGGCGTTGGCCTCGCTCACCGAGGCGCTGAACTGCACGAGCGCGATCGTGGTCACCACGTCGCCGACGCCGTAGGTCGTCGTGGCGACGAACCACAGCCGGGAGAACTCGGTAAGGTCGTAGGGCGTCCCCTCCAGGGACAGGGCACCGCCTGACACACCGGGAGTGGGACGGCACGACACAAAACGGCGTCGCCGCCGACGGTCGGAACTCCGGAGACGGCGTCGTGGCTCGGTCCGTACCCCGGCCGTCCGGGAACCGGGACGTATATGTCCGCGAGCGGGGTAGGAGGCCCATGGACCCCCTCGGGTGGCTGTCGGACGGCGGGGACGACGAGCCACGCGTGGCGCTGTTCGTCGACGGGCCGAACGTCCTCCGCGAGGAGTTCGACGTGGACCTGGACGACGTGCGCGAGGCGGCGACCGCCGCGGGCCGACCGGCGACCACCCGGCTCTACGTCGACGAGCACGCGACGCCCGAACTCATTCAGGCCGCCGAGGCCCGCGGGTTCGAGGTGATCGTCACCAGCGGCGACGTCGACGTGAAACTCGCGGTCGACCTCACCCGTTTTGCCGTCGAGGATCGGGCGGACGTGATCGCCGTCGCCTCCCGGGATACGGACTTCAAGCCGGCCGTCGAGACGGCCAACGCCCAGGGACTCCGCACCCTCGCCATCGCGCCCGGCGAACACGGCCGCTCCGACGCGCTCCGGAACGCCGCCGGCGAGAGCGTCACCCTCGACTGAGCCGGCAGTCAGCCGACAGAAACGCCACGGGGCGCGAACGCAGTCACTCCGTGGCGGTGGCGTTCTCCGCGCTCAGTTCCCGGGCCTGGTCTACCCACTCGTGCTCCGGAAACGGGGCCGGCTTGACTTCGTACGTGTAGCGATAGTCGTCACCGTCCGCGTCGACGGTGACGTCGAACGCGTACACGACGCCATCGTCGACCCCGAGTTGGAGCGTCCCGTCGACGACCGGCGGTGCACGGGTGTCCGGGCGGCTACCGGTCGCCCGGTAGGTGACGACGGGGACGCCGTGGTGTGTCGTCGTGTCGACGGCTTCCCACGTGTACGCGTCGAGGAGGCCGGGATGGCGCCCGATGTTGGTGGGAGCGACGCTTCCGTAGTTCCGGTCGTACCGGTAGTACGCGTCCGTGGCCGCGTCGTAGACGAAGGAATCGTCCGCGTCGAGTTGCTCGCGTTCGCGTTCGGGGACGCTATCGGCCGGCTGGACGAACGCGTACGTCGACCCGTTTATGTAGACCCGGGCGTCGTTCCAGCGTTCGCCGATGATCGCACCCGTCGAGGAGTCGATGTAGTAGTTCCCCTCTACGAGCCGACGCTCGGGCGGCGCCGTATAGACGATGGCGTACGACTCCCAGTGATCCCGGGGGCTGTCCGCGACGCTCCGGTTGTCGGCGTCGAGCGCCGCGAAGTCGACGTGGTTCGGCCCGGCACCCTCGGGATACTCCCCGTCGGGGGTCGGGGATCCCGTCCCGTCGGACGGGGTCGCGGGTGCGGCACAGCCGGCCAGGAGGACTATCGTCGCCGAGAGAACGATCGTGAGGCGTCGATCCATCGTGTTATCGCGGTATCTCGGACGGGTGGTACGTAATGGTCCTGATGGGTCAAACGGTGATCGTAGTCCCGGGGAACGCCCCGGTCGGACCGACGGCGAATACTCTCCGGCCGCCCGTATCGGGCGCGGTCGACGGGACGATCCGACCGAGTTTTGCCGGCCGAGCCCCCAGGGACACCCGTGACCGACCCGGAACTCGACACCCCGGTACTCGACGATCACCTCCACCTCGATCCCGACGCCGGGCGGGGGCTCGACGCGATCCGTGACTTCCGCCGACTCGGCGGGACGCACCTGCTCGTGGTGAACAAGCCGTCGTGGCACCTCGGCGTCGAGGCCGATGCGGGCGAGGACTTCCGTGCCGTCTTCGAGCGGACGCTCGAGGTGGTGGCCGACGCCGACGACCTGTTGCCCGGCCGCGCGTGGCCGGTCCTGGGCGTTCACCCCGGCCTGATCTCGCGGCTCGTCGACGAGCGTGGCCGCTCGGCGGCCGCTGCACGGGACCTGATGCGGGCGGGACTGGACGTCGCCGCCGAGTACGTCCGCGACGGGCGCGCGCTCGCGCTCAAGTCGGGACGCCCCCACTACGACGTCCCCGAGGAGGTGTGGGACGCCTCGAACGCGGTCCTCCGGTACGCCCTCGAACTGGGGGCGGAGTTGGACTGTGCAGTCCAGTTGCACACGGAGGCCAGCGAGGACTTGACCGAAATCGCGACCTGGGCCGAGGATCGGGGGCTGTCGGCCCACCGCGTCGTGAAACACTACGCGGGGGCGACGCTCGCGGGGCCGACGCCGAGCGTGATGTGTCGCAAGGAGTGGCTCCGCGAGGCCGCCGAGCGGGGCGACCCGTTCCTGATGGAGACGGATTTCGTCGACGACCCCGACCGGCCGGGCGCGGTGATGGGGCCGAAGACGGTCCCCCGGCGGGTCCGGATGCTACGCTCGGAGGGGTACGACGACGCGATCAGGCTAGCCCACGTCGAAACGCCCGCCCGCGTCTACGGAATCGACACCGAGGCGACGCTGACGGGCTGAGATCGGCGTTCGACGGGTACCAACGGGCACATAGGAAAGGCCTTTGAGTCCACGAACGTTCGGTCAGGGTATGACCGACGTGGAGGACACGTTCTACACCGAAGACCGCTGGCAGAACTGGATCGGGAGGGTCGCCGAGGAGGACCTCGACCCGGAGAACGAGGATTCGGCGCGACTCCTGCTCAACCTGCAGGACGACGCCGCCATCGCCGTCGCGAAGATCATCAGCGCCCACGAGGACGGCCGCCTCGACGAGGAGGCCGCGATCGACGAACTCGCCGGCGTCCGCGACATCGTCCTCGACGACGTCGACCTGGAGGACGAGGAAAAGCGGATGCTGGTCGACGGCGTCCAGACGAGCCTCGTCTGTGTGTTCTACGCCGCCGAGGAGTACATCGCCGCCGGCCCGGCCGAGGACGGTACCATCGAGGAGTACGTCCACGCGGCGGCCGACGCCGAGGCCAACGAGGACTTAGACGCCGCGCTCGGCTACCTCGTCCAGGCCGGAACGCGCATCATCGACGGCGACGAACTCGACATCGCGCTCGTGGAGGACCTGGAGTACGGCCTGGTCTCCGAGTGGGTCAACGGGCTGGACAGCCTCCAGAGCGCGATGAGCGACCCCGAAGTCGTCGAAGAGGACGAGAACGAAGACTGATATTCGGGCCGGCACCCTTTTGAACGCCGGTGGCAAAGGCTCGCTATGCGATTCCGGGACGACCGGCGAGCCGCCGCCCTCCAAGTCGGCGCCATCCTCCTCCTTGGCTTTCTCGTCATCGGCTTGGCGCTCTACCAGTCGACGGTCGTCCCCGACCAGAACGAGCGCGTTGAGTTCGACCACAACCAGCAGGTTCAGGAGAGCCTGCAGGACGTACGCAATGGGATTCTACGGACTGCGGCCGCGGAGCGCACCAGTCCGACGACGGTACCGCTCGGCACGCGCTATCCGACCCGGATCGTCGCGGTGAACCCACCACCCTCCAGCGGCCGCCTCGCGACCGACTCCGGCGGCGACGTGACGCTCGTCAACGCCACGGCCATCAACGACGAGACGGCGGACTACTGGAACGGGACGAACCGCTCGTACGCGAGCCAGCGGCTGACGTACGACCCCGACTACAGCGTCTACCAGAACGCGCCACGGACCGTCTACGACGACACCGTCCTCTACAACGAGTTCGACGGCGGGAGCCGGGCGGCGACCGGCCAGCGCCTCCTCGAGGGGAACCTGATCTACGTCGTCGCGCTGAACGGGTCGCTGGGCCGGAGCGGAACCCAAGCGGTGTCGGTCAGCCCCACGCCCGTCAGCGCGAGCGATCGGACCGTCGCCGTCAACGGCAGCGACATCGACATCGAAGTCGATACGGACCTCTCGGAAGAGGAGTGGGAGCGCCTGCTCGAAGACCAGTACGAGTCGAACGGCGGCCGCATCGACGGGAACGCGAGCGGCGTAACCGTGAGCGGCGGCACCCTGACCGTCGACCTCGTGTCGAACCGCACCTACCGCCTCCGGATGGCGAAAGTCGGCGTCGGCACCGGCGTCACCGACACGACCGAGCGGTACCTGACCGTCGTCGACGGCGCCGACAGCGTCACCACGGGCGGCACCCGCCGGATCGTCCTCGAAGTGCGGGACGGCTACAACAACCCCGTTTCCGGCGTGACCGTCGACGCCAGCGTCGACGGCGAGGGGTCGATCCCGGAAAGCGAACGGGAGACCGTCTCCGACGGTCAGGGACAGGTCGTCTACGAGTACGACGCGCCCGACTCGATCCCCGGCGGGAGCGTGACCGACCGCCTCAACTTCACGTTCGACACGCCCGCGGACCGGCCGGACTTCAGCGGCGAGGAACCCGAGTCGGTGCGGATCAACGTGACTGTAGTGGCGAGTGGTGGCGGTGGTGGTGGCGGCAGTAGCGGGAGCCTGGTCGAGTACGTGGACGGCTCGGCGCAAGTCCCCGACAATCAAAATAAGGAAGACGTCCGATTCATCCTCAGGAACACGGGGTCGCGAAGCGTAAACGTGACCGATATTTCGGTCGACAGCACGACGGATTCGAAAGCGGAATCGGTCAGTGGGAGCGTGGCCGACCCCTCGGTGTTCACTAACCGGACAGGAGAAGTGACGACCGGAATCACGGTCGGTGGCTCCGCCGAGCCGTTCTCGACGCCGGCTCGACTCCCCGGCGGGAGCGAGACCGAATTCACCATCGGTCCCTTCGTCGACGACAAGAACAAGGAAAGGAACATGCAAAACGACGAGATCACCATCACGGTCACGTTCGCGGACGGAACGAGCGAGACGATCTCGTTGACACCGTAGAGCGACCCCCGGCCCGCCTTCCAGAGCCATCACGTATCACGGCTGATACTGTCGTCGATAGCCTCATCATACGTCACGAACGAGAACCAACCCGATGCCCAACCGGGCCCAGTCCGAAGCCGTCGGCTCGATCCTCGTCATCGGCCTCGTCGTCGTGGTCGTCGGCGTAGCGGGGACTGCGGCGCTGGGTCCGATCACGTCGGGGACGGACGGCGTCCGAGCGGAGATCACCGGCGGCGTCGACACCGACGGAATCACGCTCTCTCACCAGGGCGGCGACTCGATTTCGGGCGACGAACTCCGCCTGATCGTCCGGGTAAACGGGAGCGAGACGGGCCTCGACTGGGCCGACGGCACGCTCTCGGGCGGCGACGACGCCTTCGACCCCGGCGAGGGGTGGCGCGTCAGCCGGGACTACCACGCGGACAGCGTCGTCGCGGTGACGCTGATACACGACCCGTCGAACGCGGTCCTGTTCGACACCGAGCGGAACCCGGCGAGCACGGATCCGGTCGTCGCCGACCGGGGCGGGAACGTCGGGGCCAGGGACAGCGAGGGTGCGGTTCCGGGCGGAGGGAGCGGGTCGTCGCCGGGGGACGGAAGCGGCGACGGTGACGACGATGACGGTGACGATGACGACGAAGACGACGAGGGCGACGATGACGGTGACGAAGACGACGAGGGCGACGATGACGGTGACGAAGACGACGAGGGCGACGATAACGGTGACGAAGACGACGAGGACGACGAGGATGACGGCGCTCCGGGGAACTCCGGCTCGGCACCGGGACAAAACAGGTGATACCCGGCCCCAAAAGATATCATCGTCAACGAGGAAACCAGCACGGATGTCGCCGACGACACGCCTCGTCGCCCTCGCCGGAACGGGACTGCTCGCGACGAGCGCCCTCGCCGCCTGCGCGGGCCTCGCTCTCCTCGCGTGGCTCCTGATGGCCGGGGCGACCGCGCCCCGCGTGATGGCCGCGATGGTCGCCTTCGGCCTCGCCCTGAGTGCCGGACTCGTCGGCGTCGTCGCCCGCAAGCACGCGGCCGGGACCCTCCTGCCGTCGGACGTCGACAAGTCCGTCGGGTTCCGCGGCGGTCAGGGCGGGCTGTAGGGGGTCCTCACGCCACCAGCGGCTCCACGGCTCGTCCCTCGCCGCTCCGCTTCGAGGCCTCACTCCCTTTGGTCGTTCGGCCTCGCTTTCGCCGAACCCGTATTTCGACGTCCGACGTATCCAGCATCGACAAACCCATATAGCGGCTCCCGCAACCCGAGGGTATGACAGCCGTCGGCATCGACGCAATCGAAATCTGGACGGGGAAACTCGCCTTGGACCTGGCCGAGACGTTCGCGCCGGCCAAGGACGACAACCCGGAGAAGTACACGAAGGGACTGGGGCTGCGGGCCTCCTCGTTCCCGGACACCTACGAGGACATCGTCACGATGGGCGCGAACGCGGCCAAGCGTTTGATGGACCGGAAGGGGCTGGAACCGGACGACATCGGCCGCATCGACGTGGCGACCGAGAGCGCGTTCGACAACTCCAAACCCGTCTCGACGTACATCGCCGGCTGCCTGGAGGACGTCTACGACGGCGACTTCCACCACGCGAACAAGGGCGAACGGAAGTTCGCCTGCGTGGCTGGCACCCAGAGCATCGACGACGCGTACAACTGGATCAAGGCGGGGCGCAACCGGGGCCGCGCGGCGCTGGTCATCGCCACCGACACCGCGCTCTACGCCCGGGGCGATCCCGGCGAGGCCACGCAGGGGGCGGGCGCGGTGGCGATGCTCGTCGACGAGGACCCGAACGTGGTCGAACTCTCGACCCACCAGGGCTACGGGAGCGCCGACGAGACGGACTTCCTGAAGCCCAACCAGCAGTTCCCGAGCGTCGACGGCAAGCGCTCCGTGCAGGTGTATCTGGCGCGGATGCGCGAGGCCCTAGAGGACTTCGAGTCCGTCGCCGGGCGCACCCACCCCGACGACTACGCGTACATCCCCTTCCACACGCCGTTCCCGGGGATGGTGCGGAAGGCCGCGCTGCTCGGCTTCCGGCACATGACCCGCGACACCGAAGTCGAGGACGGCCTCGCCGACGAGATCGGACGCCAGCCCCGCGAAACCGACTTCGAGGACTGGGACGCCTACGAGGGAGCCATCCGCGAGTACATGGACGCGCTGAAGGAAACCGATACCTACGACACTTGGTACGCGCGGGCCATCGACCCGACGCTCACGCTCTCGCGACAGGTGGGTAACTGGTACACCGGGTCGGTCCACGTCGCCCGTGCGAGCGCGCTCAAGACCGCCGCCGAGACGGGGCGGGCGCTCTCGGGCGAGAAGCTCCTCCTCGGCTCCTACGGCTCCGGCGCGCAGGCGGAGATCCACTCCGAGACGGTCGCCGAGGGGTGGCGCGAGGAGGTCGAGGCACTCGACATCGACGAGCAACTCTCCCGGCGCTACGACCTGAGCTTCGAGGAGTACGGGCGCGTCCACGACGCCCACAACCACGAGAAAGAACGGGAGTTGGAGGAGTTCACCGTCCCGGGCGGGGAGTTCGTCTTCACCGGCTGGGGCCGGATGAACGAGCGAACCTACGAGTACGTCGACTAAGGGAGGTCGCGGAGTTCCGCGAGCGCCGTATCCAGATCGTGGTTCGATACCGCGAGGGCGAACCCGTCGATCTTGGCGAGTTCAGTCGCGTGCTCCCAGAGATCCGCCGGTTCCAGACCGTGGAGCACGACGGCGTTGGGGGTCGGGTTCACCACACGCAGGGCCACGAGCGGCGACTCTCCCCGGGTCACGTCGGTGAATACGAGCGCGCGGTTCGTGCTCTGGCCGTACAGCCGGTAGAACTCCTCGCTCGGGAGGCGCGTGATCGCCTCGATGCTGTTGATTACGGTGTGCCCGCTGACGTGGTCGTGCTCGCCGCCGATGACCTCCGTCGCCTCCATCACCTCGTAGAACCGCTCCAAGGGGATCGAGGTCGGATACTCGCGGAGGTCGTGGACGATGTCGCTCTCGAAGCCCGCGGAGATGACTCTGGCGTACTGTCGGATGCGCCCGCCGCCGCGTGACTCGTCGATGTCGAGCAACGCGCGGACGATCCGACTGACGACGCCGATGCCCGGGCTCTCCCGGCGGCCGCTCTCGTAGTCGGAGATGACAGACGAGGAGACGCCCAGTCGCTCGGCGAGCTCCGTCTGTGAGACGTCGAAGTCCGTGCGCCACTTCCGGAGCGTGGCACCGGGGTTGGAGCTGAGCGTGATCTCGCCGGCGATCCGCCTGGCGAGGTCGTCACGGGGCTCGTCGCTCATCGGTCACCCCACCCTCCGAGGGACCAGATCATATCCGAAATCCGGGCGGTGAGCGCAAAAGGGTACCGAAAGGCCGGACGTTGGACGATCCCCCGAAGCTTTGTCGATCCGGTCCACAGGGACGGTCGATGCCACGAACCATCGACGCGTCGGCCGTCGCGGATCTCGCCGACCGGCTCTACGAGGCCAACCGGACGGGGGAGCCGATCGATCCGCCGGAGCAGCCGCTGACGGTCGCCGACGGCTACGCCGTCCAGCGCGCGGTGCTCGACCGCCGCGAGGACACGGCGGGGCCACCGGTCGGCTACAAGGTGGGGTTCACCTCGGCGGCGATCCGGGACGAACTCGGCGTCGACGAACCGGCGTACGGGCGCGTCCTCGACGGGACGGTTCGCACCGAGGGGCGACTGGACGACGGGCTGATCGAGCCGAAGGTGGAGCCGGAGCTCGCGCTACGGCTCGGGGAGCCGCTGGAACCGCCCGTCGATGCCGTCGACATCCTCGCCGCGACGACGGCGGTCGTGCCGGTCGTCGAAGTCGTCGACTCGCGGATCCGCGACTGGACGGTCGAGGCCGGGAGCGCGGTCGCCGACAACGCCCTCGCGGCTCGGGTGGTCCACGGCGGCCGGACCGCCGCCCCGACCGACCTGGATCTCGAACTCGAAGCCGTGGCCGTCCGCCGGAACGGGGAGCGGGTCGCGACCGGCGTCGGCGCCGACGTCCTCGACGGCCCCGCGCGAGTGGTGGCGTGGCTGGTCGAGGCGCTCGCCGACCGCGGGAAGCGGCTGGCGGCCGGCGACCTCGTCTCGACGGGATCGCTCACGCCGCTGGTGTCGCTCGACCCCGGCGACACCGTCGAGGCCCGGTTCGCGTCGCTCGGATCCGTGACCGTCTCGCGTCCCGAGTAGGCGAGCGATCCGTCCGGCGGCAGGTGGCCGTGAAACGCGGCGACAGTATCAAGCCCGTGACGGCCAAGGCCTACCCATGCCCTCGACGGTCGTCCACCTCGCCGTCGGCGGCCTGATCGCCGCCGCGCTGCTCGGCGACGAGTTCGACCGCCGTGCCGTCGCCGCCGTCCTCGTGGCCACGGCGGTGCCCGACCTGGACACGTTCGCCGGGCTAGTCGTGCAGGGGGGCCACCGGGCGCTGTTGCACACGTTCGTCCTGCCCGCCGTCGGCGGCACGGTTCTCGCCTACGACACCCGGCTGCGTGCCCGATCCCACCTCCGTGGCCGCTTGGGAGCCCGAGGCGTCCGCGTCGCGTGGGTCGCCCTCGCAGCCTTGCTCTGTGGCGGCATCCTGCCCGACCTGATGACCAACGGCGTCAACGCCTTCTACCCGCTCCACGACCGCTTTTTCACCGTCGACGGCGAACTCCTGCTGTCGAACCAGCGGGGGGTGGTCCAGACGTTCGTCGACCTCTCGGCCGAGCCCGAGCGGACGACCGAGAACACCCACTACTGGACGGGCGTCGACCCGTCGCCGGGGGCGGAACCGGAGAACGTCGAGCGGATCTTCCCGGTCGTCCGCTCGGGGTTCCAGCTGCTCGTGATCCTCCTCGGAGCGTTCACGCTCGCCGCGCGGTTCGCCGAGGAACGGTAGCCCGGCCGCGCTTTGATGGGACTGTGACCGTTACGGGAAACGATGGCCTCGAAGACTGCCCTCCTGTGGCTCCGGCGCGACCTGCGTCTCCACGACAACCCGGCGCTGGCCGCTGCGGCGTCGGCCGACCGCCTGCTCCCGGTGTACGTCGTCGATCCACGCCGGTACGGGACCGCGACCTTCGGCGGCGCGGACTCCTTCACGTTCGAGAAGACTGGCGGGCACCGCGTCGCCTTCCGGTGTGAGGCCCTCGCCGACCTGCGCGAACGCCTCCGTGACCGGGGGAGCGACCTCGTCGTGCGGACCGGGGAGCCGTCGTCGGTCGTTCCGGCCCTGGCAGCCCGAGTCGACGCCGACGCGGTCCACGTCCACACGCGGCCGACCCCCGAGGAGCGCACGGTCGAGCGGCGGGTCGCGGACGGGCTCGAGGACGTCCCGCTCGTCCGCTGCTGGGGGCACACGCTCTATCACCCCGACGACCTCCCGATGGCCGTGGACGAGGTGGACGACACCTACACCCCGTTCCGGAAGCGCGTGGAGTCGGCGGCGACGGTTCGGGACCCGCGTCCGGTGCCCGATCTCCCGACTCGGCCGGCGGTCGACCCCGGAACACTGCCGACGCCCGGGGATCTCGGAGTCGAGAACCCGTCCCACGACGACCGGGCGGTCCTCGACTTCGAGGGCGGGGAGACCGCCGCCCTGGAGCGCGTCGAGGAGTACCTCTGGGAGACCGACTCGCTCCGGGAGTACAAGGAGACCCGGAACGGCCTGCTGGGCCGGGACTTCTCCTCGAAGTTCTCGCCGTGGCTGAACGAGGGGTGTCTCTCGCCGCGCCGGGTGAGCGCGGAGATCGACCGCTACGAGGACCGCCGCGTCGCGAACGACTCGACGTACTGGCTCCGCTTCGAACTGCGCTGGCGGGATTTCTTCCAGTTCCAGTTCGCCAAGCACGGGGCGACGTTCTTCACGCCGGGCGGCATCCGGGAGCGCGACGTCGACTGGATGGACGACGAGGCGGCGCTCGACCGGTGGAAACGCGGGGAGACGGGAATTCCCTTCGTCGACGCGGCCATGCGGGAACTGAACCGGACGGGCTACATGTCGAACCGGGGGCGCCAGAACGCCGCCTCCTTCCTCGCGAACGACCTCCGGATCGACTGGCGGAAGGGCGCGGCGTACTTCGAGACGCGACTCGTCGACTACGACCCCGCGTCGAACTACGGCAACTGGGCGTACGTCGCCGGCGTCGGCAACGACTCGCGGAACCGCTCGTTCGACGTCCTGGGACAGGCAAAGCGGTACGACCCCGAGGCGGCGTACGTCACCCGCTGGCTCCCCGAGCTCGACGCGCTCCCGCCGGCGGCCGCCCACGAACCGTGGCGGCTCACGCCGGCCGAACGGGCCGAACACGGCCTGGAACTCGGCGTCGACTACCCGCGACCGATGGTCGATCTCGAGGGGTCGGAATGAGCTGTTCGGTGGTGTACGTCCGGGTGGTGGACGGGGACAGGGACGGGGACGGGGACGGGGACCTCCTGGTCGCGCCGGCGGGAACGACCCTCCGGACGGCTCTCCTCGACGCGGGTCACTCGCCGTACACGCGCCTCACCGAGCGCGCGAACTGCGGCGGCCGGGGGCTGTGTGCCACCTGTGGCGTCCGGATCGAGGAGGGAACGGCGCCGCCGACGGACTGGCACGACGAGTTGGCGTCACGGTGGGGGTATCCGCGGCTCTCCTGTCGGATTCGACTGGAGTCCGACCTGCGGGTCCGGATCCCGGAGAAACGGATCTGGGGGCGGCGAGAGCGGACGAACGGGTGACCGGGTCGTTCGACGGGCTGCCGTGACCGTTTCCCGACGAGGTGCTCCCGATCAGGCGGGGCGACCATCGACGTCGGTGCCGACGAGGTACGTGCCGATGGTCAAAAGCGCCGCGGCGGCGAGCACCAACAGGTCGACGGTGAACGTGGTCCCGGGGAACACCGCCGGGAAGAAGGCCGCGGTGCCGACGACCATCAGAACGATCCCGATCAGTCCTCGCTGCGAGAGGCCGAGCATACGACACCTCTCCGTTCCCAGGTACATAATTGATTACGCTTCGTGTCGGGAGCGGATCACCGACCGTGTTCGTGGCCGAGGACGAGGGCGGCGACGTTCACGGACAGTAGGCCGGCGAACACCGTCGCCTGCTGGCCCTGAAGGCCGCCGACGAGCAAGGGGAGATAGAGGAAGGGGAGGGCGACGGCGATCCAGAAGGCCAGGAACCTGAGCGGCGCGGCGACGACTTCGAGGCTCCGCTGCAGGGGCCAGGCTTCGACGAGTTCGTGTGGGCGGGGCAAGCGGTCGATGGGGGCGGTGGGGGACGAGTTCGACATCGGGGACACCTCGTTTCCTCGATGCGCCCCGGACCCCATATACCCCACAGAGCGTTGGCGTCGTTTCGGGGATTTTCACTCCCGACCGCGCGCAACACGACACCGTTCACGACGTCTCGAATCGGAATCTAACCTTTTATAGAGCTATCTCACTTTTTTATTCTATTTTTAGATATCGGATACAAGTCGCCGAGCGATCGGGGCGTTCGGATCGGTCGGAACCGGTGTTCTCTTAACGACGGTGACGCGTAGGTGCTGACGAACGTTCATGTCGAACGCGAGCGCCACCACAGAGCGGCAAGTCGACAGCAACCTGTTCATCACCGTCTCCGGCCCGCCGGGGTGTGGTGCGACGACGCTCACCGAGGGGTTGGCGGAGGCCCTCGACTGCGGGTACGTCATCGGCGGCGACATCTTCCGTGACCTCGCGGCTGATCGTGGGCTGTCGGTCCAGCAGCTCATCGCCAAGGCCGAGGAGGACGACCGGATCGACCGGGCGCTCGACCAGCGGTTGCGCCGGATCGCCGAACAGTGGGGTGCGGCGAACAAGGCGTTCATCCTCGAATCGCGGCTCGCGGGGTGGCTCGCGGGCAACCGGGCCGACCTGCGGATCTGGCTCGACGCGCCCGAGGAAGTGCGGATCGAACGCCTCAGCGACTACGAGGTGAGCTACGAGATAGAGCGGCCCGACGAGCGCGCGTCCAACGACGTCCGCCTCGAAGAGCTGGACGACGAGGATTCGATCGGCCCCCTGCTTCGCGTTCGCGAGGTGAGCGAGGCCGGGCGGTACGAGAGCTACTACGGCATCGACGTCGAGGATCAGTCCTTCTACGACCTATCGATCAACACCGCGCGGTGGGAGGCCGACACCGTCCTCGACATCGTGCTCTCGGCGGTCGAGGGGTACGAGGCCGAGGCGGACGAGGGGTCCTTCACCACCCGCGACGTGGACATCTAGTCGTCGCCCAGCCCCCGGATCGACGCGCCGAGCCGCGGGAGCTCCGCACGGATCGCCCGGCGCTTGACTAGGAGGAATCCCAGGAAGATCAACAGGAACCCGGCGGCCGTCGCCGGAGAGAGCCCCTCGTCGAGGAAGAGCCAGCCGGCGAGCGCGGCGAACACCGGCGCGACGTAGGAGACGAGGTTGATCTCGACGGCCCCCAGTCGATCCAGCAGGTGGAAGTAGATGAGAAAGCCGAGCGCGCTCGCCGCGAGCGCGAGATAGGCAAGCGAGAGGACCGCCGTCGTCGAGAGGCTGACGTCCCCGACCGACTCCCCGAGGCCGACGGCGACGAGATGCATCAGGAGGGCACCGCCGATCATCGACCACGCCTCCATCGTCTCGATGGGCAACTCGGCGTCGATGCGCCGAGTCAGCACCGACCCGAGGGCGAAGGCCGTCGCGGCGCCGAACACGAGCAGCTTCGCGACGACGCCGCCGGTCACCAGCGCGTCGGGGTCCGGGCGAGCGAGGACGGCCACGCCGAGCAGCCCACAGAGCAGGCCGACGCTCCCGACGACGGTCAGGCGTTCGGCGGGGAGGAGGGCGCGAGCGAACCCGGTCGTCAGCACGGGGCTGAGGCTGACGATGACCGCGGCGGCGGCACTGGTCACCGCGGGATCGGACTCGCCGAGAAAGAGCAGGACGTGATAGCCCGCAATCAGGAGCGTCGATCCGACGGCGATCAGCGCCCACTCGCCGCGTCCGCGGGGAAAGGGGTCGTCGACGGCCCAGACGGCGTAGCCGAGCATGAGTACGCCGGCGACGTCGTACCGGAGCGCCGCGAAGAGGACGGGCGGGAAGTAGGCGAGCCCCGCCTTGATCGCCATGAACGCGGAGCCCCAGACGGCCGCGAGCGCGAGAAAGAGGCCGAAATCTCGGTACCGGGACACGGCCTACCCTCGGCGCGAGCCCGCACTCAACGTTTCGATTCGACGCGCTCGTCGCGAAGCGCCCGCAACACGTCCTGTCGGGCGACGATGCCGACGAGTCGGCCGCCGTCGTCGGCCTCCCGCCGACTCTCCGAGGAGCGTGGCTCCTCGCGCTCGACGACCGGGAGCCGGTTGATGTCCCGCTCGTCGTCGGCCAACAGGTCGAGGATCGTCTCGAGGTCGGTGTCGGGCACGACCGTCACCACGTCGCTCGTCATCACCTCGCTGATCGGCCGGCCGGCGTTCCGCGCGAGGTCGATGCCGAGGTCGAGGTCGTCCCACGACACGTCGACCGCGTAGGTGAGCGTCTCGGTGAACGGCGGGAGACCGATCGGGATCCAGAGCGTCCGATCCTCGGTCCCGAAGAGGTGGACGAGGTCGTGTTGGGTGACGATGCCGACGACACGCTCCTCGCTGTCGACGACCGGAAAGCCGTTGAACTCGACGTCCGCCAGTCGACCGAGCACCTCGCTCACCTCGTCGTCGGGGGCGACCGTCTCCACGTCGGTCTCCATCAGGGACCGGGCAGTCAGGGTCATGGCTGCAGAGACGCCCGTCGGCCGTGTAGGTGTTACGCAACTGGCGGGGGAGCGACACGCCGGCGCCGTCGGTCAAGCTGATGGAGATAAACGAAGCGTCGTTCGACCTGCAGAGCCGGATCTGGATCCGGGATCCGGGCGACTCCGACTTCCTCGGGATCCGCGGGCGGTTCGTCAAGGACGTCACGGACCGATTCGAGGCGGCGGGGATTTCCATCCCGTACCCCCATCGGACCGTGGAGGGGTCGCTCGACACCTCGGGACGGGAGCGGTCGGAGGCCATCTCGGACGACTGACACTGTTTATTGTAAGTCAGTACCGGTGGTTCGCCGGGACAGCCCCGACGAACCACCGGTGAACAGGTACAATAATCCGTATGAGTGTCGGACACGACGGGCGGACCGCGCGTGGCGGGAGCGTGACGCGGCACCGAGAAGCGGGCAGGGTGTTCGATCGGCGGAACACGGGCCGGATTCCGCCGTACGTTTAAGTAACCCGACTCCAAACGCATCGTATGGCCGTTCACGGCCGTTCGACGCTCCGGGACCTGTTCGACGACTCGCCCACGCCCCACATCGCGCATCCGCCGCGCACACACCACCGACATTTCTACGTCGCCACCGACGGCTCCTACCGCGCGGACGGTGGCGGACTCGGGGCGGTCATCGAGACGCGCGACGGTCGGCGGGTCGCACGGATCGCGCTGCCGGACACGCCGCCCGACAACAACGTCGCCGAGTATCGGGCGCTCCACCTCGGTCTCGACGTCCTCGCGGCCCGTGCCCCGCCGGGGTCCCGCGTCGGCGTCCTCGTCGACCACGACGACCTAGCGGCGAACGTCAACGACGCGACCCTCGCGGCCGGCCACCCCGACTGGGAACCCGCCCATCCGGTCGAGGTGCCGACACACGGGAAGTACCACTGGCGAGGGGTCCGCGCACGGATCGCCCACTTCGAGGAGCTACGGGCGGCCCGCATCGACAGCCGGGTCAACCCCGCACATCCGCTCGCCAACGCCCCCGATCAGTACGCACACGTCAACCGCCGAACGGACCGGTGTGTGATTCCCGCGTCCGGCGAGCGTGCGCCGGAGGACGGCCGTGCCGACGCCGGGAGCGAGATTCCGCCGCCGTCGCGGGCCGAACGGCGGGCGGGCGACTGATACCGTTTGTTGTGAGTCAGTACCGGCGGTTCGCCAGGGCAGTCCGGCGAACCACCGGTGAACAGTTGCGATATATGAGCGCGGACACGCCTCCGCGTCGGCGAACGCGTGACTACGCGTCGCGTTCCTGTGCGTCGACGACGGCGACGCCCGCGAGGTTGACGATATCCTTGACCTCGTCGCCCCGCTGGAGGACGTGGACCGGTTCGTCCATCCCGACCAGCATCGGCCCGATGGCGTCGGCGCCGCCGAGCCGCTGGAGGAGCTTGTAGCCGATGTTCCCCGCCTCCAGGTTGGGGAAGATCAACACGTTCGCTGGGTCGTCGAGTTCCACGAAGTCGTAGGTGCCCTCGAGGATGTCCTCGACGACCGCCGTGTCGGCCTGCATCTCGCCGTCGACCGGGAAGTCGACGGCGGGATCCTCGCGCAACATCCGGGCGGCGCGCCGCGGTTTGCGCGTCCCCTCGTTGTCCACGCTCCCGAAGTTCGAATACGAGAGCATCGCCGCGCGCGGTTCGACGTTGAACCGGCGGGCCAACTCGCCGGTGTGGCGGCCGATCTCCGCCAACTCGGCCGCCCCGGGATCCTGGTTGACCGTGGCGTCGGCGACGAAGACCACCTGATTGCGGAAGGTGAGCATGTAGACGCCGGCCGCGTACTCGGCGTCCTCGGCCGTCCCGATCACCTGGAGCGGCGGCCGTAGCGCCGACGGGTAGTGGTGCATCAGGCCGGTCAGCATCGCGTCGGCGTCGCCCATCTCGACCATCACGCTCCCCAGGTAGTTGCCGTCGCGGACGAGTTCGTTCGCCTCGCGGCGGGTGATCCCCTTGCGCTTGCGGAGTTCGTACAGCCGGTCCGCGTAGGCGTCGAGTTCGTCCACGGCGGGGTCGACGATCTCGGGATCGAAGTCCAGTCCGAGGTCGTCCATCGCCGTCCAGATGGCCTCGCGGTCGCCGAGGAGGATCGGGTGGGCGATGCCCTGTTCGGTGATCTGGTAGGCGGCGCGGATCATCTTCTCGTCGGTCCCCTCGGCGAGGACGACCCGCTTGGGGTCGGTCTTGGCCTTGTTGAGGACGACCCGCATCATCTCGCGGGACTTGCCCAAGCGGGCTTCGAGCTCCTCGCGGTAGGTGCTGAGGTCGATGGACTTCCGGGCCGCGCCGCTCTCGATGGCCGCCTGTGCCACGGCCGGTGCCACCTCGAACATCACGCGCGGGTCGACCGGCTTGGGGAGGATATATTCGGGGCCGAACTGGAGCGGCTGATCGCCGTAGGCCTTCAGGACCGAGTCGGGGACGTCCTTGCGGGCGAGGTCGGCGAGGGCGCGGGCGGCCGCGATCTTCATCTCCTCGTTGATCTCGCGGGCACGAACGTCGAGGGCGCCCCGGAAAATGAAGGGGAAGCCGAGGACGTTGTTCACCTGATTCGGGAAGTCGGAGCGGCCGGTGCCGACGATGACGGTGTCGTCGCGGGCCTCCTTGGCCTCGTGGTATCCGATCTCCGGCTCCGGATTGGCCATCGCGAAGATGACCGGATCGGCGGCCATCGACTGCACCATCTCCGGGGAGACGATGCCGGCGACCGACAGGCCGACGAAGACGTCGGCGCCCTCCATGGCGTCGGCCAGGTCGCCGGCCGGGCGGTCGCTCGCGAACCGCGCCTTGTAGTCGTTGACCTCGCCGGCCTCGGCGCGCTCGGTCGTGATGATGCCCGAGGAGTCACACATCGTCACGTTCTCGCGGGGGACGCCGAGCGAGACGAGGAACTCGGCGGTGGCGATGGCGCTGGCGCCCGCGCCGGAGATGGCCACGTCGAGGGATTCGAGCTCCTTGTCGACGATGTCCGCGGCGTTGACCAGCCCCGCGCCGATGATGATGGCGGTGCCGTGCTGGTCGTCGTGGAAGACCGGGATCGACATCTCCTCGCGGAGGCGTTCCTCGATCTCGAAGCAGTCGGGCGCTTTGATGTCCTCGAGGTTGATGCCGCCGAAGGTCGGCTCCATCGCCCGCGTCGACCGGATGATGTCCTCGGGGTCGTCGAAGTCGAGTTCGATGTCGAAGACGTCGATGTCCGCGAAGCGCTTGAAGAGGACGCCTTTCCCCTCCATGACCGGCTTCGACGCCTGCGCGCCGATGTTGCCCAGACCGAGAACGGCCGATCCGTTCGAGATGACGCCCACGAGGTTGCCCTTCGACGTGTACTCGTAGGCGAGGTCGGGGTCCTCGTCGATGTCGGAGCACGGCGCCGCCACGCCGGGGGAGTACGCGAGGCTCAGATCCCGCTGTGTGTTCGTCGGCTTCGTCGTCGAAATCTCGATCTTTCCGGGAGGATCCTGTCGATGATACTCCCTGGCGTCGTCGTCGAGTCCCATAACCGCGACCACAGAGGGTGCGGGTAAAAAAGTATCCGAGGGGAGACGGACCGGTTCGCGGCGACGGGACGGGCGGGCCGCGACGGCGTTCCCAACCCCTGGGCAGGTCGGACAGGTCTAAGTGCGCGTGGTTCCGAGACGCGCGCATGAGCCGCTCCATACGAGGGATCCGGGAGGCGATCAGCTTCCCCCGGTTCGCGGCGTTCACGACCGGGATGACCCTCTCGCTCGTCATGCTCGGGATCTACACCGCCGCGACCGGGTCGGGACTCGCCTGTTCGGCCCAGTGGCCGCTGTGTGACAACGGGCTGCTCCCGCAGACGATTCCGAGCTTCATCGAGTGGTTCCACCGCCTCGTCGCGATGGTGACCGGGTGGTTCATCATCGGAACCGCGCTCTGGGCCTGGCGCCGGCCGGGCCGGCGGACGCGCCTCGCGGCGACGCTCGCCGTCTGTCTTCTCCCCCTCCAGATCAGCATCGGGGCCGTGACCGTCACCCTCAACGGCCTCCTGCCGGGGGGTTACTCGGCGCCGACGCAGGGCGCCCACCTCGTCGTCGCGCTCACCATCTTCTCGTTGCTCGTCTGGACGACCCTCTCGGCGCGGACCGAACGCGGTCCGTCGCTCCCCCGCGTCCGGAAGGCGCTGGGCGTCGCCCTCGCGGCCGTCGTCGCGAGCGTCTTCGCCAGCCGGGTCTTCACCCCCGTTCCCTACTCCCCGGCCGCACAGGCGCTGTTCTACGGGGCCGGCCTCGTCGCCGTCGCGGCGCTGCTCGCCGCGATCCGCTGGCTCGCCGCGACGACCGTTCCACACCTTCGATACGCGACCGGACTGGCCCTCCTCTCCCTCTTCGTGGGTATGCTCCTCGGTCGCGACCTGGTCTTCTACACCTCGACCGTCCGCCTGATCAACGCCGCCTGTTTCGCCCTCGCGGCGGGCACCGTGCTGGCCGCGGCGCTACTGGCCCGGCGGGCCCGACCCGACGGCCCGACCGGAGCGGTCGCCTCCACCCAGGGCGACTGACCGGCGCCGTCACGCGAACTCCGTGACTACCTCCACGCCCGTCGTCTCGTAGTCGGTCATCGCCGCCAGCCGCTCGGGGACCTCGTCGAGTGACACCTCGCGTCGAACCAGCCGCCCGGGCTCGATGGCATCCGATTCGAGCAGGCGGAGGAGTTCGTCGTACCGCGTCGGCGGCATCCCGCGAGCGCCCTTGAAATCCGCCTCCATCATCGCCATGCGCTCGACGGGGAGCGACACCTCGCCGCGCTCCTCGTCGGTCGTCAGGCCCACCTGGACGTGGGTCCCGCGCCGGCGCAGGGAGAACACCGAGTTTCGGCACGTCTCGGCCACCCCGAGGGTGTCGACGGAGACGTGGGCGCCGCCGTCGGTCGCCGAGCGCACCTCGCCGGTGACCGCGCGGCCGTCGCGCCCGTCGGCGTTCACGACCGCGTCGGCGCCGAGGTCGGTCGCCAGGTCGAGGGCCGCGTCCCGGATGTCGACGGCGACGACCCGCGCGCCAAGGGCGTCGGCGATGTGGACCGTCGAGAGGCCGACCCCGCCACAGCCGTGGACGGCGACCCAGTCGCCGCCGCCGACCTCCCCGCGTGCGGTCAGCGCGTGGAAGGCGGTCATGAACCGACAGCCCAGGGCGGCCATATCGCGGGCCGAGACGCCGTCGGGGAGAGCCATCGCGTTGTAGTCGGCGTGGGGTACGTGGACCTCCTCGGCGAAGGCGCCCTGGGCCTCCTGTTGGAAGCCGAGCGCGAGGCCGTCCTCGCAGACGTTGCCGTGGCCGCCGAGACACTGGGGGCAAGCGCCGTCGCCGAGGTTGAACGGGACGGCGACGCGGTCACCCTCGCTCACGCGCTCGACGTGATCACCGACGGCGACGACGCGACCGGCGGGTTCGTGGCCGAGGATCTGGCCGTCGGTCACGCGGTCGCCGACCCACTCGCCGTGGCCCTGCCACGCGTGCCAGTCGCTCCGGCAGACGCCACAGGCCTCGACGGCGACGACGGCGCCGTGGGGCGCCGGTTCGGGTCGGTCGACGTCGGTGATCTCCAGCGGTTCGCCGTGCTCGCGGAGGACGGCAGCTCGCATACGCGACCCCACGCCACGGTGTGACAAAAAGTGTCGTCACATGAAATCCGAGAGGCCCGCCTGCCCCTCGTCGTCGTCCGCTTCTCCGTCGGGTTCACCGTTCCCATCGTCGCCCTCGGGGTCGGCCGTCGACTCCGGCGCCGCCGTCGCGGCCGCGTCGTCGCCGTCGTCGATCCCCTCGTCTCGGGTGCCGCCGAAGGCTCCGGAGTGTTCCTCCATCTCGGACGCCCGACGTTCGTTCGCGTCCTCGACGATGCCGGCGACCTTGTTCGTCGTCTCGCCGCTCCCGGTCACGAACGACACCGCCTCGGCGTCGAAGTCGTAGTACGCCGCCATCGCCACCGTCAGGTCGCGGGGTTTGCAGTGGTGGGTCATCGCCGCGAGGAAGGGCAACACCTCGCGACGGGCGGTCGCCATGCTGAAGCCGCCGCGTTCGGCGACCGTACGGACCACCTCGTCGGCCGTCGAGTCCGAGGAGGGCCAGAACTGCGGGCGCGAGAAGCGCGTCCACCCGCCTTTCGACCCGTCGCGGGCGGCCGCTACCCCGCCGGCGAGGGCGTCGGTCGCGTACCGCCAGTAGCCGTACTCCTGGCTGGCGCGTACCCGTCCCAACCAGCGGTCGGCGTCCGCGAGAGCGTCGTACGCCCGGGCGAGTTCCGCCCCCTCGTACACCTTCGGGGCGTTCTCGGTGACCCACTTCGTCAGATCGTCTGGCGTCTCGTCGACGCGGTACGCGGACTGGATCGCCTCCTCGGCGGACTCCTCTTTCAACACCGCATCGAGGAAGGGGAAGACGTCCAACCCCCGGTCGCGGTCACCCGTCGCCACGTCGTCGACGGTCAACCGCCGGCCGTCCTCGGCGGCGGCCTGGAGGTCGTTGACCGCCGATCGGAGGTCGCCGTCGTTGACCTCCGCGATCCGGTCGAGGGCGTCGGCCTCGAACTCGATTCCCTCCCGTCGGCAGATATCGCGGAGGACGGGGACGATGGACCGGGCGGACACGTCGCGGAACTCGATCTCCCGGCAGGCGTTGCGGAGCCCCCGACTCATGTCGTAGTAGTCGTTGGCGATCAGGACGATGGGCTGGTCGGCGTCCTTCACGACGCGGGTGAGGGCACTGGCGCCCCCGCGGTCGTAGTTGCCGTGGATGTTATCCGCCTCGTCGAGGATCACGAGCTGACGGCCGCCGCCGTCGCCGCCCGTCGCGCCGACGAGGGTCGTGTTCTTGGACGCCCGTCCCGCGAACCGTTCGATCACGTCGGCGGTCCGCTGGTCCGAGGCATTGAGTTCGACCGTCTCCCAGCCCATGTCCGACGCCAGCGCGTGCGCGGCGGACGTCTTGCCCACGCCCGGACTCCCGTGGACGACGACCGCCTCCCGGTGGTCGTCCCACGCCTCCGCCCACTCGGCCAGCGCGTCACGGGCCTTGTCGTTCCCCCGGACGGCCGACAGCGTCGACGGCCGGTACTTCTCCGTCCAGTCTACCATACTTTGTGTATATCCTGTGTATTGAAGTGTCCTCGGTTCCTTAGTTGACTCATGCCACGGATACCCGTCGTCGTGTCCGACGAGCAGAAACAACGGTGGGGAGAATTTGCCGACGACGACCCCCGAGTAGACTCCATATCCGACTTAGTTCGGACCTCCGTCGAGGAGTTCATTGCTACCGATAACTCCGGGGGCGGCCAACTTAACGATGAGGTTGTCGACGAAGTACTGAGCTCACTGGACACGCTCGAACGCGATATAGGGTCTCTCGAAACGGAGATTAAGGCCCTACGAACGGAGAACGTTCGGGAAGACACGATGGAGGCACTGGTGAGAGACGAGGTCGAAACGATACTGGGAAATCTGGAACTCTACGCGCCTGAACTGTTTGAATCGACGAGTGACGCAGAGGGAGGTGAATAGCGGTGGCAACAGCTGAAGAAGAGGACATTCTGGGTCGAATTAACGAGGACACGATTGACGATGTCGTTGGTGCTGACATCATTCGCAAGCATCTAAAACGTGTGAAAGCTCGGAAGTCATCCTCCACTCTCCGGAACCGAAGGGTTGCCATTCGCCAGTTCGCCGACTTCTGCGAACGCGAGGAGGTATCCTTCGATGATATCTCCAAGGAACATATTAATGACTGGATTGACGGATTCCTCTTGGACGAGTATGCACCACGCAGTATCCGAACGAAGGTCTATGACCTCTCCAGCGTCTACCAGTACTTAGAAGGGCGAGGTATTGTCGACGCAAACCCGATTGAAGATGTTGACCTGAAAGACTTCTCTGGAACCAAGATTGACGAATACACGGATGTTCGCTATCTTGAGATTGAAGAGTACGAGGCGATGGTAGAAGCTTGTTCAAAACTACGCAATCAGCTCCTGATTGAGCTTCTATGGGAGACAGGATGTCGTGCCAGCGAGGCGGTGTCGATACAGATATCCGATATCGACCGCGAAGAACGGTCAATTAATATTGAGACGGCGAAGCAGGGTGCCCTTTCGGCGTCGAAAAGCCGCACAGTCTACTATTCACGTTCATTCAGTCGAACACTTCAGAAGTGGCTGGACCGTGGTGGGCGCTCGAAGTATCTCGGGGCCAGTTCTGATGGAGACGGCTATCTCCTGGTGACGAAGGAAGCCCCATCGATGGCTGTGAACCGCGTAAATGAAATCGTCCATAAACTCGCTTCAGAGGATTATGCTGACATTCAACAGGTGCTCTACACGGATGCGTCCGGTACAGAACGGAATCGAGTGACTGCTCACGCATTTCGGCATAGCTACGCTGTCCACCGTGTGAAGAACGGTATGCCACTTGTGTACCTGCAAGACCTCTTGGGCCACGAAGAAATCGAAGTCACGAGGAAGTACCTGCAATTCCGTGATGACGATGTCGCGGAAGCAGAGCGTAAGTACCGACCGTAGTTGCCGGTCCCGATGGGCGTGAGAGATGAAGTGTTGGATGAGCACTACGATATGGCGACCCCCGATAAAAAACACAAGCGGCGTCAGGAGTTCCTCGACCAAATCTGAGCGTATCAGGCCCTGTTAGAGTAGATATCTCTCAACAGCTTTCTTTCCACTTTTTCCGAAGGTTGGATAATATCTCTCTCACCCACTCTCGACGATTCATATCTATCGCGCCCCACTCCTTCCGTTCGGTACATAGAATGGCATGAATTTCATGCACTATCCATACCAACCATGTGATACCCAGGAAAAGTGCGAAGATATCTGTAACTTGTTTTGTGAATGGGCGTGAGAGAAGAATCAGATACATTCCCAAGAACAACACTAATCCGGCATATCGTACGGAAGTTAATTGAAAATTGAAAAATATCATCCTCAGGCCCGCAATAACTCTCGTTGCAAACGCTAACATCACAAAAATCGATGCAACGACCATAGCGGTCGCACTGAGTGCCTCGTATTGGGTTAACTCGCCACCCTCTATTACGAACTCAATAATAACGAGGATTAGGGCAAACAATGCAATGGCTTGCCCAGCCATCGTATCCACAATATCCATAGCATCCTCATCGCTCGGCGATTCAGTAAGCAGAGTGGGGTTAGTGTATAACTTGATAAGTTGTGCGACAAACGGAATGATAATCAGAACGGTCGCCAATTCACCTGGCTCAATCATAATTTAAGGGTCATTGTTCAACTATTCCGCCCGATGAAGTGCGTTCATCAATCCCGATGTTGCAGACAATACTTTCGGCCTCTTAATACAGACCTGTCGCATCCATCTGCTGAACAGACGCTTTGGAGCTCTTCTGTATCTTCGTCACTATCGGTCATCTGAGCTCCTGCTCATTCGGTGTCTCCGACAGTATTTGCGCCCTCTCGAAGTTGTGGCATCACAACCTGAGTGAGCACAGACATCCTGTAAGTACCGCTTTTCATCATCCGACATCGAAGCTGGTCAGGGTTTATGCTTGGTACAGTACTTTCGGCCCCTGGCTGTAGTCCGGTCGCATCCTGGTTCTGAGCAAGTAGCTTGTCGTTCGATGATATCATCATCGTCTGGCATACATGCTAGCAATCATCTCGCTGTTAAAAGTGTAACTTCGCCAGTGGTGGGTGGGTAGTTCAAATCACATCGATTTGAAGAGGTCTCATTGGGTTGGGTAGAAGTTCTTAATACCTGACAAGTATTATACATACCCGGGTTCTCAGGCCCCAGAAGACCGATGAGTGGCGACCACGACCAGTTCCGGTTCGGGGAGGACGGCGAACTCGAAGAACCGGACGACGACGAAGACGAGGAGGAACAGACGAACGACCTCGGCGAGGAGATGCCGTGGTATGAGACGAAAGGCGGATTCCGGCGCGACGTGATGTCGAGCCTGTTTCAGAAGGCGGTGCGCCGGTCAGACGATGAGACTGCGGCGTTCGCAGCGTGGGAACTCGTCCGCTCCGGACCCAAGTATGAGACCCATTACTGGAACCGCGCCGTTCTCGCTTGCATCGAGGATTTGGTGGCGGGCAACGAGGCGACTGAACACGTCCTCCGATACGAGGACCTCGCCAAGAACAGATACGCCGATAACGACTGGGCACGACGACTCTGCGCGATTGCCGCCGCGATGGTCTGCGCCCGTGCCCGGTCGGGCCGCGAGACCACTCACGCCAACGGTTACTTCAGCAACACGATGGTCGACCGAGCGCGAGCACAGCAGGACGACGACCACGAGCCTCTGTACGCGCCGCCGGTCACGGACGAAGAACTCGAAGGAGACGGCAAGTACGGCTTCATCGCCAAGGACAAGCACACCTACCCAGGGTCGGGGATGGGACGCGGCTGGGCACACTTCCGGATTCACGGGGCACGGTGTAGCGACGAAACAGAACTCGGACAGAAGTGGTGGCGACGTGTGCTCCGCTACGATGCGCCAGAATACGCCTATAGGGAGCCGGAGGTCACGTTCACCGAGGAAGAAATCGAGCACGCCGTCGAGCCGACTCCCGAGGACGAACCGTGGAGGTGCGACCTCGCCGAAGACGCGAACCTCAACGAGTTCGACGAGTAACGGAACCGCCCTTCGGATACCCCTTCTCCCGAGTGTATTTGCGTGAGTGCTTCGAACAAACGTTGCAGTATTAGAATAGCTCTTAGAGCCGTTACTGATAGCAGAGCCGGTGAGAGTTCGAAGCTGATACTCTATTCTCGCCTCATGGTCCGTTCGTATGCTCCACGGCTCTTTTGTTCCTGTAGTGCCTCTGTTAGGTTAGCATGTCCACTCCAAGAAAACCAGCCGGTGGGCCCGCCGATGTAACCGCTGACATAGCCGAACGAGCGTGGGAAGGGACCGTTGCCAGCGCCGTCTTGGTCCCCGCGATGCAACTTTTTCTCTTAGAGTTCGCCAACGCACTCCAGCCTATCGCAGGTAACGCGCTGGCCGTCGACCCGATGACGATGCTGTCTACGGCTATCGTTGTCCTGGGCGTGTTGCCGGTCGCCTCAACGCTCGTTTCGACAGCCGTCGCATATGCGGCCGCTGGCTGGCCGGGGGTGGTGTTCTACTACCTTATGTCGACGGGAGCCTCGATGGTGCTCGGTGCAGAGCTACTTGGGGCTATCATCTTCATGACCGGCGTCGTGCTGTTCCTGGTCGTTGCCGCGCTCAAGATGCGAGGTAGTCAGCGACGACGGCGTCCACGACGCCCGATGTAGGCCGCCACCCACCCTTCAGACGACGTACCGCCAAGACGCGTGTGTATGTACGTACGCCGAATGGCTCACCCCCGCAGAAACATCCGCTTCAGACTCATTTAATATCTGAAACGTTCTAATTCCCATAGGGTCACCAACAGACCCACTGGTATCTATGGCAACTGACTCGACGACCAGCGATAGCTACGGCGAACAGCACGCAGTCAAACAGATGGACGTGAATCTCGTGAAGGCCGCCGAGCGCCTCATATTCGACCAAGCTGGGTCGCTTGAGGATGGTATCCGCGAAGGCGTCCAGAACGGCGTCGACGCCCCCGGTAGCTCGCACGTCCAGGTCGCGGTCCAGCCCAGCCAACAGCGCACCATCATCTGGGACGACGGCGAAGGCATGGGCCTCAGCAACGACGAAGTCGAGACGTTCCTCACCGAGTTGTTCGAATCGACGAAAGACGACGCTGACGCCAGCATCGGCCAGTTCGGGATTGGCTTCGCGCAGATGATGGCGAAGGCGCAGGTGACAGTCTACACGCGCGCGTACATCACTGAGTTCGACGCCAGCGAACGCACCGCGTGGAGTGACTCGCCTCTCGACTACCGCCTGTGGGGGCCGGACGAGGTCGCTCAACAGACAGACGGCATGAACCCACGCTCCGAGTTCGACGGCGAGCCGCGCTTCGACGGCTTCGACGGGTTCTGGGTCGAACTCGACCACTACGACGACCAGGTGCCCGACAGCGAGGACCTCGGAGACTGGGACGACGTGACCGACGAGCTACGTTCTCGATTCAAGTTCATCGCCGCCGCGACCGGGGTGCGCGTCTACCTGAACGGCGAGGACATCTCGCAACCACCAGGCGAGCGGTACGGCAACTACCAAACCTACGAGGACGAGCAGGTCTACATCGCGCTCAAGCACTCGTCGTACGGGAACGTCTCGGTCTACAGCAACGGCATCCACGTCGAGAATCAGTACCGTGACGGTGTGAAGGGCTACGTCGTCACCAAGGCGAATCTCAGTCTCAATATGAGCAGAGACGAGGTGAAATCGGACTGTCCCGTTTGGGCGGAGGTCGAGCCCAAAGTAGCGGACCTGACGAAGCAGGTACTACAGAACACGTCTGACAGCAGGCTCAGCGAATCAGGCCGGACCGCTATCGCCCGGCTAGTACGGGAGGGTCACGACGACATGGGCGACCGAGAAGTGTTCGAGACCGCCAACGGCGAGACCGTCTCACTGGAGGACATCGCTGACCACGACTCGCTGGCGTTCGCCCCGCAGGGCCACCGCCGGGCCGACAAGATGCTCGAACGCGGATTCATGGTGCTCCGCGAACCCGGCGATGGTGGCGACGACCCCAACCGCGAACTGCAAGAGGCCCTCAGCGAGAACGTCGTTGACGACACGCCCGACGAGCGGGCCATCGACCAGTGGGCGTCGGCCCACGGGGTGAGCGGGGGCTACGAGACACTCGACGACCCGACCGACTGGAACGCGACGATGGCCGTCGTCGAAACGCTCAACGACCAGATAGCCGCCGAAATCGAGCAAGACCGACGGGACGTACGGTTCGGTCAGGACGAATCGCGGAAGGGCTGGACGGACGGGGGTTCAGAAATCGTCGTCACCGAGACCGCCTGGCACGGCGACTACACCGTAGGTCGTATCCTGAACATCTGGCGGCATCTGTGTCACGAGTACGCTCACGAGGAGAATACTGAGGGTGTGCAGGAAGCCCCCCACGGTGATGGCTTCGCCCGGCGATTCCGCCGATACATCGACGCAACTGAGCACGTCGCCACAGACCTCATTGACGAGGTTCAGCGCAACGGCAAGAAGCAGACGATGGCCGAGCACGGACACCCGCTGAGCCAGTACCGGGGCTGAGCGCCCGTGCCGGTTACTCGCCGCCGTTCGACACCCCCTGTCGACGCCCCCCATAAGGCCGACCGGACGGTGACCTCGCCCTCTTGCCCTCTTTCACAACCGAACCTGTTGTTGCAGGTTAGCCAAAATAAGCGTCGAAGGTTTTTTATTCCCCGTCGTACCATGTAGTTCTACGCAGTAGTTGCACTCAGTAGCTACTGCTGACCCAATCAAGATGTAAAATACACTACATGTTCGAACGGGTAACACGAAAGTGGAAGCGTCCGTGCTGTTGTAGCAGCACGAACATTCCGCCACAGGCCGGTAAGCCCGAGACGGGGAACTTCGTACGGGTTGGGATTTTTCGTCCCAGTTCCTCATTGCCCATGGAGAGGCATCAACGTTACCCACCTCTCCAGAAGGGCTGTTCTCCGTCGCACCTTGGCACTCAGACCGGGAGCCAAGGTTGGTAAATAGACACGAACATGAAGAACGACAATCCAAAGCGCGGAGAACAGCGCGCATACGAACCAAATAGTTCCGTCCAGACGCATAACGGTACACCCCCAGTAAACAAGTCAAAACTCACCTCGGAACACAGACTGCGACGCGAATTGAAGCCCACGATTAAGAAGGTTGAGCAACACCCGGTGTTCACGCAGTTCGAAACGTTCGACGACGTTCGAATGTTTCTGGAACACTTTGTCTACGCCGTATGGGACTTCAAAGTGCTCGTGGAAGCGTTCAGGAATCCCGAGGACGACCCAAACCCATTCCCAGGCCCGGAAGTAGTCTTGCCCCCCGCCGAGGACAAGGACTGGATTTACGAGATGGCTCACTTCGAAATCGAGGGAGATTGGAAGGCTCGACTCCGACCCTACCACAGTCTGTTCACCGACTCGATGGAGGTGTTTGGAGCAAACCAGCGTGAAATTATCACACTGATGCAACTCCTTGACGAGGGTGGGAATCTCAACAGTGCACTCAAACGAGTGTCTATTCCCGACGAATCGGAGGCGCATCTTCGCACCACCTGGAATATAATTCAGACCGGTGAGCTCCCACGTATTGTGGGTGCACTTGCGCTCGGACGCAGGGACATCATTCCAGCCGAGTTCCCGAAAAGGGCCAAGGACCTTCATCCGCGTTCTCTCGACTTTGTTGACGCGCCGTTTACCGACTTCCGGCGTGGGATGGAACTCGACAGAGTCGAACACGTAGGGCGTATTCTCACTGACTCTCGCCTACCAGAGGATTGGGAAAGCAAGGCGAAAGACGGGGCACAGGAGATGCTGGAAGCTCGACTCAACTTGTTGGATGGCATCATGGACAAAATGCCGCAATATGACCCAGCCGAAATGAACCGCCGGTTAGGAGTTGACGAGTGATGCGAGAGTCCATTTACCGGTGTCCGAATTGTGGGTCACGCATCAACGAATTTCCAGGAATGGAAGACGTTGAGGACGAAGACCACGGGTATTGCCACGGCTGCGATACCATCGCCCATGAGCCGGAGAAAGTCGGCGAGCGGATTCATCTCTACACGAAGACTGCTCTCGCCTGTCGACCGCACGGCACATTGGAGGAATTAGCGGAAAGCTGTGAAGCGTTCGCTGACAAGGTGAGAGACTTGGAAGAAGAAGGCTTTGAGGTAGTCCAGTCAAGCCCGGACGGTCATATCTATCTCGAACAGATGATGGAATCCGAGGCCGAACACGCCGACTTGGCTGACTAACCCTCGAAGGGAAACCCCTCTTACACGGTATTTGGCTTGAGAAACCTTCTCAGGCCGGTATTGATAGCACGACCTCATCTTCTTGCGGTTTTTAGCTCTCTATCTGTCGGAGTACACGAATAATGCCGGATAGTAATATAGCGGAGAGCACTGGAGGCTAACATATCGTCAGTTTCTGACTTCAAAGACCGCCTGACAGCCCATACTTATTTGATGATTCTATATGAAATCGGATATATGCCATACTGTCCCGAATGCGGGGCGGATGTGGGTGAAAGTGCCAGCTTTTGCCAAGAGTGTGGACACGCTCTTAATGGCGAGAGCAAAGATATAGACGACCAAGCAGCTACGACCGGAAGCCAAACTTCATCCACAGGCGGAGAATCAGCCGACACGGGCGAGGAACAAGAGGAAGAGGGTATTAACTGGGGACACGCGGCCAAGGCGGTAGCAGTAGGATTTATTCCTGCACTTGGAGCTTATGTTGGGGTCAGCGTAGCAGCCTATCAGGCCATAGGAATTGTATTGGTATTGGGAATCCCAATCTTCGGATATCTGTTGTACCAGCGCTCAACAGTAAAAGCGATGGTAGGTGGTGCCTGTTTCTGGCTGGCGATTGAGGCGTTCCTCACACCCCTTGCGCTGTTGATTTATACGTTTGCGTTTGCGAGTCAGGAATCTATGACGGCGGCTGGACAGGCTGGTGCAGCTATTGGAGGTATCATTTTAGTCATCGTAGCGTTCCTCGTTGGTTTTCCTATCGGAGTTGTATTATACCTCATATCCAGACGACTCGATGTCGATGCTGACGACTCAACGTCAGAACCGAGTGCTGGCGGTCAGGCCACCGGGTAGACAAGACAGGTAACTAGGACAGTCAACGACCTGTTTAGCTTTAGTGTTTCGACACACCATGTTCGATGTGCCCACCACCGATAACCGCCCCACCCATATCGACCGTCGCGTCGGAAGCCCCTCCAGTCGCTCTCTCACAACCGGGACCAGTCTGTAGGGACGATTACACAGGAGCCAGATATGTTGGGACCCGTTGTCACAGGCCTGACAGCCCGGATAGGGTAGCGTCTGGCGAAATCATCGCCGACGCATGCGTAGAAAGAGTGGGATTTGACATCGAAACCCGATGCCACCGGACTGAAAGGACCAACGGTCTGGAAAGCTCTCCCCAGTCAGTATGGCTCACCGACCTATCCTGTAAGTGACCGTATCTGAACGCGCTCCCACATGTGACATCACCAGACAAGTATCAGAAAAACGAAAACTTGTATATATACATCATCCCGTAGCATAGGATGTCAGGTGAGTCCTGGAAAATGAACATCACCACCATCGGTCCCGTCACCGAGTCTCGGCGCGACGAGGTGAAGGACCTCCGTGATAGCCTGGGTCACGAAAACTACAACGAGACCATTGGCTATCTGTTGGAAAAACTGGATGAAAGTAACAGCGCCACCGACGACTGAACGATACGAACTGAGTGCCGTCCGGACGGGGTGTGTCCGTCGCGGACAGCGCCGAACTGAACGAACGAAGCGGTCCCGGAGGAAGCCGGTTCGACCACGAGACTGGGCTTCCGTGTTAGCGTACGTCACGGAGCCATCTAGTCTTTTCGGTCGAACTGGTGCCCTCGGCCAGCCGACGCCTCAGTTCGGCGTTCAAAAAATGTCCGACACACCACCGGCCGAAACCGAGTCAGAGGAACCGGCACCAGACGACGCCATCGCCATCGAGCACGACTATGAGAGTATCACTTCGCTGCTCGACGACGACCCCGAGCGTGCTCACGACGACGAGGTCATAACAGCCCTCGCCATGTCGAAGGTGAACGGGACGAAACTCTGGTCGCAGTTTGCACCAGAGATGTCGGAGTACGAGACCATTGACTACAACGCCTACCAGAAACTCGTTGCGTCGAGAGCGGACGAGCTCAAACAGGAGGAAGAAAGCGACACCACGTTCGAGGAAACGACACCGGACGCGCCACCCGAGCCAGAGAGCAACCCGCCAAATTGGGAGACTGTAGCAGAAGCCGCTGAAGAGATGTTCGACGAACGGTCACGGCACCTCGCAGACGCATTTATGACCGTTCCAGGTCGCATGCTCTTCAGCAAGGTCACGGACTGTCCTATCGTAATAGGTGTCGGTGCGCCTTCATCCGGGAAGTCAACTATCGCGGAAACGTTCGGAGGAATCAACTTCGTCAACAGTTATGGGAAGGTGACACCGAACGCCTGGATTAGCCATAACGCCGACGCCGAGAAGGGTGAGTATGACCTGTTGCCGCGTATCAAACAGCGGGTCATGCTGGCCACCGAAATTAGTACGTGGTTCACTGGCGACAACGTCGAGGAGTACATGCGCGTACTGGCCGCCGTCGCTGACGGGAACGGTGACAGCAAGACCACCGGTGCACATGGCACGACGCGCTACGAGGCCGACTATGCCGGAGAGTATCGCTTCGGCCTCATCGGTGCAACCGTCTACCCGACCAAGCGAGCGTGGATAGAGATGGGACACGCCGGGTCACGATTCCTGTTCCATCCGCTCCCCAAAGAGGACGACCTCGGAACGCTCGTCGAACAACTGAACGACGGGAACTATGCTGAGCGGAAGCAGGAACTGCAGGAGATGATTACGCAGTGGTGGCGAGGATTCTATCACCAGTACGACGGCGAAATCGCTGAAGACGAGCGTCCGTCACTCACCGACGAGGAGGATATGACGGTCGCATGTCTGGCCCGCATTATTTCCCGAGGTCGCGCAGTAGACTTCGGTGGCGACCACGGACAGAGTGGCGTCGACATGTCCGAACAAGAGAGCCGTGCCTTCTGGATGCTGAAACGGATGCTCCAGATGCGGGCGCTGGCGTACGAACGCGACGAACTCACTCAGGCCGACATGGCGATGGCGGCACGAGTAACGTTCGCATCGATTCCGCAGTGGCGCAAACCCATCGTCAAGATGCTGTGTAACCCGGACCATTCAGGTGGCTACAGAGCGGACGACGTTGAGAGTCACACAGGCTATGCCCGCAGTACGGCACTTGACCGGATGAAAGAGGCTGGCCGCATCGGCATCGCCAATTACCACGAAGAGGAAGGTGACAGCGGGAGGAACGCTGTCGTCACGCTTGCCGATAAAAAGCTCCAAGGAGTCTTCCAAGACGGCGACCGCGTCCCTTGGCCGTTCGAGGAATAGGAGCTTTTGCGATTTTCGTCGGACAGAGGGGACCCCCCTCCCCCCTGGTATAACCCCATTTGGGGTGTCAGTGTGTCCCCACCCACAGTAATTCTAAATCAAGCGGTAGGGGGAGGGAGGGGGTGGCCCTGTCCGTCGAGAACTGCAAAAGCCTCTGGGTAGGGTGGCTGAGTTCCAGTAGCGATTAGACCGGAGCGCACCTGCTATCAATACCGATAGGTAAACAGCTAATCACAGGATAGAGCAGTAATTTCTGATTAAAGATATTTTATACTTCTTCCCACCCTACCACTAAACACGGGAACCCACAGAGCTACTGCTACCGGATTCGGTCCGGAGCAGAAACCGGTGCTTGGGACACCGGTCCGTGGGCTTCCCGATGGAGGCGAGAAGCCAATGGAATCAACGAACTCGATAGAGGAATCACTGTCGAACAGACACCCCGACGCCGAAACCGTCGGTAACCACCTCGTCATCGACAAGACGCAGTGGTGTCCAGGGCCGCATCCTGACCCCCACCGCCGACGAGAGGGCCAGACCGAGTACCTGGCGCGGTACCTGCGCTGTATCCAGTGTGGGGCCGAGGTACTGAGCGAAGGAGACCTCCCCGAGGAGTGTGATGCGCGATGAAGTTGTTGGATGCTCAGGTCGACTGGCGCGAAGATGTCGGCAACGACCCTCGGCTGGAGGTGCTCGTCGACGAGATACCCGACCGGTCCGGCCTCCGGTTCGAGCACGAGGATGTTCTCTGGGTCGCCATCGACAACGGATACGTGGAGTATTTCTCCTGGTCTGGTGACGGCAACGATGGTGGCTACAGCGGTCGGTCGTTCGAGATTACTACCGTCGACGGCGAGCAGGTCACGCTCAAAGGGCCGTGGAGTTCCCGTGCCGGATGCGTGAACAAGCGGAGCTTCGGGCCGGTCGTCGATGTGCGGATGGCGACCGACCCCGACGTGCTCGAACGGGGCTACACGTTCCGGACGGGTACCCTGACGCTCTCGGCGGTGAAGCAGGCCATCGACCTCACCGACGAGGATGCTCACCTGGAGCGCGTCATCAAGTTCGATTCGAACGAGCCCTACTGGCGTCCCGTTCGGGGAGGTGACGACTGATGGCGACGTGTCGGGAACTCGGGTGCAACCGCGAGGCGACTCACACAGTCGTCGTCAACGCGCCAGGTCGTGGATACGCCGAAGACCCCTGCTGTACCGAGCACGCCGAGAAGGCACGCGGTCGGGTCTACGTTCGAGACGTGCGACAGCGAGGAGGTGAGGCCTGATGTCGTCGGTCCAACCCGACATCGAGCCACGCACCCTCCGGGCCGCCACCGAGCATATGACAGTCATCGAGGAAGCGCGGTCCCTGTTCTCTGTCACGACCCAGAGCGGCTCCGAGTACACCGTCGACCTCCGTGAGCCCGCGTGTACGTGCCCGGACTTCGAGTACCGAGACGGCGTCGAGGAGTGCAAGCACATCCGACGGGTTCGCATCGAGGTGGGCCAAGTCGACACCGATGCGCTCGAAACCCGAATCGCGGAGACGGCTGACGACCTCGACGCGAACGCCGCCGACCTCGAACAGCAGGCCAAAGAACTCGCGGAGACCGCCGAGGAACTCCGTGATGCGCTGGACCGGCTGGAGGAGGTGGCCTAATGTCGCGCCAACCCCAGGGTTCGACCGGCGGAAACGCCCGTCTACGACCCTCGAACGAAGGGGAACAGTCGAGGGCCACGACGGAACACGTCTACCACGGTCGGCGCGACCCGACTGCGCCGGTCGGTCAAGAGTGTACGGTCACCGTCGACGGCGAGCCGTTGGACCTGCGGTACGACCTTCTGTCGGCGAGCCCGGCTGGATTCGAGTGGAGCTACGGTGGGAGCGGTCCCGCCCAACTCGCCATCGCGCTTCTGGCCCACGCCTTTGAGGACGAGTTCGCCGAGCGCCATTACCAGCGATTCAAGCGTGAGGTGGTATCGGAGCTTCCCGAGGAGAGGTGGATACTCCGGAAGCGGAATCTCGATGCGTGGCGTCGGGAGGTGGTCAGCGATGCTTGAGCGATACCTCCGACTGATGCGCTGGTGGGTGCGCCGCTGGTACGGCGTTGCTCGCTACCTCGGTCGACTTTCTGGTCAGGAGGAGTACGTCGAGCGAGCCATCGACGTGACGGAGAAGAACTTCGAGCAGATTCTGGAGGGTGACGACGGATGACCCGTCCCGACCCTGCGGCGGCGATGAACGGAGTCGGTACGGGCCACATCTGCGACCGATGCAACCGCCGGATACAGCACGGCGATAAAGCCGGAATGTATGTGACGTGGTACGACGAGGGGGGATGGACCCCCCGTAGGATGTGGTGCCTCGACTGCTGTCCCAAAGAGGTCGACCCCGGTACTGAGGGCGCAGACGAAGCGATACTACTCGGGGTGTTCTTCGCACATCGGCTGGTGTCGGTAACCGTCAGAGACAGGAGTCTTCCGAATCAGGAAGTAAATAATGAGACGGGTTGAAACAGGCGACAGTGTTCGGGTCGACATCCCCGACCAGTCGGACCCGGACTACGAGCGGTTCCACGGGCGGTACGGGGAAGTCGTAGATGTGCTGGAAGACGACGTAGGTCGTGAGACGGGCGACCAGCGTGATTCGCACCTGTTCACCGTCGAGTTCGAGGATGGAACCACCCACGGCTTTCGGTGGCGAGACCTCCGTCCGGCACCAGAGGAGTAACATCCATGCCGACAGCCCGGAAAGTCGAGGAGACGTGCCCGCGATGCGACGACGATAGCGACGTGTGGATGTTCGAGAAGCCCGAGGGGTCAGTCACGAAGGAGTGCTACACCTGCGAGACGTGCGGGTGCGAGTGGTCTGAAATCATCGACTGCTAATCTTTCTCACTCTCTGTCGAGTGCTTCGAGAAGCAGATTGCCGTTCTCAGTTAATCGGTAAAAGGTTCGTTGGCGACCTTCAGATTCCCGGTCAGCTACCTCAATCATGCCCTCGCTTTCTAATTCACCCAGCACGTCATAGATGTAGCTCTGAGTGTAGTTGATGTCGTTCTCTTTGTCGCTGGCAATTGCGTAACCAGTGACCGGCTCATTTTCGCGGATGTAGACGAGGACCTGTACCTTGCGCTCATCAACCAGTCCCATCACACGAGAATACCCGAGGGGTCGAAATAGTCGATATAAGCAAAGTGATAGACCGGTCTAATAGTTAGACTTGTTCAGTAGTTTGATATTGTATCCGTCGGATGGACGCCGTATGGAAGTGTGTCTCGTGGAGCAAAAGGACTTGAAACGAGTCCCCGAATCCAAACTGGACACAGAAGCGAACTCTGAACAGCGAGTTGGACGAACAGTTGGAGCGAAAATCGGGGTTACCCCATAATGTCGGAGGATGGAGGAGTGTCTAATGACGAGTCAGGGGGGCCAGCTATCCTGAAAACCATAGGTAAGATTGTATCTTGGGCGTTAGGTTTGTTCCTTCTTCTGTTGAGTCTGGGCGGATTTCAGGATTCAATCCCATTCGGATTCTCCTTGCTACTATTAGGTCTGTTTCTACTACCCCCGGTACGGAACAGATTCGGAAATCTAATCGACTCCAAGTTTTCCCGTTGGATAGTGAGTGGTATCCTTATACTTGGATTTGTTACGATGTTGGTGACTGTCCCGCCGACTGAGGTCAGTGAAAATAATGATGCCTCTGAGGGGATTGAGACATCCTCACCTGGCACTTCCGCACGATGTTGGATTGTAAATCACCGGAGCGAGATTTCTGAAGCAAGTGAGCAACTGAATCAGGGTACTAATGCTCTGGAAGAGGGAGACGGGTCGAGGGCACTCATGCACTTAGAGAAGTCGTTCAATCAATATGAGACCCTGAATGAATCGGCACATGAGGCCCCTATTAGAAACGATACACGGGAACAACTGCTTGAAGGGTACTTTCATGCGGCATTTCAGGGTACAGCCGCTACGTATTCCGGTGTTTATGAGTTGCAAGTAAACGATGATGCTGATGCTGCAAACAGGATGGCTGAGCGACAAGAACGCCACTTCGAGACGGCGGCGCAGAGGCGGGAAGAGCTCAAGGAAAGCCTCGGGGTGAGTCCTTCGACAGATTTGACTGAAATTAGTGGGAATTGTTGAGTGGTTAAAAATACAAACTGGAGAGGACGGAGACGGGTGTGTCCATCATCTATTTGTAACTTCCCCAGCGGCATATAAGATACTTCGAATGAGTCAGGCTACGCTCTCCGACCGACCCTACGTCAACGCGAATCTCTTCTCTGGTCACTACCTGGACGAGCGCGTACAAGAACGCGACGAGTGGGACTGTGACGATGACGCCCGCGAAGCGATGGATGACCTCCGGACGCTCTATGAGTTGGAGGGCTCGCTGGTCGAGGGGTACGGCGAGGACGCGCTCATAGATAACTGGATAGACGAGGTACTGGACGTACTCGGGTTTGGAACGCAAGAGGAAGTGACGCTCCCCAACGGCGGCGGCTTCGTCGACGAACTCCTCTTCGAGACGCCGACCGCTCGCCGGGACGCCGCCGAGGTCTACCTCGGAACCGAAGATACGACCGACCTGTTCGAGCGGGGCGTCGGCATCGTCGAGGCCAAGCAGTGGGACGCCGCGTTCAACATCCAGTTCAGCGAGCAACGTCCCTACCGCAACGCCTCGCACCAGACCAAGCACTACCTGGAGAACACGCCGCCGAACATCCAGTGGGGCGTACTCACAAACGGACGGAAGTGGCGGCTCTACGGTACGAACGACTACGAGACGCAGACCTACTACGAGGTCGACCTCCCCGAACTACTCGAACGGGGCGACCTGGGGGCGTTCAAATACTTCTACGTCTTCTTCCGGCCCGACGCCTTCCACGAGTCCGGCGGCACGACGTTCCTCGACGAAGTGTGGTCCGAGAGCGAGACGGCGTCACAGGAACTCGGGGAGAACCTGCAAGATAACGTCTTCACCGCACTGCGCGTGCTCGGGCGCGGCTTCGTCGAGACCAACGACGACCTCGACATCGACCCCGACGACGAGGAGGCCTTGGACGAACTGAAAGAGCAATCGCTCGTCTTCCTCTATCGGCTGATGTTCGTCCTCTACGCTGAGGCACGCGGACTCATCCACCCGGAAGGTCAGTCGGCGCAGGACGAGTACGACCAGAACTTCAGCCTCGACGAACTCCGGCTGGACATCCACGACACCATCGGCGAGGTCGACGAGGGCTTCGAAGACGAGTTCAGCGACTACTCGACGACGATGTGGAGTCGGCTGGAGGACCTGTTCCGGCTCATCGACCAGGGCGAGGAAGACCTCGGCATCCCCCCGTACAACGGTGGCCTGTTCGACCACGAGGAACACGACTTCCTGACCGACCACGAGGTGAGCAACCAGTACCTCGCCGAGGTCATCTACCGACTGTCGACCACGCAGAACGACGAGGGTCGGTACGTCCTCGCCGATTACGCCGACCTCGACACCCGCCACCTTGGGAGCGTCTACGAGGGCCTACTCGAACACCAGTTCCGCATCGCGCCCGAGCAGTACGCGGCGGTCGCGGAGGACGGTGGCCAGGTCTGGAAGCCCGCCACCGAAGTCAGCGTTGCCGACGCCGTCGAGACCGTCCCCGAGGGCGGGCTGTACGTCGTCAACGATGAGGGCGAACGCAAGGCCACGGGTGCCTACTACACGCCCGACTACGTGGTGACCTACATCGTCGAGGAGACGGTCGGCCCGCTGGTCGAGGAGATACGTGAAGACCTGATAGACCAAGGGTTCGAGCCGGGCACACAGGAGTACATCGGGCCGTTCTTTCGGCGTGTGACCGACCTTCGGATTCTCGACCCTGCGATGGGGAGCGGTCACTTCCTGACAAAGGCTACTGGCTACCTGTCCGAGCAAGTGATGGCCGAGGTCCGCGAGGCTGAAGAGGAGTTCGGGGTGGCGTTCGACGAACAGCACATCCGGCGGGAAATCGCCAAAGAGTGCATCTACGGCGTCGACCTGAACGGGATGGCCGTCGAACTGGCGAAGCTGTCGATGTGGCTGGAGACGCTGGCGGCCGACCGTCCGCTCGCCTTCCTCGACCACCACTTCAAGCAGGGTAATTCGCTGGTCGGGTCGGACATTGAGGATATCGAGGAACTGGAATCAGACGCGAGCAACGACGCTGATTCACAGGCGTCCTTGGCCGAGTTCGGCGCGACACGTGAGGGAACTATCGAGCGCCTGATGGACATTTACTCGGAGTTCCTCGCCATCGAGAACGAGACGGTCGAGGACGTGCGCGAGATGAAGCGCAAGTACGCCGAAATCGAGCAGGACGAACTCCGTAAACGGCTCGTGACGATGGCGAACGTTCACACCGCCGAGCGATTCGGTCTTGATGTTCCCGGTGGTGCATACGAGCGAATGGCAAAGGCGCTGGAAGATGATGAGGAATGGGCGGGCGTTAAAAACACAGATTGGTTCGAAAGCGCACAGGCAACAGCTGGTGAGCAAGATTTCTTCCACTGGAAACTGGCCTTCCCCGAAGCCTACTATGATGAAGAGGGGTCATTGAGAAACGATGACGGATTTGACGCGGTAGTCGGAAACCCGCCGTATGTTAAGATACAAAACTTACCAGACACCGATAAAGAATATTACGGAAATGTCTATAATGTAGCCCGGGAACGCTATGACCTTTACAATTTATTCGTTGAAAGAGCGGAGGCCCTTTCTAATAATCGCGTTGGGTTGATTTTACCAAATAAATTCTTTGAGGCACGCGCGGGTTCGCCGCTCAGGCAACATCTTGAGGACATACAGAGTGTTGAAAAGATAGCTGATTTTAAACAAAACCAGGTGTTTGATGGGGCAACCACCTATACGTGTCTCCTGTTCTTATCGCAGTCTCATCAATCAACAATAATTGACTATGGTGCAGTTTCAGACGACCCAGAAACCAATCTCACAGAAGTTGAGTGGGTAGAGATAGACTTGGATAATGAAGGAGAAAAGTGGAATTTAACTGGAGAAGAAGAAAAGAAGATACTCAACAAGATTGAAAGTACAGGAATTGGATTTGACGAAATCACCGACCAGATTCTGGTAGGGGTTCAGACCAGTGCTAACGATGTTTTCGTCTTGGAAGAGTGTGAGTATGATGGTGATTATGTTGAAGGGTATTCATCAGCAGTAGGTGAGCGTGTCTCCGTTGAGACCAGTATTACGAAACCGTTTGTAACGGATAGTGGGGTTTCTCGCTACACTCCACCGGAAACCGATTCTTGTCTCATCTATCCGTATCTTGATGATGGTACGATAATGCCAGAGAATGAGCTTGAGAATAGGTATCCCGAATGTTTTGACTACCTCTTGGACAACAAGGAGGACCTCAGCGAACGTGGTAGCGAGAATCAGGTATTCGAGACGTGGTACGCTCATTGGTGTCCAAGACATCCTGCAAAGTTTGAACGGCTGAAAATAATGATTTCTCAGGTCGTCAAACAAGGGGAATCGACTTATGATTCGCAGGGGGATGTCTTCTTTTCCAGTACAGTCTATAGTCCAATCCTTGCGGAGACGTATAGGGATGTTGAGCTTGGATTATTAGGATTATTGAACTCTTCGCTCGTCTGGTACTATATCACTCAAACAGGAACTGTGCTACGAGGAGGTTACTACCGATACAAAACAGAATACTTAGAACCGGTTGGTATACCAGTTGACAGTTTTGACAGTAGTATCGAACAACATGTAGAGAATCTAATGGAATATACTGGTGAGCGTGTGAGAATAAACATGAATCTCACTGATTATCTTGGCAACTACTCTGACGGACCGGACCTCACAACCGTTGGAAGATATAATCCGCCAGAGGGTGTGGGAGATTCGACGTTAGACGCTACTAACGAGGACTACGAAAATCTTCGTATCGGTGAAGTCGTCTGCGAAAGGAAGAATGAGACTACCGTCGTCATCCACGCTACGGCGCGCTACAAGCCCGACGACGAGGCCACCCACGAGACCGACCAGTGGGGCTACACAGAGACCGAGCCGATGCCAGCAATACGACTGACTGACCTCTCAGAGACCGAGGCCGACCTCGTGGAGGCGTTCGTGCCGGTCGCCGTCGAGGAGGCCGGTGGGTTCGCAGGATTCCGTGAGACGGCGACGAAGACGAACTCGCTGGTCGACCGACTGGAGGCCATCACGCTCCCCGACCCCGACGGCGTGGCCGACGACCTCGAACGGTACCGGGACGCCGTCGAGCGAGCGGAGGAACTCGACAAGAAAATTCAGCGTACCGATGACCTGATTGATGAAATCGTCTACGACCTCTACGGGCTGACTGACGAGGAAATCGAAATCGTCGAGGAAGCCATCGCGGATGACTGAGAGCCGACTCGACGAGTTCAACCCTGTCGCCGAGCGCGTTCGCCAACAGCTTCGCACGTTCCCGCTCAAGTTCAGGGAGTTGGGCGAGGGCGGAAAGCTCAGTCTCATTCTCACCGACGACGAGACCACGGCCCTCCCTGGACCCTACGTCGGCCAGCAACCGGAGGTATTCACCGAACAGTATCTGATTGAGCCGGTTCTGCACGGCTTGGGGTACACCAATCCTGCATCGACCGAGTACGACGGGACCGGTCCGCATTTCGTTCGCAGACCGACGACGTTCCGACACGTCGAAAGCAAACGTCCGGATTATTTGCTGAAACAGGTCGACCCCACGCTGGTCTGTATCCTCGAAGCCAAGGCCGCGAACAAGGAGCAGAAGACGAGGCGAGCGGCGACCAGCGACATCCGCGAGTATATCGAAGTGAACGCCTTCTGCAAGTACCTTCGAGAGATGGCGCACGAGCAGATGGTAGCCATCGGCACAGATGGACTCCGGTGGACCCTGTGGCGGTCACACCTACACGAGGACACGCAGGGGCAAGTCTGTCGGGTCGACCTTACGGAGGTGCTTCGAGCCATATCGAGACGGCACGACGTAATCGAGGGACAGACGGACTGGAGTGCAAACGATGTACGGAATCGAATCGAGGAGTTCGTCGACCACTTCGCGGCGGCTCGGCTTCCGGGTGTGATTGAGTAGCGGCTGAACCGACCGCGCCGAGGATGGGCTGGCTACGGTGACAGCCTACGCTGTGAACCGTGTGTATGTACGTACGTGTGTTGGCGGTACGGAGTCGAGTATTTTGTTGTTTCTGAGAGGACTCTGCTATCAACCCCGTCTGCTCGTTGTCCGGTGGTTGTCCGAATTGAAGAGTGGTACACGAGCAATAATCCTCTGGCCCCGTTAGCTTAGACTTGAGACTAAGTACAGGATAAGTTTTAACACCCTGTGGATAGATAGTGGTAGATATGGCGCGAAGCATCAAGCTGGCCGACGAACTGTACCAAGAGCTCGGTCGCTACGGTAACCGAGATGAATCGTGGAATGACGTGGTCGCTCGTGTGCTCGCTCACGTCAACGAGGAGGCGGCGCTTGAGGACCGAGACACCCGTGAAACGACGCATAGGGGAAAGTCGGAGAGTTCCGGAAAATCGGGCCTTGAGAAGTTACCGGATGGGACGGTCGTTCGCCATTCGTATTCCCGTGGCGATTACGGTGGACAGTCAGTCGAGGCGACCGTTGTGGGTGACCAACTTTCGGTCGAGGGGGATACCCAGGAAACACGAAGTCCAACTGGTGCCGCCAGGGTGGCTGATAAAAAGTTGCGTGGCGACGACGCACGGGGCGAAGGCTACAACGGCTGGACCTGGTGGACGTATCAGAACGAAAGAGGCGAATGGCGGCCAATTCAGGAGCTTTCGGAGTGATACCGATGAAAGAAAAAATGCCGCCACATCTCAATTCGAAGCTCGCACAGTTAGACAACGGTACGACTCTCCGTCACGTTTACAGGCGTGGGGAGTACCGAGACGAGGAGGTGACCGCCCACGTCAAAGATGAGCGGATTAGCGTACCGGGTGATTCTGGCCCTGACGATTCAGAATTAACGACGCGAACCCCATCCGGTGCCGCCCGCGAGGCTGACCGATTCCACAGGGGAGCCGACCCTCGGGACGACCCCTACGGCTACAGCGGTTGGGACTGGTGGGAATACAAAAACGAAGACGACGAATGGGTACCTATCAGAGAACTTCCCGACTGGAAGTCGTAGTGCGAAGTGAACGGCTGTAACTGCTTTCCCGTCATGGCTCGATAGAAGTCTCGAATCGACAGTAATCACCAACTCCGACGTATTAGATTCCTATACGTGATGGTTGGCGATTCTACTTTGGAAGACGCGTTATTGGGTACTACAATAACGGCTGTTCGAAAATAGACGTAGTCTATCAATTGGACAGCTACTACGTGGGGGAAACGACTAATCCGTATGCTTCCGGAGTACTGATATGACCAGACGCCAGGACCTCGACCGATTCTACTCTCTGCTCGACGACCTGGAGGCGACAGTCGGTGGCAAGAGACGGCTTGGAAACTGTGACGGTCGAATGAACTGGCCCGACCGCGGCATTTACTTCTTCTTTCACCCAGACGAAACCCGCGAGTCCAGTGACCAGCTACGAGTAACTCGTATCGGTACCCATGCGGTCTCGGAAGGAAGCAGTACGTCGCTCTGGGACCGGCTACGAACGCATCGAGGGGCACAACGCGGTACCTACGAAGGCGGCGGCAACCACCGCGGCTCCGTCTTCAGGAAGCGCGTCGGGGAGGCCCTCATCGAGAAGGATAGCCTCGAAGAGCAGTATCCTGAGTGGGGCGTCGGCTCAAGTGCTGGACGGGAGTTGCGGTTAGATGAACTGGAGATGGAGCGACGGGTGAGCGAGTACGTCCGCGATTTACCGTATCTCTGGGTCGACATCGACGACGAACCGAGTCCGAACAGCGACCGCGCCTACATCGAGCGAAACGCGATTGCGCTGGTGAGCAACTACGGCAAGGAATCTATCGACTCCCGCCGCGAGGAATGGCTCGGGCACTACAGTCCGGTCACGGACATCGAGCAGTCCGGTCTGTGGAACATCAACCATGTCGGGGAAGATTACCAACCCGACTTCTTGGAGACCTTGGAGGGCTACACCGACCGGATGCCGGGATTTGATTAAATCCGTTCGTTGTACCACGCCAGCGTCTTCCCATACTGAAGCCCGTCGGTCGGCGTCTCGACCTGTACCGGCGTCTCTTCGAGGAGCGGGAGTAGCTCATCGTAATAGTCGCGGCCAGCGTGGAAGACCAGCGTGTTACCCGAGGTGAGTAGCCCTTCCTCTCGTAGCTGGTCGTAGACCGTTTGGGTCCACTCGCGTTTCCTGTCGACGGACGCCCCGCTCAGCGTCTCGTCGTAAGGTTCGATAGGTGGGCCATCTGGGTCGAGCAGGTGGTGCTTTGCGGAGAGGATGTACCACGCATCGTGATTCGCCTCGACGTACTCGCGGGCCTTCCTGAAGAACGCGGACTCCATGTAGAGGTCGGCGGGCTTCGCGGCCTGCTCACGCTTGCTCTTGGTACAGCTTACAAGCCCAATCTCCATGACAAATGGACTCCTAGTCTTCCTCCGGTTCTGCGTGGGCTCTTGCCGCCTGACTCGGAGACAGTTTTGCTACAGCAACGTCCCCTTCTTTTTCAATGATATTTCCACCCACTTTTTCAGCCTCGTCGACATCAATAAAGTAGATGTCGCCCTCACCTTCATGCTTAACCGTTATTTCTGTTGAGGGGTCTTCTTCTTTTACTACTGAATATGCTGTAAGCGCAAGACCCGCAGTCCCAACGACTGCACTATAGATTGCTATCGCAGTTCCTACACCAAGCTCTTCGCCGCTACGTTCCTCCAGGTCAATATGCAGCTCATCCTCTACCCGGTCAATAATATACTCTTGCTCCTCTTCCACTTTCAATTCAATCTCATAATCTCTATTTTCCATAGTGACATGTTTAACAAGACTATTTTAAAAAGAACCGGGGCGGCTCCTGAGTGTGTATCTACGGGTCTTGGCGGTACGAAGTTGAGTATTCTATTGCTTCTGGGAGGACTTCGTTCTCAGCAACTGAGTACGAGTCGGAAAATTGTTGCACCGGAATCCTATAGTCCAACAGTCACCAATAGATATCCAGGCTATCACACATGACAACCTCTAACCAGGCTATAGAAGAAGAGCTTGACAGGTTAGAAGAGGATGCCGAGGAAATTGAAACTCTTTATACCGATTTTTTCAATAATATCCAAACAAGGGCAAGTGAAATAGGCGGTGGTGGATACTATTGGAATACCCCTTCGGAAGAATTGGAGCAGATTCAGCGTGAGGCACTGCAAAAATACGAAGTGTGGTACAATACTGCGCTTCCGCTTGTTACAGATTACATTCCGAGCCGAAGGGATGATTTCGAACACCACTATCAAGAGTTCAAAAACCGCCTACGGTTAGATAAAAAGGCCCGAAGAGATACGCGCAAGGTTCTGAACGCTCAAAACAGTGATTTTGATTCCCAACGAAGTCTACTCCGTTCTATACCCTCGAAAATTCGTGTAGAGGAACTCAGAGTTCGAAAGCAAATCTCTCGTGATGTTTCGCAGACAGAACATGACAAGGCAAGAGACCTTTATGAGGAGGGTGAGATTCGGGCCAGTGGGGTGATTGCCGGTGTTGCTCTGGAAAGATATCTCCTCATGCGTTGCGAAAACGCCGGAGTTGATATTGATTACAATTATGACGATGGTATTGATGCACTTGCGCAGAAATTATACGAAGGAAATGAAATCAACAAGAGTCCATACCAACATTTGAAACACCTTTCATCAATTCGTGCAGACTGTGCCCATGCAAATGAGGAAGACCCGGCTGAAAAGGATGTAAAGCGTCTATTGGAGGATACAGAGGACTACATCCGAGGGAGAAGGATATAATTCACCGATAGCATCAATCGAAACTCACTGATGACCACCTACTGCTTCCGCGTGAAGTTCGAGTACGACCCGACAGAACTGTGGCGCGACATCGTAGTTGGCGCGGACCGCACGCTCGACGAGTTCCAAACGGTGCTGAACCGTGCGGTCGGCCTCGACCAAGACCACCTCTGGTTCTTCGGCACTGACCAAGACTACTGGCAAAGCCCTGTGCAGTACAAACGGCCTGAGGAGTTGGCGCAAGCAGTCCCAACGATGGGCGACGAAGACGAGTACAGTGCCGCTGAGACGACAGTGGGCGAAATGATTCAGGAACTGAGGCTGCAAGAGCGTGACCGTATCTGCTACCTGTTCGACTACGGCGACGAGTGGCGGTTCTACGCCATCCTGAAGGAGGCCGACAACGATGGACCCAGCGACAGCGAGCCGGAGGTAGTCAACGAGAAGGGCGACCCCGTCGACCAGTACTCTCCGCCGGGCGAACGACTGTGACCGGTTTCTCGCCACGTCCCGGTAGGTGTCATGGTCACTACGTCCGAGGAGCGCTTGTGTATATTCTGTGTATGATTAAGTGTATTTCTCCGTCCAATCTACCATCACCGGAGGAAGGGCGGAAGCGCGTTTAGTGGTTGCGGAGCACCCCGCGAGTCCGACCCTCGACTCGCTCTGTCGTGTGACTGTCACCCACACATTTATGAATGATGGCTGACGACTTCACCGTGGCCGCGGCCCACCTCCCCCCACTCACGACTGGCATCCCAGTTCGAACGCGACATCGTCGTCGTTCAGGGCCGCGGTTGCGTTTTTGACGTGTTCGACGTCCAGCCCCTTCCGGCGTTCGATTACGTCCGTCCCGGACGGCATCGACGGCGCCGTCGCTGTGTGGGTGAGTTCGATAAAAGAGACCGCGTCGGGTGACCGCTTTCGGCGGTCAGTCGTGATCAGTTAGTCGCGCCGAGTGGCCAGCAGCGCGGCCGCGAGCAGCGCGATGACCGCGACGATGGCGCCGAAGCCGGGGCCGCCGCCCTCGGTGGGCGTCGGCGTGTCGGTCGGTTCGGCGGTCGCCGTGTCCGTCGGCTCGGGCGTTGCCGTGGCCGTCGGTTCGGGCGTTGCCGTCTCAGTCGGCGTCGGTTCCGGCGTCTCCGTCGGTTCCGGCGTCGCCGTCTGGACGTTCTGGACGATCTCTACGGTGACGATGTCCGTGTTCTCACCGTCGTCGGCTTCGAGGTCGTACGTCCCCGTCTGGACGTCCTCGAGCTCGATGGTGGTCGACCACGTGCCGTCGTAGGACCACTCGTCGGTCGTCGACAGCGCGACCGAGTCGCCCTCGGTCGTCAGCAGTTCGGCCGTGATCGAGTTGTCGTCCGGACGGAGGTTCGTCTGGCCTTCGACGACCATCGTGTCGTCGACTCCGACCGGGTTGACGCCCGAGGCTTCCATGCCTTCGGGGTAGACGTTCTGGATCGTCGACTGCGCGTCGGCGTACCGGAACGTCGAGGTGACCATCCGGTCGTCGCTCGCGACTGCTTCAGTCGTGTTGTCCACGATCCGGGCACGGACCTGAGCGCCCGTCAGCGTGCCGTCGCTCGGCACGATGTCGTCGACAACGTCCGTGTCCGTGTTGCCGTAGTTGCCGTCACGACCCGGGAACAGGACGTGGACGCTGACACTCTGGGAGCCCTGGACGTTGTTGATCGTGACCTCGTCCTCCGAGAACGTGTTGTCGTCGTCCACGGAGATGTCCGTGGTGTAGGTGTTGCCACGGTCGCCGACGAAGATCACGTCGACGTTACTGGCACCGAACGCGGTGCCCGAGATGTTGACCGTCGAGTCGGTCGTCGAGACCTGCCCGCCCACGGTCTTGACGTTGGCCGTCAGTTCCGTGTCGGTCACACGCAGGGACATCTGCGTGCTCGTGTTCGTGTTGAACTCCGAGGTCGTCAGGTCGTCGGTCACGGGCTGGTTGAGTCCGTCGACGTCGAGCGCGCCGAAGCGGTAGGTGCCCGGCTGGCTCAGGATATCGCTGTCCTCCGAGAGGACGATGTCTTCCTCTTCGAAGGTGTCGTCAGCGTCGACGGTGAGCGTGTCCTCCCCGTCGATCGGGACGTGTTCGTAGTTGTTGTTCCGGCGGGCGTAGAAGGCGACTTCGTCGATGCCTTCCGAGGCCGTGCCGTTGATGTCGACTTCGCTGCCGACGACGTAGGTGCCGCCGGGCGACTCGATGGTGAGGTCGCCTTCGTTGACGGTGAGGGTCTGCTCGTCGTCCTCACCCTCCTGATCGGTGTTGCTGCCGATCTCGAAGGGAACCTGAGTCGAGGCGTTGTACAGCGTGAGGTCGACGTCCGAGTCGTCGAGGTACTGCGTTTCGACCTGACCGACGCCGACACCGGTGTCGTCGTCGATGGTGATGTTCGCGTACGCGTAGTCGATGGTGCCGGAGACTCCGGTCGAGTCCGCAACCGAGCGGTTGACCGCAGTGTCACCGGAGTTGTTCACGAAGCCGACTTCGCCCGTGTCGCCAACCTGGCGGAAGATGCGCGCGGCGTTCTCCGCAGTCAGGGTGTCGTCACGGAAGTCGTCGGACTCGATGATGACCGTGTGGGTGTCACCGGCGTCCGAACCCTGGATCTCGAAGCGGACGTCCTCGCCGCGAGTGACTTCGTCCGAGTCGAGCACGAGGTTCGCGTCGTCGTCACCGGTGACGGTGATGGTCGTGGACTGGGACGCCTCACCGAAGCCGAGGTCGTCCGTGCCAGCGAGGGAGATCGTGTAGGTGCCGGTACCCGTGTTCGCGAGGTCGATCGGGTAGGCGACTTCGTTGTCGGAGATGTCGCCACCGCGATCGCTACCATCATCGGTCGTGTACTCGGTCCCGCGGTCGCCGGCCGACCGGATGGGACTGTTGGACGGGTTGACGTTGTCGTCGACGACGTCACCGGTCACGTCGAGACCGGAGTCGTCCTCGACGGTCAGTTCGAGGTCCTCGGCGTTCTGGTAGTTCCAGGCGCCGATGACCGTCAGGTTACCAGCACCGCTACCGTCGCTACCGGAGCTCGGACTGGTACCTTCCGCGACCGAGCCGCCGGCGATGTCGTTGAGGTTGCTGTTCAGGACGTCCAGCGTGGTGACACGCGGCGTCTGGACAGTGACGTTGTTGTTGCCGTTGTCACTGTAGCGACCGGTGGACTGGCTCTGGGGGATGTTCGGCGTTTCGAGCGGAACACCCTCGTCGTTCCCGGCGACCTTGGTCGGCGTGCCGTCGAAGTTGTCGCCCAGGAAGACGTCGGACTCGCCCTGGAAGATCGTCGCACCGGGGAAGATGTAGCCTTCACCGTCCGCGGTGTTGAAGTCACCAGTGCCGTCCGCGTTACCGGCCCGGTTGTTGTCACCGCCACCGGAGACGAACGCGAAGTTGGGGGTTTGCGCGCTAGCAGTGCCCTGAGCATCATCAATCGTGATGGTGTTACCTGTCGAAGTGGCCACGCCGACCGTGTCCACAGTTACCTGAATCTCGACAGTACCGCTAGCAGTGTTACCGTCGTTCGTAGTATCGTTGAGACCTACTTCAACGGTGCTTGCTCCGGTAGTAGAGCTGTTGTTAATCTCAAGCCCCGAACTACTGCTGATGGTAGCGCTGTCAAGGCCCTCCACCGTGTATCCGGGAGCTCCATGATCGAAGCTGATGTTGTCTGTACCTCCATCTGTGACGGTTACCTCAACGGAAACCGTCTGTGTAGTCGCATCTGCCCCAACAATGACGTCCGATGCGGACGCATTGCTGAGATCAGTTGCCTCTGCAGCAGCCGTCCCCGAGAGCGCCACGGTACCAGCGAAGACGCTGAATACCATGAGCGCAGCAAGGACGACCGCGCGAGCTTTCTTGTTATAGTCTGTCATTTTTTTGCGTTGTTGATCTGCACCGCAGTGACAGTCCGGAGGTCGGTCCTCTTTCGTGCCGGTTCGTGATCTTGCCATCCGGGTGGACAGCGCGACCACTGGTAGGGGTACGGGCACTTCTTTATCCAAGTCTGGTATATGTTTTGTGGTATTGTCGTATGTGTCAGACGTTCTCAGAGAAGGGCGAAATCGGGGACGGGACGGCGGTCGGCGCGGTCGTGATCACCGTTCGTGTTCGACGGACCCGAACCACGAACGGGAGCGCGACGGCGGACCGGACACCATTTATGTCGGGGGAGCGGAGGACGACGTATGCGACGCCGCGCGTTCCTCGCTTCGGCCGGAATCGCCGCCCTCGCGGGCTGTTCGAACGGCGACGGTCCGAACGACACGACGCCGACCGGGACCGAGACCGGGACCGAAACCGGGACGGGAAGCGGCTCCGCGGAGTTCGAGTTCCTCGGGGTCGAGGCAGCCGACCAGATCTCGATCAACGTCCCGACCACCTTCGGGTTCGGCGTTCGTAACGTCGGCTCGGCGGAGGGGACGTTCACCGCGACCCTGGAGACGAGACGGGCCGGCGAGGAGTGGACACAGGCAAGCGAGATCGAGATGTCCCTCGCTGCCGGCGAGACGGGCGAGTGGCACAGCCCCCGGTTCGCGCTCAACTATCTCGACACCTACGAGTTCCGGCTCCCGGCCGTCGACGAGACGTGGTCGATCGAGACGATGCCACGACGGCTGGATTTCGGCAACTACTACGCCGTCCCGACGGGGCTGTACATCAACGTCCTCGGCGGATCGTTCGAGGCGGAGTATCCGACGAGCGACGAAACGACGAACGCCACGGCGACCCCCACCAACGGGACCGCGACGCCCGAACCGACCCCCACCAACGGGACCGCGACGCCCGAACCGACCCCCACCAACGGGACCGCGACGCCCGAACCGACCCCCACCAACGGGACCGCGACGCCCGAACCGACCCCGACGCCGAGCACGCCGAGTCCCGACGAGGGGGATATCTGGGCGGTCATGCGCATCGACGTGCGGAACCGCCTCCAAGAGCCACAGTCCACGCCCGATCCCTCGGAGTTCGTCCTCGAGATCGAGGGCGAGCGCCGACCACAGCACCAGGAGGTCAGCGACGACCCCTACGACGGCGGGGAGCTGGCGGCCCGAACCGTCGAACGGGGCGACCTCGTGTACGCCGTCCCCGAGGGGACGCGTGCACGCGACGTCACGTTGTGGTGGGAGTCGTCGCTCCCGGGCGGCGACGTGAGATCGATCTGGACGAAGTAGGCGATCAGGGGAGGGCGGCGACGGCACAGCCGGCCATCGCGACGAGCAACAGCGCGGTCGACAGCGCTTCGACCATGCAGCCGACGGGCGAGAGCACGTGAAAGACGTCACGAAGGGTGATCTCTATTTGCATTTTCGTATTCCAAACGACGATTGTATCTCGATGTTTTAGAGTTTGACGCTCCAATTCTAACTATTTATTGTATTCGTGGGCGAAAAACGTTACATACTTCTTCCGATATCGTGGACGTCGCTGTCCGAGTGAGAACGGGAAGGAGTGCCCGGGGTGGGCTCCGAACCCACGATCTCCGCATATCCCAGGTACGAGGCTCGGCGGGCCTCACGGGATCGGGAGGCTTCCAAGGCGTATCCGCACCGAAGCTCGAATACCCTATGAGTGCGGCGCTATGTCCAGCTAAGCCACCCGGGCGCACTCACTCGTAGGCAAATCGTCCCCTTGAAGCTTCCCATATCGGTCCACCTCTCGGGGACGGAGTGGCGGCGACTGGTTCGGGGCGGGAGGGGCGACGACCGCCGCCAGCGACGGACAGCCGGCAGAATTATCATCCGCGGGGGGAACACTCCGTCCATGAGTTTGCCGGAGATCGTCCAGTCTAGCCTCGACGGCGAGTCCGTGGCGGCTCGGGTCGGACTCGGCGGCGAGGACCTGCTTCTCGTGACGCCGACGCGGACGCTCGTCTACCGGGCCGAGGGCCTCCTCTCGGACGAGGCGGTCGAGGAGTTCCCGCACGACGCCGAACACGTCGGCGTCTCGGAGGGGCGACGGAAGGCGGAGATCACCCTCGATTACGGCCTCGACGGCGAGCGGACGTTCTCGGTCCCGACGAAGCAACTCGACCAGGTGATCCACCCGGTGCTCGCGGGCGTGTTGAACGCCCGGGGCGTAACCGACACCGGCGAGACGGTGAAACAGACCTACCGCTTCAGCGAACTCACCATCGTCGTCACGAGCGCGCGATTGGTGCGTCACATCGGCGAGGCCGTCTGGGACGAGGAGTACGACGAGTACCACTTCGACGACGTGACCGACCTCGATTTCGAGGAGGGGAGCGTCGCCACGTCGGTCGTCATCACCGTCGGCGGGCGACAGGAGCGGTTCAAGGCGCCGAACGATCAGGCGCGGGCGCTTCGCGAGGGGCTCGTCGAGGCCGTGTGTACGCACCACGGCGTCGACGGCCTCGACGACCTCCGGGCGGCCACGGCGACCGACGACGAGGAGGACGAGGCCGAGGAGACGGTATCGTTCGGCGAGGGGCCGGCGCCGCTGGGATCGAGCGACGGTGCGAATGTGGACGAGGGCGAGGAGAGCGAGGACGAGTCGGCGGCGACGACCGGCGCGGCGGACACCGCACCCGTCGGCGAGGGTAAAGAGAGCGGGTTCGACGACTCCGGCTTCCAGTCCGCCGGCGTCGTGGACGACCCCGCGGTCGCGCGGGAACTCGCCGAACTCCGCGAGGCGGTGGAGGCCCAGAACGAGCGCCTCGAACGGCAGGAGCGGACGATCCAGCAGTTGATCGAGGAACTCAGACAGGGCCGGTAGCTACTCCCGGCCGAGCACTTTTCGCACGCAGGAGGAGCCGAAGGGGCCGAGTTCGCCGGCGTCAAGCCGGACGAAGTGGCCGGTCGAGAGCGACGCGCCACAGCGCCGACAGTCGAAGTCGCCCTCGCGCGAGACGACGTCGCGTTCGAAGCTGACGTAGCCGCCGCGGCGGACGCGGATCCGGCCGTCCTCGCGTTCGAGGATGCCTCGCAGTTCGGCCTCGTCGAGGATCCGCCGCACGAGCGCCGGATCGGTCGTCACCGTCTCGATCCGGTCGACGGCCGCCGGGAGCGGCAACTGCTCGTGTTCGAGGTTCGCGAGCAGGTCGAGCGCGAGTTCGACGCGCTCCTTCCGGGGGGTGCGGTCCGACTCGGTCACGACCGCCCGTTCGACGGCCCCCGTCAAGAACGTCCCGACGAAGGACAACGCGTTTGGGGCGGGACGACGACCGGAGCGTATGGACCGCCGGATGCGGCTCGTCGCCGGCGCGGGGCTGTGCTCGCTCGTCGCCGTCCTCGCGTGGGCGAGTTCGCCGGCGTGGGCGCTCGGCCGCCTGGCGTGGGTGGCGGCCGATCCGCTGCGCCTGACGGCCGCGCTCGTCGTCGTCGCCGCCGTCCGGCCGCTGTTCGCGTGGCCGACGACGTTGCTCGCCGTCGTCGCCGGCTACGGCCTGGGACTCGCTGGGCTTCCCCTCGCGCTCGCGCTCGTAGTCCTGACGAGCCTCCCCCCCTACTGGCTCGCCGGGCGCGGCGTCCGGGAGGGGCGGCTCACGGCCGCGGGCGAGCGACTGGTCGCGGAGACGGGCGACCTGCGGAGCGTCGTCGGGAGTCGGCTCCTGCCGCTCCCCTCCGACGTCGTCTCGGCCGGCGCGGGCGTGGCGGGGGTCGCCCCGGGGACGTTCGCGCTCGGCACCGCGATCGGCGAGGTGCCGTGGGTGGCGGCCGGCGTCCTCGCGGGCGACTCGTTCGCGACGCTGGAGACGGCGTCGCTGTCGGCGGCGATGGATCCCCGCGTGGTCGTCGGCGCGGCGCTCCTCGCGGCGCTCGCCTTCGCCGGGCCGGCCTACCGCCTGATCGCCGGCTCAGTCGAGCAGTGACTCGCCGGTCATCGCCGCCGGACGCTCGACGCCGGCGAGTTCGAGCAGCGTCGGCGCCACGTCACACAGGGAGCCGCCGGTCCGGATGCGTCGACCGCCCGAGGGGTCGTCGCCGGGCGCGAGGTAGACGACCGGAACCGGGTTGGCCGTGTGGGCGGTGTGGGGATCCTCGGGGGTCCCCATGTCGTCGGCGTTGCCGTGGTCGGCGGTGACGAGGACGTCCCCGCCGGCGGCGTGGACGGCCTCGACGAGGCGAGCCAGCTGGGCGTCGACGGCCTCGACGGCCGCGACGGCCGCCTCGAAGTCGCCCGTGTGACCGACCATGTCGGGGTTGGCGTAGTTCAACACGAGCACGTCGGGGTCGTCGCGCTCGATGTGGTCGACGGCGGCGTCGGTGACCGCGGCGGCGCTCATCTCGGGGCGCTCGTCGTAGGTCGGCACGTCCGGGCTCTCGACGATCCGGCGTGTCTCGCCCTCGAAGGCCACCTCGCGGCCCCCGTTGAGGAAGTAGGTGACGTGGGCGTACTTCTCGGACTCGGCGATCCGCAGTTGGGTCCGGCCGGCGCCGGCGAGCGCCTCGCCGAGCGTTCCCGCCGGTTCGAACGGCGGGAAGGCGACGGGGAACTCGAAGCGCTCGTCGTACTCGGTCATCGTGACGAGGTGGGTCTCCGGGGGGTCGACGGGGTCGGGCCACGCCGGGTCGACGGCCGCGAGCATCCGGACGAGCTGGCGGGCGCGGTCGGCCCGGAAGTTGGCGACAACGACGGCGTCGCCGTCCCGGAGCGGCGGCCCTCCCTCCACCAGCGTCGGCTCGACGAACTCGTCGGTCTCGTCGCGGTCGTAGGCAGCCGCGACGGCGTCGACGGCCGTCGGCGCGGCGTGCTCGGCCTCCCGTTCGACGATGGCGTCGTACGCCCGTCGCGTCCGCGTCCAGTTCTCGTCCCGGTCCATCGCGTAGTACCGGCCGATCACCGTCGCCACGTCGCCGGTGCCGTGGTCGTCGACGGCGGCTTCGAGCGCCCCGAGGGCGTCGACGCCGGCCGTCGGCGGCGTGTCGCGGCCGTCGGTGAAGGCGTGAGTGACCGCCTCGACGTCGTGTCTGGCGGCGAACTCGATCAGGGCGTGGAGGTGTCGCTGGTGGGAGTGGACCCCGCCGTCGCTGACCAGGCCCAGCAGGTGGAGCCGTCCGCCCGTGGTCCGGACGTGGTCGACCGCCCCGCGGAGGGCGTCGTTCTCGAAGAAGGAGCCGTCGTCGATGGCGTCGTGAATGCGCGCCAGCGGTTGCGTGACCACCCGACCGGCGCCGATATTGAGGTGACCGACCTCGCTGTTGCCCATCTGGCCGTCGGGCAGGCCGACCCGTCGGCCGGAGACGTCGAGGGTACCCGAGGCCCCCGTGGCGAGAAAGCGGTCGAACGTCGGCGTGTCGGCGGCTGAGACGGCGTTGCGGCCCGGGCCGTCGAGGCCCCATCCGTCGAGGATGACCAGCGCGGCGTCCATGTCCGGAGCGAGGCCGCCGCCGGTTAACTACCTGTTGAATCGGGTCAGTGCAGGTCGAGCGTCAGCCCGAACTCGTCGAGGTAGAACTGCTCGCCGACGCCCTCGTCCGCCAGGTCGTTGAACGCCTGCTTCACGACGTGGGGGTCGTACCCCGCCTCGCGGACGTCCGCCAGGGTGACGGAGTCGGCGGTCACGTCGTCGACGTACGTCTCGCGGACGTGGTCGACACACGCGGCCACGCGCTCGGCGGTCACCGGCGGTTCGAACAGCGCGGCGTTGTCCGCGACCACCGGGTCGGTCTCGTCGTAGTAGAGGGTCCCGTCCTGGAGGTCGACCAGACAGAGGCTCAAGCGCCGGCTGAACCGGCTGCCGCCGTCGCCGTCGCCGCCGGCGACCTGTCGGCGGGCGCGCTCGGACCATCCCGTCGGCGACGCCACCGCGAGGAGGTAGTGGTAGCCCTCGCGTTCGGCCTCGTAGACGACGGGGTTGACCACGTCGAGCAGTCGGTCGACGTCGGCCGGCGCGGCGTCGAAGCCGGCGCGGACGTGGGCGTCGAGGTTGCTGATCACCTGCGCCTCGATCACGAGCGTCGGATCGCGCGAGAGGCCGAGGTACCGCTCGTCGGTGACCTCGTACCGCGCACAGCGGTTGTGCGGATACCGTTCCGGGTCCTCGTCGTCGGGGAGGAGGTCGAGCAGGCGGGCCCGGTCCGTGCGCCGCTCGCTGCGGTCCTCCCAGTAGCCGTCGGGGACGTCCCGCGCCCCGTCGGGCGTGTGGACGACCGACGCCTCGTGCATCGAGATGTCGAACCGGCCGAGGTAGTCCATCTCGAACAGCCGGGCCATCGGGGTCGTCACCACGTCGTCGCCGCCCTCGGGGTCGTCGTCGCCGACGGCGGCCTCCAGGTCGGCCCGCCGCTCGTCGAGGCGCTCGCTCTCGGCGGCCAACTGCTCGCGTTCGCGTTCGAGGCGGCGGACCTCCGCCTCGATGCGCTCGTGCTGGGCGTCGAGGTCCGACAGTTCGTCGTCGAGGATGGCCGAGGCCTCCTCCCGGACGGCCTCGCGGGCGGCCTCCTTCGTCTCCTCCCGGACGGATTCGAGGCTCGACGCCTGTGCCTCCAGGTCGGCCTTGAGTTCCTTCACCTGCTCGACCTGCGCGGCGAGCTCGGCCATCGCCTCGCCGCTGCGATCGGTGTATCGCTCGATCCGGGTCTCGGCGCTCGCGTCGGCCGAGGGGTCGAGGAGGGCGGCCTCGAGTTCGCGGAACTCCCCGCGCAGGTCGCCGTCGATCCGTTCGGAGAGGTCGGCGAGGCCGGACTCCAGTTCCTCACTCACGCGCTCGCGCTCGCGCTCGGCCTCGCCCACCGCGGTGATCGCTTCCTCGATGGTCTCGACCGTGTGGACGAGTCCCTGGGTCTCGACGTAGACGAAGAAGCCCTGTCGGATCTTCTCCCGGCGCTCCTCGTAGCGCTCGATCAGTCGCTCCATCACGTCGCGCTGGACGTCCGGATCCTCCAGCAGGTCGTCCAGGTCGCTGAGTTGCGTGGCGGTGTACTCGGTCACGAGTTCGTACACCTCGCCCTCCATCCGGCGGACGCGGGTGGCGATCTGTTCCTCGGAGAGCGCGTCGAACTGTTTGTACCGCTCGAAATCGACGACCGCCTGGAGTTCGGCGTCGACGAAATCGCCCGCCATGGCGGGCGGAACGCCGCCGTCGTCGTAGAAACTCGCCGCCACGAAGAGCCTGGCGAGGCGGAACTCGCTGCGGATGCGGTCCTCCTCGGCGCCGGTGAAGAAGTCCGGACACTCCGCGGTGAACTCGAAGACGAAATCCTCCTCGTCGGCCTTGAGTTCGTTGTACCGCTCGATGCGGGCGCGCTCCGACAGCCGTTCGAGCGCGGCCAAGTCCTCGTTCAGCACGCGATCCTTCGTGTGGGTCAGCTCCCTGTATCGCTCCTTGCAGTTGCTCATGCGTGGGTCAACTCCGCTGGCTCGCCGCGTAGTCCGTCAGTTCGGTCTCGAAGAACTCCGCCAGGAACGACGGCGCGTCCGAGTAGCCCCTGATCCGGAGCCGCACCGTCGTCCCGTCGTCCGCCTCGTCGAGTTCGTAGGCCGCCGTCGCCCGCCCCTTCTTCGTGTACATCTCGTACTCGTTGTGCGCCGCCGACTGGAGGACCGCCTTCTTCTTCGAGAGCATGTACTCGACGAACGACTCGACGGCGTCCGGCTCCGCGGGCACGGTGCGTTCGACGGTCCGCGTCGTCGGCGACACCTCCGCGCCGCTCTCCTCCAGCCGGTAGGCTCGAATCCGCTCCTCGGGGACCTTCGAGATGAGCCGCTCGTAGAGGCTGTCGTGGTCGACGTCGGCGGCGAGTCGAACCACCCCTTCCGGCCGACGCAACTCGCCTTCGGACCAGTTGTTGAAGAGATACTCGACGCGCTTTCGCTCGGCGTCGTCCGCGTAGTCGACGACGTAGAGGTACGACGGCTCGTCGGTCATCGACGGGACGCGACGATGGGGGGATCACCACACGCCCTTCCAACGCGCGGGCTCTCGACGGGGTCACTCACTGTCGGTCACGCTCGTTCGAACGTGTCGGACCCGAACCATTAAAGTGTTTCTCCGAGTGGGTTTCGATAGATAGTCTCCACTATGGAGAAACGATGTTGCTCCTGATGGGAGAAAAGTTTAAGTCAATAGATATGGACATTCATCGTGAACGTCGAGGGAACACGATACATGGCACCTGTGCACTGGCTGTCCGCCGGCGTACTCGCACTCAACGTCGTCATCGGCGTCGCGCTCGTGTTGGGCGTCTTCATGTTCATGGAGCGTCGCATCCAACTGGGCGCGTTCGGGGGCCTCTTCGCGGGGGCGGCCGTCATCTACGTCGAGGCGACGATAGGGGAGCAGCTACTCCGAGTTAGTGTCGGCGAGATGAAAATTCTCGTCCTCGCGGCGGCGTTCGGCGCAGTACTGGGCGTCGTCGGAACGGTCTTGACGGTCAAGCCGGAGCTATGAGCGACCGTCGCGCCGGCTAGGGGGCATCGTGCGGAGAAAGTATCATGACGGTACCACAACGAAACACGAATCATGGAAGTTCGAAGCTGGGTCAAAGAGAAGTTCGGCACCACCGATCAGACGCTGTTGAGCACCGAGGTCTACTCCGACAAGGACCTTCGGCGTGACAAGATCAAGCTGGAGCGCCAGCGCAACCGCATCGAGGGGGAGATCGAGGAGCATCGGACCAAGTACAAGAAGCTGGTGAAGGAGGCCGCCGGCGAGGACGAAATGCGAAAGCAGGTGCTGGCGAAGAAGGCGAAAAACCAGAAGAAGCAGTACCAGCTCAAACAGAAGAAGTACCAGAAGACCTCGATGAAGTACGGGACGCTCCTCTCCATCGAGGGGGCCCGGGAGCTACTGGCGGAACAGGGGAGCAACACGAGCCCGGATCTCGCCATCGACGACGTGATGGACCAGGATCTCCAAGTCGACGAGTTCGAAGCCAAGATGGAGGAGAAGATGGTCGAGTTCGACATGGAGGTCGACATGATGGACCGCATCCAGGGGAGCCTGGATTTCAACTTCACCTCCAGCGACATGTCGATGGACTCCGACGACGACGTCATGGGCACCATCGAGGACCTCGAGGAGGACCAACTCGACGAGGAGGAGATCGACATCGAGGACGACACCAGCGTCTCGGCCAGCGCCGAGGCGTCGGTCGACGTCCAGGCGGAGGAGATCGACATCGAGGACGACATGAGCGAACACGGGCTCTGATCGCCCGCCGACCATGGACGAGAGCATCCAGCGGGACATCCTCCAGGACCGGTACGAGAAGTACCGCACGAAGGCGGACGAACTCAGATCACAGGGAGACGCCGAGGAGGCGGCGGCGTACTACGAGCGGTGTGCCGACGCGATGGCGGATCTGGCCGAGACCGAATCCAACGAGTCGCTGGCCAAGAAACGCCGGAACCTCGCGCAGAACCTCTCGACCGTCGCGGAGAAACTCCGGGAGTCGGGGACCGTCGAGGCGGACGTCGCGGACGGTCGGGACGGTGTCCCATCCGGCGACCGGGACGCGGCCGCCGACGCCGGGGAACCGACGGCGGACGCGGACCCGGACGCGGACGCGGACGCGGCGGCGGTCGCGGAGGCCAGCGAATACCTGGAGTCCCCGCCGGATCTCGACTTCGAGGACGTGGGGGGGATGCACGACCTGAAGCGGACGCTCCGGGACAAGGTGATCGACCCGCTGGAGCGGTCGGAGCTGTACGCGGAGTACGATCTCGGCGTGGTCAACGGCGTCATGCTGTACGGCCCCCCGGGAACCGGGAAGACGCACATCACGCGGGCGCTGGCGGGTAAACTCGGCTACAACTTCGTCGACGTCGAACCCAACGACATCACGAGTTCGCTGGTGGGCGAGGCGGCGGACAACGTCGCCGAACTCTACGACGTCGCCCGCGACAACCAGCCCTGCCTGGTCTTCGTCGACGAGGTGGACGCGCTGATGCCGTCCCGCAGCGGCGGGTCACAGAAGACCCAGAGCGAGCGCCAGATGGTCAACCAGTTCCTCACGGAGTTGACCGAGTGTCGGGGCGAGGACGTCATCACGGTGACGGCGACCAACATCCCCGACGAGGTGGACGGCGCGGCGACGAGCCGGTTCCAGGAGCGGATCGAGGTCCCGCCGCCGGACGCCGAGGCCCGCGAGGCCATCCTCCGGGTCCACCTCCGGGACCGGCCGGCGCTCCCGGACGAGATCGACTGGGATCGGATCCGGCGGCTGAGCGAGGGGTACTCGGGGCGCGACCTGGAGGTCGTCGCCGACGACGCCGCCCGCAGGGCGCTCCAGGAGGCGGTCGACGCCGACGAGATCCAGCATATCCGTCAGGAGCACGTCGAGACGGCACTCGAGGAGACCGAACCGAGCCTCGACCACTGGGACGGCTAGCCGGCGGGCGAATGCCGCGGGTCGACAGGCGGCACCTTTTTTGTGGGTAGTCGATCACGGCACAGTCACATGACAGAGAGACGGTGGGACACGTGGTGGTCGAACTACTTTCTCGCACTGGGCATCCTCTCGGTCGTCGTCGCCGGCTACCTAGGGTGGACGCTGAGCCAACAACCCCGGATGGGGGGGATGGGGTCGGTGATCGGGGTCGTACTGGCGCTCTTCGGCGTTACCGCCCTGCTGAACGTGGGGATCGGCCTCTGGATCAGGCGGGGGAGCGCGTACGCGTGGTACGTGGGAATGGGGCTGCTCGCCCTGTCGGTGCTCGGATCGCTCGGCGGCGGCGGGGAGGCGATGGGCGGTGTCGCGGTTTCGGGGATCGGACTCGTCCTCGGCTACCTCGCGCGGGACGACCTCCTCGAATCCAAGACGGTGACCGAGGACGCGTCGTCGACCCCGGCCGAGCCGACGGGAGCGGGCGGCGGTCGGGACCCCGACCGCCGGCCGAACCGCGAGGGGGAGACGGCGCCGCGGGACCGACCCGCCTCGACGGCCGACGACGCGGCGGGGGCACGACGGAACGCGGGCTCGGCGTCCGGATCCCCCGAGCCGGCGGCAGAGACAGGAGCGGAGGCGGGGACGGCCCAGTCGATGGACGCGGAACGACCATCCTCGGCAGCGTCGCCGGAGTCCGGCAGCGAGGACGGGACGAAGTTCTGCCCGTACTGTGGCGAGGAGATTCCGGACCGGGCGGACCACTGTCCGTACTGTTCGTCGTCGATCCCGTAACCCGGGGCGACCGGACGCCCAACTCCGTCGAAATCCACCGGGGCAGCCCGCAACAGCCGCCCCGTGTGTTCGCGCTAGCGATGTGATTCGATCCTGATGATCGGGGTCCCGCTCCTGTCGGCACTGATCGTGGTTGTCGTCGAATCGGCCTCGAACCGGAGGGTGATTGAGATTGTGTTCTTGGAAGAGTCGGTCGAGCGCGTCAGTGTCGATGTCCTCGTTGATGAGCCACTTGAGGATATCCTCGTCGTGGGCCTTCGCAACCGCCGTGACGACGGCCGTGCTCAGCTCTTCGTCCGCGTCCGGCTCGTAGTAGAGATCCGCCGTGTCGTCCATACGTGCAATTCGGCACTCGACACCAAACCCGTCGGTACCAGTATATGCTGGCGTAGTGACCCGTCGGGTGGAGAACGGTGTCGACTGCAGTGGGTTTCGGCGGAGCGCGACTCCACGGAGGGTTACGGCCGCCTCAGAGGTCGGCGCCGCAACTGATACACGTGTTCCACTCGGGGTCGACCTCCTCGCCGCAGTGTGTACAGAAACGGGTCGCGTCGGGCGACCCGCCACCCCCGTCGCCGGCCGCCGATCCGCCCCCCTGGGAGTGCGATTGCCGGTCGGTCCGGGCCGGCTCCCCGGCCCGTCGGTCGGCGGTCCCCTGACGGCGTTCCCGCTGGGCACGATCGCCCTGCGGCTGTGATCGGCCGCCCTGGCCCTGTGGCGGCCGGTCGGCCGCGGCTCGCTCGCCGCCGGCCCGACCGCCGTCGGCGCCGGCCTCGGGTTCGGCGGAGGCGGTGATGTCCGACCGGTTGACGACGCTGTCCTCGACCTGCGTGCGCTGATCCTTGACGGTCTTGCTCTGGTCGACGCGGGTCGTGCTCTGGTCGATGGTGTCGACGTTGGTGGTGCTTTGATCGACGTGAGTCTGCTGGTTCTTCCGGTCGACCATGTCGCCCTGCACGTTCGTCACCTGGTCGGGCCCCTTCTCGACTTCCTTTTTTGTTTCGAGGTACTCCTTGCCGGCCTTGGCGACGGTTTCCTTGGCCGCCTGTCGTTTCTTCTTCGCCATGATCGTGTAGTCGTACAGCCCGAGCAACATGACGACGAGGATGGCGAACGCGGAGGCGCCCAGCGCCGACCCGCTGAGGTTCCCGACCGCCAGCGCCAACCCGACGAGCAGGAGGATGATCGCCCCGATCCGCAGGAAGCCACTGAACTTCGAGAGGTTGTCCGGCGCGTCGATGTCCGGATGGTCCCCCGCGACCGCCGCCCCGTACAGTACGACCGACAGTGTTTGCGCGACTACCATACTGCCAGCCTGCGAATCGACCGACTTTAATCTTGGCCCGAGCGACATGTTCGAATACAGGGAGGTATCGTCGACACCGTCGGCGCCCGGACCCCGACCGGGCTTTCGTCGGGTGGCTGTCGGTGAGAGGCGACCGGACGGGACGGGCACGGGCGGACGGGGCAACCTTTATTCCCATCCTCGTATCATGTTTTCCGATAACGAGGTTCTCGGGGCGTCCCCGGTGGGGGTGGGCGCGGCCGTGAGCCACGGGAGACAACCAATGCCTTCGACATGCCCGAACTGCGACGGACGTGTGCCATCGGACGGCGACTTCTGTCCGAACTGCGGGGAGTCGCTGTCGACGAACTGTCCCGGCTGTGGGGAGTCGCTACCGATCGACGCCCAGTTCTGTGCCAACTGCGGCCAGGACCTCACCAGCTCCACCGGCCAGCGGGGATCGGGGAACGCCGCGGGAGGCGGCAGTTGGCGACTGGGCGACGACGAGTTCGCCAAGCGCGTCGACGGCGCCGCCCTCGACGGCGACGGACTGCTCGCCACGCTCAGCCGGCGAAAGGACGTCGAAATCGAGGCCGGTAATCGGGCGCTCCTGCTCGAGAACGGGAAGCTCGTCGAGACGCTCGAGGCCGGCAAACACAAGCTCGACAGCCTCGGCAAGCGGATCCGAGAGCTCAGATCCAGCCACAACCTCACAGTCGTACTGGTCCAGGAGGGGCGGACCACCGTCGCCCGCTCGTTCGACGACATCCGGACGGCCAGCGACTACCTCGTCGACGTCACGGTCGAACTCGACGTGGGGATGCACGACCCACAGACGTTCTTCCGTTCGATGATGGCCGACCGGGACGTGCTGACGACCGGCACGTTCAACCAGTTGCTCGGGCGGGCGATCCGGAACGCCCTGGAGGCGACCATCTCGGAGTACGACCACCAGGAACTCTACGGGAGCAAGGAGGTCAAGCGTCGCGTCGCTCGCGAAATCGAGGAGCAGTGTCGCTCGGTCCTCGAGAGCAACGGGCTCGAACTCGTCGAACTGGTCTCCTTCGACTACGACGACGACCGGGGCGAGATCCGTCAGGGCCGCAAGGACGTCGACATCCGCGAGGAGAAAGAGGAGATCAAGGACCGCGAGAGCGAGCTGGACCGGCGGGGGCGCGAACGGCAGACCGAGGACAAGGTCCACGGGGAGAAACAGCGCGTCCGGAAGGAGTCCGCCGAGATGAGTGCCGACCACACGCTCGACAAACAGGAGGTCGAGCAACAGCAGGAGATCGACGACAAACGGCGCCGGCACGGCCACAAGGCCGAACGGGAGGACGTCGAACACGAGGAGGACGTGCGGACCTACCGGACCGAATCCGAGGTCGAGCGCGAGGACATCCGCCACGAGCAGGAGATGAAAGAGCGGGAGCAGGAACACGAACAGGACGTCTCCGAAATCGAGGATCTGGTCGACCTCAAGCGGAAGAAAGACGAGCAGAAACTCGACAAGCAGGAGCGCAAACAGGAGATGGAGATGCAGAAAGAGAGCCACGAGGTGGACGTCGAGAAGGAGCGCCTCGAGGCTCGCGACGACGTGGACGCCCAGACCCTCGCCAGCATGGAGGATACGGACGAGGAGATGATCGACCTGGCGAAGATGGACAAGGCGGAGAACCTGAACGCCGACCAGCTCGACTCGCTGGGCGCCCAGAAGAGCGACGAACTGGCGAAGGCCCGTCAGGAGGCAAACAGCGCCGAGAAGGAGCGCGAACGGGTCGAGGACCAGAAGCAGTTCCGCGAGGAGATGCAGGACATGATGGAGGGATCGATGGATCGCATGGAGCGAACCACCGACAAGGCGATGGACAGCATGGGCGGCGCGGCGGAGGCGGCCGCCGAGGACACCTCGGACAACGTCATCGTCAGCGGCGAGGGCGGCGACTCGTCGGGCGGGGACACGACCATCGTCCAGGGCGGTCCCGGCGGGGGTGGCGACGGCACCACCGCCGAATCCGACGGCGGAGCCGACGAGCCCGAGAAGATCATCGTCTGTCCGAGCTGTGGCTCCGAGGAACCGTACGCCAACGACTTCTGTATGGGGTGTGGACAGGAGTTCTGACCGGCGTCAGTCCTCGGTGATGAAGAAGGCGACCATCGTATCCTCCCAGCGGGAGAACTGCACGTCCGTCACGTCGTGGTGGTCGAGGTAGGCGTTGATCTGGGACTCCATCTCCTCGATGCTCGTGGATTCGTACTGGAACTCCAGCACCTGCACTTGCATGTCCGCCCGTCCGGACGAGCGGGGTATATGCCTTCGGGCCGGCGTCACACCGACGCCACGGCGGACGTTCCGTGACACAGGGTCACGACGGTCGTCGGGTGAAGCGTCACCGACGACGGGCCCCGGTTCGGCCACCGGCCACGGCACGCGGGCGGTCACTCCCCGTCGTACAGGTCCGCGAGCGCGTCGCGCAGGTAGACGATGTCGTCGTAGCGGTCGGCCTTTTCCTTCGCCAGCGCCGTCAGTACCACGTCGTCGAGCGCGGCGGGGACGTCGGCCACCTCGCTGGGCGGCCTCGGTCGGTCGTCCAGTACCGCGCGCACGACTCTCGTGCGCTCGCCCTCGAACGGCGGCCGGCCGGTGAACAGCTCGTAGAACACCGCCCCCAGCTGGTAGACGTCGGTGAGGTCGTCGACCGACCCGTAGGACTCGTCGAACTGCTCCGGCGCGGCGTAGTGGGGCGACACCCCCTCGACGCTCGCCGAGTGATCGAGCAGGTGTTTCGACAGCCCCCAGTCGGCCACCTTCGGGACGTCCCAGGCCCCGTCGACGGACCGAAAGAGGACGTTCTCGGGTTTCAGATCGAGGTGGGCGACGCCGCGTCGGTGGGCGTGGCGCACGCCCTTCGTCACCGCGAGGGCCGTCCACAGCGACTGCTGGACGTCCATCGTCCCCGCCCGGTCGCCGAGGTGGCCGCCGTCCATGTACTCCATGGCGATCCACGGGAGGGGTTCGGCCCCGTAGTCGACGACGCCGACCACGTGGTCGTGGTCGTCGAGTTTGTCCCACGTTTCGGCCTCGGCCAGCATCCGCTCGACGGTGTCGGTGTGGAGCGTCCCCGAGAGGCGTGGCTTCTTGACGGCCAGCGTGACGGTGCCGTCCGGGGTCGGTGCCGTCGCCCGGACGACGTCGGCGTTCCCGCCGCTTCCGATGATGCCCGCCTCCGTGAGCGCGTCGTACGCGACCGAGACGTCGGGTGCGCGCGGGATCTCCGTGGGCGGTCCCCCCGGCGGTCGGTTCCCGGTCGACGGCCCGTCCGCCGGCCGTTCGACGGGGTCGTCGCCGGGGGCCGGCGCGTCGGCCGCGGTGCCGAGCGAGACGTCCGCGAACCCATCGGTCGCCTCGTCGGGCGTCACCGGGGTCGATCCCGCGTCGGGTGACGGTCCGGAGTCGGCGTCGGCCACGTCGCTCCGTTCGGATCGTGGCGACGGTGTGGACCCGGAGTCGTCCGCGGTATCGGAGTGTCGGGACGGGGACGCGGAGCGACCGCGGCGCGGCGACGCGGGGCCGGGACCGTCGAACGCGGACGTCGTCCCGTCCGATCCGCCGGACCCGTCGCCGGAGCGGCGCAGCCACCACCAGCCACCGCCCAGTCCGGCGGCGAGCAGGCCCGCGGCCGGCAGGACGACCCCGCCGTCGCCGCCCGCCGCGTCGTTTTCGGGGTCGCCCCCGTCCGACGAGTCGCCACCCGCCGGGGCCGCCGTGGACGTCGCGGTGGGGGTCGGCGTCGCGGTGGGCGTCGGGGTCGTGGGCTCGCCGGCGACCGCAAGCAGGAAGTCGTCGGCCGCCGTCACGTAGACGGTCCCGTCGGCCACCGCCGGGGAGGACGTGATGTCGTTCGAGTGGCCGTCGTACGCCCACAGCCGGTCGCCCGTCTCGGCGTCGAACCCGTACAGCGTGTCGCCATCCGCGAGGTAGACCGCGCCGTCGGCCACGGCTGGCGAGGAGCGCCGGTCGCCGGGGTCGGCCGACCATCGCTCCTGGCCCGACGCCGCGTCCAATGCGTACAACGCCGTCCCGGCCGCGAAAACGGTCCCGTCGGCTACCGCCGGCGATGCGAACCCCCAAGCGTCGTCGGCGTCGGCCGTGAACCGCCACCGCTCGGAGCCGTCGTCGGCCGACAGCGCGTAGACGGCCCCGTCGGTGCTGCCGACGTAGACGGTGCCGTCGACGACTGCCGGCGAGGAACGCACCTCCCCGTCAGTCTCGAACGTCCACGCCGGCCGTCCCGAGTCGGTCGGGAGAGCGTAGACGCTCCCGTCGTTGCTCCCGACGTAGACGGTGCCGTCGACGACCGCCGGCGAGGAGAAGACCTTCCCGCCCGTCCGGTACCGCCACCGTTCGGACCCGTCGGCGACGGGGAGTGCACGGACGTAGCGGTCGTTGCTCCCGACGTAGACGGTTCCGTCGACCACCGCGGGCGACGACGTCGGGCGGTTGTCGTCGGCAAACACCTGGCCGCTCGGGCCCGCCGAGGCCCACGTTCGGTCGACGTCGGCGACCGGCCCGGAGACGGCCGGCGCGTGTCCGGTGTTCGCGGCGTCGCGGTGGTGTTGGGGCCACGACTCCTCCGAATCGGACTGGGCCGCCGCGAGTCCGGTCGCCCCGTCGACGGCCGAGTATCCGGCCGCGGCGCCCGCGGCCGCCCGCAGGAACTCCCGTCTCCTCGGCGCCATACGGTACGAACGTGCTCTAGGACCCTCATAACGGTTTTCCCGCGGTGTGACGGAGTCGATCGTCCGAACGGGGTGGACGGGGTCGAGGGCCGACCCCCCCGGGCCGGCCCCAGATTTATGTATCGGGTGGAATATCTCGGATCGTATGAGTTGTCAGGCACCGGGGATGCTCGGGGACGACGGTCCGGTCGACGATCGGGTCGCCAGGACCGAAGTGTTGGCTCGGGCGTTCGCCGACGCGGCAGGGGAGTTTTTCGAACGGCGGAAACAGTACGAGGACGCCATCGAGGAGGCCGAATCCGAGAAAGATCGGATGAAAATGATCGGAATCGGAGGAGTCGGCGTCGGGGTCCTCCTCCTCGTGGTCGGCGTCGCCGGCGGGAACGGGGCGTCGCTTCCGCTGATCGGGATCGGACTGCTGGTCGCCGCTGCGGGCGGCGCGTACGCGTACACACAGTACCAGGCGGCCGAGGAACGGATCGAGGAGAACCGCCGGAACCTCCGGGAGAACGAACCCGACGGGGAGGTGTCGTTCGTCTCGCAGGTGACGGTCCCGTTCTATCTGGTCCCGTACCAGGAGCGGTTCATGATCTTCGACGGCCTCGATCAGGCCCCCGAAACGCGACTGGAGCTCGCGAACATCGACGGCGACGCACTGACGAGCGAGGCCGAGCGGTACGGGGAGATGATCGACACCTTCGAGGAGACGCTCGGCGGTGAGTCGGTCGTCTCGCCGGAGTTCGCCGAGCAGTTCGCGCCGGACGTGGCGGAACACGGACGGCTCGAACGGCCGTTGCTCGATCGGATCGACGCGATGACCGACGTCGCGTCGTCCGTCTCCCACGACGTGGTCGACGTGAACGTCCACGCGAACGACGCGAAAAGCGAGAGCATCCGGACCTTCGCCGAGCGCGGGGCGTTCCGGGAGGGGAGCGACCTGCCGAGCGTGCCGACCCGGCGGTCGGCGGCCGAGAGCGAGGCGGCGGTCGACGAGATCCGCGGCGTCGAACAGGAGGCAGTGAGCGGCGACCTGCTCTCGCAGGCCCGCGAACAGCGGACGTTCGTCAACGAGACGGCGACCGAGTTCGCCGAGCGACTCCAGACGAACGAGGAGGCGGTGAACGACCACTACGGCGCCTACGCCGAGTCGGCGGAGACGGCCGTCCACCGCCACGTCTGTGCGGAGTGTCTCGCGGAACGCATCGAGGACATCGACGGTCGCCTCGATCTGGTGTCCGAGATCCTCAGTTCGGAGACGGGGAGCCTGGGTGCGGCGCTGAGCGACCGCGACCTCGACGAGGGGTACGACGGCAAGTTCACCGAGAAGATCCGCAACGACATCCAGCGGGAGATTCCCGAACTCTCGGAGACGCTCAAGCGGGCGTACAACACCCTGCCGGAGCTGGGCGCCGGCGGCGGACACTGTGAGGTCCACGGCGAGGTGCAGACGACGCCGGTCCCCGACGGCGGCGCCATCTTCGGCGAAACCTGGCGGAGCCTCTACTACGCGTTCCGCGAACCGATCATGGAGAGCGCCGACGACCTCGAACGCGACGCCGAGGAGGTCAGACAGAACAAAGAGCAGAAGATGATCGACATGACACAGTACGAACAGATCAAGGAGCGGGCCGAGCGCGACTACCACCAGGTCAGGTCGGATTACGAGGCCGCGAAGACGGTCCAACGGAGGCTCCGCTAATGGCCGAGCGCGACAGGGTTCGGATCACGAATCCGGGCGACGTCGGGGACGCCGCGGCCAGGGGCATCAAGAGTCAGATCTCCAAGCTCAACAGTTCGATCGAACAGACAAACCGGGAGATTCAGAACCTCGAGAAGCGCATCGGGGAACTGGAGCAGAGTTTCGCGCGGATCGAACAGACGAAGGCAGCGGCCCGGGCGGAGGCGATGGAGGACCTGGTCGACGATCTCAAAGAACAGGTCGACGAGAAGCGCGCGGAGTTCCAGCGGCGCCGACGCGACGTGCTGGAGGATTACCGCGACAGCATCCGGCGGCTGAAGGACCGGTTCGTCGGGACCATCTCCGGCAACCGCGAGCAGTTCGATCAGGTGGAGTCTGAACTCGCCGATATCGAGGAGCGTCGAGGGGAGACGGCGGCGGCCGCGGGCCGGTTGAGCGACGGGGCAGCCCGGGAGTACGATCGGCGTCTCGACGCGGTGATCGAGAGCCGGAACGGCTTCCTGTCGGCGATCAACGACTTCCTCGACGACCGCGAGACGACGGCGGAGACCATCGACTCGCTCCAGACGCCGCTGCCCGGCGTCTCGGGAGTGACGACCGTCGAGGTGCCGTTCTGGGTGGTCGGCATCGAGCGCGACGGCCGGGAGGAGGTCCGGGTGTTGCCGGTACTGGCACGCGGGAGCGGCGACGCGTCGGCGACGCGCGCCCAGCCGTACGTGAACTACCTCCGGGAGCATCCGACCCACAGCTACGGCGACATGGCCGACGCGGTGTCGGAGTACGTCCGGCGAGACGAGGTCCGGGACCGGCTGGCCAAACAGGACGGCGAGTTCGCCGACCCGGACGTCCTCCGGCGGCGCGACGAGACGCTCGATCGGTTCGTCGACGCGCTGGCGGAGTACCAGCTGGACGGAGACGACCGATCCGGGGAGGCGTCCGGGAGGGCGACCGACGCGGCGGAGCAAACGGAGGTGGCGGCGGATGACTGAGGAGGCGAAGGGCGCGATCACCTCGGAGAAGATCGAGACGGATAACACGAACTTCGCGACGGTCAGAGCCGACCAGACCTGCGAGGAGGTGCTCGTCCCGCGGGAGAACGCGTACCGACAGCTCAACTGGCAGATCACCTTCGAGAAGGGCTCGGTCTACAAGCCACAGGAGGACGTGGGCATCTACGCCGACGAGGTCGACTGCAAGTACGGCGTCCAGATCCGGGGGGACGTGTTCGGCCGGAGCGCGGTCGGGCTCGAACACGGCGGCGCGGCCCACTCCGGCGCCGACCGTGCGGACGGGGAGACGCCGGTCGTCGGTGCGCGGGTCATCGGGTCGGTGCTCTCGGATGGACAGGTCGACATCACGGAACCCGCGTCGCGGATGGACGACTGGGAGCCACGCCCGGTCCGGGTGTACGGCGACGTGGTCGGCGATCACGTGACGGTCGAGGCGCCGACGGTCGTCTACGGGACGGTGAGCGCCGAGACGACCCTGCGGGCGAACGCCCCGCTGGTCGTGGTCGGCGACGTGCGCTCGGAGGGGATCATCGAGGCGTCGGACCTGTTCGCGTTCTCGGTGAGCGCTCGGGACGACGTGACCCTCGGCCACAACGTCGCGGTGATCAACCCGGAGCTCCGCTCGGACGAGGGGAGCCTGACCATCGCGGACCGGGTGGGCGTCCTCACCCCCGACCTCCTGGAGCGGATTCACGAGGGGAACGACGTCGACGCGGTCGGGCCGTGGGTGTTCGACGTCGACGCCGTCTGGGAGGGGTCGGTCCTGGTGCCCCCCGACGTCTCGGATCACGGGCAGGGCCAGGTCACCAGCCGCGCCTGGCGGACCGTCGAGGAACCGACGGAGTCGCGGTCGAAGGCGCGCCGGCTCTTCGAGTCGATGATCGAGCGGACGCGCAAACGGCCGCCGGACTTAGAGGAGTTCCGGTACGCCGGCGTCGGGTCGGCCGCCGGCGGGACGGAGATCACCGTCGAGGGCGACATGGTCGTCGGGGAACAGGAGAAACGCGTCGACGAGAGCACGACCGCGGTCGACCGGAGCACGGAGGTCCACGACGAGAGCACGACCGTCGAGGACAGCGTCGTCAACCGGTCTGACCTGAGCGACGGCGACGGGGAGGACTGACCGTGCCCTACTGTGATCGACACAACGAGGTGTACAGCGGCCCGGAATGTCCGGCCTGCGCGGACGAGGGCGGGGACACGGCACCCGCCGAGGACGGGCCGGGCGCGGGCGGGGACGCCGGCGCGGCCGGGGGCATCGACGACCTGGTCGACGAGGCCGTCTCGGCCGCGACGGACGCCGTCGACGACGCGGACGACGTGGTCGTCGGGGAGCAGTCGAAACGCGTCGACAGGAGCACAACCGTCGTCGACGACAGCACCGAGGTCCACGACCGGAGCACGACCGTCTCGGACAGCGTCGTCAGCGACTCGGAGATCGACGCCGGCGACGGCGCCGGCGAGGGGACGACCGTCGTCGACGACAGCGTCGTCAGCGACTCCACGGTCGGCGGCGGGGGGGAGACCGAAGTCGAGGACAGCGTCCTCGACGACGCGACCGTCGGGGACGAACACGTCGAGTCGGCGGTCGGCGACGTCGGCGGTGGGTCGGACCCCGATCCGGCGACCGACGACGACGCGGCGTTCTGCATCTACTGTGGCACCGAGATTCCGGCGACCGCGGGGTTCTGTCCGGCCTGCGGGGAGGAACAGTGAGGGACGTCCACAAGACACTTACGCGGCCTCGGAGATGGCGAACCAACGGACGCGACGGAGGGAGGTCCGCATGAACGACATCGTCAGCGAACTCCGGACACAGGCACTCGAATCGACGTACGGCGAAGACCGCCGGGACGCCCTAGAGCGACTGGCCGACCGGTACGACGAGGCCGGCGAGGCCGAGCGTCGGGAGATCCGACAGACGCTCGCCGACGTGGCGCGGGACGCCACCCACAAGGAGGAGCGCGAACTGGCGCGCGAGCGCCTCGACGACCTCTACGAACGCGACTCGGCGGCCGCGGGGACGGTCGTCGGCACCTACTGCTGGCTGGCCACCGAGGCGGACTACTCGGGGGAGCGCGAGGCCGCCCTCGACCGCCTGCGGCGGATCGGCCGGTCGGGGGTGTCGGCCGACCTCCGGGACCGGATCGCCGACACCTTCGAGACGGTGACGGCGGAGGCGACCTACAGCGCCGAACGCGAACAGGCTCGTCGAGGGCTATCGGAACTGCCCGACGGTGGCGACGCGGACGCGGACGCGGGCGGTGGCGGTGGCGGGGCGGGCGCGTCCGAGAGCGGCGACGCCTACCTCGCCGTCTCGCTCACCGAACACCTCGTGGCCGCCCGGACCGAGGGCGCCGACGCGTGTCTCGGCCGCGCGGAGGAACTCCACGACTTCGTCGACCGCCATCCCGTCGACGACGACGCCTACGGGGAGGTCCGCGACGACCTGTCGTCGCTGGTCGACCAGTTGAGCGTCGTCGCCGACGGGCAGTCGTCGCTCGGCGAGGAGCGCCGGACGCAGGTCGAACGGGTGGCCGATCGGACCAAGCGACTCTACCTCCGAAGCGGCGACGACTGACCGACCGGCACGTCTTTCAGCGCCGCCCGGGAACGAGCTGTCATGTCGAACGGTTCGGATGAGGGCGTCAGCGTCGGCGTGCTGTCGCTCCACAACAGCAAGGAGACGAAGGCGATTCTGAACGCGGTCGAGGACCTCGGCCACGATCCGGTGTGGCTCCGACAGGAGAACACGACCGTGACCATCGAGGACAGCACGGTCACGGTCGAACCGGACGTCGACGTGGTCGCGAACCGGCTTCTCCTCTCGACGACGGGCGATCCCGCGGAGTTGCTGGGGCTGGCGACGACGTTCGAGCGGATCCGGCCGATGCTGAACGAGCCGGACGCGGTGTTGACCGCGATCCACAAGTTCGCGACGGCGGCGACGCTCGCCGACTGGAACGTACAGGTGCCCGACGCCTTCCTGGCGCTGTCGAACGAGGGACTCAACGAGGGGCGGGAACGGTTCGGCGACGTGGCCGTCTACAAGACCGCCATCGGCACCCACGGCGGCGGGACCTGGAAGGTCGACCTGACGGAGCCGGTCAATCCGCGGGTGGGCAACCGCCAGGCGTTCCTCCAGGAACTCGTGGAGCGCGACGAGAGCGAACACCGCGACCTGCGGGTGTACGTCGTCGACGACGAGATCGTCGGCGCGATGTACCGTTACGCGCCGGAGGGTGACTGGCGGACCAACGTCGCCCTGGGCGGGGCCGTGGCCGACGCCAGCGACGACCTCCCGGAGACGGCCGCGGAGACGGCGCTGTACACGACCGAGGTGATGGGACTCGACTACGCCGGCGTCGACCTCATCGAGGGCGAGGACGGCTGGTTCGTCCTCGAGATCAATCCCACGGCGGGGTTCAAGGGTCTGTACGAGGCGACGGGGGTCAGTCCGGCGCCCCACATCGCGAAACTGGCCATCGAGCGCGCCGGGGGGACGGTCGACGAGGAGCGCGTCCGACACCTCGCGGCGACGCTCGACGACTCGACGCCGGCGTGCAAGCCACGGACCCTCCCGCCGGAACAGGAGGATCTCCCGCTCATCGGCTACATCGAGGAGGTGATCGTCAGCGGGACGAGCGGGTCGACGCAGGTGATGGCCAAATCCGACACCGGGGCGACGCGGACCAGCATCGACACGGGGTTGGCCGCCGACATCGGCGCGGGACCGATCAAGAGCATGACGCGGGTCCGATCGGGGAGCGTCAAGTCGGGGAAGGCCCGGCCGGTCGTCGACCTGGTCGTCGGTATCGGGGGCACCCAACACACCGTCACGGCGAGCGTCGAGGATCGGAGCCACATGGACTACCCCGTGTTGCTCGGCCGGGACGTGCTGGAGCGGTACCGCGTCGACGTGCGACGCCGCGCCGACGGCGAGGAGCGCGACGGGAGCGAGGTGCTGGAGGAGTAGATTTTTCAGCCTCGTTCCGGAACCGGTCGGGCGATGACCCCGCTGGAACTGACCGTTCGGCTCGTCGCCGGCGTCCTCCTCATCCTGGCGAACGGCTTTTTCGTCGCTATCGAGTTCGCGCTCACGCGGGTCCGCCAGTACCCCGAATCCGAGTTCGACACGCCGGCGCTGCGTCGCGCGTGGGAGATGACACAGGACCTCGAGATCTATCTCACGAGCTGTCAGGTCGGCATCACCGCCTCCAGCATCGCGGTGGGTATCGTCGCCGAACCGGCGCTCGCCGCGCTGTTCGAGCCGGTCTTCGCGGGGAGTGCTCTGGCCGGCGTGGGGCTCGGCGCGCTGATCGCGTACGCGATCATCAACCTCCTCCATCTGACCCACGGGGAGCAGACGCCGACGTATCTCGGCGTCGAGCGCTCGAAGTTCGTCTGTCGGTACGGCGCCCGCCCACTCTACTGGTTCGCGTGGCTCATCTCGCCGGTGATGCGGATCGGCGACGGCGTGGCGAAGGCGACGCTCAAGCTGTTCGGCATCGAGATGACGGGGGCGTGGCTGGAGACCGAAGAGGAGGTGATCGAGTCGCGGGCGGACCTGCGCAACCGCCTCGGGTCCCTGCTCGCCGAGGGCGACCTCCCCGAGGAGCGCCAGGAGGAGGTGCTCAACGCGCTCGAAGTCGGCGAGACGGCGGTCGAGGAGGTGATGACCGACGCCGCGGACGTCGTCTCGCTGTCGACGACCGACTCCGTCGCTGAGAACCTGGCGGCGATCAGCGAGACGCCACACACCAGATTCCCGCTGTTCGGCGAGGACCAGTCCGACTTCCGGGGGATCGTCTACACGCCGTCGATCGTCACCCACATGGACGCCCTCGAAGCGGGGGACCGGACGTTCGAGGAGATCGCGGCCCCGCCGATGACGGTCACGGCCGACACCAGCCTCAGCGACGCCTTCGACCAGTTCCAGGCCGAGGATCAGGAACTCGCGCTGGTGCTAGCGGACGGCGAAGTGCGCGGTCTCGTCACCGCGACGGACACGCTAGAGGCCGTGATGGGCGAACTCGAGGACCCGCTGGACCGGGTATACGGCTAGTCCACCACCCGCACTTCCTCGACGGCGTCGGCGACGTCCTCCTCGACCTGCCACAGGTAGAGACTGGCGTAACTGCGGTACGGCGCCCAGCGCTCGGCCCGTTCGGCCATCGCTTCGCGGCCGATGTCGCCGTACAGCGTCCGCATCCCCTTGCGAACTCCCAGATCTCCGACCGGGAACACGTCGGGACGACCGAGGGAGAACATGAGCTGCATCTTCGCGGTCCACGTCCCGACCCCGGTGATGGCTGTGAGTTCGTCGATCACCGCCCGGTCGTCCATCCCCGCGAACGAGTCGAGCGTGTAGCCACGATCACGGAAGGCCGCCGCGACGTTCGTCACGTACCGCGTCTTCTGCCGGGACAGCCCCGCGTCACGGAGGGTATCCGTCTCCGCGTCGAGTACCCCCTCGGGGGTCACCTCGACCGCCTCGAAGAGGCGTCGCCGCGTGGCCGCCGCGGACGCCATCGACACCTGCTGGCGGAGGATGGAGACGACGAAGCGGGCGAAGAAGTCGTCGGCCGGATCGATCGAGAGGTGGCCGTGGCGCTCGATCAGCGGCCGGAAGTCGGGATCGGTCCGGAGGGCGTCGATTGCCTCGTCCATACCGGCGGTGAGCGGGCCACGGTCATAAGCGGCCTGCCGCGAGCGCCGTCACGCGGTGTCGTCTCGGACGAGTTCCTTCTTGAACGTATAGCAGAACCGCTCCATACCGAGTTCGTCCTCGTAGAAACGGTGTGCGTCGCTCCGCCAGAGACCGGATTCGAGCGTGATGCTCTCGCAGTTTCGCTCGCGTGCCCAGTCCTCGAGGAACGCCATGAGACGGCTGCCGTGGCCCTCGGAACGGCGGTCGGTTCGCGTGACCAGATCGTACACGAACAGGTGGCGCCCGTTGTAGAAGTTCGTTCGGAGCGCGACGCCCGCGACGGAGACAGCCTCCCCGCGTCGGAAGAGCGCGAACAGGCGGTACCCCTCCTCGTGCATCCTGCGCAGCCGGTCGATGAACTGGTCTTCGGACAGGTGTTCGCGGAGTTGACTGAGCACGGGAAACGCGGCACGCCACTCGGCTTCGGTCGTCAGTTCTCGAACGTCGGATGTGCTCACACCGCACGGTTCGGGATCCGGTACCAAAACGGTATCCACCCCGTCGCACGGTCGGCGGACGGATCGGAGGGCCACCCCGCCATCGGTCGCCGGAGGGAGGCTCGACCACTGCGAGACCGGGTGGACAGTGCCGACGGTCCCGTCACGTTCCGGCCGGCGCCAGCGGATCGAAGTCGTCGGGTCGGTCGAACAGGCGGTGCGCGGCGGCGACGGCCCCCACCGAGAGGAGGAGCGTCGCGAGGATCAGCGGCACCCCGGGGTCGTACCGGAGCGGCGGGTGGTAGCCGAGCGCGTAGTCGAAGACGTCGTTCAGGAGGAGGGCGGCGAGGGCGGCCTTCAGCGCCCGGTCGGTCGTCCGGCCGTAGTAGGGGATCACGAGCGCCTCGACGACGAACAGCAGGTGGGTGAGGACGATGCCCCAGTAGTCCCAGAGGGCGGCGCCGGCGAAGCCGAGATACTGTTCCGGGTGGAGGTTGAGGGCGACGACGGTCCAGAGGCCGTACTTGACGAGCCAGACGAACGCGAAGGTGTGGAGGTAGACGAGCGGCGTGTTCGTCGGCGCGTCGGCGACGCGACGGCGGCCGAGGAGCGGCAGGAGCGTCGAAAGGGAGAGCGTCACGAGTGCGAGCGCGGTGGGGGAGTCGGCGAAAAGCGGGTAGAGGAAGGTGGGGAGGTCCGCGAGGGAGGTCGGCGAGGCATTGACGTAGAAGCTGACGCCGACGAGGAAGGCGGCGCCGTTGGCGACCAGGAGCGTCGAGAGGCTGGGCGCGTTACCGAGGTAGTACTCCACGTATCGCCCGGCGTCGAACGAGACCGAGACCATCGATGGGTTGCAGGGGCGGTCGGTGGTAAAAGCTGTCGCGTCCGGCCGTCGCCGGCGTCGGTTCGACCATTTAAGTAGGCGCCCCGCGGAGTGAGGAGTATGACTGCGGACGCGGCCTTCACGTACGACGGCGGGAAGGTCGCCCCCGGGGAGCGACAGAACCTCCGGTATCGAGTCAGCGAGACGTATCTCGGCGACCCGGTACGCATCCCGGTCACCGTGATCAACGGGGAGCGGCCGGGGCCGACGCTGTATCTCTCGGCGGCCGCCCACGGCGACGAACTCAACGGCATCGCGGTGGTGCGGTCGGTGGCCTACGACTGGGACCTGACGGACCTGGCGGGGACCGTCGTCTGTCTCCCCGTGTTGAACGTCCCCGGCTTTCTCACCCAGCAGCGGTATCTACCGATCTACGACCGCGACCTGAACCGATCGTTCCCGGGCGATCCGACCTCGACGAGCGCCAAGCGGATGGCCCACTCCATCTTCCGGAACTTCGTGGAGCCGTGTGATCTGGGCATCGACTTCCACACCTCGACGCGGGGGCGGACCAACACCCTCCACGTGCGCGCCGACGTGGACCGCCCGGCGGTGTCTCGGCTGGCACACGCGTTCGGGGCGAGCGTCGTCGTCGACGGCGAGGGGAGCGATGGGACCCTCCGCGGGGAGGCCACGCGCGCGGGCGTTCCCACGATCACGGTGGAGATGGGCGAGGCCCACCGGTTCGAGCGGTCGCTCATCGACGAGGCCCTCGCGGGCGTCCGAAGCGTCTTCGCCGAGTACGGTCTCGACGAACGGGGTCGGGTTCGGTGGCCGGGGTGGCGGACGGTGGTGACCGAGAAGACGTGGATCCGGGCCGACGCCGGCGGCATCGTCGACATGCATTACGACCGCGGGGAGGCGGTGCGAGAGGGCGAACGGGTCTGTACGGTCACCGATCCGTTCAAAGCCGACGGGACGCCGATCCGGGCGCCGTTCACCGGGGTGTTGCTCGGGGTGCTGGAGAACCCGGTCGTCTACCCCGGCAACCCGATCTGCCACCTGGCCGAACTCGACGATTCGACGGCGCGGATCGTCGAGCGACGAGCGGCGGATCGATGATCGACGGGATCGGAAGACGGCGGGGAAGCGAGCGAGCGCGTGTGGCGGGCTCCCGTACGTAACTTCTATACCACGCCGGTCCCGACTCCCGGACGAGCATGAGTCAGTCCTACGATCGGGGCCTCATCGAGGACTTCGGCCGGTGGCGGGAGTTCTCGGCGGGAATGTGGGCCTGGATCTTCCACAAGTTCACCGGGTGGGTGCTGGTCGGGTATCTGTTCACCCACGTCGCCGTGCTGAGTACGGCCCTTACGTCGGCGAGCGCCGATCCCGCGACGGTCGCGGCGAACCAGGACCTCTACACGCAGACGATCCGGACGCTGGAGAGCCTGCTGGTGGTCCGCGTTCTCGAGGTCGGACTGCTGGCGGTGGCGGTGTTCCACATCCTGAACGGGACGCGCCTCCTCCTGGTCGACCTCGGGATCGGTCTGGAGTCCCAGGATCGGAGCTTCTACGCGTCGCTGATCCTGACCGGCGCCATCGTCGTCGCGAGCGTCCCCACGTTCCTCGCGGGGGTGTCGCTCTGATGGCCGAGCGCTACTCGTCGTTCCGGAAGGGCGGCCGCCTGTGGCTCTGGCAGCGCATCACCGCCGCCTTCCTCATCGTGGTCCTCGCCTTCCATTTCTTCCTCCTCCATTTCGTCCACCACGCCGACGAGGTGACCTTCCTGATGAGCGCCAACCGGATGGAGACGTGGAGCTACTACTCGCTGATGGTCCTCTTTCTGGTGACCGCGACGTTCCACGGCGTCAACGGGGTCTACAACGCCCTGATCAACGTGGGGCTGTCGGGGACCAAACGGCAGGTCGTCAAGGGCGTCCTCGTCGTCGCGAGCCTCCTCCTCCTCGTACAGGGCTTCCGAACCGCGAACGCCTGGGCGGGCATCGACCTCCTCCCGATACTATGAGCACGCAACGACCCGAGACCGAGACCGAGACGGAGAGCGCGGAAACCGACGCCGAGGCGGCCGAGGGGACGCCGAAGGAGCGGCGCCTCGACGAGAAGCGCCGCCGCGCCGAGGAACGCGAGCGAAAGCGAGTCGAGGAGGCCGAACGCGTCGCGGCCGACGCGGAGCGATACCACCTGAAGGTGTTCCGCTACGATCCGGAGGTGGCGGGCAAACAGGAGCCACGCTTCGACGACTTCCACGTCCCCTACGAGACGGGAATGACGGTGCTGGACGCGCTCATCTACGCCCGCGACGAGTTCGACGCCAGTCTCACCTTCCGACACTCCTGTCGGCAGGCGATCTGTGGCTCGGACGCGCTGTTCATCAACGGCCGCCAGCGCCTCGGCTGTCAGACCCAGCTCTCTGATCTCGATCAGCCGGTGCGGATCGAACCGCTCCCCCACCAAGAGGTGGTGAAGGATCTGGTCGTGGACATGGAACATTTCTACGACCAGATGGAGTCGGTCGAGCCGTACTTCCAGACGACCGACCGACCGGACGGCGAACTGGAGGAACAACGCCAGAGCCGGGAGAACCGCGAGAAGATCAAGACCTCGACCCGGTGTATCTGGTGTGGGGCCTGCATGTCCTCCTGTAACATCGCGGCGGGCGACAACGAGTATCTCGGCCCGGCGGCGATCAACAAGGCCTACCGCTTTGCCATGGACGAGCGGGAGGGCGAGGAGATGAAACAGCGTCGGCTGGAGATCGTCGAGGAGGAACACGGCGTCTGGCGGTGTCAGACGCAGTTCTCCTGTACCGAGGTGTGTCCGAAGGATATCCCCCTGACCGAACACATCCAGGAGCTGAAACGCGAGGCAGTCAAGAGCAACCTGAAGTTTTGGTAACCATGTACGAATACGACGTCATCGTGGTCGGCGCGGGCGGGGCGGGCCTGCGCGCGGCCATCGCGGCACAGGAAGCGGGCGCGGACGTGGCGATGGTCACGAAACTCCACCCCGTCCGGAGTCACACGGGCGCAGCGGAAGGCGGGATCAACGCCGCGCTCCGCGAGGGCGACGACTGGGAGCTCCACGCCTACGACACGATGAAGGGCGCGGACTACCTGGCCGACGCGCCGGCGGCGGAGGCGCTGACCCAAGAGAGCCCCGAGGAGGTCATCCAACTCGAACACTGGGGGATGGCGTTCTCCCGTGACGACGACGGGCGCGTCTCCCAGCGTCCCTTCGGCGGCCTGTCGTTCCCGCGGACGACCTACGCGGGCGCGGAGACGGGCCATCACCTCCTGCATACGCTGTACGAGCAGGTGGTGAAACGCGGCATCGACGTCTTCGACGAGTGGTACGTGCTGAACCTCGCCGTCTCGGACGAGGAGCGCCCCGAGGACCGGACCTGCCACGGCGTCGTGGCCTACGAGACGGCGACGGGGAACGTGGAGGCCTTCACCGCCCGAGACGGCGTGATCCTCGCCACCGGCGGCCTGGGCCAGGTGTACGACCACACCACGAACGCGGTGGCCAACACCGGCGACGGAGTGGCGATGGCCTACCGCGCCGGCGTCCCTGCCGAGGACATGGAGATGATCCAGTTCCACCCGACGACGCTCCCCTCGACGGGCGTCCTGATTTCGGAGGGCGTCCGCGGCGAGGGCGGTATCCTCTACAACGACGAGGGCGAGCGGTTCATGTTCGAACACGGGTACGCCAAAAACGACGGCGAACTCGCCTCCCGGGACGTCGTCTCCCGCGCCGAGCTGACCGAGGTCAACGAGGGTCGCGGCATCGAGGACGAGTACGTCCACCTCGACATGCGCCACCTCGGCGAGGAGCGCATCCTCGACCGCCTGGAGAACATCCTCCACCTCGCGGAGGACTTCGAGGGCGTCGACGGGCTGGAGGAACCGATGCCGGTCAAGCCCGGGCAACACTACGCCATGGGCGGTATCGAGACGGACGAGTTCGGGCGGACCTGCGTCGACGGGCTCTACGCCGTCGGCGAGTGTGCCTGTGCGAGCGTCCACGGGTCGAACCGTCTGGGCGGGAACGCCCTGCCGGAGTTGATCGTCTTCGGCAAGCGGGCGGGACGACACGCCGGCGGCGAGGACCTGGGCGACCCACGCATCCCCGTCGGTCGGACCGGCGAGGTCGAACCGGGTGACGTCGAGACGCCGGTCGAACTCGGCGAGCCCTGGGGCGCGGCCGCCGTCGCCGACGGCGGCGCGGCCGCCGAGGCGGCCGAGGCCGTCGTCGAACGGACGCTCGAACGCGAGCGCGAGCGGATCGACCGCCTCCTCGAACGCGACGAGGGGACCCAACACGCGGACATCCGCGCGGCGGTCCAGCGGACGATGACCGAGAACGTCAACGTCTTCCGCGAGGAGAGCGCGCTGAAGGAAGCGCTGGTCGACATCCACGCCGCGCGCCAGCGCTACCGCGACGTCTACGTCGCGGATCCGTCGAGCACCTACAACACGGACCTGATCCAGACTATCGAGACGCGCAACCTGCTCGACATCGCCGAGATGATCACCGTGGGCGCGCTCGCCCGCGAGGAGTTCCGTGGTGCTCACTGGCGCAAGCAGTACCAGGAGCGCCGCGACGACGAGTGGCTCAAACACACGATGGTCTCGTGGTCGGACGGCTCGCCCGAACTCTGGTACAAGCCGGTCGTCCTGGAGGGCGAGGCGGGCGCCTACGAGCCGAAAGAGCGGAGCTACTGAGAACGGCCCGACGTCGGTCCGACCGGTGGACCGCCACGTCGTGTCAACTCCCTAATTACATGAGACGATAATTGGCCGGTTGATTTATCCCTCAGCACCCCATTTCTCACATCGACACACGTCGAGGCGTGCCCGCGCGGGAGCTTCTCCCCCCGGCTCCGGCCCGGCGTGTCAAGACAACCATGAACTTCAAAGAACTACTGACGGAGGATCGGGCGGTTAGTCCGGTCATCGGCGTCATCCTGATGGTGGCCATCACCGTCATCCTCGCCGCCGTCATCGGCACCTTCGTCCTCGGACTGGGCGACCAGGTCAGCGAGAGCGCACCGCAGGCGAGCATGAGCTTCGACTTCAACATCGGTGCTGACTCGGGAGACTACGTCAACATCACCCACGAGGGCGGTGAGACGCTCGACAATTCGAGTATAAGCGTCGACGCGGACAGCACACTGACGTACCAATCCACCCCCTCACAGTGGAGCGATACGATTTCCGCAGGAGACACTGGCGTCTTCACGGGAGTCAGTAACGGAGACACCGTCCGCGTCATCTGGACCAACCCGGCCGGCGGCTCCACGAACACCATCGCCCGCGCCACCGCACCGCAGTAACGACCACGCACGGATTTTTTTCGACGACCGCGACCCCGGCAGTCGTATCGCCGAACGGATCGGAACCGATTATGACTACGGACGTCACCGATCGACTCTCCAAATATCACACAAAATAACCTAGGGGTGCGTTTATCAATGTCGGGCGCCTCCAGAACGGCACACACGTCGAGGCGTGCCCGCGCGGGAGCTTCATCCCCCCTGGCTCCGGCCCGGCGTGTCGAGACATCATGAACTTCAAAGAACTACTGGCGGAGGATCGGGCGGTCAGCCCGGTCATCGGCGTGATTCTGATGGTCGCGATCACCGTCATCCTCGCCGCCGTCATCGGCACCTTCGTCCTCGGACTGGGCGACCAGGTCAGCGACAACGCACCGCAAGCCAGCTTCAGTTTCGACTTCTCGGCGACAGGCGATTTCGACGGCGGGACCGACGACTACGTGAACATCACCCACGAGGGTGGTGAGACGCTGGACAACAGTACGATCAGCGTCGACGGCGACGGAACCACCACACTCGCGCTCAACGATTCGGGCGGCTGGGGCGACGGAACGATCCAGGCCGGCGACCAAGCCTCGTACAACGGCGTCGACGCCGGCGAGACGATCCGCGTCGTCTGGACCAACCCCAACGGCGGCAGCACGAACACCATCGCGCGCTCGACCGCACCGCAGTAACGCGCCGATCGGCTACCGTTTTTTCGCGACGGATCGGAACCGCCAGTATCAGTACCGACGGGACCCTACGCCCCGTATGGACACCGACACGTTGCTGACGCGGGACACCCTGCTCGTGATCGCCCTCCTCGTCGTCGGCATCGGCGGGTCGGGGATCGCCCGCGGACTGCTCGCCGAACGGGGGTACGACGTCCTCGGGTCGGCCGTGTTCGTGCTCGGCTACGGGACGATGGTCGCGCTGCTGTGGTGGGGGTGGCTCAGGCCGCTCGACATCACCGGGCCGAGCGACCGACGGGAGTAGGGGGCGACGGCCGTCGGTAAACGGAACTTTAATGCCCGATTCCGGGCGAGTTGTGAGTAGGAATGCTCCCGTTACAGGTCATCGACAGTTTCCTGCTCAACTACAACGTCGGGCAGGCGCTGTTGCTGTTTTTCATCCTCGCCACGGTCGGGGCGCTGCCGCTGAAATCGAGGCGGATCATGGCCATCAACGTGACCGTCTTCGGTCTGGTGTTCATCATGACGCCACAGTCGCTGGCGCCGATCCACTACCTGTTCCTCGGCATCGTCCTGCTGGTCGTCGGGCCGGTGCTGTGGGTGACGGCCGAGCGGTGAGGAGCGCGACGTTTAACCGGGCGAGGATGCAACCCGAGGTATGACGAAACCGGGTGTCCCCGGCGACACACGTACGATCGACCTCCCCTGTGGGGAGACCGTGCCGGTCACGGAGTTCGACCTCGGGATGCGGGAGTTCGAGTGTGCCTGCGGCGACGCCCACGCCGTCGTGGTGGACGTCCACCCGCCGGAGCGGTTCCTGCCGGAGTTCCTGGTCGAGGTGTTGCGGGAGACGGTCGAGACGACCAGCGAGGAGATGCCGGAGTTCGACACCCCCCACCTCCTCGGTGTCGTCCTCGAGGAGTTCCCCGCCCGCGTGGCGACGGCGGACCTGAGCGAGGAGGGCGACGTGGGCTATGCCCTCCTGTGGGTGACGGACTTCGACGCGCGTCGCCTCCACGAGATCATCGTCGAACTCGTGGTGGAACTGATGGAACACGCGGTCAGTCATGCCGAGGACGACGCCACGATCGAGGAGTTTGAGCGACGGATGCTCGATTTCGACGTCTCGACGTTCGTCGAGCAGTACCGATCGGAGCGGGACCTGGACGCCGACGACGTATACGTGTGAGTTACGCCGTCTGACAGTCGTCGGACGGTCGTCTCACTGAACACTAAGGCGTTCCCGGCCGTTGTAGGACGTATGCGCCCCCAGTCGACGCAGTACGAGAAACTCCGGGGCGTGCTCTCCGAGGCCGACGAGCCGTTGACCGCCCGTGAGATCCTGTCGCTCCTGGAGGAGCACGAGGAGTTCGAGAGCGCCCACCGCGTCGCGACGGTTCTCGGCCGGTGGGCCGAGGAGGGCGACGTAGAGGTCCTCCAGGGCAGTCCGTATCGGTACCGACTGAACACGTAACGGGTCCCACCTGACGAGCGACCGACCCTCGGGAGCGACCGCTCGGGCGACGCGACGACGGCCGAGTTCGGCGGACACACCGCCGCTCACACCGACACCGTGGGACGGCGGACCGCGCGACCGTCAGTTTCGAAATCCGTAATCCAGTTGCGTATCTCGTACTGTTCCGTCGGGCTTATTACGATGTGCGGACTCCGATCGGATGATGACCGACGAGGCCACCGTGGCGGACACCTCCGCCACCGAATCCGAGAACCGGACGATACTGTTGATCGGAAGCGGTCCGATCCAGATCGGACAGGCCGCCGAGTTCGACTACTCCGGCGCGCAGGCCTGCCGAGCCCTGCAGGAGGAGGGCGCTCGGGTCGTCCTCGTCAACTCGAACCCCGCGACGATCATGACGGACCCGGAGATGGCCGACCGGGTCTACATCGAACCCATCACGACCGAGGCCATCGCGGAGATCATCCGGCAGGAGCAGCCGGACGGCGTGATCGCCGGCCTCGGCGGGCAGACGGGGCTGAACGTCACCGCCGAACTCGCCGAGGAGGGCGTCCTCGACGAACACGACGTCGATATCATGGGGACCCCCCTCGACACCATCTACGCGACCGAGGACCGCGACCTCTTCCGCAAGCGCATGGAGAAGATCGGCCAGCCGGTGCCGGCCTCGACGACCATCGTCCTCGACGACGACGAGTCGGCCGAGGCGATGAGCGAGGACGCCCTCCGTGACCGGGTCGCGGCCGCCGTCGAGGAGGTCGGCGGCCTCCCCGTCATCGCCCGGACGACCTACACGCTCGGCGGGTCCGGATCGGGCGTCGTCGACGACATGGACAAGCTCGTCGAGCGGGTCCGGAAGGGGCTTCGCCTCTCGCGGAACGACGAGGTGCTCATCACGGAGTCCATCGCGGGCTGGGTCGAACTGGAGTACGAGGTGATGCGCGACGCCGACGACTCGACGATCATCATCTGCAACATGGAGAACATCGATCCGATGGGCATCCACACGGGCGAGTCGGTCGTCGTCACACCCTCGCAGGTGATCCCCGACGAGGGCCACCAGGAGATGCGCGACGCCGCGCTCGAAGTCATCCGCGAACTCGGCATCCAGGGCGGCTGTAACATCCAGTTCGCGTGGCACGACGACGGCACGCCGAGCGGCGAGTACCGCGTCGTCGAGGTGAACCCCCGCGTCTCCCGCTCCTCGGCGCTGGCCTCGAAGGCGACGGGCTACCCCATCGCCCGCGTCACCGCGAAGGTCGCGCTCGGCAAGCGCCTCCACGAGATCGAAAACGAGATCACCGGCGAGACGACGGCGGCGTTCGAACCCGCCATCGACTACGTGGTGACGAAGGTCCCGCGGTGGCCGATCGACAAGTTCGACGACGTGGACTTTACGCTCGGCCCGGCGATGAAGTCGACGGGCGAGGCGATGTCCATCGGCCGCACCTTCGAGGAGTCGCTGTTGAAGGCGCTTCGCTCCTCGGAGTACGACCCGGCGGTCGACTGGATCGACGTGGACGACGAGACCCTCGAACGCGAGTATCTGGAGCGCCCGAGCCCGGACCGGCCCTACGCCATCTTCGAGGCGTTCGACCGCGGCTACACCGTCGAGGACGTCGTCGGCCTGACCGACATCAAGGAGTGGTACGTCGAGCGGTTCAAGCGCGTCGCCGACTCGGTGGCGGCCGCCGCCGAGGGCGACTTCACCGAGGCCGCCGTCAAGGGCGTCACCAACGCCGAAATCGCCTCGACGGCCGGCACCGACGTCGGGAGCGTCGAGACGTCGGTCCCCGGGCGCACCTACAAGCAGGTCGACACCTGCGCCGGCGAGTTCGCGGCCCAGACGCCGTACTACTACTCCTCGCGCAAGCCGGAGTTCGTCACCGGGCCGTTCGAGGGCGACGCCGCGGCCGGCGAACTGCGCGTCGACCGCGACGTCGAGAGCGTCGTCGTCGTCGGTGGGGGCCCCATCCGCATCGGCCAGGGCGTGGAGTTCGACTACTGTTCGGTCCACGCCATCCAGGCGCTTCGCGAGGAGGGAATCGACGCCCACGTCGTCAACAACAACCCCGAGACGGTGTCGACGGACTACGACACCTCCGACGGCCTCTTCTTCGAACCCATCACCGCCGAGGAGGTCGCGGACGTGGTCGAGGCCGCCGACGCCGACGGCGTGATGGTACAGTTCGGCGGACAGACCTCGGTCAACATCGGCCACCCGCTGGAGGCGGAGCTGGAGCGCCGCAGCCTCGACTGTGAGATCCTCGGGACGAGCGTCGACGCCATGGACCTCGCGGAGGACCGCGACCGGTTCAACCGCCTGATGGACGAGCGCGGTATCGCCCAGCCGGAGGGGGGCTCCGCCACCAGCGAGAGCGAGGCGATCGAACTCGCCAACGACATCGGCTACCCCGTGCTGGTGCGCCCCTCCTACGTCCTGGGCGGGCGCGCGATGGACGTGGTCTACGGCGACGACGAACTGAAGGAGTACATCGAGGAGGCGGTTCGGGTCTCGCCCGACAAGCCGATCCTCATCGACGACTTCCTCGAGGACGCGGTCGAACTCGACGTCGACGCCGTCGCCGACGGCGAGGACGTGTTGATCGGCGGCGTGATGGAACACGTCGAGTCGGCGGGCGTCCACTCCGGCGACTCGGCGTGTATGATCCCGCCGCAGGCCGACGAGGTCCGCGACGTGATGGATCGGGTCCGCGAGGTAACCCTCGAAATCGCCCGCGAACTCGACACCGTGGGGCTGTTGAACGTCCAGCTCGCGGTCAAGGACGGCACGGTGTACGTCCTCGAGGCGAACCCGCGGTCCTCGCGGACGGTCCCCTTCGTCTCGAAGGCGACGGGCGTCCCCATCGCCAAGCTCGCGGCGAAGGTGATGGCCGGCGACGACCTCGCCGACCTCGACGTCGAGGAACGGATCCCCGAGCAGGTGAGCGTCAAGGAGGTCGTCCTGCCGTTCGACCGCCTGGAGGGGAGCGACCCCCGCTTGGGGCCGGAGATGAAATCGACCGGCGAGGTCATGGGCACGGCCCAGCACTTCGGCAAGGCCTACGAGAAGGCCCAGTCGGCGACGGGGAAGGCCATCCCGACCGAGGGGACCGCCGTGGTCGACCTCTCGGCCGAGGAGTTCCCCGCCCCCGACAGCGAGGCCGGTCAGGCCCTGCTCGATGGCTTCGGCGACTTCTTCGACGTGCGGGAGTTCGACGACCTCCGCAAGGCCATCCGCACGGGCGAGGTGGACGTGATCGTCTCGCGGAACCGCGAGGCCCTCGAAGTCGCCGTCGAGGAGGACGTGACCTACTTCTCGACGCACGCCTCCGCGAAGGCCGTACTGGAGGGGCTTCGCCACCACGACGACCCGATGGACGTGCAGGCAATCTCGGACCGTCCGAAGCGGCGGACGGAGTGGGGCGGCGAGTAGCGGCCTGCGCCGACCCGATCAGTCCAGTTTCCCGAGCGCCTCGAAGAAATCGGCGGCGGGGCCGGCGACCCGCATCGGCGAGTCGGCCCGCGCGACGCTGACCTCCGCGGGCGGCGCGAGCTCCTGTAACACCCGCCCGTCGCCGACGACGACCGCCCGGTCGGCCCCGGAGACGGTCACGCTGACCGTACTGTCCGGGCCGACCACCAGGGGCGGCATCCCGTCGCTCGCACACATCTCGTTGACCACGATGGCGTCGACGCCGGGGTGGACCAGCGGCCCGGACTCGCTGAGGTTGTAGGCGGTACTCCCCGTCGGCGTGGCGACGAGGAGTCCGTCGGCGTGCCCGTCGGAGTACCGCTTCCCGTCGACGCTGACCTCGATGTCGACCCCGCCACCGGGGCCCCGGATCGACCCCTGGACGACCACCTCGTTGGTCGTGGGGGGCGCGGTCCAGCCGTCGCCGCTGGCGGCCAGTCGCGGCGCCTCGTGGACGGTCAACTCGCCGGCGCGGAACGCGGCCACCTCGTCGAGGACGACGTCGACCGCCTCCTCGGGGCCGACGGCGTTGAGGAAGCCGACCTCCCCGAGGTTGACGCCGAGGATCGGCGTGCCGTCGGCCCCGCGGGCGGCAAAGAGGAAGGTACCGTCGCCGCCGATGCTGACCACGAGGTCGCAGTCGTCGAACGCCTCGATGGGCGTCCCCTCGACGTCGAGCGTCTCGGCGGTGGTAGTGTCGACGGCCACCGTCACGTCCGCCTCGCGGAGTCGCCGGCGCAATTCGGCGGCGAGAAAGGCCGCCCGGCCGTTGTCCTTCTGTGCGACGAGACCGACGTGCATACCCCGGCCTCGCCCCCGGGAGAAAAAAGCCCACCGGAGACAACATTCATGATACCTCCGTTCGGAGTGCATCCCGATGGCGCAGTACGTGCCGACGACCGTCGGGCCCGGCCGCGGGGACCGGCGGACGGGTCGTCACCGCCGACGCCGTGGACGTGAGCGTCCATGAGTGGAGACGACGACTGGTTCGAACGGGCCGTCGGCGAGGCCGACGACGACGCGGAGGGAGACGAGGAACGCGAGACGACCGAGCCGGATGTCGACCCGTCGGACGACGACTCGGAGCGGCCGGACGCCGAACCCGACACCCCCGACCCGGACGCGTTCGAGGGGTTCGGGGACGAGTCGGGAGGGTCCGGCGCCGCGGTCGACCCCGATAGCGGGGACGACGACGGATCGCCCTTCGAGGAGGACTTCGCGAGCGCCTTCCAGAACGCCCCGGACCCGGAGGGTGGGTTCGGTGGCGGCGGTCCGGGGCCGGGTGGCGGTCCGGGCGAGGCCGGGCCGGAGGCGGACTTCGGCGGTGGTTCGGGGGGCCCCGGCGCCCCCGACGGCGCCTCCGCCGAGGACTTCGACGAGAACGAGTTCGAGTCGGCCATCGAGCGGATCGACCTCGGCATCGACGGGCTCGACGACATGATCCTCGGAGGCGTGCCGAAGCGGTCCCTGATTTCGGTCATCGGATCGGCCGGGACCGGGAAGACGACCTTCGGGCTCCAGTTTCTCAACCGGGCACTGGCCGACGGGAAGCGCGGGGTCTACGTGACCCTAGAGGAGAGCACCGACCGCATCTACGACACCGCCGAGGAGAAGGGCTGGTCGTTCGTCGAGTACGCCGACGAGGAGCGACTCGCGATCGTTCACCTCGACCCGGTCGAGATGGCGAACAGCCTGTCGAGCATCCGGAACGACCTGCCCGACCTGGTCAAGGCGTTCGGCGCGGACCGCCTCGTCCTCGACTCGGTGTCGCTGCTGGAGATGATGTACGACCACCCCTCCGACCGCCGGAGCGAGGTGTACCAGTTCACCCGCTCGCTCAAGGAGGCGGGGGTGACGACGCTCGTGACCAGCGAGGCCAGCGGCGACAACCCGTACAGCTCCCGCTACGGGATCATCGAATATCTCGCGGACGCGGTGTTCGTCCTGCAGTACGTCCGCCCGTCCGACTTCCAGGAGACGCGACTGGCCGTCGAGATCCAGAAGATCCGGGACGCGAACCACTCTCGGGAGACCAAACCCTACGAGATCACCAACGAGGGGCTCAGCGTCTACCGGCAGGCGAACATCTTCTAGTCGTCGGCGGACGCGGGCGCCTCGCGGGCGACGGGGTCGAAGCCGTCGAAGTGGACGAACTCCTCGGTCGAGCGGCGGAACTTCCGGGGCCGTTCGAGGTCGGCGGCCTCCTCGGCGGGGTGGCCGAGGGTGACGAGCATGACGGGTTCGTAGTCGGCGGGGACGTCGAACTCGTCGTGGAGGGCCGCAGCGTCGTAGCCGCCCATCGGACAGGACGCGATACCGCGGTCCCACGCGGCGTGCATGAGGGCCATGGCCGCGAGGGTACAGCTCTGGACGGTCCAGACGCGACGCGTCTCCGCGTCGGCGTCGGCGAGGCCGTCGACGGTGTCGAGACGGGCCTCGGCGGCGTCCTCGTTCGGGAGGTAGCCTTTCTCCAGCAGGTCCGCCGTGACGCGCTCGGCGTGGTCGCTCGGATCGAGGGTGCCGAGGACGACCACCGCGGCCGCCGCGTCGGTGACGTGTTCCTGGCCGTAGGCGACCGACTGCAGGCGTTCGAGGTCCTCGCCCTGGACGACGAGGAACTCCCACGGCTGGAGGTTGAACGAGGAGGGGGCGAACCGTACGTCCTCGAAGAGATCGACGAGCGTGTCGTCGTCGATATCCGTGTCGGCGTACTGGTGAACGGACCGGCGGGTGTGAATGAGGTCGTCGAACTCCATCACCGAGCGAAGGGGCCGGACGGACATGAACCGGCGGAAGGCGGCCGTACTCGCCGGGTGTGGGGTGGTCACATCCGCACTACCGGACCACGGTCACGGGCGTCGGCGACCGTCGGACGACCGCCTCGGCGACGCTCCCGAGGAGGACCCGTGAGATGCCCTCGCGGCCGTGGCTCCCGAGGGCCACGTGATCGAAGGCGTCCTCCCCGGCCACGTCGACGATGACGCGGGCGGGACCGCCGACCTCGATTCGGGTGGCGAGCGGACCGTCGGCGCGTTCACGGGCCGCGTCGAGCTGTTCCTGTGCGTGTTCGCGCGCCCGTTCGTACCACGTCTCCGAACTCCCGGGGAACCGCCCCCCGAACCCGGCGGTCACCGGGTCGATGACGTAGAGGAGGGTGTAGTCCGCGTCGGGCCACTCGTCCAGCACGAACCGGAGCGTCGCCTCGGACTGGGGCGTCCCGTCGAAGGGGACGAGGACGTGCGATGGCATATCCCGACCTACGCGGGAGGGATACAAAAGTACCGCCGGCCAGGGGCGTCGACGATGGGCGACCGGGCCCAAGAGCGGGGGTGGGACGTCCCCGGACTACGGGTCGGCGCCGGTGGGCGTCGCCGACGCGTCGGGACGGCCGTCCGTCCCGGTGCCGTCGACCACGAAGGTCGTGAGGAGATCCTCGAGTTCGCCGGCCTGCGTGGCGACCGAGGACACGCTCTCGCTGATCTCGTCCATCGACGCGGTCTGTTCCTCGACCGCGGCGGAGACGCTCTCGGCCTCGGCGGCGGATCCGTCGCTGATCTCCGTGACCTCGTCGATCATCGATACGACTTCCTCGATGCTCGCCGCCTGGCTGTCGGTCGTCTCGCTGATCTCCCGAACCCCGTCGTCGGTGCGTTCCGCGTTCGACGCGACCCGCTCGAACACCTCGACGACGTCGGTGACGGCCTCGATCTCCCGTTCCATCAGGTCGCTGGCCCGCTCGACTTGGGAGACGACGTCGTCCGTCCGCGACTGCGTCGCCGCGATGCGATCCCGAATGTCGCCCGCGGAGTCCTGGGTCTCTTCGGCCAGCTGCTTCACCTCGTTGGCGACGACGTCGAACCCCTCGGCCGAACCGCTACCGCCGTTGCCGCCGTCGCCGGCGCCGGCGCGCGCGGCCTCGATGTTGGCGTTCAGTGCGAGCAGGTTCGTCTGCTCGGCGATGTCGGAGATGACGTCGGTGATCTCGGCGATGGCGTCCATCTGGGTTTCCAACTCGTCGACGGTCTCGACCGTCGTGTCGATGGAGGCCTGCACGCTCCGTGCGTCCTCGAGCATCTCGTCGGCCAGCTCCCGCCCGTCGGCGGCGATGGTCGTCGTCTCGTCGGACACCTGCGCGACCTCCTGTGCCGACGCGGCGACCTCCTCGATGGCGGCCGAGAAGTCGGACACCTCGCCGGAGGCCTCGTCGAGCATCCGCCGTTGGTCGTCCGTCCCGGTCGCGATCTCCTGGATCGAGTCGCTCACCTCCTGGCTGGCCTCCGCGACCTGCCGGGTCGCCGAGTCAGCCTCGGACGTCTGGGTTTCGACCGCGGCGGCGAACGACTGGATCCGGGTGACCGTCCCCTCGATCTCCCCCGTCATGTCGTTGAGCGCGTGGCCGATCTCGGCCATCGCCTCGCTCTGGCTCTCGGGGTCGACCCGGACCGTGAGGTCACCGTCGGCGGCCCGCGACATCGCGTCGCGGTACTCCTCGGCTTTCTCCTGTAGGTGTGCGTTCAGCTCCTCCACCTCCTCGCGTTGCCGTTCGGCCTCGGTTTTCAGTTGCTCCGCCTCGGCTTTCTCGCGTTCGATCTCCGCCTGCCGCTCCTCGAGGTCGTCGATCTGCGTCGCCCGTTCCCGTGCCCGTTGCAGTTCCCGTTGTGCCTTCTTCCGGGACCGCTCGATCGAACTGAGATGGATCGTCAGCGCGCCCGCGAGGACGGCGACGAACCCGCCGTGGATCACGCCCCACACCCACGGGTTCAGCTGTGCCGCGGTGTGGTTGTAGACCCGCGACGGGTCGATCATGCCGAAGAGACCGTGCGTGACGACGACGTACGTGATCCCGACCCCGAACGGCAGCCAGTCCTCGTAGATGGCCGCGATCCCGATGGCGACGAAGAAATGGAAGTGTGCCTCGATGTAGCCGCCGCTCACGTGCACCAGCGTCCCCGAACAGAACGCGAGCCCGGTCACCGCGAGCACCGTCCGCAGCCGGCGGCCGAGCTGCGGCACCGCCGCTGCGCCGGCGAAGGCGACGATGATCCCGGTCTCCAGCAGGAGGGTTTCGAGCGGAATCGCCGGGAGCGTGGCCCCCGTCACCGGCTCGGTCCCTTCGAGCATCCCGAGCCCAAACAGCACCGGAACGTGCACCAGGACGGTGACGATGAAGTACTTGTGGCGGCGTGCCCACACGTCGTCCGGGATCGTACTCCCGGTCGGTATGTACGCCAGTAAGCCATCCAACGATCGGTCGACGTCGACCTCGGTTTTTTGTTCCCCCGATGATAGCTCCCCGGTCATATGAGCCGACTACCGCATCGGACAGTATAACATGTAGGCCCCGAGTATCATCGGAGAGAACGACGCAACCGGCCGATATTCGGGGAAGCCCTCCGACCGGGCGGCACCCCCGAGTCGAGGGGGGCGACCCCGACGCAGGCCCGTGATCGGACGCCGCCACGACGGGCCGGCGGCCGGCGTCGCACACACAGCCCTTATCACCTGTCGACGTTTACCTCACGTCATGGACTCGGCGGTACTACTCGATCTCCTCGGCAACGAGAACCGCCGGCGGATCCTGCGACTGCTGTCGCGGAAGCCCTGCTATGTCACCGAGATCAGCGAATACCTCGGGGTGAGCCCGAAGGCCGTCATCGATCACCTCCGGAAACTGGAGGAGGCGGGCCTGATCGAGAGCCACACCGACGACAAGCGGCGGAAATACTTCCACATCTCCCGGAACCTCCGCCTGGAGGTGAGCGTCTCGCCGTACGGGTTCGGCGCCAAGAGCGCGTACCCCGCGAGCCCGAGCCTCGATATGGACGGCCACTGTCGGCACGTCTCGCTGGACGCGCCGGGCGAGGCCGAGGACGACGTGCAGGAACTCGCGACCGCCTTCGAGCGGTTACAGACCCTAGAGAACGAACTCTCGCTGGCCCAGCGGTGGGTGTACGGCCGGATCACGGAGGTGTTGGAGCGGCTGGACGACCACCTGGGCGTCGACGCCGACAACCGCTTTCACGCCGAGGTGCTGGCGGCCGTGGCGACGGGTGCCCGGACCACCGACGAGGTCGTCGACGCCGTCGACGCCCCGACGGACGCCGTCCGGGGCGCGCTCAACACGCTCGCCGACCGGGGGGTCCTGGCCCGACGGAGCGACGAGTGGCAGGTCGCGCGCTCGTACGGTAGCGAGTGACGTCGTTTCACGGTCGCTCGCAGCATCGCGTACGATCGGCGGTACAAACGAGACCTATATCTCCCGGGTCAGGCCCGCCCGGAGATCGCGGCCGAAGTAGTGCCCCAAGAGGGCCGCGATCAGCCCGGCGGTCGTGCCGACACCCGCGACCTGGAGCCCGTAGTCCGCGACGACGGGCAGGAGGGCGGTGTCGAACGCCGACACGACGAACCCGATTCCGGCCGTGAGCGCGCCCGCGAGGCCGGCTTCGACGTATCGGTGGTCGGAGACGACGAACGCGAGGACGAACCCGGCGAGCGCGATGCCGAGGAAACGCCCGACCGAGCCGATCAGCGGGACGCTCCCGCCGGCGACGAGGCCGACGAGCGAGAGGACGACCGCGAGGAGGAACGGACGGAGGGCGAAGATCCTGGCCAGTCGACGGCGGAGGCCGGCGAGGCGGCCGGTCGAGGCCTCGGCGTCGTCGGTGCGGCGGAACTCGGGGCGACGCATACGCCGACTCGGGGGGCGAGCGGCAAGTGACTTGCGCCCAACGAATGGATTCAAGTCCGCCCGGGCGGTACCGCGCTGTATGAACCCAGGGGATCGCGTCCGCGTCGAACGCGGAAGCGTCGCAAACGAGGGCGTCCTCATGCCCTCGACGACGGCCGACCACCTCGTCGTGAAACTGCCGGGCGGGTACAACGTCGGCATCGACCGCGAGGCGGCGGCGGTCGAGGTGCTCGAACGCGACGTCTACGACGTCGATGGCGCGGGCGAGGGTGCGGGTGCGTCGACCGTCGAGTTCGACGACGACCTGCCGACCGTCTCGCTCATCTCGACCGGCGGCACCATCGCGTCGACGGTCGACTACCGGACGGGCGCGGTGACCGCCCAGTTCGACGCCGAGGACGTCCTCCGGGCGGTGCCGGACCTAGCGGGGCGGGCCAACTACCGCGGCCGGGTCGTCGCCAACATCCTCTCGGAGAACATGACACCCGACGTGTGGCGGGAGCTCGCCCGGGCCGTCCACGAGGAGATCGAGGCGGGCGCCGACGGGGTCGTCGTCATGCACGGCACCGACACGATGCAGTACACCGCGTCCGCGCTGTCCTTCATGCTGGAGACGCCGGTCCCCGTCGTCTTCACCGGGAGCCAGCGCTCCGCGGATCGTCCCTCCAGCGACAACGTGATGAACGCGGTCTGTGCCGTGGAGGCGGCCACGAGCGACCGCGCCGAAGTGCTGGTCTGTATGCACGGATCGTCGAGCGACGACGCCTGTGCCCTCCACCGGGCGACCCGGGTCCGCAAGAACCACACCTCGCGGCGCGACGCCTTCGAGACGGTCGGCGCGGAGCCCATCGGCCGCGTCGACTACGACACGGAGACCGTCGAGTTCCGCCGGGACGGCCCGGAACGGGGCGAGACCGACCTCGCCATCGCCCCCGACCTGGAGACGAGCGTCGAACTCGTCAAGTTCACGCCGGGGATGAACCCCGCGGCCCTCGACCACCTCGACGACGCCGACGGCGTCGTCATCGAGGGGACTGGACTGGGACACGTCGCCACGGACTGGATCGACCGGATCGAGGAACTGGTCGACGGGGGCACGATCGTCGCCATGACCAGCCAGTGTCTCGAAGGGCGGGTCTGTGACCGGGTGTACGACACCGGCCGCGACCTGCTCGACGCGGGGGTCGTCGAGGCCGGCGACACGCTTCCCGAGACGGCGACGGCGAAGCTGATGTGGGTGCTGGAAAACCGGTCGGAGCCGGCCGCCGCGATGCGTGAGTCGCTCGCGGGCGAACTCCAGCCGCGGTCGACGCCGTGGCGTTGAGTGGCTGCCCCGACCCGAACGGGCGACGAGTGCTACGCCGGGACAAATCGGCGCTGGCTTACAGCTCCGTCTGGACGTCGAGTGCGTTCAGCTGATCGACTTCGGTACTGATCGCCTCGATCCGACTCGTCTGTTCTTCGTTGGCGGCGGCGATGGTTTCCGCCCGGTCGGCAACGTTCTCGAAGCCGTCCGTCGTCTCGTCGACCATACTCGCGATCTCCTCCGTGCTGACGGCTTGGTCGTCGGTAGCCTCCGCGACTTCGGTGATACCGTCGGACACCTCCTCGACGACTTCCGCGATCTCCTGGAAGTTCTCCCCAGAGTCTCGAACCTTCTGCGCCCCGTCCTGTACGACCTCGTTAGTCTCTTCGAGGCTTTCGACCGTCTCCTCGGTATTGGTGCGCACCTCGGCGACGATCCCCTCGATTTCGCCGGCACGGCGCTTCGACTCCTCCGCTAGTGACTTGACTTCGTCGGCGACGACAGCGAAGCCCTCGCCGGCTTGGCCGGCGCGGGCGGCCTCGATCGAGGCGTTCAGCGCGAGCAGATTCGTCTGGTCGGCGATGTCGTTGATGACGTCGACCAGTTCGTCGATCTTTTGAATGCTTTCGTGGAGGTCCTGTATCTCGCGGGTGGCGGTCTGTGCTTCCGTCTCGATCGTCTCCATCATCTCGATTGTCGCCTCGGCGTCGTCCTCGCCCGCGCGAGCCTTGTCCCGGGCTCGATCGCTAATGGCGTTCACCTCGTCCGCCGTGGCGGCGATCTCCTCCACGGTCGCCGACAGGTTCGACACCTCGCTGTCGACCTCGGTGATCGAACGGAGCTGCTCGGAGGTGTCGGTACTGATCCCTTGGGAGGCGTCAGCGACCTCGCGTGCAGTCGCTTTCACCTCGTCGATTGCGGTTTTGATGCTGCCGGTCGCCTCTTTGCGGTCGCTGATGTCGTGGAACGTCTCGCTGATCGCGACGACGTCGCCGTCGTCGTTGCGGATCGGACGAACCACGAGTTCCGTCGGGATGACACGGCCGTCGTAGCTTTCCTTCTCGACTTCGACGCGGATTTCCTCTTTTCCGTTGTCGACGATCTGTTTGAGGGTGCAACTGTCCGTCCCGCAGACATCCGGGTGACAGAACTGGTCGTAGCAGTTGAGGAGTTCGCTTCCCTCCGCTTCGACTCCGCCCAGCTCCGTCATCAGATCATTTTCGACGACGACATTGAACTCCGTGTCCAGAATACGCATTGCTGCCCCCGTCGAGTTCATTATCTCGCGTATGCTGTTCGAGAGGACATCGTGGAGTTCGTCGTGGTCGAGGGTCTTTCCGCCGGTGATCTCCTGTGAAAAGTCGACACCGCTCGTGGCACCGGACTCCTGTGTCGCCATACCGCTAGCTGCGAGAGTCTTGTATAAATGTATCACCGCTAGCTATTCACAATTGAGAATTTGATCCCGGTCGAACGGGCCACCGACCGCCGAACCGATCCACAATCCACTTATCGCTCCCCGGCGGAAGGTGGGTATGATCCACGTGGTCGGCGGCGGCATCGCCGGACTGTCCGCCGCCTACCGGCTCCAGCAGCACGGCCACGAGGCGACGGTGCTGGAGGCGAGCGACGACCTCGGGGGGCTGGCGGCCACGTACTCGACCGCCGGCGACGACGTCGAGAAGTTCTACCACCACCTCTCGAAGTCCGAGGAGACCATCGTCGAGTTGGCCGAGGAGCTGGGGCTCGGCGACCGGGTCGAGTGGCTGGTCGGGAAGAACGCCTACTACGTCGACGGCGTGGTCCACCCGCTCGACACCCTGCCACAGATCGCCGCCTACCCCCATCTGAGCCTCTACGATACGTTCCGCCTCGGCCTCCTGACCCTCGAAATCGACGTGCGCGGCGGGCGTCCCCGGTTCGACACGTACGACGACCTGGAGGCCTTCGAGGACGTGCCGATCAAGGAGTTCCTGCTCGAACACACCACCCGTGGGGTCTACGAGAACTTCTTCGAACCCCTGCTCGACGCGAAGTTCGGCGACCGGAAGGAGGACGTGAGCGCCGCGTGGCTGCTCGGCCGGATCAAGTTCCGCGGCGAACGCGACCTGCGCCGGGGGGAGATCCTCGGCTACTTCGAGGGTGGCTTCGCCGTCCTGATCGACGCGCTCGTCGACGCGGTGGGTCGGGACCACGTCGAGACGGGGACGCGAGCGGTCGACCTGTCGACGGCCGGGGGCGCCGTCGAGTCGATCACCGTCGAGACCGAGTCGGGCACGGAGACCCGGCCGACCGACGGGGTGGTCGTCGCGACGATGCCGAACGTCCTCGAATCGCTGACGGGGTACACCTGCGAGATCGACTTCCAGGGCGCCGTGTGCGCCGTGATGACGATGGACGAACCACTCACGGAGACGTACTGGCTGAACGTCGCCCACGACGCCCCCTTCGGGGCGTTGATCGAACACACGAACTTCGTCCCGCCGGCGCGGTACGGCGGCGACCACCTGTGCTACATCGCCAGCTACGTCCAGGACCGGGAGGAGGACGTCTGGCGGATGGACGACGACGAACTGGAGGCGACGTGGCTGGATCACGTCGGGGAGATGTTCCCGACGTTCGACCGGTCGACGGTCCGGGAGTTCCGGGTGGCGCGCAACCCGCGGGCGGCGCCGGTCTACGAGCGGGGATATCTCGATCTGGTCGTCCCCTACGACCTCGGCGACGCGGTGGCGGAAGGGGTCTACTACGCGGGAATGGCGAGCCGGGCGCAGTATCCGGAACGGAGCCTGAACGGCGGCGTCGTCGCTGGCTTTACGTGTGCTGATCGGATCGCCGACTAGGCGCCTTCGGACTCCCGGACGTCGTCGGGGGTGACGCCGGGGGCCTCGGTCGGGTCGACGTCCTCGGGTTCCTCGATTCCGCCCGCGACGACCTCCTCGCCGGTGTCGACGTACACGTCGTCGGCGAACCCGCCCTCGGCGTGGGGATGTTCCGGATCGTCGAGTTGCTCGGGTGTCGAGGGGGCACTGGCGACCCCGCCGGCGGGCCGGAAGTCGCCGAGCGGGTCGTCGATGGTGATCCCGTGGCGCTCGAAGAAGTCGACGTAGCGCTCGTAGTGGTCCTCCAGTTCGTCAGTGGGGAACTCCATCATCTCCACCCAGCCGTGGTTGTAGAAGTCGAAGTTCGCCTGAATGTGGGTGATCTCACGGGCCTCGGCCTCGGTGTACCCCTCGTTGAGCGCCGCGAGGTAGGTGTCCATGGTCGCGTCGAAGAAGTCGTCGAGGTGGGCACGACGCGCCTCGCGGACGTCTTCGTCGGCCTTCTCCAGGAAAACGCGCGTGTGCAGGTCGACCAGTTTGTCGTTGACGATCGACCCCACCACCGGGAGGGTGAGCGCCTTCCGGGACGCGAAATGGCGGACGTTCTGGCTGATCTTCATCGCCGTCGGTTGGGATCGTTCGCCCTTCAAGCCAACGGTGCCCCGTCCGGGTTCGAGGCGAATTTCGCGGATAGCAATCGACATTAACCCGTACCTCCAAACGTCGGGGTATGACCCAGTCGTATGTGATCATCGGCGACGGGATCGCGGGGAGCTCCGCGGCGGAAACGTTGCGCGAGGGGGCGCCGGACGCCGAGATCACCGTCATCACCGACGAGGGTGAGGCTCTCTACAATCGTATTCTCATCAAGGAGTTCGCCAAGGGCAAACTGCCGGAGATGCCCGTCTCGATCCACGAGCCCTCGTGGTACGAGGAGCGCGACATCGACCTCCGGCTCAACACGCTGGTCACGAACGTGGATCCGGAGGGGCACCGACTGCGGACACACGAGGGGGAGCGCATCGAGTACGACAAGCTCCTGGTGGCCACGGGCGGGACGCCGGCCCAGCTTCCGGTCGAGAACAGCGACGCCGAGGGCGTCCACCACTTCTGGACGTTCCAGGACGCGCGGGCGATCCGCGAACACGTCGAGCGAGCGGAGACGGGCATCGTCGTCGGCGCGGGGCTGCTCGGCATCGACCTCGCGGCCATCTGCGGCGAGCAGGACGTCGACGCCCACTACCTCATGCGTGGCGACTGCTGGTGGCGCTACGCGCTCTCGACGGAGGGCGCGGAGATCCTCCACGAGGCGATGCGCGAACGCGGCGTCGAGCCGGTCTTTGGGAGCGGCGTCGACCGCTTCGAGACCGACGACGACGGCCACGTCACGGCCGCGATCGACCCCAACGGCGACCGCTACGAGGGTGACTTCGTCGGCATCGCCATCGGCCTGGACTTCAACACCGAGATCCTGCAGGGGACGGGCGTCGAGTGCGACGACGGGATCCTCGTCGACGAGTACATGCGGACGAACGTCGACGACATCTACGCCGCGGGCGACATCACGCGCTATCACGATACGATCCTCGGCGAACGCGCCCAGAACGGGTCGTGGGACAGCGCCAAATCGCAGGGGACGGTCGCCGCGAAGAACATGCTCGACCCCGAGTCGGAACCGTTCCGCTTCGTCTCGTCGTACTCGATCACCCACTTCGACTTCCCCTTCCTCTCCTTTGGCCACCCGACCATCGGCGACGACGAGGCCGAACGCAAGTACTCCGACACGGAGTGGCGTCGCCTGGCGTTCAAGGACGGCAAGATCGTCGGCGGCGTCCTGATCGGCGACCTCTCGCCACAGAGCGCCTACAAGCAACTGATGGAGGAGGAACGCGTCGTCGCGGACCAGAAGGAGGTCCTCCTCGAGAAGTCCGTGGACCTGGAGAACCTCGCCCCGACCCAGGAGCAGTAACGACCCACCCCGCCCTCTCCGTCGCCGCCCGTCCTCGCCGAACCTGAATCCGAGACGAAACGTCCCGAGAATTTATGTGAGGGGTCCGAAATTCGTACGTAGTGTGGCAACGAAACTCACGGAGCGTGTAAACGTGTGGCGAAGGGATCGACACCGGGACGGGCGGGTGGACCGGAGCGTCGCGTCATGATCGTCGGGGTGCCGTCGGAGACGGCCGAGGACGAGACGCGGGTCTCGCTCATCCCCCCGGTGACGGAGAAACTGGTCGACCGGGACGTGGACGTCTGCATCGAGAGCGGCGCGGGCGTCGGGTCCGAGTGGTCGGACGCGGCGTACCGCGAGGCAGGGTGTACGGTCGTCGACGACCGGGAGACGGTGTTCGAGCGGGCCGACGTCCTCTGCCAGGTCAGAGGGCTCGCGGCCAACGAGAGTGAACCGATGGACCCGTACCGCGAGGGCCAGGTGGTGATCGGGACGCTCGGCCCCTACGACCTCGAAGAGGGGACGTGGCAGGAACTGGGCGACCGGCGGCTGAGCTCGTTCGCCCTGGAGTTCATGCCCCGGATCAGCCGCGCACAGAGCATGGACGTGCTGTCGTCGATGGCGAGCGTCGGGGGGTACAAGGCGGCCCTGGTGGCGGCCGAGCGGCTCCCGAAGCTCTTTCCGCTGGAGATGACCGCCGCCGGTACCGTCCAGCCGGCGGAGGTGTTCGTGATCGGCGCGGGCGTCGCGGGACTGAAGGCCATCTCCACGGCGGAGCGTCTCGGCGCGTCGGTCCGCGGGTACGACATCCGGCTGGAGGTGAAACAGGAGGTCGAGAGCCTGGGTGCGGACTTCGTCGAACTCGACCTAGAGACGGAGGGATCGGGCGACGACGAGGGGTACGCCGTCGAGATGGGCGAGGAGTTCTACGAACAACAGCGCAAGGAGCTGGGACGGGTGGTCCCCGAGTCGGACGTCGTCATCACGACGGCGGCCATCCCCGGCGCGCCCGCGCCGGAACTCGTGAGCGAGGGGATGATCGCGGACATGGACGACGGGTCGGTGGTCGTCGACCTCGCGGCGGCGGATGGCGGCAACTGCGACCCCACGGTCGCCGACGAGACGATCACCTACGAGGGCGTGACGGTGTTCGGGCCGACGAACCTCCCGGCGACGGTGCCGAAGACGGCGAGCCAACTGTTCGCCAACAACCTGTACAACTTCCTGGATCACCTGCTCGCGGACGGCGAGCTGGTCATCGACACCGAGGACGAGATCATCGACTCGACGCTACTGACACACGATGGCACGATACGACGACCCCACGAGGAGAACGACGAACCGGCCGACGAGGAGGCGGGGACGGATGAGGAGTGAGCCATGACGTTCGTCCAGAACCTGACGCTGTTCGTGCTGGCGGCCTTCGTCGGCTACGAGATCATCACGAAGATTCCGACGAACCTCCACACGCCGCTGATGTCGGGGGCCAACGCCATCTCGGGGATCACGCTCCTGGGATCGGTCGTCGTCGCCGGCTCCGGCTCCGACCTGCTCGCGACGGCGCTCGGCTTCGTCGCCGTCGTCATGGCGACGATCAACGTCGTCGGCGGGTATCTCGTGAGTCACTTCATGCTCGACCAGTTCAGCCAGCGGGGGAAGTGAGATGGCGGGCGTACTCGGCGGGCTCCCGAACTCGGTGCTCCAGTTCGTATACCTGATCGCCAGCGTCCTCTTCATCCAGGGGTTGCGCGACATGACGCATCCGCGGACGGCGACCCGGGGCAACGGCATCTCCTCGCTCGGGATGCTCCTCGCGGTGGTCGTGACGGTGCTCTGGTTCGAAATCGCCTCCCCGCTGGTCCTCGGCGCGGCGCTCCTGGTCGGCGGAGCGGTCGGCGCGTGGCTGGCGGTGACGGTCGAGACGACCGAGATGCCACAGCTCGTCGGTCTGTTCAACGGCTTCGGCGGCGGCGCCTCCGCGCTCGTCGCCGGGGCGGAACTGGTCGACCGCGTCGTCACCGGGAGCGGCCTGCCGGTCGGCGTGACCGCGACGGCGGCCATCGCCGGTATCATCGGCGCGGTGACGTTCTGGGGGAGCCTCGTCGCCGCCGGCAAGCTCCACGGGGTGGTCGGCGACTCGCCCGTGAGCAGCACCGTCGGCCACGGGATCAAGGTCGTGACCCTGGCGGCCGCCGTCGCGAGCGGCGTCGTGCTCGTCGCCCAGCCCGGCTTCGTCGGCGGCGCACCGGTGTCGTCCTACTGGGTCCTGGTCGCCGCCGCGTCCGTCCTCGGAATCTTCCTGGTCGTCCCCATCGGCGGGGCGGACATGCCCGTGGTGATCGCGCTGTTGAACTCCTACTCCGGGCTGGCCGCCGCCACCACGGGGTTCGTCCTCGGCAACACCGTCCTCATCGTCGCGGGGACGCTGGTCGGGGCGTCGGGACTGATCCTGACGGTCATCATGTGTGAGTCGATGAACCGCTCGCTGGTCAACGTCCTCTTCGGCGGCCTCGGCGGCGACGACGAGATGGAGGACATGCCGGACATCTACGAGGGATCGATCAGCGAGACGTCCGCCGAGGAAGTCGAGATGTTGCTGGACGTGGCCGACCGCGTCGTCATCGTTCCGGGGTACGGGATGGCCGTCGCACAGGCCCAACACGCCGTGGCCGAACTGGCCGAACTGCTGGAGGAAGACGGCGTCGACGTCGAGTTCGGCATCCACCCGGTCGCGGGCCGGATGCCGGGCCACATGAACGCGCTGCTGGCCGAGGCCGACGTGCCCTACGACAAGATGCGGGAACTGGAGGAGGTGAACCCGACGTTCTCGCAGACGGACGTGGTGATCGTCACCGGCGCCAACGACGTGGTCAACCCGATGGCGAACACCGACGACTCCAGCCCCATCGCGGGCATGCCGGTCCTGGAAGTGGGCGAGGCCCGCTCGGTGGTCGTCAACAAGCGGAGCCTCAGCCCCGGGTTCTCCGGCATCCCCAACCCGCTGTTCGCCGAGGACAACACGAGTATGCTCTTCGGCGACGCCAAGGCGTCGATGCAGGAACTGGTGAACGTCTACAAGGAGAACCGCTGAGCGACCGACGGGGGACGCCCCCCGACGAAACCTTTATCGTCCTAAATGTGTATTGTTGTCACATGTCACGCCCCGTCGACGCCGACTACGACGTGAACCGAACCGACACCGTGCCGGAGAGCGCACGAGTGCGTCACTTCGACGAACTCGACGACTCGGCACAGCAGTATCTCGTTCACGTCGCGGAGGGCGTCTCTTCCCGGGACCCGACCAACCTCTCGGAGCTGAACGAGGGCGACGTGGTCGTGTTCACCGACTACTACCACGTTCAGTAGCGGGATCGAAGCCGTTTTGCCCGGTGGTGTGGTAACTCGTCCATGGACAGCGGCGGGACGATGACGCTCGCGTTCGAACTCGGGGCGCTCGAAGCGCTCGCCGATCCGAACGCGGTCTTCGACGACGCTCGACAGTGGACCGAATACGTGGGCGTCCTCAGCGACCAGCCGACGTACGTCGTCACCAACTTCACGCGCAAGCGACGCATCCGTCAGGACTTCTTCTCGGGGCCGCGGGGCGTCCGCGAGAGCCTCGACAACGTGGCCGACCAGTTCGACACCGACCGTCACGTCTTCATCGGCACGACCGACGAGGACCGCGCCGCCGCCGAGGACCACGACTGGGAGTACCTCTCCGTCGAGGAGGCCGCGGAGTTCGCCGACTGGGAGCTCGGCGAGACGGACGAGGAGGACCCCTTCGAGGGGGAAAGCCGGGACGATTGGCCGTAGTCGCGGCGTAACGGTCGACGGACGTCACACGGGACCGAGTGGATCGAAAGCCATAATCACGGCGGGTCCTTGCCGATAGTCGATGAGTCACCAGTTGCCTGACGTACAGGCAAGCAAGCCCGACGTGACCGTCGGGCTCAGTCAGGTCGGCGTCACCGGGGTCGAGAAGCTCGTCACGATCGACCGGAACGGCAAGCGACCGATCGTCTTGATGGCGGAGTTCGAAGTGTTCGTGGATCTGCCCAGCGGCCGCAAGGGGATCGACATGAGCCGAAACATGCAGGTGATCGACGAGATCCTGGAGGCGGCCGTCTCGGAGCCCTCCTACCGCGTCGAGGAGGTGTGTGGCGACGTCGCCGAGCGACTCCTCGAGAAACACGACTACACCTCGACGGCCGAGGTCCGGATGGAGGCCGACTACGTCACCCGGGAGCGGACGCCGGCCTCCGACTTAGCGACACAGAACACCGCGACGATCATCGCGGGCGCCGTCGCGACCGAGGAGGGGACCCGAGAGGAGATCGGTGCCCGGGTCACCGGGATGACGGTGTGTCCCTGCTCGCAGGGAATGTCCGAGTCGCGGGCCCGCGACACCCTGCGTGATCTCGGCGTCGACGAGGGAACGGTCGAGACGTTCCTCGATCGGGTCCCACAGCCGGGTCACTCACAGCGCGGCCACGCGACGCTCACGATCACGAGCGACGGCTCGCCCGACGTCGACCTGCGGGACGTGATCGACGTCGCCCGGGACGCGATGAGCGCGCGGATCTACAACCTCGCGAAGCGGCCGGACGAGGATCACATGACCTACCACGCCCACGCGGACGCCAAGTTCGTCGAGGATTGCGTGCGCTCGCTGGCCGAATCCGTCGTCGAGGAGTTCGGTCACCTCGCCGACGACGCGGTGATCCACATGAAACAGTCGAACGACGAGTCGATCCACCAGCACAACGCCCACGCGGAGCGGGAACTCACGCTGGAGGCACTCCGCGCGGAAGTCGACGGCGACGCCGCCTGATCACGGCCGCTGCACCGGGGTCGACTCCGCCCACTGTTCCTCGAAGACGGTCCGCACGTCGTCCGCGAAGGTGGCGTCTTTGAAGTCGATCATGGCGAACACCTCGCTCGAATCGAGCGGGTTCGGCACCTCGATGCACACCTCCTCGCCGTCGATCAGCGTGAACGTCCCGTCGATGCTCGGCGACCCCCGGATCTCGTAGCGGTCGTAGTCGCCGAGTCGGGTCTCGAAGCGCTCGTTGAGTTCCTCGGGGACGGTCTCGATCAACTCCGGGTGGACGAGCACCTGCACGGTGACCCCGCGGTCGAGCGCCGCCTCGAACGCCTCGAGGACCTGCTGGCCGACCGTTCCGAGGTCGATCTGTGGGGAGGGGAGACCGACGACGTAGTGGATCTGCTCGTCGGCCGCCGAGAGGCGTTCGAGGAACAGTTCGACCGTCTCGTCGGCGCCGACCGCCGCGGTCCAGAACTGCCCCTGGACGGAGTCGGCCGCGTCGAGGTCGTCGATCAGGTCGTCGGCCACGGCCTCGTATCGCTCGGCCTGCTGGTCGAGTTCCCGCTTCCGGGCCTCGACCAGGCGGTCCAGTGCGGCGTCGGGTTCGACGGCGACGTACTTCTTGGGCCGACTGGCCGCCTGACTGCGGACGAGGCCGTTACCCTCCAGATCGTTCAACACGTCGTAGATCCGGCCCATCGGCACGTCGCTGGAAGCCGACAACTCTTTTGCCGTTGTCGGCCCCTGATCGAGGAGTTCGCGATAGGTCCGCGATTCGTACTCGGAGAGGCCGAGATCTCGGAGCGTCGCCATACGTCCGCGTGCGTGGCGAGAAGTAAAAACGAACCGTTCGTTTACTCCGCGGCGAGGTCGGCAACGGCCGCGGCGAGGTCGGCCGGGGCTCGGACCGTCCGGGAGCGGTCGCCGACGGTCACGCGTGCCGTGCCGGGGTCCGGATCGGGCGCCCGCGGGCGGACGACCGCCTCGTGGTCGGCGACCCGCAGGGCCGCCCGGTGGAGGTCGCTGCCCGGGTCGGTCGCCACGCGGATCGACAGCCCCTCGCGCCCGAGGCGGGCGGCGACGGCGCCGTAGCCGGCGACCTGGACGCCCAGTCGGTCCCAGGCGCCCGCGAAGGCGCCGACGGCGTCGCGTGCCACCTCGCGGTATCGCTCCTCGCCGGTCAGGGTCGCCAGGTCCAGGAGCGCGTCGGCCATCTCGACGTTGCCGTCGAGGGGGTGGAAGGCCCGGTCGAGCAGTCCCGGCCCCTCGGCCGGCCCGTCGCGGAACACGCCGTCGTCGAACAGCGACTCGATGGCCCGGTCGGCGACCCGGCGGGCCAGATCGAGGGCGTCCTCGTCCCCGAGCACCTGAACCGCGCGGGTAGCCGCGGCGACGGTCCACGCCTGATCCGCGAGGACGAGCGTCGGCGCGTCGGGGGCCGCGTAATGTCGCACGACGCCGTCGTCGACCAGCTCCGACCGGAGCGTCGAGAACGTCCGCCGCGCGTACTCCCGGGGACGCTCGGCGTCGGTGTACGCGGCGAGGGTGAGCAGGGCGTCGACCGCGAGGGCGTTCGAGTCGGCGAAGGCGGTCAGATCCGTTCGCGGGCCGGTGTCGTCGCCCGCCTCGGTCGGGGCCTGACTCCCGCCGAACGCCGACCCGTTCCACAGAGCGTCGATCAGGTACTCGACGGTCCGGTCCGCGGGCCGTCGGTACGCGTCCTCGCCCGTGTAACAGTACGCGTGGGCGAACGCCCGCACCAGCGCGGCGTTGTCGGCGAGGAGTTTCGCCCGGTCGGGATCCCCCCAGTCCCGGGTCCGGGCGTAGCGGAAGAAGCCGCCCGCATCCTCGTCGAAGAGCCCGCGGGTGATGGCGTCGAGGGTCTGGCGGGCCTTCGCCCGGTCACGCTTGAGGGCGAACTCGACGGTCCGGGGCAGGGGGAACTTCGGGGCGTCGCCCCAGCCGCCGAACTCTTCGTCGAAGGCGCCGTCGACCTGGCCGGCGAGGTGTTCCTCGATGCGGTCGGTCACGGGCCCCCGCGGTGGCCGGTCGTCGCGCAGGCTCCGGGGGATGCGCCCCGCGTCGGCACCGCTCGTGTCCCAGCGCTCGCGCACCCGGTCGAGGACGTCGCGCATCCCGTCCGGGCCGAGGAAGCCGGCGCTCGCGATCCGCTCGCCGTCGGGCGTACAGAACACCGTCGACGGGAAGCCGCCGACGTTGTAGCGCTCGCGGACCCGGGGCTGGCGGTCCACGTCGACGCGGACGGGCACGAACCCGTCGTTCAGGTTGGCCGCGATGCGCGGTTCGGCGTACGTCCGGGCGTCCATCTCGTGACACTCCCCACACCAGGTCGCCGTCAGCGCGAGCAACACGGGCGCACCGCGGCGGCGAGCTTCGTCGAAGGCGGCCTCGTCCCACTCGCGCCACTCGACGCGTGTCCCGTCGGTCATACCGACACTCCGTGGCGGGCGGGCCTAATACTGTTCATTGTGAGTCATACCGGTGGTTCGCCAGGACAGTCAGGCGAACCATCGGTGACCAGTCACGATGATCCGTACACTTCGTCACGGCCGCCGACGCGACGGCGTCAAAAGGGCTATGGGCGGGCGCCCGGTAGTGGACGTATGCGCCTGCGCTGGGTGTTCGTGCTCCTGTTGCTCGTCCCCCTCACCGACGCCCTGTTGCTCGTCGTCGTCGCCGACGCCGTCGGCGCGCCGACGACCGTCGCGCTGGTCGTTCTCACCGGTCTCGTCGGGATGTTGCTGGTGCGCGCCGAAGGGCGGCACACCGTCCGCCGCCTCCAAGAGCGGGTCGCTACCGGCGAGGTGCCGACCACGGAACTCATGGACGGCGGCCTGCTGATCGCCGCGGGCGCGTTCCTGCTCACGCCGGGACTCGTCACCGACGCCATCGGCTTCCTGCTCGGCGTGCCGCTGACGCGGGCGCCGATCCGTGCCCTCCTCGAACGGGTCGTGGTACGGCCGTATCTGGAGCGCAAGAGCGGCGGGTTCGTCACCGGCGGCGTCTACACCGGCGGCTTCCCCGACGACGAGGACGTGTACGACGTCGACCGCGGGTCCTACCGCGTCGACGACGAGTGACTGCCCCGAACGGAAACGCTTAAACGAAAGACCGCGCAAGGGACTGATGCTTGGGCCAATAGCTCAGTCAGGTTGAGCGCTCGGCTGATAACCGGGAGGTCCGCGGTTCAAATCCGTGTTGGCCCACCTCCTTCCCGGCCGGTCCTCGACCGGCCGGGAACTGGGGCCGTAACTCCCCAGCCATTTCATCTCGGTTCACCCACCACCCAGACCCCTCTCCGCACGTGCACGCCAAGGTTCCGCCACACCCGGAGGAGGAGCATCGGGACGCATATTTGCATCGGCGACGAGGGAACACCCAACGATGGCGAGCGACGAGCGAATCCGCACGACACACATCGGAAGCCTGCCCCGTCCGCCGGAACTGCTCGACCTGCTCGAGAAGCGCCAGGACGGCGCGGCGGTCGACTCCGACGAGTGGGCGGCGACCGTCGAGTCGGCCACGCGCGACGTCGTCGAGCGCCAGGTCGCGGCCGGCCTCGACGTCGTCAACAACGGCGAACAGCCCCGCGTCTCGTTCAACTGGTACGTCGCGGACCGGCTCAGCGGCATCGAGGGCGAACGCGAACAGGAACTCTGGGCGGACCTCCAGGAGTTCCCGGACTACGCCGAGGAGACGTTCGAGACCGACGTCATCGACCTGTCGATGCATCCGGTCGTGACGGGGGCAGTCGAGTACACCGGGCGCGAGGAAGCCGAGGCCGAACTCGCGGCGTTCCGCGACGCGCTGTCGGCCGTCGATGCCGACGTCGAGGGGACGTTCATGACCGCGGCGTCACCCAGCGTCGTCACGGCCACGCACGTCGACGAGTACTACGACTCCTACGACGAGTTCCTCTTCGCCGTCGCGGACGCGATGGCCGAGGAGTACGAACTCGTCGCCGAGAGCGGCATGACACTCCAGATCGACGCCCCGGAACTCCTCACCGTCGGCCACACCGCGGCCTACGCCGACGAACCCCTCGAGACGGTCAAGGAGGCGACGCGTCTCCACGTCGAGGCGCTCAACGAGGCGCTGTCGAACGTCCCGAGCGACCAGGTTCGGCTCCACACCTGCTGGGGGAGTTACGAGGGACCCCACCACCTCGATACGGATCTGGCCGAGATGCTGCCGGAGCTCTACGAGGCCGACATCTCGGGGCTCAGCGTCGAACAGGCCAACCCGCGTCACCAACACGAGTACCGCGCGTTCGCCGAACACCCGCTGCCGGACGGCTGGACGCTCCTGCCGGGCGTCGTCGACGTGAAGACGAACATCGTCGATCACCCACGGACCGTCGCCGACCGCTTGGAGCGGGTCGCCGAAGCGGTCGACGATTCGACGCCGCTGGTCGCCGCGCCGGACTGCGGGTTCGGCACGCAGGCCGGCCTCGGCATGGTCGATCCCGAAATCGCGTGGGCGAAACTGGAGGCACTCGTCGAGGGCGCCGAAATCGCGACCGAACGTCTCTACTGAGGAACGGTCGACCCCCGAGCGTTCGCGCCCCGGCCGGGTGCGTTGGCCACAAAATTCATGTCATGGTACGACATACCACGGAGATAGCGAGGTGATGGTACAGTCCATCCGATCACTCCCTCCAGCGGCATGCCACCCGAGCATCGAGCGGTGATCACGTAGCCCGCCTCCGTTTTCACGGTCGGCTCCGTCCACATCACAGCCGTTCCTCCGGCACGTCGGAACGAACCCCGAACCGTTAACTCGGGCGGTGCGAACCGACCTGACCATGGGGACGCTACTGACGGACGTCGTTGCCGACGTGGCCTACGACCTCCGGCGTCTGCACGGACTCTGGATGGCGCTTGCCTTCCCACAGCTTCGCGAGTCCCATCCAGTCGTCAGCCGCTGGAGTCCGGAGACGACCCGGGAGCGCGTGAGCTACCGGGTCTGGGCGCTTCTTGGCGCCGTCGGGCTGCTCGTGGGCTACCCGCTCGCGGTCCTGGGGTTGCTGGTCCGATTTCACGTCGGACAGGTCGACCGGACGACCGCCCGCCTGGGCGCCGTCGGGACCGTCCTCCTCGCGACGCTCGTCTGGGGTGGGTTGACCGCGCTCGCCCGCGTTCGGTTCTCGGCGGAGGGGTTCCTCGCCGTCGCCGCCGCGGGCTCCGTCGCCGTCGTCTCGACGATCCTGGCGCTGCTCTTCCGGCGTTTCGGGGGACGCACGACGACGGTCGTGCTGGCCTACCCGTTCGCGGTGGTCGCGGTCTTTCTCCCGCCGGTGGTGGCGGCGCTCTACTCGCCGGCGCTCGCCGCGGCCGTCTTCCCCCGGAGCGAGACGCTCGCGGTGTGGGTGCTCGATACGCTCCTCGATTACCGCGGGCTGAACACCCTGATCCGCCGGCGGTTCGAACTCGTCGGGGTCGCGTACGTCGGCATGTGGGGTGCGCTCGCAGTGCCGGTGGGATGGGCCCTCGGCCTCCTGGTGACGCTCGCGAACCTCGTCCGGCCGACGGTCCCCGACGACGGGACCTGACCGGGGACGCGTCGAAAATGGACACCTCCAAGGGCGCGCGGCGACTCCCCCGTGTGTGGTCATCATCGTGACCTGCCAGGAGTGTGGTCGGGGGTACTCGCGCACCCGGTTTCTCGGCGAACCGGACCCACACGGCGCGCGGCCGTTCCAGTGCCCGAACTGTTATGCGTATCTCGGGCGCACCGAGCAAGGGTCGTCCTGATACCCTCGGGTCGGCGTGTCGATCACGGCCAGTGGGGCGGGGCCCCTGACGCCGTGACCGGACGGACGTTTCTCCCCGGTCGGGTCGTCGTCGAACACGAGAGGGATCTGAACCACGGTCGCTTCGCTCCCTGGTTCAAATCGACTGGGAAATTTCCGGCCGGCTGGCTCCCTCGTCACTCCGTTTCTCGGTCGCAGTTGCCGGCCGAAAATAGCGGGAGGTAGATTTGAACTACCGATCTCCGGGTTATGAGCCCGGCGGAATCTCCTGGCTATCCCATCCCGCTACCGAACCCTACCGGCGAGCCGGCGTTAAGGGTTTTGAAATCCGACCGGGGAACGGGGATCGCCGAACGTTTAATGTGACTCCGTGACACAGGGGCGGGCATGGTCGAAGCGTTCGTGAGACTGCTCTGTCCGGAGTGCGGCAAGGACTGGGAGGACGGCCCGACCGACCTGCCCGGCCATCGGAAGAACTTCAGCTGTCCGACGTGTCACGCGACGCGTCGGCTCGCGGAGTTCATGCGGACCGAACGCGACCTGGAACTCGTCAAACAGTTCGAGTGATCAGATCTCCGAGACGGCGGAGAGCGCACCGCAGGCGTCACACTTCAGCACCGTCGCACCGCGTTCCTCGACCAGTCGCGTGTCGGGCGAGCCACACTCGGAACAGGTCACGAACGTCTCGACGTACTCGTCGAGGGCGTCGCTCACGCGGGACTGCTTGAAATCGCCGGTGAACCGGGCGCGACCCCGGTCGTCGATGCTGGCGCTCGTCCCCAGCTCCGACTGGAAGAACTTGAGCAGGTGGTCCCGCTCCCGGTTCAGCCGGTCGTGCGTCTCGGCGAAGTTCTCGTAGATGGTCACGTTCCCCTCCGGACGAACCTCCGGGTCGGGAACCTGAAACCGGTCGACGGAGTCGGTTATTTCCGGCGTCTCGGTCAGCGCCCGATCGAGACTGTCGTCGTAGTCCATGGTTCGATGTGGCGGGGCCGACGACTAAAACGTTTCAGGACCCACGCGGGAGGTCGGAACGTGGTGGCGGCGACGGGACGGCGCGTCGAGCGGGGCCCGGACGCGGTCGAGATAGGTGAGAAACACCGCGGTCTGTGGCGTCGACTCGACGGCCCCCCGATCCGAGTCGTAGACGAGCGCGCCGGCCTCGTCGAAGGTCGGGTGGTGCGACCGGTGGAGGGAGACGTACACACGCTTGCGCTGTGTGGTCGTCAGGTCCGCGACCGACACGCCGTTCTCCAAGGCAGCGACGTGTTCGGCGAGGTCACTCCGCGTCGTCGCCGAGTTCGACGACAGATAGACGAGGACCCGTCGCCGCCGCTGGTTTCGGAGGACGTGCAGGATTCGATCGATCGAGACGGGTCGTCGCCCCGACTCCGCGTCCGTGTCGTCGTGTCTTCGAGCGCATGGTGTGGCGTGTACCCCCGACCGTGGGTGACGGCGGCGGCCGCCGAGCGCCGCGGACCGGAGAACCCCGCCGAGACGCATGTTAACTCCACTCAAGATAATAATATAACCTTCCACTCGCTATGGATGGTTGTTATGAAAAAGCAGGAGCTCATTCACCTGCACGGCCTTCTGGCCGAGGTAGAGAAACAGTGTGCGGCGTGGCATGACGGCGAAATCGACCTGACGGCGTACGAGGAGATGGGGGTACGACCCACATCCATCCACAAGTCGAAGACCGACCACAAGGCGGCCGTTTTCAAGCTGGCCAACGGCATCACTTCGTCCCTGGACACGTCCGAGGAGCGCGTCGCTCCGCACGCGGACTGAACACGTACGGCGCAGTCCCCGGTGTACCCGAACCGACCAGCGGCGGCGCTGACGCCGCCGGCGGTCACTCGTCGACGAGTTCCTCGAACTCGGGGATGAGGTCCTCGTCGTCCTCGTCGGTCGACGCCTCGCTCTCGCTTTCGTCCCCGCCGCTCTCGCTTTCGTCCTCGTCGTCCGCCGTCGGCTCGACCGACAGGACCGACAGCGGGACGTTCTCCAGTCGCTGGCCGATCTCCTTGCGTGCGATGCGCGAGGCGTGTTCCTCCTGTTCGACGTTGAACACCATCATCTCGAGTTCGAGGGCGACGAGTGCCTCGTCGGCGGCGATGAACGCCGGGGGGAGTTCCTCGCCCGACGGCGAGGTCCGCGACCCCATCTCGATCTCCACGTAGTTGAGGTCCGGGTTCAGCATCTCGCCGGTCTTGGCGATGGCGATCCGGATCGCCTCGTCCGGGGTCTCTACGTCGTACACCGGGACCGCTGCCTCGACGACGACTCGACAGTCCATACCACACCAAAGTTGTATTCCCACCGTCATGAAGCTTCGGCCGCACGGCTTCATCGACCGTTCCCCTACCGACGGGAGGACCGCCGTCCGGGCGGGACTCGATTCGATATACGTTCAACCATGTTTTCTCCGATATCGATCTAATCGCTTTATATACCGCTCTATACTCTCTTCGATCTGATTTGGTTGAACACCAGTACAATTAACTTCGGCGAAGTCGATCGTCGACACGATGCCCCACGGGACGGAACGGCTCCGACGATATCTGGCGGACGAACTCGGGGAGTGTCGCGACGAGGACGTGGAGCGACGGCTCGACGAACTGGGAACGCTCGAGGCGACGCTCGGGACGGCGCGGGTCGACGCCGAACTCGACGTGCTCTCGGCGCTCGCCAACGGGACGCGCTACACGCTCGTCCGGGTGCTCGTCGCCGCGGGCGAGGAGCTCTGTGTCTGTGAGTTACACGCCGTCGTCGACGTGAGCGAGAGCGGGCTCAGCCACGCCCTCTCGACGCTGGTCGACGCCGGCCTGGTCGAGGGTCGAAAGGACGGCCGCTGGAAGAAATACCGGGCGACCAACCGCGCCGTGGCGCTGGTGACGCTGCTCGACGGGAGCGTCGACGATGAGTAACGCACACGAACACGGGCCGAACTGCGGCTGTGAGAGCTGTGGCGATCCGCGTTCGATGGATTTCCTCGACAAATACCTCACCGTCTGGATCTTCGGCGCGATGGCCGTCGGCGTCGGCCTGGGTTTCGTCGCGCCGTCGGTGACGGGACCGATTCGGGACCTCCACCTCGTCGAGATCGGGCTCATCGTGATGATGTACCCGCCGCTGGCGAAGGCCGATTACTCGCAGCTCCGGACCGTCTTCGCCAACTGGCGCGTCCTCGGCTTGAGCCTCGTCCAGAACTGGCTGATCGGCCCGACCCTGATGTTCGGACTGGCGGTGGTGTTCTTCGGCGGGGTCGTTCCCGGCCTCCCGGCCCGACCGGAGTATTTCCTCGGCCTCGTGTTCATCGGGATGGCCCGGTGTATCGCGATGGTACTGGTCTGGAACGAACTCGCCGAGGGATCGACCGAGTACGTCACCGGCCTGGTGGCGTTCAACAGCCTGTTTCAGATCGTCACCTACGGCGTCTACGTCTGGTTTTTCGGCCTCGTGGTTCCCCCGTTACTGGGCATGGAGTCGCTCGTCGCGGGAATCACGGCCTTCGACGTCTCGCCGGCCCAGGTGTTCGAGGCCATCGCCGTCTTCCTCGGCATCCCCTTCGCCGCCGGCGTCCTGACGCGCTACGTCGGCACCCGTCGGAAGGGCGACGAGTGGTACGACGAGGAGTTCGTCCCGCGGATCGATCCGCTGACGCTCGTCGCGCTCCTCTTTACCGTCGTCGTGATGTTCGCCACCCAGGGTGGAAACATCGTCGCCGCGCCGGGCGACGTCCTGTTGATCGCCGTTCCGCTGACGGTCTACTTCGTCGTGATGTTCCTCGTGAGCTTCGGGATGGGTCGGGGCATCGGCGCGGACTACTCGACGACGACCGCCATCGGCTTCACCGCCGCCTCCAACAACTTCGAACTCGCCATCGCCGTCGCCGTCGCCGTCTTCGGCGTCGGCTCCGGCGTCGCCTTCACCACCGTCGTCGGGCCGCTCATCGAGGTGCCCGTCCTCCTCGCGCTGGTGAACGTCGCACTGTACTTCCAGCGGCGGTTCGACTGGGGCGGGGACGTCGACGGAATGACGACGGCGGACCCCACGCCCGACGATTAACCATGACCGACACCAACGCCGCCGAGCCGACCCGCATCGCCTTCGTCTGTGTCCGGAACGCCGGCCGCTCGCAGATGTCCGCCGCGTTCGCCGAACGGGAGCGCGACCGACGGGACCTGAACGTCGAGATACTGAGCGGCGGGACCCGTCCCGCCGAATCGGTCCACGAGGGAGTGATCGAGGCCATGGCCGAGGTGGGGCTCGACCTCACGGACCGGACACCGCGCGAGATCGGCACGGCCGAACTCCGGACCTGCGACTACGCCGCCACGATGGGCTGTTCGACGCTCGACGTGGACGCGATCCGCGACGACGTCGACGTCCGCGATTGGGCGCTCGCCGACCCCGGCGGAGCCGACCTCGACCGGGTGCGCGAGATCCGTGACGAGATCGAGGGCCGCGTCGCCGCGCTGTTCGACGAGGTCGAGTAGCGGCCGATTACTCCCCGCCGGCCCGGAGGTAGTAAAACAGGTACGTCTGGGCGTAGCCGGCGTACTCGCCGCCGAGGCGCTCGCGGATCGCCCGGGAGGTCCCGGCGTAGGAGCCGCGGTCGCAGTCGGGGTAGTGATCGGCGATGGCCGAGCGGATCCACGTATCGAGCGGCACCGCCTCCAGATAGCCCAGCGAGAACAGTAACACGCAGTCGGCCACCTTCTCGCCGACGCCGACGAAGCGCGTGAGGTACTCGCGGGCCTCCTCGTAGGGGCGACCGCGGGCCTCCGCCGGCGCGGCCTCGCCGTCGTCGACCATCGCCGCCGTCCGCCGGACGTAGGGCGCTCGGTAGCCGAGTTTGAGCTCCCGAAGTTCCTCCTCGGTACGGGCGGCCAGCTGGGCCGGCGTCGGGAAGGCGTGGTACGTGCGGCCGTCGACGGCAAGCGTGTCGCCGTACTCGCGGGCGAGCGCCCGCTGCATACCGTGGATGCGCGAGACCCGCATCTGTGCCGAGCAGATGAAGGAGATCAGGCAGGGAAAGGGCGGGTCGCGAACCAGCCGCATTCCCCGATACCTCTCGTACGCGCGGGCGAGCAGTGGATCGTCCGGAGTGGCCCCGAGGATGGCGTCGAGGTCGTCGTCCAGGCGGAGCAGGTGGGTGAGGATCGGGACGGCGTCGGTCGTCGACTCCCACTCCAGTCGCCCGTCTGTCTGGCGGACCCGGACGACCGCCGGCTCGTTGCCGACGGCGTCGAGCCGCGGGACGACCGTCTCGTACCACGCGTCGCCGCCGTGGGCGTCGTCCCGCTCGTACATTCCCCCGTCCGGGCGGGTCCAGAGGTAGCTCTGGCCGCTCTCGACGGTCGCCTGCAGGTCGAAGGGACCGTCGAGGGAATCGAGCGGGATGGTGCCGCGTTCCATGCGAGCGGGTCGGGCCGCCGCCGTTTCCCGGTTTCGTTTCTACTCCTCGTAGACCGCATCGAGCGGCGGGGCCTCGATCCCGCGGTCGGCGCGGTAGTCGGCGGCGACGGCGAGGACGGCGACCCCGAGGGATTCCCACCACCACGGCTGGGTGCACCGTCGACAGCGGGTCGCGGACGAGGGCGGCGAGCGGCGTGGCCGGGCCGCCGAGGTTCTCGACGCCGCTCGGGAGGGCGAACACGCCCGCGCCCAGCGGGAGCGCGAGGGCGCGAGCGGGCGGGTCGCGGACACGTCCTCCGTGGTGAGGGAAGCGAAAAATAACTTGCGTGGCCGCCCGGAGCCGCGTGTTCGACAGTATTATTCCGCTCGTCCGACTTCGACCGGTATGAGCGAAATCGTAGTGACGCTTCCCGACGGGTCGGAGCTCTCCGTCGCGGAGGGGTCGACGGTGGAGGACGTCGCCTACGAGATCGGGCCGGGCCTCGGACGCGACACGGTCGCGGGCGTCGTCGACGGGGACCTCGTCGACAAGGCCACCCCACTCGAGGACGGCGCCGAGCTCGTCATCGTCACCGAGGACAGCGACGAGTATCTCCGAGTGTTGCGCCACTCGGCGGCGCACGTCTTCGCACAGGCCCTGCAACGGCTCCACCCCGAGGCCAAACTCGCCATCGGGCCGCCGACCGACGACGGCTTCTACTACGACGTGACGAACGTCGACCTCGACAGCGAGGACCTGGAGGCCATCGAGGCGGAGGCCGAGGAGATCATCGCCGAGGACCTGCCGATCGAACGGGAGGAGCGGCCGCGGGCGGACGTCCTCGAAACGTACGACGACAATCCGTACAAGCGGGATATCCTGGAGACCGAGGCCGCCGGCGAGGATCCCGTGAGCGTCTACCGACAGGGCGAGTTCGCGGACCTCTGTCAGGGGCCACACGTCGAGTCGACCGGCGAGATCGGCGCGTTCAAACTCCTGAACATCTCCTCGGCGTACTGGCGGGGTGAGGAGGACAACGACACGCTGACGCGGGTGTACGGGACGGCCTTCGCAGACGACGAGGAGATGGAGGCCTACCTCGAACGCCGCCGGGAGGCCGAGGAGCGCGACCACCGAAAGCTCGGCCGGGAGCTCGACATCTTCTCCATCGACGAGACGACGGGACCGGGACTGCCGCTCTATCATCCCAACGGCAAACGCATCCTCGACGAACTCGCGGCCTTCGCCCGCGACCTGAACCTCGATGCAGGGTACGAGCCCGTCGAGACGCCGCACCTCTTCCGGACGGAGCTCTGGAAGAAGTCGGGCCACTACGAGAACTACGTCGACGACATGTTCCTGCTGGACGTGAACGACGAGGAGTACGGCCTGAAGCCGATGAACTGTCCGGGCCACGCCACCATCTTCGACCAGCAGTCCTGGAGCTACCGGGACCTCCCCGTCCGCTACTTCGAGGACGGAAAGGTGTATCGCAAGGAACAGCGCGGCGAACTCTCGGGGCTCTCCCGCGTGTGGGCGTTCACCATCGACGACGGCCACGAGTTCGTCCGCCCGGACCAGATCGAGGACGAGGTGACGCTGGTGATGGACAACATCGTCCGCGTCTTCGAGACGTTCGGCCTCGACGCCGAGGTGGCGCTTGCCACCCGCCCGGAGAAGTCCGTCGGGAGCGACGAGATCTGGGAACGCGCCGAGTCCCAGCTCCGTGCGGTGCTCGAATCCCGCGACATCGAGTACGACGTCGAGGCGGGCGACGGGGCGTTCTACGGCCCGAAGATCGACTTCGCGTTCGAGGACGCCCTCGGTCGCGACTGGGACGGGCCGACCGTCCAACTCGACTTCAACATGCCCGAGCGCTTCGATCTCACCTACACCGGCGAGGACAACGAGGATCACCGCCCGGTGATGATCCACCGCGCGCTCTACGGCAGTTACGAGCGGTTCCTGATGGTGCTCATCGAACATTTCGACGGGAAGTTCCCCCTGTGGCTGGCACCCGAGCAGGTCCGCATCCTCCCCGTCAGCGACGACAACCTCGGCTACGCCCACCGACTCGCGAACGAACTCGACGACTTCCGGGTCGAGATCGAGGACCGGTCGTGGACGGTCGGCCGCAAGATCCAGCAGGCCCACAGCGACCGTGTCCCCTACATGCTCATCGTCGGCGACGACGAGGAGTCCGCGGGAACCGTCTCGGTCCGGGACCGAAAGGAACGGGAGCGCAAGGACGTCGACCGCGAGGCCTTCGCCGCCCACCTCCGGGCGGAACGGGACGAGAAGCGGATCGGACCGGACTTCCTGGACTAAAACATCGCCCGGTTCTCGTCGTCGACGAGGTTCGGGAGTCGATAGCGGGCGCCGGTGTCGAACTGGCGCTGTGCGGTCCGGGCCCGTGGCGGCGTCGACGCCGCGGGCGTTCCGGCCGTCCATCGGCCGTCGGTGAGTGTGGGATCGGTGCGTCGGTCGGTCGTTGACTGCTGGTGTGTGCTCATTCCGTGTCTGCGAGGCGGCGGCGGCGGTCGAACGTCGATACCCGTCGGTGGAGAACTCAGTTGCGTACGGGTACGACGTGCGGGGGCATCGATCCGAACGAGTTCCCGATCCTTCATAAAAGTTCCTGTTGGTCCATCGTACCGCTCGGCGGCCGACGGCTTCAGTCCGATTCGCGTGGCGATATCTCGGAGACGGCGATGAGGAGACGGCCGTCGTCGAGGGCGGTGACCAGTTTCGACTCGGTGAACGTGCTGCCGTCGGCCCGGAGTCCGGTGCTGCGACCGGTCCACTCGCCGCCCTCCTCGACGACCGGCAACACGTGCGTTCGGATGTGCTCGACTTCCGCCTCGGGGTGGAGTTCCGTCCAGTGTTTGCCCGTCACCTCCGCCGGCTCGTAGTCGTAGACGTCGGCGTAGCCGGGGTCGACGCGGTCGAACCGTTCGTCCGGGCCGACGATACCGACCGCGTCGACCGCCGTCTCCGCCTCGGGGGCGAACCGGCCGTCCGCCCCGGCCGCGTGTTCCACGCGCCGGATCAACAGCGTGTACTGGTCGGTGCCGACGCCCTTTCGGAGGTAGTCGGTCACGCCGGCACGGACGACTTCGGCGGCCACGTCGCCCGTCTCCTCGCCCGAGAAGAGGAGGAAGGGGATCTCGGGATGGGTCTCCCGAACCGCCCCGAGGAAGTCGATACCGTTCGTGCCGGGCATCCGGTAGTCGCTGACGATACAGTCGAAGTCGTCGTCGCCGTCGCCGTCACGGAGTCGCTCCAGCGCCGCTTCCGGCGACGTGACCGTCGTAACCCGACAGTCGACCGACTCCTCGCGTTCGAGATAGAGTTTGACCAACTCGCCGAGCGCGGCGTCGTCGACATGGAGGATCGAGAGTCCCGAATCCGGATCGCCCGTCGTCATACGTCGAATCGGGGCGATACGAGCTTAAATCTCCCGCGACACCCGCTGTCACCTCGCATCGGGAACGTCCGACGTCGTCGGCCGGTACCGAGCCGAACGGGCGCGAGTGACCGACGTCCCACCCACCGTCGAGATTCGTTTGTTTACATATATCGTGAATATATTAGGCTTACTAGTACTAATATGTATATCTACGCCAGATTCTTATGTTTCTGTCGTCGGACCTGGATGTATGTTCGAACAATCGAGACGCGGGACGATGGCGGTACGGATCGGGGCGACGGTCGTGGCGGTCGGACTGTTGGTGTTGACGGCCGCCGGTGCGGGTGCGGCGGTCGGCGGCGACGACGTGGCCCCGAACCATTCGGCCGACAGCACGAGTCCGGTTCGGATCTACGACCACGAGACCGTCGACGGCGAGACGCTGCATACGATCGAACTCGCCCCGGCGACGGTCGATCCGTCGAGTGACGACGTCCTCGGCGTCGTCGTCCTCCCGGAGCGGGATCGGATCTGCCAGTCGGTCGCCGGCGACGGCGCCGGGTGCATGGAGGACGGATCGACGGTGGAGTCGTACTTGGACGCGGCCGGCGTCGAACGGGACGAGAGCGGGGAGTACGTGGTCTGAGGCGCCGGTCGAGTCCCGATAGGCGTCGGCCGACGGCGGGACGCCGTCCGCCTACCCGATCGGCGCCATGAGGAACCCGCCGGCCATCACGAGGATAGACGCTGGCCATCGACCCGACCGGATCCGCGAAGAGGCTGGCGGCGACGATTATCAGGCGTCCACGGTCGACGACTGCCTCGTTTTTCGACGCGGGGGACGTTCGCGGCCGCCGCCACTTCGTCGGTCCGTCGGCACGACCTCGCCCCGACCGAACGGGCGCTGCGGTATCGTCGTGTGTCCGGGTCGACGTCGAACACTGCCGGCGAGAGAACCGGGTCACGACCGAGCCATCGGCGACGGGGCGGGCCTCCGTAGCCGCTTCGCTCCTCACTTTCGTTCGGAGCGGAAGCGGGCCGGGAGGGAGTTGAACCACGCGAACGCCTCGCTACCGCTCGGCGTTCTCCAGTTCAACTCCTTCCTGCCGGTTCCCTCACCGCCTCGCCGTCGCTCGGCGGTTCGGTGCACGGGCCGGGAGGGAGTTGAACCCCCGACCGACGGATTAAGAGTCCGTCGCTCTACCTGACTGAGCTACCGGCCCTACGCCAACCGCTATCCGTGGGCCACTAAAAGGCGTTTCCCTTCGAGACGGTGGGAAGAAGGGACGAGGTTAAGTGAAACGCCGGGATACGTCGGTCACATGAGCAACGCGGCCCCGGTGTCGACGATGTCTTCGTACGCGATCCTCGGCTGTGGGAGCGTCGGTCACGCGGTCGCGGAAGACCTCGCGGAGGAGGGCAAGAGCGTGCTGATCCTCGACCGGGACGAGAGCCGCGTCGAAGCGCTTCGCGACCAGGACCTCAACGCACGGCAGACCGACATCCGTGACGAAGAGGTGGCGGAGTTGGTCGCCGACCGCGACATCCTCCTGATCCTCGCCTCGGACGTCGAGGCGAACAAGGCCGCGGTGTCGACGATCCGCGACCGTGGCGGCGACCAGTTCATCATCGTGCGAGCCTCCGATCCGATCTCGGAGGACGAACTCACCGAGGCGGGCGCGGACGTGGTGATCAACCCCTCGCAGGTGATCGCCGAATCGGCGCTGCGGGCGCTGGAGACGGGCGAACTGGAGTACAAGGCCAAACAGTTGGCGGACATCCTCCGCTCGGGGGCGGGCGACCTCGCCATCCTCACCCACGACAACCCCGATCCGGACTCCATCGCCAGCGCCGTGGCGCTCCAGGCCATCGCCGACGCCCACGACGTCGAGGCCGACATCCTCTATCACGGCGACATCGGCCACCAGGAGAACCGGGCCTTCGTCAACCTGCTCGGGATCGAACTCCTGCCGCTCTCGGAGGCGGAGTCGCTCGACGACTACGACCTGGTCGCGCTCGTCGACCACATGAAGTCGGGTGACATCGGCCTCGACACCGGCGTCGATATCTTCATCGACCACTACGAGCCCGAATCGGAGTACGGCGCCGAGTTCATGGACGTACGGCCGAACGTCTCCTCGACGTCGACCATCCTCACGAAGTATATCCAGGAGTTCGACCTCTCGCCGAGCGAGGCGGTGGCGACGGCGCTCCTGTACGGCATTCGCGCGGAGACGCTGGATTTCAAACGCGACACCACACCCGCGGACCTGACGGCTGCGGCGTATCTCTATCCCTTCGCCAACCACGACACGCTCGAACAGGTCGAATCGCCGTCGATGTCGCCCGAGACGCTCGACGTGCTGGCGGAGGCCATCCAGAACCGGCAGGTCCAGGGGAGTCACCTCGTCTCGAACGCGGGGTTCATCCGCGACCGGGACGCCCTCTCGCAGGCCGCCCAGCACCTCCTCAACTTGGAGGGGATCACGACGACGGCCGTCTTCGGCATCGCGGACGACACCATCTACCTCGCCGCCCGCTCGAAGGACATCCGCATCAACATCGGGAACGTCCTCGACGACGCCTACGGCAACGTCGGGGAGGCGGGGGGCCACTCGACACAGGGGAGCGTCGAAATCCCGCTCGGCCTGTTTACGGGCATCGAGGCCAGCGAGGACAACCGCGACACGCTCCTGTCGCTCGCCGAGGAGGCGGTCCGCAAGAAACTGTTCGACGCGATGGGCGTCGAGAGCACCGCGGGCGAGGCGACGAACGGCAGTTAAGCGACGACTTCCTCGTCCTCGTCTTCCTCGTCGAGGCGTTCGACCACGTCGTTGATCAGGATCACGTCGCCGACCGCACGGACCCAGCGGTAGGGGATCATCACGCCCTTGCCGGCCTCGATCCGCCCGGCGAACAGTTCCTGGCTCAACTCACCGAGCGCGAGCCCCGTGACCGACTCCTGTCCCAAGTCGAGGCGGACGTCCTCGACCTCCCCGACGAAGACTCCGTTGTTCGAGTACACCTCGCGCCCGACGAGTGTCGTGATCTCCTGTGGCGTGCCGTCCATATGCACTTCCTGTTCGTGGCGGGTCTTAATAGTTCGCGGACCGCCCGCGACGGCCGGACGGCGACGCGAGTCACTCCCGAAGGAGGAGCGCGAGAACGACGAGCAAGACCACCTGTGCGACCTTGTCGACGGCGCCGAGCGTCCCGACGTCGGCGGGGAAGGCCTTCGTGCCGGCGGCGAAGTTGACGTAGTACCACAGGACGATCTGTCCGGCGGTGAAGGGGATTCCGAGGCGATAGAGGAGCCCACGGCGGTAGTTCGCGACGACGGCGGCGCCCGCGGCCAGGAACACGACTCCGGCGAACAGAAAGGAGAGGCCGAGCGGACTCGGGGCGAACCCGACGCCGAGTCGCAGGTGGATCAGTCCGGTGACGACCGCCAGCAACACGCCGGCGTAGTGTAGCGGTCCCAACTCGCCCGAGTCGACGAATCCGGTGTCCGTCGCCGTGCTCATACCACGTCTCGGGGCGGCGCGCGCATAAAATCACGTGCTGCCCCCCGTGGGTACGAGGGATTATGCGTCTCCAGCCCCCCGAACGGGCATGGCCGACGGAACCCGGCAGTGGGTCGTCCGTGCCCTCGTCGCGGTGCTGGTGCTGTCGGCCGGCGTGGTCGCGGTGGAGTTCGTCGCACACGCACGCGACCCGGCGGCCGGCGACGCCGCGGCGTCGCAGGCCCGACAGCCCTACGCGGAGCGGCGAGCCGTCGCCCCACCGGCGAACGGGACGACGGTGATCACGGTCCAGAAGTTCCGACGAAACTTCGTCGTCGCGTTCGCCCCCGACGGCCGGGTCCGCTACTTCGATAACTCGCTGGATCGATACCACGACGTCGACCCGGTTCCGGAGGGGACCCACACCGTCGAGTTCGTCGGTGCCGAATACGACGGGGATACGACCCACCTGCTCGTCCGGCGGGTGAACCTCACGACGGGCGCCACGCGGGACGTCTACCGCCACGCCGTCCCCCGCACCGACCGCCCACACCGGTGGCACGACGTCGACCGACTCGACGCCCACCGGCTCCTGGTGGCGGACATCCGTGACGACGCCGTCTTCGTCGTGAACACGACGACGGGGGAGCGGACCTACGAGTGGCCGGCACAGGCCCACTTCGACACGGAATCCGGGGGCCAGTTCCCGCGGGACTGGACGCATCTCAACGACGTCGAACGGCTCCCGGACGGACGATACATGGCGAGCCTCCGCAACCAGGACGCCGTGGTGTTCGTCGAGCCGGGTCGGGGCGTCGACGCGTCGTGGACGCTCGGGCGCGACGACGCCCACGGGATCCTGTACGAGCAACACAACCCGGATTACCTTCCGGGAGCGGAGCCGTCGGTACTCGTCGCCGACTCGCAGAACCGGCGGATCGTCGAGTACCGACGCGAGAACGGGTCGTGGGTGCGGACCTGGTCGTGGCGCGACGAGGGGATGGCCTGGCCACGCGACGCCGACCGGTTGCCGAACGGCCACACCCTGATCGGCGATACGAACAGCGGCCGTGTCCTCGAAATCGACGAGACGGGGACGGTGGTCTGGCGGGTCGACGGGCTCCCGAGTTACGACGTGGAGCGACTGGGGACGGGCGACGAGAGCGCGGGCGGCCGCTCGGCCGAACGGCTGGGCCTCGCGAACCGGAGCCCGGCGGCCGGCTCGCCGTCGACGACCCGCCCGGGACGGACGGTCATCCCCACCCGGGTCAGCAACACGGTGGCCTTCGTCTCCCCCCTATGGCTGTCGGCGACGGGGCGGGCGGCGGCGGTCGTCGGCCTCGTCGCCGCCCTAGCGCTCGCTCTGCCCGTGGTGGGGGGGCGACTGCGCCGCGTCCTCGCCGCGGCGGCGCGAAGAGGTAAACCGTAGCGGTCCCAGGGTGAGGTGAATGGCGGAACGCAGTCAGGACGGACGGGTGCGTGGGCCACAGGGCCGGATCCAGGGGTCGACGGGAGGGGGTCGATGACGCCGGGCGTCCCGACGCAGTCGGCGTGGGTCGGCCAGGCCGTCCGGCTCTCGGTCGAGTCGGCCGCCGGAACGGCGGCACGGACCGGGCCTGGCGCGCGGCGGCTACTGGACTGGATCGTCGGTATCGACGCGTGGGCGGTGGGGGTGATCCTCGAACTCAGACACCCGCTGCTGACGAAGCTCATGGCGTCGGTGACGGGGCTCGGGTCGGCGTCGGCCGCGGTCGTGTTGCTCGGCCTCTGCTATCTGGCGGGGTGGCGACGGGACGTCGCGGTCGCCACCGTCTCGCTTGCGGTCGCCGGCGTCGTCGTCGCCGCGCTGATGGCGCTGGTCCAGCGGCCGTTCCCGCCACAGCCGGTGTGCGTGACCGACGGATCGGGGGTGCCACACTCGTTCCCGTCCGGACACGCGGCGGCCGTGACCGTCTACGCGCTGGTGTCGCGACGCTCCGAGGCGCTCCCGTTCGGGGTCGTGACGGCCGTCGCCGCCCTCGTCGCGTTCTCGCGGATCTACCTCGGGACCCACTTCCTGAGCGATACGGTGGTCGGGGTGGCCATCGGCGGCGCCGCGGTGGTGCTTGGTCGGCGGGTGATCGACCGCCGGGACGGGCGACCCCTCGGCGGGGTGCTGGCGGACGAATGACTCCCGTCGCGCCGATCCACCCCGCACCGGGAGGGCGGTGATGCTCTTCGCGACCCATCTCGTCGCGGCCGTCCTCCTCGGCCGACGGTGGACGCTGTCCCCGGCGTGGCTCGTCGCCGGCGCGGCGCTCCCGGACGTCGTCGACAAACCCTTGGCGATGGTCGGACTCGTCGACCTCTATCACACCGTCGGCCACTCCGCGCTGCTCGTCGTCCTCGCGGTGCCCGCTGCGGTCGCCGGGCGACGGGGGCTGGCTGTCGCGGTCGGGTGGGCATCACACCTGGCGCTCGACGCGTTCCACGTCGCGATCAACGGCCGCCCCGAGGACGCCGTCTTTCTCGTCTGGCCGCTCGTGACCCCGGCGACGCCGCTGAAACTGCCGCCCGGGGACTTCTTCGTCTACTACCTCTGGACGCCCTCGTTTTTCGTCGAAATCGGAATCTGGGTGGCCGTCGGGGCGGCGGCGGTGCGCGCGTGGCGCCGCGGCCGGGAGTGAGGGTCTACCGTGGCGCGATCAGTTCGACCGGATGCCGCGAGGGCCGGGAGAGCAGGGCGTCGAGTTGCTCCAGACAGGAGGTGCCACTCGCGACGACCGTCCGGTCGCGCGTCTCGGGGGTCGAGAACTGCTCGGCCAGGTCCTCGCCCACGTCCATGCTCAGCTCGTAGTAGGTGTCCTTGTACCCGAAGGAGCCGGCCATGCCACAGCACTCCACGTCCGAGGTGGCGACGTCGTAGCCCAAGTCCTCGAGGACGGTCGTCGTGTGGGCTTCGAGGCCGAGCGTGCGCTGCTGACAGTGGGCGTGGTACGCGACGTCGTGGCCGTCGCCCGGGCGGAGCGCCCCGGCGTCGGCCCCGTTCTCCAGCAGGCCATAGACGTACTCCATGATCTCGTAGCTGTGCTCCTGGAGCCGTTCGGCGGACGCCTCGGGGAGGAACCGCTCGTACTCCCGCTCGAATATCGCGAGGTCCGAGGGTTCGATGACGACCACGTCGCGCCCGGCGTCGAGGTGTTCGGCGAGGGCGCCGTAGACGTCGTGGGCGTGGTTCTCGGCGGTGGCGATCATCCCCTGGGAGAGGGGCGCGCGGCCGCTGGAGCGCATCGAGGGCACCCGGACGGAGACGCCGAGGGCCTCCAGGGCCCGGACCGCGGCCTTGCCGCGTTCGACCTGGACGTGGTTGGTGTAGACGTCGGGGTAGAGCACGACCTCCCGGGAGGGATCGGGCACCGTCGAGGAGCGTCGCTCGAACCAGTCGACGAGGGTCTCCCGCTGGAACTCGGGGAGGTCACGGCGGGCGTCGACGCCCGCGACACGTTCGAGCGCCCACCGGGCGGGTGCGGTGTCGGCGAGCCAGTTCGAGACGGGGGCGGTCGCGCTCCCGAGTTTCGCGAGCGTCTCGAAGTTGCCGAAGAGGCGCTTATCGAGTTCCAGCCCGCCGGGCTCCTCGTCGGGGGTGAGCCCCTCGACGAGGAAGTCGGCACCCTCGGGCTCCTCGCCGCGGTTGATTCGGTCGCGGACGACCGTGTTGATCCACGGGATATCGATTTTGGTGGGACAGCCGTTGACACACCGCGAACAACCGGTACAGAAGTCGTTGAACTCGGCGGCGGTGTCCAGTCCCTCGATGCCCGCCTCCCAGCCGGTACCGATGCCGCCGGAGTACGTCTCGCCGCCGAAGGCGTGGCCGCCGACGTGCTGGAAGTTGGCACAGGAGTTCGAACACTGGCCACAGCGGATGCAGTACAGCGTCTCGCGGAGCTGCTCGTCCTCGCGCATCGCCATCCGGCCGTTATCGATGAGGACGAGGTGGAAGTCGCGGTTCGAATCCCGCTCGGAGAGGGGCGTCTCGTCGTCGTCGAAATCGAGGGTCGGCGAGTCGACCGGTGGGGTGAAAAGCGAGACGTAGGCGGTGAGGTCCTGGCCCGTACCCGAGCGGGCGAGGAGTTCGAGAAACGGCGAGAGGTCGTCCGTGGAGGGGACGATTTTCTCGATGCCGGTGACGGCGACGTGTGTGTCGGGCGCGACGGCACACTTCCGGGCGTTGCCCTCGCTGGTGACGATGGCCATCGTCCCGGAGTCGGCGGCGACGAAGTTGGCGCCGGTCATGCCCACGTCGGCGTCGCGGATGAGTTCACCCAGGCGCTCCCGGGCGAAGCTGGTGAGTTCGTCGGCCGTCTCCGGCGGGTCCTCGGGGTCGAACACCTCCCGGAACAGGTCGGCGATGCTCTCCTGGGAGCGGTGGATGGCGGGGGCGATGAGGTGGGAAGGCGTCTCGTCGGCGACCTGGACGACCCACTCGCCGAGGTCCGTCTCCACCACCTCGACGCCGTCGGCCCCCAGGGCGTCGTTGACGTCGAGTTCCTCGGTGGTCATCGACTTGCTCTTGACGACGCGCTCGGCGTCCGCGTCGGCGGCCACGTCGCGGATGTAGCGGTTGGCGTCCGCGGCGTCGTCGGCGACGTAGAGGTGACCCCCGTTGTCCTCGACGGACTCCCGCAACTCCTCGATCAGTTCGGGGAGGCGCTCGATGGCGTCCTCCTTGATCTCGCGGGCGCGGGTCCGGAGTTCCTCGTAGTTCTCCAACCCGGCGACCGCCTCCTGGCGCTTCCGGTTGAACCCCTTGGTGTTCTCCTCGATGGCGGGGCCCTCGGTCGCCATCAGCCGCCTGATCTCGGCGGCCTTGTCGCCGCTACCCTTACTCATCGAGCATCACCACGTGGACGGCCTCGGGGCCGTGCGCGCCGAGGACGAGTTTGCCCATGTCGGCGGTGGCGCTCGGACCGGTGGCGACGACGGCGCTCGCGGCGTCCTCGCGGGCCATGTCGCCGAAGCGGTCGAGCGCCTCGGGCAGGTCGGGGAGGACCTCGTCCGCACGGACCACGGGGACGTGGAGTTCGGGATAGAGGGAGACGGGTTCGGCGCCGTCGGCGGTCGAGGGGAGGAAGACGCTCCCGTAGTTGGCCACGCCGAACGAGGCGGGGGTGACGCCGGTCGCCGCCCGCTCTACGGCCGCCGGCGTCGGGTCGACGGTCACGGCGTCGGGGTACTCGACGTCGAAAGGGAGGGGGACGCCGACGGCGGGGTCGCGGACGATGTCGGCGAGCGTCGATGCGAACGCATCGGCCGTCGTCCGGGTGAGGTCGACCCCGAGTTCGTCGAGGGCGTCCTCGAACGTCGATAGCGGGTTGGTGGTCGTGGTAGCCATGTGCACGCGTTTGGCGTCCGGCCGTTTTGTAGCTTCGGTCCGGCGCCGACGTCACCGAAACGCCCGCCGACTGTCGAGGGCCGCGACGGTGCCCGCCGCGGCACGCTTCGCACGGATCGACCGGATCACCGCGGACGCCTGCACGAGCGCGTAGCCGAGCCAGAGGGCGTAGCCGCCGGGGGCGCTCCCGACGACGCCGACGGTCGTCCCGAAGGCGTCGACCCCGGCCGTAACCGCCGTCTCGCCGAGCAGGAGGACCGAGAAGTAGCCGTAAAAGCCCGAGGCCCACCAGAGCACGGCCACCCGTCCCCAACCGGGTTGGAGGTGTTCGGGCAGTCGCCCGGTGTTGACGAGAAGCGTCAGGAGCGTGTAGGGCCACATCATCAGCCCGGAGAGGGCGGCGCCGACGACGAGCAGGAAGAAGGGGCCGCGGTCGCCGAGCGGCGCCGAGAAGAGGAGGATGACGACCACCCCCCACACGGTGAAGGCGGTGAGCAGCCACCAGAACAGACGGGAGAGGTCCCACCCCGCCTCGCGGGCGAAGGCCTCGTAGACGGCGTCCGCGGAGTTGCGGACGAACGACTCGACGATGGCGTACTCGGTGGTAAAGAGCGCGAGAAAGAGCAGGACGAAGACGAGTGCGGCCCCGACCCCGCCGAGGGCGGGGGCGATCCGCCCGAGCCACATATCGAGGGCGTTCGCCCCGGCGCCGGGGGCGTGGCGGTGGGCGACGGCCATCAGGACCGTCGCCACGAGCAGGAGGCCGAGGACGAACGTGAGCAGGTGTTCGACCTGGATCACCCGCCACCAGCCGCGCCAGCGACGGAGGTTCAGGTCGGTGGGGCGGAAGGTGAAGCCGTTCCGGTGGATCGCTTCCGGGTCGTCGCCGCTGAACGGGTTGTGGACCCGGCCCTGGTAGTTGCCCATGGCGTACCCCTTCTCGCGGGCCCAGAGGCTCTGTGAGAGGTTGAGGTAGCCGCCGGCGCCGGCGAAGGCGAGGCCGCCGAGGAAGACGGCCACGTCCATGTTCGGGGGGAGGGTGCCCACGCTCCCGAGCGACGCGGGCAGGGCCACGAGTTCGCCGACTGCGCCGCCGACGGCGGCGAGGGCGAGCGCCGTCGCGATGGCGAGCGCGAGGAGTCCGATCTGGAACGCCTCGACGGCGTTGTACATCACCGACGACGCCTGGTAGGAGCCCCAGACGAGGAGCATGAGCGCGACGGCCAGGGGCTTCCAGGCGGGGAGGCCGAGGAGTGTGGACCCGGCGAGGCCGGTCGCGGTGGCAGCGACCTGTGCGGCCCCTGCGGCCCAGCCGGGCCACCCGAGGCTGAGGAGACCGGCGACCAGGAAGACCCACGGCCACGCGCGGTGGACGCGTACGTACGACCGAAAGACGCTCTCGCCGGTGGCGAGCGTCCACCGCTGGAGCTCCGTGTTGACGAAAAACTGCGTGAGGACGCCAACCCAGAACGCCCAGTAGAGCCCCCAGCCGTGGCGAGCGATCAGCCCCGGCCAGAACAGCGTCTCGCCGCTCCCGAGCGACGCGCCGAGCATGATGGCGCTCGGCCCGACGACGTGGCGGACGCGGGGCACGCGGGGCAGTTCGGCCAAGCGGAAGGCACCGCCGGTCCCGCGGTCGGGGTAGTCGACCGTCTCGGGCGCTCGATCCAGGTCGTCGTAGGGGAGCGGGCAGTACCACGTTCCCCGGTACTGGCGGCCCTCGACCGCGGAGGCGTACACCGGAGCCTCGGCGTCGTCGTCGCTCGGCTCCGTCGCCCCCGCGTCGTCGTCAACCACGGCGACCCCCGCCGCGTGACGTCCGGCGGTCGCTGGGCGTCGGTGTTCCCATCGGTGGCGACTCGGGAATCCCCCGAGAAAAACGAACCGATCAGTCGCCGCCGAGGAAATGCCAGAGGTGGCCCCGCTCCGCGGGCGGATCGACCCCCGGCAACCCCTTCAGCGCCGGCTGGATGGCGTTCCACCACGACTCCGGGGATTCGTAGCCTGCGGGGTGGTCGTGATAGACGTCCCGGAGGAAGTCGGCCTTCTTCGCCTCGGGGTGGGCCGCCAGGTAGTCGTAGGCGGCCGACAGCGCCTCGCGGCGGGCCTCCAGGGTCGGCCCGCTCCCCGGCAGGTTCGCCTCGCGAATGGCGTTGGCGACGGCGAGCGGTCGGTCGTCGGTGTCGGCGGACGGGTGGGACGACTCCCGCGCCATCGGCACCCACCACACGCGACTCCGCGCGCCGACCTTCCGGGTCTTCAGCCGCCCCCGGTCGACGAGCGCCTCGAGTTTGTTGTGGGCCGTCCGTCGCGAGCAGTCGACCGCCTCCATCACGTCGCTGGCGGTGAGCGGCCGCGCCAAGTCGTCGCGCTCGTCGAACACCTCCAGGACCGCCTCCGGCGGGATGCGGTCGGCGTACTGGCCGTCGTCGTTCCGCGGGCGTTCCTCCCCGGCCATGGTCGAACCCTGTGCACACGAAAACAAAAGCCTTCGCACTCGTGTGAACGACAGCACACACGAATGAACAGGTGGTACACACGTGTGTCGTGGCTCGGGTGCGGGACGGCGGATCGCCGCCGACAGCCCCCGAAACCGCCTTCTTTCCGGTGCAGTCGAACGGACTGGCGCGTGTGAACCGCTCCCGAGCCACGCCGCATCCATCACGAAAAGCGAGGAACGATGGATATATATCGGGGGGAACGATGGCAGGGAACGATGCCAGAACGATCTGCGAACGGTTGTGGAACGGATCGGCGAGTCGACGGCGGAGGTGTGCGATGGCGCTGACCGACATCGCCGTCGCCATCACGCCGCTGGCGATCATCGCCTACCTGATGGTCGGGCGGTTCTGGCCCGCGACGCGGGCGATGCCGGTCGCGTGGCTCGTTGCCATCGTCGCCGGCTACGCCGGGTGGAACATGTCGCCGACCTGGATCGGCGCCGCCACCGTCAACGGCTTCATCACCGCCGCGAGCATCCTCTGGATCGTCTTCGGGGCGATCCTGTTGCTCTATACGCTCAAACGGACCGGCGCGTTCGACGCCATCAACCAGGGGTTCGCCTCGATCAGCGACGACCGCCGCGTCCAGGTGGTCCTGCTCGTGTTCCTGATGGGATCGTTCATCGAGGGCGCGGCCGGCTTCGGGACGCCCGCGGCCATCGTGGGCCCCCTGCTCGTCGGCCTCGGCTTCCCGCCGCTCGCGGCCGTCGTGGTCGCCCTCACCGGGAACCTGATGGCCATCACCTTCGGCGCCGTCGGGACGCCGCTCATCATCGGGATGATCGACATCTTCGGCGACGTGGAGGTCATCTCCTCGGCCGTCGCCGCACAGGGGATGACCGTCGAGGGTTGGGTGGCCGACATCGCGGTGTGGGCGGCCTCGTTCCACGTGGTCGTCGGCGCCGTCCTGCCCTTCATCGGTGTGGCGATGATGACCCGGTTCTTCGGCGAGGAGCGTTCGATCAAGCCCGCGCTGGAGGTGTTGCCGCTCACCCTCTTCGCGTGGGCCTCCTTCGCCGTGCCCTACTGGGCGACGGCGTACTTCCTGGGACCGGAGTTCCCCGGCCTGATGGGTGCGATGGTCGGCCTGTTCGTCACGGTCGGCGCGCTCAAGGCCGGCTTCTTCCACCCCGACGACGAGTGGGACTTCGGCGACCAGTCCTCGTGGCCCGACCACTGGGTCGGCGAGATCCAGCCCGGCGAGTCCGCCGACCGCGAGGCGGGCGTCGCCGCCGACGGCGGCGTCGTCCGGACGATGTCCCTCTGGAAGGCGTGGACGCCCTACGCCCTCGTCGCGGCGCTGCTCGTCGTCACGCGCGTCGTCGACCCGGTGACGGCGTTCCTCCAGTCGACGCTCGTCCTGCAGTGGGGGTCGATCTTCGGCACCTCGCTGTCGGGGTCGCTCGCGGTGCTGTACCTGCCGGGGGCGGTGTTCGTCGCCGTCCACCTGCTGACGATCCCCATCCACGGGATGTCGAAGGCGGAGGTCGTCGGCGCCTGGAGCGAGACGATCGAGAAGGTGACCCCCGCGGTCGTCGCCCTGCTGTTCGCGGTGGCGACGGTCCAGATCATGCTCCAGTCCGGCACCGCCACCGGCACCGACGGGATGTTGATCGTCCTCTCGGACGCGATGGCGAACCTCGCCGGCGGGGTCTACCCCTTCTTCGCGTCGCTCGTCGGTGCCCTCGGGGCCTTCCTCGCGGGGTCGAACACCGTCTCCGACATCCTCTTTGGCACCTTCCAGTACGGCGTCGCCGACCAGATCGGCTTCCCGCGTACCATCATCCTCGGTGCGCAGGCCGTCGGCGGGGCCATCGGCAACCTCATCGCCGTCCACAACGTCGTCGCGGCGCTCGCGGTCGTCGGCCTCGTCGGCGAGGAGGGCCGCGTCATCCGCTACGAGCTCATCCCGCTCGCGTACTACGCGACGGCCACGGGGGTCCTGACGCTGCTGTTCGGGTACGTGCTGTTCCCCGGGACGTTCTAGTACCCGGAATTTAAGCGGCCGTACGCCAAGTGGCCGCCGATGGCAACGACAGGCGACTCCGCCGACGATCCCGCGGCGTCGGGGGAGTACGACTACCGGAGCGACGACGTCGATCGCCCGGGGATGGTCGACGACCTCGAGGAACTGATCGAGGGCGACGTGCGGTTCGACGACTACTCCCGACAGCTCTACGCCACGGACGCGAGCGCCTACGAGATGACCCCCGTGGGGGTCGTCTTCCCCACGTCGACCGCGGACGTGGCCGCTATCGTCGAGTACTGCGCCGAGCGCGAGGTGCCGATCCTGCCCCGCGGCGGCGGGACGAGCCTCGCCGGCCAGACGGTCAACGAGGCGGTCGTCCTCGATTTCTCGCGGCACATGACCGACGTGGTCGAGGCCGAGCCCGACGAGCGGCGGGTGCGCGCACAGCCGGGCGTCACGCTCGGCGAACTCAACGCGGAACTGGCGCCCCACAGCCTCAAGTTCGCCCCCGACCCCGCGTGGGGCGACAAGAGCGTCCTCGGAGGCGCCATCGGCAACAACTCCACCGGCGCCCACTCGCTGAAGTACGGCAAGACCGACGCCTACGTCGAGGAACTGGAGGTGGTGCTGTCCGACGGGACCGTGACCACCTTCGGCGAGGTGTCGCTGGCGGAACTCCGGGCCGGGGCCGATCCCGAGGGAACCGTCGAGGAACGAATCTACGCCGCGGTCGAACGGATCGTCGACGAGGAGGCCGACGAGGTGCGCGAGCGGTACCCCGACATGAAGCGCAACGTCTCGGGGTACAACCTGGACATGCTGGTCGACGAGGCCGAATCGGGGGCGATCAACCTCGGCCGCCTGCTCGCCGGCAGCGAGGGGACGCTCGCGATCATCACCGAGGCGACCGTCTCGCTCGAACCCGTCCCGGAAACGAAGTCCGTCGCCCTGCTGACCTACGACGACCTGCTCGACGCGATGGCGGACGTGGCGCCCATCCTCGAACACGACCCGGCGGCCGTCGAGGTGATGGACGACGTGTTGCTCGACCTGGCGCGGGACACCGCGGAGTTCGCGGACGTGGTCGGGATGCTCCCCGAGGGGACGAGCTCCGTGCTGCTCGTCGAGTTCTACGCCGCGGGCGACGACGACGGTCGCCGGAAGGTCGCGGACCTCGTCGCCGACCGCGTCCCCGACGCCGACCCCGAGGCGACCCCGGGCGAGGGGGCGGCCGACCGCACGGACGCTCCACGGGTCGCGCGGGCGGCGATGGAGGCCCACGACGAGGAGACGCGGGCGAAGTTCTGGAAGATGCGCAAGTCCGGGCTGCCGATCCTGCTGGGGCGGACCACCGACGAGAAACACATCGCGTTCATCGAGGACACGGCCATCCCGGCCGAGAACCTGCCGGACTACGTCGCCGACTTCCAGGCGATACTCGACGAACACGACACCCTCACCACCTACTACGCCCACGCGGGGCCGGGCGTCCTCCACATCCGGCCGCTGGTCAACACCAAGACCGTCGAGGGCGTCCACGAGATGGAGGCCATCGCCGACGCCGCGACCGACCTCGTCGTGAAATACGACGGCTCCGTCTCGGGCGAACACGGCGACGGCCGCGCCCGCACCCAGTGGAACCGGAAGCTGTACGGCGACCGGCTCTGGGGGGTCTTCCGCGACCTGAAGGGTGCCTTCGACCCCGACTGGCTGCTGAACCCAGGAACGGTCTGTGGCTACGCCGACGATGAGCCGATCCCCGACGGGCTGTCCGACCGAGCGGCCGCCGCCGACATGACCGAGAACCTCCGCTTCGACCCCGACTACGAGTTCGACGCCGGCTTCTCGTCGGCCCTCGAGTGGGACAACGAGAACGGCATGCAGGGCATGGTCGAACTCTGTCACGGCTGTGGCGGCTGTCGGGGCCCCCAGGAGACCACCGGCGGCGTGATGTGTCCGACCTACCGCGCCAGCCAGGAGGAGATCACCGCCACGCGCGGACGGGCGAACCTGCTCCGGCAGGCGATGAGCGGCGACCTGGACGCCGACGCGACCGACGTGGAGTTCATGCACGAGGTGCTCGACCTCTGTATCGGCTGCAAGGGCTGCTCGAAGGACTGCCCGAGCGAGGTGGACCTCGCGAAGCTGAAAGCGGAGGTGACCCACGAACACCACCGGCGACACGGTGCCAGCCTGCGCGATAAGCTGTTCGCGAACGTCGACCGCCTGAACGAACTCGGGTCGGCGCTGGCGCCGCTCTCGAACTGGGCGGCGAAGGTGCCCGGCGCCCGCACGGTGATGGAGAAGACCCTCGGCATCGCGAAGGACCGCACCCTGCCGACCTTCCACCGCGAGTCGCTCGTCGACTGGTTCGACGACCGTGGCGGCTGCCGGGTTTCGGCGGCCGAGGCCGACCGGCGCGCCCTGCTCTTCCCCGACGCGTACACCACGTACAACCACCCCGAGTCGGGGAAGGCCGCCGTCCGGACTCTGGAGGCGGCGAACGTCCACGTCCGTATCCCACGGGACGTGAGCGGGAGCGGCCGTCCGCCGTTCTCGAAGGGCTTCCTCGACCGGGCCCGCGAGCAGGCGGCGACGAACGTCGACGCCCTCGCGCCCCGCGTCCGCGACGGCTGGGACGTGGTGTTGGTCGAACCCTCCGACGCCGTGATGTTCCAGTCCGACTACCGCGACCTACTAGCCGGCGAGGACGTCGATACCCTCGCGGACAACGCCTACGGGATCATGGAGTATCTCGACACGTTCCGCCTCGACGAGGCGCTGGAGGCGGACGCGGACGGCTCGCTGACCTACCACGGCCACTGTCACCAGAAGTCGACACGGAAGGACCACCACGCGGTCGGCGTGTTGCGGCGGGCGGGCTACGCGGTCGACCCGCTGGACTCCGGGTGCTGTGGCATGGCCGGGTCCTTCGGCTACGAAGCCGAACACTTCTCGATGAGCAAGGCCATCGGGTCCATCCTCTTCGACCAGGTGGACGACAGTCCCGGCGAGGAACTCGTCGCCCCGGGGGCCTCCTGCCGGACGCAACTCGGCGACCACTACGACGCGGAGCCGCCGACGCCGGTGGAGAAACTCGACGCCGCGCTCAGGTAGGATCGAAGGGCGTCGCCGACGTCCACAGGCGCTCGTGGAGCGCCCGTGCCCACCGCGTCGCCGCCGGCGTGTCGTTGCCGAGGAACCCGCGTGGGGCCCCGTCGTCGTAGACGACCAGCCCCATCTCGGGGCCCGACGGCGTCTCCGCGAGGACGAGCGTCACGGGGTCGTCCCGGTCGACGTGACGGATCGCGACGCGGCCGCTCGCGACCGCCTCGCGCATGTCACCGGGACGGGTCGCCGCCTGCCGCTCGATCACCCGCTCGGTCGTGACGAAGGAGACGGTCATCCCCGCCTCCATGACCCGGTCGTGATAGAGTCGCGCGTGGCGGGAGAGATACCGCCCGGTGTACACCGACACGTGCGTCGCCGCCTCGACGATGTCCGCGACCGCCGCGACGGGACGACTCGGCGCGTGTGGCGCCGTCTCGATCAGCGTCGCCCCGTCGACGACCGCCGGGTCGAGATCGAAGACCACCTCGACGCCGGCGAACAGGGGGGCGGCCTCGCCGAGAGTCTCGATCCGCCGGGTGTACCGATCGTGGACCTCGGCGGCCAACCGTCCGGACGCCGTGGTGCGGTAGCCCGACGGAGTCGACGTCACGAACCCCACCGTCGACAGCTCGCGGACGGCCCGATCGACCGTCGACCGGGAGACCCCGAGCCGGTCGACGAGCGTCGCCTTCGAAACCGCCCCCTCGTCGAGCGCGCGGAGCGTCTCGGACCGGCGAACGACGACCGCGGCCGGGGACGGATCGGTCATCGCGTCACGCCCGGCTGCGGCCCGAACCGTCGGGTCCGTCCCCAACCGGCACAGCATTTATATATCACGTTTCAGCGGTTGACGTGTTCGCCGCACGACAACATCAAGTCGTCGATCGGTGTACATCGGTACGCCGGGGTGCCTCTGACACGCGGGGTCGTGGCGGGTTGCCCGGCCCGCCGTTCGATCCGGCGCCGGACCGCGACGGATGCGCCCGGATCCGTCGACGGTCGGGTGCTCCCGGTCGCCCGACAGCGGTCGGGATTCACCCTCTCGTCGCGTCGCGATGTGCCGACCTGACGGATTCGGTCAACGCCGACAGCGACGGGGCCGCCGCGAGGTGGGACCGGCAGTCGCAGTCCGAGGCGCCGAAGCCGTCGATCGGCCCGTCGGGCAAGCGCCCGGCGACGGCACACTCGACGTCCGCGCCCGCCGACGTGACGACGGTGATCAGATCCGTCGCCGGGTGGCCGGTGAGGTAATCCACGTGCCAGTGGCGGGTGTCGCTCTCGCCGGCCGCCAGCCGGCGGTGGCGGTCCACGCGGGCGAACCCCCCGCTCCCGAGAGCGCTGCCGGTGTAGGCGTAGGCGCCGGCGGGGAGGCGGTGGATTCCCAGCGCACCGACCTCCAGCTCCGCGTCACGGGACAGTTCGAGAAGCAGGGTGTAGGTGCCGCCGTCCGCGTCGGTCATGGTCACATCCGGGCGGTCGAGGGGCAAAGGTCGACCGGAACCGGTTTGTTCGCGTCGGCCCGAGCGGGGGCGTGGACGACGTCGTCGACCGACTGCGGGAGCGGGACGGCACGGTCGCGGACTACCGAGTGGTGTCGGGACGCGACCCGACCTACGCCGACTGCGATCTGGAGTCGCGGCTCGCGGGGGCGCTCGACGAGCGCGGGGTCGACCGCCTGTACCGCCACCAGGTCGACGCCGTCGAGGCCGTCCGCGACGGCCGCGACGTCGTGTTGGCGACGCCGACCGCGAGCGGGAAGAGCCTCGCGTACACGGTGCCGGCGTTCGAGCGGGCGATGGCCGAGGGGGAGCGAACGCTGTATCTCGGCCCACAGAACGCCCTGATCGCGGACCAGGCCGCGAGTCTGGAGGGCCTCGCGAGGGACCTGGGGTTCGGGAGCCGGGTGTCGGTCGCCACCTACACCGGTCGGCTCTCGCGGACCGAGAAGCGCGACGTCCGGGACCGCCGACCGACGGTCCTGCTGTCGAACCCGGACATGCTCCACTACGGCCTGCTCCCGCACGGCCACCGGCTGTGGGAGTGGCTGTATTCGTCGCTCTCGCTCGTCGTGATCGACGAGATCCACGGCTACCGCGGCGTGTTCGGGAGCCACGTCTCGCTCGTGCTCCGACGGCTCGCCCGCCTCTGTGAGCGGTTCGGGAGCGACCCCCAGTTCGTCTGCTGTTCGGCCACCATCGGCAACCCCGTCGAACACGCCGCGCGCCTGACGGGCCGCGAGGCGTCGTCGTTCGCCCTCGTCGACGAGGACACGAGCGGCCGGGGGCCACGGCACTGGCTGCTCTGGAACCCCCCCGAGTACGAGGGCACGGGCGGCTCGGGGCGCCGCCGGTCGAGTCACGTCGAGACGAAGCGGCTGTTCGCCGACCTGGTGGCGGCGGGCCACCAGACGCTCGCCTTCACCCGCGCGCGACAGACCGCCGAACGCTACGCGACCGAGAGCGCCGACGCCCTGCACGACCGGGGCGAACACGGCCTCGCGGGACGGATCGAGGCCTACCAGGCCTCGTTGCGCGACGAGCGCCGCCGCGAGGTCGAGGACGGCCTCCACGACGGCCGAGTGGCGGGCGTCTGGTCGACCAGCGCGCTCGAACTCGGCGTCGACGTGGGCGGACTGGACGCCGTCCTCCTCGACGGCTACCCCGGGACGCGGATGTCGACGTTCCAGCGGGCGGGGCGCGCGGGGCGGGGGTCGGATCCCGCGCTCGTCGCCCTCGTCGCCGGCGAGGACCAGCTCGATCAGTACCTGATGGACCACCCCGACACGCTCTTCGACGGCGATCCGGAGCGGGCGACGGTCGATCCCGGGAACGACCACCTGCTGCCGGACCACGTCGCCGCCGCGGCGACGGAGAACTGGCTGTCCCGGGAGGACGAGTCACACTTCGGCGACGGCTTCCCCGACGTGGTGGCGGACCTGGAGGCCGCCGGGCGACTGGAGCGCCGGGAGACCGACGCGGGCGTCCGCTGGACCCACGCCGGCGGGGGAAGCCCACAGCAGGCGACGAGTCTCCGGAGCGTGGACGACCGCGAGGTGGACCTGCTGGCCGACGGCGACGTGATCGCCACCCTGGGACTCGACGACGCCCTCCGGGACGCCCATCCGGGCGCCATCTACCACCACCAGGGACAGTCCTACGAGGTGACGGACCTCGACCTGGACCGGGACGTCGCGACCCTCCAGGCGACGTGGGCGGACTACTACACTCGGGTGCTGACCGAGAAGTCGGTCGCGGTCGAGCGCGAGCGCGAGTCGACGGCGCTGTCGGCCCGCCCGGACACCGCGGTCCACCTCGCGGACGTGACCGTCACCGAACGGGTGACGGGGTTCGAGCGCCGGGATGCGGGCCGGGGCGAGACGCTCGGCCGCGAGACGCTCGACCTGCCGGAGACGACGCTGCGGACGACGGCGCTGTATTTCACCGTTCCGGGCGACGTGGAGGCGGAGATGCGGGCGCTCGGCGACTTCCCCGGCGGCATCCACGCCGCCGAACACGGCCTCATCTCGCTGTTTCCCCTCCATCTCCTCTGTGACCGGGCGGACGTGGGCGGCCTCTCGACGCCACACCACCCCCACACCGGCGCGAGCACCGTCTTCGTCTACGACGGCTACCCCGGCGGCGTCGGCCTCGCCCGCGGCGGCTACGAGCGGATCGAACCCCTGCTCTCGCGGACCGAACGGCTGATCGACGGCTGTGACTGCGCCGGCGGCTGCCCGGCCTGCGTCCAGTCGCCACACTGCGGGAACGCCAACGAGCCGCTGGCGCCGGCACCCGCGGTCCACCTGCTCGAATCGCTGACCGGGGCGACCGACTAGCCGGACGATCACGAGTGTCGCGTCTGCGACGGTTTAGGGAGACCTAATCGACAGGTATTTTAGGTGGCCCTAAAGAATGGCGGGCATGGAAACGGACGTCTGCGTCATCGTACCGACCATCAGGGAGTACGAATGCGTGCGGTCCTACGTCGCGAACGCCGAGCGTCACGGCTTCGACACCGACCGACTGGAGTTCGTGCTGGTGACCGAGGACTTCTGCCCGGCGGGGGAGATGGAGGCGATGCTCGACGACCTCGGGGTCGCGGGCGAGGTGTTCGACGGGAGCCGGCGCGAGGAGTGGTTCGAGGCCCAGGACGTCGGCGAGTACAGCCACCTGATCCCGGCGGCGAGCCACGCCCAGACGAGTTTCGGCCTGCTGTACCTGTGGGCCAACGACCATCCCTACGCCGTCTTCATCGACGACGACACACGGCCCCACGAGACCGTCGATTTCTTCGGCACCCACCTCGACAACCTGACCGAGGAGCGGACCGTCGAGTCGGTGCGGTCGGACACGAACTGGGTGAACGTGCTGTACCACGCAGCCGACGAACACGGCCTCTACCCCCGTGGCTACCCCTACTCGGCGATGGACGAGACGGTCGAGACTGGCGAGGCCGAACTCACGGACGTCGTCGCCTCGCAGGGCCTGTGGACGAACGTCCCCGACCTCGACGCGGTGCGCATCCTGATGGACGGCGACCTGCAGGGGCAGGCCGAGACGCGCCTCACCGCCGACGACTTCGGCCCGGACTTCGTCGCCGAACCCGGTCAGTATCTCACCGTCTGCTCGATGAACCTCGCCTTCCGCCGCGAGGTCGTTCCCGCGTTCTACCAGTTGCCCATGGACGACAACGAGTGGTCGGTGGGACGGTTCGACGACATCTGGAGCGGCGTGTTCCTCAAACGCGCTGCGGACCTGCTGGACAAACGGATCGTCAGCGGCGACCCGCTCTGTCGCCACGACAAGGCGCCCCGGTCGACGTTCGACGACCTGCACAACGAGGTGGCGGGGCTGGAACTGAACGAACACCTCTGGGAACTGGTCGACGACGTCGACCCGGCCGTCGAGAGTCGGGGCGCCGAGGCGTACGCCACCATCTTCGCCTCGATGGCCGACGCGCTGATCGAGGCGGAGGCCGACTACCGCAACGGCGAGTTCCTCGCACACGTCGGCGAACACATGCACGACTGGCTGGACTGCCTCGACGAACTCCAGTCCGTCGAGCGCGCGGTGCCGGCCGACGACTGACCGCTCGCCGAATCGGCAAGTATAAGTGTTTTAGGGCGGCCTAAACGAACTATGGAAGACGATACTTCGCGATCCCTCCGACGGCGTCGGTTCCTCGCGACTGGCGCGGCCGCGACGGTCGGTGCGCTGGCTGGGTGTAACGGACTGCCTGGCGGAGGTGGCGACGGCGGCGACGGCGGCGACGGAACGGTCAGCCTGAGTTCGTTCCGCGGATCCGGACCGCTCATCGAGAACCGGGCGTCGCTGAGCGGGACCCGGATCGCCGACCTCCCCGACCTCTCGGGGGAGCTCACCATCTACCTCGGTGGCGGCGAGGGAGGGCTGTACCGCGACCTGCTGGCGACGTTCTCGCAGATCTACCCCGACTTCACCGCCCGTCCCCGTGAGGGCGGGACCGCACAGCTCGCCAACACCATCATCGAAGAGGGCGAGAACACCCCCGCCGACGTGTTCTGGGCGGTCGACGCCGGCTCGCTCGGCGCGGTCGACGAAGCGGACATGGCGGCGGACCTCTCGAGCGACGTCGTCGAGTCGGTGCCCGAGGAGTTCCACCCCACGGACCGGTGGGTCGGGACCGCGGGCCGCGCCCGGAGCGTCCCGTACAACACGAACGCGCTCTCGGCCGACGACATCCCGGACACGGTGATGGACTTCCCCGAGACGGAGGCGCTGACGGAGGCGATGGGGTGGGCGCCGACCTACGGGGCGTTCCAGGCGTTCGTCACGGCGATGCGGCTCATCGAGGGCGAGTCCGCGACCCGCGAGTGGCTCCAGGCCATGCTCGACAGCGGCGTCACGGAGTACCCCGACGAGTTCCTGACCTCCAACGCCGTCGCTGACGGCGAGATCGGCGCCGGCTTCGCCAACCACTACTACGCGCTGCGGGTGCGTTCGGCACGCTCGGACGCGCCGCTCGATCTGGCCTTTACCAGCGGCGACGCGGGCGCGCTGATCAACATCGCCGGCGCGGCGGTCGTCCAGGGCACCGAGCAGTCGGACCTCGCCGAGAACTTCGTCCGACACCTCCTCACGGTCGAGGCCCAGGAGTTCTTCGCCACCCGGACGTTCGCCTACCCGATGATCCCCGGCGTGCCGCCGGTCGGCGGCCTCCCCACCATCGACGAGCTGAACCCGCCGTCGATCGACCTCCAGGAACTCGCGAACGTCGAACCGACCCTCCAGCTCATGCGGGACGTGGGCGTGCTCTAGGGGATGAGTCGCGAGGATACCGGCGTTCGGCGGGCGGTCGACTGGCTCCGTGACGCCGCCGTCTCGCCGACGCGCGAGGGCTCCAACCCGCTCGTCGCGGGCGTGGCCGTCTTGGTCGCGGTGACGGTTATCTCGCCGCTCCTCTGGCTGTTCCTCCGGGCGGCCGCGGTCGGGCCACGGGAGGCGCTGTCGATCCTCGTGACACCATCGACGGTCGACGTGTTCGTCAACAGCGTCGCGCTCGTGGCGTCGGTCACCGGCCTCTCGGTCGCGCTCGGCGTCCCGCTGGCGGTGTTGACGGTGTTGAGCGACCTGCCCTTCCGCCGGTTCTGGACCGTGGCGCTGTCGCTCCCGCTGGTGGTGCCGAGCTACCTCGGCGCGTTCGCGTTCGTCTCGGCGTTCGGCCCGCGGGGCGAACTCGCCGAACTCCTGTCGCCGCTTGGGGTCACGGTGCCGACCGTCTACGGCTTCGAGGGCGCGACCCTCGTCCTCGGCCTGTTCGTCTATCCGTACGTCTTCCTGACGACCCGGGCGTCCCTGCTCTCGTTCGACACCGAGCAGTTGGAGGCGGCCCAGACGCTCAACCACGGCTTCCGATCGGCGTTCCGTCGCGTCGTCCTCCCACAGATCGCTCCGGGGATGACCGCCGGCGCGCTCCTCGTCGCCTTCTACGCGCTGTCGGACTTCGGGACGCCCGCGATCATGCATTTCGACACGTTCACGCGGGTCATCTACGTCCAGTACAACAACTTCGGCCGCGGGACCGCGTCGCTGCTCTCGATCCAGCTGCTGGCGGTGACCGCGCTGGTCCTGTTTCTCGAATCCCGGCTCGGCGACGCCGGCGGCGACGGGTACGGCGGCGGCGTCGTCGGCACGGACTCGCCCGTCGCCTCGCTCGGGTGGGCCAAGGTCCCGGCGCTCGCGTTCTGTGCGCTCGTCGCCGCGCTGACGCTCGTGGTGCCCGTCGCCATCTTCGGCATGTGGCTGTTGCGGACCGGGCCCGGCTACGCGTCCGCCGGCATCGGCTTCCAGTGGGACTTCGCCATCAACTCCGTCTACGTGTCCGTCCTCGCCGCGGCGGGGACGGTGCTCGCGGCGCTCCCCATCGCCTACGTCTCGGCGCGGTCGGACTCGCGGCTCGCACGGCTCCTGGAACGGTCGACGTACGTCGGCTACGCCGTGCCGGGCATCGTCCTCGCGCTCGCGCTGGTGTTCCTCGGGGCGAACTACCTCCCCTGGCTCTACCAGACGCTCCCCCTGCTGGTGTTCGCGTACGTCGTTCGCTTCCTGCCACAGGCGGTCGGGTCCACCCGGTCGTCGGTGATGCAGGTGGACGCGAAACTACTCGGCGCGGCCCGCACCCTCGGGGAGACGCCCCGGGGTGCGTTCCGGCGCGTGACCCTGCCGCTGATCGCCCCTGGACTCGTCGCCGGCGCCGCGCTCGTCTTCCTGACGACGATGAAGGAGCTCCCGGCGACGCTCATCCTGCATCCGACGGGCTTTACAACCCTAGTGACCTACATCTGGCGTGTGCAAGAAGCGGGCTACTACGGACGGGCCGCGCTCCCGGCGCTGGTACTGGTCGCCGTCTCCGCGCTCTCGATGATCCTGCTCTTGCGACAGGAGGGAGACGATGGCTGAAGATACACTGGGGATGACCCGTCGGTCGACGACGGAGACGGGGGATCCGGCGGACGCACCGTCGATGCTGACGCTCGACGGCGTGACGAAACGCTACGGTCCCGAGACGGCGGTCAACGGCATCGACCTGACGGTCCGCGACGGTGAACTGCTCACGCTCCTCGGGCCGTCGGGGTGTGGCAAGACGACGACGCTCCGCATGATCGCCGGCCTGGCGATGCCGACGAGCGGGCAGGTCCGCGTCGACGGCGAGGCGGTCGCCGCCGACGGCGACGGCGTCCCCCCCGAACAGCGGGACGTGGGCATGGTGTTTCAGGAGTTCGCCCTGTTCCCGCACCTGACCGTGGCCGAGAACGTCGGCTTCGGCCTCGACGACTGGGACGCCGACGAGCGCGAACGCCGAGTGGCCGACCTGCTCGATCTGGTCGGCCTCTCGGAGTTCGCGGACCGCTCGCCCGAGAACCTCTCGGGCGGGCAACGACAGCGCGTCGCGCTCGCCCGGTCGCTCGCGCCCGAACCCGAGGTCCTCCTGCTCGACGAGCCCTTCGCCAACCTCGACATCCGACTCCGCGAGCGCATGCGCGAGGAGGTCCGCCGCATCATCAAGGAGACGAACGTCACCGCCGTCTCCGTCACCCACGACCAGGAGGAGGCGCTCTCCATCTCCGACCGGGTGGCGGTGATGAACGACGGTCAGATCGAGCAGGTGGGCCGACCGGAGTCCGTGTTCGAGCATCCGAAATCCCGGTTCGTCGCGGACTTCCTCGGGCAGGCGAGTTTCCTAACCGGCCGGCTGGCCGAGAACCACATCGACACCGGTCTCGGGACGCTCTCGGCCGACCTGCTCCAGGGGTTGAGCTCCGAGTACGACGGCGCCAGGATCGACGTGCTCGTCCGCCCGGACGACCTGCGGGCGACGCCGTGTGACGGCGACCGCCGGACCGGCAACGGCACGCTCGTCGGTCGCCAGTACACCGGCCCCTCGTTCGTGTACGCCGTCGAACTCGACACGGGCGACGTCGTCCACTGCGAGCACAACCACTCGACCGACCACGAACTCGGCGAACGGGTCACGGTCGACCTCGTCGCCGACCACACGCTGGCGTGGTACCCCGCGGAGTGACCGACGGATCGGGGCGGCTCACCCCCCGAACCTACCGCCTGCTCGCCGCCGCCCTCGCCGTCGGCGGGGGGTTGCTCGTCCTGCTGGTGGCCACGCGCCTGTTTCCGTATCACTCGCTCAACCACGACGAGGGCGTCTACCTCCAGCAGGCGGCGATGCTCCTCGACGGCCGGGTGTTCCTGCGACCGCCCGTCGCGGAGGCCTACCGGCCGTGGTTCTTCGTCGAGACGCCCGACGGGGCGCTGTACTCGAAGTACGCCCCCGTCCCGGCGGTGATGTTCGCCGTCGGCGAACTCCTCGGGGGCTACCGCCTCGCGCTGGCGGGAATCGCGGCGGCCAACCTCGCGCTCACCTACACCCTCGTCGCCGGGGTGTTCGACCGGCGCCGAGGCCTGCTCGCGGCCGTCTTCCTGCTTACCTCTCCGCTTTTCCTGATCGAGTCGTCGGTCTTCCTCCCGTACGCGCCGACGACGCTCCTCAACCTCGCGTTCGCGGTGGCGTACTTCCACGCCCGGCGGACCGGGAGCCCCCGGGCCGCCGCCGTCGCCGGCCTCGCGGTGGGGATGGCCTTCTTCGCCCGCCCCTACACGGCCGTCCTCTTCGCGACGCCCTTCATCGTCCACGCGCTGTGGACGCTTCGCGGCCTGGATCGCGCGGTCGTCGCCCGGCAGGCCGCGACGGCCGCGCTCGGCCTCGTCGGGGTCGGCGTGGCGCTCGGGTACAACGCCCTCACGACCGGCGACCCGCTCGTGTTCCCCTACGAGGCGTTCGCCCCGCGGGACGGCCTCGGCTTCGGCCACCGCGAGATCCTCGCGTACTCGCGGCAGTACACCCCCGAACTGGCCCTCCGGGTCAACGGCCGGGTGCTCGCGATCCTGTTCGGCGAGTGGGTCGCCGCCGGCCCCGTCGGAACGCTTCTGGCGGCCGTCGGCGTCGCCGGCCTCCTCCGGCGCCTGTACCGCGACCGGTCGGCCGACCCGCGGCGACTCGTCCTCGCCGGCCTGTTCGTCTCGGTGGCCGTCGGCAACGTCTACTTCTGGGGGAACCTGAACGTCCTCGGCGACCTCGGGCAGGCGAACGACGGACTGGTGGCGAACCTCGGGCCGTACTACCACTTCGACCTGCTGGTGCCGACGGCGGCCTTCGCCGCCCACGGCGCCGTGACCGGCGGCGAGCGGGTCCGGGCGACGCTCGCGGCGCGGGTCCCCGGCGCCGCGCGGCGACGCCGGATCGGGGTCGCCGTCGCGGTGCTCTGTCTCCTCGCGTTCGCGGTGCCGGCGGCGACGGCGCTCGCCGACCCCGTCGAGCGCAACGCCGAGGTGACCGAGACGTACCGGAGCGCGTACGCCCCTGTGGACGGGATCGAGGACGGATCGCTCGTCTTCCTCCCGACGCCGTACGGCGACTGGATGAACCACCCGTTCCAGGCGCTTCGCAACGATCCCGACTTCGACGGCGACGTCGTGTACGCGCTCCGGGAACGACAGTTCGACGTCGTCGACGCCCACCCCGGGCGGACGCTGTACCGCTACACCTACCGCGGGACGTGGGCGCCGACCGCCGGCCAGACGGTGCGCCCGCGGATCCAGCCCGTCGACCACGTCGCCGGCGAGCGGGTCGTCCTCGACCTGCGACTCGGCGTGCCGCCGGGCGTCGAACGCGTCTCCATCCGCCTCGAATCGGAGGAGGGGCAGGCCTACTACGTCACGAACGGCACGCCGACGCTCGCCACCCCGTCGCTGGTCGTCGGCGACGGCCGCGCCCGCCTCCGCGGCGTGACGGCGGTGGACGGGAACGCGACGGTCCCGGTCGACGACCGCGACGAACTGCGGGTGACGGCCTTCGCCGACTACGGCGCGGGCAACGGGTTCAGCTACCGACTCGAACTGCCGACGGCGACCGAGGGCGACCGGACCCGCGCCCTGACGCCCTACGTCGAGGTCTGCCGGCGGGCGCTGCGGTGTGGCGGCGAGGCGGCATACGTCCCCGAGACGGCGCGCGACGGTGTCGTCGTGGAACACGACCTCCGAGCGACGAACGCCACGGTGTCGGCCGACCGCGACCCCGCGCTCACAGCAGCGTCAACCGGGTCGTGAAAAAGGAGTCGGCGGCATCCGCGAGGGCCGCCTCGGGGTCGCCGCTCGCGTCCACGGCGGCGCGGGCGACGGCCTCGCGGTCCAGGTCGTCGAGGACGGTTCGCTCCCCGAGGAGGACGAGCCGATCCGGATCGCGCGCGTCGAGGACCGCCCGGCAGTCGTCGAGGTGGTCGGCGACCTGTTCCTCGCGGCGACGCTCGAACCGGGCCTGCGAGAACCCGCCCTTCGAGTGGCGACCCTTGACGTCCGTCTCGACCGTCTCGACGTCGACGAGCGACCCGCCGTCGTAGCGGCCGACGGCGAACAGATCCGAGCGCACCAGCGCGACGGAGAGCCCGTCGGGCGGACGGAACCAGTCGGGGTCGAGACGGAAGCTATCGCCCCACTCGACGAAGGGGTCGGGCGCGAGCGGCGGGGCGAGGGCGACGCTTACGAGGCCGGCGTCGTCGACGCAGACGAGCGCGGGTGCGACGTCGTCGAGGATCGCCGCCCGGTCGCCGAGGGCGTCGGCGACGGCGTCGGTAGCGGGATCGTGATCGGAGGACGCCGCGCTGTCGGGCGATCGTCGCGCCGCGTTCCCACCGTCGTCGCGGGGCTCGGTCGGGTCGACCATCGCGGTCAGCGCCCCTTCGGATTCGGTCGAGAGGCTCCGGAGGCGGGCGAGCACCTCGTCGAGTCGGTCGCCCCGCAGGTCGTCGGTGCCGCGTGGGGCGAGCGACACCTCGCGGTCGTCGCGTTCGGCGTCGAGGCGACCCTCCAGGTCGGCGATCCGGTCTTCGAGGCGGTTGACCCGCTCCTCGGCCTCCTGACGGGCGGTCACGGCCTCGGCGCGGCGGTCACTCTCGGCGTCGAGCCGACGCTCGAGGTGCCGCTTTTCCTCTTCGAGTTCCTCGATGCGTGCCTTCAGTTCGGCCCGCCCGAGCAACGAGTCGAGCATGGATAGAGGGGCGAGCGCGGGGGCCTTCTACCCTGCGGCCGCGCCCGGCCTACACGGCCTCGTCCGTGACGCCGCCGGGGTCGTACCCCGAATACCGGAGGAGTTCGGCGGCGCGGTCGGGTTTGGCGAGGAACACCTCACACCGGTCGGGGAGGTCGGTCTCGGTGACCGTCGGCGGGAGTCCGAGCGTCCCCGACGGGACGCCCTCCTCGCCGAGCACCGGGAAGTGACGCCCGTCGAGTTTCATCACGAGCGGCGCGTCGAGGCGTTCGACCCCCTCGCCCGTGGCGTAGAGGCGTTCGTTCATCCGTTCGTGGTCCGTCCGGTGGATGACGGCGTGGTCGCCGTCGCGGGGCTGGACGTACAGCCGTCCGAGGTAGTAGCCGGAGGAGAACTCTTCGAACATGCGATTCGGTACACGTTACCATACGTCACGATATAAGTCTTGTCGGGAGGATTTATCACGAACCGCCCTCAGCGTCGGTTCTTCATGGACCAGACGGCGACGACGCCGAGGAGGACGGCCGGAACCATCGGGAGGACGAGCATGGCCGTCCGGTAGTGGGCACCGAGGACGGTCCCGCCGGCGGGCCAGAGGTAGATGGCACCGGGAATGACGAGGACGGCGACGACGACGGCCGCGACGAGCACCCACCCGACCCAGCCGAGGTCCGCGTCGTCGTCGGGCGCCGGATCGCCGCCGCGCGGCGGGTCCCCACCGGGGCGGACGACGGGGGGGTCGTCGGCGCTCACCGTCGGTGACGGGCGTCGGACCGACTGCCGTGCGGTTCGCCAGGGTCGTCGTGAGTCACGAAAGAACGGGGTTGCATACCCGTGAGAACCATCGCGACGGACAAAACGCTGTGGTTCGGCACGGGCGAGGGCCTGGCCGTCGCCGCGGACCGCTAGCCGCTCGTCGTATCCGTGCTCCCGCAGTCGGGACACCGCTGGAGCGTCCCGAGCGACGGGTGAGTCGCGGTGTCCCAGTCGTCGCTGCCGGCCGGCGCCTCGAATCCACACTTGAAACACGTTACCTCCGTCGTCGTGGATTCGTCGACCATACGCGCGGTTACGGGGGGAGAGGTCAAAGGTGTTTCTCGTCCGACGGGCGGTCGCGGCGCTCCCGCCACGGCTTTTGTGGCGGCCCCCGAATCCACGCCCATGACCGACGACCACGCACACGACGGCGACCACGCACACGACGACGACCACGCACACGATCACGGCCACGGCGACGATCACGAACACGACCACCACCACCACGACGTCGAGACCCTCGGCGCCGCGGTGGTGACGGTGACCTCCACGCGGGGACTGGACGACGATCCGGCGGGCGACGCCATCGCGGCGGCGTTCACGGACGCGGGCCACGGGATCGTCACCCGTGAGTTGATCCCGGACGACTACGACCGCGTGCAGGCGACGCTGAAGAACCTCGCCGGGCGGGACGACGTGGACGCCGTCGTAAGCACCGGGGGAACGGGCGTGACCCCCGACGACGTGACCGTCGAGGCGGCCCAACCGTTGTTCGAGAAGACCCTGCCCGGCTTCGGCGAACTCTTTCGCCGGCTCTCGTACGAGGAGATCGGGACGAAGGTGGTCGGGACGCGGGCGGTCGCGGGGGTCGTCGAGGGGACGCCCGTCTTCTGCCTGCCGGGGAGCGAGAACGCGGCACGGCTCGGGGCCGGGGAGATCATCGTGCCCGAGGCCGGCCACCTCTCGGGGTTGGCGAGCCGCGAGAGCTGAGGGCGACGAGGCCTCATGCTTTAAGCCCCCGGACGAGTAGGGTCGGAACATGAGCCAGCAGGAACCAGAGCGAGAATCCGAAGCGGAGTCCGAGTCGGCGCCCTACCCCGGAGGCAAGGACCCGGACCTCCGGAGTACCGACGTCACCGAGGGCCGTGACCGCGCGCCCCACCGGTCGATGTTCCGCGCGATGGGGTTCGACGACGAGGACCTCTCGTCGCCGATGGTCGGCGTCCCCAACCCCGCCGCGGACATCACGCCGTGTAACGTCCACCTCGACGAACTGGCCGAATCGGCCATCGAGGGCATCGACGAGGCGGGCGGGATGCCGATCGAGTTCGGCACGATCACCATCTCCGACGCCATCTCGATGGGGACCGAGGGGATGAAGTCGTCGCTGATCTCACGGGAGGTCATCGCCGACTCCGTCGAACTCGTCTCCTTCGGCGAGCGCATGGACGCCCTCGTCACCATCGGCGGCTGTGACAAGAACATGCCCGGGATGATGATGGCCTCCATCCGGACCGACCTCCCCTCCGTGTTCCTCTACGGCGGGTCGATCATGCCCGGCGAGCACGACGGCCGCGAGGTCACCATCCAGAACGTCTTCGAGGGCGTCGGCGCCGTCGCCGAGGGCGAGATGTCCGACGAGGAACTCGACGACCTCGAACGGAACGCCTGTCCCGGCGCGGGCTCCTGTGGCGGCATGTTCACGGCCAACACCATGGCCTCGATCAGCGAGGCCATCGGCTTCGCGCCGCTCGGATCGGCCTCGCCGCCCGCCGAGGACGAGGCCCGCTACGAGGTGGCCCGCGAGACCGGCGAACTCGTCGTCGACGTCGTCGAGTCGCGGCGCAAACCGTCCGATTTCCTCTCGCGGGAGTCCTTCGAGAACGCCATCGCGCTCCAGGTCGCCATCGGCGGGTCGACCAACGCCGTCCTCCACCTGCTGGCGATGGCCGCCGAGGCCGGCATCGAACTCGACATCGAGGACTTCAACCGCATCAGCGAACGGACGCCGAAGATCGCCAACCTCCAGCCCGGCGGCGAGCGGGTGATGAACGACCTCCACGAGGTCGGGGGCGTGCCGGTCGTCCTGCGCGAACTCCTCGACGCCGACCTGCTCCACGGCGACGGGCTCACGGTCACGGGCGAGACGATGGCCGAGGCCCTCGACCGCTACGACCCGCCAGCCGTCGCGGACCTCGACGCCGACTTCCTGCACACGGTCGACGACCCGATCCACGAGCGCGGCGCCATCCGCATCCTCTCGGGCAACCTCGCCCCCGAAGGCGCGGTCATCAAGATCACCGGCGAGGACCACCTCCACCACGAGGGGCCCGTCCGGATCTTCGACGACGAGGAGAACGCCATGGAGTACGTCCAGGAGGGCCACGTCGACTCCGGCGACGTGATCGGCATCCGCAACGAGGGGCCCCGCGGCGGCCCCGGGATGCGCGAGATGCTCGGCGTCACGAGCGCCGTCGCCGGCCAGGGCCACGCCGAGGACGTCGCGCTGTTCACCGACGGCCGCTTCTCCGGCGCGACCCGTGGCTTCTCCATCGGCCACGTCGCCCCCGAGGCGTTCGTCGGCGGCCCCATCGCCGCCCTGGAGGACGGCGACGTGATCACCATCGACATCGACAGCCACGAGCTCTCGGTCGACCTCAGCGACGAGGAGATCGAGGAACGGCTCGACGGCTACGACCCCGAACCGAACTACACGTCCGGCGTGCTGGCGAAGTACGGCCGGATGTTCGGCTCGGCGGCCAACGGCGCGGTGACGGATCCGGGCGCGAAGGACGAGTGACGGCCTAGCGGGGGCCGGCGGATCGTTTTGCTCCAGCTTTTGCGACGAGCGGTCGCGACCGGCGGGAGCGACCCGAGGACGTAAAAGGTGGAACTGGCGCGGTGACGGATCCGGGCGCGAAAGGAGGGGAATCGCTCAGTCGCCGGTGCCGGCGTCGACGCCGTCGGCCTCGATGTGTCCCGTCTCGGGCGCCGCCCGTTCGCCGCGTGCGGACTGGAGTTTTCCGAGCACGACGGCACAGACGTAGATGGCCACGGCGAAGAGGACGATGATCCCGCCGGCCGTGACGCCGCCGTAGTAGGCGGCGGCGATGCCGAGCAACACCGCGAGTTCCGCGAGGACGACCGAGACGACGAGCGACTCGGAGAAGCTCCGGGACACCTGCGTCGCGCCCGCGACCGGAACGACGAGCATCGCCGCGACGAGGATGACGCCCATGATCTGCATCGCACCGACGACGACCATCGCCGTCAGCATCACCATCACCCGGTTGTACCAGTTGACGGGGATGCCGGAGACGGCGGCCGCCGTCTCGTCGAAGGTGACGTACAGCAGCTGGTTGCGCGTCACGGCCACCGTGCTCACGATGACGGCAAAGAGCACCAGGAGGATTGCCGCGCTCCCCGGCGAGACGGTAGAGAGGTTGCCGAAGAGGAACTGGTTGACCCCCACCGCGAGCCCGCCCGCGTTGAGGCTGATGAGCGTCGTCCCCAGCGCGAACCCAGTCGACAGGACGATGGCCATCGACACGTCGTTGTAGGCGTCCGTCACTTCGGAGATGAGCTCGATGCACAGCGCGGCGATCATCGCCACGACGACGGCGGTGAGATACGGCGAGACGCCGAGGTCGATGACGGCGTTCAGGAACAGGCCGACGGCCACCCCGGCGAAGCCGGTGTGGGCCAGCGCGTCGCCGATGAGCGCGAGCTGTCGGTGGACGAGGAAGGTGCCGATGAGCGGCGCCATCACGCCCACGCAGAGCCCGACGAGTATCGCCCGGTGCATGAACCGGTAACGGGGGTTCAGCATCTCCAGCCCCGTGGCGTAGTACACCCAGTCCATGAGCCAGTACCACTGCTCCAGGACCCACAGAGGGGCATCGAAGACGGCCTCGCCGACGGCCTCCAGCACGCTCCCCAGCGCGAGCACGGCCGACGGATCCAGGGTCACGAGGGGGCTCGCGACGAGCGTGGCCGCCGCGTCCGCGCTCATCCGTCCACCTCAGCGAGGAACCGCGCTTCGGTTCCGAACGCCCGGGCCAGCGCGTCGCTGTCGACGAACTCGTCGGTCGGCCCGTCGAAGTAGACTTCGCGGTTCAGGCAGACGACGCGGTCGGCGTGCTCGACGACCGCCCCGAGGTCGTGCTCGATGAGGAGGACGGTGATGCCCCGCCCGTTGAGCGCCGCCAGCAGGCCGTAGAAGGCGTCGACCGACTCGGCGTCGACGCCGACGGTCGGCTCGTCGAGCACGAGCAGGTCGGCCTCGCCCGCCAGCGCCCGTGCGATGAACGCGCGCTGGCGCTGTCCACCCGAGAGCTGCGTGACGCGTCGGTCGGCGAAGGCGCTCATGCCGACGGTCGAGAGGGCGTCGTCGACGATGGCCCAGTCCTCGCTCGACAGCCGGCCGACCCCGACGTGCGGGAAGCGGCCCATCTTCACCACTTCGCGGACGGTGATCGGCATCCCCTCGGCGGCGTTGGCCTGCTGGGCGACGTAGCCGATCCGTTCGCCGTCGTCGAAACGGTCGGCGCGCTCGCCGAACAGGTGGGCCGTGCCCGTGTCCGGTTCGAGCAGTCCGACCATCAGCTGCATCAGCGTCGACTTCCCCGAGCCGTTCGGCCCCACGATGGCGACGTACTCGCCCGGGTCGACGGTCAGCGACACGGCCTCGACGACTGGCGTCGCCGTGTAGCCGAAGGTGACGCCCGCGAGGTCGATCACCGGCACGGCGTCGGCGTCCCGGGTCATACCGGCTCGAAGTTCCGCCACCGTTCGACCCAGCCCGCCGACGGGGCCGCGTCCTCGGGACGCTCGTTGCCGAGGACGATGTCGAACGTGGGCATGTTGATGTTGTACGCGATCTCCTCGTATCCCCAGTCCTCCGCGACCCACTCCTCGCGAACGCCGGCGTACGGCGTCACGGGGAAGTACGACTCCACGGCCGTCTCGCGGACGAGTTGCTGGGCCGGGCGCTGGGATTCGAAGACGCCGTTGGCGATGTAGCGGATGTCGTTCTCGCGGATGACGCGCGCCGCCTCGCGAATGTCGGCGGGCTTGACGTCACCGCTCGCCGCGAGGTTCGTCACGAGCGGCCGCATCCGCACCCCGTAGCGCACGCCGACGTACTGGAAGGCGTTGTGCGCGGCCAGCTGGACGATGTCGCGGTCGGCGCGGTCGAAGATGGCCTCGTAGTCCGCGTCGATGCGGTCGAGGACGTCGGCGGTGTACGCCCCGGCGTTGTCGCGGAAGGTGTCGGCGTACTCCGGCACCAGTTCGGCGAACCCCTCGGCGATGTTGTCGACGGAGCGCTTCGCGCGCTGGGGATCCAGCCAGAAGTGCGGGTCCTTCCCCCGCTGGGAACCGACGCCCTCCTCGTCGCGGTCGAGCGTCGCGGCGAGGTCGACCAGTTCGACGCCCTCCCGGGCGTTGATGAGTGCCGTCTCGACGTCGTCGCCCTCGATCGTTTCGATTGCTCGGTCGGCCCAAGGTTGGAAGTCCGCCCCGACGTGGACGAACGCGTCCGCTTCGATGATCCGCTGGGTGATACTGGCGTTCGGCTCCCAGCCGTGCCCGTGCAGTCCCGTCGGGACGAGGTTCTCCACCGTCAGCGGGGTCCCGTCGGCGACCTGCCGGCCGAAATCGAAGAACGTGAAAAACGAGGCCACCGCGACCGGGCCGTCGCTCCCGGCGTCGCCGTCTCCCCCCGACGGGTCCGGAGCGCTCGGCAGCGCCGTACACCCGGCTATCCCCGCAAGCGCCGCCGCACCGCCGGCACGAAGCGCGTCCCGTCGCGTCACCGCTCGCTCGCTACGTGTATCGAGTGACATAGGTTATCATCGAATCCATGGATTAGATGTGTCTAATTCTATGGTTGGCCCACTCGTATTTGTAGGTTGTGGTGCCAGCCCCCTGGTGGGACGCCTCGCGGCTCCGCTCCGGCGCGTCGGCGGCGGCTCCCGGCGTTCCGTCGCCGTTCGCGAGGGTTAGTCGTCGAACGCGTCTGCGAGCGTCTCGTGGACCCCGACGACCATCGTCGGCACGATCAGCATGAACAGGTGTTCCTCCAGCGGGATGCCGAGCAGATCGATCCCCGTCCGCATCGGGATGGCGAAGACGCCGACGGTGAGGGTGTACCAGTCCCAGACGTAGGCGACGGGGTAGAGCACGGCGACGGTCCGCGCGGCGGCACGGACCGCGTCGGCGCGAACCACCAGCGCGACGGCGACGACCCCCCACAGCACCTCCGTCGCGAGGTAGGTGTAGGGGCCGAGCGCCGTGACGTCGGGCCCCGCGAGGCCGGCGAGGGGACGGAGCCAGACGGCGACGACGAGGAGGGCGAAAAAGAGGTAGGAGGCCCGCACGAGCAGCATGGTCGCGGTTTCGGGGTCGGCCCGGCGGGCGAACAGCGCGACGGCGACGAAGGGGACGACGGCGAACGCGGAGCCACGCGGGACGACGCCGGTCGCCGAGAGCGCGAGGACGGCGACCATCCCCGCACCCATGAGCGTGCCGGCGACGGTCCGCGCCCCGTCGCGGCCGAGGACGACCGCCACGGTTCGCTTGTCGACCGAGCGGTCGTAGTCGTAGTCGGTCGCGTCGTCGACGACCTTGATCCCGGCGAGGACGACGACGAAGACGGCGGCGAAGGCGACGACGGCCGTCGAGAGGGTGCGGGTCTGGACGTAGTACCCGCCGAGGAGGGCGAAGCCGATGCCGACCGGGTAGCCGAGGGTCGCACCGAGGGGGCTGGTGTCGAGTTGCGGCGCGTGGAGGACGGCGACCAGCCACCCGGGCAGGGCGAGGGCGGCGGCGACGGGGTCGACGCGGACGACGAGGGCGGCGACGCCGGCGAAGAAGGCGGCGCTCGACCCGAGGATCGCGAGGTGACAGCCGCGTCGGGTCAGCGGGTGGTCGTCGTCCTCGCCGCGGCGGTGGAAGTCGACGAGGCCGTCCTTGACGTGGGCGGTGTAGAGCGCGGTGAAGGCGACGGCGAGGTGGAGGAGGGCGAGTCGGGGGAGTTCGAATCCACCGAAGACGGCGCCGAACCCGGAGGCGGCGAGCGGCGGGGCCATGAACACGGGGTGGACCTGCGAGGCGACGGCGCCGACGGCCGCTCGCGGGCCGGAACCGTGTCGGGAGATGGACATGATACGCTCGTACGTACCACACCCACATATACTGCCGGCCGCGACGTTTTACGTGACAGCGGCGACGACGTCCGGGCGTGGCCGGAACCCCCCATCACGCGCTCGGCGATCCGCTCCTGACGGGAGCGGTCGCGACGGCGGTGGCCACCGTCGTCACCGGCGTGGCCTGCCGGTCGCGTCGGGCGGACGCCCGGGCGGCCGCGCTCCGCGGCGGGGTAGCGTACGGGGTCGGGTTCCTGCTCCTGTGGGCGGGGGTCCGCCTCCTGTTCTGGCGGTTCGCGGTCGACCCGCGCGACTCGCCGCTCGTCGCGGTCCTGATCGTCGGGGGCGCGACGCTCGCGCTCGCGGTCCAGGGTGGCCTGCCCCTGTTCCTCCACGCGAGCCGGGGGTTGTGGACGCCCGTCGCCTGGCTGTTCGGGGCGAGCTGGGTCTGTGCGTACACCTTCCTGCGGGTCGGGGGCGAGGCCGGGGCCTTCTTCCTGCTCGCGCTCTGGACGCTCGCCGTCGTTCCGGGCGCGCTTTTGGGCCTCGCGGCCCTCTGTGGCCTGGAACTCGGCGGCCGACGGGTCCGACGGGGCGGGTGGCCGTGGTCGTGAGCGGTGACGAGGAGCGCACCGCTTATGCCGACCGGCGAGCACCGACCGTTCATGACGACCGCACGGGAACGGCAGGGGCCGCTCGACGGGCTACGGGTGGTCGACTGCTCGGGCATGATCGCCGGCGGGTTCGCCACGACACAGCTCGCGGACTTCGGCGCCGACGTCATCAAGGTGGAACATCCGGAAGGGAACGATCCGCTTCGGGAGTGGCCACCTTACGACGAGGGCGTGTCGCTCTGGTGGAAGTCGATCGGCCGGAACAAACGCTGCGTGACGCTGGATCTGAGCACCGCCGAGGGGAGCGCCCTCCTGCTCGACTTGCTCGCCGACGCCGACGTGCTCTTCGAGAACTTCCGGCCGGGGACGATGGAGAAGTGGGGGCTCGGTCCCGAGCGACTGCACGAGGAGAACCCGGGACTGATCGTCGTCCGGCAGTCGGGGTACGGACAGACGGGACCGAAGTCGGACAAGCCCGGGTTCGGGACCGTCGCCGAGGGCATCTCGAACTGGGCGCACGTCAACGGCTTCCCGGACAGCAAGCCACTCTTGCCGCCGATCAGTCTCGCGGACCTCACCGCCGCGAACTGCGCCGTCCAAGGCGTCATGTTCGCGGTCTTCGAGCGTGACGTGGGTCGATCGGGGGGTAGCGGCGAGGGGCAGGTGATCGACATGAGCCTCTACGAGCCCCTCTTCAGGCTCTTCCTCTCGGAGGTGGAGGCGTACGACCGGCTGGGCGAGGTCCGGGAACGGATCGGGAACCACCACGAGAGCGCGGCGCCGCGAAACGTCTACGAGACGGCCGACGGCTACATGACCCTCTCGGCGTCGGCGCAGTCCATCTTCGAGAACGTTGCCGCGGCCATCGACCGGCCGGACCTCGTCGACGACCCGCGCTTTGCCGACAACGAGGCCCGCGTCGAGCACGCGGACGAACTCGACGAGGTGATCGAGTCCTGGACCCGGGAGCGCTCGACCGAGGCGGCCATCGCGGAGATGGAGGCCGCGGACGCCATCGTGGGGCCCGTCTACGACATGGCCGACATCTTCGAGGACGAGCAGTACGCGGCTAGGGGGAACATCGTGGAGGTCGAGGACGAGGATCTGGGATCGCTGAAGACCGCGGCACCCGTCCCACGGTTCACCCGGACGCCCGGCACGGTCGAACACGCCGGACCGAGACACGGGCAGCACAACGACGAGGTGTACCTGTCCGAACTCGGGCTCGACGAGTCGGAGTACGACCGCCTCCGCGACGCGGGCGTGATCTGATGCCGGTCTCGCTCCGCGACGTGACGATCAGGGAGGGCGCACAGATGCCCGGCCGGGAGTACGCCGTCGACGACCGGGTGACCGCCGGGCGGGCGCTCGACCGGCTGGGCGTCGACGCCGTCCAGGCCGGCTTCCCCGCCGTCGGCGAGACGGATCGGGCGGCGATCCGCCGACTCGCCGCCGCGGGCGACGTGACGGCCGACGTCGTCGGTATCGCCCGCGCGAGGGTCGCCGACGTCGAGGCCGCCCTCGACGCCGAGGCCGACGTGATCGAGGTGTTCGTCCCCACGTCCGAACGTCAACTCGAACACGTCCTCGGGACGTCCCGCGCCGAGGCGATGGAGATGGCGAGCGAGGCGCTCGACCGGGCCCGCGAGGGCGGGGCCGCGGTCCACCTCACGCTCGTCGACGGCTTCCGGACCGATCCCGAACACCTCGCGGCGACCGTCGACGCCGTCCCGTCGGTGCCGACGGTCACCGTCGCGGACACGGTGGGCGCGCGGACGCCGGACCGGGTGCGGGCGGTGGTGACCGACCTCCTGGACCGCGGGGTCGACGGGGACCGTCTGGGCGTCCACTTCCACGACGACCTCGGGGTGGCGACGGCGAACACGCTCGCGGCCGTCGACGCGGGCGCGACGACGGCCGACGTGAGCGTCGCGTCGCTGGGCGAGCGGGCGGGCAACGCGGCGCTGGAACAGGTGGTTATCGCCGACGAGGTGGACGGCACCGGCGACTGCGCGGCCGCCGTCGACGGGGCCGAACTCGTCCCCGCGTGTGAGGCGGTGCTCGACGCGCTCGGCGAGTCGGTCGACCCGCGGACGCCCGTCCTCGGCGCGGACGTGACGACCCACGAGTCGGGTATCCACACGGCGGCGATGCTGCGGGATCCGGGGACCTTCGAGCCGTTCGATCCCGCCGACTTCGGCGGCGAGCGACGCCTCGTCTTCGGCCCGGGGAGCGGCCGCGGGAGCGCCCGCGCGCTCTTAACGGAGGCGGGGATCGATCCGACCGACGAGCGGGTCGAGCGGCTGCTCGGCCTGCTGGCCGACCGCGGGCCGATGAACGCCGACGCGGCCGCGACGCTCGTCGCGGAGGCGTTCGATCCGTGACGTGACGTGTGAGCGCGGCTCACGGAACGGATTTAGGACGCCGGACCCTTTCGAGTCCATGAACTACGATACCGCCCTCGACCGGGCCTACGACACGTTGCCGGAGCGGACACGCGAGGCGGGCGACCGCCTACAGGTGCCGGATCCGGAGGGCCAGACCGACGGCGCCTTCACCCGGCTGACGAACCTCGGCGACATCGCGGCGGCGCTGGGTCGCGAGCCGGAACACCTCCACCGCTCGATCCAGCGCGAACTCGGGACCAACGGTCAGTTCGACGGCGACCGGGCGCGGTACAACGGCTCCTTCACCGTCGACGACTTCGACGCCGCCGTCGACGCCTACGTCACCGAGTACGTCACCTGCTCGGAGTGTGGCCTGCCGGACACCAACCTCGTCCGCGAGGACGGCGTCGACATGCTCCGCTGTACGGCCTGTGGGGCGTTCCGACCGGTCGCCAAGCGGCCGAAACAGAGCGCCGACGCGGGTCAGCCGACCCTGGAGGAAGGGAAAACCTACCAGCTCCAGATCACGGGCACGGGCCGGAAGGGCGACGGCGTGGCCGAACGCGGCAAGTACACCATCTTCGTCCCCGGCGCCCAGGAGGGGCAGGTCGTCGAGGCGTACATCGACAACATCAGCGGGACGCTCGCGTTCGCGCAGCTGGCCTGACGTTCACACGAATCGAAACGCATAGCCCGGCGGCCGGCGTCGTCGGCCCATGCGACTGGCACGCATCTCCACCCCGCACGGTACGCTCACCGGCGAGTACGTGGACGGCGTCGTCCACGCCGACGGCGACAGCTACGCCGTCGGCGAGGACGCACACCTGATGGCGCCCTGTGACCCGACGGCCGTCTTCTGTACCGGCCGGAACTTCGGAGCGAAGATCGACCAGATGGGCGAGGGCGACCGGCCGGATCGCCCGGACTGGTTCGTCAAGCCGCCCCACGCGCTCCACCCGCCGGAGCAGCCGATCGAGTATCCCGACTGGGTGGACTCGTTCACCTACGCGGGCGAGTTGGCGGCCGTGATCGACGAGCGGTGTCACGACCTCTCGGTCGGCGACGTCGACGACGCCCTGCGGGGGTATACGATCCTGAACGACCTCGACGCCTACGAGCAGGACCGGCGGACGGCCCGGAAGGCGTTCGACGGGTCGGCACCGCTCGGGCCGTGGATCGAGACCGACGTCGACCTCGACGGGATGGCGATGGAGACGGTCATCTCGGGGGAGCGACGGCAGTCGGCGACGACCGACGAGATGCTCTTCTCGCCGCCGGAGATCATCGCCTTCCTCTCGGAGCGGTACACGTTCCGCCCGGGCGACGTCATCTCCTTCGGCAGTCCCGCCAACCCGGGGCTGATCGAGCGTGGCGACACGGTCGAGATCACCTACGAGGGCGTCGGGACGCTGCGAAACACGGTCGCGTAGGCCGTAACGCCTTTCGCCGCCGGGGACGCCGGAGGCACATGGCCGAACGTCTCGACCTATCGGACGGGTTCGACGTCCACGACTACCGGTCGCGGCTGAAACTCCACACCCAGGACGGATCGTCGATGTACCTCGAAAACCGGGAGGGGCTCGGCTGTCCCGCCTGTGGCCGCGCGTTCGACCGCCTGTTCGTCTCCGAGGACGACCGGGTCACCTTCGGCAACCCGCCGGACGCGCCGTTCTGTCTCGCGCGGACGCCCGAGAAGCTGTTGCTGTTGACTCACTAGCCGGGACGGAACCGAAAAGCGTGAAGGGGTACGGCCTGAATCGGTCGAACGATGTACGAGGATGTTCTGGTCCCGACGGACGGGAGCGAGTCGATGGACGCGGTGGTCGAACACGCCGCCGACATCGCGGCACGACGAGACGCGACGGTCCACGTGCTGTACGTGATCGACGACCGCTCGTTCCTGACGCTACAGGACGGGATGAAGTCGGACGTCGAGGACGAACTCCGGGCCGAGGGCGAGACGGCGACCACGTCGGTCACGGACCGACTGGAGCGCGACGGCCTCGCGGTCCGGACGGAGATCAGGAAGGGCAACCCCGCCGACGAGGTGCTCGCCTACGCCGACGAGGCGGGGATCGACCTCGTCGTGATGGGGACCCACGGGGCCGACTACCAGCGGAACATGCTCGGCAGCGTCTCACAGAAGGTCGTGACGATGTCCGACGTGCCGGTGCTCACCGTCAACATCGGCGAGCGGACCTAGTCCTCTGGCTCGAAGTCGAGCGCGACGGAGTTGATGCAGTAGCGCTTCCCGGTGGGGTCGGGGCCGTCCTCGAAGACGTGGCCGAGGTGGCCGCCACAGGTGGCACACAGCACCTCGGTCCGCCGCATCCCGTGCCGGGTGTCCGTCTCCAGCTCCACGCCGCCGGCGGCGGCGTCACCAGACGTTGTCTGGTTGCCCGTCGAGCCGTGATCGACGGCGTCACCAGACGTTGTCTGGTTGCCCGTCGAGCCGTGATCGGCGGCGTCACCAGACGTTGTCTGGTTGCCCGTCGAATCGCGTTCGACGGCGTCGTAGAAGCTCGGCCAGCCGGTGCCGGAGCCGAACTTGGTGTCCGAATCGAAGAGGGTGGCGCCACAGCCCGCACAGGCGTAGACGCCGTCCGCCTTGCGGTCGAGGTGGTCGCCGCTGAACTTGGGTTCGGTTCCACGCTCGCGCAGGACGTGGTATTCGTCCTCGTCGAGGCGCTCGCGCCACTCTTCGTCGGACAGATCGGTCGCGTCATCGGTCATGGAACCCGCTAGGGGAGCCAGACACATAGCCTCGGCGCCCCCGGACGTAGCGATCAGGCCCCGCCCCGGGTCGGGACGCCCTCGACGTCGAGCAGGTCGGTCAGCCCGCCGAGTTCGTAGGTCGGCTCGGCCGACAGATCGTACGACTCGCGGTGGGGGCGGCGGACGAAGGCGGCGTCGAGGCCGGCGGCCCGCGCCGCGAGCACGTCGGACTCGCTGTCGCCGACGAACAGGGCCGTCTCGACGTCGAGGTCGGCGAGCGCTCGACGGAGGTAGTAGGGTTCGGGCTTCTTGCGGTCCAGACTGCGGACCGTCGGGGCGCGTCCGTAGGCCGTCTCGAAGAGGTCGCGCGTGGCGAAGAAGTCGTGCATGAACTCGACGGTATCCTGCTGGTTCGAGCTGACGATACCGCGGGGGGCGTCGATGGCGCGGACGGCATCGAAGTCGTCGTAGAGCGTCGCCCGGCCGTCGCGGAGCGCCGCCCGCTGGGCGTGCGAGGAGTGGTAGTCGCGGGCGCGCCAGAACCGCTCGGGGTCGAGGTCGTACTGCTCGCACACCGTCGCGAGGAGGTCGGGCGTGACGCCGACCGCGAGTCGGTCGACGTCGTCGGGGTCGGGGTCGGGGACGCCGAGGGCGTCGAAGGCCTCCCACGTGGCCCGCCGGAGGACCGAACGACCGATCGGTTCCACGAGGACGCCGTCGTTGTCGAACAGGACCGCCTCGTAACCCATACGACGACGTAGGGGCCGGCGACGAAAAACGTTTCACCGGCGGCGTGCCGCGGGGTTTAATCCGTTCGCCCACGATGTCCGCGTCGATGGTCGACAACCGCGTCGGACGGCGGACGCTCCTCGGCGTCGGCGTCGGGCTCCTGTCGTCGCTCGCCGGCTGCTCGGGGTTGTTCATCGAACCGGAGCCGACGACGACGACCACGCCCGACGGCACACGGACCCGGACGGGGACGCCGACGCCGACGCCCACGGCCGCCGACACGGCCGGGTCGACGGCGAGGGCCACGTCGACCGCCGCCCCCCTGCCGAACGACATCATCGAGGTGCGGAACCACACGCTCGCCGTCCGACGGAGTCCGCTGGAGACGGTCGCGTTCGTCGACTACCGGTTCGACGTGGAGAACGTCGGCGGCCGAACGATCAGGGACGTCGAGTTCCGGGTCGACGTCCGGTACGAACACGAGGACGTCTCCCGGATCGTCGCCACGGACGTCCACCGGTTCGTGTTCGATCCGCGGGCGGAGACCGACGACGAGGGGGACGTCGGCCTCCAGGTCGACGAAACCCGCCGGATCCGCGAGACGGTCCGGTTCGAACGCGACGGGCGGGACGAGGACTGGATGGACACCGAGCGGTACGACCTCGAACTCGCGGTCCGCCGGATTCGGTACCGCTGAGTGACCTCCAGAAGATACTTACTGTGGAATGTGATACCTTTTCACGATGGGGAGGGAGTCACGACGACGACGGGCGATCCGGCGAGCGGTCGTCGGACTCGTCGTCTGTAGCCTCCTGTTCACCGCGGGCGTCGGGAGCGGCGGCGCGGCCGCACAGGGCGCCGACGGCCCCGTCTTCGCCGACGCGGTGACGACGGAACCGCGTGGCGACGTGGCTCGACTCTCGATGCGGATCGGTGACCACGACCGGGTGACGCTGATGGTGCGCGCCCCCGACGGGGCGTACGACACGCGGGTCCGCGCCACCGACGCGGACGGCGACGGGCGGGTGACGGTGTCGCTCAACACGTTCCGGGCCGGCTGGACGGCGGACGAGTCGGCCGCGTACGCCGTCGGCTCCGAGGACCGCCTCACGTCGGTCAGACGCCGCACCGACCGCCTCGACGGGCCGTTGCCCTCGGGCCGGTACAACCTCGTCGCGGTCGCGGGGACCGACAGCACGTCCGCGACGCTGGTCGTGGAGCCGAACGGGGTCGGATCGGCGACGGCGGCGACCGTGCCGCGGGACCGACTCGACGGCGACGCCGCCACCGTTCCCGGGACGGAACGAGTCGAGACGGGGCGTGTCGCGGTCGGCGATCACGCCGTCGTCGCGATCAACGCCAGCGGCCTCGGTGGCGTCCTGGCGTCGACCCGACCACCCGGGCGGAACCTCGTCTATCCGACCGACAGCACGCCGGGCGCGTCGACGACCCACACCGTCGGGATCGACGCCGACCGGTCGGTCGACCCGGAGACGGTCACCGTCGAGTACGCGACCGGCGCACCGCGGGGGTTCGATCACGTCGGGACCGACCACATCCGTCACCTCGGGATCGACGTGGACGGCGACGGCATCGTCGAGAGGGACCTCGAGTCCGCCGTCACGGCGGTCGAGACGACCGACGACGCCCTGCGGATCGACCTGGCGACCGACGCCACCCTCGCCGCGAACGAGACGCTGCTCGTGCAGTACCGGGCGACGAACCCGTCGGGGGCGGGGCCCCACGAGGTCCGCGCCTCGGTCGACGGGACCGTCGAGCGCGAGGGGCAGGTGGTGTACGGTGTCGCGGGTCGCGGCACGCTGGGATACGGGGTCGACCTCGGCCTGACCGCCGCGGGCGACCGGACGGTCGTCGATCCGCTCGCCGCCGTCGACTACCACTACGCGGACGGTCGCCTGTACGCGCTCGTGAACACGTCGACGCTCTCGGTGGGCGAGCGGTACGGCGTCGGCCTGATCCGGTGGGGTGTGAGTCCGCTGGCCACGGAGACGGGGGCGGCCGCGGCGAGCGTCGAACTCACGGAACGGCGGGCGACGGTCGTGACGCCGAGCGCCGACGACCCCCCCATCGCGGGCGGCGAGACGGTCGTCCGCGCCGAGACGACGCTCGCACCCACCACCGAGGTGGTCGTCGAGGTGGCCGGGACGGGGCCGGACGCGTTCCTGTTCCAGCGGCCCACGCGCGTCGGCCCCGACCGACGCCTCGCGGCGACGTTCGAGTTGCCGCCGACCGCCGAGGGACGGCCGATCACGATCCGAATCGTCGACGACGGGCGGGTCGTGGGCGAGCGGCGGGCGACCGCCGAGGCGAATCGTTAAGTCGATCGGTTCCCGACACCCGCTATCCCGGCACCAGCCGGCATCGTATCCATGCTCCCTCTCGCCGGCGTCGCGTTCGGCATCGCACTCCTCATCGGCACGGGCGCGTACGCCGTGGCCAGGGTCGACGCCGTCGACAGTCGGCGAGCGCTCGTCGGCGGCGTCGCCCTGCTGGCCGTGGGCGGTGCGCTCGCGGTGGCGGTGCCCGCCGCCCCCGGCGCCGGCGCCGGCACCGCGGACGGGACGGACGCGAGCGCGAACGCGAGCGGGGATCCGTTGACGACCGTCGAGGGACGGGCGGCGGACCCGCTGACGGCGACGGGGAGCGTGAACGCGACGGCGACAGCCACCGTCGTCGCCGCCGCGTCGGGCGACCGGATCACCTACCGCACGGCGTCCGGAAGTCGCCGGACGGTTCGCCTCGCCGGCGTCGACGCACCGGGGGTCGGGGGCGACGCTCCCGAGCGGTTCGACGGCGTCGTGACCGGAAGTCGGGGCCGGACGTGTCTCGCCGACCACGGGCGGCGGGCGCTGGTGTCGTTGCGGACGCTCGTGGGCGAGTCGGTGACCGTCGAGGCCGTCACGGACCGGCCGGCCGGCCCCGTCGCGGTCCTACACGCGGACGGGCGATCGATCAACCGCCGGGTCGTCGAGCGCGGTCACGCACGGGCCACCGACGACCGGTACGCCGACGCGGAGGAGGCCGCACGGAGCGCGAAGCGGGGTCTCTGGTCGTGTGGCGTCGTCACCAACGACCGCCCGCTCCGAGGACCCAACGCCACGGGGGTTCGGATCGCCGCGGTGCGCCCGAACCCGCCCGGCGACGACGCCGACTCGCTGGCCGAGGAGTACGTCGTCGTCGAGAACGCCGGTCGGACGACGGTCGATCTCTCGGACTGGCACCTCGCCGACGACGACGGCAACCGGTATTTCTTCTTCGACGGCCGGGAACTCCGCCCGGGCGAGCGGCTGGTGCTCCACGTCGGCGCCGGACGGAACCGGGAGGGCCACCTGTACTGGGACGCCACGACCCCGGTGCTCGACAACGACCACGAGTCGCTGCGGCTCGTCGATGGCGACACTGACCGAGTGGTCAAATTCTCCTACTGAGCGAACTGCGACGAGCGGCGCTCTCCGTCGTCTCAAACGCTGAAAAACCCTGTTTCCGTTTAACTACGTTTTCGTTTTATTCTGGTAATCGTCATCGTTATCATCGGCCGACCGCAGGTGCGACCATGAGACGGATCACGATCCTGGCGGTCGTCGGCCTGCTGGTGGTCGCACCGGTAGTCCCCGGCACCGCGTCGAGCGTCGTCACGGGAAACCCGGAGTTGAGTTACAGCGTCGCCGACGACACGTTCGGGCCGAACGAGGAGGCCAGGCTCACCGTCGTCGCCACCAACGACGGGAACATCGAGGACGGCGGCGTCGGCCGCTTCGAGGACCAGGTTCAGACCGCACGGAGCGTCCAGATGGACGTGCAAGAGGGACGGATAAACGCGCCGATCGAGGTGAAGTCGGGGACGGTGACGGCCGGGAGCATCGGGCCGGGCGGCGCCGCCGAGTTCGGCTTCGACCTGGAGATCGGTGACGCCGAACCGGGGAGCTACACCGTCCCGGTCGAGGTCACCTACCGCCACGCCCGGGCGGTGATCTACGAGGGATCGGTGTCGGCGCCGAGCGAGACCGAGTACGTCTGGCTCGACAAGGAGCGGACGGTCGACCTGACGATCCGGATCGAGGAGACGTCCACGTTCGACATCGTCTCGGAGGGATCGAACGAGCTGTTCGCCGGCGACACCGGCTCGATGGCGTTCACGATCGAAAACACCGGGAGCCAGACGGCACGGAACGCGACGATCCGACTCTTTTCCCGGGCCTCGGGGCTCTACTTCGGGAGTCCCGCCGCTCCGTCGGCGGAGAACGGAGTGTTCGTCGAGAGCCTGGCGCCGGGCGAGACCGAGCGCGTGTCGGTTCAGGTGGGCGCGACCGACGACCTCTCGCCGGGGAACTACCCGGTCGATGCCGTCGTCGCCTACCGTGACGAGAGCGACATCGGGCGTGAGTCGGATACGCTGACCGCCGGGGTGCGGGTCCGTCCCGAGCGCACCTTCTCGATGGAGGGGCTGAAGACGCGGAACTTCCGGGTCGACGAGTCCGAGGCACGGATCTCGGGACGGATCGTCAACACGGGTCCCGCCGTCGCGCGGAACGTGGTCGTCAGGATGAGCGGTCAGGGTATCGTGGCGCCGACGAACGGCGAGACGGCGGTCGGGACGCTCGACCCCGGCGAGTCCGCGCCGGTGAACTTCACGGCGGCCATCCCCAGCGAAGCCGAACCCGGCTCGAACTCCTTTGCCTTCGAGGTGGAGTACGAGAACGCCGACGGCGACGTGCGGACGGCCGCGAACCCGCTCCGCAAGACGCTGGCCATCGGCGCCGAGCGCGACCGGTTCGAGGTGACGGACGTCGAGACGTCGGTGACCCCGGGCGGGACGGCACGCCTCAGCGCGGACGTGCGCTACGTCGGTGACGACCCCATCTCGGCGGTCAACGCCAAACTGTTCACGAGCGACCCGCTCTCGTCGTCCGACGACGGGGCCTACCTCGGGACGATGCAGCCGGGCGACACCACCACGGCCACGTTCCGGATCAGCGCGACGAGCGACGCCCTCCCCAAGCAGTACGCCGCGTCGATCGAGGTCCGGTACGACGAATCGGACGGCGACACCGAGTTCACGGACGGCATAGCCATCGGCGTCGGCGTCGAGGAACCGTCCGGCGGCCCGCCGGTCGTCCCCATCGCCCTGGGCGTGGTCCTGCTGCTCGTGATCGGCGGCGGCGTGTGGTACCGCCGACGATGAACGGAACGTCGACGGTCGCGACCGCGAGCACCGAAGGCCGTCGACGGTCGGAGGTGGACTGAGATGGACGCGCTGCGATCGGTGTTCCGCACGATCGGTCACGAGATTCAGGCCCATCCGGTCGCCACGCTCCTGATCGCGGCCGTGTTGCTGTTCGCCGCGCTCGGCGGTGCGGCACAGATCACGAGCGTCACCGGGGATCAGGCGTTCACCGGCGACAACCCCACCCTGGAGACGTACAACGACGCGTTCGACCGGGGCTCGATCTCGGTGTTGCTCCGGGGTGAGACGACCGATCCGGCGACGCTCAGAGCAGTCGCCAGGTTCGACGACCGGATGTCGAGCGTGGCGGACGTCGCCTACGTCACCAGTCCGGCGGACCCCGTCAGGGAGGAGTACGGGCGCATCCCCGACTCGCAGGCGAAGATCGAACGCGTCCTCGGCTCCCCCGACGTCACGTTCGTGCGGGTGGTGTTCGAACCCGGCCTCACACAGCCCGAGGAGCGCCCCATCTACACGGAGGCGCTGGCCGCCGAGGAGTGGGCGCGCTTCCCCGCCGGCGTCGACGTGATCATCACCGGTTCCGCGGCCTTCTCGGCCCAACTATCGGAGCTCATCGGCCAGAGCACGAACCAGTTGCTCGGCCTGGCGGTGGGGCTGATGATCGTCGCCCTCTTTTTCCTCTTCCGGGGCGTGCGGTTGCGGCTTCTCCCCATCGTCGCGGTGTTCACGGGCGTGCTCTACACGTTCGGCGCCATCGGGTACGCGGGCATCCCCAACTCGACGCTGACGAGTTCCGTGTTCCCCATCCTGATCGGCCTCGGCATCGACTACTCCGTGCAGTTCCACGAACGCTACGAGGAGGAGTTGGAGTCGGCACCGCCACGCGAGGCGCTACCGCAAGCGCTGTCAGGTATCGGCCCGCCGGTGTTCGTCGCGATGCTCGCCGCCGCCCTCGGGTTCGGGGCGACCTGGATCTCGACGGTCGGAACGCCCGCGTTCGTCTGGTTCGCCCAGACCTCGATGTTCGGGGTCCTGCTCACGTTCCTCGCGGGCATCCTGGTCCTGCTCCCGATCCTGACGCTGTACGCGCGGTTCCGCCGGCGCGGCGTCGGCGAACTCGACCACCACGACTTCGACGGCGACGGCGACGGTGACGGCGACGGCGACGGTGACGGGCCGGAGGGGGGAACGACCGACCCGACCGACCCGACCGACTCCGACCGGGTCGGTGCCTTCGGCCGGATGCTCGGGCGGACCTCCCGGACGCTCGCGGCCAACCCGGGTATCGTCCTCCTCGTCGCGCTGCTGTTGATGGGCGCCGGCTTCCAGGCCGGCCAGGGGCTCGACACCCTCGCCGATACCGAGGAGTTCGTCCCGCAGGACCTGCCGGCGTACGTCGACCTCCAGCAGTTTCGCTCCCAGACCGGCGGGGGGTCCGCCGTGCAGTACGACGTGCTCGTCACGGGGGGCGAACTCACCCATCCGGAGGTGTTACACTGGATGCAACGCTTCGAGCGGGTGGCCGTTGGCGCGCCACTGATCGAGGGTATCGACTCGCCGGCGACGCTCGTCGCGGAGCACAACGGGGGGGAGATCCCCGAGACGCAGGCGGGCGTCGAGCGGGTCCTGTCGACGGTGCCCGAACGCGAGCGGGCCCAGTATTACAACGACGGCGTAGCCCACATCACGGTCATCGGCGCCCAGGACATGTCGACCGACCAGACGCTCTCGTTCATCTCGAACGTCCAGGACGCGATCCGGTTCAGCAACCCGCCGCCGGGCGTCGATGCGACCCTCACGGGGACGGCGGCGATCACGCCGCCGTCGGTCGTCGAGCAGATCGAGAGCCGGAACGTGACGACGGGGCTCGGGGTCCTGTTCGTCTTCGGCCTCCTGCTGGCGTACTACCGGAACCTCGTGAAAGCGGTCGCCCCGCTGGTGCCGATGCTCTTCGTCATCGGGTGGCAGAACCTCTACATGGCGGCGCTGGACATCCCCGTCTCGCCGCTGGGTGCCTCCCTCGGCGCCATGACCGTCGGGATCGGCGCCGAGTACACCATCATCGTGATGGAGCGGTACTACGAGGAGAAAACGCAGGTGGGCGTGAGCAAACTCGACGCCGTCGAGACGGCCGCCACCCGCGTCGGCAAGGCCATCTCCGTCTCGGGGATGACCACCGTGTTCGGGTTCTCGGCGCTGACGCTGTCGCCGTTCCCCATCCTCGCCGACTTCGGCTACCTGACCGTCGGCGTCATCTTCCTGACGCTCGTGGCCGCGCTGGCGACGCTCCCGCCGACGCTGATCGTCCTCGACGGCCTCGCGGAGCGGCTCTCGCCCCTGCTGGGCGGCCGCGGGACCGATCCCGAGCCACAGGGGAACGCCTAACTGGGCGGGTGTCGAACCGACACCTATGCCTACCGCACCCGCGGATTCGGAGTACGGAACGACGCTGGTCCCGACGGTCACGCCCTTCTCGGACGGCTCGGTCGATGCCGAGGCGGTGGCGGATCTCTCGGAGTTCGTCCTGTCGAACGGGGCCGACGGCCTCATCCCCTGTGGGACGACCGGCGAGTTCGCCAGCCTCTCGCTCGACGAGTACGAGACGGTCGTCTCCGCGAGTGTCGACGCCGCCGACGGCGCGCCGGTCCTCCCCGGTGCCGGTCACACCAGCGTCGCCGGCACGCTCGAACGGATCGACATCGCGGCCGACTGCGGTGCCGACGCCGTCCTCGTCGTCCTGCCGTACTTCCACGGCGAGAACGGTGCGGGCGGCAACGAACGGTTCGTCCGCGCGGTCCTCGCGGAGACGGAACTGCCCCTGATTCTCTACAACATTCCCTCCTGTGTCGGCCAGACGATCGACGCCGATCTGATCGAGGCGGTCGCGGACCACCCGGACCTCGCGGGGATGAAAGACACCAGCGGCGACCTGACACACCTTCTGGAGATCATCCGCCGGACGGGCGAGGACTTCCACCTGTTCCAGGGCTGGGACAGCCAGCTCGTTCCCGCCATCTCGATGGGCGCCACCGGCGGGATCAACGCGGTGACGAACTACTTCCCCGGCATGATGGCGGAGACGATCGACGCGGCGGCGAACGACCTCGACCGTGCGCGCGACCTCCAGTTGGACCACATCGCGCCCCTGTTCAACGCCTCCCTCGAGTTCGGCTTCGCGCCGACGACGAAGACGATCCTGGTCGAACGGGGCGTCATCGACGACGACGCGGTGCGACCGCCGCTGGTCGAACTGGACGACGACCAGAAGGCGGCGGTGCGTGACGTCCTCGATGCCACCCGCGGCGTCGCCGCCGAGTAGAGCCGCGAGGCTTATCCTTCCACCCGCCGAACGTGGCGTGTGAGCCAGACGACGATCCGAATCGATCCACACGTCCACTCGTCGGCCTCCTACGACGGCCACGACCCCGTCGAGTTGCTACTGGAGCAGGCGGCCGAAATCGGCCTGGATGGGATCGTCGTCACCGATCACGACGTGATCCACGAGTCGGTCCGGGCGGCCGAACTCGCCCCGGAGTACGGCCTGTTCGGTATCCCCGGCGTGGAGGTGTCGACGTCGGTGGGCCACCTGCTGGCCATCGGCGTCTCGGAGATGCCGCCCCGACGCGCACCGCTCGACGAGACGATCGACTGGGTCCGGGACCACGGTGGCGTAGCCGTCGTTCCCCACCCGTTCCAGCGCTCGCGACACGGGATCCCGCGGCGCCACCTCGTCGACTGTGACGCGATCGAGGTGTTCAACTCGTGGCTGTTCACCGGCTTCCGGAACCGACGGGCGCGGCGGTTCGCGACGGAGAACGGTTACCCGGCGCTCGCCGCCAGCGACGCCCACTCGGTGCCCCACGTGGGCCGGGCGTACACGGAACTCGTCATCGAGGGCGTCGACCGCGCGGACCTCGACGGGGAGTCGGTCCTGAAGGCGGTCCGCGAGGGGTCGATGCGGATGCGCGGCCGCCGACAGCCGATCCCGGCCTCGGCACACCACTACGCGGTGGGCACGGCGCGAAAGAGCGGCTACTACGCGAAGGTCGGCGCGCTCAGAGGGCGGGCGGCGGCCAAGGCGAGCGCGATCCGCGGCGTCCAGCTGTTGTCCGAACTTCCCGGTCGCTGACCGGTCGGCCGACGTTTTTTGTAGTGGTGAGCCAACACCCACCCATGGCGAACAGAACCCGCGCCCTCCTGTCACGGATCGCACGGTCGTACGTGCTGTTCGTGGCCGTGGGCGTCGTCGTGGGACTCGCGCTGGCCCCCGTCGCGTGGAACGCCACGTCCTCGGAGGGGACGGTCGCGGTCGTCCCGGTCGCGGGCACCATCGACGGGTCGACCTCCGCGTCGGTCACGGCGATGCTTCAGCAGGCCCGGAACGACCCCGACGTGAAGGCAGTCGTGTTGCTCGTAAACAGCGGGGGTGGTGGCGCCGCCGCGAGCGAGGAGTTGTACCTGCAGACCAAGCGAACGGCCGCGGAGATGCCGCTCGTGACCAGCGTCGACGCCGCGGCGGCCTCGGGCGCGTACTACACCATCGCGCCGAGCGACCGCATCTACACCAAGCCGGCCTCGACCGTCGGGAGCGTGGGGGTGTTGGCGACGGCACCACAGCCGCTCGAACCGACGGACCTCGTCGCCACCACGGGGCCGAACAAGCTGACCGGCGGCGACGAGCGCGAGTTCAACTACATCCTGGAATCCCTGGGTAATGCCTTCATCGGCGCCGTGTTCGAACAGCGCGGCGACCGGCTGGAGCTGACCCGCACCGAGGTCGAACAGGCCCGCATCTACAGCGGCACTCAGGCGGTCCGCAACGGCCTCGCCGACTCCATCGGCGGGCGGCAGGCGGCGGTCGAACACGCGGCCGACGAAGCCGGGCTCGACAACTACGACGTGCGTGTCATGCGACCGGACGGCACCGCGCGGTTCCTCTCGCGGTCGAACTACCTCGCGTCGACCGCGCCGGACAAGGAGATGGTCTCGGCGGAGTACCTCTACGGCGAGGACCCCGGCGGCCCCGTCTTCCTGATGGTGCCCGCGACGTATCTCGACACGGCGAACGACGACGCGGACTCGCCGGCCCCGCGGACGAACGGCACGGAGCGGGACGTCGACAACCGGACAAGGCCGGCCGCCGCGGCGGCTCCGGGAGGGACCCATGTGGTTGCGTGAGGTGGGCAAGCGGCTGGCCGTACTGCTCCTGACGGTGGCCGTCGTGGTGGCCGTCGCCAGCGTCGGGCCGACGCTCCTCTCGTCCGACGACGGCGGCGACGAGACGCTCCAGAACCCCGAGTACGCGCCCGAAAGCGTCGCGCCCGACCCGCTCCCCGCGACGGGGACCATCGACGTGTCGGGGGCCGACCCCACGACGAACGGGACGGTCCTCATCGATCGGGGACACGCCAACCGGTTCTCCCGGGCGGACATCGAACCGCTCGTGGACGCGCTGATCCGACAGGGGTTCACCGTCGAGTTCTACAGCGACGGTGACCTGGCGAGCCGTCTCGAGGACGCCGACGTCTTCCTCGTGATCGATCCGGGGTCGGAGTACCTCCCGGGTGACGTCGACGACGTGCGGCAGTTCACGGGCAACGGCGGGCATTTGGTGATGGTCGGCGAACCGGACCGGACCGCGATCAGCAGCAGTCTCCTCGGCACCTCGATCCAGAACCAGGAGAGCCGCCTCACGACGCTCGCCTCCGCGTACGGGATGAGCGTCGACACGCAGTACCTCTACAACCAGGAACACGCCGACGGCACGTTCAAACACATCGTCGCCCGGCCGACGGGAGGGGGCGGAGTGGACGGCGTCGAGCGGGTGACGATGTACACGGCGGCGTCGGTCACCACCCAGCGGGGAACGGTCCTCCTGCGGAGCGCCCCGAACACCCACAAGTCCGGGAGCGACGAGGTGACCGGCGAGTATCCGGTCGCGGTGCGCACGGAGAACACGGTGTTGCTCGGCGACAAGACCTTCCTGCGCGGGGATCGGTTCAACGTCGCCGACAACGAGGCGTTCATCGCCTACCTCGTGGAGTTCATGCTCGACGGCGATCACCAACCGGCAGGCGGGACTGAAGGAGACACCGGGCGAACGCCGACGGCGACGCCGACAGCCACGCCGACCGAGACGCCGGCGTCGACCCCCACGCCGACGGCGACGCCGACACCCACGCCGAGCGACGGGGACTGATACGGATTATTGTAACTGTTCACCGGTGGTTCACCGGACGCTGGGCGAACCACCGGTAATGACTTACAATAACCGTATGACCGGTCGCGCGGTCAGCAACGTTATCCCGACGGGCCGCCAGGGACGTGTATGAGCGATCCCACCGCGACGCTGCGGACGACACACGGGGACATCACGGTCGAACTGTTCGCCGATCGGGCGCCGCGAACCGTCGAGAACTTCGTCGGCCTGGCGGAAGGCACCGACGATCCGGACGCGCCGATCGAAGCCGGGACGGGCGCCTGGGAGGACCCCGAGACGGGCGAGAAGCGAACCGATCCGCTCTACAGCGACGTTCCCTTCCATCGGATCATCTCCGGGTTCATGCTCCAGTGTGGCGATCCGACCGGCACCGGCCGCGGGGGTCCCGGCTACACGTTCGACGACGAGTTCCACGACGAACTCCGTCACGACGGCCCGGGTGTCCTCTCGATGGCGAACCGTGGCCCCGACACCAACGGCTCGCAGTTCTTCATCACGCTGGACGCCCAACCGCACCTGGACGGCGACCACGCCGTCTTCGGCGAGGTCGTCGACGGGATGGACGTCGTCGAGGAGATCGGGGCCGTGCGGACGGATCCGAACGACCAGCCGACCGAAGACGTGCGCCTGACGTCCGTGGATGTGGAGCACTGAGCGGGCAGGGACGACGGCGAGCGATCGACCGGTCGAGCCGAGGCGCCGGAGGGTGGGCCCGTGAGCCCGACGGTCGAGACGTCGCGCGACGCCTTCCACGCGGCGGCCGCGGGGGCGACGGCGGGGACGCGCGTGCCCGTCGAGGTGACCCTCGATGTCGATCCCTTCATGGCCTACCGCCGGGCACGCGGGGAGGCGCCCTCGGTGTTCTTCGAGACCGGCGGCGGACAGCCGGGATGGGGATACTTCGGCGTCGATCCCGACGTCGTCCACGAGGTCGGCGACGACGGGGCGCTGGCGGCGATCACGGACCTGGTCGCGTCGGAGTCGCTGGCGCGTGGGGACTGTACGGTGCCGTACCCCGGCGGCTTCTTCGGGTGGCTCTCCTACGACGTCGCCCGAGAGATCGAGGATCTGCCGGCGACGACCGTCGACGACCGGGGGCTGCCACGCCTCCAGCTCGCCCGGTACACCTGCCTCGCGGCGTGGCGGGCGGGCGAGTCGACGCTGCGGCTCGTCGCGACGCCGCGGGTCGACGACGACCCCGACGCCGCCTACGAGGCGGGGGTGGACCGCGCGCTCGACCTCGCGGCGGCGGCGCGGACGGGCGACCCGTCGGTGGCCCCGCCGCCGACCACGGGACCGGTCACGTTCGAGAGCTCCTGCGAGCGGGGGGCGTACGGCGACCGGGTGCGGCGGGTCAAGGAGTACATCCGCGACGGCGACACCTTCCAGGCGAACGTCTCCCACCGGCTGACCGCGCCGGCGGCGGTCCATCCGGTCGAGGCCTTCGCCGCGGTCAGGGAGGTGAACCCGGCGCCGTACTCGGGACTGATCGAGTTCCCGGGCGTCGACCTGGTGAGCGCGAGCCCGGAACTCCTGTTGGATCGGGCGGGCGACCGCCTGGAGACCGAACCCATCGCCGGCACGCGGCCGCGCGGCGAGGACGCGGCGGCGGACCGCCGCCTGCGGGCCGACCTCCGGAACGACGAGAAAGAGCGGGCGGAACACGCGATGTTGGTCGACCTCGAACGCAACGACCTGGGGAAGGTGAGCGAGTACGGATCGGTCACGGTCGACGAGTACCGCCGGATCGACCGCTACTCCGAGGTGTTCCACCTGGTCTCGACGGTGTCGGGGCAACTCCGTGACGACTGTGACCTGGGTGACGCCATCGGCGCGGCGTTCCCCGGCGGGACGATCACGGGCGCGCCCAAACCGCGGACGATGGAGATCATCGACGAGGTGGAACGGCACCGCCGCGGCCCGTACACGGGGAGTATGGCGGCGGTGGGGTTCGACGGCCGGGCGACGCTGAACATCATCATCCGGACGCTGGTCCGGCACGGCGACGAGTACCACCTGCGGGTCGGCGGCGGCGTCGTCCACGACTCGGTGCCCGACCGCGAGTACGACGAGACGCTGGCGAAAGCGCGGGCGCTGATCACCGCCGTCGACACCGCCATCGGTGACGACGCCGAGATGGACGTGGAGGTGGGTGCCCGGTGACGCGGGTCCTGGTCGTCGACAACTACGACTCCTTCGCGTACAACCTGGTCCAGTACGTCGGCGAGGCGGCCGACGAGGTGATCGTCCGCCGGAACGACGCAGTCGACCTCGCGGGGATCCAGGCGATCGACCCGGACGCCGTCGTCGTTTCGCCCGGTCCGGGAACGCCGGCGGAGGCGGGCGTGTCGATGCCGATCTTCGCCGACCTGGAGTACCCCACGCTCGGCGTCTGTCTTGGCCACCAGGCGCTGTGTGCGGTCCACGGCGCCGAGGTCCGCCACGCCCCGGCGGTGGTCCACGGCAAGCGCTCGACCGTCCACCACGACGGCAGAGGGGTGTTCGCCGGCCTCCCCGACCGGATCGAGGTGGGGCGGTACCACTCGCTCTCGGTCGACACCGGAGACGTCCCGTCGGCCCTGGAGCCGACGGCCCACACCGACGACGAGGACGGCGTCGTGATGGGCGTCCGCCATCGGTCGAAACCCCACGTCGGCGTTCAGTTCCACCCGGAGAGCATCCTGACCGACGACGGCAAGCAACTCGTCCGCAACTTCCTGGATCGATGCAGTACCACGTGAACGGTCGGCTGGTGCCCGCGACGGAGGCGACGGTTCGGGTCGACGACCGCGGGTTCCGCTACGGCGACGCCGGCTTCGAGACCTGCCGGGCCTACGGCGGAACGGTCTTCGAGTGGGCGGCCCACCGCGACCGTCTCGTCGACACCTGCGAGACCCTCGGGATGGGCGGGGCCGTCCCGGAGGACCTCCGGGAGCGCGTCGCGGCGACGCTCGACGCGAACGACCTCGCGGACGCCTACGTTCGGGTCTCGGTAACGCGGGGGGTCCAGACCGGGAAGCTCACCCCCGATTCCGAGGTGGATCCGACGGTGGTCGTGGTCGTCAAACCGCTCCCCCGGGGCGGCGTCGACGGGGAACCGGTGTGGGACGGTCCGGCCACGGTGCGGACGGTCGAACGCCGGCGGATCCCGGAGGCGTCGATGCCCGCGGCCGCCAAGACCCACAACTACCTCGACGGGATACTGGCCCGACTGGAGCTACGGGGGACCGACGCCGACGAGGCCCTCGTCCGCGACGTCGACGGGTTCGTCGCCGAGGGGGCGACGAGCAACGTCTTCTTCATCGACGACGGTGTCCTACGGACGCCGTCCCTGTCCGGACCGATCCTGCCCGGGGTGACTCGGCGTGTCGTCCTCGACCTGGCGGCGGATCTGGACGTCCCCGTCGAGACGGGACGGTACGGCGTCGACGCGGTGAGGGACGCCGACGAGGCGTTCCTGACGAACACGACGTGGGAGGTCCGACCCGTAGCGACCGTCGACGGGCGGGCCGTCGGCGGCGGCCCGGTGACCGACCGCCTCGCGACGGCGTTCGACCGCCGGGTCGAACGCGACCACTACCCGGCTGAGTGAACCGACGTCGCTCCCGCGGCATAAGTGACAATTTCGTTATTATTGTCTGACGATGGTTTATGATCGGCGGGCTCCGTATCGGAACCATGGACGTGGACCCCATGAACGCGGGCCGAACCGAGGCGGACGGAACGCTCGACGCCGACGAGGCGGAGGCGACGGCGACGGTCGTCGACGCGGACGAGTCGGGGAGCGAGTCGGTGGACGCCGACGAGGCGGCGGACGACACCGCCGACGCGGAGCCGCTGACGATCACGTTGCCCGACGGGAGCGAGAGCGTCTCGGAGGCGATCCTCTCGCACCGGCGGATGTTGACGAACCCGTCCGAGCACGGACTGGTGGCGGCCGCGGAGGGCGAGGAGATCCTCGACGCGGTCGAGGCGCTGTCGTCGGACGTTCCCGAGGACCTCGACGAGGAGCTGACGACGCTCGAACGGTCGGTCGAGGGGATGGTCGACCGGATGGACCGCCAGGAGCGACGGATCGAGGAGCTCCAGGACACCGTCGAGTCGCTGGCGGAGATCCTCGGTGCGTCGGTCGAGTTCGAGGAGCAGGCGTAGGGTATCGAAAGCCACTTGCGGCGGTGCGGGGAACGGGGACCCGGGCGAGGGTGGCCGAGCCGGGCCAAAGGCGGCGGGCTTAAGACCCGCTCTCGAAGGAGTTCGGGGGTTCGAATCCCCTCCCTCGCACTGCCGCTCCGAACGAACGTGAGGAGCGTGCCGTGCGTCCAGGGGATTCGAATCAGGGAGTGAAACGACCGTGGTTCGAATCCCCTCTCACTGTCTTCGACCGAACGTGAGGAGCGTGCCGTGCGTCCAGGGGATTCGAATCAGGGAGTGAAACGACCGTGGTTCGAATCCCCTCCCTCACACGGAAAGGGTGACGTGGTTCGGCGTCGAGGTGGCAGTAGCTCCGTGGCGTCGTACGAAAGCGAAAAGCGACGTACGGGGAAAGAGGGGTCCGTACGATCGCTTGCCGCCCTGAATTGGTCCCCGCTGACGCTTCGGCCCTCCAGACGAAGCGTCACCTGAACCAAACGGGGGGAGAAACTTAAGCGTGCCGCCGGCGGCAGGGCGGGCGGGGAGCCGAAAGCGCCCGCCGGGGCGACACGGGGGACTTTTTGCCGCTCACGCCCTCCCTTGGGACATGACCGAGGCATCCCGGGCGACGCGGGCGTTTCGCGACCACGCGGACTTCGACCGCGTCGACGATGGGCGGTTCGAGGCGACGACGACACCCTTCGACGCGGTGGTGGAGGCACGCGAGGTCGACGGGCGGATCGAGTACGACCTGACGGTCCGGGCGCCGTCGCTCTCGGCGGCCGTCGAGGAGGACGTGGCGGCGGTCGTCGAGGAGGGGTGGCTGGAGACGTTCGAGTTGCGGGTGGCCGACGCCGACGGCGTCGTTCGGGGGGAGCACGACTTCGACCCGACGGTGCGGCTGACCGAGGAGGCGGTGATCGTCGAGCTGACGTTCACCGACATCGACGAGCGACGGGGTGTCGACGACGCCGCCGCGGTCGTCAACTACGTCGAGGGCACCTACGTCCAAGGGATCATCCCGGGATACGAGTATACGGGTACGGCGGCGCAACTGATCGACCGGGCGCGGGGACAGTAGAAGCGACAGGGCAAAGCCGGTCGAGACCCCACGTCCGCCATGGCGACGCTTCTGGATTTCGCCCTGATGGGCGCCGTCTTCGTGGGTAACACCCTCGTCGCGGCGGTCATGACCCGCTTTTTCCGCATCCAACTTCGCACCCGGTGGGGGCCGGTCGTGTACACGGCCCTGCTGGTGCCGGTCGCACTCGTGATCACGACCATCGTCGCGTTCAGCCTCGGCGTCGGCGTCGATCTCGGGAGCGCGGGGGCCGTGATCGGCCTGATGGTCGGCCTCCCGACGATCCTCGGTGCGACCATCGACGTGCTGTACGTGCCCGCGCCCGACGAGTACGAACTGCCCGACACGACAGGCTAGTCGACCAGCCGGTCGACGGCGGCCGTCACGTCGTCCAGGACGGCCGCCTGCGGCCGGTCGGCGTCGATGCGGACGAACCGCTCGGGGTCCGCGTCGAGCAGTCGCTCGTAGCCGTCGCGGACCTTTCGGAGGTGGGCGACCCGTTCGAACTTGTTCGTCCGGCCGCTGCGCTCGGCGGCCGTCTCGGGGTCGACGTCGAGGTAGAGCGTCGCGTCCGGCCGACGGGAGACGGGGTCGTGGATCGAGCGCACGTACGCGAAGGGGTCGGGAATCGACGAGTCGGCGAGCGTCGCCGCCTGGTAGGCCACCCGCGAATCCGAGTAGCGATCGGAGACGACGAGCGAGCCGTCGGCGAGCGCGGGGCGGATCACCCGGTCGAGGTGGTCGGCGTGGTCGGCCATATAGAGGAAGAGTTCGGCCAGCGGATCGGCGTCGTCGTCGTCGATGGAGCGGGCGACGACCTCCCCGTACCAGGAGTCGGTCGGTTCGCGCGTGAACACGGCCTCGGGGTGACGGTCGCGGAGCGCCCGCCAGGCCGTCGTCTTGCCGCTCCCGTCGAGTCCCTCCAGCGTGATGAGCATACCCGTGCTACCGGAGCGAGGGTGGTTAACGGTCGGGGTCCGTCGCGGCGTCCGTCGCCCATCGTATTCCGTCGTTGATATGACCGAAGATCGCGGCGCGGTGGCGATGTGCGCCGTGCGAACGGTTCACAGCGCGTTAGCTTTAGGTCGATTCGCGGATATGTATCGGCTATGAAGATTCTTGTAACCGGCGGGACCGGGTTCGTGGGCCGACACCTGTGTCGCGAGTTGAAATCGCGGGGCCACTCAGTGACGGCGCTCGCGCGACGGCCGAGCGAGGGCGAGTTGCCCGGCGGCGTCGAGAAGGCGATGGGGGACGTCACCGCGTACGATTCGCTGGTCGAACCCATGGAGGGGATGGACGCGGTCGTCAATCTGGTCGCGCTCTCGCCGCTGTTCAAGCCCTCCGGGGGCGACGAGATGCACGACCGCGTCCATCGCCAGGGGACCGAGAACGTCGTGCGCGCGGCCGAGGAGACGGGCGTCGAGAAGATCCTACAGATGAGCGCGCTCGGCGCGGACCCGAACGGCGCGACGGCGTACATCCGTGCCAAGGGCGCCGCGGAGGAGATCGTCAAGTCGTCGTCGCTGCGCTACGTCATCTTCCGGCCGTCGGTGATCTTCGGTGACGGCGGTGAGTTCGTCCCCTTCACGAAGAAGCTCGCCCCGCCGTATTTCACCCCCCTGCCGGGCGGCGGGAAGACGCGTTTCCAGCCCGTCTGGATCGGTGACCTCGCGCCCATCCTCGCGGACGGGCTCGAGGACGAAGCCTACGACGGCGGCATCTACGAGATCGGCGGTCCGGAGCGACTCACGCTCGCCGAGGTCGCGCGGACTGTCCACGGGAGCGAAGGCCGATCCGCGACGGTGATCCCCGTCCCGATGGGCCTGGCCAAGATCGGCCTGTCGGTGCTCGGATCGCTCCCCGGCGCGCCGATGGGCGCCGACCAGTACCGCTCGCTCCAGTTCGACAACACGACCGATCACAACGACGTGGAGGCGTTCGACGTGAGCGAGAGCGACCTGCGGACCCTCGGGGACTACCTCGCGGATCGCTGACGGACGGCAGACGCACGTCGGACGGCGGCCGGTCGCCGAGGACACCGCCGCTGTCTGGCGATCCGACGCGTCGAACCGTCGGGTGACGGACCGCTCGCCCACAAGGTTTATGTCCGCAATACACCTGCGTTATTCCCAATGAAGAGGGGTCTGAAACGATGAAACTGGCCATGATCGGTTTCGGGCAGGCCGGCGGCAAGATCGTCGATAAGTTCCTCGAGTACGATCAGCGGACGGGGAGCGAGATCGTCCGGGCGGCGGTCGCGGTCAACACGGCCAAGGCCGACCTGATGGGGCTCGAACACATTCCCCAGGACCAGCGCGTGCTCATCGGCCAGTCCCGCGTGAAGGGACACGGCGTGGGCGCGGACAACGAACTCGGCGCGGAGATCGCCGAGGAGGACATCGGCGAGGTACAGGGGGCCATCGACGGCATCCCGGTCCACGAGGTCGACGCCTTTCTCGTCGTCGCCGGTCTCGGGGGCGGCACCGGGAGTGGTGGCGCGCCGGTCCTCGCGAAACACCTCAAGCGCATCTACACGGAACCCGTCTACGGTCTCGGTATCCTCCCCGGGAGCGACGAAGGGGGGATCTACACGCTCAACGCCGCCCGCTCCTTCCAGACGCTCGTCAACGAGGTCGACAACCTGCTCGTGTTCGACAACGACGCCTGGCGGAAGACGGGCGAGTCCGTCCAGAGCGGCTACGACGAGATCAACGACGAGATCGTCCGCCGGTTCGGCATCCTGTTCGGCGCGGGCGAGGTCAAGCAAGGCCAGGAGGTCGCGGAGTCCGTCGTCGACAGTTCCGAGATCATCAACACCCTCTCGGGCGGCGGCGTCTCGACCGTCGGCTACGCCTCGGAGACGGTCGAGCGCAAGGGGAACTCGGGCGGACTCCTCTCGAAACTCACCGGCAACGACGAATCGATCGAGGACCAACTCGACTCGGCGAACACAACCAACCGCATCACGAGCCTCGTCCGCAAGGCGGCGCTCGGCCGCCTGACCCTCCCCTGTGAGATCGACGGGACGGAGCGTGCCCTCCTCGTGATGGCCGGGCCCTCGGCGTACCTCAACCGGAAAGGCATCGAACGCGGGCGGAAGTGGCTCGAAGAGCAGACCGGGAGCATGGAGGTCCGCGGCGGCGACTACCCCGTCAACGACAGCGACTTCGTCGCCTCGGCCATCCTGCTGTCCGGGGTCACGAACGTCCCCCGCATCAAGGAGCTCCAGCAGGTCGCCATCGAGGCACAGGACAACATCAGCGAAATCCGCGAAGAGAGCGAAGCCAATCTCCAGAATCTAGTCGAAGATGACGAGGACGAACTCGAATCGCTCTTCTAGGGTCGTCCTCGCCACACTCGTCGTTCTGCTCGCCGCGACCGTTCCGGCGGCGGCAGTGTCCGTCACTGGCGAGGACGTCCCCGAGGAGGCACAGGTCGGTACGCAGGTCTCGGCGACCGTCACGCTCGACGAACTGTACCAGAACCCGGAGAGCGAACGGTGGCAGCTGTCGGGGTCGACCGAACTGACCGACGTCTCGTGGACGGTCGTGTTCTACGATCAGACCGGCTCGCAGGTCGACCTCGTCGAACCCACCGGCCAGTCGTTCGCCGGGGTCGACATCGCCGCGGAGACCGGTACGGCCGAAGTCGAGGTGCGTGTCACCGGCACGGTCCCCGAGGTGGCTTCGTACAGCTACGACCCGGCCCAGGAGTTCCAGCTGATGGAGGTGACCCGCGGCCAGCAGGGCGGCGCCAGCAACACGGTCGATAGCTGGACGACTCATCACTACACCGAGCGGAGCGCCGCGGCCCGGGAGGCCATCGACGAGGCGGGGGCCGCCATCGAAACGGCGCGGTCGAACGGCGCCACCCCCTCGGACGCCCAGGCCAACTACGAGGACGCCGTCGCCGCCTACGAGGACGGCAGCTTCGACGTGGCGACCAACCTCGCAAACCGGGCGACAGAGCAGGCGAACCAGGCCCAGCAGTCCCGGCAGACTCGGCAGTTGATCATCTACGCCGTCGCGGGACTGCTCGTCCTCGGTCTGCTGGTCGGGGGCGTCGTCTACTGGCGCTCCCAGCAGGGTCCCGAGGACCCGCTCGGCTGAATGCGGTTTCTCGTTCCGTTCGAGGCGACCCGGCCCAAGACGCGACTGGACCCGGTGCTCGACGCCGACGAACGGGCGGCCTTCGCGCGGGCGATGCTCCGCGACGTCCTCGACGCGCTCCGCACCGCCGGCCACGACCCGACGGTCGTCGCGACGCGGGCGCTCGACGAGGGCGACGTCCCGGTCGCGGTCGACGAGCGTCCGCTCTCGGCGGCGGTGAACGCCCGACTCGGCGAGAGCCTGCCGGTCGGGGTCCTCGTCGCCGACCTCGGTCTGGTGACGCCGGCGGCGGTGGGGTCGCTGGTCGACGCGGGCCGCGACGCCGACGTGGCCGTGGCTCCCGGGCGCGGCGGCGGAACGAACGGGCTCGTCGTCTCCCACCCCGACTTCCGGGTCGACTTCCACGGCGTCTCCGTGCGCGATCACCTGACCGCCGCGCGGGACGTGGGCGCCACGACCCGGGTCGTCGACTCGATGCGGCTGGCGACGGACGTCGACGAACCGGCGGACCTGGTGGAGGTGTTGCTCCACGGCGACGGCGAGGCGGCGGCGTGGCTCCGGGCGGCGGGGTTCACGCTCGACGCGGGCGACGGACGGGTCGGGATCGACCGAACGGCCTGACGGCCGATCAGGACTGCTTCCAGTCGGGCTCCGAGCGGGGCGGCGAGAGGACGCCGATACCGACCGCGGGTTCGTCGCCCCGGTTTTCGGCGCCGTGGAGTTCGTCGCTGGTGAAGAGATACGAGTCGCCCGGGCGGAGCGTCACCTCCTCGTCCTCGGTGATCGCCGTGAGTGTCCCCCGAATCATGTAGCCGATCTGTTCGTTGTCGTGTCGATGCACGGGAAGCGTCGCGCCCGGTTCGACCCGCCAGTGTTTCATCGACGCGCGCTCCCCCGACGCGAGGTCCGCGAGGTACACGCCGTCGGCGACCTCGTCGCCGTCGGCCGTCTCGTCGCTGATGCGCCTCATTGATTCCTATCACGGGGATATGATCGGTTAGTAATAAAGGTTCCTGAGGAACTTTTATATGGGTACGGTCGTACCGTGCGGGTATGCCAGGCGACGACACGATCAGAGTGTTCCACCTCCCGTTCTCGTTCATGCTGCCACAGCGCGTCGCGGCCGACCGCGGCTACTTCGCCGAGGAAGGACTGGACGTCGAGTTGATCGAACGGGACCGGACCTGCGTGACGAACAAGTATATCCCGGCCGAGGAGACGCTGACCGGCGACAACGACGTCGACCTCTACCCCATCTGTAAGTGGGAGAGCCTCAAGCGGACCTGGGAGTTCGACGACGGACGAATCGTCGCCAAAGGGACCTTCGCCGACCAGCCCTACGCCGTGTTCGTGCGCCCCGACTCCGACATCGAAGCGCCCGCCGACCTGGCGAACACGCCCGTCGGCGTCAATCGCCGGACGGGGCAGGAGTACACCGCGATCCGGGCGCTCGAGGAACACATGGACGAGGACGAGGTGGTGATCGAGGGCCACGGGATGCCGACCGACCGCCTGCGCGCGCTCCGCGACGGCGACGTCGAGGCCGTCACCCTGCTCGATCCCCACATTACCCTCGCCGAACACCTCGGCTTCGAGAAGGTCCTGGAGTTCGAGAACCACATGGGCGTCGTCGGCGCAGACGGCCTGGAAGGCGAGACCCTCGACGCCTTCATGGCCGCCTACCGGCGGGCGGTCGAGACCATCAACGCCGACCCGTCGGCCTACCGCGACCGGTACCTCGACATGCTCTGGAAGGACAGCGAGGTGGCCCCGGACCTCTTCGAGGACGTGGATACCGAGGCCGTCCGCGAGTCGATCGAGGTGCCGGAGTACGAGGTGCCGGAACTCGCCGACCGCGAGGATCTGGACTACCACCTGTCGTGGATGAAGCAACGGCAGTTGATCGACGACGACGCCGACATCGACGCCATCGTCTCCCCGGTACGGTGAGCCGCCGTCACATCGACGTCCAGCGGGCGGCGTTCGACGAACACGGCGACGACCCCGGGGACCTGCCGACGATGCGTGCCCGGTTCGAACACAACGGCAGCCCTCGGTATCTCCTCTATACGATCAAGCGGTTCGGCCTCGACCGTGACTACGGCTTCCACCTCGACGTCGAACTCGTCTCGGACGACCTCGAAAGCGGGATGGAGACGATCCGGGAGCGGTTGGACGGGGGCGGGACCGACCTGGTCGACACCGACTTCATCTCGGTGGCACGGGAGCGGGCGGCGGGCGCGAACGTCGTCGCCGTCCACCCCTACGGCCGGACCGTGGGCGGCCTGGTCGCCCCCGAGGACACCGACCTCGGGGGGATCGAGGACCTGTCGGGCCACCGGATCGGCGTCACCCGGCGGCTGGACAAGAACTGGATCCTGACGCGGGCGGCCTGCCGCGAGTTCCACGGCTTCGACCCCGACGAGACGACCACGCTCGTCGAGGCCGGATCGCGGGACGGGCTGACGCGGATGATCCGCGAGGGCGAGGTCGACGCCGGGTTCCAGTTCTGGCCGCTCGTGCCCGAACTCACCCGCACGGGACCGTACACCGAGGTCCAGTCCGTGTCGGCCCTAGTCCAGCGGCTCTCCGGAACCGAGCGGAAACTCCCGGTCGCGACCTTCGTCACCGGCGAGTCGTACCTGGACGAACGGCGGGAGACGGTACGGGCGTTCGCCGCGGCCTCCCGCGACGCCGTCGACCGCCTCGTCGCGGACGACGGCCTCTGGGTCGAGATCGGCGACCGACTGATGGCCGACGACGATCCCGCGGTCGTCCGGGCGGTCCGCGACGGTTGGCGGGGGATGGTCGTCCGCGACTGGGACGAAGGGACCGTCGAGGGGATGTGCCGGCTGTTCGATCACCTGGAGGCCGTCGCGGGATCCGAGGCGCTCGGCGTCGAGGCGATCCCCGCGGGTACCTTCGAGCCCGACCCCTGAGACGGATTATCGTAACTGTGTAGGTGGGTCGCCAGGACGGTCCGGCGACCCACCGGTACGGACGTACAATAGACGGTGTGGGTCCGCCCCGGGCCGTCGGTGGAACTCATAAACCTTTCCGAGGAAATTTTATCAGGATACGGTCGTACTTGCGGGTATGCCGATCCACCAGACGCGCGTGCCACGCCGCCGTGAACCGACACGTCCCGGCGTCGGACGTCCCGACGACGAGTCGCCACGGACCGCACCGCCCGCGGGTCGACGATGACCCGGAGCCACGTCGACACACAGCAGGCCGCCCTCGACGAGTACCACGACGATCCGGGGGATCTACCGACGATGCGCGCCCGGTTCGAACACAACGGCAGTCCGCGCTACCTGCTGTATACGATCAAGCGGTTCGGCTTCGACCGCGACCACGGCTTCCACCTCGACGTCGAACTCGTCTCCGACGCCTTGGAGGACGGCATCGAGACGGTCGAGGCCCAGCTACAGGAGGGGCACGCCGACCTCATCGACATCGACTACATCTCGATCGCCCGGGAGCGGGCGGCGGGCGCCGACATCGTCGCCTTCCACCCCTACGGCCGGACCGTGGGGGGGCTGGTCGCCCCCGAGGACTCCGACATCGAGGGGCTGACGGACCTGTCGGGCCACCGGATCGGCGTCGTTCGTCGCCTCGACAAGAACTGGATCCTGACGCGGGCGGCCTGCCGCGAGTTCCACGACTTCGACCCGGACGAGACGGCTACGCCCGTCGAGGCCGGCTCGAAGGTCGAACTGACGCGGATGATCCGCGAGGGCGAGGTCGACGCCGGGTTCCAGTTCTGGCAGATCGTCCCGGAGATCACCGAAACGGGACCGTTCGAGAACGTCCTGCCCGTCTCGGAGCTGGTCCAGCGCCTCTCGGAGACGGAGAACAAACTTCCCATCGCCGCCTTCCTCACGAGCGGTGACTACCTCGACGAGCAACGCGGGACCGTGCGGGCGTTCGCGGACGCCTACCGGGACGCGGTCGACAAACTCGTCGAGAACGACGAGATCTGGGAGGAGATCAGCACGAAGCTGATGACCTACGACGACCCCGACGTGATGCGTGCGGTGCGTGACGGCTGGCGCGACATGGTCGTCCGCGACTGGGACGAGGAGAGCGTCGAGGGGATGTATCGGCTGTTCGACCACCTCAAGGCCGTCGCGGGTGCGGACGCGCTCGGCGTCGAGGAGATCCCCGAAGGAACCTTCGAGACCGATCCATGACCGAGACAGTCACCTTCCAGCTGAACTGGGAACCGAACGGCTTTCAGGCACCGTACTTCCTCGCGCGCCGTGAGGGCTTCTTCGCGGACGAGGGGCTCGACGTGGAGTTCGTCGAGGGGCACGGCTCGCCGTTCGCCGCCGAACAGACCGCCAAGGGGCGGAGCGATCTGGGCCTCGCCGGCGGGAGCGCCGTCCTCTCGGTGCGAAGCCAGGGGCTCGATCCGCTAGCTGTCGCCGCCGTGAGCCAGAAGACTCCCGCGACGATATACAGCCTCCGGGACACCTTCGGCGAACCCTTCACCGAACCCGAACAGCTCCGGGGACGGACGGTCGCGCCCTCGGCGACGAAAACCCGCATCCTGACGCTCCAGTTGCTCGAGGACCGGGGGATCCGGGACGACGTCGGGGTCCACGACGTCCAGAAACACACCCACCACCGCGTCGAACACCAGCTGCTCGACGGCGACGTCGACGCCGCGGTGGGCGTGGTCACCAACGGCAGGGAACTCGAACGCGAGTACGACCGGACGGCCGACGAACTCCTCATCGGCGACTACCTCGACGTCTACGGCATGACGGTCGTCGCCAACCCCGAGTTCGCCGAGTCGAACCCCGAGACGGTGCGGTCGTTCCTCCGGGCGACCGCGCGGGGCTGGGAGGCGGCGACGAACGACCCCGAACGGGCCGTCGAGGCCCTGATCGATCGGAACGCACAGCTAGAGCACAACCGCGAGGTCGAGCACATGAAGTTCCTGGCCTCCGCCGAGGATCTGCAGTTCACCGAGTTCGTCCGCGAGGCGGGCTGGGGACACTTCGACGAACGGCGCTGGGAGAACCTGGCCGAGATGCTGGCAGAGACCGACCTGCTCGAATCGTCGGTCGACCCCGCGGCGGCGTGGACGAACGAGTTCGTCGACGACGCGGACCCGGTGATCGCCGACTACGCCGAGCGGATCGGTCGGTGAGGGGCGATCAGGCACCGAGACGCCAGAGGGCGCGGTACACCGTCCACGGGTCGCGGTCGACCCGGTCGGCCACCCCCGTCACCGCGTCGAGATACCGCCAGTAGTCCGCGGGCGCGAACGACGGCGGCGGGGAGTCCGGGAGTTCCCGCACGTCGTAGAGCGCTTCCCACTCCCGGTCGCCGACGGCGACGTACGCCTCCGGATGGAGGAACGCGAGGAACGCCGAGGCGACGGCGACGTCGACACCGGTTAACGACGTCAACCGATCCAGCTTTCGCTCGCGGTCAGCCGCCGCGGCCGCGTCGGTGATGGCCTCGACCATCGCCTCGTAGTCGTTGTCGAGGAATCGCTCCTCGGCGGCCCGCCGGTCGGCGTCGGGGATGGCGCGGCGCCGGTAGTACCACTGGACGACCCATTCGGCGTCGCGCCGCCCGAAATCGCCGTCCGCCAACGTCGCCGGCAGGGTCTCGACGTGTTCGCGTTCGACCAGGTTGAACGGTTCCTCCCGCTCGTAGGCCGCCGTCAGGTCGTCGACCGTCGCCGCGGTGAGGGCGTCGTCGGCGTCAGCGGCGTCGTGGTCGCTCATACGGTATCGTACGCCTCCGAACGGGTGAACGTTTCCGTTTGCCAAGATATCCGCGCGTGCCGACGCGAACCGCCGCTTGAGCGACGTTTGCACGGTACTGGATGACAACATTGATGTTCGACCGTCCGGATTTTTACGTACGATGTCATCCGAATCAAGCGGCGAATCGGACGGGCCGACCAAGACGATCTGTCCGTACTGCGGAGTGGGATGCGGGATCCAGATCGCACAGGACGACGACGGCGAAGTGACGTTTCGTCCGTGGGGCGACGCCCCCGTCAACGAGGGAAGTATCTGTATCAAGGGTGGCGCGGCCACCCAGTCGGTCAACCACGAGGATCGGCTGACGGATCCGCTGATCCGGGGCGACGACGGCGAGTTCCACGAGGCCACGTGGGAGGAGGCCTACGACCTAGTCGTCGAGAACATGGAGCGCATCCGCGACGACTACAGCCCGCAGGCGATGGGCTTCTACGGCTGTTCGAAGGCCATGAACGAGGAGAACTACCTCATCCAGAAGCTCGCCCGGCGCTACGGCACCAACAGCGTCGACACGTGTACGCGGATGTGTCACTCCTCGACGGTGTACGCGCTCAAGAACAGCCTCGGCGAGGGCGCGATGACGAACAGCATGGCCGACCTGGAGGAGGCGGCCGACGTGTTCTGGATCCAGGGTGCCAACCCCGGCGAACAGCACCCCATCGCCAACAGCCAGTACTTCCGGCAGGCAGTGCTGGAGGGCGCGACCGTCATCCAGGTCGACCCCCACGCCAACAAGACGACGCGGTCGTTCGAGATCACCGAGACCGACCGCCACATGCACCTCCAGCTGGAGCCGGGCACGGACATCCCGCTGCTCAACGTCGTCCTCAAGACGGTCCTGGAGAACGACTGGGTCGACGAGGAGTTCGTCGCCGAGCGCACGGAGGGCTTCGAGGATCTGAAGGAGACCCTCGAGGACTTCGACAAGGAAGCGGCCGCCGAGGAGTGTGGCGTCCCCCTGGAGGATATCGAACGCGCCGCCGAGAAGTACGCGATGGCGAACAACGCGGCCATCTTCACCGGCATGGGGATGAGCCAGCACACCTGTGGCGTCGACAACGTCCAAAACGAGATCAACCTCGCGCTGGTCACCGGCAACCTCGGCCGCCCCGGCACGGGCGTCAACCCGCTCCGCGGACAGAACAACGTCCAGGGCGCCTCCGACGTGGGCGCGATGCCGAACGTCCTGCCCGGCTACCGGGACGTGTCCGACCCCGAGGTCCGCGCGGACGTCGAGGAGGTCTGGGACTTCGAGATCCCGTCCGAACCCGGGCTGACGAACGTCGAGGTGTCCCACGAGATCGGCAACACGATCCAGGGGCTCTACATCATGGGCGAGAACCCCGTGATGAGCGAACCCGACACCAACGAGGTCGAGAAGCGCTTAGAGGAACTCGACTTCATGGTGGTCCAGGACATCTACAAGACCGAAACCGCCGAGTACGCCGACGTGATCCTGCCCGCCACCTCGTGGGCGGAGCGCGACGGCACCGTCGTCAACACGGACCGCCGTACCCAGCGGATGCGCGGCGTCGACAAGGTCCACCCGAACACGAAAGACGACCTCGAGATCCTGTGTGACGTGGGCAACCGCCTGTTCGGCGACGGCTCCTTCGAGTTCGAGGGGCCCGAGGAAGTGTTCGAGGAACTCCGTCAGGTCGCGCCCATCTTCCACGGGATGACCTACGACCGCCTGGGCGAGGAGGGCATCCACTGGCCCTGCTACGAACCCGGCGACGAAGGTGACGACTACCTCTACGGGGACGGCTTCACGACCGAGAGCGGGCGCGGACGGATCGAGGGCGTCCGCCACCAGCCGCCCAAGGAGGTGCCCGACGAGGAGTACCCGCTGATCCTCACCACCGGCCGGATCATCGAACATTACAACACGGGGACGATGAGCCGTCGGTCCGACACGCTCAACCGCGTCGAACCGGAGAACTTCGTCGACGTCCACCCGAACGACGCCGAGGAGTACGGGATCGAGGACGGCGACTACGTGACGCTCAAATCCCGGCGCGGCGAGATCGAAGTCGAGGCCCGCGTCACCGACGACATCAAGGAGGGCACGGTCTGGACCACGCCCCACTTCGCCGACGCGGCGGGCAACCGCCTCACCAACGACGTGCTCGACGAGCGCGCGAAGATTCCCGAGTACAAGGCCGCTGCCGCGGAGATCGAAGTCACCGTCGAACCGGACGCGTCCGACGCGCCGGCCGACGACTAACGCTCCCCGAGGTCCTCGATCAGCCGGACGTCACAGTCCAGGCAGGTCGCCATCAGGACCCGTTCGGACTCCGTACAGCAGGTTTCGACCGTCTCGGTCTCCTCCTCGTCGAGGTCACCGCCACAGCGCGGACAGTAGGTCAGAAGCTTCCGGAGGTCACGGAGCGTCGCGACCCGTTCGTCGGGGGAGAGGGCCTCCCACGCCTCGCCGCCACGCGCGTCGAGGACGGCCGCGGCCGCGGCGTCGGCGAGGAGCGCCGACTCCGAGAGCCACCGTCTGAGGCCGCCGTCGACGACGTAGGCCACGTCGCCCGACACGCTCGATGCCGTCTCGACGCCGAGCACCGTCGCCACGTCATCGTCCGAGACGCCCGCGTCGCGCATCCGCTCGATCCGGTCGTCCCACGCGTCGGCGAAGGAGTCGATCAGGCGCCCGCCCTCGGCCGTCGCGCGGACGGCCACGCCCTCGACTGGCACGAGCGTCTCGCGGAGTTCGAGCTCCTTCCCGAACAGTTCGAGCAGCCACGGCGGGAAATAGCGCATCGTCAGCGTGGGCGTGCCGGGGACGAGGTATCCCCGGAAGTAGACGGCCCCGAGGCCGACGAGGAGAACGGCGAGGCCGGCGGGCGGACCGAGCGGAACGGTCGCGGCCGCGGCGGCCACGACCGTGAGACACACGTTCACGACGGTACACGGGAGACACCGGTTCTCACCCGTATACTCCGGACGGCGTAGCCGGTCTCCGACCGAGCGAATACTCATCACTCCCCGTTGGCGGTACGTCTCGAAAAAAGCTACGTGCGAAGTCGACTACTCGTCGCTACTGCGCCGGAGTGCGCCGTACGCGCCCGCGCCGATGGCGGTCAGGGCCGCACCGACGCCGAAGCCGGGGCCGCCGCCGGAGGTTTCTTCGCCGTCACCGCCGTCTCCACCGTCGCCGCCGTCTCCACCGTCGCCACCGTCTCCACCGTCGCCGCCGTCGCCGCCGTCCATGTCGCCGCCGTCTCCACCGTCGCTACCGCCGTCACCGCCGTCCATATCGCCGCCGTCGCCGCCGTCGCTACCGCCGTCGCCGCCGTCCATGTCGCCACCGCCGGCGACGTCGAACTCGCCGCCCTCGCCCATGTGTTCCTCACAGAAGTACTCCGCGAGGTTGGATCGGGCCTGGAACTGGATCGTTCGGCTCTGTCCCGTCTCGAACACGTACTCGCCCCGGCGCACGACGCCGTCGGAGGTCGTGACCACGAGGTTGTGTCGCGCGGGCAGCCCCTCGCTCTCGGGGTTGTAGCTGTTCGTCCACTGGATGGCGTAGTTCTGGCCCGCCTCCACTTCCAGCGTCGGGTTGGCCTCGCCCTCGATGCCGGAGGGAGCACGGCCGACGAACCCTTCCTGGGTCAGTTCGAGTTCGAAGGTCTCTGACTGAGCCGTTGCCGAACCCACGGCACCGGCTAATCCCGCCGTCGTTGCTGCAGCGCCGATCAGGAACGTTCTTCGCGTCGCCATATCCGTCCCGTGTATCCCACATCAAATAAAATTACGGGATATTAACCGTGAGTTTCAGGTTCACAGTAGCTAAATCCGGCGCCTCAGGCCGTGAAAAAACGGAGAAGTCGGTCGGTGTCGCTACTCGCTGAGGCCGAAGACGGCGACGGTGGAGCCACGGCGACCGCCGTGGAGCCAGCCGGAGCCGCCGACCTGGACCGCGACGTACTGCTTGCCCTCGCCGGGGTCGTACCAGCTGGACAGCGACGAGCAGATCGGCGCGCCGAGTTGGAACTGCCAGAGCCGGTCGCCGTTCTCGCCGTCGTAGGCGATGATGTTGCCGTTCTGGGTGCCGGTGAACGTCAGGCCGGTCGCGGTCGTGATGGAGCCACCCCAGAGGTAGTCGCTCGTGGTGTCCGAGGAGATCCAGTCACGCCAGACGCGCTCGCCGGTCGCCGGATCGACGGCGACGACGGCGCTCAGGTTGCCGTTCCAGTCGTCCGGCTCGTCGACGTCGGGCCAGTCGTTGAGGCCGCCGCCCCAGTAGGTCTGCCCCGCCTCGTACTGGGCCTCTTTCCAGAAGATCTCGTGGGGAGAGTTGTTCTGGTTCATGTACATCAGCCCAGTCTCGGGGTTGTACGACGGCGGCTGCCAGTCGTTGCCACCGTGTGCGCCCGGCACGAAGGCGACCCGCCGGTCCTCGTCGGCGTGCGGGACCATCTTCCACATGTTGATGTGCTGGGTCGTCTCCTGGGACCGCTCGAGGAGCTGCCCGTTCTCGGCGTCCATGGTGTAGACCCAGGCGGTCTTGCCGGGGCTGAGGACGACGTCGCGCGTCTCGCCGTCGCCCATCTCCATGTCGTTGACACGGATCTTGGTCGCCGAGGAGTCGTAGTCCCAGACGTCGTGGGGGGACTCGCCGTAGTGCCACTGGACGGAGCCGTCGGTGGCGTCCAGGGTCAGGGTGCCGATGGTGTAGCGGTTCGGACCGGGACGGACCGTACCGTCGAAGTCCGGACCGGGGTTGCCCACCGGCGCGTGGAGCATCCCGGTGTCGGGATCGAGCGTCGGCGTCATCCAGACGGTGCCGGCGCCGTGTTCGTGGGAGTCGCCGGCCCACTCCTCGGCGGGCGTCGTATTCGTGCGCCACATCTCGTCGCCGCTCTCGGGGTCGAGGGCCGCGACGAAGCCGCTGACGCCGTACTCGCCGCCGGCCGAGCCGGTGATGACCTGACCGTCGTAGACGATGGGCGCCCACGTCGCGGAGTACCCGATCTCGTGGTCGCCGGTCGAGGTGTACCACGCCTCTTCGCCGGTGTAGCGGTCGAGCGCCACGATCCCGGAGTCGAGGGTGGTCATGAACACCTTGTCGCCGTGGACGGCGAACCCGCGGTTGTTCGCGTCACAGCAGAGAAGCAGCCCCTGCGGGTTGGCGTACGTGTAACTCCACAGCGTCTCGCCGGTCCGGGCGTTGATCGCCTTCGCGTGGTTCGGCCCG